>NZ_JBBOTS010000001.1:720000-4835000 GCF_038005705.1 Bacillus sp. FSL L8-0199 | reverse complement strand
ATAGTCAGAGCCCGTTAACGGGTGATGGCGTGCCTTTTGTAGAATGAACCGGCGAGTTACGATCCCGTGCGAGGTTAAGCTGAAGAGGCGGAGCCGCAGCGAAAGCGAGTCTGAATAGGGCGTTTAGTACGTGGTCGTAGACCCGAAACCAGGTGATCTACCCATGTCCAGGGTGAAGTTCAGGTAACACTGAATGGAGGCCCGAACCCACGCACGTTGAAAAGTGCGGGGATGAGGTGTGGGTAGCGGAGAAATTCCAATCGAACCTGGAGATAGCTGGTTCTCCCCGAAATAGCTTTAGGGCTAGCCTTAAGTGTAAGAGTCTTGGAGGTAGAGCACTGATTGGACTAGGGGTCCTCATCGGATTACCGAATTCAGTCAAACTCCGAATGCCAATGACTTATCCTTAGGAGTCAGACTGCGAGTGATAAGATCCGTAGTCAAAAGGGAAACAGCCCAGACCGCCAGCTAAGGTCCCAAAGTGTGTATTAAGTGGAAAAGGATGTGGAGTTGCTTAGACAACTAGGATGTTGGCTTAGAAGCAGCCACCATTTAAAGAGTGCGTAATAGCTCACTAGTCGAGTGACTCTGCGCCGAAAATGTACCGGGGCTAAATACACCACCGAAGCTGCGGATTGATACCGAATGGTATCAGTGGTAGGGGAGCGTTCTAAGGACAGTGAAGTCAGACCGTAAGGACTGGTGGAGTGCTTAGAAGTGAGAATGCCGGTATGAGTAGCGAAAGACGGGTGAGAATCCCGTCCACCGAATGCCTAAGGTTTCCTGAGGAAGGCTCGTCCGCTCAGGGTTAGTCAGGACCTAAGCCGAGGCCGACAGGCGTAGGCGATGGACAACAGGTTGATATTCCTGTACCACCTCTTTATCGTTTGAGCAATGGAGGGACGCAGAAGGATAGAAGAAGCGTGCGATTGGTTGTGCACGTCCAAGCAGTTAGGCTGATAAGTAGGCAAATCCGCTTATCGTAAAGGCTGAGCTGTGATGGGGAAGCTCCTTATGGAGCGAAGTCTTTGATTCCCCGCTGCCAAGAAAAGCTTCTAGCGAGATAAAAGGTGCCTGTACCGCAAACCGACACAGGTAGGCGAGGAGAGAATCCTAAGGTGTGCGAGAGAACTCTGGTTAAGGAACTCGGCAAAATGACCCCGTAACTTCGGGAGAAGGGGTGCTTTCTTAACGGAAAGCCGCAGTGAATAGGCCCAAGCGACTGTTTAGCAAAAACACAGCTCTCTGCGAAGCCGTAAGGCGAAGTATAGGGGGTGACACCTGCCCGGTGCTGGAAGGTTAAGGAGAGGGGTTAGCGTAAGCGAAGCTCTGAACTGAAGCCCCAGTAAACGGCGGCCGTAACTATAACGGTCCTAAGGTAGCGAAATTCCTTGTCGGGTAAGTTCCGACCCGCACGAAAGGTGTAACGATTTGGGCACTGTCTCAACCAGAGACTCGGTGAAATTATAGTACCTGTGAAGATGCAGGTTACCCGCGACAGGACGGAAAGACCCCGTGGAGCTTTACTGTAGCCTGATATTGAATTTTGGTACAGTTTGTACAGGATAGGCGGGAGCCATTGAAACCGGAGCGCTAGCTTCGGTGGAGGCGCTGGTGGGATACCGCCCTGACTGTATTGAAATTCTAACCTACGGGTCTTATCGACCCGGGAGACAGTGTCAGGTGGGCAGTTTGACTGGGGCGGTCGCCTCCTAAAGTGTAACGGAGGCGCCCAAAGGTTCCCTCAGAATGGTTGGAAATCATTCGTAGAGTGCAAAGGCATAAGGGAGCTTGACTGCGAGACCTACAAGTCGAGCAGGGACGAAAGTCGGGCTTAGTGATCCGGTGGTTCCGCATGGAAGGGCCATCGCTCAACGGATAAAAGCTACCCCGGGGATAACAGGCTTATCTCCCCCAAGAGTCCACATCGACGGGGAGGTTTGGCACCTCGATGTCGGCTCATCGCATCCTGGGGCTGTAGTCGGTCCCAAGGGTTGGGCTGTTCGCCCATTAAAGCGGTACGCGAGCTGGGTTCAGAACGTCGTGAGACAGTTCGGTCCCTATCCGTCGTGGGCGTAGGAAATTTGAGAGGAGCTGTCCTTAGTACGAGAGGACCGGGATGGACGCACCGCTGGTGTACCAGTTGTTCTGCCAAGGGCATAGCTGGGTAGCTATGTGCGGAAGGGATAAGTGCTGAAAGCATCTAAGCATGAAGCCCCCCTCAAGATGAGATTTCCCATAGCGTAAGCTAGTAAGATCCCTGAAAGATGATCAGGTTGATAGGTTCGAGGTGGAAGCATGGTGACATGTGGAGCTGACGAATACTAATAGATCGAGGACTTAACCATATAATATGAAGCGATGTTATCTAGTTTTGAAAGAATATAAAAAACTTGTTGACTTTCAAAAGTAAATGAGTTAAAATAATTCTTGTCTTAAATGAATACAGTCTGGTAATGATGGCAGAGAGGTCACACCCGTTCCCATACCGAACACGGAAGTTAAGCTCTCTAGCGCCGATGGTAGTTGGGACCTTGTCCCTGTGAGAGTAGGACGTTGCCAGGCAAATGGAGGATTAGCTCAGCTGGGAGAGCACCTGCCTTACAAGCAGGGGGTCGGCGGTTCGATCCCGTCATCCTCCACCATTTAGCCGACTTAGCTCAATTGGTAGAGCAACTGACTTGTAATCAGTAGGTTGGGGGTTCAAGTCCTCTAGTCGGCACCAGAAATCATGGCGGTTGTGGCGAAGTGGTTAACGCACCGGATTGTGGCTCCGGCATTCGTGGGTTCGATTCCCATCAGTCGCCCCATTTTTCTTAAATAAATTAATATGCGGGTGTGGCGGAATTGGCAGACGCACCAGACTTAGGATCTGGCGCCTTTGGCGTGGGGGTTCGACTCCCTTCACCCGCACTTTTAATTAAATAACTCATACATGTCTTGCGGAAGTAGTTCAGTGGTAGAATACAACCTTGCCAAGGTTGGGGTCGCGGGTTCGAATCCCGTCTTCCGCTCCAATTTTCAATATGACATGCCGGGGTGGCGGAACAGGCAGACGCACAGGACTTAAAATCCTGCGGTGGGTGACCACCGTGCGGGTTCGACCCCCGCCCTCGGCACCATATGCGCCCGTAGCTCAATTGGATAGAGCGTTTGACTACGGATCAAGAGGTTAGGGGTTCGACTCCTCTCGGGCGCGCTTTTATTAACGGGAAGTGGCTCAGCTTGGTAGAGCACCTGGTTTGGGACCAGGGGGTCGCAGGTTCAAATCCTGTCTTCCCGATATTCCCAAAAAACATGGGGCCTTAGCTCAGCTGGGAGAGCGCCTGCCTTGCACGCAGGAGGTCAGCGGTTCGATCCCGCTAGGCTCCACTTATATTAATAACATTTATGGCGGTGTAGCTCAGCTGGCTAGAGCGTACGGTTCATACCCGTGAGGTCGGGGGTTCGATCCCCTCCGCCGCTACCATAAAGGACCTTTAGCTCAGCTGGTTAGAGCAGACGGCTCATAACCGTCCGGTCGTAGGTTCGAGTCCTACAAGGTCCACCATTAGACGTATATATCTCGGAGGTATACCCAAGTTCGGCTGAAGGGATCGGTCTTGAAAACCGACAGGCGGCGAGAGTCGCGCGGGGGTTCGAATCCCTCTACCTCCTCCATTTTTTCTAAAGTGAATATTTTATCATCGCGGGGTGGAGCAGCACGGTAGCTCGTCGGGCTCATAACCCGAAGGTCGCAGGTTCAAATCCTGTCCCCGCAACCAAATGGTCCCGTGGTGTAGTGGTTAACATGCCTGCCTGTCACGCAGGAGATCGCCGGTTCGACCCCGGTCGGGACCGCCATTTTTTACATAAAGGCTCGGTAGCTCAGTCGGTAGAGCAGAGGACTGAAAATCCTCGTGTCGGCGGTTCGATTCCGTCCCGAGCCACCATTTTGAAATCACGAGCCGACTTAGCTCAATTGGTAGAGCAACTGACTTGTAATCAGTAGGTTGGGGGTTCAAGTCCTCTAGTCGGCACCACTTTCAAAATGAGCCATTAGCTCAGTTGGTAGAGCATCTGACTTTTAATCAGAGGGTCGAAGGTTCGAGTCCTTCATGGCTCACCATTTACAATTTAATGCGGGTGTAGTTTAGTGGTAAAACAAGAGCCTTCCAAGCTCTGGTCGAGAGTTCGATTCTCTTCACCCGCTTTTCAATTATGGGCCTATAGCTCAGCTGGTTAGAGCGCACGCCTGATAAGCGTGAGGTCGATGGTTCGAGTCCATTTAGGCCCACCATAATTGTTCCGCAGTAGCTCAGTGGTAGAGCTATCGGCTGTTAACCGATCGGTCGTAGGTTCGAGTCCTACCTGCGGAGCCATATTTATAGAGAAGTACCCAAGTGGCTCAAGGGGCTCCCCTGCTAAGGGAGTAGATCGCGAACGCGGTGCGAGGGTTCGAATCCCTTCTTCTCTGCCAGAATTGGCCCGTTGGTCAAGTGGTTAAGACACCGCCCTTTCACGGCGGTAACACGGGTTCGAATCCCGTACGGGTCATACTAAAAGAGATAGCATAATCTGCTATCTCTTTTTTGTTGTATAAAGGTGGACTTTGGATAGTCTGCATCTTTTATGCAATAGAAGAAATATGAAGTATGGGCTGTTGCAGTTGGGTATATAGAGCCGTAAATACAATCATGTTGTTTATTTGGGCCTGTATGAATATGAAGGAACTATCTATCTAATAAATGATACCTCAAGTTGAACTTTTACCCCAGCTGTATGGCTATAGCCTCCTACACTTGGAGAAACCGATGAAAATAAATAATATATAGAAGAAGCTGCTTTCTCTCAACAGGTGTGATCTACTGAAGACAGCTTTTTTATGTTGTCAGTATTGTCGAGTTTTGTCGGTAAGTCGATATATTGCAAAAATCGCTGATATAATTTGAGTTACGATCGATAAATTTTAATAATCGCTGATATATTTGGAGTTACGGTCGATATATTCTAAAAATCGCCGATATAATTTCACTTACCGATGAAAAACACAAGAAAAACCCTTTCACAATCTAAAGAAAACGCCTCCATTGAAATGGATTCCACACCTGTTCCAATAACTTTACACTCTATGTGAAAAAGTTCACAAATAGGTCATAATTTGTGAAGTAATTCACAATAATACGTGCTACAATATGAATGTAAAGAAGTTAAACAACATTAAATTAGTATTTTAATTAATTACTTAAACAATCATAAAAAAATATATGTGAACAATAGAGAGGGGAAATTACCATGAAAAAAGGTATCAATCGTGTAGTATTAGTAGGAACAGGAGCTGTAGGTTGTAGTTACGCTTACTCAATGATCAACCAAGGTGTAGCTGAAGAATTCGTATTAGTAGATGTTAATGAAGCAAAAGCAGAAGGGGAAGCAATGGACTTAAGCCATGCGGTACCATTCTCTCCATCACCAACAAAAGTTTGGAGCGGTAGCTATGCAGATTGTAAAGATGCAGATTTAGTAGTTATCACTGCTGGATTACCACAAAAGCCAGGTGAAACTCGTTTAGACTTAGTTGAGAAAAATACAAAGATCTTTAAACAAATCGTTCGCGGCATTATGGATAGCGGATTCGATGGAATCTTCTTAATCGCAACTAACCCAGTTGATATTTTAACTTACGTAACTTGGAAAGAATCTGGTCTACCAAAAGAGCGCGTAATTGGTTCTGGTACTACTTTAGACTCTGCTCGTTTCCGTTACATGTTAGGTGACTACTTAGATGTAGATCCACGTAACGTTCATGCTTACATCGTTGGTGAACACGGTGACACTGAACTTCCAGTATGGAGCCACGCTACTATCGGTGTACAAAAATTAGAAACAATCTTAGCTAACAACGAACAGTACAAACAAGAAGACTTAGACAAAATCTTCGAAAACGTACGTGATGCAGCTTACCATATCATCGAGCGTAAAGGTGCAACTTACTACGGAATCGGTATGTCACTACTTCGTGTAACTAAAGCAATCTTAAACAACGAGAACAGCGTATTAACTGTATCTGCATACCTTGAAGGTCAATACGGCGAGAAAGATGCTTACGTAGGTGTTCCAGCTGTAATTAACCGCGAAGGTGTACGTGAAATCGTAGAACTTGAGCTAAATGAAGAGGAAAAAGCGAAATTCGCTCATTCTGTAAAAGTATTAAAAGAAACAATGGCACCAGTACTATAATAATTGCTAAATAATTCAGAGGTGGGAAACTGCTTCTTACCTCTGAACTTATATAATTTAATATAAATTCCTTTTCCGGTTTCCCTTGTATATCCCCAATATACCCCTTTTGCTGGATAAGGGTCGTTTATAGAAAAGAGCACTCTATTTTACGTAGAGTGCTCTTTATTATTCCGCTATTTGCCGGGCAGTAAAAACCCACTGATTAAAGTTTCATTTTATTATTTTTTAGGTGTTAATCCTAATTTCTTTAAAATATCTGCCAGTGTACCGCTTTTGGATTTTTCTACAGGTGTTTGTGATTTAGATGCATCTGGACCTTTTTTCAAGAAGTTCCTTTCAACGAAGCGAATATCTTTTTCGTCGACAATACCATCTTTATTAAGGTCTCCGTCTTTTACAGTTAGTCCTTTTTTACCATAGTTGCTAGCGATAATTTCAGCATCTTTAATATCGATTACTTTATCAGCATTTACATCGCCGGCAAGGTTTTCGTCAGGTCTTGCATAATAATATTGGCCAAGCAGCTTACCGTCTTTTTCAGTACCAAGTTTCGTTGTTATGCGGCTTGTTAAATGTCCTGGCACCTCTACATATAAGTTATAGTCGCGTTTATTAACTGGAAGTCCATTTAGTTTGAAGTATCCGTATTTATCTAGTGAGCCTTCAAACTTATGACGGTAAGAATCAGTCGCATATACTTTTATGCCAAGCTTTGTATAATCGAACTTTTCATCTAAATATTCGCGTTCATTTAAGAACGCACCAGGTTTAATATTTCCTTCTACTAGTGAGTTTAAGGACATAACTGAGAATGTTTGATCTTGAAGTACACGCATTCTATTTGGTTCTGATTCACCTTGTTTCCAGTAAACAAAAATTGGTGACTCTAATTGAGCGTTTGCTTCATAAAATTCATCATTTTCTACTTTGAAAGTTACATCAATGAACGGGAAATCACCATCTAATCCAGCAAAGTTTTTGTCATCGATAGCGCCGCCAACTGTAACAGAACCTGCCTCTAATTTCGGTTCATTTACTTTTGCGGTTACTCCTTTTTCGGAAAGTAGCTTTTCAAAAGCAGGATTAAATTTCGCATTTCAATAACATTGTGACAAAAAATATTGAGAAACATTTTTTTATGACAGATTATTTTGTTTTGATTTTGAGTGGAAAATAGCATGAAAAATAGGATAAACATAATAAAATAAAGGTTGAGAAAAAATAATTGGTAAAAATATAGAAGAATAATAAAGCGTTTTCAATGAATATTCGTCAAAATTCGATATTTTACACGGAAATGTGAAGAAAAACTAACATTTTTAAGAAAAAAACGAATGTTTTTTATAAATTAACAAGGATATTGCAGTTTTTCGCAGAAATAGTTAAAGTATAAAAAATTCTGTCATCTAAGTGAGGTGAGCATATTGAGTGTAATAAATTGTGAAGAAGTGAAACGAGATGAGTTTCATACAGAAAAGTACTATGAAAGTTATAACATCTTTGGCGCACATGTTGTGACGGAAGATGAGATTCAAGGGGTACGATTTACAGTCTGGGCTCCTCATGCGAAAGCAATGAGTGTTGTTGGAGATTTTAATGAGTGGGATTATGAGCAACATAAGATGCTACAAGTGACAGAAGAAGGCATTTGGTCCTTATTTATACCGCATATTGAAGAAGGAGAAATATATAAATATGCGATTGAAACGTTGGCTGGTGACGTCATTTTAAAGGCAGATCCGTATGCTATATATGCAGAAGTAAGACCGAATACGGCATCTGTAGTTTTTGATATAAAAGGATATGAATGGAATGATAAAAACTGGAATCGTAAGAAAAAGAAAAAACCGATTTATAAAGAAGCGATGACAGTTTATGAATTACATTTTGGTTCTTGGAAAAAGAAAGAAGATGGAACACTATATTCTTACAGGGAAATGGCAGAAGAACTCATTCCGTATGTGGTGGAACATCAATTTACACATATTGAAATTATGCCGCTTGTTGAGCATCCATATGATCGTTCTTGGGGATATCAAGGAACGGGATATTATGCAGCGACGAGTAGATTTGGTACACCGCATGATTTAATGTATTTTGTCGACGAATGTCATAAATATGGAATCGGTGTCATTTTAGATTGGGTACCGGGGCATTTTTGTAAAGATGCTCACGGTTTATATTTGTTTGATGGCACACCGACCTATGAATATAAAGATAAAGATGTACAAGAAAATCTAGTATGGGGAACTGTCAATTTTGATTTAGGAAAGAGAGAGGTACGTAATTTCTTAATTTCAAATGCGTTATTTTGGATGAGATATTTCCATATTGATGGTTTCAGAGTAGATGCAGTTGCGAACATGTTGTACTGGAATAAAGAAGGACAAGAGCAAAGTAATGAGTACGCTGTGTCATTTTTACGGGAGTTAAATGAAGCAGTGTTTGCAGAGGATGAAGATTTTCTTATGACGGCAGAGGATTCAACAGCTTGGCCACTTGTAACAGCACCAACGTATGAAGGTGGGCTTGGATTCAATTACAAATGGAATATGGGCTGGATGAATGACGTGCTGAAATATATGGAGTGTGCGCCAGAGTACAGAAAATATATTCATGAGAAAATGACGTTCTCTTTACTATATGCTTACTCTGAAAACTTCATATTACCCCTTTCTCATGATGAAGTCGTTCATGGGAAAAAGTCGTTATTAAATAAAATGCCAGGTGATTACTGGGATAAGTTTGCTCAGCTTCGTTTGTTATATGGATATTTCTTTACTCACCCAGGAAAGAAATTACTTTTCATGGGAGGAGAATTCGGGCAGTTTGATGAGTGGAAAGACCTTGAAGATTTAGATTGGAATTTACATGATTTTGAAATGCATCGTTATATGCATGATTACTTTAAAGAGCTCATAGCATTGTATAAGCGCTCAAAACCACTTTGGCAGCTTGATCATTCGCCTGAAGGTTTTCAGTGGATTGATGCTAATAATAACGAGCAAAGTATTTTCTCGTTTATCCGCCAAGGGGATAAACAAGAAGATGCATTAGTTATCGTATGTAATTTTACGAAAGCTACATATGAAAACTATAAAGTAGGTGTACCAGATTTCGAGTATTATAACGAGATTTTAAATAGTGATGCTGAGCAATATGGCGGGTCAGGGCAAGTAAATAAGAAACGTCTGAAGGCGATTCAAGAACCGTTTCATAATCAAGCAGCACATGTAGAAATTACAATTCCACCATTTGGCGTATCCATATTACGACCAGTGAAGACGAGAAAGGGGAGCAAAAAACAAGATGGCTCAAAAACAAAAGTGCGTAGCAATGTTACTAGCAGGGGGAAAAGGTAGTCGTTTAAGTGCATTAACAAAGAATTTAGCCAAGCCAGCTGTTCCATTTGGTGGTAAATATCGCATTATTGATTTTACGCTAAGTAACTGTGCGAATTCTGGTATTGAAACGGTTGGGATTTTAACGCAATATCAACCACTCGAACTTCATAATTATATCGGAATCGGAAATGCGTGGGATTTAGACCGAGTAAACGGTGGGGTCACAGTGTTACCTCCTTATGCGGAGTCTTCAGGGGTTAAGTGGTATACAGGTACGGCAAGTGCCATTTATCAAAACTTAAACTATTTAAGTCAGTATGAACCGGAGTATGTTCTCATTTTATCAGGCGACCATATTTATAAAATGGATTACAGTAAGATGCTAGATTACCATATTGAGAAAGAATCGGACGTATCCATTTCTGTTATTGAAGTACCTTGGGATGAAGCAAGTCGCTTTGGCATTATGAACACAAATGAAGAAATGGAGATTGTTGAGTTTGAAGAGAAACCGCAATTTCCAAGAAGTAATCTTGCATCAATGGGAATCTATATTTTTAATTGGTCAATTTTGAAAGAGTATTTAGAGATGGATGCAAGAAACCCTGAATCTAGTAACGATTTCGGAAAAGACGTACTTCCGCTTTTATTGGATGAAGGGAAGAAGCTAATGGCGTATCCGTTTGAAGGATATTGGAAAGATGTTGGAACGGTGAAGAGCTTATGGGAAGCGAATATGGATTTGCTTCGCGATGAAACATCACTGAATTTAAATGATCGTAATTGGCGTATTTACTCTGTCAATCCAAACGAACCGCCTCAATATATTGCTGAAAAGGCGAAAGTAGAAGAATCGCTTATTAACGAAGGGTGCGTCATTGAAGGGGACGTGAAGCATTCTGTGTTATTCCAAGGAGTGACGGTGGAAGAAGGAAGTATGGTGATTGATTCTGTCGTTATGCCAGGGGCTAAGATTGGTAAAAATGTTGTGATTGAAAGAGCGATTGTTGGATCAGAAATGGTTATCGAAGATGGAACAATCATTCGTCCAGAAAAGAATGTTGACGATGTAGTATTAATTGCTGAAGGGAAATAGAAAAGGGGGATGAAATGAATGGGAGAAAAAATGTTAGGAATTATTAATGCAACGGGAAGTTTTCCTTCCTTAAAGAAAGTAACAGGGCATCGTTCACTAGCGGCGTTACCGTTTGGGGGCCGTTATCGACTCATTGATTTCATGCTTTCAAATATGGTGAATTCTAGTATTCATAGTGTGGCAGTTTTTACAAGCCATAAAAATCGTTCGTTAATGGACCATGTTGGTTCAGGAAAACAGTGGGATTTAGATAGAAAACGAGACGGACTATTTTTATTCCCGCCAAACTGCCAATGTGACCAAGATGAATTTGGGTCTTTTGCACACTTTAGAAGACATATTGATTATTTTCTAAGAAGCAGAGAAGAGTACGTTGTTATTACGAATAGCCATCTCGTAACAGCATTAAATTTTCAAGCGGTGTTAGAGCGACATATACATACGGCAGCTGATATTACGGAAGTTTGCCATGAAGGGGTTTCGCTTCAAACATATGTGTTAAAGAAACAATTATTGTTAGACTTATTTGAGTCATATAAAGATGTGGAACAATACAGTTTATTTGATGTAGTGAGAGAAAAGCGCGGGAAATCATTACACATTGCTACATATGAACATACTGGATATGTAGCAATTATTGACTCGATTGAAAGTTACTATAAACATAGCTTAGAAATTTTGCAACCTGCTATTTGGAAGCAATTATTTAAGAAAGAAGCACCGATCTTTACGAAAGTAAAAGATGAGCCACCAACTCGTTATCTAAAGGGTGCAGTCGTGAAAAATACAATGATTGCAAACGGTAGTATTATTGAAGGGGAAGTCGAAAACAGTGTTGTTTCCCGTTCAGTTAAAATTGGAAAAGGTTCAATTATTCGTAACAGTATTATTATGCAAAAGAGCCAAATTGGAGATAACTGTATAATAGACGGTGTTATTATTGATAAAGACGTGAAAATTGGTGACGGTGTTGTACTAAAAGGAAACGCCGATGAGCCATACGTTGTAGAAAAAGGAAGCGTTCAAAACAGTACGATTAATAGTTATTCTTAAAAGAATCAGTGGGGGTCTTCCTCCACTGATTAAAGTTTTAATTCAAATGAAAACTCGAAGGGAGGAAGCTGCAAGAGGAGTAATAAAAACTTTTCGCGCAGTGGGACAACAAGTGAATATTTTATTTGCAGTATCAGAATGTGTACCGTTTGTGAAATCGGGAGGATTAGCTGATGTAGCGGGTGCGCTCCCAAAAGAGCTGAAAAAATTAGGAGTGGACGTTCGTATTATACTTCCGAATTATAGTCTCATTCCGCAAAAGTTAAGAGATGGATGTACGTTACATAAAGTAATTAACGTCCCGCTTGGGTGGAGAAATCAATATTGTGGAATTTTAAAAGGTGAGCAAGACGGGATTACGTATTACTTAATAGATAATGAGTATTATTTTAAGAGGGATTCTCTGTATGGTCATTATGATGATGGAGAGCGTTTTTCTTATTTTTCGAAAGCAGTTTTAGAGTGTATTCCGCATCTTGATTTCGAAGTGGATGTTCTTCATAGCCACGATTGGCATACAGCTATGGTTAATTTTTTACTACGTGAAAAGTATCAAGATAACCCATTATATGAGCATATTAAAACAGTATATACAATTCATAACTTGCAGTTCCAAGGTGTATTTCCTCCTGAAGTGATGTACGACTTGTTAGAACTTGGTGATGAATATTTCCATAGTGAGCAGTTAGAGTTTTATGGAAATGTGAACTTTATGAAGGGCGGTATTATCGCTTCTGATCAAATTACAGCGGTTAGCCCGACATATAAAGAAGAAATTCAATATGAATTTTTCGGTGAGAAGTTAGATGGGTTGTTACGAAAATATAATGATAAGCTTAGCGGCATTGTAAATGGAATTGATACGAGCGTATATAATCCAGAAACGGATTCGTATATTACTGCTCAGTACGATGCAGAGTCATTAGAGGAAAAGAATGAAAATAAACGCGCCTTGCAGCGTTATTTCGGTTTGCCAGAAAAAGAAGATACGCCGATTATTTCAATGGTAACGAGATTAACGAAGCAAAAAGGTCTTGATTTAGTACGTACTGTATTCCGTGAAATAATGGAGGAAGATGTACAATGCATTATTTTAGGATCAGGTGATTCGGAATATGAGCAATTCTTTGAGTGGATGGCATACGAGTATCCTGAGAAGGTAAAAGTGTATATCGGCTTTAATGAAGAATTAGCTCACCAAGTATATGCGGGAAGTGATTTATTTTTAATGCCATCACTGTTTGAACCGTGTGGACTTGGACAACTTATCGCATTAGCTTACGGTACGATTCCAATTGTAAGAGAAACAGGCGGATTAAATGATACGGTACAATCTTATGATGAAGAAACTGGAGAAGGAAATGGTTTCAGTTTCACGAACTTTAATGCACATGACATGTTGCACACAGTTCTTCGTGCAATTGAATTTTATCATGATAAACCGGTATGGGAGCAGCTTGTAAAGCAAGCGATGACGGAAGATTATAGCTGGGAGAAGTCAGCTCTTGCTTATAAGAAATTGTATAAAAGTCTCATGGAATAACATGTAGGTGGTGAAGAAATGTTTACTCATGTTGAAAGTTTCAAATCAGCTTTTCTAGAAAAGTTAGAGACGATGTATGGTAAAAGTTTCAAAGACTCTACAACTCGTGATCAATATAATACACTCGGCCATATGGTACGTGAGTATATGAATGGTCAATGGATTGCAACGAACGAGAGTTATCGATCCGGAGAGCAAAAGCAAATGTATTACTTGTCTATTGAGTTTTTGCTTGGACGTTTGCTTGGAAGTAACATCTTGAATTTAGGTATTCGAGATGTATGCGAGCAGGGGTTATCTGAACTAGGGATTTCGTTACAAGAGTTAGAAGAAGTGGAAGCAGATGCAGGTCTTGGAAATGGTGGACTTGGACGATTAGCAGCCTGTTTCCTTGACTCACTTGCATCGTTAAACTTACCAGGTCATGGTTGTGGCATTCGTTACAAACACGGCTTATTTGATCAAAAGATTGTTGATGGTTACCAAGTTGAATTTCCAGAACAATGGCTTCTTCATGAAAACGTATGGGAAGTAAGAAGGCATGATCAAGCTGTAGAAGTAAGTTATTTCGGCAATGTTGAACCGCTATACATTGATGGACGTTTAGAGTTTAGGCATACGAATGCAGAAGTGATTATGGCAGTACCATATGACGTTCCGGTAGTAGGTTATGAGACGAGTACTGTAAATACACTTAGACTTTGGAATGCTGAACCAGTTCCTTTCCCGCAAAATTGCAAAGATATTTTGAAATATAAGCGTGAAACAGAGGCGGTATCGGAGTTTTTATATCCAGATGATACGCATGATGAGGGGAAAATACTTCGTTTGAAACAACAGTATTTCCTTGTATCAGCAAGTTTGCAAAATATCGTTCGTATGCATAGAGAAAGATATGGTGATCTTCGTCAATTACATGAGAAAATTGCGATTCATATTAATGATACACATCCAGTTTTGGCGATTCCAGAATTGATGCGTATTTTATTAGATGAAGAAAAACTAGCATGGGAAGAAGCTTGGCACATAACGACGCAAACGATTTCTTATACAAATCATACGACGTTATCAGAAGCGCTTGAGAAGTGGCCAATTCACATTTTTAAACCGTTATTACCGAGAATTTATATGATTATTGAAGAGATTAATGAACGTTTCTGTCATGAGCTTTGGGAACGTTATCCGTATGAATGGCATCGTATTGAAGAGATGGCGATTATTGCACATGATCTTGTGAAAATGGCTCATTTGGCAATTGTCGGTAGCCATAGCGTAAACGGTGTAGCAAAAATTCATACGGAAATTTTAAAGCAACGTGAAATGCGATTGTTTTATGAGTTTTATCCAGATAAGTTTAATAATAAAACGAATGGGATCGCTCATAGACGCTGGTTAATGAAGGCGAATCCACAGCTGACAAACCTTATTTCAGAGGCGATTGGAACAGAGTGGAAGAAAGAACCGATTAAGCTTCAAGAGCTACAATTAGTTCAATACGATGCGAGTTTCCAAGAGAAATTTGCAGAGGTAAAACAAGAGCGTAAAGAGATTTTAGCGGCGCGCATTCATAATAAAATGGGGATTACAATTGATCCTAATTCTATTTTTGATGTGCAAGTAAAAAGACTGCATGCTTACAAACGACAATTACTAAACGTTCTTCATATTTTATATTTGTATAACCGTCTGAAAGAGGATGCTAGTTTTACATTTTATCCGCGTACTTTTATTTTTGGAGCGAAAGCATCACCTGGCTATTATTACGCGAAAAAAATTATTAAATTAATAAATGAACTCGCAAGAAAAGTGAATAATGATCCGTACGTAAGCCAATATATGAAAGTTATCTTTCTAGAAAACTATCGAGTTTCTGTAGCGGAAGATATATTCCCAGCGGCCGATGTAAGTGAACAAATTTCAACTGCGAGTAAAGAAGCATCGGGAACAGGGAATATGAAATTTATGATGAATGGTGCGATTACACTCGGCACGTTAGACGGAGCGAATATTGAAATAAAAGACAGGGTCGGTGATGATAACTGTTTCATTTTCGGTTTAACAGCAGAAGAGGTTCTTCATTACTATCAAAATGGTGGATATCGTGCAAGTGATTATTATCACCACAATGGGCACATTAAAAAGGTAGTAGATCAGTTAACGAATGGTTTTTTTGCACAGTCGGGAGCCGAATTTGAAGCAATTTACGATTCTCTCGTTATTCAAAATGATGAATATTTCGTTCTGCGAGATTTTGGTCCATATGCTGAAAGACAAGAAGCTGTCGGTAGAGCTTATGAGAACCGAACGAAGTGGCTAGAAATGTCGATTTTAAATATTGCACAGTCTGGTCATTTTGCGAGCGATCGAACGATTTTGCAGTACAGTAATGAAATTTGGGGTATTGGTAATGCTGTTAAACAGTTTTAAAGAGGTTGCTATATTGGGAGATATATTATCGATTTACCAACAGAAATGGATATTAATAAATAAAACGGGCTTAATAAAATTAAGCTCGTTTTATTTATTTTGCTTAAGAAAGAAATGGAACAGTGGTATATATGATACCTGCCCCATCATACTCTCCTGTCGCAAAGTATGAAAATGTAAAGAAACCTGTAACCGTAAAAATTACAATAAGGAAAAATGCGAAGATAAATTTTAACATGTAAGGTCCCCTCATCCAAAAATAACTTCATAGATTATTATAGTATACGAATATTTTATTTCCAATTGTTTACTGGTTAAAAATGAGAAGCCAGACATGTTTTGTATGTTGTAATGGAATGATTATTTGTAATGGATTTTGTGTTTTTTGTAAATGTCATGTTGTGATGGACGTGTGCATACTCCCAGTCATGATCATTAAAATTTATGTTTCGGGGAGGGAGAAGTGGAACGACATCGAATAAGTTGACGAAACGAAAGCTACTAGCTACTTGTAGTTTATAATAATTTCGAAAAGCGATATCTCCTACTTTTGGAGAAGCGAATGTATAAAGTCCATACTGTGCGAAGGCAGTATTTATACGTGCATCTAATATGTGTAATGTGGCAAGCGCGCCACCTAGACTATGCCCAGTAGCTAGCAGTTTTTTATGTGCTGGCAATGATACGAGCATATCCATAATAGAATCACGACAAGACTCATAAATAGAGAGAAAACCGTTATGGACATTTCCGCCATTTAAAGCATAAGGATAAGGTTTTTGATTGACGAGAGAATCAATAATCCAATCTGGATCTGTTTGAGTGCCTCTGAAGGCAACGATAATTGTATCCTCAGATTCTAATATAAATCCGAACCATTCTGTTGTTTGAATGGCCTTTCCTTGAAAACCTTGTACATATTGAAAACCATCTGGTATTTCGAAAATACCATTTTGTTTATATTGTTCATACGTTAACTCACAACAAGAAGCTAACAGTATGGCAGTTTCTTTATCAAAGGATAAAGGAGTACGCATTAAGGTAGCCCTCCTTAAGAAAAGGTATAGTTTAATATATGCGGTGAGGAACTTGATTCATTCTTTTGGAGGTGGGGAATAGCTTGTATCGCTTACCTAAATCAGTGGAGGAAATTATAATGTCAAAATAAAACAGTGCCTGATAAGGGCACTGTTTACTCTTTTTCATCTCAAGGAATCGACTTTTTTAGTTATTCTTAATGAACTGACGCATGCGTTAGTTGCATAAGTAAGAGGTTTGAAAAAATAGCCTGTATATATTTGAATGATGAATAACTTACCTATTTTCTTGTGTTTGTTTGCGTTACATACAGAAAAAATTCGGAAAATAAAACATATTATTTATCTGTTTGTTTTTGCTTCTTTTTCAAATACTCCATACGCAATTTTTCAAGTTGCTGCTTTTTATCAAATTTGGCAGGCTTCTGTTTTTCATGGAACTTTGCCACAGCTACCTGACTTTTGGAATCCAATTGATATTTTCCCACTTTGTTCACCTACTTTTCTTGTCTCTAAAGAGAATCTACTCAACAAATATAATATACCTTATTTTCCTGAAGTAAACCTTATTACTTTATTTTAACTGCTTTTTCTCGTTTGTAGACGTAAATTAAAACACCCTTTCACTTTATTACTGCAAGCAAGGGTGTTTTAATTTTATTATTTTATTAGTTGATGGCCATGCCCACATAAGGGCACAGTTTACTCTTTCCCATCTAATAAACGACCAAGGCCACCTAATACACTACCTTCGCCAGTACTTTGCGCTGCTGGGCTTGTAAGGCGTGCTGCTAATCGGCTAAGTGT
The DNA here is from genome assembly GCF_038005705.1 of Bacillus sp. FSL L8-0199. Taxonomy (NCBI): domain Bacteria; kingdom Bacillati; phylum Bacillota; class Bacilli; order Caryophanales; family Bacillaceae; genus Bacillus; species Bacillus sp. FSL L8-0199. The sequence goes on along the minus strand of NZ_JBBOTS010000001.1, from coordinate 4,817,471 downwards.
TAAGGACTGAATCCAAACTGTTCCAGGTCCTTCTAACGTTGCGAAGAATAAACCTTCGCCGCCAAATAGAGCTGTTTTTACTTTTCCAACGAACTCGACATCATAGTTAATGTCTTTTGTCATAGCAACGAGACAACCTGTATCAATGCGAAGTTTCTCACCAGGTTTTAATTCACGTTTATATACAGTTCCACCTGCGTGCATGAAAGCAAGACCATCACCTTCAAGTTTCTGCATGATGAAACCTTCACCACCGAAGAAACCAGTTCCTATTTTTTTCGTAAATTCAATTCCGATAGAAACACCTTTTGCGGCACAAAGAAAGGCATCTTTTTGACAAACTACTTTTCCTTGATATTCTGTTAAATCTACAGGAATAATTTTACCAGGATAAGGAGCAGCAAATGAGACGTGGCGTTTGCCGTGACCTGTATTTGTAAATACAGTCATAAACATACTTTCGCCTGTAACGAGACGCTTACCAGCGCCCATTAATTTTCCGAATAAACCTCCAGATGGGCCAGAACCATCACCGAAGATTGTTTCCATTTCTATGTAATCTTCCATCATCATCATTGCGCCAGCTTCTGCGATCACGCTTTCTTCTGGATCTAACTCAATTTCAACAAACTGCATATCATCTCCGTATAACTTATATTCGATTTCGTGTGCTCTCATTTTTTTCACCTCGTATGTAATAGATACTTATATTGTACAGAATTTAATAGGATTAGAATACTTTAGTTTTGTTAATTTTCAAATAAAATGGGGCCAACCCAAAACGGATTAGCAGTTCCCGCCAATCAAGCTGCCCGTAAATGGTGGGATAAAATATGAATATGGAAATTCAACATTATATTAAAATTATAAAAAAATGGTGGAATGAAAGTGTTCTCATTTGACGTTTTGGATATAGCGTGATATAGTGAAATCACTATTGAGCTACATAATGTGGTACGGAAATAAAGCACGTTGAATTAAAGGCTGTAAGCTTGTTATACATTCATGTCCTTTATATCCACCTTTTCATGTGGATTCATAGTTTCATTTTTATTTAGGAGGTACATGACATGCAAACAGGTAAAGTTAAATGGTTCAACAGCGAAAAAGGTTTCGGTTTCATCGAAGTTGAAGGTGGAGACGATGTATTCGTTCACTTCTCAGCTATCCAAGGTGACGGATTCAAAACTTTAGAAGAAGGTCAAGAAGTTTCTTTCGAAATCGTTGAAGGTAACCGTGGACCACAAGCTGCTAACGTTACAAAAAACTAATTAGCTAGCGATAAAAAGCATTCCGATTTTCGGAATGCTTTTTTTTTATTCTTTGGAACTCGACTCATTTGAAGATAGTTCGCCCTTAAACGTACGCTCTTCAAAGTCATCAAGCATTTGCTCATATTCTTCATGTTCTTCCGTAGCGAAAACTTGCGGATTTTTTCCATACATATCTGTACCGATAAAGTTTTCGAAATCCTCTACGTAGCCTACGTTTTCTTCACTATTTACGTACATGCCATTATAGTTTTTCGAATCTTGTCTTTCTAAATCAGATGGTGTTTCAGATGTTCCGTAATTAGCAACATCTTGCCATGCATCTTCTGCATCATATTCAACTGAACGATCTTCATCATGTTTGTGGAAAGAAGGAGATAACACTTCTTCTTCGACTGGTCGTGTATTCATATTTAGCTTATTTGTCGCGTGCTGGATGCATGTTGTAGCAGTCGGCATTGCTTCTAATCTTTCAAATGGAATTTCTTCGCCAGACACTTCGCAAATGCCGTACGTACCCGCTTCTATTTTTTGCAAGGCATGTTTCGTATCCTCTAGCTGTTTATGCCAAAGTTCAATAAGCCCGAAGTCTTTTTCACGTTCATATAGCTCTGTTGCCATATCAGCTGGATGGTTATCATAGCTAGATAATTCTCCAACAGACTCACGTTCAGATGCACGATCTTCATTTTCGTGTGTTTGTATCGTTTGCTCTAGTTCGTGTTTTTGTTTTTCTAAAACGGATTTAAATTGATTTATTTGTTGTGGAGTTAACATAGTCGTCCACCTTCCTACAATTCAGTTTCTTTACATAGTATGAGCGTTGCGAGTAGGAATTATGAGAGGAATTTCAGATATGAAAAAGGAGCCGCATAAGCAGCTCCTTTTATAGAAAGTATCCAAGTAATAATCCGATTCCCATGAGGAGACCGAAGATCGTATTTGTTTTTGCTGTTGCAATCATCGCAGGTACCATTTCCATTGGAATGCTTTTGCCGATAAAGCCTTTCGTCGCTTTAAATGCTTTCGGTGCACTTAAAAATACGATAAGCATCCATGGTGATACGATGCCCACGATAATTAAAGCAATTGTCCAAATGTAGGAAACGATGAACATAGAAGCAAGTACACCAACCGCTCTTTCACGTCCAACGAGAATTGCTAACGTTTTACGACCGTTTTCTTTATCGCCATCTAAGTCACGAATATTATTAGCTAGTAAAATGGCACCAATTAAAATGGAGCTTGGAATAGATAGTAAAATGACTTCTGATGTTACAGTTCCAGTTTGAATAAAGAATGAAATTCCAATAATGATAACACCCATAAATAATCCGGCTGTTAACTCTCCAAATGGTGTATAGGCAATGGGAAGTGGGCCACCCGTGTAAAGGTAAGCAACGGCCATACAAACAAGACCGATTGCAGCAAGCCACCAGCTAGAATTCATACAAATATAAACACCTAATAGTATTGCGATGCCGAAAAATCCAAATGCTAAGTTAAGCACTGTTTTTGGCTGAATGCCATCGCGAACGATAGCGCCGCCGATACCAACTGAACCTTCGTGATCGAGTCCTCTTTTATAATCAAAGTATTCATTAAACATGTTTGTTGCTGCCTGAATGAGAAGACAAGCAAGAAGCATTATAAGGAAAAGAGGGAGATGTATTTGATTTATACCTCCGACCTGCATTGCATAGGCTGTTCCGATGAAAACAGGAACGAAAGCTGCTGTTAATGTATGGGGACGTAGTAAACTCCACCAAATGCGCCAGCCTGTTTGCTTGCTTGGTTTTGGCGCCGTAGGAGAGGAATTCGTTTCGACGTTCATTTCCATGTTGAATCCTCCTTTGGTCACATATTGTACACAACTAAGTGTAGAAAAAGCATCATTTAGTGTCAACGTTTATTTTCTAGGAAGAGAAGGTGAATTTCTCAGAAATGCTAAACGTTGACAGGCCTTTCGTTTGAGGTGTATCTTAAAATCAAGCGTAATTATGACTATTTTTCGCCCATAGGGGGGAGACAATTGTGATTCAAACGAAACAAAAAGGCTTGCAAGAAGTTCTTAGTGCAGCCATTAAGCATGTAACTGATGAAAAAATATTGGTTAGTTTTGTAAAACAAATAGACTGGATGGATCCGCTTCTGTTTTATGCAGCAGGAAAAAGGATTGCATTGGAAAATAGATGTTATTTTGCAGATCCAGCTCAGCATGTAATATTTGCTGGAATTGGCTCTGTTTTCACTATAGCAAATTCTTCTCACAAACGCTTTCAAGCGGCTCGTGACGAGTGGGATAAAGTAAAAGAGAAAGCATTTGTACAAAGAGAAAAATATGAATTTGGAACAGGTCCTCTTTTATTTGGTGGATTTTCATTTGACCAAGAAAAAGAGAAAACGGACTTATGGAAAGAATTCGATGATACGACATTTTCACTACCAGCATTTTTATTAACTGTAAAAAATGAAAAAGCATGGTTAACAATGAATACATTCGTTTCAGCAACAGATTGTGCAGAAACTCTTTATAACGAAATTGTTTCTTTAGAAGAGAAAATTTTTGGGGAGAGTAAATGTGCATTAGAAGGATCGAAATTAACAGTTACTTCTAAAGTGGAAGTAGATCCAAAAAGCTGGATGAATGCCATTGAGAAAGTGCAAGATGAGATGAAGCAGGGGAACGTGCAGAAGGTTGTATTAGCGAGGGAGCTAAAAGTAGAAATGGATCATCATATTGATTCTGCTCTCGTTTTAGAAGCACTTCGCATTGGGCAACCGGATTGTTACGTATTTTCTTTTGATTATAAAGGAGCATGCTTCTTAGGAGCGACGCCAGAGAGGTTAATTCGCAAAGAAGATGAGAAGTTTACTTCGATGTGTCTTGCTGGTTCAACTGGTCATGGTCAATCTATAGAAGAAAGTAAGCGAAATAGTAATGCGCTTCTTCATGATGAAAAGAATTTAGCTGAACACGGTTATGTTGTAAACATGATTCGAGGAGTATTAAATGAGCACTGCGAATCTGTTAATATTCCGGAAAGTCCGGGCTTATTAACAACGAAAAACTTAATTCATTTATATACGCCTGTAGAGGCAAAGGGCGATGCGAGTCTTTTAACAATGGTAGAAGAATTACATCCAACACCAGCTCTTGGCGGGACACCTCGTTTGGAAGCGATGAAACTGATTCGTGATGTTGAATTGTTAGACAGAGGATTATATGGCGCACCGATTGGCTGGATAGATGATGAAGGAAATGGTGAGTTTGCGGTTGCACTCCGCTGCGGGTTATTAAATGGCGAGAAAGCATCATTATTTGCTGGTTGCGGGATTGTAATTGATTCTGTACCGCAACTTGAATATGAAGAAACAAGTTTGAAGTTTAGACCGATGCTTGGTGCTTTGGAGGAATTAATGAAATGAACAATCATATAGAAGCATTATCATATTATTTAGGCGCGTTCGTGGATGAACTGACGCGTCTAAATGTATGTGATGTTGTCATTAGTCCAGGCTCACGGTCAACGCCGATTGCTCTACTAATGGAACAACATGAAGGAATGAACACTTATTTACATGTAGATGAAAGATCTGCAGGATTTTTTGCGCTCGGTATTGCGAAAGCAAAAAAACGCCCAGTAGCATTATTATGTACGTCAGGAACAGCAGCAGCGAACTATTATCCAGCTGTATGTGAAGCTTTTCATTCAAGGGTCCCGCTTATCGTCTTAACGGCGGATAGACCGCATGAATTAAGAGATGTGGGTGCACCACAAGCAATGAATCAATTTAATTTATACGGTACTTTTGTGAAACAATTTACAGAGATGGCACTGCCAGAAGCAAGTGAGGCGATGTATCATTACGCTCGTATGACGACGCAGCGTATAGTAGCAAATGCTTGTTTAGCGCCGCAGGGTCCTGTTCATCTTAATTTTCCAGTTCGCGAGCCGCTTATCCCTGATTTCTCACTAGAAAGCTTATGGGATAAAGGACGTAGTGAATATACAGGAGTAGTTCAGCAAGGAAACGCGGTGATGCCGAGTGAATATGTAGATTCTCTTGTAGGGCGCCTTTCACATATGGAAAAGGGGCTTATTATTTGTGGAGATGATAGTCATGCAGAAATTGCAATGTTTGCAACGCAATTAGCTGAGAAAACTGGCTATCCTATATTAGCAGACCCACTTTCTAATATTCGTAGCGGACACCACGATAAAACGATGGTAATTGACTGTTACGATACATTTTTACGAAATGAACAGTTAAAAGAAACATGGAAACCGGACGTTTTAATTCGCTTTGGTGGTATGCCTATTTCTAAATCATTAACGCAGTTCATAAAAAAACAAACAAAAGCAGTTCATATCGTTGTCGATGAATCAGGACAATGGAGAGATCCAGCTCTTGTTGCGACAGAAGTTGTGCAAGCAAGTGACATTGAATTCTGCAAGGCATTAATAGAAAAAATGCCAGTTATGAAAAAGAATGATTGGTTCAGTATGTGGCAACATATAAACGAAAAAACGAAGGAAACGCTTCGTGAAATGGAAACATATGAAACTGCATTTGAAGGAAAGGTTATTACAGATATTGTGCGCGTATTACCAGAAGACGCAACGTTATTTGCGAGCAATAGTATGCCAATTCGTGATACAGACTCATTCTTCTTCACATCGGATAAAAATATCCATGTGATGGCAAATCGTGGTGTAAATGGTATTGATGGAATCATTTCGACAGCTCTAGGAGCGAGCATTATTTGCGACCCACTTGTATTAGTGATTGGTGATTTATCATTTTATCACGATTTAAATGGACTGTTAGCAGCGAAATTACATGAATTAAACATAACAATTGTCGTTGTAAATAATGATGGCGGGGGTATTTTCTCATTCTTACCACAGTATGAGAAAAAGGAACATTTTGAATCATTATTTGGAACACCAATTGGACTTGATTATGAGCACGTTGTCAAAATGTACGGTGGTTCATTTAGCCGTGTAAACGGTTGGGAGCAATTCCGAGAAGAGGTACAAAAGGGAACAAGGGCGGAAGGTTTAAACGTTGTGGAAATTTGTACGAATCGTGATGAGAACTTAACATTGCACCGTACATTATGGACAAAAACGATGGACGTAATTACTACATCTTTACAAGGTGAATCAAAATGAAAGTAACGCTGCAAGGTGTATCGTATGAATATGAAGTAGTCGGAAGCGGGGAACCACTTCTACTTCTTCATGGTTTTACGGGAAGCATGGAAACGTGGCGTTCTTTTATCTCTTCATGGAGTGAGCAGTTTCAAGTTATTGTAGTGGATCTTGTTGGACATGGAAAGACCGAGAGTCCTGAAGATGTTGCGCATTATGACATTCGAAATGTGGCATTGCAAATGAAAGAACTATTAGATTATCTTCATATTGAAAAAGCACATATACTTGGCTATTCAATGGGCGGTAGATTGGCGATTACGATGGCATGTCTATATCCAGATTATGTACATTCTCTTTTATTAGAAAATTGTACAGCTGGGCTCGAAAACGAAGCAGATAGAAAAGAACGTCGTGAAAAAGATGATCGACTTGCCGATAAAATTGAGCGAGAAGGCATAGAAAGTTTTGTATCGATGTGGGAAAATATTCCGCTTTTTGAAACGCAAAGACGTTTAGCAAAAAACGTACAAGAAGCGGTGCGAAAAGAACGACTTGCTAACAACCCAAAAGGGCTCGCAAATAGCTTGCGAGGCATGGGAACTGGGGCTCAGCCTTCATGGTGGGATGAGCTGAAAAACTTAAAAATACCTGTTCTTTTAATGAACGGAGAGCATGATGAAAAGTTCTTTCGCATATTAAAAAACATCGAAAAATGCGTCTCTGACGCGAAATTTGTCAAAATTGATGGTGCTGGCCATGCAATTCATGTGGAACAACCGGAAAAGTTTGATACAATAGTAAAGGGATTTCTAAAAACTATGCAGTGATGCTTTTTTCAGTTAAGAATGAAGTTACACTTATAGAGGAAATCAGAAATATACAAGGAGGTAGTTGTAATGGCTATTGAATGGATAAAAGAAGGCAATTACGAAGATATTATTTATTCAACATACAATGGTATCGCAAAAATTTCGATTAACCGTCCTGAAGTACATAACGCATTCCGTCCAAAAACGGTAATGGAGTTAATCGACGCTTTTGCACAAGCTCGTGATGATGCAAATGTTGGCGTTATCATTTTAACAGGTGAAGGTGGACGTGCATTCTGTTCTGGCGGCGACCAAAAAGTTCGTGGTCATGGTGGATATGTAGGTGACGACCAAATCCCACGTCTAAACGTATTAGACTTACAACGTCTAATTCGCGCAATTCCTAAACCAGTTATCGCAATGGTAGCAGGTTATGCAATCGGTGGTGGACACGTACTTCATATCGTATGTGACTTAACAATCGCTGCAGACAACGCTGTATTCGGACAAACAGGTCCTAAAGTAGGAAGCTTTGACGGTGGATACGGAGCTGGTTACTTAGCTCGTATGGTAGGCCACAAGAAAGCTCGCGAAATTTGGTACCTATGCCGTCAATACAGTGCTGAGGAAGCGCTTGATATGGGCTTAGTAAATACAGTAGTACCATTAGAACAACTTGAAGCAGAAACAGTACAATGGGCACAAGAGATCTTAGCAAACAGCCCAATGGCACTTCGTTTCCTAAAAGCTGCATTCAACGCAGACACAGACGGTCTAGCTGGTATTCAACAATTAGCTGGAGATGCAACGTTATTGTACTACACAACTGACGAAGCAAAAGAAGGTCGCGACGCGTTCAAAGAAAAACGCAGTCCGGACTTCGGTCAATTCCCTCGTTTCCCTTGATCAAATCAAAAGCGGAAGCGGCTCGCTTAGAATGTGAGGGGGATGGAGCTTCTGACGTAGAGGCGTTTTTTGCCTCGTAGGAAGAAGTGAAGCCACCGAACATTCTAGCTGCTGTAGCTGGATGAAACCAAAAGCGGAGCCGACTGTTTAGCCTCGTTGGCAAAGGTTCTGAGACGGAAGCGGCTCGCCCACAAAGTGAGTCGCAACCAAATGATCAAACCGGAAACAAAACAACTAAGAGACTTGATGTCATATCAAGTCTCTTTCTTTCATGAAAGGAGAATGTATGATGGAAACTATGCCAAATTGGTTAATGCAACGTGCGTTTTTAACACCAGATCGAACTGCAATTGAAATAGAGGAAGAGAAAGTTACTTTTATGCAGCTGCATGAAACAGTAGTATCTGTTTGTGAACGTCTCACGCATGTTGGAGTGAAGCGAGGGCAAAAGGTGGCTGTTCTGATGAAAAATGGTATGGAGATGATTACAGTTATTCACGCCCTATCGTACGTAGGGGCAGTAGCTGTGCTTTTAAATACGCGTCTTTCAAGAGAAGAGCTACTTTGGCAAATGGATGATGCTGAAGTTATTTGTTTAGTGACCGATCAAGAATTTGATGCTAAAGATGTTCCTGTCTATTCATTCGCCGAAGTGATGAATGGACCAAAAGAGGAAGCCTCTATACAAGAAGAATTCTCTTTAGAAGAAGCGATGACGATTATTTATACGTCAGGGACGACAGGAAAACCGAAAGGTGTTATTTTAACGTACGGCAATCACTGGGCAAGCGCGGTTGGCTCTTCGCTTAATTTAGGACTTCGTGATGATGATTGCTGGTTAGCGTGTATGCCGATGTTCCATGTTGGCGGGTTATCTCTTCTAATGAAAAATATTATGTACGGCATGCGCATTTTACTCGTTCCGAAATATGATGCTGATTTTATTCATACAGCACTTCAAACGAGAGGTGTAACGATTATTTCAGTCGTATCAAAAATGTTAACTGATTTATTAGAGAGACTTGGAGAAGAAACATATCCATCTTCTTTACGATGTATGTTACTTGGCGGAGGACCAGCGCCGAAGCCGTTATTAGAAACGTGTGTAGATAAAGGAATTCCTGTGTATCAAACGTACGGTATGACAGAAACGTCTTCGCAAATTTGTACGTTGTCCGCAGATTACATGTTAACGAAAGTAGGATCAGCTGGAAAGCCACTATTTCAGTGCCAACTTCGTATTGAAAAAGATGGCGTAGTAGTGCCGCCACATGCGGAAGGTGAAATCGTAGTAAAAGGACCGAACGTAACAGGTGGTTACTTTAACCGTGAAGATGCGACGCGTGAGACTATTCAAAACGGATGGCTTCATACTGGCGACCTCGGTTATTTAGATGAAGAAGGATTTTTATACGTATTAGATCGCCGCAGTGATTTAATTATTTCTGGCGGAGAGAATATATATCCGGCTCAAATTGAAGAAGTGTTGCTGTCCCATCCAGCGATAGCGGAAGCTGGTGTTGTAGGTATGACTGATGATAAATGGGGACAAGTACCCGCTGCTTTTGTTGTGAAAAGCGGGGCGGTAACAGAAGAAGAAATTCTTCACTTTTGCGAGGAGAAATTAGCGAAATATAAAGTGCCGAAGAAAGCATGTTTCTTAGAGGAATTACCACGTAACGCTTCGAAAAAATTGTTAAGACGAGAGTTAAGAGAATTAGTGGAGGAGAAAGAAACAGTAAACAAAAACATAGACAAAAGTAGGCATATATAATAAAAAATAATTATGAAACAATATAAACCAAAAGAATTTTCAGAAATGCTTAATGTCTCTGTTAAGACATTGCAAAGGTGGGACAATCAAGGTGTTTTAACTGCTTACCGAAACCAAAAAGGAAGATGATACTATACAGAAGAACAGTATAAGGAATATATGGGTATTCAAGAAGAAAATAAAGTAGGCAAAGTAGTTATTTACACAAGAGTATCAAATCCAGGTCAGAAAGATGATTTAGAAAATCAGGTTGAGTTTTTAAAAACATTCGCAAATGCACGAGGGATGATTGTAGATGAAGTTATCAAAGATATTGGTAGCGGATTAAACTACAAAAGAAAACAGTGGAATAACCTGATTGACAGTTGTATGGAAAGAAATATTTCGACTATCATCATTGCACACAAAGATAGATTTGTACGTTTTGGATATGAGTGGTTTGAAAAGTTTCTTCGTAAAATGGGAGTGGAAATTATGATTGTTAACAATGAAAAACTATCTCCTCAAGAAGAACTTGTGCAGGATTTAATATCTATCATTCATGTATTTAGCGGTAGAATATATGGGTTGAGAAAATACAAAAAGAAAATGTCGGAGGATGAAGATTTATGAAAAGAGCATATTTAATAGAAATCAAACCGACAACTGAACAAGTTAGTAAAATCCGTCAAACTATTGGGGTGTGGCGATATGTATATAACCTGTATATCTCTAAAAATAAAGAGGCATATGAGTCGGATGGGAAATTTCTTAGTGGCTATGACTTTTCTAAATGGTTAAACAACATTCATACAAAAGAGTGTGACCAGTGGATTAAAGAAGTGTCGAGCAAAGCGGTAAAACAAGCGATTATGAATGGAGATAAAGCTTTTAAGCGATTTTTTAAAGGTTTATCTAAGTTTCCACGATATAAAAAAAAGAAGAAGCAAGATGTGAAGTGCTACTTTCCGAAAAACAACAAAACAGATTGGACAGTAGAAAGACATAGAGTAAAAGTCCCTACAATTGGTTGGATAAGGTTAAAAGAGTATGGATATATTTCAAAAAATACAACTGTAAAAAGTGGTACAGTATATCAAAGAGCAGGAAGATACTATGTGTCTATACTCTGTGAAGTGAAAGAGGTAAAACCAAATTCAATTCTCAATGCAGTAGGTATAGGAATTGATTTGGGAATTAAAGACTTCGCTGTACGTAGCGATGGAAAAACTCACAAAAATATAAATAAAACAGTACAAGTAAAAAAGATAGAAAAACGGTTAAAACGTGAACAACGCTCTTTATCACGCAAATTTGAAAATATAAGAAAGAGAGGTGAACAACCTGTTACTAATAAAAGAGCGAATATAAACAAAAATATTCTTAGGGTGCAACAGCTACATGCTAGGCTAGCAAATATTCGATTAGCGTATGTAAAGTCTATTGTAAATGATGTGGTGAAAACCAAGCCAATGTTTATTACAGTAGAAGATTTGAATGTGAAAGGTATGATGAAGAACAAACATCTATCTAAAGCTGTAGCGCAACAATGTTTTTATGCTTTTAAAACATGGTTATCAACGAAATGTAGGGAATATGGAATTGAACTACGGCAAGTGGACAGATTCTATCCATCTTCTAAAATATGTTCATGTTGCGGTCAAAAAAAGTCGGATTTAAAGCTGTCTGACCGAGTATATACATGTGATTGTGGAAATGTAATGGATAGAGATTTAAATGCATCTATCAACCTTTTACAAGCAAAAAAATATACAATACTAACGTAAATAGATTGTATATATGTACGGTGGGCTACATCGGAATTTACGCCTGTGGAGTGTCACAGCAAACTGTAGTAGCAAGTGATTAGCGAGGCAGGGCACGTAGAAGCAGGAATACTCTAAGAATATACATTTGTCTATATTTTTAGTAGCAGATGTAGGTGGAAATAAAAAAAGCGACACTTCATATAACAGAAATGCCACTCGTAATCCCGTTTGCTGCAAGCTACGGAACGTATGAGAAGCGTGAGAGCATCGTTATTAAATTAGAGGATACGGACGGATACATTGGATTTGGCGAAGTCGTCGCCTTCTCTGAACCGTGGTATACGGAAGAAACAGTGAAGACAGCATTGCATGTACTGCAAGATTTTTTATTACCTGATTTATTAAAGGCTGAAATTTCTCATCCGAATGAAGTGCCAAGTTTGTTCCAGCATATAAAAAGAAACCGAATGGCAAAGGCAGGAATAGAAGGAGCTGTTTGGGATTTATATGCGAAGCGACAAAAGAAGTCATTAGCGACATTACTAGGCGGGACTAGACCTGAAATTGAGGTCGGTGTTGTAATTGGTATCAATACAATTCCGGTTATGTTAAAACAAATCGAAAAGTACGCAGAAGAAGGGTACGAGCGTTTTAAAGTGAAAATAAAGCCAGAGCATGATTACGAATTATTGAAAGAGATTCGAAAAGAGTTTCCGCATATCCCGCTAATGGCAGATGCAAATTCAGCATATACATTAGGGGATACGGAGAGGCTGAAACGACTAGATGAATTCCAATTAATGATGATTGAACAACCGTTAGCCGATTATGATTTTCTTGATCACGCGGAGTTGCAAAAGAAAATTGAAACGCCGATTTGTTTAGATGAAAGTATTCATAGTTTAGAAGATGCACGCGTTGCGATTACCCTTGGTAGCTGCCAAATTGTGAACATTAAACCAGGGCGAGTGGGCGGATTAACAGAATCGGTTCAAATCCATAATTATTGCATGGAGCACAACATACCCGTTTGGTGCGGCGGTATGGTGGAGATGGGGATTTCAAGAGCACAAAATGTTGCGCTTGCCTCATTGCCGAACTTTACGATTCCAGGCGATATATCTGCTTCTAGCAGACATTGGGAGCAGGATATTATTTCGCCGGAAGTGACGCTTAAGGGCGGGAAAGTGATGGTGCCGCAAAGTGTTGCCGCTGAGTATGAAGTTGACTGCGGAAGGCTGGCGGAAATTACGAAGCAACGGATTGTTTTTGAGCGGTAGGTTGAGTCTTTCAAATAGCGGGCGAATTTCGTCGGTAATTGTCGGTAAGTCGATATAACTGAAAAATCGCTGATATAATTCGAGTTACGGTTGATATAATTGGAAAATCGCCGATATAATTCAAGTTGTGGTCGATATATTTGAAAAATCGCCGATATAAATTTCATTTACTAAGGTTACTCCCGCGAGTAACCTTTTCGTATTGTACAAATTGGATAGACTAGTTTACAATCGAGCGTATAAAGGGGGAGTAAAATGAAGCGCATTTCAATTTTAATAGTGGATGATGAGGCAGAAATTGCTGATTTAATTGAGATACATTTAGAAAAAGAAGGGTACCACGTCGTGAAGGCAGCGGACGGGGAAGAGGCTGTTCATATTATTGAAACGCAGCCAATCGACTTAGTGGTTTTAGATATTATGATGCCGAAAATGGATGGGTATGAAGTGACGCGTCAAATTCGCGCGAAGCACCATATGCCAATCATTTTCTTAAGTGCGAAAACTTCGGACTTTGATAAGGTGACAGGTCTTGTATTAGGCGCAGATGATTATATGACGAAACCTTTTACACCGATTGAATTAGTTGCACGTGTAAATGCACAATTACGTAGGTTTCTTACATTAAATCAGCCGAAAGTAGCGGAGAATAAATCTGCTTTAGAGATAGGCGGAGTTATTATTGATCCTGAGCGAAGAACAGTGAACGTCTATGGAGAGCAAATTGAGTTAACACCGAAAGAGTTTGATATTTTATATTTATTAGCGAGCCATCCGAAGAAAGTGTATAATGTGGAAAATATTTTTCAGCAAGTATGGGCAGATGATTATTATGAAGGCGGAAATACAGTTATGGTACATATTCGTACGTTGCGGAAAAAGCTTGGGGAAGATAAAAGAAAGGATAAATTAATAAAAACAGTGTGGGGAGTAGGTTATACTTTCAATGGCTAATATGATGAAAAGTTTTCGATTTAAAATGATTGCCTTATTTGCGTTAAGTATGGTGCTTGCAGCAACTGTAACTTATATAATTTATAAAGGATTGCAGCTGTATTATAAAACGATGGTTCGCTACGAAGAGCCTTTAGCGCAATTTAGGTCAGTGGTAAGGGAATTTGGAGACATTAACTTCTTTTTAATTTTCTTTATTCCGTTATCTATTATCTTTTTCTTCTTTTTGACAAAACCGTATTTAAAGTATTTTAGTGAGATTTCTAACGGGATTCATCATCTTGCGAACGGTAACTTTACGAATAAAGTTCAAGTTTCATCAAACGATGAGTTTGGAGATATCGCACGTGAAATAAATGTTGCGAGTGAAAAGTTAAAAGAAGCGGTGGAAAGAGGAGACTTTGCTGAAAGTAGTAAAGATCAGCTCGTTGTAAACTTAGCTCATGATTTAAGAACTCCATTAACATCCGTGTTAGGGTATTTAGATTTAATTCTTAAAGATGAGAATTTAACAAAAGAACAAATTAAACATTTCTCCACAATTGCATATACGAAATCGCAAAGGCTCGAAAGTTTAATTGATGAGTTATTTGAAATTACACGTATGAATTATGGCATGCTAAAGCTGGATAAAAAGCCGATTGATATAAGTGAACTACTTATACAGTTAGATGAGGAATTGTATCCTTTATTAGAGAAACATCATTTACAAGCTAGGTTGAATATTGATCCTCATTTGCCAATTAACGGTGATGGAAAATTGTTAGCTAGAGTATTTGAAAACTTGTTAACAAATGCCGTTCGATACGGATATGATGGGCAATTTGTTGATCTGAATGGGTATATCGATAATGAAGAAGTTGTCGTACAAGTTATAAATTATGGAGATAGTATTCCAGAAGAAGATTTACCGTATCTTTTTGATATGTTTTATACAGGTGATAAATCGAGAACTGAGAACCGTGGCGGGACAGGCCTTGGACTGTTTATTGCGAAAAATATTGTTGAGCAGCATAACGGTACAATTTCTGCTGAAAGTAATGTAGTTAGAACAATGTTTGAAGTGCGATTGCCAAAAGACGAGAACTTAACAATTTAATAAAAATTTAAACTTTACCCCACTTTTTATTTTAATAGTTTTTTCTATTCTATACGTAAGTTACGTTAAGGAGGAACTAGAAATGAAAAAGTGGGTATTTATTTCTTTTTTTATAGCATGCACAGTATGTGTAGGCTTTTATATATCACCGTTATTTCAGAAGGAAATCGATGTTAAAATTGTCGGAAAAGATGAGCTAGTAAAGGCGACAAATACCGAGAGGAAAGAGATTACGAAGGAACAAATTTATAAGGGTGATTTATTATTAGTTAATAGGGATTATCCAGTAAAAAAAGATAGTATTAGGTCTGATATTATAAATGTAAATCATAATAGTGAATTAGTGAGAGGCTACGTAATATTTGATAGAAATCTTCGTTTATCAAAGTATGTTGTAAAAAAGTTTTTGAACGTTGTCGATGCGGCTGGAAAAGATGGCGTACAGCATTTCTTAATGAGTAGTGGGTATCGAGATTTTAAAGAACAAAGTAAATTATATAAAGAAATGGGATCTGATTACGCGCTTCCAGCAGGATATAGTGAACATAATTTAGGATTATCACTAGACGTTGGATCAACGCAAAAGAAGATGGAGAAAGCGCCTGAAGGAAAATGGATCGAAGAGAACGTATGGAAGCATGGCTTTGTATTACGTTATCCGAAAAATAAAAGTAACATTACTGGAATTCAATATGAGCCATGGCATATCCGTTATGTTGGCCTACCTCATAGCGCAATTATGCAAAAAAAAAATTTCACACTAGAGGAATATTTAGAGTTTTTAAAAGAGGAAAAAGAGATTTCAACTGAAGTAGAAGGTAAGAAATATACTGTTTCTTATTATAAAGTTTCTGAGAATATGAAAGTGAACGTTCCAGCAAACAAGCAGTATGAAATTTCCGGGAACAATATGGATGGGGTTATTGTGACGGTTCAGGAATAAAGAAAAAGGCTGTGCCATTTGGGACAGCTTTTTTTATATAAGAAAGGAATTGACGTTTCTTGTCGGTAAATCGATATTCCTTGTCGAATCGTTGATATATTATAAGTTATGATAGATATAATTGAAAAATCGTTGATATATTGTAAGTTATGATAGATATATTCAAAAAATCGTTGATATAATTTCCTATACTATTACCATTTTGGAGGAGCATCTTTTTATTCACTTTCAAACATTATAACGTTATATTTACTTCTCCCTTTTTTTGTGTTACGCTAAACGTGTGAAAGACATATAAAATGAAACTTTAATGTAAGCGTATTCTTATGGCTTCTTATAGAAAAGGGTGGAAGTACAATGACAGAACGATTCGTACTACGTAATGTAAAACGTGTGAACGGGGAAGAGATTGACATTGTAATTGAAAATAATAAAATCGCACAGGTGACGAAAGCTGGTGCTGGCGAAGGTGGAAAGGTTCTTGATTACTCAGGTACTTACGTATCGAGCGGCTGGATTGATTTACATGTTCATGCTTTTCCGGAGTTTGATCCGTATGGCGATGAGGTGGATGAAATTGGCGTTAAGCAAGGGGTAACGACAATTGTTGATGCGGGCAGCTGCGGAGCTGATCGTATTGCAGATTTAATAAAAAGTAGGGAGCAGGCAAAAACGAATTTATTTGCCTTTTTAAATATTTCTCGCATCGGTTTGAAACGAATTGATGAATTATCCAATATGGAATGGATCGATAAAGAGAAAGTAATAGAAGCAGTAGAAAAGTATAAAGATGTAATCGTTGGGTTAAAGGCGAGAATGAGTAAAAGTGTCGTTTGTGACAGTGGAATTGAACCGCTTCATGTTGCACGCTCGTTATCTCGTGAAACATCATTGCCGATTATGGTACATATCGGTTCAGCACCTCCTCGCATAGAGGAAGTTGTACCTCTTTTAGAAAAAGATGATGTCATTACACATTACTTAAACGGGAAAGAAAATAATTTATTTGATGAAAAAGGAAAACCGCTACCTGTATTACTAGATGCAGTGAAGCGCGGTGTTCATTTAGATGTTGGTCACGGTAATGCTAGTTTTTCTTTTAAAGTAGCAGAAGCGGCGAAGCGTCACGATATCACCTTTAATACGATTAGTACAGATATTTACCGGAAGAATCGTATACACGGTCCCGTGTATAGTATGGCTCACGTTCTTTCGAAATTCCTTTACTTAGGTTATCCGCTAGAAGAAGTAATTGATGCGGTTACGAAACATGCGGCAGAGTGGCTGAAAAAACCAGAGCTTGGTCGTATTCAAGAAGGCGATATTGCAAACTTAACTTTATTTACGGTGAAAGATGAGAAGGTTACGTTAATTGATTCAGAAGGGGATCAGCGCATTGCTGAAAGAAGAATTGATACGAAAGGGGTTGTCATCAATGGGTCATTCATTGAATGCTAAGTACGGATTAAAAAGAGTAATTAATGCGAGCGGTAGAATGAGTATTTTAGGTGTATCCGCTCCGACAGATACAGTGATGGATGCGATGAAACATGGTGGACAAAATTATGTGGAAATTGCTGATTTAGTAGATAAAGCGGGAGACCATATTGCGAGAATTCTAGATTCAGAGGCAGCGGTCGTTGTGAATTCAGCATCGAGCGGAATTGCACTTTCTATCGCTGGTATCGTGACAGAAGGAAATCGCCGTAAAAGTGAAAGACTTCATCAAGAGGTCATCGCGAAAAACGAAGTGATTATGTTAAAAGGGCATAACGTTCAATACGGTGCTCCAGTCGAAACGATGATTTATTTAGGCGGCGGTAAACTTGTAGAAGTTGGCTACGCAAATGAAGGGAAAGCAGAGCATATTGAAGATGCAATTGGTGAGAATACAGCAGCGATTCTTTATGTGAAATCCCATCACGCCGTGCAAAAAAATATGATTTCTGTTGAAGAAGCATGGGAAGTTGCGCAGCGAAATAACGTACCACTTATCGTTGATGCGGCAGCTGAAGAAGATATTCAAAAATATGTGAAGTATGCAGACCTTGCCATTTATAGTGGTTCAAAGGCAATTGAAGGACCTACTTCTGGTATTGTTGGCGGGAAACGAAAATATATTGAGTGGCTGAAAGTGCAATTACATTGCATCGGAAGAAGTATGAAAGTTGGGAAAGAAACAACTTTCGGCTTACTTCAAGCGCTTGATGAGTACGGCGTAAAAGAAGATAAAAGTGAGCAAGAAAAAGAATTGCTACAAGTACTTATGCCGCTAAAAGAATTAAAAGGTGTAAATGTAACGATCGTTCAAGATGAAGCTGGAAGAGCAATCTTTAGAGCACGTATTCATATTAGCGAAAAAGAGTTAAATAAATCGGCAAAAGACGTTGTGACAGCATTACGCGAAGGGGAAATCGCAATCTATACACGTGATTACGGAGTAAGACAAGGATTCTTTGATATTGATCCACGTCCACTTCAAGGTGATGACATACATGTAATTGAAGAAAAATTGAGAGAAATTGTAGGGGGAAACTAAAATGACAAATATTCAAAAACGTTTTTATAAAGGCCGCGTAGCATTAAATGTATTAGCGAACAATACCCGAAATGCGAAAGATATTTTTGAAGCAGCAGAAGGTTATGTAGTAGTGGGAGTGTTATCAAAAGACTACCCAACAGTAGAAGAAGCTGTTACAGCGATGAAAGCATACGGAAAAGAAATTGATGACGCTGTATCAATCGGACTAGGCGCAGGAGATAATCGCCAAGCGGCAGTTGTCGCTGAAATTGCGAAGCATTATCCTGGTAGTCATATTAACCAAGTGTTCCCTTCAGTTGGAGCGACACGTGCAAATCTTGGCGAAAAAGATAGCTGGATTAATAGTTTAGTATCGCCAACAGGAAAAGTAGGTTACGTAAATATTTCTACTGGCCCAATTAGCGCAGCTGGAGAAGAAAAAGCAATCGTTCCAATTAAAACAGCGATCGCACTTGTACGTGATATGGGCGGAAATTCATTGAAGTACTTCCCGATGAAAGGGCTAGCTCATGAAGAAGAATATCGTGCAGTTGCGAAAGCTTGTGCGGAAGAAGGATTCGCATTAGAGCCAACAGGCGGAATCGATAAAGAAAACTTCGAAACAATTGTACGTATTGCGCTTGAGGCAAATGTAGAGCAAGTTATCCCGCACGTGTACTCTTCTATTATTGATAAAGAAACTGGCAATACGAAAGTAGAAGATGTTCGTGAATTATTAGCAGTCGTGAAAAAGTTAGTTGATCAATATGCGTAAGAAAATTGCAGCATTTGGTGAAGTAATGATGCGCCTGCAAGTACCAGGATATGAATTGTTGTCGCAAGCTAACACATTAAATTACTCATTTTCTGGTACGGGTGTGAACGTTGCAGCAGCACTTTCTCATCTCGGTCATGAAGGCTTTCTTATTTCAACTTTACCGGAAAATTCTGTTGGGGATGCTGCAGTATCACATATTCAAAAGTTAGGCATTCAGGCACCGTTTATTTCAAGAAGCGGTAAATATGTCGGCATGTACTTTTTAGAAAATGGATTTGGCGCACGGGCAAGTCGCGTTACATATTCGAATCGATTAGAAAGTAGTTTCAATACGGCATGTGAAGACATGTATCAATTTGAAGAAATCGCAAAGGAAATTGATATCGTTCATTTTTGCGGAATTACACTTGCGATGAATGATACGGTGCGCCATCATATGAAATCTTTAGCGAAAGCAGTGAAAGAAAGCGGAGGCACTGTCGTCTTTGATTGCAACTATCGTCCATCTCTTTGGGGAGAAGATGGGTATGAGCAGGCGAAACCACATTATGAAGAAATGCTGGCTCTTGCTGATATCGTTATGATGAATGAAAAAGATGCAATGTTCGTTCTTGGAATGAAAACAGAGGAGACGGAGCGAGAAGCACAACTTATTGATCTTATTCCAAAGGTGGCTGAAACATATCATATCGCTACAATCGCTGGTACACATCGCTCTATTAATAGTGATAATACACACTCGCTTCGCGGATTTATATGTAAAGATGGTGCGTTCACTTTTGCAAAAACACTTACGTTTTCTGTATATGATAGAATAGGTGCTGGAGATGCTTATACGAGCGGGATTATTCATGGCGAGATAAAAGAGTTTGCACCAGAGAAAGCTGTTTCATTTGCGTCAGCAGCTGGAATGCTTGCACATACAATCGTCGGTGATACGCCAATGTCATCAGAGAAGGATATACTTCGGGCAATGACGGCATCAGTAGGTGATGTAGAAAGGTAGTGGGTGTAACGGTGAACGTAACGAGGAAAAAAGGACCATTATATTTACAAATAAAAAATATTATTCGTGATCGAATATTGCATGGTGTATATGCGATTCATACGAATATTCCTTCCGAACCGCAGTTAGAAGAAGAGTTCAAAGTGAGCAAAATTACAGTGCGTAATGCAATTAAAGAACTCGCTCAAGAAGGATATTTAGAAAAGAAAAGCGGTAAAGGAACGAAAGTTATCCGTAATACTTCTGCGACAAAGTTGTCAAAAGGTAAGAAATTTACAGAAGTGTTAGTGGAAGAAGGATATAAAGTACAAAAGAAATTGCTAAAAGCAGAAATCGTTCATAATGAAGAAGGAACGGTGCCATTTCGATTATTCGGCAAGGAGAGTTTTCGTATTGAACGTTTATATACGTTAAATGATGCACCTTACATTCATTATACGCACTATTTCTCAGCAGGAATGGCAAGTACAGATTTATCGGACTTTGACTTGCAATCGCTTTATGATTTAGTTGAAGACCGAGGCATTCACTTAGAAAACTTCAGAGATGAATTCGCTGTTGGACTCGCGCCTAGTTTCGTTTCAGAAGCGCTAGGTGAAAAAGAGGGGACAGCGTTATTAAAACGTATGCGCTATTCTTATGATGAAGTTGGCGAAGTAATTGAATATAGCGAAGGCTACTACAATACAGAAATGCAGCATTATGTAGTGAATTATGACGTATAAAAGAGGGGATGTTCCCTCTTTTTTTATAAAGTAAAACTTTAATTAGTGGAGGAGGGCATCACCCACTAATTATTAGCCCACACCAATCGGGATAAAAGTAAGGAGAATGAGAGATGGATATATACTTATTAATCGTCACATTACTTGCAATTGCGATTGTTATTTTAGGGGTATCATGGTGGAAATGGCATGCATTTATTAGTTTAACAGTGGCGAGTTTATTTTTAGCTATTATGTCTGGACTGAATTTGACGAAAATAGTGACTGCCTATGAAACTGGTGTTGGTAGTGTACTAGGGCATCTAGTTGGTATTTTAGCCCTCGGAACAATTTTAGGAAAAATGATGTCCGATTCAGGGGCGGGCATGCAAGTGGCAGACTTCTTTATTCGATTTTTCGGTGTGAAGAAACTACCTTGGGCTATGTTATTTGCAGGTTTTGTTATAGGGATTCCAGTGTTTTTTGAAGTGGGGATCGTCATATTATTACCACTTGTTATTTCGATTCGAAAAACGACGAAGCAAAATATATTATTAATTGCGTTACCTGTTATTGCTGGATTATCTATTGTGCACGGGCTTGTGCCACCACATCCAGGGGCGATGACAGCAATCGGTATTTATAACGCGAACTTAGGAAAGGTACTTTTATATTCATTACTTATCGCGTTACCAGCAGCCATTATCGCAGGACCGATATTTGCAAAGTGGGTACATAAAAGGGTTATACCCGAAAATGAACCAGAGCTTGTTCGAGTTACGACTGTATCAACAGATTTACCAAGTCGTAAAGTTTCATTTTTCATTATTTTATTACCAGTTGTATTGATGATTTTATCAGTAGTGGCACCATATATTTCATTACCGAAAAAGATAACTGAATTTTTAGTATTTATAGGAAGCCCAGTAATTGCTTTACTTATTTCATGTTTCGCAGCATTTTATTTACTTGGAATAAGACAAGGGATTAATAAAAAGATGATTAAAAAGTTAACGGATGAAAGTTTATTACCAGTCGGTTCCATTATTTTAATTATCGGTGCAGGCGGTGGGTTTAAACAAATATTAATTGAAAGCGGCGTTGGAACAGCGATTGCGCAAATGGCAGAACATATATCGTTATCACCGATCGTGTTAGCTTTCATGGTAGCTGGATTAATTCGAATCGCAACAGGTTCAGCAACAGTAGCATTAACGACGGCAGCAGGAATTGTTTCACCAGTTATTCAGCACATGTCAGGTGTAAATTTAGAATTGCTCGTTATAGCAACAGGTGCGGGATCATTAATGTTTTCTCACGTAAATGATGCAGGATTCTGGCTTGTAAAAGAGTATTTAGGATTAACGGTGAAGGAAACGTTTAAAACGTGGACGGTACTTGAGACATTGTTATCATTTATTGCATTTGGTTTTGCACTTTTATTAAATATGTTTATTTAGAAGATACCTTAATTGGTATCTTTTTTTGATGAAGCCCATTTCCGAAAACAAGCCCGTTTTTAAGAAAGCCAAGCTTCCTATTCGCCCTGAAAACATACTATAAATGGAATCCCCTCATTTAGAGCAAGGTGAACTTGTTATGAATGATACTAAAGGAGGAATAGAGTAATGAGCGAAAAGTGTGAACACAGACATGATGATTGTAACCGCAGACATGGGTGCGGAGGCGGTTTTGCGCTTCTAATCGTATTGTTTATTTTATTAATTATCATCGGTGCTAGCTGCTTCGGCGGAGGCGGCGGTTGTGGTTATGGTGGTTACGGCGGTTATGCTGGTGGCTACGGCGGATATTGCTGCTAATTATTAAAAACTATTGAAAATGGCCTTGTGCAATATGCACAAGGCCATTTTATTCATATTTTTATATGCTGTGATAATTTATTAATGTACAGAGAGCGGATTAAGAAGAAGAAAATAATCTCGATAATCCCGAAAAAGGTGAGTACGATACATGTCTCTTTTAGTAATGAGAAAGAAAACATGCTTTGTAAAAACTTAACCGCAAATAACGTGTGAACACCAGCAACGATGTAAGGAACGAAAAATAAAATTCCTAATTGAATGGTAGCAGAGCGAAACATTTCTGATTCAGTTAAGCCAAGCTTTGTAATCGTAATATACTTTTGTCTTTCAGTTGTTAAGTCATTATACATACGGAAGTATAGAACACTAGCCGCACCGATAAAGAAAATAAAGCCGAGAAATGCCCAAATAAAGAATTGAGCAACTGCATTTCCTTTACCGTAAATAAGTTCATCCGTAGCCGTATGTATGAAGAAAGGAACTTGAGCTTTCTCTTCAGTATGCTTTTCGTAGAACTCACGTGCATCACCACTAATAACACGTAACATATTTTTTGTTGGAACGATTGCATTTTCCCAGTTTTCTACGAAGTAGTTATAGATTACAGTTGTTTCAATATGAGGAATCATATTATCAAATACATAATCTTGTACGACAGCTAAATGAGGGAATGCAAATGATGGTTCGATTCCTTTATTAATAAACCCTTTAATATGAAATTCTTTTTTATTAGATCCAAGTGTAATCGTATTTTGCTTTGCAAATGGATTAGATACGAGATCGAGAAGTTCTGGTGAGTGGCGAGAAATAATATACACTTCTGTAGAATCAATTGTTATTTCCGATCTTTTCAATTGTTTAGCAATTGCGTTATAATCACTCATCTTCATAAGCATAATATCTTCTTTGGAAGCTGTATCTTTTAATACTGTAAACTTATATTTTTTGTAAAGAAAATTATTAGTTGTAAGCTCCGTTTCAATTGTAGAAATATGCTTTTGTTCAAGGGAATTGTCACCTTCTGATGTATACGTGAAGGGAACGGGATATCGCTCTAGTACTGATGCCTTCGTATTGTTATTAGCGGCGAATAATCCAATAATAATCGTAAATGCAAGTGCAGATAGCATAGAAACAATAAAGAGTACATTAATATTACTGCGTGTACGAGAAACTAAATCTGAAATCCATAACATATTTATTTGTTTCAAATAAAACTTTCTGCGCTTCTTTAAAATATAGATGAAAAGAAGGAATGTTTGTGAAAAGAATAAATATGTCCCGACTATTACGAGCGGTAAAATAGATAACATAATAAAAAAGACAGATCCATTTTGCACATTTTTTTCCGTTACGTAGCCTTGCGGATAACCAGCGATATAATAGCATAGCCCTAAACAAATTAAAGCGAATAAAGAGATGAGTATAGATGGTCTTTTTTCAGCTGGCATTTTCTTGTTCCCTTTAATGAGGTGGGCTGTTTTTCGAGTACGAATAAACATTGGTGTAAACGTAGAAACGATTAAAAATAAAATGATAAACGTTACGGTTGTAACGATAATCGCTTCTGTTGGCCAATATAAATAGAGACCTTTCGCACTTGTTAATTTCGAAGTGACTAATAAGAAAAAGTTAGAAAATACAAGTCCACCTTGAATGCCGATAAAGATAGACAATATCCCGATTATCATATTTTCAGTAAATAACAGTCTCTTTAATTGTCTCTGTGAGATACCGAGAATGGTGAGTATCCCGAATTGCTGCTTCCGTACATTTAAAAATGTTCCAATTGAATATAAGAGAAAGAAGAACGAGAACATAACGATCACAAGCTGTGCTGTACTAGCTAAGTTCATTAGAGGATCACGTTCTTGGAAACTTTGTACACTTTGTAACCGCGGGTGATACGCGTATACAGTAAATGAAAAGAAAACCATGATAGAAAACGCACTACTTACAAAGTAGGCGAAATATGCTTTCGAATTACGTGAGACATTTTTAAATGCGAATTGCCAAAATGTCATCCACGTCTTCCTCCTAATAATGCTAAAACATCTAATATTTCTTGATAAAATTTCTCGCGATATAATCCGCGGTGCAGTTCATTGTAAAGTTCGCCATCTTTAATAAAAATAACACGGTTACAATAACTTGCTGCAAACGGATCGTGCGTAACCATTAAAATCGTTGCATCTTCTTCTTTATTTAATTTCGTAAATAACTCCATTACGTCAATTGCCGCTTTTGAATCTAAGTTTCCTGTCGGTTCGTCGGCTAGTAGAAGTGAAGGATGATGAATAACAGCACGTGCTACTGCGGTACGCTGTGCTTGTCCTCCAGAAACTTCAAAAATACGTTTGTCCAAAATATGATCAATTCCAAGCTTTTTTGAAATGTTATCAAGCTTTTCATCCATTTCTTTTAATGGAACATTATCTAATGTTAAAGGTAGTACGATATTTTCACCGATTGTTAGTGTATCTAGTAAGTTAAAGTTTTGGAAAACAAATCCTAACTCTTGTCTTCGGAAAATAGCTAACTTCTCTCTACGAAATGTGTGCGGTTTTTTTCCGTTAATCACGACATCACCAGAAGTCGGAGAATCGATTGTAGAGATAACGTTTAAAAATGTAGATTTTCCGCTACCAGATGGTCCCATAATGGCAACGAATTCCCCTTTATCCACGTGTAAATTTATATTTTTTAAAGCAGTATGAGGGACTTTTCCCTCATATACTTTTGAGACGTTTTTTATGTGTAATACTTCTTCCATAGTAATCACCTTTCTACTTTTTAAAACTTAATGTGTTGTGATAATTTTTGCATATAAAAGGAACGAATTAAAAGGAAAAATAAAATTTCAACTGTTCCAAAAATCAACAGTACGACTGTAATTTCAGCGAAGAACGAGAGATGTAATATTTCTTGTAGCATCTTTGTCGCAAACATCGTATGGATTGATGCCATAATGTAAGGTACGAAGAAAAGAATCGCAAGCTGAATTGTCGCTGAACGTTTCATTTCAGTCTCAGTTAAGCCGATTTTCGTAATCGTTATATATTTTTCTTGCTCATTTGTTAAATCTGTATACATCCGGAAGTAAAGAACACTGCCAGCACCGATAAAGAAAATAACTCCTAGGAAAGTACCAATTAAGAAGAACGAAGCGACATTTAGTTTTGTCTTATATAGAGAATCGCTCGCTTCACTTGCATGGAAAGGTGGATGCTCTGCTTGAATTGCTGCATTATCGTTATGGATTTTTGTTATAAACGATGAACCGATATTATGTGCTTTTTCCCAATCTGTAACTTTGAAGTTATATACACTCATTTGTTTGGAAACGGTGGATAAGGCTTCTACATTTTCATCAGATAGTATGAGTAATTGGTATATTAAGCTGTTTGGGAATGGGCTATAACTTTTATATTCTTTCACTTGTAGTTGTAAATTGTTTTGAGTAAGTGTAAGAGTATTTTTCTGTTCTTTATTATGGAGCGTTCCAATAACTTGATCATCTAAGTCTTTCATAAGAATATAAGATTCATTCTTATTGACCGTGAGCGTTTCCCAATTTAAAGCCTTAGCAAGTACATTATAGTCACTTTGTTTAATGGCATAATAGAGCTGCGTGCTATCTTCAGCCGAAGATACTTCATATATATCCGTTTTAAATTTTGTATAAGTAAAGTGCTCTTCATTAAATTTCTGCTCTAACCAGTTTAAATGTTCATCAGCTAACGTATTTTCAGTATGCGATAAATAAGTAAACGGGAAAGGATTTTGTCTAATCGCATCAAACTTTGTAAATTTCCCGAATCCATATAAGAATGTAATCATTGTAAAAGCGAGCGTCGATAGCATCGCCACAATAAAGAGCATATTAATATTCGTCCGAATACGTGATGCTAGATCAGAAATCCAAAGCATATTAATTCGTTTCATATAAAACGTTCTTCGTGTTTTTAAAATACGAATAAGTAAAAAACTAATTTGTGAAAAGAAAAAGTATGTTCCAGCTGCAATAAGCGATGGGATGACAAATATACTAGAGACGGCATATAAAAGTCCAATTATGTCACCTAGCGACATAAAATACAGCGGATTTGCGGCTAACGCATATCCACATATTAAACAGATCGCACCAAATAGAGAGATGAGCACGGATGCTTTTCTTTCTTTTTGTTGTTTTCCTTCTTTTAAAAGACGTACGGCTTTTCTCGTGCGAATGAGCATCGGTGTAAAAGATGATACGAGAATGAAGAGCCCGAGAAAGATGATGATAGTTAAAACGATAGCACTTGTAGGCGGATATAAATATAAACCAGGTACGTGTGTAATTTTAGCGGTAACTAACAAAAAGAACTGTGAAAAGACAAGTCCAAGTTGAATGCCAAAAAATATAGAAAGAGCACCAATTAACATATTTTCTATAAATATGAGTCGCTTTAATTGTTTTTGAGATATGCCAAGTACTGTTAAAATCCCGAACTGTTTTTTTCGTACTTTTAAAAACGTCCCGATTGAATACAGTAAAAAGAAAAATGAAAAGAATACAATGACAACTTCTGAAATTGTCATTAATATGTTCAGAGAAAAATTCACGTCTGTCATATGCAATTTAGGATGAAATAAATAAACTGCAAATGAGAAAAAGATTGCGATGGAGAACGCACTGCTTACAAAATAGGCGAAATAAGCTCTGGCGTTTCTTGTGACGTTTTTAAATGCAAACTGCCAAAATGTCATTCACCTAAACCTCCTAATAGTGTGAAGATGAAAAGATTATGAGAGATACTCTTTTCATCAAGTTTGTTTTAAATATTTTGTCCACTCGTGTAATGTGATAGTTTTTGCATATAAAGTGAACGAATGAATAAGAAAAATACGATTTCAACGAATCCAAAAATAATAAGAACGGCTGAAACTTCTTTGAACAAAGACAGACCAATTACATCTTGTAGCATTTTTGTTGCGAACATTGTATGAATGGATGCCATAATGTACGGAACGAAAAATAAAATACTAAGTTGAATGGTTGCAGATCGTTTCATCTCTGTATCTGTTACACCGATTTTAGAAATCGTTATATATTTCTCTTGTTCGTTCGTCAAATCTGTATACATTCTAAAGTAAAGAACGCTACCAGCTCCAATGAAGAAAATAACTCCTAAAAATGTCCCGATTAGGAAGTACGCGGCACTGCCTGATGTTATTTTGTATAACGATCCCGCTGATTCAAAGGAGCGAATAAGTGGTCCTTCATACTGGTATTTATTTCGATCTTTTTGCACCTTTTCTATAAAATTATCAGCAATTTCATATGTCTGTTCCCAGTTTTGAATTTTGTAATTGTATGCTGATATATGCTTTACGGTGCTAGGTAAGTTATTTACGATAACATCAGGCAAAACTATCGTTTGATATGAAAAGCCAGATGGAATTGCATTTACATGCTCATAGCCTTTAACTCTTAATTTCGTATTTGTACTAGAGAGTGTAATGTAATCTCTATTGTAGCTTTGCTCAAATTCGTTGAATATGGTGATATAAGATGTCCCTGTTAACACATATGCTTCGTTATCATCCATAAATAGTTGTTTCATTCGTAAAGAATTCGCAAGTTTGTTATAGTCACTTTGCTTAATTGCGTATACGTCATTATAAATAGCTATATCTTTATCTTCTTTTAGTGGTGTTTCATATATATCAGCTTTTATTTTTTGATAAGGGAAATGCTCTTTTTGTAATTGTTGCTCAAGCCAATTTAAATGCTCTGTAACAAAAGGGTTCGCATCATAAGAGAAATAAGAAATTGGGAAAGGGGAAGTTCTATTCACCTCTAGCTTAATAAATTTCCCGAATCCATATAGGAACGTGATCATTGTGAAAGCAATTGTAGAGAGCATCGCTACAATAAAAAGCATATTAATATTCGTCCGAATACGGTTTGCTAAATCTGAAATCCAAAGCATATTAATCCGTTTCATATAAAATCTTCTTCTTTTCTTTAAAATATAAATCAGTAAGAAACTAATTTGAGAAAAGAAAAAATATGTTCCTATTGTAACTAGCATTGGGATAACGAAAATACTCGAAACCATATATATAACACCGATTTGCGGGCTTACTGATACGAAATATTTAGGATTTCCAGCTAACGTATAACCACCAAATAAACAAATCGCACCAAATAATGAAACAAGTATGGATGGTTTTCTTTCTTTTTGTTTTCCACCATTTGTTTTTAAAAGGTGTACCGCTTTTTTTGTACGAATAAGCATTGGTGTGAATGCAGATACAATGATAAAAAGACTAAGGAAAACAATGGTTGTTAAAATAAACGCGTTAGTAGGACCGTATAAATATATTCCTGGAACATGCGTAAGTTTGGCTGTTACTAATAAGAAAAATTGAGAAAAAACAACTCCAAACTGCATGCCGAAAAAGATAGATAAAATCCCGATTAACATATTCTCCATAAAAACAAGACGATGTAATTGTTTTCTCGATATTCCTAAAATGGTCAAAACACCAAATTGTTTTTTTCTAACTTTTAAAAAAGTACCAATGGAATATAGTAAAAAGAAGAAAGAGAAAAATACAATTACTACTTCTGAAAATATCATTAATCCTGAAATTTCAGAGGTCATGTCAAAGTTTTGTAATTTCGGATGGAATAAGTAAACAGCAAACGAAAAGAACACAGCAATGGAAAAGGAACTACTTACAAAGTAAGCAAAATAAGCTCTCGAGTTGCGCGTGACGTTTTTAAATGCAAATTGCCAAAATGTCATAGATTATACCTCCGGCTAGAAGATATAGAAGTAGTTGTATTGCAAAAAATGTATGAGAGTGAGTTCTCATACATTTTGCTTGCATATGTTACGATCATGCTTCGGTCACCTTCTCCGTATGTTCTGCTTGATTATTTGCAGCGTTGTGGAAGATGATTTTAATCGTCGTTCCTTTACCAACTTCAGAATCTAGTTTGACAGAGTGACCTAAATAATCACAAATTTTACTTACAATATAAAGTCCCATACCAGTAGATTCTCCGAATGCGCGACCGTTTTTCCCAGTGTAAAATGGTTCAAATACTCTTCGAATATCTTCTTGTGGAATACCAACACCTTCATCACGAACTTCTAAAATAATATCTTTTCCGTTTCGGTAAGCAGATAAGAAAACTTTCTTTCCGCGCTCACCAGAGTAACGAACAGCATTTGTCATTAACTGATAGATGATAAATTTTAGCCATTTCGCATCAGAAGCAACTTTTAAATCAGAATGGACTTCTAAAACAGGGAAGACACCATTACGAATGAATAGTTCTTTTAATCCGTTAATATTTTTTGTTACCGTATCTTTTAATGAAATCGTCTCAACATGGAAATCTTCATGGAAGTTATTTAGCCTTGCCATATATAAAGCCATATCGAGTCCTTGATTTAGTCGCTCTAATTCTTTTTTGAATTTCGGAATCAAATGCTCATCTTCCATTTCGAGCACCATAAGCTGCATAACGGAAACAGGTGTCTTCATTTGATGCACCCAGTGGTTAATGAATAATTGATGTTCTTGTTGTTTTACTTCATACGATTGTAGTTCTTTTTGGAAGAGACGGTATTGCGTGCGCACGAGTTCATTTACACCGTGAGGCATCGGAGCAGTTGCTCTTTCAATAAACGCATCTTCCATTTTCTCTGGTTGCTCGCTTAATCTATGGTACATTCTACGATTGCGAACGTAACGGTAAGCGAGGAAACAAATAAATAAATATAAACTTAAAACGACGAAATAAAATTTATTGTTTTGAAATCCATCTACTGCATCATAAAGAACGAAAATGATACCGAAGTTTAAAACGTACAGTAGGAAAAATGCAAAATGATCACGTAAAAATAGCTTCATGCTTATTCACTCCAAGTTGCGTTAAAGCGATATCCAAGTCCACGTACTGTTTCAATAGAGTTCTCAATACCAAGCTCATTAAACTTTTTACGAAGACGCGTAATGTTTACGTTTAATGTATTTTCTTCAACGAAGCTTTCGTCATCCCAAAGCGCAGCTAATAAATCTTCACGGCTTGCTGTACGAGGGAATTTAGATAATAACATTTCAGCTAAAATAGCTTCTTTTTTCGTTAAAAGAACTTGTTCAGATCCGAAGTGAATTTCAGGACGTTCTGGGAATAGTTTTAAACCTTCTACTTCAACGATACGTTCAGAAATATTTGGTGCATAATCACCGTAAATACGGCGTAATTGTCCTTTAATTTTTGCCATTACAACGTCGTAGTGGAATGGTTTTGTAATGTAATCATCCGCACCGCTTTCAATTGCCATAATTTGTTCCATCTCACCAGCACGCGCTGAAATGAAAATAATTGGACAAGTAGATTCATGACGAATTTGACGGCACCAATAGAAACCATCGAATTTCGGTAAGTTTACATCAAGTAAAACAAGATGTGGTTTCACAGCGTTAAACGATTCCATAATATCATCGAAATTCTCTGCAACAACAGCTTCATAACCGTACTTCTGAATGTGAGATTGCAGTAATGATGAAATATTTGGATCGTCTTCAACGATTAAAATTTTATACATATGTATATTCCTCCTCAGAAAAACAATTGTAGCTATAGTGTATCATGTGTTTCAAGTCTTTTCATTATGTTGAAAGATAAGCTAGTAAACAGTATAGGTTAAAAGTGAGAAAAGTAAAAAGGGCACTGGATACAATTGACAAATAACAGTAATCGGTTTAACATTTAGATAAATATCTAAATGTCTAATTATCGAAAGGAAGAAAGACATTGAATCAAGCATTCAAAGCATTAGCAGATCCAACAAGGCGAAAAATTTTAGACTTATTAAAAGAAGGTGATTTAACCGCTGGTGAAATCGCTGAACATTTCAATATGACAAAACCAAGTATTTCACACCACTTAAGCGCACTTAAAAATGCTGAACTTATTCAAGATGAAAAGAAAGGGCAATTTGTTGTGTACTCTTTAAACACAACTGTCTTTCAAGATTTATTAACTTGGGTGTTTACATTTACGAATAAGGGGGAAGAGGGGAAATGAAAAAACATCTTTTTGCAATCTTATTAATTGTTATAACTTGTTTAGCTTGGGCGTTTGCTTGGCCACATTTGCCGGATACAATTGCAACGCATTGGAGCGGCGGTAAGGTAGATGGATATTCTTCTAAATTTTACGGAATGATTTCTATGGTCGGAATTATGATTGCATTATATATATTTCTAAATGTGATACCAAAGATTGATCCAAGAAAAGCAAATTACGAGAAATTTTCTAAAGCCTTTATGATGATGAATAATGGTGTACTATTGCTACTATTTGTAGGAAATATAGATATTATTACAAGTGGATTAGGATATAACTTATTCATTAATCGGGTGCCTGAATTATTAGTTGGTGTTTTATTTTTAGTAATGGGTAATTATTTACCACAGTGTAAGCCAAACTTTTTTGTTGGGATGCGTAATCCATGGACGTTAAGTAATGAAGAAGTATGGCGGAAAACACATCGGTTTAGCGGAAAAGTATTTGTGGCGTTAGGAATTATTATGATTATAAGTGTTTTCGCTCCGGCTGATTGGAGAACTTATATGATGCTTGGGATTATAGTAGTTGCTGTCATTATAACGAATTTATATTCTTACGTTTTGTATAAAAAAGAAATACAAATGTGAGCTATATTAGTCAAATTTTATATTTATAGTTTCTATGTGTTAAGAGATTTTAATACTCAGTGGGAATAATGAAAAGCTCACTGAGTAAATTTTTCGTTTTAAGGTCTGAAAATTCAATCGAAAAGGTGATTTGGGGGGATTTACATGTTAGAAATTATAAATTTTAGCAAGACATATAAAGACGGTAAGAAAGCAGTTGATCATTTGAATATTACTGTTAAAGCAGGGGATATCTTTGGATTTATTGGACATAACGGTGCGGGGAAAAGTACAACAATTAAGTCGTTAGTAGGAGTTATAGATTTTGAAGAGGGTGAAATTTTTGTTGATGGACATTCAGTAAAAAAGGATCCGATTGCATGTAAGAGAGTAATGGCGTATATTCCTGATAATCCAGATTTATATGAGCAATTAACAGGAATTCAATATTTGAACTTTGTTGCGGATGTGTTTAAAGTGCCTGCGAGGGATCGGGAAGAACAGATACAGAAGTATGGGGATGCTTTTGAGATTACACCGTACTTAGGGGACTTAATATCTTCTTATTCACACGGTATGAAACAAAAAGTAGCGATTATATCGGCGGTTTTACATAAACCGAAATTATTAGTTTTAGATGAACCTTTCGTTGGTCTTGATCCAAAGGCAGCCGTAGTATTGAAAGGTATTATGAAAGAGCTTTGTGAAAAAGGAAGTGCGATTTTCTTTTCTACACACGTTTTAGATGTAGCTGAGAAGTTATGTAATAAAGTAGCAATGATTAATAGAGGGAAATTAGCACTTTCAGGAGAAGTAAATTCTTTAATAAAGGAAGGCTCATTGGAAGAGCTCTTTATGAAGGAGCTTGCTAATGAATACTAATAGTTTAGGTCTTTTGAAAATTCGGTTGATAACGCAGCTCGGTTTAAACACCTTTAAATACGAAAAAGATAAGAGAAAGAAGCAGAATAAGATTTTGCTGACAGTATCTATTGCTCTAGTTGGTGTCATGTTAATGTTATATTGCGGAGCTTCGGCATATGGATTGATAAAAATAGGAATTAGTGAAATTATTCCCGTCTATGCACTAGTTATTAGCAGTGTATTAACGTTGTTTTTCACTATATTTAAGGCAAATGGAGAAATTTTTGCTTTTAAGGATTACGACTTTTTAATGTCATTGCCGATTCGCGTAAGTACTGTTATTGCAAGTAGGTTTTTGTATTTATACTTGCTGAATACAATCTTTTCAATCATAATCATGCTACCAATGGGAGTTGTGTATTGCATACATGAAAATCCATCAGTTTCTTTTTACTTTATGTGGTTCATCAGTATGTTTATAGCATCTTTAATCCCAACAACAATCGCAGCAATCTTTGGAGCTTCGATTACGGCAATCGCTTCTAAATTTAAAAATACGAATAAAATAACTACGATTTTAAGTTTTATAGTAATTATTACATTCGGTTCCTTTATGCTAAAAAACGGAAATGCTCAATATAGCCTTAATGATATGAACGGAATTGGTGCAATTGTTTCGGAGCAATTAACTAAAGTGTATCCATTAGCTAACATGTTTCAAAAAGCAATTGTTAATGCTGATATGGTAGCTTTCATCTTATTCGTGGGGATATCAGTGATTTGGTATTATCTTTTTGTAAAAATACTTTCGTTAAAATATAAGCAAATAAACACAGGGATCACCACTTATCATATGCTTTCAAATTATGAGATTAATAGCATGAAAAAAGAGAGTGTATTGGTCGCATTGTATAAAAAAGAGCTGAAACGTTTCTTCTCTTCTACAGTGTATGTCATAAATAGTGGAATGGGAGTCGTGATGGCGCTAGCTTTCTCGCTAGCTATAGTTGTAGTAGGACCAAGCCAATTAATAGCGTATCCTGGAATTGAGCCCCTGTTGCAAAAGATTGCTCCATTTGCTATTGCAGCAGCGATTTCGATGACATGTACAACATGTGTGTCATTGTCTTTAGAAGGAAAAAATGTATGGATTATTAAATCATTGCCTATAGCGCCAAAGATGATTTATGATAGTAAAATTCTTATGAATCTTTCATTGAGTATACCTGCATCACTTATTAGTGCTGTATTACTGATAATCGGGTTAAAGCTAGATGTTTGGAGCTCTCTTTTCATCGTAATAACACCGATAACATATTCATTATTTTCAGCAGTATGGGGGATTTTCATTAATAATCGATTTGGTTATTATGATTGGGTATCAGAAACTCAAGTAGTAAAACAAAGTATAGGATCGTTTGTTGGTATGTTTGGTGGCTTAATTGTGGCGGTTATACCTGCCTTGTTAATTGGTACTGCTACTATCTCGAACTACAGAGTATTTACTTTTGCAGTTATTATAGTGCTTACGATTATTACTATTTTCTTGTATAAGAACGAGTCGAGAAGAAGTATAAAATAAAGGAGCTGCTTTTCCTTTAAAAAGGAAGAGTAGCTTCTTTATTTTGAAAAGGTTAGACTCTTATATTACTTTTTTAAAACAGGTACCCATATTTCGCTTCTGAAATTCGGAGAGGATACGTCTTTGCTTTCATTCCACAATATCTCCGGTCCTTCCGCTAGTTCATAGTTCGAAGAAGGGAACCATTCAGAATAAATACGTCCCCATACATTTTGTAGTGCATCAGGAAATGGACCGACAGCTTCGAATATAGCCCATGTTGAAGCAGCAACTTCAAGCTGTTTAAACTCCTCTGGACAATCCTTTGTTGTGGCTACTCCAATATAGTGATCGAGTTCGCCTTTTTCCTCCATTCTTCCTTCAGAAAAATTAGTAGAAGCACTAATAATTCCAGTAGGTTCAATGTTTGAAAGGGACTTTAATGTT
This sequence comes from Bacillus sp. FSL L8-0199, assembly GCF_038005705.1. Classification (NCBI taxonomy): domain Bacteria; kingdom Bacillati; phylum Bacillota; class Bacilli; order Caryophanales; family Bacillaceae; genus Bacillus; species Bacillus sp. FSL L8-0199. The sequence goes on along the minus strand of NZ_JBBOTS010000001.1, from coordinate 4,782,116 downwards.
TGAATAGACTCTGGGTTTAAACTTTTCCACATAGAAGCAATTTCTTCATTTACACCGTTAAAAACAATTGGTACTCGTTTTGTAATACCTATAATTCGAAATGGCTCTTTTTCTTCAATTCGATAGTTCATTTCATTTCCTCCTTGAATGGATAACTGGAAGGTCATTGGTGAATAAGCTTTCAAAGAACGGCTACTATTTCGGGCTTCAGAAGGTGTTATACCGTGCAAGTTTTGAAATGCACGAGCGAATGAATCTGGTGAGTTGTAGCCATATTTTATAGCGACATCAATGACTTTTGCATTGCTATTTTTTAGTTCAAAGGCAGCAAGAGTAAGACGTCTACAGCGAATATAATCAGATAGTGATATACCTGCTAAAAACGAAAACATTCTTTTAAAGTGATACTCAGAACAGAGAGCTAGCCTCGCAACTTCTTTAAAATCAATTTCATTCGTAAGGTTATCTTCAATATAGCGCATTGCAGTATTCATATTTTTAAGTGAATCCATATTATGACCTCCTCTGTACATAGAATAGCAGGAACGAAATAGCTCCATCCGACATTTCGTGCACAACTTTGTAGGGGACATTTTTAACCTTACAAAATTGTAATGTTCCTGTAAGGAGAATGAATGGATGGTATGATATCCCAATGTTATAGTAACAAAGTACTTTTGTTCAGTAGGTTAAATTTTTATATCTTTACTTATGCGTCTTACATAACTGTCATGTTTGTGTAAGAAACATCGATAGTGGCAAGAGTAGAGAGTGTATATAGTTGAAAATAGAGAATAGAAGAAATGAGGGATGTCGAGATGAAAACAGTGTTAGAAGCAAAAAATATTGAAAAAGTGTACGACACGGGTGGGAATAAATTTGCAGCGTTAAAAGGTATTAACTTACAAGTAAAAGAAGGTGAGTTCGTTGGAATTATGGGACCTTCTGGTTCTGGTAAGACGACTTTACTAAATGTTCTTTCTACAATTGATAATGCGACGAACGGTGAAATTTTAATTGATGGAAAAGATATTGTAAAGATGAATGATGATAAGTTAGCGTTATTCCGCCGTGATCATTTAGGTTTCATTTTCCAAGATTATAACTTATTAGATACGTTAACGGTGAAAGAGAATATCGCTTTACCACTTGCGTTATCAAAGGTGAAAGCGAGTGAGATTGATCGCCGCGTTCTTGAAATCTCAAAGAAATTCGGTATTGATCATATTTTAAGTCAGTTCCCATATCAAGTATCTGGTGGGCAGAAGCAGCGCTGTGCAGCATCGCGTGCAATTGTTACGAATCCAAGTATGATTTTCGGAGACGAGCCAACTGGAGCACTTGATTCTAAATCTGCAACAGATTTACTTGAAAGTATGAAGTCGTTAAATGAATATGATAACTCAACAATTTTAATGGTAACGCACGATGCATTTGCAGCAAGTTATTGTAAACGAGTTATTTTCATTAAAGATGGTGAACTCTATAAAGAATTACACCGCGGTGAATCGACGCGTAAACAGTTCTTCCAAAAAATTGTTGACGTAATGTCTTCTATTTCTGGAGGTATGGCTGATGACCTTATCTAGCATTGCCCTCCGCAACATACAGCGGAACTTTAAAGACTACTTTGTATATTTTGCATCTATGATTTTTAGTATCGTTATTTATTTTACATTTAAAGCACTGCAATATAATTCACAAATGGAAAAAGCAGCAGAAGCTTCTAAAAAGATTAGCGGTGCGTTTCAAGTTTCCAGTGTGATGCTTATCATTTTCGTAGCAGTGTTTATTATATATTCGAACGGATTCTTTACACGTAAACGTAAAAAAGAAGTTGGATTATATTCTTTACTAGGTATTCGGAAAAGACAAATTGGTAAAATGCTCTTTTATGAAAATATGTTAATGGGATTAATGTCATTAGTAATTGGGATTGCGATCGGTAGTGTCCTTTCAAAATTATTCCTTGAGTTATTAGTAAATATGATGGGATTAAATTTAAACGTTCATTTTGAAGTACCGGTGGCTGCCATTATTGATACAGCAATTATTTTCTTTGTGATTATTTTATATACATCACTTCAAGGATATCGTTTAATTTATCGCTTTAAGTTAATTGAACTTTTCCGTGCAGAACGTGAAGGAGAAGCAATGCCAAAAGGATCTGTCATCATGGCATTAATTTCAGTTTTCTTAATCGGTTCAGGTTATTTTTTAGCATTAATGTACATGAAAGCAGTTATGTATGCAGACTTTATGGTCGTTGCATTATATATTTTATTAGCGACAGTAGCAGGGACTTATTTACTGTTCATGTTCTTCACAGTATTTGTATTGAAACGTGCAAGAAATAATAAGTCAGCATTTTATAATGGTATGAATATGGTAACGACATCGCAGTTACTATATCGTATTAAAGGAAATGCGAAATCACTGGCGACAATCGCTATTTTAAGTGCAGTTACATTAACAGCGGTTGGTACGTCAGTTACGATGTATTACAACACATTTACGCAATCAAAAGTTGCTGCGCCGTATAGTTATTCCTATGAGAAAAAAGATGCAGCATTAGATAAAAAAGTAAATGAAATACTTGCTGGAGAGAAGAATAATCACCCAGTCACATATGAATCAGAAGTTGAAATGATTCCTGTGAAGGGAACATTTAAAGGTGAAAGAGCTGATCAAGTTCTGAACACACACTATAATGTTACGAATCAGTACCAGCTTATTTCTCAATCAAGCTTTAATACACTTGTGAAACATTTAGATGTAGAACCTGTAAATTTAAGTGCGAATGAAGCTTTCGTATATGATAGCTTATATATTGAGAAACTTGATTTTGGTCCTCTTTATACAGGAAATACAGCTGTATTCCCTGTTGGAAACGAGTCAAAAGAATTAAAAATTAAAGGTGTAAATAATAGAAGCCTTACAAATTTAAATGAACTATTTGTAATCGTTCCTGATAAAACATATGAGCAAGTGAAACAAGTAAACGAAACGCGTACTGTAAAAAATATTGATGTAAAAGGTGAGCGAAATAGTAAAGAGTTAACAGCAAAATTAGCAAGCATTATGCCAGCTGGAGAATCAGAAGTTTTAAAACCATTTAACGATTTCTATACAGGATTCCAAATGGGGCTTGAAACAACAGGCTTAATGATGTTTATTGGGTTATTCTTAGGATTAGTATTCCTATTAGCAACAGGCTCAATCATTTACTTTAAACAATTAACAGAAGCAAGTGCTGACCGTGATCGCTACGTTGTTCTTCATAAAATTGGTGTAACGAAGCAAGAGATGAAGAGAGCTATCGCAAAACAAGTGAGCTTTATCTTTGCTATTCCATTAATTATTGGTATTTTACACAGTTTATTTGCACTAAAAGGTTTGTCAAATATATTACCATTTGAAATTATGATTCCGCTTCTCATTAGTATTGGAGTATACGGCGCGATTTATATTGGATATTACTTCTTAACGGTTCGTTCTTATTATAAGATCGTGAGTGCGAAGTAATAAGGGACAGCTATCGCTAGAGACGATAGCTGTTTTTTTATTCTTCATAAAATCTTAAGAAATCTCCTCAATTTTTGTTAAGAAATAATAGTTATACTTAGAAACAAGTTAAAAACTATTGAACGAATGAGGAGAGGTTTATATGCAACTCATAACATTCTTACATGAATTTATTAAACATCCGAAACATACTGGTGCAATTGCGCCAAGTTCAAAAATATTAGCAAAGAAAATGGTAGATGTAATTGATTTTAATAAAGCGAAATGCATTGTAGAGTTAGGTCCTGGTACAGGAGTCTTTACGAAAGAAATTATGAAGAGAAAGAAGAAGGAAACAATATTTCTTCTTATTGAAATTAATGAAGTGTTTTGCAAGGAGCTAAAGAGAAAATTTAAAGATGAGCAGAACGTCATTGTTGTACACGGTTCAGCCGAAAATATAAAAAAGTATATAGAAGATCTCAATATAGAATGCGTGGATTACGTTTTATCGGGATTACCTTTTACCTCTTTACCAGAAGAAGTTTCAAAGCGTATTTTAAACAATGTAATGGAAGGGATACATGAGAATGGTGAATTTATTACATTTCAATATTCACTTGTGAAAAAAGGATTTATACAGCACTTCTTTCCTGAAATTACGCTAGAGAAAGTGTGGCTCAATTTCCCACCAGCGTATGTCTTTAGCTGTAAAAAAGAGCTAAGGAGAGCATATGCATAATGGAATTACATGAATTATTATCTTATATTGAACAATACGGTTATTGGGCATTATTTTTCTGTTTATGGTTAGGTATTATTGGTATGCCAATTCCAGACGAAATGATCGTAATGAGTGGTGGCTTTGTATCTTCACTAGGGATATTAAGTGTCATTCCTGCATTTTTATTAACATATTTAGGTGTTGTATCTGGGCTTTCTTTAGGCTATATATTAGGGAAAATATTTGGTACGAAAGTACTTGATAAGCTAATGAAAAAGAAAAAGGCGAAATATCTTTTGAAATCTCAACAAATGGTAGAGAAGTATGGTCATTATGCGTTAGTCACAAGTTACTTCATACCAGTTGTAAGACATATCGTACCGTATTTAGTTGGAATGAATAACATGTCATTTAAGACGTATGCTTTGTATTCTTATACGACAGGATTTGTTTGGACACTCGTTTACTTTGTGCTCGGTGCTTTATTTGGAAAACATATTGAAAGTATTGTAGCGATCGCGATAGAATATGGCGTGTATTTTGGCGTGATTGTTTTTATAGTTACAGGTATTCTTTATTTATATAGACAAAAAAGAATCACGCTGATGAGTAAATAGAAGTAAAGAAAGTTTCTTCCAGTATGAAGGACAAGATAGGATTATAAGTATAAAATTATCTTTATTTAATGGTAAAATATAGGTAAGTAGTTAAGGAAGGAAGAGCGTTGTGCTACTCATTTTTAGCCTTATCTTAATTGGAATTATGTGCAGTATGAAAATAGTATCCTTACACATGATAGAACGACAAAAGGTAGAGGAACGATATGTATATTGTCCAAAATGTGATACGAAAATTAGAAGAGGAAATTCAGCTCCTTTTTGTTCGAAATGTAATTTAATATTTTAAAAATAAAAAGTCCGAAATCACTTTATATAGTTTCGGACTTTTTATTTTTAAGTAAACATTAATCCACCTAGTTCTCTTTCGTTTGTTTATTAGCTAAAATGGATTATGAATAACAATAGTATGTAAACGAAAATAAATATAAATGTACACATGGAGTGTTATATTTGGAGATTTTAATCATAGTAGGATGCCTATTAATAGGAATTATTTTGATTAGTATAAGTATCTATCGATTTGTTAAAGAAATAAAAGAAAAAAATTCAAAGAAAGAGAAATGGAAAGTAGTAGCTGGAAATTTGATAGAGTTATTTAGTGATCCATTGCACGGAGCACCGTTCTATTTTTTAACTGGGGGTCTCTTTTTTGTAATCGGGCTGTTATTTCTTTCTATGGGAATGGGATGGCTTGAAATTGATTAAGGCGTATTAACAAAGATGTTTCATAGTTGTATTGCGAAGAGGAGAGAGCAAATGCCGGTTATAAGAGATATACAATTGAGTTTTCTAAAAGTAAAAGAGCATACTAGAAGCACTGAGACATTACAGTTAGCATCTACAAGCAACTACGATGAAGATATCTCTTTTGGTAAAGAGACGAGCTGTATTACTTCTTTATATTGTCGACATATGCCAAAGTTAAGAATGGAGTATGAGAAAGGTATTTTGATTCATTGTGTGGATGATATTTCATTACTCGATGAGTGGGAGAAGAAATATCGAATTTTCCCTGAATATATGAATGCTTTTGTGGAATATGGGAGTGTGAGGGATTTTCCATATTTATCAGATAGAGAGAAAAAAGAATTAGCCCTTCAAATCGTTCATGCGGAAATGAAGCGTTTAGCTGTGAAATATGATTGGGATATAGAAGAGTTAGAAAAAGTGAAGAATAAGATACTAGAATTGAATTATAGAAACGAGTTCGTATATATAAAAAAGAGTAGTCCGAATAAAAAATACGTATGTAATATAACATGTCAGCATGAAGTGGCTTATGCTGACGTGTACTTAGAAATAAGAGAGTATAGAACGAGGCGGTTAATCAAAAAGGAAAAGCTTATTAGAGAAGAAGATATGTATAAGATGTTTGATCATGTTAGTAAAGTGGCTTGGAAGTTAAACCATAAAGTACTGCTGATGAACGATAAAGGAAAAACTGTATGGATGTTAACCTTCTTAGAGAAAGATATCCCAGCTAATTTAGTTTGGAAGATTGAAAGAATAGATTGAAAATAGATGAGAAGTGGAGTGCATATGATGGAGACACAAATCGTTATTGGAGTACCTGGTTTATGGAAAGATAGAACAGAATTAATACAAGAAGTTGTGAGTAAAAGTAACTATATATTAGCGGGAAATGTTATGCACCATAAGGAGAAAGAGATTGGCTTTGAAATTGATATATATGAACAAGACCCTTCTTTGAGAGAGGCTTTCTTCTATGCAGGTGGTGAGCGTTTTGATGAAGAATTGCTTCAGGAGTTGGAGAAGCATACTTATACAGTGTATGTTATTGCAAAAGTTGACGATACAGAGAGATTACAAGAAGTAATTGATGTAGGAATGGAACTTTTAAATGCAGGTGGACTTGCTTTAAAAGTTGAAACAGCAGGTATGGCTTATTCGAAAGAAGAATGGCAAGAGCTTGCAGAGGATAAGGAAATATTCCCGATGTATTCGCACCTTGTAACTTTAGTTGGAGATGAAGAGGACGGCTACTATTCATGTGGAATGCAAGCATTTAATCTACCAGACGTTGTTTTAGACGGAGGGATAGATCCGGAAGTAGCTGTAGATTTATTAAATGATTTTAACCTACATAATATATTGGAAAAACCTAATTTGAAAGATGGAGATACAATTAGTTTCACAGAAGATGCTCCAGTGTATCTTTTATCTCATTATATAGATAATCGTTATGAACAAGAGGATCCATTTTATAATCCGTGTGGGGTATGGAAGTTAGAGAGTGCTTCGGCAAAGAAATCTATCTTTCAAAAATTGGGGAGTGTGCTAAAAGGATGGAAACATACATAAAAGAACAGAGGAGTATATGTGATAAATATAAAGCGGAGTATGTAGAATCTCCGAATGACTTGAAATTAGGAATAGCGCAAAATGTGAAAGATGGTATCGCTCCGATTAATGGGTTACGAATGCCTATAGAAAACGGAACGACAGGTTGGTACATTTGGGCTGGTGAAGAAATGGGGACAGAAGAAGATTTCTTTCTTCCTTTACACGTTCAACATATTGATGAATGGGCACCTGAAATAAAGAAGTATTTAGGGTTACCACCTGGTTGGAGATTTTTAATTGCTGGAGATTACGAGGACGTGTGGTATGATCCGAATTTGTTTGATGAAGATTTAGAAGAGGATGCAGATGAATGGGAAGAAAACATGCTACAAGAGTATGGATGGTACATGCATAGCATATTAGCAGAAGATATTGATGGCATCCATGCTAATTATCATACGCATGGTCTAAGAGATAACTTTAATCATCAAGATTTACAAATAGCATTAAATATGGATCCTGAAGCCGCGCATAGTGTTTTTTGTACCATAATAGAAGAAATAAAGAGCGGAAAAAAGTTTGAACAAGGGATTGAGTATACGAATATTATTGAAGGATATCCCATTATTATGAAGTCTTTCGTAGAGATGGATCGAGAAGTTTTGAGGGTTTTATTACCTGATGAAAGAGGAATTCTTCCTACGAGGCCAGAGTGTGATGAATGTTATAAGACTCAATTGGATGATATTGAGGAGAGTTGATAAAAAAGAGCTTGAAACTATTCAAGCTCTTTTTTTATCACTATTTATGTCCTAAAATATGCTCAATCTCATGCAAACTTAATTTACTTGCCTTAGCAATCGTTTCAAGTGGTATACCAAGATCATACATATTTTTAATCATTTGAATTTTTCCCTGCTGAACTCCTTCTTTTCGACCTTGTTCAATGCCCTGTTCAATGCCCTGTTCAATGCCCTGTTCAATGCCTTTTTCAATGCCTTTTTTAATTCCTTGTTTCATCCCTTGTTCCATTCCTCTTTTTATTCCTTCTGTCTCTGCATGGGCGAATTTTGCTGCTTCATCCATTAAAACTTTCTCCCTTGCGTCATAGGCTTGTCGGAAAGATGAATCTTGACTCATACGTTCCCATTTATTTATCGCTTTTTGTAAAATAGGGTCTTGGTTCATAGCAATATCCTCCAATAGTTTAGTTAAGTGCTCATCCTCATTTGCTGAAAGCAATAAAAGCCAACGAACAAATGGATCTTTCCACGGATTTACTTTTTCTTCATGCCATTGTTCAGTTAACTTTGGAATTTCTATAATGTGGATTTCAATGTCGTCACTCAGGAGTTTTTGTTGTTGTGTATTCCATAATATGCTTGTTGTTTGGAAGGCTGGGTGTTCCGAAAACATTACGAAGTTTAGTAAGTTTATGGTGATGGTTTTGTGAAGTGCACTGTAGGGCATCCCTTTTTGTAGTTGAGATGTGTATAGTCTTCCCCAATAATATAAACTGCGTTTAACCATATCGTGATTATTATTGAGTTGTATTTCTACATTGACTTTTGTTCCTGTGTCTAATGTCGCTGAAATGTCTAAAATAGATAACTTATCCTCTTCATATTCCCTGTGTAAATGTGGATCTTCTAGTTGTAGAGAAGCAATGGGCGACTCTAAAGACTCTTGTAACATAGCATTTAAAAATGCAATTAGAATATCTTCGCTACCATTCGTACCAAACAATTGTTTAAATGCAAAATCAATGCGTAAATTAACTAACTGTTGGTTGAACAAAGTTTGTCCTCTCCCTTATATGAAGGTGCTTCTTTCCTTCATTGTACATAAAAAGAACTAGAGTATGCAAACAAGCCATTCTTCTATTTTTTAGTAGTTTTATTAGAACGTCACAGGTAAGTATGGTTATGTTATACTCTAGTGAAATTAAAAAAATATTTTTGTTTATATCGGGGTGAAGATGATACATATGCAAAAAGATATTTTAAAACTATTAGATAAAAAGCAAAGTAACTATGAATTTCCTGCCTTTGATAATGAATATATGGATATTTCACAAGTGAAATTTTCTCTTTTCTTTAAAGATGCTAAGGATTGGCTAATGGTGTTTCAAATTGTTGGTGTAGGTTCATTAGGTGTATGTAATGATATTCAAGTATATGGCGATAGAATTACTCATTCAATGGGTGATGATTGCATTTTACAATTAAATAATGGCGATTATGAGTTGTTTGATGATGAAGGTGAATTTATACCGAATATTTATAAAGGAAGTTTGAAAATTCGCGAGCATCATTTTGAATATGAATTTACAGAAGAGGATTATATAAATAATGGAATAGAAGTACAAACGACAGAACATTATCCAACATACTTTATGCGTATGCTTGCTACTAATGAAGAAGCTCAAAAATTATTGTGGTGGGATAAAGAAGAAATTTTAGAAGAGTTCGGTTTAGAAGGCGACTGGGAAGTAGCGTATGAAACGGAAGAATGGAAACATGTTGAAGACGAAAAAGTAAGTGAAAATGAATTCTTCCAATCAGTAGCCGCTGCAATAGAGAAGAAAGATCCAAGTGTTATTGTGACTGAAAATGCTAATACGCATTGGAAAAATTGGGTGGAGTTTGATTGTGACTGAAAAGGATAGGAGAAAGAATAACAAATGAAAAGAAGAAGAAAATCCGGAGAAAAAGTACAAATGCATCGTTTTGCACTACCTCTATGCTACGGAAGTGAAGCACCATATTATTATTACGAGGTAGCGCCCCATGAAAGAGAGGAACGCTTCCATTTAACATCAGATCTTTGTGTAATGGATGATGAACATTATTTTATTAGAGGATGTTTAGAGATTCCTATCATTGATTACCACGAAAATTTTATTTGGACTGTGTGGGTATCACTTAGTAAAGAAAGTTATGATGAAGTATTAGAAAAGTGGGATGAGAGAGGCCGAGAAAATAGTGATCCTTATTTTGGTTGGTTATCTGTAGAAATACCAGTTTATCCAGAAACATTAAATTTAAAAACAAATGTACATATAAGAGAAGTAGGAATGGCACCGTATGTTGAATTAGAGCCAACCGAGCATCCTTTAGCGATCGAACAAAGAAATGGAATTACTTTAGAGAGAGTTAAAGAAATAGAGGAAATGATCCAACAATATAACTAGATTAGAAGAGAAAAAACGAGTGCTAGCACTCGTTTTTTTATTACACAACCGCAGGATTATAAATCATCGTAAAGTGTCCTGGTAATAATTCAATGTGACCAGGTGTATGAAGCGAACTTTCTCCATCTGTATCTACTTCTTTTTCTTCTTTCGTTTCAATATGAATGGATTTCGCTTTTACGTGGAAGATGTCATTTTCATTTGAGTCTTCAAATAGTTTCTTTCCGATGTAATCTTTAAATGCTTGAATACCTGTTGATTTGACTACAAAAATATCAAGTGTTCCGTCATCACATTTTACGTTTGGAATAAAGGATGGAATACCACCAAGATATTCACCATTTCCAACCATGACAAGGACAGCTTCGTCTTCATATACTTGTCCATCGTAAGTGATTTTTACTGGGAATGTTTCAGCATTTTTGACAGTTCGAATTGTGCTTAAGTAGTAACCGATTTTACCAAGCTTTGCTTTTTCTTCTGCATCAATATTGTTTGATACTTCAGATACGAGTCCAATGCCCCAGAAGTTTAAGAAATGTTGTCCGTTTGCTTTTGCAACGTCAACTGGTTTTATGTGTTCTTTTGTAATAAGTTTTGCCGCTTCTGCAATGTTTTGCGGAACACCAAGTGTGCGAGAGAAGTCGTTGCAAGTTCCGCCTGGAATGATTGCAAGTGTAGGTCTAGTTTCGAGAGGTGCTAAGCCATTTGTGCATTCAAATACTGTTCCATCACCACCAAAGACGATAATTAAATCTACTTTACTAGCAAACTCTTGGCAATATTTTGTTGCATCACCTTGTTTTTTCGTATGAAGGATATGTAGATCAGGAAAAGCTGCGGCAAGAGGTGGTACGATTTTCGTTAAATTTGTATGTAAGTCACCTTGACCAGCTTTCGGATTTACGATGAGGAGTACTTTTTCAAATTTTGTCTTTGTCATATTTCATCTCTCCCTGTAGTTTGTAAATGGAAAGAAAGGAGCTGTTCCCATGTATTTTAGAACAGCTTCTCCCTATTAATTGGGCGCTAAGATTGTCAGTTATTGTCGGTAAGTCGATATATTTAAAAAATCGCCGATATAATTTGAGTTACGGTCGATATATTTTGAAAATCGCCGATATACATTTTATGTACTATCGATTTTTTAAGTTATACGATTATTCCGTTACAACTGAAGCAATGAATGGTAAGTTACGATATTTTTCCGCACAGTCGATACCGTATCCAACGATGAATTCGTCTGGAATTTGGAAGCCAACATATTCAGCTGTTAAGTCTACTTTACGACGTTCTGGCTTATCAAGTAATGTACAGAACTTGAGTGCTTTTGGTTTATGCATAAAGAAGTGGTCTTTTAGGAAATGAAGTGTTAAACCAGAATCGATAATATCTTCTACAACAATTACGTTTTTCCCAGTAATGTTTACGTCGATATCTTTTAGTAGTTTCACTTTTCCTGTTGTTTCTGTTTGATTTCCGTAGCTAGATGCAGAAATAAAGTCAATTGTTACATCATTTTTGATGTGACGAATTAAATCAGCAGCAAATACGAATGAACCTTTTAATACTGCGATAACTACGATTTCTTCTCCTTCAAAGTCACGTTCGATTTGAAGTGCTAATTCTTTAACTTTTGCTTGTAATTGTTCTTCAGAAATTAAAGTGTCTTTTATTTCAATATTCATTGTAATCCTCCTACAGTGTAAAACTTATGAACATTTCGACTGTAAAGGATAGAATAGAAAAAGTCAAAGGAGATAGTAATTTTTTACAAAGATAACGACAAAATCATCTGATGATATGATATACTAAGTATATTAAGAAAACGCTTCCATAAAGGGTGAATATGATGAAGAAGAAACAGTACACAAGTGTAACATTTATAAAAGCATTACTTTTAACAATTGTTCTTGGCCTGTTGGCTTACGTAATTGATGTACCTGCGATTCGTATTTCATTAATTGGAATGACTTTAGTGTTAGGAGCAATTTCGCACGGTATGATGTCGCAGCTAAAAGAAGCTGGACTTGATGATATGAGAGATCATATAGATAAAAAGTAAGAAACCTTCATTATATAGAGTGAAGGTTTTTTTGTTTCTTACAAAAATGTAAGGTAGTTGTAAGGCAAATCGATAGTTGCATAAGAGCATTTTGGATAAACTATGGGTGTAAGGTAAAAGGCAAGCATATTTTAGGTAAATTAAGTTTTAGGCACTCTATATGTGAAAAAGGAGTAGGAGGGCATGGAGAAACGTTGGACGACCTTTTCTTTTTTAGCGACTAGTAACACCGTAATGCTAGATGGAAAAATGGATTTTTTGCACTTGTTTGATCGTGAAGATGATCATTCTTCTTCTAAATTTACAATGAAATGGAATAAATGGAGCGAGAGTTGTAGGTTTGAAGAAGAGGCCCCTAACGAAGAGCAAAAGATTATTTTAACAAACCCTATTAAAGCGTGGGTTGTTCAACGTCGTAAGTGTAACGTCAAAAATCACTTCAAGAAAACTGAGCCGAGACAATTAGTTATCGCTCCGGCCCGTTCTACTTCCAAATCACGCGAAAGTAACATGTAAATAATTGAGACACACACCCGAAAAAAACATCGTACATATTGCGATGTTTTTTTCTTTTTCTACAATGAAATCTTTAAATGAAATATATTTCATCTGCATCTTATATTTATATCTCTTGCTTATTCTAGTAATACATCCGATGCGAGTTGATGTGAATAAAATATAAGGAGAGAGTGAAAATGAAAAAGAAACTATTACCAATTTGTGCAATGGCACTTTTAACAGTAGGATATTCTTCAGTAGCGAGTGCGGATACTGGAACAGTAACAAAGGAAGAAGAAGCGCAAGTACAACAGGATAAAGCTAAAAAAGAAGAAGCAATTAAGGAACAGCAAAAAAGTGAAGTAGAGAAAAAGCAAGCGGCACAAGTACAAGAAAAAAATGATATGGCTAAAAAAGAGGAAGCAATAAAAGCTGAGAAAAAAAGTGAAGAAGAGAAAAAGAGAATAGCGCAAGAACAGTTAAAAAACAATATGGCTAAAAAAGAAGCAGCGATAAAAGCCGAGCAAAAGAATGAAGTAGCTAAAAAAGAAGAAGCAAAGCCAGTTGTACAAGGTGAAAAATTACCAAATACAGCATCAAATAATGTAGTAATGATGGGATTAAGTGCATGTCTTGTAGCGGTAGGTACATTATTTGGTTTGAATCGTCGCAATAAGATTAAAGCATAAATAAAATATTTTCCTATAAAGAATGGGATAATTTCATATATTAAAAATGGTAGGTTACTCCTACCATTTTTGGCATGGAGGGATGAAGAATGAAGTTACTTAATTATATCGGTATCATATTGATGGCTATAGGCCTATTCATGGGGTCCTATTACGCTGTGGAATGGTATAAAGGAAAAAGCTCTGCCGGGCAATTAACGGCAGAAGAAATAAAGAGCCTTAAAAATATACAAGATACTCAACTTTCTCATGAAACACCTGTAACTTCTCAAGTGCCTTCTTCTCAAACAGAACATAAAGAAGGAGAAAAGGTAGCGATGTTAAACATACCGAAAATAAAGAAGAAGTTTTCTATATATTGGGGAGCAGATGATACGACTTTGAAAAAAGGAGTGGGTATGTTCGTTAGTGATTTAACGACAACTCCATCTGGAGGGGGACATACTGTACTGAGTGGACATCGAGATACTGTATTTACAGATTTAGAAGAGTTGAAAGAAAAGGATACCCTTGTTTTAGAGTATGATAATAAAACGTACACATATGAAATTCAAAAGACATGGATTACTCATGCGGATGATCGTACTGTTATTATAAAAAAAGAAGAACCGATATTAACACTGACAACTTGTTACCCATTTGATTATATAGGGGATGCACCAGATAGATATATTATCGAGGCGAAGTTAACTGGCAGTTATTCAAAGTGAAATTATAGTTTCTGAAAGCGAGAGGGGGATATATAAGTTATGTCAAAAAACATTTTAATTGTTGAAGATGAAGACATATTACGTGAAATATTAAAAGATTATTTTTTAAGTGAACAATATGTAGTGTTTGAAGCGAGGGACGGGAAAGAGGCTTTAGTTGTATTTGAAGAAGAAGAGGTTGATTTAGTTATTTTAGATATTATGTTGCCAGAACTCGATGGATGGTCTGTTTGCCGAAGGATTAGGAAGACGTCCGAGGTGCCTATTATTATGCTGACGGCGCGCGTAGATGAAGACGATACGTTACTTGGTTTTGAACTTGGAGCAGATGACTATGTGACGAAGCCGTATAGTCCTCCAATTTTATTAGCAAGAGCGAAACGATTATTAGAAAGTAGAAAAGCATCGAAGAAACCTTTAGAGAACGAAGATGATACGTTATCGATTCATGGCATCCATGTCCATTTTCCGTCGCGTACTGTTACTGTTGATGAGGCAGATGTTAGTTTAACGCATACGGAGTTTGAAATATTGGTGTATTTCATGAAAAATCAAGGAATCGTTTTAACGCGAGAGCAACTCATTTCAAGAATTTGGGGATATGAATTTGCTGGCGATGATCGAACGGTGAATAGCCATATTCGTAATTTAAGAAATAAATTAGGAGAGAAAGCAAAGTATATTACAACTGTAGTACGAACTGGTTATAAATTTGAGGGGAATGTATGAAGAAAGGAATTGTACTAAAATTATTTACTCTTACAACAGCATTATGTATGTTGATTTTAGCGACGATATTTATTGGACAAACGATATTTTTTAAACAATATTATGCGAATCGAAAAGTGGAAGATATTAAAGTAAATTTAAATTCCTTTGAGAAGAATTATTTAAATTATGCAGGAAATGCAGAAGAAATTCAGAAACTAGAGCAAGACTTTTTAAGAGAAAATAATACGTGGATTACGACATTAGATAAGAACGGGAATTTAAAACATACAGATGATTTTTATTTTGAAGTAACGATAGATCGTAGGCAACAAAAGAGCTTTGGACAACAAATATTTAAAATTCCCTTAGGTAATCTCGTCAATATAGAGGAAATTGATAATAAATTATCAGAGCAGTTTTTAGGGCAAGAAATTTATTTTTCTGGAGTGAAAAAAGAAGATAGTTTTATTCCATTCTCTTTTTCTTTATCTAAGCAGAATTTAAGTGGATCTAATAAACCGTTAGAAAAAGCATTTAATGAGAAAATGAGTAAATTAAATGAGGAGAAAAAGAGAGCAGCTGAGGAACAACTTGTTAAGGAAAAGAAACCAGCTGTTCAGGAGCAAGCTGCTCAAGAATCAAATGTTTACATAGGTGGACGTGTTACAAAAGTACAGTTACCAGATGTAAAAGGTCCTGTGAATCCAATTTATAAAAATGGCATCTTCTTAGATAACATAAAAGAATTTCAAACTGATTTATTATTAAAAGAGAACAAACACATACAATATACAACACAAACAATGGACTATGAAAAGAATGATATAAAATATAAATTATTAATGAAACCAATAAAAGAAAAAGACGGATCAGTAACATATATTTATGCGATGGCTTCTTTACAGCCCGTAGATGAAGCTGTACAAATGGTGCAAGATTACTATATCTACATCATTGCATTTGTAGTCGTTCTTATTTTTTTAGCTTCGTTCTATTACTCAAAACAAATTGCCAAACCGTTATTAAAAATAAATGATACGACGAAGAAAATAGCACAATTAGATTTTACAGAAAAAATACCAATTACTTCAAAAGATGAAATTGGGGATTTATCGAAAAATATTAATGTGCTATCAAATAAACTCCATTCCCATATTGGACAGTTAGAAGAAGATATTGAAAAGGAAAGAAAGTTAGAAAGGACGCGAAAAGAATTCATTTCTGGTGTTTCACATGAATTAAAAACACCGCTAAGTATTATGAAAAGCTGTATTTCTATTTTAAAAGATGGAGTAGCTGAACATAAAAAAGAGTATTATTTTCAGGCAATGGAAAGAGAAGTAGACAAAATGGATACTTTAATTTTGGATATGCTTGAGTTAGCTAAATTTGAATCTGGTACATATAAAATGAAAAAGGATTCGTTTTATATTGATACAGTAATTGAAGATATATGTGAACATCTATCTGTGGAAATAGAGAAAAAAGAACTTCATGTTCATAAAAATATATGTTCATTTGAAGTGATTGCAAATCAAGGCCGGATTGAACAAGTCATCGTGAACTTCATTACGAATGCCATACGTTATACACCAAATAAAGAAGATATTATTATTTCTACAATAGATGAGAAGAATCGTATAAAAGTTTGTATTGAAAATAAAGGTACTCACATTGAAGAAGAACAATTAGATAAAATTTGGGATCGTTTTTATCGCGTGGATACAGCTCGTCAGCGTTCACAAGGTGGGACGGGACTGGGGCTTGCTATTTCTAAAAATATTTTAGAATTACACGATGCTGAATATGGAGTGAAAAATACAGAAGACGGTGTATTATTTTACTTTTACTTACCGAAAAAAGCGTAGATAATGCATGCTACGCTTTTTTAATTTATTTTCATATTATCTTTACCTAATCTTTATTTTTAATCAGTATAATTTGTTTAGAATATGAGGTTATGTAAGGAGTCGATGAACCGTGCATAGCAATTGGCTAAGTATAATGGTATTTATTTTCTTTTGCGCATTTATTGTATTTTTAATTAATATTACGATATGAAAAAAGAGCGCTCATTAAGCGCCCTTTTTTTGTGTATTCATTTGATAAGCACTGATGCTTTTGAATAAGCGTGGTGAAGTGATAAATAAAAATA
Source organism: Bacillus sp. FSL L8-0199 (assembly GCF_038005705.1). Lineage (NCBI taxonomy): Bacteria > Bacillati > Bacillota > Bacilli > Caryophanales > Bacillaceae > Bacillus > Bacillus sp. FSL L8-0199. The sequence goes on along the minus strand of NZ_JBBOTS010000001.1, from coordinate 4,764,943 downwards.
TAAGTAAAACGGTACATAGAATATAGGAACCAATCATTGTACTACCGTTAAATATTAAAGAATATAGGAAAGCCGATTGGCCTTTTGGTGCATATTGTCCCCAGAAAATGATACCAGCGATAAAGTGACAGAAGTAACGAGCTAGACTACCGATAAAAGTAGCGACGATAATGTATCCAATTACTTTCTTTCCTTGGTTTGGTTTTGATGAAGGTTTGTCTTTACGGTTACCTAAATTTGATTGCTCTTCGCTATTATCATTGGAAGTTAAAAGTGCTTTTTGAATTGGACGATAGAATAAACCAGCAAATCCAATGAATGCGAAAGCAACAAAGTATTCAATTAGTACTTGAATTGGTGTGACGATAATGGCATCGCCTACGACAATTTGTAATAATCCCCAAATTAGGCCCCCTAAGAAAGCCATTTTGAAGCCCCAGCGGTATGCGATAATAAAAATAGGAATCATAGCAAATGAAATGGAACCGCCTGTTGCTGATATTTTTATTGAAAGTGGTAAAATGTCGATGACCAAGGCGAAGGCTGCAAGAATAGCAGATTCGATCATCGCTTGTAAATTAGTGTTACGCATGTTGTCTCCCCCTAAATCCAAGTTGTACAAAAAAGAATAGATATCATAGGAGGATACGAAATACGTAAATAAAAATGAGGTATGTATTTCGGACGTTTGCACAATCCCTGCGTTAGCATTAACTAACAGGTTCGAAGGGTCGGAACGAAGTGTTCCCTCTCAGCGACATGGCTCCCCCAGTGATAACGAGATTCTTTATTTGCTATTGTTTATTGTAAGCGAAATGGATGAGAATGGCAAACGAATACAGTATGACAATAATTGAAATAGAATTGTAGCGAAATGTTAATAAATATGAAGCAAAAGGGTATAGTACAAGAGAAATTGGGTGTGGTATAATTTTTTTGAAAATAATTATCATTCTCTTCTGAGGGGGAAGGTTATGAGCTTAGTAGATATTAAAATTGGAGAGAAAGTGTTAGTAAAAAGTATTCAGTCTTTAGATCAGCTATTAAAGCGTAGACTAGCTGCTTTCGGTCTTGCTGAAGGAAGCGAACTTCGCCTGAAACAGAAAGCGATGTTTAAAGGTCCTTGTACATTGGAGTGTCGTGGACAGTTAATTAGTATTCGTCATTGTGACGCGAAAATGATAAAGGTGGAATTAGCGTGAATAAGGTAGCTTTGCTAGGGAATCCGAATACAGGGAAGACATCATTATTTAATGCACTTACTGGTTCTTATGAGTATGTAGGAAACTGGAGCGGTGTAACAGTAGAAAAGAAGGTTGGTAAATTAAAAGATAGACAAGGAACATTAATTGATTTACCAGGTGTTTATGATTTAAATCCAGTTTCACGTGATGAAGGTGTTGTAACAAACTTTCTATTAACAGAAGAATTTAATCATATGTTAAATATCGTAGATTCCTCGCAGTTTGAAAGAAATATGCATTTAACGTTGCAGTTACTTGAATTTGGTAAGCCAGTCTCAATTGGTTTAAACATGGTTGATGTGGCGAAGCAAAGAGGAATTGTCATTGATGTAAAACGATTATCAGAACTATTAGGTGTAACAGTCGTTCCTGTTGTTGCAAGGAGTGGAAAAGGCTGTGAAGAACTGCTTACGACTCTTAAAGAAAATGACAAAAAAGAGAAAAAGCCATTCCTTATTTCATATGGTGTACAAATGGATGAAGGAATTGGAGAAGTAATTGCTCTTTTAGAGACAGTGAATTACGAGCATCCGAGATGGTTAGCACTTCAATTTTTAAGCAATAACGAAGTAGTAGAAAAAGAAATGAAAGCATTACCAATTTATAAGGAACTCATAGCCATTCGATCTCGCTTAGAAGGAAAACTTGATTGTACGTTAGAAGAGCACATTTACAAAACTCGTGAAGCGTATATTGAAAAGTTAAAAACAAATGTTATGAAGCATGAGAAAGAAGGGAAAATTCCTTTTTCAGAAAAAATTGATAGATTAATTACACATAAAATTTTAGGACTTCCAATCTTTTTAGCAGTTATGTTTTTTATTTTTCAGGTTACGTTTACGTGGATTGGTACACCTTTATCTGATATGTTAGATGAGTTTTTTGGTGGCCAGCTTACGGATTGGGTGACGGCTGGACTTACAAGTATTGGAGCTTCTCAGTTTATTCAAGCACTCGTTACAGAAGGTATTATTGCCGGTGTTGGTGCTGTATTAGTATTCGTACCACAAATCTTTGCACTATTCTTTTTCATTTCATTATTAGAAGACTCAGGGTATATGGCGCGAATTGCGGTTGTTATGGATAGAATTATGGAGTTTTTCGGCTTAAACGGAAAAGCTTTTATTCCGATGATTATCGGTTTTGGATGTAACGTTCCAGGTATTATGGCTGCGAGAACGATTGAACAGGAGAAAGAACGTTTACTTACCATTTTAGTAACACCATTTATGTCTTGTTCAGCACGATTACCTGTATATGCATTATTTGCGGGCGTATTCTTCCCGCATAGTCAGGCGACTGTTGTATTTTCTTTATATGTTGCAGGGATTGTTCTTGCGTTATTAGTTACAAAAATTATGTCTCTTACGATTTTGAAAGCGGAAAAGTCTATTTTCGTAATTGAATTACCTCCTTATCGTGTGCCACAAGCAAAAACGTTATGGCTGAGCACATGGGAGAAAGGAAAAGGATTTGTTCGTAAAGCTGGTACATTCATCTTCGGTGGTTCAGTTATCATTTGGTTATTAAACTATGCAGGTCCATCAGGATTTGGTGTTGATATGGGAGACAGTTACTTAGCGATGATTGGTGGATTTATCGCACCGCTATTTGCACCGCTCGGCTTTGGAACGTGGCAAGCTGCAGCATCCCTTTTAACAGGATTTTTAGCGAAGGAAGTTGTCGTTTCAACAATGGCAATTATTTATGCAGTTAAAGAAGATGTGCTTGGAAACGTAATGGGAGCACATTATACAGCATTATCAGCTTATGCATTTATGTTCTTTATTTTATTATACGTTCCATGTTTAGCGACGGTGGCTGTTATTAAACGTGAAACAGGATCAGCGAAATGGACGATTTTCTCAGTCGTTTACCCGCTTGTTGTTGCGTATGTATTAACGCTTATTATATACCAAGTTGGATCTTTACTAGGATTCTAAAAGGAGATGTATAATGATGGTCAATATTATAATTGGAGCTATCATTTTTGGTTATGCAGCATACACGTTAGTTAATTTTGTAAAGAGAAGTAAAAAAGGAAAATGCGCAGCATGTTCTTTAAATAAGTCATGTCAGTCGAAAACTTGTAGTCCAGATATGGAACAAGTTGCTCATAATAAATAGAAAAAAGCTTTGCGAATTTCGCAAAGCTTTTTTGTTTTACTTTTTAATTTTTACAAGTTGAGAAGCTTCGACGCCGTTGTAACCAGGGAATTCTTTACTTGGGTCTTTATCAAATTTTAATACACCTACAGATTTTTCATCACCTTTTACATTGTTGTAAGTTGCGTCATCGACAATCGCATACATATCTGTATATGCACGGCCACTTCCGATAATTGTGTTGCCTTCATATTTTAATTTGGCTCCATCAAGTGTAGCATTTTCTACTTTTTCTTTTGCAAATAATACACCTTGTTCTGTTGTTACAGCTGGTAATTTATCAAGTGGTTTCGTGTTGTCTTTTTCATCAACTTTGCTAAGTAACTCTTTTTTCACTAGTTCCTCACCAGTTTTCTTATCCATTACAAGAACTTTTTTACCATCTAATGTTGTCATTTTCATTTTATAGAAGTCTTTTTCTTTCACTTCTTTTTTGTTTTTATCTGTAATTTGCTGAACTTGTTCTTCTGAGCCGTACAGTACAAAACCGTTCGCTTTCTCTCCTAATAAAGAACAACCTGATAATGCTCCAAGTGAAATTGCTGCTGCTAATCCGATTCCTACTAATTTTTTCATGATGATTTCTCCTTTTATATGTTTTATATTAAATACAATTTTTGTATTGTTGCTTACAAGTGAAGAAGCTTGTTTGTTGCTTCTGGTATTAGTGTATAAGAAATATCAGAATGCAACTATCGAGTTAGCTTACAGTAACATTACACTTATGTAATTTAGTGAAATTGCACAAAAGTAAGTTAATTTCAAAGAGGGATAATGAGAATATATTAGAAATACAATATTGTATATAGAATGTCATATTATAATGGATGTATTTTGGAAATAACATGTAAGGACATATTAGTTTTGTTATAATAAACACATAGGCTGTAAAAATGAATATTCTTTACTGTAAAGGGAGATTTTTCAGTTTTCCAAGTAGTGAATTTGAAATATGAGGTATATCATAGGAGGAATTTAGATGTCTGTATTCAAACGATTAAGAGATTTAACAATGTCGAATGTATATTCATTAATTGAAAAAGCGGAAGATCCAGTTAAGATGACTGATCAATATTTACGCGATATGCAAGCGGATGTACAAGAAGCTGAGAAAAGTGTAGCAGCTCAAATCGCGCTTGAGAAGAAATTCAAAATATTATTTGAAGAGCAAGAAGCACTTGTGAAAAAACGTGAAGAGCAGGCTCATATGGCTGTTCAAGCTAATAACTTAGATCTTGCGCGTCGTGCATTAGAAGAGAAACAAAATGCAGAACAAAAAATGAATGAGTATAAAGCAAGCTACGAGCAAAATAAAGCTGCTGCTGATAACCTGCGCCTAAAGCTAGAAGAAATGCGCAAGCAATTAAATGAGCTAAAAAATAAGCGTGAAACACTTGTAGCACGTGTAAATGCGGCGAAAGCACAAAAGAATATTAATCAGGCAATGTCTGGATTTGATTCAAACTCAGCAAAAGCTGGTTTAAGCCGTATGGAAGAGAAAGCTCTTCAATTAGAGGCTGAAGCAGAAGCAAGCGGTGAAGTTTATAAGAAAGAAAAATCATTAGATGATGAATTCGCAAGCTTAAACAAAAATTCTGCTGTTGACGATGAATTAGCTCGTATTATGAAGCAGTATGAGAAATAATATAGAATAGAGACAAATGAACCGACATGTCTAAATATATTCATGTCGGTTTTCTATTATATTTAGAGGAGGTTTTGCAATGACATGGATGAATGTAGTTGCCATGCTTGTATGGACTGGAGCGAGTGCAGTACTTTTATTTGCAATTATGTGGGTTGATTCAATTTTTACAAAATACAATGATTTAAAAGAAATTAAAAATGGAAATACAGCTGTAACAACTCGTTTTATTATGAAATTATTTGCACAAGGGTACATTTTATCCCAATCAATTACGAAAGCAAATGACTTATGGCAGGCACTTCTTGCTTCAGCAGTTTCTTTCGTTATTTTATTAGTGGTAGAAATGTTTATCGAATTTGTATTAAAGAAAATGTCTGGTCTTGATTTAGAAGAAGGTACGAAAGAAGGTAGCGTTGCACATGCGATGTTAGCCGGATCATTACATATTGTTGGTGCACTAATTTTAGGTGCTTGTTTATAAAGAGAAAAGGAGGGGTAGATCATGAGTTTATTTAAACGAATTAAAAATATAATGAAAAGCCCAGAGCCACCGAAGCCGGAAAAGAGTCTTTTAACGTTAGCTCCTGGCGATATGATTGAAGTGTCATTAGTTATGTATGAATTAATCGGGAAAACGAGTATGCATTCGCGTAAGGAAATTGTTTTGACATTGCAAGATGGAAAAGACATTCGTTATTTAAAAATTGAAGATCGTGAAAATACGTATTACAAATTATATACACCAATTGATGGTCGCTTAGATTCAATTGATGAAATTCCGACGACAATTGAAATGGATGATACCGAGTACCATATGGAAGAACAATATAACGGACGTGTTGTTGTTATGGGAAAAACTCCATTCTCAGCTTCAGAAGAACAGTACGTATGGGAATTCCAATCAGATAATCGAAAATTATTGCGTATTGAATGGCAAAATGGTCGGACAATGATGTATGAGGGAGAAGCAATCATTCCTGCTGATGTACAAATTATAAGAGCAACGTAAGGGGGCGTAATCATGTCAAACCGATTGTTTACCATGATTAAATCGTTTGTAATCCCTATACTTGCTATCGTTATATTACTTGTTGTTGCTGGTTATGCCTTATCAGGTTGTCAAGGCGGGCAGACAAAGTCGATTCAAGACCGTTATCCACTTGAATCTGTTGCCAAGGAAGGTAAACAAGAATCTTACGTGTATAGGGCCGCCAATCGGTCAGTTCCTGAAGTAGCGAAGGAACTCATTAACGAAAGAGAACCGAAGCAAGCATCTAAAGAAGACGAAAATCAAATGTTCCTCGTTTATTCTGATAAGATTTATAACCTGCAAAAGGATAAAGAGAAACCATCTGATACGTTAATTGAAATAAGTAACAAAGAATTTGTCCGTCAAAATTACCAACCGTCCTTCTTGCAAGGATATATTATGGGTAGCATATTAAACGATATATTCGGTTCACGAAAATCATCATACGGTGATTATCGAGGATATAACGATAGACAAAATCATAAACCAGTTATTCCAGAAAGACCACCTACAAAAGAAGAAAAGAAAACCCCACCTCCAATTACGAAGGAAGGGAAAGGGTCTATCATTAAGCGAGGCGATAATGTAGATTCGAAACCATCAGTAGGTGATAAGGGAAGTATTACTGAAAAAGGAAGTAATACGACGCCCCCACCTTCTACTGGAAGCAAGGGGAAAATTACGAAAACACCAGGTGGTTCAAGCGGATCAGATGTGAAGCCAAAATCATCTATTAAAACGCCGCCAAGGAATACATCTCCTCCGAAAACAAGGGTCGGTGGTTCAGGGAAAATTACAAAGAGAAGATAGTATAGAGACCGAAAAGTTGAATTTGCTTTTTGGTCTTTTTTCGTGTTGTGGGAATTAATTCCTTTTAGTTGGTGCAATTTAGGCATAAGGGGGCGAGTAAAAACATATCAGCGATTATTAGAATATATCGACCGCAATTTAAAATATATCAGGGATTATTGGAATATATCGACCACAACTTAAAATATATCAGCGATTATTGAAATATATCGACTTACTGACAAAAACTAACAACGATAGCAACTTAATAATAAAAAGAGGGTGTGCCAAAATTTTGGCATACCCTCTTTTATATAACGATTAATGAATATCACGTTTCTTGAAATTACCGCCTTTTACTTCTGCTACGTCATAAACTGTAATAAAGGCGTGTGGATCGATTTCATTAATAAGTTCTTTCATTTTACTTTCTTCTAAACGGTTAATTACGCAAGAAATTTCTTTGAATTTCTCTCTTGAATAACCACCGTATACTTCGTTATATGTTGCACTTCGGCCTAAACGATCGCGAATTGTTTCTACCATTAATTCAGGCTCTTTTGTAATAATTTTAAATGCTTTTGAACCACTTAAACCAACTTCAATGATATGAATCACTTTCGAAGCGATAAAGTAAGCAATTGCCGAAAGGATAGCTCCTTGAAGACCGAATACCGTTGATACGAAAATAAATACGAACATGTTTAAGAATAAAATAAGGTCACTCGTTCCAAATGGTAACTTACGAGAAAGCAATACAGCAAGCATATCGATTCCATCTAATGCCCCACCGTTACGTAATGCTAGTCCCATACCAAAACCGATGATAATACCACCAACAACTGTAACTAATAATGTATCGCCTTCAATAATAGCTGGTATTCCGTGCATGACAACGGTACCTACTGCTAATGAAGCAATTCCGATAATAGAATAAATCGCAAAGCTTTTACCGATTTGCTTATACCCTAACCAAACGAAAGGAATGTTAATAACTGCGATTAGAGCTCCTAATGGCAATCCAAATAATCTTGAACTAACGATACTTAAACCAGTCACACCACCGTCCGATACGTTATTTGGAATTAATACTGCTTCTAATCCGTACGCTGTGATAAATGCCCCAATAATAATCATCAAAGCTTTTGAAGCAATTTTTAGCTTATTGGGCTTGTTTTTGATAATTTTCTCCATATAATTTCCTCGTTTCAAACTAGTTTCTTATTTGTTACGTCATTCACACCTAAATTTTATTTTAACATTTAATTTGAAAAAATTCTCCTTTAATGGGTGTATGCAGGGAATATTATCACCATATTATCTTTAAAATATTTTTGAAATCAGTATAAGAAATCCCATCCTTTCAAAGGATGGGATGCTATTAAGAAAATATAAAACTAAGTATTGATACGAATAAAGCGAAACCTAAAATAGTTCCACATATTTTCATATGGCGCTTACGTCCCATTACGACAATCGCAACATATTCGCGAATCATTGCGTTAGGCCAGTAATAAAATGCAGTTTTTGACCCGATTCCTTGGCTATTAAGACCAGCTTGTCTAGCGTATATGCCAGCGCGGAAAAGGTGGAAATTATTTGTGGTAAAAATACTTTTATATTTACCTTCAGGTTTTAAAGAATCCATAATTTCTTTAGAGAACAACATATTTTGATATGTGTTTACAGAGCGATTTTCTTGTACTGTATGTTCAAGAGGAATTCCTTTTTCAACAGCATAATTTTGCATTGCTTCTGCCTCTGGAAGACCTTCATCTGGACCTTGACCACCAGAGAAAATAATTGTTGGTGGTGTATTTACAGCTGCTTGTTTCCAATAGAAGTCGATAGCTTTATTAATGCGGCTTGCAAGTAATGGTGGTACTTTATCATTAATTAAGCCGCTACCAAGAACGATAATGAAATCTTGATTACGTCTTGGTCTGTTGAATTGGTATAAAAAATATGCGCTTAAGAAGTTAGATAAGTGTATAAAGAAATAGAAGCTTATAAGAGAAATAGCTGCAAAAATAGGCTCTAAATGCGATGAGACCAAACTTGCTGGGTTTATGATAGGGAGTAACATAAAGAATAACATCCCTAAAGCAGCAAGGAGTGTTAAACAGTTAGTGAACCGTCTTCCTTCTCGCTTCATTAAAATTCTAGCATTAAGAAATAGCCCAAACATTAAAGCAACAATACCGAAAGGAAGCATAATAAGAAGTGCTAAAATAGGTAAAATTATAATATAGCGTAGGACATCACTACTTGAATTTACAGATATAATCACACAAAAAAGAAGGAAAAAACAGACAAAGGAATTAAATAAAAAGCCGTTTATTATTTTTCGCGGATCTTTTAAATATGAGATAAGAAAAATAATAAATAATATAAGAGGAATAATTCCGAAATACATCATAAATATAGTACACCTCAATTTGTATAAGAATTTGACATACCTTTTATATTACATGATTTTATAAGTGAAAATGAAAGAAAAAGGATTTTGAATTTTCTCAATAAAATATATGGATACATATGTTACAATATATTCAAAGCGATATATTAAAAGTAAAATGGTTGAAAAGGCACTCAGTAGAGTGCTTTTTCTTTTTGTATGCAATTGTGCATATTATATTTTTTTTCAAATGAAGAGGATTACAATATAATTTGTAGACAGACTTTATAAAGCAGAATTTAATACAAACATTTCCCTCTACTTTTTGTATCTAACAATCGTATAACAATAAATAATTCTGTTTTATAGTGTCTGTTTTTGAAAGGCACCTTTTTTTATTAGTATAGATAGTTTTCACTGTTAGCATAGTGTAAACTATCTATACTAAACATTAGCAATCTTCCGTATAAATATTATCAATTTACTATATATTCCAGTGGTGTTAACCTACATATGAAAGGCTTTCTTTTTCAAAATATTACCCCTAATAAAATTTTGAAGAAGTCAACTGTCTCCAAACTTGTCTTTATGCTTAAAGAAAAAGCACTCAAATTGAGTGCTTTTTCTTATTGAAACATGCTATTTTTCTAGGCGATTTTCATAAAATAAAAGTAAAGAAATGAAAGTGGGTGACAAAATGCCGGCAGTTGTGGAAGGTGTTATTATTGAAAACTGCAATGGAACAATTAATGTAGGTGACAAATATAACGTACAGCCGATTGAAAAGACGAAGGCTTATAATGGATCGGGATCATCAAATACAGGAATGAAAGTACAAACGTTTAGCGGGATTAGTACAGCTGATGTATGGGATAATGATGCGAATGATCAGGGGATACAGTTTACTTTATAGTACAGTATGTAAAATTGCATAAAATGATGAAGTTGCCCTATGATACAATCTAGCTGTGAGCTGTTAATGATTCTTCTGTATTATAGTTGTTAGATTAGAAATATAACATCTTATCGAAAATCATACGTACAAAAAAAGACACTTCAAACGAAGTGTCTTTTGTATTTTAGTGATATCCTTTAGCAGAGTCTTTATGAATTTTATTTTTAAAAATACTGTAGCTCCAAAGCTGATATCCAATAACGATTGGTACCATGATCATTGCAACGAAGAACATAATTTTTAAGTTTAATTGACTACCAGCTGCGTTGTATAACGTTGTACTGTATGCATCGTTAATACGAGATGGTAACATTCTTGGGAACATACCTGCAAAGCCAGTTGTCATAAACATTGCGATTGTTAGGCAAATGAATGTGAATGCAAGGCCAATTTTATGTTTGTACACCATAATAAGTGCGAGTACACTCATTAGCATTGCAAGTACTGGAAGAATGAATAGTACCGGATATTCCGTAAAGTTTTGGAATAAGTTTGTCCGATTAGCAGTTGCTACATAGAAGATAGCTAAAATAATAGCAGCTGCCATTGAAAATGGTCTTGCGATTTTATAAGCACGATCAGATACTTCACCAGTCGTTTTAATCATGACCCAAAGGGCACCGGATACGACAAATATAGCAGTGAAGAAAAGACCACCTAATATACCGTAATGGTTTAGTAAGCTAAGTAAATTTCCTTCATAGCCATTTTTTCCGATTTGTAGTCCGTAATAAAGATTAGCGAATGTAACACCGAATAAGAAGGCGATTAGGAAACTGCCAATTGCAAATGCCCATTTACAAGTTTTTTGCCAAATTGGTGAATCATCTTTATGCATGAATTCCAGTCCAGCGGCACGAGCAAATAGTGCAAGTAATACTAAGAATAACGGTGTATATAAATAACTAAACATATTAGCATATGTGACTGGGAAGGCAGCAAATGTTGCGCCACCAGCTGTAATTAACCATACTTCATTACCGCCCCAGAACGGGCCAATTGCTTCTTGTAATTGATTTCGTTCTTGTCGGTCTTTCGTAACGAAAGGAAAAATCATTCCGTTACCAAGTGCATACCCGTCAAGAATGAAGTAAACTGTCCAAATCACGCCCCATAAACCGAACCAGATGATTGCAAGCATATCATGAGACATGAGCCACACCTCCCTCAGTAGCAGGTTCTTCTAATGCGGCAGGTCCTTTTTTCGCGAACTTTAGCATTAAGTATACGTCTGCAATTAAAAGTAAAGTGTAGAATAAAATTAAACTAATTAATGAGAACCAAATTTGCGGGACAGATATAGGTGATACAGATTCTGCTGTACGCATTAGTTTATATACTGTCCATGGTTGACGACCTACTTCAGCGACAATCCATCCTGCGTTAATTGCGATATAAGGAAGTAAGACAGACCATATTGTAATTTTTAAATAACGTTTTGAGTTTTCTAGTTTTCCTTTTCGGTTTAAATAGAAGCCATACCAAGTTAATGCCATAAAGAACATACCGAGTGCAACCATTAAGCGGAAGCTATAATACACAAGGTTAACATTTGGACGTTCATCTTTCGGAATATCTTTTAAACCAACAATTTCGCCATCAAATGAATTTGTGTAGAAGAAGCTTCCGAGTTTTGGAATCGTAAGGAATTCAAAGTTCTTCTCATTTTTTACATCAGGAATTTGAACAATTGAGAAGCCTTGTCCTTTTCCAGTTTCCCAAACTGCTTCCATCGCAGCTCCTTTTGCGGGTTGATATTTAGCTGCTGATACACCAGATTGATGTCCCATAAACGGTGTAATTGTTGCGGCGAATAAGCCTAACATTAAACCAAACTTAAATGATTTTTTGAAGAATTCTACTTCATTTTTACGTAATAAGTGATAGGCACTAATTGCCATAACGAAGAAAGCACCTACGATATAACAACCAACTACAGTATGGAAGAACATATTCCAAGCGTATGGATTCGTAACGAGTGCCCAGAAATCATTTAATTCAGCGCGGCCGTTACGTACTACGTAGCCAACAGGGTTTTGCATAAAGCCGTTTGCTGTAATAATCCAAAGGGCGGAAATGTTTGTTCCAAGTGCAACCATCCACATACAGAAGGCACGGAACTTTGGTGAAATTTTGTCTTTACCGAATAACCATATTCCCATGAAAGTAGATTCTAAGAAGAAGGCAACAAGTGCTTCGATTGCGAGAGGTGATCCGAAAATGTCTCCCATATATTTGGAGTACTCAGACCAGTTTGTTCCAAATTGAAATTCCATCGTAATCCCGGTTATAATCCCCATTACGAAGTTAATTGTAAATAATTTACCCCAGAAATTTGCCATTTTACGGTATGTTGGATTCAATGTGCGGGCGTATTGAGTTTCCATACATGCTACTAAAATGACAAGTCCGATTGTCAAAGGTACAAATAAAAAGTGATAAAAAATAGTAATTGCAAATTGAAAACGACTCAGTAACAGAACGTCGGACATAATAAATATTCACTCCTTTTTTACATTATCTACAATCAGTTTATAGTGAAAATACGTTTAAAGTATGTGAAACTTGTTACAAAGCTGTGTGTATATTTTGAAAGAATTATGTCGATTATCTGAAAATATCTTATTTTTACTATAAAGCGATATCCTTTTTGAGTTTTTCATATTTTGGTACACTATTTATGTAGTGTAAATGAGAGAAAAGAGGGTCCTTTACTATGAAGTCATTAGAAGAGATTTTGCAGTACAATGAGAAATTTGTTGAAGAGAAAAAATATGAAGAGTTTGTAGCGGGGAAATTTCCAAACAAAAAGATGGTAATTATTTCTTGTATGGATACACGACTTGTTGAACTATTACCGAAAGCGATGAATATGCGTAACGGTGATGTGAAAATTATTAAAGTAGCAGGCGCTGTTATTTCACATCCATTTGGAAGTATTATGCGTAGTATTTTAGTCGCTGTATACGAACTTGGTGCTGATGAAGTATGTGTAGTTGGTCACCATGATTGTGGTATGGCAAAAATTCAAGCAAGGAGTACGATTGAGAAAATGAAAGAACGCGGTATAACAGAAGAGAAATTAGATATGCTTCGTTATTCTGGAATCGATTTAGAACAATTCTTGCGCGGTTTCTCTAGTGTGGAAGAAAGTGTAGAACATAGCGTATCGGTACTTCGCAACCACCCATTACTTCCGGAAGAAGTACCTGTTCACGGTCTTGTTATAGATCCTGATACAGGAAAATTAGATTTAGTTGTGAATGGTTACGACAATTAAGAATTTACTTTGTCATCCTTTTTATCTGGGACAGGATCAAATCCTCCCGGGTGGAAAGGGTGACATTTTAATATACGCTTACAAGTAAGCCAAAAGCCTTTGAGTGCACCATGTTTTTGAAACGCCTCTAATCCATAATGAGAACAAGTTGGATAAAAGCGGCATGTTGGTGGTGTCATCGGAGAAATGAACTTTTGATAAAAGCGTATAATCCCAATAAAAATCTGTTTCATAACGGTCTCCTTTTCAGCATACTCTTAAAGTATTATAGCACGACTGTACATAATACTTTACTAATGTGCATTTCCGTTATATCATATTGGATATAACGGAATTAAATTAAAAGCGGGAGAGATGTTGTATGCCATCAGTAGAAAGCTTTGAATTAGATCATACGATTGTAAAGGCACCTTATGTAAGACATTGCGGAGTTCACAATGTAGGTAGTGACGGTATTGTAAATAAATTTGATATTCGTTTCTGTCAACCGAATAAACAAGCAATGAAACCAGATGTTATTCATACGTTAGAGCATTTATTAGCATTTAATTTACGTAAATATATTGATCGTTATCCGCATTTTGATATTATCGATATTTCACCGATGGGCTGCCAAACAGGATATTATCTTGTAGTGAGCGGAACGCCGACAGTTCGAGAAATCATTGATTTATTAGAACTAACATTAAAAGATGCGGTTCAAATTACAGAAATTCCGGCTGCAAATGAAACGCAATGTGGTCAAGCGAAGCTTCACGACTTAGAAGGAGCACAACGCTTAATGAACTTCTGGTTAAGCCAAGATAAAGATGAACTTGAGAAAGTTTTTGGATAAAAAGAAAAACTGCCTGTGAAAGGGCAGTTTTTTTATTGTGCTAAGAGCGGCCATACTCTTCTTTTTTATGAAAATATATTAGATACTCCAACATATAAAACAAAGGCAGAACAGAGAAAATAAATAAATGCTTTCGTTTTTTGCTGCTGCTTTATTTCATCGATTCCAAAAAGGATACACATAATACTTAAAAGGATGAACACGTAAGGTAAAAGAATAGTGAAGTTTGCAAAGAAGCTAAATAGGGCGAGAGAAAGAGCGATAGTGGCGATTATAATTCGAATGTTTTTTAACATGGAATCCCCCTTAGTAGAAAGACATAGTTACTGAGAGAAAATAATTATAAATGCTAAATTGGTCAAAATTTCATTCTACATGTAGTGAAAGTAGTTCGATATTAAGAAGAAGAATATAAGACCAGAAACGAAAAAATACGGGATACTCATTGATTTTCGTCCGGATTTTAATTCATTAATTCCTAGAAGAATAAAGGAACAACTGAGAATAAATTGTAAGTATGGAAGAAGTGAAAAATTATCGGTAACATGGACATAAGTGCTTAAAGTGAGTAAGAGAAGCATGAGAAATGCTAAAAAAATCCGTAATATAGTTAGAGTTAGCATTGTATGGCCTCCTTTAGACCATTTACTAGAATATTTCTGTGAAACCAATAAATAAAGCAGCGGCTCCTGCTAGTAGAGCGAGCAGACTACCTCCTGTTTGTCGTTTTAATATTTCCTCTAAACTTATGGTGAGGGCCATACCTCCTAAAAAGATGAACATATAAGGCATTATTTCTCTACTACCAGTAAAAAATCCATAGGTTGCTATACATAAGGCAATAAGTGATAAAGTAATCCGGACTCCTTTTAGCATAAAAGACCTCCTCTATTTTATGTAGGTAATAATGAGAACAATCCAAATGAAGGCACCAGCAATAATACAAATAAGTCCAGTTGCTAATTCCTTTTTCTTTATTTGTTCAAATGCGATGAGAAACATTAAAACCCCTAATAGAAATTATGAAAGAGGTACAAATTTATTTTGACCTGTATATAATCCAATTGCCGACATAACGATCACAGTGAGGGCGATTGTGATGCGGAGTATACGAAGCATATTATGAATCCTCCTTATTCTTTTTTGTATAAGGATTATCTTCTAGTTTATCGACCGAATGTTTATAAGCATAGCCTTTATTAATTGTCATGATGGAGAGTACGAGGATGATTAGGACGATGATAATACCGATAATTAATATTTTGAACATAAAACCCCTCCTTTTCTTTATTTTACATAATTTTGTAATTGATGAAAACAATAGAAATTAAAAGGATGAAAGAAGGGTGTTACATGGATACGAAAAAAACATATTATATATCAATAGGAAACGGTCAAATTTCACAAGTGAAGACGGCGGATACTTATAATTTTGAGATTTCCGCAAATGATGAAGAAATTACGGAATTAAGAGAGCACTTCGATCAAGCATATGTAGAAGATTTAGGGTCATTTGTACGCTCCCACGTTCCATTTGTTGAGTATCATCACGATTCAAATAATGACCGATATGATGAACAACTACAAAAAGCATATAAAATGATTTATGATTTAGGAAATCATGAGACGAAAGAATTAGTCGCGCAAATGGGAATAATCAATGGATTGTAATTGGATAATATTATGCAGAAAAGCGAGAATATGCTACAATTTGTGGTAGGAAAAACTTGTAACCATCAATAGGGGAGTAATGGCATGTACAAATTTAAAGATTATTACCACAACACTGTACAATTATCGTTTGAACGTTATCCATTTTCTCCTGAGCCAAAGCATGTTTGGGTTGTATGCCGGTACGGGGATCAATGGTTATTAACGCATCATTTACGTCGCGGTCTTGAATTTCCAGGTGGTAAAGTAGAACTAGGGGAAACACCGGAAGAAGCGGCAGTTCGAGAGGTTCATGAAGAAACCGGCGGCATAGTTTCTGATTTAACTTACTTAGGACAATACAAAGTATCTGGAAAAGACAAAATAATCATTAAAAACATTTATTTTGCAACAATTAGTGCGGTAGAAGAACATACGCATTACGAAGAAACGAAAGGGTCTGTTTTATTAAAAGACATTCCTGACAACATTAAAACGAATAGAAAATTTAGCTTTATAATGCGCGATGACGTATTAGCGCGTACGATGAAACATATAGAAGAAATCGGCTGTTTTACGAAGTAAAGTAGCCGGTTTCTTTTTTTGTATGTAAGAATAAATGTAAATATATCTTTATATTATTTTGGGTATATTATACAATTTTGTAAAGATATATTTACATTTTAGGAGGGGAAAGATGGATAAAAGAAACGACTGTTACTGTTTCGATGGTTAAATTAAACTTTTCTTTATTTTTTATAATAATTGCTTTGTCGTTTGGAATTGGTTATTTGCATATATTTCTTTCAGGTGGGGGCGGATTAAAGTTTCACTTTATCTCCACCTCTAAAAACGAAAGCACCTCCAACAAATCATCTACGATACGTGAATGCTTAAAATTCCCCCAAAACGAATCTTTTTTCCAAACACCAAGAATCCCTACTTGTTCAGAACCAAGCACATCGTTTTCTGGATGATCTCCAACATAAAGACATTCTTCTGCCTTCACATCTAGTCTTTGCAAAGCACGTTCGAAAATTTCAGGATGAGGTTTTTTAATTCCTTCAGCTTCCGAAACGAGAATGGCGTTTGTATACGTATGTATATGTAGTGCTCGAAGGTTGCTCATCTAAAATTCAGTAAAACCATTTGTAATAATACCAATTTTAATGTTTCGCTGTTTTAACTGTTGAAGTAGTTCATGCGTGTTTTTGAAAGGAATACAATGATGTTGGAAGTTTGTAATATAGTCGTGTAGTAGTTGCTCTTGCGTTAAAGTAGTAATGTTGTATTCGGAAAGGAGAGTAGCATATACTTTATCCTTCCACGTATAGCCATTATTATCGAGTTCAAGAAATCGAGAACAATACTCTGATTTCTCTATGCTCTTCAAATGTGAGGCGAAGCGATTATATTGCTCACAAATAAATTGTTCTAAAGATTGGCGCCGATCTAATAGTGTTCCATCTAAGTCGAATAAGATTGCACGAATCATGGGAAGCCTCCTTGCAGTTTTTATAATTAATTATCGCATATTCGCAAAAAAATGATTATGATATTTTGTAGAATGGAATAATGGGGGATTGTATGAAGAAACTGTATGGCAAGTTAGTGTGTTGTATTATAGCAAGCAGTTTAGTTGCAGGATGCGAGAGTGCTATCGAGGTTACGAAAGAAAAAGAAATTTGTAAAACAGAAGAAGAGTGCACGCAAATAGGAGATAAAACATTACAAAAAGTATATAAAAAGATAGAGGGACTTTCAGAACTTGAAAAAGTAGAGGATTATGACATAGAAGAGTATGAAAGTATGAATATGAAAGAGGCGGAACAGAAAAAAGAAGAGGATGACAATTACTTCTTTTTAGCTTCTTATTATATCGATGATGATGAAATTGTAGATCCTTATTTTGAAAAATTGGATCGTAAGAGATTGAATAAAGTTTTTGCAGATGACGAAGTAGCAAAAGATGATTTGTTAAGCCAGCGACAAGATAGAGAGTATCATGAAACGTTATGGGACATGTATCGCACTCTCATTCCAGTGAAATATCGTGAGAATATAACGGGGGTGGATTTAATAACGGATGGTTATGACGGCGTTGTTGCCCATGTCATGCCAAGTATGGATGACCCGAGAGATTGGTTGCTTAGTTTAGACGTGCTCGATTCTGGGGTGAATATAGATGAAGTGATGAAAACATTAATTCATGAAACGGCTCACGTATTAACGATTGGGCATAAACAAGTACCAGTGGATAGGAAATATTTAGAGGCGTTTGATGAAGAGAAAGACATTTCATCATATCGAAATAAATGTAACACGGTGTTCTTGAAAAATGGATGTGCGAGAAAAACTTCGTATATTAACCAATTTTATAATGAATTTTGGAAACCAATTGAGCAAGAGTGGACAGAAAAGAAAGTAGAAGAAAGTGAAGAGGCACAAATTAAATTTTATAAAGAAAAGCATGATGAGTTTGTATCGCTGTATGGAACAACAAATGTAACGGAAGATATCGCAGATACATTTACAGCGTTCATTTTACAAGATTCAAAAAAGGTGAAAGAAGGAACAGAGTTAAAATATAAGAAAATTGCTTTCTTCTATCAGTTTCCTGAGCTTGTAAAAATGAGAGCGGAAGTGCTGTCGGGATTATATGGTGTTTCAAAAACGATAGAACAACAAAGTGGAGACTAATGTGAGTTATGCATTCGATATAGTTTCGTTAAAGAAAAGCGTGAAGAATTTTTAATTCTTTGCGTTTTTTTATGTTGATAAAATTGAAAATTCTGTATTTTATTAAAAAGAAGAAGGAACTTGCGGTATAAAATAGAATTAGTATAAAAATGTCACAATTTAGACACAATTATAATGCGCGTGTTGTAGGGACTATAAGTTTACTCTCGAGGAGGTAATGAAACGTATGAAAACGATTCTTGCTGTTGCTGGTCTCATTTGGGTAATGTCTCACGGTTTTCCGATTTTTGAAGGGGAGCAAATTCGTAGTGCTTTGAATGAAAAGTTTAATGATTATCATGTGATAGATCGAAAAGATAATGTCGTTACAGTACGTGTGAAAGACTGTTTCCATACAGTTACGGTTGCGGATGGAAACATTACAAATGAAACGAAAATGTGTGATAAAAGGTAAAAGAAAGAAGCTGACTATAGCGCACTGTTTTGAGTCAGCTTCTTTTTCTTTTTCCAATTAGAATTTTTTCAAATGCCTCAACAAATACATACATAAGAGTTGCAAGAACACATGTGAGTAGTACGCTAAGTAAGACGAGTGTGAAGTTAAAGACTTGGAATCCGTAGCTAATTAAGTAGCCAAGTCCTTGTTTGGAAACGAGAAGTTCTCCGAAAATAACACCGACCCAGGATAAACCAACATTTACTTTTAACGTTGAGATAATTGCTGGAAAGGATGCAGGGAGAACGACTTGCTTATAACATTGCCATTTATTTGCGCCAAATGTGTCCATCACTTTTATATAGTTAGAATCGACTTCTTGAAATGCACTGTAAATAACGAGAATGGTAATGATGATGGAAATGATTACTCCCATTGCGATAGAAGATGAAATGTTTGGACCGAAAATAACGATGATGATTGGACCGAGTGCAACTTTTGGCATTGCATTTAGAACGACGAGGTAAGGATCAAGTACGCGGGCTAGAAGTGGCATCCACCAAAGAAACGTGGCAATAATAGCACCGAGTACCGTTCCGAGAATGAAGCCTACTCCTGTTTCCAGCAATGTCGTCCATATGTGGGCCCAAAGTGAACCGTCGATCCATTTCGTTAAGAAGAGGTCCCAAATACTCGAAGGAGAACTAAAGAGTAAAGGATCGATCCATTCTTTTTTGCTAGCTATTTCCCATAGTGCAAAGAAAAGAATAAGTAGTAAAAGCTGTAATGAGCGAGCAATCCAAGCACGCCTGCGTTCTTTCTTTCGAAATTGTTCATGTAGTTGTTTTATATTATCCAAGTCGTTCCAGCTCCTTCCATATATCTTGAAAGAGGGCTGGGAAATCGTAGTGATGGCGTGCTTCTAACGGTGATAAAGAACGGATACTTTCCGGGACGATAAAGGTTTTTGCGATTTTTCCAGGATTCGCTTGAAGTAAATAAATACGATCACTCATCGCAATCGCCTCTTCAATATCGTGAGTAACAAGTAGTGATGTTTTCTTATATTTATTTAGTAAGTTGAAAACGAGTTCTTCTAGTTTTAATTTCGTTTGATAATCGAGTGCGGAGAATGGTTCATCTAGTAATAAAATTTTCGGATCAGTTGCTAACGTTCGAACGAGAGCAGCACGTTGACGCATACCGCCGGATAGTTCACGAGGATATTGTCCTTCTACCCCATGTAGACCGACTTGTTGTAAAAGATTTAAAGTATGTTCTTTCATCTGTTCATCATAAATCTTTCGAATATGAAGTCCAAGCATAATATTTTCTTCAATCGTTTTCCACGGGAATAAGTAATCTTGCTGCAACATATATCCCATAGATGAAGTTTTCGTTGTAATTGGTTCACCATCTAAAAAGACGATACCATCAATTGGATCAAGTAGTCCAGCAATGATTGAGAGGAGCGTTGTTTTACCGCAACCACTTGGGCCGAGTATAGAAATAAATTCGCCTTCTTCCACTTGTAAGCTCATATCTTCGAGAATAAGTTTGGCATTCTCTTTTGCGAAAAAACAGTGAGAAACGTTACGTATTTGTAAAAAACTCATACACTTCGCCTCTATTTCTTAATAACGCTTTCGGCAATTTTTGTATTGACGAGCGCTTCATGTGGGACTTCTTTTTGTAATTCACCAGCGTCTTTCATAATCGTTTGGAGCTGTTTCCATTCTTCCGCATCTAGTAGTGGATTTGTCGCATAAGAATGTTGTTTTTTATACCGTTCAATTACTTTTACTGTAATGTCTTTCGAAGTGTCTTTAAATAGCGGAGAAACAGCATCAGCAATCTCTTCTGGACTATGTGTATCAACCCATTGCTGTGCTTTATAGAGCGCACTTGTGAACTTTTCAGCAGCAGCTTTATCTTTCTTTAAGAAACTTTCTTTTGCCATGAACGTTGTATAAGGAACAGTACCAGATTCATTTCCGAATGAAGCGACGATATAACCTTTACCTTCTTTTTCGAATATGCTTGCAGTCGGTTCAAAGAGCTGCACAAACTCTCCTGTACCAGATGCAAAGGCATTTGCAATATTAGCAAATTCGATATTTTGAATTAAGTTCGTATCTTTCCGAGAATCAATGCCATTTTTCTTTAAAACGTATTCCCCAACCATTTGCGGCATGCCGCCTTTACGCTGTCCTAAAAATGTAACACCTTTTACGTCATTCCAATTAAAAGAGTCTAGTTTTTTACGTGAAACTAAAAATGTCCCATCTGTTTGTGTAAGCTGTGCAAAGTTAATGACAGGGTCTTTCGCTCCTTGTTGATGAACGTAAATAGACGTTTCAGAACCGACGAGAGCAATATCAATTCCGCCAGATAATAGGGCGGTCATCGTTTTATCGCCACCAGCTGTTGTTTGTAGGTCAATATTTAGTCCTTCATCTTTAAAAAATCCTTTTTCAATCCCGACATATAATGGGGCATAGAAGAGAGAATGGGTAACTTCGCCAACGCGAATGTTTTGAGTTTGTTCTTTCGTACTTTCTTTTTTACTACTACAAGCAGCAAAAGTAAAAACAGCTAGTAACATGATGCAAAAAATCGCGATTAATTTTTTCACTATATAACACCTCCTAGAAGTCACTCTACAAGCATGATATGTAGGTAAGTGCCCATATGTGAGTGTAGATAGCAGGAATTTTTTGGGTGGTAAAGAAGTACAAATATAAGGGGTGATAAAATGGAGTACGAATACGATGATAGCGTACATTTACATCTTGATTATTTCGGGACAGAATGTGATATGGAATCGATCGCTTATAAGAGGAAGAATGAAGACGTATGGGATGTGTATTTTAATTTTGGAGTATACGGTATTCAGAAAGACGATGTAGAGTTAGGTAGGTTTATGGACGAATATGCCGGTTATTACGTTTTTTCTGTACATGCTCGCGATCTTAGTTGGGAATTTGGAAGTGCCCAGTTTGAAGAGTGGGTTTTGAAAAATCGGATAGTAGAAAAAACGCTACAAAAATAGGAGGAATTTTGTGATTGGATTTCTCATCTTAGTATTTATTTTTGTGGCCGGATTTTTTATTATGCAAATGCTTATTTAACGATTTGCAAAGAAAAACATCCATAAATATACAAAAATAAAATGGTTTCATATGTGGCTACATATGAATATGAAAAAGGCCCGAGATTAGATTTTTTTGATTTTGTGGTTATAGTAATAGTTGTAAAAAACTTGCATTTATACGTAAAACAGTGAGTGGTGTTGTGAAAGATATTTTGACAAATACAGACACACATACATACGGAATTAAAGTGTGATTACAGAATGGACAAATTGGCCGTGTGTAAAGTGTGGGGGAATAAGAAAGAGGTCGTCCAACGGTGGACGACCTCTTTCTTATTATGCTTGATTAGTGCGGAAGAATGGAAGCTTCTGCACAATGTGAATTAATCCGTATGCAAGAATTAAGCACATAAGAGGATTAATGAAAAATCCATAGCGATTAATTGCTAAGAATAAGTTTGAGAAGATAATGTAAATAATTGAACTTGCTACTAGCATCATAACGCGTTTATGTTTAAATGAATTTAGCATGAAGCAGAAGCTGCTCAAGAATGTACCGATGATAAACACTCTATGACATAGTTGCATAAAGTTGTGAATACGATATTGGTCTACAGCAGGAGCTGTTTTGAATAATTCAATTGTTTTACCGACAGTGAACCAAGAGAACCAATAAGTGAAGTCCGTCTTAAATCCGTTCTTAATTAATTCTTTTGCGTATGCACCTTTGTCATCTAAGCCTTTAGCTCTCATTTCATTTACTATATTTTCATATCCAATTTTATTAAATGGATCTGCACCGGCAATTAGTGGATCTGCACCTTGGGTTGAGAATAAAATAAATTGGTTGAGTGCTAAGTAGTTACGAACAACCCATGCGCCAATAATAAAGAAAGGTCCGATAAACCATAACAATCCGATTCGAATGGATTCTTTAAATCCATATGTAAATAACACAACAAGAACAGGAATAAGCATCATTGGAGCTGGATTTGGACGGAACATAAGTAAAATTGAAACGACAATTCCAAACCATATATGGAATTTCACTTTATTGTATTTCCATGCGAGAACAAATACATATACACATAACGCCAATAAGAATATGGATGGAACTTCTGTTAGCAATGTACGGAAGTATGTATAGTTACTTGGATAAATAGCATATAAAATACTTGCAACAATTCCATAAATGTTTTTTTCGAACAATTCTTTTCCTATTAAGAATACTAATAGCACTGTGCAAAGGTTCATGATCATGTTAATAACAGTTGCTACGTAATAGTAAGGAATTGATGTAATATCAGAAATAATCATAGCGCCAGCTAATAGTAATGGCTGACCTGGTGTAATATATGCATTTTTCCCTGGAACTTCACTAGGTTCTAAATACACATAACCAAATACACCATGTTTTAATAGTTGTTCAGCTGTTAACGAATAGTTAAAGGCATCATTTGCACCATATGTTACTTTGACTAACTCTCCATCTAATCCTGGCTGTTTTACTAAACAAAAAACGTGCAACAGGAAAGAAAGCGCCAAAATTGCATATACCGCTTTAGGCAAACTCTTAAACTTAGTAAGCAAAAATGAGCAACTCCTTTTTTATTAATTCTTTCGTATTTTTATGTGAAATCTTTAATAGTATTAAGGATTTCCAAAACATAGTTATTATATCATAAAGTGGAATGCTGAAATTAAGTTTTTCAAGAATGAGTAATTTGTATACCACAATTTAACTGTTGATTAAGGGAATATTAAGACAATACATTTATAGTAGAAGCAAGTATGCAGACGAAATATGTAATATATGTTATTTTAATAGAAATAGTTCTTTCGATGCGGGGGAAATTAAGACATAGAAACGAGGGAATGAATTGAAGTATGGTTCTACACTTTTTCATCTTCCAAAAAGAAATATATTAATTTCTAGCATTATAAGTAGTATGGTGACTTTATTAGTAATAACTATGCTGTTTATGATTTTAAAGGTTTTTAATTTAGACATGATGAAAGATCATTTAAATCAAAAGCTTGTTTTAAGTGTTATGATGATTTTCATATGGGGCATAACGTTTTATATTACGCATTTCAATAAAAAAGAGATGTCTATACTTAGAGCATCCCTGCGAGTGCATTTTATATTACTTTTATTAGCTCATACAGTAGCGTTATTTTATATTGTCATGCAAGTTAATATGAGTTTCATAGAGGCAATGAATTGGATTTACTTTTATAATATGCAGTTTATATTAAGTTTTGTAGTAATTTATGCAATATATATTCTTGTATATAATTTAATAGGTAAGGTTTTTCTAAGTATGGTTTTAACGAGCTGTACGTTAGTCATTTTATGTATTGTGAATTATTTGAAGCTTATTTTCAGAGGTGATCCGTTATATCCTTCTGATTTCACACAAATTACGCATATGCAATCTGTTATACCGATGGTGATGGACTATTTTAGTTGGAGTTATATTTTTGTCATTATCGTAAGTATCGTAGCTTGTATTGTAGCAGGGATATATATGAGAAGGTATATTCAAAATGTAAAGATTCATCTAGGAATAAGAGCCTTATTAGTAGTAGGATCTATTTTTGTTCTATATGCGTACGGTAATTTTGCGAATACATTTATGAATAAAGTATTTCAAAAATCAGGTGTAGATTTTGTTTTGTGGAATCAAAATGAGAACTACGCTTCAAATGGTTTTGTACTTGGGTTTATTAGCAATTTAGATACAACAGTTATGGAAAAACCAAAAAATTATTCTAAAGAAAATATGCTTCAAATAGCAAACGATATAAAAAAACAATATAGTGGAAATATAGGGAATCAAAAGAAAAAAGAGAAACCGAATATTATTTTTGTAATGAGTGAATCGTTTTGGGATCCGACGAAAGTAACCAACCTTTCTTTTAGTGAAGATCCTGTACCAAATTTGCATCATTATATAGAAAACTTTCCTGGGGGACAAACTATTTCTCCTACATTTGGGGGAAATACAGCGAACGTTGAATTTGAAGCATTAACAAGTTATTCAATGAGTTTGTTAAAGCCAGGTTCTATACCATATCAGCAGGTTATTACAAATAAGAAAGAAGTTCCATCAATCCCTACGGCGTTGAAAAAAGAAGGTTATTATACAAGTGCAATTCATTCATTTGGTCGCACATTCTTTAAACGTGACGATGTATATAAGGTGTTAGGATTTGATAAGTTTAATGCAGAGGACACGATGGAAAATGTAGATATTGATGGAGATTATATTAGTGATTTAGCGATGAGTAAAGAGATAATTGCTGAGTTAGAGGAACAAAAACAGCCAACATTTATTCATGCAGTTACGATGCAAAATCATTTTCCATTTACAGAAGGCCGATTTGGTGAAAACCTAATAGAAATTAGCGGTCTAGAAAATGAAGAATCAAAAGGAGAATTAGAGACGTATACAGAAGGATTAAGACGTTCAGATGAGGCACTTCAATATTTAATAGAGCAACTAGATAATTTAGATAGACCTACATTATTAGTATTCTTTGGAGATCATCTTCCATCATTAGGAACAAATAAATCTTTTTATAAAGAAAACGGGTATATAACGAATGAAAAAATACCGAGTGAACGTTTAGCGATGGCGCAAACGCCGCTATTAATGTATGCAAACTTTGATATGCCAAATGATAATATAGGTTTAGTAAGCCCAATTCATTTTTCTAATCTTATTTTTGATTATGCAGGATTAAATAAATCCTTATTTTATCAATTTTTATCGGAACTTTACAAGGAAATACCAGTGCTTAGAGATGAATTAAAAGTTGATAAAAATGGAGAAGTAATCAATGATTTAACAAAGAAACAAAACGAAATGTTAGAGCAATATAAAATGCTTCAATATGATTTACTCGTTGGAAATCAATATAGTAAAGATATCCTCTTTAAATAAAAGAAACAAAAAGAACTTGTATAACGATACAAGTTCTTTTTTCATAGTATTTAACGGGGTAACCAGACAAGCTGGGTTTAGGGAGTATTACTTGTACATTTAGTATATATGAAAATGTAATCGTTTTATTCGTGTATTTGTGAGAAATGTGTGAATTTTATGTTTTATAAAAACGATTATGTTAACTTTCATTCTTATATTGCAGTTGTTATGTTTGTAAAAATTTTATCAGTTCTTTATTTAATTCATCCGCTTGATCGATTGGTGAACCATGACCACTATTTGTAAGAGCATGTAACTGAGAATTTTTAATTCGTTGTTGTGTAAGTTCAGCACTTTTGTAAGGAATTAGTTGGTCGTGAACGCCGTGGAAGATTTTTGTTGGGACGTTAATTTTATTTAAATCTTTCGTTACATCTTCATTTGCAGCTGCTTGTAAAATTTTGATAAGGGCATAAGAAGCGGACTGCATACCGAGATAAGAAAACCATTCAAGGGTTGCAGCCCCTAAGTTTCTATTGAAAAAGGATAAAGATACGTCATTTAAAAATTTTGGTAAATTAGCATACATTTGATTAATGAGAGCATCTGCTTGTTCTTTCGGTACACCGTAAGGGGACTCTTGATTTTTAACGAAAGAGGGGGAGACAGCGTCAATTAATGCGAGCTTAGAAATGCGGCGCCCATTATAGCGAGACATATAGCGAATAGAAAGAGCACCACCAACTGAGAAACCGACTAATGTAGCGTTCTCTACTTGAAGTGCTTCCAGAACAATTGCGATATCATCGGCTAATCGATCATACGTGTAACCAGTCCATGGCTTATCAGATTGCCCATTCCCTCGTATATCCATGGCAATACAGCGAAAGCCATGCTCTGGTAAAACATTGAGTTGATATTGATACATTTGATGATTTAAAGGCCATCCGTGAACGAAGAAAACAGTCTTACTACCTGGACCAGGATTAACGTCTTGCACAAAAATATGCACATCTTTCTCGACAGTAACAAACATAAATGTCCCCCTATTCTATGAATATGTTCTATCCCAAAAGCGTTGTTTTGTTATAGCTTTAATAAATTCATTTGCTAGTCGCGTAGGGTCTTATTCTATTAAAAAACCAGGTTTTCCTTCGATATTTAAAGATTGAATAATAGAAGAGCAGTTTTGGAAGGAGCCAATCGGCTTAAAGCGATTATATGATTCTACGAAAAATGAACTTGCTTTGTTAAGAGAATGATCCTCCATCTTTCCGCCGATAAGAAGTAATCCATCATAAAGGAGTGGTGAGCCTGTTAAGAAAGTATCATTTCCCTGCACTATGCCTAATCGTTCGGAAACGATCACTGGCAGTTAAAGAGTTTTCATCTCTTTTCCTTCATTTTCACGCATGAAAGATTGGAGTTGTTCGGTCTTTTTATTTTTTTGCCATCCATAAAAAACACCTCCCATAATATACGTATTATTGTTTACATTTTTTATGCTTGTATATAGCATGAAGGTATTGCATCGTTGGGATGATTTTCCTCAAATGTTCGATTTATCTTTGTTTGTCTATGAAAATCATTTATTATAATAAATGGTATTCTTTGAGATGTTATTTTGAAGGGGTGTTGAAGTGAAAGAAAGTTTTCTATCATATAAAGAAGAAGAAAGGAATGCAAAAATCCTTTTATGGGTGTTATATGTCATTGTTATTGTATATCAAATTTTCTATGCAATCGTATTAGAAGATAAATCAATAATGGATAAGGGATACAACATAATATGGCAAGTTATTTGCGGAGTAGCAATACTATGCGTGAATATATATTTACTGAAAAAAGAGAAGGCAAACCTTGTTAAATATGCATGGATATTTGCATACATAGGGATAGAAATCGCTAATATAGTTTCGTATATTTTTTATAATAAGGCGGCGTTTGATGCGACAAATATAATAGAAATTATTCTCATTTTCTTTGTACCCATATTTTTAAATAAAAAATTTTATGTGTTTTTGCTTTCCTCTATTTTAGGAAAATATTTAATTTATTTATTTGTATTAGAGGAAATAAAAGCATTTATGTTCCTTATTATGTGTACGCTTATGTTAATAGCTGCATATATCATTTTAAATCGATTTTTACAATATCTTTCAGCTGTAAAGGAAAGTATTGCGATTGCTAGTGAATCACAAAAATTAGCAGTAATCGGAAAAATGGCAGCGACTGTTGGACATGAAATTAAAAATCCACTGGCTTCATTAAAAGGATTTACGCAATTACAACGAGAGAAGCATGAAGAGGATCCTATTTATAAACGTATGATTTTTGAAATAGAAAATATGAATAATATGATAAGTGAGTTGATGGAAGTTGCTACATGCAAACCTTCTATTTATAAGAAACATGATGTAGGAAAAATTGTATTACAAGTAATAACAAGTCTTCGCGGAAAAATGAATGAATTAAACGTGCAGTTTATTTCTAATGTGGAAGAAAAAACAATAGAAGTTGAATGTGATGAACGAAAAATAAGAGGAGTCTTTTTATATACGATAAAAAATGCTTTAGAGGCAATGGAACAAGGTGGCATATTACATTTACAATTAGAGAATAAAGGGAAAGAATATGTAATAATCAGCGTAATCGATAATGGTCATGGTATTAAGCAAGAAAACTTAACCCGTGTTACAGAAGCCTTTTATACAACGAAACAAGATAAAATTGGTCTGGGACTTACGGTAGCGAATCGAATTGTCGCCGAGCACCTTGGTGAGCTGCATATTTCAAGTGAAAGAGATACTGGAACGAGAATAGACATCATTCTCCCAAGGAAGTGTGGAAATACTGAAATCCAAGTGGAAGAAAAGCTAGGAGTTACCATATGAATAAAGGCTATATATTTAAAAATGAAGAAATAAAGGCATTGAAAGTATTTTTAAGTTTATTTTTTATTATATTTTTTGTGTATGATCTTGCCTATGAATTTATCGTACCTTTAATCGCGGGAGAGCAAGAAGGCGTAGGAAAGTTTGAAGATGGTTTAGGTTTATGGCTTTACCTTTTGACGGTAGTATTGTTTTGCATTGGAATATACTTTATGAAATGGAAGAATGTTTTTGTGGTAAAGTATATTATTCTAATTGGCTATAATGTATTAGATTGTATCCATAACATTATGATTTATTATGGTAGCGATGCGGAATTTGACGGTGGAAATATAGTAGAAGTATTTTTTATTTTGTTCGCACCAATCTTTGTGAACAAAAGATATTTCTGGTTAGTTCCAGCGATACTTGTCGGGAAGTACGCTCTTACAGGAATCATTATTCAATCTTCTCTCGTTTTAATCCCAATGGCATTATATAGTGTATTTACTATTATATGTTGGATTATATTTTTGAGGGTTCAGTCTTACGTTCGTACGCTTGAGATGATGGACAAAGAAATAAAACAGACAGAAAAACTAGCAGCTGTTGGAAAAATGGCAACGGTTATTGGTTATAAGATTAGAAGACCTTTAGCAAACTTAAAAAAACTTGTGAATAAACAGGCAGACAAGCATCCAGAGGATAAAATTTATAGTGATATTATGAAACAAGAAGTAGATCGGATTCATATAATTGCTACAGAACTTAGTGGATTTGAGAAATCTAAATCACTAGAATCAGAAACTCATAACATACAAGAAATTATCTCTTATGTTATTCGAGTTATGGAAAAGCCTGCTTTAAAACAAGGAGTCCACATACAAGGTATTTACAGTAAAGACTTACCGTCCATTACATGTGATGAAAAACGATTAAAACAGGTCTTTTTTAATTTAATCAAAAATGCAATTGAAGCAATGTCAGTTGGGGGAACAATTACGATTAAAGTTACTGTAAAAGATGGAATCATCGTTCAAGTGAAAGATGAGGGATGTGGTATTCCGAAAGATAAAATTCCAAAGTTAAATGAAGCCTTTTATACAAC
This sequence comes from Bacillus sp. FSL L8-0199, assembly GCF_038005705.1. Lineage (NCBI taxonomy): Bacteria > Bacillati > Bacillota > Bacilli > Caryophanales > Bacillaceae > Bacillus > Bacillus sp. FSL L8-0199. The sequence goes on along the minus strand of NZ_JBBOTS010000001.1, from coordinate 4,734,805 downwards.
GAAAGAAACAGGAACTGGTCTAGGTTTAGTAGTTACAGAAAAAATTATTAAAGACCACAATGGTAAAATGAGTTTTGAAAGTGAAGTTGGGGTTGGAACAACGGTTGAGGTTATGTTACCACTGCATTAAATAGAAAAAACATCACTTATTTGGAAGTAATGTTTTTGTGTTCTTCTTAGGTAGACGTTCTAAAAAAGAGGACTATAACGAAAAATAATATATTGATAGTGTAAAAAGAAAATAATGGATGTTTTACTATGAAAAATATATAATGGCTTTGTCTGTTATTTGTTGTAGTTCATTTATATTTCTATTTGTTGACCCGAATCTCGGGTCTTTTTTTATGAAATGAATTGCTATATGTAAGTAATTGGAAAAATAGAATATACAGCACTTGCAGCATGAATATAAAGAGAGGTTGTATTCGCTCTCAAAAATAGGTTTCCAGCTGTAATACTGGCAGGATCGTTTTCTGGCACAACGAAAACATTTACGTTGGTACATGTGCTTTCTCATTTATCCAGCTATTTGCCGGGCAGCCCGATTGGTGAGGGCTGATTAAGGTTTCACTTTATCTATTTTTCTGTGGTCGATTGTATTGTGTATATAAATTTAAAAAATGATAGCGTTAGAGCCACCATTTCTCCTGCGGAAGCAAAATAACATCCACATCAAAATTTTCTTTAAACCAATCATACATCAATGTCTCTTTCACTAAATATTCAGAGGCAGAGTGTGACACACCAATTAGAGACATATTCGTTTCTTTTACATAATCCATAATGAGCGAGTATTTATGTCGGCCGTAATCATTGTCGATATGGCAATGGATTTCTCCTGTAATATATGCTTCAGCACCTTTTTCTTCTGCTTCCTTCATTAAAGATACAACATCGCCACACCCAGCGATAATTGCGATTTTTTTAATGGAATCATGTCGTTTACCTTCGAAGTCTGTGTAAGGAATCTGGAAGAGTTGTTTTAGATGTTTTTGGAGTGCTTCTGTTGATGTTTCATCTATTTCACAAATAAGGCCAATTGGTTCTTGTTCTGGACCTCCATATGCAAAGTCGTCCACTACAGTAGCGTTTAATGCTTTTGCAATTGAAATACTCGTTCCATGCGTTTGATGAAAATCCATTGGTACGTGACATGTATATATAGAAAGTTGTTTTTCTTTTATTCCTTGCAAATATTTTTCAGGAATTGGTATGAAACCGCGACCTGATCTTCCAAGCGGATCACCACACTCCATTACAAGGGGATGGTGCATAAAGAGTAAATCACCAGATGTGGATTGTGAAATGAATGTTTCAAGAACGTCATCTGTAGGGAATACAGCTAAAAATACTTTGTTTACATTTTCAGATCCGTGCATCATAAGGCCGTTAAATAAATCTACAAAATTTGCGTCGAAAAATTGTTGCCAAGGAAATTTGATAGGATCATATACGGCTGGGATAAATCGACTAAAGGCACTATCTTTTCCGTATTTTTCAATTTGGAATAAGTGATTGAGTGATTGCTCTATTTTTTTTAAGGCTGGCATGTTTGATAATCCTCCTTAAGATGATTCTTGCTTTATGAGTTGTTTGTATTCTTCGTAGTAAAATAAGAAGCGGATAGGTAACAAATAAAACCTAGAATCCAGCCGATAGAATGAGAATAGGGAAGTACATGCTGTAACAGTATTCCGCTAGAAATGAAGAAACTACCCAATAGACCCTAATAACATAGGATATCGTTGTAGTTTGAACACGGATAGTAAACCTCCTTTCTTCTGCATGAACTATTCATAAAAGCTCGATTGCTGAAACTTTATCACATACATTGTATATTAGTCTTAATTTTCTGTATATAACTTTTAAGAAAAATGGTGATACAATATATGAATGATAAGAGAAGAGAGGATGAAGATTAACGTATGTACGTTACTGTAACAGAAGCAGCATATAAAAAGATTATGGATACGATTCCAAGTGAAGCGAAATATATAAAGTTATTTTACGATAATGAAGGTTGCGGTTGTGTTATGAGCGGAATTATCGATTTAGTAGCTGTAGCAGAGAAAGATGAGCGCGATGTGGATATTGAATCAAGCACAATGAACTTTATCGCTGATCGTACAAAGCTTGTATTTATGGATGATAAGTTAACTGTTGATTGGCATGAAGGTGGAGGAACTTTTCAGTTAAAGAGCCCAAGCCAGTTTTATAATCCAAATATGAAGTTACACGTTCGAATATAGTAAAGGAAAGGTGATTCCAAAATGTATTTTGGAATCACCTTTTTTATTTTATAAGTCGCTATTATTGTCGATTTTTGTCGATAAGTCGATATATTTGGGAAATCGCCGATATAAATGGAGTTGCGCCGATATATTCAGAAAATCGTCGATATAATTTCATTTACCAAAACGTTTCATATAATAAAAAGATTTTTTCACATAATGAAATGTACATATGATTGAATTTTCTGTATAATCTTCTTTGCGGAGGGGATACGCATGAGAAGATGGGGAATTGAGTTGTTAATTTTGAGTGTTGTTATTATTTGGGGGATTAACTATACAATTGCGAAGTATGGACTTTTAGAATTTACAGCAATTGAGTTTACTGCACTTCGCATGATGGCGGCGGCACCGCTTCTGTTACTCCTTACCTTTTTTATTGAGAAGTCGGTTTATATGGAGCGAAAGGATATACCTAGATTAATTATCGTTAGCATTGTAGGTATTGTACTGTATCAAACGTTATTTATGGAAACTGTCAAATATACATCCGCTACAAATGCCTCTTTACTCATTTCTATTTCACCTATTTTTACAACTGCATTTGCGATTTTCTTGAAACAAGAAAAGTTTTCTTCTCGAAAGTTAATCGGTTCTATGACTGCCTTTGTTGGTGCAGCATTAGTTTTAGTAGCAGGACATTCGCTTACTAGTTCTTTTTATGGCAATGGAATTGGACTTATTACATCAATATGCTGGGGACTTTATCCTGTTTTAGCAGGACCATTAATTAAAAAATATTCAGCATTACGTGTTACAGCATGGTCTGCATTAGTCGGTGCGATTCCGCTATTATTGTTAAGTGGTCCACATGTGTTTGTCATGCCATTTCACATTACTCACGAAATGACACTATTTGCTTTACTATATTCTATTTTCTTTGTAACAGTATTTGGTCTAGTAATGTGGTATGTTGGTGTTCAAAAAATTGGGGCGTCACATACGATGGTATATATGTATATAACGCCGCTTGTAGCGGTTCTATTTGCAGCTGTCTGGGCAAATGAATATGTATCGTTTCAACAAATCATCGGTGGAATTATCATTTTTGTTGGTCTATGGTTTGTGAAATCGGAGAAAGTAAAAGTTCATTCTATTGCAGGGGAACCTATATCAAAATAGGAAAACAGATCACCTATGATCTGCTTTCCTATTTTTTTATTTTTGGTAAGAAGATGAGAAATAAGATAGCAGTAATAAGTGGAATTAAGTTTAAAAATGGAATACGGAAGAGTGTAATAAGAATAATACCTGGAAGAAGAACACCGAGGACAGCGTAAAAAATGCTATGGTTTTTCGTGTACCAATACAATGAAAGTCCAATAAGTGCAGGGATAATGATGTGAATGAGAGCCATTAAAAAATAAATCATTAGACGCCCCCTTTATTTGTGTGCTTATTACATCATATCCGTATGTTCATAGATTGATATCATTTTTTTCATAAATGGACGAAAAAAGTTTGAAAAACCGTCACAAAATATGAGGATATGATGTTTGAAATCTTGTATAATATTATTTTCTAAAAATATTTAAACAACATAAACATACTGTTTATGTTGTTTTTAATTTGAGTGAAATAGATGTAAGGAATATGAATTTGAAAGAAATTTTTTGTTGGATAGATAAGAACGAATGAAGAGAGGTACAGCATGATTAGTATGTCACTAAGATCATTTAAAATCCAATCGTATTATATACTAGGTATTTTGTTACTAGGATGGATGTTAACACCGTTTTCAGCACACTTTTTAGGTGCTGGAATTGGGCTTATTGTAAGTATGTATTGCGTTTGGCTTTTAGGGAGAAGAATTGAGAAGCTTGGAGATAGTATTGTAAAGAAGACGAAAGCACCGACACTCGGTATGTTTAACCGTTTTGCAGCTGCCATTTTGGGTGCTATTATTATGTACGAAATTGAGCACCACATGGTTATGTGGGCATTTGCAGTAGGGATTATGGGTGGTTATTTCTTAATCGTTGTTAATTTAGGATACTATAGCATGAAAGATGAGAAAGAATTAAAAAGATAAAAAGCTAAAAGACTTCTTTTTAGATGGGATAGATGATCCAGCCACGGATAGAAGCGGTCGGGGACTTTTTTGGCCCCATGTGGTGTGAAAACAGAGAGATGTAGCGAGTAGGGATATAATTTATATATCCGAAGCTGTAATTTTATAATCTAAGTCACAGATGAAGAGATTAGCGTTTCACTTTATATAAGATATAGAAAGAAGCTTACGTTTTCACGTAAGCTTCTTTTTTATGTAAGTGTGTATAAACCGTTAAGCCGCATTGGGTTTTGTCGGTGAGTACGCGAAACTTTACGGTTACACGACACTTATTCATATGAGTAAAGGGTTATTTCAACAGAAAGTTTTAATTTAAGCGATTGGACCGCCTAAGTTAATAATGTCTTCAGATACGCTGTCGAACTTTTTGAAGTTAGCTTTGAATTCATTTGCAAGTTCGATTGCTTTTGCTTTGTAAGCAGCTTTATCAGCCCAAGTTTGTTCAGGCATTAACACTTCGTCAGGTACACCTGGTACGTGAAGTGGAACTTCAAGACCGAAGATGTCATGTTTAGCTGTTTCAGTTTTCGCAAGTTCACCGTTTAATGCAGCTTGAATCATTGCACGAGTGTAACCTAAGTTCATACGTTTACCAACGCCGTATTCGCCACCAGTCCAGCCAGTGTTTACTAAGAATACTTTCGCATCGTGTTTCTCAATTTTTTCACCAAGCATTTCAGCATAGCGAGATGCATCAAGTGGTAAGAATGGTGAACCGAAGCAAGTTGAGAATGTTGCTTGCGGAGATGTAACACCGCGCTCTGTTCCTGCTAGTTTACTAGTGTAACCACTTAAGAAATGATACATAGCTTGTTCTTTTGATAACTTACTGATTGGAGGCAATACGCCAGATGCATCAGCAGTTAAGAAAATGATTGTATTTGGGTGTCCAGCAACACTTGGCAGTACGATATTGTCGATCGCATGCATAGGGTATGCAGCACGAGTATTTTCTGTTAAAGTAGTATCGTTATAGTCTGCGATACGCGTTTGGTCATTAATGATAACGTTTTCTAAAACAGATCCAAATGTGATTGCATCGAAAATTTGTGGTTCTTTCTCGTGAGAAAGGTTTACACATTTCGCGTAGCAACCGCCTTCAATATTGAATACACCGTTATCAGACCAACCGTGCTCATCATCACCAATTAATTTACGGTTTGGATCAGCAGATAATGTTGTTTTACCTGTTCCAGATAAACCGAAGAATAATGCTACATCGCCTTCTTCACCTACGTTTGCAGAACAATGCATAGAAAGAATATCTTGTTCAGGTAATAAGAAGTTCATAATAGAGAAGATTGATTTTTTCATTTCTCCAGCGTATTCTGTACCACCAATTAATACGATGCGTTTTTCGAATGAAACCATAATGAATGCTTCGGAGTTTGTACCGTCAACAGCTGGATCAGCTTTGAAATTCGGTGCAGAAACAATTGTGAACTCTGATTCATGAGTCGTTAATTCTTCTTCAGTTGGACGAATGAATAATTGATGTACAAATAAATTGTGCCATGCATATTCGTTAATAACTTGAATTGGTAGGCGGTAATTGCGGTCAGCGCCTGCAAATCCTTTGAAGACGAATAACTCTTCTTTTTCTTTTAAGTATTCTAAAACTTTAGTATATAATTTATTAAAATGTTCTTCAGAAATCGGTTGGTTCACAGCCCCCCAAGCAATTTTGTCAGCAACCGATGCTTCTTTCACAATAAATTTATCTTTAGGAGAACGTCCTGTATATTTTCCTGTTGAAGCAGAAACGGCACCAGTAGAAGTTAATTTCCCTTCATTTCGCATTAATACTTTTTCCACTAATTGCGGAACACTTAGTTGAATCTGTGCATTGCTTCCGTTCAATAATTCGTGTAAACCAATTTGGACATTCACAGTACTCATATTTATATACCATCCTTTTCATTTAATGAAATATTTCTCGTAATCCCCAACAAGAGTATAACACAATTATATAAATAATGTATACTATTTATTTCTTTTTGTTTGTGTGAATGCATTATTTCCCTATTAATATTTCATTTCAGGCGTATTGAGAAAAACTTTCAGGAAAATGTGAATATTAATTGACAAATGAATATCATTTCTTTAGTATAGGTTGGGACGGATACTCTCTTATCCCGAGCTGGCGGAGGGACAGGCCCGATGAAGCCCAGCAACCTCACTTGTATTGATAAATGCAGGTGAATAGGTGCTAAAACCTGTGCGAGGCTACAGGTCTCGAACGATAAGAGCGAAGGGCAAAAAGCAGTATGCAAGTAGCAAATTAAACCTTTCCTCTATGTAAAGTAGGAAAGGTTTTTCTGTATGCTTGTGTGGGAGAATAAATGTATGTCGCAGTTTGTGGCAAATTAAGGATGAGTTCCGTACAATATATACAATTACTGTAGGGAGGTTTACCACATGACAAAAAAACGTCATCTGTTCACATCTGAGTCTGTAACTGAAGGACATCCAGATAAAATTTGTGACCAAATTTCTGATTCAATTTTAGATGCGATCTTATCAAAAGACGCAAATGCACGTGTAGCTTGTGAAACAACTGTAACAACTGGTTTAGTATTGGTAGCGGGGGAAATTACGACTTCTACTTACGTAGATATTCCGAAAATCGTTCGTGAAACAATTCAAGGCATTGGTTACACACGCGCAAAATACGGATTCGATGCAGAAACTTGTGCTGTTTTAACATCTATCGATGAGCAGTCCGCTGACATCGCTATGGGTGTTGACCAAGCGCTAGAAGCACGCGAAGGTCAAATGACTGACGCTGAGATTGAGGCGATTGGTGCAGGAGACCAAGGTTTAATGTTTGGTTTTGCATGTAATGAAACACAAGAATTAATGCCACTTCCAATCTCGCTTGCTCACAAATTAGCTCGCCGTTTAACTGAAGTACGTAAAGATGATACATTATCATACTTACGTCCAGATGGAAAAACGCAAGTTACAGTTGAGTATGATGAAAATGGTAAACCAGTACGTGTTGATACTATCGTAATTTCTACACAACATCACCCAGATGTTACATGGGAAGAAATCGATCGCGATTTAAAAGAGCACGTAATTAAAGCTGTAGTACCAGCAGAATTAATGGATGGAGAAACGAAATTCTTCATTAATCCAACTGGCCGCTTCGTAATTGGTGGACCACAAGGTGATGCTGGTTTAACAGGACGTAAAATCATCGTTGATACTTATGGTGGATACGCTCGCCACGGTGGCGGTGCATTCTCTGGTAAAGATGCAACGAAAGTTGACCGTTCTGCAGCATATGCAGCTCGTTATGTTGCGAAAAACATCGTAGCAGCTGGTCTTGCTGAAAAAGCAGAAGTACAACTTGCATACGCAATCGGTGTAGCACAACCAGTATCAATTTCAGTTGATACATTCGGCACTGGTAAAGTATCTGAAGACGTACTAGTAGAACTAGTTCGTAACAACTTCGATCTTCGCCCAGCTGGTATTATTAAAATGCTAGACTTACGTCGCCCAATTTACAAACAAACAGCAGCTTACGGCCACTTCGGACGTACTGATGTAGATCTATCATGGGAACGTACAGACAAAGCTGCAGCTTTAAAAGAGCAAGCTGGTCTATAATATATGAAAAAAAGCTTTGCGCGGTGAGCGCAAAGCTTTTTTTATTTATAATTACGTTGGAATAAAGCGAAGAGTTCAATGTCATGCCAAGTGCCGTTGCGGAATATAGCTTCTTTACAAGTTCCTTCATGTTGAAAACCAAGTGATTTATATAATTTAACTGCTCTATCGTTAAAAGAAAATACTCGTAAAGAAAGGCGATGTAAATTTAATTCTAAAAATGCATAATCCAATAATAGGGTTAAAGCTTCCTGCCCATAACCTTGCCCCCAGTAATCCTTTTTACCAATATCAATAATGCATTCAGCGTTTCGATTATACGAATCAATATGAATTAAAGAAGTAATACCAATTGGAAGATGCGTAGCTTTTTCTTCAATGATATAGCTCTTAGAGTTCGAAGAATGAATAAATTGCTGGCAAAGTTTTTCTGTGTCTTGAAAGGAATATTTATCAAGAGTGAGTGTAGTTGAACTCATAACGTCTACATCATTATGCCATTTATAATATGTTAGAATATCATCTTCGGAAAACTTTCGTAACTGGATACGGTTTGATTCAAACAATGTAAACACCCCTTTTGTATTTATTGGTTTTTGTTCATTATCTCAACACACGAACTACAATAAATTTGTCCTTCTAATTCAATATACTTTTTCATATTCGTCATGCCATTCGCCGGAATGGGCATATGAATCCACGCTTTTTCATACGTTTGTATTTCTGTTTTACATGATTTACAAAAGATTGATTTCTTTTTGAACATATGTAATCAACCTTTCATTTGACGTGCTTTACTTGCGCAAAAGGCACTACTTAGTAAAAATAGTGTCGCGAATATAATACTTACTAATGTAGCGTATGGAATTGCACCTTTTAAGGAAAAGCCGACAGTGATTGAAGCGATGAATAAGAGGATAAATGTTGTTGTTAATTTTTTATAAAGTTCCATACTATGTAGACCTCCAATTTATTTTTTAGTACAAGTTTTAAAATTGAATTCTATTATGTAGAAAATATAAAGAGTAGCTAAAGATGTGTAGTCTAGGAGTATAAGAAAGTGCACTTTCCTTTTTGTGGGTTAGCATACTTATATTGTATCATGGCGCATGATTGGTTTCATGCATAATTGTGTAAAGGTATGTATGATAAAATGAAGAAAAGTCTTTAAGAAAGGAAAGATAAAAAATGAGTGTAACTGAACATAAAAAACAAGCTCCAAAAGAAGTGCGTTGCAAGATTGTTACGATTTCCGATACACGTACGGAAGAAACAGATAAGAGCGGACAACTATTACATGAATTGTTAAAAGAAGCAGGACATAAAGTAACTTCTTATGAAATTGTAAAAGATGATAAAGAAAGTATTCAGCAAGCAGTGTTAGCTGGTTATCATAAGGAAGATGTAGATGTTGTATTAACAAATGGCGGTACTGGTATTACGAAACGCGATGTCACAATTGAAGCAGTATCAGCGTTATTAGATAAAGAAATTGTTGGATTTGGTGAGCTGTTCCGTATGATTAGTTATTTAGAAGATATCGGAAGCAGCGCAATGTTAAGTAGAGCGATTGGTGGTACAATTGGGCGCAAAGTAGTCTTCTCGATGCCAGGGTCTAGCGGAGCGGTTCGACTTGCGATGAATAAATTAATTTTACCGGAATTAGGCCATATTACATTTGAGCTGCATCGCCAATGAGTAAGTGTGCTGGGATTGTATTAGCGGGTGGTATGTCGAGTAGGTTTGGTGAGCCGAAAGCGTTAGCAATTTGGAAGGGAACTACTTTTGTTGAGCATATTGTGAAAGTGATGGGAAATACTTTGCAAGACATTGTAGTAATTAGCCGTACTGATATAAAAGAGCGAGTAGAGCAATTCGTACAAGTTCCTGTTATAGAGGATATCCCGCACTATAAAGGGAATGGACCGCTGGCCGGCATTGTATCAGGTATGGAATACATAGAAGCAGATTGGTACGCTATTATGCCTTGCGATGCGCCAAATGTTTCGCATGAATGGTTTACCATTTTATTAGAGCAAACGAGCAATGAATATGATGCGGTTGTACCTATTATTAATGGAAGAAAACAACCGTTACTTGCAGCGTATCACAACCGCGTGAAAGAAAAGATTTATGCTTTACTTCAGGAAGAAAAAAGAAGTGTGGGCCAGCTTTTATCACAATGTAATGTGAAATATGTTTCTGGAGAAGATGTACAAGCGAATGCGGATTGGTTTATAAATGTAAATACGAAAGAAGAATATGTGCAGGCTCAAAAAGACCTTTCAAATGAATGAAAGGTTTTTTGATATACAGAATTGGGGAACAATTGCTGTATAAAGGTATGTGAGTAAGTTGATTTTAAAGGGAATTTTTAAAATCATTATACAGTTAAAATACTGTATAACCATATATTAATTTTTATGGGTTTTTATTACAAGTCTGTTTAGTTATGTTTATTTTTGGTATAATTAATATAGAAATAAAACAATGCTTAACCTTATGTATCATTTATTAAACTAAAATTTATGACCATGTAATAAACTCCCTTCGTTTTTTGAAGGGAGTTTTTCTATTTAAGCAAGCAACTCTGATGCGTTATGCTGAAGGACTTCTTCATATTGGTTAAGCAAGCCACGAAAGATCTCATCCCAGCTCTTTGATTTCGCAAAAGATGAAGCTGCTATTCCCATCTGCTCAAGTTTTTCTGCATTTTGTAATAAAAAATAAATGGATGATAGAAATGCATCTTCATTTTTAGGCGGACAAAGAACTCCCGTTTTTCCATCTGTAATAATATTTTTAACCCCGCCACTATTTGCACCAATGACAGGTGTACCGCATGCGAGTGATTCAAGTACGACATTTCCGAATGTTTCAGTAGCTGATGGAAACACCATTATGTTAGAACAAGCATATGCTTCAGCTAAATCTGCACTTTGTAAATAGCCAGTAAAAGTGATATTTGTTTTCGGAACAGCTTCACGTAAACTTGTTGCTAGAGGACCATCTCCTGCAATGAGCCAATGAATATCGTTTCGAGTATGTGCTGTTTTAACGATAAGGTGTTGCAGCGTATCAATATCTTTTTCAGGAGCAATTCGTCCAACATAGGAAAGGACATACTTCGCTGTAATATTATATTTTTTTCGGAATAGGTCTGTATTGTAAGCAGGATGAAAGAGTGTGCAATCTACACCACGTCCCCATATAGAGAGGGTCTGAAAGCCTTTGTTTTTTAATTGATGTAATGTTTCAAAGGAAGGTACAAAATTTTTTTGCATATGACTATGAAACCATTTTAAATAGTTCCACAGCATATTGGAGAGGAATTCGATTTTGTAATAACGTAAATAGGCATCGAAATCAGTATGATAAGAACCGACAACTGGGATGTTTAACTTTTTTGCATAATACAATCCACAAAGTCCCATGTTGAAAGGTGTGGCAATGTGAATAATGTCAGGTTTAAAGGAAAGTAGTTCCCGTTTAATGCGCGGAGTAGGAAAAGAAAAACGACATTCTGGATATAATATTGTTAACGGGATACTTCTCATCTTATTCACATTCGCTACAAAATTATCTTCAGCTGTATGCTGAGGGGCGAAAACAGAATAGGCGATCTGTTCTTTCTGAAAATATTGTGTTAATCGCTCTAACGTTTTCGCAACCCCGTTAACTTGTGGCGTAAAAGTATCGGTAAAAATGGCGACTCTCATCATATCACTCCTTTATGTGAAAAGTGGGATGAATTGATAAAAAGAGATGATGCCAGAGCAAGTGCCAAGGCACATACCGACGAATACATCTGACGGATAGTGAAGTCCTAAATAAATACGTGAAATACCGACGCATAATGCTAACGGTAATAGGAAAGCAAGTAAGCTTGGATTATAGCAAATAAATGGAATGAAGACAGAGAAAACGGCTGTTGTATGACCAGACGGGAAAGAGTGGTCTTTTAATGGATGGACTGGATATTTTGCATCCTGAATTGTTAAATAAGGACGTTTTCGCGGATACCACCTTTTTAATATTTGCACAGGAATATGGCTAATTGCTAACGAAATAGCAGTTGCAATTGCAGCTTGATGCAAAGTTCCCTTTGCGAAAATTAAAAAGAAAAGTGTGAGTGCGATGGAGAAAGTCGCGCCACCGATATGAGTAATATTGCTGAAAAAGATATTTAATGTTTTTTGATCAAAGTAGCGGTTAATTCCTCTGAAAATGTAACATTCTATTTTATATAATCCACTGACCTTCATGAAAATTCTCCTCCCTCATCTACATATATATGGAGATATTAGCTTTTATTTTAATAAGATTTTGTTGAGGGAGTAATAATGTTTTGTAAAGAAAAAGTTAGATTTTATATAAAAAAAGCTGCCAATCTTATGGCAGCGGAAATTTACTTCTGTAATGATTTATAATATTGACCTTTTTCAACGTATTGCGTGCGAATACGCTCCATATCTTTACGGTCTTCTTCTGTTAATTCACGAATGACTTTCGCGGGACGACCGAAAGCTAACGTGTTTGGTGGAATTTTCTTTCCTTGTGAAACGAGGCTTCCAGCGCCGATAAAAGCTCCTTCGCCAATTTCAGCACCATCTAATATAATAGATCCCATTCCAATTAAAGCATCTTTCTTAATATGGCAACTATGTAAAATGACTTGATGCCCAATTGTTACGTCGTCTTCTAAAATAAGAGGATACTGCGGGCTTTGGTGAAGTGTACATTGGTCTTGTACATTTACTCGGTCTCCAATGATTGTCGGTGATACATCACCACGGATGACTGTATTAAACCAAATACTTGATTCCTCGCCAACGGAAACATCGCCTGTAATCGTAACATAGTCAGCGATAAAAGCACTACTCGCAATTTTCGGATTTTTTTCTTTGTAAGGATATATCATGTAAAGTCTTCCTTTCCTAGAGACTAGTTTTAGTGTATCAAATTATGAGAAAGAGTGAAATGGAGGAGAGCCGTATGTGGAATTATGAAGCGGAGGAAGCAAAGGCTGTCATTGTTATTGTGCACGGCGCAATGGAATATCACGGACGTTACGAAGCCGTTGCGGAAATGTGGAATCATATCGGCTACCACGTCGTGATGGGGGATCTTCCGTCACATGGAACGACTTCAAGAAATAGAGGACATATTGATTCATTTGATGAATACATAGAGGAAGTTAAATTATGGGTGAAAGAAGCAAGAAAGTATAGGTTACCTATTTTTCTATTCGGTCATAGTATGGGTGGTCTTATTGTCATTCGTATGATGCAAGAAACGAAGAGAGAAGATGTAGAGGGTATTATTTTGAGTTCGCCTTGTTTAGGGGTAGTGACTGGACCCTCTGCTCCGCTTCAATTTGCTTCAAAAATATTAAATGTTGTGGCTCCAAAATTGCAATTTGCAACGAATCTTACGGTGGAAATGTCAACACGTAACCATGAAGTGAGAGATGCAATGGAGAATGATTCTTTGTTCTTGCGCAAAGTATCAGTACGTTGGTATAGTGAATTGATTAAGTCTATCGAAATTGCTCATAAAAAAATAGATGATTTTCCAGATGTTCCGCTCTTGCTAATGCAAGCTTGTGAGGATAAACTTGTAGATAAAACACGTGTCCGCACTTGGTTTGATAATGTTAAAATAAGTGATAAGGCTTTTAAAGAATGGCCGAATTGTTATCACGAGCTATTAAATGAGTATGAGCGTGATGAAATTTTGAGTTATATTCAGTCATTTACTGAAATGCATGTCAATAATATAGTAAAAACAAACAAATAAATCATTATTTGTACATTTAATAGAGGAGATGAAGGAAGAAGTGAACGTACCGAGTAATCCCATAACGCTCATGGCGAAAGTATACCGTGATGTGTTTCCGGTTGTACACCATGAGCTAGCGATGTGGAAAGAGCGTGCCTACCATATTCCGAACGATGAGCTTCATAGTCAGGCAATCGCAAGTATTGAGCATAAAACGTTTCATTGTGAGGGCGGTGGCATTTTAGCTCTGCTAGCAAATGAACACCGAGAAGAATGTATTCGTTTTATCGTAGCGTATCAAACGATCAGCGACTATTTAGATAATTTATGTGATCGCAGTACATCACTTGATCCAAATGATTTTGCCGCACTGCATGAATCGATGTTAATGGCATTATCACCTGAAGTAGAAGGCGGCGGTAATTATTATCGTTATCGTGATGATCAAGATGATGGTGGTTATTTAGATGAACTTGTTGAAACATGCCAAGATGTTTTAAAGAAAACGAAGCACTATGACAAAATTGCTCCTGTTCTTCATGAACTTGCTTGTTATTATTGTGATTTGCAAATTCATAAACACGTGAAATTAGAAGAAAGAGAGCCGCGCCTGAAAAATTGGTTTGAAGCACATAAAGAAAACTTACCTGAGATGAGTTGGTTTGAATTTTCAGCATGTGCCGGTTCTACACTTGGGATTTTCTGTCTTGTCGCATATGCATTTCATGATGAATTACATGATGAAGATATTGCGAAAATTAGACAAGGATACTTCCCTTACGTACAAGGACTTCATATTTTGCTGGATTATTTCATTGATCAAGAAGAAGACCGTATAGGCGGAGATTTGAATTTCTGTAGTTATTACGAAAACGAGCAAGCGATATTAGATCGTATGAAACATTTTGTAGAAGAAGCAGAGAAGAGCATTGGTGATTTGCCTCATGCGAAGTTTCATCGTCTCATAAGCCGAGGGTTACTTGGTATTTATTTATCAGATCAAAAAGTATCAGCACAAAAGAATATGCACAAAATGGCACGGCGCATTGTAAAGTACGGAGGCCTCACTTCACGATTCTTCTATTGGAATGGGAAGATGTACCGAAAGAAAACAGCGCAGTGATGAAGAAAACCACTCATGTAGAGTGGTTTTTTTTCATTATGATCGTATTTTTAAAAATACATATATAAGAAGTTCAATCGCAAAAATCACTAATACAGATAGTCCGAATAAAGGCATGATAGCGCCTAGTATAACCATCATGATAAAGAAAACGATTATGCTCTTCTTATCTCTTTGTTTTGGAGGTGCTGCTAATTTTCCTTTCGGCTTTCTTGCTAACCACATTTTTACTCCGTAATAAATAAGAAGTAGTAGAGATAATGTCGTTAGTAAGCATAATATTTTATTTGGCCATCCAAATAAATGTCCTTCATGAAGCGGGATGCCGTAAGTGAACCATTGTGCAAGTAATCCATAATCACGATAGTCCGTTTTGGAAATAAGCTTTCCGCTATATTGGTCAAAGTAAGCTGTTATCTCTTCATTTGGTGCAACATGCATACCTGTAATACCAGAACCGCTCGATTTCGAAACAGTGAATACACCTTTCGGATCAGCTGGTAGTGAGATAACGTATGGCTTCTTTATTTCAATTCCTTTTTGTAATTCATCGACAGAAATTGTTTTTGGCTTACTCGAATTCGATTCAGGAGGAGCTTCTTTTCTTGTTGCCCATGGCAATTCTTTTACCTTTGATTCAGGCGGTGCCATATACAACTTTGGATATCCAATCGATTCATTCGACGATGCAATTTTATAAATTTGGTTACCCATAAATCCTGACCATGGCAATCCAGATGCGACTAACAAAACGAGTGGAATTGTAAATATAATACCGATAATAGAATGACGTCTTTTTGCTTTTTCTCGCTTATTGGATGATGGTGTGTTTTTGAACTGTCGTATACTCATGTACAATCCGGTTACGATTAAAAAGATTGTCCAGCATGCCGCGAGTTCTACAGTATAGTTGACGACAGTGCCACCGATTAAAAGAGAACTATGTAATTCCCTCATTATATTCGCAAACGTTTCACTTGCGTTTTGATCTCCGACAATTTGATTATTGCTATCTAAATATACATACTTTTGTTGCCCCGTATATTCATTTGCAATCGTAAGCCTCGTATTATAATCCCCATTAAACTCACTAATTTTCGCCACACTATAATGTGGATATTTTTTCTCGGTTAAGGAAATAGAATCAGACATCGAAATAGATTCTGTTTGGGCGCTCTTCCCAAAATATAAATCTTTATAGATGAAATCTTCAACCTCTTCCCGAAATAAATACCCAATTCCGCTCAGTGACAACGTAATAAGAAGCGGTGTAATAAAAAGTCCAGCATAAAAATGCCAACGCCAAAAAATGTAATGAAGCGAACGATTTACTTTCATACTTTCAGTTCCCCTAACCTTCCCTATATGAATAACTACGTATTTAATATAGCGAGATTAAGTGTGATTACTTTGAAAGAATTGTGAAGAAAGTTAAAAGTTTGTGGGATTTTTATTAAACAGAAAACACATTTTAGAAGGAGTGTTTTTTATGTTTATGAAGATCTCTTTATATTTGATAAGTACATCCTAACAACCGCTTTCGCAAGACATTGAGAAGAATCAACAAAATCCTCACTAGCCACAACATTCAAATCAGTACATGCGATAATTGCGTTATCTACTTCATCCTTCAATTGCACAACGAGTGCGCTCCATAATTTGTGAGCTTCTTCAACTTTTCCGCTTTTAATATACGTAATAATTTGATTAATCATCGTTTGCCATTTTTCATAATGAATGTATTCTATATTCCGCTTTGCAATCCCGTCTTGATAAATACCAGCTTGAACTGTCGCTTCCGTTGCAAGAAGAGCGACTCTTTTTGCAGTTTCAGGAATTGCTTTTAACGTTTCGTCAACTATATTTAAAATCGGGATAGAAAGAGAACGCTGTAATTCTTTAAAATAAAGATGTGCCGTATTGCACGGCATAGCGATAAAGCTTGCGCCAGTACTTTCAAGTTTTTGTGCTCCTTCAATAATCGCTTTTTTCATCGCTTCGTGATCAATAGGGCGATCTATGTAAAACGGTGTTGGGCACGAATAGATCATCATATGAGGAATGTCCATATCATGCTTTGCTCCGTATATTGTTTGGCATTCTGCTACAACTGTATCGACGAATGGTCCGGTTGATTTTGGCCCCATTCCTGCTAGTATTCCGATCATTGTCTCGTCTCCTTTAATATGTAATTAAAAACGTTTTTTGCGAACGATAAAAAGAAATAAGGTAAATAATAAAAATGAATATACGATAGCCCAAGCTGTGAGCCATAGTGTGTGAGTCAGTATATTATATTTGTATTGGCCAAGCATTAGAAAGCTTTCGACAGGTGGTAAAAACCATAATAACTCTTTTTTAAACCGGATAGATGCGATCGTTATAAGCAATATAAAGGTAAGGCTAAGCCAAGCAGTGCCTGCTTTTTGAATCATATTTCTAGTAAATAATGTTGCGATTGAAATTCCTAGTATAGAGAAAGACATGTGAGAGAGAAATCCGACTAGAAATAAAGAAACTGTCATTTTTTCATTAAACATTTGCAAAATAATTGGATAGATTACGGATATAAAAGATAATACAGTACAAATGAGAAGAGCCGTAATATATTTACCCACATATAGTGCGGAAATATTATTTGTGTGAGAAATAGTAATTTGTTCTTGTACAGGGTCTTCAGTATGAAAAATTGTGACCGTAATCCAGGCAGATAATAAATAAAGTGCGAGTGCTGTTTCTAAATATGTCGGTACAATAGGAGTCGGTTTATATGTATATACAAAAAGCAAGCTCACAAAGTACATCGCAATAGGAGGGATGTACTTATACGATTTTGTATAGTCGAGAAAATGGTAACGAATAAGCGCGAACATAATAAACCTTCTTTCGATTTAAAAGTTAGGTTGTAGCAGTGTGATAGATGCTTTTTTATGTAATAAAAACTGAAGCATTTCGTTTGTATATTCTTTTTCGATTTGTAATTGAATAAGATTTTGATTTGCATTGTGTGCAACGTGTATAAAACCGGATTGCTTTTGTAGTTCTATCGCTGAGAATGTTTCGTGAACGATTGCCTCAATATAGACTTGTTCTGCTCCTTTTTGTGCAGAGATATTTTCTGCAATTGTATGATTTGTTAACGTCACAATTCTATCGGCGAAGTTTTCTAATAGTTGTTTTTCATGACATGTGAAGAGTATAGATATACCTTGTTGTTTTAATGATAGTAAAATATGTTCTAGTTCTTGTTGAGAGTTCGGATCGAGCCCAGAAAGAGGTTCGTCTAAAATTAATAAATGTACGTCCGTAAGTAATGCTTGCATAATGCCTGTTTTTTGTTTCATGCCTTTTGAAAAGTTTCGTACAACGGAATGCCTTGCATGATGTAGGTGAAAAGATTGAAGAAGCAGCGGAATTTTATCTTTTACATATTTTGTTGATAAACCGTGAATGTGGCCGAGATGAAATAGATAATCCTCTAATGTAAAACGAATTCCTTCAGGAAAATGTTCAGGTACATAACCGATTTGTATATGTTCTTTCCTTTGAATTGTCCCTGCCGTAGGTGAAATAAAGCCTGCAATTATTTTGAGTAGAGTACTTTTTCCAGTCCCGTTCCCGCCAACAATAGCGAGTGCTTCTCCTTCTGGAATGGATAAATCAATGTTGTCTAGTATAAGCGATTTTCCATACTTCTTTTGAATTCCCCTTAGTTCTACTAGCAAAGTTCTATCCTTCTTTCTTTAAATAGTGTATATATCCATTATATAGGAGAATAACAAAAAGACGTGCAATGAGTGCACGTCTTTTTTTGTTATGTTTTGTCGAATCGTCGATATATCGAAAAAATCGTTGATATATTACCCCGCATTAACGGGCAGTAAAACTCCCACCTTAAAATTCAGTTGGAGCAAAGAAGTTAGGTGGGGGATAAACTGCCCATAAATGCCCGATTGGTTCAACTAATAATCAGTAGGGGATTCCCCCCATTGATTAAAGTTTCACTTTATCGTTTCTCAATCGCCACAATAAATGGCGGGTTATTTTGCTGGTTAATGAAGCCATATCGCAGTACGTGAGCTTGTTTTTGGTCTAGCTCTTCTGCAAATTTGAGAACAGCGTCGCGTTCTACTTGTCCTTCTGGGTGTCCGTGGTAAATGACGAGGACGATGATTCCTTCAGGTGCCATTACTTCTAGTAATTGTTCAATTGCCGAAATTGTTGAGTTCGGTTTTGTAACGATATGCTTGTCACCGCCAGGAAGGTAACCTAAGTTGAAGATAGCGCCTGTTACTTTTCCTTTTGCGTCTTCTGGTAGTACGGATAGAAGTGTATCGTGACTATCGTGAACTAAAACAGTACGTTCAAAAAGTTCTTTTTCTTTTAGACGAGTTGTTGAGCTTTCAATTGCTTCTTTTTGAATATCAAATCCAAATACTTTTCCGCTATCCCCAACAATTTCAGCTAGGAAGCAAGTGTCATGACCATTTCCAAGTGTTGCATCTACAGCGTAGTCGCCTTCTTTAACAGCCGTTTGCAGCAGTGTGCGAGCAAACGGTAATACACGTTCTAATTTCATTGTTGTTTCTCCTCATTTGCATATTTTCCTTGCCAGCTTCCGCGGCGTACAAATTCTGCATCGATGGAATTTAATACTTCCCATTTATTTAAGCTCCACATTGGACCAATCATTAAATCAGGTGGGCCGTCACCTGTGATACGGTGCACAATTACGTCTTCTGGAATAATTTCAAGTTGGTCAACAACGAGACTTACGTAATCCTCAAGAGAAAGGAATTCGAGTTGTCCTTTTTCATATTGCTTCACCATTGGCGTTCCTTTTAATAAGTGAAGTAAGTGGATTTTAATTCCTTGTACATCAAGTTTCGCTACTTCACGAGCTGTTTCCATCATCATGTCGTAATCTTCAAGTGGAAGACCGTTAATAATATGAGAGCAAACTTTAATGCCGTGCTTACGTAATTTATTTACGCCTTCCACGTAAGACGGATAATCGTGAGCGCGATTAATAAGGTTTGCAGTTCGTTCGTGAACAGTTTGTAAACCGAGTTCAACCCAAAGGTATGTGCGTTTATTTAAGTCCGCTAAATATTCAACAACATCATCTGGTAAACAATCTGGACGAGTTGCGATAGAAAGACCGACAACGTCTTTTTCTGCTAGAAGCGGTTCGAATTTTTCTTTTAACACTTCAAGTGGTGCATGTGTATTTGTGTACGCTTGGAAATAAGCGATACATTTTCCATCTTTCCACTTAGAGCGCATTTTTTCTTTCATTTCATGATATTGCGTTATAACATCATCGCGGCGATCACCGGCGAAGTCACCAGATCCAGCGGCACTGCAAAATGTACAACCGCCGTAAGCAACTGTACCGTCACGATTCGGACAATCGAAGCCAGCATCTAATGAGACTTTAAAGATTTTTTCACCAAATTCATTTCGTAAATGGTAATTCCATGTATGATAACGTTTATTGTCGTTTGTATATGGAAAAGGGTTTTGAACCTTCATTACTTTCCCTCCTAAGCCGAGTCAAAATGAAACAAAATCCATTATAACATACTCATAAGGTGGAGATGGAAGGGACACACTAAAGGGGAATTGAAGCAAGGAGGGACAATTATGGCAGAGCGTCAATCACTTGAATCGTATATTACACAAGCGGAACAAGCTGTGGAATATGCGAAAGAACAATTAGACCAAGGCATGAGACAAGAGCATTACAATACGATGGAGTATTCAGATGCGCAGTTACAATTAGAACAAGCATATAACGATTTACAAACGATGCAACAACATGCGAATGATGAGCAACGTGAGCAGCTAAATAGAGCACGCATGGCAATTCGCCAATTGCAACATCAAATGATTATTACACCGCACTAAGAAGGAGTGAATGTAATGGCGAAACGTTCAAATCAAAATAATCCAGAGCAAAAAACACAAAATGGACATAACGCTGAGTTTTCGAATGAACTTGATCCCATTGTTCAAGTAAAACAGCGTAATAGTAAAAAAGGACAACCTCAAAAATCAAAACAATCAGAGTAAACCAGGTCGAAATATGACCTGGTTTTATTTTGCTATATGACAATAATGTAAGATTTCTGTAAGGTTTGCCGATAGTTGTAATTGTCCTTTTCCAGTAGAGTAAGGGAGGATTAAATTTTGGACAAGGAGTTGCTTATGGGGAACAATATTACAAACAAACGAATTGATGAGTTAGATTACATTCGTAGCTTCGCATTACTGGGGATTATTTTAGTAAATATTCTAGCGCTACTTAATATTAAAACTCCAGATCCTAATACAGTAGATGCTAGCTATCAAAGGTTTCTATACTTATTTGTAGAAGGTCGTTTCTTCTCAATTTTCTCATTCTTATTTGGAGTGGGATTCTATATCTTCATTACAAGAGCGATTGCGAAAGGGAAAAATGGATATGTTCTATTTTTCCGCCGCGTAGTTGCATTATTTATTTTTGGTTTGATTCATTACATGTTTCAGCCTGGAGAAGCGTTAACGTTATATGCAATTTGCGGATTAATCGTTTTACCGTTTTATAAAGCGAAAAAACAAGCGAACTTAGTAATTGGTCTTATTTTGACAATAGCCTTTAGTATAATGGGTGTTAAAGAACTATTACCACTTGGTTTAATTTTATTAGGTCTTGCTGCAGGACAATATCGTGTATTTGAAAATCTTTCAAAAAACATAAAGCAAGTCGCTATTTTTACAGGCATTATGTTTGTTTTAAGTGTGGCAGCTGTATGGTATCAATATGGACACGTGCCTGCTGGCCCATTTGTAAATATGATATTGATGAATGAAGATGGAACAATGGATGCTGCAAGCCATTTTCTAAAAATTGGTATTACTGTTGGACCAATTATTTCAGCTTTCTATGTAGGAGCATTAATTTTATTACTTCAGTTAAAACCAGTTCAAACATTATTAGCACCATTGAAATACTACGGTCGTATGGCTTTAACAAATTATATCGGACAAACGGCAATGATTTTAATCGCTGGTAGTGTATTTAACTTTGCAGGTAACTTAACATACATGCAGACGCTATATGTATGTATCGCAATTTATGCAATTCAAATTGTGTTTAGTGTAATTTGGATGAAAATCTTTAAAATGGGTCCATTAGAATGGGTTTGGCGTGTTATTACGTACTGGACGGTAACACCTTTAAAGAAATAAAGTGAAACTTTAATCAGTGGGCTGTTCCTTTCGCGGAACAGCCTATTTTTATTGTCATCTTTTGTCGATAAGTCGATATATTTTGGTAATCGCTGATAAAAGTGTAAGAATCGCCGATATATTTGAAAAATCGCTGATAAAAGTGTAAGAACCGCTGATATATTTGAAAAATCGCCGATATAATTTCATTTACCGATTTACTATGCCGAAATGCGAACTAGTATGAAAAGCCAAACTTACACGCCCACCTTCTTTATATTACAAAAGTGTAAGGTAATTGTAATGTTAACAAATAGCAGTTCACCTCCAAAAGGCGCAAAATAGGTAATGGAAAAACAAGCGTAGGAGGATATATATGACGAAACCAGTTGTAGACGTGAAAAACGTTCAAAAAGTGTACGGTAAAAAAGGTGAGAACCAATCACACGCGTTAAAAGGTGTTTCATTCTCAATTCAAGAGGGTGAGTTTGTTGGGATTATGGGACCATCTGGTTCTGGTAAAACGACATTATTAAATGTAATTTCAACGCTTGATAAAGCAACGGGCGGCGTTGTTGAAATTGCGGGTACAGATATTACGAAAATGAAACAAGGTGAGCTTTCTGATTTCCGTTCACAAAAGTTAGGATTCATCTTCCAAGACTTTAACTTATTAGAGAACTTATCTATTTATGAAAACATTGCACTTCCACTTTCTCTTCAAGGTGTCGCATCACGTAATATTGGACCGAAAGTAGAAAAAGTAGCGGGTATGTTAGGGATTACAGAAATTCTTCAAAAGTATCCATCTGAAGTATCTGGTGGACAGAAACAACGTTCAGCAGCAGCGCGTGCACTTGTGCATGAGCCGGCAATTATTTTAGGGGACGAGCCAACAGGAGCGCTTGATTCTAAAAATGCAACGAGTTTACTTGATGCGATGACAAACTTAAATAAAGATCAAGGCGTATCGATTATGATGGTTACGCATGATCCATATAGTGCAAGTTACTGTCAGCGTATTTTATTCATTCAAGATGGTGAGCTATATAAAGAAATTCATCGCGGTGGTACGCGTGAAGAGTTCTACAAAGAAATTTTAGATGTACTTGCAGATTTAGGTACACAAAAGGCGTAAGAAAGGAGGTTCCAGTATGTTATTTAAACTTTCCATGTCGGGGCTGAAAAGTAAGCTGAAAGATTATATCGTCTTACTTGTCGGTCTTGTCATGTCGATTTCAATTTTTTACATGTTCCAAACGTTAGCACTGAATAAAGCATTTTTAGAATCTAATTCAGTGATTAAATCTATTGGATTCGTATTCCAAGCAGGATCATTTTTATTAGCAATTATAACGTTCTTCTACATTTTATATGCAAACTCTTTCTTATTATCTCTTCGTCAAAAAGAGTTCGGTATGTATATGATGTTAGGTGCGAAAAAACATAAAGTTACATTACTTATGTTTATTGAAACAATCGTATTAGGTGCTGCGTCTCTTGCAATCGGGATTGCAGTTGGAGTAGGACTTGCAGAAGGTATTGGACAGTTATTAATGAAACAGCTTGAATTTGCTGGTGAAGGGTATAAAGCATTTTATCTACCATCTATGACTGTTACTTGCATCTTCTTCTTTGCACTATTTGTATTATCAGCAATTATGAACAGTATTAAATTGTCACGTATTTCTGTATTGCAATTAGTACATGCAGATGCGCAAACAGAGCGTGTTGCAGTAAAAGGTAAAAAGACAGTTGTAGTGGCATTCCTTGCTGTTCTTTTATTAGGTATAGGTTATGCATCTATGATCTATATGGAAAAACTAAAAGAGATGGGAATCCTTATTGCATTAATTACGACAACAACTGGTACTTATATGCTATTTAGTTCACTTCTCCCGGTTATTATTAAAAAATTAAAGAGTAATAAAAAGCGTAGTGAAAAAGGACTTAACGCTTTTACATTTGCACAATTAAACTTCCGAATTAATAGTTTAACGAAAGTGCTTGCAACAGTGGCAATGTTAGTTGCGCTTGGAGCTGGTGCAATTTCGGGCGGTATGGCGTTTAAAAATAACGTTATAAAAATGGTAGATGGTTTAGTAATATATGATTCAGTAGTTCATAATCCAACAGCTGAAGAAAAGAAAGTTTTAGACGGTATTACATTTAAAGAGAAAAGCGAATATCGTTACAAAGTTGATGATAAATACGTTTACTATGTAAAAGAAGATTTAGAGAAAAATCGTCCTTTAGTAAAAGATATGGCAAAGATGAAGTCTATGAAGGATTTAGTAAATACGAAAAAAGTTTCAGAGGAACTACCGGTAGGTGCAGTTTCTAGAGAGATGAATCAAAAAGATGCGAACACTAAAGAACTTTCAGTGGAATGGATAGATGCTTTTAGTACAATCCATCCATATTATTTATACAATGATCATGCAATTAAAATTGTAGATCAAAAAATGTACGATGGGATAAATGGTAAAGATGGTATAGCATTTATCGGAAAAACAGATGATTTTTTAACATATAAAAAAGAATGGAAAAAACTTGACGAGTTGCAGCTAGATAAATATAAAAATGTAAAAGCTGAACAAATGGATAGTAAATATCAAGCTTATAGTGGGTTCTATGGCATTGCGAGTGGAACAGTATTTATGGGATTCTTCCTTGGAATTGCGTTCTTAGCAATGATGGCAAGCTGCCTTATGTTTAAAATTCTTTCTGGTGCATCAAAAGATATTACGCGTTATCAAATGCTTCGTAAAATCGGTGTGCGCCGTGAGTTATTAACGAAATCAATTTATAAAGAGTTATTCTTAGTATTCTTATTCCCAGCAATTGTGGGTATCGCTCACGTATTAGTTGGTATGAATATTTTCGGATTTATTTTAATCGATCCGTACTTCCGTATTTGGGTACCAATCGTAATTTTCGTAGTTATTTATGCGATTTATTACTTCATTACAGTTCAATTGTATAAAGGAATTGTTCTTCCGAAAGAAGATTAATAATAAAAACCGAGCAAAAACGCTCGGTTTTTATTATTTTCAGAAAAAACACTTTAATGTTACTGAAATGTATAATATAATGTAAATAAGTAACGTAATATAAAAGTAGGAGCAGCTGGATAAGGAAAGGAGGAATCCAATCTGTAGAAAAAAGCTGAACTTTTACCCCCACATTTTTTTACCGCAACGTATTTATACAATCGTAAGTTTCCACATTGAAAGTTTTCAGAACCACCTGAGTATATTGTGAAAATAATGGATAACACATGGAAATCTCATAGCATGATAAGGTAAAATGGACAACATAATGAGAAAATTACCGTTCATAAGATGAGGAGAATACATGTATGGAAGTTGTAGAGGCATTAAAAGATATAAGCCAAATTGAGGCTATGAAAAAATATTTAAAAGAGCACTCCCAGCGAGATTATCTTTTATTTGTTATTGGAATTAACACAGGATTAAAAATTACAGAATTACTTAGCATGAAATTTGAAGATGTATTAAATGAAGACGGGACTGTTAAAGAGTTTTATGCTCTTCCTGTGAAAGATGAAAAATTTAAACAAGATATTTATTTAAATACAAAAGTAAAAGAAGCGCTTTTAGATTACGTACAATCTATTGGCGTTAAAAGAGAAAATTACGTATTTCAATCTAATAAAACGCCAAATTCAATTACGCGCCAACAAGCGTATCGTGTAATTCATAATGCTGCAGAAGCAGTTGGAGTTGTTGGTAAAATCGGAACGAATTCAATGCGAAAAACGTTCGGATTTCATGCTTACAAAAGAGGGATAGCGATTGCGCTATTGCAAAAACATTTTCATCACGCGACTCCATCAGAGACACTAAAGTATTTAGGGATCTCAAAGGATGAGAGCTTTAAAACGGAGATTGATGTCGATTTATAAAAGCCGTAACTAAAAAATTAGGAGGCGGAAAATATGAATATTAGAGAGAGTGAACTGCCGGGTATTGGATGTAAGTTTGAAGTGATTACAAAAGGTAATGAAAAGATGGTTATCGTTATTCATGATGATGGCCGAAGAGAAATGTACCATTTTGATACTGATCATGAAGAGAGTATTTCAAGCGTCTCTCTTCGTGATTCTGAAGCGAGACAAATTGCAGCTATATTGGGCGGAATGGTATATAGACCACAAGCTTTAGATACGATTGAAATGGCTTTTGAGGGATTATCAATTGAGTGGTTTAAGGTGGAAAATAATGCACCAGTTGTACAAAAAACAATTGGTAGTTTACATGTTCGAAACACATATAACGTAACGATTATTGCCATTTTGAAAAAGAATATGAAGAAGTTCTTTAATCCAGGCCCAGATTCTATCATTGAAGCTGGCGATATGCTCGTATTATCAGGTGAAAGACATGAAGTGAAAAGAATTATTAATGAGTTGCTTTCAGTAGGAGGGGATTCATAATCGATGGATACTTTAATCTTTGAAGTTGGAACTGCGTTAGTATTAGTCGCTTTTGCAGCTATTCTTGCTGCAAAGTTAAAGTTCTCGATTATCCCGTTTCTTATTATACTCGGTATGCTAGTGGGGCCTCATGCCCCAGATTTAGGGCTTATCGATTTAAGATTTATTGAAAGTGGAGAAGTTATTTCCTTCCTCGGCCGTGTTGGCGTCATATTCCTCCTATTTTACTTAGGTTTAGAATTCTCAATTAAAAAATTAATTAAATCAGGAAAATCAATTGCTTTTGGGGGAACTGTTCATATATCGCTTAATTTTATATTAGGTTTACTTTACGGATATATAATGGGTTTCCCCTTATTAGAAACATTAATTATTGCTGGGATTATAACAATTTCATCGAGTGCAATTGTTGCGAAAGTAATTGTTGATTTAAGAAGATCTGGTAATAAAGAGACGGAGCTAATTTTAGGAATCATTATGTTTGATGATATCTTTTTAGCGGTATATTTATCAGTCGTTTCAGGATTAGTACTCGGAGGGGCAACGTCATTTGTAGGTGCTCTTACATCTATTTTAATCGCAGTAGGGTATATGCTACTATTCTTTGTAGTTGCTAGAAAAGCTACACGATTTTTAAATAAAATGTTAGATATTTCGTCCAATGAAATTTTTATTATCGTAATATTTGCTATTTTGTTCTTTGTAGCAGGATTTTCAGAAACGATTCATGTTGCGGAGGCGATTGGAGCATTATTATTGGGGCTCGTCTTTTCTGAAACAGAGCATAGTGATCGAATTGAACAGCTTGTTGTTCCGTTTCGTGATTTCTTTGGAGCTATATTCTTTTTCAGCTTCGGTTTAAGTATAGACCCATTTTCACTTGGCGGAGCAGTGTGGTTGGCATTAGGAGCAGTTTTCATTACTCTTATCGGTAATTTTACTGCTGGAATGGTTGCGGGGCGTAAAGCTGGGTTATCGCATAAGGCTTCTACGAATATCGGTTTAACGCTTGTATCACGCGGAGAATTTTCTATTATCGTCGCGAATATTGGAATTGCGGGTGGCTTAATGGCAGCGATTAAACCGTTCTCAGCTTTGTATGTTTTAATATTAGCATCGTTAGGACCTTTGTTAACGAAAGAATCTGGGAGAATATACTCGCTACTAGATAAGGTGTTTAAATGGAGTGCTAAAGAACGTGTGAAGCGAGAAAAGGAAGTTGGATAGTACAAATAAGGGTAGACTGCATGAAAATTTCATGCAGTCTACCCTTTTATATATTGTTACTGTTGTCGTTTTTTGTCGGTAAGTCGATATATTTTAATAATCGCTGATATATTTGTAGTTGCGCCGATATATTCTAATAATCGCTGATATAATCCAAGAAGCAACCAATATAAATTCATTTACCGACGAACTATTATCTGAATTTCATCAACTATTAATCAGTTGCCTTCCTATTTAAAAACGACTACAATTTTACTGTTATATATGAACGAAAAAAATAGAATAGGAGGGGAAGCTATGCCAAGGAAAGTATGGCTATTAGTAGCTGGGATGATTATTAATGTCACGGGTGCTTCTTTTTTATGGCCTTTTAATACAATTTATTTGCATGATCACCTAGGAAAATCTTTATCTGTGGCCGGAATGGTATTAATGATCAACTCGCTTACCGGTGTAATCGGAAACTTGCTCGGCGGTGTTTTATTTGATAAATGGGGCGGTTATAAATCAACTTTAGTAGGGATTGTGATTACACTTGTATCAATTTTAGGTCTTGTGTTCTTCCACGGTTGGCCGTTATACGTTGTGTGGCTAGCGTTAATCGGCTTCGGTTCTGGAATGGTCTTCCCATCGATGTATGCGATGGTCGGTACAGTTTGGCCAGAGGGCGGAAGACGAGCATTTAATGCGATGTATGTTGGACAAAACGTTGGTATTGCGATTGGAACAGCGTGTGGTGGATTAGTTGCTTCGTATCGTTTTGATTATATTTTCTTAGCGAACTTTATTTTATACTTTGTTTTCTTCTTAATTGCTTTTATTGGATTCCGTGGTATGGAGGACAAGAAGGAGCCAGGAGTACAAAAAGAAGTCGAAATGAAAAAAGGTTGGTCACTTACACCTGGATTTAAAGCACTTCTTATCGTGTGTGTAGCATATGCTTTATGCTGGGTTACATACGTACAGTGGCAAGGTGCAATTGCAACACATATGCAGGAATTAAACATTAGTCTTCGTCATTATAGTTTATTATGGACGATAAACGGAGCAATGATCGTTTGTGCGCAGCCACTTGTTAGTATGTTAATTCGCTGGATGAAGCGTTCCTTAAAACAGCAAATTATGATTGGAATTTTCATTTTTGCGGCGTCATTCATTGTGTTAAGTCAAGCGCAGCAATTTACGATGTTCCTCGTTGCGATGGTAACATTAACAATTGGTGAGTTATTTGTATGGCCTGCGGTTCCAACGATTGCAAATATACTTGCACCAAAAGATAAATTAGGATTTTATCAAGGGGTCGTAAATAGTGCGGCGACTGTAGGGAAAATGTTCGGACCGGTCGTTGGCGGAGCAATTGTTGATTTATACAATATGGAAGTATTGTTTATAGCAATCATGGTAATGCTTGTAGTAGCGCTTGTAGCAACAAGTATTTATGATAAACGAGTAAAAGTAGAAGAAACAGTTGAAGAAAAAATTGCAGTTTAGTTTGACGGAACATGTTCACATGTTTTAGAATATATTTAAATAAAACAACCTTTAGAACAAGGGAGATAGCTCGGCTGTCTTAAGATGAATTCGTTAGTTATGAAGAGTAACGATTAACCGAGAAGTCCTCGCTTTAGTAAGCTCTTAAGAGATACTAGGTGAAGGATAGTTCACGTAACTTATATGTGTAATAACAGTGAGAAGGAGTAGTAGTAATAGAAGCTGGTTTAGAGAGTTGACGGTCGGTGCAAGTCAATCCACGTTTCGTTATGAACTCGCCTTTGAGTTGCAGTTGTGAAATTAATAGTAGCAATTGCCGTTAATCCACGTTACGGATCTAAGCGAATGTACATTTGTACATTAATTTAGGGTGGTACCGCGGGAATCTACAACCTCTCGTCCCTTTCTAGGGATGAGAGGTTTTTTGTATTTTGGGCGGTGAAAATAAATATAATTTCAAGGAGGGTATCTCATGAGCTTTAATCATCAAGAAATTGAGAAGAAGTGGCAAGGGTACTGGGAAGAAAATAAAACATTCCGTACGCCAGATGAGACAGAAAAACCAAAATTTTATGCACTAGATATGTTCCCATATCCATCAGGTGCAGGCCTACACGTAGGACATCCAGAAGGTTATACAGCGACAGATATTTTATCTCGTATGAAGCGTATGCAAGGATATAACGTTCTTCATCCAATGGGATGGGATGCATTCGGTCTTCCAGCAGAGCAATATGCACTTGATACTGGAAACAGCCCAGCTGAATTTACAGAGCATAATATTAATACGTTCCGTAACCAAATTAAATCATTAGGTTTCTCTTACGATTGGGATCGTGAAGTAAATACAACAGATCCAAATTACTATAAGTGGACGCAATGGATCTTCCTAAAACTATTTGAAAAAGGCTTAGCTTACGTTGATGAAGTACCTGTAAACTGGTGCCCAGCACTTGGTACAGTACTTGCAAACGAAGAAATCATTGACGGTAAGAGTGAGCGTGGTGGACATCCAGTTGAGCGTCGTCCGATGAGACAGTGGATGTTAAAAATTACAGCTTACGGAGATCGTCTATTAGAAGATCTAGATGAGCTTGATTGGCCTGAAAGCTTAAAAGATATGCAACGTAACTGGATCGGTCGTTCTGAAGGTGCAGAAGTACACTTCAACATCGATGGTACAGACGAGAAATTCACAGTTTTCACAACACGCCCTGATACATTATTTGGTGCAACATACTGTGTACTAGCTCCAGAACATGCACTTGTTGCAGAAATCACAACAGCAGAACAAAAAGAAGCGGTAGAAGCTTACATTAACGCTGTAAAAATGAAGAGTGATCTAGAGCGTACAGAACTTGCGAAAGAAAAAACTGGTGTATTCACTGGTGCTTACGCAGTTAACCCAGTAAACGGTGAGAAATTACCAATCTGGATTGCTGACTATGTTCTTGCAACTTACGGAACAGGTGCTGTAATGGCAGTTCCAGCTCACGATGAGCGTGACTATGAATTCGCATCAGTATTTAATCTTCCAATGAAGGAAGTTGTAAAAGGCGGAGATATTACGAAAGAAGTGTACACAGGTGATGGTGCACACGTAAACTCAGCATTCCTTGATGGTTTAAATAAAGAAGAAGCAATCGCAAAAATGATTGAATGGCTTGAAGTAACGAGCGCAGGAAATCAAAAAGTAACGTACCGTCTACGTGACTGGTTATTCAGCCGTCAACGTTACTGGGGTGAGCCAATTCCAGTAATTCACTGGGAAGATGGTACAATGACAGCTGTGAAAGAAGAGGAATTACCATTAGTTCTTCCGAAAACAGAAAACATCCGTCCTTCAGGTACAGGTGAATCACCACTTGCCAACATTGACGAGTGGGTAAATGTTGTTGATCCTGAGACTGGTAAAAAAGGTCGTCGTGAAACAAATACAATGCCGCAATGGGCTGGTAGCTGTTGGTATTACCTACGTTACATCGATCCAAACAATAGCGAAGCACTTGTAGATCCTGAAAAAGTAAAACAATGGCTTCCAGTTGATATTTATATCGGCGGAGCGGAGCACGCTGTACTTCACTTACTATATGCTCGTTTCTGGCATAAAGTATTATACGATATCGGTGTAGTTCCAACGAAAGAACCGTTCCAACAATTATTCAACCAAGGTATGATTCTAGGTGAAAACAACGAGAAAATGAGTAAATCAAAAGGTAACGTTGTAAATCCTGATGATATCGTAGCAAGCCACGGTGCAGATACACTTCGTCTATACGAAATGTTCATGGGTCCATTAGATGCTTCAATTGCTTGGTCTGAAAATGGTCTTGACGGAGCTCGTCGTTTCCTAGACCGCGTATGGCGTCTATTCGTTCAAGATAACGGTGAATTAAGTGAGAAAATTACTGACGCACCAAATAAAGAGCTTGAAAAAGCTTACCACCAAACAGTGAAGAAAGTAACAGAAGACTATGCAGAGCTTCGCTTCAACACAGCGATTTCTCAAATGATGGTATTCATCAACGATGCATACAAAGCTGAAACACTTCCAAGAGAATATGTAGAAGGTTTCGTAAAAATGATTGCACCAGTTGCACCTCATATCGGGGAAGAGCTATGGAGCAAGCTTGGATACAATGAAACAATCACATATGCAAGCTGGCCAACATTTGATGAGTCTAAACTTGTAGAAGATGAAGTTGAAATCGTTGTTCAAGTTATGGGTAAAGTTCGCGCAAAACTAACAATGAGTAAAGACGCATCAAAAGAAGAAATGGAACAACTTGCACTTGAAGCAATTCAAGACCAAATTGAAGGGAAAACGGTTCGTAAAGTAATTGTTGTTCCTGGAAAACTTGTTAACGTTGTTGCAAACTAATTCATTCTAAATAAAAGCTCAGAGCGTTTATGCTCTGAGCTTTTTTGTATAGAAAATAATCTCAGGGTCACCTTCATCTAAGTTTTCAACTATTCCGCTATGTATAAAACCATTCGAGTTAAATACTTTCTGCATACTTTCATTCGATTCGTTCGTTGAAGAAAATATTTTTTGAGTAGGAGAATGACTTAACATATATGAGATTAACGAGCTTGCATAGCCTTGCCTTCTTTTAGTTGGTGAAACAATGATTAATGAGAGGAAAGTACAACCAAAGAAATTTGTATCGTATGTTAGAAAGCCAGAGATAGAATTTTCTTCTTTTACAATGATGCATCTGCCTTCACGGATAGTGTGCTTAATATAATTTCGTCTACTATCGTTTCCAATTACGTCAATATCTATATGGACGATTGAATCTAAATCATTGATAGAAGCCTTTGTTACATTCTTCAATATACATACCTCCTAGAAAAAATATTCAGTTAATTAATTTTATCATGAATGAAGAAAAAGAAGCGGAATTCTAGTGCAGACAAACACCTATTCTTCTATAGGAAATATGATAAAAAAGGTAGGCTAAATTGAGTAGAAGAGGTGAAAGGAATGAAAGGGATGGACAATAATGCACCACATGGTTTCGTCGGGGGTGGATCGGATAGTTATGAACAAATGATGTTAATGGGAGGAGGACAACAAGGATACGGTGGAATTCCGAGCTGGATGGGTGGAGGCGCGGGTGGATTTCCAACATCGGTAGCTGGCATGCAAACTGAAATGCCTACATCAATGGGAGGCTTTTCGACATCAGGGGCTGGAATGCCTACAATAACAGGTGGATTTCCAACATCAGTAGCTGGTGTACAGACAGGAATTCCAGTAGGAGCACCAACTACATTTCCTTCTTTCGTTGGAGGAGTGCAGACAGGATTTCCGGTACCAGGAATAGGTGTTGTAGCTGGAGGAATAGGTGCGTATCCGCAAGTTGTTCACGGTCATCATGGACATCACCACCATCAAGGTCAACATGGCCATCATGGACACCATCATCACCAAGGTCAACACGGCCATCATGGACATCACCACCACCAAGGTCAACACGGCCATCATGGACATCACCACCATCAAGGTCAACACGGCCATCATGGTCATCACCACCATCAAGGTCAACACGGCCATCATGGTCATCACCAACAACAAGTACATCACCATGGACACCACCACATTCATCCGCAAGCTGTTCTTTATCAAACGCACCAAGGTCATCATGGACACCACCAAGGGCACCAAGGTCATCATGGACACCACCAAGGGCACCAAGGTCATCATGGACATCATCACCATCAAGGCCAACAAGGTCACCACGGTCATCAAGGACAGCATAGTCAACAGCACCAACACCAACAATATCAGCAATATCAACAACAACAATCTTCTCCTTGGACAGGTGGAATTGGAGCGGGAGCAGCAGGAGCAGCGGCAGGAGCGGCTAGCATTAGTGGAGCAGCAGGGCACGCGGGACACGTGGGTCATTAACAAGCCAACAGAAAAAAGACATAATAAAAAACTGCTAGGAAATCCTAGCAGTTTTTTTCAGCTTCTTGGCGCTGACGTTCAATTTCAGCACGAAGTTGTGGTTCCGGTGCTTGCCAGCCTTCTGGCTTTAGAATCTTACCGTCGCCTTCACGGAATCGAGGCTTCCCATCAGGGAATAGTTTTGCCATGTTGGCGTTGTTTACAATTTCGAATCCTTTATCTGGACGTACGCCCATTTCTGCAAACGTTCCGAATGCAAAGTAAATAAGGTCAATCAGTGCATCGTATTGATCTTCAACAGTCGTTGCCTCAAGAAATTCTTCTAGTTCTTCCTGCATAAAACTTGCACGGATTTTTGCACGCTCTTCTGTTAATTTTGTTGGAGTATTTGTTACAGGATGTCCGAATACTTCATGCATTTTTGCAACAAGTTCATATCCTTTATCTAAACCTTTTTCGTTTGTCATGTTGTTTCATCCTTTCTTACGTTATGCCGAAGTTTATTGTAACATAAGGTGATTATGAAATGAAAAGAACATCTTATAGAAATAAGATGTTCGCTCGTTATTCTTCTTTCTTAATTAAAATAGATAAAATAAGATCAATACCGAATATACCAACGAGTAACATTGGTATAACGACAAGTAAATAACGTGTGAAGGAAACATTTTTTAAGTATGTATGAGCAAATAAAAAGACGGCGAGAAATAAAATACCATTTAAAATAGGCTTTACTAATTTTTTAGACATAAGCTCCCCCATAAATATCTTCTCTCTCTATCTAAAATAAAAACTCCTCTCTCCGTTGTATCATGCTGGAGAGAGGAGTTCAATCATTTCTCATTCAATTACACCAGAATTTGTAATGTCTACGGTATATTTTATAGTAACGGGAACATCTTTGTAAATTTGTTTCCACTCTTCTAATTTGAATGGGCGATAATGTTGCTTATATTTAGCTCCTAGCCCAAGAGGGTCGACATCTAGAGATTTAAAATGCTTAATTAATTTCTTACCTTGTGTCTCCAATTGTTTTTGAACGACCTTCTCAATCTTTTTTGTATTCTTAGCATTCTCTAAGTTAATCTGTTTCGATACTTCTTGAATACGAGCCTCAAGTTTAACATGAATGGAAAAGGAAGGCTTACCATTTTTTATTTTTATATCGTATGTTGGAATAGAACGAATATTATTAATCATTACGTACCCAGGATCTGCTTTAAATTCATGTGAATCTAACTTATGTTTTTCTAAAAGTCCTTTGAATATAAACATATCTTTTTCTGCAATTTTACCAACATATTTATCCTTTTTAAAAAGACCAATTCCCGTTATTTTTATTTTATCACCATGTTTCTTTAAAATTGGAATATAGTAGTCTTGCCCTTCTTGATAATAACGGAATGCTCCTATATGCAGATTATCTGTTGGTAAAGGACCGGTCTC
Organism: Bacillus sp. FSL L8-0199; assembly: GCF_038005705.1. Taxonomy (NCBI): domain Bacteria; kingdom Bacillati; phylum Bacillota; class Bacilli; order Caryophanales; family Bacillaceae; genus Bacillus; species Bacillus sp. FSL L8-0199. The sequence continues at coordinate 4,699,669 of NZ_JBBOTS010000001.1, read as the reverse complement.
CATATTATGTTCTAGCATTTTTTTTATATAAATTGCAACGTTGGATGAAGTCGTGTACTTTCCTTTTAAAAGTTCAGTACCATTACCTTCAAGTAAAGCAACATATAAGGCATTCCCGATGTTTACATCACGAATTAATGTATCGAAGGAAGCAACCATTCCTTTCTTAGCAATTCGGGTGGTAAATAGAGCAACCCGCATTTGCCCGCTAGCAAATGGTTGAGAAGACTCTAAAGATGTGTCAGCTTTTACTTGTTTTACCGCATTTGCTGTTCCTTCAAAAACTTGAACTTTGTTTCCTTTTTGCTGAATAGGACAAACAAATGTTACCTTTATTTTATTATCTTTTGCTACATCGAAGACAGTTCCTTGGATAAGGTGTACGTCATCGATAATATTTTTTTGTAAACATCCAGTTAGACTAAAGAGTGCTATACAAGAGATAAGTATTAATTTTCTTTTGATTTTTTCCATTTTCTTTTCACCCACACAATAATAAATAGAATTGGGATGTATACATAAATGAGCCAAAAGCTTCCTTTTGATGCATTACTAATAAAATTATTAATATCGTGTCTGTTTGTTAGAAGTTGTGAAACAATGAGGGTGATAAACATAAAAGCGATTAAAACACCTCTTTGTTTTACACGGAATATTTCGTGCGTTGCTCTCGTTGCCGCCCACAAAGGTAGAATAAAACTTGTAATGATAACGAGGGCATAAGCTGAAATTGCGATATATTCTAGCCTTTCTATGAATGGTAATTGAACAACTTGGGTCATAGAAAGTTGGGCCCATATCGTTTTTAACAATTGTTTTTCACTAAAAAACGAAAAGGCTAAAAGAGTGCTAAATAAATATAGAAGGTTTGAAAATAGTGCCCCATATTGAGCAAATTTATGAGATTGTTTAGGGTTTTTCACAAATGGATAAACCATGAGGTAAATCTCAAAACCAGTCATACTGTAGATTGACAGTTGAGCGGATTTTAAAATATCTGAAAAAGAATGTGTGAGAATGGGTAATAAATTTTCCCAATGTGAGTATTTCAAAACGAATAAGCTTAGAAATAAATACCCTAGTGTACCACCAACAGAGATGACGCAAATGCCTGTAATGACACGAAATCCAGAAGAAATGATGTAATAGCTAACTAGGCACAAAAAGAGTGTTAACATAAAGGTGGAGGCAGTTGGGAACATCCATACTTGAATAATTTCAACGTATGTTCGAATAACCGAAATACTGACGATTAAAAAATAAGTTGCAAAGATGATATTAAAGACGTTCCCTATCCACTTTCCAAAGGTTTGTCGTTGTAAATCAATTAAATTCCCGTTTGTTTCCCTTAATAAAAAATACATCATCCACATAAGAACATGGATAACGATGCCTGTGATTACAACGCCTATCCAGCCGTCGTATCCAGCGGCCTTTGCGGTGATTCGAGCAAATCCGAGAACGCCAGCTCCAAACTGTGCACCGTGAATTAAGAAGAAAACAAAGATAGGAGATATTTGATATTTTTCTTGAACTTTACTCATCAATGCACCTCATCTCTTAATCATCAAAGTCTGATCTATGTTTTGTTGAAATTCCTTTAGCAGCTTTTTTTACATGTTGTGGTCTTGCTTGTACATCTCTTGTATCGATCATTGTTAACGGGAAACGAATCCAAGAGTCTTTAACAGATTGTTGTCTTGTCGGATAAAACAAAGCGTACGGTTTACGTAAGGAAGTAAGTCTAAATAGATGGGTAAATAAAAAGATAAACCCAAGAGAGATACCGAAAAGCCCCCCTATTTCCGCGAATGCTAGAAACGGGAAACGTAGTAATCGAACAGCATTACCCATTTTATAAATAGGTGTAATAAAGGAAGCGAGTGCTGATAGTGCAACGATAATTAATAAAATATTACTCGTTAACCCAGCTTGTACAGATGCTTGTCCGATTACGATACCGCCTACAATACCGAGCGTTTGCCCAACTTTCATCGGTAACCTCGCCCCGGCTTCTCTTAATAAATCGATTGCGAGTTCTAGAAAGAGCGCTTCAATTAAAGGTGGGAATGGTACTTGTGCCCTTGATAAAATCAAAGTTTCAAGTAAATCACTTGGAATAAGTTCATAATGATAATTTAAAACTGCAACGTATAACGGTGTAGCGCAAATTGAAAATAGAACGGCAATTAATCTTAAAATCCTTGAAAATGTAGCGTACATCCAGGAGACATTATAGTCTTCTGGTGAAATGAAAAAATCAAAATAGGATACGGGTGTTAGTAAAACACTTGGAGAACCATCAACAAAAATAGCGATTTTTCCATCAATTAGTGCTTTTGTAACTCTATCAGTACGTTCTGTATTGATATAGAGAGGGAAAATCGATTTTTCACCCATTAATTCTTGTAAATAAGCACTATCATTAATTTGATCATATTCAAGAGCGCGTAATGACTCTTCTAGAAAATCTACATTATCTTTTTCAGCAAGGTTGTCTAAATACATCATGACAACTTTTGTTTTGGAAAACTCGCCGATAATCATTTCTTTTGTTTGTAAATCTAAAACAGGAAGACGTTTTCGAACTAAATTAATGTTTGTATCAATATCCTCTACGAAACCTTCTTGCGGACCAATAACAGTTGATTCGTTTAAAGGAGGGGTTGGTGCACGATAATTATCAATTGCAATGTTTGCAAGCATACATTTTTGATCTTGCTGATTCAATTGAATAATCGCATGCCCCTTTAAAACCATATCCTCAATTTTTTGCAAGTCGTTCGTAATTGTAATGCCGCTCATCGGGATATGTTCCTTCAGCTCTTCTAGTGATGCGTTAGGTCGTTCTAAAAGAGTGGGCATTAAATACTTTTGTAATTTTTCTCCATCAAGTGAAGGGCGATAGTAAGAAATCCAATAAGGCATCGTTTCATCGTCGGATGTATGATAATTTACAAAATCACTAGACTTTTTCAGCTTCTCTATTAAATTTTGTAAAGAATGAATACGATCTTTTTCTGGTTTTGTAAAGTCATAAATACTATTACCTCCAGAGCTTTGTTGCTTACTTTGAGAAGGTTCATCTTGCTTAGCGTTTTGTTGTTTATCTTGAGACGAATCACCTTGCTTAGCGTTTTGTTGTTTATCTTGAGACGAATCACCTTGTTTAGCACTTTGTTGTTTATCTTGAGACGAATCACCTTGTTTAGCACTTTGTTGTTTATCTTGAGAGGAATCATCTTGTTTAGCACTTTGTTGCCTATCTTGAGAGGGATCATCCTGTTTAGCGCTTTGTTGCTTATCTTGAGAGGAATCATCTTGTTTAGCACTTTGTTGCCTATCTTGAGAGGAATCATCCTGTTTAGCGCTTTGTTGCTTATCCTGAAACGAATCACCTTGTTTAGCACTTTGTTGCCTATCTTGAGAGGAATCATCCTGTTTAGCGTTTTGTTGCTTATCCTGAGAAGGGTCATTTTGTTTAGCACTTTGCTGCTTATCTTGAGAGGAATCATCCTGTTTAGCGTTTTGTTGCTTATCCTGAGAAGGGTCATCTTGTTTAGCACTTTGCTGCTTATCCTGAGAGGAATCCTCTTGTTTAGCGTTTTGTTGCTTATCCTGAGACGAATCACCTTGTTTAGCGTTTTGTTGCTTATCCTGAGAGGAATCCTCTTGTTTAGCGTTTTGTTGCTTATCCTGAGAGGAATCCTCTTGTTTAGCACTTTGTTGCTTATTCTGAGAAGAATCTTTTTGCTCGTTATTTTTACCTTTATTATGTTTCATACTTCTAGTCTGTTCTTTGTTATCATCCTCTTGATTGTTAGAATGCTGCTCCTGGTTATCTGTTTCGTTTAATTTTGATGTATTTGATTTTTTTTTCTTACGTAACCAATTCCAAATCATATGTACGCCCTCTTTAATCTTGTAATATAGTGCTATTTTGTGGCTAATTTTGTATATTATTCATTTATTTATGAAAAGAAGAAGGAGATTAGTTTGCATAGAAAAAAAACTTTAGTAAGCAGTTCATACTATAACGGGGAGAGGGAGAGTCTGTGCAAATTGTAAAAAAGGAGAAGTTTGTTTTAAAAGGGTTTACGTTTGAAAATGGCAGAGAAATTCCTGTTCAAATGGGATACGAGACATATGGCACTTTAAATAGAGAAAGGTCAAATGTGATTTTGGTTTGTCATTATTTTAGTGCAACAAGTCATGCGGCAGGAAAATATACAGTGCATGATGAGGAGTCTGGTTGGTGGAATGGGCTCATTGGACCTGGAAAAGCAATTGATACAAATAAGTATTTTGTTATATGTACGGATAATCTTTGTAATGTGCAGGTGAGGAATCCATATGTAATTACAACAGGACCGAAATCAATTAATCCAGAAACTGGAGAAGAATATGCTATGGATTTTCCGATTTTTACATTTCTTGATGTAGCTCGTGTACAATATGAGTTAATAAAAGGTATGGGAATTTCAAGGTTACACGCTGTAATCGGACCGTCGGCGGGGGGGATGATTGCACAACAATGGGCGGTTCACTATCCACATATGGTAGAGCGGATGATTGGCGTTATTACGAACCCACAAAACCCAATTATTACGTCAGTAAACGTAGCGCAAAATGCGATTGAGGCAATTCAACTCGATCCAAATTGGAAAGATGGAAAATATGGAGAAGAGCAGCCGATAAAGGGGCTTCATTTAGCAAATAGAATGATGTTTATGAACGCTTTTGATGAGTATTTTTATGAAAGAACATTTTCTCGTAACAGTATAGAGGTAGAACCTTATGAAAAGTTTGCTACACTAACATCATTTGAAAAAGAGATAAATAAAGCGACATATAGAAGTATAGAGCTAGTAGATGCAAATTCATGGATGTATACTGCGAAGGCAGTTTTATTGCATGATATTGCACATGGGTTTTCTTCACTAGAAGAATCTCTTTCTAACATAGAAGCGAATGTACTTATGATTCCGTGTAAACAAGATTTGCTTCAGCCGTCTCGTTATAATTATAAAATGGTAGATATTTTGCAAAAACAAGGGAAGTATGCGGAAGTATATGAGATAGAAAGTATAAATGGGCATATGGCAGGAGTATTGGATATTCATTTATTCGAAAAGAAAGTTTATGAATTTTTGAATCGGAAAGTATCTAGTTTTGTGTAGAAGGAAAATGATGGGGAAAAGGTGCAGTGTTTGAAGTAGGCACCTTTTTTCACATGATTTGTAGACGGAAAATATATGTAGCAATTGCTATACCGAAAAACGCTATGCTAAGCAATAGAAATAAGAATGACATTTCTTGTGGCGATTTTATCTTTTTATTATTTTTCATACTAAGTACAATAATTGCAGCGAGTAAGAACACAATGCCTATAATGAAAAGAAAAAGCGTCATTTTAATCGACTCCTTTCATAAAACAAGTATATTGAGGATACAATGTGCTAGTTATGTTTGTAAAGAATAAGTTTTACGAGAAAATTGAGAAATAGCTTTTCGATTCTTTGCGTTCTTTCTTTTGCATGCTAAAATTGGTAGAGAATGTTTGTGAAAAAGAAACTAAAGGTTTTATTGTATATAAGGAGGAACTACATATGACAGAAGTTAAAACAATCACTACAGAAGAGGTACAAGAGCGTTTAGAAAATGGAGAAACGTTATTTTTAGTAGATGTAAGAGAAGATGAAGAAGTAGCGGCAGGAAAGATTCCAGAAGCTGTACATATTAAAATGGGCGATATCCCACATAAAGTAGATTTCTTTAATAAAGAGAATGAATATATCTTTATTTGTCGTTCAGGAATGCGCAGTGAAAATGTATGTCATTATTTAAATGAACAAGGGTTTAAAACAGTGAACATGGTTGGCGGTATGCTTCAATATGAAGGTGAAACGAAATAGTTAATTGTAAAAAACTTGAAACGAGTCTGTTTCAAGTTTTTTTCTTTTGCATACAGTATAAAAAAGGAGGAGGGGTAAATGGGGATTAATTTGCGTAAAGTAAAAATTATTAATAATACAGGAGCTGTTAATGTCGGTGACTGTTATGATCTCTCACCTTTAGCTGTAGCAAAAGTATATGCAGGTGCTGGAGGATCGAGTGCGGCTATTTTTTTAAATGGAAAAAGGCAGCCAGAAGCGGTCATTAGAACATCAGTATTTCTTCCGCCTTTGGCAACGAGTACACGTACGTTAGGTTCATAGAGGAAAGGTAGAGTGTAATTATGCCTGCTCATATAAAAGAGTTTGTTATTGTGAATAACACTGGAAATATATTTACCGGTGATAATTTGAGCGACACTTCATTTACTGCTTCGAAATCATATAGTGGTTCAATGGGGTGTACTTGGATTGATGTTGTTACAGTAATAGGGACGGAGACGAAGCTTTGTTTACAGCCGGGAGATTCGGTGACGACGACGTATACAAGGGGCACTCCTGCTGGTACTGTAACAGGAGCAAATATGGGGCAAAATGTAAATACATCGAGTATAGCGCAAGCTGTCCCTAATACAGATAATATGGATTCAATTGCAGGACTCCCTTAAGAAATTAAGGGAGTTTTTATTATTTAAAATAAAAATAGTCTTGGAAATTATTTTTGTAAATAGATTAAGAAGAGGCTTATTTATTATGAAAAAGACGGTTTGTAGGCGGTGAAAGTGTGAAGAATCGTGATAATAATCGGAAGCAAAATTCGTTAAGCTCTAAATTTAGAATTCCACCCGAACTTATTGGTCCTACTTTCCCCCCTGTTCCAACTGGGTTTACAGGTATAGGGATTACTGGTCCAACCGGTCCACAAGGCCCAACAGGACCTCAAGGACCAAGAGGATTACAAGGTCCGATGGGGGAGATGGGCCCGACAGGACCTCAAGGTGTGCAAGGGATACAAGGATCAGTTGGGCCAATAGGTGCAACTGGACCAGAAGGACAGCAGGGCCCACAAGGATTGAGAGGACCACAAGGAGAAACTGGAGCGACAGGACCTCAAGGGGTGCAAGGGTTACAAGGTCCGATTGGTCCAACGGGAGCGACTGGGGCACAAGGTATACAAGGGATACAGGGATTACAGGGGCCAATTGGAGCGACGGGACCTGAGGGACCTCAAGGAATTCAAGGTGTCCAAGGGTTGCCGGGTGCAACTGGTCCACAAGGAATACAAGGAGCACAAGGGATACAAGGAACACAAGGACCGAGTGGAAATACAGGTGCAACCGGAGCAACTGGTCAGGGGATAACAGGCCCGACTGGAATAACAGGTCCAACTGGGATAACTGGACCATCTGGAGGACCTCCTGGTCCGACGGGGCCGACTGGTGCGACAGGTCCGGGCGGTGGACCGAGTGGAAGTACAGGTGCGACTGGAGCAACTGGGAATACTGGAGCTACAGGAAGTACAGGGGTAACGGGAAGTACAGGTCCGACTGGAAGCACGGGAGCACAGGGCTTGCAAGGAATCCAAGGGATTCAAGGGCCAATTGGGCCAACAGGTCCAGAAGGTCCACAGGGTATTCAAGGTATTCCTGGTCCGACGGGAGTAACTGGTGAACAAGGAATACAAGGAGTTCAAGGTATTCAAGGGGCAAAGGGAGCAACAGGAGATCAAGGTCCACAAGGTATACAGGGGGCTATAGGGCCTCAAGGGGCCACAGGAGCAACAGGAGATCAAGGTCCACAAGGAATACAAGGAGTACCAGGGCCATCAGGAGCAACAGGCCCACAGGGAGTTCAAGGGATACAAGGTCCGATGGGGGATATAGGACCAACAGGTCCAGAAGGCCCAGAGGGACTTCAGGGCCCGCAAGGAATACAAGGTGTGCCAGGGCCAGTTGGAGCAACGGGTCCAGAGGGTTCCCAGGGGATACAAGGTATTCAAGGACCGGTAGGAACAACAGGCCCACAAGGTCCCCAAGGAATTCAGGGAATACAAGGTGTGCAAGGGATAACGGGAGCAACTGGAGTACAAGGAGCAACTGGAATTCAAGGGATACAAGGGGAAATAGGAGCAACGGGTCCAGAGGGTCCCCAAGGAGTGCAAGGTGCTCAAGGGGGGATTGGTCCAACAGGTCCGATGGGTCCCCAAGGTGTGCAAGGAGTACAAGGAATTCAAGGAGCGACGGGCGCACAAGGAGTGCAAGGTCCACAGGGAATTCAAGGAATCCAAGGTCCGACGGGGGCAACAGGAGATACGGGAGCAACAGGTGCGACAGGGGAAGGCACTACAGGCCCAACAGGAGTAACCGGTCCAACAGGGGTAACAGGCCCATCTGGAGGACCAGCAGGACCGACCGGCCCAACGGGGCCATCAGGTCCGGCGGGAGTAACTGGTCCATCTGGTGGACCACCTGGCCCGACAGGAGCAACAGGTGCGACAGGAGTAACAGGAGATACTGGGGCGACAGGCTCAACTGGAGTGACAGGAGCGACAGGAGAAACGGGAGCAACCGGAGTGACGGGTTTGCAAGGTCCGCAAGGAATCCAAGGTGTGCAGGGAGAGATAGGTTCGACGGGTCCCCAAGGTGTTCAAGGTCTCCAAGGAATTCAAGGAGTAACGGGGGCCACTGGAGATCAAGGTCCGCAAGGGATTCAAGGCCCACAAGGCGACATAGGTCCAACCGGCCCACAAGGAATTCAAGGCCTACAAGGTTCTCAAGGAATCCAAGGAGCGACAGGGGGAACAGGAGCACAAGGTCCACAGGGAATCCAAGGTCCGCAAGGTGACATAGGTCCGACTGGGCCACAAGGTCCAACTGGAATCCAAGGGATACAAGGAGAGATAGGTCCAACAGGTCCAGAAGGCCCAGAAGGACTTCAGGGCCCGCAAGGAATACAAGGTGTGCCAGGGCCAGTTGGAGCAACGGGTCCAGAGGGTCCTCAGGGGATACAAGGCATTCAAGGACCGGTAGGAGCAACAGGCCTACAAGGTCCACAAGGAATACAGGGAATACAAGGTGTGCAAGGGATAACGGGAGCAACAGGAATTCAAGGGATACAAGGGGAAATAGGAGCAACGGGTCCAGAGGGCCCCCAAGGAGTGCAAGGTATACAAGGGGCGATTGGTCCAACCGGTCCGATGGGCGCACAAGGAGTGCAAGGTATACAAGGGATTCAAGGAGCAACAGGTGCACAAGGAGTGCAAGGCCCACAAGGGATTCAAGGGATACAAGGTCCGACGGGAGCAACAGGAGATACGGGGGCAACCGGAGCGACGGGAGAAGGAACTACCGGTCCAACAGGAGTAACCGGTCCAACAGGGGTGACTGGCCCGTCAGGAGGACCAGCAGGACCGACCGGCCCAACGGGGCCATCAGGTCCGGCAGGAGTGACAGGTCCATCAGGTGGACCACCTGGTCCGACAGGAGCAACAGGTGCGACAGGAGTAACAGGAGATACCGGGGCGACAGGCTCAACTGGAGTGACAGGAGCGACAGGAGCAACGGGAGCAACCGGAGTGACGGGTTTACAGGGCCCGCAAGGAATCCAAGGTGTTCAAGGAGAGATAGGTCCAACCGGTCCACAGGGTATTCAAGGTCCACAAGGAATCCAAGGAGTAACGGGGGCAACCGGAGCACAAGGTCCACAAGGAATTCAAGGCCCACAAGGCGACATAGGTCCAACCGGCCCCCAAGGAATTCAAGGTCCACAAGGAATCCAAGGCCCGCAAGGAATTCAAGGTCCAACGGGAGTTACAGGAGCAACCGGAGCGACAGGTCCCCAAGGAATTCAAGGCCCGCAAGGAATCCAAGGTCCAACGGGGGCTACAGGAGCAACGGGTTCACAAGGTCCAACTGGAGATACAGGTCCAACCGGAGCTGGAGCCACTGGAGCGACCGGGGCGACTGGAGTTAGTACAACTGCAACGTATGCATTTGCGAATAATACATCAGGAACCGCTATTTCCGTTTTATTAGGTGGTACGAATGTACCATTACCGAACAATCAAAATATTGGTCCAGGAATTACTGTTAGTGGAGGAAATACTGTATTTACAGTTGCGAATGCAGGGAATTATTATATAGCTTATACAATTAATCTAACGGCAGGATTACTTGTAAGTTCTCGTATAACTGTAAATGGCAGTCCGCTTGCGGGAACGATAAATGCTCCGACAGTTGCTACTGGTTCATTTAGTGCAACAATAATTGCTAACTTGCCTGCTGGAGCTGCTGTTAGCTTACAGTTATTTGGAGTAGTTGCAATAGCTACATTATCTACAGCAACGCCAGGGGCTACCTTGACTATTATTAGATTAAGTTAATAAGCAGAGAACCTTGAAGCTTTTATGTTTCAAGGTTTTTTTATCTTTGTATTTGTAAGTAAACCTCGTTAACCAGGGGGAGTGGATCCCCTCTAATTATTTAAAGTTTCACTTTATTCACTTGAGCAAAAACATCGCAGTTCGAAAATATATTATAATAGAATGAAAAGAAAGAAATTTGGCAGAAAGGGAGGGTGGCGATGCAGGAGATGGTTAAAGATTTTTTTGGACGCCCACTTCAAGATTTACGTATATCTGTCATTGATCGTTGCAATTTTAGATGTACATATTGTATGCCAGCGGAAATATTTGGGCCAGAATATGCTTTTTTGAAAGACGAGTTTTTACTAACTTTTGATGAAATTGAGCGTTTGGCAAAATTATTTGTTAGAATCGGTGTACGGAAAATTAGACTTACTGGCGGTGAGCCACTGCTTCGTAAAGATTTAACAAAACTTATTGCACGTCTTGTGAAAATTGATGGGCTAATAGATATAGGGTTAACGACAAATGCTATTCATTTAACGAAACAAGCGAAGGCATTAAAAGAAGCTGGATTACATAGAGTGAATGTTAGTTTAGATGCGATAGATGATGACATATTTAAGAATATTAATGGTCGAAATATTAATACGAAACCGGTAATTAAGGGAATTATAGCAGCTAAAGAGGCGGGCTTGGAAGTAAAGGTAAATATGGTTGTGAAAAAAGGGATGAACGATCATCAAGTACTACCGATGGCTGCGTATTTTAAAGAGCAAGGAATCACCCTTCGGTTTATTGAGTTTATGGATGTTGGTAGTACAAATGGGTGGAATTTTGATCAAGTCGTTACAAAACGAGAATTGATTGAGATGATTCATAAGGTGTATCCGCTTGAGCCAGCTGAAGCCCATTACTTTGGTGAAGTTGCAAAGCGATATCGGTACGTTGGAACAAATGTTGAAGTTGGTTTTATTACATCTGTTTCTGAGTCATTTTGTGCCTCTTGTACGAGGGCGAGAATTTCGGCAGATGGAAAGTTTTATACGTGCTTATTTGCGACAGATGGTTTGGATGTAAGAGAACTTCTTAGAGGAAATCTTTCGGATGAGGAGTTATTAAGTGTTATACAAGATGTATGGATGAATAGAAAAGATAGGTATTCGGATGAACGAACAGAAGAAAGTGCAAAAAATCGTCCGAAAATCGAAATGTCTTATATAGGAGGATAAGAAAGGGGGGTATCGCATGCAGGAGCGATATTCAAGACAAATATTATTTTCTGGTGTTGGAGAAGAAGGACAGAGAAAAATAAGAGAGAAGCATGTGCTTATTATTGGTGCTGGTGCTCTCGGTGCGGCAAATGCAGAAGCGATTGTTAGAGCGGGTGTTGGAAAAGTAACGATTGCTGATCGTGATTATGTAGAATGGAGTAATTTACAAAGACAACAACTATATACAGAAGAAGATGCAAAGCAGTATAAACCGAAGGCGGTAGCGGCAGCAGAGCATTTAAGAGCGATTAATTCTGAGGTGGAAATAACTCCTGTTGTGACGGATGTAACGGTGCAAGAAATGGAAGAATTAGTGAATGATGTAGATTTAATATTAGATGCGACAGATAATTTTGAAACGCGTCTTCTCATTAATGATATTTCACAAAAGTATAATATTCCGTGGATATATGGTGGGTGCGTTGGAAGCTACGGAGTAACGTATACAATTTTACCAGGGAAAACACCGTGTTTTCGCTGTTTAATGGAGCATCCGGCGAGCGGAGCAACATGTGACACAGCTGGTATTATACAACCGGCAGTACAATTAGTAGTTGCGCATCAAACTACGGAAGCGCTGAAAATATTAGTAGAAGACTACGGAGCGCTTCGTGAAACGATGTTATCATTTGATCTTTGGAATAATCAACAGATGGCATTTAAAGTGAATAGGCAGAAAAAAGATACTTGTTTATCTTGCGGAAGGTTACGTACATATCCGAGTTTAACATTTGAAGCACAAACGAAAACAGAAGTGTTATGTGGGCGAAATACAGTGCAAATTCGTCCAGGTGTGCGGAAGAATTTTAATTTGGAAGAAATTAAAAAGCGCTTACAAAGAAGTGTAGAGATAAAGGCGACACCTTATTTATTATCGTTTCCGGTAGAAGAATATCGTTTTGTTTTATTTACAGATGGCAGAGCTTTCATTCATGGGACGAATGATATAAATGTAGCGAAAAGTTTATATGCAAGATATATAGGTTGAACCTAAAGGAAATCCTTTAGGTTCAACGGAGAAAGGATTATGAATTTCTCGTATAATCTCCACTTTTTCCACCTGTTTTTTCAAGTAAGTACGTTTCGCCGATAATCATACCTTTATCGACAGCTTTACACATATCATACACAGTAAGAGCGGTAGCCGAAGCAGCTGTTAAAGCTTCCATTTCAACACCGGTGCTACCTTCTGTTTTAACTTTTACTTCAATGAGTAAACGATATTGTTCTTCTGATTGTTTCCAATCGAAAGAAACGTCAACACCTTTTAATAGTAAAGGATGGCACATTGGGATAATATCAGAAGTTCGTTTCGCAGCCATAATGCCTGCGATTTGCGCAACTGCTAATACGTCACCTTTTCCAATTTCATTGTGAGAGATTTTATCGTAAATTTCTTTCGTAACGACAATGCTAGAGCACGCAATTGCTGTTCGAACGGTTGCTTTTTTGTCACTTATATCAACCATCTTCGCGCGTCCTTGGTCATTAAAGTGTGTAAATGAAGACATGGAATTCCTCCTTGAAGTAATTTCTATTGAATATATAAAGTTTAATCGAGATAAAAAAAATTGCAAATATGAGGTGAGAAACGATGGTAGAAAAACGAATTCCAATTCAAGTTGCTGAGGCAGTAGAACGGGTAATGAAATATGCAAAGCATGGTGAAGTAGAAGAAATTTCTATTACGGAAAGTTACGGGAGAATTCTCGGGGAAGATGTTGTCTCAGATCATGACGTTCCTCATTTTGATCGTTCCCCTTACGATGGTTTCGCCATTCGAGCAGAAGATACGAAAGAAGCAACTCAAGAGAATCCAGTTGAATTTGAAGTAATAGGAGAAATCGGGGCGGGTTCTGTTTTTACAGAAGAAGTAGGATCTTTTCAGGTGGTTCGTATTATGACAGGAGCAGCTATTCCAAAAGATTGCAATGCAGTCGTAATGCTAGAGCTGACAGAAGGGTTTGAGAAGAACGGGAAAACATATATGAAGTTAAAACGCCCTTTTAATAACGGTGACAATGTGTCGTTTAAAGGAGAAGATATAAAACAAAATCAAGTTCTCGTTCAGAAAGGCGTTGCAATTAATCCAGGTGTTGCCGCCTTATTAGCAACGTTTGGATATAGTACTGTGAAAGTTGTAAAACAGCCTGTTGTCGGTATTGTAACGACAGGAAGTGAATTATTAGAAGTACATGAGCCGTTAGAACCGGGGAAAATTAGAAATAGTAACTCTTATATGATTGCTGCTCAAATTATGAAAGCTGGAGGTAAAGTCCGATATTATGGTCAACTCGCGGATGAGTTAGATGCATGTTTTACAGCTGTTCAATCAGCGGTGGATGAGGTCGACATTTTAATTACAACAGGCGGTGTATCAGTAGGAGATTATGACTACTTACCAGCTATTTATGAAAGGTTACAGGCAAATGTACTCTTTAATAAGATAGCCATGAGGCCCGGAAGTGTAACGACAGTAGCTGAAGTTGATGGAAAGTTACTCTTTGGTTTATCAGGAAATCCGTCTGCTTGTTATGTAGGCTTTGAATTATTTGTGCATCCAATTATAAAAACGTATTTGTATGCGAAGGAACCTCACGTATATAGAGCGGATGCTATTTTACAAAAAGATTTTCCAAAGCCAAATCCATTTACTCGTTTCGTAAGAGCGAACGTAACAATTGTGGACGGGGCGTTACAAGCGATGCCAGTTGGTTTAGATAAATCGAGTGCGGTATCTTCACTTGCAGATGCGAATGCTTTTATCGTGTTACCTGGAGGAACGAGAGGATTTGAGACCGGAATGAAAGTATCCGTATTATTGTTAGAGCACTCTGAGGGATGTGATTGGCCATGGGCAAAGCCCCTTCAATCTTACAAATAGTAGGATATCAAAATAGCGGGAAAACAACACTTGTTGAGAAAGTGGTGCATGCATTAGCTGAACGAAAAATGAAAGTTGCTACAATTAAACATCACGGGCACGGAGGCTTTCCAGAAGTAGCGCAAAAAGATAGCGAAAGACACCGTAAAGCTGGTGCTGTCGTAAGTAGTGTAGAAGGTGCTGGATTGCTTTCACTTTCTTCACTAAAAAAGAAATGGTCCTTGCAAGAAATTATTCGCTTATATGAGTTTTTTGAAGTGGATACAATTTTAATAGAAGGCTATAAAAAAGAGAATTACTCGAAAGTAGTGTTACTTTGTTCTGCGGAAGACATTGAGCTTTTACATAAAGTAGAAAATATAGTGGCGGTTATTACGTGGTATGATGTTCCGGCAAATATACGAGAAGAATATAAAGTATTTCATATAACAGAAGAAGAGTTGTACATAGACTGGTTTTTACAAACGGTTAGGAGTGCGAAATGATAAATACATATTATGAAGTAATTGATACAGAAATCTCGATTGAAGAAGTAACGAAGAAAGTAATTCGACGTGAATGCGGTGCTGTTACAACATTTATTGGAACGGTTAGAGAGTTTACGAAAGGGCGTCGTACATTATACTTAGAGTATGTTGCTTATAAGACGATGGCAGAAAAGATGCTAGAGAAAATTGGCTTGGAAGTGAAAGAGAAATGGCCAGGTACATACGTTGCGATTACACATCGCATCGGTACGTTGCAAATTTCTGATATAGCGGTTGTTGTTGTTGTTTCAACACCACACCGTAAAGCGGCTTATGAAGCGAACGAATATATTATGGAACGCATAAAACAAATTGTGCCGATTTGGAAAAAGGAGTTTTGGGAAGATGGTGATTCATGGATTGGTGATCAATTAGAAAAAACAACATATCCGGCGGGAGAGCCTGGGAAGGAGCTATAAGTATGATTAGAGTATTGTTATTTGCGCACTTGCAAGAAGAAGCAGGGACAAGTGAATTACAAATAGAGAAAGAAAATATTACGGTTGCACAGTTAAAAGATGTTGTTGCGAACGAATATAATGTACCAGTTTCAGAGCCAATTATGGTTGCGATTAATGAAGAATACGCAAATGAAGATGACAGGGTCCAATCTGGTGATGTTGTTGCACTAATTCCACCAGTGAGCGGTGGTTAATATTGGATTTATTAAAACGACTTTCCTACATAGGGAAAGTCGTTTTTTTATGGCAGTTTTGAGAACACTAATCTATAGAACAAGGAGGGAACTATGAAAAAAATATGTGTAGTTATCACAATGCTCTGTGTGGCCTTTTTCTCTCCTCCAAGCGATTCTTTCGCGAAAGAATCAAGAGAACAGCTTTTAGAGAGTGCATTATCAAATAGGTACTATTCAGTTATTAGACAAGTGACAGAAGATCAATATGAATGTGCTTCAGTTATAGATATAAAGCGTCTTGGCAAGAAAGATGAATTTGTTCCTAGATACGAAGTGAAGCTACAATTTCTTACATTTCAAGGAGCGCATAATCCGCCGAACGATAAAGTTACGCTTACTTTGGAAGATCATTTAGATCACGTAAAGATAAAGAAAGTGGAGCGAGAAAAGAATGTTTCTGACGTTATTGCAGAAAAAGTTTGTGAGCGGGAAAAAGAAAAAATAAAAGCTCACTCTAACGACTTAGAGTGATAATCTATGGCATTTAGTAAAGAAAGGTAATGAGTGATGGATATATTTTTAGCGATTTTACCAGCTATATTTTGGGGAAGTATTGTGCTATTTAACGTAAAACTGGGCGGGGGCCCGTATAGTCAAACGCTCGGAACAACGTTTGGAGCACTTATTTTCTCAATTGTTGTTTATATTTTTATGAAGCCAGTATTAACACCTACCGTTATCGGAGTTGGAGTTGTGTCAGGTTTATTTTGGGCGCTTGGTCAGGCAAATCAATTGAAAAGTATTGATTTAATGGGTGTTTCGAGGACGATGCCAATTTCAACAGGACTTCAATTAGTCGCGACGACTTTATTTGGCGTTATCGTATTTCATGAATGGTCCACGACAATATCGGTCGTCCTTGGGATTTTAGCGCTCGTTTGTATTATTATCGGTGTTATTTTAACATCGCTTCAAAGTGAAGAAGAAAAGAATGCAGAGCAAGCAGCAAACTTTAAAAGAGGTATCGTAATTTTATTAATTTCAACAGTCGGTTATTTAGTTTACGTAGTAGTAATTAGGTTATTTAACGTAGATGGCTGGTCGGCTTTGTTGCCACAAGCAGTTGGTATGGTGTTAGGTGGGATTTTGCTTACCTTTAAACATCATCCATTTAATAAATATGCAATTCGAAATATTATTCCAGGATTAATTTGGGCAGCTGGAAATATGTTTTTATTCATTTCACAGCCGCGTGTTGGAGTCGCAACAAGTTTCTCGCTATCGCAAATGGGAATTATTATTTCCACGCTTGGTGGGATCCTTATATTAGGTGAAAAGAAAACGAAACGTCAATTAACGGGTATCGTTGTCGGTATCGTTTTTATTATCGCAGCCGGAATTATGTTAGGTATAGCCAAAAGTTAAAGGAGGTATGGAAATGTATAGTGATTTAGCAGGGAAAGTTGTCGTTATTACAGGATCAGCAACTGGTCTCGGAAGAGCGATGGGAGTAAGGTTTGCTAAGGAAAAAGCGAAAGTGGTTATTAATTATCGCTCACGAGAATCAGAAGCGAATGATGTGTTAGAAGAAATTAAAAAGGTAGGCGGCGAAGCGATTGCTGTAAAAGGTGATGTAACCGTCGAATCAGATGTTGTGAATCTTATTCAATCTGCTGTGAAAGAGTTTGGTACGCTTGACGTTATGATTAATAATGCAGGGATAGAAAACGCGGTACCGTCGCATGAAATGCCGCTTGAAGATTGGAATAGGGTAATTAATACAAATTTAACAGGTGCTTTTTTAGGAAGTCGTGAAGCAATTAAATATTTTGTAGAACATGATATTAAAGGGTCTGTCATTAATATGTCTAGTGTTCATGAGAAAATTCCGTGGCCACTATTTGTGCACTATGCAGCAAGTAAGGGTGGTATTAAACTGATGACAGAAACGTTAGCGCTAGAATATGCGCCAAAAGGTATTCGAGTAAATAATATTGGGCCAGGTGCAATTAATACGCCAATTAATGCCGAAAAGTTTGCTGATCCTAAAAAACGGGCTGACGTAGAAAGTATGATACCGATGGGCTACATTGGAAAACCTGAAGAAATCGCAGCAGTAGCAACTTGGCTTGCTTCATCAGAGGCGAGTTACGTAACTGGAATTACGTTATTTGCAGATGGTGGAATGACTTTATACCCATCGTTTCAAGCTGGGCGTGGGTAATATGAAAAGGACAAAGAGTTTTATCTCTTTGTCCTTTTTTACAAAAAAATAGCGTTCAGCTATTTTAAATTTAATGATTAATTGTATCTTGAAGAAATTCTGTTGCTTGATGTTCAGTAACATTTTGTACGAGCGCGACTTCGCTGATCATCATTTTTCGTGCATTATCTAGCATTTGTTTTTCGCTCGCATTTAATGTTCTCTCTTTATTACGGCGAAGTAAATCCCGAACCACTTCTGCGCTATCTTGTAAATTGCCATTTTTCATTTTTTCCATATTCATTGTATATCTTTGTTTCCATGAGAGTGATGGGTCTGACTCCCCGTTTTGAAATTCAAGAAGTATATCATCTAACGTACCTCGATCAACGATATAACGAATACCTGATTTTTTTAATTGTTCCATCGGAAGCATTACTTGCATATCTTTACTAATGATGCGTATCACACAATATTGACGTGAAGTACCTAATATTTCTTTCTCTTCAATTGCTTCGATGATTCCTGCACCGTGCATTGGATAAACGATTTTATCACCAATTTGAAACAAATCATCCACCTCCATATGTGGTAACCACTTTTAATGATAGCATACGTATGTAAAAATGTCAAATTTTATATAATAACATAATATTTATATTCGAGTCAATAAGATAAAGTGCTTTTTTTATGTTTTTTTTGAACTTATTTATCCCGCATTAACGGGCGATAAGACCCCCATCTCAAAATTTAGAGAAAGCAAAGAAGTTAGGTGGGGGTCGGGCTGATTAAAGTTTCACTTTATAGTGATTTTTTTAGAAAAATAGTACAGGTGAGAAAGAAGGCATATCCACTTATTTTTAAGCATAAAATGTAAAAGCGCTAATACAATATACCTAAATCCGTTCTTTGCAAAGGAGGGAGAGAAGGTGGGGCGCACAATAAAAATTGATATTACAAATAAAGTTGTAGCTAAATTTAGACCAAATTATTTGGAATTATATACGAGTAAATTTATGATAGGTAAGTTTTATGTCTATACTGAAGATAAAAAATATGTGTTAGAAGACGGATATATATATGAGAATGGAAAGTTTTATCGCATCATAGATACGCACCGTGGCAATAATCAAGCGGCGGAGGGCTGCGATCTAGGATGGTGTTAACATGATTCGTGTGAAAGTGTTTGATGAAAGTCACGAAAAAGACTTAGAAGACGCTGTGAATGTGTTTTTGAAAAAGATTGATGATAGCAACTTTGTAGATATTAAGTATCAAGTTGGTGTTTCCATTAATGACGATGAAAACCAAATTTATTGTTTTTCAGCAATGATCGTTTATAAAGCATAAAAAAGAGCTGGCTCACCCAGCTCTTTTTTATGTTTTATGTTGGGACAACATGTGTCGGTAATACGTTCATAATAGATTGGGGTGTGCCTAATTTCTTTGTCGTTAAAAGAGGCTCCCCTGTTTCATGATTTTGAGCATCTTTACACATACCAAGGTGATAACGATCACCTAAAAATGGATCAATATAAAAACCGTTTTTGAATACTTTATCATTCGGATGTTTTTCATGATGAATATCAGAGCAGTTAATGCAATAGAACATAGCTTTCATCCCCTTTTTATTTTTATTTGAAAAAAGTGAGTCGGTAGTCATTTCGCTCCTGAGAAAATGTTGAGGAGAAGAGAAATAACTACCTACTCAAATGGTGGGCATATTCCTTCTGATTTGTCATATCTCGCGTATTGTCCCTTGAGGGAAGGAGGAGAGACGAAGTACGCATGATATAAGTAAGGCGCTTCTCTCAAGATAAATGATGGAGTTTCATGTTGAGAGAAGTTTTTATTTTGTATTGCCTTTGTGAGTATATTATGAGGAAATGCTCAGAGGGTGTTTGTCCTGTTGAAAAAATGTTGAGAATTTCTCAACAGTAAAAGAATTGGCGTTGACATGAAACTAAAAGGTGTTATATTATCGAAGTATAACCAAAAGGTGTTATGTTATAACGCCGAGTAAAGGAGAATGAAAATGGAACAACAAAATACATTAAATGATATTAAACAAACAATCGTTTTTAACGCGTCTATTCAAAAGGTATGGAGTGTAGTATCAACTGCAGAAGGGATTGCGTCATGGTTTATGCCAAATGATTTTGTATTAGAGGTAGGACATGAATTTCATGTGCAATCACCATTTGGGCCATCACCATGTAAAGTGTTAGAAATTGATGAGCCAAACCATTTATCTTTCTCATGGGATACAGATGGCTGGGTTGTTTCATTTAATTTGAAAGACTTAGGAGATAACAAAACAGAATTTACGTTAATTCACGGCGGCTGGAAACATCCTGATGAAATTCTTCCGAAAGCAAATGCGAAGAGCTCTATTATTCGCGATAGAATGAGCGGTGGTTGGGTAGCGATTGTAAATGAAAAACTGAAAAAGGTTGTCGAAGGCTAAGTGTCCTCGTCAGCAGCGAAATATGATGTATTTCAAGCAATTGCTGATCCAACCCGCCGAGAAGTAATACGGTTATTAAGTGACAAAGAGTTACCGATTTCCAAAATAACGGATCATTTTCCGATGAGTCGTACTGCGGTTGTAAAGCACCTTCATATTCTTTCGGAAGCGAATTTAGTAAGTGGAAGAAAGAGCGGAAGAGAGAAGATATATCGTTTGCATCCAGAACCATTAGAAGAATTACAACAATGGCTCTCATATTATGAACGTTTTTGGGATAATAAATTATCCATGCTGAAACATATTGTGGAGAATGAAGAATAAAAAAAGGATGACCAAAATGGTCATCCTTTTTATTGTTGCTCACTTGTTTGTGTAGCTGGCTTTAATAAAAGCCAACCGATAATTAATGTACATACTGCTAATACGAAAGTGCTCATATAAATAACGTGTACACTTGCAGCTAATGCGGATTGTGATTCAGTGGCTACACTTGCTGTAGTCCCGCCGTGTCCACCAGATACAAGATCAAGGTTTTTAATGCCGCGTGCATGAATCATCGTATTAAAGATTGTTCCAAAGATTGCAGCACCTAACGTTTGACTGAATGTATTAATAAATGTGTTTAAACCAACAGCTGTTCCGCGTGTATGAGCTGGTACGGCTGCTTGAATTGTTACCATGTAAATCGGTGTCACAAGCCCCATTCCTAAGCCGAATAATCCGACTGCTACATAAATAAGGAACGATGGTGAATTTGTTGATAGTGTAAATAATAAGAACGTAGCGACTGATAAAATGCTAGCTCCAAGTAAAATGATTTGTTTCGTTTTTAATTTGCCTACTAAGTTACCAGAGAAAATAGCGCCAAATGTCCACATAACAGGGATTGGCATTAAAATAAGTCCAGCTTCTGTAGCATTTTTCCCTAATACACCTTGGCTCCAAATTGGAAGGTACATTGTAATACTAATAATCATTGCGCCAGCAATAAGAGTTAATATATTTATCGTAGATAATGTACGGTTAGAGAAAAGTGCTAGCGGAATTAATGGTTCTGGAGATTTTTTCTCGATGAATAAGAAAATAATAAATGAAATAGCGGCAAAGATTAATAGGCCGATAATTGTCATGTCTCCCCAGTTTTGCTTACTGCTACCTGTTAATAATGCATATAGTAGAGCGATTGTACTTAATGAGAAGACTGTTGCACCAAGATAATCGATATGATGCTTAGCAGGTTTAATAGATTCTTTGTAGTAAATTGCAATCATTAAGCAAGCGATAATTCCGAATGGAACGTTTAGGAAGAAAATATAACGCCAAGAAAGAGAATCAACTAAAAATCCACCTACTAACGGTCCGATAACACCGGATACACCCCAAACGGCACTCATCCAACCTTGTGCTTTCGCGCGGTCTTTCGCTTCGCTATATAAGTCTCCAATAATCGTCATTGTGATTGGCATAACAGCACCAGCACCGATACCTTGAAGCGCGCGGAAGAAGATTAATTGTTCCATCGATGTAACGACTCCGCAAAGTGCAGAACCGACTAAAAAGATTGTAGCTCCGATCAGTAAAACTTTTTTACGGCCAAATAAATCAGCGAGCTTTCCGTATATTGGAGTCGAAACAGCTGTTGCAAGCATATAAATTGCATATACCCAACTAACAAGTTCGACGCCTGACAAATCACTCGTTATACGAGGGATTGCTGTACTAACAATCGTTCCTTCTACCGCAGAAAGAAACGTCATTAACATTAAAGACATCATGACTTTTTTTCTCATTTGCTTTCCCCTTACCCTTTTTTAAATATTCAACAATATAAAATATAAAGGTACTAAGGTATATAAAGCAACAAAAAAGCAATGGGAAGTTAAGTGGAGCGTATATTTGTCGTTTCTTGTCGGCGAGTCGGTATATTTGGGAAATCGCTGATATAAGTTGTGGAATCGCTCATATAATTTCATGTACCTATAAAAAAAGAAACAGGAATCCCTGTTTCCTTTTTTAATACTGCATTTTCGCGTTTTCTCCAGCTGTCGTTCCGGCAATTCTACCAGTAACAAGGGCTGATGTAATATTATAGCCACCAGTATAACCATGAATATCAAGAACTTCTCCGCAGAAATATAAGCCGTTCGTAAATTTAGAAGACATTTCTTTCGGGTTAATTTCTTTCACGGATACACCGCCGCCAGTAACGAATGCTTTTTCAATTGACTGCGTACCATTTACATTCACAGTAAACTCTTTAAAGTCTTTCACAAGTGCACGAATCTTTTCGTGAGAAACTTGTCCAGCTTGTTCGCTACCGTCAATTTCATTTTTTTCTAATAAGAATAGGAAGTAACGTTCAGGGACATAACCTTTTAAAACGTTTTTAATTCCTTTTTTTGGATCTTCTTTCATTTGTTTCAGCATGCGCTGGAATAGTTGCTCACTATTTTCCTCTGGCAATGCATCAATACTCATTTGTATTGTATTCGTTTTAAACTTTTTCAGTGCTTTCACGACGAATTGACTACAGCGAAGAGCAGCAGGACCAGATAGGCCAAAATGAGTGAAGAGCATGTCCATTTTGTGAGAAATGATAACTTTTCCTTTCGGGTTTAATACGCTTAAGTTTATATCACGTAAAGCAAGACCTTGTAATGAGCGGTCACGTATAAACGGCTCGTTTGAAAGGATAGGTACTTCTGTTGGGAATAATTCTGTAATTGTATGACCCGCTTTTTCAGCCCAAGCATATCCGTCTCCAGTAGATCCGGTTTGAGGAACTGATTTTCCGCCAACAGCGATAACGACGTGATTTGTTTCTAACACTTCGCCTGTTTGCAGTATAACTGCTTTCGTTTGACCATTTTCATATTCAATCGTTTCAACAGGTGTATTTGTACGAATTTTTACACCTAAGTCTTTTAATCGTGTTAAAAGTGCGTCTACAACAGATTGTGCTTTGTTTGACACAGGGAACATGCGACCGTGGTCTTCTTCTTTCAATTTAACACCGAGATTTTCGAAGAATGTAATAATATCTTCATTATTAAAAATAGAAAAAGCGCTGTATAAGAAGCGACCGTTTCCTGGTATATGTTTAACAATTTCATCAAGTGGTAGACGGTTTGTTACGTTACAGCGTCCACCACCAGAAATTGCAAGTTTACGCCCAAGTTTATTTCCTTTATCAAGAAGTAAGACATTTGCGCCTTCTTCTGCAGCACCAATTGCAGCCATTAGCCCAGAAGGACCGCCGCCGATGACAATAACATCATAATGCATAATATATCGACCTCATTTTCTACATTTCCTGCCTAAAAGAATAGCATGTTTTCCCTTAAAAGAAAAATAGAGTGAAGTACTGCTTAATGAGAGAATTGTGGTACAATACAAAAGTTAGAGTTCAGCACTATCCTGCCATTTGTAGGCGATAAGACTAAAACCTCAAGATTTAGGAGAAGTAAATAGGGAGTCTGTTAGCCTGTAAATGCTCGAATGGTTCAACTAATAAGGAGTAGGAGAGAAGTCTCCAACTAATTATAGTTTCACTTTATGTAGATGTAGGAGGATTTTTGTATGTCCGATTCGAAATTTCTGCGCGGAACGCTTATTGTTACGCTAGGGACATTTTTAGTAAAGTTCTTAGGCATGATTTACGTCTTTCCGTTTCATGCATTAGTAGGAACAGAAGGCGGAACGCTCTATACATATGGATACATTCCATATACGATTTTTTTAAGTATCGCAACGGCAGGTGTGCCACTTGCTGTTTCAAAATTTGTTTCCAAATATAATGCGCTTGGCGATTATAAAACGAGCCGGAGAATGTTCCGCTCGGGAATGGTTATGATGATAGTAACAGGAGTTCTTTCGTTCCTAGTACTGTACATGACGGCGCCATTGTTTGCAGAAGCGATGCTTGGTAAACAAAGTATACACAATAATGTAGGAGAAGTTACGACGATTATTCGTCTTGTAAGTTTCGCACTTATTGTTGTACCAGCAGCGAGTTTAATTCGTGGTTATTTCCAAGGTCACCAGTCTATGGGACCAACTACCGTTTCACAAATTATTGAACAAATTATTCGTATCGTCTTTTTATTAGCAGGTAGTTTTATCGTTATTAAAGTACTTGGCGGTACAGTTGCAACAGCAGTTGGAGTAGCGACATTTGCTGCGTTCGTTTCAGCGGTTGGAGCACTCGGTGTGTTAATTTGGTACTGGTTAAAACGTAAAAAATATTTGGATCAATATCTAATTGAACAAACTGTACCAGAATCAACAGTAAGCACCGTTCAATTGTTTAAAGAGTTATTTGCATATGCGATTCCTTACGTTGTAATTGGGTTAACAATTCCTTTATATCAACAAATTGATACATTGACATTTAACTCAATTATGCAGGCGATTGGTCAAGGTGATATCGCAGAGCGAGCTCTCGGTATTTTCACAATGTGGACGCATAAGTTAATTATGATTCCTGTATCACTTGCAACAGCGTTTAGTTTAACGCTTGTACCAGCAATTACAAAATCATTTACTGAAAAACAATACCGTTATTTGAAATTACAAATTACACAAACATTCCAGGCGAATATGTTTTTAACATTGCCAGCAGTTGTCGGTATTTCTTCACTGGCATATCCAATTTATACTGCGTTTTACGATTCAGATCCACTAGGTGGACAAGTATTAATGTGGTATGCACCAGTTGCGTTGTTATTCGCTTTATTTACAGTAACAGCGGCAATCCTGCAAGGTATTAACCAGCAGAAGCATGCGATTATTGCGCTTATAATGGGCGTTATTTTGAAATTTGTATGTAACGTAATCTTTATTCGTTATTTCGGTACAGTAGGAGCAATTCTAGCAACAGCAGTTGGTTTCTTAGCTTCTGTTTGGTACACAAATCAACAAATTAAAAAATACGCACACTATTCATTCGGTGTTGTATATAAAAGAACATTCCAAATTGCAGTACTAACACTTATAATGGTCGTTGCTGTAAAACTATCACAATGGCTTCTATCCTTCATGATTTCGCCTGATGGCCGTATGGGTGCTCTTATAACAGTTGCAATTTGTGCAGGTATTGGCGGTCTTGTTTACGGATTGTTAGCAATTCGCACAGGAGTACTTGAAAGAGTATTTGGCGGAGAAGCATTAGATAAAATTCAACGTAAACTTGGTAGTAGATTTAAAATAAAGTTGAAATCAAGAGGGGCGTAATTACGTCCCCTTTTCTATGATAAATAAAGAAGGTGAAAAACGTGAGATTAGATAAATTATTAGCAAATATGGGATATGGAAGTAGAAAAGAAGTAAAGAAATTATTGAAAGACGGCGTTGTGAAAATTGATGGAACGCCAGTAAAAGATGCGAAAGTTCATGTAAATGTAGAAGAGCAAGAAGTTATGATTCACGGTGAAGTTGTGGAATACAAAGAATTTGTTTACTTAATGATGCATAAACCACAAGGTGTTATTTCAGCGACGGAAGATGATAATCATGAAACAGTAATAGATTTATTAGAATTAGAAGATGCAATCTTTGATCCGTTCCCAGTTGGACGACTTGATATCGATACGGAAGGTTTCTTATTGATAACAAATGATGGGAAGTTATCACATCAATTATTATCTCCGAAAAAGCATGTGCCGAAAAAATATTATGCACACGTTGCAGGAGTAGTAACAGAAGAGGATGTAAAAGAGTTTGCTAAAGGTGTTATTTTAGATGATGGCTATGAAACAAAGCCAGGTGCACTTACAATATTGAAAAGCGATGATATTTCTGAAATTGAGCTTGTGATTACGGAAGGGAAATTCCATCAAGTGAAGCGTATGTTTGAAGCGGTAGGGAAAAAAGTAGTCTACCTAAAGAGAACAGAGATGGGTCCGTTAGTATTAGATGAAGAACTAGAACTTGGACAATACCGAGAGCTAACAGATGAAGAAGTAGAAATGTTAAAAACATATCAAGTAGATACTGAAAAGTAGTACCTTTATAGGCGCAGAAAAGACCCCTTTCTAATTATTAGAAAGGGGTATGTATTTATTTACATACAATTATTTTTCATTATGAGGTCATTCTCACTTTCTTTCCTGTTGTTGTCCACTTACCGCGGCAAGGGCTATACACGAGTTCATTAAACTGCAACACATTTAGATCACGTTGTATCGTTCGCGGTGTGATCCCGAACTCATCTACAAGGTCTTTCGTCGTTACCGTTCCGTTTTCATTGATGTACATATAAATTGATTTAATGCGTGTTAGCATACGAGTAGTTGTAGGTTTCAAGAGAAAACCACTCCTCTACTAGTTTTTTTGACCCCATTCAGGAAAGAAGGTCGTTACTACCATTGTACTCTACATGATAAAATTCATGCTTTAATCTACTTAAATTTTACAGAAATTTAACAAATATTCATATAGAAAAATATTGGTAGTTGACATTGTATATATGGTCAGTCAACTAACACATAAAATTCTACGTAAAACGCCAAATTCCTGCAAATTTTTTTGAAAAAATAAAAGAAAAACTAATAAGAAATATCTGAAATATTACAATTGTTCGGTATTTAGTTTTCGTGTATGGCATAAGAGATTTCGGTTTGTTATGATGAAAGAAACAATATAGTGAAGGATGGATGCGTGATGTCAGCAATTAATTGGACAGAAGAAGTTGCGAAACGAAAAGATGATTTAATTCGTGATACACAACAATTTTTACAAATTAAAAGTGTATGGGAAGAAGAATCGGCGAAAGAGGGCGCACCATTCGGTGAAGGTGTAGAAAAAGCTTTATCTTTCATGTTACATAAAGGAGAAACTGAAGGTTTTGCTTCTAAAAATTTAGAAGGATATGCAGGTCATCTTGAAATGGGACAAGGAGAAGAGTTAGTAGGCATTCTTTGTCACGTTGACGTTGTACCAGAAGGAGATGGCTGGACGACTCCTGCATATAGTGCGGATATTCGCGATGGAAAGATTTTTGCACGTGGTGCAATTGACGATAAAGGCCCAACGATGGCAGCATATTATGCGATGAAAATTGTGAAGGAATTAGGCTTACCTCTTTCCAAACGTGTTCGTATGATTATAGGAACAGATGAGGAAAGCAATTGGAAATGTGTAGATCACTACTTTAAAAACGAAGAAATGCCAACAATCGGTTTTGCGCCAGACGCGGATTTTCCAATTATTAATGCAGAAAAAGGAATTTCTGATATACAAGTTGTGCAAAATGGTAGTGAAGAGAAAAAAGGTACATATGAACTTGTTTCATTTGATTCAGGGCGCCGTTTAAATATGGTTCCTGATTTTGCAGAAGCGGTTATTACAGGAGAAGATGTAAATGCACTTACAGTAGCATATGAAGAGTATTTACAAACTGCTAAAAAAATAGGGAAATCGACTATAGAAGGAAATACAGTGACGGTGCAAATAGAAGGAATTTCAGCGCACGGATCTACTCCTGAAAAAGGAGAAAATGCAGGTTTATTATTAGCAAACTTCTTAACTACAGTTTCACTTGATGGAAAAGCAACTGCATTTGCGACATTTGCAACAGAAACATTTACTGGTGATATTTTTGGTGAAAAAGCTACTATTGCTTATAAAGATGAAATTAGCGGTCCGTTAACAGTGAATGTCGGTCGCATTTCTTATACGAAAGAAAACGGTGGTAACTTAGGGCTAAACGTACGTTACCCAGTTACAACTAACTTTGAAGAAACAATTGTGAAGTTGAAAGAATATGTTGGTACACATGGTTTTGAAGTGGCTGACTATTCTAATTCTCGCCCACATCACGTCGATAAAGATCACGTATTAATCCGTACGTTACAACGTGTGTATGAAGAACAAACAGGTGAAAAAGCAGAACTATTAGCAATCGGCGGCGGTACTTATGCTCGTTCATTAAAAGCTGGTGTGGCATTTGGCCCGCTATTCCCTGGAAAAGAAGAACTTGCGCATCAAAAAGATGAGTATATCGAAATTGAAGACTTATTAAAAGCAACAGCAATTTACGCGCAAGCAATTCATGAATTAGCGAAGTAATGGATATATAAATAATGTCCGCTCTCTATTTTGGAGAGCGGCTTCTTTTTACCTGAATGAGATAAGAAAGAAAAGCAACAATAGAAAGAAGGAGAAGATGTACATGGAACTGCATTATTTTGTCGCAATTACGTTACCGAATCATATAAAAGAAATGCTGTCTAACTATAAAGAGGACATGCAAGAGGAATTACAATTTCGTTCATGGGTACATAAAGAAGACTATCATATTACCCTTTCATTTTTAGGGAGTGCAACGGAGGAACAGTTAGAGGGAATAAAGAATGGATTACAAACAATTGCAGAAACAAAAGAACTATCCTTCACGTTACAAGGTTTTTCAACGTTTGGTAGGGAAGATCAGCCTCGTATTTTTTGGGCGAAGGTAAGTGAGAATCACGATTTGTTTCAGTTGCAAAAGCAAATACATGCCATTTGTGAAGAAAATGGATTTTCTCTAGAAACACGCCCGTATCACCCGCATATTACCATTGCTCGTAAATGGATAGGAGAAGAAAAGTTTCGTTTAGAAAGTATAAAAGAAGTGCCTGAAATATCATTTCAAGTAGATACAATTACTTTATACGAATCCCACGTGAAAGAAACCCCGAAGTATAAATCGATTGCTGAAATAAAATTACAAAAATAGAATGTTGAAAACGTTTTTTATGCAGGTGAATATACTATAGAGAAGAATGGAGTTACTGTATAGAGTCTTGTTGATAAGAAAAGCCTTATCATTTGCAGCTCATTTTATCTCGCCTAATTGGTGAAGGCTAATAATAAGTGAGGATGGAAAAATTTTCTCGCTCATTAAAGTTTCACTTTATTTTAACTTTGAGAATGATGGTGATTTTTTTATGTTGAAAGTAAAACGTCCATTTGATGCCTATTTAGATGAAATGAATAAAATTACAATTTTGCTCCCACATGCGTATGGAACAAGTCGGACATTTCGTTTGCAAGAAGGAAGTAATGTGAAAGATTTACCGATTGCTCATACTATTGCGCTTCCAGATGCAACGAAGTATGAGTGCTTTATAGAAGAGCCGCTAGATGTGGGGAAGTATTATACAGTACGAGATGAACGGAATGAAGAAACTGATTTACAAATAGGTGCTGTTATTCGAACAAAAATTTTCGATGAAAAGTATTATTACGAAGGTACAGATTTAGGTGCTGTGTATCAAAAACAAGAAACGACATTTAAAGTATGGGCCCCAACTGCAAGGCTTGCGAAAGTAAGAATTTATAAGAGCGATAAAGAATATACCGATCATGAAATGTACAGGGGAGAAAACGGAGTTTGGATTCAAACATTACAAGGTGATTTAGACGGAGCACGCTATACATTTCTTGTTTGTATTAATTTAATATGGAACGAAGCGGTGGATCCTTACGCAAAGTCAGTGACTGTAAATGGAAAGTATGGCATTGTTATCGATTTAGAAAAGACGACTGTAACGAAACGAGAGCAATTACCACCATTACAAGCAATGACAGATGCCATATTGTATGAATTGCATATTCGTGATGCTACTATTCATCCGAACAGTGGAGTGAGTAAAAAAGGGACGTATAAAGGGCTAATGGAAGAAGGAACAACAGGACGAAATGGGACATTGACAGGTTTGTCTCATATAAAAGATTTAGGTGTTACGCATGTTGAATTATTGCCTTTATATTGTTTCGGTGGTGTGGATGAGGCGAATCCTTCTTCTGCCTATAATTGGGGGTACAATCCATTATATTACAATGCACCAACAGGATTTTATGCTACAAACCCCTCTGATCCGTATAACAGGATAGTTGAGTGCAAACAACTAATTGAAACATTTCATGAACAAGGTATTAGGGTGATTATAGATGTTGTATATAATCATGTTTATGAAAGAGAGCTATCATCATTTGAGAAGCTTGTTCCAGGATATTATTTTCGTCATGGTGAAGATGGTATGCCTTCTAATGGGACGGGAGTCGGAAATGATATAGCGTCTGAACGGAAAATGATGAGGAAATTCATTGTAGAGTCTATTTTATATTGGCTTACTGAATACAATGTCGATGGATTCCGATTCGACTTAATGGGAATTTTAGATGTTGATACAATGAATATGATAGAGAAAGAAGTGCGAAACATAAAACGAGATGCTTTGTTATTAGGAGAAGGATGGGATTTACAAACACCGCTTCCTCTTGAGGAAAAAGCAACGTTAAATAATGCGAAGAAAATGCCACATATCGCACAGTTTAATGATCAATTTCGTGATGGGATAAAAGGGAGTACATTTCATATAAATAAGCGTGGTTTTGCATTTGGTGGGCATGTAGACTGTAATCATTTGCAGTATATTGCAGCAGGAAGTCTTTTAAGTATGAAAGAAACAGGGCTGTTTCTAGAGCCAGCGCAAAGCATTAACTATGTAGAATGTCATGATAATATGACGATGTGGGATAAACTAGTGCGCAGTAATGAAGAATCAGAAACGATTTTGAAAAAACGTCACCTGTTAGCGAGCGCAATGGTTATTCTTTCACAAGGCATTCCTTTCTTACACGCAGGGCAAGAGTTTTATCGTACGAAGAAAGGAAATGAAAATAGTTATAATGCAAATGATGAGATCAATCAATTAGATTGGGATCAAAAAGAGAAAGAGATAGAGACCGTTAACTATATAAAAGGTTTAATCGCGATTCGTAAAGAGCATGGGGCATTCCGATTACAAAGTGCAGACCTTATAAAAAAACATATGACTTTTTTACAAACATCTACAGAAGTACTTGCATATCACCTAGAGCATGCAGAATCGTTTGGGCCGTGGAAAGAGATTATCGTCTTATTTAATAGCGGTTTAGAAGCTAAAACTGTGCAACTTCCGAAAGAAGCAACGTGGCATGTGTTAGTAAACGAAAACGAAGCGAAAATAGAGCCAATTTCTTCATTTAGAGGAAAGGAACTTAGGCTCGCTCCAATTAGCACGTATATATTGACGATAATGTGACAAATCGCTACTTGACGATGAGAATGTAATAAATGTAGAATTGACAAAGGTGACGATTTTGATAAGTTGTCATTCTATGACAGGTTTTGTAAAATAAAATAGAGGATTTTTGGCTTAGGCTAATTTTTCTTTTCATTTACAGTAAAATATATGAATCCACAACATGTGTAGAAATGTTGCGGTTTTTCTTTTCATAACTATAAAAGATAAGGATTTGTTAACGGGTAATGAATATGGAATGGTTGGAACAATTATTAGGAAAAGAGTGGAGTCTTGTACCGGCTGGTGGAGTAACGGGCGATGCATATATTGCGCAAAACGGACAACAGAAGTTATTTTTAAAGCGGAATACATCGCCCTTTTTAGCGGTATTGTCAGCAGAAGGAATTGTTCCAAAATTACTTTGGACAAGAAGGGTAACGAATGGTGATGTAATTTCTGCTCAAAAATGGCTTCCGGGACAGAAGCTAGAGCCAGAGGATATGAAACTAGAACGTGTTGCGAAACTTTTGAAGAAAATACACTCCTCTAAAGCGCTTGTACAGATGATTCAAAGACTTGGGAAGCAGCCGCTTCACGCACAAGAGTTATTACAACAACTGCAACTCGTTTTAAGAGGAGATATAAGGGATGATGAAACAATTCAGCAAGGCCTTCAATATTTAATGGATTCATTAAAAGCTATTGAATACAATGAATTCGTTGTATGCCATTGTGATGTAAACCATAACAACTGGCTATTGTCGGATGAAGATGAATTGTTTTTAATTGATTGGGATGGAGCTGTAATTGCTGACCCAGCTCTAGACCTCGGTATGTTATTATATTGGTACATTCCGCGCCAGGAGTGGAGTGAGTGGCTCGGTTATTATGATATTGAAATGGATGAATCGCTGCTTAGGCGTATGAGATGGTATGTGATAGCACAAACGATTTTGTCTATTCAATGGCATACAACAAAAAAACAGCAAGCAGAAGCTGAATATTGGCATCAATATTTACAGCAACTACTTGCTTCAGAATAATACTTAAGAAAAATTGTCCATTCCAGCAATCCACTGAGTAAGTTGTTCTTGATTATTGGAAATGTGGTTGTCCAAATTAGAGGAAGATTTACCCGATTGACTATAAGAATATACATCGTTTAGCATTGCTTTAGCGTCACTACTTACATTATCGTTTGCGAGTAACGATTGAATGAGACGCTCTAATTGCTCGCATTCAGAAACTGTCCCGCAACAATCACTTTGGTGATTGACTAAAATATCTTTCAGCACTTCTAATTGATGTTGTTGATTAATTGGCATGAACGGATCATCCTTTCGATTGTTTTTCTCTTTTTAGAAATGTAAGAGAAAAAGCTGTTTCGTCATGGAATGTTTAATGCTGTATGTAGTTTTTATCAAGATGGTACATCTTATACTTGAAAGAAACGGACCGAGTGCTCGTACGTACTTGGTTTTTTGTTTGGTAGATTGATTAAAAACAGAGAGAAGGAATTATTCCTTTAAAATAGCTATGTAAAGAGAGGGAGACATCTATGCGTTTAAGACATAAACCATATGCAATGGATCGAATTAATGAGTATTCACATATCGTAATTGGAAACCCAGAGGAGCGCGCTGGTAACTGGAAAGAAGTATTTGGAAATGAACAACCAATTCATATTGAAGTAGGTACAGGTCGTGGCCGCTTTATGTATGATATGGCAAAAGCAAATCCACATATTAATTATATTGGAATTGAAAAATTCACAAGTGTTGTTGTAGACGCACTTGATAAATTAATTGAAGAAGAATTACCGAACTTAAAGTTAATTAATAAAGATGCTGAAGATTTAACAGTTTTCTTTGCAAAAGGTGAGATTGATCGCGTTTATTTAAACTTCTCAGATCCATGGCCAAAGAAACGTCATACGAAGCGTCGTTTAACGTATAAAACGTTTTTACGTAATTATGAAGAAGTGTTAGTAGAAGGCGGAGAAATTCATTTCAAAACAGATAACCAAGGTTTATTTGAATATTCTCTTATGAGTATGGCTGAGTATGGTATGTTATTAACTTACCTTAGCCTAGATCTTCATAATAGTGATTATGAAGGAAACATTATGACTGAGTACGAAGAGAAATTCTCTAGTAAAGGTCATCGTATTTACCGAGTGGAAGCAAAATATCGTACAGAACCTATGCAGTAATGCATAGGTTTTTTTGTATCTAAAATAATCAGAATTTTATGTTAGTATTAAAAGAAAAGGGGGATGAAAAATGGAACAGTTACAAATTGGAGATATAAAAGTGACGTGGCTAAAAGGTGGGAACACACATTTAGACGGGGGAGCGATGTTTGGTGTCGTCCCGAAAGTACTTTGGTCACGTAAGTATAAACATAATGATACAAATCATATTTATTTACGAACAGATCCGTTACTTTTGCAAACGAAAGACGGAAATATGCTCATTGATTCCGGAATAGGAAACGGTAAATTGAATGAAAAGATGAAGCGAAATCAAGGTGTAACAGAAGAATCATCGGTTTATGAATCATTAGAAAAACTAGGATTAAAGCCAGAAGATATCGACTACGTCTTAATGACACATCTTCATTTTGATCATGCATCTGGTTTAACAAAATGGGAAGATGATCACCTTGTACCTGCGTTTCCAAATGCGAAAGTTTACGTAAGTGAAACAGAATGGAATGAAATGAGGAACCCAAATATTAGATCCCGTAATACATATTGGAAGGAAAATTGGGAGCCGATTGTAGATCAAGTTGTTACGTTCCAGCAAGAAATAGAAATTACAGATGAAATAAAAATGGTGCATACAGGTGGTCATAGTGATGGACATGCAGTTATTGCTTTAGAAAGCCATGGGGAAACGATGCTTCATTTAGCAGACCTATTACCGACGCACGCACATCAAAATGTATTATGGGTAATGGCATACGACGATTATCCGATGACCTCGATTGAAAATAAACAAAAGTGGATGAAGTATGGTGCTGAAAAAGAGGCATGGTTTACGTTTTACCATGACGCATATTATCGCGCTGTGAAGTGGAATGAGGAAGGGCATATCGTAGAAAAAGTAGAACGGAAAACGAGTATAGAAGCATAAAAATAGGAGGTTGTTCCATCATATTTATTGGAGCAGCCTCTTTTTTATTGTCGGGTTTTGTCGGTAAGTCGATATATTTAAACAAACGCTGATATAAATTGAGTTGCGCCGATATAATTGGGAAATCGCTGATATAATTTTAATCAATACCCGCAATTTCAAAAAAAATAAGAGGTTCACCTAATGGGAACCCTCCTTTTTATGCTGCTATAACCTCTAAAACAGTACCTGTTTTAGCATCAACTAAAAATTCAAATCGTTCTTGTATATCATTTAACATTGTTGTAAGACCGCCGCGATAAACTTCATATGCGACATCATATTTTTCAAATGTCTCTGGAACCATATGTACCCAAGAGCCAGTAATTTCACCTTTATGACTTAATGCTTGTTTCACCATTTTCAATGCTTTTTCTGAAGAAATATGGGATTGTTCTTGTACTTTGTTTGCAACGAGATAACCAGCTGCGAACCCAACGCCAAGACCTGCTACTAAACCTTTCCAGCTCATATATTCACCTCAATTCTATAAAATAAAAATAGTGTACCGATAATAATTATAAAGCAAATACAGCCAAAAAAGAAGAAACTAGAAACATTTCGAAAATTTCGTTACAATAAAAGAGGTATTCTACTAAGGTTTGAAAGAAGGGGACTTCGTGAATAAAGAGACATTACAATTATTTCGTACGTTAACAGAATTACAAGGTGCATCAGGTTTTGAACATGATGTACGCCGTTTTATGAAACAAGAATTAAGCAAATATGCGGATGAAATTGTACAAGACGGTTTAGGTAGCGTATTTGGTCTGAAAAAAGGGGACGAAACTGGCCCGCGTGTTCTTGTAGCAGGTCATATGGATGAAGTAGGTTTCATGATTACGCAAATTACGAAAAACGGAATGCTTCGTTTTCAAACGTTAGGCGGATGGTGGAGTCAAGTTTTATTAGCACAGCGTGTACAAGTTATGACGAAGAATGGTCCTGTTATTGGGGTTGTTGGTTCTATTCCTCCTCATTTATTAAGTGACGCGCAACGTGCAAAACCGATGGATATAAAAAATATGTTAATTGATATAGGTGCAGATAGTTATGAAGATGCGATTGAAATTGGTGTAAAACCAGGACAACAAATCGTGCCGATTTGCCCATTCACACCGATGGCAAATGAGAAGAAAATTATGGCGAAAGCTTGGGACAACCGTTACGGATGTGGTCTTGCAATCGAATTGTTAAAAGAATTAAAAGATGAAACATTACCAAATACATTATATTCTGGTGCTACTGTACAAGAAGAAGTAGGCCTCCGCGGAGCGCAAACAGCTGCAAATATGATTCAACCAGACATTTTTTATGCGCTTGATGCAAGTCCAGCAAACGATGCATCTGGTGACAAAACGCAGTTCGGTCAATTAGGAAAAGGTGCTCTTCTTCGTATTTATGATCGCACGATGGTAACACATAGAGGAATGCGCGAATTCATTTTAGATACAGCAGAAACAAACAACATTCCGTACCAATACTTTATTTCACAAGGTGGTACAGATGCGGGCCGTGTACATACAAGTAACTCTGGTATCCCATCAGCAGTAATTGGTGTTTGTGCACGCTACATTCATACACATGCTTCAATTTTACATGTTGATGATTATGCAGCGGCGAAAGAATTAATTACGAAGCTTGTAAGAACAACAGATAAAACGACGTTAGAGACAATTAAGAATAACGCGTAGAGAAGAAGGGCGAAAAACCCTTCTTTTTTTAGGTTGAATAGATGACCCAGCGATGAGTGGTGGCGGTTAGTGCCTAATGGGTGCTCGAATGATGTATTAAGACCGCGGGTAGGAAGAAAGAAGAAGCCTGTTTTTGTGTTTAGGACCAGTAATATTGTAGAAAGCGACCTTCTTTTATGGGGAGAAGGAATTCCCTGATGGTGTGTGGTAGTGGTTGGTACTTAATTTGTGCCGAAGCGGATATTAGAATAGAATGATGAATTTTTATAGAGGTGAACGAAATGAAAGTAGTGGTTGGATCAAAGAATAAAACGAAGGTTGGGGCTGTGGAGAAGGTTTGGAAAGATGCTGAAATTACATCTCTTTCTGTTCCGTCAGGAGTATCAGCTCAGCCTTTCTCAGATGAAGAGACGATGCAAGGAGCGATTAATAGAGCGAAGCGAGCGCTAGAGGAAGGAGAAGCTCCAATTGGTATTGGGCTAGAAGGCGGCGTAATGAAAACGGAGCACGGTTTATTTATGTGTAACTGGGGCGCGCTAGCAACAAGTGATGGGAAAGTATTTGTGGCCGGAGGAGCGCGTATTACGTTACCAGACGATTTTTTAGCACCTCTTGAAGATGGTAAGGAATTAAGCGAAGTGATGGAAGAGTTTGTGCAGCGAAAAGATATTCGTAGTCACGAAGGTGCGATCGGTATTTTTACAGATGATTATGTCGACCGTACGGAATTATTTGTACACGTTGTTAAGTTGTTAGTTGGGCAATATAAGTATGACAAAAAGCAAGCATAAACCTTGCACCGTGCGCGATGTATGGTAGTATAAAAGAAAGATTATAACATGAAAAATGCACTCGTTAGAGGAGGAAATATAGATGAAGTCATTAGAAAGCATGGAGCAATTCCAACAGTTAAAAAATGAAGAGAATGTAGTCTTTATGTTCTCAGCAGAATGGTGCCCAGACTGCCGCTTTGTAGACCCATTTATGCCAGAAGTAGAAGAGAAATATAGTGATTTCTCATTTTACTATGTAGATCGCGATGAGTTTATTGATCTATGTGTAAAATTAGACGTATTTGGCATTCCGAGCTTTGTAGCGTACAATAAAGGTGAAGAAACTGGTCGCTATGTAAACAAAGATCGTAAAACACAAGAACAAATCGAAGAGTTCATTGAAGGTTTAAAATAAGGCAATTTGCCAATTGAATTGTAAAACAACCTCTACCTTCGCGGGGGAGGTTATTTTTTTGGAAGGGAGGAAAAAGAGATGAAGATGACAAGTAAAAAGATGAAAGATGAGTTAATAAAGAAATTATCTCGCCCAGAATGGGACTTTCAGTATGATAGTGAGAAAGAAGTTTTACGTATTGAACAAAAAGACTCCAAAAAAGGTATTAACGTATCGCTTCCAGGAGTTGTGGCAAAATGGGAAGTGAACAAAGAAAAGGCAATTGAAGAAGTTGCTTATTACGTACAAGAAGCGCTAATTGCGATGCATAAAGAAGAAAATAGCGGAGCGAAAATTTTACCTGTTATTCGCTCTACTTCTTTCCCGAAACAAGCAGAAGAAGGAAATCCGTTTATTATGACGGATCATACGGCGGAAACACGTATTTACTATGCGTTAGATTCGAATAAAACGTATCGACTAATTGACGAGCGTCTATTACAAAAATTAGAACTTACAGAACAGCAAGTGCGTGAAATGGCATTATTCAACGCACGCTCATTAGGTTATGAATTTAAACAAGACACAGTAGCGGGTAATACATTCTACTTTTTAAACACAAATGATGGGTATGACGCGACTCGTATTTTAAACGAATCGTTACTACAATCGATGCGTGAAAAGATTTCTGGTGACATGGTTGTTGCTGTTCCTCACCAAGATGTATTAATTATTGCTGATATCGTCAACGAAATCGGTTATGATATTATTGCACAAATGACAATGAAATTTTTTGCCGAAGGGCATGTTCCGATTACATCACTTTCATTCGTATATGAAGATGGAGAATTTGAACCAATCTTTATTTTAGCGAAAAATCGGAAGAAGACAGATGGAAAAGAGAAAGGATGAACGAAGTGAACGTTTTTTACAACCTTGAAGGAATTGGTGACACTTTAATTGTTGCCTTACAAGATATTACTTTAGAGAACCGTACTTTTGATCGCAAAGGAGATGTTGCACGCGTATACGATCGTGAAAGCAACGAGACAGCAGGATTCAACATCTTTAATGCATCTTCTTACTTAGAAGTAAAAGAAACAGGCAACCTTACATTAACGAAAGAGCTTGTAGAGAAAATCAACGAAATTTTAGCGAAGAATGGCTTTGAAGAAACAGTAGAAGCAGATCTTTCTCCAAAATTTGTTGTAGGCTATGTAGCTGAAAAAGAAAAGCATCCAAATGCTGATAAGCTAAACATCTGTAAAGTAGAAATCGGTACAGAAACACTACAAATCGTATGTGGTGCACCAAACGTTGATGCAGGACAAAAAGTTGTCGTTGCAAAAATTGGTGCTGTAATGCCAAGCGGTATGTTAATTAAACCAGCAGAACTTCGCGGTGTTCCTTCTTCTGGAATGATCTGCTCTGCACGTGAATTAGAGCTTCCAGACGCTCCACAAGAAAAAGGTATTCTTGTATTAGAAGATAGCTTTGAAGTTGGACAAGAGTTCAAATTTTAATTGATATAAGAAAAGAGAGGTTGTCCTTTTGGACAACCTCTCTTTTTTTGTCATTCTTTGTCGGTAAATCGAAATTTCGTGTTAAATCGTTGATATATTGAGAGTTGTGATAGATATATTCAAAAAATCGTTGATATATTGAGAATAGTGATAGATATATTTAAAAAATCGTTGATATATTGAGAGTAGTGATAGATATATTCAAAAAATTGTTAATATGATAAGGATGTCACCTTTTTTCTTAAAATCTATATTGTATTTTATAAACAAACTAGTTAAAATTTAGAAAAGTAGAAGGGGATAGACGTATGAAACAACAACCAAAAATCGCAGAACTTCTAAAACGAATTGAAACTTCAAAACAGCAAGATATTGAGCTAGGTACTTATGAAATATATGTGTTTAGTGAAAGTGAATTAGAAAAAGGACAAATCGGTTATCGATATGATAAACATAAAAATTCATTAATAAGTGAAGAAAATGGAAAGTGGCAAGAAGGATGGATTACAATTGGATATGAAACGGATATGGGCGATCCAGTTTTCGTAAATATAGATGATGACGCTTATCCGGTTTATACTGCAGAACGTGGTACAGAAAAATGGCAGCCAGTTTATATTGGAAATATGGATGAGATTATAGGGCAATTATAAGAAAAACTTTGAATCCGGTGCAAAGTGATGGGAGAGAAGTATGAAGTATATAAAAATAATGAGCATGATTGCATTCATTGGAATATATATGGCCGGTTGTTCACAAGAGCAGCCGAAAAAAGAAACTACATCTTCTATACAAGAGAAAAACAAAGATACCAAAGAAGATGCACCGGTAGAAAAGCAGCAAGAACAAGAAAAGAACGAAGAATCGCAAGCAATTCAAACGAATGAGCAAGTAGAACATAAGCAAGAGGAAGTATCATCTGATGAAAAGAAAGAAGAAACTACGCCAGTGCAGCCGACTGAGCAACCAGTGCAAAATAATGAACAAAAAGTAGAGAGTAATGAAAAACAAGAGAAGTTTCTCGTCGTTATTGATCCAGGGCATCAACAAAAAGCGAATTTAAATTTAGAGCCGATTGGACCAGGGGCAACAACGCAAAAATATAAAGTGACAGACGGTACAACAGGTGTTGTGACGAAAAAGAGAGAGGCTGTACTTGTATTAGAAATGGCTTTCGTATTAAAAGAAAAGTTAGAAGCAAAGGGAATACAAGTATTAATGACGAGAACATCACAAGACGTTGATATAAGTAATAAAGAAAGGGCGACATTCGCAAATAATCATAAGGCTAATTTATTTTTACGTCTTCATGCAGATGGTTCTGAAAATCCAAACCAAAGTGGATTCGCTGTATTGACGCCGGCAGAAGGAAGTCCATATACGAAAGAGATTTATGCGGAAAGTCTTCAAATCTCTCAAATGATTGTAAATAAAATGAGGGAGAACCAGCAAGTAAAAGTAAATGGAATTAAATTTCGGGATGATCTTTCTGGATTTAATTGGGCAAAGGTTCCTGGTGTGTTATTAGAACTTGGGTTTATGTCAAACCATGAAGAAGATAAAAAATTATCTGACCCGCAGTATGTAAATTCTTTATTGCAAAGTGTAACGGATAGCATAGATGCATATCAGAAGAGTAAAGCTTAAGCGCAGTCTTACATGAAAGA
This sequence comes from Bacillus sp. FSL L8-0199, assembly GCF_038005705.1. Taxonomy (NCBI): domain Bacteria; kingdom Bacillati; phylum Bacillota; class Bacilli; order Caryophanales; family Bacillaceae; genus Bacillus; species Bacillus sp. FSL L8-0199. The sequence continues at coordinate 4,659,139 of NZ_JBBOTS010000001.1, read as the reverse complement.
CTGCGTTTTTTTTATATGAAAACACTCGTAAATTAGAATATTATGGATAAATATGACATGCTTAATTTTACCTGCACTTTTTGCCGAATGCTGATACAATAAAGGATGTTACTATTTAGTAGAAAGAGTGGTAAGCATGTTAGATTGGATGAAAAAGCTGTTTAACAAAGAGGAAGAACAAACAGCGATGAATAAAGAAGTACCAAAGCAAATTGAAAGTCAGCCGAAAATTCCTCGTGTAAACCACTACACTGAAGCAAGAGAAGCACAAATGGCAAGTAGGAATGCAGGTAAATGCCGTTTTCCTTTAGTACCGGATAATGGGTTCGATGAAGAGGATGAAAGCGAAGTAAATCGCTTCGAAGAACAACCTGTTCAAGGAGTAACATATGAAGAACCGACTGCCCAAAGAGGAATAAAGGTGGAAAGAAGCAGACGACCGTATGTGGAAAAGGTAGTTTCTACATATGAAGAGCCGGAAGTGCAATATGAACCGGTGCGGGAGTCTGTCGTTAAAAAGGCATCTGCACCTTCGCAAGAGAGTAACCGTAGACCATTTCGGCCAACAGAAATGATTTCGCCAATTTATGGATATAATCGTCCTTCAGTAGAGAAAAAGGAAGAAAAGCAGGAGGAAGTAAAGGAAAGAGAAGACCTTGAAATATCTGTAGAGGGTAAATCAGTCGTTGATGCATGGTTAGAGAAAAAAGGATATACATTATCTGATTTCTCAGAAGGACAAGCAACGTCTTCTGCTTCAGGTGAAGTAGTTGAACAGCAAGGTCAACAGAGCAAAAAAGAAGAAAAATCAGTTGTTGATCAATGGCTAGAGAAAAACGGTTATGAAATTGAACGCCAAGTGCCTTTAGTAGAAGAAAAAGAAGTGATTCAAGAAATGAGTACACCGCAGGAAGTTCCAGCGGATGAATTACTTCATAAAACAGTAGCTGAGCAGATGGAAAGTGCTAAGCTAGAAAAAGATGTAGTGGTGTTAAACGAAAACAATCTACAAGAAGAATTAGTAGCTTCTAAAGTAGAGCACGAGGATACAATATTATCAGAAGAAATTAAACGTAATACAGAAATAAAACAACCTACTATTGAAGTAGAAAAGCAAGCTCTAGAAGAATCAGTGATTGTCAAAGCAGAAGAAAAACTTGAAGAAACAATCATTGTGGAAATACCAGAAGAAGTGTCACAAGTAGAAGTGATTGCAGAAACGGAAGAGCTTGAAGAAGTAGTTATGGAAACAGAGGCACCTGAAGAAGTGGAAGTAATTGCGGAAGCAGAAGAGTCAGAAGAAGCTGAAGTAATTGCAGAAACGGAAGAGTCAAAAGAAGTGGAAGTAATTGCAGAAACGGAAGAGTTAGAAGAAGTGGAAGTAATTGCAGAAACGGAAGAGTCAGAAGAAGTGGAAGTAATTGCGGAAGCAGAAGAGTCAGAAGAAGTGGAAGTAATTGCGGAAGTAGAAGAGTCAGAAGAAGCTGAAGTAATTGCGGAAACGGAAGAGTCAGAAGAAGTAGAAGTGATTGCAGAAATAAACGCGCCTGTAGTAGAGACATTTGTAGCACTTGAGGACATTCAGCAAGAAGCTGAAGCAATTGAACAAAAGAGTGAATTCATACATGTTGCTGAGGCTGATGAACAAACGAAGAAAGATGTTCAAAGCTTTGCGGATGTTTTAATTGCAGAAGAACAACCAGTTGTAGAAGAAGCACCGATTGTAGAAGAACAATCAGTTGTCGAGGAAGCACCGGTCGCAGAAGAGCAACGAGTTGTAGAAGAAGCACCGGTCGTAGAAGAGCAATCAGTTGTAGAAGAAGCACCGGTCGTAGAAGAGCAATCAGTTGTAGAAGAAGCGCCAGTCGCAGAAGAGCAACGAGTTGTAGAAGAAGCACCGGTCGTAGAAGAGCAACGAGTTGTAGAAGAAGCGCCAGTCGCAGAAGAGCAACGAGTTGTAGAAGAAGCACCGGTCGTAGAAGAGCAACGAGTTGTAGAAGAAGCGCCGGTCGTAGAAGAACAACCAGTTGCCGAGGAAACACCAGTCGCAGAAGAACAACCAGTTGTACAAAAAGAAGAACCAAAACGTGAGAAAAAGCGTCATGTACCATTTAATGTTGTTATGTTGAAACAAGATAGAACACGATTAATGGAAAGACATGCAGCTAGAGCAAATGCAATGCAGCCTTCTGCTAATGTACGAGTAGAGAATAAGCCAGTGCAACAAGAGGTAGCAGAACCACAAGTGGAAGAGCACCCAGTGCAGCAAGTAGTAGCAGAACCACAAATGGAAGAGCACCTAGTGCAGCAAGTAGTAGCAGAACCACAAGTGGAAGAACGCCCAGTGCAGCAAGTAGTAGCAGAACCACAAGTGGAAGAGCACCCAGTGCAGCAAGTAGTAGCAGAGCCACAAGTGGAAGAACAACCAGTACAGCAAGTAGTGGTAGAGCAAGTACAAAAGCCAATTTCAAGTACGGAAGTACAAGAGAAAGCATATGTTGTAAATCAAAGAGAGAACGATATGCGAAATGTATTGCACACACCACCGACATACACTGTTCCGCCATTAGCGCTGTTGTCGATTCCACAGCAATCAGCGTTAGATAATACAGAATGGTTAGAGGAGCAGAAAGAATTATTAGATACAACGTTTAATAATTTTCACGTTGGAGCACATGTTATTAATGTATCGCAAGGTCCGGCAGTCACTCGTTTTGAGGTGCAGCCAGACCCAGGTGTGAAAGTAAATAAAATTACAAATTTAAGTGATGATATTAAGTTAAGTTTAGCTGCGAAAGATATTCGTATTGAAGCGCCAATTCCAGGGAAGAGTGCGATTGGAATTGAAGTTCCAAATAAAGAAAGTAAGCCAGTATTTCTTCGCGAAATTTTAAGAAGTCCTGTATTCACAAAGAGTGAATCACCGCTTACTGTTGCGCTGGGGCTTGATATTTCAGGGGATCCAATTGTAACGGATATTCGAAAAATGCCGCACGGACTTATTGCGGGTGCAACGGGTTCAGGTAAAAGTGTGTGTATTAACGCGATTTTAACGAGTATTTTATATAAAGCGAAACCACATGAAGTGAAGTTAATGTTAATCGATCCGAAGATGGTTGAGCTTGCACCATACAATTCTGTTCCACATCTTGTAGCACCTGTTATTACGGATGTAAAAGCAGCAACAGCTGCATTAAAATGGGCAGTTGAGGAAATGGAACGCCGTTATGAATTGTTTGCGCACGCAGGTGCTCGTGATTTAACTCGTTATAATACGATTGTAAGTGAGCGAGAAATTCCGGGAGAAACATTACCTTATATCGTTATTGTCATTGACGAGTTAGCCGACTTAATGATGGTAGCACCTGGTGATGTTGAGGAAGCGATTTGTCGTATTGCGCAAAAAGCACGTGCTTGTGGTATTCATTTATTAGTAGCGACGCAGCGTCCATCTGTAGATGTTATTACAGGTTTAATTAAGTCAAACATTCCAACGCGTATTGCGTTTACTGTATCATCTCAAGTTGATTCGCGTACGATTATCGATATTGGTGGCGCGGAGAAATTACTTGGCCGTGGTGATATGTTATTCTTAGGGAACGGTACATCTAAGCCTGTTCGTGTACAAGGTGTATATGTATCGGATGATGAGATTGAAAAAACAGTTGATCATGTGAAAAAGCAAATGAAGCCGAATTACTTATTTAAGCAAGAGGATTTATTAGCGAAAACAGAACAAGCTGAGTCGGAAGACGAATTGTTCTTCGAAGCATGTCAATTTGTTGTAGAACAAGGGGGAGCGTCCACATCTTCTGTACAGCGAAAATTCCGCATCGGTTATAATCGCGCAGCACGTCTCATTGAAGAGATGCAATCGCAAGGAATTATTTCTGAAGCAAGAGGAACGAAGCCAAGAGATGTCCTTATTTCTGAGGATGAATTCGCTGCTATGCAGGAAACAAATGTATAGTAAACGGTTATGCTGTATACTAAGAGAAAATGTTGGATAGTAAAGTAGGGAGTAAAGCGACATGAAAGAAATTGAATTAAAATTAAAAGGTGAAATAAATAGACTAACAAATAAAACATTTAAATTTGACGAACGTGTTGGAGAAGGGTGGTTCTCTGCCGTTTACTTTTTAAAGACTAGAGAAATCATCGAAGAATTTCGCCCGAAAAGTGTTGTAACGATGCAATTTTTCCAAAAGGAAAATGCAGTTCTTTGCGGAACGGATGAAGTAATTGCATTGCTACAAACATTCGCTAAAAATCCTGAGGAACTTGAGATTAACTCTTTAAAAGATGGCGATAAAATTAGTCCATTTGAAACAGTGTTAACAATTCATGGTCCTTATGAAAATTTCGGATTTTTAGAAGGTGTCATTGATGGGATTTTAGCTCGTCGTACATCGGTTGCGACAAACGTATATAACGTTGTCCAAGCTGCGCGTAGCGTAGATAAAGAAAAACCAGTTATTTTCATGGGAGATCGTGACGATCATTATACACAACAAGCTGGTGACGGTTATGCAGCATACATCGGAGGTATGAGCGCACAAGCGACGCATGCGATGAATGAATGGTGGGGCAAAAGTGGTATGGGGACGATGCCTCACGCATTAATTCAAATGTTTAATGGTGATGTTGTAGAAGCGGCAAAAGCATATCATAAGAAATTCCCAGAAGATGAATTAGTTGTATTAATTGATTACAACAATGATGTCATTACAGATGCACTTCGCGTAGCGCGTGAATTTGGATCAACATTAAAAGGTGTACGTGTAGATACGTCCCGCACGATGATTGATCAATACTTCATTCGCCACCCAGAAGTACTTGGAACATTCGATCCACGTGGTGTAAACCCATCGCTTGTATTCGCACTTCGTAAAGCACTTGATGAAGAAGGATTCCAGCATGTAGACATCGTTGTAACTGGTGGATTTGATGAGAAGCGTATTCGTGAATTTGAAGCTCAAAACGTACCTGTTGACATATACGGGGTAGGAAGTAGCTTATTAAAAATGAATATTGGCTTTACTGGTGATAATGTAGAATTAAATGGGAAACCAGAAGCAAAAGCTGGTCGTAAATATCGTCCAAACCCACGTTTAGAGCGTGTTCAATTAGAAAAAAGAGAAGAGATGTAAAAGAGAGAAAAACTGATAGGTGATTGACCCTATCAGTTTTTCTGTTATCATAGTATAGCGGCTTCTTTTTTGCTATAATGGACTTGTTATGGATATATAAAGAAGTACGTACGAGTTTATCCTGATAAGTGAAGGGAAGAATAACTTCACTACATCAAAAATGTATGATGATTACCAAAATAAGAAAAGATTCATATACTGTCTTATAGATAGGCCGTTGTATTAGTTCGAAATGTTGGAGGTTCTTTAAGATGACAGTTTACCATTTTGTAGGAATTAAAGGAACAGGAATGAGTTCATTAGCGCAAATTCTTCATGATATGAAGCATACTGTTCAAGGGTCTGATTATGAAAAGCGTTTCTTTACACAAACAGCGTTGGAAAAGCGTAGTATCTCGATCCTTCCTTTTGATAAGAATAATGTAGAAGAAGGACAAGTGATTATTGCAGGAAATGCATTTCCTGATACGCATGAAGAAATCGTAGCAGCAAAAGAATTAAACATCCCAGTCCATCGTTACCATCATTTCTTAGGTGACCTGATGAGCCAATACACAAGTGTTGCTGTAACTGGTGCACACGGAAAAACATCAACAACAGGTTTGTTAGCCCATGTAATGCAAGGTGCACACCCAACATCTTACCTTATTGGAGATGGAACAGGGCATGGGGTAGAAAATAGTAAGTATTTTGTATTTGAAGCTTGTGAGTATCGTCGTCATTTCTTGTCTTATAATCCAGACTATGCAATTATGACGAATATTGATTTTGATCATCCAGATTATTTTGCAGACATCAATGATGTATTCAGTGCATTCCAAGAGATGGCATTGCAAGTGAAAAAAGGCATTATTGCATGTGGAGATGATGAAGAACTTCAAAAAATTCAAGCGAAAGTACCTGTTATTTTCTATGGATTTGGAGAAGATAATGATTTCCAAGCACGCAACATCCAAAAGAGAACAGATGGTACTATTTTTGATGTATTCGTTCGTAATACGTACTATGACACGTTCAAAATTACAGGATACGGCAATCACAGCGTATTAAATGCGTTAGCAGTAATTGCACTTTGCCATTATGAAAACGTTGATGTAGAAGCAGTAAAGCATCAGCTAACAACTTTTGAAGGCGTAAAACGTCGCTTTAATGAAAAGCCGATGGGAGAGCAAGTGATTATCGATGACTACGCACACCATCCGACAGAAATTAATGCAACGATTGAAGCAGCTCGTCAAAAACATCCAGAGCGTGAAATTGTCGCTGTATTCCAGCCACACACATTCTCACGTACAGAAAAGTTCTTAGATGAGTTCGCAGAAAGCCTAAGCAAAGCTGATCAAGTATACTTATGTGATATTTTCGGATCAGCACGCGAAAACAAAGGTGAATTAACAATCGAAGATCTGCAAAAGCGTATTGACGGTGCAGAACTAATTACAGATACAACAACGGATGTATTAAAGAAACATAAAAACGGCGTTCTAATTTTCATGGGCGCAGGAGACATCCAAAAATTCGAAGCAGCTTACGTAAAAGAAGTTCAAGTTGCAGAGAAGTAATAGAAAAGACGCATAGCGATGGCTGTGCGTCTTTTTTGTGTGCTATGTTGGCATATATGATTCTTGAGGTTAGTCGATAAGTCGATAAGTCGATATATTAGCGTATATGTCTTTAGTTATAAATGTTAGAATAATAAGAAAAATAAAAAGGGGACTAAAAAACATGTTCACACTCCGAGTAGATGACGAAATCGAACTACAATTACTAGAAAAACATCATAAAGGGGAATTATATCAATTATTAGATCAAAACCGTAATCATTTACGAAAATGGCTCCCTTGGGTAGATGGGACGAAATCAGCTGATGCGTATGATGAGATTTTTCCGATGTGGTTAAAGAAATTTGCAGAGGGAGATGGTTTTGAAAGTGGCATACGTTACAAAGGAAAGCTCGTTGGGATGGTAGGTATTCATCCAGTGAGCTGGGGGAAGAAAGCGACGAGTCTTGGGTATTATCTTGCAGAAGATGCTGGCGGGAAAGGTATTATGACGCGTAGCGTAAAGGCTGTACTTCACTATGCATTTGAAAATTTAAAGTTGAATAAAATTGAAATTCGGTGCGGTGTTGGAAATGCGAAGAGCCGCGCAATTCCAGAACGTTTAGGATTTAAGTTAGATGGTATTTTAAGAGAGGAAGAATGGCTATATGATCATTTTCATGATATCGCTGTATATAGTTTACTAGCTTCAGAATGGAAAGATATTCGATGAACGAGAAGATTCGTATTGTTCCGTATGAAAGTACGTTTCAAGAGGAAGTAGTAGATCTTATCGTTCCTATTCAGCAAAAAGAGTATAATGTTTCAATTACGAAAGAAGAGCAACCTGATTTACTTGAAATAGAAACATTCTATCAAAAGGATTACGGAAACTTTTGGATAGCAATTTATGATGGGAAAGTAGTTGGAACAGTAGCTTTATTAGATATTGAGAATCATCAAGTAGCGTTAAGAAAAATGTTCGTGAAGAAAGAGTTTCGCGGAAAAGAATGGGGCGCATCACATATGTTGCTTCAAACAGCAATTTCATGGGCTGAGGATAAAAAATTGAAAGATATTTACTTAGGAACAACAGTAAAATTTTTAGCGGCACATCGTTTTTATGAAAAGAATGGTTTTGAAAGTGTGAGTATAGACGAGTTGCCGAAAAACTTTCCGGTGCTACAGGTAGATAAGAAATTTTATAGGTACATTGTGTAAAAGGTCATTTAGAAATGGCCTTTTTCTATGAAGCAAAATAGAAATAATGGTATAATTTAGGTTAGGGGGTGTAGGTATGAACTTTCCAATTCAAAGAAGTAAGTCAGTAGTCATTTTCGTTTGTCTTACGTTAGTTTTTATGTTTATATATCCAATTGTCATGCTTTTCACTAATAAAGCGCATTGGATGTCAGCGTTGATTGGGATGGGTTTATGCTTCATTGTAAATGTACCACTCGTTTGGGAAGTATTTATTAAAAAACATAAAGTAGAAAATGGCGTATTAAAGTACGGTATTTTAAATGATGATATTGTATTAAAAGATGTGAGAATTATACGTCAGGTCGGAAAGTTTCTTGAAATTACGACGAATGCATATAAAGTACATATGGTTGCGATGCCGCAAAATATGGATGAATTCTTAAGGCTTATAGAGAAAGAAAATCCACATGTGAAAATAGAAATGGTAGGGAAGAAATAAAAAACGCTCGGCGAAAATTCCGAGCGTTTTTATTATTATTTTAAGTTCTCTGGGTTTAAAGCTTCTAGTTCAGGTACAACGAAGCGTCCGTCTTTACGGATTAGTACGTCGTCGAAGTAAATTTCGCCGCCGCCGTATTCAGGGCGTTGGATGCATACTAAATCCCAGTGGATGTTCGAGTTGTTGCCGTTCCATGCATCGTCGTAAGCTTGTCCAGGAGTGAAGTGGAAGCTGCCATCGATTTTTTCATCGAATAGGATGTCTCCCATTGGATGTAAGATGTATGGGTTTACGCCAATTGCGAACTCACCAACGTAGCGTGCGCCTTCGTCTGTATCGAAGATTTTGTTAATGCGCTCTGTATCGTTTGCAGTTGCTTCAACGATTTGACCGTTCTCAAACTTAAGTTGTACATTTTCAAATGTATAACCGTTGTAAGGAGATGGTGTGTTGTAAGAAACTGTACCGTTAACAGAATCACGAACTGGTGCAGAGTATACTTCACCGTCTGGAATGTTTAAATGACCTGAGCATTTAATAGCTGGAATGTCTTTAATAGAGAATGTTAAGTCAGTTCCAGGACCAGTTAAACGAACTTTATCTGTTTTATTCATTAATGTAACAAGGCTATCCATTGCCTTATCCATTTTGCCGTAGTCTAAGTTACATACTTCGAAGTAGAAGTCTTCGAAAGCTTCTGTACTCATTTTAGCAAGCTGTGCCATAGAAGCATTTGGGTAGCGAAGAACAACCCAGCGTGTTTTTGGAACGCGAATGTCTCTATGAACTTTTTTACCAACTGTTTGGCCATGAACTTTCATACGCTCACTTGGAACGTCAGCTTGTTCATTAATATTATCGCCAGAGCGAAGACCGATATAAGCGTCCATGTCTTTCATTACGCTTGCTTCATATGCAGCGATTTGTTCGAAATGTTCTTCAGTAGCACCCATTAATAAAGAGCGATCTACTTGATGATCTTTTAAAGAGACGAATGGGAAACCACCAGCTGCATATGCTTCTTTTACAAGTGCAGTTACAAGTTCTTTTTGTAAGCCAAAGTTTTCAATTAATACTTTTTCACCTTTTTGTAAGCGGATAGAGTAGTTAATTAAATTGTATGCTAACTTTTCAATACGTGGATCTTTCATATGTAAAGCCTCCCTACTAATTATGTATCCTCTCCTATTGTAACCTACTTAGTGGAATTTGTTGAATGATTTATGTTACAGTTAACGAATAAGTATGAAAATTCTAATGATGAGATAGGGATTAGAATGAAACGGAAAATGATTGTATAATAGGGGAAAGTATGAAAAAGATAAAGGAAGTGATGAAATGCAAGTTCTTTTATATGTAAGTGCGGCTATTATCGCGGTTGCTTTCGCAGTATTAGTAGTGTATGTATGCAGAACGTTGTTATCGGTTCAGAAGACGTTGGAAAACGTTGCAAGCACGTTAGAAGGTTTAGAAAAGCAAATGCAAGGAATTAGCGTAGAGACAGAGCAATTATTACATAAAACGAATGCGTTAGCTGATGATATTCAACAGAAGTCACAGTCATTAAATAAAGTGGTAGCGGGTGTAGATGGGATTGGAACGACAATCCAATCTTTAAATACGAAGCTTCGTAATGTATCAGACTCTGTAACGGACGAAATTGAAAATAACGCTGATAAAGTAGCGCAAGTTGTACAGTGGAGCAGTGCGGCGATTGAAGTATACAATCATTACCGTGCGTCGAGACAAGAGAAGAAGGTTGAAAAAGAAGAGCGTAAATTAGAAAGAATTGAGAAAAAAGCTGAAAAGAAAGAGAAGCGCTCTAGATTTCGTATGAGAGGTGAATCGTGATGAATATGACAAAACTTGAAACAATTGAAGAGCTTGAAGTCTTAGTAGAAAAGAATGAGCCGTATGTTCTTTTTAAACATAGTACGACATGCCCGATTAGTCACGGTGCATACACAGAATTTCAAGCGTATTGCAGTGAAGAAAGAGAAGTGCCAGCGTATTACTTATACGTACAAGATGCGAGAGATGTGTCAAATCGTGTTGCAGAACAATACAGTATTAGACATGAATCACCGCAAGTGCTATACATAAAAGATGGGATGGTAGTATGGAATACATCTCATTGGAATATTAAAAAAGATGCTTTAGAAGAGAATATAAAGTAAAAAGAAGCAAGCTAAAGGTGCTTGCTTCTTTTTTTTTGTTTTTGTTGAAATATATTTAGTGGTACACTATTAATAGTTCAAACTAAATAACTAGATTGTTGAAAGTAGGTTTTAAGTAATGAAGAAAATGGCATTATCCTTCGCAGTCGTAAGTTTATTACTAGGAGCTTGTAGTAACAATAGTAATACGATTAGTAAGAAGGATGAAGTTATACAAAAAGATACAAAAGAAAAAAGTATGATTCCGAGAACTGCTGTTTCTAAAGATTATTATAGAACTGTTATTCCTTTAAAAGAACAAAAGGTTATTAATACAGCTAATATAAAAACAAATTCTAAATTAGATTTAGCAGAGTATGAAAATGGTTTAATAAATATTGCAACGCAGCAATTTGATACAGAGAGTCACGTACTGCAATTAAATCAGTATATTCCAGAGAAACTAGTTGATGAACTAGTTGCGAAAGTAGAAGCGCCAGTTTTGACAAATATTATAGAACAAGACTATTTCGGAAAACAGAATTCAAATGAATTAAGTTTATCTGGTGTTATGATAGGTTTAGCTATGTCTTCAAGTGTATCGAATGAAGAAGCTATGTCTAAAGGGACTGAAGTTGCTAAACAACTTATTGAAGCTATTAACAAAAATGATAAGTATAACAAATCTCCAATTACGTTTGCTATCTTTAAGCAAGAAAGTACTAGTTCTTTAAAAAATGGTACGTATATTGCTAGTGCTACTGTTCAAAAGAATGATACGAACCTTGGAAATTGGAGTACAATTGATGAAAAGTCGTATTCATATCCTTCTGATGAATTTACACAAGCACATGGAGAAGATAATACAAAAATAAATAACTTTGCTAAGGAAATAAAAGGTTTTTCTAATGGAGATTTTATTCCAGTCAACGCTAAAGTTTCTTATAAGAAAGATCAAATGGATACATTAAATATGAATATTGTTATTAAATATAACGGTAAAACAGAATTAATGGCTCTTACCCAATTGGCTGCTCAAGGCATGTTAGACAAATTGCCTAAAGATGCGAAAGTACAATTACAGATTAAGTCCGAGAGTAAAATTGAGGCCGTTATTATAAAAGAGAAAAACAGTGATAAACCGTTTGTTTCCTTCTTGTAAAAAAAGACAGTATGTAAACTGTCTTTTTTTTATTTTAAATGAAAATATACAATGTTTTTTGATAGTAATTCATTGCTGTATATCGTGTGACAATCGTATATGTATCAGCTATAATAAGTTATCTTAAAAAAGTAACATATAGGAATTTGAAAGAGGTGGCTTTCTTATGGCATCACAACAATTAGGTCGTTTACGTTCTGAAATTGATCAACTTAATTTACAAATATTAGAGTTACTAAACGAAAGAGGTCGTCTCGTACAAGAAGTTGGTAATTTAAAAGAAGTACAAGGTGTGAAACGTTTTGATCCTGTACGTGAAAGAAATATGCTGGATTTAATTGCAGAGAATAATAATGGTCCATTTGAAACTTCGACTTTACAACATATTTTCAAACAAATTTTTCAAGCTGGTTTAGAATTACAAGAAGATGATCATCGTAAAGCATTACTTGTTTCTCGTAAGAAAAAAACAGAAGATACGATTGTTGAAATTAATGGTGAAAAAATTGGTGACGGAAATCAGCATTTTATTATGGGACCGTGTGCAGTGGAAAGTTATGAACAAGTACGTCAAGTTGCTGAAGCAATGAAAGAGCAAGGTCTGAAATTAATGCGTGGTGGTGCGTTCAAACCACGTACTTCACCGTATGATTTTCAAGGTCTTGGATTAGAGGGATTACAAATTTTGCGCCAGGTAGCAGATGAATATGATTTGGCTGTTATTAGTGAAATTTTAAATCCGAATGATATTGAGATGTCATTAGATTACGTTGATGTTATTCAAATTGGTGCTCGCAATATGCAAAACTTTGATTTGCTAAGGGCAGCTGGTGCTGTAAATAAACCAGTATTATTAAAACGTGGTCTATCAGCAACGATTGAAGAATTCATTAATGCGGCAGAATATATTATGGCAAAGGGAAATGGGAACATTATTTTATGTGAACGAGGTATTCGCACGTATGAAAGAGCGACGCGTAATACGCTTGATATTTCCGCTGTGCCGATTTTAAAGAAAGAAACACATTTACCTGTCGTTGTCGATGTAACGCATTCTACAGGGCGACGTGACCTTCTCTTACCAACTGCAAAAGCAGCGATGGCAATTGGTGCAGATGCAATTATGGCTGAAGTACATCCAGATCCAGCTGTAGCTTTATCAGATGCGGCGCAGCAAATGAATATACCGCAGTTCAATGATTTTATGAATGAATTAAAATCATTTGGAAGTAAATTATAAAAACTTTTAATGAGCTGTTCCAAAAAGGCATTTTGGAACAGCTTTCTCCTATTGTATAGCGACTGTCATTGTCGATTTTTGTTGGTAAGTTGATATATTTAAAAAATCGCTGATATAATTAGAGTTGCGGTCGATATATTTGGAAAATCGCTGATATAATTAGAGTTACAGTCGATATATTCGAAAAATCGCCGATATAAATTTCATTTACTATCGTACTGCTTAAAATAAGATTTTTACTTAGGAAACATCTATTTTTTTACAAAAAATGCCCTTTTTTCATAAAAAATACGAAAATACGAGAAAAGAAGCGAATTTTTTCGAAACTTTTGCGGGAAAATATTGTATGAGCCTGCGTTTTTATCGTATCATTAGTAAAAGGAAGAACTCGGGACGATTGGTGGCATCTGCAAATAGAGTTGATGTCTTTTTTTCATTCAAGTAACCGATACATAAAAATAGATAACAAAAATAGAAGGAGTGTGCGATGAGATGAACGTAACAATCTATGATGTAGCGCGCGAAGCAAACGTTTCAATGGCTACCGTATCTCGTGTTGTGAACGGTAACCCAAATGTAAAGCCTACAACAAGAAAGAAAGTATTAGAAGCAATTGATCGTTTAGGATACCGCCCGAATGCGGTAGCACGTGGACTAGCAAGTAAGAAGACAACTACAGTAGGTGTTATTATTCCTGATATCTCAAATACGTTTTATGCAGAACTTGCACGTGGAATTGAAGATATCGCAACAATGTACAAATATAACATCATTTTAAGTAACTCTGATCAAAACAAAGAGAAAGAGTTCCATTTATTAAATACGATGCTTGGAAAACAAGTGGACGGAATTGTTTTCATGGGTGAAGATATTACAGACATTCACATTGAAGAATTTAAAAAATCTCCAGTACCAATTGTATTAGCAGCGTCATTTGATGAGCAAAATGAAACGCCATCAGTAAATATTGATTATACACAAGCAGCTTATGATGCAATGAAGCACTTTATCGAGCAAGGACATAAACGTATCGGTTTCGTCTCTGGTCCTTTCATTGATAAAGCGGGAAGCGCGAAGAAGTTACAAGGTTATAAAAAAGCTTTAGAAGAAGCAGGTATTTCATATGATGAAAATCTTGTAATCGATGGAGATTACACATATGACTCAGGTATTGAAGCATTCGAAAAGCTTTGGAGCAATGATGAAAAGCCAACAGCAATCTTCGTGTCTTCTGATGAAATGGCACTAGGTGTAATCCATGCAGCACAAGACGCTGGATTAAACGTACCAACTGACGTAGAAGTACTTGGTTTCGATAATACACGTCTTGCATTAATGGTTCGTCCGCAGCTTTCAACAGTTGTTCAACCGATGTATGATATCGGTGCAGTAGCAATGCGTTTATTAACAAAGTATATGAACAAAGAAAAAGTGGAAGATCACACTGTTATCTTACCTCACCGTATCCAATTTAGAGATTCAACGAAGTAAGTATAAAAAAGCTCACAGCATTTGCTGTGAGCTTTTATTCGGATTCAGGATAGTATTTTTGTACGACTGTATCCACCGCTTTATTTTTCTTAACGTGTAAAAATCTTGCGTACAATTCTTTTCCAGTTTCAAAGGGGGTATCGTCTAATTCAAACACATGCAACACTTTTCGGAACTTCCACGTTATTTGCTCACCGTACACATTATCGTACGTATCTTCAGATTGCATAGCAATTTTTTTACCAAGTTCGTGAGCATCCTCTAAACTGTTTGCTTTAACAAGAATAATGCTTTCTTCAAAAAGTGTATTGTGATTCTCTTCATAATGCCTTCGCTATAGATGGGGCTATTCCTTGTTATATGTCACATAAGTGCAAATTTAACTATTATAGGGCAATGTCATGTATAATAGAAAGAAAAGGCTTGTGAGGGGGGAAAAGAGATGATCGTTCTTTGGATAATTACGCTTTGTATGACTGCTATTTTTGCATATATGACGTTAAAACAAAATGGTTTAAAGCGATTTGTTCCAGGAAGTATTCTTGCAGGAATTGCCCTTATCACGTATGTAATTTCTATTTTTATTGAAAGTGTATCAGTAGATATGAGCACAAGTTTAATGTTTATTGGTATTACACTATTTGCAGGTAGCATTATGGTACTTGTGGTTGCTGGTATTATTTTATTTATTCATATGAATTCGGAAACGTTATAGCATATAGAAAAGGCATGTCCCGAGGGACATGCCTTTTTATCCGTTCAATTATGCTCTATCTTTAGAAGAGTTTTGCTGTTTTAGTAAGTCGCGAATTTCGCCAAGAAGTTCTTCTTCTTTTGTTGGTTCTGGAAGTTCTTCCTCTTTTTCTTCTTCTCTTTTAGATGTTAGTTTGTTGAAAACTTTAACAAACATAAAGATAGCAGCTGCAATAATTAAGAAATCAAAAATAGTTTGGATGAAGTTACCATACATAATAGATGATTTACCGAATGTAATTTTTAAATCTGTAAAGTCAACGCCACCTAATACCATACCAAGTAATGGTGTGATGATATCTTTTACTAAAGAACTAACGATTTTACCGAATGCAGCACCGATTACAACCCCGACAGCTAAATCGATTACATTCCCTTTGAAAGCGAACTTTTTAAACTCGTTCCACATGTGTTAATCCCATCCTTTCCACGATTCATTATGAAATTTATAATTCCTATCAACATATTCTATAGAAATTTATGAGAGAAATAAAGAGGGAATGGGAATGAAAGTAAATTCTGAAAAATGTATCCGTTTTAATTTTTATTTACATCATCTAGTAGAGATTGCAACAGTTGCTGCGTTTTTAATCCTTCTAATCCATCTACAACGGGCTTTGTATCGCCTTGTACACACTCAATAAAATGATGAACAGCATCTTCAAAACCACGTTGTTTTAACGTCGTATCCCATGATGGGGAACCACTTTGTGAAACTGAGTTTTCCTGTTCAATTTCAAATGTATTCATATTTTTTACGCGAATGATTTTTCCTATCGTTACAAGTTCAATTTGTTCTAAATTAGTACCGGCATGGCGATGCATTGCAGTAGAAAGTAATAGTCCACTTGGAGTTGTATATGTATGATGTCCGTAAAGAAGTTCATTCTTTTCATTGATTTGCATCATATTGTGAACGGCGTTAAGGTCATCATTAGCTAACCAGCGAGCAGTATCTACAATGTGTAAATAATCATCTAACATAGTGAAGTCGTACGTATATGGCCCGACTTTATTTGTACGATGCTTTTCAATTCGAATCCATGAAATATCATGAGCCTGTTCTTTGGCAGCGACATACATAGGAACGAATCTGCGATTAAATCCGACCATTAATTTTCGGTTATACTTCTCGCTTAACTCGACTAGTTGCTCAGCTTGTTCCACTGTAGCTGCTAGCGGTTTATCAACATAAACGTCGATCCCTTTTTTTAGAAGTTCAGAAACGATTTCATAATGCGATGCAGTTGAACTATGAACGAAGATTGCATCGCATTCCGAAGCTAACATTTCAATAGAATGAAAGTCTTGAATTCGGTATTGCTGGCAAACTTGTTTTCTTTTCTGTGCGTTAGGTGTAAACGCCCCTACAAAATTCCAATCAGTTTCTTTTGTAAGTGTTGGAAGATAGGCCTTTTGCGCAATACTTCCAAGTCCAATCATCCCAATTTTAGGTTTGTTCATTTTTATTCCCACCCTATTAATAGTAATGTAACGGCTTAAATGTAGCATAGGGTGGGGGAGGAAGGCAAAAATTAGCTTTTTACTTACGGCCTTCTAACAAAATCTTCTCTATCTCTTCAAAGTGATGAGTGCGAGCATGCTCTAACGGGGTAACACCATCATTGTCTGGAATATTTACATCTGCACCGTGCTCAATAAGAAGGCGAATGACTTGTTGCTGTGTTTCGTTTCCGTTACTTAGTACGATGGCTTCCATTAAAGCTGTCCATCCCAGGTTATTTACATGATTTACATCAATATTTGTTCGAGTGAGGAGTTCTTTTATAACGTCAATATAGCCATGTTCTGAGGCTGGGATAAGAGCTGTTCCGCCGTAACGATTTGTAATCGTAGGATCTGCACCAGCATCAATTGTTAGTTTTAAAATGTCTAAGTAACCTTCCGCACCGGCGTATAGAAAGGGATTGTTTTTCATGTCATCTTGGATATTTACGTCAGCACCAGCTTCGATAAGCGCCTTTGCGGTTTTTACATCATTTTTGTATGTAGCAATCATAAGCGGAGTGCGTCCTTGACTATCCGTCGCATTTATATTTGCACCTTGTTTTAGTAAAGATATAACAGTATTCGTTTCATTTTTTTCAGTGGCTGCTAGTAGTGCAGTCTCCATGTTTATCATCTCCTTTTTTATTTCTTGTTCTTGCGAGCATCCTTGTAAAAAAATTACGCAACATATCATACTGAATGTTTTTTTGAACATGGAATTTCAACCTCCTAATTTCAACTGTAAAATAGGAACATTAAATTTTTATAAACTGACGCTAAAATTACTATAAAATCGCTTGAGTAATTGAACATATCTTTTTATGCTTATAAATAATAAGGTTTGATAAAGTGAGGATTTAAGATATGTCTATTAAAACAAGGTTTTTATTTTCTTATATTGCTGTTATCCTCGTTTCCATTACGCTTATATTAGTCGCGGGATTTTTAATCGTTTTTTCGATAACAGGTGACTTGGAAGCAGTGAAAAATTTCTATAAAAGTTCTTACATTCAAAAGCCGCTTACACCAGAAGAAGAGAATACGTATATGGAATTGAAATTAGCGGCAAAGAAAAATCAATCACAACTATTAGATGAATTGTTCGTTTCATCACTTGAAAAAGAAGGTGTGAAAATAGTTGTAAGAAAGGGAGAAACCATTTCTTATGCTACAAAAATATTTGAAAGTATATCTTTAAAAGAAGCCCTTCCGAAATTTGAATCAGCAAATATTAATAGTCGTGGTACAACGGAACTAGGC
Source organism: Bacillus sp. FSL L8-0199 (assembly GCF_038005705.1). Lineage (NCBI taxonomy): Bacteria > Bacillati > Bacillota > Bacilli > Caryophanales > Bacillaceae > Bacillus > Bacillus sp. FSL L8-0199. Next base: position 4,641,175 of record NZ_JBBOTS010000001.1, on the reverse strand, counting down.
GATACATTTTATCGATATGTAAAATTTGATTTTTATTTTCCCGGGGATGAAGAAGGAAGTATATTTGTACTAAAAAGACAAAGTTCATTTGTAGATCTTACACAAAAGTTATTTCCGATTTTGTTCGTATCACTTTTACTGTTAGCCATTTTGCTTATTGGATTATTAAGTTACCTCGTCTCAAGAAGTGTAATAAAGCCAATCTTCGTATTGAAAGATGCGACTGAGAAAATAAAAGAAGGGGATTTAAATTTTCAAATTCCAGTTACATCGCATGATGAAATCGGGCAATTAAATCAAGGATTTGAAGAAATGAGGAAGAAGTTAAAAGAATCGATTGAAGTGCAAACACAGTATGAAGAAAATCGAAAAGAGCTTATTTCAAACATCTCTCATGACTTAAAAACACCGATTACATCAATTATCGGATATGTAGAAGGAATAAAGGACGGGATAGCAAATACGCCAGAAAAAATGGATAAGTATTTATCAACTATCCATACGAAGGCAAAACATATGGACACACTCATTGATGAACTATTTTTATTTTCGAAGCTCGATTTGAATCGGGTTCCATTCCAGTTTGAAACAGTTGAATTGAATACGTTTATGCAAGAATTAATAGAAGAGATGCAGATGGATTTAAGTGAAGAAGGTATAGAAGTGCGCCTACAGTTACATTCATCACCACTATATGTAACGGCTGATTGCGAAAAGATCAATAGAGTTATATCAAATTTAATTCATAATAGTGTGAAATACATGGATAAAGAAGAGAAGAAAATTACTGTAACAGTATCGAGTGATAATAATAAAGTTATTGTGAAAGTGATGGACAACGGATCAGGTATAGAATCTGATACATTGCCGTATATCTTTGAACGTTTTTATCGTGCAGAGCAATCGCGGAATTCTAGCACAGGTGGAAGTGGACTTGGTTTAGCGATAGCGAAGCAAATTGTTGAAGAACATGGCGGGGGAATTTGGGCGGAAAGCGAGCTTGGTAAAGGCACAAGCATTTTCTTCTCATTGGAAAAAGTAGAGGAATGTGGTGAGTAAATTGAAAAGAATTTTATTAATAGAAGATGAAGTAAGTATTGCAGAATTACAGAGAGATTATTTAGAAATTAATGATTTCCAAGTTGATGTAGAGCATTCAGGAGAAATAGGTTTACAAACAGCTCTGCAAGAAGACTATGATTTAATTATTTTAGATATTATGCTTCCGAAAATGCACGGATTCGAAATTTGTAAACAAATACGTGCTGTAAAAGATATTCCGATTCTACTTGTTTCAGCAAAAAAAGAAGATATAGATAAAATTCGCGGACTCGGATTAGGAGCGGATGATTATATAACGAAACCGTTTAGCCCGAGTGAATTAGTCGCAAGAGTAAAAGCACATATTGCCCGTTATGAAAGATTATTAGGAAATGTAAGTAAGCAACGTGATACGTTATATATTCACGGAATTTCTATCGATCAACGAGCGAGAAAAGTTTTTATAAACAATGAAGAAGTTGCGTTTACAACGAAGGAATTTGATTTATTAACATTCTTTGTCACACATCCAAACCAAGTATTAAATAAAGAACAGTTATTTGAACGCATTTGGGGATTAGATTCCGCTGGGGATTTAGCCACTGTTGTCGTCCACATTAGAAAGCTACGTGAAAAAATTGAAAGAGATCCTGCTCACCCGCAATATATTGAAACAGTATGGGGAGCTGGTTATCGTTTTAACGTGTAATATACCTGCCGAGTAATTGGCAGGTTTTTTATGTTATTTGCAAAAAGGAAATAATAGGTAATTTGTGTTAAGATATAAAGAGAGATAAAACATAGTAGAGCATGAGAGGGTGTGCTACATTTTGGGAGATACATTACAAGATAATAAATCAAACAAGGTCTTAAGGATTGGAACTAATATTATAATTATTTTATTAATTATTGGTGCAATACAAATGTTTTATGATAAAGATTATACAAATGATCATTTCGGCTGGTTATTTTTAGTATTAGGTTGGATAGTTAGAAGCATTTTTAATATTACGATAGGTTTAAAAGAAGGGGATAAAAAGTCAGTGTTGTTTGATGTAGGTTTGGTGCTCTTTTCCTTTTATCTTTTATTTTTATATAGTACGAAATATTTCTTCTGAAAATTTAGCTCATAGTCTTATAGAGACTGTGAGCTTTCCTTAATAATAACGGTACTGGCGTAACGATTTATAAAATATTTGAGTAGTAGAAGTAAACAGGGTCGCTTCTTCTAAAAAAGGATAATGGTTGCTCTCCTCAAATGTCACAAAAGTAGAATCGCATATACCCTCATGTATCTCGATGGAATATTGAATAGGACACTGCACATCATATCTTCCGCATATAATAAGTGTCTTTGTTTGGATGAAAGGTAAATACTCTCTTAAATCAAATGAAGGATATTCATTGGCGAAAGCATTCATCCGGCTAATGGACATTGTTTTGTTGATTGGTTTACAAAAATAAGAGTTGTAGTTTTCTGGTTTAAACAATGATAATTTTGTTCTCTCAGTAGATAGTTCTTTTCGTTCTTCACTTGTAAGGTGAGGGCTTTTTAAGTTTTCGATGAGTTTTTGCATATAATGAAACTGTGGATGTGCTGGGTGATAAATGCAAAATGGTGTTTCGGTATAGTTACTTGCTGCAGCGCCTGCTATGACTAATGAGTGTAAGGAATTTGGATATGTAATCGCATATAAAAGTCCAAGCATACCACCTGCTGAATGACCGGCGAAATGCCATGTTGGAAGTTGTAATGCTTCTCGTATGGCTTCTAAGTCGTGGATTGTTTCAATCATGCTTAATTCGTTTTCTGACTGGGCGGTTACAGAGCGACCAGTATCTCGTAAATTAATGAGAAATACACGATGCGTAGCAGTAAAAACATCCGCAAAGTAATCACCAGTTTCATTAAATTGTGAATAGTGATGTGTAATACAAAGCGATTCGCCATTTCCTTTTGTAAAGAGTTCAAATGTACCGCGTTTCGTGTTGATTATTTGTTGTGTCCACATAATATCACGACCTTTTCTCATAAAAGTTGGGCCAGACTGTTATGAAATGAAAATATATCAGCGATTATTAGAATATATCGGCGCAACTCGGAATATATCAGCGATTATTAGAATATATCGGCGTAACTCGGAATATATCAGCGATTATTAACATATATCGACTTACCGACAGAAAACGACAATAATAGCAAACTTCAAATAAAAGGAGGCTATTCAAAAACGAGCCTCCTTTTCGTTAGTATAAAGATTTTGTCATATTATTCCGAATAATTTCAAGGGATTTCGCTACAGTTAATGCGTTTTTTTCTTCAATTTCTGGTTTACGGGGGATAGGTTTATACATGTTGTCTGGATCTTCCCATGTGAGGGGAAGTTCTGTTTCTGCTTGTCCTTTCCAAGCTGCAATCCATTCTGGAGGGAGATAACCTGAGATGTTTTGGATGTTGTTCATTTCGAGCCAAATGAGTGCCCAAGCTCTTGGAACGACGCGCCAGTGATCATAGCCACCGCCGCCGACAGCGATCCAGCGACCGTCGCAATATTCATTAGCAATTTCACGAGCGAGCTTCGGTATTTCGCGGTAAATATTCATTGTCGCACAAAGATGTGTAAGTGGGTCATAATAATGTGCGTCAGCACCATTTTGCGTTAAAATAATATCCGGTTTAAAGTACGCTGCAACTTCTTTTACAACAGTTCGATATGCTTCTAAGAACGATTCATCTTCTGTAAAAGCATCGAGTGGAACGTTAAAAGAATAACTATAACCATTACCTTGTCCACGTTCGTTTACAGCGCCAGTTCCAGGGAATAAATAGCGACCAGTTTCATGCAGTGAAATGGTGCATACGTTAGGGTCATCATAAAACGACCACTGTACGCCATCACCGTGATGAGCATCTGTATCAATATATAAGACGCGTAAACCGTATTTCTTTTGAATATATTTCATTGCGATAGAACTGTCGTTATAAATACAAAAGCCAGATGCTTTGCCGCGAAAGCCGTGATGTAAGCCGCCGCCCAAATTAAGTGCGTGTTTTACTTTTCCGGAAAGAACAGCATCGACAGCTGTTAACGTACCGCCAACGAGCAATGCGCTTGCTTCGTGCATATTTGGGAACATCGGTGTATCTTCTGTTCCGAGTCCATATGTCATCGCAATTGATTTTTCTAACTTTCCTTCTCCAGCACGTTTTACCGCATTTATGTACTCCTCTGTATGAACGTAGGCAATCTCTTCATCTGTAGCCATCCGTGGTGAGATGATTTGAGAGGGAGAGATGAAACCGCCCTTTTGTAATAAATCATACGTAAGTGTGACGCGCAGTTGGTTAAAAGGATGATCAGGGCTAAATGAATAGCCCCGAAAGTCATCCGAATAAATAAACGCGCTACTCATGCTTGCATCCCCATGATGTTTGGCCATAATACGCGGTAGCCTTCTGCTTCAAGTGCATCAATCACTTTTAGAGGATTCATCGTTTGAATGCGGAAAACGAGTACTTTATCATTCTCGTCTTTTGCTGGGTAGACGAGAACGCTCACGATATTTATTTGTAAATCACTAAAAATAGCAACGACTTTTCCAAGAATACCAGGTTCGTTTTTTACTTGAATTTCAATTTGCGAACTTGGTTGATGTGCTCCTGTTAATTTTACTAATGTGTGCAGTACTGTAGATTCAGAAATGATTCCAACTAACTTCCCGGCCTTTGTAACAGGAAGACAGCCAATTTTATTTTCAAAAAATAAAGTAGCAATTTCCTCAACAAAATCGAGAGGATGGCAAGTCATAACAGGATGTTTCATAATAAGCTCGAGCGGTTGCTGTAGCATATCGAGTGAAACTTGTTCATCTAGAATAGACGGACTTGCATCTCTTACATCCCGATCAGAAATAATGCCTACGACGTGATTATTTTGATCGACAATTGGAATGTGCCGAATGCCTTTCGTGCGTATCGTTCGGATTGCTGTTTCGATTGTATCGTTTGGATGTAATGTAACTACATTTTGATTCATAATTTCTTCTACAATCATTCCAGTTGCCCCCTTTATTAATACATAAAACGATTGTGAAAACGTAGACGATCAAAAGCTTGAATAGAATCCGTATCAACGCGTTTACCGATGCGGACCATTAAACAGTTGGCAGGATGTGAACAAATTTCAGGATCGTCTGTAGCCATCCATTGTAACCCGCCAGCATTCATCATCTTCTCCATTACTTTTCGGTATTCCCACACATTCAATCCTGTTTGTTTCAAATCCCAGTGCCAATAATATTCAGTCGTCAATATAATGTAATCTTCCATATAATCGTCCATCATAGAAACCTCTAGTAAGTTCTTTCCGACAGAACTCCCGCGGAAGGCTGGGACTACTTCAATTGCCCCAAGCTCAATTAAGTTTTCCATTTTTCCTTCTGACCATCGTTCAAGTGGATCAGGATACAAGTATGTAACATATCCAACAATTGTTTGGTCATGTCTAGCAATAATGAGACGAGCTTCTGGTAATTTAGAAATTTCGACAATTGCTTTATATTGTTGCTCGGCAGGACGAAACGCAATTAAGTCTGGATGAAACTCATACATTTCTAAGTTATGTGTAGAGACAGGACCTTCAATAATTAAAGTGCCTTTCGCTGTTTTTAAGTTTCTAGCATTATATATTTTTTTATGAATCAATGTATTGCTCACCACCTTGAGGGTTTGTGAATCTATTAATATCGTACTTTATAATATATGCGATGTGAATCGAAATTTGTCATTAAAAATTTGTCTAAAAATCAACAAATATACTGAAAATTTTAAATAATGTCATTATAATAGATAATAGAATACATAGGAGGGGGATGTAAAGTATGAAAGTAGAAACGCTTCCTGTCATTAAAGGAGAAAATAATTTGCCGAATTATGATGAGGCATACGCGAATTTTAACTGGGAAGAGGTTAATAAAAACTTTACTTGGAATGAAACAGGCCGAGTAAATATGGCGTATGAGGCAATTGATAAGCATGCGAAATCCGATCGAAAGAATAAAGTAGCTCTTTATTATCAAGATGGATCGCGAAAAGAGAAATATACATTTAAGGAAATGAAGGATTTTTCTAATAAAGCAGGAAACGTCCTTAAGAATTATGGCGATGTAGAAAAAGGCGATCGCGTTTTTATTTTTATGCCACGTTCTCCAGAGTTATATTTCGCACTTTTAGGTGCAGTGAAATTAGGAGCAATTGTTGGACCGCTATTTGAAGCATTTATGGAAGGCGCAGTTCGCGATCGCTTAGAAGATAGCGAAGCAAAGGTGTTAATTACAACGCCTGAATTGTTAGAGCGCGTACCATTAAATGATTTACCGGCTTTAAAAACAGTTTTCCTTGTTGGAGATAATGTAGAAGAAGGCGGTAAAACGGTAGCGTTCAATCCTTTATTTGAACAAGCTTCAAAAGAATTACATATTGAATGGTTAGGCCGTGAAGACGGCTTGATTCTACATTACACGTCTGGTTCTACTGGTAAGCCAAAAGGTGTGCTTCATGCGCAAAACGCAATGGTTCAGCACTATCAAACGGCGAAGTGGGTATTAGATTTAAAAGAAGACGATGTATATTGGTGTACTGCTGACCCGGGCTGGGTAACTGGAACAGCTTACGGTATTTTCGCACCGTGGTTAGTTGGAGCGTCAAACGTTATTTTAGGTGGACGCTTTAGTCCAGAAGCTTGGTATGAAGCACTGCAAGATTACGGTGTGACGGTTTGGTACAGCGCACCAACAGCATTCCGTATGTTAATGGGAGCTGGACAAGACGCAATTAAAAAATATGACTTATCACAAGTTCGTCACGTATTAAGCGTTGGTGAGCCGTTAAATCCAGAAGTAATTCGCTGGGGTATGAACGCATTTGGACTTCGTATTCATGATACGTGGTGGATGACAGAAACAGGTGGACAAGTTATTTGTAACTACCCTTGTATGGAAATCCGTCCAGGTTCAATGGGTAAACCAATTCCAGGTGTGAAAGCAGCGATTGTTGATAATGAAGGAAATGAAGTGCCTCCTTACACAATGGGTAACTTAGCAATTGCGAAAGGTTGGCCATCTATGATGCGTGGGATCTGGAATAACCAGCAAAAATATGAATCTTATTTCATGCCGGGAGATTGGTACGTATCAGGCGACTCTGCCTATATGGATGAAGATGGATACTTCTGGTTCCAAGGACGTATTGACGATGTAATTATGACGTCAGGTGAGCGCGTTGGTCCGTTTGAAGTAGAAAGTAAATTAATCGAGCATGCTGCTGTTGCAGAAGCTGGTGTAATTGGTATTCCTGATCCGGTGCGCGGCGAAATTATTAAAGCATTTATCGCACTTCGAGCAGGATACGAACCATCTGATGAATTAAAAGAAGAAATTCGTCAATTTGTAAAGAAAGGCCTAGCAGCTCATGCAGCGCCGAGACAAATTGAATTTAGAGATAAATTACCGAAAACGAGAAGTGGTAAAATTATGCGCCGCGTATTAAAAGCGTGGGAGTTAAACTTACCAACAGGTGACTTATCAACGATGGAAGATTAAGAGAGAAAGGTCTGAACGAAAAATGTTCAGGCCTTTCTTTTTTATGATATCATGAACTTATATATATAAGTTAAAGGGGGTAGTATGATGAAACCAGAAAAGGAAAAGATGATACTAGGAGAAATGTACATACCGGCTGATCCAGTTTTAGTACAAGAAAGAGAGCAAGCACGTATATTAACGAGAAAATTAAATGATACGCCAGAAGAGCAATTGAAAGAGCGTAGCGAAATCGTAAAAGAATTATTCGGAACGACAGGAGATAATATTCATCTTGAATCTTCTTTTAGATGTGATTACGGCTATAACATTCATGTCGGTGAAAATTTTTACGCGAACTTTGACTGTACGATTTTAGACGTATGCCCGGTAACAATCGGAGTGAACTGTATGTTAGCTCCAGGTGTCCACATTTATACAGCAACGCACCCACTTGATCCAATTGAGCGTATAAGCGGATCAGAATACGGAAAACCAGTTACAATTGGCGATAACGTATGGATTGGCGGAAGAGCAATTATTAATCCAGGTGTAACAATTGGAGACAATGCAGTGATCGCATCTGGTGCTGTCGTAACGAAAGATGTACCTAATAATGTAGTAGTTGGCGGGAATCCTGCAAAGATTATAAAAAAACTAAAATAATATTTGAACGAAGTGCCTTCCTCGTCTGTATACATTTATGAAAGAATAGATGAGGGAGGTTTTTTTATATCTAATAAATTACTCTTTGCGACGTTGTAAAGGATTGGAGAGAAGTGAAATTCCACCTCTATTTGACACGCCTATATAAATGATGGTATAAAGAAAAGTATATGAATAATTGAGCGTGGAAAGGGAGAAGTAGTGATCATTTCCCTGTTTTAGAGAGCTGATGGCCGGTGAAAATCAGCACATAGATGATCGCGAATTACGCCCCTAGAGCATCTTTTTTCGATTGAATTATATTCAAAAGGGAAAAGACGGTGCTAAGCCGTTATGTAAATAAGGTGGTAGGCTTTTTTTGCCTGCAACTAGGGTGGTAACGCGATAATCAAAATCGTCCCTTATTTGAAGGGGCGATTTTTTTATGTTTTCAACTTTCACGCCAGTAATGAACTTAAAGGAGAGTATGTAGGATATGGGTATTTTACAAGATCTTGAATTTCGCGGTCTAATTAATCAGCAAACAGATGCTGAGGGCCTTGAGCAATTATTAGAAAAAGAAAGCGTTAAATTATACTGTGGTTTCGACCCGACAGCAGATAGCTTACACATTGGTCATATGTTACCAGTATTAATGTTACGTCGTTTCCAATTAGCTGGTCACCAACCAATCGCACTTGTTGGCGGTGGTACTGGTATGATCGGTGATCCAAGTGGTAAAAAAGCAGAGCGTACATTAAATACGAAAGATACAGTTGCTTACTACACAGAAAGCATTAAAAACCAACTTTCAAACTTCTTAGAGTTTGAAAACGTGGACAACCCAGCAACGATGGCTAACAACTACGACTGGCTTGGTAACTTAGATGTAATTTCATTCTTACGCGATATCGGTAAAAACTTCGGTTTAAACTATATGTTAGCAAAAGATACAGTAGCATCTCGTTTAGAAACTGGTATTTCATTCACTGAGTTCAGTTACATGATTTTACAATCATACGACTTCTTAAACTTATACCAACAACATAATTGCCGTCTGCAAATCGGTGGTAGTGACCAATGGGGTAACATTACAGCTGGTCTTGAATTAATCCGTAAATCAGAAGAAGATGCGAAAGCATTCGGTTTAACAATTCCACTTGTTACAAAATCTGACGGTACGAAGTTTGGTAAAACAGAAGGCGGCGCAATTTGGTTAGACCCAGAGAAAACAACTCCTTACGAGTTCTACCAATTCTGGATCAACACAGATGACCGCGACGTTGTTAAATACTTAAAATACTTCACATTCTTATCTCACGAAGAAATTCTTGAGCTTGAAAAGCAAGTAGCTGAAGCGCCAGAAAAACGTGCAGCACAAAAAGCATTAGGTTCTGAAATGACAAAACTTGTTCATGGTGAAGAAGCATTAGAGCAAGCGATTAAAATTTCAGCTGCATTATTCAGCGGTTCTGTAGCAGAACTGACTGCAAGCGAAATCGAGCAAGGATTCAAAGACGTACCATCTGTAGAACGTACTGCAGAAGATACAGTATTAATTGACTTACTTGTAGAAAGCAAAATCTCTCCATCAAAACGTCAAGCACGTGAAGATGTAACGAACGGCGCAATCTACGTAAATGGTGAGCGTACACAAGCATTAGACTACGTTGTAACAGAAAACGACCGCATCGAAGGTAAATTCACAATCATTCGCCGCGGTAAAAAGAAATATTTCTTAATTCGTTACTAATAAATAAAAAGCTTTGAGGAATTTCCTCAAAGCTTTTTTGTTTTAATCTCCTTTTCGAGTTCATACGGAAATCACATGTAAGCGGTATGATAAACGTATAACAATTAGAAAGGAGTGGTAAAACGAAATGTCACTAGAAGCGTTGATTATTTTTTCTTTGCTAAACGCGGGTCAACTTGCAGAGAATTCGAAGGTTGATATACATAAAGAGCAGAAAGATGCTTATGTATATGTTCAAAAAGAGGAAAATAAATAACTTTAATATATATAAATAAAAGCTACTCGAAGTAACTGTTTTGGTGTCTTCGGTAGCTTTTTGAATTATGAATAAATAGGAATTAATTCTCGCTTGAAATCTTCGTACATTTCAAAGGCGATTTTCATGATTTCTTTGAGTTCATCGTAACTGTGGAAGCATGGACGAAGTATTTTTTCTGTATCATTTGATAATATTGCTACAAACATAGCCCATGGATCTCCAGCTCTTATTGCACCATTATGTCGTGCAGACCAAATAAACTCAACAAGGCCATGTTTTAAACTAATATTAAATCTAAAAGTATAGATGTTTTTATTCTTGACCTCACCAACAATAAAAAAGTTTTCTTTTTTCATAAAACGAGCTTTATAGCCAAGAGACTCAAATACTGCAATTACTTTTTCGTTTTCATAGTTTTCAAATGTGTTTTCTCTATCTGGAAATTGTTTTGATAATGCTTTATATCTCTGAATAAAATCAATTTTTGTAAGGCTGGCTTGTATTTCAGGTTTTAATGAATACGCCAAAAATTACTCCTCCCTAATTTTTTATATTAGATCAAATAAAGCAGTATACATTTTAGATACATGAAGAAATCCGCCTTTTGTAAGTCGGATTTTTCTTAGTTTAATTCTATTAAAATATTATGATTGTTAATTGAAATGTAGTTATTTTTAGCAAGATTTTGCAGTTAGCTATTTAAAAGTGTAAGTATATCTCCTTTAAATATAGCAGCTATTTCCGCTTCCTCTAATGAATCTCCCCATCTAAAAACTATATCATCTTTTGGGCAGAGATGAATGGAAAGGTTAAAATAATCTATTTCATCTTTCCATTTGTTATATTCATTAAATGCTTTTTTGAAGATTTTTCTAACATTTTCTTCCGCAATTATATCATTATTTTTACTTGCAATGATTGTAAATCTTTTAGGATTACTAGAAACTATTTCAATGGCATCTGGAAGTTTCTCAAGACAAAACTCTGCAATACTTGAGTAGAAAGTTGTTCCTCCAACTTTCATTTCAACTTCTGGCCCCTTATTAAATCCCTCAAGTTTCCATTTGGTTTGAAGAGCTTTCCATACCTTTTGGTATTTTTCAATTTTAGAGTTTTTGTCTTTGATTTCAATAGCTGCAAGCAAGTAGAATTTGTAGACATTAGTCAAATCATGTTTCATAAATACTTGCTTGATTTCAGTGCCACATACTTCTTTGAATTGTTTTTTTTCATCTGAGCTAAATAACATGGAGCCATTAACACTGAATAAACTTAAATTTGGTAAATTACCGACTCTTTTGATTGCTTCATCCTTACTAAACCATTTGTAGTATGAGAATGCATCTTCTTCTACTTCATTCCAACACTTCATTTTACCACCTCAATTTTAATAGTCATAATGATTCCCATGTACATCATTGAAATGTGATCCTCTATTTTGAGATGGATCATCTGGATAAGTATGACCGTCTGAATGCTCTCTTATAATCTTACCATCTTTGAAATGATAGTCTCTTCCAGGAATAGGGTTCCCTCTTTTATCTACAGCTGGTGTCACCTTAGTTGGCTGTTCATTAACAGGAATACCGCTTGCTCTCTTAGCTCCTTTAGGAGTAAAATTTGGCGGTCTTTGTCCTTTTTCTGTTTTTACATAGTCTTTGTAGTATCCTAGTTATAATATTTTCACCAGTAAAATCAAATATTCCTTTTCCATGGTATTTGATTCGAAACAAAGGAAAAGCTAGCGTAAACGTTAGTTTAAATATTAATCAGGTGTTCTTCTTTGTGTGATTTTTATCTCCATCGCCATGCAATCGTGGTATCTTCAATGTGGATTGCTGGAATGTCGATTCCTAAATATTTCCCTTCGTTCTCATCGAAAACGGACCAATTTTCATCGTCTAGAAATTCAGGATCAATAGTTTCAAAGTCAAAAGTACTGTCTTCGTCTACCATTTCACGAAAATATTCTTGATAGGGTTTACTATTATCATTTAAATGTATTGTTCCATACATCCATGGTGTTTCTACAAAAATGTCTCTGATTTCACCTATTTCAGTATCTTTAAAGTATAATTTCATATTTGCACCTTCTTATTCATGAATTTTGAAATAGTCTTTTTGTATTTCGTCTTTTATCAAATACTTATTATCTCTTTTTGTCCACTTTAGAGCAAGTTTTTTCCAATGAGGTGTTGTGTTAGTCTATCTTGCGCAATTAAACGTTAGAAATCGAATAGAACGGTATAAATTTTAGTTAAATGAAGAAATCCGGCTCTTGTGAGTCGGATTTTCTTTTTTTATATTTAAAATAATATTGTTTTTCTTTAATATAAAATTATGAATAGATAGGAATTAATTCTTGTGGCTCCACTTTTACTATTCATGTTAAAAGTCTAAATCTTTTTCATTACCATCATAATCTACTAGTAATGATCCTTCGTCTAAGGTATCCATTAACCATTCCACCAAAACATTCCATGATCTAGAAACGCTGTGAGTCTCCCTATCCCATTGTATTACCGTTGCATCGTATCCATTGCTTGATTCTAAGTCTATACATATCGAGTCACCATAGTTTAAATCTGCGATGATTAAATACGTGTCTGGCATCTTTGTCGGTCTTCGTTCTTTTTTAAACGAATCATTTAGATAAGAGCCACCACGCTGTTTTGGGCCCTGAGCAGCTGTATAAATTTCTGACAGGACTGTTCCAGGTATAAATAATTCTCCGCCATTACACACTTGGAGAAAATCTTTATATATATCAGGAATTTGAATGTTAAGTTCATTTTGAAGGCTTGTTATATCTTCTAAGTTAATTCCATTGTTTAGGGTGTGAATGCCATCTACATATTTATTAACTTCCTCAAAAAATGGTTGTAAATGATTGTTTTTTGAATAATATTTTCTTAGCATAAAACCATCTCCCTTTATTCATGTTTCCAAGGCACAACATCTCAAATCTAGATACATAAAGAAATCCGGCTCTTGTGAGTCGGATTTTCTTTTTATATATATAAGATAAGATTGCCTTTCTTATATATAAAATTATGAATAGATAGGAATTAATTCTTGTTTAAAATCTTCATACATACCTAAAGCAATTTTTAAAATTTTTTCTAAGCTGTCATAATCGCTAAATAGTACGGGCTTAATTCTAGTATCTGGAGAAATTAAAAGTCTTGAATATAGACTCCATGGACTACCTAATCTTAGTTCATCATTATGATAAACTACCCAAGTAAAATCCAGAACGTTTACTTTAATACCAATATTAAAATAAAATAAATTTTCTTTTTTATCACCTAGTTCTCCAACTTTTAAAAAGTTTTCTTTTTTATCATAAACTGATTTATAACCTAGATTTTCAAGTATTTGTTGAATTTCTTCAATATTGGGATTAGGAATGATTTCTTCGGCATCATAATTTTCTCTCGAAAAAGAAGAAAGTTCTGTGTATCTATTAACAAAGTCAATTTTTTTTAGTGCTGTTTCTATTTCAGGTTTTAATTTTAAGTTCATAATTAATTCTCCTAAAACCTTAAGTCTGTCCTTGTTTTTTAGTCATTACTTCATGTATTTTTAAGGTGAAATTATGAATAAATAGGAATTAATTCTCGCTTGAAATCTTCGTACATTTCAAAGGCAATTTTCATGATTTCTTTGAGTTCATCGTAACTGTGGAAGCATACTGCCGGCAATCTTTCAGAACCATTGGATAATACTTTTACAAACATATCCCATGAATTCCCAACTCTAACTTCACCATTATACCTTGCAGACCAAATGAACTCAACAAGCCCATATTTTAAGCTGATATTGAATCTGAAAGTATAGAAATCCTTGTTCTTTACTTCACCAACAATAAAAAAGTTTTCCTTTTTCATAAAACGAGCTTTATAACCAAGGGATTCAAATATTTCAATAGCTTTTTCGTTTTCATAGTTTTCAAACGAACTTTCACTATTTGATGAAAAATTTTCAGATAGCTCTCTATATCTCGTTAAAAAATCAATTTTCTCAAATACTTCTTGTATTTCAGGTTTCAATGCATATGCCATTTTTTATTCCTCCCTAAATCTAATATTAATGTCATATTTGTTTTTCGCCAATTTTATATATTCATCTATTTTTTTGAAATTTTTATTAGATGCTGGAATCTCTAATATTTGTTTTCCTTGTAGTTCAGTGCCGTCTATTTCGTCGTATTTATTTGAACGAATTTTAGTGCCAACTGCATACTTAGTTTTCATTTCTTTCAAATGTTTTTCAAAAGTTTTAATATCGATATCCTCTAAATCTGTTGCTTTTCTAGAAATTATTTCTCTTTCAAATGGGTCATATGAATCTAATCTTTTACCATTACTTAAATGGACCTCATTATTTGGATACCATCTATTTTTTTCTGCAGTTTTATTAAACTTATTTCCTCTTGCCATAGGTGAATCTTTTGTCCAATAATCACTTGCTTCTTTCCAGTTCAATCTATCTTTAGGTATTTTACCGTCTTTTGCTTTTCTAACGCAATATTCCGCATATTTTAATTCTAAATCAGATTCGACAAACTTACCATCTTTTAAAAGATTTTTAGAGGAACCTCCAGAAGAAGACTGAAACCTTTGCAAAGTATCAATACTATTTTGAACGGTATTATACCATACAAATGTACCATGTGTAGCAACACCTGCTCCAGCGGTTGTAAGAGCTAAATCAGCTGGGATAACAATTGGTGATGCTGCCCCGAAAGTTACTCCTTCTAACAATACGGTTCCAACATTTGATCCTGTTACAATAGCTATACCGCCCAAAATTTCAAAAATAGATCCTACCCCTGATACAAAATTACCCACAAGATTTCCGGCTTGAAAGGTTGTTTTGTTTTCTAATTCATTGCCCATTGGTAATTCCACGCCTGTAAAGTTTTCAGCAGCTGAATTACAAATTCCTTGGAAGAGTTCCCAAGCGCCAATAGCTGTTTTTTGGTACCACGGTCTATTAGCTTCTTGTTCCTGCAAAGCCATTTTTTCTTCAATTTCTTTTTTTATTTCGGCTTCTTGAACTCTTTCCTCTGCAATTTTTTGAATAGAGGTTATCCATTCCATATTCAACCCTTGTGTACTAAATGTACCACTGACGGGACTAAAACCTTTTCCGCTTTGTACTTCCGCCAAACCTGTCGCAATGCTAGCGGCTAGTTGGAGTGCAGTATCATAATTATTACTAGAAGTATAATTAAATTCATATAGATGTTCTAATTTTTCTTGCAGTTTTTGCCTCATGACAGTAAAAAGATTTACCATAGCGTCCATACCTGGGATCGACATAGTTTGGTTGAGCGCTTCTGTACTTGCTATCATTCGATCGATTTCTCGAATTTGTTCTATTATCTCCTGTTCGATAACATCTGTAGAAGCTACCTGTGATTGAAAGTCTCTTGGAAAGGCATCATTTTGAAGGATTAATTCTTCGCATAAGTAAATGATTCCTTGTGCTAACGGACGAAAGGTTTGTAAGAAATATGCTTTTGCACTGCTATATGTTTGCCCTTGTAGAACAGTATCCAATGCAAAAGCGTCAATAGAATGAATAATTTGTTCCATACCTTGAATAGTAGCGTTACATAAAGAGTTCATACTTTCTGTTTGAGCTTGTACTTCACCGAGATACATATTTAAAGACATGAACTTTCCCTCCCCTTACAAGAAAATAATACCAATTTAAGGAAGGGGTTGTAAATCGAATATTCTAATAATTTGACAGTTAAAGAGATACTTGTTCATTAAGTTTTTTTAATCTTATTCAGATGCTCGGGTGATGAAGAGGTTTTTAAGTTGAATGTGAATAGAAAAAGGGAAGGTATAGATTATGTACAAATAAATACGTTGTAAAAATAATGTTAACAAAAGGAGAGTACAGCAAAGAAAAATGAATTATGGGGTAGGTTTTTATTAATGTGGATAAAAATGGATGAAATTTTAGAGAGAGGGCTAAGTTTTATTTTGTTACATTGTTCCGTTTTTATACATATACAGGCTATATTTAATAAAAAAAGCCCAGGCCCCTTGATAAACAAGGTTCCTAAGGCTTTTAATACGACTCTTTGCAGAGTACCGAGATTAACGAGAGTAGAACTCTACGATTAATGCTTCGTTGATTTCAGCTGGTAACTCAGAACGCTCAGCGTGACGAGTGTAAGTAGCTTCTAATTTGTCAGCATCGAAAGTTAAGTATTCTGGTACGAAGTTGTTAACTTCGATCGCTTCTTTAACAACAACAAGGCTGTTAGATTTTTCGCGAACGCTGATAGTTTGACCAGGTTTTACACGGTAAGATGGGATATCTACGCGAGCGCCATCAACCATGATGTGACCGTGGTTTACTAATTGGCGAGCTGCACGACGAGTGCGAGCTAAGCCCATACGGTAAACTAAGTTGTCAAGACGAGCTTCAAGAAGGATCATGAAGTTTTCGCCGTGCTTACCAGGCATTTTACCTGCTTGGTCAAATGTGCGACGGAATTGACGCTCAGTCATGCCGTACATGTGACGAAGTTTTTGTTTCTCTTGTAATTGTAAACCGTATTCTGAAAGTTTCTTACGTTGGTTAGGACCGTGAGGACCTGGTGCGTAAGGGCGTTTTTCTAATTCTTTTCCTGTGCCGCTTAGAGAGATTCCAAGACGACGAGACAGTTTCCAAGCTGGACCTGTATAACGAGCCATAGTTGACTCCTCCTTTAAAAATGTTTTTATTTACGTAAAATAAAAACAGACGTAATCGATATTTACGGGCATTTTGTTTTCATGTACCTTCGCTCCAGCAGCAGGGAGTTACGAGATACACCTCCGTAGAGGAACAAAATACAAACGATAAACTCACATTACAAGGCTGCCTTTTTATTTTACACAAACGCTATTATATCTTTTACCCAGAGTTTCGTCAAGCGAGTACGTTTTTGTTTTATGCATAAAAATTTTGGAAATTAATATAAGAAGGAATTTAAAACAATATAGAAGAAGAGATAGAAACACAAATAAAACGCTTACATAAAATGAAGGAAAACGTTCATCAAATTTTTATGGATGAATATGCGGCAATAAAAACATAAGGGGGATGTTTTTATGAAAAAGAAGCATATGGAGACAGCGTTAATTCACCACGGTTATACACCTGAGGAACATAAAGGAAGTTTAACACCACCTTTATTTCAAACTTCTACATTTACATTTGAGACTGCGCAGCAAGGAGAGGCGAGTTTTGCGGGAGTGGATCCATCTTATATTTACTCACGGCTTGGAAATCCAACTGTGAAATTATTTGAAGAACGTATGGCGTTGTTAGAAGGAGGAGAAGAAGCACTTGCCTTCGGATCTGGTATGGCAGCTATTTCAGCAACGTTAATCGGTTTTCTAAAAGCTGGAGATCATATTATTTGTTCAAATGGATTATATGGATGCACGTACGGTTTTTTAGAAGTGTTAGAAGAAAAATTTATGATTACGCATTCGTTTTGTGATATGGAGACAGAGGTTGATATTGAAAATAAAATTCGCCCAAATACAAAGCTTATTTTCGTTGAAACACCGATTAATCCGACAATGAAATTAATTGATTTAAAACAAGTGATTCGGGTTGCAAAGCGAAATGGCTTACTTGTTATTGTTGATAATACATTTTGTTCACCTTATTTACAAAGACCGCTTGAGCTTGGCTGTGACGCTGTTGTGCATAGTGCGACAAAATATATTGGTGGTCACGGTGACGTTGTAGCGGGCGTAACAATTTGTAAAACGAAAGCATTAGCTGAAAAGATTCGCCCGATGCGAAAGGATATCGGCGGTATTATGGCACCGTTTGATGCGTGGTTATTATTACGCGGGTTAAAGACGTTAGCAGTAAGAATGGATCGTCATTGTGATAATGCAGAAAAAATTGTATCGTTCTTAAGAAAACATGATGCGGTAGAAGGTGTTTGGTATCCAGAAGGGGAGTTAGCATCTCGTCAAATGAAACGCGGGGGCGGTGTTATTTCTTTTTCAGTAAAAGGCGGAAAAGAAGAGACGCAAGCGTTTATTAATGATCTTCACTTTATTACAATTGCGGTGAGTTTAGGAGATACAGAAACGTTAATTCAGCATCCAGCAACGATGACGCACGCTGCGATTCCAGCTGAACTAAGAAAAGAAATGGGCATTTTCGATAATTTAATACGCTTATCAGTCGGTTTAGAATCGTGGGAGGATATCGTTTCTGATTTAGAGCAGGCATTAAAGAAAATATCTACTGTTAATCAATAAAAAAGAGTGAGCTATCGGTTTTGTACAGGACGTACTAAATCGATAACTCGCTCTTTTCTTTTTACATATGTTTTAGGAGTGTTTCCACAAACTTTTCTAAATAGCGCTGATCTACTTCATCGAAACGATTCTTTTCAGGACTATCAATGTCAAGTACACCAATGACAGCTCCTTCTTTCACAATCGGTACAACGATTTCTGAATTAGAAGCACTATCGCAAGCGATGTGACCTGGGAATTGGTGAACGTCTGCTACAAGCTGCGTTGTTTTCGTTTCAGCTGCAACGCCGCAAACGCCTCGTCCAAATGGAATGCGCACGCAAGCAGGCATTCCTTGGAATGGTCCAAGAACAAGCTGAGTTCCTTCTGTTACGTAAAAGCCAACCCAATTAACGCGATCTAAAAATTGGTTTAATAATGCGGACGCATTTGATAAGTTTGCGACTACGTTTGATTCGCCAGTTAATAACGCATCCAGTTGTTTAATTACTGTCTCATATTGCTGCACGCGAGATCCTGCATAACTTTCTTTAGTAAACATGGAAACAGCTCCTTTTTTATCGAGATGTGTAAAATATTAGCAAAATACGATGTATTTCACATGACTTTGTCGATAGAAAATTAAAGGAATTTGTCTTAAAAGTCAAGAAATTTAAACTATAGCTGTTCAGTGAAGGGAAGTGAGCGCATGAAGCAGACGAAACAAAAAGTAATTGATGCGGCAATATCGTTGTTTAATACGAAAGGTTATGATGGAACGTCAGTGCGAGACATTGCAAAGCGAGCGGATGTGAATGTAGCGAATATTTCATATTATTTTGCTGGGAAGCAAGGTTTATTAGAACAGCTTATTACTGATTTTTTAGAAGGATATATTCATGTGATTGAAATGTCGTTTGAACAGAGAGAGTATTTGTCGGCTAAAGATGTAATGGTGCAAATGGTGCGCGGGATTTTACGATATCAATTTGAAAATAGAGAACTAACACGTTTCTTCTACCGAGAGCTTTCGCTTGATACGACATTAATTCGTGAAGTGATGACCGTTTATTTTTCTAAAGAAAGATATTATATAGAACAAATGATTAGACAAGGACAAATGAAACAAGAATTTCAGAAAGTATCATTTACAATGTTTATGACGCAATTAAAAGGTATGATAAGTATGCCGTTTTTATATCCACAATATATATCAGAAGTACTCCATTCTTTCCCGTCTGAGACATTTTTCATAGAAATGTATACGAAAGAGATTGAGCAATGGATGGAACAAGCATTATGTAAAGCGAATATGTACCATGAATGGCCAAGAGCTGTTCATATGTGAAGAATCCCCACCTAACGAACTGAGGTGGGGATTTTTATGTTTACTTTTCTTTGCCATAAATTGTTACATAATAGCGCGATAATTGTTAATGCAGCTCCAGCGATTTCAATTTTATCCACTGTATAACCTCGAAAGATAGAACCGATTAGTGCAAGGATAGGAACTAAATTCATAAATAATATGCCGTTAATAGATGAAATATAGCGATTTCCCATATTCCAGCAAAATACAGCGATAACGCCTGCGATAATCGACATATAAAAGAGCTCAAAACGAACGCTCACAACTGTACGCAGTGACGGTATAGTAACTATATTTGTGTACGTTAAGAAAGTAACAATAACGATGAGTGAAATGGAGCCAAATAAACAAGTTAATGTCGTGTACCTAAGTGGTGACCAAGATTGAAAACGAGCACCCCCGTTTGTATAAATGACCCAGCAAGTAACGCCGCATAGCATCAATATATTTGTCGATAAGTGGCTTGCAGCTCCAAATAATAATTCAATATTTCCTTTTGAAATGACAAGCATAACACCAAGTAATGCAACGAACATACAAAGGAATGTATAGTTTTGTGGGCGGCGATTTTTCGTTATCCATTGCAGTGATAAGGCAATCAGTGGCATAAGGGATTGAATCATAGCTGCATGGATTGCTCCGGAAGGTCCAGCAAGTTGTTGTCCGTAGAAAACGAGAAAACCATACCCCGCGAAACCGACTGTCCCGTAAAAGAATAGAGAAAGTGTTCTTTTTTCTAAGCGGAGTGAAGTCTTTCCTTCAGTAATTAATAGCAAAATAAGAAAAATAATAGCTGCTGATCCATAGCGAAGCGTTGTGAAGAAGAATGGATCGATAAATTGCAGAGCATTTGCCATTACAGGAAACATAAATCCCCAGGCAGTGACGGCGAGTAAGCATAGAAAGGATCCGAGTAGCATTTGTTTTTTGTTCAAGAGTATCTTTCCCCTTTACATTTCGTTATAGTAAGTTGATGAAATAAGTATAAAGAGTAATTGTTTATAGGAGGAAATATCGATTTCTTATAACGGTTATAACTTTTTGTTAGAGGTGTGTACAATGGATTTGGAGGCAGTACGATCGTTTATTGAAGTGAAGCATACGCGAAGTTTATCAAAGGCAAGTAAGATTTTACATATATCTCAACCAGCGCTTAGTAAACAAATTCAAAAGTTAGAAGCGGATTTAGAGGTTACTTTACTTAAACGTTCTGCGCAAGGAGTAGAGTTAACGGAGGCAGGAGAGTTATTTATAAAAAGAATGTTACCAATTTTGGAGCAAATAAATGAAGTGAAAACAGAAATGAGGGGGTATCAAGAGAACCGGAAGTTTTCAATTGGTATACTACCGAGTTTAGCGGAGTATTACATATCAGAATGTAAAGATATATTAGGTGATGAGTTCGAAGTGGAATGGCAAATCGGACATACGGAAGTATTAAGAGAGTTATTTAAAGCGCGGGAGATTGACGCGATGTTCATCGATTCAGTAGTAGAAGGTGCTACGTATATAAAAGAAGTGCAACAAGAGAAAATTGTTTGTGCCGTTTCAAATAATCATCCGTACAAAGAGAAGATAGTCATTCAAATAGAAGAGCTGCACAATGAAAAATTAATTGTATATCCAGAAATATGTGATGTAAGGAAAATGATTATGAACATGTTTCATGAAATAGGTGTAAAACCAACTATAGCTGTGGAAACATCTTACGCAGAACCGATGCTTGCAATGGTAAAAGCTGGCCTTGGTATCACGTTACTTCCAGAAAGGGCAGTAGAGCAGTCTGTAAGGCAAGGAAATGTACATGTAATTTCTGTTGAACCACCACTCATGCGGAAAATTTATTTCGTATCCCATACGAAAGATTGTTTGTTATTACAATCATTTGAGGATAGGTAGTGACGTAGGCGGAATATTGAGAAAGATTACAATCACATTGAAAGGAACATGAAATTTTTAAAAAAACTAGGTCAAAAACAAACCATTACATGGTATGATTAGTACATTGTTAGTTGTTAAATATAGGGGAATTCCCTTTTTATACATAATGCCTTCCATTTCATAAACGGAACGGACAAAAAAAGAGATATAACTAGGAGGCTTTTTTGCATGGATTCTATCCTGACGATCGTTATCATTGTAGTAAGCTCTATTCTAGTGCTGCTCATGATAGAGCTTGTGATAAGAAATCGTTCATATAAAGATATTGAAGCACTGGAGCAGTGGAAACAAGAGATAAAAGATAAACCTGTGGCAGATGAACTAAAACGGGTAAAAGATTTAAACATGACGGGTCAAACAGAAGAACTGTTTGGTAAATGGCGTGAAGAATGGGATGAAATTGTATCAACAACCCTTCCGAAAGCTGACAAAGATTTAGCGCAAGCGCGAAAATTCGCCTCGCAATTCTCCTTCCGAAAAGCAAAGCATGCGATGAACGAATCCATAAGTGGTTTAGATGACGCTGATAATCGTATTACGGACATTTTAAATGAATTACAGCAATTGTTAGAAAGCCATGAGAAAAATAGCTCGGAAATTGAAGGGTTACGTGATACATATCGTAGTATGAAAAAGAGTGTTCTTGCTCATAGACATATGTATGGAGCAGCAGAGCAGAAAATCGAAGAGATGCTAGACGCTGAATCTGAGAAATTTAAAACCTTTGAAGAAGCGACAAACAATGGCGACTATTTAAAAGCGAGAGAAATTGTTATTAGTTTGGAAGAAGGTTTAGCAGATTTAGAAATCATTATTCACCAAATTCCAGATTTATTGGTAGAGTGTCAAGCGACGTTACCAGTTCAGCTGGAAGATTTATTACACGGACACAATGATATGGTAAGACAAGGTTATGTATTAGATTATTTGGAAGTCCCTAAAGAAGTTCGTGATATGACGAAACAACTACAAACATGTTTAATGGATATACAGGAGCTTCATATAACAGAAGCGGCTGAAAAAGTAGAAAACTTAAAAACACGTTTAGATGGCTTCTACGATCAACTGGAACAAGAAGTACATGCGAGACATTATGTGGAGCAAAAAACACTTTCTGTTTATGATGATTTAGAAGAAATGCGCATCGAAACGATTGAAACGAAAACAGAAACACAACTTGTGAAACAAAGCTATCAGTTACAAGATAAAGACATTGAGTCTCAAAAAGTAATTGAAAAGCAAATGCACATTTTAACGAAACGTTTTGAAATGCTACAATTACGCGTTGCAGAACAAGATATTGCCTTCTCTATTATTCGCGAGGAACTAGAAGAGGTTTATGAGCAATGTGAAACGTTAAAAGTACTTCATGCAGAATATAAAGAAATGCTGCAAACGATGCGCAAAGAAGAATTTGAAGCACGTGAGAAGTTACAAGAAATGCGAAATACTATTTTCGAAACGAAACGCTTTATGCAAAAGTCGAATTTGCCAGGTCTTCCAGAGAGTATTATGGAAGATTTAAAAAGAGGGCAAATGGCAATGCAAGCTGTATATGAACAATTAGAAGTGAAGCCGTTAAATATGAACGCTGTAAATAGCAGTTTAGAAGAAGCATACACAACTGTGAACGGTGTGGCTGAAATGACAGAAGAGTTAATTGGACAAGCGTATTTAGTGGAAAAATTAATTCAGTACGGTAACCGTTACCGTAGTCATGATGAAAACCTAGCAGAAAGTTTAAATTATGCTGAGAAATTATTCCGTGAATACCAATACGATGCAGCTTTAGAACAAGCGGCTTCAGTGTTAGAGCAACTTGAACCTGGCGTTGTTCAAAAAATAGCTGAATATGTAGACAACGAACAAACCCTTTCATAAAAGGGTTTGTTTTTTTATGTAATTTTGCAGGCGATGTTGCTATAATGAATAGCGGAATACAGCAAGGTTATTCGTTTCAAAATAAAGTGAAACTGTAATCGGTGGGAGGATTCATCCCCACTGATTACTAGCCTTCACCAATCGGACATTTACGGGCAGTTAATCTCCCATCTAACTTCTTTGCTCTAACTGGATTTTGAGGTGAGAGTCTTATTGCCCGTTAACGCGGGATAAAGTGAAACTGTAATGGGAGGGCATCCTCGCCAATTATTAGCCTTCACCAATCGAGATAAAACGGAACCTTTGCGTAGTCTTAGCGTAATGACACGTATTTATGATATGATTATACGATGTGATAGCGCTGAAAGGGGAAGAACGATGATCTATTTTGATAATAGTGCGACGACGAAGCCATATCCAGAAGCTCTTCAATCGTACGTGACGGTTGCTGGGAAATATTTTGGTAATCCTTCTTCTATTCATTCGCTTGGAGGAGAGGCAGAGCGTCTATTAACACAATCAAGAACGATTGCAGCGCAGCTTCTTCGTGTTAAACCTTCTGAAATTATTTTTACATCAGGTGGAACGGAAGGAAATAACCTTGCGATTAAAGGGATAGCGATGAGGAATCGTTCGCGTGGCAAACATATCATTACAACAAATATTGAACACGCGTCTGTGTTTGAAGCATATAAGCAATTAGAAGAACTCGGGTTTGATGTAACATATTTACCGGTTAACGAGCATGGTGTTGTATCGGTAGAAGATGTGAAACGAGCGCTTCGTGAAGATACGATTCTTGTGTCAATTATTCATGTGAACAACGAAACCGGAGCAATTCAACCCGTTGCTGAAATTGGAACGTTATTATCGAATCATCCGAAAATAAGATTCCATGTAGATCATGTACAAGGGATAGGAAAAGTACCGCTTGATTTATATGCTTCTCATATTGATCTTTGCTCAATATCTGGACATAAATTCCACAGTGTAAAAGGAACAGGTCTTCTTTATGTACGCGATGGCGTAAGATTAGATCCGATTTTATCAGGTGGTCAACAAGAGCTTAAGTATCGCTCTGGTACAGAGAATTTACCTGGCATTGTAGCGATGGTGAAAGCACTTCGCATGACAATGGAACAAGTGAAAGAAAAGGTAGCTCATTTGCAAAGTTTACAAGCAGAGCTTGTTCGTTTCTTTAAAGAGATGGAAGATGTAACGATTAACACGTCGCTTGCATATGCAGCACCGCACATTTTAAATGTATCATTTGTTGGTTTAAAACCAGAAGTAGTCGTTCATGCTTTAGAAGAACACGGTGTATATGTGTCAACGAAATCTGCTTGTTCTTCAAAAGCAAATGAAGTGAGCAGAGTGTTAGTGTCAATGGGAGTGCCGCATGCAGCAGCTGCAAGCGCTATTCGTATTAGTTTGGCACCAGAAAACACAATGGAAGAAGTAAAACAATTTGAAGGTATTGTAAAAGAGACGATGCCAAAATTATATGAAGTGATGAGGTAAAGAAATTATGTTGAAATATGAATATATTTTAGTGCGTTATGGAGAAATGACGACAAAAGGTAAGAACCGTTCTAAATTTGTAAGCACATTAAAAGATAACGTGAAGTTCAAACTGAAAAAATTCCCAAATATTAAAATCGATGCAACACATGACCGTATGTACATCCAGTTAAATGGCGAAGATCATGAAGCGGTATCTGAAAGATTGAAAGATGTATTTGGCATTCATAAATTTAACTTAGCGATGAAAGTACCATCAGAATTAGAAGACATTAAAGAAGGTGCATTAGCAGCTTTCTTACAAGTAAAAGGCGATGTGAAAACATTTAAAATTACTGTACACCGTTCTTATAAGCATTTCCCAATGAGAACGATGGAATTATTACCTGAGATTGGTGGACACATTCTAGAAAATACAGAAGATATTACTGTAGATGTTCATAATCCAGATGTAAATGTACGTGTAGAAATTCGCAGTGGTTATAGCTACATTATGTGTGATGAGCGTATGGGAGCTGGCGGTTTACCAGTTGGTGTTGGCGGAAAAGTAATGGTACTTCTTTCTGGTGGTATTGATAGCCCAGTAGCAGCTTACTTAACGATGAAACGCGGCGTATCTGTGGAAGCAGTTCACTTCCATAGTCCACCTTTCACAAGTGAGCGTGCAAAACAAAAAGTAATCGATTTAGCGCAAGAGTTAACGAAGTATTGTAAACGAGTAACGCTTCACCTTGTTCCGTTTACAGAAGTGCAAAAAACGATTAATAAAGAAATCCCATCTAGCTATTCAATGACGGTTATGCGCCGTATGATGATGCGTATTACAGAACGTATTGCTGAGGAGCGTAACGCACTTGCAATTACGACTGGTGAAAGTCTTGGGCAAGTAGCAAGCCAAACGTTAGATAGTATGCATACGATTAACGAAGTAACAAACTACCCAGTTATTCGTCCGCTTATTACGATGGATAAATTAGAGATTATTAAAATCGCTGAAGAAATCGGCACGTATGATATTTCAATTCGTCCATATGAAGATTGCTGTACTGTATTTACACCAGCAAGCCCAGCGACGAAGCCGAAACGTGAAAAAGCAAATCGTTTTGAAGCGAAATACGATTTCACACCATTAATCGATGAAGCTGTAGCGAGCAAAGAAACAATGGTATTACAAACGATAGAAGTAGTGGCGGAAGAAGAAAAATTTGAAGAACTTTTCTAAACCATAAATTACCATATCTAAAACGTGTATGAAGTCATGTTATTTATCACACTCTATACTCACAAGGAGGTGATATAACATGTCACGTAGCACAAATAAATTAGCGGTTCCTGGTGCTGAATCAGCATTAGACCAAATGAAATACGAAATCGCTCAAGAGTTTGGTGTTCAACTTGGAGCTGATGCAACAGCTCGCGCTAACGGTTCTGTTGGTGGTGAAATCACTAAACGTCTAGTTTCACTAGCTGAGCAACAATTAGGCGGTTACCAAAAATAATCCCATATGATGGCTTAGAAAGAGCGGGTTCTCCCGCTCTTTCTTTTTTGTGTTGCTATTTGTCGGTAAGTTGATGTAATTTCATTTAGTAATTCGACAGAACTGAAAAATTTGTCAAAAGAAGAGGGTTCAAAATTAACAGAAAATTCTTTATTATATAAAGGAGGCATAAAGAAAAGGGAGGATATTTTATGAAGCGAGAAGAATTGTTGGCGCCACCGTCTTATAATTTAGTTTCTGAAATAGAGAAATATACGGGTGATAAAGGGAAATTAGCTTTAATTTGGCAAGATGATAAAGGGAATCGAAGGGAAGTTACATACGCTGAATTAATGCAAGGTGCGAATAAAATTGGAAACGCTTTTATAAAAAGTGGTTTGCAAAAAGGGGACAAGCTTCTTATTATGATGCCGCGTTTAATTGAAGCGTACATGACGTATATTGCTGCTATTAAAGCAGGATTTGTCGTAATTCCAAGCTCGGAAATGTTACGTAAAAAAGATATAGAATATCGAATTGGACATGGAGAAGTAAAAGCGATAGTAAGCTATGAGCCGTATATTAGGCAGTTTGATGATATAGAAGCGATGGAATCTCTTCGAAAATTTGTCCTGAGCGAGCAGTCAGTAGATGGATGGATTAATTTAAAAACAGCGTTAGAAACAGAGAGTGACAGGTTAGAAATGGCGAAGACAGATAAAGAAGATATGGTCTTTTTATCTTACACGTCAGGAACGACAGGAAATCCAAAAGGTGTCGTTCATACACATGCGTGGGCATACGCTCATTTACGTACGAGCGCTCCAAATTGGCTCGGAATTGAAGAGAATGATATTGTATGGGCAACAGCTAGTCCAGGCTGGCAAAAGTGGATTTGGAGCCCGTTTTTAGCAACGCTAGGATCAGGGGCAACAGGGTTTGTATATCACGGTAAGTTTGAACCGAAAACGTACCTGAACTTATTAGACGATAATAAGGTGAATGTACTTTGTTGTACACCGACTGAGTATAGATTAATGGCAAAGGTAGAAGATTTAAGCCAGTACAATTTAGAGGCATTACATAGCGCTGTATCAGCAGGTGAGCCGTTAAATAGAGAAGTCATTGGAACGTTCCAAAAGCACTTTCATATTACAGTGAGAGACGGCTATGGGCAAACGGAAAATACATTACTTGTTGGTGTAATGAAAGGGATGGATATTAGACCAGGTTCAATGGGGAAACCAACGCCAGGTAACCACGTCGATATCATAAATGAGGAAGGTACTCCAGTTAAAGTAGGCGAAGTTGGTGATATTGCAGTTCACATTGAAACGCCGGCCCTCTTTAAACAATATTACAAAGACGATGAACGTACAGCGATGCAATTCCGCGGTGATTATTATATTACAGGTGATAAAGCGAAGAAAGATGAAGACGGCTACTTCTGGTTTGAAGGGCGCGGTGATGATATCATTATTAGCTCTGGTTATACAATCGGGCCGTTTGAAGTAGAGGATGCACTTGTAAAACATCCTTACGTAAGAGAATGTGCAGTTGTCGCAAGTCCTGATGAAATTCGTGGAAGTGTCGTGAAGGCATTTATCGTATTAAGAGAGAATATAGAAAAGAACGAAGAAACATTAATTCCAACACTCCAACAACACGTCAAAGAACTCACTGCACCATATAAATACCCTCGCAAAATTGAATTTGTAGATGAACTACCAAAAACGATTTCTGGAAAAATTCGCCGTATTGAACTTAGAAAACAAGAGATGGAGATTCCGTCAAAATAATTTTGAAAACAGTGAAGTAAATAGTTGAATGAAATGCAAAACAATGATAATATAAAAACGAACACAAGTTCGATTTTATAAACTTAAAAAAGAGGTGTCCGTATGATTTTAGGGATTAATCCGTACTTAGTTTTAGATGGTAGTGGGCAAGAAGCTGTACAGTTTTATAAAGAGGCTTTAGATGCAAAAGTAGAAGTCATGCAAACTTTTGGTGACATGCCTGAAAATCCAGAATACCCGATTCCAGCTGAAGCGAAAGAGCGCGTTTTACACGCTACTTTAAAAGTTGGTAATACGGATCTTATGATTTCTGATACATTCCCAGGTCAAGGACATGCAATCGGATCTCAAGTAACAATCGCAATTCAAATTAGTAATGCAGAAAAAGCAAAAGAAGTATTCGATAAGTTACAAGAAGGTGGAGAAGTTATCATGCCACTTCAAGAAACATTCTGGAGCCCAGCATACGGACAAGTAAAAGATAAATTTAATATTGAATGGCAAGTTACAACGTCTACTACTGAACAAAAGTAATTTTTAGAAAAGCACCATGTTTTGAAATGGTGCTTTTTTTTATACAATAAAAAATAAAGGAGATGGGATATATGGGAGAAATTTGGTATGGCGGCACCATTTACACAATGAGAGAAGAAAATGAAAAAGTGGACGCTGTTTACGTTGAAAACGGCATAATTGTTGATGCTGGTAATAAGGGAGAATTAGAAAGCAGATATTCAAACGTAAAGTTACATGACCTAAAAGGAAAAACAATGATCCCAGGTCTCGTTGATAGCCATATGCATCTTATTGGGCATGGAGAGAGATTACTCCGTCTAGATTTATCAAATTGTACATCTTATAGCGAAGTACTGGCTCTTGTTCAGAAGCGAGTGGAAGAAGCTCCAAAGGGCTCTTGGATTATTGGAGAAGGATGGAATGAAAATAACTTTACAGATACGAAAGATGTTCACGCGCGTGATTTAGATGAAATTTCGAAAGACCATCCTATTTTATTAAAGAGAGTTTGTCGTCACGTTACATGGGTGAATTCATACATACTGCAAGAAGTGAATATAACAGAAGCGACAGAAGATCCAAAAGGCGGGAAAATTGGCAGGGATTCATCAAATAAGTTAACAGGACTTTTATATGAACAAGGGCAAGAATTAATTAAACATGTTCAGCCAGAAATTGATGAAGCTTATTTACAAAGAGCTCTGCAAACAGCGATTAAAGATTGCTGGAAATACGGACTTGTTGGCGGGCATACGGAAGATTTAAATTATTATGGTGGTTTTAGAAAAACGCATAATGCGTTTTCTCATGTGATAAAAGAAATGCCATTTAAAGCCCATTTGCTCGTTCACCATGAAGTAGCACATGAACGAAAAGAATATGAAAATGAACATTATATTGAATTTGGGGCAATGAAAATTTTTTCTGACGGTTCTTTTGGCGGAAGAACAGCATTATTAAGTGAACCGTATGAAGATGCTAAGGAAACGAATGGGGTTGCGATTTTCTCACGTGAAGAACTTGCAGAATTAGTGAAGAAAGCACGAGATTTACATATGCCAGTTGCGATTCATACTATCGGTGATTTATCGCTTGAATATGTCATTGATGCACTCGAATTATATCCACCAGCAAAAGGGTTACGTGACCGCATTATTCATTGTCAGCTTGCTCGTGAGGAGTTAATTGAAAGAATGAAAAACTTGCAAGTCATTATAGATATACAGCCAGTCTTTCTTTCATCAGATTTTCCGTCAGTCATTGAAAAACTAGGAGAGCGCCGTCTTCGTTATGCGTATGCTTGGAAGACATTACTGGAAGCAGGGCTACATTGTAATGGTGGCTCAGATGCCCCCATTGAACAAGTAAATCCGTTTCTAGGTATATATAGCGCTGTTACACGTAGAAGTTTTATTGACGGTGTATGCTATATGCCTGAGGAAAGATTAACGGTATATGAGGCTGTTTCTTTATTTACAACAGGAAGTGCCTATGCAATTGGAAAAGAAGCGAAGCGAGGGCAAATTACAAAAGGATATGAAGCAGACTTTACAATATTAGACCGCAATATGTTTGAAATTGAGGCAGAAGAAATAAAAGAAGTACAAGCAGAAATGACCGTAATAGATGGCCAAGTTGTCTATAGAAAAGATGCGTAAAAATATATGAGCGATTATCGGAATATATCGACTTACCGACAAAAACTGACAAGAATAACGGCCGGATAGTAAGAGATTATTGTCCGCGCCAATCGGGGTAAATAAATAACCGCAGAATTATGGAATTCCATAATTCTGCGGTTATTTTAATCCTATAAAAACGTTCTCTGTACTTTTTCCCAGAAAGAGTTGTTTTTTAATTTAACTGTTTTAATTTGTTTATCGCTTAAGCGTACAACAGCTTTTTCCACTTGTTTAATACTAAGCGCTTCGTTATCCATGCCGATAACAGGATAATCGTTACCGTCTGGTCTTAGTTTTAAAGTTAATGTACGTTCGTGATTTAAAATGAAAGGTGAACCGAGCGTACGGTAAGTGTTGTTGTTTAAAGATGCTAGTTCGCTTACTTGGAAACATGGGATAAGCGGGTCAACAACTGCACCATGCAATGATTTATTGTAAGCAGTACTTCCTGTTGGGGTAGAAACTACTAAACCGTCCCCTCTAAAAGTTTCGAAATATAAATCATCAACGTGAACATCTACAACGAATGTTTTAATAATGCTAGAACGTAATGAGAACTCATTTAAACAATGGAAAGATGTACTGCCATCTACATCTACCTGAATTGTTGGATATTTACGCACTTCAATTTCATTTTTTGTAATTTCTTGAAGGGCTGTATCAACGTGATCAATATGGAAATCGCAGTAGAAAGAAATTTCATCTTTCGTAGAAATCCCTGCGTATAAACAATCTTCTCTAAAACCAGTTTTACGAACGGCTTGTAAGAAGGTTGCATCATCTCCAACACTGACGATAGCGTTTGCATTTTTTGGATGATCTAATATGGTAAATCCATTCTCTTCTAAAATACGATAGATTGGTTTCATTTTTTCAACGAGCGTTGCTTTGTCATCACCATAAAAGAAAAATAAATTGCGACGATCTGCCATTATGTATCCCTCCACTGCAGTTAAATTTTCTGTTTTTCGTGCTACATATCATTAGAGTCCGTTCCCTGATGATATGTTCAAATAATATATTTCGATATAAATTGTCAAAATACCTTTTTATTTTTAGAAAAATTTTTATATTCAATCTTATAGAACCCTGTTTAATGATGAATAAAGTTGTCGATAATGGGTACGGAGTGAAAGGATGATACGTATGAAGTGGTTCGTAATTGGAATAATAATTCTTCTTCTTTTTATTTTGTTTATACTATTGTCGAAAATAAAGCTTAAGGTGACATTTTTATATTCAGAAATGGAAAAGCAATGTTTGCTTCAAGTGAAAATATGGATGATTCGATATACATTTGATGTGTTGGAAAGAATTGAAAAACAGCAGAAAAAGACAGGACAGAAAATCGAAAAAGCTGAAGAGGACGGCGGACTCGATAATAAAATTATGGCGCAACTTGACAGCATTGGTGAACTGATAAAAAAGCTTCAAGAAGTTCATACTATTGTTAAAGATTTTCTCAAACGAGTGAAAATCAATGGTTGGAAATGGCATACACAAATTGGAGCAGGCGACGCAGCTAGTACTGGAATTGTCACTGGATATGCATGGGGGACAAAAGGTATGGCTGCTGGAGTTGTCGGACAATATATGCATATTGTCGATGTACCAGAATTTGAAATTACTCCTGTTTTTCAAGGGAAAGGATTTGCGTCAAGATGTGAGTTAACAGCATCTTTTCGGATATTCCGCACTATAAAAACAGCGGTGAAATTGCTCATATTTATGAGGAAGCAAAGATCTGGTATGACAGAAAAATCTGTTCAAGCATAGGGGGGATATAGAATGGACCATCCAATTCAAGGTTTAATGACAACCGCAATGCAGCATTTAAAACAAATGACTGATGTAAATACCATTGTTGGTGACCCAATTAAAGCGGCAGATGGAAGTGTAATTCTTACTGTTTCGAAAGTAAGTTTTGGATTTGCTGCTGGTGGAAGTGAATTTGGTAAAGTAGAACATTCAGGCCGCCATCCATTTGGCGGGGGAAGTGGTGGAGGAGTTTCTATTAATCCTGTTGCCTTTCTTGTTATAAATGGAGATGGTGTGAAAGTATTGCACTTAGATAAACAAACACACGTCATCGATAAAATAATTGAATTAGCTCCACAAGCTGTTGATAAAGTGAAAGAAATGATGGATAAACGAAAAGAAGATGATCCTGAATTTCAAATTTAACGAATAAAGAAGCTAATCAATAGGTTAGCTTCTTTAATTTTTTTGTAAATAAAGCGATTTTATTTGCATTATCGATAGGGACAAACTATCATTTACATTGTACATATTTTGTTTAAATAAGGGAGGATTTTCAAGTGGCAAACGTAACTTTTAAAGGTAATCCAATGACTTTAGTTGGAACAGAAGTTAAAGTTGGCGATCAAGCGCCAAACTTCCAAGTATTAGCAAACGACTTATCTCCAGTAAGTTTAGAAACATACAAAGGTGAAGTGAAATTAATTAGTGTTGTACCTTCAATCGACACAGGTGTTTGTGATGCACAAACACGTCGTTTTAACCAAGATGCAGCAGGTATTGAAAACGCGAAAGTATTAACAATTAGCGCTGATTTACCATTCGCTCAAAAACGCTGGTGTGCAGCAAACGGTTTAGAAAATGTTGTAACACTTTCTGACCACCGTGACCTTTCATTCGGTGAAGCTTACGGCTTAGTAATGAAAGAGCTTCGTTTACTTGCTCGTGCAGTATTCGTAGTAGATAGCAACGACAAAGTAGTTTACGCAGAGTACGTAAGCGAAGGTACAAGCCATCCAAACTATGAAGCAGCATTAGAAGCAGCTAAATCTGCGAAGTAATGTGAAGGAAATGACCTCTTATAAAGAGGTCATTTTTTCTCATATATTGCTCTGTAACGGCATCGATATATGAGAAAAAACGTTATATCATATATAACTTAAAAGGGAGCTCTTTACAGGAGGTCGCTTTTTCTTTTTGGAAAAAAACACTTTGTGGTATGATATAAGTTATGTGTAAAAGAGAGAAGGAGGAATGTACGTGAGTCAGACAGTAGAAACATTATTTTCTATTTTTGATTCTTCTGCGGTAGTTTTACGTAAAGAATTAGATGTAACATATTTAGAGGCGCTTGTAGAGACAGGTGATAACTTGTTTGAGGGAGCGATTTTACAAGAAGAATTATCCGAATCAGCAATTGAAAGGCTGAATCGTGAATATAGTACGTTTAATGAAGAAACATATAAAGGTGAAGAAATTCGTAAAGCATTTCAGTTAGCCATCTTAAAAGGAATGAAAGAAGGCGTACAAGCGAATCATGAAATGACACCTGATGCAGTTGGTATGTTTATGAGTTATTTATTCCATAAATTTATGCAAGGGCAAAATGAAATTACAGTTTTAGATCCTGCAATTGGAACAGGTAACTTAATGACTACAGTGTTTAATAGCGCCAAAGAAGGACTAACAATGAGTGGATTTGGTGTAGAAGTGGATGAAGTGCTAATTAAACTTGCTTTAGTAAATGCAAATTTACAAAAGCATGCAATCGAATTCTTCCATCAAGATGGACTAGCACCACTTTATATCGATCCAGTTGATGCAGTCGTTTCAGACTTGCCAGTTGGTTATTATCCAAACGAAATCGGTGCAAGTGAATATAAATTAAAAGCAGATGAAGGAATGTCATATGCCCATCACTTATTTATTGAACAAAGTGTGAAACATACGAAAGAGGGCGGGTACTTATTCTTCTTAGTACCAAACTTCATTTTTGAAAGTGACCAGGCACCAAAATTACATGCATTTATTAAAGAAACATGCTTTATTCAAGGGTTATTACAGCTTCCTGTTTCCATGTTTAAAAACGAGAAAAATGCAAAAAGTATATTTGTTCTCCAAAAGAAAGGCGCTAATGTAACAATGCCAAAACAGGCGTTATTAGTGGAGTTGCCTAAATTCTCTAACATGAAGGCGATGGAAGACATTATGGATCAATTAAATACTTGGTTTGCAACACATAAATAAAGCTAGGTATATGTAACAGCATTAGTGATTCATGTAGTACAGTTTTATATAATATGTCATATTTTTAAATATATACAAGATTTAACTGAATTTTTTTGAAATCTGTAATATATATTTTTTCTTGGTGTTACAATTTTTTCACTTGAAATATATGTCGGACGATGTTTAAATTAAAATCGTGAGTATAAAATTTGCTAATGATGAAACGTTTTCATATTTAGTGAATTTGATCAGATAAAATCGAGCGGTTTGTGGAAACATCCACACAACTACCAAGAGAAAAAGGGGCGAAAGACTAGATGTCAAAAATCATCGCGATTAACGCAGGAAGCTCTTCCTTAAAATTCCAATTATTTGAAATGCCAAGTGAAACAGTATT
This sequence comes from Bacillus sp. FSL L8-0199, assembly GCF_038005705.1. Lineage (NCBI taxonomy): Bacteria > Bacillati > Bacillota > Bacilli > Caryophanales > Bacillaceae > Bacillus > Bacillus sp. FSL L8-0199. The sequence continues at coordinate 4,606,051 of NZ_JBBOTS010000001.1, read as the reverse complement.
AACAAAAGGTTTAGTAGAACGTATCGGTTTAGAAGATAGTATCTTCACTATTACTGTAGATGGCGAAAAACAAAAAGAAATTACAAACATTCCAGATCACGCAGTAGCAGTTAATATGCTTCTAAAAAAATTAACTGAAAACGGAATCGTTAAATCTCTAGATGAGATTGGCGGTATCGGTCACCGTGTTGTTCACGGCGGCGAAAAATTTGCTGACTCTGTTTTAATTACTGATGAAGTATTAGCTGATATCGAAGAATTAAGCGATTTAGCACCACTTCATAACCCAGCAAACGTTGTTGGTATTAAAGCATTCCAAGAAGTATTACCAAACGTACCAGCAGTAGCAGTATTCGATACAGCATTCCACCAAACAATGCCGGAATCTGCATTCCTATACAGCCTACCATATGAGTACTATGAAAAATTCGGCATCCGTAAATACGGTTTCCACGGAACTTCTCATAAATATGTAACTGAGCGTGCGGCTGAATTATTAGGTCGTCCAATTGAAAGCTTAAGCTTACTTTCTTGTCACTTAGGTAACGGTGCAAGTATCGCAGCAGTAGAAGGCGGTAAATCTATCGATACTTCTATGGGCTTCACTCCACTTGCTGGTGTAACAATGGGTACACGTTCTGGTAACCTTGACCCTGCGTTAATTCCATACATCATGGAAAAAACAGGCCAAACAGTAGAAGAAGTAGTTAACGTATTAAACAAGAAGAGTGGTATGTTAGGTCTTACTGGTTACTCTAGTGACCTACGTGACATCATTGCGAAAGAAGAAGAAGGCGACCACCGTGCGAAAGTAGCACTTGATGTATTCGTAAGCCGTATCCACAAATACATCGGTTCTTACACTGCTCGTATGAAAGGTGTAGACGCAATCATCTTCACAGCTGGTGTAGGTGAAAACAGTGCGATTATTCGTGAGCGCGTATTAGAAGGCCTTGAGTACATGGGCGTATACTTTGATGCAAAACGTAATAACGTATTCGGTGAAGAAGCATTCATCAGCTTCCCACACTCTCCAGTAAAAATTATCGTAATTCCAACTGACGAAGAAGTTATGATTGCTCGTGATGTACTACGTCTTGGAGATATTGGTTAATATATGAAAAGAAAGACGAGATCCTATAGGATTTCGTCTTTTTTCTTTTGGATGTATTTTAAAACTCCATCCGGATATAATATTTTTTCTTTCTGAATGAATGCCGTAATAGGAATCCATTTCGCATACGCTACTGTTTCCTCATCTTGTATATTTAATATTTTCATTTCATATAGTGACGTGTCTAATAAACGCAAAGAATATAGTTGAATGATTTCATGACCAATGTCTCCATCTAGATGAAAGACATTTTCTAAACAACCTAAATAATTGGTGATTTCCACTTCTGTATGAAGCTCTTCCCTAAATTCACGAATAACGGTATGTGCTGATTGTTCACCAAGTTCAATTGAACCACCAAGAGGTCGGTAAAATGTTTCATCGGCTGAATGATATTCTTGTACGAGAAGACGCCCGTGATGTATAGCAATGCCAAAAGCCTTTGCACGTGGATACATATACAATCACTCCTTATTTTTTTGTATAAGGAAGATTATAATGTGTTTTGTAGTAAAGGTGTCATGTATTTAAGAATATGGTCTAATCATAATTCCATCAAATAAGTTTTTCCAAAATGCTTCATTGTATTGGTATACATCCATAATAGGACATTTCATAACGCAAACACGTTGTAATCCCCAATCTTCTTGGGTGATAGTTGGTATATCGGCAGGAATTAGTAACAAGACAGAGAATGTATGTGTAACGATTTGAGATAAAATTTGTTCTAGGGAACATGCTTCTTCATATGTTCCTCCAGTTCGAATAAATAATATGGATTCTGCCGTTTCAATTGTAGCTAGAAAACGATTAATACGATGTTCATAGTTTAACTTAATTTCTGTATAAGAAGGCCAAGAAGTTGGTGTGTTTACATCTGTTTTAAAGTCATGACAGGAGTCAATTTCATAAAGGTTGTCCCTTAATCTTAATTTTGCATCATCATCCCAAAATGAGATGAAGGATAAATTTTCGAAATTTAAAAAGCGGTCAAATCGATTTTGTAATAATACATTCACTTTTTCTAATGAGGGGCTTAGCATAAAATCAATAACGCCAAAAAATGGTGATAATTCTAATTGATATAATGCCCAAGCAGGCCAGCAGTTTTGTCCTAAGCTGAATACCGCATTATATTCTTTTTTTATATCGGATAGATTCATGTGATTTATCTCATCCTTTTTGTTAATATTTTATGCCATTCAAAAATGGTATGTGAATAAAGATAGACAAGCATATTTGCAAAGAATAAGCAGAAATATGTTACAATAGAAAAAAATCGAACGAGGTGGTTGTTACGATGCGATCGAAGCGAGAACAAGCCATTTTAGACAATATAAAAGAATGGGAAGCGCAATTAGTTGAGCAAGAAGCGACCGATTTTCAAAAAGTGTTTGATAAATGGTTACATACTACAGTTGCGAAATTACCTGAGAAAAAGCGAAAAGAATTCTTCACGAAAGCAGATGGATGGCTCTTTCATTTGCATGCATTTATTCAAAGTTCACAAGCACAGTTAGATGCACGTAATCGGATTTTAGGAACATCAAGATTATTTGATGAATCGATTGAACAGCTTGAAGATTTGAAAGCATTATCTATTGATCAATTAACATACATAGCAGAGCAGCAAACAGCACGTCATCGTCTATATTCATTTGTACAAGGCGGGGCAACAGGTGCTGGAGGTTTATTATTATTAACGGCGGATTTTCCGGTTATGATCGCGTTAAATGTGAAGGCAGTCCAACTTATTGCAACATCATTTGGACATGATGTGAACAAGCCGTATGAAATGATGCTTGCGTTAAAGGTGTTTCATGCGTCATTACTACCAGGAAGACTTCAGCAATATGCATGGTACAATTTATTGCAAGAGCTGGAGCAGGAAGATTCGTTCTTTTACGAAGGAGACGAAGCAGTGCTACAAACAGCTTCTACTGAGGTTGTGTTAAAACAAATTTTGAAGACATTTTCGATTTATGCTCTTCGTCGTAAATTATTCCAAGGTATACCGGTAATTGGAATGGCAATTGGATCTACAGTGAATTATCGTTTAACAAGAAACGTTACTGAATTTGCAAATAGATTTTATCAAGTGCGCCATATAGTCGAGAAAGAAAAAAGAGCATAAAAAAAGCGAGAGGCCGAAGCCTTTCGCTTTTTTTAATTTGTTGCATGTTTTTTGGACATTGGAACAGATACTGGTTGTTTTTCTGCTGTTTTTTCTGTTTTTGGATAATAAATTAAATCCAATGTTTTTGCCTGTACGGCAATCGAAAGAATAGTAAAAGCAATTTCTGTCCAATTTAAATAATATAATGAAAGCGCAAGAACAATCGCGTCAAAGACGAAGAAAATTTGCCCAATTGTAAAACGAGTTCGTTTACTTAATACAATTGTTAAAATATCGTCTCCACCGGTTGCACCGCCAAATCGCAATATAAAACCGAGTCCAATACCAGCTAACGCACCGCCAACTACTGCAGCTATAAATAAGTTATTTGATAAATCTACCGTAAATGGAGAATAATTTTCCATAAAGGAATAAAATACTCCGAATGAAATTGAACCTAGGAATGAATAACCAACCATTTTTCTACCTAAAAATGAAGCGCACAGTAAAATAATTGGGATATCCATTAATACAGTTGAAATAGATGGTGAAATATCATAAAAGTTTTGAATGAATAGTGCAATTCCTACAAAGCCACCTTCTGTTAAGTGGTTTTGGAAGTGAATGTGATATAGCGCTGCTGCTAAAATAAATGAACCGATTAAAACCATAAAAATTTCTTTAATAATTTGCCGACTTTGGATGTTCCTCATCGTTATTCCTTCTTTCCGTAGTTAGTAGTCCTTTTTGTGTTGTAAACTAACTACGAGCTCACATGTAGCTTTCAGTTAGTTTACGAAAAAACTAACTACGCTATATGTCGCTGAAGAAATAACGAATAATCCTCTCGTCCATCAATTCTCCCTACCTTCGTTTTAGTTTAAGTCTTAAAACGACTAAACAAAACGTGGAGTAGGATTCGTCATTTAGCAATCCTGCTCTTCTTTGTTTTGTTTAGTTAGTAACAATTAAGTCCTAAACAAAACGCTATGTGTAAGAAGAGTCTTTTTTTTGCCAAATTATCCTTCGGGCAATCATAATTTCCCCACTCTCGTATTTTTTTCGCTAGACTAAAGTATCTGAGCTGAAAAATACGCTACGTGTATGATTCGTCAATACGATGCCACATGCTCCTTCGAGCGATCATGATATCAAAATCCCTTCCTTCAAGATTTATACTATTATATCATACTTTTAAAAAATGTATGCGGATGGAAACCGACAATAAACGGAGGGAATCTACAAAAAATGTTATGTTTAAATATTTTTGTAGAAAAGCCTAAGTTATTTCGGAGGATTGGACAGTTTGTAACGGTTTGTCCAATAAGTAAGAAAAAAAGGGTTTTATTCCGTTGTATTCTTTTCATCACTTTTATCTTTAAAAAACGCATCCCAACTAATCACACTTAAAAAAGTTAAAGCGATAATAACGAAAGCACGCATAAGCTGTAGACCTCCTTTTGTACATAGTATATGAATCATTCGATTCGGAATGTGTCATTTTTTTACAAGTCTTAACTATTATGAGAGTATATTAATATAGATAGATGAAGGGGAGAGTGAAGGTATGCTAAAAGGAATGTTCAAAAGAAAAGAATTAATATGTATTTCATGTCAGAAAAAAATTCAATATGAAGAAGAGCTTGTTGCTTTTGTAAAGTTGCCGAAAGAAAGAAGTATATTAGTTGGCCCTTTTGATGTGTGTTTGGCAAAAACAGCACAAGAGATATATTGTAAATCATGTTACGACAAAAAAAGCATGACCCAAAGTAATTGAGGGGCATGCTTTTTTCATTGGTGTGCTTTCCCCTCAGATACATTTTGAGTGAGTCGATACCAAAGCCAAAGGTCATTAATGATGGAAGCAAGATCGGCAATTTCTGAATTTAGTTTACAAGAAACTTCGAAGTCTTCTTCGTTATTTAAATAATGTTGTTTTGTATTAATATAGTGCTCAAGTTCTTTTATACGATCAGGAATTTTCCCGCGAACTTGTTCCCATTTTAGTAAAATAGCATGTTGCATTTTTTCGGGGATTTCTTCCCAGTCTTCTTGTAAATGCGGAATTTCAATTCCTAGATGTTCATCGTATAAGAAATACTTTTCCATAAGTTCACCCCCGTTTTCCTGCTTATATTGTACAGAAAAACAGAAAGAAGTTCGACGAAATTGTTTGAAAAAATTTGAAAATGACTCTTGATACATTATGTGAAAGGTGGTAAAGTGTGAATTATTATAAAAGAAAATGAATATTTATTCTTTAGGGGGATGCAAAATGGAGAAGAAAAAAGTTGTATTAGCATATTCTGGAGGTCTTGATACTTCCGTTGCAATTAAATGGTTACAAGAGAAAAATTATGATATTATCGCGCTTTGTTTAGATTTAGGGGAAGGTAAAGACTTAGGGTTTGTAAAAGAAAAGGCACTTTCAGTAGGTGCAATTAAATCATATATGATTGATGTTCAAGAAGAATTCGCGAATGAATATGCATTGATGGCGATGCAAGCACACACTTTATACGAAGGGAAATACCCTCTTGTCTCTGCATTATCTCGTCCGCTTATTGCAAAGAAATTAGTAGAAATCGCAGAACAAGAAGGTGCAACTGCAGTTGCACACGGATGTACAGGAAAAGGAAATGACCAAGTTCGTTTTGAAGTTTCTATCCAAGCATTAAATCCTTACTTAGAAGTGATTGCGCCTGTACGTGAATGGAAATGGTCACGTGAAGAAGAAATTGCATATGCAAAAGAAAACGATGTACCAATTCCGATTAATTTAGATAGCCCGTTTTCAATCGATCAAAACTTATGGGGACGCAGCAACGAATGTGGAATTTTAGAAGATCCATGGGCAGCGCCGCCAGAAGATGCATATGAGATGACATTGGCGTTAGAAGATACACCGAATAAACCAGAGTTTGTAGAAATCGGATTTGAAGCAGGCGTACCGACTACTTTAAATGGCACTGCATATTCACTTGCAGAATTAATTAAAACGTTAAATGCGCTCGCTGGAAAACACGGCGTTGGACGTATTGATCACGTAGAAAATCGTCTTGTCGGTATTAAATCTCGTGAAGTATACGAATGCCCAGCAGCAATGACGTTAATCACTGCGCATAAAGAGTTGGAAGATTTAACACACGTAAAAGAAGTAGCACATTTTAAACCAGTGATTGAACAGAAAATAACAGAACTTATTTATAACGGTTTATGGTTCTCGCCTTTAAAACAAGCGCTTCATGCATTTTTACAAGAAACGCAAAAGAATGTAACAGGTACAGTGCGTGTGAAATTATTTAAAGGTCATGCGATTGTAGAAGGACGTAAATCTGAGTACTCTTTATACGATGAAAAATTAGCAACATATACTGCCCAGGACGAATTTAATCATGATGCAGCAGTTGGATTCATTTCATTATTTGGTTTACCGACGAAAGTATACAGCCAAGTGAATCAAAAGAAGGTGGAAGCGTGAGCAAACTTTGGGGCGGACGTTTTACAGAAGAAGCGGAAGCATGGGTTGAAGAATTTGGAGCATCCATCTCCTTCGATCAACAATTAGTAAATCAAGATATAAACGGGAGTATTGCACACGTCACGATGCTAGCAAAGCAGAGCATCGTGACGAAAGAAGAAGCAGAGAAAATAAAGGTAGGTCTTCAATATTTATTGAAAGAAGCAAAAGAGAATAAGCTACAATTTTCAGTAGAAGCAGAAGATATTCATTTAAATATCGAAAAGATGTTAATTGAACAAATTGGCGAAGTAGGAGGGAAACTTCATACAGGCCGAAGCCGTAACGATCAAGTGGCAACGGATATGCATTTGTATTTAAAAGAAAAGGTAGAACATATTATAAAAGCTACAAAGCAATTGCAAACTGTTCTTGTTCATCAAGCAGAAAATAATATTGAAACGATTATGCCTGGCTATACGCATTTGCAACGTGCCCAGCCGATTTCATTTGCTCATCATATTCTCGCTTACTTTTGGATGTTAGAGCGTGATGTAAATCGTTATGAAGATTCGTTAAAGCGTATTAATATCTCCCCATTAGGAGCAGGAGCGCTAGCTGGGACGACATTCCCGATTGACCGAGAATATAGTGCGGAGCTTCTTGGATTTAATGGAATATATGAAAATAGTTTAGATGCAGTAAGCGATCGTGATTTCATACTGGAGTTCCTAAGTAACTCATCTATGCTTATGATGCACTTATCGCGCTTTTGTGAAGAACTTATTTTATGGAGTAGCCAAGAGTTTCAATTTATTGAAATGAGCGATCAATACGCAACTGGAAGCAGCATTATGCCGCAAAAGAAAAACCCGGATATGGCGGAACTAATCCGTGGTAAAACAGGCAGAGTATACGGTAATTTATTCAGTTTACTTACAGTAATGAAAGGATTACCGCTCGCTTACAATAAAGACTTGCAAGAAGATAAAGAAGGAATGTTTGATACAGTAAAAACAGTAGAAGGATGCCTTCATATTATGGGGGGCATGCTTGAAACGATGACTGTAAACAAAGAAAAAATGGGGCAAGCTGTGACGCAAGATTTCTCCAACGCAACAGAAATTGCCGACTATTTAGCAAACAAAGGACTACCATTCCGTCAAGCTCATGAAATTGTTGGGAAGTTAGTGCTACATTGCACACAAAAAGGAATTTATTTATTAGATGTCCCGCTTGAAACATATCAAGAAATGAGCTCTTTATTTGAAGAAGATTTGTATGAAGTTCTTTCACCATATGCGGCTGTAAAGCGTCGTAATAGTGCTGGTGGGACAGGGTTTGAACAAATCAAAAACGCTTTGGAGAAGGCGAAGGGGTTAACGAAAGAATTTATTAAGAATTGAGTTGGGAAGTACGCCAGTCTAGTAAAGTCTGGCGTACTTTGTTTTTTAATAATATTTAAGTTACAATATAGTAAAAAATAACAATTTAGGGGAAGTCTATGAAAAAAATAGTGTTTATCATTGTACTGGTAATTAGTTTAATTGCAAATGCTAAAGTGTTTCTTTTGGACAAATATATGTATGTTGGTGAAAAAGAAAAGCGAGAAGAAGCGATTATCGCAACGATGTGGCATTTGCAAGATAAAGGATATAAAGAAAGTGATATTTTATATATAAAACCGGCCTTTTATAGCAAAATGGATTCGTATGGAATGAATGTGCAGTTTAAAGATGAACCAAATGAATCATATACATATAGAGTTTTAAAAGATACGAAAACAAATAAACTAACTGTACACCAAGATAGCAATGAGCAAGGTGGTATGGGCGGGAAGCATCAAGAGCTTAAATAAAGAAAGAAAACGACTGATGGCATTCGCCTGCAGTCGTTTTTCTTTTAATCATACTTATGTCGATCTTCCGTAATTCGAATATACTCAATATCCATCAAATCTCTAAGTAATGCACCGTTACTTAGTTCAACGCCATGTTTCTCTTTAAAATGAGTACGAATCGTATCTAGCATTTCGAGTTCTTTCCCATTCACATCTAAAATAATACGTTCAGAATCATCCATGTTGCATCCTCCTTTTTTACACATATATATTTTGTCCGTCTATTTCTAAAAAATGTATGTTAACGTAATGTTAGGAAATAAGAAAGGGATGAAAAATGAGACGTATTTATTTTATAGGGTTAATTTTGTACACGCTAATTGTATTACACGTTGCATTCTCAAATATGTTTTCATTTGAGGATGTAGAAACAGTACACGTCGGGATATTTATCTTTATTCTATTTGTAGTAGACTGCTGTATTTCAATATGGTTTTCGAAAAGAAAATATGTACAAGATAAAAAAGAAATGGAACAAAAAAAGAGAAAACGTTCATTTTGGATGATGACGTACTGTTTGTCTTTAGTGCTTACTGCTGCTTTTTTTAGTGAACATATTCCATTAGAAAGATTAAATATTGGATTTGGAGCGTTCGTATTCGCATACTATTTTTTTATGCACTTTCTTCCTTATATGAAAGAAAAGCGAGGAGAAGAGGAAGACCCGCTTGTAGAAGAAGCGAGAGAACAAGAGCATAAGAGAATAGAAGGGGATATAAAGAAACTTGGAGAACAAAAATGGTATTTAAAATCAAAAATCATATATGTTCTTTGCTTCATTACGCCGCCAATTGGCTATTTGTACGTCTTCTTACTTCGTAAAAAAATGACAGCAGATGCAAAGCAAACGTACTTAACGATCGCGACAATCATGATGGCGTTATGGTCTTTGAAGTTTCTTCCGCCTTATGTGTTGGCAATTACCGTTGTTGTCGTAGCATGTCTTGTGTTTATAGTGAAGTTTATAAAATGAAAAACACCAAGCCTATGTGGACTTGGTGTTTTATCTATAAATTAAAGCTCACCTTGTTCCTCATCACCACGAACAACAAGGACATCGCATTTCGCATAGCGAATAATATGTTCAGAGACGCTACCAATTAGGAAACGCTCAACAGCATTTAAACCAGTCGCACCACACATAATTAAATCTACTTTATGGTTTGGAGCGATTTCTTTTGAAATTTTTGATTTAGGATTACCGAATTCTAATACAGTTTCAATTTTTTCAAGACCAGCTTCAAGCGCAGTTTTTTTGTAGTCTTCTAATAAGTCTTCTGCAAATAGATTTGCACGTTCCGCAATTGCACGGCTATAAGCTTCTACTGCTGAGTATGCTTTTACATCAACGATATGAGCAATTGTTAATGTTGCATTGTTGCGCTTTGCGACTTGAATTGCTTTTTTAAAGGCTTTTTCTGCTTCTTTAGAACCATCCACCGCGATTAAAATATTTGTATATGTATTATTCATAGTAAATTCCTCCCAATCTGTTTTATAACTGTTTACAACTTAATTATAAAACAAATTTTGGTAACGTGCTTGCCAGAAACGTTACAGAATTTTGAAAACTCTGTTTCAATTCATTTTAGTTGTAATTGGAGCGAGAACTTGTTACATATGAAGTATAGCAATTTAAAAGGGGGCAGTTTTGTGAGACATGCGCTCATTACAGCCGGTACGAAAGGTTTAGGAAAGCAAGTAACAGAAAAATTATTGGCTAAAGGCTATTCAGTAACAGTAACGTACCATAGCGATATCACGGCTATGGAAACGATGAAAGAAACATATAAAGATGTGGAAGAGCGTCTACAATTCGTGCAAGCGGATGTCACGAAAAAGGAAGATTTACATAAAATAGTAGAAAAAGCGATGAGCCGTTTTGGCAAAATTGACTTTTTAATTAATAATGCTGGTCCATATGTATTTGAACGAAAAAAGTTAGTTGATTATGAAGAAGATGAATGGAATGAAATGATTCAGGGAAATTTAACAGCGGTATTTCATTTATTAAAACTTGTCGTTCCGGTCATGAGAAAACAGAACTTTGGCCGTATTATTAATTACGGATTTCAAGGGGCGGATAGTGCACCGGGATGGATTTATCGTTCAGCTTTTGCCGCAGCGAAAGTAGGACTTGTTTCATTAACGAAAACAGTTGCTTATGAAGAAGCGGAGTATGGTATTACTGCGAACATGGTATGTCCTGGTGATATTATAGGCGAGATGAAAGAGGCAACTATTCAAGAAGCACGTCAGCTGAAAGAGCATAACACACCGATTGGTAGATCTGGAACAGGTGAAGATATTGCAAGAACCATTTCGTTTTTATGTGAGGACGATTCCGATATGATTACCGGTACAATTATTGAAGTGACTGGTGCAGTGGATGTTATTCATAGACATCGATAGAATAAAATAAGATGAAGTTTCGAATAATTGGACAGTTTATCCATTGTGCTGAGAGGTGCGGATAATACTGTCCTTTAATATAAAATTAAATCTATCGGAAAACTCGTGTTATTTTTTTGTCAAATATTGAGATATTATGTTAAAATATAAGAGCGTAGAAAGCGCTTTAAAAAAATGATTCAGGGGTCATTTCATAACTCAAGGGGGAACTAATCATGCGTATCGGTATTCCAACAGAAATTAAAAACAATGAAAACCGTGTGGCAATGACGCCAGCGGGAGCAGTACATTTAGTACAAAATGGTCATGAAGTTTTTGTTCAAAAAGGAGCAGGTTTAGGATCTGGCTTTACGGATGAAGAATACGTACAAGCTGGTGCGAAACTTGTAGAAACTGCTGAAGAAGCATGGAATCAAGATATGGTTATGAAGGTAAAAGAGCCAATAGCAAGTGAATACGGCTATTTCCGTGAAGGTTTAATTTTATTCACATACTTACACTTAGCTCCAGAACCAGAATTAACGAAAGCACTAATCGATAACAAAGTTGCATCAATCGCATATGAAACAGTACAATTAGACAATCGTTCTTTACCATTACTTGCACCTATGAGTGAAGTAGCTGGTCGTATGTCTGCACAAATCGGTGCACAATTCCTTGAGAAAAACAAAGGTGGTAAAGGTATTTTACTTGCAGGCGTTCCAGGGGTAAAACGCGGCAAAGTAACAATCATCGGCGGTGGTCAAGCTGGTACAAACGCAGCTAAGATTGCAGTAGGTTTAGGTGCAGATGTAACAATCATTGACTTAAGTGCAGAACGTCTTCGTCAATTAGATGATATTTTCGGTAACCAAGTAAAAACATTAATGTCTAATCCATATAACATTGCAGAAGCTGTTAAAGAATCTGACCTTGTTATTGGTGCAGTATTAATTCCAGGTGCAAAAGCGCCAAAACTTGTAACTGAAGAAATGATTCAATCAATGGAACCAGGTTCTGTCGTTGTAGATATCGCGATTGACCAAGGTGGTATTTTCGAAACAACTGATCGTATTACAACTCATGATAACCCAACTTACGAAAAACATGGCGTTGTTCATTATGCAGTTGCTAATATGCCAGGTGCAGTTCCACGTACGTCAACTCTTGCATTAACAAACGTAACAGTACCATATGCAGTACAAATTGCGAACAAAGGTTACAAAGATGCTTGCTTAGGCAACACTGCATTACTAAAAGGTATTAACACATTAGATGGCTATGTAACATTCGAAGCAGTTGCAGAAGCGCACGGCTTACAATACGCTGATGCGAAAGAGCTTCTTGAAAAAGCTCCTGCTTTATCATAATAGAAATACATTCGAGACCTTCCTTTATGAGGAGGGTCTTTTTTATAAGGTGAAAAATTGTTTTTTATTACTGTTAACAAGTGGTAATTGTGATAATTTAGAATTATATAAATTTAAGGGAAGGGGGATTGAATTGGGAAGAAAAAGTAAGCGGGGGAAGCGTAAAAAACAAAGAGGAGTAATAAGGAGTAAACATGAGTTAGTAGTTACGAAAAAGAGACCTAGGTCGAAATTTGAAAGTGGTTTAATAGATGCGGCGAATGTTATGTATTTTATTGTAATGAGTATTATTTTCATTAACTTAATTAAGTTACAAATTTCAAATTTATCTTTACATGTATTTGTACTTATTATTTTTCTTATGGTAGCTATTTCGGTACATGTTTTAGTTTTTGGAACATTACTATCAACTAATAAGAATGGTGGAAAAAAAGTACAAAAAAAGAAAAGAAATTCGTCTTATTATGCAAGCTCATCAAGTGGATTCGGTGACTACAGTAGCAATGATTGTAGCAGCTCAAGTGATGGCGGAGGAGATTGCGGAGGTGGTGGAGACTAAGTTAGTTTTTCAGAAGAACGACTAATGAAAGGGTGAGACGGAATATGGAGACTGTGAACTTAATAGAATTAACAAAGGACATTCAAGACCAACATAAAAACTTCGTCGTTTCAAATGTAAATAGTCATTGCTTACGAATCGCTGTATTTACTGGCGAATATGATTGGCATTATCATTCTAATTCGGATGAATTATTTATTGTGCTAGAGGGAGAATTGCTTATCGATTTTGAAGATGGAGAAACAGCAGTTTTAAAGCCGAATGATTCTATTTTAATTCCAGCGTGTACGATTCATAGAACGAGAGCATTAAAGAGAACAGTAAATCTTTGTTTCGAAAATATAGAAGCTGATACGATTAAAGTGGAGCAGTTATGAAAAAATTATCTGTAGCCGAGTATAGAAAAATCATTCCGATTTTGGAAAGTAATACAAGAACGACGACATTTGCTTATGCGGTATGTGACCAAATGATAGATGGTGAGATTTTTGCCAACGAGAAGTTAACAGCAGGATTAATTCGTACAGTTAACGGTATCTATTATTTATTTGGTCATACGGATGATCAAAATTATAATGAAGATTTATTGATGTATTTAAAAATGGCTATTGAAAAAACAGAGAAGAGATTTACACTATTCGCTTCAAGTGAAGAGTGGGAAATGATGATTGAAGGGCGTTTTAGTAATGTACTTCGGAATATGCCACGAATGAAATTCCAAAGAGAAATCTTTGAAGAGCGAACACAAGATGCAAATAAAAATACATATGCAGTGAAGCGTATTGATAAAAGTGATATAGAACGAAGCAGTGAATTTACAGAGAAGTATTATAAAGAATATTGGGGATCAAAAGAACTATTTTTGAACGGTGGTTTCGGATTTTGTATAGAACAAGGTGGGATGATTATAGCTGAATGCGTCTCAATATTTAGAGGGAATAGTTTTGCTGAAATCGATATTGCTACGCATAAAGCATATCAAGGGAAAGGATTAGCTCAAGCTGTTGCGACACGGTTCATTGAACATTGCATGCAAAATGATATTATACCGAGCTGGGATTGTTATGTAGACAATATTCCTTCGCGAAAATTAGCTAGTAAATTAAGTTTTCATAATCCGATAGAATATAGATTGTTTGTACGTAAGAAAACGGGGGAATAAAAATGAATGTGGAATTAACGAGATTCAAAGTGAAACAAGGTAAAAGTCATCGTGTAGATGAATGGATGCAGCTTCTTAATGACAATATGAAAGAAGTCCTTTTGACATTAAACGACGAAAAGATGTATGTTGAGACAATTTTCCGGGAAATAAGAGATGGAGAAGAATACTTATATTGGTATTCTGTGCAAGGAGAAGGCGGGGCTCTTGTCGAAAATTCTCATTATGAAATTGATAAAAAGCACTTGGAATTTTGGCATGAATGTATTGATGAAGAAGCACCATCTGTTGATATGAAAACGGAAGTTGTTATGATTCAAGATGTTGTGAGGGAAGCGATGGAATAATAGAGTAATATTTTGTGAACAAAAAACAGTCTTATTTTTTTGCTGAAATATATATTATTGGAGATGCTATAGGATGAGAATTAGTAATAAATATATCACTCTCGATGAAATAGAGATAATAAGAGAATCCTTAAATAAATTGCATGAATATCATAATAATAAATCAAAATATTTTTCTGGCGATTACCCAAGAATGACATTTGAGGAACGTATTGAAAATTATAAAAAGAACTCAAAGTACGGAGAATATAGAATTGAATTATTGATTGAGTCAGAAACAGATAATATATTAGGATTTTGTATAGCGTATAGTAAAAGCGTAAGCGGAAAGATTGAAGTTTTATTTGTTGATGAAAAATACCGAAGAAACGGATTTGGTTTGAAATTAATGAATAGTGCAGTGGAATGGTTTAAAGTGAAAAAGATAGATGAAATTGAATTAACAGTAGTGTATGGAAATGAAGCTGTATCATTTTATGAAAAGCTGGGATTTTATCCTCGTTCAATTATTATGGCAACTAAGTCATAACGATAGTATGGGGAGAGATGAGTGGGAGTTTTTGTTTCAAAAAATGATTCATATTTTACTAAATTATATGTGAAGAGCACATCAAAATAAATGTGCTTTTTATTATGGAAAAATTTATAAAAGCTGTATTTGGATATCTTTAAGTGAAAATAAAGAGGGATATCGAGAATATTTTAGGATAAACTATAAAGTGAAACTTTAATCAGTGGTGAGGGCATCCCCCACTGATTATCAGCCCTCACCAATCGGGCTTTTACGAGCAGTCCGCCCCCCACCTAACTTCTTTACTTCCGCTGAATTTTGATGTGGGGTCTTACTGCCTGTTAATGCGGGATAAAGAAATAAAAAACACCGAACCAAAAGACTTACAAATATACGGTGTAGTTGTAACAGGCAAAATAGAGGATTTACAAAGTTTACAAGGAGCACCATATATTAAGGCTGCTGTTAGAGGTGTAACAGTTGAGAAATATTAATTACAGTCTATTAATGTGAATAATCAGAAAACTTATGTTATACTATGGGAAAAGGAGGTTTATATGAGGCAAATACATGGAGCAATTTATATTTACATAACTATGTTTTTCGTGGCGATATCCTATGGATTAGGGCACGTGTATTCGCATCCTATACTAACTTTTTTAAGCGGAGCATGTATGGCGTTTGCGCTTCTTGTCCACCTTTTCTCAGTTTGGATCGTGAAATTTCAATTAAATATTAGTGAAATAGAAGAAGGCACTTTTTGAGTGGCCTTCTTTTTTTAATAATATTTAAAGGAAGAAATAGACAATAAATAAGTGCTTTTGAATGGAGGGGGGCATTATGAAGAGAGCATTATTCTTTTTCATTAGTATTTTCTTTTTAGGAAGCTGTTCCATTTCGTATGTTACTTTTTCTAGCGAGAGCAAAAGTTGGACGGGACAATATAAAGGCCATATTAAGGATGATAGTGAAGATGGAATGTTTACATTTCAGTATAAGGGCGGAGATGGGAATACAGAATTTAAGAATTTAGAGATTGCTATTAATGGAGCCTTTAGTACAATGACACAAACGTCAGAAGTTCATAGAGGAGCAAAGGTTGAAATGAAGTCTTCTTGTGTAAGTTGCGCGCCTATCTCTAAAGATGAACCAATAGAGATTGTGATGAAATGGGATGATAAGTATGAGGAGAAGATGGTGCTAAATTTGAAATAGCCTAGAGTAAGGGGTTAAAAATGAATAGGCATATGAAAATTGTTATGTTTTTAAGTGTATTTCTAGTCGTATTATCAGCGTGTGATACAAAACAAGTAGAGCAAGTAACGGTAAAAGAAGGGTATATTATATTAAGAAATGACACGGTGTTTTTTGCCGATGATAAAACGTTTAAAACAAAAGTAGAGTTGCAACATTATATAGAACAACAAATGAATAAAGATCATCCAGCACATATAGTCTTGAGCTTTAAGGACAAAGACGCATATAAACAGTTAAAAACAGGGGATAAAATAAAAGTATGGTCTTCTCAAACACTTGAAAGCTATCCAGCAAAAATGATTGTAGAGAAATTTGAAATAGTAGAGAAATAAAAAAGGCAGCAATCAAGCTGCCTTTTTTATTATTTTACAAATTGTAATTCTTTCGGGAATTTCGTTAAAATTTCTGATCCGTCTTTTGTGATGTAAATATCATCTTCAATACGAACGCCACCTACGTTTGGTACATAAATACCAGGTTCGATTGTGAAGACCATACCTTCTTTTAATGGAGACTCGTTACCAGCTTTTACATCTGGATATTCGTGTACGCTAATTCCAAGTCCATGACCAAGTCGGTGCGGGAAGAAGTCTCCGTAACCTGCATCTGCGATAACAGAACGAGCAGCGTTATCGATTGCGCCAAGTGTAACACCTGGTTTACATGCTTCAACTGCTTGTAGTTGTCCAGCAAGTACAGTGTTGTAAATGCGAGTTTGCTCTTCAGAAATCTCACCGAATGCTACTGTACGTGTAATATCAGAGCAATAACCATCAATGATTACGCCTAAATCAAATAGTACGAAATCGCCGCGTTTCATTTTGTTTGCGCCAGGAATACCGTGTGGAAGAGCAGAGTTCGCACCTGCTAATACCATCGTATCAAATGACATTTTATGTATGCCTTTTGTTTTTAATTCGTGTTCAATAATTGCTAATACTTCTAGCTCGCTGCGGTTTTCTTTAATTGCATTTACACCAACTTCAACAGCATAGTCCGCCATTTTAGCTGCTTCGCGTAAAATAGAAAGTTCTTTTTCATCTTTAATTAAACGAAGTTCGCGAACTTTCTCCTCAGCTGATTTGAAAGCTGCATTTGGGAATAATTTCGTTAATTCTTCGTAGCGCTCTACGTTTAAATGTTCTTTTTCAATTGCAACTGCATTTGCATTGATGCCGCGGTCTTTAATTGCTTTTGCAATCATATCCCATGGTCTGTCAGTATCAGTAAATCCGATAATTTCATGTGCCCAGCCAGCGTTACGTGCTTGGCCTTCTTCCATTTTAGGGCAAATTAAAATAGGTTCTTTTTCTTGGAATACAAACATACCAAGAAGTCTTTCGTGTGGTTCACAGTGGAAGTTTGTCATGTAGAAGACGTTCGGTGTAGAAGTTAAGAACGCAGCTTCTACGTTTTTTTCTTTTAGCCATTGCATTAAATTTTCTAATCTAGCATTCATCGATTGGCACCCCCGAGATATTTAATTACAAATATAACTTTAACTCGGAAGAAAGCGTTATGACAAGTAAATAGATGTTAGAAAAGACAGGGGATTGAAAAATCATGTAGAATAAAAAGTGAGAATGTGAATAGGGGAGGAATGTAATAATGAAAGTATCTTATCATGGACATTCAGTTGTGAAAATTGAGGCGAATGGAAAAGTTATTTTAATTGACCCGTTTTTAACAGGTAATCCGAAAACAGATTTAAAAGCTGAAGATGTAAAAGTGGATGCAATCCTTTTATCGCATGGACACGGTGATCATGTTGGAGATACAGTAGAACTTGCGAAGAAAAATAATGCAGTTGTTGTAGCACCATTTGAACTAGCAACATTTTTAAGTTGGCAAGGTGTAAATACACACCCGATGCATATTGGTGGTTCACATGAATTTGACTTCGGAAAAGTGAAGTTTACACAAGCATTCCACGGCTCTAGTTATATTGATGAAGCAAATAAGACGATTACATATACAGGTATGCCAGCAGGTATTTTATTTACAGCAGAAGAGAAAACTGTATACCACGCAGGAGATACTGCACTATTCTCTGATATGAAGTTAATTGGGGAATTAAATAAAGTTGATCTAGCATTTTTACCAATTGGTGATAATTTCACAATGGGACCAGAAGATGCTGTACTAGCGGCAAAATGGATTAATGCGAAAACTGTTGTACCGATGCATTATAATACGTTCCCAGTTATTGAACAAGATCCATATCAATTTGTAGAAAAGCTACAAAATTGTACAGGGAAAGTATTAGAAGCTGGAGAAAGTATTACACTATAGAAAAGAAACCCTTCATTTGAAAAAGAAAAGTGAAGGGTTTTTTATGTGTGTAGGACAGCTTTTAATGCTTGTATTTGTTTTGGTGATTCTTTTCTTTTGGTACGTGGTTGTTCAGGTGTTTCATTCAATTCCATTGCAACTTTTTTCCCATCTACGAAAGCTAAAAATACAGCACCTACAACCTCTAAAAATTTTTTCATCATGTGTTCGCTCCTTTGTTTTATTTCTTGTCTTAATTGTATAAGTAATTAAGTGTACGAACTATCGAATGAGATGACAATAGCATTACATTGTTGTAATAGAATGAATGGTGGAATGCAAGAGACATTTTGTTATAAAAAAAATAGTACAGGTATGCAAAGAGAGAGTGTAACAGTTTTGAAAATATAGTATACTAAAAGTACAACACATGAAGAATTTAGGGAAAAGAAAGTATGGTGAAACCATTTGGCTACCAAGCATAACCAAATTTTAGAACATATTAATAGCCTGCCAGTAGGCCATAAAATTTCTGTAAGACAAATCGCGAAAGATTTGAGTGTAAGTGAAGGGACAGCTTACCGTGCAATTAAAGATGCAGAAAATAAAGGATATGTTAGTACAATTGAACGTGTCGGAACAATTCGAATTGAACAGAAGAAGAAAGAGAATATCGAAAAACTGACATATGCAGAAGTCGTTAACATTGTCGATGGTCAAGTACTTGGGGGCAGAGAAGGACTACATAAAACATTAAATAAATTCGTAATCGGAGCTATGAAATTAGAAGCGATGATGCGCTATACAGAAGCTGGGAATTTACTCATTATTGGTAACCGTACGAACGCACATCAATTAGCGTTAGAAACTGGAGCCGCTGTATTAATTACGGGCGGATTTGATACGGAAGATCATGTGAAGAAATTAGCAGATGAATTAAAACTGCCGATTATTTCAAGTAGTTACGATACCTTTACAGTTGCAACGTTAATTAACCGTGCGATTTACGATCAGCTTATTAAGAAAGAAATTGTACTCGTTGAAGATATTTTAACGCCAATTGAAGAAACGTTATATTTAAAGCCGAGTGATACAGTGCAGCAATGGCATGCCTATAATGAAGAGACGATGCACGGAAGATATCCGATTGTTGATGAAAGTAACAAAGTGCTAGGAATCGTAACTTCAAAAGATATGATCGGAGTAGCGAAAGAAACACCAATTGATAAAGTAATGACAAAGCACCCAATTACAGTGAACGGTAAAATGTCTGTCGCAGCTGCGGCACGTATGATGGTGTGGGAAGGAATTGAATTACTTCCTGTCGTTGAGGAAGGAAATAAACTGCAAGGTATTATTAGCCGTCAAGATGTACTTCAGGCACTGCAAATGATTCAACGTCAGCCGCAAGTTGGAGAAACCATTGATGATATTGTAACGAATCAATTTATGACGCCAAAAGAAGCGAAGAATGAGCATCTATATCAATTTTCGGTGACGCCGCAAATGACGAACTCAATCGGAACGTTATCGTACGGTGTATTTGCAACAATTGTGACAGAAGCGACAAATCGCGTCATTCGTGCGCAAAAGAAAAGCGATTTAATTGTTGAAAACTTAACGATTTATTTCGTAAAGCCGGTTCAAATTGATAATGTTGTATCTGTTCATCCGAAAGTATTAGAAATTGGACGTAAATTTGGTAAGGTCGATGTAGAGGTGCATCATGAAGGTAATGTTGTTGGAAAAGCATTACTTATGGTTCAGTTAATCGATAAATAAAAAGATGGAACAAATCGTTTTGATTTGTTCCATCTTTTTTGTTGTTTTAAATTTGAAAGGCATGATTTTAGATGGGAGTTTTAGTGAAATATGTATGGGATGGAGTGGAAAAGTAACGTGAGAAAAGACAGAATAATAATTCAATTCAGTTGTATATTGTGTTATGATTATATTGTAAGAAAATGGAATTATGAAAGGTGGTATGCATTATGTCGTCAGCCGTACTTTTTTTTGGTAGTATCGCATTATTTTACTTTCTTGTAATGATACCTATTCAATATTTATATTTACAAGGTTTACATGAAAAAAAGGAAAAGACAGGATTATCTCAGCGAGAGCTATATGAAAAAATGTCTTTTGAAGAAGAACAATTACATTTTCATGTACAAGGTAACCCATTTAATATACCATCTGCGTTTGTTGCATATATGATTTTGAAAGTGAAGCAACATAAAAAAGCATCACAATATTGATGCTTTTTTATGTTGCTTCATAGACTTCGGCTTCTTTAACTGCTAATGGCAAGAAATGTTTGTATTGGCGAAACCCGTTAAATACACTTGCACTACCAAATAGAACGAATAAAACACCAACGATAATACGAGCGGTTGAAAGTTCTAAAAAGAATTGGTTTATCCCGAAAAATAAAACGAATGAACCGAGTGCCATTGCGGATTTTCCTGAGAGCCAACCTTTCTCCATTGGGCGGTTTGTACGAAAGTATTTTGTTTTGTAAAAGAGGTACAACATAAATGAGACGATAATACAGAAGACTAATACTGGCATAATGAACACTCCCATCGCTTTATGAAAAATAATAGAAAAGAAAAAGAAATATCTAAACTTTCTAACTTTTATTATAAAGCAATTGTTCGCATGTATGAAATACTTTCCGTTATAATGGAGGATAAAGTGAAGAAGTTGATTAAAAAGGAGATTATACATATGCATGAGCAAATTTTAGAAGCAATTAAAGAGTTTGATACAATTATTATTCATCGCCACGTGCGTCCGGATCCAGATGCGTTAGGTTCACAGGGGGGTCTTGGTACAATTCTACAAGAATCGTTTCCAGAGAAAAATATTTATACGGTTGGGTACAATGAACCGTCACTAGCATACTTACGAGTAATGGATGATATTGAAGATAGTGTATACGAAAATGCGCTTGTTATTGTTTGTGATACTGCGAATCAAGAACGTGTTGACGATCAACGCTATACAAAAGGGAAGATGTTAATTAAAATTGATCATCATCCAAATGAAGATCCATATGGAGATATTACGTGGGTAGATACGACAGCGAGTTCTACAAGTGAACTGATTTATGAGTTTTATAACTATGGAAAAGATAAAGGATTAAAAATAACAAAAGAAGCAGCTCGCCTTATTTTAGCAGGAATTGTTGGAGATACAGGTCGTTTCTTATTCCCAAATACGACAGCCAAAACACTTCGTTACGTAAGTGAGCTTGTTGATATGGGTGTGAAATTCACAGATTTATACAATGAAATGTATAAGACAAAAGAAAAAATTGCTCGTTTAAACGGTTATATTTTACAAAACTTTACGATGGTAGAAGAAGGAGCAGCTTACATTAAATTAACGAAAGAAGTATTAGAAGAGTTTGATGTACTTCCTTCTGAAGCATCTGGTGTTGTTGGAGCGCTTGGCAATATTGATGGATTAAAGGCCTGGGTTCTATTTTTAGAGGAAGACGACGTAATTCGTGTTCGTCTTCGTTCAAAAGGACCAGTTATAAACAAATTAGCAATGCAATATAACGGCGGGGGGCATCCGATGGCTTCTGGTGCGAAGGCATCTTCTTGGGAAGAAGCGGATCGTCTTTTTGCTGATTTACGTGAGATTTGTAAATAAGAGACTATATGTTAGAACGAAAAGAAGGAGCGGTGCTAAAGCCCTCCTTCTTTATTTTTCTTTCTCTATAGTAATGCTAATTTCAAGCACTGTATCAAAAGATATTGTATCGACTTTAAAACGGTATAGCCGATCGTAATGTTTGTACGTTTTATTTTCGATTACCTTTTTAAGTAGGTCTTTATTTTTTGCGATACTTTGAATGTTTTTCGTTAAAAGATGTTGGAGATCATTATGGATAGATGTAGTCATATTTTCGAGTGTGAGATTGTCTAAATCGTATTTTTCTCGATTGATAAGTTTTATTTTAATCTCTTGAATGGTTAAGAGCCGTTTATTTTCAGTATTCAATTTTTCTTGATCTTCGAGAAGGACGTGGAGCTTTGCTTCTTGTTTTTCTATAATTTCTCTTTGTTCTGCTATTTTACTAGCTTGTTCTTCTTGAAAAACACCGTATATGTACAAAAAAATAAACCAGCTCAAAACGCCTCCAACAGCAGCCCCAGCTAATACTAAGTACCATCTTTTTGCTGTATTAGCACTTGGTACTCTCATACATGTTCCTGCGTTAGCCATTTAATAATAATGAGACCTGTTTGCATACCACCAGTTGCGAAAAAAATAAGGAGAATTTGTTTTACGATATCTTTCATATCTCCGCCAAAGAAACTTCTTTCGAAGCTATAAAAGGTATCGAATGTTCCGCCGATTGCTGCAACGAGTGCCCAAATTCTTAAATTTTGGGCGAATTGATTAATGTAAGTTAGAGCTGGTTTTCCAATAAGAAACGCACCAAATCCACCAATTAATGAACCGCCAAGTATAACCCCAAAGGCAATAAAATAACTAATAATAAGCAGAGAGAAAAAAGTATGTTCTCTTACATCCATCGTCATTCCCCTTTCTTCTTCATATATATGGACAAAGTATAAGAAGTATGTTTTGATTTCCGCTTTCCTCATCACCTATAATAAAAGTAGTCAAATAGGTAAAGAGAGGGTACAACAGTGAAGTTTGTGCATTTACAATGTCAAACCGTTTTTAGTTTATTAAAAAGTGCTTGTAAAATTGATGAGCTTGTAGTCAGGGCGAAAGAACTTGGTTTTTCATCGCTGGCTATTACGGATGAAAATGTTATGTATGGTGTTATTCCGTTTTATAAAGCATGTAAGAAACATGGTATACAGCCTGTTATTGGATTAACCGCTTCTATTTTTAGTGAAGAAGAAGAAAGGTCTTATCCGCTTGTATTACTTGCTGAGAATGAAATAGGCTACCAAAATTTATTAAAGATTTCTAGCAGTATTATGACAAAGTCCAAAGAAGGTATTCCTAAGAAGTGGCTTGCGCATTATGCGAAAGGATTAATTGCTATTTCACCAGGTAAAGATGGCGAAATTGAGCAATTATTACTAGAAGACAATGAGAGTCAGGCTGAAGAAGTAGCTCGCACGTATCAAAATATGTTCGGCCATTTTTATATGAGTTTGCAGCATCATGCGATTCAAGATGAGTTGCTTTTACAAGAGAAACTACCTGAATTTATTAGTAGGGTTAATATTCCAGTCGTTGCAACAAATGATGTGCGCTATATCAATCAAAGTGACGCGCTTGTTCACGAATGTTTACTATCTGTTGAAAGTGGAACGAAAATGACTGATCCAGATAGGCCGAGGCTGAAAACAGATCAGTATTATTTAAAGTCATCGGATGAAATGGAAGCACTATTTTCCCATGCGCCGGAAGCAATCCAAAATACAATAAAAATTGCAGAGCGTTGCCAAGTAGAAATACTGTTCCATGTAAATCAACTTCCGAAGTTTCCTGTTCCGTCTAATGAAACGAGTGATATATACTTGCGTCGTGTTTGTGAAGAAGGTTTGCGGAAACGATATGGTGAACCGAAAGAAGTGCATATAAAGCGTTTGGATCATGAATTAAATGTTATTTCTCGTATGGGATTTAGTGATTATTTCCTCATCGTATGGGATTTTATGAAGTATGCACATGAAAATTATATTCTAACAGGACCAGGTCGTGGATCGGCAGCTGGTTCACTCGTTTCATACGTATTAGAAATTACAGATATTGATCCAATTGAATACGATCTATTATTTGAAAGGTTTTTAAATCCTGAACGTGTGACGCTTCCCGATATTGATATTGATTTTCCAGACGTAAGACGTGATGAGATGATTCGCTATGTGAAAGATAAATACGGTCAGCTCCGTGTTGCGCAAATTGTAACGTTTGGTACGCTTGCAGCAAAAGCGGCAATTAGAGACATTGCTCGCGTAATGGGGCTTCCGCCGCGAGATATTGATATATTTTCAAAACTTATCCCATCAAAGCTTGGTATAACATTAAAAGATGCATATGAAGAATCACAATCACTTCGTGAGTTTATACAAGGGAATCTTTTGCATGAGCGTGTGTTTGAAATCGCAAAACGTGTAGAAGGTTTACCACGTCATACGTCTATTCATGCGGCTGGTGTTATTATGAGTCAAGAACCGCTAACAGGCAGTGTAGCAATTCAAGAAGGACATAACGATGTTTATGTTACGCAATATCCAGCCGATGCGCTAGAAGAACTTGGGTTGCTTAAGATGGACTTTTTAGGATTACGTAATTTAACGTTACTTGAAAATATTATAAAATTTATCGCGAACAAAACAGGGAAAGAAATCGATATAAGAAACTTACCTCTTCAAGATGAAAAGACGTTCCAATTATTAGGGAGAGGAGATACAACAGGTGTATTCCAGCTTGAGTCAGGCGGTATGCGAAATGTACTTCGCGGGTTAAAACCGAATGAGTTTGAAGATATCGTAGCTGTTAACTCGTTATACAGACCAGGACCGATGGAACAGATACCGACTTTTATTGAATCGAAACATGGAAAAAGAAAAATCGAATATTTACATCCGGATTTAAAGCCAATTTTAGAAAGAACATACGGCGTCATTGTATACCAAGAACAAATTATGCAAATTGCATCGAAGTTAGCAGGGTTTTCGCTTGGAGAAGCAGATTTACTGCGCCGTGCGGTGAGTAAAAAAAATCGTGATATTTTAGATCAGGAACGTAAGCATTTCGTCCAAGGATGTTTGGGAAATGGATACAATGAGACATCCGCAGAGAAAATTTATGATTTAATTGTAAGATTTGCGAATTACGGTTTTAACCGAAGTCACGCTGTAGCTTACAGTATGATTGGATATCAGCTTGCCTATTTGAAAGCGAACTATACGCTGGAATTTATGACGGCATTATTATCAAGCGCAATTGGAAATGAAGATAAGATTGTACAGTATATACGAGAAACGAAGCGGAAAGGTTTTCACGTTTTGCCGCCGTCTCTTCAGAGAAGTGGTTATAACTTCCAAATAGAAGGGAATGCGATACGTTACAGTTTACTTTCGATCCGAAATATTGGAATGGCTACAGTGACGGCATTATTAGAAGAACGAGAGAAAAAAATGTTCGAAGATTTATTTGAATTTTGTCTCCGTATGCCGTCAAAGTTCGTAACGGAGCGTAATTTAGAAGCTTTCGTCTGGTCGGGATGTTTTGATGATTTTGGTGTTTCGAGAACGAATTTATGGAAAAGTATTAAAGGGGCGTTAGAGTACGCGAATCTCGCACGTGATTTAGGAGATGCTGTTCCAAAATCAAAATATGTACAAGGAGAAGAGCTATCTTTTATTGAACAACTAAATAAAGAGAAGGAAGCACTTGGCTTTTATTTATCAAGTTATCCGACAGCGCAGTATGTGAAGTTAGCAAAAGAATTAGAAATTCCATCTCTCGCTCAGGCGATGCGACACAAGAAAAAAGTACAAAGAGCGATTGTGTATATAACAAGTGTTAGAGTGATTCGTACGAAAAAGTTTCAAAAGATGGCATTTATTACATTCTGTGATCAAAATGATGAAATGGAAGCGGTCCTCTTCCCGGAAACGTATATACATTTCTCGGATAAGTTGCAAGAAGGAGCAATTGTTTTAGTTGACGGTACGATTGAGCTAAGAAATCATAAGCTTCAATGGATTGTAAATGGACTATATCCGCTAGAGGAAATGGATGTTTATGAAGAAAAGAAAGACGCATCTGTTTACGTGAAATTGCCATCTCAGTATGAGAAAAAGCTTTTAAATCGGGTTACGAAAATATTGTTCGACTATTCAGGTTTTGCGAAAGTACTAATTTATTATGAAAAGGAACATAAAATGGTACAATTATCTCGGAGTTTATCGATTCATCCAAGTGAAGAATGTTTAGGAGCACTTCGTGAAATTGTCGGGGAAGAAAATGTAGTTGTGAAAATATAATGGACAATTTCCCTACACTTCGATTATTATAGTAGTAGTGTTCGTGGTCAGACCACTTGGAGAAATTGATATCAGCAAGAATAATTTGAGGAGAGTGGATAGTTTGTCAACACTTCGTGAAGAAGCACTTCACATGCATAAAGTGCATCAAGGAAAATTAGAAACTGTATCAAAAGTAAAAGTAGAAAATGCAAAAGATTTAAGTCTTGCATATTCTCCAGGGGTTGCAGAACCTTGTAAAGAAATTTATGACGATAAAAGTAAGGTATATGAATATACGATGAAGGGAAATATGGTAGCAGTTGTGACAGATGGAACAGCTGTACTTGGTCTTGGTAACATTGGACCTGAAGCATCTCTTCCAGTAATGGAAGGTAAAGCTGTATTATTCAAGAGCTTTGCTGGTGTAGATGCATTCCCAATTGCCTTAAATACAAACGATGTAGATAAAATTGTTGAAACTGTAAAATTAATGGAGCCAACTTTTGGCGGCGTTAACTTAGAAGATATCGCAGCACCAAACTGCTTCATTATTGAAGAGCGTTTGAAAAAAGAAACAAATATTCCTATCTTCCATGATGATCAACACGGAACAGCTATTGTAACAGTAGCAGGTCTTGTAAATGCACTGAAATTAGTTGGAAAGAAAATGTCTGACATTAAAGTTGTCGCAAATGGCGCAGGTGCAGCAGGTATTGCAATTATTAAACTTTTATATCGCTATGGTGTACGCGACATTATTATGTGTGACCGTAAAGGCGCAATCTATGATGGTCGTCCTACAGGTATGAATCCGGTGAAGGATGAAGTTGCAAAATATACAAATAAGAATCGTATAGAAGGTTCTTTAGCTGATGTTGTACAAGGTGCGGACGTATTCATTGGTGTATCTGCAGAAGGTGCATTAACAGAAGAGATGGTTCGTACAATGAATGACGATGCGATTATTTTTGCAATGGCGAATCCAGTTCCAGAAATTATGCCAGAATTGGCAAAAGCAGCGGGCGCAGCTGTTGTTGGAACAGGTCGTTCTGACTTCCCGAACCAAGTAAATAATGTACTGGCGTTCCCTGGTATTTTCCGCGGTGCACTTGACGTACATGCGACACAAATTAACGAAGAAATGAAGATGGCAGCTGTACAGGCTATTGCTGAGCTTGTAGCAGAAGATGAGTTAAATGCAGACTATATCATTCCGGCACCATTTGACGCGCGTGTAGCGCCTCAAGTAGCGGCTTACGTTGCAAAAGCAGCAATGGAGACAGGAGTAGCTCGCCGTCAAGTAGATCCAAATGAGATCGCTGAAAAAACAAAACAATTAGCGCTGATTGGTAAAGAATAAGCGAGGAATTTCCATTGACATCATCAAATACAAAAGTATATCTCGAAATTGTAAAAAAAATCCGTTCCATTATGGAAGAGGATGGATTGGTGGCGGGGGATCGTTTGCCGTCTGAGCGTGAGTTAAGTTCACGCTTAAACGTAGGACGTTCCTCTGTAAGAGAAGCATTGCGTGCTTTAGAACTGGTAGGATTGATTGAAACGAGACGTGGTGAAGGGACGTTTATTCGAAACTTTTATGATAACGGTCTTGTACAATTAATTGCTCCGTTCTTATTGCAAGATGAGAAAACAATTCGTGATTTATTACAAACGAAACGGTTACTCGAGAAAGATATGATTCGAATTGTATGTAATTTACCGAAAGAAACGTTTTCTAAAGTGCTAAGTAAATTACATCAAGTGCTCGAAGGAAACGAAAACTCAATTCCAATGCTTCATCAAACGTTCTTTAAAACACTTATTGAACAAGTCGATAATTATTTACTATATCGCATTTGGATGATCGTAAATGATTACGTATCAACGCTTTCTTGTAAAGTTTCAAGAGATTCTATCGATATGTATAGAAAGCTTTACGCTACTTTGGAAGAAAAACAAGAAAATGATGCACTAAAAATTTACGATGAATTAGTAGAGAATATACAGTTTCACTCGTAATGTATAAAATTTGTCGAAATGACCATGACACGTTATGACAAACATTCTACCGCGTAGCGGTTAAAGTTAAACGTAAAGAGTGAGGTTATTAGACAGATTGAGAAGATAAGGCTAACATCAAACTTTGGTGTTAGCCCCATTTTCTTCTTACGCTAACCTTAGCTCTCAACGAAGGGGGTCAAATTGTGCTAAGAGATTTATTCGTGAAAAAGAAAAAGTACGCTGCAATACCTTCAGAACAAGTACGAAAAGATGTACCAGATGGCGTTATGACAAAATGTCCGGAATGTAAAAAAATCATGTATACGAAAGAACTTCTAAAAAATTTAAAAGTATGTGTGAATTGTGGATATCATCATCCTATGAATGCATGGGAACGTCTTGATAGTATATTGGACGAAGGGTCATTCCGTGAGTATGACAAAGAAATGGTTTCATTAAATCCACTCGAGTTTCCAGGTTATGAAGAGAAACTAGAGAGCGATCGTAAGAAGACTGAATTGAACGAAGCGGTTGTAACTGGTGAAGGAACAATTGATGACATGCTTGTTGTTGTTGCAGTAATGGATTCTCGTTTTCGAATGGGGAGCATGGGCTCTGTAGTAGGAGAAAAAATCGCCCGTGCGGTTGAAAAGGCGTACGACTTACAAGTTCCATTTATTATCTTTACTGCTTCGGGTGGTGCCCGTATGCAAGAAGGGATATTAAGTTTAATGCAAATGGCAAAAACAAGCGTAGCTTTGAAAAAGCATAGTAATGCAGGAGGATTATTTATTTCTGTTATGACTCACCCAACGACGGGCGGGGTTTCAGCGAGTTTCGCTTCACTTGGTGATTATAATCTTGCAGAACCAGGTGCACTTATCGGATTTGCTGGTAGACGTGTAATTGAACAAACGGTGCGTGAGAAACTACCGGAAGATTTCCAAACGGCAGAATTCTTACTAGATCATGGTCAATTAGATGCGGTGGTGCATCGTGATGATATGAGAGAATCGCTTCGCAAGATTTTAGAAGTTCATCAAGGAGGGGAAATGGCTGTATGGCAGAGCTAGAATTTGAAAAACCAGTTGTTGAGCTAAGAAATAAGATTCGTGAACTGAAAGACTATACGAAAAACAGCCAGATGGACTTCAGTGAGGAGATTCGTATTTTGGAAGAAAAGCTAGAAAATTTAGAGGAAGATATATACGGCAATCTAAAAGTATGGGACCGTGTTCAAATTGCTCGTCATGCAGAACGACCGACAACGCTCGATTATATTGAGCACTTATTTACTGATTTTTTCGAATGTCATGGAGATCGTCTATTTGGCGATGATGCAGCGATTGTCGGCGGCATTGCGAAATATAAAGGGATGCCTGTAACTGTAATTGGGCATCAGCGCGGAAAAGATACGAAAGAAAATATTCGCCGTAACTTTGGAATGCCTCATCCAGAAGGATATCGAAAAGCACTGCGTCTCATGAAACAAGCGGAAAAGTTTAATCGTCCTATTATTTGTTTCATCGATACGAAGGGAGCTTATCCTGGTAAAGCAGCTGAAGAACGTGGACAAAGTGAAGCTATTGCCCGCAACCTATTTGAGATGGCAGGTTTAACGGTACCAGTTATTTGTATCGTTATTGGTGAAGGCGGTAGTGGTGGTGCGCTAGGTCTTGGAGTAGGAGATTACATTCATATGCTAGAAAATTCCACTTATTCTGTTATTACACCAGAGGGTGCAGCGGCAATTCTTTGGAAAGATGCAGGAAAAGCAAAGGAAGCTGCAGAGGCAATGAAAATTACAGCAGCAGATTTGAAAGAATTAGGTGTAATTGACGAAATTATTCCAGAAGCAAGAGGCGGAGCTCACCGTAATATTTTGAAACAGTCAGAAAATATAGATTTAATGATTCGAAAAACTTTTGAACAATTAAACGGAATTTCGAAAGATGAATTAATCGAAAAACGTTATGAAAAATATATGAAAATTGGGCAAGTTTCGTTTTCAAACGCTTCCATTTGGATAAAATAAGAAAAGCGTGCGTTCCACTTCGCGAATGCACGTTTTTATTATGAAAAGACACATCTTCTCCATTGTATTTTTATATTTTTTCGTGTTATTTTATTATAAGGCAAATAATCTTTATGAGGTGAGTACAAATGAAACGTATTGGTGTATTAACAAGTGGTGGAGATTCACCTGGTATGAATGCTGCCATTCGTGCAGTTGTTCGTAAAGCGATTTTCCATGATATTGAAGTATATGGTATTTACCATGGATACGCTGGATTAATTTCTGGTCACATTGAAAAATTAGAACTTGGTTCTGTTGGCGATATTATCCACCGCGGTGGTACAAAATTATATACAGCAAGATGTCCTGAGTTTAAAGATCCAGAAGTACGACTAAAAGGTATCGAGCAATTAAAGAAACACGGTATCGAAGGACTTGTTGTTATTGGTGGAGATGGTTCTTACCAAGGCGCTAAAAAATTAACTGAACAAGGATTCCCATGTGTTGGTGTACCAGGTACAATCGACAATGATATCCCTGGAACAGACTTCACAATTGGTTTCGATACAGCTTTAAACACTGTTATTGATGCAATTGATAAAATTCGTGACACAGCTACATCTCATGAACGTACATATGTTATCGAAGTAATGGGACGTCACGCTGGTGATATCGCATTATGGGCTGGTTTAGCTGATGGTGCGGAAACAATCTTAATTCCAGAAGAAGAGTATGACATGGATGATGTTATCGCTCGTCTGAAGCGTGGTAGTGAACGTGGTAAAAAACACAGTATTATCGTTGTAGCTGAAGGTGTTGGAAGTGCAATTGACATCGGTAAGCACATTGAAGAAGCAACAAACTTTGATACTCGTGTAACTGTATTAGGTCACGTACAACGTGGTGGATCACCAAGTGCACAAGACCGTGTATTAGCAAGTCGTCTTGGCGCAAGAGCAGTTGAATTGTTAATTGCTGGTAAAGGTGGACGTTGTGTAGGTATTCAAGATAACAAACTTGTTGATCATGATATTATCGAAGCGTTAGCTCAAAAGCATACAATCGATAAAGATATGTATCAATTATCTAAAGAATTATCCATCTAATCGGCGTAATGTCAGATATTTGGGAACGGTTTCATAATTTTCGGAGGTGCAATATGCGTAAAACTAAAATTGTATGTACTATAGGTCCTGCTAGTGAAAGTATTGAAAAATTAGAGCAATTAATCGAAGCAGGTATGAACGTTGCTCGTTTAAACTTCTCTCATGGTAGCCATGAAGAGCACGGAGCTCGTATTAAAAACATTCGTGAAGCTTCAAAGAAAACTGGTAAAACAGTTGGTATCTTACTTGATACAAAAGGTCCAGAAATCCGTACTCACGACTTCGTAGACGGACAAGCTGAGCTTGTAACAGGTGCAGAAGTAGTTCTTTCTACTGAGCAAGTATTAGGTACTGCAGAGAAGTTCTCTGTATCTTATGCTGGTCTTTATGACGATGTAGACCCAGGTTCTCGTATTCTAATCGATGACGGTCTTATCGAACTAGAAGTAATCGAAAAAGCTGACGGAAACATCCGTACAAAAGTTCTTAACAGCGGAACTGTAAAAAATAAAAAAGGTGTTAACGTACCAAACGTAAGCATTAAGCTTCCTGGTATCACTGAAAAAGACGTAAAAGATATCATCTTCGGTATCGAGCAAAAAGTTGATTTCATTGCAGCTTCATTCGTACGTAAAGCGTCTGACGTATTAGAAATCCGTGAATTATTAGAAGAGCATAACGCTCAATACATCCAAATCGTACCAAAAATCGAAAACCAAGAAGGTATCGACAACATCGATTCAATCTTAGAAGTTTCTGACGGTTTAATGGTAGCTCGTGGTGACATGGGTGTAGAAATTCCACCAGAAGAAGTACCGTTAGTACAAAAACGTCTAATTAAAAAATGTAACGTGTTAGGTAAACCAGTTATTACTGCAACACAAATGTTAGATTCTATGCAACGTAACCCACGTCCAACTCGTGCGGAAGCAAGTGACGTAGCTAACGCAATCTTCGATGGTACAGATGCAATCATGCTTTCAGGTGAAACAGCTGCTGGACAATACCCAGTAGAAGCGGTAACAATGATGGCTAACATTGCGGTACGTGTTGAAAAATCATTACAATATGAAGATATGTTCAAAAAACGTATTAAAGAGTTCACTCCAACAATTACAGATGCAATTAGCCAATCTGTTGCGCATACAGCACTTGCTCTTGATGTAGCTGCAATCGTAGCTCCAACAGAAAGTGGATATACTGCGAAAATGATCTCTAAATACCGTCCAAAATCTCCAATCGTAGCTGTAACATCTGACGAGCAAGTAGGACGTCGTCTTGCACTTGTTTGGGGTGTACAAGCATTTATGGCTGAGAAGCGCGCAGCTTCAACTGACGAAATGTTAGATACAGCAATTCAAACAGGTATGGATGCAGGTCTAATCGGACTTGGAGATACTGTAGTGATTACTGCGGGTGTTCCAGTTGCTGAAACTGGTACAACAAACTTAATGAAAATCCACGTTGTTGGTGAAGAAATTGCTAAAGGACAAGGAATCGGTCGTAAAGCTGCAAAAGGTAAAGTAGTTGTAGCAAAAACAGCTGCTGAAGCTGTAGCGAACGTAAACGAAGGTGATATCCTTGTTACAACAAGCACTGATAAAGATATGATTCCTGCAATCGAAAAAGCTGCGGCTTTAGTTGTAGAAGAAGGTGGCTTAACGAGCCATGCAGCTGTTGTAGGCGTATCAATCGGTATTCCTGTTATCGTTGGTGTAAACGGCGTAACAGCAACTTTAAAAAATGGCCAAGAAGTAACAGTTGATGCAGCACGCGGAATTGTTTATAATGGACATGCGGAAGTGCTATAAGTAATACGGAGAGAAGGATCGGAGTCCTTCTCTTTTTTTTTTACACAAAAACGAGATAGAATTAGCTTAAAGCGCCTAGAATTGCTTTTAAAAGCTGTTTGTTATGGGTTTTAATATGAAAGGATATCTATATTTCATATGATGTATATAGGCGTTGTGAGGGCATTAAAAGTGAGATGTGAGAGAGGTGTAGAACTATGAAATGGTTACTATTCTTGTTTATTTTAATACCAGCGATTGAGATTACGGTCTTAATTGGATCAAGTCATGTAATAGGTTTATGGTCTACGTTCGCTATGATTGTATTTACAGGTGTTGTAGGTGTGTATTTGGCGAAAAGACAAGGGTTTAAAGTGCTTGGAGAGATTCAATCTAAGTTGAATAGAGGGGAAATGCCAGGTGAGGCGGTACTAGATGGTATTTTTGTATTTGTAGGAGGTATTCTCTTAGTGCTTCCTGGGTATGTGACAGATGTGCTAGGGTTTATCTGCGTGATCCCTATTACGAGAGCTTTATTGAAGCCGCTTGTTATGAAGTGGATGGAATGGAAATTTAGAAAGAACTCTACTATTATTATTCAGAAATAGCACTTAGATTGTAGAAATCTAAGTGCTATTTTTTGTCTTGTAAGAGGAGAGGAACTTTCTAATTGAAGCTTTGTTTTACCACGCTATTTGTGGGGTGGAATTTCTATCTCGAAATTGGGCTGCTCGTAAGTGTCTGATGTGGGGCGAATGATGAGTGGGGATGAACAAAACGTCTGCTCATTATATTTGCTATATAATTTTCATTTGAACTCTTGTTGTGCTTCGATTAAACTTGTGATTTTTTAGTGCTATTAATTTAGATGAATAAGATGGAGGGAAACGCTGCTAAATTAAAGTTTTGCTTTCTTATATAAAGGAACGATTGGTGTAAAAAATTCATATAAAAAGGCGGAGATTGTTAGTTGAAGTCTTATTTTATGCTATTTTGTATAATTATTCATTTACATAAAAAGTAATAAATGTAAATAATAATTATAAAATAAATAGAATAAATATGTAAAAGCACCACGAAATATGCGTTTTTTATGCAAAAAAACAAGAGAATTATCTTTTTTGAGTGCAATTCTCTTGTTTTATGTAATGAGTATGAAAAATAAGTACAAGGAATAATCAGTGGGAATTTCCCACTGATTACATGTAAGTTTTTTGTTGTGTATGAATTAGAAACTATTATTTTGAAGGTGAACCTTTAATATATTTCCACAAGTCATGGAAGACATTAGCTTTGTGTAATGTATTAAGTAGTACTAAGGTGACTGGGCCGATGATTAATCCTAAAAAGCCAAAAAGTTTAAAGCCGACAAATAGAGCGACGAGTGTTGCTAATGGATCGAGACCGATGTTAGATGAAAGTACTTTCGGCTCCATAATTTGTCTTTGGACAATCACGACGATGTATAAAATGAGAAGACCAATGGCGAATGCGGTATCGCCAGTGAAAAATACGTATATAACCCATGGAACAAAGACTGCACCTGTTCCTAAATATGGTAGTAAATCTACAACTCCTGTAATAATCGCAATAGTAATGGCGTATGGTACGCGTAATATTAAAAGCCCGATTAGTACAATGACGGTTGTCATAGATACGAGTGTAAGTTGTGCTTTCACAAAACCAAACAAAGCTTTTCTTAAGTCGACAAAAATAGTTTTTCCATAGCCATGTACACGATTCGGTAGCAATTTTCTTGCTTTCTGAGCAAGACGGTGCCAATCGTAACTGATGAAGAAAGTGGCTAATAAAATGAATACAAGGACAGTTAAAGTTGTTGGCAGTGCACTAATGAAATTCGTTAACCCGCTTATAATGGCGGTTAAAAGTTCTTTCATTTGTGTTGTTGCTTCTGTTCCTAAGTTTTGAATGTTTTGTGTAATTGTATAGCGCTGTGGTTCTCCAAGATGATTAAATTTAGAGATTAAATCATCGTAGAGAGGCATAATATGATTAAGTGCAAATTGCTGAGCGAATGTAACGATATCTGGAAACTTTACTGTAACAAGTTGTAGTAAGTATGTTGTGGCAGATATTGCTTCAGTCACAAGATATGTAACAAGTCCAACGATAGCTCCAAATACGAGAATTAAGCTAACGAGTACTGCTAGTGCGCGAGGAAATTGTAGTTTTTGATTAAGGAAATTGACGACAGGATTAATCAAATAAGCAAATGCAAAAGCGATAATAAAAGGATAGATAAGCCCTGACATGTATAGTAATACATAGAACCCAGCTACCGTTGCTACAATGACAAATATGAGTCTCAATATCATATATAGTAAGTTTCGGTTCAAAGATGTATACCTCCCATTCCAATTTGGATTATCCTAATTCGTTCAACTTATAACGAGTGTGCTCCACTGATTAAAGTTTCACTTTACCCCGCATTAACGGGCAGTAAATCTCCTACCCGAAGTGCGGCTGGATCAAAGGAGTTAGCTGGAGATAAACTGCCCGTAAAAGCCCGATTGGTTCAACTAATAATCAGTGGAAAATGCCCCACTGATTAAAGTTTCACTTTATGTTATAGTGGAATGATGGATTTTTCCTGCTTTTTCAGTATGTGAGTGACTGTGAAAGCTTGGTGTTGATGCTTCTACTATATGGTAAAAACTTCATTTTCTCTTCTTTTTATTTTACCTGTTTCTAATTAGAAAAGAAAGAAGAGACGCCCGTTTTTTAAAATGTATACATGCTTAAATTTTGATGGTGAAAGTCTCAGTTTGTCATTTTAAAATACATAAAAAATGAAGTGATTCATGTTGAATAGGCATCGATATAGCATGTATAACGATAGGTTTAAAGGTATTTTTGTTTGGAAATGAGTTCATTATTTTCAGAAAGGAAGTGCAAACATGATTAGTCAGTCAACGTTATTTTTATTCATACTACTTATTATAGGACTTATTGCTAAAAACCAATCGCTTACTGTAGCTATTGGTGTGTTATTTTTATTGAAGTTTACGTTTTTAGGAGATAAGGTCTTTCCTTATTTACAAACGAAAGGAATTAACCTAGGTGTAACGGTCATTACAATAGCGGTGCTCGTACCGATTGCGACAGGGGAAATAGGTTTTAAACAACTTGGAGAAGCGGCGAAATCTTATTATGCGTGGATTGCTTTAGCTTCAGGTGTAGCGGTCGCTTTGTTAGCGAAAGGCGGCGTACAATTGTTGACGACGGATCCTCACATTACAACTGCGCTTGTTTTTGGGACAATTATAGCGGTTGCGCTATTTAATGGGGTTGCTGTTGGTCCGTTAATTGGGGCTGGAATTGCCTATGCGGTTATGAGTATTATACAGATGTTTAAATAAGGAATTTTATAGTAATATAAAATTTTTGAATTCTTTCTGTTCACAAAAGTCAGATAATTGTTTATAATAGGATTAGAAACTTTGAAAAGTTACATAACAGCAGAGACTTTACACCAGATAAAATAAAAACAACATAAAACAATTTTATAATGATATTGTTTTATGTTGTTTTTATCATAAAACTCTTCGGAATGTATTTTCCTCACTAACTTGTTGTTTTGAGCGTGAGGATTCGGGGAGACATTCACGCTCATGCTTTCCATGTAAACAATGGACAATAAGAGGGGAACATCGCAACAAATTTGCATGATCGTGCATTTTGCTTGCCTAAAGAGTGAACGGGCGTTCATAATTCAAAAGGGAAGCAAATAGATATAAGGAGCAAGGTTGGGAGAATTTTCAGGAAAAGGAGAGAATGTCATGACTGTTATTCGAGGTTTAGAAGGGGTAGTAGCAACAACATCATCTGTGAGCTCTATTATTGATGATACATTAACTTATGTTGGGTATAATATTGATGATTTAGCGGAGAATGCTACATTTGAAGAAGTAGTATACTTATTATGGCATCGTAAGCTTCCTAACGAACAAGAACTAGAGAAATTTAAAGGGACTATATCGGAATACTATAAAGTGCCAGATGAGATTTTAACATATTTGAAACAAGTAGATTTAAAAATCGCACATCCGATGTCGGTTTTACGAACTGCAATTTCCATGCTATCATTATACGATGAGAGCGCTGAAATTATGGATGAAAAGTCCAATTATTTGAAAGCGGTTAAATTACAGGCGCAAGTCGGAACTTTAGTTGCTGCTTACGCGAGAATCCGTAAAGGTTTAGATATTGTTGAGCCAAGAAAGGATTTATCATTAGCTGCAAACTTCTTGTACATGTTAAATGATCGCGAGCCAAATGAAGTTGAAATTGAAGCTTTTGATAAGGCGCTTGTACTTCATGCAGATCATGAGTTAAACGCTTCTACATTTACTGCACGTGTTTGCGTAGCTACACTTTCAGATGTATATTCTGGTATTACAGCAGCAATCGGTGCATTAAAAGGTCCTCTTCACGGTGGGGCAAATGAAAATGTAATGAAGATGTTAACTGAGATTGGTGAAGAAGAAAATGTAGAGTCATATATTCATAATGCTCTTCAAAATAAAGTGAAAATCATGGGCTTTGGCCACCGTGTGTATGAGCAGGGTGATCCACGTGCAAAACACTTACGTGAAATGTCTAAGAGATTATGCGTGCTTTTAGGAGAAGAGAAATGGTATAATATGTCTATCAAAATTGAAGACATTGTAACAAAAGAAAAAGGTCTTCCACCAAATGTTGATTTCTATTCAGCTTCTGTATACCATTGTTTAGGAATTGACCATGACTTATTTACACCTATTTTTGCAATTAGCCGTATGTCAGGCTGGTTAGCTCATATTCTAGAACAATATGAAAACAACCGTTTAATTCGTCCGCGTGCTGATTATAATGGACCAACGCATCAAGTGTATGTTCCAATTGCACAACGATAAGCGAATAACACTATTTTGATAGTGAAAATACGCTTTCAAAAGTCTGATTTTTTCGGAAAGATGTAATGATTAGAATATTTTAATTTGACTAACGGTTTGAACTGAGGGGTTATTCCCTCAGTTTCATACATATGAAATTTCAAACATGGGGGTTATCACATTGACGACAGGTGAAAAAATTACTGTAACTAATGGTGTTATGAATGTACCAAACAATCCGATTATTCCATTTATCGAGGGAGATGGAATTGGTCCTGATATTTGGGCAGCTGCATCTCGCGTACTAGAAGCAGCAGTTGAAAAAGCTTATGATGGTGAGAAGAAAATCGTTTGGAAAGAAGTGCTTGCAGGGGAAAAAGCATTCAACCAAACAGGCGAGTGGTTACCTGAAGAAACTTTAAACTTAATTCGTGAATATTTAATCGCGATTAAAGGTCCACTTACAACTCCAGTTGGCGGTGGTATTCGTTCTCTAAACGTAGCACTTCGTCAAGAATTAGATTTATATGTATGTCTACGTCCAGTTCGTTATTTTGAAGGTGTTCCTTCACCTGTAAAACGTCCGGAAGATACTGATATGGTTATTTTCCGTGAAAATACTGAAGACATTTATGCTGGAATTGAATATGCACAAGGGTCTCCAGAAGCAGAAAAAGTTCTTGCTTTCTTAAAAGAAGCAATGGGTGTTAATAAAATCCGCTTCCCAGAAACATCTGGTATTGGTATTAAGCCGATCTCAGAAGAAGGGACAAAGCGTCTTGTTCGTGCTGCAATTCAATATGCAATTAACGAAAAACGCTCTTCTGTTACATTAGTTCATAAAGGAAACATTATGAAATTTACAGAAGGTGCTTTCAAAAACTGGGGTTATGAAGTAGCGGAACAAGAATTCGGCGACAAAGTATTTACTTGGGCTGAATACGATCGTATTGTTGAAAAAGATGGTAAAGATGCAGCGAATAAAGCGATGGCAGACGCTGAAGTGGCTGGAAAAATCATCGTAAAAGATTCTATTGCAGACATCTTCTTACAACAAATTTTAACTCGTCCACGTGAGTTCGATGTTGTTGCAACAATGAACTTAAATGGTGACTATATCTCTGATGCACTTGCTGCACAAGTAGGTGGAATTGGTATTGCACCTGGTGCAAACATTAACTATGTGACTGGACATGCTATCTTTGAAGCTACACACGGTACAGCTCCAAAATATGCAGGTTTAGATAAAGTAAACCCATCTTCTGTTCTTCTTTCAGGTGTATTATTATTAGAACACTTAGGATGGAACGAAGCTGCGAAATTAGTAACTGCTTCTGTTGAGAAAACAATTGCTTCAAAAGTAGTAACTTATGATTTCGCACGCTTAATGGAAGGTGCAACAGAAGTGAAATGTTCTGAGTTCGCTAATGAACTTATTAAAAACATGGATGTAGCGATAATCAAAAACGCATAATTAAAGCGGGGGGTAAATTATGACAATCAAACGCAAGAAGGTTTCAGTCATCGGTGCAGGATTTACAGGAGCAACAACGGCATTCTTATTAGCACAAAAAGAACTTGCAGATGTTGTATTAGTGGACATTCCACAACTGGAAAATCCAACAAAAGGGAAAGCGTTAGATATGTTAGAAGCGAGCCCAGTACAAGGTTTTGATGCTAACATTATTGGAACATCTGATTACGCAGATACTGCTGATTCTGACGTTGTCGTTATTACAGCAGGTATTGCACGTAAGCCTGGTATGAGCCGTGATGACTTAGTAGCAACAAACTCTAAAATTATGAAAAGTATTACGCGCGACATTGCAAAACATTCACCAAATGCAATTATTGTTGTGTTAACAAATCCAGTTGATGCAATGACATATTCTGTATTTAAAGAAGCAGGATTCCCGAAAGAGCGTGTTATCGGTCAATCGGGTGTATTAGATACAGCTCGTTTCCGTACATTCATCGCACAAGAATTAAATCTTTCTGTAAAAGATATTACAGGATTTGTTCTTGGTGGACACGGTGACGACATGGTACCTCTTGTGCGTTATTCTTATGCAGGCGGTATTCCGTTAGAAACGTTAATTCCGAAAGAGCGTTTAGAAGCAATCGTAGAACGTACACGTAAAGGTGGCGGTGAGATTGTAGGCTTATTAGGAAACGGTAGTGCATATTACGCACCAGCAGCTTCTTTAGTTGAAATGACAGAAGCAATCTTAAAAGATCAACGCCGTGTATTACCGGCTATTGCGTACCTTGAAGGTGAGTATGGTTATAGTGACCTTTACTTAGGGGTACCAGTAATTCTAGGTGGTAACGGAATTGAAAAAATTATTGAATTAGAACTTCTTGCAGATGAAAAAGAAGCGTTAGATCGCTCTGTAGAATCTGTACGTAACGTAATGAAAGTTCTTGTTTAATAATTGAATAGTAGTGAAAAAGATTCGGGATTCCGAATCTTTTTCTACTATTTACCGAATTGTTTTTTTGAAATAATATGAAAACGCTATCATTTGTAATATCCTATAATGAAACTGTAGATTTATACTATATATTGCCCTCATCATAGTAAATTTCGGATAAGGTATCGCTTTTAGTAGGATAATAAGGTGAAAAAATCGGAGGGGGTTGTAACATGTTAAAGAAAAAAGTTCAAATTGGTCGTAAAATGGATGAAATTACAGTAGGAGAGAAATTATCTATCACTGAAAAAATTGAGGATAAAGATTTGTTATTGTACTTAGGGTTAACGAATGATGCCAATCCATTATATATTCAGCATGATTACGCATCCCAAACTCCGTATGAAAAGCCGATTGTACCAAGCATTATGCTAACGGGAATGATTACAACGGCAGTTACGAAATATTTACCGGGTCCAGGAAGTCATATTACGAGAAAGGACCTTACATTCGTGAAACATGTTCACCATTATGAAACGTTACAAATCCACTTTGAAGTTGTGGCTGTTTCTGAGGAGGAACATACAATTGATATGCTTGTATCTGCTCATGATGAAAAAGGAGAAACTGTTGTAAAGGGTTCATTAACAGTAACGCCACCTTATAAATCTGTTTCCATTATGGAAAAAGCATTAGATAACTTTTAAAAGATGAAAATAAAAATAGCGCTAGCATACCTTTAATAGGGATGCTAGCGCTATTTTTAGT
This sequence comes from Bacillus sp. FSL L8-0199, assembly GCF_038005705.1. NCBI lineage: Bacteria > Bacillati > Bacillota > Bacilli > Caryophanales > Bacillaceae > Bacillus > Bacillus sp. FSL L8-0199. The sequence continues at coordinate 4,564,626 of NZ_JBBOTS010000001.1, read as the reverse complement.
TGAAAAACCCTTCTTTGAACCCTTCAGCAAATTCTGAGCAACCCGTTTTAATCGTATCCCAGCTAGGAGCGTTAAAAGCAAGGATACATGTGACTGCTAAAGATAGAATGGATAGTATTAGTCGCATAATAGACCTCCAAATATTATTAATTTATATATTAAGATTAATAATATTATTATCGGTAATTGAAGTCAATTAAAGGAGTGGTTTTTTAGGTGAGGTGGAAAAGAGAAGAGTGATCTTTGAAACGGTAAGAGAAGCTGAAGTGTGGGCAGACGGGTTTGTGAATGAAATGTACGGGAGAGTATTTGATGGATATGAAACACCAGATTATAAAATAGCGTATGCTCTTTCGTTGTTCTTAGCGCAAAATCAAGATTTTATCCCGCATTAACGGGCAGTAAGATCCCACCTCAAAATTCAGCGAAAGCAAAGAAGTTAGGTGGGGAATCAACTGCCCGTAAAAGCCCGATTGATTCAACTAATAATCAGTGGGGAATGAACACCCCCCCACTGATTAAAGTTTCACTTTATAGTTCATACGGAAGTGAGCTTTAACGAAGAGAGAGCAATCTATAAAATTTGGCAAAATCCTGTGTAGTTGCAGGTGAAGCGTAATTAAGTCTATTTTCTCAATTCTACACAAACGATCTCCATGAATAGACAATTATATTGAGAGGGACCTTGTTTTCTAGTATGATGAGAATAACGGGGAAAATACTAGGATGAAGAAGGTTTCAAGTCTATAACTTGGAGGAAAAGAATGAACAATCGTATTTTAGTAGTTGATGATGAGGAATTTATCTTAACTTTAATCGAATTTAATTTACAACAAGCTGGGTTTGAAGTTATAACAGCGATGGATGGAGAAATGGCGCTTCAAAAAGCGACAACAGAACGCCCAGATTTAATTATATTAGATTTAATGCTTCCGAAAATGGATGGTATGGAAGTGTGTAAAGAATTACGATTGCAGCGCGTTATGACGCCGATTTTAATGTTAACGGCAAAAGATGATGAGTTTGATAAGGTGCTAGGCCTTGAACTTGGGGCAGATGATTATATGACGAAACCATTTAGTCCAAGAGAAGTTGTTGCTCGTGTGAAGGCAATTTTGCGCCGCACGAAATTACAACAAGAAGAACAAGTTGCAGAAGCGCCAGATGAAGATAGCATTACAATTGCAGAACTTAAAATTTTACCGGAGTTTTATGAGGCTTATTTCCAAGGAAGAAAGCTTGAATTAACACCAAAAGAATTTGAACTACTTGTGTATCTTGCGAAAAATAAAAGTCGCGTGTTGACACGTGATCAATTATTAAGTGCTGTATGGAATTATGATTTTGCTGGTGATACACGAATTGTTGATGTTCATATTAGCCATTTGCGCGATAAAATTGAACAAAATACGAAAAAACCGACGTACATTAAAACGATACGTGGTTTAGGATATAAATTAGAGGAGCCAAAAGGGAATGAATAAATTTCGTTCCAGGCTTCTTTTTACATTTGTTTCTCTTATTGTATTTATTTTAGTTGGACTAGGTTTATTACTAGAAACTGTGTTTGAAAACTACTATATAGATCATGCTAAAGAGAGAATGGTAAAAGAGACGGAGTATGTTGCGACGTTAGCAGAAGAGCAAGGTTTTAATAATGTCTTAAAAAATCCATACGTATTTGAAAAGTTAGAAGAAAAAATACCAGCTTCTATCGTATTTTTGGATGAAAAAAAGAAAGTTCAATATAGAAAAGGACAAGAATTGGCATTTAGTCCAGAGACGATTAAAGAACTTTCTTCGGAAGTGGCAAAACAACGAAGTAAAGTAATTACGAAAGAAACGGATCGAAAGAATGAATTTTATCATGCGGTGTTCGTTCAAGATGTAGAAGGAAAACAAGGATACATTTTGGTGAAAAGTATAATTGATCCTTTAAGAGACGTACATCAAAAAACGTGGGGATTATTAATTATCGGATTTGTCATTGCTTGTCTCGTAGTTGTATTTTTAGGTATGAAAATTACAGGGCAATATATTAGGCCAATTGAATCGGTTACGAAAGTTGCAATTGAATTGGCAAAGGGTAATTATAAAGCACGTGCATACGAAAGTCATTCGGATGAAACAGGAATGCTGAGTAAAGCGATTAATATTTTAGCACGAAATTTACAAGAGATGACACTTGAACAAGAAATGCAGCAAGATCGTCTGCATACGTTAATTGAAAATATGGGAAGCGGAATGATTTTAATTGATAGCCGAGGATATATAAACCTTGTAAACCGCTCTTATAAGGAAACTTTCCACGTAACAGATGAAGAATATTTAGATCGCTTATATTATGAATCGTTTCATCATACAGAAATTATTGAGCTTGTAGAAGAAATCTTTATGACAGAAGTGAAAGTGCGTAAACAAATGTTATTACCACTTGGAATTGAACGGAAGCATTTCGAAGTATATGGAGCGCCTATTATCGGGACAAACCATGAATGGAAAGGGATTGTTCTCGTATTCCATGACATAACAGAGTTAAAGAAATTAGAACAAATGAGAAAAGACTTTTTAGCGAATGTTTCTCATGAATTAAAGACACCGATTACTTCTATTAAAGGTTTTTCAGAAACACTCTTAGACGGAGCGATGGATAATAAAAAATTCTGCGAACATTTCTTGCACATTATTTTAAAAGAAAGTGAGCGCATGCAAGGATTAATTGAAGATTTATTAGATTTGTCGAAGATCGAACAACAAGGATTTAAATTAAATATGGGAACCGTTGACATGAAGGGGCTGCTTGAAGATATTCATATGGTGCTTGATAATAAAGCAGGAGAAAAAGAAATCTCTTTACAAGTGAATGTATTAAAACGTGCCTCTGTTATTGGAGATCCAAGTCGTTTGAAACAAATCTTTATTAATTTAATTAATAACGCAATCGTATATACACCGGCTGGAGGCGTTGTTTCAGTAGAGTTAGCGGAAGATAAATATAATGCTTATATAAAAGTATCGGATACTGGAATTGGTATTAGTAAAGAGGAAATTCCGCGTATTTTTGAACGTTTCTACCGGGTGGATAAAGCAAGAAGTAGAAATACTGGTGGTACCGGCCTTGGATTGTCGATCGTAAAGCATTTAGTTGAGGCGCATCAAGGTACGATTACAGTAGATAGTGAAGTTGGAGAAGGGACAACGTTTACAGTTGTTTTACCGAAATCAGCAACTGAAAAATAGGATGAAGGATGTTTACAATATATTAACAATGGCTTAATTAAATATTAATAAAGCTCTGTTAATATAATACATGAAAACCCCTTCATCCAAGGAGTAATTTTGGACGAGAATAGTTAAGCTGTTCTCGTCACTTCCCTTTATGCCAATATAAGTCTGTTTTATATATGAAAGAAAATAGCCGTTATTTTTCTTCTCTCTATTAGTCATGTTAATATAGAGAGAGGAAAGGAACGGTTTTTTTCTGTGAAAAAAATCATTTCAAATTTGTATGGGGAGGTTTTAATTTTGGAAAAAAAGGTCGTATTAGTAGATGGTAATAATATCGCGTATCGTGCTTTCTTTGCACTACCGCTTTTAAATAACGACAAAGGTATACATACGAACGCAATTTACGGTTTTACAATGATGTTAATGAGAATATTAGAGGAAGAAAAGCCAACTCATATGTTAGTGGCGTTTGATGCAGGCAAAACAACGTTCCGTCATAAAACGTATAGTGAGTATAAAGGAGGGCGTCAAAAGACTCCACCTGAATTATCAGAGCAGTTCCCGTTTATTCGGGAGATGCTGGATGCGTTCAATGTACCGCGTTATGAATTAGAAAATTATGAAGCGGATGACATCATGGGAACGTTAGCGAAAGAAGCGAGTGAGCAAGGGGCAAGTGTAAAAGTTATTTCAGGAGATAAAGATTTACTTCAACTTGTTTCTGATAACACGCTTGTATGTATTCCGCGAAAAGGGATTACAGAAGTGGATGAATATACGAAAGAAGCTTTATTTGAAAAATACAGCTTATCACCAAAGCAAATTATCGATATGAAAGGTTTAATGGGAGACCAGTCAGATAATATACCGGGTGTACCAGGAGTTGGTGAAAAAACGGCAATTAAATTGTTAACACAGTTTGGAACGGTTGAAGCGGTGTATGAAAATATAGATCAAGTAAGTGGGAAGAAATTAAAAGAAAAACTGGAAGAAAATAAAGAACAAGCTCTTATGAGTAAGGATCTTGCAACTATTATTACAGATGCGCCGATTACAGTTCATGTGGATGATATGGCGTATAAAGGATATGAAGCAAGTGATGTCATTCCAATGTTCGAGAGTTTAGGATTTACATCTCTTTTAAATAAATTAGGCGTTACGCCAGAAGAAACTGCTCCAGCTGAATTAGATGATATTACATTTGATATTGTGGAAGAAGTTACAGAAGAAATGCTTCAGCAAGATAGTGCGCTTATCGTTGAAGTACAAGAAGATAACTATCATAAAGCAGACATTCAAGGTTTCGGTATTCAAAATGAAAATGGATGTTACTTTATTCAGACAGACATTGCTCTTAAGTCAGATGCTTTTAAAGAGTGGCTTGCAGATGGAGAAATGAGAAAGCATACATTTGATGCGAAGCGTGCAATCGTTGCACTGAAATGGAATGGGATAGATATGCAAGGGATTGACTTTGATCTATTAATCGCTGCTTATTTACTTGATCCAGCTGATACGGATAAAGACTTCCGTACTGTAGCGAAAATGAAAGAAACGCATGCTGTGAAATCTGATGAAGAAGTTTACGGAAAAGGTGCGAAGCGTGCTGTTCCAAAGTTAGAGGTAGTAGCGGAGCATGTGGCTCGTAAAGTGCATGTATTATATGATGTAAAGCAAACATTCGTTGAAGAGTTAAAGAAGAATGAGCAATATGAACTGTTTACAGAGTTAGAATTGCCGCTTGCACGTGTATTAGCTGATATGGAAGTAAAGGGTGTAAAAGTTGATACAGAGCGTCTTCGTAATATGGGAGAAGAACTTGCGGGTAGATTAAAGGAAATGGAACAGGAAATTTATAAGCTTGCGGGAACAGAATTTAATATTAATTCACCGAAGCAGCTTGGTGTTATTCTGTTTGAGAACTTAAACTTGCCGGTTATTAAAAAGACGAAAACAGGTTATTCTACGTCAGCTGATGTACTAGATAAGCTTATGAATCACCATGAAATTATTCCAAATATTTTACATTATCGTCAATTAGGAAAACTAAATTCAACTTACATTGAAGGTTTACTGAAAGTTGTACATGAAGATTCATCTAAAATTCATACTCGCTTTAATCAAGTGTTAACGCAAACAGGTCGATTAAGTTCAACGGATCCGAACTTGCAAAATATCCCGATTCGATTAGAAGAAGGAAGAAAGATTCGTCAGGCATTTGTTCCGTCAGAAGAAGGATGGATTATGTATGCGGCTGATTATTCACAAATCGAACTGCGTGTATTAGCTCATATTGCAAATGATAAAGGGCTAGTTGAAGCATTCCAACATGATATGGATATTCATACGAAAACAGCTATGGATGTATTTGGCGTTGAAAAAGATGAAGTAACTTCAAATATGAGACGACAAGCGAAAGCTGTTAACTTCGGAATTGTATATGGTATTAGTGATTATGGTCTTTCACAAAACTTAGGAATTACAAGAAAAGCAGCAGCGGAATTTATTGAAAAGTATTTAGAAAGTTTCCCTGGTGTACAAGAATACATGGAGGACATCGTAAAAGATGCGAAACAAAAAGGATATGTGGCTACATTATTAAATCGTCGCCGTTATATTCCAGAAATTACGAGTCGTAATTTCAATTTACGTAGCTTCGCTGAGCGTACAGCGATGAATACACCAATTCAAGGTACTGCCGCAGATATTATTAAAAAAGCGATGATTATTATGGCGGATCGTTTAGAAGAAGAAGGATTACAAGCACGTCTTCTTCTGCAAGTACACGATGAATTGATATTTGAAGCGCCAAAAGAAGAAATTGAAAAATTAGAGAAGCTTGTACCTGAAGTAATGGAGCATGCAATTGAACTCGCAGTTCCGCTGAAAGTTGATTATTCTTACGGTCCAACTTGGTACGACGCAAAATAAGGAAGTGATGAAATGCCTGAATTACCAGAGGTTGAAAATGTCAGACGGACACTTGAAAATCTTGTAACAGGAAAAACGATTGAAGATGTTATTGTTACTTATCCAAAAATAGTGAAACGACCAGATGATGCAGAAATTTTTAAAGAAATGCTAAAAGGCGAGAAGATTGAAAATATAAAGCGAAGGGGTAAGTTTTTGCTTCTATATGTAACAAATTATGTTATTGTTTCACATTTGCGTATGGAAGATAAGTTTTTACTACATCAAGAGGATGAGCTGATTGATAAACATACGCACGTCCGTTTCTTATTTACAGATGGAACGGAATTACATTATAAAGATGTGAGAAAATTTGGTACGATGCATCTCTTTAAGAAAGGTGAAGAAATGAACCAAATGCCTCTTGCTGACTTAGGTCCGGAGCCATTTGATGCGGAATTGACAACGCAGTATTTACAAGAAAGATTGAAAAAGACGAATCGTAAAATAAAAGTTGTGCTATTGGACCAGCGTCTTTTAGTAGGGCTTGGAAATATATATGTAGATGAAGTTTTATTCCGTTCTCAAATTCATCCTGAACGAGAAGCGTCGTCTTTAACAGTAGAAGAAATTGAGCGAATTTATGAGGCTACCGTTACAACGCTAAGCGAAGCGGTGAAGCGTGGCGGAAGTACAATTCGAACGTATATCAACTCACAAGGGCAAATTGGTTCGTTCCAAGAACTCCTAAATGTATACGGAAAAAAAGGAGAACCGTGTGTAACTTGCGGTACGATATTAGAAAAAACAGTTGTTGGCGGGCGAGGAACGCATTACTGCCCAATTTGTCAGCCTAGAATATAGAAAAGAGATAACATCGGATAGGCATTTGTCATATACATACAGCAGAGCTATGTATAAGGGAGGAGCTTACCGATGTACCTTTATTTATCTCTTATTTTATTAGCTTTTACATTAAGCTTGGATAGCTGTAGTGTAGGGCTAACATATGGTTTAAGAAGCGTAAGAATTCCACTAAGATCAATTATAATTATCGGAATGTGTTCAGCGGCTGTTATGCTTGTTTCAATGGGAATTGGACATATGATCGCGAAAGTATTTTCACCTGTTATCGCAACGCGTATCGGTGGGCTCGTTCTTATTGGAATAGGGATTTGGGTATTATATCAATTTTTTCGAAGTGAGAAAAAAGAAGAACCGAAGCAAGAGGAGAAGGTCTGGAAATTAGAGATTGCCTCGCTAGGGCTAGTGATTCAAATTTTACGGAAACCGACTGTAGCAGATTTTGATAAATCAGGCACCATTTCTGCAGGAGAAGCATTGCTTCTTGGTATCGCTCTTTCTGTAGACTCATTTGGTGCCGGAATTGGTGCATCTTTATTAGGGTATACACCCGCTATGATGGCGATATTAGTTGCAATTATGAGTTCTTTGTTTTTATTTATTGGAATGAAACTTGGAACGGTTTTATCGAATATGAAGTGGTTACAAAAATTCACATTCCTGCCTGGAGTATTACTCATTATTATTGGAATTTGGAAAATGTAAGTATGGGCGTGGAACATTAGTTTCGCGCCTTTTATTATGAGGAGGATTATGATGACAGTAGTAATTGGATTAACAGGAGGCATTGCAAGCGGAAAAAGTACAGTATCTCAAATGTTTCGTGAACTGAGTATACCAGTAATTGATGCAGATATTATTGCACGAGAAGTTGTAGAGCGAGGAAAACCAGCATATAACAAAATAGTAGAAGTATTTGGAACGGAAGTGTTACAAGAAGATGGAGAACTAGATCGTCCAAAACTAGGAAGTGTCGTTTTCTATAATGAAGAAAAACGATTGCAGTTAAATAAAATTGTTCATCCTGCAGTACGTGAGGAAATGAATAGGCAAAAGGAAATGTACATAAAAGAAGGTATGCAAGCGGTTGTGTTAGATATTCCTCTCTTATTTGAAAGCAAATTAACAAGTCTCGTTGACCGCATTTTAGTTGTAGCGGTTAAGCCGCATACGCAATTAGAACGTTTGATGAAACGAAATAACTTTTCAGAAGAAGAAGCAACAGCTCGTATTCAATCTCAAATGCCGTTAGAAGAAAAAGTGAAAAATGCAGATGAAGTGATAAATAATGATGGCACAATTATGGGAACGAAAACACAATTGCAGGTAATTTTAAGGAAGTGGAACATTATTGACTAAAAAATTGTGAAATTAATGAAAATGCTTAGTGACATATCTCCTTTTTGTGTTATACTATTATTGGGATTGGAGATAAATAGTATAACGCATTCAAGGGGGATAACATATTATGACTCGTGTGGCAATTAATGGATTTGGACGTATTGGGAGAATGGTATTTCGTCAAGCAATAAAAGAAAGCGCATTCGAAATTGTAGCAATCAATGCAAGCTATCCATCTGAAACGTTAGCACACTTAATTAAATATGATACAGTTCATGGCAAGTTTGACGGAACAGTAGAAGCATTTGAAGATCACTTATTAGTTGATGGAAAAATGATTCGCCTTTTAAACAACCGCGATCCAAAGGAATTGCCTTGGACAGATTTAGGTGTTGAAGTTGTAATTGAAGCAACTGGTAAATTTAATTCAAAAGAAAAAGCAATTCTTCACGTTGAAGCTGGAGCGAAAAAAGTTATTTTAACAGCGCCTGGTAAAAATGAAGATGTAACAATTGTAGTTGGTGTGAACGAAGACCAATTAGATATTACAAAACATACTGTTATTTCAAATGCATCTTGTACAACAAATTGTTTAGCGCCTGTTGTGAAGGTGTTAGATGAGCAGTTTGGAATTGAGAACGGTTTAATGACGACGGTTCACGCTTATACAAATGACCAAAAAAATATTGATAACCCACATAAAGATTTAAGAAGAGCACGTGCTTGCGGACAATCAATCATTCCGACAACGACAGGTGCTGCGAAAGCGCTAGCAAAAGTTCTTCCACATTTAAACGGAAAACTTCATGGTATGGCACTTCGTGTACCAACACCAAACGTGTCTCTTGTTGACTTGGTAGTAGATGTAAAACGCGATGTGACAGTAGAAGCTATTAACGATGCATTCAAAACTGTTGCAAACGGTGCTTTAAAAGGTATTGTAGAATTCAGCGAAGAGCCTTTAGTATCTATCGACTTTAATACAAATACACATTCAGCTATTATCGATGGTTTATCTACAATGGTAATGGGTGATCGTAAAGTGAAAGTACTTGCTTGGTATGATAACGAGTGGGGCTATTCTCGTCGTGTTGTAGATCTTGTAACGTTAGTTGTTGAAGAGTTAGCGAAACAAGAAAATGTGCAACACATTTAAGTGAATAAGGGAGGAGAGGGCAAGGCAATATTTGCCCTCTTTTTTTAATTTTTTCTGAAAAGGAAAAAATTATATAAGTATATTTTAAAAAGTGGACATACCACGAAACGTTGTGATTACTGCATTTGTGAATCGTTTATTTTTTTTAGGGAAAAGTAAAGAGGAAAATATGACAGAAAATCGAAAAAACTGTTGTTGCAAAATGAAAATAAACAAAGTATACTAACACTCGTAAACTTAAGAGCTGAGGTACGTAGTCACTACTTAAAGGGTTAGGACCTCTCTGGACTAACTTTCCCCCGTGGTAGTGGAGCAAGCCAAATTGCAAATTAGTTTTCAATTCGAACAGTTAGAATAAATTTACAAGGGGGAACTGTAGAATGGATACTATGGATACGATGGGTCGTCACGTGATCGCTGAACTTTGGGATTGCGATTTCGACAAGCTTAATGACATGCCGTATATTGAACAATTATTTGTGGATGCAGCACTAAGAGCTGGTGCTGAAGTGCGTGAGGTTGCTTTCCATAAATTTGCACCACAAGGTGTAAGTGGAGTAGTAATTATCTCAGAATCACATTTAACAATTCATAGCTTTCCGGAGCACGGTTACGCGAGTATTGATGTTTATACTTGTGGGGATCGTATTGATCCAAATGTTGCTGCAGAATATATTGCAGAAGGTTTAAACGCGAAAACGCGTGAGAGCATCGAGCTTCCTCGAGGCACTGGTAGCTTCGAAATTAAGCAGAGAGAAACAAAAGCTCTTTAAAAAAGAACATAATTGATTTAAAATGTAAAGAGGTGTATAATGCACCTCTTTTTTAGTTTATAAAAAAGGAAAAATATAACGTACTCGTTAGTTGAATAAATTGGATTCTTGCAAATGAGGTAGTGCTCTATATACCATCTTATTTTTAAGGATGAGATGATAAAGTGATGCGCTGAAACTTAAAGTGGTAAGAGAGTTAGAATGAGTTATATAATATTGTATATATATTTTAGGTGAAGTGAGTAGAGAAAAATAAAGAGTATAGTGTAAAGGAGTGAATGTATTGCGTTGTCCATCCTGTTCTCATAATGGTACAAGAGTGTTAGATTCGCGTCCGGTAGACGAGGGGCGCTCTATTCGAAGAAGGAGAGAGTGTGAAAGCTGCTTAAGTCGCTTTACGACCTTTGAAAGGGTAGAAGAGTCACCTCTTATCGTTGTAAAAAAAGAAGGCACACGAGAAGAGTTTAATAAAGAAAAGATTTTACGTGGTTTAATTAAAGCGTGTGAAAAAAGACCAGTATCTTTAAGACAATTAGAAGAAGTAACACAAAGCGTGGAACGTGAACTGCGTAATTTAGGTATATCAGAAGTGAAAAGTGATATGATTGGTGAAATTGTCATGGAAGAACTTCGCGATATTGATGATGTTGCTTACGTACGTTTTGCTTCTGTATATCGTCAATTTAAAGATTTAAATGTATTTATTGAAGAATTAAAAGATATACTGCAAAAAGAAAGAGAGTAGAAGTTGTATTTTATTCTCTTTACATACCGTAAGTAATAGGATAAGAGAGCTAGAAGCGCAAGCTAATAGCTCTTTTTCACTAAGAATTTATATAATGAAGATAGAACGAATGAAGTAGAGGATAGATTGGATGAGAGAAAGGAAAAGCAAGAATGGAAAAACAGTCATGGATGGAGCTATTGCCGATTGATCGTTATAAAGTAAGTGCGAAAGGGCTACTGCACAATTACGACCGAAAAGTGTTAACGATGTTGTATCAGCCGTTAATAGGTAGTAGAGCTTTTAGCTTATACATGACACTATGGGGAGAGCTAGAGCAAGATCGTGTATTTGGAAAAGAGAATACGCATCATTTCCTTATGGTGACTATGCAAATGCAACTTCCTGAAATATATGAAGAACGAGTAAAGTTAGAGGCAATTGGGCTATTGAAGGTATATATTAAGAAAGAAAAAGATATTCGAATGTTCATATATGAGTTGCAACCACCTTTATCTCCGAAGCAGTTTTTTGATGATATTGTTTTAAGTATCTTTTTATACAATCGATTGAGCCGGACAAAATATAATCAAGTAAAGCAATATTTCTTAGAAGAAGAATTGGATTTTGCTTCTTATGAAAATGTTACGCGTTCTTTCAATGATGTGTTTGGTTCGTTTAATCCAGGACAGCTTGAGCATGCGCAAGAAGATCTTCGTATTCCAAAAACGACAACTATGCCAAGTAACGAGAAGGGAGACGCTCCGAAAGTTTGGAATGATTTCTTTGATTTCTCTTTATTTGTAGATGGATTGTCCGCTCTTGTTCCTAAAAAGGCGATTACAGATCAAGTGAGAGACTGCGTTATAACACTTGCTTACGTGTATGGTGTAGATGTGTTATCGATGCAAAATATCGTTCTTGGTGCAGTGACAGAGATGCAAACAATTGATACGGAAAGGCTTAGAAAAGGAGCGCGCGATTGGTATCAATTTGAAAATGGTCAAGCATTACCGGTATTAAGTGAAAGAGTACAGCCTCATGCTGCACGTACGATGAAAGAGAAAGAGCCTTCATCGCAAGAGGAGATGCTAATAAAGCAGCTAGAGGAAATCTCGCCAAAACAACTATTGAAAGAGATTTCTGGTGGTGCAGAGGCAACGAAAGCGGACTTGCAGATCGTTGAAGATGTCATGATTAATCAAAAATTGACACCAGGAGTTGTGAATGTACTTATTTATTACGTTATGCTACGCTCAGATATGAAACTTGCGAAAACGTATGTCGAGAAGATTGCTGGGCATTGGGCACGTAAAAAGGTCGGTACAGTAGCGGACGCGATGGCGTTAGCGAAAGAAGAGAACCGTCAATATCAAGAGTGGGCTGAGACGAAGAAAAAAGGCCGTACGGCGAAGAAAACGGTGCGGAAAGAAATGGTGCCAGATTGGCTTAAGGAAGAAGAGTCGAAAGAACAAGAGAAAGAAACAGAGAAGAAAGATATAAGTGTAGAAAAAAATGCAAGTACGCTAGAAGATGAAAGAAAACGACTAGAAGAAGTGTTAAAAAAATATAAGCGTGATTAATAGAAGAGAATGAACGCTCTTTGAGGTGAGAAAATGGAGCATATTCAAAATTCATTTGCAAAATTAATGGAAAATGAAAACTTTAAAAATAGATATGAAGTATTAAAGGCAGAAGTAATGGCGCATCCGCGTGTGAAAGAATTTATAGACGAACATAAGGGTGAAGTAACGACTTCTATGATTGAGCGCAGTCTTGTGAAGTTATATGAATATATTGGACAAAGTGTAGGTTGCGTGGATTGTCCGGATTTAGGTTCATGTAAAAATATGCTGCAAGGTTATGAGCCAAAGCTTGTTATTCAAGGGAAGATGATTGATATTCAATACGATCGCTGCGTTAGAAAAGTAGCGCATGACGAGAGAAAGAAATATGAAAAACTCGTTCAAAGTGTATATATGCCAACGGATATTTTGCAGGCAACTATGGAAAACTTAGACCCTTCTGATTTAAATGCACGTATCGATGCAATTGGTGCAGCGAATGAATTTTTAAGTACATATGAACCAGGTAAAAAAGCACAAGGTTTATATTTGTACGGTAAATTTGGTGTAGGAAAAACGTACCTTTTAGGAGCAATAGCGAACGAGCTTGCTCGAAAGAAAATAAGTTCGATGCTCGTATACTTCCCGGAATTTTTACGTGAAATTAAAAGTTCAATTCAAGATAATTCGATTGGTGAAAAGATTGATGCGGTTAAACGCGTACAAGTTTTAATGTTAGACGATATCGGGGCAGAAGCGATGTCAAGCTTTGTGCGTGACGATGTGCTTGGTGCAATCTTGCAATTCCGTATGTTAGAAAACTTACCGACGTTCTTTACGTCTAATTTTGATTTTAAACAACTGGAACACCATTTAACGTATACGCAGCGTGGTGAGGCTGAAGAAATGAAGGCAGCACGTATTATGGAACGAATTAAATATTTAGCGAAACCAATTCCAATTGGTGGGAAAAACCGTCGTCATAAGTAAAAGAGCAAGCTGAGAAGCTTGCTCTTTTGTATTATAGTGATATTTTCTTTTCAAATATGAGGTCGAAATATTCAGGTTGTCCAGAACTGCCAATCGTAGGGGCAACAATCTGTACGAACCTCCAGCCATCTCTAGCATGTTCTTGAATAATTTCTTGGTAGTCTTCAGCTGGTTTTGAGCGAGTGAACCCCCAATGTAATTCGACTTTTACGAATTTATATTCAAACATTCAGATACCCCCTTTTATTGATAAGTAAAGTATACAATAAAAATTCATAGTAGCTTGTATCATTTTTTTCTCCCTCCCTTAATATATATAAAATTAGCAAGCCATATTGAGTGGATTTTCTAACGATAGGAAATGTGATTCTACTAAGAGTGAACTTCACGCGGGACGGACTCTTATAGGATTTGTAACGTATAGATACAGTCCTTTAGAGCGGGGATAAAAGGGGGGACAAAAGTGATTGAAATTTGCTTCGAAGAAAAAAATGATGCTATGCACGTATATAGACAATTGCTGAAAAGAGCGGAAGTGTTATATAAGGAAACGAGTGTGTATTTACAGGAACAAAAAGTGGTGATTCACATACCAGTACGTGAATCGAATTATATTGAAAAAATCTTATTGCCAGTAATGGTGTATTTCATTGTGAATGTGAAACAAAATGAGTGGATTTATACGATTTTAAAAGAAAAGTTTTTTTATGAAGAACAAGAAGAGTGTCATCAAATATTGCACATGGCACATGAGATTTTAAAGGGAAGAAGAAAAGGTGTAGCTCAGGATTTAACGCGTAACGCATTTGAGTCATATATTAAGTCTTCTTTAAATAATTGGCTTTGTGATCCGCTCTCATTCTCGTTTTCATCATATATCCGTTTTCGTCTTCGTACATATAGGGAAATGGTGGCTAAACTTGCGGAAGTGGCAATTGATGAATATAAGATGGAGCAAGAATACCAAATGTTCATTGAGACGCTTCGGCAACAAGTAAGTAGCCGTAAATCACGTTTGTCTTGCGTGCATCTTATTTTTGATGAAAGCTTTATCTTTTATGATGATAAAGGTAGACGTTTAAAACAGGAGAAGTTGGTCCAATATATAGATGAGGAATTATTAAAGCAAAATGATGTATATATTGATACGAAAGTAATTGCGCCGCTTCTTTCTATTTCGCCTAAAAAGATTTATTTATATACGAAAGAACAAGACCATAATATGATTATTACTTTGCGAAATGTGTTCCAAGAACGGGTCCAATTACATGGATTACATGATTTTGAGCGCAATGTGAAAAATTTAAAAAATAAAGGTAACGCCCTTGATTTTCTAAGTTTTTGAGCATATAATTACCTACATAAATGAAATATATTGAAATGTCATGATGAGGACATGAGTAGTTTTCTACGATTTTCAGAGAGGGAAGCCTTAGGGTGTGAGCTTCCTAGTACGGGATTATTACTTACCACCTCTAAACTTTAGCAGTGAACGGTTTTTCTAGTAATTGCTAACGGACAACACCGTTATGTTGAACTTGAGCAATTAACAATTATGTTAATTGGAACAAGGGTGGAACCACGAATTCAACACTCGTCCCTTTTTACGGGGTGAGTGTTTTTTATTTTGAGAAAAAGAGGAGTGACCAGTGATGGCAGATGTAGTTAAAATTACTTTCCCTGATGGAGCTGTGAAGGAGTTTCCAAAAGGCGTAACAACTGAAGAAATCGCAGCTTCTATTAGCCCAGGCTTAAAGAAAAAAGCTGTAGCTGGAAAATTAAACGATGAGATGATCGATCTTGTTACACCAATCGAAGAAGATGGTGCAGTTTCTATCATTACATTAGATTCTGAAGATGGCCTATATATTTTACGCCATTCAACAGCCCACCTTTTAGCACAAGCGTTAAAACGTTTATATAAAGATGTTAAGGTTGAGCTTGGCATTGGTCCAGTAATTGAAAATGGCTTCTACTACGATATTGATATGGAAGAAGCAATTACAGTTGAAGACTTCAAGAAAATCGAAAAAGAAATGCAAAAAATCGTGAACGAGAACTTAGAAATCGTTCGTCATGAAGTACCACGTGCAGAAGCAATTCGTCGCTTTGAAGAAATCGGCGATGAGTTAAAATTAGATTTAATTAACGATCTTCCAGAAGATGCAGTTATTTCAATCTATGAGCAAGGCGAATTCTTCGACCTTTGTCGTGGTGTTCACCTTCCATCTACAGGGAAAATTAAAGTGTTTAAATTATTAAGCGTTGCAGGTGCTTACTGGCGCGGTGATAGCAATAATAAAATGCTACAACGTATTTACGGTACTGCATTCGTTAAGAAAGCAGAATTAGATGAGCACTTACGTATGCTTGAAGAAGCGAAAGAGCGCGATCACCGTAAATTAGGTAAAGAATTAAAACTATTTACTAATAGCCAAAAAGTAGGACAAGGTTTACCACTTTGGTTACCAAAAGGTGCAACAATCCGCCGCATTATCGAGCGTTACATCGTTGATAAAGAAGCAAGCTTAGGCTATGATCACGTATATACTCCAGTACTAGGAAGCAGAGAGCTTTATGAAACTTCTGGTCACTGGAACCACTACCGTGATGGCATGTTCCCATCAATGGAAATGGATAACGAAGAATTAGTTCTTCGTCCAATGAACTGTCCTCATCATATGATGGTTTATAAAAATGATATTCACAGCTACCGTGAATTACCAATCCGTATTGCAGAACTTGGAACAATGCACCGTTATGAAATGTCAGGTGCGTTATCTGGATTACAACGTGTACGCGGAATGACTTTAAACGATGCGCACATTTTCGTTCGTCCAGATCAAATTAAAGAAGAGTTAAAACGTGTTGTAAACTTAACTCTAGAAGTGTACAAAGATTTCGGTTTAGAGAACTACTCATTCCGTCTATCTTACCGCGACCCAGCAGATACTAAAAAGTATTATGCGGATGATGAGATGTGGGAAAAAGCACAAGGTATGTTAAAAGAAGCTATGGATGAAATGGGTCTTGATTACTATGAAGCTGAAGGTGAAGCGGCATTCTACGGTCCAAAACTTGATGTTCAAGTTCGTACTGCTCTTGGAAAAGACGAAACACTTTCAACTGTACAATTAGACTTCTTACTTCCAGAACGCTTTGAATTATCATACGTTGGTGAAGACGGTAAACAACATCGTCCAGTTGTAATTCACCGTGGTGTTGTATCAACTATGGAACGTTTTGTAGCCTTCTTAATTGAAGAATACAAAGGTGCATTCCCAACATGGTTAGCTCCAGTTCAAGTACAAGTAATTCCAGTTTCTCCGCAAGTACATTTAGACTATGCGAAAAAAGTACAAGACGAATTGCGTCGTGCTGGTATCCGTGTTGAATTAGACACTCGTGAAGAGAAGATCGGTTACAAAATCCGTGAAGCACAAATGCAAAAAATTCCGTACATGCTTGTAGTAGGTGACAATGAAGTAACTGAAAACGGCGTAAACGTACGTAAATATGGTGAACAAAAATCAGAAACAATCGCATTAGATGCTTTTGTTGACATGATTAAAGTAGAAGGAAAACGATAAGAAAAAGCCGCGGTATACCGCGGCTTTTTTATGTAATATATTCGAGAGAAATTAGAAAAAATAACCATGTGACACTTATCATAAAAAAGTATTGCAAGTATGTTAGTTGTTTGTTACAATATTTCTTGTTGTTAGTAAAACACATCGCGTCTTCTTGACAGACGTCATGTCCTATGATAAACTCATCAAGGATAATAGAATATTGTTTTGTGGAACAAGTAGAAGCACCCGCTTCTCACCTGATGGACGCATTCGCAGTTAACAGGTAAATGTATTTCTTACTTAAGATTTTACAAGTGTGGGTGTCGTATGCCCGCACTTTTTTTGTTCGGGTTCTATGACTACAAAATATGTTCTGAGAAAACCTTGGAGGTGGCTTACTATTAGCAAGGATATGATGATTAACGAGCAAATTCGTGCACGTGAAGTACGTTTAGTTGGCGCAAATGGCGATCAACTTGGAATCAAGTCTCGTAATGACGCTTTAGACTTAGCTGCAAATCTTAATCTTGATTTAGTATTAGTTGCTCCAAATGCGAAACCGCCAGTATGCCGCATTATGGACTACGGTAAATTCCGCTTTGAGCAACAGAAGAAAGAAAAAGAGCAGCGCAAAAATCAAAAAGTAATTAGCATGAAAGAAGTTCGTTTAAGTCCAACAATTGATGAACACGACTTTAACACAAAACTTCGTAATGCTATCAAGTTTTTAGAGAAAGGCGACAAGGTTAAAGCGTCAATTCGCTTTAAAGGACGTGCCATTACTCATAAAGAAATCGGTCAACGTGTTTTAGATCGCTTCTCAGAAGCTTGTGCTGAAGTTAGTACAGTTGAATCTAAGCCTAAAATGGAAGGACGCAGTATGTTCTTAGTTTTAGCACCGAAAAACGATAAGTAATAGATAGAGGAGGAAATACCTATGCCTAAACAAAAAACTCATCGCGGCGCTGCAAAGCGTTTCAAAAAGACTGGATCAGGTAAACTGAAACGTTCTCACGCTTACACAAGCCATTTATTCGCTAACAAATCTACAAAAGCTAAACGTAAACTACGTAAAGCTGGTGTAGTAAGCGCTGGTGACTTCAAACGCATTCGTCAAATGCTTGACAACTTAAAATAAGTTCGGCTGATATATAGAACAATTAGGAGGTAATATTATGCCAAGAGTAAAAGGTGGTACAGTTACTCGTCAACGTCGTAAAAAAGTAATTAAATTAGCAAAAGGTTACTACGGTTCAAAAAATACATTATTCAAGGTTGCTAACCAACAGGTTATGAAATCTCTAATGTATGCATTCCGTGACCGCCGTCAAAAGAAACGTGACTTCCGTAAATTATGGATTACACGTATCAACGCAGCAGCTCGTATGAATGGTCTTTCTTACAGCCGCTTAATGCACGGTCTTAAAAATGCTGGCATCGAAGTTAACCGCAAGATGCTTGCTGACTTAGCTGTTCATGACGAAAAAGCTTTCGCTGAATTAGCAACAGTTGCAAAAAACAACATTAACTAATTAATTAGTTGAAACCTTAGAAGAATTTTCTTCTAAGGTTTTTTTATTTGTATTCAAATAGAAGTTAGAAGTGAAAGAAATTCTAAAGATTAACGACTATGTCGTTATCAATATGACAAAATCAATATAAAAGTTATAGCAGTATAGAAGAATATACATATGAAGTCAGGAGAATACTCCTGGCTTTTTTCAATTCTGCTCGTTTGGAAAGAAGAGTATCTTTCCTAGCCGAAACGACACTGCTATAATGGAAAGGTAATATGGAACTTTCATCAGATGAACAATTTAAGAGCGATGACTGAAACGTATTTGTAAATTAAGGACAAGCTATTTTATAAAGAGTTAGATAGCTGACTTATTCATAAGAACTGAAACATAATAATGAACTTTGAGATGAAACAACATTGTTGCGTAAAATGCGATGTTGGAGGAGGACAATAGAATGGACTTACTACAACTATTTAAATTACAAAAAGAATTAGATGACCGTATTGCAAAAGAACATGACTTACAACCGAAAAAATTGTTAAAAGAAAAAATGTTAGCTCTTCTTGTAGAAATTGGAGAACTTGCAAATGAAACACGTTGTTTTAAATATTGGAGCAACAAGCCAGCTTCGGAACGTGAAGTAATATTAGAAGAATACGTAGATGGTTTGCATTTTATTTTATCAATCGGAATTGATTTAGGTATTGATAAAAACTTCCTATTCTATAAATGTGCACAAACGAATAAAACACAAGTGGAAATTTTCTTAGACACATATGCGAAAGTAATTCGTTTTACAGATCAACCATCTATTACAAACTATATTGAATTATTTACGAGCTATCTTCGACTTGGACAAGCACTTGAATTTGAGCAAGAAGAGATTGAAAAAGCATATTTAGATAAAAATGAAGTAAATCATCAGCGTCAAACACAAGGATACTAATTTAATTTTTGAATATTTCAATTTAATTATTGTATAATGAATTGACTGAAGAAAAAGGAGGGTGTTGGCAATGACAAAATTAGACGCGACATTGACAATGCTAAAAGAATTAACGGACGCACGTGGTATTGCTGGTAACGAACGTGAACCACGTGAAGTAATGAAGAAATATATCGAGCCGTTTGCGGACGAACTTTCTACTGATAATTTAGGGAGTTTAGTTGCAAAAAAAGTAGGGGAAGAAAACGGCCCAAAAATTATGGTTGCAGGTCATTTGGATGAAGTTGGATTTATGATTACACAAATCGATGACAAAGGTTTCCTTCGCTTCCAAACGGTTGGTGGCTGGTGGTCACAAGTTATGCTTGCGCAACGCGTGACGATTGTAACGCGTAAAGGAGATGTAACAGGTGTAATTGGTTCAAAACCACCGCACATTTTACCTCCAGAAGCTCGTAAAAAGCCAGTTGAAATTAAAGACATGTTCATCGATATCGGTGCTTCTAGCCAAGAAGAAGCAATGGAGTGGGGCGTACGACCAGGAGATCAAGTTGTACCTTACTTTGAATTCCAAGTGATGAAGAATGAAAAAATGTTACTTGCAAAAGCATGGGATAACCGAATTGGTTGTGCAATTGCAATTGACGTATTAAAACAATTAAAAGATGAAAAGCATCCAAACGTTGTATACGGCGTTGGAACTGTACAAGAAGAAGTTGGTCTTCGTGGCGCAAAAACATCTGCGAATTATATTAAACCAGATATCGCGTTCGCAGTAGATGTTGGTATCGCTGGAGATACACCGGGTGTAACGTCAAAAGAAGCGCAAAGTAAAATGGGCGATGGACCACAAATCATTTTATATGATGCTTCTGTTATTGGACATACAGGTTTACGTGATTTCGTAGTTGATGTTGCTGATGAATTACAAATCCCGTATCAATATGATTCAGTAGCGGGCGGAGGAACGGATGCGGGTGCGATTCACATTGCTGTAAATGGTATTCCTTCTATGGCAATTACAATTGCAACGCGCTATATCCATTCTCATGCGGCAATGTTACACCGTGATGATTATGAAAATGCAGTGAAGTTAATTGTAGAAGTTATTAAACGTCTTGATAAAGAGGCTGTACATAACATTACATTTAATTAATAGAAAAAGCGAAGGAGATTCTCCTTCGCTTTTTTATGTTTTAAAAAGGCCGTTCTAATCCTGCTGCAGTATGAGCGCCTAAAATAATTAAACGAGTTAATTGCATCGCCATAAAATGCGGAGTATATATCATTCCTCTTTTTAACCATGACATAATCATTCCGATGTGAGCCCCTGTAACATAACTAATCAAAATATCACGAGGAACCATAAGATCTTCATCATCTGGTTGTGAAATAGACAAGCTTAATGTTAAATGCACTTGTATTGTTTTCATCATTTTATAAGAGTAGTTTCCGGCAGCTTTATCCCCAAGCATAACGTTATAAAAGTTTACATTTTCTGCGATATGTTCGAATAAAGCCAAAAATGTAGGGTGAGGTGAATCAAATGTAAGTTGAAAATCTTCTTTATTTCTATTTTTCGGTTTAATTACTTCTGCTAGCTTCTCTAACATTTCTTCAATACTTTTGTCTAATAGGTCATATTTATCATGGTAATGGCTATAAAATGTAGCGCGATTTACAGGAGCGCGTTCTGCGATATGTTGCACAGTTACATTTTCAAAGCCTTTTTCGCCTACTAAAGCGACAAAAGCATCCTGAATGAGTTGTCTCGTTCGCTTTACACGTGGATCATTTGTATTTTTAATAGACATTTTTCTTCTCCTCGTTTAATTTTCTATACTTAAACAACATATTGGTATTATATTGTTGTTTAAGCGACATTTCATACGTAAATTGTCGGTTGTAGATTCAAAATAATTATTTATAATTATAAACGATAGTCCTTCAGAAATCAGCACCGCTCGCAGGTAGATAAATTTCGATTTACGCTGCAGATGGTGTGATTTTTTTGTTAAAAGGTTAATATAATTAACAATTAAACAATCTAAACAATAAGGACATAAATAGTTTAGAAAAAAATTATATGCGATATAAGGAGAGGAATGCAATGAATCAGTTTCGAAGAATGGTAATTATCAACATTATCACATTAATTGTACTAGTTGGCGGCGGTATTGGCGGTTATTACTATTACAACCAAACGGAAAATTACTTAAAAACAGACAATGCAAAGATTGATGGGAAGGTAATTCCGGTTGCTTCACCAGTAGCAGGTAAACTAACTGACTGGAAAGCTGAAGTAGGAAAAAATTATAATGAGAACGATAAACTAGGCACTGTTACTGTAGCGGCAGCTAATGGAGAACAAACAGTAGATGTAACCATTCCACAAAATGCAACGGTTGTACAATCAAACGCAACAACAAATGCTTTCGTTGGAGCTGGTAGCCCGATTGCTTACGCATTCGATATGAACAATTTATGGGTAACAGCAAACATTGAAGAAACAGATGTTGATGATGTTCAAAAAGGTCAAGATGTAGATGTGTATGTAGATGCATACCCAGATACAACGTTAACAGGAAAAGTAGAACAAGTTGGCTTAACAACAGCGAATACATTCTCTATGTTGCCATCAAGCAACGCAACAGCGAACTATACGAAAGTAACACAAGTAGTACCAGTTAAAATTTCTTTAGATCATAGCAAATCAGTAAATATTGTTCCTGGCATGAATGTGACAGTTCGTATTCATAAGTAAGGGGGAGATGAGATGTCCTCAATTGTAATTGCAGGATATGCACTATTTTGTATAATCGTCTTCTTCCTTGTAAATCGTCTTTTACGAAAGAAAAAAACGAAAATGGGAGAAGAACAAGTCCCAGCCGTAAGTAAAATAGAAATAAGTAAAGTTGAAACAGAAGAGAAAGAAATTGAACGAAAGCAAGAATCGGAAATTTCTAATGTAGTTGAGTTAGAAACAGGAAAGCAAGAAGAAGTAAAACAAGAAAAAGAAGTGCCGAAAAAACAAATGTCTACGCCTGTAGAGAATGTGAACGTAAAAGCAGTTGTAGCTGTATTAATTCTCGGCATGTTCGTTTCTATTTTAAACCAAACAATTATTAACGTTGCATTACCTCCGTTAATGAATGAATTTAACGTATCAACTTCAACAGCACAATGGTTAATTACAGGCTTCATGCTTGTAAATGGTATTTTAGTACCGATTAGTGCATTTTTAGTTTCACGATTTACGTATCGTAAATTATTCGTAGCAGCAATGTTATTCTTTACGGTAGGATCTATCATTTGTGCTACTTCAGGAAACTTTACAATGATGATGACAGGTCGCGTAATTCAAGCAGTTGGTGCGGGTATTTTAATGCCGGTTGGTATGAATATCTTCATGACGTTATTCCCGCCTCATAAACGCGGAGCGGCGATGGGATTACTAGGTGTAGCGATGATTTTAGCACCAGCTATCGGACCGACTGTAACAGGTTGGGTGATTGAAAACTATAGCTGGAACTTAATGTTCTATGCGATGTTTATTATCGGTTTAATTATTACGTTCCTATCTTTAAAATTCTTTACACTAGCTCAGCCAGTGTCTAAAACGAAATTAGATATATTCGGTGTGGTTAGTTCAAGTATTGGACTAGGAAGCTTATTGTACGGATTTAGTGAAGCTGGAAATAATAGTTGGACTAGTGCAGAAGTTGTTATTTCACTTATCATTGGTGTAATTGGTTTAGCGTTATTTATTTGGAGAGAGCTAACAACGGACAATAAAATGCTTGATTTACAAGTATTTAAATATCCAGTATTTACTTTCACTTTAGTAATTAACGCAATCGTTACGATGGCATTATTCGGAGGTATGTTATTGCTTCCAGTATATCTGCAAAACATTCGTGGCTTTACGCCAATTGAATCTGGTTTACTACTTCTTCCAGGATCATTAATTATGGGGATCATGGGACCAGTAGCGGGTAAATTATTCGATAAATATGGCATTCGTCCATTAGCGATAATTGGATTGGCAATTACGACGTATGCGACATATGAATTTACAAAATTATCGATGGATACACCGTATAGCGTTATTATGACGGATTATATTATACGTTCAATTGGTATGTCATTCATTATGATGCCAATTATGACGGCTGGTATGAACGCGCTGCCGATGAAATTAATTTCTCACGGTACAGCAACGCAAAATACGTCAAGACAAGTAGCGGGTTCAATCGGAACAGCGATTTTAATTACACTTATGACGCAACAAACGACTGCTCACGTAGCAGATTACGGCAACATGTTAACAACATCAAACCCAATTTTAGTTGATAAAATACACGGCATGGGGCAAAGTTTAGCGGCCTTAGCTGGATCAGCTCAAGCAGGAGACGCGATGAGTACACAACTATTATATGGACAAATTTCAAAGCTATCTGCAATTAACGGTATTAACGATGCCTTCTTAATCGCAACGATACTAGCAGGTATCGCTTGGGTGTTATCGTTCTTCTTACCATCAGGCAATAAACCAAATAGAAAAGCAGGGAATTAAATTCCCTGCTTTTTTGTGTTCTTTATGCAGTTAAATATAAAAGCTGGTAACCAGCTACGGAGCACAGCCCTGTTATAAACAAAATTGTTCCCATAGCACGAATACTTGATATTTGTCTGCCGCTTATAATAGCTAATAGTCCAGCTAAAGAGAAGAGACCCCAATATAAAGTTCCTGAAATTGGAATCATCCCCTCTAAGTCTATTCCATAACCTATACAAATGATAGGAACAACGATAAGAGATATGCTAATTAAACCAGCTATAATAGTAAATGATTTACGACATTTCATACCAGCAATAATTAAAAAAATGCCGACGATGAATTCGCATAACATTAAAGTAAAAGCTAAAATCATCCAAATTAATATTCCGAACATTTCTGTATTACCTCCGATTTGTGGGTTTCGAAAAAAGTTATATATAGAATCAAACACCTACAGACATGAGTACCCAGAAGATAACCCCTAATATTCCAATGGTAAAAATAATGAATCCCATATTACGTATACTTTTAATTTTTGCTTGGAATCCACTTATCCCTGCTAATAATCCAGTTAAAGAAAATAGGGTCCAGTAAAGAGCAGTTGGAATGGGGAAGATTGTATCCATATTAATTCCTATACTTAAAAAAACAAAAGGTAGTGTGACAAAGGATAGGCTAAGTAGCCCCATTAAACCAACGAGTAATTTCCGATATTTAATTCCTGTTACTATTAAAAAAATACCACCAGCAATCCCGCATAGTAAGAGAAGTGGCGTGAAAAGCATCCAAATAACACTGAACATATGTAAACTCCTTTATATGAATTAAGTTATATTTTACTACATGAAGTTTATTTTGGATATTATTAATAAATATGTATAAATTGATAGAGATGAGAAGTGATCATACGAATTAATAAAAGAGGTATCGTGAGGATACCTCTTTCTAATTCAAGAATGCCAACAAATTATTCATAATATGAAATAACATAGCTGGAATAATGGATTTTGTTTTTTTACATAAAATAGCCATTAATAATCCCATGAAGAAAGTAATGACCATTACGCCAAGTGAGTATGTATGAGCGATACCGAAGAAGAAGCTTGTTATAATCGCTGCAATCCAAAATGGAAAGCGTTCTGAGAAAAAGCGAAGTATAAAGCCACGGAAAATAAGCTCTTCAAAAATTGGTGTGAGTATTGCAAAGCCGAGAAGTAATAATATTTGATACTGCTTAAAGACATCTAAGTTTAGTGCGGAAGATTGCTGCTTTGTTGCGTCTTGGAACACATAATTTAACAAGATGTAATTGAGTAAAATGTTTATAGCGAAGAAAAGAAGTAAGTATACGTATGTACGCCATTCTCTCAGTGCTTTAAAGTTAAATGATTGTAGTAGTAATTTTTTTGCGGGTTCGAATTTAAAAATGAAGAATAACAACACGGCTAGCTGTAATACAATACTTGCAGTATTTACGATAGATTCATACAGGGCAATTTGTTTTTTATCTGTAAGACCGGCTGTATAAATTGTTAAGGGCATTGCGAGGAACACAGTAATAAGTCCGGTTCCGAAAAAAGCGAATACAACGGAGCTAATAAATTGTCCCCATGACATAGAGTATTTCTGTTCATTAGAAAGTTGTGTAGCGGGTTGCATATGTAGAATCACCTCTTTATATTTGTATATTTAATTATAAGGCATTTTGTTTTCAGGCGTAATATTTAAATATTACATATAAAGGTGTATTTTCCATAAAATAATAAAAGAGGTATCACCCTGTAGTGATGCCTCTTTCTCATTGATAACTATGTTCTATCTTGTTATTCAATTTTGCTTGCTCTATTTGCAATTCACGCTCTACCAATCGATCTAATTGCTGAATTGCTTTAAGTGCTTTTTCATAAGAAATTGTTCGATAATGATGCGCTCCGCCCGGTTCTTCATCTGCTTCGTCTGCCCATTTAATAATATTTTGAAGAGATGTTCTTTCAATTTCTTGTTCCACTAAGAAAGAATCTGTATGAAGAAGAATTGCAATAGAAATTTCTTTTGCTAGTTTTGGATGTTCTCCTAATCTAATAAGTAATTTATGTGCTCTTTCAGCACCTTTAATTGCGTGTATATCATTCTTTTTATATAAGTCATAATCCCATTCACCGCCTGTGTACCACGTATGATGTCCGATATCATGAAGGAAGCCAGCTTTTGTGGCAGCATCGACTGAGGCGTGATGCTTTTTGGCTAGGTGAAACGCATGGTAAGCGACAGCGATCGCGTGGACCATTCCAGAACGGTTTACGTATTTTTGTGTAATGTGGTGTTTAAAAATTTGTTCAAGCGTAATACGATGCATAAAACATTCACTCCTTTTATCTTATGGTGTATATGAAGAAAAATCGATCGGTTTAAATGTATTTTGAACATTGTACTCCATCATAGTTCGTTAGTAAAGTAGAAATGTTTAGGAGAAGAAAAAATTTTTCTGCAAAAAAAATCACCTTAGCTTATGCAAAGGTGATTTTCAAATTGCTTATTTTTTTAATCCTTGCTCTAGTGTTTCTAACATTTCGTGCTTTTCATTTTCATCAGCGTTTTTCCAAATGACTTCAAATAAAACGCCAAGACCTGGAAGCATTTTTTCTTCACCGCTTTGAATTGCATCGACGATTGTTTCTTGTAATTGATCTTGTGAATTTCCAGATACATTCGCTAATACGGCACCGCGTAAATTAAAACTCATTGCTTTCACCTCTTCTTCAGAATTGAAACTGACGTTAGTTTTTGTTCTTTTTTATGTAAATATGTATGAAAAATAGGCTATAATGATAAGACAAGAAGAGAGGGAAATACATATTATGAAAAACATTGATTCAGTACAAAATCCGCGTGTAAAGCAGTGGAAAAAGCTGCAAACGAAAAAAGAACGCGATAAAAAAGGTTTATTTTTTGTAGAAGGATTCCACTTAGTCGAGGAAGCTTTGAAGGCAGGAATTGTAACAGAACTTATCGTTTCAGATCAGACAGACCTTCCGAAAGATTGGACAGTTAATGATGTGGAAATGTATATCGTACCTGAGGCGATTGTCAAAATACTTCGTGAAACAGAAACGACACAAGGTGTATTTGCTGTTTGTGAGAAGCATGAGAAAGAAGTAGCTCTTACTGATGGGAAATTCCTTTTATTAGATGGCCTGCAAGACCCAGGTAATTTAGGAACAATTATTCGTACAGCTGATGCAGCTGGTATTCACGCCGTTGTGCTTGGAGAAGGTTGTGTTGATGTTTACAATAGTAAAGTACTCCGCTCTACACAAGGCTCTATTTTCCACTTACCAATTGTAAAAGGGAACTTAGAAGAATGGGTAGACAAGTTAAAAGAAAACAACGTTCCTGTATATGGAACAGCTCTTGAAAATGGAGTTCCGTATGGTGAAGTAACGCCGGCTGGCAGTTTTGCATTAATTGTAGGAAATGAAGGAAATGGCGTACGCCAAGAAATTCTTGCAAAAACGGATCAAAACTTGTATATTCCGATTTACGGCGGGGCAGAATCATTAAATGTTGCGGTTGCAGCAGGGATTTTAACGTATTATTTGCAAAGCCCGGTTGCGAACAAATAAAAAACTTCTTATAATAAGTTGAAGTACATTATATTAAAAGTTAAATAACGAAAAACGTTGATAGAGAAGAGTAACTTACAAAATCGCCATATAGGGAGAGAGTGCCGTAGACTGAAAGCATTCTTATGGTAGACGGAAGTGAATTCACCTCTGGAGTTGACGCCAGGACCATGTATATGTAAAGGCGTTCCGGTCAGAATTGATCGTTATAACTAATGAGTGGGCAGACTTGTTCTGTCAATTTAGGGTGGTACCGCGAATTTACCTCGTCCCTTTTTGGGAGCGAGGTTTTTTTATTTTTAAAATTAGGAGGGTTCCAAAATGGAAGCACGTTTAAAAGAGCTAAAGCAAAAAGCGTTAGAGCTTATTGAAGAAGCGAAAGAGCTAAAGGGCTTAAACGACGTACGCGTAGCGTATTTAGGAAAAAAAGGCCCAATTACAGAAGTATTACGCGGCATGGGAAAATTGTCAGCAGAAGAGCGTCCACGTATGGGAGCATTAGTAAATGAAGTGCGTGAAGCGATTCAAACGCGTTTAGATGACAAAATTAGTAACTTAGAAAAAGCAGTAATCGAAGCGAAATTAGCTACTGAAACAATCGATGTTACACTGCCAGGTCGTCCTGTTGAAACAGGTTGTCACCATCCGTTAACAGCTGTTGTTGAGCAAATTGAAGATGTATTCATCGGTATGGGTTATGAAGTAGCTGAAGGAACAGAAGTAGAAAAAGACTACTACAACTTCGAAGCACTAAACTTACCGAAAGATCACCCAGCGCGTGATATGCAAGATACATTCTACATTACAGAAGAAACGTTACTACGTACACATACATCTTCTGTGCAAGCACGTACGATGGAAAATAATAAAGAAAAAGGCCCAATCAAAATTATTTGTCCTGGTAAAGTGTATCGCCGTGATGACGACGATGCGACGCATTCACATCAGTTCATGCAAATTGAAGGTCTTGTAATTGATAAAAACATTCGTATGAGTGACTTAAAAGGTACACTGCAAGTATTCGTGAAAAAGATGTTCGGTGAAGATCGTGAAATCCGTCTTCGTCCAAGTTTCTTCCCATTCACAGAGCCATCTGTAGAGATGGATATTTCTTGTATGATGTGTCATGGCAAAGGTTGCGGCACTTGTAAAGGAACTGGCTGGATTGAAATTCTAGGCGCAGGTATGGTTCACCCGAACGTACTTGAAATGGCTGGTTATGATTCAAAAGAATATCAAGGTTTCGCATTCGGTATGGGCGCAGAGCGTATCGCAATGTTGAAATACGGAGTAGATGACATTCGTCATTTCTATACAAATGATGTACGTTTCTTACAACAATTCAAACGAGCGTAAGGGAAGGAGAGGATAAATATGTTCGTATCATATCGTTGGTTACAAGAGTATGTAGATATTAAAGATGTAACAGCACAAGAACTAGCAGACAAAATCACGAAAAGTGGTATTGAAGTAGAAGGCGTTGAAGTATTAAATAAAGGTGTAAAAGGTGTTGTAGTTGGTCACGTATTAGAATGTGAAAAACACCCAGAAGCTGATAAATTAAGCAAATGCTTAATCGATATCGGTGAAGAAGAGCCAGTTCAAATTATTTGTGGAGCTGCTAACATTGCAAAAGGTTTAAAAGTACCAGTTGCAAAAGTTGGAGCTGTACTTCCTGGTAACTTCAAAATCAAAAAAGCAAAACTACGCGGTGAAGCTTCTCACGGTATGGTTTGTGCTCTTCAAGAGCTTGGTATTGATGGAAAGTTAGTTTCAAAAGAATACGCAGATGGTATCTTCATCTTCCCAAGTGACGCTGAAGTTGGTGCAGATGCACTTGAAATTTTAAACTTACACGATGAAGTACTTGAGCTTGGCTTAACACCAAACCGTGCAGATTGCTTAAACATGTTAGGTGTTGCTTACGAAGTAGCTGCTATTTATGGCCGCGAAGTAAAACTTCCAGCTATCGACTTACAAGAAACAGCAGAAAAAACTTCTGATTATATTTCTGTAAGCGTAGAAGCGAAAGAAGAAAACCCATTATACATTGCAAAAATGGTTAAAAACGTAAAGATTGGTCCGTCACCAATGTGGATGCAAACTCGTCTTATGGCAGCTGGCATTCGTCCAATTAGCAACGTAGTTGATATTACAAACTACATTTTAATGGAATACGGTCAACCGTTACATGCATTCGATTACGATAAATTAGGTTCAAAAGAAATCGTTGTTCGTCTTGCAAAAGAAGGCGAAAAAATTGAAACGTTAGATGATCAAGAGCGTACATTACAAAGCCACCATCTTGTAATTACAAACGGCACGAAAGCTTTAGCTGTTGCTGGTGTAATGGGCGGGGCGGATTCTGAAGTTACAAATGAGACAGTAAACGTTCTAATTGAGTCTGCATACTTTGCAGGTCAAACAGTACGTCGTACATCAAAAGACTTAGGTCTTCGTAGTGAATCAAGTGCACGTTTCGAAAAAGGAATCGATCCAACACGTACATTTGAAGCAATTCAACACGCAGCTGCTTTAATGGCGAAATATGCTGGCGGTGAAGCACTTGAAGGTGTAGTAGAAGCTGACAACTTACAAGTACAAGAGCGTACAGTATCTGTTACTGCTGAAAAAGTAAACCGTGTATTAGGTACAAATATTTCTGCGAGTGAAATGGGTACAATGTTCACAAACTTGAAATTCCCATTTACAGAAGTAGAAGGAACATTCCATGTAAATGTACCAGCACGTCGTCCTGATATTACAATTTCAGAAGACTTAGTAGAAGAAGTGGGCCGTCTATACGGTTATGACCACATTCCAGTTACATTACCTTCTGGAACGATGACTCGTGGTAAATTAACATCAGCACAAACGAAACGTCGTAAAGTACGCCGCTTCTTAGAGGGTGCTGGTTTATATGAAGCAATTACGTATTCATTAACAAGCGCTGACAAAGCGAAACAATATATGGTTGAGCCAAACGAAAAGGCGCCTGTAGGTCTTGCACTTCCAATGAGTGAAGAACGTAGCCAACTTCGTTTAAGCTTAGTACCGCAATTACTAGAAGCAGTTTCATACAATGTCGCTCGTAAAAACGACAGCGTTGCTTTATACGAAGTAGGTTCTATCTTCTTACCGACAGAAGAAGGAGAACTTCCGAAAGAAGAACAACATCTTGCAGGTGTTATGACAGGTCTTGCTCTTCACCATGCATGGCAAGGTGAGAAGAAAGTAGTAGACTTCTTCGTTGTGAAAGGTGTACTAGAAGGACTATTCGACGTGCTTGGCGTTTCAAATCAAATCACATATGCACCAGCAAAACGTGAAGGTATGCACCCAGGCCGTACAGCTGACATCGTATTAGATGGCGAAGTAATTGGTTTCATCGGTCAATTGCACCCAGAAGCAGAAAAACAATTAGATGTGAAAAATACATTCGTATTTGAATTATCTCTTGTAAAAGTATTCGGTGCAGACGCTGAGGAAACTTACTACTCAGCAATTCCACGTTTCCCATCTATGACACGTGACATGGCTGTTGTAGTAACAAAAGAAACAAAAGCTGGTGAAATGAAGCAAGTCATTGCTGAAGCTGGCGGAGAACTTCTGAAAGACGTAACACTATTCGACTTATACGAAGGTGAAAAAATGGAAGAAGGCAAGAAATCACTTGCATTCTCTATGACTTACTTCGATGCAGAACGTACATTAACAGACGAAGAAGTAACAGAAGCACATAACCGTGTATTAACAACGGTAGAAGAGAAATTCGGTGCGGAGTTACGTAAGTAATTAGAAAATTGCCGGATTCATTCCGGCAATTTTTTTATTGGATTGGTTGTCGGACGCTGTCGGTAAGTCGATATATTACAAAAATCGCTCATATATTTTCCGACACCTTGCATCTTTCTCTCGAATGTAGTACATTAATTTTAGTTTAACAAAATGAAAGACGATGATAAGGAAAAGTAGTATATACTATAATCCAAAGCGAGTCAGGGACGGTGAGAGCCTGATGAGGCGGTATATGTGAAGAACACCTTGGAGTTGCTAACCGAAATTGAATTTTGTATTCAAGAGTAGACTTAGACGGGAATCCGGCCTGTTACAAACCGGGAAGTATGTATTACATACGAGTTAAAGTTGGTCTTTATGACAAATTGGGTGGTACCGCGAAGTTTAACCTTTCGTCCCTTTATGGATGAAAGGTTTTTTTGTATTTAAATATATGAGCAAAGGAGAATTTCACTATGGAAAACACATTAGTAAAAAGTCTGTATAGAGATACAGAAAAGTATGCAGATCAAACAGTACAAGTATCAGGGTGGATTCGTAACTTACGTGATTCAAAAGCATTTGGTTTCATCGAATTAAACGACGGTAGCTTCTTTAAAAGCGTTCAAATCGTTTTCGATACAGAATTAGAGAACTTCAAAGAAATTGCAAAACTTCCACTTAGCTCTTCAGTTAAAGTAGAAGGTAAAGTAATTGCAACGCCGGGAGCGAAGCAACCATTTGAAATTAAAGCAGAAAAAATTGATATCGAGGGCTTATCAGATTCTGATTACCCACTTCAAAAGAAGCGTCATACGTTTGAATACTTACGTACAATCGCTCACTTACGTCCAAGAACAAATGCATTCTCTGCAACGTTTCGCGTACGTTCTATCGCAGCATTTGCGATTCACCAATTCTTCCAAGAGCGTGGATTCGTACATGTCCACACACCAATCATCACTGGTAGTGATACAGAAGGTGCTGGCGAAATGTTCCGCGTAACAACGCAAGATTTAAATAACCTACCAAAAGGTGAAGACGGAAAAGTTGATGAGTCAAAAGACTTCTTCGGTAAAGAAACAAACTTAACAGTAAGTGGACAGCTGAACGCTGAAGCTTATGCATTAGCATTCCGTGATGTATACACATTCGGACCTACATTTCGTGCAGAAAACTCAAACACAACTCGTCACGCTGCTGAGTTCTGGATGGTTGAGCCTGAGATTGCATTCGCTGAACTAGGTGACGTAATGAACCTTACAGAAGATATGCTGAAATATGCAATGAAATACGTATTAGAGCATGCTCCAGAAGAAATGGAATTCTTCAACAGCTTCGTTGATAAAACAGTTCTAGAGCGCATGAACAACGTAATCAACTCTGACTTCGGTCGCATCACATATACAGAAGCAATTAAAGTGCTTCAAGAATCAGGTGCTGACTTCAAATACCCAGTAGAATGGGGAATTGACTTACAAACAGAGCACGAAAGATACTTATCAGAAGAAATCTTCAAACGCCCTGTATTCGTAACTGACTATCCGAAAGACATTAAAGCATTCTACATGCGTTTAAATGAAGACGGTAAAACAGTAGCTGCTACTGACCTTCTAGTTCCTGGCATCGGCGAATTAATCGGCGGAAGCCAACGTGAAGAAAGAATGGACGTTTTAGTAGACAGAATTAAAGAATTAGGTATGAACGAAGAGGACTACTGGTGGTACTTAGAACTTAGAAAATACGGCGGTACAAAACACGCTGGATTCGGTCTAGGTTTCGAGCGCTTCCTAATGTACATCACTGGTATGGCTAACATCCGTGACGTAATTCCATTCCCAAGAACTCCAGGTTCTTCTGAATTCTAAAATATGAAAAAAAGCGAGAGGATTTCCTCTCGCTTTTTATTTTACATATTGTATAGTTTATTCCCTCGTAGCAAAAAGTAACGCGAAGGGGTGAATATAAATGAGTAAAAAAGTGAAAAAAGATCATTCAAGATCGGGCCTAGGTTCTCCAGAAGTTGAAGGACAAGGAACGACGACACATGAAACAGGTTCTCATAAAGTATCTTCATCAAATAAGAAGCAGAAACGAAGCTAACATAACAAAGGAGAGTCTTAAGGGCTCTCCTTTGTTATGTGTTACATCTTATTATCGTTAATTTCTTTTGTAATCTTATTTATGTCTTTGTCTAATCGATCTAAATAGAAAAACCACAGTAAACTTATGAACACGTAATAGATGGCCATCACGCCAAGATTATCAGATATATTTTCGAATGTGGATTTAGTAGTGAAAAAAGCTCCCCAAATGATAGAAATAGTGAGGTAAGAAAGTGGGCCTACGAGGTGTACGAAAGCATATAGTACCTTTTTAACTTTTACAGCGTTCATATGAAAAACCTCCTTTTTCTAATCATACATTCAAGTTCTTCACAGAAGTGTTGTAGTTTTGCTGGATTATGTATTAACAAGCGTGCATCGTGTTTCCCAATAAATCTTCGAATCCGAAAGTTTAATAAGAAAGATCGACCATAACGCTCTATTAAATCGTTGAACGCTGGTTGTTCACTTAGTAGCTGAATGTTTTCTCTAATTTCGAACTGTCTTTCGTGTGGATCGCCTAGTAAAATATTTAGAATCATTTGTAGAAGTAGCAATGTAGATCTCCTCCTATGTTAGAATAATCTGTATATTATAATTATAACAAAACTATAAGGACAATAGTAGGATGAAACAAAAAACAGGAGTTTGTAGGCTCCTGTTTTTGTCGATACTATTTTAATAAGCGAAGCGCCTTCTCCGTATTAGCGAAATGCAGTTTCACAAACTCGGGTAATCGTTCTTTACCAAGCTTTTGAATTAATTTAGCAGCAGCGATATCAACTTGTTTACCAGCACCTTTCGGAAGTGGCATACCAGCTTTTTTACTTAGTTCGTCAAACTGTTTTACGAATGAGTAGCGAGCTAAAATAGAAGCAGCGGCTACTGCTAAATGGACGTTTTCACCTTTCGTAGCGAAATAAACATTTTCACGCTGTACCTGTTTTTGTTTTGCTAAATATTTATAGTATGTATCAGGTTGTGTGAATTGATCGATTAAGACGCCTTCAGGTTTTGTAGGTGCCATTTTCGCTAATAAGTTTGTAATAGCTTTATTATGTAGCAAGGCTTTTAACTTACCTTGGTTGTTTCCTTTATCAAATAGCTCGTTATATTTTTCATTATGAAGGACAAGAGAGCTGTAAGGAACAACGTGTAGAAGTTGTTTCGCAATGGCAGTAATTTGATCGTCATTTAAGTTTTTAGAGTCTTTTACACCAAGTTCTTTTAGTAGTGGAATTTGCTTCGCATCCACATATACAGCAACGACTGTCATCGGTCCAAAGAAATCTCCCGTACCAACTTCATCAGACCCTACAATAGACATTGTACTGATGGAAGTAGGCGGCGCATAACGATGGGAATCGACAGATTTTTTTACAGCTGTTTTTGGCGCGTGAGAGACAGTTTGCCAACGAGAAGCTTCTGCTTCAGCGCGGCCTCCTTGGAACATTACTTTTCCAGATTTATACGCTGTAATCGTGCAAGATGGCACCTTAGCCATAAAGATACCGCCTTGCGGAATTTTCGGGGTAAGCGAATGTTTATATTGTTGTTTCATGTCTTCAATTACTGTAGAATTTGTTTGAATTACGATAGAATTTGACATAATGGTCGCCCCTTTTTTTATATTGTTATTTTTATCATATCGGATTGTTCTTTCTGTTTCCATATTATGAAGGTTCATGGTATGATAAACTTTAGGATTCTGTACGTGATTGGAGGCCGGTGAGTTGTCACAACAAAAGGGAAAGAAAAGTCGAATTAATGTAGAAATCTATGGTCAGCAATATTCAGTTGTTGGCGATGAAAGTACAAGTCATATCCGCATGGTAGCAGCGATTGTGGATGATAAAATGCGCGAACTCAATGCCAAGAATCCTTCGCTTGACACGAGTAGACTAGCGGTATTGACGGCGGTAAACGTCATACACGATTACATAAAATTAAAAGAAGAACATGAGAAATTGAAAGAAAGTATGACAAAAAAAGGAATGGAATAACATGATTGATATTATTATCATTTTACTGCTTGTTATGGGATTTTTCCTCGGCTTACGCAGAGGGTTTATTCTGCAACTTGTGAAGTTAACAAGCTTTATTATCGCATACCTTGTTGCATACTGGTACTGTAAAGATTTAGCGCCAGCACTTGCGAAATTTATTCCGTATCCATTTGATAAAAACGTATCTGTTCCAGAATGGATTGATGCAAATAATATTGAGACAGTATTTTATCAAGCGCTTGCGTTTATCATATTGTTTATTATTACAAAAATAGCACTTTCATTACTTGGTAATTTGTTAAATATGTTTGCAGAAATACCGGTTTTAAAGCAAGTAAATGCGTTTGCGGGGGCAATCCTCGGATTTTTAGAAGTATATATTGTTTTGTTTGTCTTAATTATCATTGGAAACATTCTTCCGATTGAACAAGTACAAACACCATTACAAAAATCATCAATTAGCAAAATAATTGTAGACGATACACCGATTCTATCTGAAAAGGTGAAGGAACTATGGCAGACAGGTAGCAGAGTATAACTTCTCTTTTTTCGGAAAGAGAAGTTTTTTTCTATGAAAGAAAGGCGGGGTAATGATGAAAGTAAATAAAAAACAAGTTATCAAATTATTAGAGACAATCGGGCTTTTTATGGAACTAAAGGGTGCGAATCCATTTAAAATATCTGCATTTCGTAAAGCGGCAGCAGCATTAGAAAGTGACGATCGTAGTCTTTCTGAGATTGAAGACTTCACAAAGATTCCGGGCATCGGAAAAGGAACAGCAGCCGTTATTCAAGAATATATAGAATCGGGAACATCTGAAGTATTACAAGAACTTGAAAAAGAAGTACCGAGTAGCTTATTGCCGTTATTAAAACTACCAGGTCTTGGTGGTAAAAAGGTGGCTAAGTTATATAAAGAGCTAGGCGTTATTGATATGGAGACGTTAAAAGCTGCTTGTGAGGAAAATAAAGTACAAGCTTTAGCTGGTTTCGGTAAGAAGACAGAAGAGAAAATATTAGAAGCAATCGATCAAGTAGGCTCTCGTCCAGAGCGTTTACCAATTGCGATGGTATTGCCTATTGCCGGGGAAATAGAGGAGAAATTGTCGAATATTGCTGAAGTAATTCGTTTCTCTCGCGCTGGTAGTTTGCGCCGTGTTCGTGAAACAGTGAAAGATTTAGATTTTATCATTGCAACGACAGAACCAGCAGCGGTACGTGAGCATTTACTACAATTCGATAATATGATTGAGGTAATCGCAAGTGGGGATACGAAAGTTTCTGTTCGTCTTCAATATGAATATGATATTTCAATCGATTTCCGCTTAGTAAAACCAGAAGAGTTTATTACAACACTTCACCATTTCACAGGATCAAAAGACCATAACGTGAAAATGCGTCAAATCGCAAAAGATAAAGGCGAGAAAATTAGTGAGTACGGTGTAGAGAACTTAGAAACAGGTGAAGTGAAAACATTTGAGACTGAAGAAGACTTCTTTGCTCATTTCGGTCTACCATTTATTCCGCCAGAAGTGCGTGAAGATGGAAAAGAAATTGAATTAATTAAAGAGTATCCGAACTTAATTCAGTTTTCCGATATACAAGGTGATTTACATATGCATACAACTTGGAGTGACGGTGCTTTTTCTATTGAAGAAATGGTACAAGCGTGCCGTGCTCGTGGATATAAGTTTATGGCGATTACTGATCACTCGCAATACTTAAAAGTAGCGAATGGTTTAACGAAAGAGCGTCTTCGTGAGCAAGCGAAAGAAATTGAACGTATGAATGAAAAGTATCCAGACATTACAATTTTACGCGGAATTGAAATGGACATTTTACCAGATGCCTCGCTTGATTTTGATGATGAAGTATTAGAAGAATTAGACTATGTCATTGGAGCGATTCACTCTAGCTTCTCACAAGACCGTGAAACGATCATGAAGCGTCTGCGTACTGCACTTGAGAATAAACATGTCACAATGATTGCTCATCCGACAGGACGTCTTCTCGGGCGCCGTGAGGGTTATGATGTAGATACAGATTTATTAATTGAACTCGCAAAAGAGACAAATACAGTTTTAGAATTAAATGCGAATCCGAACCGTCTAGATTTAAGCGCAAAATTATTAAAACAAGCACAAGATGCTGGTGTAAAAGTAGCGATTAATACAGATGCTCATACACTTGAAATGTTAGAAGATATGGAAACAGGTGTAGCAGCAGCACGTAAAGGTTGGATTCAAAAAGATAACGTGATTAACACATGGGATATTGAACGTTTATTAGACTATATTAAACGTAATAAGTAACACAAGGGGGACCTGCAACATGTTAGAAAGAACGTTGCGTGTATTAGAATACAATAAAGTAAAAGAACAATTACTTGAACATACAGCCTCTTCACTTGGCCGTGACAAAGTGAAGCATTTAGTGCCGAGCACTGATTTTGAAGAAATTGTAGAAATGCAAGATACAACGGATGAAGCAGCGAAAGTTATTCGTTTAAAAGGGAGTGCACCATTAGGTGGTATTACGGATATTCGCTCAAATGTGAAGCGTGCAAAAATTGGGAGTATGTTAAGTCCAAATGAATTACTTGATATTGCGAATACGATGTATGGTAGTCGTAATATGAAACGTTTCATTGAAGATATGGCTGATAACGGTGTCGAGCTTCCGATTTTAGAAACTCACGTCGCTCAAATTGTATCTTTATATGATTTAGAAAAGAAAATTACAAATTGTATCGGTGACGGCGGTGAAGTAGTGGATAGCGCAAGTGATAAACTGCGTGGGATTCGTACTCAAATTCGTACTGCGGAAAGCCGTATTCGTGAAAAGTTAGAAAATATGACGCGCTCTTCAAACGCGCAAAAGATGCTGTCTGACTCGATTGTAACGATTCGTAACGAACGTTACGTAATCCCAGTAAAACAAGAATACCGCGGCGTATATGGTGGTATTGTTCACGATCAATCAGCTTCTGGACAAACGTTATTTATTGAACCGCAAGTCATTGTAGAATTAAATAACGCACTGCAAGAAGCTCGTGTGAAAGAGAAACAAGAAGTCGAACGCATCTTATTGATGCTAACAGAAGAAGTGGCAGTAGAAGCTGATATCGTTTTATCAAACGTAGAAGTAGTTGCGAATCTTGATTTCATTTTTGCGAAAGCTTTTTATGCGAAGCGAATTAAAGCAACGAAACCAATCGTAAATAACGAGCGTTATATGGATTTAAGACAAGCTCGCCATCCGCTAATCGATCCAGAAATTATTGTGCCAAATAACATTATGTTAGGTAAAGATTTCACGACAATTGTTATTACAGGACCGAATACAGGTGGTAAAACAGTTACGCTGAAAACAGTTGGTATTTGTGTTTTAATGGCGCAATCTGGTCTTCACATTCCAGTAATGGATGAGTCAGAGATTTGTGTGTTTAAAAATATATTTGCTGATATCGGTGATGAGCAATCGATTGAACAAAGTTTAAGTACGTTCTCCTCACATATGGTGAACATCGTTGATATTTTAGAAAAAGCTGATTTTGAAAGCTTAGTTTTATTCGATGAATTAGGTGCTGGAACAGACCCACAAGAAGGTGCTGCACTAGCAATTTCGATTTTAGATGAAGTATGTAATCGCGGTGCTCGCGTTGTTGCAACGACGCATTATCCAGAATTAAAAGCATACGGATATAACCGTGAGCAAGTTATTAATGCGAGTGTTGAGTTTGATGTAAATACATTAAGTCCAACTTATAAATTATTAATCGGTGTACCAGGCCGTAGTAATGCCTTTGAAATTTCGAAACGTCTTGGATTATCTGATCGCGTTATTGACCAAGCACGCAACCACATTAGTACAGATACGAATAAAATTGAAAATATGATTGCGAAGTTAGAAGAAAGCCAGAAGAACGCAGAGCGTGACTGGAACGAAGCAGAAGCACTTCGCAAACAATCTGAAAAACTTCATCGTGAATTACAACGTCAAATCATTGAATTTAACGAAGATCGCGATGAACGATTATTAAAAGCGCAAAAAGAAGGGGAAGAAAAAGTCGAAGCCGCAAAGAAAGAAGCAGAAGGCATTATTCAAGAACTTCGTCAATTGCGTAAAGCACAGCTTGCAAACGTGAAAGATCACGAGTTAATTGAAGCGAAGAGCCGTCTAGAAGGCGCAGCACCAGAGCTTGTTAAGAAACAAAAAGTAAACGTGAAAAACACTGCGCCGAAGCAACAGTTACGTGCAGGTGATGAAGTAAAAGTATTAACGTTCGGTCAAAAAGGTCAATTACTTGAAAAAGTAAGCGATACTGAGTGGAGCGTACAAATCGGTATTCTGAAGATGAAAGTAAAAGAATCTAACATGGAATACATTAACACACCGAAGCAAATAGAGAAAAAAGCAGTTGCAACGGTAAAAGGTAGAGACTATCACGTTTCATTAGAACTTGACCTTCGTGGTGAACGATTTGAAAATGCAATGGCGCGCGTTGAGAAATACTTAGACGATGCCCAGCTTGCAAGCTATCCTCGCGTATCAATTATTCACGGTAAGGGGACAGGAGCACTTCGCCAAGGTGTACAAGATTATTTGAAGAAGCATCGTGGTGTAAAAACCTTCCGTTACGGTGACATGGGCGAGGGAGGCCTAGGCGTAACAGTTGTCGAATTAAAATAGAAAACAACGAAACAAAGGGGAAACCATTATATGTTTATGGACAAACTTGCAAAAGTATTGTTAGCTTGTTGCGGAATATTTTTGGTGATTGGGGTTATTTATTTAGTTGTTTTTGCGAAGTGAAAAAGCGTCAATCGTGGCAGAATGATATTGCCATAGATTGACGCTTTTAATATATGTGAAAAGGAATAGAACATGAAAATCAACCAATACATAAGCGAAGCAAAATCATGCTCCAGACGTGAAACAGATCGCCTCATTAAAGCTGGACGCGTGGCTATTAATGGTGAAATATGTACGCACGGTGCACTTGTGAGCGATGGTGATGTTGTAACGATTGATGGGCAAGTTATTGTAAAAGAAGAGAAAGAAAAGGTGTACATAGCCTTTCATAAACCAGTCGGAATTACTTGTACAGCAGCTGATCATATTGAAGATAATATTATTGATTATATCAATTATCCAGAGCGAATCTTTCCAGTTGGACGATTAGATAAAGCATCGGAAGGACTTATCTTATTAACGAATGACGGCGGCATTGCGAATCGAATTTTACATGGTGATCATGAGCACGAGAAGGAATATGTTGTCACAGTCGATAAACCTTTTACGGACTGGTTTATTGATGAGATGTCCAGCGGTGTAAAGATTAAAGATGGAATGACGAAGCCGTGCAAAGTGACAAGAGTCGATCAATCAACATTTCGTATTGTTTTAACGCAAGGAATGAACAGGCAAATTCGTAGAATGAGTCGAGCTTTCGGGTTTACTGTAATAAAGCTAAAGCGAGTACGCATTATGAATATAGAGCTAAATGAGCTTGAAGTTGGAAAGTGGCGGAGCGTTACGGCTGAAGAGTTAGAAATTTTAATAGGGCAGTTATAGGGAGGGAAAATTTTCTCCCTATATTTTTTTTGTCAGAAAAAATAAAACTATTGATTTTTTAAAAAATAGCCCATATAATAAAAAGCAACAAGTTTCGACAAGATATTTTATAAAAGTAATGATGAGGACATGAGTTGTATTTTACGATTCTCAGAGAGGGAAGCCTTAGGCTGTGAGCTTCCTAATACGAAAAGACAAGCTTACCACCTCTAAACTTCAAGAGTGAACTGCATACATGATGCATTGTAATTCTTGGCGGATAAAACCGTTATCAATTTACACGAGCTATAAAATGAGCGTATTTCGTTATAAATTCATTTTATTAGAATAAGGGTGGAACCACGATTTCAACACTCGTCCCTTTGTTAGGGACGGGTGTTTTTTGCGTTCTTTTACGGGGAAGTATGCTTGAAAGAGGATATGTAACGGATTTCAATTCAGAATATTTTGTTAATTTATCATTTTAGGAGGTTAGTAGAAATGAAATCATCTTTAAAGTTTTCAGAGATGTTTGCAATAAGTTTAATGTTATTTGCACTGTTTTTTGGTGCAGGTAATATGATTTTTCCACCAGCGTTAGGGCAAGGTGCTGGAACGGACGTATGGATCGCGCTGTTTGGTTTTATCGTAACAGGCGTTGGACTACCTTTATTAGGAGTAATTGTTATAGCTTTAAAGGGAGATATTAATGAGCTAGCAGGACGTGTACATCCTATATTCGCACTTGTTTTTATCACTGCAATTTATTTATGTTTAGGCGTATTCGTAAGTGTGCCGCGTACAGGAACAGTAGCTTATGAGATGAGTGTTGCACCGTTTTTACCAAGTGAGATAGCTGGTCAGTCATATCCACTTGTTATCTTTACACTTATTTTCTTTGCAGTCACTTTCTATTTAGCTTTAAATCCTTCGAAATTAGTGGGTCGTATTGGTAAGGTGCTAACTCCAATATTATTAGCTGTTATTGCAATTATCGTAGGTAAAGCACTTATTACACCAATTGGAGAATTTGGTGCACCGACAGAAGCGTATAGTGCTCCTCTCTTCAAAGGATTTATTGATGGATATTTAACTTTAGATGGACTTGCAGCACTGGTATTCGGAAATGTTGTAATTCATGCGTTAAAAGAAAAAGGCATTACAAATAAAAACAGTATTGCAAAAGTAACAATCTTTGCAGGATTTATTGCAGCGCTTGGTCTACTACTTGTGTATTTAGCACTTGCTTATCTTGGAGCTTCTAGTGTGTCACTTGGAATGGGTGCAAACGGAGGAATTATTTTAACAAATGTCGTGAATCATTTATTTGGTAGCTACGGAACTTTATTATTAGGGATCGCAATTACAGCAGCATGTTTGACAACTTCTGTAGGTATTGTTGCAGCTTGTGGTGATTACTTCTCTTCCTTATTACCAAAGCTTTCTTATCAAAAAGTCGTTTTCATTTTCTGTGTATTAGCATTTATGGTAGCAAACCTTGGGTTAACTCAGTTAAATGCATTAGCATTACCAATCTTAATCGCAATTTATCCAATTGGAATCGTACTTATCGTATTATCACTTGTTGAAAACTACGTTCGTCTTCCATTAGCGATGTATGTGGGCGGGATTGTAGGAGCATTTGCAATAAGTTTCTTTGATGGATTACACAATGCAAACCTTCAAATTGCAGCGCTAGCACCTATTTTAGATAAGATTCCATTATATAGTGTAG
Source organism: Bacillus sp. FSL L8-0199 (assembly GCF_038005705.1). Classification (NCBI taxonomy): domain Bacteria; kingdom Bacillati; phylum Bacillota; class Bacilli; order Caryophanales; family Bacillaceae; genus Bacillus; species Bacillus sp. FSL L8-0199. The sequence continues at coordinate 4,521,674 of NZ_JBBOTS010000001.1, read as the reverse complement.
GAATTGGTTGGTTAGTTCCAGGGATAATCGGTATAGGATTTGGTTATATAGTTTCTAAGTTTCAAAAGCAGGAAATTGCTGTAGAGAAATAGAGAAAAGAGACTTTCTATAACAGAAAGTCTCTTTTTTTGTAAAAAAAGCAGCATATAGAGAAATTCAGATATTAAAAATTTTATACGTAATATAGTTGACAAAAAATTTATGAGTAGGCTAAGATTGACTTAGTTGTGGAAATATTGGAAGGGAAGTGAGGGAAAAGGGGTTTCTATAACTATAGTGTTGTTATGGGAAGAGGTGAAAGAAGAGGAGAAGAGATAGTTTATTTTTTTTGATTTGCATTGAGAATGATAATCAATAAATACGTTTTATCATTTTTTCTCAGTTTCTATGCCTTCGTATAAGGAATAGGGTGAGATATTATTTTTAACATTAAATGAGAATGATAATCAATAATACTTATGTTACATAAAAGAATGCTAATTAAATAATAGGTAGAAGAGATTATTTTTTTTCTTATAAATTGAGAATAATTATCATTTTCAAGAAGTGAAATAAAAGATAACCAAGGAGGAAACAAGAAAAATGAAAAAGGTTTCTGTATTACCCGCTTTTATTATAACGTTCGTATGTATGCTAGCTTTTCTTGTAATGCCATACGGGAATGCTTTAGCAAAACTAGCTGATGGTACTTACGATATTAATTACGTAATTCAAAAAGCGGAAAATGATTCAGCTTCAATGGCAAATGACTATTTTGAAAAGCCGGCAAAATTAATAGTGAAAAACGGTGAGATGAGAGTACAAGTTCCGATGAATCATAGTGCTTGGATTACAGAATTTAAAGCACCAGAGAATGGGAATTTTGTTGATGCGAAAGTTGTTAGTAAAGATGAATCGGCAGATAAAAGAACAGTAGAGTTTAAAGTAGATGATTTATCCAAACCGGCAGCTGTAAAAATTCATGTTGTTGTACCAAATGCAAACTATGACCACCACTACACAATTCGTTTTGCATTTGATGCAAATGTAAAAGCTGTAGGTGGCGATAACGGCGTAGCTGCTACAAAAAAAAATAATGATCAAGCGAAAACAGATACACAAGTAAAAGAAGAGAAAACAAAAGTAGAGAGTAAGGAAACAGCTAAAGAAGTGAACAAAGAAACAAAAAATGAAAATGGAAAAGCTGAAAAAACAGATAACCCAAAAACAGGCGATGAAGCACGTATTGGATTGTTTGCAGCGTTAATTCTTATTTCAGGTGCTTTCTTAATTCGTAAAGTGAAGTTGAGTAAATAAATCTTTTGAAGGGTGATGAATATATGTTTAAACAATTTAAAATGATTATTGCCGTATTTGCTGTTTTATTTACGTTTATCGCAACACTAGGTTTACAAGATGCAAAGGCTGCTACAAAACTAGCTGATGGAAAATATAATATTGCTTTTACTGTATGGAAAGGCGATAAAGATGAATCGTCTAGAATGAATAGTTATTTTGAAAGCCCAGCAACATTAACAGTTAAAAATGGAAAACAATACGTTTCATTTAAAGTGAAAGATAGTGCTTCTATTAAAAGTTTCCAAGTAGAAAAAGATGGTCAATTTGTAGAAACAACCGTGTTAAGTGAAAACAAAAAAGATAATACTAGAGTAGTAGAATTTGAAGTTGCTGACTTGTCAAAAAAACTAAATGGAAAGGTGAAAATTAATATTCCAATTATTAATTATAATGCTTCGTATGATATTCGCTTTGTATTTGATGGGAGCAGTATTAAATAATTTTCAAAAGGGAGAGTCGTTCCATTGAACAGGTATACAAAAATTATTGTTGCTATGTTTTTAATGATATTTACATTCGTATCAACATTACAACCACTTGCAGTTCAAGCAGCTACCAAGTTGGCTGACGGTGAATATTCAATTGGGTTCAAAGTTTTAAAAGATACATCAGATGAAGAATCGATGATGAATCAATATTCAGTAAGCCCAGGGACTTTAAAAGTGAAGGATGGGAAAAAGAAAGTATCCTTTACATTAACGAATAGTTCATGGATTACGAAGTTTGAAACAGAAAAAGCAGGTAAGCTAGTTGCGACAAATATAATTAGTGAAGATAAAGAAAAAGATACAAGAGTAGTAGAATTTGATGTAGAAGATGTAGAGAAGGTATTAAATGCAAAAGTAAAAGTAGATATTGATTTTTTAAATTATCATCATGAGTACGACGTTCGTATTGCATTTGATCAAAATAGTATTACACCAATTCATGTGGAACAACCAAATGAAAAAGAGGACCCAGCTAATAAGCCAGATCCAAATGAAAAACCGGATCCAAGTCAGAAGCCCGACCAAAAGCCTGACCCAGATCAACAACCAAATTCTAACACAATTAAAGATGGTGCGTACAGCATTCCATTTAAAGTGTTAAAAGATCAAACAGATGAAGAATCTAAGATGAATACTTACATGGTAAATCCAGGAGTATTAAAAGTAGAAAACGGTAAGAAAAAAGCAATTGTAACATTAAAAAGTAGCTCATTAATTAAAAATTTTCAAACGGAAAAAGATGGCACATTTGTTGATGCAAAAGTAGTAAGTGAGGATACGGAAAAAGATACAAGAGTAGTAGAGTTTGAAGTAAACGATTTATCTAAAAAACTAAATACAAAAGTATTTATCGAAATGGCATCAAGAAATTATAAGCAAACGCATGATGTACAACTTTTATTTGAACAAGATAAACTTGAACAAATTAAAAATGAAGAGAAACAACCAGAAGTAGAAAAACCAGATGAAAATAAAAAATCAGATGAAAATAAAAAACCAGATGCTGAAACAATTAAAGATGGTGAATACAGCATCAATTTCAAAGCATTAAAAGATCAAACAGACGAAATTTCAATGATGAACACATATACAAAAAGTCCAGGTGTGCTAAAAGTAAAAGATGGTAAGAAGTATGTATCATTTACGTTAACGAACAGTTCTTGGATTACAAAATTTGAATTTGAGAAAAATGGTTCGTTTGTTGATGCACATGTAATAAGTGAAGATAAAAAAGCTGATACACGCGTAGTGGAAGTAGAAGTACCAGATTTATCAAAAAAGTTAAATGCAAAAGTAAAAGTAGATATCGATTCAATGAATTATCACCATTTTTACGATATTCAATTTGCATTTGATAAAGGTAGCATTAAGCCGTTAGATAGCCAAGGCGGAAACAACAACCAAGGCGGAAACGACAACCAAGGCGGAAACAACAACCAAGGCGGAAACGACAACCAAGGCGGAAACGACAACCAAGGCGGAAACGACAACCAAGGCGGAAACGACAACCAAGGCGGAAACGACAACCAAGGTGGAAACAACAACCAAGATGAAAATAATAAACCGAGAGTAATAGTTGATTCGAAAAATTTAGTAGATGGCCAATATGATATTACATTTAAAGTATTAAAAGATAAAACAGATGAGATTTCAAAGATGCATGACTATGTTGTAAATCCAGCGAAATTAATCGTAAAAGATGGTAAAAAATATATTGAGATGACGCTGAAAAATAGTGCGTGGATTACGAAATTCCAAGCGGAAAACAATGAACTATTCGCTGATGCGAAAGTAGTAAGCGAAGATAAAAATGCAAATACGCGAGTAGTACAGTTTGAAGTAGAAGATCTATTTAAAAAATTAAACGCAAAAGTAAAGGTAGACATCGATGAGATGAACTACCATCATTTCTACGATGTACAAATTCAATTTGATACAAATAATATCGGCGCGTTAGGAACTCTTAAAGAGGAACTGAAAAATGAACCGAAAAATCCAGTGACTACACCGAAAGTAGATAATGTAAAAACAGTAGGTACTCCTGATTTTAATCGAAATGCAGATGGTCACAAGAAAAAAGAAGATACAAAAAATGATTCGAAAAAAGAGAAAAACTCAAAAACTGCAGATACAGCACAACTTGGTTTATACATGGTGTTACTGCTAGGTTCACTTGCTTTACTAGTTCGTAAATATAGAGCAGGTAGATTGTAATTTTTGGAGTCTTGATGCATGTTCGCATGCATCAAGACTTGTTTCATATTGTATGGAAAGGAGTGGTGATTGAGAGTGAAGAAAATTGCAAGTGTACTAATGGCTATCATTTTGTTAATGAGTATAGCCGGGTGCTCATCACCAAAAAAAGAATCAGCAAAGCAGGTAAAGAGTGAAAGTAAAGAGCGCGTCGTTGCAACAACAGTGGCTGTTACTGAAATTATGGATGCGTTAGAAGTAGATTTAGTCGGCGTTCCAACAAGTTCTAAAACTTTACCGAAGCGATATAAAGGTTTACCTGAAGTTGGGAATCCAATGAGTCCAGATATGGAAAAGGTAAAGTCATTAAAGCCTTCAGAAGTGTTATCTGTGACAACACTTGAATATGAATTAAAGCCAGTTTTTGATGGTGTGGGTATGAAAGCAAACTTTTTAGATTTAACGAGCTTGAAAAATATGCAAAGTTCTATTAGCGATTTAGGTAAGAAATATGGGCGTGAAAAACAGGCCGAAGCAGTAGTAACTAAATTAGATAAAAAGGTTGCTAGCATTCAAAAAGAAGTAAAAGGAAAGAAAGAACCGACAGTGCTTATTTTATTAGGTGTGCCGGGAAGTTATTTAGTAGCAACAGAGCATTCTTATATTGGAGATTTAGTGAAACAACTAGGTGGTAAAAATATTGTGCAAGGTGAACAAGTAGAATATTTAGCTTCTAATACAGAGTATTTAAAGAAAGCTGATCCAGATATTATTTTACGAGCAGCTCATGGTATGCCTGATGAAGTTGTAAAAATGTTTGATAAAGAATTTAAAACAAATGATATTTGGAAACACTTTGCTGCGGTTAAAAATAACCGTGTTTACGATTTAGAAGAGCGTTTATTTGGAACGACAGGCAATTTAGCAGCAATTGAAGCATTAGATGAATTGAAAAAAATGATGTATCCGTGATGCATTTTAATATAAAGGAAGAGTAGAATGAATAAAAAAACTTGGAGTTTCCTCATTGTTACTGCATTGCTTATTGTTATGACATCATTGTCAGCGATGAAAGGTAGTTTAGAAGTAGGTATTGTTGAACTTGTACAAGGGATATTTACAGGTGGAAATGAAGATGTTGAAGTCATTAAAGATTTACGTTTTCCGCGTATTATTATTGCGTTGTTCACTGGAGCGGCTCTCGCTGTTTCAGGTGTGCTTTTTCAAGCTGTTATGAAAAATCCACTCGCTGATGCTGGGGTAATCGGTATATCTTCAGGAGCAAGTTTTATGACACTTGTTATTATTACGTTGTTCCCGCAATTCTTTTTCTGGACACCCGTATTCGCCTTTTTAGGTGGTGCGCTTGCATGTTATCTCGTTTATTCGTTTTCATGGAAATCAGGATTAAGCCCGCTTCGCATTATTTTAATTGGTATTGCCATTAATGCAATGTTTACTGGATTAAATGAATCATTCGTTACGATTTGTGGATATTTTATTAAGAGTATTAAGCAAACGACGACTTCTAACATAACAATGAAGACGTGGGGCGATGTAGAAATAATGGTGACTTATGGAACGATTGGTCTTATTCTTGCTCTGTTCGTAGGAGCTTGGTGTAACTTATTATCGCTACAAGATAAGACTGCGAAAAACTTAGGCTTGCACGTGACGAGAGTTCGTCTTATTATTTCTGCCATTGCAGTACTCTTAGCGGCAGTATCAACAGCGATTGCAGGTGTTATTGCTTTTGTAGGATTACTAGTTCCGCATATTTCAAGACAATTAGTCGGTTCAGACCATAAAGTATTAATTCCATTTTCTGCTCTTGCAGGGGCGTTATTAATTTTGACGGCAGATACGATTGGAAGGTTAATTGTGCCACCTAACGAAATTCCAGCAGCAACAATTATGGCGGTTATTGGTGGTCCATTCTTAATATTCTTGCTTAGAAAGAGTGATAAAGTTCATGGAAATTAAAAATGTAACCTTTTCATACGATAACGTAACAAATCGATTAAAGTCTGTTAGTAGTGAAATAGAAATTGGGAAAATTACAACAATCATTGGACCGAATGGATGTGGGAAATCAACATTACTTAGTGTCATGTCTAGAAACCACGCTCCTAGCAGTGGAGAAGTAATACTTGATGGGAAAGCGATTAGTGAATATAAACCGAAAGAGTTTGCTAGAAAACTAGCGGTTGTCCATCAACAAAATGAGGCTCCAGCAGATATTACAGTGGAAAAGCTAATAAGCTTCGGGCGTATGCCATATAAAAATATATTCTCTCCGCAAACAGATGAAGATAGAGAAGCGATTGAGCGTGCGCTAGTATGTACGAATTTACAAAGTAAGCGTGATAAGCCAATTTATGCTTTATCTGGTGGAGAGAGGCAGCGAGTTTGGATCGCAATGACATTAGCTCAAAATACACCAATGCTCTTCTTAGATGAGCCGACCACATATTTAGATATTTACTATCAGCTAGAAATATTAGAGTTAGTGAAAGAGTTAAATGAAGTGCATGGACTAACGATTGTAATGGTATTACATGATATTAATCAAGCCATTCGTTATAGCGACCATATTATCGTTATGAAAGATGGAGAAATCATTACGAAAGGTAATCCTAATGATGTAATAACAGAAGAAATGGTTAAAGCAATATATGGTGTAGATGTCATTGTAAAGCAGGATGAAGATACCGGATTGTACATGGTACCTATGGGAATCTAAAGGCTGAGCATAATCCGTTTTGAGGTGATAATTTGAATAGTAAGAAAGGACGGAAAAAGAATTCTTTTTTTCAACGCATACTTACAATTGTGTTTTTAGGAATCTTTTTCTATTCAATGTATGAGTTGGGCGGGATTTTCATGGATTATTATGAAAATCGTAAAGTAATGGCTGAGGCACAACATATTTATAAAAGAAGTCCAATGGAAGAAAAATCAGAAGATGGAGAGGTACGTAAACAGTTTCAGGATCTCCAGAAAATTAATCCAGAGATAGTCGGATGGATTACGATGGATGATACACAAATTAATTATCCAATCGTTCAAGCAAAAGATAATGATTACTATTTATTTCGTAATTATAAAGGTGAAGATATGAGAGCGGGAAGCATTTTTATGGACCATCGTAATGATGTGAAATCTCAAAATCGAAATACGATTTTATATGGCCATCGTATGAAAGACGGTTCTATGTTTGGTAGTTTAAAAAAGATGTTGGATGAAGACTTTTTTATGTCTCATCGTAAATTATATTACGATACATTATTTGAAGGATACGACGTGGAAGTTTTTTCAGTATACACGACAACAACGGACTTTTATTACATTGAAACGGATTTTGAAAATGATGCAGCATATACATCGTTCTTAAAGGAAATTCAAGAAAAATCACTGTACAAAACGGATACGGAATTGACGGCTAATGATGAAATCGTAACACTTTCTACTTGTGACTATGCGCTTGATCCAGAGGCTGGAAGGCTAGTTGTACACGCAAAATTAATAAAAAGAAATTAAAGAAAAAAGTATAGAATATGAGAAGTGATAGATAACGCTTCTCATATTCTATACTTTAAAAAAGGACTGTTTTTACTGTGCTGCAGCCATTGGCATACGTACAACTTTTACATCATAGTAAGCAATTTTATTATCAAGAATATATTCTGGCATTCCGCCTTGATGTGAGTGAGCATCTTTAAATGCAGCGCTCTTTGTCCAACCTTGGAAATCTTCTTTTGCATTCCAGCGAGTGCTAATTGTTACTTCATCATAATCAACTGTATTTTGCGTTAAAAGAACTTCTAGACCTAAAAAGCCTGGCATCGTTTCAACTTTACCTACTTTATTAAAACGCTCAATTAATTTATGTCCATTTCCCTTTGTAATTTTAGCTGTATTTGTAACAATAATCATGTTTATTCCTCCTATTAAATATAGACTTTATTTTCGAGAACTCATATACATTAAATGATAATGAAAATCATTATCATTGTCAATGCTAAATGTGAAATATAAAAGTTTTTTATATTATATTGGACAGTAAGATTTCCAGTTCAAAATGTAGTAAATATGTGGCAGTTAAGCGAGAGAATGAGCGAGTTGTACTAGCAAAGCAATAATATGGTATAGTGAAACGAGGCTGTTTTTTCAGTCTCGTTTTTTAAATGCTTCCTGTAGAGAAAGCATGCAAATGGAAAGGAAGTTATTATATGCGATCAGAAGTAACTGTAAAAATAAAACCGAAATTTATAAAAGAAATTAAAAGTGGATATCCGCTTATTTTAAAAGATGCGATTCAAAATTTAAATGATGTTCAGGAAGAAGGAACAATCATTAAAGTAGTAGATGAGAAGAACCAATTTATCGGAAAAGGCTATTATGGAAAACAAAATAAAGGATACGGCTGGATTTTAACGAGAAAAGAGAGTGAACAAATTAATCAGTCTTTCTTTGAAAGTAAAATAAAATCTGCCTTACATAAACGAAAGCAATTTTACAAATCAAGTGATACGACAGCATTCCGCGCCCTAAACGGTGAAGGTGATGGTCTTGGAGGACTAATTATCGATTATTATGATGGCTACTACGTAGTAAGTTGGTATAGTGAAGGGATTTATACTTTCAGAGATGAGATTATAGCCGCTCTTCAAAAAGTAGCAAACTTTAAAGGTATTTATGAGAAAAAGCGTTTTGATACGAAAGGGAAATATATTGAGGGTGATGATTTCGTAGCAGGAGAGCGTGGTGAGTTCCCGCTTATCGTAAAAGAAAATGGTGTGAACTTTGCTGTTTATTTAAATGACGGAGCGATGGTTGGTGTATTTTTAGATCAGCGTAACGTTCGAAAACAAATTCGTGATAAGTATGCAAAGGGAAGAACCGTGTTAAATATGTTCTCTTATACAGGTGCTTTTTCTGTATTTGCAGCGCTTGGCGGAGCGAGCAAAACGACGAGTGTCGACCTTGCAAATCGTAGTTTAAGTAAAACGATTGAGCAGTTTAGTGTAAATGAAGTTGATTATGAAGCGCAAGATATTATTGTAGAAGATGTATTTCTTTACTTCAAATATGCAGCGAAGAAAAAAATGAAATTTGATATGGTCGTACTTGATCCTCCAAGCTTTGCACGCTCAAAAAAATATACATTTAGTGCAGCAAAAGATTATAAAAATTTATTAAAAGAAACAATTGCTATTACAGAAAATAACGGTATTATCGTTGCTTCTACAAATTGTAGCGCATTCGATATGAAAAAGTTTAAAGGCTTTATCGATACAGCCTTTAAAGAAATGAATGGCAAATATAAAATATTAGAAGAACATTCTTTACCAGAAGATTTCCGTACCATTGATCAATTTAAAGAAGGAGACTATTTAAAAGTAGTTTTCATCGAGAAAATTAAAGGTTAATAAAGAAAAGGAGCTCGAGTTTACTTGAGCTCCTTTTCTTATTGAACGATATTTTGTACTCTACCGACTTGCCCGTCCTGCAATCGCACTTTAATGCCATGCGGATGGGAAGGGGAGTTTGTTAAAATATCTTTTACAATTCCACGTGTTAATTTGCCTGTACAATATCAACTTCAAGACCGGGTGCTATATTAGAACGTTTTTGTCCGTTCATTTACACACCTGTACGTCTACGTTGGTTGTTTGTTTTCTTTGTTTGTTGGTTTTGTAATTTTTTTGTTTCTTGGCTTTGATTTTTGGCATTTTGACCATTACCGTTACCTTGCTTTTTCTTTGCAAGTTGTTCACGCATTAAATCAGCTAAGCTTACTTTTTTGTTTTCTGACATGATAAGTCTCCTTTATATAAAGTTAATTATGAACTATCGTAGTAAATTTCATCATATCATTGTTAGGGAAGGAAGGGAAGTTGGTTTGAAAATTCATATAATTCTTCACAGTATTCATTCGTTACGATACAATTAAAATGCTAATGTTTGTAAAAAAGGGGATAGACATATGTCACATCATATTTTATTAGTTGAAGATGATATCTCAATTCAAGAGATGGTGGAAAAGTATTTAATAAAAGAGGGCTTTCAAGTAACAATTGCGTCTGATGGAGAAGAAGGCGTGAACACATATTTAAAAGGTTCATTTGATTTGATTATCCTTGATATTATGATGCCAAAGCTAGATGGCTTAGAGGTTGTACGAATCATTCGAGAAAAAAGTGCAGTTCCGATTTTAATGATGTCGGCAAAAGATACAGATGTTGATAAAGCTGTTGGATTAGGACTTGGAGCAGATGATTACATTTGTAAGCCATTTTCTATGATTGAATTAGCTGCACGTGTAAAGGCAGGTATTCGGAGGTCTACGAAATATTCGGCTACAGAATCAACAGAAGAAAAAATGATTCAAATTGGTGATTTAACAATCGATCCAATTAATTTTACGGTTGAAAAAAACGGGAAACCTCTCAAACTTACTTTAAAAGAATTTGAGATCTTAAAACTGTTCGTAAAAAATCAAAATCGTGTATTTACGAAAGCACAAATATACACGTTAGTTTGGAACGAAGAGTATTACGGTGACGATAACGTCATTAATGTTCATATGAGAAGATTGCGTGAGAAAATCGAAAGTGATCCATCTAATCCAGAATATATTAAAACGTTATGGGGCATCGGCTATAAGCTGGAAGTGATGTAATATGATCAATTTGTTAATAGGTATTATTTTTATATTGTTATGTGTTATTTATATGCAATATAAAATGAGAAAAAATAGTAGTAAAAATTTACGATACACATATGAAAAGTTAGAAAGTATTGTAAATGAAAAAACAGGCGAGACGTTACTCGTTATGACAGATGATCTAGAATTGCAAAAATTATTAGTGGCAATTAATCAATTATTAGATGCAAAACAGAAAACGAATGCAGATCATGCAAAAGTAGAAATTTCGATGAGAAAAATGCTTTCAAATATTTCGCATGACTTGAAAACACCACTAACAGTTATTCTTGGATATACAGAAATGTTAAATAAGGATAAAACGATGAATAAAGAAGAACAACAAATATTACTTGAGAAAGTGCATACGAAAACACTAGAAGTGATGGAGCTAATTCATAAGTTTTTTGATTTAGCGAAATTAGAATCTGGTGACAAAGCAATTGAAATGACAAAAGTAAATATGAATGAAGTTTGTCGCGAGAAGATTTTATCATTTTATGATTTAGTGACGACGAAAGGTTTTCAGGTTCATATTGATATACCAGAAAGAAATATATACGCACTTGGAAATGTGGAAGTATTAGGTAGGGTATTGAATAATTTAATATCAAATGCGATTACATATGGAGACGATGGAAAGGCACTCGGTATGACGTTAAGAGATGATGACACGAGCGTGTATATAGATATATGGGATACAGGAAAAGGAATTGATGAATCTCATATTGATAAAGTGTTTGAGCGTATGTACACACTTGAAGATTCAAGAAATAGATTGTACCAAGGAAGCGGTCTCGGATTAACGATTACGAAACGGCTTGTGGAAGCGATGGACGGAAAAATTCATCTTTCTAGTAAACCGTATGAAAAAACAATTTTTACAATTGTATTAAAAAAGATGCTGTTTTAGCTTGTAGAGAAGTAGATTCTACAAGCTTTTTTTCAGCGTAAGGAATTTGTAAGAAACGGGTAAGAAAAAAGAGATTTCCGTTGTCTATTATAGAAATATAGAGTATTGCGAAAGGGGAAAGTAACATGACATATATATTAAAAACAAATCAGTTAACGAAAGTGTTTAAAGGGAAAGAAGTTATTTCCAGTGTTAACATGCATGTGAAAAAAGGAGAGATATACGGTTTTTTAGGACCAAACGGTGCTGGTAAAACAACGATTATGAAAATGATTACAAATTTAATAAAACCGACGAGTGGTGATATTGAAATCTTCGGTGATAAATTAACAGATACATCTTATGAAGTATTAAAAAGAATGGGGACAATTATTGAATATCCAATCTTTTATGATAAATTAACGGCGAAAGAAAACTTAGACCTACATTGTGAATACATGGGCTACTACGATAAAAATGCAATTGACCATGCTTTACATTTAGTGAAACTACAAGGGGTAGATAATAAAAAAGTAAAAGATTTTTCATTAGGAATGAAACAACGACTCGGTATTGCAAGGGCAATCGTTACAAAGCCAGAATTGCTCATTTTAGATGAACCAATTAACGGTTTAGATCCAATTGGTATTAAAGAGTTACGAGACTTATTTAAAATGCTTTGCAAAGAATATGGCATTACATTATTAGTTTCTAGTCATATTTTAGGTGAGATGGAACTAATGGCCGATACAATTGGTGTGATTCAAAATGGAAAACTAATAAAAGAAGTTTCAATGAAGAGTATTAACGGAAAACAAACAGAGTATATTGAAATTACTGTTCCTGATGTGAAACGTGCAGCTTATATTTTAGAAGATAAACTTGGTATAAAAAATTACAAAATAATGAGCGGAAACATGATTCGGATTTATGAAGTGGCGGTGACACAGCAAGCCATTTCAAAAGCACTTATTATGAACGATGTGGAAATTGAAAGTATTAATAAGAAACATAGTTCCTTAGAAGAATATTTCTTAAATGTAATGGATGGAGAAGGTATTCATGCTTAATGGACTGTGGCTGAACCTGGTAAGTGGATTTATCGTAATGCTAATAAGTGGAATTTTATATTATAGAAAACCAGAGCGGAAATGGTTGTTCATTGTACTAGTGATAGGAATGTTAAGCTTCGTTACTGCTGGAATTAGAATGTTAGCAGCGTAGAGACAGGTATATAAAGAATGGAGGCGTAATTTATATGTTTAAATTAATGAAGCTCGAATGGAAGAAACATAAATTATCTCGTTACTTTAAAAGTGTAGCAATTTGTATTATAGCAATTTTCGCTGCAGTAAGCCTTATGGCATTGGGAATGAAAGCCGAGGAAGACATGCTCTTCTCTGATTTCACACAGAACATGGCTGCAGCAAATATTTTTATTAGGATAACATTCATTATTTTTAGTTCGGTCATTTTATCACGTTTAGTAATTGATGAGTATAAGAACAAAACGATGCAATTATCGTTTATGTACCCGCTGCAAAGGAAAATGCTAATGAGGGCGAAATTAACAATTGTTTTTTGTTTTTGTTTTGTGAGCACCATTATCGCTACTTTTATTATTAGTTTACTCGTATATTTTGTGAGTCCAATGATGGGACTGATTGAAACGCCAGCTACGATAGGTGAAATAATAGCTATCGTTCCAGATACTTTTATAAGTGCATTTATGATATCTGGTATAAGTTTAATTCCTTTATTTTTTGGAATGAGAAAGAAATCGACACCGACAACGATTACTTCGGCAGTAATAATTGGTATGCTGATTAGTGGTAACGTTGGTCCTGGAAACGATCAAGTAAGTATGTTTGATTTTATAGCTATCCCAATCGTGCTCTGTTTATTAGGGATTTTCATTAGTTATTTATCGTTTCGTAAAATCGATAAGATTGATGTGGTGTGAAGCAAGCTTAAAACAACAACGAACTGGGGTATGAATGGTGAAAAAGATAATAGTAATTGCAATATTATTCATTACAATTGCTAGTGTAGTTTTTGGTATTAAGGTATTTCAGGGGAAAGATTTTAAGAAAGAAAAGTCTTTTGAGATAAATAATATAAAAGAAATAGAAGTAGATAATGAAAACTGGAATCTTGAATTTAAAAGTACAGACGCTAATAAAATAGTAATTTCCGCTCAAGGTGAACAAGTAGATAAAGAGATAGATCCTGTCAAAATAGAAAATGATGAAAATAAAATTGTGATTAAACAAAAACAAAAGATGAACAGATTTTTTAATGGTTTTACGTTTAGGAAGAAAAATAGTATATCTATAGCTATTCCGAAGAAAGAAATAAATAAAATTGTATTAAATAATAAATCGGGTGATGTGAAAATAAGAGATATAGTAGTAAAAAATATCATGACAAAAGGCAAGTCTGGAGATGAAATGATTGTAGGACTATCAGCCGAGAAAGGTGAATTCATATCGCAAAGTGGAGAGTTAGTTTTAAAAGGTAGTTCAGTACAAGAATTAAATATAAAGTCTACGACTGGTGATAACTATATAACAAATGTAAGTAACTCAAATATGAACATCACTTCAACATCTGGGGAAGTATTACTGAAAGATATGACAGAAGGAAAATCATTATTTATAGAAACAAAATCAGGTGATATTGGCGTACGGTATAAAGGTGTCCCTGCATCATTGAAGCTTATGGCTAAAAGTAATTCGGCTGACGTAATAGTGGATTTAAAAGGACTTAAGAAAGATAAAAATACAGAAAAGATAAAAGAAGGAACTATTGGTGATGCAAAAAACGAAGTGAAGATTTTAAGTAAAACAGGGGTAATTTATATTGATTAAAGTTTAAATGAAAGGAGGACTATCATGCTACGTCTTATGAAGCTAGAATTGAAGAAGTTTAAGTTTGGATGGTATGTGAGGGGAGCAGTTATTGCAAATATCATTATACTGGCATTATTAATCTTTGTTAGTTTCATTGCACAAATAGAAGGAGATCCAGAAATAAGAGATCCGCAGATGATTTTGCTAATGGCTAGTACAGTAGTAAGAGCAACATTTATTATTTTTGGTAGTGTGTTAATCGCAAGGTTAATAATTGGCGAATATAAAAATAAAACAATACTACTCATGTTTTCTTATCCTATTAACCGAAAGAAAATGATGGCTAGTAAGTTGGCTATTACAGCGATAGTAACATTTATAACAGTTATTGTATCTAACATTTTAGTAGTAGGAATTTTCTTTGGGATAGATAGTTATTTTTCAATTCTTCCTCATTCATTCACAGTAGATCAATTGGTGCAAGAAGGAATAAAACTGGTTCCTTTAGCTATTGCAACTGCGGGAATGAGTTTAATCCCATTATATTTCGGAATGCGTAAACGTTCAGTGCCAACTACAATTGTTTCATCTCTTATCGTTGTAGCAATTGCAATGAATAGCAACCCAGCGTTTCCTACAGCAACTTTACTTCCCCTTCAACTAGCACTCGCAGCAATTGGAGCTGTGATTGCATATTACGGAATTAAAAATATAGAGAAGGAAGATATAGCTGTATGACAAGAATAAGAAAAAAGAGTTGGCGTTACACTAACTCTTTTTTGTATATGTATGCTTCGTTACTACTCTGTAAATTTGGAGTGTTTGCTTAAATACTCTTGAACTCCTGGAGAGATATTAAAGTTATTAGGACTTTTATATTCGATAGTAAAATCTCCGTCTCTACTTGTCTCAAAGGAGATGGCATAGCTATTCATTTTAGCATCGTAAGAAGTATTTTTGACTTCTGCATCTAGATTAAAATATTTTGTAATATATTCTTTTGAGTCCGTAATTGCTGCTTGTTTTCCCCAAGGGGTACCATAATAGGTGAAATAAAGAGATACACTAATAACTCCAATAAGGGAAGTTAGTAAAATAGTTCCCATAGCTATTTTTTTATTTTTTGTATTCAATTTGGTTACTCCTCTTCGTAATATGTATTCATTTTAACCTATATATTCCATAAAACAACCATTTTAAAAAATAGTTTCACATGAAACAAGTTACAGAAAAAGACAAGATATGTAAACACCTTGTCTTTTTTGTCATTACATTTTAGGAGCTACCATTCCAGCCGCAGCCCACTCTTCTTTTGCGGGGCCGTACACACCAGGAACTGTTAAGCCGGCTTGTCGCATTAAAACCGTCATTTGCCCGCGATGGTGATTTTGATGATTAATAAGTGTCATTAAAAATATAGAATTCGGCATAGGGCGACCAAAGAAGTCGTTAATAGTAGCTAAGTCTTTATCAGTCCATTTATTTTGAAGTGTTTCAACAAAAGCCGCGTTCACTTTACGGTACTCATCTGCAATTGTTTTTGCAGAAGTTGGAACAGGATAATCTTTCGTTTCTCCTTCAAACTTTAGCCCTGTGCCAGATAGTATAACAGGAATTGCCGTCACGATATGCCAAGCGACTCTTCCTAAAGTCCAATGTTCAGGTGCAATTTCTTGTGATAAAGATGCATCGGTTAATGAATCAAGCATTTTCTCAGTAGACTCTGCTTCGTATGTCCATGATTGTAAAAAGCCTTCAATTGTTTGGTACATAGTTATCCCTCCTATTTTTGTTCATAGATTAAATTCGTGAGAGATAATATAATCCCTGTTCCACAAGAAATAATTAATTAAGCATTGCTACAATATGAAAACAATTAGAAAATATTTGTAAAAGTGTCAGGAAACGAATGTGCTCATTCGTATATATAATGAATAAAGAATAGGATAAAGAGTGGTGATAAGGGTGAAGGATATAGAAATAGTAGAAGGTCTTCGGAAACAAGATATGTTAGCATTACATACAGCAATTGATCGATATGGAGATTTAATTTATAAGGTAGTTCATAGTATTTTAGATACTGCACAGAGTAAGGTGTTAGTGGATGAATGTGTTGACGATATTTTATTAATCGTTTGGTACAACATTAGTAGTTATGATGAAAATCGTGGGAAGTTTAGAAACTGGCTTATATCTGTCGCTAGGTTTAAGGCCATCGATTATAAACGAAAAAGTAATAAGTCTTATCAATTACAAGAGTTTCAGCAAGAAATATATGAAGATAGAAAAAATGTCAATTTAACAAAAGAAGAGCGAGATTATAATTTTTACGTTTTAATTAAAGAATTGAATGAAGAAGATAAGAAAATTTTTATAAAAAGGTATTTAGATGAATATAGCGTACAAGAAATAGCGCTTGAATTCGGTATGACACGAGATACGGTATATAGTAGGCTTTCAAGAGGGAGAAAGAAATTGAAGAAGCTGCTGGGGGGGAAAAGGAATGAATAAAGAAAAGTTACTTCAGGAATTAAATAACTTACAGTATAGCGATAATTGTGTAGATGATTATAGAAATGATGAGAAAATAGATAAAAAGAAAATAGATCGTACAAAAGAAGTTGTAACAAAAACAATTTTAATGAAACGTTGTTATGAGGTTGTACAAGAAGAGTTACAGGGAAGCGAAGAGATTTTATATAGTATGCTTGCCGAAAATCATCGTGTGAAAAATTGGCAGACAGGCACAGCAATGACATTAGGGATAGGCGTTCTTGCAATGAACTTCGGTATTAATAATGTGTTAATCGTTACAAATAAACGGTTGTATGTGTTTTTTATGGATCGTTATTATAATGAAGTTGATTTAAAAGTATGTGTATTGAATGAAGTAGCTTATATGAAAACAATATTAGACCGTAAAGGTGGAAGTGAGTTTCTGCATATAAAGTATAAAAATGATAACGAATACGTATTATTGGGAAATGCTGATGATTACAGAGAGTTATTTCAAATAGTAGGTAGGTTGAAAATAGCGAATGGAATAGAATTGAGATTACAAGATAAGAAATTAAAGAGAAAGTTAACTTTAAAACGAAGTGTGTTCAATATAATCATGTATTTACTTGTTATATATATTATGTACAAAGCCTATGTTAATTTTATGCCATAATAGGAAAAGACGGCTTCACATATATGAAGCCGTCTTTTAATTAACCTTCTTCCCACTCTTCCTCATCAACCATAAGAAATAAGGTGCTCCAAGTACAGCAACGACAAGACCAGAAGGAATTTCTTTCGGATATGCGATTGTACGTCCAAGTAAGTCAGCAACAGAAAGAAGGATTGCTCCAAATAGTGCTGAACAAACGAATAGTCTTTGATGATTCATACCAACAATAATTCTTGCTAAGTGAGGTGCGACAAGGCCTAAAAAGGCAATTGTACCGACAGCAGCGATATTTACTGATGCAAGTAGTGTCGCTAGCACAATCAGAGCAAGACGTGTTTTATTTACTGGTTGCCCAAGTCCAGTTGCTAAATCGTCTCCAAGTACGAGAACGTCAAGTTGTTTTATTAAGAAAAAGATAATGAATACAAGAATTAGAGATGGATATAGAATGATATTTTCTAAGTGATTCCATCCTCTTGCATACGTACTGCCAGATAACCATGTTAAAGCAGCGGCAACATTCAAATTGGCTCTAACGATAAAGATTTGAATAATTGCCGAGCCAAGTGCAGAAATACCAATTCCTATTAAAGCAAGGGCTGTTGGGCTAAATCCTGATTTCCATGAAAAGAAGAGGACAATTCCTACTGCAAGTAGTCCTCCGATAAATGCACCAATTGGTAGAAAGAAACCAGGAAGTGCAGGAAAGACATACATAATAGTTAAAGCACCAACACCAGCTCCCGATGAAATACCAATAATAGAAGGATCGGCAAGTGGATTTCGTAATATACCTTGGAAAACAAGCCCACTTATTGCAAGGCATGCGCCAGCAATAGCAGCCACGAGCATTCTTGGTAAACGAAGATTCATCATCATATTTTTGTCAAATAGTGTTAATTGACCTGATATAACATTTGTAATACTTTCGATATAAGCGTTACTACCGATTGTAACACCAAGAGCAATCGTCACAATACAAAGTGTGATAGATATAATGATTACCTTTTTATAAGAGTAATAGCGGGAACTAGCTCCAGCTGCATTCGCACCGTTATCATTCATATATTGTTTCGACTTCATCATTCGGTACACTAAGTAAATAAGCCAAGGAGATCCAATCATTGCTGTGACTGCCCCAACAGGAAGTTCTGCACCGGTTGGATCTATTAATTTACCGACAACATCTGCTCCAAGTAATAATACTGCCCCCCATAAGAAAGAAGAGAGAAGAAGAGTAAAGTGTTGACGGTATCCGATAAGGCGCATTAAATGAGGCGCAACTAAGCCGACAAATCCAATTGGTCCAACAACAGTAACAATTACTGCTGTTAAAAAGATTGCAGCAATGAAGGCGATAAGACGTGTTACTGCTGTTTTTTCACCAAGAGAAACAGCAACATCATCACCAAGTAAGAGAATGTTGAGTTTACGAGACATAAATAGTAAAACTAGGAAAGAAATAATGATAAATGGAAAAGCAAATTGAACGCCATCCCAGTTATTTTGAATAAGAGAGCCAGCTCCCCATAAAAATAAACCAGCTGTTTCATTTTCATAGAAAAGCTGCATCGTTCCGGTAAAGGCAGAGAGCATTAATGTAACGACCATACCAGCTAATGCCATTCTAAGTGGGGTTCCCTTTTTTCCACCAGAAATACGGTATACAAATAAAGCAGTAATAGCGCCGCCGATAAATGTGAACAGAAGAGAATTAATTTGTAAACCTTTCGGTAAGAAAATTGTAGCCGCTACTAGAAAGAAATATGCGCCAGAGTGAATACCCATTGTACTGGATTCAGCAAGTGGATTTTTCGTTAACGTTTGTAAAATAACCCCTGATGCAGCAAGAGCGCCTCCAGCTAAAATGGCAATTACAGCTCTAGGTAATCGAAGCATGATTAAAGTTTGATGTTCTAGCGATTGGTTCGGTGAGATAAGAGCATCAATAATCATACTATAGGAAATGTTTGCTTGACCTTGTCCGATATGAATAAAGAAAAGGAGGAGCAAGAGAGCTGCTCCTCCTCCGAATACAAGACTTGCTCGAAGTGTGTGTTGTAAGCTATTCATCGTGTAATCACTTCTTCGCTGTCATTACATCTGCTACTTGTGTTGCTAAAGATGTTGCAGACTCAGGACCACCGAAAATCCAAGTATCGCCTTTTAATTTATACATTTTGTTTTCTTTTTTGAACTTTAATTCTTCCCAAGCAGGGTTGCCTTTTAGTTGCGTGTCAAAAATGTTATCTTCATCCGCTACAATGTAAATGAAGTTTGAATCTTGTACACTTTGTAATGATTCTACAGTTGTTTGTTTGAAACCATCTGGCTCAGATTTTCCTGCTTCAAAAGTATTTGTTAAACCTAATTTTTTTGTAACTTGTAAAGCTAAAGAATTGTCAGTTAAGATACGGAATGTTGGTACGTTTTTAGCAGTAAATGCTTGTGCCATTGCAATGTTTTTATCTTTTAAGTCTGCTTTCTCAATTTTTGCTTTTGCATCAGCGAATGCTTTATCCATATCAGCTAATACTTTTTTACCTTCTTCTTCTTTTCCAACTGCTTTTGAAATTTGTTTAAATGTTTCTGTCATTTCAGCAAAGTGATCGTTATTACTTGTTGATGGATCAAACATAACTGTTGGTGCAATTTGCTCTAATTCATTTTTAATTGCTTTACCACGGAATGAAGCTGTGATAATTAAGTCTGGTTTTAAACGGCTAATTTCTTCTAAGTTTGGTTGTTGACGTGTCCCTACATCTACAACATCTTTACTCGGTTTTGTTTTTGTATTTACCCATTTATTATAATTCTTAATGTCTGCCATCCCTACTGGCTGAACACCAAGTGCTAATAAGTCTTCTGAATATACCCACTCAAGTACAACTACTTTTTTCGCTGGTTTATCTAACTTCGTTTCCCCTTCAGCGTGTTTAATTGTTATAGCTTGATTTTTATTGTCCGCTTTTGTTTCTTTTTTCTCCTCTTTTTGCTGTCCGCATCCAACAGCGAATAGAAGAACTACTATAAAAATACTGATAATTTTCTTCATCTTCTGCCCCCAAATTAAGTGTTTTTTGTAACTAGTACCATGAGTGAAAATGGTTATCAATTACAACACCCAAATCATACTATGAGGGTATTTTAAGTGTCAATATATTTTTAAAATTTTGACGAAAAACAACAAATTATATGAATTTATATATATTATAGTCGTTATTTATCCCGCTATTTGCCCGGCCGTAAGATTCATATCTCAAAATTTGGGTGGAGCAAAGAAGTTAGGTGGGAGTCGGGCTGATTAAAGTTTCACTTTATGGAGAGTAAGTCTCTTTACTAAAAATATTGGCGAATGTGGAAAGTTAAAATGGGAACTTGGCTGTGTACGAAAGTGTAATGTGTATGGTTAATAATCTGTGGAGATGGGGCGAAAGTACAAGCAAAAGGAGAGTGAATCGCATGTAATAATTACTAGAATGTATGGAGGAAATCTGTGTTTTATCCCCGACTAGGCAAAGTATTTCTTTGTTATTTAGATAGTTGTTTTTTTAGTTGGTGATTGCACTAGAAAGATCGAATATAAAGGAAGTGATCAACATGTCTTCATGGAGCAATAACATAAATGGATATTGTGGGTGTAATAATCAAAATGGTGTACATGTTGATTCATGCTGTTTTAGTTGCGATGGGACAGTGCCTAAGGTTGGTCCAACCGGTCCGACGGGAGCAACAGGCTCAACAGGTCCAACGGGAGCGACAGGAATAACAGGAGCAACGGGAGCGACAGGTTCAACAGGTCCAACGGGATCAACGGGTTCAACAGGTCCAACGGGAGCGACAGGTTCAACAGGCCCAACCGGAGCGACAGGTTCAACAGGCCCAACCGGAGCGACAGGTTCAACAGGCCCAACAGGAGCGACAGGTTCAACAGGTCCAACGGGAGCGACAGGTTCAACAGGCCCAACAGGAGCGATAGGTTCAACAGGCCCAACGGGAGCGACAGGTTCAACGGGAGCGACAGGTTCAACAGGTCCAACAGGATCGACGGGAGCAACGGGAGCAACAGGCTCAACAGGTCCAACGGGAGCGACAGGAATAACAGGAGCAACGGGTCCAACGGGTCCAACAGGAGCGACAGGAATAACAGGATCAACGGGTCCAACAGGAGCGACAGGCCCAACCGGAGCTACAGGTACAAGTATCACGGCGACATATGCATTTGCAAATAATACGTCAGGAACAGCGATATCAGTACTTCTAGGTGGAACGAATGTCCCGCTTCCGAATAATCAAAATATCGGTCCAGGTATTACGGTTTCCGGGGGAAATACAGTATTTACGGTTGCAAATGCTGGAAATTACTATATTTCATATTCGATTAATATAACGGCTTCATTATTAGTTAGTTCACGGATTACAATCAATGGAGCACCACTTGCTGGGACGATTAATTCTCCTGCTGTAGCGACTACATCATTTAGCGCAACAATCATTACAACTCTTGCAGCAGGAGATGCTATTAGCTTGCAATTATTTGGTTTGTTAGCTGTCGCAACATTATCAACAACTACTCCAGGAGCAGTGTTAACGATAATAAGATTAAGTTAAACTATAACTCTCTTACTCTTTTAAGATTAAGAGAGTTTCTACATATAATAAGAAGTTAATGAAGTAAAGCATAGTTATACAAAAGTCAGAATATTATGATTGTAACGCTATGGTGACTATAATATAATGAAAATAACCATCATGAATGAACATTCATTTATTTTTATGTATTTGAAGGGGGAATGAAGGTGGAAAAACCATGGTTGAAAAGTTATCCAGAGGAAATTCCGAGTACGATTTCTTATGATATTCAGCCGCTTCATAGATATGTAGAACAGATGGCTTCTCGCTACCCAGAAAAGAAAGCGCTTCACTTTTTAGGGAAGGATATTACGTTTTCGGACTTCCATGATAAGGTGAAGAGGTTTGCAAATTATCTTCAAAAGCTCGGTGTGGAAAAGGGTGATCGAGTTGCTATTATGTTGCCGAATTGTCCGCAAGCTGTAATTGGTTATTATGGTACATTACTTGCGGGAGGTATCGTAGTACAAACAAATCCACTGTATACAGAGAGAGAATTAGAATATCAGCTTCATGACTCGGGAGCGAAAGTAATTCTTTGTCTCGATTTAGTGTTTCCAAGAGTAACGAATGTTCAATCTGCTACAAAAATTGAGCATATTATCGTAACTCGCATTGCGGACTTTTTACCATTCCCTAAAAATCTATTGTATCCATTTGTGCAGAAAAAACAGTCAAATTTAGTTGTGAAAGTATCAGAGAGTGAAACGATTCATCTTTGGAATTCAGTAGAAAAAGAAGTGAATACGGATGTTGAGGAGCCTTGTGATCCTGAAAAAGATCTAGCTCTTTTACAGTACACAGGAGGAACAACCGGATTTCCGAAAGGCGTTATGTTAACGCATAAAAACCTCGTCTCTAACACGTTAATGGGAGTTCAATGGTTATATAATTGCAAAGAAGGAGAAGAAGTCGTTCTTGGGGTTCTTCCATTTTTCCACGTGTACGGCATGACGGCTGTTATGAATTTGAGTGTTATGCAAGGATACAAAATGGTCCTTATTCCAAAGTTTGATATGAAAATGGTTTTTGAAGCGATTAAGAAGCATAAAGTGACACTATTTCCAGGTGCACCAACTATTTATATCGCTCTTTTAAATAGCCCACTTTTAAAAGAATACGATATTTCTTCTATTCGTGCTTGTATTAGTGGATCAGCACCACTCCCAGTAGAAGTACAGGAAAAGTTCGAAACAGTTACAGGTGGTAAACTAGTAGAGGGATATGGTTTAACAGAATCCTCTCCGGTTACACATAGTAATTTTTTATGGGAAAAGCGAGTGCCAGGTAGCA
Source organism: Bacillus sp. FSL L8-0199 (assembly GCF_038005705.1). Taxonomy (NCBI): domain Bacteria; kingdom Bacillati; phylum Bacillota; class Bacilli; order Caryophanales; family Bacillaceae; genus Bacillus; species Bacillus sp. FSL L8-0199. The sequence goes on along the minus strand of NZ_JBBOTS010000001.1, from coordinate 4,498,105 downwards.
TTGGAGTTCCGTGGCCAGATACAGAAGCGATCATTATGTCACTTGAAACTGGTGAGGCATTACCGCCAGGAGAAATAGGGGAAATTGTAGTGAAAGGTCCTCAAATTATGAAAGGATACTGGAATAAGCCAGAGGAAACAGCGGCTGTATTGCAAGATGGCTGGCTCCATACAGGTGATGTTGGCTACATGGATGAAGATGGATTCTTCTATGTAAAAGATCGCAAGAAAGATATGATTGTCGCGAGTGGATTTAATGTGTATCCTCGTGAAGTTGAAGAAGTATTATATGAGCATGAAAAAGTGCAAGAAGTAGTGACAATTGGAGTTCCAGATCCGTACCGAGGAGAGACAGTTAAAGCATTTGTTGTGTTAAAAGAAGGTACGGAGTGCTCTGAGGAAGAATTAAATCAGTTTGCACGTAAATATTTAGCGGCTTATAAAGTGCCGAAAGTATATGAGTTTAGAGATGAATTGCCGAAAACGACAGTAGGGAAAATTTTGCGCCGTGTTCTAATAGATGAAGAGAAGAGAAAGAATGAGGATGAGCAAACGGGCTAAGGCCCTTTCTTTTTGAAAAAATAGGATTGACACTTTTCTAAATAGTCAGTATTATAAGAATATGAATGACTATTCATTCAGTCATCTTCTTGAAGGGGACAGTAAAGTGAAGAAAAATAGACCGAAATACAATCAAATTATTGATGCGGCAGTCATTGTGATTGCGGAGAATGGGTACCACCAAGCGCAAGTTTCTAAAATCGCAAAGCAAGCTGGGGTAGCTGATGGCACGATTTATTTATATTTTAAAAATAAAGAAGATATATTAATATCCTTATTCCAAGAGAAGATGGGAGAATTTGTCGAAACAATTCGTCAAAAAACAGCAGGAATTGAAAGCGCTGTATCGAAGTTATTCATGTTGGTAGAAACGCACTTCTTGCTGTTGTCGCAAAATGATCCTCTTGCTATCGTTACGCAATTAGAGCTGAGGCAGTCCAATCAAGACTTGCGCCTTAAAATAAATGAAGTATTAAAAGGCTACTTACAAGTTATGGATGAGATTTTAGAGACTGGTATAAAACAAGGTGAATTTCAAGCAGATTTAAATGTTCGCGTGGCAAGACAAATGATCTTTGGAACAGTAGATGAAGTTGTGACCAATTGGGTAATGAGCGATCATAAGTATGATCTGGTCGCACTTTCAAAAACGGTACACGGGCTACTTATTGCAGCTTGTGGTTATCGTCAATAATGGGAGGGATCATGTTGAAATTCCTATCTGTAAGAGTTGAAGATCATATCGCGGTGGCGACGTTAAATCACGCACCAGCGAATGCGATGTCTTCACAAGTTATGCATGACGTTACTGAATTAATTGATCAAGTGGAAAAGGATGATAACATTCGTGTTGTTGTTATTCACGGTGAAGGACGTTTCTTCTCAGCGGGAGCAGATATTAAAGAATTTACATCTGTTACTGAAGCGAAACAAGCAACAGAATTAGCACAGCTTGGACAAGTTACGTTTGAGCGTGTTGAAAAATGTTCAAAACCAGTTATTGCGGCAATTCATGGAGCGGCACTGGGCGGCGGCCTTGAGTTTGCTATGTCTTGCCACATGCGCTTTGCAACTGAAAGTGCAAAACTTGGTTTACCTGAATTAACACTTGGATTAATTCCTGGCTTTGCAGGTACACAGCGCTTACCACGTTATGTTGGGAAAGCGAAAGCTTGTGAAATGATGTTAACAAGTACACCAATTACTGGTGCAGAAGCATTAAAGTGGGGACTTGTTAACGGATTGTTCTCTGAAGAATCTCTTTTAGATGATACGCTTAAAGTTGCAAAACAAATTGCTGGAAAAAGTCCAGCAACAACTCGTGCTGTACTAGAGTTATTGCAAACGACAAAATCGTCTCATTACTATGAAGGTGTACAACGTGAATCACAGATTTTTGGTGAAGTATTTACAAGTGAAGATGGAAGAGAAGGTGTAGCTGCATTTTTAGAAAAGCGTAAACCTTCATTTAGTGGCAGGTAGTTCAATTATTTTTTTAATATAAATTAACAGAAAATTAAAATTGATAGAATCTTTCTGAAAAACAAGGGGGTAAATGGAATGAACATCTACGTACTCATGAAACGAACATTTGATACAGAAGAAAAAATCGTAATTAAAAACGGTGCAATTTACGATGGCGAAGCGGAATTCATCATCAACCCTTACGATGAATATGCAATTGAAGAAGCAATTCAAGTAAGAGACGCACAAGGTGGAGAAGTTACAGTTGTAACAGTCGGTGGCGAAGATAGTGAGAAAGAACTTCGTACTGCATTAGCAATGGGCTGTGATAAAGCCGTATTAATTAATATTGAAGATGATGTAGAAAATGGTGACCAGTTCACGACAGCAAAAGTGCTTGCTGAATATTTAAAAGATAAAGATGCAGATTTAATTTTAGGTGGAAACGTTGCAATTGATGGTGCATCTGGACAAGTAGGACCACGCGTAGCTGAAGCGTTAAATATTCCATATGTAACGACAATTACAAAACTTGAAATTGACGGTACAAATGTGAAGATTGAGCGTGATGTTGAAGGTGATACAGAAGTGATTGCAACTTCATTACCAGTTTTAGTAACAGCACAGCAAGGTTTAAATGAACCGCGTTATCCATCGCTTCCAGGTATTATGAAAGCGAAGAAAAAGCCGCTAGAAGAATTAGAATTAGATGATTTAGATTTAGAAGAAGATGATGTGGAAGCAAAAACAAAAACAATTGAAATCTATTTGCCTCCTAAGAAAGATGCAGGAAAAGTGTTACAAGGCGAGCTGCAAGATCAAGTAAAAGAACTTGTATCGTTGCTCCATACAGAAGCGAAAGTAATCTAATAAAATACGAAATTATATATGCAGGAGGGAAAATCTATGGCTCGTAAAGTATTAGTAATGGGTGAAGTTCGTGATGGATCGCTACGTAACGTTTCTTTTGAAGCGGTAGCAGCAGCAAAAACAATTGCAGAAGGCGGTGAAGTAGTAGGTCTTCTAATTGGAGACAGCGTTGCCTCTTTTGCAAATGAATTGATTCATTACGGTGCAGATCGCGTTGTGACAGTTGAAAATGATAAATTAAAATCATATACATCTGATGGTTATGCACAAGCGTTTTTAGCTGTACATGCTGAAGAAAATCCAGAAGGTATTGTCTTTGGACATACAGCACTTGGTAAAGATTTATCACCAAAATTAGCAGCGAAGCTTGAAGCTGGTTTAGTTTCTGACGTAACTGCTTTAGAGGTTGAAGGTGGAAATGTTATCTTCACTCGTCCAATTTATTCTGGTAAAGCATTCGAGAAGAAGATTGTAACAGACGGCATCTTATTTGTGACAGTGCGTCCAAATAACATTGCAACTCTGGAAAAAGATGAGTCTCGCAGCGGTGACGTATCTTCTATTACAGTTGATGTGAAAGATTTACGTACAATCATTCAAGATGTTGTCCGTAAAACAGCAGAAGGTGTGGATCTTTCTGAAGCAAAAGTTATTATCGCTGGCGGACGCGGTGTGAAGAGTGAAGAAGGCTTTAAACCATTAAAAGAGTTAGCAGACGTACTAGGCGGCGCTGTTGGGGCATCTCGTGGTGCTTGTGACGCTGAATACTGTGATTACTCATTACAAATTGGTCAAACTGGTAAAGTTGTTACGCCAGACTTATACATTGCATGTGGTATTTCTGGTGCGATTCAGCATTTAGCAGGTATGTCTAACTCAAAAATAATCGTTGCGATTAATAAAGATCCAGAAGCAAGTATCTTTAAAGTAGCTGACTATGGTATTGTCGGTGACTTATTCGAAGTTGTACCTCTTTTAACAGAAGAGTTTAAAAAGTTAAAAGTACATTCATGATTTAAGTACCCTTGAGTTCCAAGTGAAGTACCCCTATATATAGAAAAAGGTGAGAGATCCCCTGTCTCTCATCTTTTTAGTATTTAATCCGTATTTTTATATAGTATAAAGGAACATTTTTTTGTTACAATACATAACGATACATATTATTCGCCACGTATATAAGTTAATGATATACTCTTGGTAGAATATACTTGAAGGAGGAAATAAAATGGCAATTGTAAACGCAAATGACCAAAGCTTCGCAGCTGAAACTAGCGAAGGTGTTGTATTATTAGATTTCTGGGCACCTTGGTGTGGACCTTGTAAAATGATCGCTCCTGTATTAGAGGAAATTGATGCAGAACTAGGCGAAAAAGTAAAAGTAGTAAAAGTAGACGTTGATGAAAACCAAGAAACTGCTCGTCAATTCGAAGTAATGAGCATTCCAGCTCTTTTCGTATTAAAAGACGGTAAAGTAGTTGATCAAGCGTTAGGTTACAAACCGAAAGAAGCGTTAGTAGAATTAGTTTCTAAACACTTCTAAAATAAAAAAGCTACCATTTGGTAGCTTTTTTTATTTTCTTTTTTACAGTCTTTCCGTTACAATAAAAGAACGTATGTTGGGTGTTTGGGCATAGTATGTTTTCAAGGGAAAATAAAAATGCTAAGTATGTAGAAATGGAGGGAGACGAGTGCACGAACATTTGAAAGAGAAGTTGGCTATTTTACCAGATCAACCTGGTTGCTATTTAATGAAAGATAAGCAAGGAACGGTTATATATGTCGGAAAGGCAAAAGTGCTTAAAAATCGTGTGCGCTCGTACTTTACTGGTTCACATGATGGGAAAACACTGCGGCTTGTAGGAGAAATTGTTGATTTTGAATATATTGTAACCTCTTCGAATTTAGAAGCACTTATTTTAGAGTTAAATCTAATTAAAAAATATGATCCGAAATATAATATTCAATTAAAAGATGATAAAACATATCCTTTTATTAAAATTACGGCGGAGAAGCAACCGCGCTTACTCATTACTCGAAACGTAAAAAAGGATAAAGGGAAATATTTTGGTCCTTATCCAAATGCACAATCTGCTCATGAAACGAAAAAACTGCTAGATCGTATGTATCCACTTCGGAAATGCACGAATATGCCAGATAAAGTTTGTTTGTATTATCATATGGGTCAATGTTTAGCACCTTGTGTGAAAGAAGTGACGGAAGAACAAAATAAAGAAATTGTAGATGAAATTATTAAGTTTTTAAATGGTGGACATAAAGAAGTTCGTTCAGAACTAGAAATAAAAATGTATGAGGCTTCAGAGAAACTAGAGTTTGAACGTGCAAAAGAGTTGCGTGATCAAATTGCTCATATTGATGCGATTATGGAAAAACAAAAGATGATTATGAGTGACTTAGTGGATCGTGATGTGTTTGGATATGCAGTGGATAAAGGATGGATGTGTGTTCAAGTTTTCTTCGTTCGAAAAGGAAAGCTAATTGAACGTGATGTTTCTATGTTTCCAATCTACGATGAACCAGAAGAGGGTTTTTTAACGTTTATCGGCCAATTTTATGAAAACAGTAGTCATTTTAAGCCGAAGGAAATTGTCGTTCCAGGAAGTATAGACTCGGAATTAGTAGAGCGCTTTTTAGAAGTGGAAGCGACGCAGCCGAAACGTGGTAAGAAAAAAGACCTTGTAGAATTGGCAAATAAAAATGCGAAGATTGCTCTTGAAGAGAAGTTTTACTTAATTGAACGTGATGAAGAACGAACGATTAAAGCGGTAGATCATTTAGGGAAGCAGCTTGGGATTGAAACGCCATATCGTATTGAAGCGTTTGATAACTCAAATATTCAAGGAACAAATCCCGTTTCTGCAATGATTGCTTTTATCGATGGGAAACCGGCGAAGAAAGAGTATCGGAAATATAAAATTAAAACGGTTCAAGGACCAGATGATTATGAGTCTATGAGAGAAGTTGTGAGGCGCCGTTATACAAGGGCGCTTAAAGAAAATTCACCTTTACCTGATTTGATTATTATTGATGGAGGAAAAGGCCATCTAGCGGCTGCAAGTGATATTTTAGAGAATGAGCTCGGATTATATATTCCGATGGCAGGTCTTGTAAAAGATGATAAACATAAAACCTCCCATTTAATTATTGGGGATCCACCGGAACCTGTGATACTTGAGAGAAATAGCCAAGAATTTTATTTGTTGCAGCGTATTCAAGATGAGGTGCATCGATTTGCGATTACATTCCATCGTCAATTACATGGGAAATCTGTCATTCAATCAGCATTGGATGATATTCCAGGAATCGGTGATAAACGGAAAAAGGTATTGTTAAAACATTTTGGTTCATTAAAGAAGATGAAAGAAGCTTCTATAGAGGAATTTGTCGAAGCGGGTATGCCGAAAAATGTCGCGGAGACGATTTATACGTATTTAACAGATAAGAAGACGTTGTAGTTTACAACGTCTTCTGTTTTTTGGTATAATTTCTGAAGATTTAAAATAAACGCATCTGAATGAAAATACAAAAAAGTCAACTAAACTGATATGTCTAGTTGACTGTAGGTAATGCTTACACTTCAATGAGATCTTTTATATCCCATTTTACAAGAAATGTAATAGAGTCAGAACGTTTTTTCTTTTCTTCGTATGACTCCGCAACGACGTTCCGTTGCTTTTGGATTTGTTCAGCGATGAATCCGGCTTCTAGTTGATAAGAAGAATGTCGTTTTTGTTTTTGACGTTCTGCGATGAGTGTGCCTTTAAGTTGGAACTGCATTTCACGACGCTTATGTTCAACAATGCTTAAAGTGCCCCAGCCAGCCTTTTCAAAGAACTGAATGACTTCTTCAATTGTTTCTAGCGGATATTTTCTTGCAAGGTTTCTACCAGACCAGTATAAAATACCATCTAAATCGTTGCCGATTAAATCAGGTAGTAATTCTTCACGTAGCAATTCATAAGCGAAGGCGTTCAATGAAACATCTTCTAAAGATGTTGTATCGATTGTATTTTTACTCACAATATTCCCCTCTTTCTATAGGGATTATTATATAACATTTCACATTTATAAAAACAGATTTTTCTTTAGGAAAATCTGAATATATAAGAAGAAAAAAAGAATTGGCAAATTATATGCAAATTATGTATACGTTTTCTTGACGCTTCGACAAAAATAGGAGTAAAATGAACTTGGTATCAAATTATGCTGAAATATTTCGAATAATTTTTTCAGTTTTTCTTATGCCAATAGTGAAAAAACATTATTGTCATAAACTAATCTGAAAACAGCAGTCAAACATTCAAGGGGGGTAATGGGGACATGAAAGGCCGCGAGTATACGTTTCGTAAGTGGCACTCATTAATGGGGGTCATCCCGGTTGGTGTCTTTTTGACGCAACATTTAATTGTAAACAACTTTGCAACACGAGGAGCAGAGGCTTTTAACAAAGCTGCAGGCTTTATGGAGCTCCTTCCATTCCGGTATGCGCTAGAAATTTTCATCATCTTTTTACCGATACTGTACCATGCTATATATGGCTTATATATTGCATTTACAGCTAAGAACAATGCGGTTTCTTACGGTTATTTCCGTAACTGGATGTTCGTTTTCCAAAGAATTTCAGGTATCGTTACGCTGATTTTCATTTCTTGGCATGTCTGGGAAACTCGTATTCAAGCAATGTTAGGTAAAGAGGTAAACTATGATATGATGGCAGATATTTTAAACAATCCAGCTATGTTTGCATTCTACTTAGTTGGTGTTGTTTCAACAATTTTCCACTTTGCAAATGGACTATGGACATTCTGCATCAGCTGGGGAATTACAGTATCTCCACGTTCACAAAGAATCTCTACTTATGTAACATTAGCTATTTTCTTAGGTTTATCTTATGTAGGTGTGAGTGCATTATTAGCGTTCATCGATCCACAGCTAGCAAACCAGTAAGGAGTGGGAGAGCATGAAAGGGAAACTTATAGTAGTCGGCGGTGGCTTGGCTGGCTTAATGGCAACGATTAAAGCGGCAGAAGCAGGAGTAAATGTTGAACTGTTTTCTTTAGTACCAGTAAAACGTTCACATTCTGTATGTGCTCAGGGCGGAATTAACGGTGCCGTAAATACGAAAGGTGAAGGGGATTCTCCATGGATCCACTTTGACGATACAATTTATGGTGGGGACTTCTTAGCGAACCAACCACCAGTTAAAGCGATGTGTGAAGCAGCACCTGGTATCATTCATTTAATGGACCGTATGGGTGTTATGTTCAACCGTACGGAAGAAGGACTTCTTGATTTCCGTCGATTTGGTGGAACGCAACATCACCGTACAGCATTTGCTGGTGCAACAACTGGACAGCAATTACTTTACGCATTAGATGAACAAGTACGTCGTCACGAAGTAGCAGGACTTGTAACGAAATATGAAGGTTGGGATTTCTTACGAGCTGTTGTTGATGATGAAGGTGTGTGCCGAGGAATCGTTGCACAAGACTTACAAACTATGGAGATTAGAAGTTTCGGAGCAGATGCCGTGATTATGGCAACAGGGGGCCCTGGTATCATTTTCGGAAAATCAACAAACTCCATTATCAATACAGGTACAGCAGCTTCTGCTGTATATCAACAAGGCGCATATTATGCAAACGGTGAGTTCATTCAAATTCACCCAACGGCAATTCCTGGAGACGATAAATTACGTCTTATGAGTGAATCTGCACGTGGTGAAGGTGGACGTGTTTGGACATATAAAGATGGTAAACCATGGTACTTCTTAGAAGAAAAATATCCGGCTTACGGAAACCTTGTACCTCGTGACATCGCAACACGTGAAATCTTTGATGTTTGCGTAGAGCAAAAACTAGGTATTAACGGTGAAAACATGGTGTACTTAGATCTTTCTCATAAAGATCCAAAAGAACTAGATATTAAACTAGGTGGAATTATTGAAATCTATGAGAAATTTACAGGGGATGATCCTCGTAAACTACCGATGAAAATCTTCCCAGCTGTTCACTATTCAATGGGCGGACTATGGGTTGATTATAAACAGATGACAAATATTCCAGGTTTATTTGCAGCAGGTGAGTGTGATTATTCTATGCACGGTGGTAACCGTCTTGGTGCGAACTCACTATTATCAGCAATTTATGGTGGTATGGTAGCGGGACCAAACGCAATTGAATATATGAAAGGTCTTTCTAAATCATCTGATGCTGTTTCATCTACTGTATATGAGCAAAATGAATTAATCGAAACAGAGAAATTTAACAATATTTTAACGATGGATGGTAACGAAAATGCGTATGTTCTTCATAAAGAGCTTGGAGAATGGATGACAGATAACGTTACAGTAGTTCGTGAAAATAAAAAATTATTAGAAACAGATGCGAAAATTGAAGAATTAATGGCTCGTTACAAACGTATTAACATTAACGATACAGCAAGATGGAGTAACCAAGGTGCTTCATTTACACGCCAACTTGCAAATATGTTTGAGTTAGCACGTGTTATTACAATTGGCGCATATAACCGTAATGAAAGCCGTGGGGCGCATTACAAACCTGAATTCCCAAATCGTGATGATGCAAACTTCTTAAAAACTACGATGGCAAAATTTGAGGGAGAAGGAAATGCACCAGCATTCCATTACGAGGACGTTGATATTTCGTTAATTAAACCACGTAAACGTGATTATTCTTCAAAACACGATGTAGCTGCTAAGGGTGAAGAGAAGGGGGATAAACAACATGTCTGAGAAAACAATCCGCCTCATCATTACAAGACAAGACGGGCCAGATGCGCAAGCCTTTGACCAAGAGTTTGAAATTCCATATCGTCCGAATATGAATATTATCTCAGCACTTATGGAAATCCGTCGTAATCCTGTTGATTCAAAAGGGAACCAAACAACTCCGATTGCATGGGATATGAACTGCTTAGAGGAAGTATGTGGTGCATGTTCGATGGTGATTAACGGAAAACCACGTCAATCATGTACGGCACTTATCGATCAATTAGAGCAACCAATTCGCTTAAAACCGATGAAGACATTCCCGGTTGTACGTGACTTGCAAGTTGATCGTAGTCGCATGTTTAATGCTCTAAAACGCGTTAAAGCGTGGATTCCAATTGATGGTACGTATGACCTAGGTCCAGGACCAAGAATGCCTGAGAAAAAGCGTCAATGGGCTTATGAGCTTTCAAAATGCATGACATGTGGTGTTTGCTTAGAATCATGTCCAAACGTAAACAGTAAGTCTGATTTTATTGGACCAGCACCGTTATCACAAGCTCGCTTATTCAACTCACATCCAACGGGTGAAATGCATAAAGCAGATCGCTTACGTGCAATTATGGGAGATGGAGGACTAGCAAACTGTGGTAACTCGCAAAACTGTGTGCAATCATGTCCGAAGGGTATTCCTTTAACAACTTCAATTGCGGCATTAAACCGTGATACAACAATTCAATCGTTCAAAGATTTCTTTGGTAGCGATAATAACTATTAATAAATATTGCCTCTTCATATCGAAGAGGCAATATTTATAACTATATTTTTCTGTTTATTCTGTTTATTTTAAGATGAAAAGGAGAGATAACAATGAAGAGGATTTCTTATATTGAAGACTTTGAGCAATGGGAAAGTGGTTTTTCGTTTTACAACCCTGTAAAGGTTCGTTTTGGTGAAGTAGATATGTTTGGACATGTAAATAATGTCGTTGCTTTTACTTATTTTGAAGAAGCTCGTATTGCGTTGTTTAAAGAACTTGGATTTATGCAAGAGTGGACACATGCATCATCAGAAACGATGATCGTTGTTGCGGATTTACAATGTAATTTTATTAAGCAAATATATTTTGATGAACAGTTGAAGGTGTATGTAAAAGCAGGGTCGGTTGGGAATTCTTCTTTAGATTTACATTATATGGTGAAGAATGAAGCAGGAGAGGTTTGTTTAGTAGGTCGTGGAATGATGGTTCAAGCGTCGAAAAAAACAGGAAGAGGCGAACCATGGCCTGAAGAATGGAAGAAGAAATTACTACAATGATAGAGTGAAAGAAAAATAAGAGAGCAATTTGCTCTCTTATTTTTTGTCTTCCATCACTTCTTCTAATGTTAAGTGATGTTTATATAGGTATGTAGCGTATGGATTACCAACGTAGCGTAAGTGCCATGGTTCATATGCATATTCTGTTGTATCTGTTTTATCTTCTAAGTAACGAATGACAAAGCCGAATTCATGAGCATGTTCTGCGACCCATTTTCCTTCTGCTGTCTCCCCGAAGATAGGCTCTAATTGAAATTTAGCTGATTTTGAACTAATATCCATTGCTAAACCCGTTTGGTGTTCACTTGTACCAGGAATTGCGCTTACTGAATTAGCTTCGGCTTTTCCTTGGCGTCTAACGTATGTATCATGCAACGACTTTTGGCGTTTGTATGAACGATAACCAGATACAGCTGTAAGATCAAGCCCTTCTTTTTTCGCAGCTTTAAACATGTTTTCAAGTGCCTCTGCAGCATCTTTGCGTAGTAATGTTTTTTCTTTATCTTTTGGACTAGTAAATGGTACATTTGGTCTCGTTAAGTCTTCAGGAGTGTATCCATCTGGTAGTTTTCGATGTTTATTAATTAAGACAAGGTTAGATTTTGGATTTGTTACAACTGAAAAGTCATTGTCTATTTTCTTTGCATTATGATCAGCTTTTGGAAAATCAGGAATTTCTTCTTTTTTATGGTTAGTATGTTTTTGACTTTCGACAGCTTTCGCTTCATGATGTAGTGGTGATTTAGAACCAAAGTAAGCGAAAGATGTGATACCGATTACAATAGTAGTGGCAGAAATAATTATTATCTTTTTCATGATGCCTTGTAATCACAGTCCCTTCTTAATAGAATGTGTAATGTTTTTTTATTATAAATCTAGTTTGTTGGAAAAGGAATATAAGAGTCATAACGTAATAGAAATGCAAAGAAAATGTCAGAAAATGTGTGAATTTGTAGTATTTTTTTATATAATTCATTTCTTATCTTTCATGAAATGCATTTTTTATGTAATATATATACATAAGAAGATGTAGCGATTATCGAGAATAGAGAACTTCTTGTATAGACTAGGAGTGAATGGGAATGGATTTTGCAACAATTATTGGACTTATTTTAGGATTTGTAGCAGTGGTAGTAGGGATGGTCGTCAAGGGCGCTGACATAACAGCCTTATTAAATCCTGCCGCAGCATTAATTATTTTTATCGGTACATTTGCTGCAGTATGTATTGCATTTCCGATGAATCAACTAAAAAGGGTTCCAAAACTATTTAAAGTTCTTTTTGGTTCAAATAAAAAGGATTTAAGTTATGAACAGTTGCTAGAATTATTTGTTCATTGGACATCTGAAAGTAGAAAATACGGTATTTTGTCTTTAGAGCAACAATTAGACAAAATTCAAGATGAATTTCTTTTGCGCGGTATGAAATTTGTGATTGATGGTGTATCCGCAGAAGATTTAGAGCAGATTTTGGAATCTGAATTAGAGGCAATTGAAGAAAGACATGCAAAGGGAGCTGCTATTTTTTCACAAGCTGGTACGTATGCACCGACATTAGGAGTTTTAGGTGCTGTTATCGGTCTTGTAGCTGCGCTTGGTAACTTAACTGATATTGAAAAGTTAGGTCATGCTATTTCGGGTGCGTTTATTGCAACGATTTTTGGTATTTTTTCCGGTTATGTATTATGGCATCCATTTGCAAATAAGTTAAAGCAAAAATCTTCAGCTGAAATTGAGAAAAAACGTTTAATCATTGATTGTTTATTAATGTTACAAGAAGGTACATATCCGTTTATTATGAAGAACCGTATTTTAGGTGCACTTTCTGCAACTGAGCGTAAAAAGCTAGAAAAAGGAGCAGAAAAAAATGCGGAGTAAGAAAAATAGAAGAGGTAAAAAGAAAAAACATGATGAGCATATCGATGAAACATGGTTAATTCCATATTCTGATATGTTAACGTTGTTATTTGCATTGTTTATCGTTTTATTCGCAATGAGTAGTATAGATGCTGCGAAGTTTAAACAGATGGCAGTTGCTTTTCGAAGTGAATTAGCTGGGGGAACAGGCAACAAAGAATTTTTAAGTGATCAAAAGCCAAATGATGAAAAAGAATTATCAGCAAGTAGCCTTGAGGCAGAACAAGCAAAAAAACAAGAAGAAGCTAGAGCTAAAGAAAAAAAAGAGATGGATGAATTGAAAGCATTACAAAAAAAGATTGATCAATATATTAATGAAAAACAATTATCCTCTTCTTTTCAAACTAAATTAACTGAAAAGGGATTAATGGTGACAATATTAGAAAATATACTGTTTGATTCGGGGAAAGCAGATGTGAAATTAGAATCTTTAGGGATTGCAAAAGAGATGTCTAGCTTACTTGTTTCAGCGTCACCTCGTGAAATTACAGTATCGGGTCATACGGATAATGTCCCTATTGCCAATGCGCAGTTTGCGTCGAATTGGGAATTAAGTACGCAGCGGGCAGTTAATTTTATGCAAGTATTACTGCAAAATAAAGAATTACAACCAGAAAAATTTAGTGCGATTGGATACGGAGAATACCGTTCAATTGCTCCAAACGATACGCAAGAAGGAAAGGCAAAGAATAGACGTGTGGAAGTATTTATCTTGCCTTTAACAGAGAAAGTAAAATAAAAGAGGATGGCGAATGCCATCCTCTTTTATTTTACATCAAATGATTTTAAGTTGTCGCGACGGATTTTATCTTTTTCTGCATCTGATTTTTTGAAATCATAATCATATAAAGCGCCTTCCCAATCACCATACATTGGATTCGGGAAAATAATGAATTTCTCACCAAATTGTGCTTTTGAATCTTCTACTGTTTGGTTACGATCTTTTACAGATTTTCCATCAAAACCTGTGAAATCAGACAAGTTATCACCGAAGAATAAGACAATATCATGGGTTTGAGAAACGAGTTCACGGCGTTTTTCTTTCCCTTTTTCTTTCGGATCTTGTAGTAATATATGTTCTTTCGTTGCTTGAGGAGCACCTACACGCTCAAGATTTTTAATTGTTGCATCTAGTTGATTCGTTTTACGATTTGAGACGTAGTAAATATCTACACCTTTAGACTCTGTATATTTTAAGAAATCAATTGCGCCTGGAAGGGCTTCAGCCTCAGCTTTGTTAATCCAATCATCCCATTTGTAAGGATAGCCTTTGCCTGTTTTTACGCTCATTGCTTGATGAGGACTGTTATCTAAAACAGTTTCGTCTAAATCAAGCACGATAGCAGGTTTTTTCTCTGTCCCTTTTGCAAGAATTGCATCAAGCTTTAATTGACCAATGTTGTACCCTTGGTAGTAAAGTGCTTTCGTTTCACCGGCTGTTTGATACCATAAATCAGCCATTAATTGTTGTTCTGTTAATTTTACTTTCTCTTCTTTCGCCACTGTTTTCTCTGGTGTTCCTGAACATGCTACAAGTGATGTAGATAGAACTGCTACAGATAATAAAGTGGTAATGCCCCTCTTCATCTTCATATGTATCCTCCTTGATGTTAGAAAATCATTTTATATTATATATTAAAATATAATATTTTTATATGAACATTTGCATATTGTCTTTTGTATATATAGTAGTATGTCCTATATTAGAAAGATGAGCAAAATAATAATAGTTGTTTTGACAATTTTTATTGTCGTAATGACAATTATAATTGACAAAAAGAACTTTGTTATTTACAATTTTAACTAAATAGAACAAATGATGGATTCATGACGATGTTTACATATAAGAGGATGAAGCGTGGTGCTATATTTTGTCTTGAATAAACATAGTCTTTGAAAGAGAGCACGAATGATACTAAAGGGGAGGCTTTATACTTTGAGTTTACAAATTCAAAACTTAACGAAACAATTTGGGGAATCAAAAGCAGTTAACGGTTTGCAAATTTCGTTACCAAAAGGTGAAGTACTAGGGTTACTTGGACGAAATGGTGCAGGGAAAACAACAACAATCAAAATGCTTCTCGGATTATTAACGCCTAATGAAGGTTCGATTACATGGGATGGAAAAGCATTTGGAAATAGTGGTGTAACAATTGGGTATTTACCAGAAGAAAGAGGTTTATATACAAAAAGTAGAGTAATAGATCAGCTGCGATATTTTGGTAGATTAGAAGGAATGTCGAAGAAAGAAGTAGATCATGCTATTGATCACTGGTTAGAGCGTTTAGCGATACCAGAATATAAATTTAAAACGGCTGGAGAGCTTTCAAAAGGGAATCAGCAAAAAATCCAATTAATTGCTGCTCTTCTTCATAATCCGGAACTTCTCATTTTAGATGAACCATTCAGCGGCCTTGATCCAGTTAATGCTGGGATGTTAGCTAGTATTATTGAAGAACAAGTACAGAGCGGAAAGACGATTATTTTATCAAGTCATCGTATGGAACAAGTAGAGGCTTTTTGCCAACATGTATGTATTTTGAAAAAAGGTGAGGCAGTCGTAAAAGGACAGCTAAGTGATATTAAGAAAGAATACGGTTTCCGTAATTTAACGATTGAAGATACAGTAGAGAATGAAAAGGGATTAGAAGCTATACATGTATCGTATGAAAAACAACAAGGCCTTCTTTATGTGAAAGTACAAGACGATGCGGAAGCTCTCAAGATTTTGCAACAGTTGCAAGAGCAAGGTGTTAGCTTACGACAATTCAAAATGTTAGAGCCGACGTTAAACGAAATCTTTGTAGAGAGGGCGAAATAACGATGCGTAAATTTTCTCACGTATTTTCATTTTATTTTAGGGAAGCATTTTTATCTAAAAAATCATTAATTACGAGTGCGATTTTATTTTTAGTTGTGTTTGGGATTTTTGCATTTAATCATTTTACTTCAGGCGATGATAAAAATAAGGATAAAGATAAAATTGCAGTTGTAGTAGAGAGTTCCACATATAAAGTACAAAAAGATGAGCTAAATAAGCTATTGCCATCAGCAAAAATAACAATTGGTTCAAAGGATGATTTTGATAAACTGCATAAGCAAGTAGAAGAAGGCGATTTAGATGGTCTATTCCATGTGACGGAAAAGGATGGGGCTCCATCGATTACATATATGTATAATGGATTTCCAAGCCAAGCAACTTCTGCAATTATGGCAGGATATTTAAAGCAACAATATACGATGGTGACGATTGCCAAAAATAATGTTTCACCAGAAATTGCACAGCAATTACAAACAGAAATTCAAGTAAAGCAAGAAGCGATAAAAGATCGTACATCTTCTTTCGGAATTGCCTATTTCTTTACATTTGCTTTATATATGTTTATTGTAGCGTTCGGAAATACAATCGCAATGAATATTGCATCTGAAAAGGCGTCACGTGTAATGGAAGTAATGCTTCCGAAAGTGAAGCCTCTTACGATGATGTATGCGAAAATTTTAGCGGTTGTTTCAACGGCGTTATTACAACTTGTCATATTGGCGTGTGGTTATCTTATTCCATATTTGTTAGGTTGGGTCGATTTAGAAAGTGCCTCACTATTTGGTATTCCAATTGACTTTACGAAATTAGATGCAAAGGTTATCAGCATGTTTCTTGTTTATTTCATTACGGGATATTTACTTTATGCGATGATGTATGCTGCTGCTGGAGCTGTCGTGTCTAAGACGGAGGATTTACAAGCTGTATCTTTCCCGGTAATGATTTTAATTATGGCTGCATTCTTTATTAGTATTAAATCATTAAGTGATCCGAATAGTACTATCGTCGTTGTAAGTTCTTACATTCCATTCTTTACACCGATGGTTACCTTCTCACGTATTGTAGCTGGTGAAGCAGGTATGCTAGAAATTACGATAACATTAGCAGTCTTATTGGCGACAATTGCGGTATTAAATGCTGTTACAAGCCGCATTTACGTAAACGGCGTAATGAATTACTCAGATAAAGTGAAATTTAAAGATTTAGCGAAATTTATAAAGCGTCAATAATGAGAGAAAAGCGTGATTTCTTATTGAAATCATGCTTTTTCTTTATGTATAAATTAAAAATAGTATATAATGATAAGAGTCGTCTTTTAATAGAATGAATAAAAAGGAGGGTGTGCAGATGGGGATTAGTAGTCGTTTTACAGTAGGTGTTCATATGCTGACATTACTTGCGATAGATCGAAACTCTCGCTGTACCTCTGAATGGATTGCCGGTAGTGTGAATACAAATCCAGTTGTGATTCGTCGCATTACAGGAATGTTGAAGAGAGCAGGACTTGTTGATGTACAAGCTGGTAAAGGTGGTACGACACTTGCTCGAGATTTAGAAGAAATTACATTACTTGATGTATATAAAGCAGTGGAAGTTGTAGAAGAAGGACAGCTATTTTCCTTCCATGAAAATCCCAACATTGAATGTCCAGTAGGAGCTAATATTCAATCAGTATTAGAAATTATTTTAATGCAAGCGCAAGAAGCGATGGAAAACGTACTTGCAAATGTAACGGTAGATCAATTAGTTACAAATTTAAAGTCTAAAATGAAAGAATAAAAAAAGCGAGCTTCCTCATAATGAGGGCTCGCCTTTTTTTATTCAGAAATATTGAAAATTCTATTTTTCAGTATTTAAAATGAATTTACCTACGATAGCTGCGAAGATACCACCAAGAATTGGTGCTACGATGAATACCCATAGTTGAGAAAGTGCTTCTCCACCAACAAATAAAGCTGGTGCGATACTACGAGCTGGGTTAACAGATGTTCCAGTTAACGGAATTCCTAATAAGTGAATTAAAACTAATGTGAAACCAATTACTAGTCCAGCTAAAGAAGAACTTCCTTTTTTACCTGTTACAGCAACGATAACTAAAATAAATACGAAAGTTAAAATGAACTCAACTAAAAATGCTCCAGATAAACCAAGAGTTCCGAAACCATTTTGTCCTAAATTATCTAAAGGTGTTTTAGCAGATTTTAAAATTGTTACTAACGTTGCAGTTCCTAATAAACCACCTAAAATTTGAGCTAATACATAATAACAAAGTTCCATAGCGTTCATTCGTTTGTTGATGAACATAGCTACTGATACTGCTGGGTTAATGTGACATCCAGAAATTGTTCCGATGCTATATGCCATAGCTACAATAGATAGACCGAAAGCCATAGCGATTCCTAATGTTCCAATTCCTTCAATTCCGCCGCCAGTGACAGCTACTCCAGTTCCGAATAATACAAGTACAAATGTACCAATAAATTCAGCGATTGCTTTTTTTAACATAATTTACCTCCTATTAATGCGCATGAAACGTATTATAACATAAGTTTTAGTATAAGCAGCCAATGAAATACTATTCTGATAAGGCGAAATAGGGGGACAATAAAAAAGAGTATGGTTCATCTCTATAGAACCATACCCTTTTTTTATGCCGATTTTTTCTGTTTAACGACTGGAACAGAACGGTTTAAAATACTATTTGCAACCATTCCTAACATGATAATAATCATTCCGATGAGAGAAAGTCCTCCAGGGAGTGAACCATTTAAGAAAATGATTTCTCCAAGTACGGTAAAGACCATCGTTCCAGCTTGTGTTGCTTCAACAGCTCCAAGTAGAGCGAGGTTATCTTTTGCTAAGTCAGTAGCAAAGAAAAATGTCATCGTTGCAATAACGCCGGAACATAATGCTAACAAAAATCCTTGAAGTATTTGGTTGGATGTTGGAATGCCAGTAGTAGAAAATCCGTATATACCAAGCAAGATTGTTATAGGAAGACTTCCAATTGCCATTCCTAATACACGTTGGAACGTATCAAGGCGTCCACCAACAAGCTCCATCATTTTTCGGTTACCGAACGGATATAAGAAAGCGGCTAATACGACAGGTAAAAAACCTGAAATGAACTGAGTCATTGTAATATGGCCTGCGGCAGTTGCTTGCATACAAATTACACCAAGTAAAATAAATAATGCAACATATAAGCTACGAAGTGGAATTTTTCCACGTACAAGTTTCGTACCTGATTTTGTTTCTATTTTCACGAAAAATAGTGGTGATAGTAGTAAACCAGCTAAAATCGTAACTTGCCAAGTTCCAGCAACGAGCCAAGCTGGAGAAAAGACAGCTGCGAAACTTAATAAAGAATAAAAACCAATACCGGCAACAGAACCCCATCCGATCCATGCCAATGGATGTTTTTTTAAATCTTCCCATAATCCCCTAAAGTTTTTGCGAAATAAAACGATAAGGAATAAAATAGGAAGAGCAAATAAAAAACGGAAGGAAGCTGTCCAAGCCCAGCTCGTTCCAGATACATTCATTGCTCTATTAATAATAAAGGTTGCAGAAAAAAAGGCCGATGATAAAAGACCTAATAAAATTGCGCGCATGAAGTATAACACTCCTTTCGAAAATAAATAATTATGTATAGTATGATATACTTTTAATTATTAAAAGTAAACTATTTTATACTTTAAGGTGGTTTTATATATGAAAGAAAATGAAGATATGCAAACGAAAGAAGTCATTCAACAAGTTGGACAGTTATTGAGACAAATTCGAAATGAACAGAAATTAAGTTTAGAAGAATTAGCTCATAAAACAGGAGTTAGTAAATTAACATTAGGAAAGATCGAAAGAGGGGAAACAAATCCGACACTAGCTGTCATTTGGAAAATAACGAAAGGGTTATCAATTCCTTTATCCAGATTAATGGTTGTTGGAGAACCTGTAGCTGTTGCGCGCTGTGGAGAAGGATTTGCAGTAGATGAAGGACAAGCGTGGCATTTAGAAACGATGTTCCGTTATACGAAAGAAACAGGGATGGAAATGCACCGCGCTTGTTTACGATCAAATAGTATATATGAGCCAGAAGCTCATCATGAAGGTGCGATTGAGCTTGTAACGGTAATGAAAGGGAAAGTGTCTATTCAAGTGGAGAATGATGTATACGAATTAAATGAGTTTGATTCCATTCAATTTGAAGCGAATAAGAAGCATATTTATAAAAATGAAGAAGAAGAAGTAGCGGTATTACATTTAACGATGAAATATTCTTCATGAAAAAATCACCTATAGGATTCTATAGGTGATTTCTCTTCTTAAGTATGTGAAATAATGCCGTTAGTACGAACGTGGCATAAGTAATAAACAAATGAAATAAACTAAAAATCCTGTCCCAAAACATAAAACAGCAATAACCCAAATGATACGAATAAGAGTAGAGCTAATATCAAAATATTCTCCTAAACCACCACATATACCAAATAGCATTTTATCAGTTTCGGATTTACATAACTTTTTTGACATATTCCAATCAACTCCTTTTTATATCAAACTGCATACTTTTATTCTATATGGAAATTTATGAGAAGACTATGGGGTTGTATTACATTTTTTTGTGAGAAGTGATCGTATTAATTGTCTTAATTTTCAGTGGATATTAAACTTGTAGTTATGAGGTGATTTTTAATAAAGGGTGGGGAAATAGAGATGACAGTATATTGGTTGACTAACGTAATGCTTGAATCAGGATATACATATGAAGAAGAGAGAATTTCACAAACAGAAACAGAATTATGCAGTTTACTTATTGAAGATGGTCGAATTAAAAAAATTATAAAAGGGATTGTTCAAGAGGAAGATATAGTAACTTTTGATGCTAAGAACTTATTAATGTTGCCAGCTTTCAAAGAGATGCACATTCACATTGATAAAACATATTATAGTGGCCCATGGAAAGCTTGTATGCCAGCAGAAAGTATTTTTACACGTTTTAATGAAGAAGAAAAAATTTTACCAAAGCAATTAGCGACTGCCCAAAATAGAGCGGAAAATATGCTAGAGTTACTACTGCAAAATGGTGCAACGAATATTAGAACGCATTGTAATGTCGATCCGATTATTGGGCTTGGTAATCTGGAGGCGACGTTAGCGGCATTAGAAACATATAAAAATCGAGTGTCTAGTAGAATTGTTGCGTTTCCGCAACATGGATTATTGCGCAGTGATTCTGTGCAACTCGTGAAAGATGCGATGCGTATGGGTGCTCATCTAGTCGGAGGAGTAGATCCAGCTACAGTAGATAATGACATTGAAAAGTCATTACATACAATTATGGATATCGCAGTAGAATTTAATGCGGATGTTGATATTCATTTGCACGATGCGAATAATCTTGGAACGTTTACGATGAAGAGATTGGCAAGTTTAACAGAAGAAGCAGGATGGCAAGGCCGTGTAACGATTAGTCATGCACTTGGACTTGGTGGTGTTACTGATAAAGAGGCTGAAGAAGTGGCAGAAAGACTCGCAAATGTAAATATTGATATTACTTCAACAGTGCCAATTGGTAAACAAGTAATCCCAATTCCGTTATTAGATAAAAAAGGTGTTAAGGTTGCATTAGGCAATGATAGCATTACAGATCATTGGTCACCGTTTGGAACAGGTGATATGCTTCAAAAGGCGAATCGATTAGCAGAGCGTTTTGGGTGGAGTGACGAAAGGTCTTTAGGAAAAGCACTCCGCTTTATTACAGGAGGAAAAGAAACGTTAAATAATGAAGGGAAGCGAGTATGGCCGAATGTAGGGGATGAAGCGAGCTTTGTTTTGACGAATGCGACATGCGCTGCTGAAGCAGTAGCGCGTCAAACAGAAAAACGTTTAGTCGTGTATAAAGGAAATATTGTTGTTGGAAGTTTAAATGAGGTGGAATTAAATAATCTTGTGTAGAAGAATCGTTTAAATATTTTGAGGAGGGTTCTAATGGTGAGTATAGAACTCTTCTTTTTTATTCTTACAATATATTTTTATAGGAAAGCTAGAAGGGATGAAAAAATTGGACAATCAACATAACCAAAATCATATTATGGGAACTTTGCAATGGTTTATATTTTTATTAGCAAATTCAATCGCACTACCAATTGTCGTTGGCGGATTATTTCATCTTACGACGGAAGAAATATTTTATTTAATGCAGCGTACGTTTTTTGTAGTTGGTATATCTTCTTTTTTACAAGGGTGGCTTGGGCATAGACTGCCAATTGCGGATGGGCCGGCTGGATCTTGGGTTGGTGTATTTACCGTACTTGCTTATGCAACGGCCGGACAGGATCAATTACATAGTACACTGCAAATTTTAGAATTAGGAATAATAATCTCCGGTGTTATTTTAATAGGATTAGGAGTAACTGGTTTTATAGGACGTATTTTATTTTTATTTACGCCGCTTGTGACAGGGACGTTTTTACTTTTATTATGTTTACAATTAAGTGGTGTATTTTTAAAAGGAATGTTAGGAATTACAGCTACTATTTCTCAAATCGACGGATTTACAGCAATGATCGCGTTTAGTATATTTCTGTTCGTTATTATACTATCTAATTTTGGAAAAGGCTTTGTCAAAAGTTATGCAGTTTTAATAGGATTAATTAGTGGGTGGATTATTTTTCTCATTGCAGGAAAAGTGACAATCCCATCTCAAGTAACTCATTTTGTGCAACTTCCACATATATTTGCTTGGGGACTTCCAAAATGGAATACTGGTATGGCTGTATCCAGTTTCGTTATGGTATGTATTTTAGTTTCGAATACGGTGGCAGCTATTATAGCAATTAATCAAGCAACTATTCATAAAGCGACTATTGAACAAAAACAGTTGAAAGATGGAACATGGGTTGGGGGGATTTCACATCTCATCTCTTCTGTATTTTCAACTGTAGGTGTCGTTCCGTTACCAGCAACGGCAGGATTTATACGTTTAACAAAACAAAAGTATATACGATCGTTCTTAATGGCATGTGCATTACTAGTCGTAATGTCTCTTTTTCCAAGTATTATTCGTTACTTAGCATCTTTACCATCAGCTGTTGCATCGGCTGTTTTAATGGCTTCGTTCGTACAGTTAATTGGAATTGGATTTAATAATATAAAACAAGTGCCGATGAGTGAAAGGAATGTAACGATCTTAGGCGTTGCAGTATTATTTGGCAGCGGCGTAATGTTTTTACCGTCTGGAGCACTCCAATCCTTGCCGTCTATTATGCAATATATATTCGGTAATGGTTTATTTGTAGGTACGGTTGTAAGTATATTGCTAGAACAAATATGGCGCGTTGGAAAGTAAGTGGATAAAAAGAGTGTACGCACTGTATAAAAGTCTAAAATAACATAGGAAATAAAGCCCATTTTTATTCACCACCTGCACATTTCGTTCATACAATATCTTGACTAAATAAACACCCAACTTACACATACACAGCTCTGGCTTAAGCAAGGAGGGTTATACCAGTTGAAGGAAAAAGCGTATCAATCTAAACCTTTACTCACAAAGAGAGAGAGAGAAGTATTTGAATTGCTGGTTCAAGATAAAACAACGAAGGAAATTGCAGGTGAACTTTTTATAAGTGAAAAGACAGTTCGCAACCATATCTCAAATGAAATGTATAATTGTAACTAGTGATTACGGTTATAAAAACTTTCTCAATATTTTTCAGAAGAATAGGAGAATACACGTTCTCATTTATATGGTAGAATATTTTGTAAATATAGGGAGAAGGCGTTATTTGTTTGAAATGAAGGGGGCTTTTCAATTGAGATTTCACAAAAAGATTATCGGAATAATTGAGGATCGGGAAGATTTAAGCCTAAGCTATGTAGCAGAACAAATCGGAGTTTCTAGACAATACATGTCAAAATTTAAAAATAAAGGCGCAATTGGATTTTGTCAGCTCGTTAAGCTGTCACATATATTAAGTGAGAAAGATAAAACATTTAAAGAAACAATGGCCGAATGGTGTCTAGAACTAGATACTACTGAGGCTATAAAACAAAGTTTTGAATATGCTTGTGTAACACGGAATATTAATCTTTTAGGGAAATTACTTACAAAGCATAAAGATGAAACAGGAACTATACGTGAATATGTTTCTGTATATGGAATCTTGTATCAATATATCATCGGAGAAGTTCATGGAACGGAAATTGTTAACCAACTGAAAAAAGTTGGACAACCCAAAGATAAAGTTCTAAACATTCTTATGGATATAATGAAGTGTTACAATTATTTCCACTTAAAGAAGTACAATTTAATGTTGGAATTAATCCAAGAAATCGAAGCTCAAGTTGAAGCTGTTGATAGTGATAGAAAATCTTATATTAAAGAATGTTATATATATCGAGTGGCAGAAATTTTTGCCCCAGTATATTTACACTATAATCATTTAGATTTAGCTAGGAAATTCGCTAATGTAATAATAGATGCTAATATCAGCGAAAAGACCATCTCAGACGCATTGTACATACTAGGAATGTCTTATCTAGGTGAGGACAAGGAAAAGAGCCTCAAATACTTTGAGGACAGTTACACGCTATTTAAAAAGGTCGGAGACAAAACGTACGAAAAAGAAGTGCGTTATAATCTAGATTTTGCTAAGATATATTTAGGCGAACCCTTAGCAAAGGATTCAGACCCACACTTAATACAATTTCAAAATAGTCCAGATACTCAAATGTTAAAATTGCTTCAAGAATCCCTATATGATGGGGAAGAAGAAGATTTTCTGGTATACTATAAGGGAATTGTAAGCAATTCACCGAACGAGATATATGAATGTTTTCAAAAGTTTCTGCTGCAATCTAATTATTTTTTTACAAGTTTGGTTGCAAAAGAGATTTACAAAAGAGGAGATCAATCGGGGTTAATTAAATCGATGATGAATTTTAAGGGGAACATAGGAAAGGGAGTGTTTTGCAGTGAAAAAGATAGCTTCTACAATCTTAATTGCATTAACAGTATTCACAGCGTTGAGCGGATATACCGCAGAGAAACCAGATCACTACAAACAAAATGAAATGATAACATATATGCAAGAAACGATTAAGCCCGGTGGTTAAATCGTTTGGAAATTAAAGACTGAGAATTTTCTCAGTCTTTTTCTTATGGTCAACTAAAATGAAAAAACGAAAAGTAATGTACTTTTCAGAATATTCCCGTGGGGAAATGTTATTATATACCTACAGAGAACGGAAGGGGGATATATTTATGGGAACAGAAGAGATATTAAAATCGTTCCTAAAATGTATTGCTGAAGCTTCTCAAAATGAAGAAGATATACAACGATACATTGAAACAGCATTTAATATTAAAACAAGCTAAAAAAATAGTGATGATCCAGTTACCACCACTATTTTTCAGTTGGATTATTTAATTTTTCAAGACTTTCCATGATCGATAGCATATTTTGTAGAACGATTTCTTGATGTTCTTCAGGTAATTGTTCTAATCGAGACTTTATACCGTGGTATTTCTTGTTAAAATCCTCATCTACTTCGCGAGAGTCAGACCTCCCTAAGATAAAATCAATAGGTACTTCAAAGAAATTAGCAGCACGTTCCACGGTTTCGCGAGAAGCTGGTTTAAGACCTGTTTCGAATTTAGAAACACTGCCAGCAGTAACGCCGATTGCCTTGCCGACCTCGGTCTGAGTTAATTTACGCTCTTTTCGTAATTGACGCAGTCGATCTTTAAACTCCACAATAATCACCTCATATAAGTGGTTTGTTGAGTTTATTATAATGTTTCCTGTAGGGAAAATCAATGATATAAAACAGCCGATTATTTAATAAAATGCGAAAAAATATGTCTTGAATTTTCCCTCAGGGAATGTTAAGGTAATTTACACAGATATAGGAAGGAGTCATCAAATGAAAACAAATGTAGAAGAAACAAAACTGAAAACAGCATTTAAAAATTCTGGATATAAATATCACGAATTAGCTGATGCACTTGGTATTTCTTGTAGTTATTGTTACAAGCTCATTAATAACCACCATTATAAGAAGAAAATTTCTTATAACTTAGCTTCTAGAATGGCGAATGTGTTGAAATCAGATGTAGTTGATTTGTTTGAGGAACAGGTCGATTTTTTTTAGTCTCAAATGTTCCCTCAGGGAATATTTTTATAAAAATTTTTGAGTGTTGTCTCAGTGAAAATGAATCATATGGTGTTATCAAGAGGTGATGAGGTTGGTGGTTAAACAAACGAAATTAAGAATTATTGAAGAAGTCTATGGAGACCAAAGAATTGAAGATGTGTTTGAAGAACTATACCAGTTGCGATTTGGCATAAAAGTAAAAGTTACAAGAAAAAATCCAAACTTAGTTGCAACTGAACAAGAAAAGTAGGCTTTAAGCTTCATTGAGCATAGCTTAATGAAGTGAGGAGATATAGTGGACAAGCCTGAAAGGAGAGTAATGAATGAAAAACGGAAAAAGATTGACTAAACGTGAAAAAATGCATCTCAAATCATACAGCTTAAATCCTGATAATTGGTTGGTTTTCAAGAAAACGGATGGAGAAATGCATTTAGTACACCGTTATACTAGCGCAACTCGTGTAATTCCAAGTTTATAAGTTTAGGAGGGAATAAGATGGATCAGTTAACAGTAGCAAGTGAAATACGTCTTTTAGGAAGAAGAAACATAGCTGGATATGAATTTACTGGAATTGAGGGGGGATTCGGTGAAGGTAAGAAAGCAATGTTAGTTAAGGATATAGCCGTTATTCATGGGAGACAATCATCACGAATCAATGAACGTATTAACGAAAATAGAAAACGGTTTAAAGATGGGATAGACATTATTGATTTGTTAGGTGTCGGTTTGACGGATACCGAGATTAAAAAATATGGATTTACACAACAAGCCGTAAATTCTTATCGTGGGCGTAACGGTAATATTTATTTACTTTCTGAAAGAGGATATTTTAAATTACTAAAAATTTTAGAAGATGAAAAAGCATGGGATATCTACGATCAATTTGTTGATGGATATTTCAACATGAGGGAAAAGAATCAAGTGGCTACAGACCCAATGAGTATTTTAAAACTTACATTCGAAGCATTAGAAGGCCAGCAGCAAGCAATCGAAGAGATAAAGTCGGATGTACAAGACTTGAAAGAAAATACACCATTATTCGCAATTGAATGTGATGAAATCTCTACTGCCGTAAAGCGTCAAGGAGTCATATTGCTAGGCGGAAAACAGTCTAATGCCTATAGAAATCGTGGATTAAGAGGAAAAGTGTACCGTGATATTTATAACCAATTATACCGCGAATTTGGCGTGAAAAGTCATAAGGCAATTAAACGTTGTCACTTAAATGTAGCAGTGAAAATAGTTGAGGAATACACGCTACCAATTGTATTAAGCGAGGAAATATCGTTTTTAAATGCACAAATGGATTTTATAGAAATGCAGTAAGTAAGGCTATTTTCATTCGTTGTTTTCTGAGTCAAAAACTTAAAAAGAAAAGGTGGCAAAGGTAATGGATCAGTTACGTGTTATTGAGGGAATACACGAGAGTAAGCCAGATTATGTTGAGATATATCTCAGAATGTTTATGAATGCAGTTAATGAGTTAAAGGAACAAGATAAGGAAACAAAATCATTAAGCAAGGATACGTATAAAAAAGCAATTTTTTCAGGGGTTAGATATATTTCAAGGTCAAAAAATGATATTTCGAATTATGACTACCTAATGAATAGATTTCTTTTAATAAGCTATTTAGAAAACTTAATGAAGGTGTTAACGCCGCGGGATTTTATGAATATATTTCCAATCGATAAAAATTATGATGGCGCTCGTTATGAAATGAAAGATTATTTTTTTACCATAAATGAAATTAAAAAAATCGGAATGGATACGCCTATTGGAGAGAAAATCATGGAGTTTTTATGGGATTACCAAAACTTTAAAGATATAACACTATTCAACTTAGCCTCTGTAAGCATTTTGAATAAATTGCAGAAAATGCAAGGTGAAAAATCGTTAACCGAAGAGTTTGCCGAGCGATTAGGCATCGATACTTACACAAAGCATAAAGAAAAGGGCGGAAAAGAATATATTACAAATGACCGTACTGGTGAGATCCAAGAAGTTAAAAAATATAGACCAAGATATTTAAAACCAGTTCAATGATTGATTTTATTAAGGCTTATAAACAAAGAAAGTAACTTGCGCCAACAAGTTACTAAATAAAAATACTTATAAAAATATACTTATTAGAAATATAACATACACGCTCGATGTATGGAAAGGGTGTTATTATGGCTCTTTTTAGAAAAGTGCATACAGAATTTTGGACAGACGTAAAAGTATCAGAAGATATGACGCCAGAAGACAAATTGTTTATGGTGTATCTTTTGACTAATCCCCACACAACTCAATTGGGAGTATATGAAATCACACCTAAGATGATAGCTTTTGAAATCGGACTATCAATAGAATCAGCTAGAGCACTACTGGAACGTTTTGAAAGCCATCATAAATTAATCAAATATAACAAAATGACAAGAGAAATAGCTATAAAAAATTGGGGCAAATACAACCTGAATAGAGGCGGGAAACCAATTGAAGATTGTCTTAAAAGAGAAATTGATAAAGTGAAAGATTTATCTCTAATAAAATTCATTTTAGAACATACAGATCATGCAGTCTTAAAAAGAAAAATCAATCTTTATGCGGGTTTTAACGATACGTCCTACGATACGTTAACGATACGTGACCAAGAAGAAAAAGAAGAACAAGAAGAAAAAGAAGAAGAAGAAAAAGAAAAAGAAAAAGAATCGGAAGAAGAAAAAACAAAAACAAAATCAAAAGCGTCTTTAAAATCAGACGCAAAGTCCAATCCAATACCATATAAAGATATATTGGATTACTTCAATGAAAAAGCAAATAAAAACTTCAATCCTAAAGCAGAAGGACATAGGAAGTTGATTCGCGCTAGATGGAATGAGGGGTATAAGTTAGAGGACTTTAAAAAAGTTATCGATAACAAAACCTCACAATGGCTTGGTAAGAAAAGTTTTGATGGAAAACCACTAGATCAATTTTTAAGACCAAGCACGTTATTTGCACAAAAACATTTTGACAACTACTTAAATGAAACGGTCAACATGTCCAATCAACAACATGGAGATCAGATAGTTATACCTGGATTTAGGGGGGAAATGCCGTTTTAGAAAGGAGTAATAAATGTGAAAAGGATACAAGATTCTTTTGAAAAACTCACTAATTTAAAATTTGCAGATGAAAACTGTGATAAGCACACCTTTAATAAACACGGGAAAGAAGTTGTTAAATTGGTTAGGAAAATGATTGATGATGCAGGAACTGTATATTGCCCCCGCTGCATGGTTGAAGAGCAAAATTCGGTTTTATTTCAGCAAGCAAATAATCACTATAAAAAGATTAATAGAGAACGGAAGAAAAACGTACTCTTTCAACACAGTATCATTGAAAACCAATCCATTACAGAATCAAGATTGTCTACATACAACACGGATTGTCAAGAAACGAAAGAAAACAAAGAAAAAGCTATGAAAATTATTGAACGTATAAAAAACGGTGAGTTTTTAAATGTATACATTGCAGGGATTCAAGGTGTAGGAAAAAGCCATTTAGCGTATGCGATGCTGTATGAATTAGTCAAACACTATTGGGTAATATCAGACGGTGAAAAATTAAATGACGAACATGCTTTTAAAAATATGAAAAGCTGCTTATTCGTAGAGATTGAAAAGCTAATTCGATTAATACAGCATTCATTTAGAAATGTAGAGTCAAAATACACAATGGATTATTGTATCAGTTTAATGGTGGATGTAGATTTCCTTGTAATTGATGATTTAGGGGCTGAAAGTGGTTCGATGAATCGAAACGGAGAAGCAAGCGATTTTGTTCATAAAATACTTTATGGTGTGACGAATGGACGACAAGGGGCGAATAAAACAACAATCACAACTTCAAATTTATCAAGTGCTCAATTATTTCAAAAATACGATCCGAAACTAGCAAGTAGATTGCTAAATGGTGTATCAAAAGATGAAACGATTGTTTTTAAATCAACCACTGACAAACGAATTGTAAATTTAGACATTGGATTCTAATAAAAGGGGTGCGGGGAAATGAAAGAAATAAAGGGTCAAAATAATAAATTGATGGAAGAGTTTGATACGTTGTTAAGGCAACTGCTAATTAAATCTAAAACAGATGAAAGGGTAAAAAACTTTGTGGATGATTTGTTTGAAATGCTAAGTGATAATAAGCTGCAGTCTGATATTGATTTTAAAACGGCATTAAATAAGTTAAGAGAAAAGCACTTTCCTAAATTTGAAAAAGGAGAGAGCAAAAATGACTGAAGAAAAGGGACAAGCTAAGGAAATAGTTAATGTTCGTGAAATGTCAGATGATGAGTTTATGGATAAATACGGAAGACTTGTACATCATTGCGTATGGAAAAGGTATGCGAAAAAAAGGGCTAGTATAGAGCGTGATACTGGTTTAGATATTGAGGATTTAACACAATTCGGAATGATCGGTTTGATAAAGGCGCGAGATAATTTTGACCTTGAATTTGGATGTGCGTTTTCAACGTATGCTGTTCCGAAAATTCTTGGGGAAATAGGAAGGGCGATTCGGGATAATCAAAAAATAAAAGTGCAAAGAACCGTATATGGAGTAAAAGGAAAGATTTTAAATCAACAGTTAGCGGATAAGGAGCCAGAAGAAATAGCAGACATTTTGAATGAACCGGTAACTTTAGTGAAAATGGCTTTGGAGTATCAGCCAAGCACGGATTCGCTTAATAAGGTTGTATATGCATCTGGAGCTAATGAAGAACTGACATTGGAAACAATGATAGAAGATACTAAAACGGAAGATATTGAAGAAACAACCATTAATCGAGCTGTAATAAGAGGATTTAAAGCTGCATTACCTCCTAAAGAATATATCGTTTTAGATATGCGTTTACAAAATATGACGCAACAAAACATTGCAAATCAAATGGGATACAGTCAGGTACAAATTAGCCGTATATTGGCAAAGATTAATCAAAGAGCTGCTCAATTTGGTAAAGAAGGAGGGCTTCAAGATTGAGTGTTACAAGAGGCGTTTGTATCGATGTAGACCACTCAGATTTGTTAAAGGAGAAAGTAGAGTACTTTTTATTCCCTACTAAACCAAGTCATTATTATGTAAGCAGATTTAATCGTAAAGGAGCGCATTTTGGTTGCTATCCAGCTGCAAGGTTTCAAATCACGGAAAAGGAAGTATGGACACCAGAACCTCAACCGAATCTGCCTGAGTTAAATGCAAAACTATTCTATAGAGC
Source organism: Bacillus sp. FSL L8-0199 (assembly GCF_038005705.1). NCBI lineage: Bacteria > Bacillati > Bacillota > Bacilli > Caryophanales > Bacillaceae > Bacillus > Bacillus sp. FSL L8-0199. The sequence continues at coordinate 4,467,007 of NZ_JBBOTS010000001.1, read as the reverse complement.
TCAGTTGATTTGGCGAAAAAAGGGGTATAAAGATAAACCACTTAAAGATTACATCGTACAGCCGAGGGGGAAACATTGCCACTTTTGGCATGATCGGGAGCGCAAGAAATTTTGTGGTTGTTTTCCGCTACATTGGTTTACCGATTTTGTACCAGTTCAAAATCATCATATAGAAGAAAAAACTAAAGAAGAGGTTAAGTTATTACAACGGCCAGATGGACAACTTGCATTTTTTTAACGAAAGAAAGTGAATGTTTTTTTTGCCCAGTCATCGATTAAAAAAGGAGTGTTCTTAATGGATATTAAAAAGTTATTTGCAATGCAGAACGTTTTGGATAAAAGAGTTTTAGAGTCAAAAAATCTTTCTAGAAAAGAAGTATTTGAATTTAGGATACTAGCGTTTTTAGATGAATTAGGCGAATGCATGAAGGAATGGAGAGTATTTAAGTTTTGGAGCAATGATCGTAAACCGAGAACTAGCATACCTACAGGGAAAATCAAAGTATTAGATGATGGTTGTAAAGTAGAAGTCTATAAAAATCCACTTTTAGAAGAATACGTTGATGGATTACACTTTGCAATTGGACTTTGCATAGATTTGAAAACAGAAATCAACTTCCCTGCTTCTATGCGTTGCGAGACAGTTACAGAGCATTTTTTCGAATTGTATCAGCTAGCAATACGATTAAAAGAAGAACCAACAGCATTCAGAGCTGACGTCCTATTAGCCCATTATCTTGGTTTAGGGGAATTATTGGGCTTTTCACTAGAAGAAATTGAATTTGAATACATTGAGAAAAACAAGGTTAATCATGAACGTCAAAGTAATGGATACTAATACAATTTGAATTTTGTTAAGAAATATATACTTTATTTATAACAGAGATTTATTTTTGATATTGGATTTACTTAGAAATTAAAAAAGTCTCTCCAATAAGATTTGAAGAGACTTTTCTTGCACATATCATAGCATCTTAGTTCCTATACTAAAAAAGATTTTAAGTTCTTTTTAAGGTATTTAGGGAGTACCGATAGTTCCCGCTAGTAATGCAGCAATTCTATCTAAAGCTTCCTGTACTGTAGTAGGAGGAAGAGGAGCCCAGTTTGCTGGGTTAATAGGTGTATAAGCTAAACCGAAAGCATCATCAACTCTAATCAAAGATGTATTTGTTCCTATGAGATTTATTCGGGAACGAATAGGTAATGAATCAACTGTCGCTCTGACTCTTGTAATAACGTTATTAGCGCCATTGACAATTAAATTTCCTGAATTAGGGCTGGGATTGAAGATGTTTTCTGTAATAGCAAAGCTGGTTAAATTTAAGGGGTCAATTGGAATGTGACCAGGTAGCACATTAATAATGACATTACCATTTATTCCTCCACCAACTAAATTGACTTGGGTATCTGTGGTTGCTTGTGAATTAATAGTAATATTTCCACTAGAAACGAATGAAGCAAACATCGCCATGTTAATTCCATTTTGAGTATAACCAGCGGATAACATTGAATCACGGATATTCACTTGATTCACAGAAGTCGATAAAGCTGTGAATATAGGAGTAGGGGTTATATTAACGCTAACAAAGAATAATTTACCTGAAACACTTTGCGCTGTTTGAAAGTTAAAATCGAGAGGTCCACTTAGTAATGTCAGATTGACAAACCCAGATCTAGGATCCTGTGAAAAGTTCAAATCAAACCAAGACGGATCATTTATATCGAAAGGAATTTGTAATCTAGTTAATAAAGTACTAGTTCCTACTAATTGAACGTTAGCTTTTAAATGAATTAATGGTTCAATATAGTTACCAGGTCCAATGGAGATAGCATAACGTTTAGTTATATTTAAAGGATCCGGAAATGGGGCAATAGCATCCGTTATTGATGCCATTGCTGCAGTGACTGTTAAAAACGGTGCACATTCAGAACCATCAGCAGTAGCATCATTACCAGCTTTATTTACATAGACGATTTGAGTGAAAGTTGGTAGTGGTTCTATACATCCAGGTCCAGTAGGCCCAGTGCTTCCAGTAGGCCCAGTGTCCCCAGTAGGCCCAGTGTCCCCAGTAGGCCCAGTGCCCCCAGTAGGCCCAGTGTCCCCGGTAGGCCCAGTGTCTCCGGTAGGTCCAGTGTCTCCGGTAGGTCCAGTGTCTCCGGTAGGTCCAGTGCCTCCGGTAGGTCCAGTGCCTCCGGTAGGTCCAGTAGGCCCATCGGGTGGTCCAGTAGGCCCGGTAGGTCCAGTGGGTCCAGTAGGTCCATCGGATGGTCCAGTAGGCCCGGTAGGCCCGGTAGGCCCGGTATCGCTGGTAGGTCCAGTATTGCCAGTAGGTCCAGTATTGCCAGTGGGTCCAGTATTGCCAGTGGGTCCAGTATTGCCAGTGGGTCCAGTATTGCCAGTAGGTCCGGTATTGCCAGTGGGTCCAGTATTGCCAGTAGGTCCAGTAGGCAGTGTGAATGGTGGAATAGCTGGTAAAGTAGGTCCGACTAAGCTAGGATTTATTGAAGCAGAAGAGAGAAAATCTTCCATAATATTTCACCTCTGAAAAATTAGTATTACTAATAATAAATGAGGGAGTAGAGAAAACGAAATGGCTAAGTGAAGAATTAGACAATGTAATTTTCATAAAATCCTTATCTAATTAAAAAGAGCGCCAGTAGGGCGTATGGCGCTCTTTGACCAAGAATTATATTGTGTATTTTTTATAGTCTGTATAAGTGTATGAGAAATAAAAATAAAGCGTGAATACATTTTAAATAAAATCGTTATTTTAGAGAAAGGGAGTCGAAAGAATGAAAACATTTAATGTGACTTTCACAGAATTAAAGGTATATGAGGCAGTTGTTGAAGCAGAGTCAAAGGAAAAAGTTATCGATACGATTAAATGCTTAAAAAGAACCGAGGATGATTTAGTAGACAAAGGGGTCATCATAAATGAGGTTAGTGAGATAAAAGTTAATAAAGAACAAAGGTTCGAGTAAATCGACTTCTCAGATTTTCCATTTTGAGGTAGTAATAACTTGCTGAATATCATAAGACCTTATTGATGGAAAAGCTCTTATTCGAGCGTACAAGCCTGTTGTACACATCGCGTAGGAATTAGAATGAATTTATTAAGAAAGGGAGTATAAAAATGAGAACTGGGAAGAAGAAACATGTTAAAAGAGCGATTTTGAATCGTCAAAAGGAAATCGATAAAGAACGAACTGCTGCAGCTTGGAGAAATATTTTTGTAAAATCAGGAATCATAAAATAAAAAGAGGAAAAGCAACTCGTTGGGGACAAGTCACTTTTCCAGATGGCAATGTAAATCCATTATAGCAAAACATATGTACAAGTAGTAGGAATAAACAACGAGGCATTTTGACACCTATCGACAATCAGAAATGCGGTTGTTGATCTGGAAATATGAAAGTAGGTGAATCATCATTTGTTTAACTGGCTGAGAGATTACCAAAAGTTAGAAGAAGACATAGCCTATCTGGAATACAACTTAGATAAGACAAAAGCTGAATTAAGACGCTGGGTCAGTGGTGATTTGAGAGAAGTACGTTTAACGGCAGAATCTGAAGGTGCAAAAGTTGAAAAACGCATTGAAGCGATTGAATACGAATTAGCACATAAGATGAACGATATGTATAAATTAGAAAAGTTAATTAGTAAGTTTAGAGGATTAGAAAATCAGATACTCAAATTGAAATATGTGGATGGCATGACGTTAGAAGAAATAGCAGAGGTAGTAAATTATAGTTCTAGTCATATCAAAAAGAAACATGCTGAACTCGTTAGGTTAATTAAATTTGTGGAACGAGAAGGTATCGTTTAGGTTCACTCCTAAAATGAATCGAAACGGTTGAAAAATTGATTTATATTGATAGCATACAATTTTAGCAGAAGGGCAACTGGTGCACGGTTGCTCTTTTTCTTTTGTAGGATATTCTCCTTTTCTATCGAATAGATAGGAGGAAGGGAGAGATGGTTTTGAGTAATCAAGAAGTTGCATCAAGAGAGATTATTGAGTTTCTAAAATCTGATACAGAAAAGGTTATGTTAATTAAAGGAACAAACGATTTCAAAAAACATGCTTTAGTATTGGAAATGATAAATGAGAACAAAAGTCTTAAGCAAGGTTTATTTCGTACTCATAGATTAAAAAGTTTTTCAATTCATTTTAAACAAACGAATCCAGAAGTTCCACTTAACATAGGGAATCAAGCGGGGGAAACTCAATTAGTTGGAGATACATTTTTCTCATTTGATTCATTTGATGAATCTACATGGGGGAAAACTCCTTCTAAATTAGATTTTGCATTAATTTATCCAATAGAATTATATAACAAGAAGGCGAACGAATTAAAAGAAGCGTTCATAAACAATATCCTTGAAGAAAAAATTATAAATAAAATATTCATAGTATCTAATGTAGATGATAAAGGTGATTACGCATGGCTAGAACGATGCGTGAATAGAACTATTGAATTCAATGTTGAATAGTTAAATGGATATAGGTGTAGGTGAAAGCATTCCTTAGGGAGTGCTTTTTATTTTGGAGGGAATGAGTAATGGGTATCCAAGAACTATTGATGCAACTTAAAAAGTTAGAAAGAAAAGTAGTGCAGGTAGAAACGAAGGTAGATAAATTAAAACAAACATCTATACAAAAAGGTGATGAAATAAAATTGGTGTATCCGCATTTAGGGATACAAGGAGAATATTTAGTGGAGAAAATTGATAATGGTGTGTTGGAATTGGTAGCAAAAGAAACAATGAAAAAGATTCAGGAGTGATTAGAATTGAAGAAACTATCTAAACAAGAACTAGCAGCTGTAATGACGCATTGTATTTCAACGCTTGGTGAGCAGATTGTTAATGAGCATATTAATCCCCAGAAGTTAGCGCAAGCAAGTGCAATCCATAATGATCTCTTTGATAATACAACTCCTAAAGAACGTAGAGAAGCGACGATCAGTTTATTGGGGAAAGCGATTGATGAGTTTTTAGAGAGCAAGGAGTGAGTATAAATGCAAGTCTACTGTTCTAACTGTAATAAAGATTACGATATGCAACCACAAGTAGCGCAACTTCCGAATCGTATTGAGAAGTGTTTCTTTATTTGTCCTCATTGTAATCATGAACATGTAGCTGCGTATGTGAATGATAAAATTCGCAAGCATCAAGCTGATATAGCAAAGTGTCATGAGCGGATTAATAAAAAGAATCTTGCTATCGAAGATGAAATGAAACGGTTAAGGAAGAGGTTTGAAAGAAGAGAGTGAGAGGTGAAGCGAGTTTGAAAGCGCCATTGACAAAGTACTGGTGTTTAGATAGAAACTGCGGATTTGAAGAGATTTCTCATAAGATACGTGACGGTTGGAAATGTCCTCATTGTAACGGACCAATGACGTTTCAACAGGTGAATAAGAAAAAAGAAAGCGCCAAGTGATGGTGCTTTTATTTTGAAGGAGGATGCAGAATGAACTATAAAACGCAATTGGAATGTAGAGATAAAGAATGTCGCACAGTAATGTTTGGTCACTTTTCAGAAGGAATGAACTGCGTTAAGTGTGGCGGCCCGACAATAGAGAAACCATATAGACCATATATCTCAGTCGAGAAGCAAGTAAATCAAAATAAGAATAGTGAACTAACAATACAAGTTGGTGTAGATACAACTGAGGCATTAGAAGGAATTAAAGAAGTAACTGAAGCTGCTAATGAATGTGCAGATGCACTGGACAAATTAGAAAAGATTATGGATAAGTTTACAAATCGAAGTGATACAGTGGAACTCTATTGTGAAGGTAAATTGTTATCGAAGCCTATAGTTAATCATACAGCTGATTCAATTCAAGGTGGCATAATCAAGGGAGAAGAGCTTGGAAGAAGTGAACGCTGATGAAGAAACCGCTCAGACCATGTTGCGAATTTCATTGTTATAATCTCACACGTGAAAGATATTGTGAGGAACATAGATACAAAGAGAAGGAAACGCAGCAGGATAAGAATAGATACTATGACCGATTCAAACGGGACAAAGAGAGCACGGCTTTCTATAAGTCAAAGGCATGGGAAAGGTTAAGAGAGCAGGCACTAATGAGAGACAAAGGGTTGTGCCTACATTGTAAGAACAACAGAAAGATTAAAGTTGCAGATATGGTTGACCATATCATTCCAATAAAAGTTGATCCAAGTTTAAAATTAAAATTAGAAAACTTACAATCACTCTGTAATCCATGTCACAACAGAAAAACAGCAGAAGACAAAAAGAAATACGGGTAGGGGTGGGTCGAAAAACATTCAGGGCGGTCTTCCCGTACCGCCGCCCCCTCAACTTCGCAGAAAAATCCGTTTTTGCATATTTTTTTAAGGGGGTGTAATCATGGCTGGAAGAAATAAACAACCACTCTCTGTTATACAGGGAAAAGGTAGATCAAATCACATTACAAAAAGTGAGAAAAACAGACGAGAAAAACAAGAAGAAGCATTACGAGGGCACACTGATAAAATTGAAGCTCCTTCTTATTTGACCGCAGCACAAAAAAAGGAATTCGATACTTTAGCTGTTGAATTAGTCAGGTTGAAAATTTTCAGTAACTTAGATGTTGACAGTTTAGCAAGGTACGTTGATTCTAAAGACCAATATATAAAAATGGTTCGTCTGCTAAGAAAAACAAAACCTTCAGATGACTTTAAATTGTATTCTCAAATGCAAAGAAGTAAAAATCTTTTATTTAATGAATGCCGTTCTTCAGCTAGTGATTTAGGTTTGACCATTACATCCCGCTTAAAATTAGTTATTCCAGAAGCAGATACTTCACAACAAAAGCAAAGTGAAGCGCAAAAGCGTTTTGGTGATCGTATATGAACTGGATAATGGAACGGGTTTTTGCATATTGCGAGGATATTTTAAACGGCAAGATAAATAGTTGTAAAAAACATCGTTGGGCCATTGAACGATTTATAAGGGATTATGAGGAGTGTCAAAGTGAAGACAGTTCTTTTTATTTTGATGGAGAGATAGCGGAGGATTTTTACTGGTTTGCAAAGGAATTTAAGCATGTTGAAGGGATTTTGGCAGGTGAATCCGTAGAATTAACTGATTTTCAATTGTTTCTAGCGGCTAATATTTTCGGATTCAAAAAGAAAATAAATGGAGCAAGGCGATTTAGAAAAGTTTTCATTCAGTTAGCACGTAAAAATGCTAAATCTCAGTTTCTTGCTATTGTAGCGGCTTTTTGTACATTTCTTGGAGAAGAAAAACAACGTGCTTATATCGCTGGATGGACAAGGGACCAATCATCTGAAGTTTATGAGGCTGTAAAAACAGGGATTAGTTCTAGCGAATTGTTAGAAGGGAAATGGAAAGAAGCTTACAGTACTATTGAAATATTTAAAAATGGCTCAGTTGTCGTTCCGCTTTCAAAAGAAGCTAGAAAAACTGGTGATGGTAAAAACCCGTCTCTTGGAATTGTCGATGAATATCATGCACATGAAACTGATGAAATTTACGATGTTTTATCGTCTGGTATGGTGGCAAGGAAAGAGCCGTTAATGTTTATCATAACAACAGCTGGTTTCGACTTATCAAGGCCTTGTTATAGAGAGTATGAGTATGTCAGTGATATCTTAGACCCGTCAAAAAGTGTAGAAAACGATGATTATTTCGTTATGATCTGCGAATTGGAAAAGAATGATGATATCAAAGATGAGTCGAATTGGATAAAAGCAAACCCAATCGTAGCAACATATGAAGAAGGTTTGGAAGGTATACGTTCAGATTTGAAGGTTGCTCTTGATAGACCTGAAAAGATGAGGGCCTTTTTAACAAAAAACATGAATATCTGGGTCGATAAAAAGGACAACGGATACATGGATATGTCAAAATGGCAAAAATGCGAAGTAGATAACCTTGATTTTTCAGGTGCAACTCTTTGGATAGGTTGCGATTTATCAATGACAACGGATTTAACAAGTGTTGGTTGGGTTGGAATGGATGATGAAGGCGATTTTATTATTGGACAACATTCTTTTATGCCTGAAGCGCGTTTGAAAGAAAAGATGGCTACAGATAAAGTGCGTTATGACTTATGGGCTGAACAAGGATATTTGACTTTAACACCTGGTGAAATGGTTGATTATACAATTGTTGAATCTTGGATAGAAAACTTTTCTAAAGACAAAGAAATTCAAGAGTTTGATTATGATAAATGGAATGCATTGCATCTAGCGCAAAATTTAGAGAATAAAGGGTTTGTTTGCGTAGAAATCCCTCAAAGGATAGCTAATTTATCCATTCCAACTAAAACTTTTCGAGAAAAAGTATATGAAAAGAAAGTTAAACATAATGGAGATCCAGTCCTTTTTTGGGCGCTTAATAATGCTGTTATTAAAATGGATGATCAGGAAAACATTATGATTTCGAAAAAAATAAGTAAAAATCGAATTGATCCAGCAGCAGCGGTATTAAATGCGTTTGCTAGGGCTATGTATGGAGCGAGTGTCAGGTTTGATGTATCTGAATTTGCGAATAAAGACTTTCTAGGCAAGTTATGGAACTAGGGAGGGGGTGAACATGTGAAAATAGTGGATTCAGTTAAAAAGTTCTTTAATTTTGAAAAACGTCAAACATCGCAGGTAATAGAGTTAAATAAAGATGATGAAAAATTATTAGAATGGTTAGGGATTTCTCCAAGTGATATTAGCGTTAAAGGCAAAAATGCTTTAAAAGTCGCTACAGTCTTTGCATGTATCAAAATACTATCTGAATCTGTATCAAAGTTACCCTTGAAAATATATCAGGAAGATGAATACGGAATTCAACGCGGGACTAAGCATTATCTCAATAATTTATTGAGACTAAGGCCTAATCCATACATGTCTAGCATGAATTTTTTTGGGGCATTAGAAGCTCAAAAAAATTTATATGGCAATAGCTACGCTAACATAGAATTTGATAGAAAAGGGAAAGTGCAAGCGCTATGGCCAATAGATGCCTCTAAAGTGACAGTGTACATTGATGACGTTGGTTTATTAAATTCCAAAACTAAAATGTGGTATGTGGTAAATACGAATGGACAACAAAGAGTGTTAAAGCCGGAAGAGATTCTGCACTTTAAAAACGGAATAACTCTTGATGGTCTAGTTGGTGTCCCTACAATGGAATATTTAAAGTCCACATTAGAAAATTCAGCTTCAGCTGATAAATTCATAAATAACTTTTACAAACAAGGGTTACAGGTAAAGGGATTAGTTCAATATGTCGGTGATTTAAATGATGATGCGAAGAAGATTTTCCGAGAGAATTTTGAATCAATGTCTAGTGGTCTTCAAAATAGTCATCGTATTGCATTAATGCCAGTAGGATATCAATTTCAGCCTATTTCATTAAATATGTCAGATGCTCAATTTCTTGAAAATACTGAGCTTACTATTAGGCAAATCGCCACTGCATTCGGCATTAAAATGCATCAATTAAACGATTTGAGTAAAGCGACTTTAAATAATATTGAGCAGCAACAACAACAATTTTATACCGATACATTGCAAGCTACTTTAACGATGTATGAGCAAGAAATGACGTATAAGTTATTTTTAGACAGCGAGTTGGATAAAGGGTTTTATTCGAAATTCAATGTAGATGCTATTTTAAGAGCGGATATCAAAACGAGATATGAAGCTTACAGGACAGGTATTCAAGGCGGTTTCCTTAAACCTAACGAAGCTAGAAGTAAGGAAGATTTACCACCAGAAGTTGGTGGGGATCGTTTACTTGTTAATGGAAATATGTTGCCGATTGATATGGCTGGACAGGCATATTTGAAGGGAGGTGATACTAATGGAGAAGTCAGCAAAGAAGGAAATGAAGGAAATTAGAGCTTTACCAATGACTATTGAAGTCCGTGAAGTTAATGAGGACGAAGGAAAACGAACAATTTCGGGATCGATAAAATATAACAATGAAAGTGCCGAAATGCGTGACTGGTGGGGAGATACTTTCGTAGAAGAGATTGCAGAGGGAGCTTTTGATGAAAGTTTAAAAGTCCGCGATGTTGTAGGTTTATGGTCTCACGACACTTCTCAAGTATTAGGAAACACTAAAAGTAAAACATTACGAATCGAAAATGATAAGAAAGAATTGCGGTTTGAATTAGATATTCCTAATACAACTGTCGGGAATGATGCATGGGAATTAATTAAGCGCGGAGATGTTGATGGTGTTTCTTTTGGAATGAAGGTTACAAAAGATAAATGGTCATCGGAAGAACGTGAAAATGGAAAGGTTTATAAGCGTTCGATTTTGAATGCTGAACTATATGAAATATCACCGGTCGCATTTCCTGCATATCCCACAAATGAAATAAGTGTACGTTCGTTAGATGAATTTAAAGCAGGAGAAAAGCGAGTAGCTGATGAGTTTAGAAAAAGAAAATTACAAATCGAACTAGAGCTTATATAAGGCTCTTTTTTTATTGATAAATTTAAGGAGTGATTTGAATGTCAAAAGAATTACGTGAATTATTAGCCAAGTTAGAAGGAAAAAAGGAAGAAGTACGCTCTCTTATGGGAGAAGATAAAGTGGCAGAAGCAGAACAAATGATGGAAGAAGTGCGATCACTTCAGAAAAAAGTTGATTTACAGCGCTCATTAGATGAATCAGAAAGGGAAGAGCGAAATAATGGCCGAGAAGTTGAAACACGTAATGTAGATGGCGAAATGGAATACCGTGATGTATTTATGAAAGCATTACGCAATAAATCGTTAAGCGCTGAAGAGCGTGAATTTCTTGAAAATGATTTAGAAAAACGGGCAATGTCTGGATTAACAGGGGAAGATGGAGGCCTTGTCATTCCTCAAGATATTCAAACGAAAATCAATGAATTATCTCGTTCGTTTGATGCACTTGAGCAATATGTAACGGTTGAGCCAGTGCGTACACGTTCAGGTTCAAGGGTATTAGAGAAAAATTCAGACATGGTACCATTTGTTGAAATCACTGAAATGGGTGAAATTCCAGAAACGGATAACCCGAAATTCTCAAACGTAGAGTATGCAACGAAAGATAGAGCAGGTATTTTACCATTATCTCGTTCATTACTTAAAGATAGTGATCAAAATATCCTAAAGTATGTAACTAACTGGTTAGGTAAAAAATCTAAAGTTACACGAAATGTATTAATTTTGGGTGTGATTGAAAAATTAGCAAAACAGGCAATTAAATCTCTAGATGACATTAAAGATGTACTAAATGTTAAATTAGACCCAGCAATCTCTCCAAATGCTATTTTACTTACAAATCAAGATGGTTTTAACTACTTAGATAAGTTAAAAGATAAGGATGGAAAATATATTTTACAACCTGATCCAACTCAACCAAACAGAAAGTTATTTAATGGCAGCAACCCAGTTGTAGTTATTTCAAATCGTTTCTTAAAAACAAAAACTAAAAAAGCGCCACTTATCATTGGGGACTTAAAAGAGGCAATTGTATTATTTAAACGAGAAGATATGGAGCTTGCTTCTACAGATGTAGGGGGCAAAGCTTTTACTCGTAATACATTAGATTTAAGAGCAATTCAACGTGATGATGTTAAGCTATGGGATAACGAAGCGGCTGTATATGGAGAAATTGATTTAAGTACAACGCCAGAACAGCCTCAAGGGTAAGCTAAGGAGGCATTTGAATGCTTGTTACCTTAGAAGAAGCTAAAGAATGGATTCGAGTGGATGGAGATGATGACCCAACTATCACTATGTTAATTAAGGCGGCCGAATTATATATTTACAAAGCAACTGGCAAAACATTTACTCAAACAAGTGAAGATGCTAAGTTGCTTTGTTTATTTTTGGTGGCTGATTGGTATGAAAACCGACTACTTGTAGGTGAAAAAGCCAGTGAAAAAATCAGAACCATTGTTCAAAGTATGATATTACAGCTCCAATATGCTCCAGAGCCTCAGGAGGAAAGCAAATGAATCCTGCAAAATTAGATAAAAGGCTTACGTTTCAAGTGAAAGATGAAAATGCAAAAGGGCCTGACGGTGATCCAATAGACGGCTATAAAGATGCTTTTACCGTATGGGGCTCTTTGGTTTACTCAAAAGGAAGGAAATACTTTGAGGCAGCGGCTGCTAATAGTGAGGTTCAAGGAGAAACAGAAATCAGAGATCGGGATGATGTAAGTGCAGATATGAAAATTAAGTACAAAAACGTGATTTATGATATTGTTTCCGTTATTCCAACTCAAGATCATACTTTATTAATCATGTGGAAACGTGGTGAAATGAATGGCTGATGGTATAGATTTAGATTTATTAGGATTTGATCGTTTAGTTACTGAATTAGATCAAATGGGGTTACGAGGAGAGAAAATTGAAGATAAAGCTCTTGCAGCTGGTGGTAAACCTATTCGTAAAGCTATTGCAGAACGAGCTCCAAGAAGTCCAAGCCCCAAAAGACCTTCTAAAAGTGAGCCGTGGCGTACAGGGCGACATGGCGCAGACCAGATAAAAGTAACAAAAGCTAAACTCGAAGGCGGGATAAAAACAGTAAAGATTGGTCTTGATAAAGCGGATCGTTCCCCGTGGTTCTATTTGAAGTTCCATGAATGGGGGACATCTAAAATGCCAGCACATCCATTTATAGAGCCTGGTTTTAATGCTTCAAAAGCGGAAGCTGTACGTGCTATGACAGATATTTTAAAGAACGAAATGAGGTTGAATCTGTGATAAATTTAAGACCTGATATTTTACAAGCTCTTGAGAATGATCAAGAGCTTGTTTCATTGTTAGGTGGAAAACGAATTTATTATCGTAAAGCAAAGAAAGCAGAAGAGTTTCCGCGAATTACGTATTTCGAATTAGATAATAGGCCAGATGGATTTGCAGATAATCAAGAGATTGAAAGTGAAATCTTGTTTCAAGTTGATGTTTGGGCGAAGAGTAGTACAACGGCAATCCATCAAAAAGTGAATGAAACCATGAAAAAAATTGGTTTCTCACGTTATGCGGTTGCTGATTTATATGAAGAGGATACAAAAATTTTTCATTACGCGATGCGATTCGCGAAAGGAGTGGAGTTATAGATGGCAGGAGAAGTTATTAAAATTAGTTCAACTGTCGGTGTAGATAACCTAGTTTATGCAAAGTCATTGAAAGATGATGCAACAGGTGTTGATTACAGTACGGTTAAAAAAATGGAAGGTGCAGTAAAGGTTAAAACATCTAAAAAAGTAGCTACTGAGATTATGTGGAGTGACAACAAAAAATCGGAAATTGCTGAGTCTGATGGTGAGGTTGAGGTTGAAATCGAAGTTCGAGGCCTTTCATTATCAACAAAGGCGGATATTGAAGGATTCCCAGAAGTTACAGATGGCGTATTAGATGAAAAGCGAGAGGGAGAAAAACCGTATTTAGCAATTGGATGGCGTTTTTTAAAAGCTAACGGAAAGTATCGATATGTTTGGTTATTAAAAGGGAAACTTTCGCAGGAAGAGGAAGAAGCTGAAACTAAAAAAGATAAGCCAAACTTCCAAACAACGAAATTAAAAGGTTCATTCATCGAACGTGATTTTGATGATAGAACTAAGTTTACAGCGGATGAAGATGAGCCTACATTTACAAAAGCTATTGGAGATAATTGGTTTAAAAAGGTATTCGAGAAGCCCGTGGCACAACCACCAACAGGAAAGTAAGAGGGAGCAAAAGCTCTCTCTTTTTTATTAATTAAGGAGGAATAAATTATGAAATTAATTTTACGAATCAATAACGAAGAAAAAACTTTTAACTTACCAGCATTCATTCCAGCTCGTTTAATTCGCCAAGCTCCTGAACTTGCAGATATTCCAAATAATCCTGAAGCGGCAGATTTAGATAAGATGGTTCAATATGTAGTACAAGTTTATGGTGAACAGTTTACGGTGGATCAGTATTGGGATGGTGTAGACGCTCGAAAATTTTTATTAACGACAACAAATGTAATTAATGATCTAGTTAACGAAACCGTAGAGGCAGCGGGTGCGAATCCTGTAACTGATGGAGCAGAAAGCCCAAACGTATAGAGGGAGGAGGGTTGACGTTCAGCGAGTTTATGGATGAACTCTACCTCTCTTTATTGCAACAAGGGTACAAACACCATCACATTGATAATGAGATGGATATTTGGCATTATTTGAGGCTTAATCGGAAAATGCGTGAAAACGGAAATGAAAATCACCAAGACTCCAATTCAAATGAAATAGAAGTGCCAGCAGAAAACATTATTTAACGAGGGAGGTGAGACTATGGCGAACGAAATAAATAATCTGGTCGTTAGACTTTCCCTTGATAACGTAAACTTTCGACAAGGTATCTCAAATTCAGGTCGTGCAGTCAGGACGCTGCAGAACGAGTTAAAATCCGTAAGTACAGGAATGGGCGGTTTTGCTAATGCTAGTCAGCAAACACAAGCGAAATTGAATACGCTCACTCGACTAATTGAAGCTCAGAAAGAAAAAGTTAAGGCATTACGCCAAGCTTATGATCAAAATAAAGCTAAATTAGGAGAAAATGATGCTGCTACTCAGCGGTACGCTGCACAAGTCAATAAAGCTGTTGCGGATTTAAATAGATTTGAGAATGAACTCAAACAAGTGAATCGTCAGGCTCAACAAACAGCAATGGATAAATTAAATAATTCATTGAAATCTTTACAAGCTGAATTCCAAGCGGTTACAACTGGAATGCATGGATATACCAATGCTACTGAACAGACGCGAGCAAAAATTGATGTTCTATCTCGTATGGTAGATAAACAAAAGGAGAAAATTAGGGAACTTCAGTCAGCTTATAATCGAGCTAAAACTGAAGAAGGGGAAGCAAGTCAGTCAGCGCAACGTTATGCAGAACAAATTCATAGGGCAACCGCTGAATTAAATCGATTTGAACAAGGATTACGACAGTCAAATCATGAACTCGAGCAACAAGGGAATCGGCTACTGAATTTTGGAAATCGTATGGAAACACTGGGCAATCATTTGCAAAATGCAGGAAGTCAAATCGGTATTGTTTTTGGTGGAATGACGTATGCAATAGGACGTGGTTTAAAGTCCGCAATTACAGAATCTATGAATTTTGAACAGCAAATGGCCAATGTTAAAGCTGTATCTGGTTCTACTGGAGAAGAAATGAAAAAATTAAGTGAATTAGCTGTCAACATGGGGGAAACAACAAAGTATTCTTCTGTAGAAGCGGGAAAAGGTATTGAGGAATTAATAAAGGCTGGTGTCAGTTTAACAGATATTATTAACGGAGGTCTATCAGGCGCTCTGAACTTGGCAACTGCTGGGGAACTAGATTTAGGTGAAGCGGCAGAAATCGCATCAACGGCCTTAAATGCGTTTAAAGCAGATCATCTTTCAGTAGCGGATGCAGCTAACATATTATCAGGTGCAGCAAACGCATCAGCAACAGATGTACGCGAATTAAAATATGGCCTTGCTGCTTCTTCAGCAGTAGCGGCAGGAGCAGGGATGACATTTAAAGATACAGCTACAACTTTGGCGGTATTCGCCCAAAATGGTTTAAAAGGTTCAGATGCAGGTACTTCATTAAAAACCATGCTCATGCGTTTAAATCCAACAACAAAAGAAGCATATAACAAAATGAGAGATTTAGGTCTTATAACATACAACGCGCAAGCTGGATATGATTTTCTTGTTAAAAATGGTATACAACCAGCGTCAAGGAGCGTTGGTGATATTGAACAAGCTATAGAAGGATATGTAATGAAAATAGAAGGTGCGAAAAAATGGAATGACAAGTGTGATACGACATTCCGTGAATTAGCCACGAGCTCAGCTTTCTTATCATCAAAATTTTATGATCAACAGGGGCATATTCAAAGTTTAGAAAATATTTCAGGGACACTTCATGAATCGATGAAAGGTTTAACAGACCAGCAACGAAGTATGGCTTTGGAAACATTATTCGGTTCGGATGCCGTACGTGGTGCGACTATTCTCTTTAAAGAAGGAGC
Organism: Bacillus sp. FSL L8-0199; assembly: GCF_038005705.1. Classification (NCBI taxonomy): domain Bacteria; kingdom Bacillati; phylum Bacillota; class Bacilli; order Caryophanales; family Bacillaceae; genus Bacillus; species Bacillus sp. FSL L8-0199. The sequence goes on along the minus strand of NZ_JBBOTS010000001.1, from coordinate 4,450,995 downwards.
AAATGGGGTCAATGAGATGTGGGATGCAATGTCTAAAGTTACGGCTGCTGATGTTGCGAAAACAAAGATTGATACTCTCCAAGGAAGAATTGTTTTATTAGATTCAGCATTTTCTACAATGAAAAAGACAATTGGTGATGCACTTGCTCCTGTAGTTAGTGCTTTTGTTGCTGGTTTACAAAAACTTGTTGATGGATTCAACTCTTTACCTGCTCCTGTACAAAAGGCAATAGCAATCACAGGTGGTATTGTCCTTGCTTTAACAGCTGTTGCTGCTGCAATTGGTGTAGTTTTAGCTGCAGTTGGGATGATTATGTCAGGTATTGGAGCGTTAGCAACATCATTAGGAATTGCTGGTGGCGCTGCAGGTCTTGCTGGTGCGGCGGTGGGAATGTTAGGAAGCGCATTAGGAGTGCTTCTTGGGCCTGTCGGTTTAATAGCAGCTGCTCTTATTGGAACTGGAGTTGTCGCATATAAGGCATATCAAAAAGCAACTGAAGATAGTATTGCTTCAGTTGATCGCTTTGCTACGAATACAGAAGGGAAAGTAAGCGCATCGACCAAGAAAGTTCTTGGCGAGTATTTCAAGTTATCTGATGGTATTAGACAAAAGTTAACTGAAATTAGATTGAATCATGAAGTAATAACAGAAGAACAGTCACAGAAGTTGATTGGTCAATATGATAAATTAGCTAATACAATCATTGAAAAAACCAATGCAAGGCAGCAAAAAGAAATTGAAGGACTTAAAAAGTTCTTTGCTGATTCATATGTGTTAACCGCTGAAGAAGAGAACAAACGAATTGAACAGTTAAATCAGCATTATGAACAAGAAAAGCTAAAAACACAAGAAAAAGAAAATAAAATTAAAGAAATTCTACAAACAGCCGCTAGGGAAAATAGAGAATTAACAACATCCGAGCGCATCTCGTTACAAGCATTACAGGATGAAATGGACAGAGTTGCTGTTGAGCATATGTCTAAAAATCAAATGGAGCAAAAGGTTATTCTTGAAAATATGCGTGTGCAGGCTAGTGAAATTTCAGCTAGACAGGCAGCGGAAGTTGTAGAGAATAGCGCTAAAGCAAGGGATAAGGTTATTGAAGATGCGAAGAAAACTCGCGATGAAAAAATTGCTGAGGCGATTCGTCAGCGTGATGAAAATAAAACTATTACTGCTGATGAAGCGAACGCAATCATTGCTGAGGCAAAACGTCAGTATGATAGTACAGTTTCTACAGCAAGAGATAAGCATAAGGAAATTGTGAGTGAAGCAAAAGCGCAAGCGGGAGAACATGCAAATCAAGTTGATTGGGAAACTGGTCAGATAAAATCCAAATACCAAGTAATGAAAGATGATGTAATTCAAAAGATGAAAGAAACTTGGTCAGGTATAACGAAATGGTGGGAAGAAACCAAAACTTCAGCCGACAACAAGGTAGAAGAAATAAAAAATACAGTTTCAAGAAAATTTGAGGAACAGAAAAAAGCTGTTAATGATAAAATGCGGGAGATAAAGAGCGATATTGAAGATAAGTGGAATACAGTTGAAAAATTCTTCAGCACTATAAATCTACGTTCCGTCGGTAAATCAATTATAGAAGGTCTTGAAAAAGGTTTGGATGATGCGACAGGTGGTTTATATAGTAAGGCGAAAAGCATTGCTGGAGAGATTAAAAAGACTATTTCTGGAGCGTTAGAAATTAACAGTCCATCTAAAGTGATGATTCCAGTCGGTAGCGCAGTTCCAGAGGGTGTTGGAGTTGGTATGGATAAAGGGAAACGATTTGTTGTCGATGCAGCAAAAAATGTAGTCGGAACCGTTAAGAAGCAGATGGGGAATATGCCATCTATTTTTGATTTTGGATTCCAAACAAATCAATATAGTATCCCGCAAAATACGTTTGGCAATTTTAGCGGATATACGCAACCGCAATTAGCTTATAACAACCCATCTATGGCAAAAACTATATTCCCAGATAGAGCGGGTAGAGAGCAAGAACTGAAATTAACTGTAAATATGACAAATGTTTTAGATGGAAAAGAGCTTGCAAATGGAAGTTACACCTACACTACAAAACTTCAAGATCGTGAACAAAAAAGAAGAGCGGAATTTTAAGGGTGGTGAACATGTTGGAGAAACTCAGTTTTACTTTTAATAAGATTAGAAAAGATTATATTCAAATGCTAGTCGGAAGAAAACGTCCTTCGTGGGCTCCAGTTAAAAGAAAATTAGTAAGAGTCCCTCATCGCGCAGGGGCTCTTTTTATTAATACAGAAACAGAGGAACGTCGTATTGATGTTCCTCTTGTCATTAAAGCAAAAAAAGATATAGCGGATTTGCAAAAGATAAAAGAAGATTTAGCAGATTGGCTATATACAGAGCAACCTGCTGAACTTGTTTTTGATGATGAATTAGATAGGACGTATCTAGCGTTAATTGATGGTTCTGTAGACCTGGATGAAATAGTTAATAGAGGTAAAGGGGTTATTACTTTTGTTTGTCCAATGCCATATAAATTAGGAAAACAAAATACTCATACGTTTACTCAAAACTGGTCCACTGAAATCACTACTTCTTTCGTCAATCAAGGTAATGTAGAAGCGCCTCCAATTATTGAGATTGAGGCCAAGAAACCGAGTACATTTTTAGATGTATGGTATGGTGAGTATCCGTATAATCGTGATTATTTTAGAATCGGTTATCCGTTGAAAACAGAGCAACTACCTGTTGAAAGAAATCAAAGGCTTATATGGGATGAAATGGCTACCACTGTAGGTTGGAGTAAAGTCAGTTCGATGGAAGATGGCGAACCGATTGGCGAAATGAAATCAGATAAATATCAATTTTATTGTTCTGATTTTGGTACTAGTTCAGGGAAAGGGTGGCATGGTGCAGCTGTTAAAAAAAATATCCCCGGTGGCCCAGTACAAGATTTTATTATGCAAGCTTACGTTACATGTAAGAGTAAAAGAATCAATGAAATGGGACGGGTTGAGATAGCGATATTGGATGAAAATAGCAAGGTGCTTTCAAAAATTGCTATGTCTGATGTGTTTTGGCAAGCTGAACAAAATTTCGGAACAATGGTAATTGGATATGATAATAAGCCGGGAAAAATAGGTTTGATTTATGAGAGTGGTGATTATCCGAATACATGGAATCAATATTACGGAAGATTGTGGATAGCTAGAACGGGAAATGTGTGGGAGGCTTATATCTCGAAATTCCTTCCGGGGACAGAAAAGGATGATTCAGAACGATTTGCAAGGTGGACGGATGAAAATAACTATCATATGGAAAAAGCAGCACAAATCCAGATCAGTATTATGCAATGGCAAGATGTACCGCCAGTAGAAGCAATGACCGTTTCAGATTTGAAATTCTGGAAAGTGAATTTAAATACTCAAAATAATCCGCCTTACATTTTTAATACGGGAGACAAGATTATAATTGATACAGAAAAAAGTCTTGTAACCATTAACGGTAAAAATGCGATTAATTTAAAAGACATTTTTAGTAATTTTCCAACTGTCATACGTGGTGAGAATCGTATCGATATAATGCCACCAGATGTTAAAGCAACTGTTAGTTATAGGGAGAGATACAGATGAGAACACCAAGCGGGATTTTGCATGTTGTGGATTTCAAAACAGATCAAATCGTTGCAGCTATTCAGCCAAATGACTATTGGGATGATAATAGGCGTTGGGAACTAAAAAACAATGTTGATATGCTGGATTTCACTGTTTTTGATGGAACTACTCATTCAGCTACATTACAACAACAAAATCTTGTTCTAAAAGAAGTTCGCGATGGAAGAGTTGTACCATATGTCATTACAGAAACAGAGAAGAATTCAGACAAACGATCCATTACCACATATGCTTCAGGAGCTTGGGTTCAAATTGCTAAATCAGGTATTATAAAACCACAAAGGATAGAAGGTAAAACAGTAAACGAATTTATTGATATGGCTCTTGTAGGCATGAAATGGAAACGTGGAAAAACAGATTATGCAGGTTTTCACACTATGACCATTGATGAATTTATGGATCCGTTAACCTTTTTGAAGAAAATAGCTTCTTTGTTCAAATTAGAAATTCAATACCGTGTTGAGGTTCAAGGGTCACAAATAGTTGGATGGTATGTCGATATGATTCAAAGGCGTGGCCGAGATACTGGTAAAGAAATAGAGTTAGGTAAAGATTTGATAGGTGTTACACGTATTGAACATTCAAGAGATATTTGTACAGCGTTAGTCGGATTTGTAAAAGGTGAAGGCGATAGTGTAATCACTATTGAAAGTATTAACAGGGGACTTCCGTATATTGTCGATAATGATGCATTTCAACGATGGAACGAACGTGGTAAGCATAAGTTTGGTTTTTATACGCCAGAAACAGAAGAGTTAAATATGACGCCACAACGTTTAATGACGTTAATGGAAATAGAACTGAAAAAACGTATTAACTCTTCAGTTTCGTATGAAGTAGAGGCACAATCGATCGGTCGCATTTTCGGACTAGCGCATGAACTAATCAATGAAGGAGATACAATCCGAATCAAAGATACAGGCTTCACACCTAAGCTATATCTTGAAGCGCGTGTTATTGCTGGTGACGAATCATTCACTGATCCTGCACAAGATAAATACGAATTTGGGGATTATAGAGAGATAGTAGACCCAAACGAGGAATTACGGAAGATTTACAACCGAATCCTTAGTAAATTCGGTGAGAAACAAGAAATGCTGGATCAGCTAGATAAATTGGTGAAAGAAGCTAATGAAACAGCAAGTAACGCTAAGAAAGAATCAGAAGCAGCGAAAACACTTGCTGAAAAGGTACAAGAGAATATTAAAAACAATACTGTTGAAATTATAGAAGCTAAGAATCCACCAACAACAGGGCTTAAACCTAATAAAACGCTTTGGCGTGATATTAGTAACGGAAAGCCCGGCGTTTTAAAAATATGGACAGGTACAGCTTGGGAATCGGTTGTACCAGATGTTGAATCCGTTAAGAAAGAAACACTTGAGCAGGTTAATAAAGATATTGAGGCCACAAAAACAGAATTAAACCAAAAGGTACAAGAAGCACAGAATCAAGCTACAGGACAATTCAATAAAGTACAGGAAGGTTTACAAGGGGTCAGTCGTACAATTTCTAATATCGAAAATAAACAAGGTGAAATCGATAAGAAAGTAACTCAGTTTGAACAGGATTCTAATGGATTTAAAACCTCTATTGAATCGTTAACAAAAAAAGATACTGACATTAGCAATAAATTAAATACAGTTGAATCTACTGTAGAAGGTACAAAGAAGACTATTTCTGATGTGCAGCAAACAACAAGTGAGCTTAAGAAAACAACTACTGAAATAGAAGAAAAAGCTGGGAAAATCAGTGAGAAGTTGACGAGTGTAGAAACAAAGGTTAATAGTGATAAAGCTGGTGGACGTAACCTTTTATTAAAATCAAATGTTAAATATGAAAAAACAGACTATCTAATCAATCAATATTCTCTAACTGAAAATTTCTTTGCGGGTGAGGAATATACCTTTGTAATTAAAGGGAGTGTCCCACAAGGGCAGAAATTTGAAATTTGGCAGAATGGTGGGTCTAGCAATGTTGGATATGCAACAAGTGTTTACGCGAATGGAATAACTTATGTAACCTTCAAAGCAGTTGCAGCTACAAGTGGAAATGAACGAAAGTTAAGCTTATATAACTATCCGAGTAGTACTACGAAATCTATTGTGGAATGGGTTGCCTTGTATAAAGGGAATAAGCCGCAAGATTGGACAGCACCGCCTGAAGAACAGGTAACAACGGATGAGTTCACTCAGAAAACAACTGAAATTGCAAAAAGCGTCGATGGAATTAAAGAAACAATTACAAAAGTGGAAAACAATCAAGGTGGATTTGATAAGCGTGTTGCAACTGTAGAAAAAGATGCAACTGCCATTAAACAAAATGTCTCTTTAATACAAAATACGCAGACAGAACAAGGAAGACAATTACAAGAGGCGAAAGCTGGATGGGAAAATACTGCGAAAGCACTTGAAGGTAAAGTTGAGCTTAAACAAGTAGAGGATTATGTTGCTGGGTTTAAGATTCCAGAGTTGAAGCAAAAAGTTAATCAGAATAAACAAGATTTATTAGATGAATTGGCTAACAAACTTGCAACGGAGCAATTTGACCAAAAAATGACTCAAATCAATAACCGTTTTACTATCAATGAAGAAGGTATCAATGCCGCAGCCAAAAAGACAGAGGTATATACAAGGATACAAGCAGATGGACAATTTGCAAAAGATTCTTATGTAAGAGATATGGAAACCCGTCTTCAGTTAACTGAAAAGGGTGTTAGTATATCAGTAAAAGAAAATGATGTAATCGCAGCATTCAATATGAGTAAAGAAAACATTACTTTGAATGCGAACAGGATTAACTTAAAAGGTTTTATTACAGCGAGTCATATTAAAGGACAAGTTTTAGAAGGAGTAACACTTAAAACGAGTGGAAATAGATTTGTTGAAATAAATAAGCAAGACATGAAGATTTTCGATTCGGATAAGCCACGTGGCTATATAGGATTTATGGAAACAAATGATGGAAGTATTCAACCTTCACTCGTCCTTGGTTCTGACAATATTAAATACAGGGGTACAGGATCGTTTTATATTTATCAAGTCATGCCGCGAATTAATGGAGTCGATCAACCTTCTAAAGCATATGCAAAATTTGGGGTTTCTAAAGGAGAAAGTGCAGAAGGAACTAATATTTGGTCAAATTATATTCAAATGCAGAATGACGGTGGACATCTGAGCGTATATTCAGATGGACAATTTCGTTTTAAAAACTTGAATGATATTATTTTTGAATCTGAAGGATGGGCTCCAGGATATGGTCACTTCTTTGTAACTACAACTGAACCACATTCTTTTACAAATAACTGGGGACAGTTTACTTTCAGAAGAAAAGGTAGTGACTATGAAATACATTTCATAAACGGCGCCACTGATCATGATTTAATCATGGGTAATGCAATGATAAGGTCAAGTTTTGTACAAGGTTATAACAATGGCTTGCAGATTAAAGATATGATGGGTAAGGGATGGAAAGATATAGAATTAAGAACATTACGAGCGCAAGAGAATATTAGTGCTGTTGGGCAAATGTGGGCAAAAGCATTTAACCCTACGTCAGCTAGAAATATGAAAGAAAACATAAAAGATATCCCTTTCTCAGCTCTTGAGAAAATCATGAATTTAACTATTAAACAATACAACTTTAAAGATGATATGTATGATCTGTATCAAATGCGTATGAACAAGTCAGAAGAACAAACAGAACCATATACAACGAGAGATATCGAAACCTATTTCGGCATGATTGCAGACGATACTGAAGATATATTTACAGATAAAGAGAAACGAGCCATTAATCTATATAATACTGTCTCTATTTTCATTGCAGCTTTTCAACAACAGTATCGTGAATTTATCCATTTAACAGAACAGGTTAAAAAGAATACCGAAGAGTTAAATGTAGTTAAAGAAGAAAATATACAATTAAAAGAGCAGGTTAATATACTTGCGATTAACGTGTCCACATTAACTGATTTAGTTCAAAAATTAATAAACGAGAAACCAGAGCAGCAGTTATAAGCTGGTCTTTTTTTATTGCCTAAAAAGGGGTGATTAAAGTGGAAGGGTTACAGGATGTGAGGAACGATGTTCAAGAAATAAAGCAAGATATCAAGGACATTCGTTTAGAAATGAAAAGTCTAGAAATTCGAACGACAGGTAACGAAAAAGACATTATTAATATCAATAAACAATTAGATAAAATCAGCGCCAATACAACTTGGATTTTGCGTTTAATTGTTGGAGGGATTATTGGAACCGTTCTCACTTTCCTATTGAAAGGAGGTGGTATGTAATGGTTAGTGTTGCTGTAATAATTGGTGTTGTTGTTGGGCTATCGCAGATTGTAAAAACAATTGGGTTACAAACAAAATATGTTCCGTTATTGAATTTAACGCTTGGCATTGTGCTAGGCGTTTTGTTTTTGGACGGAAACATCAAAACAAATGTATTTCAAGGAATCATCATTGGACTGTTTGACCACACAAAAATTATGAAAAAGGATGCTGATGTAAAATGAAAAAGACATTAAAACAAATTTCTTCTATAGTTCTTACAGCTATTCTAGTGTTATCCATTACAACAAGTGCTTTTGCTGACAGAATATTAATCATTCCTGATTTACCGAAGCAAGGATATAGAAATGGAGTAGGAGCGTATGAAGGTGTAGTTGCACATAGTACAGCGACTCCAGAAGCTCCAGCAATCAATATTCAACGCTATGAAACACGTACTTGGAGAAGTGCATTTGTACATTATGCAGTTGACTGGGATGAAGTCATTCAAATTGCAGATACACGTTATATTGCGTATGGTGCTGGGCCAGCTGCTAACGCACGTTTTGTACACGTTGAACTTTGTGAGACTTCAGATTATAGCAAGTTTAAGCGAAGCTATGACAAGTATGTAAAATTATTAGCAAAAATTTTACGTGATCGTGGACTTTCAGTAGAAAAAGGACTATGGACACATGATGACGTAAGGAAATATCTTGGTGGGACCACTCACACTGATCCACTGGATTATCTAAAAAAACATGGTATATCTGAAGCTCAATTCCGAGCAGATGTAAAACGTGCATATAATAACACGGGTATTTCTATTCCTGAACAACCTTCTAAACCAGCGGAAAAACCAACAGCCAATGTAGAAGGTGTAGCTTACATTGAAGGATATAGTGTAAATTTACGCAAAGGCCCAGATGCAAGCTATTCTGTTATTCGTCAATTAAATAAACCAGAGGCTTATAAAGTTTGGGGAGAAAAGGACGGATGGCTAAATTTAGGTGGAGATCAGTGGATAAAATATAATCCATCGTATATCCGATTTGAAAAGAAAGAAGCTGTAAGTTCAGTCGCTGGAAAACGTGTAGTGTCGAAAGTGAATAATCTCAGATTTTACAGCGCTCCATCGTGGGAAGATAAGAATGTCGCAGGTACTGTAGATACGGGATTAGGCTTTACAATTGATGCAACAGTAAGCGTTAATGGATCGTTGCAATATAAAGTACACAATAGCAAAGGTAAAACATACTATGTAACAGCAAATGAAGCCTATGTGTATGTTAGAGTAATGGTGTAGTGAGTTTATTTAATATTTTTAAAGGACTGTTTAAATGTTTCGGCAGTCCTTTTCTTTTATTTTTAAACCCTATTATATTGAATTTTCTCTTTTCGATTTTATGGAATTTAAAGGTAGTTATCTATTGCATATTTGTTTTAGTTTTGTAATGTTGACGAATGTGCTTGTTTTTTTTGAATAGTACGAGCATTCGTTCTGTTTGATGTGCATATGCTGTAGAAGAAGTATTTTAGCCCAACAATATTTTTATTAGGAGGGATATAAGTGTCCCCAAAAAAAAATAACGACGAAGGTGAATTTTTATCTGCAGCCGCATTTGATCCTAATACTATAGGCCCCACACTACCACCGCTCCCTTCAATTACTCTTCCTCCTTTTGTTACAGGTCCGACCGGTCCTAGGGGTCCAACCGGCCCTCAGGGAGTTCAAGGATTACAAGGTGTTCCTGGCCCAATTGGTCCAACCGGCCCTCAGGGAGTTCAAGGATTACAAGGCGTTCCTGGTCCGGTTGGCCCAACCGGACCTCAGGGAGTTCAAGGATTACAAGGCGTTCCTGGCCCAATTGGTCCAACCGGTCCCCAAGGTCTACAGGGGATTCAAGGTTCAACGGGCCCAACCGGTCCCCAAGGTTTAATTGGCCCGACTGGTTCATCAGGTGGCCCACCCGGCCCGACTGGCCCAACCGGACCATCTGGCGGACCACCTGGCCCAACCGGTCCAACCGGTCCGCCAGGTGGTCCAACGGGCCCGACTGGTCCAACGGGCCCAACTGGTTCCTCTGGTCCGCAAGGCGAACAAGGGTTACAAGGAATACAAGGTCCTATAGGTCCAACCGGTTCCCAAGGAGTTCAAGGAATACAAGGTGAACAAGGTCTTATAGGTCCAACCGGTCCCCAAGGAGTTCAAGGGATACAAGGTGAACAAGGTCCAATCGGTCCAACTGGACCTCAAGGAGTTCAAGGAATACAAGGTGAACAAGGCCCACCTGGTTTTACAGGATCTCAAGGTCCTATAGGCCCAACGGGCCCAACCGGTTTAACAGGAGCTACTGGAGCGACAGGTCCCCAAGGAGTTCAAGGAATACAAGGTCCCCAAGGAGCCATAGGTCCAACCGGTTTAACAGGAGCTACTGGAGCGACAGGTCCCCAAGGAGTTCAAGGAATACAAGGTCCCCAAGGAGCCATAGGTCCAACCGGTTCAACAGGAGCTACTGGAGCGACAGGTCCCCAAGGAGTTCAAGGAATACAAGGTCCCCAAGGAGCCATAGGTCCAACCGGTTTAACAGGAGCTACTGGAGCGACAGGTCCCCAAGGAGTTCAAGGAATACAAGGTCCCCAAGGAGCCATAGGCCCAACCGGTTCAACAGGAGCCACTGGAGCGACAGGTCCCACATTTTCAACTTCTTTTAGAAATTCATGGGATTTTAGTACTACACCTCAAGTTATACCTTTTGGAGCTAGTGTACCACTAAATGCTGATGGACCTAGTACTCCTGATATAACAAGAGTTGGAAGTGTAATCACAGTAAATACTTCAGGCACATACTATGCTTGGTTTGCAATCACAGTTGACGGAGAAAATGCAGGTGGATTTTCTATATTTGTAAATGAATTTCAAGTACCTGGAGATGTAGGAATAGTTGATAATACTGGAACAGGACCTCATCAAGTAAGTGGTGTTAAGTTATTAAATTTACTAGCAGGAGATCAAATTACTATACGCAATGTTACAATTCCAGCAACTCCAATCACATTGCCAGGAAATTCCGGTAACGTTCAAATTCCAGACGTTGTACAGTTTGTTATATTTAGAATAGCCTAAGCTTTGTGAAGAGATATAAAAATTTTCAACATATTTTAAAACAAATTTATTAATGAGTGCTTACACAAATACCTAGTGCACGACAACAAAGGTAAAACATACTATATCACAACAAATGAAGTCTATGTAAAGTAAAAAGAGGGATTCCTAACTTATTGGGAATCCCTTTTTTTATTGTGTCCATTCAATTAGCGTACGTTTATTACATCTATGACAAATAAAAGCCTCTGCTTTATGTACAACAGGTTGTTTTTTATTACAGCTAGGACATTTCACAAATTGTTTTCCCATTGCTTTATACATGAAAATAACTGAGAAAAATGCTAATCCAATACCAGGTAAAATACCGATGATAGTAAAGAATAATGCTACTGAAATAAGTAGACCTAATATGCCGATTGACAAGTATATTAATCTTTTTAATTGATTACCTGTAGAACTTTTCTTTTCTTCTAATTCAATAATAAAGGTTTCACCGTCCGCAGTTTTACGCAATTCCATAAAATCCCCTCCCTTAAATTAGATGAATCATACCAATTAAAAACATGGTAGGAAACTTGAATTTAGTCAGTATCTATCCATATGTCTTCAATCTGCATATCAAGGGCTTTTGCTATACGCATAGCAACTCGTAATGTCGGTTCGCTTTTCCCTCTAACTATCATACTTAATGTTTGATCTGTTATGCCAGCTCTTTTTGCTAATGCAGATTGTTTAATCATTCTATCGGCTAAAATCATTTTTAATTTGCACTCCATAAAATCCCTCCCTTTAAAACATTCAATCAATTTTTTGAAAAACCTTTTGATTTTTTTGTTGTTGGACAAACAAGTTTTTGTTTTCTAGTTCATATACCTATATTACTTCCATTTGGAAGACCACAAGGAAGAAGAGGCAACAAGAGGGGAGAGGTCTATATGCGTTGGCAATATAACCATTTAAACACAACTCCATATTTACATCCTTCAAAAGAGTTAAGATCTATGTACAACGAATCAAGATCAAGAGCAGAAACTGAATCAATTTTAAATCACATGAGAAGCCATAAAGTTTTTAATAACAAAGAGTACAAAGGGTATTTTAATTTATCGCAGGTAGTGGAGGAAGATTTATATGGTGAGGAAGAAGATGTTTTAAATTGGGAGATTTTAATGGATTGTTATGATGTTGTCCTTACAAGAAAGGGTATTGTATTTCGCGAAAAGGAAGAGGAGGAATAATCATGACACTTGCAGGAGAAGCGGTAGTTATTTGGACTGCAACAGGATTATCTGTAGTCGCTATGAAAGTAGCTGAAAAAATGGGAAAAAGTGTTCCACATTGGCTTCCACGTGTCACCTTGTACACAACACTTACAGGCTCGTTTCTATACCTTCTACGTTATGTTCTCGTTTTATTTCTATGAGGGAATACGATGTGGAAACCTTTTATTCCTTATGTCATAAGGAGTTTGGCTTGTATGCACATATTCCTTGAAACAGGGATATATACCCTCTATAAGAGGGATATAAGGAGTGATTATATGCTGGAGTTGTTATCAGTACCATTCGCAGGTTTAATTTTCGCCATATTTGGCGGGAGGCTCGAAGGAAGAGAGAGTGATCGAAAGAAAATACAAGTTTTTTTCGAAGTAAGCGGAATTGCGATACGTAGAGAGGACAGATTACAGTATCCAGTTTTTCTTGAACAAAAAGAAGATGATCGAAGTACAACTTATATATATCGGTTGCCTGTAGGAATGCCGAGTAAAATTATTCAGAAGGTGGAGGATGTTGTCTCTGAAGGGCTAAGTAAACCTGTCCGAATTGATTATGATAATTACAAGTTAAAGATTCGTGTGTTTCATAGAGATATACCGAAAAAATGGTCATGGTCAAAAGATTTGGTGGCAGAAGGAAGTTGGTGTGTTCCAATGGGCCAAAGTTTAGAAAAACTTGTCTATCATGATTTTGATAAAACACCACATATGACACTAGGTGGTCTCACTCGAATGGGTAAGACGGTGTTTCTAAAGAATGTAGTTACTTCACTTACTTTAGCGCAACCAGAACATATTAATTTATACATTATTGATTTAAAAGGCGGTTTGGAGTTTGGGCCGTATAAGAATTTAAAACAAGTAGTTTCTATTGCTGAAAAGCCCACAGAAGCTTTTATGATATTAACTAATATTCTCAAGAAGATTGAAGAGAAAATGGAATATATGAAAGGTAGACATTACACAAATGTTGTAGAAACAAATATCAAAGAGCGTTACTTTATTATAGTAGACGAAGGAGCTGAACTTTGCCCAGATAAAAGTATGAAAAAAGAACAACAAAGGTTATTGGGAGCTTGTCAACAAATGCTTTCTCATATAGCGCGCATAGGTGGTGCTTTAGGGTTTAGATTGATTTTTTGTACACAGTATCCGACAGGGGATACATTACCACGCCAAGTGAAACAAAATAGTGATGCAAAATTAGGTTTTAGGCTACCAACTCAAACGGCCTCAAGTGTTGTTATAGATGAAGCAGGATTAGAAACGATAAAAAGCATTCCCGGACGTGCGATTTTCAAAACTGATAGACTTACAGAAATACAAGTGCCTTACATTAGTAACAAGATGATGTGGGAGCATTTAAAAGGATACGAGGTGGAGAAACATGAGAATGCAAACACATATGCAAATCAACCGTCAAATGGCGATACTTGCGACGATTAGAAAGCTACAGTTTGCAACGAGAAGGCATTTAATGAGTGTTCATGAGATGGGCGGAATAAGAAATGCAAATCGAATCATGAAAGATTTATCTACGTATACAAGTAAGCTAGTTTACAATAAAGAGCATGTATATTATTTAAACCAATCAGGACATAAGTTGTTCGGTGAAGGTAAAGTTGTACATCATGGTAAAGTTGCACACGCTATTTTACGTAATGAGGCTTGGTTACATTTATTTTGTCCAGATGATTGGCAAGTAGAAACTGAAATTAAATATATAAAAGATAATAAAAAGAAAAAAATAATTCCAGATGTGAAATTTCGTGATGAGGACGGAATACTTCATGCCGTAGAAGTAGATCGTACCCAGAAAATGATAGTAAACGATGAGAAATTAAAAAAATATGAAGAGTTAACGCAAATTTATAAACAGAAGCATAACGGAAAAGTGCCAGTTATTCATTTCTTTACAATCACAAAATACAGAGAAAAGAAGTTAGAACAACTGGCAAATAAATATAATGTGTTTGTAAAAGTATATGTAATCGCTGCTACTTAATGATGAAAAAAGAGCTGATCATTTTCGAATGATTAGCTCTTTTTTATGTATTGTATTACATCGTCTATTTTGTAAATTTTATTAATTCCTTTTTCTGCAGCAATGGTATTCAAAGCATCAATGATAGCTTCAAGTGAATCAAAACGAACAGCATTAGCATTACCATTCACCAAATCACTAATTGTGTTGTATCTTACTTGGGATTCTGTAGACAACTTATTTTTCGTGATCCCCAATTCATCTAAAGAATTTCCGAGTGTGAATTTCATTTTATTCTCCTCCGCAACACTGGTTATCTTGTACCCATTTTACAACATCAATCGAAATTAGTAAAACTTTTTTCGTTCAACTATTGACGTTGAATATTTGGAGGGTTATAATTCAACTTAAATAGTTCAACTTTTATAGTTGAACTAAAAAGGAGGAACAAACATGCAAAGATTAAATGATTATTTTGGTTTAGAAAGTAAATCGGATCTTGTATGGTTTTATGGTTTCTACACAGTTTCTGCGATTTTAATTGTAATTAATATGATTATTGTACTTATATAATTAGGGGGTAAGGAGATGCTTAGTTCAGCAAGTTACACACAATACAAAGAACTACAATCATTCCAATCAGTAGAAGAGATGAATGAAGCGATATGTTCTTTTTTATACAAACATGCACATGAACTATCTGAGTCAGCAATAAAAGTATTGAAATTTCTAGCAAGGCATTCTTGCAAGATTCCAGGTGTATCTTTCCTGAAGGTAGGAACAATTGCTGAAGCATTAAATATAAGCGATCGAACTGTCCGTAGGGTATTAAAAGTGTTAGAGGATTTTGAGGTAGTAACTAGACATAAAACAATTCGAACGGAAGGGAAATTACGTGGAGGGAATGGGCATAACGTCTATGTCCTTCTAAAAAAATATAGTGTCACACCGAATGTCCTACCGAAAATGTCACAGCGACAAGATGAAGAAAACCCTACAGAATCAAAGGTTTTCGATGCAAAATCGGACAAGGAAACTAAGCTTTCTGAATCACATCCTCTAGAAGAATTAAAAAACGAATTAAACGTAAAAGAAAGGTCAGCAAGGGAATCTAAAGAAATCGAATTAGAGGATTTAGATGAAACTTTCACACCAGAAAATGTACCAAGCCAATTCAGAGATGTGGTAGCCCCATTCTTCAAATCAGCAGATAAAATTTATAAACTGTATCATCGAGTATTAATGGCTTATAAACGTTCAAAAATAGACAAGCCTATTGAACAAGTAATAAATCAAGCGATTCAAGCATTCAAAGAAACTGTTTTCGCAGAAAAAGCAAATAAAATTAGAAGTACTTTTGAAGGTTATTTTTATAGAATTGTTGAAAGTAAGTTTATAGTGGAACGAAGAAAAGAGTGTAGAGACACCTTATATGATTGGCTTACAGAATAAGTAAAAAGGATTGTAGGGATAAGATTTTGTTTGTATACTTTAATCATTCACATTTTATTGATATGAGTAATTATAACTAGTAAAGATGGTGATTTGATTGAAGTATGCAGTTTATGTTCGGGTATCTACAGACAGGGACGAACAAGTCTCATCTGTAGAAAATCAAATCGATGTATGTCGATATTGGTTAGATCAGCATGGGTATGATTGGGATGAAAACTCAATATATTTTGATGATGGTATTACGGGCACGGTTTTATTAGAACGACATGCAATGCAACTTATACTAGAGAAAGCTAAAAAACGTGAATTACAGATGGTGTTATTCAAATCAATCCATCGTTTAGCGCGTGATTTAAAAGATGCTCTAGAGATTAAAGAAATACTTATTGCTAATGGGATTCGATTAGTCACAATCGAAGAGGGATACGATAGCCATTACGAAGGAAAAAACGATATGAAGTTTGAAATGTTTGCTATGTTCGCATCGCAATATCCGAAAACTTTATCTGTATCTATATCGGCAGCTTTATCAGCTAAAGTTAGGAGAGGGGAGCATACAGGTGGGCGTTTGCCTTTTGGTTATTCTGATCGTGAGAAGAAATATGTAATTAATGAGGAAGAAGCTGAGATTGTTAGAGAAATCTATGATATGTATTCAAAAGGAATTGGATATATAGGAATTGCAAAAATATTAAACGAAAGAGGCATCCCATCAAAAACTGGCGGTAAATGGCAAATGTCTTCCGTGCAAAGAATTATTAAGAATCCAATTTATAAAGGTGACTATATATTAAATCAGTACACTACAGTAAAGGTTTCAGGTCGTAAGAAACAAATAAAAAATCCTGAAGAAAAATGGACAATATTTAAAAAACATCATCCTGCCATTGTATCTGAGGAACAGTGGGAATTAGTAAATAAGCCGCGCTCTGCTAAAAAGAGAAGGCCTGCACTATGGAATGAATTTCGAGGGATAATGTTTTGCGCGCATTGTGGCTCAGCAATGCAAGTTGTATATAGCGCTAAGAAAAAGAAAGATGGAACTAAGGAAGAGTGGAGATACTTAAAGTGCTCTAGATATAAACGATACGGAAGTGATGAATGTGTACGCCACGCTCCAATTCAATATCATGAATTTCGTGAGTTTATATTAGAGAATTTGAAAGAAAAAGAAAAACAGTTAGAAACGGAATTCAATTTGAATGAAGAAAGTTCAAATGCAGAGAAGAAAAACAAATTACAAAGAGAAATACAAAGGATTGAAGAAAAGAGAAAAAAACTGATTGATTTATATATGGAAGAACTTATTGAAAAAGAAGAATTTTTGAGTCGCCGCAACGAATTAGAGAAGACTATAAAGGAAAAAGAAGTTCAATTTGTGTCGATGGAGGATAAGAGCGAAGTTAAACAAACTCAAGATGAATTTAGAAAAGCTTTTGCTTTGTTAGATGAAAGTAAGAATTTGTATGAAGAGTTTAAAAGGATTATAGATAGGATTGAGATATTTGAGAACGGGGATATAAAAATCGTCTACAGGATAGAAATGTAGTCTTAACTATCTACAATTATGCATAACAAACGCAATGCAAAAGCTAGGGGTTAAAGGACGTTCACAAGCAGTTGTGGAGCTTCTTCGTATGGGAGAGCTCGAATTATAAGAAAGCAGCCGACTTTTATATAAAAGTCGGCTATTTTTTGTTTGCTTCACTTGCTATATGAATGATAAGAACACTCCATACATAAATAGGTAATAAGGAGGGGATATGTTGAAAAGGATACTGTTAGTTTCAACAAGTGCTCATGATATGAATGGACACCCGACTGGTTTGTGGCTGGAAGAGCTCGCAGCTCCTTATCATGTATTTAAAAAGGCTAAGTTTGATGTTGATATTGTGTCAATAAAAGGTGGGAGAGTACCTATAGATAGAGTGTCTATTCCGAATGGTATACCTCGCGAATTCAAGCATGTAGCTTCTTTATTGCAAAATACGAGGCCGATTTCAAATGTTCATTTTTCGGATTATGATGCGGTTTTATTTTGTGGTGGGCACGGGGCGATTGTAGATTTTCCAGGTAATCCATATGTAGCAAATTTGATTGAGAATATGTATAACAATAACCGGATTGTAGCGGCTGTTTGTCACGGAGTAAGCTCTTTAGTCGGTGTGAAAAATAAGGATGGCTCGTTTTTTGTTGCGGGTAAGCGTATAACAGGTTATACAAACGATGAAGAAAGAGCTGTACATTTAGAAAAGCGCGTTCCGTTTTTGTTAGAAAGTAAGTTGAAAGAAGAAGGAGCTTTGTTTTATGTAGCCCCCAATTTTACGCCGCATGTAGTAGTAGATGGTCATTTAATTACAGGACAAAATCCACAGTCTAGCGTGGAAATAGGTAAGGCTATAAAAAGGGCTGTAAATAAATTATCGTCATTTTAATTTCTGCTCATTTCTTCTTATTAATGGGAATGTCTTCTTTTCAAAAAAAGATGGAGCAATGAATATGCACTTTATATAGAAGAAACCGACTTTCTTATAGAAGGTCGGTTATTTTTCTATCTTGCAAATTACGAAAAAAAGGAGCAAAATAAAAAAGGTCCTAGTCTATACATGGGCAAATGAAAATTTTCATACAGAAGCATTTGAAGTGAGCGAACTTAAAGTGTGTAAAATATAATGATAAACATAAAAGATGATGAATGAGAAAACGGGTGATGAAGTTGAATAGAGCAATCGGTGTTATCGATTCAGGAGTTGGCGGTTTAACAGTAGCGAAGGAATTAATTCGTCAATTGCCGAAAGAGCGTATCATATATTTAGGAGATACAGCACGTTGTCCTTATGGTCCACGTTCTCGAGAAGAAGTACGTCAATTTACGTGGGAAATGACGGAGCATTTACTAGATTTAAATATTAAAATGTTAGTTATTGCGTGTAATACAGCAACTGCAGTTGTATTAGAAGAGATGCAAAAACAATTACCAATTCCAGTAGTAGGAGTTATTCACCCAGGATCACGTACAGCTTTAAAAGTGACAAACACGTATCACGTTGGGATTATTGGAACGATTGGAACGGTGAAAAGTGGTGCATACGAAGAGGCGTTAAAGTCTATTAATAACCGTGTTATGGTAGAAAGTTTAGCTTGTCCACCTTTCGTTGAACTTGTAGAGAGTGGGAATTTCGAAAGTGAAATGGCGTATGAAGTTGTAAGAGAAACGCTGCAACCACTGAAAAGTACCGATATTGATACACTTATATTAGGTTGTACACATTATCCGATTTTAGGACCTGTTATTAAAAAAGTAATGGGAGATAAAGTGCAACTAATTAGTTCTGGTGATGAAACAGCACGTGAAGTAAGTACAATCTTATATCATAGTAAAATGTTGAATGAAGGAGAAGAACAAAGCGATCATCTCTTCTTAACAACAGGAAAAATAGGCTTGTTTAAAGAAATTGCATCAAAATGGTTTGGTCAACCGATTGAAAATGTGAAGCATATTCATTTAGAAAAAGAATAATAGTAGAATTTATATAAGTGAGCTCCTGAGAAATCAGGAGCTTTTGTTTTATCTTGCTATTTGCTGGGTAGTAAGACCCCTGCTGATTAAAGTTTCAATTTATAAGAGGCACAGCTTGTTCTAAAACGTGAAACAGCTCGTATACATAATAGTACAAACTTAGATTTTAGGGGGGAATGGCATGCCTAAATCCACTTTTAAATGGGTTGTTGGTGCTACTGTGAGCGCTGTTTTACTAACAGGGTGTGGCTTTATAAATCAAGAGAAAGCAACTGAACAAATTGATCCGCCAAAACAAGTTACGTATACAGAGGGTGGGAAGAAAGAAGTAGCTAAAAAAGATAAGCAAGGGCAAATGGTAAATAGAGAACTATACCTTGTTGATAAAAATGGTTATGTTGTACCACAAACGTTAGCTATACCTACTCCGAAAGCAAATGAGACTGTGAAGCAAACGTTAGAATACCTTGTGAAAGATGGACCGGTAACGAATTTATTACCAAATGGGTTTCGTGCAGTCATTCCGGCGAATACAACGATGACCTTAGATTTGAAAAAGGACGGAACGGCAGTTATTGATTTCTCTAAAGAAATGAAAAACTATGCGAAAGAAGAAGAGCGTCAAATCGTTGAATCTATAGCTTGGACGTTGACGCAATTTACAGAGATAAAACAAGTGCAGTTCCAAATAAATGGTGAGAAATTGGCAAAGATGCCGGTTGGTGGTACACCGCTTGGTGAAGGAGTGAGCCGTGCAAATGGTATTAACTTCGATGATGAACAAGTAGCAGATGTAACAAATACAAAACCAGTCACACTGTATTTTATGGCGCAAAATAATAATAAACAGCAATACTACGTACCAGTCACACGCCGCGTTGCGGAAGGTAAAGAAAATGACTATGCAGCAATTATAGATGAGCTTGTAAAAGGTCCGATCCATCAATCGCTCCTGAATGATTTTAATCCAGGCGTTAAGCTTATTACGAATCCGAAATTACAAGACGGAAATCTTACATTAAACTTTAATGAAAATATATTTGTAAACCCAGATAAAAATATGATTTCAAATTACGTATTGAAGTCGTTAGTTTTATCTTTAACTGAAAAGAAAGGCGTGAAAAGCGTTTCTATTGAAGTAAATGGTAAAGCAAATCTTATAGATGAAAAGGGCGGAAAGTTAATAAAACCGGTAGATCGTCCAGAAAACGTGAATACAGGTAGTTTTTAATCGCCAATAATTTGATATACTTAAGTAAGAAAGGGGAATTGCTTTTTGAGTTCCCCTTCTTTTATTGTATACATATCATACATTTAAATTTGGCTATACTAACAAGTAGTTATGAGGAGGTTATTTTTATGCGAGTAGATGGTAGAGAGAAAACAGAATTACGCCATATACATATTCATACGAATTATTTAAAACATCCAGAAGGATCAGTATTAATTGAGGTTGGGGATACAAAGGTAATTTGCTCAGCGACAATTGAAGAGCGTGTCCCGCCGTTTATGCGTGGAGAAGGAAAGGGCTGGGTAACAGCTGAATATGCGATGATTCCACGTGCGACAGAACAACGTACAATTAGGGAGTCAAGTAAAGGGAAAGTAACAGGACGTACAATGGAAATCCAGCGTTTAATTGGACGAGCATTACGTGCGGTAGTTGACTTAGAAGCACTTGGTGAGAGAACAGTTTGGATTGATTGTGATGTTATTCAAGCGGATGGTGGAACGAGAACTGCTTCTATTACAGGTGCATATGTAGCAATGGTATTAGCGTTTGAGAAGTTATTACAAGCAGAAAAAGTATCTAAAATTCCAGTGAAAGATTATTTAGCAGCAACGTCGGTAGGAATTGTTGAAGAACAAGGTGTTGTTTTAGATTTAAACTACGTAGAAGATTCTAAAGCAGATGTTGATATGAACGTAATTATGACTGGAAAAGGGCAGTTTGTTGAAGTGCAAGGAACTGGAGAAGAAGCGACGTTTAGCAGAGCACAGTTAAATGAATTACTTGATGCTGCGGAACAAGGCATTTTCCAACTGATTGACATGCAAAAAGAAGCTTTAGGCGACATCGTATCTCATATAGAGTAGAGGTGGAAAGTATGAAACAAGTTGTTGTAGCGACAAAAAATATGGGGAAAGTACGTGAATTTGCTGAGTTATTTGAGCGATTTGATTTAGAAGTAAAATCATTACACGATTTTCCTCATATTGAAGAAGTCGAAGAAACTGGTGAAACATTTGAGGAAAATGCGATTTTAAAAGCGGATAGTCTGAGCAAACAGTTGAATGCAATTGTAATCGCAGATGATTCAGGTCTTATTGTAGATGCTTTAAATGGAAAGCCAGGCGTGTATTCAGCTCGTTTTGCTGGAGAGCCGAAAGATGATCAAGCGAATATTGATAAAGTGTTACAAGAATTAAATGAAATACCGTTTGATAAGCGTAAAGCTCGCTTCTACTGTGCATTAGCAGTAGCTTTCCCTGAAGGTGATAAAAAGCCTGTTATTGTAAACGGGACGTGTGAAGGATATATTTTAGAACAGCGCCGCGGAGAAAACGGCTTTGGATATGATCCGATTTTTTATGTGGAAGAATATAAAAAAGCGATGGCGGAACTAAGCTCAGATGAGAAAAATGCCATTAGCCACCGCGGACGTGCTCTTCGTAAATTAGAAGAAAAAATCCCGGAATGGTTTTTAGGAGAATAAGGGAGAGAGATTGATGAAAGCTTTAATCGTAAGCGATAGTCATAGCTCTGTGAAGGAATTACAGCAGTTAAAAGAGAAATATGAAGGGAAAGTAGATATCATGATTCATTGCGGTGATTCGGAGCTAACGCCTGCTCATGAAGAGTTGCAAGGTTTCCATGTTGTAAAAGGGAATTGTGATTATGCTAACTTTCAAGACGAAATCGTAACTGATGTAGATGGCATTCGTTTCTTAGTTGTGCACGGACATCGTCATAACGTGAAAATGACATTGCAAACATTAGCGTACCATGCAGAAGAGGTAGGGGCGCAAGTTGCGTGCTTCGGACACTCTCACGTATTAGGTGCAGAATTAATCAACGGCGTTTTATTTATTAACCCAGGCAGTGTTTTATTACCACGTCAGCGTGTAGAAAAGACATTTGCTTTATTAAAAATGGATGAAAATCAAATGGAAGTTCGTTTTGAAACGTTAGACGGACAGCTAGTTGAACAAGCAGTTTTTAAAAGAGGATAAGAAAAATTATCCTCTTTTAAAAAAGGTGTTGACTTTATGTATGGTTATACATATAATAAATATTGTCGATAGGGCAACGGCGCTAACGAAGAAAAATAAAATAACATATGCGGGTGTAGTTTAGTGGTAAAACAAGAGCCTTCCAAGCTCTGGTCGAGAGTTCGATTCTCTTCACCCGCTCCATGTCCCAGTAGCTCAGCCGGATAGAGCATACGCCTTCTAAGCGTACGGTCGGGAGTTCGAATCTCTCCTGGGACGCTAAAAAAACCTTTTGCGGTGACGTCAAAGTCCGCAATATATAAGCTCTCTAATTCGTAAGTTGAATCGTACAATGTGCGGTCGCTAACGAGTTAGGGGGCTTATTTTTTTATGTGACAAATTGTATTATAAAAAAATACACCCCCAATTGTTAGTTATGTCTAACAATTTTATTTTCAATTATGTAACTAATTGCATTCATTCTCCCTGTTAGTAATTTCTAATATTTGGAACAGTGAAATAACCATACATGGTATAATTTTCTTATAAAATGCTTTATAAAGAAGGAGGATCAATGCATGAGTTTAAATATGTATTTGGGAGAAGTACAAAGCCAAACTCATAGCATGAACGCTGTATGTTCCTCTACCATTCAAGGTATGGAACAAGCCATTCAGTCGATTGATGCTTTTACAAGCGATACTGTTCTACAAGGGCAAACTTACGATAGTGCAAAAGCATTCTTCGCAGAAACTTTTCGTCCTTTAGCATAAGGAATCATTTATTTATGTGAAGAATTAATCCGTCAGAATGATGCCTTTCCAAATCAATTTCAATCACAAGTTGCTTCCACAGATGTAGTTGAACAAGAACTGTTAGAACAAATTCGAGAGATTGACCGAATGATAGCAAGTACAGAAGCACTCAATCAAGCTATGCCAATCTCGGGCATGGACGCTATGGTAAATCTTTTTATTGAGATGCGGCGTAAAATTCAGGAAAAATTAGAACATCTATATGAATTTAATCGAACGTCTAGTAATAATTACGCAACAGCACTTCAACTAGCCGCTAGTATTGCAACAGGTCTTGCAGAAGTACAAAGTGGAAAAGGATTTAGTCCTGCAAGTGGTACATTTAGTACGAAAGAATTAAATATGGAGTGGGTGGCTTCTATTCAAGCGATTGCAGAAGATAGGAATCGTCAGGCTGATAATTCAATTGAAGAAGGTGCAATGTGTGGCAAACCAAAATCTGATTTAGAGAAAGCTTGGGATGGTCTTTATGATGGTGCAGGAAAAGGTGTTGGAGATGCTTGGGAAGGATTTAAAGCGTTAGGTGACGGTGAAACATGGTCAGCCATGTGGGATGCAGTTGTCAATTATGACGAAACTCTCCCTGCCATGTGGAATGCCTTTTCAGATTCTTTTATGGATGATGTTTGGCATGGTGATGTTGAAAGTGGCTTTCGCTGGGGTTCTTACCTTGTAACATCAGTCGGGTTAGGATTCCTTGGAGGTAAAGGGTTGGATAAAGTTTCTACACTTGCTAGAGGAGCTAGATTCTCTAAAATAACTCAGATTACTCCACCACGTTTACAACCTGCCTTTGCAGGTGTTGGATTAACTGGTGAAGCAGTACTTAGTGCATTACCATCGTCAGGAAATTGGGGAAATTATTTGAGTAGCTACCTCATGTTTGCTAGACCTTCATGGAGACAGTCTGAACTTGACGTAGGTAAGGAATATCCTGATTATGATGACCAAGTTGCTTTTAAAGATAGAGAAGAAGTTTCAAAGGCTACAAAAGGTAGTACAAGACCTGATTTTTATATAGAGGGTCACAGCTTGGAAGTGAAAAATTATGACTTGTCTACTTCGTCAAAAAGAAGTAACCTAGTTAGAGTTATTGTTAAACAAGTTAATGATAGGGTTGATAATTTACCTGTGGGTACAAAACAAACCGTCATTATTGATATACGAGGACAAACCGTTCCTGAAGATGCTTTATTTGATATTGTAAGGAAAATAAGGGAAAAGGCTAAAGAAACACCAGAGGTAATATTCAAGCGAGAGGATTGATATTAATGGCAGTAGGATTTAAAGTAGATATATTTTTTTATGAAGTAGGTCATCCTGACTTTTTACATAGCTTCTTCTCAACAATTTCATATCATACAGAACCTGAAGGTTGGGGAACTAAGTACCCACTGTTAATGAAAAATTTGTATTTTGACAAGTTGAGTTGGGAAGATACAGAAGAAGGACTTCAAAATGTAGAAGAAATACGAGGGATTTTAAGTAAATTACCTCCATCAAAAGTCATTTGGGACATTGAGGATGTAGAAAAACAGCCACCTTGGGGAAATAAGATTCCTACTAGAATAACTAGCTTGGAAAATTATCATGCTACCCCAACAGGTAAAACTTTCTTAGACTTACTAAGCAATGCTTTAAAAGTCGCTAAAAGAAACAAAATTGATGTGACAGTTTCAAATTTAGGTAAATAAAATTCCGCAAAAACATCTCAGGGCTTCCTTTGAGATGTTTTGTTTTATAAAAAGGGAGTTTAAACTTGTTCCTGTTTCTTATTTGTAAAAAATAGGGGCATAAACACATTAAAAATTAGTATATTGGAGTGATAATATGTCAAATGCAGGATTTGGGGTAGATGTTATTTTTTATGAAGTAGGTCATCCTGATTTATTACACAGCTTTTTTTCAACGATGTCTTACCATACAGAACCTGAAGGTTGGGGAACAAAATATCCTTTACTTATGAAAGATTTGTACTTTAAAAAATTAAGTTGGGAAGATGTAAAAGAAGCAAGAGAAAATTTAAAAGAGATTCAAAATGTATTACAAAAAAAGAAACCCGATGAAGTGGTTTGGGATATTGAAGATTTAG
The DNA here is from genome assembly GCF_038005705.1 of Bacillus sp. FSL L8-0199. Classification (NCBI taxonomy): domain Bacteria; kingdom Bacillati; phylum Bacillota; class Bacilli; order Caryophanales; family Bacillaceae; genus Bacillus; species Bacillus sp. FSL L8-0199. The sequence goes on along the minus strand of NZ_JBBOTS010000001.1, from coordinate 4,425,601 downwards.
AAAAGAGACCTCCTTGGGATGGACAACAACTTCCACCACAAGTGACAGATTTAACTACATATTATGTCACATCTAGAGGAGTTACCTATTTCGACCTGCTATTTCACGCATTTGATGATGCACAAGAAGTAGAAATAGATATTGTAATACGAAAAAGTTTAGCAGATAAAACATCTTAACTTTTACTGTTAGCATCTTAAACTGAAATAAGGTGATTGAATATGGCAACGGGATTTAAAGCAGACTTTCTATGGTATAGATTAGGTACATCGGATTTTGTACATTCATTTTTCTCAACTATTAGTTTTCATTTAGAAAAAGAAGGTTGGGGAACAAGATATCCACACTTAATGAAAGAACTATATAATGGAAGGTTAACACTCAAAAATATCCCAAAGGCGATTGAGGAAGCGAAAGAAGCTCGTGAAAAATTGAAATTATTCTCACCATCAGAAGTAGTATGGGATATTGAAGATTTATCTAAGCAACCACCATGGGGAGATAATATTTCAACAGATATAACAGACTTATCTAATTACTTTTACACAAGTGGTGGTAAAGACATGTTTGAAATGTTATTTAAGGCATGTAACGAAGCTCTAGAATTAGAAGTAGATTTAGAAATAGAGACATTATAACAGGAAAAAGCATGTGTTTTATAATTTTTTTGACTGCTTATGAAAAAGATTGCTTCGAGAAACTGTACTATAATTCAATTAGAAATTGATTATATGGGGTAGGGAATAGGTCAATTAATTGAAAAAGCATCATCTTGACGATAAGGTATATAATAAGGTAGAATTTTAACAAATGGTCAGTTGACCGAAACAATGAACGATTCAACAAACGGATTATACTAGTGTTTATATATTTAGGTTAAAGACGGGTCGGGAGTTCGAATCTCTCCTGGGACGCTAAAAAAACCTTGTTATCTTTTGATAACAAGGTTTTTTGTTTGTCTACAAATTGATGTATGTGCAAGAGGTTTAAAAATATTATAACGGGATATATGATAATGAGTATATGCAACAGATTAAAGTGCATTAAAAAGAGCGCTTAAAAAAGCTCTTTGCTAGTCAGTTATATTATTTGTTTGTTCAGGCTCATCAAATGGTTTATGCACGTATTGAAAACCATATCCAGCTTCAACGAGAACCTCATCAACCTTTTCTAAAAATTCTTTGCCCCATTCAGTAAAAAGATATTTCCCCAATATCTTAATAACAAAACGATACCCTTTTACTTCAGGATACCTTTCGTAAACCTCGTCACTTTCTATAAAGCCCAAATACAAATTGATTTTTTCTTGCAGTAATTCAATATGTTTTTCCTCATCAGACCAGTCTAATTCATCAGCGATGACTAAATAGGCTATTTTTTCTTCTTTATTGTAGCCCATAAAATCAACTTTTTCTAATTCGTATAAAGACATAAGTACACCTCTTATCTATTGTTTTCTTCTAATTTCAACTTTAGTTGGAGGTATTTCCGTACCACCTACAAAAGGTGGTTGCCCTTTGCCTATAACTGTTGCGCCCTATTCCTCTTATTTAATTTAAAGAATCAATAGGTTTATGGTGGAACTCAAATCCATATCCAGATTCTCCTAACTGTTCACTTACAATATTATAAAACTTTTTACCGCTCTAGTACGATTGAGCAACCGTTATCGAAACTTATTCCTGTTAGTGTGTTACAATTAATAGAAGCGGAAAACGAGAATCTCCAATTGACTGGACCTGTGATTGGTTAGATGGTTTAAGAAGGTCGTATAAAAAAGGGAGATGGCGCAAAGATGGCGAGATCAAATGAGAATGATTTAACGGAGAAATTGGCAGAAGGTCACCGGAAATATGGTGATGGCAATTTTACAGTACAGAACATCGGTGATGAAACTAACCCGAATTGGACTGTCGTAAAAAATGTGAGGAAAGGATCGGCAGGCATTCGCGAAGGAGAAGATATATTAAGACTGCGATCAAAATATATAAAGTAGTAAGGAAATGGGCGGAGCGGGAGTTCGAATCTCTCCTGGGACGCTAAGAAAACCTTGTTATCTTCTGATAACAAGGTTTTTTGTTTGTTTTAAATTAGTTGTTAATAAACTTGTCAAAGACAAAACCATAATCTTTCACATTATATTGTTTCTTCGTATCAACAAGCCAGTTAAAGGCGATCTCGTTCATCTCTTTAAATTGCTCTGCTAAGTTTACTTGTGCGTTTGAAATACGGCTGAAAGCATTAGATGCCATATCTAAACTTTTGTGTGCATATTGTAATGTAATATCGTTGTCGTATGAAATTTCTTCGATTTTAAGTAAAGCCTTATATAAATCTTTTAATTCTTCAATATGTTTTTTATGAACATCAATTGAGTAATGCTCATCGCCCATTTGAAACTTAATTTCTACATCTAAATCAATCGTTCCGGCAGTTTCAAGTGCTACGTTTTTAATTTGATATTTGCTATAACTAAAGCGGCGTAGTGTACGTTTTTTACTTGTCGCACTTGTACCATCTAGATGGAGTAATCCTTTGTTTGTGAAGCAATATTCATCTGATTTCGATTTAATTAGAAAGTAAATTTTCTCTCCATCTTCATGCATTACGTAATCATCAGCATCGACTTTATCGTAATCTTTCGGTGTAATGACAGAACCTACATCGCTTAATCCTAAAACATCGGCAGCTACTTTTTTGAACATATATAATCCCCCTTGCAAAAAAATTCTTAATTGCACAAAAATATATTAACATGATTTTAACAAAGGGTGTTCTTTTAATGAGAAAATATTGGGAGGTAAGTTAAGAAAAGGAACGAATATTATTATAAAATATGTAAAAAGGTGCTGAGAAGAAGTGTACCATCATACAAAAACAAAAGGAGATTTAGCTGTTTTAAAGGCACAAGTTGATTTGTATGAAAAAGGATACATGATTTTAATGCCACAAACAGAGCATTCGCCGTTTGATCTTGTAGTGTATAAAGACGGGAGATTTAAAAGGGTACAAGTGAAATATAGAGAATTGAATGCAAGAGGGATACTAGAAGTTAGATTCCGATCTAGTTATTCTACGACAAGCGGAGTCACTACAAAAGAAGTGAATAAAGAAGAGATAGATGTGTATTGTGTATACTGTCCTCAAACAGATTTTTGTTATTATTTCAATCCAAAAATTTTTAGTAAATCTATTAGTTTAAGAGTGGATTCTCCGAAAAATAACAAAGAGAAAAAGTTAATTTTGCAAGTGATTATAAATAAATTCCGTGAAAGCACCTCAAGCGATATGAGGTGTTTTTCAATCTCTTTTTGAAATCTTACAATTCTGTAAGGTAACTGTAAGGTAGTTCGATGGTAAGAAATTGCTAATCTTTTATAATGAAGATAACAACGATAAAACGAGGAGGCAGAAATGATGAAAGGATTAGTTGTAACGGGCTTGACGGTTGCTTTTGGATTTGTAGCGTATGAGAAATTAACGTATGTAGTTGATGTTGTGAAACATTTGATTGCTTAGAGAAAACAGCCATGAGAGGGAAAGGGAATGAGTGAATGAATGGAATGGTTATTTGGAATTATAGGTACTTGTAGTGTAGTGTTATTGTTCTTTGTCCCAAGTGGTATACTTAGTTCGACAACAAGTTTGTTCTTCTTAAGTTTGTTTGCTTGTACGATGCTTATTATTATGTTTTTAATGAAGCGAAGTAAACCAATCTTCTATTTTAGCATGATTGTTATGGCAATTATTGTTCTCCAAATTATTACCCTTGTAATATACCCCACAATTATAAAAGCTTTCCATTAATGATGAATCCTCTGCGTTTGTTGCTGGGGATTTTTACTTGTACAATTTTAATTTTTAGTAGAGATTTATTTGTATTGGAATGTAAAAATTAAATATTTTCATATTTCAAACAAATAGTTTTGGGATGTTGTGTTCTCATTACGCATTTGATATATTTACTTTGAACATAATTAAAATCAAGAAAAAGAGGCGGACGTATGGATAAAAAAGAAAATACGGTCGTATTGTTTCCGCAGCTATCAGAGCGCTATATTGATGAAGGTTTTTTAGCGCTGAAAGAGCGGAAGTTCGAAGATGCATTGCGCTGCTTTGAAATATTACGTCAGTATAATGCGGAAACGGAACAAACGGAATTAGCTTCAGTTATTTGTTTACTCGAATTAAAACGTATGGAAGAAGCGAAAGACAAATGTGAACAGTTGCTTAAAACAGGAGTTGTCTTATTTGGTGATATTCTTGAAACGTACGTGACTATTTTAGTTCAAACAAATGATTATGAAGGTGTTATTGAAACTGTTGAAAAGGTTTTACAAACGAAAGATATAATGCCTGATCAAAAGGAAAAATTAGCGCAGCTTGCTTTATTTGCAGAAGGTATGCTAAATGAGGGAGACGCATCGCTAGTGGATTCAAATTTTGAGTTGGATGAGTTTACTAATGAAATTTTTGGAGAAAACTTTGGACAGAAGCTAAGAGCGATTCAGCGACTTTCGTTAAAAGACTTAGATCTTGCATTACCTGTTTTAAAGAAATTTTTAATAGACGAAGAGCAACACCCCTATTTGAAAACTTCTATTTTGTATAAAATGATAGAAAGTCAGGTAGAAGAGGAAATAGAGGTAGAAAAGTTTGGGAATACGATTAAGGTAATTCCAGCATTTACAGGTCATAATGAGGAGCAATCCAATAACATTATACATAAATTATCAAGTCGATTAGAGCAAAATTATCCCGATATATTTGAAGCGATGGTTACATATTGGAAAGAATTGCAAATTAGCATTTTCCCATTCGCTCTATTAATGGATAAAGAAGAGATTTGGTCAGCTGTTTTAGAGAGAATTGGAAGAAAGCGTTTCGGATTGGCTATTGATGAAGAAGAGCTTATGGCAGCATACAATATCGAATTGGAAGAGTTTCATATTGCCTATCAATGGTTATTACGTGTTGAAAGAGAAGGATATTTGCCCGTATAATTATGAAAAAGAATCGTTCAGTTCTTGAAACGAGCATATTCTATGTTATAATATAAGGGTTGCAAAAGGCAGAAAACTGCCTGTTTGTAAGAGAAGAGAAGTGTAATTCTCTTACTTAATATGTTTCATATTATTCTCGAACAAAATATACCGTAGTTGTCTTCTGGGCAATTAGTAGATTGGAACATTATATCTGAAAGCTTTTGCTAGAGGATTATTTGTGTATTTGTTATTTCAAAAAAGAGATAATGAAGATCTTAATCTATAGAGGTATGTGCATACATTATTATAGTTGGAGGGAAAGAATAAATGTCTACAAAATGGGAAAAATTAGAAGGTAACGTTGGCGTTTTAACAATCGAAGTTGATGCTAAAGAAGTAAACAACTCTATCGACGCTGCGTTCAAAAAAGTAGTAAAAACAATTAACGTACCAGGTTTCCGTAAAGGAAAAATGCCTCGTCCATTATTCGAACAACGCTTTGGTATTGAATCTTTATACCAAGATGCTTTAGATATCATTTTACCAAAAGCATACGGTGAAGCGATTGAAGAAGCTGGTATCTTCCCAGTTGATCATCCTGAAATCGACATCGAGAAGTTCGAAAAAAATGCTAACCTTATCTTCACTGCAAAAGTTACAGTGAAACCTGAAGTTAAATTAGGTGAGTACAAAGGTTTAGCAGTAGAAAAAGTTGAAACAACTGTAACTGATGAAGATGTAGAGAACGAATTAAAATCTTTACAAGAGCGTCAAGCTGAACTAGTTGTTAAAGAAGAAGGAACTGTTGAAAACGGTGATACAGCTGTAATCGACTTCGAAGGTTTCGTTGATGGCGAAGCATTTGAAGGCGGAAAAGGCGAAAACTACTCTCTAGCAATCGGTTCTGGTACATTCATCCCAGGTTTCGAAGAGCAAGTAATCGGTCTTAAATCTGGTGAGTCTAAAGACGTTGAAGTATCATTCCCAGAAGAGTACCATGCTGCTGAATTAGCTGGCAAACCAGCAACATTCAAAGTAACAATTCATGAAATCAAAACAAAAGAACTTCCTGAGTTAAACGACGAGTTCGCTAAAGAAGCAGACGAAGCGGTTGCAACTCTTGATGAATTAAAAGCAAAACTTCGCACAAACTTAGAAGAAGGCAAAAAGCACGAAGCTGAGCACAAAGTACGTGACGAAGTAGTAGAATTAGCTGCTGCTAACGCTGAAATCGAAATTCCAGAAGCTATGATCAACACTGAGTTAGATCGTATGGTTCGTGAATTCGAGCAACGTTTAAGCCAACAAGGTATGAACCTTGAGCTTTACTACCAATTCACAGGTACTGACGCTGACAAATTAAAAGAGCAAATGAAAGAAGATGCACAAAAACGTGTAAGAATCAATCTTGTTCTTGAAGCTATCATTGAAGCTGAAAACATCGAAGTTACTGAAGAAGAAGTAACTGCAGAAGTTGAAAAAATGGCTGAAATGTACGGTATGCCAGTAGACGCTATCAAGCAAGCTCTTGGAAGCGTAGACGCTTTAGCTGAAGATCTTAAAGTGCGTAAAGCTGTAGACTTCTTAGTAGAAAACGCTGCATAATAAAATAACAAGGCACGATTAAAATCGTGCCTTGTTTTATAAATATAGAAATATATTTATAAAACTTTTCGATGGAGAAGGAAAAGTTCCTTTACAAGTCGAATATACATATTTCAAAAGTTTTAAAAATTTTTTATTTGTACATAACTAGTCATATTATTTGTATTTCTCGCCACGTAGTGACATAATATGTATTTACATACGATACATTTATCGTGTACATACGAAGGCAAGAGGTTAGCACTTTGTAAGGGGTGTGAAAATATGTTTAAATTTAATGATGAAAAAGGGCAATTAAAATGTTCTTTCTGTGGTAAAACACAAACGCAAGTTCGAAAGTTAGTGGCAGGTCCAGGTGTTTACATTTGTGACGAGTGTATCGAACTTTGTACTGAAATTGTACAAGAGGAGCTTGCGAAGGACGAAGAAGTAGAATTCAAAGATGTACCGAAACCGGTAGAAATTCGTGAAATCTTAGATGAGTATGTCATCGGGCAAGATAGCGCGAAAAAAGCACTAGCGGTAGCGGTATATAACCATTACAAACGCATTAATTCTAACAGCAAAATTGATGATGTAGAATTAGCGAAGAGTAATATCGCACTTATCGGGCCAACAGGTAGTGGTAAAACATTACTTGCACAAACGTTAGCGCGTATTCTAAATGTTCCATTTGCAATCGCGGACGCAACATCTTTAACAGAAGCTGGATATGTTGGTGAAGATGTAGAAAATATCTTACTAAAATTAATTCAAGCAGCTGATTATGATGTAGAGAAAGCGGAAAAAGGAATCATTTATATTGATGAGATTGATAAAGTGGCACGTAAGTCCGAAAATCCATCAATTACACGTGATGTATCTGGTGAAGGTGTGCAACAGGCACTTCTGAAAATTTTAGAAGGTACTGTAGCAAGCGTTCCACCTCAAGGTGGTCGTAAGCATCCGCACCAAGAGTTTATTCAAATTGATACAACGAACATCTTATTCATTTGTGGTGGAGCGTTTGATGGCATTGAGCCGATTATTAAACGTCGCCTTGGTGAAAAAGTAATTGGATTTGGTTCTGAGAAGAAAAATGCTGATGTAAATGAGAAGCATGTTTTATCTCACGTATTACCAGAGGATCTTTTAAGATTTGGTTTAATTCCAGAGTTTATCGGTCGTCTTCCAGTTATTGCGAACCTAGAGCCACTTGATGAAGATGCTCTTGTTGATATTTTAACGAAACCGAAAAATGCACTTGTTAAGCAATTCCAAAAACTATTGGAGCTTGACGATGTTGAGTTAGAGTTTGAAGAAGGTGCACTAATCGAAATTGCGAAAAAAGCAATTGAACGTAAAACGGGTGCTCGTGGACTTCGTTCTATTATTGAAGGCTTAATGCTTGATGTAATGTTCGAACTTCCATCTCGTAAAGATATCGAGAAGTGTATTCTTACAAAAGAAACAGTAGCTGATAATGAGCCGCCAAAATTGGTGTTACAAGACGGTACTGTACTTGATACAAAAACATCTGCATAATGCGAATGCGAAAGGGAAACAGCAATTTTTATAATTGCTGTTTTTCTTTATGTTTAGCTACGTTCCTCCGCGGAAATACTAAGAGATAAAATATTGCGGGAGGAAATAAATAATGAGCTGGACAAATATATTTTTAGTTGTTCAACTTGTTTTTGGTGTAATTGTCGGATTGTATTTCTGGCATTTACTTCGAAATCAACGAACACAAAAAGTTTCAATTGATCGAGAATCGAAAAAAGAATTAGAACAACTTCGTAAAATGCGTGAGATTTCTTTAACAGAGCCGCTAGCAGAAAAGGTGCGTCCTACAACCTTTTTAGATATTGTAGGGCAAGAGGACGGGATTAAGTCGTTAAAAGCGGCTCTTTGTGGTCCGAATCCGCAACATGTAATCATATATGGCCCACCAGGTGTTGGGAAAACAGCGGCAGCACGTCTTGTATTAGAAGAAGCGAAACGAAATCCTAAATCTCCATTTCGTACGAATGCAACATTTATTGAACTTGATGCGACAACAGCTCGGTTTGATGAACGTGGTATCGCAGACCCTTTAATTGGTTCGGTGCATGATCCGATTTATCAAGGTGCTGGGGCGATGGGGCAAGCAGGTATTCCGCAACCGAAAAAAGGTGCTGTAACAGATGCACATGGTGGTATTTTGTTTATTGATGAGATTGGCGAGCTCCATCCGATTCAAATGAACAAAATGTTAAAGGTGTTAGAAGATCGAAAAGTATTTTTAGAAAGTGCGTACTATAGTGAAGAAAATACAATGATCCCAACATATATACATGATATTTTCCAAAAAGGCTTACCGGCAGATTTTCGCTTAGTTGGAGCAACGACACGTTCGCCAGAGGAAATTCCTCCTGCTATTCGGTCACGTTGCTTAGAAGTATTTTTCCGTGAATTAGATACGGAAGAAATTCAAAAAGTAGCGAAAAATGCCGCGGAAAAAGTGGAAATGCAAATAGGTGAAAATGGTATTGAAATGATTGGGATGTATGCAAGGAATGGACGAGAAGCGATTAATCTCGTGCAAATCTCTACGGGTATGGCGATAAATGAAGAACGTTCTTTCATTAAGGATGAAGATATAGAGTGGGTTGTTCACTCAAGTCAGCTTACACCGAAATATGAAAAGCGCATTTATCCGATTCCAAGGATTGGTCTTGTAAATGGTCTTGCTGTATACGGACCCAATACAGGTGCGTTATTAGAAATTGAAGTAACAGCAATTCCGGCGAAAGATAAAGGATCGGTAAATGTTACGGGAATTGTGGAAGAAGAAAGTATTGGTAGTCAAACGAAATCGATTCGTCGTAAAAGTATGGCGAAAGGCTCTGTTGATAATGTATTAACAGTACTTCGTTCTTTAGATGTGTTGCCAGAAGGATATGATATACATATTAATTTTCCAGGTGGTATCCCAATTGATGGACCTTCTGCGGGAATCGCTATGGCAACAGGTGTATATTCTGCGGTGCACCGCACGTATGTAAATAATGAAGTAGCGATGACAGGGGAAATAAGTATACACGGAGAAGTAAAACCTATTGGTGGCGTGTACGCAAAAATAAAAGCTGCGAAAAAAGCGGGAGCTAAGAAAGTCATTATTCCTGCTGAAAATATGCAACCATTTTTGTATACGATTAAGGGAATTGAAATTATTCCTGTTCGTAAGTTAAAAGAAGTATTTGAGTTAACGTTTATGCAAGAAAATATGCATAGAGAGCTAGATGTACATACTCACGTAGACGAAACAGATGCACAATCTATGTAAAAATAAACAATAATAAAATTTGCCAGACTTCGTTTAAGTTTGTATGCTTAATCGGAGTCTTTTTCTTTTCGTGAGGTAGAAAAACAAGCTATTTACAATTGCGCGGAATCTCAGCAATTGCATCTAGGTGTATTGTAATATAAAATAGTTGAACAGGAGTTTAATTTATTATGGAGGTGCTATGTCTAGTATGAATACGAACGAAAGAATCGTGCCCCTCCTACCATTAAGAGGCGTTCTCGTATATCCAACGATGGTTTTGCATCTTGATGTAGGACGTGATAAATCGATACAAGCACTAGAGCAGGCGGCAATGGATGAAAATATCATCTTTTTAGCAATGCAAAAAGAAATGAATATCGATGATCCGAAAGAAGATGACATATATAGTGTAGGTACAGTGGCGAAAGTGAAGCAAATGTTAAAATTGCCGAACGGTACGCTTCGTGTCCTTGTGGAAGGTTTACATAGAGCAGAAGTAATAGAGTTTATCGAAGAAGAAAATGTAGTACAAGTGTCTATTAAAACGGTAACTGAAGAAGTAGAAGATGATTTAGAAGAGAAAGCTTTTATGCGTACGTTACTGGAGCATTTCGAACAATATATTAAAGTTTCGAAAAAAGTTTCAAATGAAACTTTTGCAACGGTAGCTGATGTGGAAGAACCAGGGAGATTAGCTGATTTAATTGCTTCTCACTTGCCGATTAAAACGAAGCAGAAACAAGAGATTTTAGAGATTGTATCTGTAAAAGAACGATTACAAACACTTATTTCAATTATTCAAGATGAACAAGAGTTACTTAGTCTAGAAAAGAAAATTGGGCAAAAAGTGAAACGTTCCATGGAGCGCACGCAAAAAGAATATTTCTTACGTGAGCAAATGAAGGCGATTCAAACTGAACTTGGCGACAAAGAAGGCAAGGGCGGAGAAGTAGAAGAACTTCGTGAGAAAATTGAACAGTCAGGAATGCCGGAAGAAACAATGAAGGCTGCCCTGAAAGAATTAGATCGTTATGAAAAGTTACCAGCAAGTTCTGCGGAGAGTGGTGTTATTCGCAATTATATTGATTGGTTATTAGCGCTTCCGTGGACAGAGGCAACAGAAGATATAATTGACCTTGCTCATTCGGAAGAGATTTTAAATAACGATCATTACGGTCTTGAAAAAGTGAAAGAGCGTGTACTTGAATATTTAGCTGTACAGAAGTTAACGAATTCATTAAAAGGACCTATCCTTTGTTTAGTAGGCCCTCCTGGGGTCGGCAAAACTTCGCTAGCGCGTTCAATTGCAACATCATTGAATCGTAACTTCGTCCGTGTATCTCTTGGTGGTGTGCGTGATGAATCTGAAATTCGTGGTCACCGTCGTACATATGTTGGAGCAATGCCAGGACGCATTATTCAAGGTATGAAAAAGGCGAAAACAGTTAATCCAGTCTTCTTATTAGATGAGATTGATAAAATGTCTAACGATTTTCGTGGAGATCCATCAGCGGCATTACTTGAAGTATTAGATCCAGAACAAAACCATAACTTCAGTGATCATTACATTGAAGAACCATATGATCTATCAAAAGTTATGTTTGTAGCAACTGCTAATACACTTTCAAGTATTCCAGGTCCATTACTTGACCGTATGGAAATCATTTCGATTGCTGGCTATACAGAACTTGAAAAAGTACACATTGCTCGTGAGCATTTGTTGCCGAAACAATTAAAAGAACATGGCTTACGAAAAGGTAATTTACAAGTGCGTGATGAAGCGCTGCTTGAGATTATTCGTTATTATACACGTGAGGCTGGTGTTCGTACGCTAGAGCGCCAAATTGCAAAAGTTTGCCGTAAAGTAGCGAAGATTATCGTTACAGCAGAACGTAAACGTATCGTTGTGACAGAGAAAAAGATTGTTGATTTACTTGGTAAACACATATTCCGTTATGGGCAAGCTGAAAAAACAGACCAAGTTGGTATGGCAACAGGTCTAGCTTACACAGCAGCAGGCGGCGATACACTTGCCATTGAAGTTTCTGTAGCGCCAGGAAAAGGGAAACTAATTTTAACAGGGAAACTTGGGGATGTTATGAAAGAATCAGCACAAGCTGCGTTTAGTTATATACGTTCTCGTGCAGAAGAGCTTCAAATCGATCCGAATTTCCATGAGAAAAATGATATTCATATTCACGTTCCAGAAGGAGCAGTTCCAAAAGACGGACCGTCAGCAGGTATTACGATGGCAACGGCACTTATTTCTGCGCTAACAGGTATTCCTGTAAGTAAAGAAGTGGGTATGACAGGTGAAATTACACTTCGTGGTCGTGTATTACCAATTGGTGGTTTAAAAGAAAAAACATTAAGTGCTCACCGCGCAGGCTTAACAAAAATTATTTTGCCAGCAGAAAACGAGAAAGATTTAGATGATATTCCAGAGAGCGTAAAAGAAAACCTTACGTTTGTGCTTGCATCTCATTTAGATGAAGTATTGGAGCACGCATTAGTAGGAGTGAAACAATGAAAGTAACAAAAGCAGATATTGTAATTAGTGCTGTTAAACCAGAACAATATCCAGACAGTGATTTACCAGAAATTGCATTAGCAGGTCGTTCAAATGTGGGGAAGTCTTCCTTTATAAATAAAATTTTAAATCGTAAAAAGTTAGTGCGTATTTCTTCTAAACCAGGAAAAACGCAAACGCTGAACTTTTTCTTAATCAATGAGATGATGCACTTTGTTGACGTTCCAGGTTATGGATATGCGAAAGTATCTAAATCCGAGCGCGCTGCATGGGGGAAAATGATTGAAACGTACTTTACAACGCGTGAGCAATTAGACGCAGCTGTATTAGTAGTTGATTTACGTCACCAACCAACAAGTGATGACGTGATGATGTATGATTTCTTAAAGCATTATGAAATCCCAACAATTATTATTGCGACGAAAGCCGATAAAATTCCAAAAGGGAAATGGCAAAAGCATTTAAAAGTTGTAAAAGAAACGCTTGCTGTTGAAATTGGCGATGAAATTGTTCTATTCTCTTCTGAAACAGGACTTGGAAAAGAAGAAGCGTGGAAAGCAATTCATAAATTTACAAAAACAAAAAACGCGTGACGAATGTCGCGCGTTTTTGTTTTGCTAAATTTTTTAGCGTACGTTTAATGTAACTTCAATATTTCCTCGTGTTGCTTTCGAGTAAGGACATACACCGTGAGCCGCTTCTACAAGTTCTTGTGCTTCGTTATGTGAAACGCCAGCCACATGTACATCAAGTACAGCAGATAGGCCGAAACCACCATCTGTATCTTTTTCGATAGAAACGTGAGCAGTTACTTCTGTACTTTCTACTTTCACACGTTTTGTACGAATGACAAGTTGTAATGCACTATCGAAACAAGCTGCATAACCAGCTGCAAATAGTTGTTCTGGATTTGTTGCTTCTCCGCCTGCACCACCTAGTGCTTTCGGCATTTTTACATCAAGATTTAATATGCCATCATCTGAAACTACTTTCCCATTTCTTCCACCTGTTGCTGTTACTGAAGCAGTATATAATTTATCCATATTTATTCCCCTTTTCTATCATTAATTGTTTTCATTGTGTCAATTAGTTTATTTAGCTGAATTAATAAAGAGCGATATTCTTGCTCTGTAATTCCTAAGTTTGTAGCCATCGTTGTCGGTAATGAACAAGCCTTTTCCTTTAAATCTTTGCCTTGTTCTGTTAATTCAATACAAACTTTTCGCTCGTCTTCTTTGGAACGAACACGTTTTACAAGTTTTAATGATTCCATGCGTTTTAACATAGGTGTTAACGTACCAGAATCTAAAAATAGACGTTCTCCAATTTCTTTTACTGTTAGTCCATCTTGCTCCCATAGTACGAGTAAAGTAATGTACTGGGGATACGTAATACCCATTTCTTCTAAATAAGGTCGATAAAAACGAGTAACCTCTCTAGAGCAGGCGTAAATAGAAAAACAAAGTTGGTTATCTAGATGCAAAGAGTCCTCTGTCATAAATAACTCCCTTCTAATTAATTTGTGCACAATTTAATTTCGTAAAACCAATATAACGAAAAAGAAATACAATGTCAAATACATTGTATTGAGAAAGTCTTTGTTGCATTTTGGAACAATCATACATATTTTCCTTCATGATGAAAGAAGATAGGGAAGATGATGTTATAATTTATATGGAATAGTTTCCATCACTTGATTATGAGGGCTTTTTTTGGTAACGTACAAATAGAGTTATTAATTTATAATCATTATAAAGTAGAAGTTTTTTTATTAGTGTTACTGAATCTCCTTTATTACATACGGAGAATAATTAAAAAATAATCAGTTGTTCACACGATTGTCAGATTCATAAGAGGAAAGTTGTATTATGATAGTAGATAAAGTGATAAAACGGGTGAAGGGGGACATGCTGCGTGCATATTCTTGTTGTTAGTGTAAATTATCGAACAGCCCCTGTAGAATTTCGTGAGAAACTCACATTTCAGGCAGCAGAACTAGAGCGAGCGATGACTACATTACAAAATCAAAAGAGCGTGTTAGAGAATGTCATTGTATCAACTTGTAATCGCACTGAGATTTATGCTGTTGTCGATCAATTACACACGGGACGGTATTATATTAAGAAGTTTTTAGCTGATTGGTTTCAGCTTGAAATAGAAGAAGTCGCGCCATATTTAACTATTTTTGAACAAGATGGTGCAATAGATCATTTATTCCGCGTAACGTGCGGTTTAGATTCTATGGTAGTCGGAGAAACGCAGATTTTAGGTCAAATAAAAGATAGCTTTTTAGAAGCGCAACAAGTTAAAGCAACAGGCACAATTTTTAATGAATTGTTTAAGCAAGTCATTACATTAGCAAAACGTGCCCACTCAGAAACAACAATCGGGGAAAGTGCGATGTCTGTTAGTTATGCTGCTGTTGAGCTTGGAAAGAAAATATTTGGCGAGTTAACAGATTGTCATGTGCTTATTCTTGGTGCTGGTAAAATGGGCGAACTTGCACTGCAAAACTTATATGGAAGTGGTGCTCGTAAAGTAACAGTTATGAATAGGACGCTTTCGAAAGCAGAAGTAATGGCTGAGAAATATATGGGACATGCAAAATCGTTAAGCGAATTACAATGTGCATTATTAGAAGCAGATATTTTAATTAGTTCAACTGGTGCATCTGAGTATGTCATTACGAAAGAGATGATGACAAAGGTGGAGAAAATGCGCTGTGGTCGCCCTTTGTTTATGGTTGACATTGCAGTGCCACGTGATATTGATCCAGCGATTGATGAGCTAGAAGGTTCTTTCTTGTATGATATTGATGATTTACAAGGAGTAGTGGAGGCAAACCGTGCTGAGCGTTTGAAAGAAGCAGAGAAAATTCAATTTATGATTGAAGAGGAAATTGTTCTATTTAAAACGTGGTTAAGTACACTTGGTGTTGTTCCATTAATATCAGCTCTTCGTGATAAGGCACTTGCAATCCAAAGTGAAACGATGGTAAGCCTAGAGCGAAAAATACCAAACCTTAGTGATCGCGAGAAAAAAGTTATTAGTAAGCATACGAAAAGTATTATTAATCAATTATTAAAAGACCCAATTTTAGTAGCGAAAGAAATAGCTGCTGAAGAGGGAGCGAGCGAAAAATTAGCGTTATTTGCGAAGATTTTCGATTTAGAAACGGAAGACGTAGAGAATTGTGCGGAAGAAGTAGAACATAAAAAAGTGTGGACACCATCCGTTCCATCTTTATAATTTGGAAGGATGATCGGATGAGTTTTTTAAATAACAGTATTATTTATCATATTGCAATTATTTTATATGCTTGTAGCATTAGTTTATATTTTATAGATTATTTCCAAAGTAACCGAAAGGCGAACCGATTTGCTTTTTGGTTACTTTCGATTGTATGGGTCCTGCAGTCTATTTTTATGTTACTTAGGGCTACAGATTCAGAAACGAATCCTATTTTAACTTTATTATCAGGGATATATTTTTATGTTTGGTTATTGATTACGATGTCGTTAGTCATTAATCGATTTATGAGAATTGACTTTTTAGTCTTTTTTACAAATGTTGTTGCATTTGGCGTAAGCGCTTTTTCTATTTTTACACCGCTCGGAAAGATGTCGCCAGTACTTGCGGAACAATTAGTTTCAGAACTTGTATACGTGCATGTCGGTATGGCAATTATTTCTTACGCAACGTTTACTGTATCGTTCATTTTTTCTATTATGTACTTATTACAATATCGCCTATTAAAAAAGAAAAAATGGAATGCGAGATTAAGAAGATTAGGGAATTTACCGAAGCTAGAATCTATGTCTTACGGATTAAATTTATTTTCTGTTCCATTTTTCTTACTAGCAATTTTATTGGGATGTATATGGGGATATACAAAATTGGACAATTTCCATTGGTATGATACGAAAGTAATCGGATCTTTTGTCGTTCTATTTGTGTATTGCACAGGTTTATATTTACGAGCGGCAGATGTGTTGCAAGGTAAGAAAATTGTACAGTGGAATATCGGATCGTTTCTCGTAATGCTAGTAAACATTTTTCTATTAAGCAGTTTATCCAATTTCCACTTTTGGTATTTATAATGAGGAGAGAGAATTATGCGCAAAATTATTGTAGGATCACGAAAGAGTAAACTAGCATTAACGCAAACAAACTGGTTTATTGATCAGTTAAAAGCCCTAGGTCTACCATATGAATTTGAAGTGAAAGAAATTGTCACAAAAGGTGATGTTATTTTAGATGTTACTCTTTCAAAAGTAGGCGGCAAAGGCTTGTTTGTAAAAGAGATTGAACACGCGCTACTTACGAAAGAAATCGATATGGCTGTACATAGTATGAAAGATATGCCAGCCGTACTTCCAGAAGGTTTAATGATTGGCTGTACACCAAAGCGTGTTGACCCTCGTGATGCTTTTATCTCAAAAAATGGAGCATCGTTTAAAGAGTTAGCGGAAGGTGCTATTTTAGGTACGAGTAGTTTAAGACGTAGTGCACAGCTACTCGCTGCGAGACCAGATTTACAAGTGAAGTGGATTCGCGGGAATATCGATACACGTTTACGTAAATTAAAAGAAGAAGATTACGATGCGATTATTTTAGCGACAGCTGGATTACAAAGAATGGGCTGGGATGATGAAGTTATTACAGAACATTTAGATGAAACGTTATGTGTACCTGCTGTAGGACAAGGTGCATTAGCGATTGAGTGTCGTGAGGATGATAAGGATTTATTGCAGTTGTTAGCGCATATTAATGATGCGATAACAGAAAGAACAGTGGCGGCGGAGCGAGTATTTCTTCATAAACTTGAAGGTGGATGCCAAGTTCCAATCGCTGGATATGCAACCCTTACAGAAAACGATGCAATCGAATTAACAGCTCTTGTCGGCTCTATGGATGGCTCTGTTTTATTAAAAGAGACAGTAGTGGGTACTGATCCTGAGGAAGTAGGATTAGAGGCCGCGGACCGTTTAATTAAGCAAGGCGCCAAAGAACTCATTCTTGCTGCAAATAAGGAGCAACAATAAATATGAACGCTCTCGCTGGAAAAACGGTATTGATTACACGTGCCCAGCATCAAGCGAAACAAATGAGTGTAGCAGTGAAAGAAAAGAGCGGAATTCCATTGGAAATTCCGCTTTTGCGTATGGAAGGTATGTCTCATAGGCAAATTCAACATATTGAAGAGCAGCTACATTCATACGACTGGGTTATTTTTACGAGCAGAAATGGTGTAGCTTTTTTTCTAGATAGTTTAAAAAAGAAACTACCACTAACCATTAAAATCGCTGCGGTAGGTGTGAAAACAAAATTAGAGTTAGAAAAAAGGGGCTATCAAGTTCATTTTGTTCCGACTTCATTTGTTGCAGAAGCATTTGCAGAAGAGTTTCTAAAAGAATTAAGTGGAAATGAACGTATTTTATTTCCGAAAGGGAATTTAGCAAGAGAGGTAATTCCGGTTGCACTTCGGGAAATTGGTGTTTCTCTAGATGAGCTAACCGTATACGGTACGAAAGTGAATATAGAAAAAAAGCAAGAGCTTATAGCGGCATTGAAGTTAGGGAAAGTAGACATTATTACATTTACGAGCCCTTCAACTGTTACTAGTTTTGTTCGTTTACTTGAGGGTACAAACTGGAGAGAATGGACAAAAAAATGTACAATTGCTTGTATAGGACCTATTACGGAAAAAGAGGCAAGTCTTTATTTTCCGTCTGTTATTGTGCCGAAAGAGTACACTGTAGAAGCATTACTACAATATGTTTGTGAATCTATAAAATGAAAGAATGGGGATAGAAATCTATGAACTCTTTACAATTTAATCGTCATCGTCGTTTAAGACAAAGCGGGGGCATGCGTGCGCTTGTGCGTGAAACGTTTTTACATACGGAAGATTTTATTTACCCTATTTTTGTATTAGAAGGTGAAAATGTTCGTAATGAAGTTCCTTCTATGCCAGGCGTATATCAAATGTCTTTAGATTTATTGCAAGCTGAAATGCAAGAAGTTGTTGATTTAGGTATTCGTTCTGTTATTGTATTTGGTTTACCTGCTGAAAAGGATGAAGTTGGATCATCAGCATATTGTGATCATGGAATTGTACAACGTGCTATTCAGCAAATTAAAGGTGATTTCCCTGAGCTAGTAGTAGTTGCAGACACATGTTTATGTCAATTTACAAGCCATGGTCATTGCGGTGTAATTGAAGATGGTATTATTTTAAATGACGAGTCTCTTGCAGTTCTTGCGAAAACAGCTGTAAGTCAAGCGAAAGCAGGAGCGGACATTATTGCGCCATCAAACATGATGGACGGCTTTGTAACAGCAATTCGCCATGCATTAGACGAAAATGGTTTTGGACACGTGCCAGTTATGTCGTACGCTGTGAAATATTCATCAGCATTTTATGGACCATTCCGTGATGCTGCGCACGGTGCACCGCAATTTGGTGACCGTAAAACATATCAAATGGATCCGGCAAACCGTATGGAAGCATTCCGTGAAGCAGAATCAGATGTAATGGAAGGTGCAGATTTCTTAATCGTAAAACCAGCTCTTTCTTACTTAGATATCGTTCGTGATGTGAAAAACAACTTTAATTTACCAGTTGTCGCTTATAATGTAAGTGGTGAATATTCGATGATTAAAGCGGCAGCGCAAAATGGTTGGATTAATGAAAAAGAAGTTGTTCTTGAAAAATTAATTAGTATGAAACGTGCAGGAGCAGATTTAATTATTACGTATCATGCAAAAGATGCAGCAAGATGGTTACAAGAAGGAGGCGCTAAATAATGAAAAAGTTTGATAAGTCAATTGCAGCGTTTGAAGAGGCGCAAGACTTAATGCCTGGCGGCGTAAATAGCCCGGTTCGTGCCTTTAAGTCTGTTGGGATGAATCCGTTGTTTATGGAGCGTGGAAAAGGCTCTAAAGTATATGATATCGATGGGAATGAATACATCGACTACGTATTATCATGGGGTCCTTTAATTCATGGTCATGCAAATGATCGTGTTGTAGAAGCGTTAAAATCTGTTGCTGAAAGAGGTACAAGCTTCGGTGCACCAACAGAAATTGAAAATAAATTAGCAAAACTTGTTATTGAGCGCGTGCCATCAATTGAGATTGTGCGTATGGTTAACTCTGGAACGGAAGCAACAATGAGTGCACTACGTTTAGCTCGTGGTTATACAGGTCGTAATAAAATCTTGAAATTTATCGGTTGTTACCACGGTCATGGTGATTCGTTATTAATTAAAGCTGGTTCTGGTGTGGCGACTTTAGGTTTACCAGATAGTCCTGGTGTACCAGAAGGTGTAGCGAAAAATACGATTACAGTAGCTTATAACGATTTAGAAAGCGTAAAATACGCGTTTGAACAATTCGGTGATGATATTGCTTGTGTAATTGTAGAACCAGTAGCAGGAAATATGGGGGTTGTTCCTCCGCAGCCTGGATTTTTAGAAGGTCTTCGTGAAGTAACAGAACAAAACGGTGCATTGCTTATTTTTGATGAAGTAATGACAGGGTTCCGAGTAGCTTATAATTGTGGCCAAGGTTATTATGGCGTAACGCCTGATTTAACATGCTTAGGTAAAGTAATCGGTGGTGGTTTACCAGTAGGAGCATACGGTGGTAAAGCGGAAATTATGCGCCAAGTTGCGCCAAGCGGACCAATTTACCAAGCTGGTACTTTATCAGGTAACCCACTTGCAATGGCGGCAGGTTATGAAACGTTAGTACAGTTAACGCCAGAATCATATGTAGAATTTGAGCGTAAAGCTGAAATGTTAGAAGCTGGATTACGTAAAGCAGCTGAAAAACATGGCATTCCGCACCATATTAACCGTGCAGGCTCTATGATTGGTATTTTCTTTACAGATGAACCCGTTATTAATTACGATGCAGCAAAATCTTCAAACTTAGAATTCTTTGCGGCTTACTATCGTGAAATGGTAGAACAAGGTGTATTCTTACCACCATCTCAATTCGAAGGTTTATTCTTATCGACAGCACATAGTGATGCAGATATTGAAGCGACGATTGCAGCAGCTGAAATTGCAATGTCAAAATTAAAAGCGTAATGTATTAGAGAAAATCGCTCTCCATAAGGGGAGCGATTTTTTTTATTCATAAAGTAAGCTTTCCGCACATAAATCTGTAATGACATATAGTTTGGGAGGGGGAAAAGAAGTGGCTGCAGATCATTCATTACGATTTTCATTAAAAGAATCTGTGTGGTTCCAAAAAGGACAGGAAGTCGAAGAACTTTTGTCAATTTCGTTAGATCCAGACGTTGAGATAGAAGAGCTTGATCATGAAGTAATCGTGAGAGGACAATTAGATTTAACGGGAGAGTATGTTGCACGAAAAGATGATTCCACGTATTCATTAAGAGAACTATCGCCAGCAAAGTCAATTGATTATGTAGAAACAAGAGAAGATGGGGTTAATGAACTTGTTCATTCCTTTCCACTTGAAATATCAATTCCGAGAAATCGAGTGAAAGTAATTGAAGAGCTATATGTATCAATCGAGGAATTTGATTATGAATTAAAGGAAAATGGTTGCTTACAATTATTAGCGGATATATCTATTACCGGTTTGTGTGATGAAGAGAGAGGCGAGGATGAAGTTGAAGAGGAAGAAACGGTGTATGCTGAGTTAGAAGAAGATTCAGCGCAAGAGGATGAAAATAGACCGGCGCCGCATGTAGAAGAACCGGCATATAAGGAATCAGATGAGTGGGAAGATTACGCATTTGAACCGTTCCAATTAGAGGAAAGAAAAGAGCAGGAATTAGAAGAAGAGAAAATAGAAGAACATGAATTTGTGGAACGTGAAGAGGAGCAAGAAACAACGCCGCAATTTGAACTGTTCGGACGAAAAGATTTCAAGAAAGAAAAAGCGAAAAAGCAGGAAGAACAAGAAGAAGAGTACTCACAGCGAGATGAAAATGCGCTTTATTTAACAAAACTATTTACGAAAGAACCGGAAGAAGAATTTACAAAGTTAAGAATGTATTTCGTGCAAGAAGGAGATACAATTGAATCTATTGCAGACCGTTATGAAACGTCTGTACAAAATTTATACCGTGTTAATCAAACAGAAGATATATTTTTAAATACGGGGCAAATTATTTATATTCCCGTTTCAAGGGTAAAGACGAAATAAGGAAGTGAGTGTTTTCACTCACTTCCTTTCTTAGAGGCTATGTTTTGAATAGAAAGGGTTATTCGTATGGATATTGAGTTGCGAAATCACTATGAACCTATCGTGAGGCAATATAGATTGGATACGCAGCATATGGAAGAGCACGGAAATGTAATGAAAATTTATACGAATCAAGGTCCATATGCACTCAAGAAAATAGAAGGCAGAAAGTTAGAGCGGAATAACTTTCTGCATCATATTCAATATTTGAAGGAGAAAGGTTTTTCAAATTATGTACCTATATATCATGCGACGGATGGAAGTTATATTTTAAGTGACGGGACGTATAATTATTATTTAATGCCTTGGTTAGAACGTGCAGAAGGAAACGGTGAGGACAATGATCAATACCATAAAATGTTTCAGACACTTGGAACGTTGCATCAAAAAACTGTGAAGGAAGAAATGTATACGGAAGAAGATTTAGAAAAACATTATACAAGTATATCCGATCGTTGGGAAAATGATGGTGAGATGTTAGAAGAGTTTCTCGTAGAATCTGAATCAAAATGGTATATGTCCCCGTTTGAATTGCAATATTGTACGTACTATCATCATGTAATGAGAGCGCGTGAATTTGCAACGAAGCAATTAAATGAGTGGAACGATGCGATGAAAGAAAAAGAGAAAACGCGTATTACTTTTGTGCATGGTAATGTGTCACTTAATCATTTTTTATTTGACTATGAGCGGAATGGCTATTTTATTAGTTTAGAAAAATCGAAGTTTGCAACGCCTGTGCAAGATATAGTAGGTTTTTATTCACGGTCTTTAAACACATATCCAATCGCAAGAAGTGATCGGTTTGAATGGTTTCAAATGTATCAAAAAAATTTCCCTTTTACGAAAGAAGAGCAACTACTTATGTTTGCGTATATGACGTATCCATCGCAATTTATTCGGCAAATCCAGTCCTATAAGAAAAGAAGAGATAATCGCAACGAGGAAAATGAACTGCGCGGAGTAAAGAGTTTGCAACAATCGCATTGGCTCGTTAGCAATATAGAATATTTCCTGTCACAATTACAAGCTGCCCAGCAAGGGAACGGATAAAGTAAAGGCATTCCCCGCTGATGATTAGCCTTCACCAATTGGGCGTTTACGGGCACCAGGGCTCCCATCTAACTTCTTTGCTTCAGCTGAGTTTTAAGGTGGAGGTCTTACTGCCCGCAAATAGCGGGGGAAAGAAGATAAGTAGAGGATTCTACTTATCTTCTTTTTTTGGCACGAAAAGCTGTAGTTTTAAATTTGTCTTGACGAATAAGGTTTCGTTTTTTACACTATTGTATATAATAATTAACAATCATATAAATGCCTTGAAGGGGAAGAGTATAACATGAAACGTCTTCAGAGAGGAGAATCATTAGCTGGGAGATTCTCTAGATAGTTATGTTAGAAGGTAGCCCTGGAGCATCTTTTCTGAACGGAATAGTTCTTATTAGGAAAAGACGGATTTGTCCGTTATCAAATTAAGAGTATAAGCAAATTATGAATTTGTTTGTAAATAAAGGTGGTACCGCGATGTCCCTCGTCCTTTTTGGATGAGGGACATTTTTTATTTTAAGGAGGGAAAATAATGTCAAACACGGAAAAGAATTTACCAACTAAATATGATTATATGTCCGTTGAAGAAGGCCTTTATCAATGGTGGCTTGAAGGCAAATATTTTGAAGCAACAGGAGACGAGAAGAAACAACCATATACAATTGTAATTCCACCTCCGAACGTAACTGGTAAGTTACACTTAGGTCATGCTTGGGATACAACTCTTCAAGATATTTTAACTCGTACGAAGCGTATGCAAGGATACGATGTGCTATGGCTTCCAGGAATGGACCATGCTGGTATTGCAACACAAGCAAAAGTAGAAGGAAAACTTCGTGAAGAAGGTATTTCACGTTACGATCTTGGCCGTGAAAAATTCCTTGAAAAAGCTTGGGAGTGGAAAGAAGAATACGCTTCTCACATTCGTCAACAATGGGGAAAAGTTGGTTTAGGACTAGACTATTCTCGTGAACGCTTCACATTAGACAAAGGTTTATCAGATGCGGTTAATAAAGTATTCGTTCAATTATACGAAAAAGGCTTAATTTACCGTGGTGAATATATCATCAACTGGGATCCAGCAACACGCACAGCTCTTTCTGATATTGAAGTAATTCATAAAGAAGTTCAAGGTGCATTCTACCATATGAACTATCCGTTAACAGATGGTTCTGGTCACATTCGTCTTGCGACAACTCGTCCAGAAACGATGCTGGGTGATACAGCAGTAGCAGTTCATCCCGAAGACGATCGTTACAAACATTTAATCGGAAAAACAGTTACACTTCCAATCGTAGGCCGTGAGATTCCGATTATTGCTGATGAGTACGTAGAAAAAGATTTCGGAACGGGCGTTGTAAAAATTACACCAGCTCATGACCCGAATGACTTTGAAGTAGGTAACCGTCATGACTTACCACGCATTTTAGTAATGAACGAAGATGGAACAATGAACGAAAAAGCTGGTAAGTATAACGGTATGGATCGTTTCGAATGCCGTAAAGAATTAGTGAAAGACTTACAAGAAGCTGGCGTATTAGTAGAAATCGAGCCACATATGCATTCAGTAGGTCATAGTGAGCGTAGCGGTGCAGTTGTTGAGCCTTATTTATCAACACAATGGTTCGTAAAAATGGCTCCACTTGCTGAAAAAGCAGTAGCGCTTCAACAAAAAGAAGAAGAAAAAGTAACGTTCGTACCAGAGCGTTTTGAAAACACATATTTACGCTGGATGGAAAATATTCATGACTGGTGTATTTCTCGTCAATTATGGTGGGGACACCGTATTCCAGCTTGGTACCATAAAGAAACTGGTGAAGTATACGTAGGTACAGAAGCACCAGCAGATATTGAAAACTGGAATCAAGATAATGACGTACTTGATACATGGTTCAGTTCAGCGTTATGGCCATTTTCAACACTTGGTTGGCCAAATGAAGATTCAGCAGACTTCAAACGTTACTATTCAACAGATGCACTAGTAACGGGTTATGATATCATCTTCTTCTGGGTATCTCGTATGATTTTCCAAGGTTTAGAGTTTACAGGAGAGCGTCCATTTAAAGATGTATTAATTCACGGTTTAGTTCGTGATGAGCAAGGTCGTAAAATGAGTAAATCTCTTGGTAACGGTATTGATCCAATGGATGTTATCGAGAAGTACGGTGCAGATGCAATGCGTTTCTTCTTATCAACAGGAAGTGCACCAGGTCAAGATTTACGTTTCAGCATGGAAAAAGTAGAATCTACTTGGAACTTCATTAATAAAATTTGGAACGCATCACGTTTCGTATTAATGAACATGGATGATATGAAGTATGAAGAAATCGATTTAACTGGTGAAAAATCAGTAGCAGATAAGTGGATCTTAACTCGCTTAAACGAAACAATCGAAAGCGTAACACGTAACATGGATAAATATGAGTTCGGTGAAGCTGGTCGTTCATTATACAACTTCATTTGGGACGATTTCTGTGATTGGTATATTGAAATGGCGAAACTTCCACTATACGGTGAAGATGAAGCAGCTAAGAAAACAACTCGTTCTATTTTAGCTTACGTATTAGATCAAACAATGCGTCTATTACACCCATTCATGCCATTCGTAACAGAGAAAATTTGGCAACATTTACCGCGTGAAGGCGAGTCTATTACAGTAGCTGCGTGGCCAACAGTTCGCGAAGATTTACAAGATACGGAAGCTGCGGCAGAAATGCACCTTCTAGTTGATATCATTCGCTCTGTTCGTAACATCCGTGCAGAAGTAAATACGCCAATGAGCAAAAAAGTTCAAATGCAAATTAAAGCAAAAGATGAGGCTGTACTTGCTCAACTTACGAAAAACAGCTCTTACATTGAGCGTTTCTGTAACCCAAGCGAATTAACAATTCAAACGGACTTACAAGCGCCAGAAAAAGCAATGACTGCAATCGTATCAGGTGCAGAGTTATTCTTACCGTTAGCTGATCTTATCAATCTTGATGAAGAGAGAGCTCGTCTTGAGAAAGAACTTGAGAAGTTCGATAAAGAAGTAGAACGTGTACAGAAGAAACTTTCTAACCAAGGTTTCGTAGCGAAAGCTCCTGCAGCGGTTATTGAAGGAGAGCGTGCGAAAGAGCAAGATTACCTAGAAAAACGCGAAGCAGTTCGTCAACGTCTAGCAGATCTTGAAAAGTAAAAATGTTTTTAGAGACTCACTATATTGGTGAGTCTCTTTTCTTTGCGTATAATAGAACTATGAAAGTTGTCTTTTGAAAGGGGAAAAACATACGTGATACATACATACGAAGAAGCGATAGGGTGGATCCATAGCCGATTGAAATTTGGAATTAAGCCAGGATTAGAAAGAATGAGATGGATGTTAGAAGAACTTGGAAATCCAGAGCGTCATATAAAATGTGTTCATCTTGCTGGTACAAATGGAAAAGGTTCAACGTTAACATATATGCGTTACATGTTAGAAGGCGCGAAATATAAGGTAGGAACGTTTACCTCTCCTTACATCGAATCATTTAATGAACGCATTAGTGTGAATGGAACACCAATTGCAGACGAAGAGATTACTGAACTTGTAAAGATGGTAAAACCAGTCGTGGAAAAACTAGATGAAACGGATTTAGGGGAAGCGACAGAGTTTGAAATTATTACTGTTATGGCGATTTGCTATTTCGGAAAATTCAATTTCTGTGATGTTGTTTTATTTGAAACAGGGCTTGGTGGACGTTTTGATTCTACCAATGTTATACACCCTGTTCTCACGATTATTACAAATATAGGTCACGATCATATGCATATTTTAGGAAATACACTAGGGGAAATTGCATATGAAAAGGCGGGGATTATTAAGTCTGGCGTGCCCGTAATTACTGGTGTACAAGATGAAGAAGCTTTGCAAGTCATTCAAAATGTTGCAAAGGAAAACCATGCAAACTTATACGAACTTGGCAAGCATTTTACAGCGTTGCATAAACAGTCTAACGAAGATGGGGAACAGTTTGATTTTACTTGTCCTTTTTCCGCATTTGAAGATTTGCAAATCTCAATGAAAGGCATTCATCAAGTAGGAAATGCAGCGCTAGCACTTATGGCAGTAATGTATGTGAAAACATATTTATCATTTTTAATTGAGGAAGATGAGATAAGAACGGGATTACGGGAAGCATATTGGATTGGGCGCTTTGAAAAGTTGCGAAGTAACCCGGATATTATTATAGATGGTGCTCATAATCCAGAAGGTATCGAAAGCCTTGTGAAAACAGTAGAAGCGCATTACAAAGATAAAAATGTAATAGTGTTATTTACTGCCCTTGGTGATAAACAATTACATAACATGGTAGGCCAATTAGAAACCATTGCAGATGAAATTATTTTTACAACATTCGCCTTTGATCGTGCTATTTCTGCTGACAAGCTTGCATCATATTCACAGAAAGAATCAAAATTAGTTTTTGAAAATTGGAAAGAGGCAATTGATACAAAAGTTGAAAAGATAGCAGAAAATGATGTTTTTATCATAACAGGTTCTCTTTATTTCATTTCTGAAGTACGAAAATATATTCGCGAGAAAAACTAGATAGTCTTTGCTATCTAGTTTTTTTGTTCTACAAATGAAGTCAAATGCATACATATAAGATAAATATATAGGGTTATTTGGCGAATTCCTCTGACAAATATCTCGTTTTTTTATGAAATGAATATGATATGATGCGGACAACGATAAGAGGTGAGGTGTGAGTGTATGGACAAGCAATCACGAACGATCTCAGTGAAAGTGAATGGAACAGAAGCGAAGTATGAGGAAAAAAAGAAAGATGAATTTGAATGGATGGTAGTAGAAAGTGAACGACCGAAAAATGTTGTTCCGTTTCAAAAAGCGAAATCAATGTCTGTGGAAAAATACCGAAAGAAGTGGAGTAATACATTAATTGTAATCGTTGCAACTGCAATCATTATCGGTACGGCGTTTGGAATGGGGATGCTTCATTTACTTACTGGACAAGGAACGACAGGAGGAAGTGAAGTGACAGCTTCAAGGCCGACTGGAAATGGAGAATCAAAGGTGGGTGGAACGGCAGAACAAACACCAGCACCGAAAGAAGAAAAACAAAAAGCACAGACAGGAACGTCATTGGATCCGATGAAATTATTTTTTGTTCAAGGGGGGCTTTATTCTTCTGAAGAAAAGGGACAGGCAGCTCTTGAAGAATGGAAAGGCAATGGGGGCATTGGTGCTTTGAGACCGAGCGGTGATAAGTATGCAATAGTTGTTGGTATTGCTAGCGATGAACAGTCTATAAATCAATTAATGACTAAGTATAAAAATGATGGTGTCTCCGTTTTAAAAAAGAGCTGGGATATAACAGATAAAGCATTGCTGAAAGATGATAAAGAAGTAGGGACATTTTTAACAAAAGTGCAGCCATTATACACTCATTTAGCAAAATATGCTTCTAGCGTACAAGTTGGTGGAAAAAGCAGCCCAAAAGATATAGAAGCAATTGAAAAAGAATGGAAAAAGGTTGAAAAAGAAGGGGAAAGTATGAAACGAGAAGAAGCAAAGAAACTGTATATGTATACGTCGGTAGCTGTACAAACAGTAAAAGATGGGAAGGTGGATAAGGAATCTTTGGCGAAATTAAATCAAGTTATTATTGATGGTTTACTCTCGTATGAAAAAATTGTTTCGTAGAAAGTGAAATGATAGGATAATAAAATGAGTAAGAAAGAAGTACATGTACTTCTTTCTTTTCTTTTGAATTTAGAGCAAAGTGCTTTCTCTATGACGGGAATATAATCGTATGCAATAAAGAAGTTTTATTTTAGTTAGAGAAATTAATATTTCTTTCATTTGTGGGCAAACTATTCCTTTGA
Organism: Bacillus sp. FSL L8-0199; assembly: GCF_038005705.1. Classification (NCBI taxonomy): domain Bacteria; kingdom Bacillati; phylum Bacillota; class Bacilli; order Caryophanales; family Bacillaceae; genus Bacillus; species Bacillus sp. FSL L8-0199. The sequence goes on along the minus strand of NZ_JBBOTS010000001.1, from coordinate 4,397,049 downwards.
TACGATTAATATAAATTGTTCTGCTTCATGTGAGAAAGGAAGGAGAAAATATGAGAAAAATAATTTTAGCTTCAGGATCACCTCGGAGGAAGGAATTACTTGAGTTAGCTAGTGTGCCATTTGAAATCGTTGTAAGTGAAGTAGAGGAAACAATTGGTGCATATTCATCGCCTTCTGATATTGTAATGTCGCTTGCCTTGCAAAAAGCATCAGCGGTGGCAGAAAATAATAGTGATTACATTGTGTTAGGTGCAGATACAATTGTTACATATGAGTCGCGTATTCTTGGTAAGCCTTCTAATGAGGATGAGGCGAAAGAGATGTTACAATTACTATCAGGGAAAACACATGAAGTGTATACAGGTGTTGCGATTATAGCAAAAGAAAAAACGGTTACTTTTTATGAGCGTACAGAAGTTACATTTTGGGAGTTAACAGAAGAGGAAATTGATACATACGTCGCGTCGAAAGAACCTCTTGATAAAGCCGGTAGTTATGGGATTCAAGGTAAAGGATCTATTTTCGTTCAAAATATTCAAGGGGACTACTATAGTGTAGTTGGCTTACCAATTGCACGTCTCGTTCGGGAATTAAAACAATTTGATATTGATGTAACCCATGCGTAAAATTGCATGGGGTTTTCTTTGAGAGAACAAATAAAGGGGTGGAGAGATGAACGGTATTCGTGATGTTGTAAGAGAAGAACAGCCACGGGAGCGTTTATTGTTAGAAGGTGCTGGAAGTTTATCAAATCGAGAGCTTCTCGCAGTGTTACTCAGAACAGGTTCTAAAGAAGAAACAGTTTTAAAGTTGTCAGATAAAATTTTACACCAATTTGATGGCTTACGTATGTTGAAAGATGCAACATTAGAAGAGCTAATTAGTATACATGGTATTGGGATTTCAAAGGCATCGCAACTTATGGCAGCCTTTGAACTAGGCAGAAGAATGGTACGTTTAGAATATCAAAATAGATATAGTATTCGAAGTCCAGAAGATTGTGCGAAATACATGATGGAAGAAATGCGTTTTTTACAACAAGAGCATTTTGTTTGTTTATATTTAAATACAAAAAATCAAGTTATACATAGGCAAACGATCTTTATTGGAAGTTTAAACACGTCAATTGTACACCCGAGGGAAGTTTTTAAAGAAGCCTTCCGTCGTGCAGCAGCCTCTATCATATGTCTTCATAACCATCCCTCAGGAGATCCCACGCCGAGCCGTGAAGATATTGAAGTAACCAAACGCTTAGTAGAATGCGGCCAGATTATCGGAATTGAAGTGCTTGATCATATTATAATAGGTGACCATAAATTCGTGAGTTTAAAGGAAAAAGGTCATATTTAAGACTATGCTTTTTACTTATTTTGTTTTATAATGTGATTTATGAGTTTTTTGTAGAAATTTATCTACAAAAAGGATAAAGATATAAAAAACGTACTGTTTTTATAATATAAATTAAGAAAAAATGAGTCCGTGAAAACAAGAAAGGAAGATAAATAATATGTTTGGATTTGGTGGATTTACTCGCGATCTTGGAATAGACTTAGGAACTGCGAACACGCTTGTATATGTAAAAGGAAAAGGTGTAGTTTTACGTGAACCTTCAGTAGTGGCGTTACAAACTGATACGAAACAAATCGTTGCTGTAGGTAGCGACGCAAAACAAATGATTGGTCGTACACCAGGGAACGTTGTGGCACTTCGCCCGATGAAAGACGGTGTAATTGCTGATTACGAAACAACTGCAACAATGATGAAATATTACATTCAACAAGCTCAAAAATCAAACGGTTTCTTCTCACGTAAGCCGTATGTAATGGTATGTGTACCATCTGGTATTACAGCTGTAGAAAGACGTGCAGTAATCGATGCGACTCGTCAAGCGGGTGCTCGTGATGCTTATCCTATCGAAGAGCCATTTGCAGCAGCAATTGGTGCAAACTTACCTGTTTGGGAACCAACTGGTAGTATGGTTGTTGATATCGGTGGTGGTACAACAGAAGTTGCAATTATTTCTCTAGGTGGTATTGTAACAAGCCAGTCAGTCCGTGTTGCTGGTGATGATATGGACGATTCAATCATTCAGTACATTAAGAAAAGCTATAACTTAATGATCGGTGAAAGAACAGCTGAAGCATTAAAATTAGAAATTGGTTCTGCAGGCGAGCCAGAAGGTATCGAGCCTATGGAAATTCGCGGTCGTGATTTAGTAAGTGGTTTACCAAAAACAGTACTAATTCAGCCAGAAGAAATTGCAGATGCATTAAAAGATACAGTAGATGCGATTGTAGAATCAGTTAAAAATACGTTAGAAAAAACTCCACCTGAATTAGCGGCTGATATTATGGACCGCGGTATCGTATTAACAGGTGGCGGGGCATTACTACGTAATTTAGATAAAGTAATTAGTGAAGAAACGAAAATGCCAGTTCTTGTTGCAGAAGATCCATTAGATTGCGTAGCAATTGGAACAGGTAAAGCATTAGACAATATCGATCTTTTCAAAACTGCTGCTCGATAATATTGCAAAATAAAAATCAGTGAAATTAAGAGGGTGTGAACGTGCCACAGTTTTTCTTAAACAAAAGATTAATTGTTTTGTTGGTTAGTATTATTCTTCTCGTGGCATTGATTGGAATCTCATTGAAAGAACGGAACAGTTTAACATGGCCAGAGCAGTTTGTTAAAGATACTGTCGGTGTTGTAGAACGTGTATTCCAAAAGCCAGCGAAATACGTAGCTGGATTCTTCGAAAATGTAGAGGATGTAAAGCGCACGTATGAAGAGAATAAAGAATTAAAAGCAAAATTAGATAATTATGCAGGTCTATCAGGGAAAGTAAAACAATTAGAAGATGATAACAAGAAGCTACAAGAGCTAACGGGTAAAAAAGAGTTAAATAGCGGGTATACTGAAATTCCAGCTACTGTTGTTTCTCGTAATCCAGATAAATGGTACGATTTAATTGGAATTGATAAAGGGGCACAGCAAGGAATTAAAAAAGATATGGCTGTAGTAACTTCACAAGGGTTAGTTGGAAGAGTGAAAAGTGTATCTCAGTTTACATCATCAGTAGAATTACTAAGTTCTATGAGCCGAACAAATCGCGTTTCTGCTATTGTACAAGGGCAAGAGAAAATCTTTGGATTGATTGAAGGTTATGACAAAGAAAAGCAATTACTTCTTTTCACAAAGATTGGCTCTGATGCACCGGTAGATAAAGATCAACTAGTTGTAACATCTGGACTGGGTGATATTTTCCCGAAAGGTCTTGTAATTGGAAAAATCGTTGAAGTTCAGCCGGATGTATATGGCTTAACAAAAACAGCTTATGTAAAACCTGCCGCTGATTTAAATGACGTAGAGCATATTACGGTTGCTAAACGTGCAACACCTTCAGCGCCATTAGAATAGGAGGAGAAGAAGAGATGATGAAGATATTAAAAAGAGCAGCTCTTCCTCTTTTGCTCCTTTTTGTGTTTCTATTTGAAAATATGTTTGCTACTGTTGTTCCAACGGATGTGTTTTGGAAAGACAGCATAGCAGCACCGCATTTCTTTATAATCGTCTTATGTTTTATTACAGTGTATTATAGTCCGGTCCAAGGGATTTATTACGGACTATTATTTGGCTTCTTATTTGATACCGTATACACAGAACTTGTCGGGATATATATTTTTGCTTATCCGATTTTAGCTTATTTAGTATATAGTGTGATGAAAGTACTACAATTGAATTTATTTATTGTTGTTTCTATCATATTAGCTAGTGTTGTAGCACTAGAGTATTATGTGTATGGATTCTTAACTTTATTAGGACGTACTCATATGCCAGCGTATGTCTTTTTCACAGATCGTCTCCTTTCTACTTTATTGTTAAATGCTATTTTCTTATTGATAGTTTGTTTCCCACTGAGACGATATATAGTGCGTCTTTCAAAAGCGATGGAAGAAAAAGAAAAAAGGATTTTCTAATTTTATGTCGAATTGAATCGGTGGGGTGAACTTTAGTGGAAGAAAAAAAGCAACAAAATGTAACGATAAAAGGGACAAAAGATGGGATAACGCTTCATTTAGATGATTGTTGTTCATTCTCAGAATTATTGGTGGAATTAGACGAAAAACTTTCTACACATTACTACGATGGTGATGGACGTTCTTTAATTGAAGTGCATGTGAAAGTAGGAAATCGTTATTTAACAGAAGTCCAACAAGAAGAGATTCGTACGTTAATTCGTAATAAAAAGAATCTTGTTGTGGATTCAATTGAAAGTGATGTTATCACTAAAGCAGAAGCAATAGCTTGGAAAGAAGAAACAGAAATTGTCCCTATTTCCAAAATTGTTCGCTCTGGACAAGTTTTACATGTAAAAGGAAATTTGTTGTTAATTGGAGATGTTAATCCAGGCGGAACGGTTATCGCTGGGGGGAATATTTTTGTCGTAGGATCATTAAGAGGAATTGCACATGCTGGGTATTATGGGGATTCGGATGCTGTAATCGCTGCATCTGTTATGAACCCGATGCAACTTCGAATTAGTGATGTGGCAATGCGGGCTCCGGAAGAGAAAGAAGACGGAGCGGAGGCGGCAGAATGTGCGTATATTAATGAGAACAATCACATTGTTGTCGATCGCCTGCAACTTCTCACTCATCTTAGACCTAATTTAACAAAGTTAGAAAGGGGAATTGTATAGCTGTGGGAGAGGCAATAGTAATTACATCTGGAAAAGGCGGAGTAGGTAAAACTACTACATCTGCGAACATTGGTACGGCCCTAGCGTTATCTGGAAAGAAAGTGTGCTTAATTGACACAGATATCGGTCTTCGAAATTTAGACGTAGTAATGGGGCTGGAAAATCGTATTGTATTTGATCTTGTTGATGTCGTTGAAGGGCGTTGCCGTTTACCTCAGGCTCTTATTAAAGACAAACGTTTTGATGATCTTTATTTATTACCTGCAGCACAAACGAGTGATAAATCAGCGGTAACACCTGAACAAATGGATGAATTAATACAAGTATTACGTCAAGATTATGATTACATATTAATCGATTGTCCTGCGGGGATTGAGCAGGGATTTAAAAATGCGGTAGCTGGTGCGGATAAAGCAATCGTTGTTACGACTCCAGAAGTATCCTCAATGCGCGATGCGGATCGTATTATTGGGCTTTTAGAAAAAGAGGATATTGAACCACCGAAACTTGTTATTAACCGTGTGCGTAGTCATATGCTTCATGAACAGGATATGTTAGATGTTGATGAAATTGTACGTACATTGTCAATCGAGCTTCTTGGTGTTGTCGAGGATGACGATGAAGTTATTCGAGCTACAAATACAGGTGAACCTGTGGCGTTGCAACCAAGCGGAAAAGCAGCGTTGGCTTATCGTAATATTGCAAGACGCTTGTTAGGTGAGAATGTACCATTACAAGCATTTGAACAAGAAAAGGTATCGGTATTTGCAAAGGTGAAAAACTTCTTTGGAATCCGTTAAGAGCACTTCGCACATATGCGAAGTGCTTTCTTTTTTCTTCACACGAATATCTTTCTTTCTTAGCTCATACATATGTACAAACTGTATACAACTGTTTCTAATGAAATTAGCTTAACGAAAGAAAGGAGACAGTATGAAGAATAGACGCGTAGAAGAAATTAAAAAGCGGATTGCAAAAAGGAAGGCCGAGCAAGAAAGGATGGAGGAAGAGCAGTATTTTAACGGAGGGAATTTTGATAGTGAAGCGGTATTTATTGAAGATGGAGAAAAGGAAATGCATCCTTTATTTCGAAAGGAAGTCTTTTTCTTCAAAGTTTTATTATCAGCAATATTAGTTCTTTCGGTTGCTATTTTATATAAGAATGCTCCTTCTTCATTCAATGGAGCTAAAGCTGTTACAGAAAAAGTGATGAAAGAGGAATTTCAGTTTGCTACTGTAGCGAAATGGTACGAAAAGCAATTTGGAAAACCGCTCGTATTCTATTCGCCGAACGAGAAAAAAGAAGGAAGTATTCAGCAAAAAGATTATGCAATTCCTGCTTCTGGAAAGGTAATGCAAGGGTTTCAAAAAAATGGCCAAGGTGTATTTGTCCAAACAGCTACAAATGCAAAAGTGGAGTCAGTAAATGAAGGGTTAGTTGTTTTTGCAGGCAAGAAAGAGGAACTTGGAAATACAGTTCAAATTCAACATGCAGATGGTACGGAGTCATGGTATGCAAACTTAAACGATATGTCAGTGAAATTATATGATTACGTTTCAAAGAAACAAAAAATTGGAACGGTGAGTAATGATACAAATGATAAAAATGGAAAGTTTTATTTCGCGATAAAAAAGAATGAAAAATTTATTGATCCGATCCAGGTGATATCATTTGATTAAATATAGGGACGTTTTAACAAAAATTTCCGTGCATCCATTATTTTGGGTTATTATTGTCATTGGTATTTTTACTGCGCGTTTTAAAGAGTTACTACTGTTATTTTGTATTGTTCTTATTCATGAACTTGGGCATGCTTTTGCAGCAGCACACTATAATTGGCGTATAAAAAGAATTCAGCTTTTGCCGTTTGGTGGCGTTGCCGAGCTTGAGGAACATGGTAATAAGTCATTGAAAGAGGAACTTGTTGTCGTAATTGCAGGACCGATTCAACATGTTTGGATGATGCTGGTAGGTTACATGTTGTTCGAAGCCGGTTGGCTGAATACAGATTTATATTATTTCTTTATGTGGAATAATATAATTATTTTAGCATTTAATTTACTCCCTATTTGGCCGTTAGATGGCGGGAAAGTATTGTTTAATGTATTATCATATCGTTTCCCTTATTTACAAGCACATGAAAAGATGATGCAATTGTCATGTGTTTTTTTTGGTGTAATATTAGGATGGCAGTTACTCTGGAATAGTAACAATATTATGATGTGGGTACTACTCATATTTTTAGCAGTGTCATTATATCAAGAGTGGAAACAAAGACGGTATGCATTTATGCGTTTTTTATTAGAACGTTATTATGGAAACAAAAGAGGAATCGAAAAGATTGCACCTATTGAAGTGCAAACGGAAGATCGTTTATATACGATCTTCACAAAATTTCGTAGAGGATATAAGCATTCTATTATCGTCCGTGGAAAATATAAAGAGCATTACACATTGGATGAAAATGAATTGCTCTATGCATATTTTACTGAAAAACGAACAACTTCATCAGTTGAAGAATTAATCGGTTAGTGTTGACGATAGCACTAACCTTTTATTATTGTAAAAGTAAAGAAGATTATAAAGTGAGGAAATAATTTTGAAAACGTTATATGTGAATTACGCTGGTTCGGAAAAGCGCGTTGCAATTGAAGAGAAGAAAAAAATTGTTGAGTTTTTATGGAAACGTAATGAAGAGCAAGAGATTGTTGGGCATATTTATGTTGGACGTGTCGTAAGAACAATTGCTGGAATGAATGCAGCTTTTGTAAACATCGGTTTAGAAAAACATGCTTACCTTTCATACGATGATGTACCATCTTCTTATCGTATACATGAAGGGCAAGCGATACTCGTACAAGTTGCGAAAGAGGCAATTGATACGAAAGGGCCTAAATTGACAGCGAATATAGAATTTACCGGGAAATATGTCGTTTATATGCCGTTTGGTGAGATGCGCGCTGTTTCTCGAAAAATAAAAAATAATAAAAGAAGACAACAATTACTCCAAATTGAAATAGAGGGAACGGGGGGATACATTTTCCGTTCTGCTTCTGAAAAAGGAGCAATTGAAGAAATACAAGCTGAAATGCAAGAGTTACAACAGTTGTATGAAGAGTTAAAAAGAAAAGAGGGCCAAGGAAAGGCGCCGTTATTACTTCATCGACCGGCGACCTTTTTAGATCGTGTATTTCAAGAGAACCCAATTGAAACCATTGAAAAAGTAGTTGTAGATACAAGAAGTATAGTAAAAGAATTAGAAGACAAAATTGGAAAAGAAAAAGTATCTTTTTATAATGAAAAGTCTTCGATGTTTAACCATTTTGGAATAGAGCGTGAAATTGAGAAAGCACTTCAAAAAATTGTTTGGCTTTCAAATGGTGCTTATTTAATTGTAGAACAAATGGAGACGATGACTGTAATTGATGTGAATACGGGCAAGTTTACGGGAAAACAAAATTTACAAGATACAGTACTTCGCACAAATGAGATGGCAGCTGAAGAAATTGCACGCCAATTAAGAATTCGTGATATTGGTGGTATGATATTAATTGATTTTATTAATATGAAAAAAAGAGAAGATAAAGAAAAGGTAAGAGAATGTCTCATAGCTGCTATGCAAGATGACCGCACATATACAAGGGTGCTCGGCTTTACGGAGCTAGGGATTTTGGAAATGACACGTAAACGTAAAAAGCATTCTTTACGAGACGTATTATTAAAAGAGTGTGTACCTTGCAAAGCGACGGGTTATGTGATGTCGCATGAAACAATTGCGTATGAGTTAGAGAGAGAACTAATCACATATGGCAATATAGAAGATGAAGCGGTATTAATCGCTGCGCCTAAAGAACTGCAAAAACAGTTTTTGCAAAAAGAATTACAAAAAAATATTCCATTTGAAATTTATTTCAAAGATGATAATATCGAAAAGTATGCTATCGTTCGTTTTGGAAGTAAAAAAGAAATTGTAGAGCGGAAAAAATAGTTAGCAGAACATTTATTGACAACCGTCTATGATTCATGATAACATCTTTATGTTATAGTTTATAGCACCTAAACGGCTATATGCTACAACCGCACAAGACAGGTTCCCTAAAGGCATTTATGTCTACCTCGTTTTTGGCGAGTCTTAGTAATTAAGAGGAGGTGCAAGTATGTACGCAATTATCGAAACAGGTGGAAAACAAATTAAAGTTGAAGCTGGTCAAGCAATCTACATTGAAAAATTAGATGTTGAAGCTGGTGAAACTGTTACTTTTGACAAAGTTCTTTTCGTTGGTGGCGAAAACGTTAAAGTTGGTAGCCCAGTTGTAGAAGGTGCAACAGTTACTGCGAAAGTTGAAAAACAAGGTCGCGCTAAGAAAATTATCGTTTTCAAATACAAAGCGAAAAAGAACAATCGTAAGAAACAAGGTCATCGTCAACCTTACACTAAGCTAGTTGTTGAAGCTATCAACGCTTAATTCTGGTTAACATGATTAAAATTACGATAAGTCGCACGAAATTAGGAAGTATCCAATCATTTAAAATGACTGGACATGCCGATTATGCGCCACATGGACAAGACCTTGTCTGTGCTGGAACTACAGCGGTTGTGTTTGGTTCTATAAATGCAGTGGAAGAACTTTGTAATGTGCAAGCAACTATTGAACTCGGAAGTGATGGCGGATTCTTAACGTATGAATTGCCTAATGATTTAGACGTTCATACAGCAGAAAAAGCACAAACACTTTTAGAAGGATTAGTTGTTTCGCTTAAGACGATCGAACTTGATTACGGAAAGTATATCCGTTTAATAGAAAAAGTGCAGGAGGTGTAACGTATGTTAAGATTAGATCTTCAGTTTTTCGCATCTAAGAAAGGTGTAGGTAGTACAAAGAACGGTCGTGACTCTCAGTCAAAACGTCTTGGTGCTAAACGCGCAGATGGTCAAACGGTTACAGGTGGTTCAATTCTTTACCGTCAACGCGGTACAAAAATTTATCCAGGTGTTAACGTTGGTCGTGGTGGCGATGACACTTTATACGCGAAAGTTGACGGCGTAGTACGCTTTGAGCGTCTTGGTCGTGACCGCAAACAAGTGAGCGTATATCCTGTTGCTCAAGAAGCATAAGAACTCACGGAAAACTCTAACCTGAGTGCAGGTTAGAGTTTTTCTATATTAAGGGGTATCTAAATGAATGAAAAATGGACAATTATAGATGCATTGCGCCATTCAAGACATGATTGGCTCAATCGTATGCAGATGGTGAAAGGAAACCTTTCCCTTGGAAAAGTGGAAGAAATTCATAGTCTCATCGATCGTTTTGTCCAAGAAGCGAGACAAGAATCCAATCTGATGGGGCTATCAATGCCTTTATTTTCAGAGTGGATTTTAACATATAATTGGAAACAGCAGCCGTGCTTATTGGAGTACGAAGTATTAGGGAAATTACATAACTTATCTCACTTAGATGAGACTGTATGTACATGGACGAATCAATTTTTCTCGATGCTTCAGCATAGTTTAGACGTATATGTTGAAAATTATGTTTGTATCACAATTGAATGTGACGCGGATAATGCTCGTTTCTTTTTTGATTTTCGTGGTAAGCTAACGAGTGTAGAAGAACTACAGAATTGGCTTGCGACCCAAAACAATAAATGGTATTCCATTTCTTATACAGTGCGAGACGAAGAAGTCTCAGTTATATTACAACCAATTGAAAAAAGTGTGGTGAAATAATGTTTGTAGATCAGGTCAAGATATATGTAAAAGGCGGCGACGGTGGTAATGGTATGGTTGCGTATCGTCGTGAGAAGTATGTACCAAAAGGTGGCCCAGCAGGTGGCGACGGTGGTAAAGGTGCAGATGTTGTTTTCGTAGTTGAGGAAGGCTTACGTACATTAATGGACTTCCGCTACCAACGTCATTTCAAAGCTGATCGCGGTCAGCACGGAATGAGTAAAGGTCAGCACGGACGTAAGTCTGAAGATTTACTTGTAAAGGTTCCACCAGGAACAGTAGTAAAAGATGAAAAAACTGGTCAAATTCTTGCCGATTTAGTAACGCATGGACAAACTGCTGTAATTGCAAAAGGTGGCCGCGGTGGCCGTGGTAACTCACGTTTCGCAACAGCTACGAACCCAGCGCCAGAAATCGCTGAGAACGGGGAACCAGGTCAAGAGCGTGATGTTATTCTAGAACTTAAAGTACTAGCAGACGTTGGACTTGTTGGATTCCCAAGTGTAGGTAAATCTACATTATTATCTGTTGTATCATCAGCGCGTCCGAAAATTGCAGAGTATCATTTCACAACAATCGTTCCAAATCTTGGTGTTGTTGAAACGGGTGATAACCGCAGCTTCGTTATGGCTGACCTTCCAGGACTAATTGAAGGCGCACATGCTGGCGTCGGACTTGGACACCAATTCTTACGTCATATTGAGCGTACACGTGTAATCGTGCATGTTATTGATATGTCTGGTTTAGAAGGCCGTGATCCATATGAAGATTACGTAACGATTAATAATGAATTAAAAGAATACAATCTTCGCTTAACTGAGCGTCCACAAGTTGTTGTTGCAAACAAAATGGATATGCCAGATGCAGAAGAAAACTTACAAGCATTTAAAGAGAAAGTGGGAGACGAAGTAAAAATCTTCCCAATCTCAGCTGTAACAAGACAAGGTGTTCGTGACTTACTGTTTGAAGTAGCGAACTTAATAGAAACAACACCAGAATTCCCAATACATGAAGTTGCGGATGAGTCTGATACAAGTGTAATGTACAAATTTGATACTGAAGGTGTTAAATTTGAAATTACACGTGAAAGTGATGGCACGTTTGTTATCTCTGGTTACGATATCGAGAAAACATTCAAGATGACAGACTTCTCACGTGATGAATCTATACGTCGTTTCGCTCGTCAAATGCGCGGAATGGGTATTGATGAAGCGCTTCGTGCACGTGGTGCGAAAGACGGAGATATTGTAAAAATTCTTGAATATGAATTTGAATTTATCGATTAAGACTGCCGAAATACGGCAGTCTTTTTTTTATATCGTAAAAATCGGATTTATATAGGAAAAAATCCCCACTAATTAAATTTTCAATTTATAATAAAAAGGGAGTGGTTTTAGAAGAATTTTTTATGGGGAGAAAACGAGCATGTATAAAATATTAATTGTAGAAGATGATGAGAAAATCGCGGGAATATTGGAAGAGCATTTAGAAAGGTATGGCTATCAATCATTTAGAGCAAGTGATTTACGTCAAATAAAAGATGAGTTTGTAAAAGTGAATCCTCATCTCGTGTTACTTGATATTAATTTACCGTACTTTGACGGTTTTTATTGGTGTCGTCAAATTCGTACTGTATCGAATGCGCCAATTATTTTTGTTTCTGCAAGAACAGGAGAAATGGATCAAGTAATGGCGATTGAAAATGGCGGTGATGATTATATTACGAAGCCATTCCATTTAGATGTCGTAATGGCAAAGGTGAAGAGTGCACTTCGCCGTGGTTACGGAGAGTATGCTTCTGCTGCTGAGAGTGATTGTTTAGGTGTAAATGGACTGTTGTTATTCCCGTCTCAGCATATTGTTGAGTGGCAAGGACAACAAACTGAACTGACAAAAAATGAATTTTACTTATTAGAGTGTTTAATGAAACAGGTGAATCAATATGTATCGCGCGAAGAACTGTTAGAAGCTCTATGGGATGAAGTAGCATTTGTGGATGATAATACATTAACCGTAAATGTAAAACGTGTAAGGAAGAAACTAGAGGAGTTAGGCATTAAAAATGCAATTGTAACGAAACGTGGATATGGTTATGCGCTTCTTACGGAGTGGGGCGAAGGGCATGAAGGTTAAAAATTACCTTATGGACCGCTTTTCTTTAATTCTTTCTTATATTGTTAGCCTTTGTTTATTTGGGCTCGTTTTACAGTTGCAAAGTCTTTTGGAAAAGAAATCCATTGATTGGAGTACGTGGTTATATGGACTTTTATTAGGAACAGTTGTGTTTACTGTATACCTCATTTACGATTACCGAAAACGGAGTGTGTTTTTAAAGAGGATCGAAAAGTATGTTACTGGTGGAAATACATTACATGACTCTTTACTTATTGATGAATCTTATACATCAGAGCAAGAAATGGTCGTTGAATCTTTTACGTTATTAAGACAGCAATATATGAATGAAGTTCATAAACAGCATACGAAAGAGCAACAACAAATGATATTTATGAACCAATGGATTCACCAAATGAAAACACCAGTATCTGTTATTGAATTATTGTTGCAGAAGTTTGGCAAAGAGCATCGTGAGGCAAGAGCAACAGTTGAAAGTATTCGTGAAGAAAATAACCGTATACTAAATGGTTTAGATTTAGCGTTACATATGGCAAGACTAGAGCAGTTTGCGAAAGATTATAAGGTAGAAGTAGTAAATGTTATAGATGTCGTGCGAGGTATTATTAATGAAAATCGAAAATCCTTCATTCAATCGTCTGTATTTCCGAAAGTGATGTTTGAAGAAGATACTTGTATGGTTGCATCTGATAGAAAATGGCTGAGTATTGCTATAGGTCAAATTGTTGTAAACGCAATCAAGTATACAAAAATTTCAGCGGCAGAGAAAAAAGAAATTCAATTTCAAATTGAAGAGAAAAATCAAAAGGTGTTATTACATATTAAGGACAATGGAATTGGTATTCCAGAGCAAGACGTAAAGCGCATATTTGATCCATTTTTTACGGGAATAAATGGACGTAAAACGAGAGAAGCGACTGGGATGGGCTTATATATTACGAAGGAAATTTGTGATAATTTACATCATGGAATGTATGTCCAATCGGCTGAAGGAGAAGGGACAACATTCACGTTCCAATTTGCAAAAGATGAAGAATATCATACATTGATGAGAAAAATGACAAAACTGTAAGATAACAAAACGTTTTGTAAGGGAAATCACTCGTTTCTTTTTCTTATTTTTCTTATAGTAAATGTAAGAAGAAAACATAGGGGGATTAGAAATGAGTGTTCTTGAAGTAAAAGGCTTAACGAAGGTGTACCAATCAAAAGGTTCAGTAGCGACGACTGCTTTAAACGATATAAATTTTAAAATAGAAGAAGGCGAATTTGTAGGGATTATGGGCCCTTCAGGAAGCGGAAAAACGACGCTTTTAAATTTATTAGCAACAATTGATAAGCAAACTTCAGGTCATGTGCTTGTAAATGGTGAAGAAATTAATCAAATGCGTGCTGCAAAATTAGCGGAGTTTCGCCGTACACATTTAGGATTCATCTTCCAAGATTTTAACTTACTTGATACGTTATCCATTAAAGAAAACATTATTTTACCACTTGTAATGGCGAAGAAATCTGTAAATGAAATCGATGCGAAAGTACTGGAAATTGCAAAGTTTTTAAACATCGAAGAAATTTTAAATAAAAAAGTATACGAAGTATCTGGGGGACAACAACAACGTGCAGCAGCAGCGAGAGCAATCATTCATGAACCGACGTTAATTTTAGCAGATGAGCCAACTGGAAACTTAGACTCAAAGTCAGCGAAATCGCTAATGGGAGCCCTGCAAGATTTACACGAGCAAAAGAAAGTAACGATTGCAATGGTTACGCACGATCCAGTAGCGGCTAGTTATTGTGAACGTATCCTTTTCATACGCGATGGAGAAATTTTCTCGGAAATACATAAAGGAAGAACGAAACAAGCCTTTTTCCAAGAAATTCTGGACGTACTTGCGATGCTAGGAGGAGAATATCATGAACTTTCGCCAGCTCGCGCTTAATAACGTAAAAGGAAATTGGCGTAACTATAAAGCGTTTCTTATAAGTAGTTGTTTATCGATTGTCGTATTTTTTATGTATGCTTCTTTTATTTATCATCCAGATGTCGTAAGCGGTAATATTAGTATGAGAAAGATGATCACAAAAGGATTAGAATCGATGAATTATATTGTGGTCATCTTCTCGGCACTCTTTATTTTATATGCAAATTCAACGTTTTTACGAGCAAGAAAAAAAGAGTTTGGTCTACTAACATTAATAGGCGGAACGAAATCGCAGCTCGGCCGAATGATTATATTAGAGCAACTGATGTTAGGTAGTATTGCAATTGTAGTTGGTATTGGGGTTGGAATGCTTTGTTCAAAATTATTTTTCCAAGCGTTAAGCGTATTATTAAAAATAGATAAGACACTTCCACTTGTTTGGAATAGTAAAGCAGTTCTTATTACAGCTGGTGTATACTTTATTCTATTTTTAATCCTATCATTGTTTAGTGTTTGGACAGTAGGACGCTTGCAAATTATTGATTTATTAAGAGAGGCAAGAAAGCAAAAAGTAGAGCCATTTGCATTTACATGGTTATGTGTAGTTGGTATAGGATGTATTATTGTTGCATATGTACTTAGCTTCCAAGTAACGTTTCTGAATTTCCTCATCCTCTTTTTACCGGTGGTAGGACTGACAATTGGCGGAACGTATTTACTATTTACACAAGGTAGTACAGTTGTATTAAAAGCATTACAAAAAAGAAAGCAATCTTTCTATACGTATCCAAATATGTTTGTTCTTAGCAACCTTATTTATAAAATGAAAGATAATGCTCGTTTTCTATTTGTAATTTCTATTATTACGGCGATTGTATCCTCGGCAGTTGGCACGCTTTACGTATATTTTGAAAATTTGAGTGCGAAAACGGTAGAACTTACACCACATGCTATTTCATATGAGGAAAAGGGGTTAAATACATATAGCCTTATTAATGAAGAAAAGGTACAGGAGCTTGTGAAGAGACACGGGTTTGAAGATGCACGAAAAGTAACCTACGTTAAACTACCAGCAACACAGAAAATAACGTTGTTTAATAGTGAACATGAAGTACCGATGACGATTATTTCAGAAAAAGAATATAATGCGGAAGTGCGTAAACAAAAGAGAGAGCAACCTTCAGAAATTCATAATGCAATGGGTAGTGCAACGATGGTTATGGTTGATATGTCAAATGAACTGATGAAGATAGACCGTACGAAACCGTATGAATTTACAATTAACGGACAAAAGCAGTCTGTTCAATTAAATGCCCCAACGCAGTATTCTGTTTTTAATGATAGTGAATATCTCGTTGTAAATGAACAAGATTTTGAGAAATATGCAAAACTCGTACCAGATGAAGAAAAGACGAAATATTATGGTTATTATATTGAGGATTGGAAAATTACAGAAGATCTTGTATTAGATTTGAAAAATGAAATTGCACCAGAAAAGCAAGGAGAATTGAGAAATTCAGTGTTTGCGTATAAGGATATAAGAGAAGGTGGAGCAATTACAATGTTCATCGGTTTCTTCGTAGCGGTACTGTTCTTCTTCTTCGCTTGTAGTATGACATACTTTAAATGGTTTAACGATAAAGAACAAGATCGTATTCAATTTAAATCGTTAAAGAGAATCGGTATGACAGATAAAGAAATTCGCAAAATTGCGATTCGACAAATGGGAGTTATCTTCTTTATCCCAATTTTAATCGGTTCCATTCATAGTGGAGTTGCTCTTCATACGTTAGGAAAAATGCTTTATATTGATTTGTGGAAATCAGGCGCGCTTGTAATTGGAGCATACATTTTAGCTTCTGCCATTTACTTTATGATCGCACAAAGAGGATATTTAAAACACGTAAAAAGCTAGGGGAACCTCTAGCTTTTTGCCTATGTAGTAAGTTACAGGAGGACGATAGATGAAAATTCGGCAACTAGCGCTGCAAAATATAAAAGGAAATTGGCGTAATTATAAAGTGTTTTTCTTAAGTAGTTGTTTTGCAATATTTGCTTCTTACGCATATATGTCTGTCATTGTGCATCCATATATGCAAGAGACGATGTGGTATCAAAACGTACGCTGGGGACTTATCATATGTAATGTTATAATCATTTCTTTTTTCGTCATATTTATTTTGTACTCTACTTCTATTTTCATAGAAGCACGTAAGAAAGAATTAGGGTTATATATGTTAATGGGAGCAACGAAGTCTAACGTAATAGGAGTGATTATGACCGAGCAAATTTTAATCGGGGTCTTCGCGAATATTTTCGGTATTGGGCTTGGTATGATATTTTTAAAACTCTTTTTTATGGTATTTAGTATGTTACTGGGGCTTCCGAAAGAACTCCCTGTCATATTTGACGTAAGGGCGATTGGTGTAACATTTATTACATATATGGTCGTTTTTATTTTGTTATCTTTTATAAGTGCTTTACGTATATGGAATATAAAAATCATTCGGTTGTTGAAAGAATTTCGAACAGATAAAAAAGAGAAGAAAACATCAAAGTGGCTCTGTTTATTCGGCTTTGCTTGTTTAGTGGGCGGATATGCGTTGGCGCTACAAGTGACGATGGCTACGATAGTGATATACTTTTTCCCTGTGTCTATACTTGTCTTTTTTGGAACGTACTTTTCTTTTACACATGGAGCTACCCAAGTGTTAGAAATGATAAAGCGAAATAAAAAGATTATGTATACATATCCGTATTTATTTATAGTGAATCAATTGTCACATCGAATGAAGGAAAATGGTCGCTTTTTCTTTCTGATGTCTATGGCAACGACGTTTGTAGTTACAGCAACAGGTACGGTGTTCTTATATTTTTCTAGCATGCAAGATATGTGGCGAACTGGAGGGGTACACTCGTTTTCGTACATAGAAAAAGGTATTTCTACTCATGAAGTCTTTGAGGAAGGTGCGGTTGAAAAATTACTGCATCAATATGAGTATGACGATTTTCAATATATGAGTTTTGTTGGAGTGTATGCATCCTTTCAGTCTAGTAAAGGAGAAACAACAATAGTACCGCTTATAAAAGAAAGTGAATATAACCAAGAAGCAAGGAAACAAAAACAGAAAACGTATCGTCCTAAAAAAGGTACAGTGACACTCGTTTATTATAATAAATACAATAATTCGAATGTATATAATCAAAAAGAGATTCAATTGCAAGTAATGAATCAACCATATCAATTCGTATTTAACGGTCAGAAAGAAGGGGTTCAATTTAACCATCATCCTTCGTACATTAATGGTCTGTTCTTCGTTATGAATGATGAAGATTTTGATAGTATAGCAAATCAGGTTCCTGATTCTGAAAAAATGATATATAGAGGCTACACATTACCAAATATCGAAAAGACGAAGAAATTAAATGAAGATTTACGGAAACATATGAAACAAGATAATAATGCATTTCGAAGCAATATGGAGTTGTATGTAAATATGAAAGAAGGCGGCGATATTACTCTATTTGTAGGCTCATTTATTAGTATATTATTCTTTCTTACTTCATGTAGTATCGTTTATTTTAAATGGTTCCATAATATTGCATCGGACCGAAAGCAGTATGGTGTACTCTCTAAACTTGGAATGACGAAGGAAGAAGTATGGAAAATTTCTCGTTGGCAATTATGTATGCTATTTTTTGCGCCAATTATAGTAGGGAGTATGCACAGTGCAGTTGCGTTATATACGTTTCATAATACGCTTTTTATGGATGGATCATTAAGAAAAGTAGGTTTGTTCATTCTGTTTTATATCGCAGCATGTATCATTTATTTCTTCTTCGCTCAAAGAGAATATAAGAAACATTTAGACTAGCGAATGCTAGTCTTTTTTTAATATTCGAAATTTACATAGAAGAATATAAAAAAGTATGGTATAACAGTAAGAAAACGAAAAAGAGGGGAAAAAACGATGATTCGAGTAGGATATTTAGGACCAGAAGCAACATTTACAAATATGGCGGTGAGTCGTTTTTTTCCGGAAGCAGAGCATGTACCGTATCGAACGATTCCAGATTGTATAGATGCAGCTGCAAATGAAAATGTAGACTTCGCAGTTGTACCGTTAGAAAATGCAATAGAAGGTTCAGTGAATATAACGGTTGATTACCTTGTACATGAGCAGCCGCTTTCCATTGTAGGAGAAATTACAGTACCAATTCAGCAGCATTTACTTGTACATCCGCAGTATGCAGAAGTGTGGGGTGAAGTATATGCAGTGCATTCTCATCCGCATGCCATTGCACAGTGCCATAAATTTTTAAATGAAGAATTAAAAGGAGTAACTGTTCGAGATATGACATCCACAAGTGCTGCTGCGCAATATGTGAAAGAACATCCTGAAGAGAAAGTTGCTGCTATTGCAAATGAAGCAGCTGCAGAAAAATACGGATTAACAATTGTGAGGCGTAGTATTCATACGCATAAAAATAATCACACACGTTTCCTAGTACTCCATAAGAAAAAGAAAGCAGTACTCCCGAATAACGGAGAGAATCGCGGAGAGAAAACGACGCTTATGATAACGTTACCTGCAGATTATGCAGGTGCCCTATATCAAGTGTTATCAGCTTTCGCATGGAGAAAATTAAACTTATCAAAAATCGAATCGCGTCCGATGAAAACAGGTCTTGGAAATTACTTTTTCTTAATCGATGTCGATAAAGCATATGATGACGTATTATTGCCAGGCGTAACGATGGAACTTGAAGCACTCGGTTTTTCTGTTACTGTGTTGGGAAGTTATTCTTCTTATTGGTTGTAGAGGGGAGCTGTTGTTAAACTTGATTGAAATGAAAAGCTGTTTTTCGGTTTGAGGCAGAGTAAGCTATCGATTCTATTGAAGTAAGTGATTAATTAAGCTAGCAAAATAAAGAAGCCGTCCTAAAAGATATTTAGGACGGCTTTCTGTTAGGAATAGGTAACTCTTTTGTCGTGTTTTTAGTACGCATCATTACAACTATTATAATAGTAGGATTCATCATTGTTCGAATTACTGCAGCAAATACAATTCGTTTGTTGTATTAATAGATTGAGTGTAGATGGAGCTACAGTATCTGAGAAAGTAATACTCTCAACATCTTCTACTAAAAATGTTTTAATATCTCCTGGTGTTAAGGTAAATGTAAGTGGAGAGCGATGGTTTAATCTTGCAATTGTTAATCTAATCGTTGTTGCAAATGCAGGACTGAAACTAAATTTAATAAGTGTCTTATTATGATTTTTAGTGAAGTTTTCAAATACAGTTCGAGGAATTCCAGTTGTTATATCAAGATCTTGAGGGGTATTTCCCGTGCCGAAAATAGTATAGTTCTGTATAAAACAGTTATTTGAATCTGAATTTGAAGAATTACATGGACGATCATTTTTCTTATAATATTTTTTTCCATTTTTTAAGAAGTAATCCGCCATAATTAATCACTCCCTTCACATATAAGAATTAAAGGTTGTCCATATATAATATGAAATATATTTTTATATGTTTGGACGTGAAGGAAGAGAAAATAAAAAGAGTCCATCTGGTATGATGGACTCAATACTGTTTTACCTGGTGTGATTCTTTATTTTAACTTCGCAAGACGATCTTCTAACTGACCACGCCAAATATCAGCTAGTTCTGGAACGGCAAGAATTTTTTCAACGCCATCTTTATCTTTTCTATTATGAAAATAAATTTCGTTAGAGAACAAAACAGAAATATTGCTCGGTTGACGTTCTAGTAATGTAATTTTAGAATCTTTACGTACAGTACCTTCTTGAAGAACGCGGCATAGGTAGCCTGTAAATCCAGTTGCTACAATGCGTGGCAGTATGCCAGGGATGCCAAGACGTTTTGAAATTGTGCTACAAGGTACTCTTGATTGTGTCACTTGAATGATTGATTCACCTAGTTGATATGTATCTCCGATGCAAACATCACGCTCTAACATATTTGTTACGGTAATGTTTTCGCCAAATGTGGAAGCTGGAAGCGTAGTTTGAAATTCCTCTTCCCATAGTGCGTAATGCTCGTGTGGGTACACACAAACAGCACGATCAGGACCGCCGTGATGTTTTAAATCCGCTACATCATCACCACGAAATCCGTCTTTTGAGAGAAAGGCCTCTTCTGTAGGGTCTTTACATATACCTGTTATCATTTCTTTATCTTCGCCATATTTCATTTGTTTCGGTTTGCCAATGCTAAAGTGAACGAGTTCAATTCCCATATTTGATCTCCTTTACGATTGATTACAATATTATAGCATTAAAAAAGCACAGAGAATGATAAAAACTCTGTGCCTTACATTAATAAACCAGAAATCCTGCTTTATCTAACGCCTCACAAGCAGCATCTAACTTTTCTTTAGAATCTGCCTCAATTGTATGTAAGTGAATACCATCTGTTAGTTGTGAAAGATAGGAAGCATTTGTGTTTTCGATTTTTTGTAAATATTGCTCTACATCAAAGCGATTGCTTACCATGATGGATGCTGTTAAGTCACCGTATACAGGATGCTCAACTTTTACATCTTTAATCGTAACGCCGTGGTCAACAAGCATTGTAAGTTCTTGACGTACTTCTGCTGGTTTGTGCTGGCATACGATTACGCGTTCAAAAGCTTGTTGTTTCTCTTGTGGTTTTAAATATAAATAGCCTTGGGCAGTCGCAATAATTGGTTCGTTTCGTGCTTTAAGCAAGGAAATATCTTGCACGATAACTTGCCTACTTACGTTTGTCTTCTTCGATAGTTCATTCCCAGATAACGGCTCATTTGCAGCGAGAAGCCACTGAAGGATAAGCTGTCGTCTTTCTTCACCTAAAATCTTTTTTTGGTCATTTTGTTTCATTATGATTTAACACCTCTATAAAATTGATTTCCAATTGTGTGTAGTGCATGAATAGTAGTATCAATTTGATCTTTCGTTGTTTGTTGTCCGAAAGAGAAGCGGACATATTGTTTGGCCTCTTCATACGTTTTTCCAATTGCAAGCATAGTTTTCGAAGGTTCTTGTTTACCGACTTGGCAAGCACTTCCGGTGGAAATGGCGATACCATGGCGATTACATTCTAGCATAGTATATTGACCTTCTATTCCTTTTATTGTAACCCCAACAATATGTGGTAAACAAGAAGTAGAATGACCTTCTACTTCAATTTCTAGCGGAAGTGTTTGTATTTGCCCTAAAAAGTAGGAGCGTAACTCTTTAAAACGTAAACTTTCTTCCCATTGAGTTTTTAATATATTTTCAGCAGCTGTTAAAAAAGATGCGATGCCGGGAACGTTCACTGTACCTGGGCGAAATCCTTTTTCGTGAGAAGTTCCCGGAAATACTTGCTCCCAGCGAGATTGCGGATTTATGTAGCAAGCGCCGACACCTTTTGGTCCGTATATTTTATGTGCTGAAACAGAAAGACTATCAATGCCCATCTCAAAAACATGGATAGGCAGTTTACCAAACGTTTGCACACAATCTGTATGAAATAAAACATTATATTTTTTTAAAAGTGCCCCGATTTCTGTAATGTTTTGAACGGTTCCGATTTCAGAGTTTCCATGCTGTATACTTGCTAGCGCAGTATCTTCTGTAATAGCTGCCTCTAAATCTACTAAACAAAGGAGTCCGCTTTTATCAACAGGAATTTCAGTGATCGTATAGCCTTTTGATTTTAGAGATTGAAAATAACTTCGAATGGATGCATGTTCCATAGGTGTCGTAATAATATGCTTCTTAGTTCGGGCATTTAGAAGTGATTGAATCGCAAGATAGTTTGATTCCGATCCGCCACTTGTGAAAAATACTCCTTGTTCTTTTCCTCCAATCATTTCCGCAAATGTTTTTCGGCAAACTTGTAATAAAGAAGCAGCTGTTCCTCCAATATCATGTAAACTTTGTTCATTTCCGAAGTATTGCGACGCTGCTTTCATATATGTTTGTAACGCTTCCTCGCTCATAGGTGTAGTAGCTGCATAGTCAAGATATATCATCATATAAGTTCCTCTCTCTAGTAAGAGTTACAGTTCTTTTACTTTTTAAATGGTAGTGAAAATAAGAATTATAAAAAAACTCTTGTCATTATTTTAAAACTATGTAAATATAGGTGTCAAGACAGTTGAAAAGTGTAAAGTAGGAGGCAACAATTATGCCAAGTGCAGATGTCTTAATTATTGGAAGTGGTGTTGCGGCACTTCGTGTTGCAAAAGAGATTTGTCACGAAAAGAATGTGATTATTATCACAAAGGAGACGAAACGTAATAATAATACACATTTAGCTCAAGGTGGAATTGCCGCAGCGGTAGCTACATATGACAATCCTAATGATCATTTTGAAGATACATTAGTAGCAGGGTGTCATTATAACAATGAAGAAGTGGTCCGTTATTTAGTCGAGGAGGGACCGAAAGAAATTAATAACCTTATTGAAAGAGGAATGAAATTTGATGGAGATGAAACAGGTCCTCATCTTGGAAAAGAAGGAGCGCATCGAAAACGTCGTATTTTACATGCAGGTGGCGATGCAACAGGAAAGAATTTATTAGAGCATCTTATTCAAGAAGTAGCTCCATACGTTACGGTAGTGGAACAGGAAATGGTGCTCGATTTTATTATAGAAAAAGATAAATGTGTTGGGGCTTTAACTCGCAACAATAAAGGAGAATTGAAACGTTACAATGCAGATTGTACGGTGTTAGCTTCAGGCGGTATTGGCGGTTTATACGCCTTTACTTCTAATGATGAGACGATTACAGGCGACGGACTTGCAATGGTGTACCGTGCAGGCGGAGAGCTTGTAGATTTAGAGTTTATACAATTTCATCCGACGATGTTATACGCGGGTGGGCGTTGTTCCGGCCTCGTGTCCGAAGCTGTTCGCGGAGAAGGAGCTGTCCTTATAAATGGAAAAGGGCAGCGTTTTATGATGGATATACATTCCGAACAGGATCTAGCACCTCGTGATGTAGTCGCACGGGCTATTCATGAACAGCTACTTGCGGGTGAAAAAGTGTACTTAAACATCGAAATGATTCAAAACTTTGAACAACGCTTTCCGACCGTGTCATCGATATGTAAAACAAATGGAGTCGATATAAATAAAAAACTTATTCCAGTCGTGCCTGGTACTCATTTTCACATGGGCGGCGTGAAAACGAACTGTGATGGAGAGACGTCTATTCCGAACTTATACGCAGTCGGTGAAGTAGCTTGTAACGGAGTTCATGGTGCAAATAGATTAGCGAGTAATTCATTATTAGAAGGTCTTGTGTTTGGAAAAAGAATCGGACGACACATTTTATCTAGAGAGACAAAAGAAAAGGTGAACATGCTAGCTGAAAAGGAAGAAAAGTTTATCGTTCTGAATCATTTACCGACGAAAGAAGAAATACAAAAATGCATGATGAAATATGTTGGGATTGTGCGAACAGAGCAAAGTTTATCTTATGCGAAGAGATGGTTTAGTAAGTATGGTGTTCGAAATATGATATTACAACATGATGTTCTTACGAATGAAGAGATAACGCTTATTAATATGTTAACGGTTTGTGAGCTTATAGTTGTGTCAGCCTTGCAAAGAGAAGAAAGTATTGGCGGGCATTACCGGAGTGATTATCCAGATAGAAATATAGGAAAGAAAGAGATTGTTCGAGTAAAGAGAAAACTACAACTTGTGTGATGAGGGGAAGAGGGGCTTTATGAACACGATAAAAGTTAAAGAAGCATTAAACCGATTTTTTTTAGAAGATATAGGAGAAAGAGATGTAACATCTCAGCTTATTTTTCCAGATAACTTGCTTTCGAAAGGAACGTTTCTTGCGAAGGATACAGGGGTCTTTGCAGGATGTTTAGTAATTGAATCAGGATTTAAATTAATTGATGAGAGAATTGAAATAGAGCTTCATAAAAAAGATGGGGATCTTGTAGAAAAAGGAGAAATTATTGCAACAGTGCAAGGTCCAATCGCATCGTTATTAACAGCAGAGCGCGTTATATTAAACGTTATTCAGCGTATGAGTGGAATAGCGACGATGACGCGTAAAGCGGTTCTTGCTTTAGATAGTAGTCATACTCGCATTTGTGATACGCGAAAAACGATGCCAGGACTACGTATGTTTGATAAGTATGCAGTCGTGTGCGGCGGTGGATTTAATCATCGCTTCGGTTTATATGATGGTGTCATGATTAAAGACAATCATATTGCTTTTGCTGGTTCTATTACAAAAGCTGTTACATCAGTAAAAGAAAAGTTAGGACATATGGTGAAGGTAGAAGTGGAAACAGAAACTGAGGAACAGGTGAGAGAGGCTGTCGCTGCTGGTGCGGATATTATTATGTTCGATAATCGTACGCCAGATGAAATCCGGGAGTTTTCAAAGATTGTACCAAGTGCCATCGTTACGGAAGCTTCAGGGGGCATCACAATTGAAGGTTTATCGAAATACGGAAAAACAGGGGTAGATTATATTTCACTTGGAGCGTTAACACATTCAGTGAAAGCACTTGATATTAGTTTCAATATTGAAGAGTAAGGAAAGTGGCTTAGAGGGGGAGAAACGTATATGAGTATTTTAGAAAAAGTACAGCCGATTGAAACGATGTTACCAGAGCATTATTACACAATGTCAACGGAAGATATGGAAAAGCGTGTTCGTGAAATTAAAGAGAAAATGGGGAAAATGTTATTCATTCCAGGGCATCATTATCAAAAAGATGAAGTGGTACAATTTTCAGATGCAGCAGGGGATTCACTTCAACTTGCGCAAGTTGCAGCGAGCAATAAAGACGCAAAATACATTGTGTTTTGCGGGGTACACTTTATGGCGGAAACAGCAGATATGTTGACGACAGATGATCAAGTTGTCATCTTACCAGATATGCGTGCAGGTTGTTCGATGGCGGATATGGCAGATATTGAACAAACAGAAAGAGCATGGACAGAGCTCACTAAATTATTTGGAGATACGATGATTCCGTTAACATATGTGAACTCTACAGCTGCAATTAAAGCGTTTTGTGGTCGTAACGGAGGAGCAACAGTAACTTCTTCTAATGCAAAGCAAATGGTATCTTGGGCGTTTACTCAAAAAGAACGTCTCGTCTTTTTACCAGACCAACATTTAGGGAGAAATACAGCGTACGATCTAGGTATCCCGTTAGATAAAATGGCAGTATGGGACCCGCACACAGATTCATTAGAGTACGATGGGGATATAGAAGAAATTCAAGTGATTTTATGGAAAGGACATTGTTCTGTTCATCAAAATTTTACAGTGAAGAATATTGAGAGTGTACGAAAAAATCATTCTAATATGAATATTATTGTACATCCAGAATGTTGCTATGAAGTTGTAGCTGCTTCAGATTATGCAGGCTCAACGAAATATATTATTGATATGATTGAATCAGCGCCATCTGGTAGCAAATGGGCGATTGGTACAGAAATGAATTTAGTGAATCGAATTATTCAGCAACATCCAGATAAAGAAATTGTTTCGCTTAATCCATTTATGTGTCCGTGCTTAACGATGAATCGAATAGATCTGCCTCACTTATTATGGACACTTGAAACGATAGAAAGAGGAGAAGAAATTAACGTTATTAGCGTAGACAAACAAGTAACGGCAGAAGCAGTTCTTGCATTAAATCGTATGTTAGAGCGTGTGTAAAGCAACGGTATTCCCGTTGCTTTTTTTCATACATATAATCATAACGAGAACGAAATGGGCATACATTGTTTTGAAGAAATCATTGTGGTTCTTTATGCTTATTCCACTTCGAATGATATTGAAAATCGAAGAAGTGATAAAAGTAAAAAGAAGTTAATGTTATTTAGAAAGAGTTACTTCATGAGATTTGTTACTTATAGATAAGTTATACAGGAGGGGGAAAATTTGAAAATTCATATCGTGCAAAAAGGGGATACCCTTTGGAAAATTGCGAAAAAGTACGGAGTGGATTTTGACACGTTGAAAAAAACAAATACACAACTTAGTAATCCAGATTTAATCATGCCAGGTATGAAAATTAAAGTGCCATCAAAGAGTGTTCACATGAAACAACAGGCTGGAGCAGGTTCAGCGCCTCCAAAGCAATACGTAAAAGAAGTGCAGCAAAAAGAATTTGCAGCAACACCAACTCCGCTTGGAATAGAAGATGAGGAAGAAGTTACGTATCAATCAGCACCAATTACACAGCAGCCAGCTATGCAACAAACACAAAAAGAAGTGCAAATAAAACCGCAGAAAGAGATGCAAGTAAAGCCACAAAAAGAAGTACAGGTGAAACCACAGAAGGAGATGCAGGTAAAGCCGCAAAAAGAGGTGCAAAAAGAACAGCCAATTCAAAAAGAAAAACCAGTTGAAAAACCGTCTGTTATTCAAAAACCACCTGTGATAGAAAAACAAAAACCGGCGGAAAAAGAAAACACGAAGTTTTCGGTAAATGTATTACCGCAGCCGCCACAACCACCAATAAAACCGAAAAAAGAATATAAAATTTCAGATGTAATAAAAAAAGGAAGCGAGTTAATTGCTCCTCAAATTAGTAAAATGAAACCTAACAATATCATTTCTCCGCAAACGAAAAAAAATAATATAATATCGCCGCAAGTGAAGAAAGAGAATGTAGGGAATATAGTGTCACCACAAGTGAAAAAAGAGAATGTAGGGAATATAGTGTCACCACAAGTGAAAAAAGAAAATGTAGGAAATATAGTGTCGCCGCAAGTGAAAAAAGAAAATGTAGGAAATATAGTGTCGCCACAAGTGAAGAAAGAGAATGTAGGGAATATAGTGTCACCACAAGTGAAAAAAGAAAATGTAGGAAATATAGTGTCACCACAAGTGAAGAAAGAAAACGTAGGGAATATAGTATCGCCAAATGTATCGAAAGAAAATGTAGTTATTCCACAAGTCATACCGCCAAATATTCAAATGCCGAATATAATGCCAATTATGGATAACAATCAACCACCGAATATAATGCCAATTATGGATAACAATCAAATGCCGAATATGATGCCAATTATGGATAACAATCAAATGCCGAATATGATGCCAATTATGGATAACAATCAAATGCCGAATATGATGCCAATTATGGATAACAATCAAATGCCGAACATGATGCCAATTATGGATAACAATCAAATGCCGAATATAATGCCGATTATGGATAATAACCAAATGCCGAATATGATGCCAATCATGGATAACAATCAAATGCCGAATATAATGCCAATTATGGATAACAATCAAATGCCGAATATGATGCCGATTATGGATAACAATCAACCACCAAATATGATGCCCTATCAAATGCCGTATCAACAGCCCATGATGCCGCCGAATCCGTATTATCAACAACCAAATCCATATCAAATGCCATATCAGCAAGGAGCGCCGTTTGGACCGCAACATACGTCTATGCCAAACCAGAATATGATGCCAATGGATAATAACATGCCGCCGCTTGTGCAGGGTGAGGAAGATTGTGGATGCGGAGGAGAAAGTAGACTATATAGTCCACAACCAGGCGGTCCGCAATATGCGAATCCTTTATATTATCAACCAACTCAGTCTGCATATGCACCACAGCCAGGAACGATGTATTATCAACCAGATCCACCAAATGTATTTGGAGAGCCCGTTTCAGAAGAAGAGGACGAAGAAGAAGTTTAAAAAGGCGGGAGTATTCCCGCCTTTTTTGCATTCTTGTTGATTAAGAAAATGCAGTTTTTTTATGAAGTGCTAGAAAATTCCCAGTGAAATATTAACAGTGTAAAAACCTTCTCTGTTACTCATCATAAGAGGGAGCTTTTCAGTAGAGAAGCTCATTCTAACAGAGGGGGTTTTTGTATTGAATACGAAAGTAAAAGTGATTGCTGCTTCTTTGTTAGTTACTAGTGCATTAGCTGCATGTGGTACACCAAAAAACAATGCAATGGATGGACGTAACTACAATTACGAGCGTACATCTTATAATGATACACACCAGTATCGTGATAATGTGACGCGTAATGATCGTTATACAGATTATGTAACATATAGAAATGGTCGTAACGATACAGGATACAATTATTACCGTGATGTAAATTACAATGGACAAATTGCTAATCCGCATCCAACTCGTAATATTACAATGAACAATTCATACATTAACAATGATGGTAAAACAGCTGAAAGAATAACAAATCGTGTGAAACGTATGAATAACGTAGACCGTGTGTCTACAGTTGTATATGGAAACGATGTAGCGATTGCGGTAAAACCACGTAACACAGTGACAAATGAAACGGCGATGGCGAACGAAATTCGTCAAGCTGTTGCAAATGAAGTTGGAAACAGAAACGTATATGTTTCTGTAAGAAATGATATGTTTACTCGTGTCGATGCAATGAGTACGCGTCTACGTAACGGTACAGTTACAAACGATTTTAATCGTGATATAGGAAATATGTTCAGAGACATTCGTTACGGTTTAACTGGTACAGTGCGATAGCAAAACAAAAGAGGAAGGGGGAGCCCTTCCTCTTTATTCATCTTCGTCTTGTAAACGACGTTTTTTAATGAAATAACTAACGGAATAAGAACCTAAAAAGCATATGAAGAGAATACCACCTGTTAAAATAGCTTCAAATAGGGGGCTTTCTGGACTGAAAATGATATAAATAATAGCCATAACGATTCCTACAATAAGAGAGCGTAAAACAATTTTGTAATAAGGAGTTAATTTTATCTCCTTTTCACTTTCTTCTACATCAATTGAAACACTTAACTGTAAATAACTAAGGATCATACTCGTAAGAATAAATACTAGCCATAATGGAGATTTCGTAATTTGATCTATTCCTTCAGTGAATCCGATATAGCCTAAAATACCGATTATACCAAGTGATTGAAAAAGAAAAGCAATACGTACGTTTTTTAACGTTTGCAGAATGAGACGTTCATCCTTTATTTTTTTCACACTACCCATCTCCTGTTTATTATAATTTCGCTGTTACATTAATTGTAACATATATATTGCATTTATCAATTTATAATTTACATATAATTTGTTTAGATGAAAGAGGAAATAAAATATTTTTATAAACATGTTGCACTTATACTTTATTAATGTTATATTAGCAAAGCGATGAGCTAATTTACGTAAGACGAGAGATATGCTTAAGTGCTAAACACGCGAATGTGGTCGCCTGGTCTCTCGCCGTAAACGCATCAAGACGCCTGCTTTGCAGGCGTCTTTCATTTTATATAAAAGTAAATGATACATGCAGATGAGGTGAATCCTTATCTGCATTTTTTATATTTTCGAAAGAAATGTAATATGGATAAAACCCCCATTTCCGGAAAAACTACTAATGAAAGTATGATCTTTCCTTAAAGAGGTGAACGGAAATGAAATGGATACTGATTGCGATGCAAGCTTTCGTTATGATGTTTTGTTTCGTTTATGAAACGAATGTGAAGGCGGAAGGGCCAGTACCAAAAGTAACGAAAAAAGAACCTGAGGTTACAATTTTATTAGAGCGTATGTATGTTGATGGCGAAGTAAGCGAAGAAATACTTACAGAAAAAGTGACGGATTTAGAAAAGTTTTTACAGCAGTATAAAGAATGGCAGCTCGTTGATCGTGATGATGTACAAATTGTATTGCAAAAGAAAGTTGATGATATTTCTCCGTTATTGAAAACGAGCGGGTATTTTGGTGTTTCAGAGGAAGGGATATTACAAATTTTCAAAGGTGTGCCAAAAAATGATAATGCGATCCATTCTTTCTTTCAAATTGATATGAAAAAGCTTGAGAGCTATGAACGTGCGAAATTGAAACGTGGCATTCGTATTAAATCAAAAGAAGGTTTTGTGAAGACGATTGAAAAAATGAAGCAATACGCAGTTCAAAGTAAGAAAAAAAGCAGCTCATGGTGAGCTGCTTTTTTTCTTATTTATTTTTAGCTAAAATTTCTTTTGCGATTTCATCAATTAGCATATCTTTTCCGATTGGATTGAATGCTTTCGTATTGAAGACTTCATTTGATACTTCATATACGTGATTATTTTTAACTGCTTTATTGTCTTTCCAAACGGCACTGTTTTTGTAGTCTTCGTAAACTTTATCAGCTTCGCCGCCGAAGTTTACAATAAACATTTGGTCAGGCTGGAATGCAACTAGACCTTCTAGTGATACTTGCGCCATCGTTTGTTTTAAATCCGTACCTTTTGTTGCTGGAAGTTTTAAGTCATTAAAGATGATGTCACCGTATCCGAAGCTACCGTATACACGGAAGTTTTGTGGTGTAACTGCAACGAACATAAAGTTCTCATCTTTTGTTTTCTCTTTAATTTTTTTAGATAAAGAGTCTGCTTTCTTATCGTAGTCTGCAATCCATTTGTCTGCTTTCTTCTCTTCGTCAAATAGCTTACCTACTTCTTTAAACTTACCACGCCAGTCTTCTAAGTTTGTTTCTAGAACAACTGTAGGTGCAACCTTTTCTAGTTGATCATAAATTTTTAATTGACGGTTGTTTAAAATAATTAAGTCTGGTTTTAAAGCAGTAACAGCTTCTAAATCAACTTTAGGTGCCCAGTACCAACCTACTGCTTTTACTCCATCTAACTTGTCTGTTAAGTGATTTTGGATTTTATCTTTATATGTATTTGCTGTACCAACAGGTTTATGTCCAAGAAGTAATAGTTCTTCTGTTGATCCAGATAAGTCAACAATTCTCTTTGGATTTACTGGAATTGTAGCTTCACCTTTAGCATGTTTTACAACTTTTGTTTTCGATTGTTCTTTTGCTTTCGATTCTTCTTTTTGAGAAGAACAGCCAACGATAGAAAGAACAACAAGCATAATAGTAAATAAAATAAATAGCTTACGTTTCATCCTGATGTAACCCCTTTAATTAGTATTGATAATCATTATCGACTTCTGTATATTAAGGTGCTTTAACCTTTCTGTCAATGGAAAATAACAGAAGTTTCAAGTGGAGAACATTTGTTGGGGCAGTCTCGCTTTTCTATCATTAAATATGTTAAAATGGAATACATGATTTAAGAGGGAGAGATCGTATTTTGTTTGAATATGTTACAGGTTACGTGGAGTATGTAGGGCCGGAATATGTCGTAATTGATCATAATGGAATTGGTTATCAAATTTTCACACCAAATCCGTATGTATTTCAAAGAAGTAAGCAAGAAATCCGTGTCTATACATATCATTATGTGAGAGAAGATATTATGGCACTTTACGGTTTTAAAACACGTGAAGAGCGTTTATTATTTACAAAGTTGTTAGGCGTGTCTGGCATTGGGCCAAAAGGCGCTCTTGCAATTTTAGCTTCTGGTCAAACAGGACAGGTCGTTCAAGCGATTGAGCATGAAGATGAGAAGTTTTTAGTGAAATTCCCAGGCGTCGGAAAGAAAACAGCACGCCAAATGATTTTAGATTTAAAAGGAAAACTAGCAGATGTCGTACCAGATGCATTTGTTGATTTATTCTCAGACACAGAACGTTTTGATGAGAATAAAGGTTCATCAGCTGAGCTTGATGAGGCACTGGAAGCTCTGCGCGCACTTGGATACGCAGAACGCGAAGTTTCTCGTGTTGTACCAGAGTTATTAAAAGAAGCATTAACGACGGATCAGTATATTAAAAAGGCACTTAGTCTTTTACTAAATGGTAAGAGGTGAGTATAATGGACGAACGTCTCCTTTCAGGGGAATCTGCATATGAAGATGCGGATTTAGAATATTCATTACGGCCACAGACGCTCCGTCAGTATATTGGCCAAGATAAAGCGAAACATAATTTAGAAGTATTTATTGAAGCGGCGAAAATGCGTGAAGAAACGTTAGATCACGTGCTTTTATATGGACCACCAGGTCTTGGTAAAACGACGCTTGCGAATATTATTGCCAATGAGATGGGCGTTAATGTTAGAACAACTTCAGGTCCCGCAATTGAAAGACCAGGAGATTTAGCTGCTGTATTAACAGCGCTTCAGCCAGGTGATGTATTATTTATTGATGAAATTCATCGTTTGCATAGATCAATTGAAGAAGTATTGTATCCTGCGATGGAAGACTTTTGCCTTGATATTGTAATTGGAAAAGGGCCCTCAGCACGTTCTGTACGCCTAGATTTACCGCCATTTACATTAGTTGGAGCAACAACACGTGCTGGAGCATTATCGGCACCGCTTCGTGACCGCTTTGGTGTACTTTCAAGGTTAGAGTACTACACAGTAGATCAGCTTTCTGCGATTGTTGAACGTACAGCAGAAGTATTTGAAGTTGAAATCGATTCGTTAGCTGCATTAGAAATTGCAAGACGTGCTCGTGGTACACCTCGTATTGCGAATCGTCTTTTAAGACGTGTACGTGATTTCGCACAAGTTCGTGGTAATGGAACGGTTACGATGGAAATTACACAAATGGCATTAGAGCTACTGCAAGTAGATAAATTAGGTCTAGATCATATTGATCATAAATTACTGCTTGGTATTATTGAGAAATTCCGTGGCGGTCCAGTTGGATTAGAAACGGTTTCAGCAACAATTGGAGAAGAATCTCATACGATTGAAGATGTGTATGAGCCGTATTTATTACAAATTGGCTTTTTACAACGAACGCCGAGGGGCCGAATTGTAACGCCGCTTGCGTATGAACATTTCGGAATGGAGATACCAAAAGTATGACGGAGATGCCAAAGCTGCTTATTACAGCCGGGATCTTACTCATCGTTGTTGGATTAGCTTGGAAGTTCATTGGAAGGCTTCCAGGCGATATTTTTGTAAAAAAAGGAAACGTTACCTTTTATTTTCCTATCATTACATGTATTGTGTTAAGTATTGTATTATCTTTTATTATGTATATAATAAATCGATTTAAATAAGAAATAGGTGGATATAGCTATGGATATAAATCTGTTTGATTTTCATTTACCAGAAGAACTTATTGCACAAGTCCCGTTAGAAGAGCGTGAAACATCAAGATTAATGGTGTTAGACCGTGAAACAGGTGATATTGAGCATAAGCATTTTACGGATATTCTTTCTTACTTACATGAGGGGGATTGCTTAGTTTTAAATGAAACGAAAGTTATGCCTGCTCGTTTGCACGGTGTGAAAGAAGATACAGGCGCGCACATTGAAGTACTTCTTTTAAAACAAGAAGAAGGTGATAAGTGGGAAACGCTTGTAAAGCCAGCGAAACGTGTAAAAGAAGGAACTGTTATCTCTTTTGGCGAAGGGAAATTAAAAGCAACTTGCACAGGAACTGCAGATCAAGGTGGACGTCAGCTTGAATTTTCATATGACGGCATCTTCTATGAAATTTTAGATGAACTTGGGGAAATGCCACTTCCTCCATATATTAAAGAGACGCTAGAAGATCGCGATCGCTATCAAACAGTATATGCGAAAGAAATCGGTTCAGCAGCAGCGCCGACTGCGGGACTTCACTTTACAGAAGAGTTACTTGAGAAGTTAAAGCTAAAAGGCGTTCAGTTAGCATTCATTACACTTCACGTAGGACTTGGAACATTTAGACCAGTTTCTGCAGACACGATTGAAGAACACCATATGCACGCAGAATATTATCATATGTCTGAAGAGACAGCGGCATTATTAAATCGTGTGAAAGAGAATGGTGGACGTATTATTACTGTAGGTACGACATCAACTCGTACGTTAGAAACAATTGCAACAAATCATGAAGGTAAGCTTTGCGCCGCTTCTGGATGGACAGATATTTTCATGTATCCGGGATATGAATTTAAAGCAATTGATGGTTTAATTACAAACTTCCATTTACCGAAATCAACATTAATTATGCTTGTAAGTGCATTTGCAAATAGAGATAATGTACTTCATGCTTATAATGAAGCAGTAAAAGAAAAATATCGTTTCTTTAGCTTCGGTGATGCAATGTTCGTTGCATCTCACGCTAAAATGAGAAACAAATAAAAGGAGTAAGTTATGACAGCAATTCGTTATGAATTTATTAAGACATGTAAACAAACGGGTGCCCGTTTAGGTCGTGTGCATACGCCGCACGGTTCATTTGATACACCAACATTTATGCCAGTTGGTACACTTGCAACAGTTAAGACAATGTCACCAGAAGAATTAAAAGCAATGGATTCTGGCATTATTTTAAGTAATACGTATCATTTATGGCTACGTCCAGGTCATGAAATTATTCGTGAAGCAGGCGGTTTGCATAAATTTATGAACTGGGATCGTGCAATCTTAACAGATTCTGGTGGTTTCCAAGTATTCAGTTTAAGTGACTTCCGTCGTATTGAAGAGGAAGGCGTTCATTTCCGTAATCACTTAAATGGAGATAAATTATTCTTATCACCAGAAAAAGCGATGGAAATCCAAAATGCATTAGGTTCAGATATTATGATGGCATTTGATGAGTGTCCACCATTCCCAGCTACTTTTGAATATATGAAGAAATCTGTAGAGCGTACGAGCCGCTGGGCAGAACGTTGCTTAAAAGCGCATGAACGTCCGCAAGATCAAGGCTTATTCGGTATTGTACAGGGGGGAGAGTACGAAGAGCTTCGTCGTCAAAGTGCGAAAGATCTTGTTTCAATGGACTTCCCTGGTTACGCTGTAGGTGGTTTATCTGTAGGTGAACCGAAAGATATTATGAACCGTGTACTTGAGTTTACAACACCACTTCTTCCAGATAATAAGCCTCGTTACTTAATGGGGGTAGGTTCTCCTGACTCGTTAATCGATGGCGCAATTCGTGGTATTGATATGTTTGACTGCGTACTTCCAACTCGTATCGCTCGAAATGGTACATGTATGACAAGTGAAGGTCGCCTCGTTGTAAAAAATGCGAAATTCGCAAGAGACTTCGGTCCGCTTGATCCAAACTGTGATTGCTACACATGTAAAAACTACTCTCGTGCGTACATTCGTCACTTAATGAAATGTGATGAAACGTTCGGAATTCGTTTAACGTCTTATCACAACCTTCATTTTCTGTTAAACTTAATGGAGCAGGTGAGACAAGCTATTCGTGAAGACCGTCTTGGCGATTTCCGCGAAGAGTTCTTTGAACAGTATGGCTTTAATAAACCGAATGCTAAAAACTTCTAATACATAATTTAAAAGGAGGAACAAAAGATGAATGCAGGTATGATGAATATCGTTATGATCGTTGCGATGTTTGCGATTTTCTATTTCTTATTAATTCGCCCGCAACAAAAACGTCAAAAAGCAGTTGCTCAAATGCAAAGTGAGTTAGCAAAAGGTGATGCTATCGTAACAATCGGTGGTTTACACGGTACAATAGAATCAGTAGATGAGACGAAAATTGTTATTAAATCTGGTGGTTCACACTTAACTTTCGATCGCAATGCGATTCGTGAAGTTGTGAAAAACTAATTTGGAAGGCCCTGCATAAAATATGCAGGGCCTTTTTTAGTTACTTTGCTTTGACATATTTACACCGAAAATACCACCGAGTGTACTCGCCCCCATTAATGCTAATTGATAAAGTAATTGTGAGTTCGATAAAGTTTGAGAAAAGCCTAAATAGTTAACTAGAAAAACGAGTATAGTGAACGTGAGACCTGTTGTGAGACCTACTAGCCATCCTTTCCCTTGAGCTTTTTTACCAGCAATAAAACCAGACATAAGCATAGATAAAAGAGCGAGTATAAAAATAGTAACGGCTAATGTCCCTTCGTTTATATTCGTAAACTTTAATAAAAGAGCCATAATCATGCTAGTAAGAGATGCGAGAATTAATAGTGTAATAATACCGAAGCCGATTGCAGTGGATAATTTTTTCGTTCCATCCATTTATACATTCCCCCTTTTTAATACAAGCATATTTTTCTTTTGTCTAAGTTAGACTAGTTTCTTTTTTATAGGGGAGTCTATACGTAAAAAAGGAGATGTAGAAATGGAATGGATATCAATAATTGGACGGACAATGCTTTTATATATCATCATCTTAATTATTTTTCGTCTTATGGGTAAACGTGAGATAGGAGAACTAAGTGTATTAGATTTAGTCGTATTTATTATGCTTGGAGAAATGGCCGTAGTGGCAATTGAAAATACCGATAAATCACTTTGGCATCAATTAGTTCCGATGACTTTTCTTATGTGCATCCAAATTATTTTGTCAGTCATTTCCCTAAAGTATCAACGCTTTCGGCATTTAATAGAAGGTGAGCCGGCTATTCTTGTAAACGCGGGAAAGATTGATGAAAAGAAGATGAGAAAGCAACGTTATAATATAGATGATTTAATGATGCAATTAAGGGAACAAGGAGTTGGAGATATTCGGGATGTAGAATATGCTATTTTGGAACCGTCTGGGAAGTTATCTGTCTTTCAAAAACAAAAAAATAAACAAGATACATTGCAGTTTACGCTTCCTCTTATTATTGATGGAGAAATTCAATCTAGTCATTTACAAATGATTGAACATACAGATGAATGGCTTATTGAGAAATTAAAAAACTTAGGTTATAACGATGTAACACAAATTTTATACTGTAGTTTTCAAAACGGAAAATTTTTTGTTGATGTAAAAGAAAATTAGAGATTTATCCTTTGAAAGAGTAAGAATGATTAGTTTAACTAATAATCAGTGGAGATTACCCCACTGATTAAAGTTTCAACTTATTTCAAAAATGAAAGTTTACGAATGATAGGGAGACGACTTAACTCTTCTTTTCGAATGAGTTTGAAAGTGAAGAGAAGTACGATATAAACAATTGTTGTTAAAGTGATTTCCCATAATGTTTGTATGCCAAGGGCATGAGAGAAAATAATATATTTATGAAGATAAAAACCGAAGGCGCCCGCGATACCGATGGCAAGTCCGCCGAAAATATAGTCTTTTGCGTAAATGGTAAATGTAATCTTTTTTAAAACAGTAGCGTAGTGAAGAAATGTTACTGTTACAATATTTGCAGCAATAGCGAGAGCAACCCCCATCATTTGAAATTCTGGCCTTGATGCTAGTACAAAAATAACGATTAATTTCACGATGGCACCAATAAATGTATTCATCATTGCAGCTCTTGCTAAGTTTAAAGCTTGCAAAACAGAGGTAAGTGGACTTTGGAAATAATGAAATAAAAAGCAAGGCGCAAGAAGTTGAATGAATGCTGTTGCGCTGTCTGATCCATACATAAGAGTTAAAACAGGAGAAGCGAATACGTATAATATAACGACAGACCATCCGCCGGTAATTAATGAAATTCGAAGTGCTTGTTGTAAACGGTGCTCTACTAATTTATGTTGTCTTTTTGCCATTGCTTCACTAATAGAAGGAACGAGCGCTGTAGAGAGAGCGTATGTAATAAAGGCGGGTAGTGATAGGAGCGGGAATGCATAACCGTTTAATATACCGTATTGCTGGGTTGCAATAGAAGCAGCGACACCAGCGATTGCTAAGCTTTGCATAACGACAATAGGTTCAAAAAAATAGGAAACGGAGCCGATTAAACGACTTCCTGTAGTTGGAAGGGCAATATCCATCAGAGAATAAAATGTTCCTTTGCTTTCCTTTACAGTAGTGAAAAATCCAGAGCGTATTGATAAATGTTTTTCTCGCTGAAATAACGTGAGTAAAAATAATAAGGATGCAACTTCACCGAGAACAGCTGATAACATAGCGCCGGCTGCAGCGTATTCTATGCCGTAAGGTAAAAATAATTGAATGCATATAGCGATAATGGTAATGCGGACGACTTGTTCTAGAACTTGCGCATAAGCGCTAGGTTTCATGTTTTGTTTCCCTTGAAAGTAACCACGCAAAACAGAAGAAACAGCAATAACAGGAACAACGGGCAAAATGGCCATTAATGGATAGTACGTTCTTTCGTCGGTTAATAATGTTTTTGCTAAAATAGGTGTGAGGAACATAATTCCGATTGTTAAAATGATACTAATAACGGATGTAACAGCTAGTGATACGGTTAATATTTTTTTAACTCTTTGTTTATCGTTCACAGCTTCCGCTTCTGCTACAAATTTTGCGATTGCGACAGGAAGACCAATTTGTGTCAATGTAATTGCTAAAATGAATGTAGGAACGGCCATCATATAAAGACCAACGCCTTCTTCTCCCAAAATACGTGCCATTACTATGCGGTTGATAAAGCCGAGTATTTTTGTAATAAAGCCGGCTATCATTAAAATAAATGCGCCTTTTAAAAAGCTTTGTCTCGTCATGTTCTTCTCCTACCTTCTCAAAATCAATGGAATGATTTACAATAATTTATATGCACGTACGAGACAAGAATGACAAGCATTTAAGAGAGTGAAGTATGATAGTGCTCTTGAAAGTAGTTATTGCTGTCCATTAGAGCGGGAATAAAAGCGACTTTTCGTGCGAAATAAGAAGGAGATGTTATAGATGTTAGATAGAGAGGCTTTGGTAGAATCATACCGCGGACAGTTACAAGTCGTTTTAGAAAGTAAAGTAGAAGAGTTTCAAATGTTCGGCTACGACAGAGTGACAGATGATGACATTTGGAAGTTTCTTAAAGTGAAAAAGTGGAAGAAGATAGACAGCGATGTTAGATTGTATGAATTAGTTAATGACGTATTAACAGTAAGTGCTAATGAATATATGACATATTTAACTGTTGAAGCATATCAAGCGCCACTTTGGTCATTTGATGAATATGAAAATAAATAACCGACTGCAATTGGTTTGTTCTTCCTTTTGCAGTATAATGATAGGTATTGATAATCAGGAAATAATTATGTCTAAGATCATATATAAAGGAGGTAGTGAAGAGAGAAAACAAATAATGAAAGTGCAGGTATCGTGAAAACGTACCGGCACAGCTAGTGATGAGCTAGCAAAATTATAGAAAGGAAGTCTACTAACTAGACGTATGCACACGTGTAAAAGTGAATCGTAAGAGATTTATTTAAAGTGTTAGTAGCGGAAAGAGGGTACATATGGCAAAGCGTGGTACGAGAATTGCCGCCTTTTTCCTCATCGTTTTATTAATCGGTGGAGTAATTGGTGCGGCAGGAAAAGACATAGCAAAAGGAATTAGTCTAGGACTAGACCTTCGCGGTGGTTTTGAAATTCTGTATGAAGTAAAACCAGCCAAAAAAGGTGACAAAATCGATCGAGACGTACTTGTAAGTACAGTAGGTGCTCTTGAGAATCGTGTCAATGTTCTCGGTGTAAGTGAGCCGAACATTCAAATCGAAGGGCAAGATCGAATTCGTGTACAGCTTGCTGGTGTACAAGATCAGCAAAAAGCACGTGAAATGTTATCAACACAAGCGAAATTAACATTCCGTGATGTAGATGATAATCTTCTTATGGACGGAACGGATTTAAAAGGCGGCGGAGCGAAGCAAACATTTGATGAGCAAGGCCGTGCGAGCGTAGGTCTTACACTAAAGAGCGCTGAAAAATTCCGTGAAGTAACTGAAAAAATTTCAAAAATGCCACCACCAACGAATTTAATGGTAATTTGGCTTGATTTTGAAGAAGGAAAAGATTCGTACAAAGCAGAATCTGCAAAACCGAATCCGAAGTTCTTATCAGCAGCAACAGTAAACCAAGTATTTAACCAAGCTGAAGTATCTATCGTAGGTGGAAACTTCACAGTTGAAAGTGCGAAACAACTTTCATCTTTATTAAATGCAGGTGCACTTCCTGTTGATTTAAAAGAAATGTATTCAACATCTGTTGGAGCGAAGTTTGGTCAACAAGCGTTAGAGCAAACGATTTTCGCTAGTGCGATTGGTATCGCTCTTATTTTCTTATTTATGCTTGTATTCTACCGTTTACCAGGACTTGTAGCGGTTATTATGTTAGGTTTATACATTTTCGTTACGTTACTTGTCTTTAACTGGATGCATGCAGTTCTTACGCTGCCGGGTATTGCGGCGTTAGTGCTCGGGGTAGGTATCGCTGTTGATGCGAATATTATTACGTACGAGA
The DNA here is from genome assembly GCF_038005705.1 of Bacillus sp. FSL L8-0199. Classification (NCBI taxonomy): domain Bacteria; kingdom Bacillati; phylum Bacillota; class Bacilli; order Caryophanales; family Bacillaceae; genus Bacillus; species Bacillus sp. FSL L8-0199. The sequence goes on along the minus strand of NZ_JBBOTS010000001.1, from coordinate 4,356,565 downwards.
GACTGAAAGAAGAGCTGAAAATTGGTAAGTCAATGATGTCAGCATTCCGTGCTGGTAACCATCGTTCATTAGCAACGATTTTAGATGCGAACATTACAACACTTGCAGCAGCTGGTGTGTTATTCGTTTACGGTAATAGTTCCGTAAAAGGGTTCGCAACAAGTTTAATCGTAAGTATTTTAGTCGGTTTCATTACGAACGTATTCGGTACTCGTTTCTTACTAAGTTTACTAGTAAAGAGCCGTTACTTCGATAAAAAACCAGGATACTTTGGTGTGAAGCAAAAGGATATTATTCCATTAACAAAAGGTGTAGTACATCCACCAACGAAATTTGATCGTATTAACTTCGTAAATGTCGGTCATAAATTCCTTATCTTCTCGATTGTAGTTGTAATTGCAGGTGCAATTATCTTGCCAATTTTCAAATTGAATCTTGGTATTGACTTTGCGAGTGGTACACGTATCGACTTGCAATCAAAACAAGCAGTTACTGTGTCTGATGTTCATAAAGATTTTAAAGAGTTGAACATTGATGTGAAGGAAGAAAATATTGTACCGACTGGAGATGACAATAAAGGATTCGCAGTTCGTACATTAGGTGTTCTATCAAAAGATGAAATTGCAAAAACAAAAACATTCTTCCACGATAAATATGGTACAGATCCAAACGTAAGTACAGTTTCACCAACAATCGGGAAAGAAATTGCACGAAATGCATTTATCGCAGTATTAATCGCTTCTGCGGTTATCATTTTATACGTAAGTATTCGATTCCGATTTACGTACGCATTATCTGCAGTACTTGCATTATTACATGATGCGTTCGTTATGATTGTTATATTTAGTATTTTCCAATTAGAGGTAGACTTAACGTTTATCGCTGCAGTGTTAACAATCATCGGTTATTCTATTAATGATTCAATCGTTACATTTGATAGAAACCGTGAATTATACAAACAGAAAAAACGAGTTCGCGATATAAAAGACTTAGAAGAAATCGTAAATGCAAGTATTCGCCAAACGCTTGGTCGTTCGATTAACACCGTATTAACAGTGTTATTTCCAGTAATTGCACTGCTTATCTTCGGTAGTGAGTCACTACGTAACTTCTCGTTTGCGTTACTAGTTGGATTAGTTGTAGGTACGTATTCTTCTGTTTTCGTTGCTTCTCAAATTTGGTTAATGCTTGAAAACCGTCGTTTGAAAAAGGGCAAAAACAAGAAAAAGGTTGAGAAAGTAGAATCTGAACCGCAAGTATAGAAAAGATGATGTCTCTTTATGAGGCATCTCTTTTTTCGTTTGTGGATACAATAAGATAGCAACTTTTTAACAGAAAGAAGATTGAAGAAAGTGGTGGTATTATCGCTGTTTTTGTTAAAATAAAAAGATAGGTTAAGAAAAGAAGGGATTTTAATGATGGAAAAAGATGAACGTTTTAAACAGGCTGAGTTTGGTGCTATTGTCGGGATCGTTGGTAATATTATATTAGCGATTGTAAAGGCGGTAATTGGTTATATTGGGAACAGTAAAGCACTGTTAGCGGATGCGGTGCATTCTGCATCAGATGTAATTGGTTCGCTAGCTGTACTTTTTGGATTGCGAGCGGCAAAGCAGCCACCTGATGAGGATCATCCATATGGTCATGGTAAAGCGGAATCGATTTCAGCGATTATTGTTGCGGTATTATTATTTATTGTGGGACTTGAAATCGCGATTTCGTCTATAAAAGCTTTTTCGCAAGAACTAGAACCACCGAAAGGAATTACGATATTTGCTGTTGTTCTTTCAATCGTCGTGAAAGAAGGAATGTTTCAATATAAATTCCGATTAGGGAAAAGAGTAAACAGTGATGCAATTATTGCAAATGCATATGAGCACCGTTCGGATGTATTTTCTTCAATTGCAGCTTTAATCGGTATTTGTGCAGCTATAATCGGTGGTAAGCTTGGTATAGACTGGCTCGTATATGCTGATCCGATTGCAGGATTAGTTGTTTCACTTCTTGTTGTAAAAATGGCATGGAGCATTGGAGCGGAAGCAATTCATGCAACGCTTGACCATGTTCTTCATGAGGAGGATGTTATTCCGCTTAGAGAGGCCGTTCTTCAAGTAGATGGTGTGAAAAAAATTGGTTCTTTATATGCACGGGAGCATGGTCATTATGTTATTGTCGATATTAAAGTGTCTGTAGATCCATACATTACCGTAGAAGAAGGACACCGTATTGGAAAACATGTGAAAGAAATACTTATGAAACAAGATAATGTACAAAATGTATTCGTACATATAAATCCGTATTCTCCAAATTAAACATCATTAACATTTTAGTATATAGATATTGCATCGTAGTTTGCATTATATTGTCACCCCTTAATCTGTCTTGTATAATGAACAGGTTAAGGGGTGATTTCGTGTTACAACCGAAGACGCGTTGGAAAGAAAAAGAATATAATGACGAGCGAGTGAGTGAATTAGCAAGTAAATTACAGTTATCGCCACTTGTCGTTTCATTATTCCTCGGTAGAGGACTAGATACAGAAGATAAGATTTTAGATTTTTTAAATACAGAAAATCAAGAATTTCATGATCCATTTTTATTAGAAGGAATGGATAGAACGGTAGAACGTGTAAATAAGGCCATTCAAAATGGAGAGCAAATATTAATATTTGGTGATTACGATGCGGACGGAGTAAGTAGTACGACGGTTTTATATCTTGCTCTTCAAGAATTAGGTGCAGAAGTAGAATTTTACATTCCAAATCGTTTTACAGAAGGGTATGGACCGAACGAAGAAGCGTTTCGTTGGGCGCATAGCGCAGGGTTCTCACTGATTATTACTGTCGACACTGGCATCGCAGCAGTACATGAAGCGAATGTAGCGAAAGAGCTTGGAATAGATCTAATTATTACAGATCACCATGAGCCACCGCCAGAATTGCCAGAAGCACTTGCGATTATACATCCGAAATTAGAAGGTGGCGTATATCCGTTTCACTATTTAGCTGGTGTAGGTGTTGCGTTTAAAGTTGCGCATGCACTATTAGGCCGTGTACCAGAACATTTATTAGAGATTGCAGTAATCGGTACAGTAGCTGATTTAGTATCACTTCATGGTGAAAATAGGTTGCTAGTGAAACGCGGTTTAAAACATATGCGTATGACGAGAAATATTGGTTTGAAGGCATTGTTTAAAGTTGCTAACGTTTCGCAAAGTGAAATTACCGAAGAGAGTATTGGTTTCTCAATTGCACCTCGTATTAATGCGGTCGGGCGTTTAGAAGATGCAGCGCCGGCTGTACACCTTTTATTATCAGATGATCCAGAGGAAGCGAAAGAGCTAGCTGAAGAAATTGATGAGCTGAACAAACTGCGAAAAGATATTGTAAAGCAAATTACAGAAGAGGCTATCGCTGAAGTGGAAAATAACTTCCCACCAGAAGAAAATAAAGTATTAGTACTTGCAAAAGAAGGCTGGAACCCAGGGGTAATTGGAATTGTTGCTTCTAAATTAGTTGAACGTTTTTATCGTCCGACGATTGTATTAAGCATTGATCCTATAAAAGAAACAGCAAAAGGCTCAGCACGTAGTATTGCAGGATTTGATTTGTTTGCAAATTTATCAGATTGTAGAGAGTTATTACCACACTTCGGAGGGCATCCGATGGCAGCGGGAATGACGCTACATATGAATGATGTAGATGAATTACGTCGCCGCTTAAATGAACAAGCAGATGCAATTTTAACAGACGAAGATTTTATTCCAATTACAGCAGTTGATGTTTTTTGCAAAGTAGAGGATGTAACGTTAGCGGCAATTGAAGATATGCAAAAACTAGCCCCGTTTGGTATTGGAAATCCGAAACCACGTATTGCAGTAAAAGATGCAGAGTTAGAAAGCATTCGCGCAATCGGATCAGATGGCTCTCATTTAAAAATGGCTCTTCGTGATGGACAAGCAACACTGGATACAATTGGATTTGGTTTTGGTGCATATGCGAAAGAAATCTCTCCAGTTGCAAAAGTATCTGTAATAGGAGAAGCGTCCATTAATGAATGGAATAACTTTAAGAAGCCACAACTAATGGTACAAGATATTGCTGTAGAGGCGTGGCAATTATTTGATTGGCGTAGTATGCGTAATGCAGAAGCAAATTTAGCAGAACTTCCGAAAGAAAAAATAACAATGGTGTATTTTTCTGAAGAGGTATTGAATAAATTTTCTTTAGAGAGCTATAAAGAAAAGCTCATGCATGCTTCAGAAGTAACGCATTTAGATGATCAATATATCGTGTTACTTGATTTACCAAAAGGAACAGATGAATTACGTGAGCTATTTAAGGTAGGATTCCCAGCGCGAATTTATACGCTATTTTATCAAGAGAATAACCACTTATTTAGTACAGTTCCGACGAGAGAACACTTTAAATGGTACTATTCTTTCTTAAGCCAAAAAACACCATTTTCTTTAAGACAATATGGAGAACAACTATGTCGTCATAAAGGTTGGTCAAAAGATACAGTAAATTTCATGACACAGGTGTTTTTTGAGTTAGAATTTGTTACAATAAAAGATGGCGTCATTTTTATGGCAGACAAAAAACAAAAGCGTGATTTAATTGAATCGAACACATATCGTGAGAAAATGAACCACTTACAATTAGAAAAAGAATTGGTTTATAGCACATATCAGCAACTATATACATGGTTTGAAACGATTCGTAATCATAAAGAAGTAGAACAGTTAGGGTAAAGGATTTGTATTTACAAACCTTTTAGATCTGAGGAGGATTCAGAAATATGGATTTCAAGCAACATATCGCAATTGTACCGGATTATCCGAAAGAAGGTATTGTGTTTAAAGACATTACACCTTTAATGAATGACGGTAAAGCATACAAAGCAGCAACAGATGCAATCGTTGAATACGCAAAAGAAAGAGATATCGATGTTGTAGTAGGACCAGAAGCTCGTGGTTTCATTATCGGTTGCCCAGTTTCTTATGCGTTAGAAGTAGGATTTGCGCCAGTTCGTAAATTAGGAAAATTACCACGTGAAGTAATTACAGTTGACTACGGTAAAGAATATGGTAAAGATGTTTTAACAATCCATAAAGATGCAATTAAGCCAGGTCAACGCGTATTAATTACAGATGACCTATTAGCTACAGGTGGAACTATCGAAGCGACAATTAAGCTAGTTGAAGAACTTGGCGGAGTTGTAGCAGGGATTGCATTCTTAGTAGAGCTTACTTACTTAGATGGTCGTAAAATGTTAGATGGTTACGATGTATTAGTATTAGAAAAATACTAATCACTATATAGGTAAAACTACGGTGATAAAAAGTACCCGTGAATCTCTTGGAGAGGAGCGGGTACTTTTGTATAATTGAACAAAAAATCATGGTGAAATGTCAGTAAAATCTTTTCCTTTTCACAATTCACAATCATTGGGTTATAATGATAGAATATAATTTATTCTATTAAATAAAGATAAAGTCAATTTTCAATAAAAGGTGATTCGATGGCAAATGAGCAGGTACTAACAGCTGAACAGGTACTCGAGAAAGCAAGTCAATATTTAGTGGATGAAGATATTGAGCTAGTAGCACGTGCCTATGAATATGCACGCGATGCGCATAGCGAACAATACAGAAAATCGGGTGAACCGTATATTATTCATCCAATTCAAGTTGCAGGTATTTTAGTTGATTTACACATGGATCCAGCTACGGTATCAGCAGGTTTCTTACATGATGTAGTGGAAGATACAGAGATTACGTTAGAAGATATTGAACGGGAATTTAACAAAGAAATTGCTATGCTTGTTGATGGTGTTACGAAGCTTGGGAAGATCAAATATAAATCTCACGAACAACAACAAGCAGAAAACCATCGCAAAATGTTTATTGCAATGGCTCAAGATATTCGAGTTATTTTAATTAAACTAGCTGATCGTCTTCATAACATGCGTACATTGAAACATTTGCCTCAAGAGAAGCAGCGTCGCATAGCGAATGAAACGCTAGAAATCTTTGCACCTTTAGCACATAGACTCGGAATTAGTACTATTAAATGGGAGCTAGAGGATACGTCACTTCGCTATTTAAATCCACAACAATATTATCGTATTGTAAATTTAATGAAGCGTAAACGTGCAGAACGTGAAGAATATTTAGACGAAGTAATGACTGGTATTCGTGAGAAATTAAAAGAAGTTGCAATTCAACCTGAGATCTCTGGAAGACCGAAACATATTTACAGTATTTATCGTAAAATGGCACTGCAAAATAAACAGTTCAATGAAATTTATGATTTATTAGCTGTACGTGTCGTTGTAAATAGTATTAAAGATTGTTATGCAGTGCTTGGAATTATTCATACGTGCTGGAAGCCGATGCCAGGTCGTTTTAAAGATTATATTGCAATGCCAAAAGCAAATCTATATCAATCTCTTCATACGACTGTAATTGGACCGAAAGGTGATCCGCTTGAAGTGCAAATTCGTACGAAAGAAATGCACGAAATTGCAGAATTCGGGATCGCGGCACACTGGGCATACAAAGAAGGAAAAACAGCAGAAACAACAGGTACATTAGAGAAGAAACTCACGTGGTTCCGTCAAATATTAGAATGGCAAAATGAAACTTCTAATGCAGAAGAATTTATGGAGTCATTAAAAATTGATTTATTCTCTGACATGGTATTCGTCTTTACACCGAAAGGCGATGTAATGGAATTACCACTTGGATCGGTTCCAATTGATTTCGCGTATCGTGTCCATTCGGAAATTGGGAATAAAACAATTGGTGCAAAAGTAAACGGGAAAATGGTGACGCTGGATTATAAATTAAAAACAGGCGATATCATTGAAATTTTAACGTCGAAACATTCATATGGCCCAAGTCAAGATTGGGTAAAACTTGCTCAAACATCTCATGCGAAAAATAAAATTCGTCAATTCTTTAAGAAACAACGTAGAGACGAAAATATTGAAAAAGGCCGTGAACTTGTTGAAAAGGAAGTACGTGGTCTAGAGTATGAGATGAAAGAAGTATTAGCGCCTGATAACTTAAAACGCGTCGCTGAGAAATTTAACTTTGCAAATGAAGAAGATATGTTTGCAGCAGTTGGATATAGCGGAATTACAGCTTCGCAAATTGTTACGCGACTAACGGACAAGTTCCGCAAGCAACGCGAAGAAGAAGAAATTGTTGAAGTTAAAGAAGTTCGTAAACCGATGAAAATTCGAAAATGGGATTCTGGTGTAAAGGTAAGCGGTGCTGATAATTTATTAATCCGTTTATCGAAATGCTGTAACCCAGTTCCGGGTGATGATATCGTTGGGTATATTACCAAAGGCCGAGGTGTATCGATTCACCGCCGTGATTGTGTAAATGTTCATACAGAAGAAGCGATAGAACGTTTATTAGAAGTTGAGTGGGAAGGTAGCCCTGAAAAAGAAATAGAGTATAACGTTGATATTGAAATTTCAGGTTACGATCGCCGCGGTTTATTAAATGAAGTACTGCAAGCTGTTACAGAGACGAAAACATACATTTCAGCTGTTTCTGGTAGAAGTGACCGTAATAAGATGGCAACAATTAATATGTCAATCTCGATTCGTAACTTACAACACTTGAAAAAAGTAGTAGAACGCATTAAACGCGTTCCAGAAATTTATGCAGTACGACGCATGATGCATTAATAGGGAGTGTAGAAAGATGAGAGTTGTTTTACAACGATCAAAGAAAGCGTCTGTCACAGTAGACGGTGAGATCGTAGGACAAATTCCGTTCGGTTTAACATTACTAGTTGGCATTACGCACGAAGATACAGAAAAAGATGCAACTTACATTGCGGAAAAAATTGCAAACTTACGTATTTTTGAAGATGAGAGTGGAAAGATGAATCATTCTGTACTTGATGTAGAAGGACAAGTTCTATCTATTTCGCAATTCACATTATACGGAGATTGCCGCAAGGGAAGACGTCCAAACTTTATGGATGCTGCGAAACCTGATTATGCAGAGCGTTTATACGATTTCTTTAATGAAGAAGTTCGTAAACAAGGATTACATGTGGAAACAGGGAAGTTCGGAGCAATGATGGATGTTTCTTTAATCAATGATGGTCCGGTGACCTTAATTGTAGAAAGTAAATAGTGTTGATAAAAAAGAGAGGGTTATATAATCCTCTCTTTTTTATACATTGTTGTATGTTTTGTTCATTTATTTGGAATCAATAGCAGTTTCGGTTATGTATAACTCTCCCATCAATATGGAACAATAAAAAGTAAAACATCCATATTGAATGTGAGGGATATACGTATGCGTATGAATGAAAAAGGGCATTCTGTTACAAATGGTGCAAATCAACTATTTAACGTGAATTTTCATGATTTTATTTCAAAAGAGCAAAACAATACTTCAATGGAGCTTGCTTCCGAGTTTGGGATTTCTCTTCAAGATGTAAAGCGTTTAAAGAAGCAGATTGAACGTTCTTAGAGCACTTGACAATCCTACTTAACAAACGTATAGTAATTTTATATTTACATATGAATATAACCGTTGATAGAGAAGAGTAAATGAGATACACATGGAAAGAGAAGGAATGTCTTAGGCTGAAAACATTTCTGCATGATGACTGATTGAATGACACTCTAGAGGTTTCAACTTGAACGGCATATACGCTTAGTAGGGATGAACGCACATTTAAGCGTTATTAAAAAAGTGGAAGCATACGTGCTTCAATTAGGGTGGCACCACGGGTATAATACTCTCGTCCCTACTGTTTAAACAGTAGAGGCGGGAGTTTTTTTATTTTTATTAAGATTAAAACAATTTGAGGAGGAACTGAATATGTCTATTCAAATCCCACGCGGAACGCAAGATATTCTTCCAGGCACTGTTGAGTTATGGCAGTATATCGAAGGGCAAGCACGCGAAATTTGCCGTCGTTACAATTATAAAGAAATTCGTACACCAATTTTTGAGCACACTGAGCTATTTTTACGCGGTGTTGGTGATACGACAGATATCGTACAAAAAGAAATGTACTCATTCCAAGATCGTGGAGAGCGCAGCTTAACATTACGTCCAGAAGGTACTGCACCTGTTGTACGTTCTTACGTTGAAAATAAAATGTTTGGTGATGCAACACAACCAACGAAATTATACTATATCGGTCAAATGTTCCGTTATGAAAGACCACAAGCAGGTCGCTATCGTCAATTCGTACAATTCGGTATCGAAGCAATCGGCAGTAATGACCCTGCAATTGATGCAGAAGTAATTGCACTTGCTGTTGAATTTTACCGCGGCATGGGCTTAAAAAATATTAAAGTTGTATTAAACAGTTTAGGTGACGCAGCGAGCCGTCAAGCGCACCGTGATGCATTAATCGCACACTTTGAGCCACGTATCGGCGAATTCTGTTCTGACTGTCAATCTCGCTTAGAAAAGAACCCACTTCGAATTTTAGACTGTAAGAAGGACCGTAACCATGAATTAATGGGAACAGCACCATCTATTACAGAATACTTAAACGAAGATTCAGCAATATACTACGACAAAGTTCAAGAACTATTAACGATGATGGATGTTCCGTTTGAAAAAGATCCGAACTTAGTGCGTGGTTTAGACTACTACCAACACACTGTTTTTGAAATTATGAGTGAGGCAGAAGGTTTCGGTGCGATCACTACATTAAGCGGTGGTGGCCGTTATAACGGACTTGTACAAGAAATCGGTGGACCAGAAATGCCAGGTATCGGTTTTGCAATGAGTATTGAACGTTTAATTATGGCGCTAAAAGCTGAAAACATCGAATTACCACTTGAACATAGTATTGATTGTTACGTTGTGGCGCTTGGCGAAAAAGCGAAAGACCATGCTGCAAAAGTTGCGTTCGATCTTCGTAAAGCTGGATTGTCAGTTGAAAAAGATTATTCAGATCGTAAAATGAAAGCACAATTTAAATCAGCAGATCGTCTAAAGGCGAAATTTGTAGCTGTATTAGGAGAAGATGAGCTAGATAAAGGCATCATTAACTTAAAAGATATGGCAACAGGTGAACAAGAAGAAGTAGCGTTAGATGTATTTGCTTCATACGTAGCAGAGAAATTAATATAGGGGGAACTTACAGTGGCTGAAAGAACACATGCATGTGGAAAAGTAACAGTAGAAGCTGTTGGACAAACAGTTCAATTAAAAGGTTGGGTACAAAAACGCCGTGACTTAGGTGGATTAATCTTTATCGACTTACGTGACCGTACAGGTATCGTGCAAGTTGTATTTAACCCAGAAACATCAAAAGAAGCGTTAGAAGTAGCAGAAACAATTCGTAGCGAATACGTATTACACGTAGAAGGTACAGTTGTTGAACGTGGTGAAGGCGCAATTAATGACAATATGGCAACTGGTCGTATTGAAGTACAAGCAACAAAAGTAAATGTACTAAATGCAGCGAAAACAACGCCAATCATCATTGCTGATGATACAGATGCATCAGAAGATGTGCGTTTAAAATATCGTTATTTAGACTTACGTCGCCCAGTAATGTTTAACACATTCAAAATGCGTCATGACGTAACGAAAACAATTCGTAACTTCTTAGACACAGAAGAGTTCTTAGAAGTAGAAACACCAATTTTAACGAAAAGCACGCCAGAAGGAGCTCGTGACTATTTAGTACCAAGTCGTGTGCATGATGGTGAATTCTATGCACTACCACAGTCACCACAGTTATTTAAACAGCTTCTTATGGTCGGCGGATTTGAGCGTTACTATCAAGTAGCACGTTGTTTCCGTGATGAAGATTTACGTGCGGATCGTCAACCGGAATTCACGCAAATTGATATCGAAGCTTCATTCTTAACACAAGATGAAATTTTAGATATGATGGAGCGTATGATGACGAAAGTTATGAAGGATGCAAAAGGTGTAGAAGTTAGTGCACCATTCCCTCGTATGAAATATGCTGATGCAATGGCTCGCTACGGTTCTGATAAGCCAGATACACGCTTTGAAATGGAACTAACAGACTTATCTGAGTTTGCAGCAGGTTGTGGCTTTAAAGTGTTTACAAGTGCTGTAGAAAGCGGCGGACAAGTAAAAGCAATCAATGCAAAAGGTGCTGCAAGTAAATATTCTCGTAAAGACATCGATGCATTAACTGAATTCGTGAAAGTATACGGTGCAAAAGGTCTAGCTTGGCTTAAAGTTGAAGAAGACGGTTTAAAAGGACCGATTGCAAAATTCTTCGGTGAAGAAGATGCAAATGTGTTAATGAGCACATTAGAAGCTACTGCTGGCGACTTATTACTATTCGTAGCAGATAAGAAGAGCGTTGTTGCAGATAGCTTAGGCGCACTTCGTTTACGTCTAGGTAAAGAGCTTGAGTTAATTGATGAAAGTAAATTTAATTTCCTATGGGTAACGGATTGGCCACTTCTTGAGTACGATGAAGATGCAGATCGTTACTTCGCAGCTCACCACCCATTCACAATGCCATTCCGTGAAGACGTTGAGTTACTAGAAACAGCACCAGAAAAAGCACGTGCACAAGCATATGACCTTGTATTAAACGGTTATGAGCTTGGTGGTGGATCACTTCGTATTTACGAGCGTGACGTACAAGAAAAAATGTTCAAAGCACTTGGATTCTCACAAGAAGAAGCGCAAGAGCAATTCGGATTCTTATTAGAAGCATTCGAATACGGTACACCACCACACGGCGGTATTGCATTAGGTTTAGATCGTCTTGTTATGCTGCTTGCAGGCCGTACGAACCTTCGTGATACAATTGCATTCCCGAAAACAGCAAGCGCAAGCTGCTTATTAACAGAAGCTCCAAGCCCAGTTGCAGAAGCACAGCTTGAAGAGTTAAACTTAAAATTAAGCTTAAAAGAAGAGAAGTAAGAATAGGGTCTAGATGGTTATACTAATACCATCTAGACTTTTTTTGAGAGGTTGTTTAAAAAGTCCGGTTTAGATAACTGTCGCATCTCATCGTTGCTTCGCCAGTTCGGTGCTCGAGTAGTATTTCTACACTGCGCTCCTCCTGGCTTCAGCGCCTCGATCTGCTCGGTTCTCTAAATCCTCCTTTTTAAACGTGTATTGAAAGGAAGTAAAAAAAGACCGGTTTACACTATGTTTTCATTATCGAAATATGTATTTTTAGGAATTCTATAACTTTTTCTATACAAATAGTCGGAAAAACGCTAGAATACATGGTAGACCATTTTTGTAATAGGAGTGTAGAGCTGAATGTTACATCAATTTTCACGTAATGAATTAGCCTTCGGTAAAGAAGGACTTGAAATATTAAAAAATAGTACAGTCGGTATTTTAGGAATTGGCGGCGTAGGCTCTTTTGCAGCTGAAGCGTTAGCACGTTCTGGCGTTGGACGTCTTGTATTAGTTGATAAAGACGTTGTAGATATTACAAACGTAAACCGTCAAATTCACGCTTTAGTATCTACTGTAGGACGTTCAAAAGTAGAATTAATGAAAGAGCGTATCGCAGACATTAACCCAGAGTGTGAAGTAATTGGACTTGAAATGTTTTATACAGATGAAACATATGAAGAGTTCTTTAAGCACGGTTTAGATTTCGTAGTGGATGCATCTGATACGATTACGTTCAAAATCCATTTAATTAAACAATGTTTACGTCGTAAAATTAAAATTATCTCATGTATGGGTGCAGCAAATAAAATGGATCCAACTCGTTTCCGTATTGCGGACATTTCTAAAACACATACAGATCCAATTGCGAAAGTCATTCGTACGAAGCTTCGTAAAGAGGGTATTAAAAAAGGTGTAAAAGTTGTCTTCTCTGACGAAAACCCAATCGTAATTCGTGAAGAGGTACGTAAAGAAATCGTACCAGACGAAAATGCAAAAATTCGTAAAGCGAAATTACCGCCTTCATCAAATGCATTCGTACCATCTGTGGCAGGCTTAATCATGGCAAGTCACGTTGTACGTGAACGTATTAAAAACGTTGAAGTGAAGCGTGTAGGGCAAGAATAAAAAGAAAGCATATATCCGTCAAGGGTATATGCTTTTTCTATTATGTTTTAAAGAATTGCAGATATTTGCAATACTAATAATTCGAATGTAAGTAATCCTAATAAAGAATAATCGTATTTATCCGACTTATAGGCGGAAATCTTTTTTAAACTCTTAATGGTAAAAAGACCTAATATTAGAAAGAGAATACCGAGTGTTATTTTGAAGACTATTAATGAAATAGCAACCATCGCCCTTAAAATGTATATGTTTATAATAACATTTTAGTAAAAAATATCTAATCTATACCGAGAGTTTTCTTGTGTGATAGGGAGGGATATTTCTTGTCGAATCATCGATATATTAAAAAAATCGTTGATATATTTTGAGTTACGATAGATATATTTGAAAAATCGTCGGTGTAATTTCATTTACCGACACATACATATATACTCTCCACCAAAGAAACAAACAGGGATGTCACTTAGTCAAAAAAGTGACATCCCTGTTTTTAATTCTCTGCAGAATAAATAATATCTAAATTTCCATTTTGATCTGTTTTGAAAATCGGGGCAATTTGCTCTTCTTGCTCTTCGACTGAAACAAGTTTTCGAGCACGATCCATAATTCGAACAAGCATCGCGTAATCTTCTTCGATTGCTTGTTGTTTTTTTGTGAGTACCGCTAATTTCGTTTCAAGTTCATGATTCGTTTTTTGCAGAGAAGTGAGCTGAGCTTGTAATACATCATTTTCAGTTTGCAACTTTGCGAGTGAAGGGTTATTATGCTCCAAGTTTTGCAAAAATGAGATGACATTTTGCATCGTAAGTTCTTGTTTACTTGGCGTAATATCTTCAGAAAACTCAGCATCGATTACGAGTTGTTTCGTTTTCGTGAACTGATTTTTTTCTATTTTAGCTTCAAAGCGCTTTAATTCTTTACGTTGTTTCTTCGCAAGCTGCACAGCATCTTCGTAATTCGGCCTTACTTCAGCATTCCATCTAAAGCCGCAAGCTGCTGAAGTCCGGTTCAACGTATCGCCGACTTCATCAAATGCTTTTATTTGTGTACTTCCGCTGCGAATATGTCGTAAAACAGTTTCTGCTAAAAGGAGATCATCTTCTTTTGTCCATGCATCTTGACGTGTTTTCATAAGCGAAGCCTCCATAATGGTGACGTTTTCGTTTATGTTACCCTTTATTTTTCGTTTTATTCGAAGTTTGTAATCTTTCATAAACAGTAGAAAGGGCTTGCTCAAATTTCCCTGTCGTTTTCGGTTTATAATATTGCTTGTTTTTTATTTTATCAGGTAAGTATTGTTGCCTTACCCAGCCATTTGGATGGTCGTGTGGATATAAATATCCAATGCCTCTTCCAAGTGATTCTGCGCCTTTGTAATGACTATCTTTTAAATGGCTTGGAATGTCACCTGTTTGACCGTTGCGTAAATCGTGTAATGCAGCATCAAGTGCTTTATAAGCTGAATTTGATTTTGGTGATAAGCATAGCTCGATAACGGCATTTGCAAGTGGGATGCGTGCTTCTGGGAATCCAACTCGTTCAGCTGATTCAATTGCAGCTAGTGTACGTGGTCCAGCTTGTGGGCTAGCAAGTCCAATATCTTCATAAGCCATAATAAGAAGGCGTCTGCCAATACTTTGTAAATCACCTGCTTCAATAAGGCGTGCTAAATAATGGAGCGCTGCATTTACATCACTTCCGCGCACTGATTTTTGAAATGCTGATAATACGTCATAATGAGCATCGCCGCCTTTGTCGTGAACGAAGCTCTTCTTTTGTAAGCATTCTTCCGCAATCTCGAGTGTGATTTCAGCCGCTTGATCGTCTGTAGTAAAGCTAGATAATACAGCAAGCTCAAGTGCGTTATAAGCGGAACGCATATCACCACCAGAGGCATTTGCAAAGTGATGTAGTGCTTCATCTGTTACCGTTACAGCATATTCTCCAAGGCCTTTTTCTTTATCTTCTAAAGCTCTTTTTAACCCAATTAAAATATCATCTTCTGTTAGTGCGTGTAATTCGAAAATTTGACACCTGCTTCGAATAGCGGAGTTTATTGCATGGAATGGATTACTTGTCGTTGCACCAATTAAAGTAAGAAGTCCGCTTTCTAAGTGAGGTAATAGAAAGTCTTGCTTTGCTTTATCTAGACGGTGAACTTCATCTAAAATTAAAACGAGGTGCCGATGCATCTTCGCTTCTTGCACGACAACTTCCATATCTTTTTTATTGTGAGTAACAGCGTTCAATAGACGAAACGGGGTACCGGTACTTCCAGCAATTGCACTGGCAATGGATGTTTTTCCTGTACCTGGAGGACCGTATAAAATCATAGATTGAAAATGATTGGCTTGGACCATTCGCCATAAAATCTTTCCTTCACCAACTAAATGTTGTTGCCCAATAATTTCTTGAATATTTGTAGGGCGCATTCGATGTGCGAGTGGTTGTTTCATTTGGACCGTCTCCCTTAATATATAATCTCGTTCTATCGTATCATTTTTTTCTACGAAATTTGAAATAGGATGCTGTTTTATGGGAAAAATGAAGGATAATATTTTCATTTTTCTTTCAATTGTAATAATTTCCGAGTTTTTCAATGTGATTTTATGTTATCATTTTGATACACAAGTTGAAATTTCTTATAATACTATATTATGCTATAATTTCATAGGATTTTAAATTGTGTTCTTTTTATAAATAAGATATAACCAATAGAAGTGAAAATTTGAAAAGAGGTGCAAAATAGATGAAAATTTCAACGAAAGGCCGCTATGGCTTAACAATTATGATTGATCTTGCAAAAAAGTTTGGTGAAGGTCCGATTTCATTAAAATCAATTGCGCAGGCGCATGACTTATCTGAGCATTACTTAGAGCAATTAATTTCACCACTTCGTAACGCTCGTCTTGTAAAGAGTACGCGCGGGGCATATGGCGGATATGTATTATCTGATCAACCGGCTAACATTACAGCTGGGGATGTAATCCGTGTATTAGAGGGACCGATTAGTGTTGTAGAAATGATAGAAGAAGAAGAGCCAGCGCAGCGCCAGTTATGGATGCGTGTTCGTGATGCGGTGCAAGAAGTGTTAGATAGTACAACGTTAGAAGATTTAGTACGTTATGAGGAAGAAAATCACGGGGGCTATATGTTTTACATTTAATTCCTTGTGAAACGATTTGGAAAGAAGGAGATTTAATGGAACGCATTTACTTAGATCATGCTGCGACATCTCCGACTCACCCAGAAGTGGTCGAAAAGATGATTCCATATATGACAGAAATATTCGGGAACCCGTCTAGTATTCACTTTTATGGACGTCAAACTCGTCACACAGTAGATGAGGCGAGAAGAGTGTGTGCACGCAGCATTCATGCGAATCCGAATGAAATTATATTTACGAGCGGTGGTACAGAAGCTGATAATTTAGCGCTTATCGGTGTAGCACGTGCGAACCGTCATAAAGGTAACCACATTATAACGACGCAAATTGAACATCATGCGATTTTGCATACGTGCGAATTGTTAGAGCGTGAAGGGTTTGAAGTGACATATTTACCTGTCGATGAAACCGGGCGCATTCAAGTTTCTGACATACAAAAGGCATTAACAGAAGAGACGATTCTTGTATCTGTTATGTTTGGGAATAATGAAGTAGGGACGATGCAACCGATTGTGGAAATAGGAAAGCTGTTAAAAGAGCATCAAGCGTATTTCCATACAGATGCGGTACAAGCTTACGGTTTAGTAGAAATTAATGTGAAAGAGTTTGGTATTGATTTATTATCAATTTCAGCTCATAAAATTAACGGGCCAAAAGGTGTAGGTTTCTTATACGCTGGTGCAAATGTGAAATTTGAACCGTTATTAATAGGCGGAGAGCAAGAAAGAAAACGCCGTGCTGGTACGGAAAATGTGCCTAGTATTGCTGGGCTTCAGTATGCAATTCTTATAGCTGAAAAAACTCGTGAGCAAAAAAATGCCCAATATGAAGAGTTTAAAGATATAATGGTATCTGTCTTCAAAAATGAAGGCATTACTTTCGAGGTAAACGGAAACTTAGAACATCGCTTACCGCATGTACTTAATGTAAGTTTTACAGGAATGAACATTGAACCTTTCCTTGTGAACTTAGACTTAGCTGGCATTGCAGTATCAAGTGGTTCTGCTTGTACAGCTGGTTCGATTGATCCATCACATGTATTAGTAGCGATGTTTGGAAAAGACTCCGATCAAATACGTTCATCCGTACGCTTTAGTTTTGGACTTGGAAATACGAAAGAGCAAATTGAAAAAGCGGCGTACGAAACAGTGAAAATCGTGAAGCGATTAACACAAAATTAGCATGGGAGGTGACATGATGAACAAACTACCTCACGAAACACGCGTTGTCATCGGAATGTCCGGTGGCGTCGATTCATCTGTAGCAGCACTTTTATTAAAAGAGCAAGGTTATGATGTAATCGGAATTTTTATGAAAAACTGGGATGATACAGATGAGAATGGTGTCTGCACAGCAACAGAAGATTACAATGATGTAATTGAAGTGTGTAACCAAATTGGTATTCCGTATTATGCAGTAAACTTTGAAAAACAATACTGGGATAAAGTATTTACGTACTTCTTAGATGAGTACCGAGCTGGTCGTACACCAAACCCAGATGTAATGTGTAATAAAGAAATTAAATTTAAAGCATTTTTAGAGCATGCAATTGCGCTTGGTGCGGATTATGTGGCAACAGGCCATTATGCACGTGTTGCTTATATGGACGGCGAATATAAAATGCTTCGCGGTGTTGATGACAATAAAGATCAAACATATTTCTTAAATCAATTAAGCCAAGAGCAATTATCAAAAACAATGTTCCCGTTAGGTGAATTAAAGAAACCGCAAATTCGTGAAATGGCGAAAGAAGCTGGCTTAGCGACAGCGGCGAAAAAAGATAGTACAGGTATTTGCTTCATTGGTGAGCGTAACTTTAAAGATTTCTTAAGTAATTACTTACCGGCACAACCAGGTGTAATGCAAACATTATCTGGTGAAGTGAAAGGGAAGCATGACGGTTTAATGTATTATACAATTGGACAACGTCATGGCCTTGGAATTGGTGGTAATGGTGATCCATGGTTTGCTGTTGGAAAAAATCTAAAAGAAAACATTTTATATGTTGATCAAGGATTCCATAACGAACTTCTATATGGTGATGAAGTTATTGCTACGAATGTAGGATGGGTAAGTAACAAAGAAAAAGAAACAGAATTTAAGTGCACGGCGAAATTCCGTTATCGTCAAGAAGACAATAAAGTAACGGTTCAAATCGTTGATGAAAATACAGTTCGTATTCTTTGTGATGAGCCAATTCGTGCAATTACACCAGGACAAGCAGTCGTTTTCTATGATGGAGATGAGTGCTTAGGCGGTGCTACAATTGATGAAGTATACCGTAGTGGTAAGAAATTGGATTATTTAGGATAAATGAGAAGCCTCTGCCGATTAGCGGTTAGAGGTTTCTTTTACATAAAGCGAATTTTCGTTCGCTTGGAAAATACATTCTTTGTTATAATTTGTTGTAGAGGTGAAGGACATGTCAAACAAACTTGAAACAGGTATTCAATATATGCAAGAAGGAAACTGGGAAGAAGCAGCTAAAAATTTTACAGAAGCAATCGAAGAAAATCCGAAAGATGCGCTTGGATACATTAATTTTGCAAATTTATTAGACGTATTAGGTGATAGCGAGCGAGCGATTTTATTTTATAAACGTGCACTAGAGTTAGATGATAAATCTGCAGCAGCCTACTATGGTTTAGGAAATGTATATTATGGCCAAGAGCAATTTACTGAAGCGAAAGCTGTATTTGAACAAGCAATGCAAGCTGGATTACAATCAGCTGATGTAACATTTATGTTAGGTATCACACATGTACAGCTTGGAAATGATCGTCTTGCACTACCATTCTTACAAAGAGCAACAGAATTAGATGAAAACGATGTAGAAGCTGTATTCCAGTGCGGACTTTGCTTCGCGCGACTAGAACACGTTCAAGAGGCGAAACCTTATTTTGAAAAGGTATTAGAAATGGATGAGGAGCATGCAGATGCGTATTACAATTTAGGTGTTGCGTACGTATTTGAGGAAAATAATGAGAAGGCTCTCGCTTTATTTAAGAAAGCAACTGAAATTCAGCCAGAACACTTTTTAGCGGGTAATGGCGTTCGTTTATTAGAGCAAGAAGCTGAATAAGATAAAAATATAGTTTAATGGGTAGTTATCCCTCATCTAAAAAGGTGGGGGATGTACTGCTCATTAAAGTGAAAATACCGGAAAGGAGAGGAAAAATGGGAAATCAACATGCAATGGATTTGTTTGAGGAAGAGAAAAAGTTTATAAAAGCGCAAGTTCTTCATACCATTTTCCACAACGAAGAAAACCTCTATTCCGTTGTCAGTATGAAAGTCATTGAAACGAATGAAACGTATGACGAAAAGAAAGTAATGATAAACGGTCATTTTCCCCGCATGCATGAAGATGAAGTGTTTACATTGACAGGTCATTTTAAGGACCATCCAAAGTATGGAAAACAATATATGGTTGAAACATTTAAAAAAGAATTGCCGCAAACAAAAGCAGGTATGGTGCAATATTTAGCGAGTGATTTATTTAAAGGGATAGGAAAGCGTACAGCTGAAAAAATTGTAGACCATCTCGGAGAACATGCTATTTCTAAAATTATGGATGACCCTGAGGCATTAAATGGTGTTGTTAATAAACAAAAGGCTCAGGAAATATATGAGACAATTGTTGAACATCAAGGGTTAGAGAAAGTAATGAGCTTTTTAAATGGCTACGGTTTTGGAACGAAACTTTCTATTAAGATTTACCAGCAGTATAAAGAGATGACATTAGAAGTGATTCGTAATAATCCGTATCAACTTATCGAAGAAGTGGACGGGATTGGTTTTGGAAGAGCGGATGATATAGGGCGTGCGTTAGGGATATCGGGTAATCATGACGACCGTGTACGCGCAGGATGTTTTTACACATTAGAGAATGTCTCATTACAACTTGGTCACGTTTATATGAGGAAAGATCAACTTGTAAGAGAAACGATGTCACTTTTAAACAATCAAGAAGGAAGAGTGACTGAGGAAGATATTATAGGTTGTATTGAAACGATGCAAAGTGAAGGGAAAGTCATCATAGAAGAAGAACGAGTGTATTTAGCAACGTTATTCTACTCTGAGAAAGGTGTTGTAAAGTCTATTCGCAGGCTTATGAATCAAGAAGAAACACCTTCATTTCCAGAAGCAGAAGTGTTAAAAACGTTAGGTGAAATTGAAGAACAACTGAACGTACAATATGCACCGTTTCAGCAAGAAGCAATTCAAACAGCACTTCATAAACCGATGATGTTATTGACAGGTGGACCAGGAACAGGGAAAACAACAGTTATTAAAGGGATTGTTGAAATGTATGCATCACTACACGGGTTATCGTTAAATCCGAATGAATACAGTGATGATAATCCATTTCCAATACTATTAACAGCTCCAACAGGAAGAGCAGCGAAGCGAATGAGTGAATCGACAGGACTTCCAGCTTGCACAATTCACCGTTTACTTGGTTGGACGCCAGAAGGATCTTTCCAGCGTAATGAAACGGATCCTGTCCAAGGTAAGCTCCTTATTATCGATGAATTTTCAATGGTTGATATTTGGCTTGCAAATCAGCTATTTAAGTCGTTGCCGACGAACATTCAAGTTATCGTTGTAGGTGATGAAGATCAGTTGCCATCTGTAGGACCTGGACAAGTATTAAAAGATTTATTAAATGCAGGCGCAGTTCCGACAGTGAAGCTTACTGAAATTTATCGTCAAGCGGAAGGCTCATCAGTGATTCAACTTGCCCATGCGATAAAAAATGGAACTCTACCACCAGATTTAGCACAAAATCAAAAAGATCGTTCATTTATCGGCTGTACAGGAGCTCAAATTGTTGAGGTTGTGAAAAAAGTTTGTGAAAATGCTAAAACAAAAGGCTTTAGCGCAAGAGATGTACAAGTATTAGCACCGATGTACCGCGGGCCTGCTGGTATTAATGTATTAAACGAAGCGCTGCAACAAGTATTTAATCCGAAGAGGGAAAAGAGTAAAGAAATTGCTTACGGTGATGTTGTGTACCGAAGAGGCGATAAAGTACTGCAACTCGTGAATCAGCCGGAGAGCCAAGTGTTTAATGGTGATATTGGGGAAATTGTTTCGGTGTTTTATGCGAAAGAAAACGTTGAGCAACAAGATATGATTATCGTTTCATTTGACGGAATTGAGGTAACGTATACGAAGCCCGATTTAAATCAAATTACGCATGCATATTGTTGTTCCATTCATAAATCACAAGGTAGTGAATTTCCGATTGTTATTATGCCAATCGTGAAAAGTTACAACCGTATGTTACGTCGTAATTTAATTTACACGGGCATTACAAGAAGTAAGAAGTTCCTTATTATTTGCGGAGAGGAAGCAGCTTTCCAATCTGGTGTAAATCGCCTTGATGATGCAATGCGTCAAACAACCTTAGCTAGTCGCTTGCAAGAATCACAAGGAGAAGTACAGATGGTCACAGTTAATGGCGAGGAAATGGACGTGGAAAACATTTCACCGTATGATTTCATGTAACAAGGTGAAATTATATAGTGAAACTTTCAAACGCATAGCGTTGAAAGGCTCCAGTAAAATGTATAAATGAATGCAGTTTGGACATAATGGCGAATAGAATCTGGGAGACTGTAAGGAGATGAAAGCCATATGTTTATTTGTCCAAATTGCAAAGGGAAAGACATTGGAAAAATAGGTGTCAACCAATTTTATTGCTGGAATTGTTATATCGAATTATCGGTTTCAAAGGGGAAAATCCATACGCATCAAGTTGAGGAAGATGGTTCACTAAGCTCTCTTGATGATTTATTTGATGAGAATGAAAGAACGATCGGATAACGAAAAGGGGGATTTACTTTGAATCTACGCAATTCATTAATCGCATTAGGTGTTGGAGCTGCAGCATATCAATATGCTCGTAAGCAAGATGTATTTTCAAAACGCAATATGAAAAAAGCACGTAAGATGATTAAGTCTTACTTATAATCATTTCGATAAAGTGAAAAACTCCCTTATAGACAAGGGAGTTTTTTTATGCACTCATATGTAAATAAAAAAGTCCGATTTCTGAGAAAAGATAAGATAGACCGTAGCAGCCAACGCCAAGTATTCCATACTGCCATAATTGCTTCGCTTTTTCTTTACGTGAAGAACGAATAAAGAATCCCTTCCAAATACCGAACCCGATACAAATCCATTCAAGAATCATAAAAAGTGCTGATAATCCAAGCATAAACAAAACCATAATTAGCCCTCCTGATTATATTAATTCATGCTGTATTCTCAGGGGTGGTTGTCCTTGTTATGTTATTTATATGTACGTCTTTAAAAAACAGTATGGTCCGTATGAAAAGATTTTAAAAGTTTCGCACATAACCTACCCCATTTATTTTCAAAATAAAGGTGGAGGAGGTTTTTCATGTGAAGAATCTTAAAATCATTTGGATATATCGTTTAGGATTATTGTTACTTGTTTTTCTTTGTCTGCTCGTCTTTTTAAAAATTAAGCCGCTATGGGCACCGATTATTTTTGTATTTAAAGTAGCGATTACGCCGTTTCTTATCGCGTGTTTTATTGCGTATTTATTGCACCCTTTAATTGAAAAAATTCATAAGGAAGGGATGCCCCGTACACTTGCCATTTTGCTCATTTATATCCTTTTCTTTGGCGGAATTGGTTATGGGATTTATAAAGGAACACCAGTCGTTATTAAGCAGTTACAAGAGATTAATGAACAATTTCCGCAGTTTACAAAAATGTACGATTCGTGGATGGATGGCGTTACAGAACAAACGGCGAATTTCCCTTCGTTCATTCATGAAAAGGTGAAACAACTTTTTGTGGGTGTGGAAACGAAGATTCAAGCGCTTTTAAATAAAGTGATGAGTACAGCTCGTGGTGTACTCGATTCATTGCTCATTATTTTCTTAATACCGTTCATTGTATTTTACATATTAAAAGATTATGGTGAGTTTTATCATATCTTTTGGAAACTAGTCCCAAGTAAATGGCGAGGTACGGGGCAAATGCTTGCGAAAGAAATTGATAAATCACTTGGAAGTTATATTCGAGGACAGTTATTTGTTTGTTTAGTATTAGGGGGAGTATCAGCTCTTTCTTTTTGGTTTATCGGTATGAAATATCCATTATTGCTTGGCATTATTATTGGGGTAACGGATATAATCCCGTACTTCGGTCCTATTTTAGGAGCAATCCCGACGTTAATGATTGCAGCAACAGTATCAACGAGTTTACTTATTAAGGCGGGGATCACAATTGCGATTTTGCAATTTGTGGAGAGTAACATTTTATCGCCTTACATCGTTGGTAAGTCACTTCGTATGCATCCCGTTATTATTATGCTTGCCTTACTAGTTGGGGGAGAGGTAGCTGGGATTGTAGGATTGCTAATATCGGTTCCGATTTTAGCAGTTATTCGCACTGTCATTGTTCATGTGAGACCTCTCTTGAAAAAAGAAGATGTGTAAGTATAGAAGCCCTCTATGTAAGAAATAGAGGGCTAATCATATATTTATTTATTTAGAAAGCTGCTCGTGTATCTTTTGAACGAGGGAGCTCACATCATTTGTTTGAATATGTTTTATTTTTTTCCATTCGTTATCATACATAAATACAATTTGATTGTTGAAAAGACGCTTTTGTTCTTTTAGATTAGAAATTTTTGCGAAAGAGTACTCTTCAAATATTGGATTCTTACTTATATCTGGCCCATAAAAGAATAGCCTTTTGTTCGTTAAAATTAGCAATCCTGGCCTTGCGACGGAACGATAAATAAATATGTCTAATGAACATGCTGCGTAAAATAATATCGTTTCGTCAGTCGCTAATATGTTTTTAGCTTTGCTAAGTAAGGTTGTCATTGTGATCGCTCCTTTATTTTATTAACAATAATTTAATTATAACAAAAAAAGTAATATTTAGAAATTTTTATAAATTATTCTTATAAGGAGATTCCGATTTATTAATAAATGCATACTATATGAAAAGGCTGTTAAGAATGAATAGTAGAATACTTATGATTAATAAGTAATTAATCCAATATAAATGATTATCTACATTGACAAACTTAAGAGAATTCTATTATATTTAGTCATATAATACATTAAATCAATGACGGAACAAGTACGTTACAGTCCATTTATAGAGAGAAGCTTCCATATGGCTGAAAGAAGCTTTAAATGAAGGGTAACAGAAAGCTAATCCTGAGAGCAGCTAATCACTGCCGTCTTGCCACGTTACGGCACCATGAGGTGATGAATTGATTGTTATTGTAATCAATTCATAATTAGGGTGGTATCGCGAGTTAACTCTCGTCCCTTTTATAGGGACGGGAGTTTTTTATATTTAAGGAGGAAAATACAATGAAACAACTAACAGGCGCACAAATTCGTCAAATGTTTTTAGACTTTTTCCAAGAAAAAGGACATGCAGTAGAACCTAGTGCATCACTAGTTCCGCATGAAGATCCATCTCTGTTATGGATTAACAGTGGTGTAGCGACATTAAAAAAATATTTTGATGGACGTGTAATCCCGCAAAATCCACGTATTACAAATGCCCAAAAATCAATTCGTACAAACGATATTGAAAACGTAGGGAAAACAGCTCGCCACCATACATTCTTTGAAATGTTAGGAAACTTCTCAATCGGTGATTACTTTAAAGAAGAAGCAATTACTTGGGCTTGGGAATTCTTAACGAGCGACAAATGGATCGGATTCGATAAAGAATTACTATCAGTTACAATCCATCCAGAAGATGAAGAAGCATTCACAATTTGGAATGAGAAAATGGGCGTTCCCAAAGAGCGTATTATCCGCTTAGAAGAAAACTTCTGGGATATCGGTGAAGGCCCAAGTGGACCGAATACAGAGATTTTCTATGACCGCGGAGAAGCTTACGGTAATGACTTTAGTGACCCAGAATTATATCCAGGCGGAGAAAACGAACGTTACTTAGAAGTATGGAACCTTGTATTCTCTCAATTTAACCATAATCCAGACGGTTCATATACACCACTTCCTAAGAAAAACATTGATACAGGGATGGGTCTAGAGCGTATGACATCTATCGTTCAAGATGTGCCTACAAACTTTGATACAGACCTATTCATGCCGATGATTGGTGCAACAGAAACAATTTCTGGTGAAAAATATCGTAATGGCGATTTAGAAAAAGATATGGCATTCAAAGTAATTGCTGACCATATCCGTACAGTAACATTCGCTGTTGGTGACGGTGCTCTTCCATCTAACGAAGGCCGTGGTTATGTATTACGTCGTTTATTACGCCGCGCTGTTCGTTATTCGAAGAAATTAAACATCAACCGTCCATTTATGTTTGAATTAGTACCGGTTGTTGGAGAAGTAATGAAAGACTTCTATCCAGAAGTACTTGAAAAGAAAGATTTCATTGCGAAAGTTGTGAAGAACGAAGAAGAGCGTTTCCATGAAACACTTCATGATGGTGAAGCGATTTTAGCTGAAGTAATTGCAAAAGCAAAAGAAGAAAAAACAACTGTTATTTCTGGAGTAGATGCGTTCCGTCTATATGACACATACGGTTTCCCAATTGAATTAACAGAAGAATATGCAGAAGAAGCTGGCATGACAGTTGATCATGAAGGTTTTGAAAATGAAATGGAAAAACAACGTGAGCGTGCACGTGCTGCTCGTCAAGACGTTGATTCTATGCAAGTTCAAGGTGGTGTCCTTGGAGAAATTAAAGTAGCGAGCGAATTCGTTGGTTACGGTACAGTTGCAACAGAAAGTAACGTTGTTGCACTTGTGAAAAACGGCGAATACACAGACAGCTTACAAGCTGGTGAAGAAGGACAGTTAATTCTTGATGTAACACCATTCTATGCTGAGAGCGGTGGACAAATTGCAGACCGTGGTTACCTTCTTGCAGATGGTGTGAAAGTTCTTGTAAAAGACGTACAAAAAGCACCAAACGGCCAAAACTTGCATAAAGTTGTTGTTGAAGAAGGAACATTAACGAAAGATGCGGCTGTAAAAGCTATTATCGATACGAAAAATCGTAGTAGCGTTGTAAAAAATCATACAGCAACTCATTTACTACACCAAGCATTAAAAGACGTACTTGGAACACACGTTAACCAAGCAGGTTCTCTTGTAACTTCTGAACGTCTACGCTTTGACTTCTCTCACTTCGGTCAAGTACAAGCTGACGAATTAGAAAAAATTGAGCGTATGGTAAACGAGAAAATTTGGGAAAGTATTGATGTTGAGATTTCTCAAAAAGCAATTGAAGAAGCGAAAGAAATGGGCGCAATGGCATTATTCGGTGAAAAATACGGAGATGTTGTACGCGTTGTACAAGTTGGCGATTACAGCTTAGAGCTTTGTGGTGGTTGTCACGTTGATAATACAGCTTCTATCGGTATTTTCAAAATCGTTGCTGAATCTGGTATCGGTGCAGGAACTCGTCGTATTGAAGCAGTAACTGGTAAGTCTGCATACGAATTAATGAACGATCAAGTAGGTTTATTAAAAGAAGCAGCAGGAAAAATGAAAACAAATCCGAAAGATATTTTAACAAGAGTTGATGGTCTATTTGCTGAAGTGAAACAACTGCAAAAAGAAAATGAATCTCTTGCTGCGAAATTAAGCAATATCGAAGCTGGAAACTTAACTGATTCTGTAATGACAGTTGATGGGGTGAATGTATTAGCAGCGAAAGTAAATGTTGCAGATATGAACAACTTACGTACGATGATGGATGACTTGAAAAATAAATTAGAGTCAGCAGTTGTTGTATTAGCGTCTGTTAATGACGATAAAGTAAACATCCTAGCAGGTGTAACGAAAGACTTAATTAGCCAAGGTTACCATGCTGGTAAACTTGTGAAAGAAGTAGCTTCTCGTTGCGGCGGTGGCGGTGGCGGCCGTCCTGATATGGCACAAGCAGGGGGTAAAAACCCAGCTCAAGTCGAAGAAGCTTTAGCATTTGTACAAGAGTACGTTAAATCTGTTTCAAAATAAAGAGATAGTAGTGTACAATGGTAGGGAGAGGAGAAGTTCTTCTCCCTATACTTACTATATAAGTGAGGTGCTTGAAATGGACGGTTTTGATAAAACAATGAAGTTTAGCATTCAAGATGAAAAACAGAGTGTCCATGTAAATGATGTACTTTTAACTGTGTATGATGCACTTCAAGAAAAAGGTTATAATCCGATTAACCAAATCGTCGGTTATTTATTAAGTGGAGACCCAGCATACATACCTCGCCATAAAGATGCACGTAGCATCATTCGCAAGCTTGAACGTGATGAGTTAATTGAAGAGCTTGTGAAGTCTTACTTGAAACATCATCGTGAGGAGTAGTTTATGCGGATATTAGGTTTAGATGTAGGTACAAAAACAGTCGGAGTTGCAATTAGCGACGAAATGGGCTGGACAGCACAAGGATTAGAAACAATTAAGATTAACGAAGAACGAGGTCACTTTGGTTTTGATCGTATTTCTGAGTTAGTAAAGCAGTACAATGTGGACAAGATAGTAGTAGGTTTACCTAAAAATATGAATGGTACAATTGGCCCGCGTGGTGAAGCGTGCCAACAATTTGCAGAAAACCTACGAGAGCTGTTACAATTAGACGTTGTAATGTGGGACGAGCGTTTGTCAACAATGGCAGCGGAACGTCTGCTCATTTCAGCCGATGTAAGCCGTAAGAAGCGAAAGCAAGTAATTGATAAGATGGCTGCAGTCGTAATCTTACAAGGATTTTTAGATAGTAAATAAGAGGTGACCAAAATGGAAGAAAATCAAATTACAATTGTAGACGAAAAAGGTAACGAACATTTATGTGAAATTATTTTCACTTTTGACGCTGAAAAATTTGGAAAAAAATCGTACGTAGTCTTCTCTCCAATCGGTGAAGTAGACGAAGATGGAGACCAAATTTATGATGCAATGGCTTATGAGCAAAATGAAGAAGAGGGCGGAACTTTACTTCCAATCGAATCTGAAGAAGAGTGGGAAATGGTACAAGAAATGTTCAACACTCTAGCTGATGAGCAAGAAGCTGAATAATAAGTACTGAAAAGATGGACGACATACAGTCCATCTTTTTTTTGTATTTATATGTAAAATGAAAGATTTTTTGTCGAAACTGTGTAAGTCTTTGTAGTATAATGAGACGGATTGTAGAAAAATAAAGTGTCAATTAAAAAAGATAAGTGAATTTTTTGCGTTTTTACATCGTGCTGTATAGAAAGGTGTACATACGGTCTACAATTAAGTAAGGAGGAAATGTTTTGATAGAGAATCAAGTGAAAAAGAAGCGTAGACGTATCTTTTTATTTTCGATTATTGCACTGCTTTTAGTTTGTGGTTCAGTCTATGCGTATATTTCATCCGCATTAGGACCAGTTGATAGCGGGAATAAAAAAGAGATTGAAGTAGAAATTCCGAAAGGATCATCTACAAGTAAAATTGGAGAAATTTTAGAAGAAAAAGGTGCTGTGAAAAACGGTACAGTTTTTAGTTTTTATACAAAGGCTAAATCGAAAAGTTTACAAGCAGGTACATATTTATTAAACCCTTCAATGAGTGCTGAAGATGTGATCGAACAAATGTCATCTGGCAATGTGCATCGTCCAGCTCTTTATAAAGTGACGATTAAAGAAGGGGCGCAAGTAACTGAAATTGCAGAAACGATTGCGACAGAACTAAAGTGGAATAAAGATGATGTTACGCGTCAATTAAACGATAAAGCATTTATTCAAAAAATGCAGCAAAAGTATCCGAAGTTATTAACGGATAAAATCTTTGATAGCAATATTAAATACCCATTAGAAGGTTATTTATATCCTGCAACGTATTCGTTTTATAAGAAAGATACGACGTTAGAAGAAATTGTAATTCCAATGCTTGAGAAAACAAATGCAATCATTGTTCAAAATGAGGCGACAATGAAAGCGAAGAATTGGGATGTTCATCAGCTTTTAACATTATCTTCACTTATTGAAGAAGAGGCAACTGGTTTTACAGATCGTCAAAAGATCTCTAGTGTCTTTTATAATCGTTTAGCAAAAGGTATGCCGCTTCAAACGGATCCAACGGTATTATATGCACTTGGAAAGCATAAACAACGTGTATTATACGAAGATTTAAAGGTCAACTCACCGTACAATACGTATGTTGTAAAAGGATTGCCGGTAGGGCCAATCGCAAACTCTGGTAAACATTCAGTAGAAGCTGCGTTAGAACCTGCGCAAACAGATTATTATTATTTCTTAGCTGCACCAAGTGGTGAAGTGTACTATGCGAAAACATTAGAAGAGCATAATGCATTAAAGCAAAAATACATTACGAAAAAACAGTGAAATGGGGAGGGATAGCGAAAAAAGTCGCACATCCCTCTTTTTTGTGGTAAAATATATCGGGTTAAAAACTGGCAGAAGAATCGTTTTTAATATCAAAACGGGACGTACAAGCTAAGGGTAAAGCTGGCTTGTATTTTTATTGCATTCTATGTGTGAAAAGACGTCATAGAGGCACTTCTCCATGTAAATAAGGAGGACCATTTATGGAGGATGCAGTTAACGAGTACCTATTATCATTTATTGATCCGAAAGATAAATTAATTCTTGAAATGGAAGAATATGCAACAGAAAATCATGTGCCGATTATGGATCGACTTGGAATGGAATTTATGCTGCAATTTTTACGTTTAATTGGACCGAAAAGCATTTTAGAACTTGGAACAGCAATCGGTTATTCTAGTATTCGTATGATGCAAGCTATTCCAAATTCACGTATTGTGACAGTTGAGCGCAATCGTGAGCGATATGAAAAAGCACTTGAATATATAGAACGTTCCCCAGTAACAGATCGTATTTCAGTTATTTACGGTGATGCGTTAGAGACAGGTGAACAAGTAAAAGAACACGGGACATTTGACGTTATTTTTATTGATGCAGCAAAAGGACAGTATCGTCGCTTTTTTGACTTATATGAACCGTTATTAAATCCTGGTGGCGTAATTATTTCAGATAATGTTATGTACCACGGTCTTGTAACGACAAAAGAGAAAATTGAAAACAGACGTACACGTGGTTTAATCCGTCGTATTAAGACGTACAATGAGTGGCTTATGAACCATGAAGGATATGATACAACGATTTTCCCAATTGGTGATGGAGTAGCTGTTAGTAAAAAGAGAGGGTGACCAAGGTATGAAGAAACCTGAATTGTTAGTAACGCCAAGAGCGGTGGCGGATATCGAACAACTTGCGAAAGCAGGAGCAGATGCGGTAATGATCGGTGAGCAAAAGTTTGGTTTACGTTTAGCAGGGGAGTTTTCACGTGAAGATGTAAAACAAGCTGTGAAGATTGCACATGAAAATGGTGTGAAAGTATACGTAGCCATGAACGCTATGTTCCACAACGATAAAGTAGAAGAATTAACAGATTACGTTTCATTTTTAAACGAAGTAAATGTAGATGCAATTGTTTTCGGAGATCCAGCGGTATTAATGGCTGTTCGTGAAGTAGCACCAAATATGCAGTTGCACTGGAATACAGAAACGACAGCAACAAACTGGTTCACTTGTAATTACTGGGGACAAAGAGGATCAAAGCGTGCTGTATTAGCTCGTGAGCTTAGCTTAGATGAAATTGTTGATTTAAAAGAAAATGCTGAAGTGGAACTGGAAGTACAAATTCACGGTATGACTTGTATGTTCCAATCGAAGCGTTCATTAGTAGGAAACTACTTTGAGTATCAAGGACGTAATCTTGACATTGAAAAGAAAAAATATGAAGAGAATATGTTCTTATATGACCCAGAGCGTAACAATAAATATCCAATTTATGAAGATGAAAATGGTACTCACATTATGAGTCCGAACGACATTTGTTTCATCGATGAATTAGAGGAACTAATCGATGCTGAAGTTGATAGCTTAAAAATCGACGGTGTACTAAAAAGCTCTGAATACATTATTGAAGTAACGAAGAAATATCGTCAAGCGATTGATTTATGCGTAGAAGATCGTGATGCATATTATGACGTGAAAGATGATCTATATAAAGAAATAGAAGAAATGCAACCAGTAAATCGTCCGTTAGATACAGGATTCTTCTTTAAAGAAACGGTTTACTAAACGAGGAGGGTGTAGGAAATGACTGTACAAGAAATTTCACGAGTGATCGATGGCAAACGTGTTATTGTGAAGAAACCTGAACTGTTAATCCCTGCGGGTAACTTAGAAAAATTAAAAGTAGCTATCCATTACGGGGCAGATGCTGTATATTTAGGTGGACAAGAATTTGGTCTTCGTTCGAATGCAGGTAACTTTACGCTAGAAGAAATGGCAGAAGGCGTTGAGTTTGCAAAGAAGTATGGAGCAAAAATATACGTAACAACAAATATCTTTGCACATAATGAAAATATGGACGGGCTAGAGGAATATTTAAAAGGGATTGAAAAAGCTGGCGTAACGGGAATTATCGTTGCTGATCCACTTATCATTGAGACTTGTAAACGCGTAGCGCCTTCTGTTGAGGTGCATTTAAGCACACAGCAATCACTATCCAACTGGAAAGCAGCACAGTATTGGAAAGAAGAAGGTTTACATCGCCTTGTATTAGCTCGTGAAGCAAGCTATGAAGAAATGAAAGAAATTAAAGAAAAAGTGGATATTGAAATTGAAGCATTCGTCCATGGTGCAATGTGTATCGCATATTCAGGAAGATGTACATTAAGTAACCATATGACAGCGCGTGATTCTAATCGTGGTGGTTGTTGCCAATCTTGCCGCTGGGATTATGATTTAGTTCAAACAGTATCACAACATAAAGATGCAAAAGAGCTTCCTCTATTCCAAGAAGGAGATGCTCACTTTGCGATGAGTCCAAAAGATTTAAATTTAATTTTATCAATTCCAAAAATGATTGAAATCGGAATCGATAGCTTAAAGGTAGAAGGACGTATGAAATCAATCCATTACGTAGCGACTGTAGCAACTGTATATCGTAAAGTAATTGATGCGTATTGTGCGGATCCAGATAACTTTGAGTTTAAACAAGAATGGTTAGATGAGCTTGATAAATGTGCAAATCGTGATACAGCTCCTGCATTCTTTGAAGGGGTTCCAGGACATCAAGAGCAAATGTTTGGAAATCATAGTAAGAAAACAACGTATGATTTTGCTGGTTTAGTGTTAGATTATAATGAAGAAACGGGCATCGTAACGATTGAGCAACGTAATCATTTCAAACCAGGACATGAAGTGGAGTTCTTTGGACCAGAAATAGAAAACTTTACGCAAACGGTGGAGAAAATTTGGGATGAGGATGGAAACGAATTAGATGCAGCGAGACATCCGTTGCAAATCGTGAAATTCAAAGTGGATCAACGAGTGTATGTGAATAATATGATGCGCAAAAGCATACTTCAATAAGAAAGAGTGATAGTCGAATGGGGACGAATAAGCCTGTTGTAATTGGAATTGCTGGTGGTTCGGGATCAGGTAAAACGAGTGTAACGAAAGCGATTTTTGACCATTTTAAAGGTCATTCTATTTTAATCTTAGAGCAAGATTATTATTACAAAGATCAAAGCCATTTACCAATGGAAGAGCGTTTAAAAACAAATTATGATCATCCGCTTGCGTTTGATAATGATCTGTTAATTGAACATTTGCAGCAGTTGCTTGCATATGAGCAAATTGATAAGCCTGTATATGACTATACATTGCATACGCGTTCAGAAGAAATTATTCCGGTTGAGCCGAAAGATGTAATTATTTTAGAAGGAATTCTTATTTTAGAAGACCCACGTCTTTGCGAGTTAATGGACATTAAATTATTCGTTGATACGGATGCTGACCTTCGTATTCTGCGCCGCATGCAACGTGATATTAAAGAGCGCGGTCGTACGATGGATTCAGTTATTGATCAGTACGTAAATGTTGTACGTCCAATGCACAATCAATTTATTGAGCCTTCTAAGAAATTTGCGGATATTATTATCCCTGAAGGTGGACAAAACCACGTTGCAATTGATATTATGGTGACAAAAATTGCAACAATTCTTGAACAAAAAGTAAATTTGTAATAGCATAGTAAAAGATATACGGTAGGAAGGGATTTTTTCCCTTCCTATCGAATACAATGAAACATGCAACCTCATCTATATATAGGTGAGGGCATATTTATATCAACTTTCCATACATATCTTCTTTATATAAAGAAGAATTGGAAATACGGGGTTGTATGTGACAACTCCGCTAGTGCAAGGGTACTAGAAACCTCCGCTAACAATGGAAGCGGAGGAGTTTTCATATGGAACTCCTCTTTTTTTCGGGGGATTGGTATATAAAAGGAGTGGAAAATATGTCAACAGAAAAAACATACCCTATGACGCAAGAGGGTAAGCAAAAACTAGAGAACGAACTTGAGCAATTAAAAACAGTAAGACGTAAAGAAGTAGTAGAACGTATTAAAATCGCACGTAGCTTCGGGGATCTTTCTGAGAACTCTGAGTACGATGCAGCGAAAGATGAGCAAGCGTTCGTAGAAGGACGTATTACACAATTAGAAAATATGATTCGTAACGCAGTTATCATTAAAGATACTGGCGAAGTATCTACTGTTGTTACATTAGGTAAAACAGTAACATTTAAAGAATTACCAAACGGAGATGAAGAAGCGTATACAATCGTAGGTAGCGCAGAAGCTGATCCATTCGAAGGAAGAATTTCTAACGATTCTCCAATCGCAAAAAGCTTATTAGGTAAGCAAATTGGTGAGAAAGTAACAATCCAAACACCAGGCGGAGAAATGCAAGTAGAGATTGTCTCTGTAAAATAAAAAAAAGATTCTCCTATCGGGAGAATCTTTTTTTTATCCCGCTATTTGCCAGACAGTAAGACCACCATCTCAAAATTCAGCGGAAGCAAAGAAGTTAGGTGGGCATCGGACTGCTCGTAAACGCCCGCTTGGTGAGGGCTAATTAAAGTTTCTTTTTATCTGTAGAATAGAAAAATTTGTGTAAACCTTAGAGTGATTCGACAAAAAATGTCAAAAAAACATTTTAAGCTTTGATATCATAATTAGAGACCATAGTTTTTAAAAGGGAAAAGGGGCTAATTATGAAACATAAAATCTTTACAGGATTGGTTTGTAGTATCTCTATATTAGGACTTGCTGCATGCGGAACGAATGAAGAAACTACATCATCAAAGGGAGAAAAAGTAAAGCAAGAAGAAAAAAAGGATATTAAAGCAACTGAGAGTTCAAAAGCCTTAGAAAATCCACAAGATAAAAAGGAATTTAATGATTTTGATGTAGCGTATCAATTAGCAATTGTCATGAAAATATTTCAAGATGTAACGATTAAGTATGATTACGCAATTGGGAATCCAGATTATTTATTGCGAGATTCGATGGATCAAAAAACAATAGATGATATGAAGAATATGTTACAAGAACAGGCGAAGAATAATGATAAAATTTTAAAAGATGAAGTGAATCAAGCATATACATATTTAAAACAATCGAAAGTAAGTAATAAAGATGATATTCAAAAAATAATAGATGCACAAAATAATTATTTACATATTGTAGATAAGATGATTACTTGTATTGATTCTGTAACAGTTGAGAATGCAAAAGAAAAAAGAAATGAAATGGATAATCTTAGTAAGGATTATTTAAAAATAGCGGCTAATGTAACAACCACTGTAATTGAAGTTGCTAAAAACACTGGAGTGAATGAAACTGAATTTAGATCGCTTCTTATGAAATTTTTAGAGAAGCCAAAGAAACAATAATAGCCTTATATAATATCTGTTTTTGTTTTGGAGATTGTATAAATAAAATAGTACCTCGTCTAAACTACAATAGACGAGGTGTTTTTTATGAAAATAAAACGGAGAATTACAATTGTTTTAATTTGTTTTATGTGCGTTATGTTTGTATTGCTTTGTCGTTTAATCCAAATTCAAATTATAGATACAGAATCATTTACTGATCGCAAAATAAATTTAATTGAAAAAAGTGTTACGCAACGCACACAATCCATTACAGTAGACGATGGACGTGGGCAGTTTATAGATCGTAATGGTAAAAAAATAGGTGAGGAAAAATATCCTGTTTTAATTATTTTTCCATTTTTACAAATAAAAAATGACATGTTAGAGAAAATCGCGCATATCATTGGTGTGTCGAGACAAGAGATTAGAAGACAAATGAAAAATAATAAAAATGCATTTACACTACAAGGAGAAACTGCTCCATTTCGAGTGACACGAGAGCAGATGGAGAAGGTAAATGAATTACATGTATTAGGTATTGTAGCAGCTGAAGTGCGATTAAAACAAACTGGAGAGATAAATCATTTAATTGGTGATGTAGGGGAGAACGAAAGGGAGTTTCAAAAGCGATATGGAGAATTGAAAAGAATCTCAAAACAAACGCCGATAGGTATTTCAGGATTACAGCAATCATTTGATGAATTTCTATTGACTGATGGAGAGGCAAAAGTATTATATCAAGTAGATCGGCAAGGAGAACCAATTTTCGGAAAGCAAGCGAAATACACTTCACCAGGAAATCCATTTTATCCAGTTAGGATTCAAACTACTTTACATAAAGAGTTGCAGCAAAAAGCAGAAGAAGTGATTGAAGCGAACGAAATAAAGAAGGGGGGACTAGTATTACTAGATGTAAAGACAAATGAAATATTAGCGATGGCTAGTAAGCCGTCTTTACAAGTAAGGGATGAGAATTTATATAAAACTACACTTGAAAATCAAATGTTAACGCCACATTTTCCAGGCTCTGTTTTTAAAACAGTAGTTGCAGCTGCAGTCATTGATCAAAAAGTAAATTTGTTTAATCGGACATTTAACTGTAATAAAGATTTATATGGTGAAAACGACCCACAAGTTAGGATGGGTACACTTAACTTTAAAGAGAGCTTTGCTAGGAGTTGTAACAGGACATTTTCCGAGTTAGGTAACGAGCTATTACAAAAGGATAAGACGGTGCTAGAAACATACGTAGCAGCTTTAGGAGCAAATGAAAAGGTTGGATGGAAAGGTTCTGTATTTCATACACCTCATTTTGAGCAAATGCCAGAAGAAAAGGGTACTACTATTTGGGGGAATGAAGAAAATAAAAATAGTAAAAAAGCGGTAGAACAAACAGCAATTGGACAGAAAGATGTACGTATATCACCTCTAGCAATTGCAAATATGATGGCGACGATTGCGAGGAATGGAGAAAAGATGGAAGTGAAAGCAGTTGAAAAAATAGTATATAAAAATGGAGCGGATTTTTTTACATTTGAGAGCCATACGTTAAATGGAAAACAGCTTTCGTATGAAACAGTGAAAACATTACAAGAGTTATTAAGAGGCGTTGTAACAAGGGAGAAAGGAACAGGAACGGCATTCCGTTCGTTGCCACTAAGTGTCGCTGGAAAATCCGGGACAGCGCAAACAGGGAAAGGGACGAGGGTGAATCGCTGGTTTGCAGGTTATTTTCCGTATGAGAATCCAAGATATGCTTTAGTTGTTGTTGATCTAGAGACTGATAGCAAAGTGAATAAAGTTACACCTATTTTTAAAGATATGGTAGGAGCAATCTATCAATTGGAGAATGAAAAGTAATCTTGCAATTTATAGTGAAATGTCTTCATTTCATGAAAATATCATTGTAAATGTTCAACCTTTCTAGATTTAATGTTACAATAGCAATTAGGAAAAACTGCATGGAGGTTTGGAGAATGGCAGGAGGATCAAGATTCCAACAGAAACAACAAAAACGTCGTCAAAACGGTGTTTTAAATATTGCAATCGCTATTGTATTACTATTAGTAGCTATTGTAGCATATCAATTGTTCGTTCCTAGTACGAAAGAGCAAGCATCTTCTACTGATAAGAAAGTCTCTCAACAAACAACAAAGAATGAGAAAGCTGGAAAATCAGAAGATAAAGAATCTGCTAAGAAAAAAGAAAAAGAACAAGAGCAAGCAGAAGCCAAGAAAAAAGCTGAAGAAGAGAAGCTAAAGGCTGAAGAAGAACAGAAAAAAGCTGAAGAAGAAGCGAAAGCTAACGAGAAAGTATCAGCTGAGAAAACTGTATCTAAGGCAAAAGAGGCGTATACAAAACCTTCTTGGAAAGCTGTAGGAACAGAACAAGGTTCATCACCAGCGATGACGTTTAAACAGGGTTCATCAGATTGGAATGAGATGCAAAGTGCAATTGCTGCAGGTGTTGAAGTACCGAAAGAGCAATTAGTATTCCATTTTGTTGGAAGAGACAAAACTGGAAAGAGTAAAGCTTATGGTGATGTTCAAGATAAGCAAAGTGGGAAAAGATATTATGTAAATATTGATTGGGTAGACAATGAGGGCTGGAAACCAGTACTTGTTCAAACTCTAAACTAAAAAAGAGAGGCTCCTTAGGAGCTTCTCTTTTTTGTTAACGCAATTTCTTTAATTTAAAATGAACAACCGCGCTATAATACGGTCTTTTGCTTTCAGGATCCATAACCATCTGATGTGAGATGTGATGAACTTCAAGCATAAGTGCTTTATTATTATCAATTTGTTCACTAATTTTTCGTTCTAAAGAAGCTAAGTCTCCCGCTTCAAAAAACTCTACTTTATCTTCTAACATTTCAAAGGTAAATGACATGAAGACGGCCCCTCTCCTATGTAATCAACTATAGTGTAACAAAGAAAAGAAGGAAATACCATGTACATTTCAATTGACATTTTTAGAAAGAGGGAATATCATACTGATAAAACCGATAAGAAAAAGGGGAATTTTTATGGGTACAGAATTTAATGGTTTATTTGATGAGTGGGCTCATACGTACGACTCATTTGTACAAGGCGAAGATATACAATATAAAGAAGTTTTCGCCCATTATGAGGACATTCTAGAGGATGTAGTTAACAAGTCATTTGGTAATGTATTAGAATTTGGTGTCGGTACAGGTAATTTAACAGATAAATTATTACTTGCTGGCCGCACAGTTTACGGTATAGAACCGTCGCGTGAAATGCGCATGATTGCAAAAGAGAAATTGCCAAAAGAATTTTCAATTACAGACGGTGATTTTCTTTCGTTTGAAGTTCCAAATTCAATTGATACCATTGTAAGCACCTATGCATTTCATCATTTAACAGATGATGAAAAAAATGTAGCGATTGCGAAGTATAGTCAATTGCTAAACAAAGGTGGTAAAATAGTGTTTGCTGATACGATATTTGCAGATCAAGATGCATATGATAAAACTGTTGAAACAGCAAAACAAAGAGGTTTCCACCAGTTAGCAAACGATTTGCAAACGGAATACTATACACGTATTCCAGTTATGCAGACTATTTTTGAAAACAATGGCTTCCATGTAACGTTCACGAGATTAAATCATTTCGTTTGGGTAATGGAGGCAACTAAGCAATAGAAAGAGGGATTAGATTGAGAATTGCTGTAATTGGAGCAATGGAAGAAGAAGTACGTATTTTACGTGACAAATTAGAACAAGCAGAGACAGAAACAGTTGCAGGTTGTGAATTTACGAAAGGGCTATTAGCAGGGCATGAAGTAATCTTGTTAAAGTCTGGTATTGGTAAAGTAAACGCAGCGATGTCAACGACAATTTTATTAGAAAAATATAAGCCTGAAAAAGTAATTAATACTGGTTCAGCTGGTGGATTCCATCATTCTCTAAACGTAGGTGATGTAGTTATTTCCACTGAAGTTCGTCACCATGACGTAGATGTAACAGCATTTAACTATGAATATGGTCAAGTACCAGGAATGCCGCCTGGATTTAAAGCTGATGAGGCGTTAGTTGCATTAGCTGAGAAATGTATGCAGGCTGAAGAAAATATTCAAGTTGTAAAAGGTATGATTGCAACAGGTGATTCATTTATGAGTGATCCGAACCGCGTTGCAGCCATCCGTGATAAATTTGAAAATCTTTATGCGGTAGAAATGGAAGCAGCAGCAGTTGCACAAGTATGCCACCAATATGAAATTCCGTTTGTTATCATTCGCGCACTTTCTGATATTGCTGGTAAAGAATCAAATGTTTCATTTGATCAGTTTTTAGATCAAGCAGCTCTTCACTCTACAAACTTTATTGTAAAAGTGTTAGAAGAGTTAAAGTAATGTAACAAAAAGGCAACTGTCTCATATAAAGAAAATACATACAGTTGCCTTTTCTTTATTGGCAAACAAGGGGGAGAACACGATGAATGTATATCGTGGAGTTCATGAGTTAATTGGTCATACACCAATTGTAGAAATTACTCGTTTTTCACTTCCGAAAGGGGTCCGTTTATTTGCAAAGCTTGAATTTTATAACCCAGGCGGAAGCGTTAAGGATCGTTTAGGAAGAGAATTAATCGAAGATGCGCTAGAAAAAGGGCTTGTTACCCAGGGTGGAACAATTATTGAACCGACTGCTGGGAATACTGGTATTGGACTGGCACTTGCAGCATTAGAACATGATTTACGTGTTATCGTTTGTGTACCAGAGAAATTTAGTATTGAAAAACAAGAATTAATGAAAGCACTAGGTGCAACGGTCGTGCATACACCGACTGAGGAAGGAATGACCGGTGCAATTGCTAAAGCAAAAGAGTTAGTAAATGAACTACCGAATTCATATTCTCCAAGTCAGTTCGCAAATGAGGCAAATCCTCGTGCATATTTTAAAACATTAGGACCTGAACTGTGGGACGCATTGAATGGAGAGATTAACATATTTGTTGCTGGAGCAGGAACTGGCGGTACGTTTATGGGGACTGCATCTTATTTGAAAGAAAAAAATATAGATATTAAAACAGTGATTGTAGAGCCAGAAGGATCTATTTTAAATGGTGGTAAGGCTGGTTCACATGAGACCGAAGGAATTGGACTGGAATTTATCCCGCCATTTTTGAAGACATCTTATTTTGATGAAATTCATACGATTTCTGATCGAGATGCATTTTTACGAGTGAAAGAATTAGCCCAAAAAGAAGGACTTCTCGTTGGGAGCTCTTCAGGAGCAGCATTTCATGCGAGCTTACTGGAGGCAGAGAAGGCAGCACCAGGTACAAATATTGTAACCATTTTTCCTGATAGCAGTGAGCGCTATTTAAGTAAAGACATATACAAAGGATGGGAATAAAAAATGAGAGCAAAGACAAAGTTAATTCATGGTATTCGCATAGGAGAACCTTCAACTGGATCTGTAAACGTACCGATTTATCAAACAAGTACGTACAAACAAGAAGCAGTTGGTAAGCATCAAGGATATGAATATTCACGTACAGGTAACCCAACACGTGCAGCTTTAGAAGAAATGATTGCTGTATTAGAAAATGGGCATGCTGGATTTGCATTTGGTTCAGGAATGGCTGCTATTACAGCGACAATTATGTTGTTCTCAAAAGGTGACCACGTAATTTTAACAGATGATGTTTATGGCGGAACATACCGCGTTATTACGAAAGTATTAAACCGTTTCGGTATTGAGCATACATTTGTAGATACAACAAACTTAGAGGAAGTTGAAGAAGCGATTCGTCCAAATACGAAAGCAATTTATGTGGAAACACCAACGAATCCACTACTAAAAATTACTGATATTAAGAAAATATCTACTCTTGCTAAAGAGAAAGACTTATTAACAATTATTGATAACACATTCATGACGCCATATTGGCAGTCGCCGATTTCTTTAGGAGCAGATATTGTGCTTCATAGTGCAACGAAATATTTAGGAGGTCATAGTGACGTAGTTGCAGGTTTAGTAGTTGTAAATAGTCCACAACTAGCAGAAGATCTTCACTTTGTACAAAACTCAACAGGAGGTATTCTTGGGCCACAAGATAGCTTCTTACTACTTCGCGGTTTAAAAACATTAGGAATTCGTATGGAAGAACATGAAACGAATTCACGCGCTATTGCTGAGTTCTTAAATAATCATCCAAAAGTAAATAAAGTATA
The DNA here is from genome assembly GCF_038005705.1 of Bacillus sp. FSL L8-0199. Classification (NCBI taxonomy): domain Bacteria; kingdom Bacillati; phylum Bacillota; class Bacilli; order Caryophanales; family Bacillaceae; genus Bacillus; species Bacillus sp. FSL L8-0199. Next base: position 4,315,361 of record NZ_JBBOTS010000001.1, on the reverse strand, counting down.
TTACCCAGGTCTTGAATCACATCAAAACCACGAATTAGCAACAGAACAAGCAAACGGATTTGGTGCTATTATCTCATTTGATGTAGATAGTGAAGAGACATTAAATAAAGTACTTGAGAAACTACAATACTTTACACTTGCTGAAAGCTTAGGAGCGGTAGAAAGTTTAATTTCTATTCCATCTCAAATGACACATGCATCAATCCCAGCCGATCGCCGCAAAGAATTAGGAATTACAGATACATTAATTCGTATTTCTGTCGGTATTGAAGATGGTGAAGATTTAATTGAAGATTTAGCACAAGCGCTAGCATAATAAAAAATGCACTGCTCTATATTAGCAGTGCATTTTTTTATTACATCATTTGTGAAACATTTCACAAAATAGACATACACAAACGAAATGATTTCATGTATATTGAATTCAGGAAATGTTACTCACGAACAAACTTGTGAAACTTTTCACAAACAATGAAATTCATGTAGGAAAGCATCTCTATTTTTTTGTGTTAATTGGGACTTATTTTGACCTATAGGGACATATAAGGACCGTGATAGTAGAATAGGAGGAAATTCACATGGTAGTCAAAGAGAAAGTTGTAAATGAAATGCAGGAAGTAAAAAAGATGATTGATACGCTAGTAAATAATGGTCAACAAGCTTTACAAGCATTAGAAAGTTTTACACAAGAGGAAATTGACAACATTGTTCATGAAATGGCATTAGCAGGTGTTGATCAACATATGCCGCTAGCAAAATTGGCAGTTGAAGAAACTGGCCGTGGTGTATATGAAGACAAATGCATTAAAAATATTTTTGCCACTGAATATATTTGGCATAGTATAAAGCAAGATAAAACGGTAGGGATTATTCACGAAGATCCTCATGAAGAAATAATAGAAATCGCGGAACCTGTCGGTGTAGTAGCTGGGGTAACGCCAGTAACGAATCCAACGTCGACAACAATGTTTAAAGCGTTAATTGCGATAAAAACAAGAAATCCAATTATTTTCGCATTTCATCCTTCCGCACAAAAATGTTCTGTGGCAGCAGCGAAAACCGTATATGATGCAGCGATGAAAGCTGGTGCACCAAAACACTGTATTCAATGGATTGAAAGACCGTCTGTTGAAGCGACGAAACAATTGATGAACCATGATGGTGTAGCACTCGTTCTAGCAACTGGAGGCGCTGGTATGGTGAAATCAGCTTACTCTACTGGAAAACCAGCGTTAGGCGTTGGTCCTGGTAATGTACCGTGTTATATAGAAAAATCAGCACATGTAAAACGAGCTGTTAATGATTTAATTTTATCGAAAACATTTGATAACGGTATGATTTGTGCATCGGAACAAGCAATCATTGTCGATAAAGAAATTTATGATGATGTTAAAACAGAAATGATTGAAAACAATTGTTACTTTGTAACAGAAGAAGAAAGAAAAAAATTAGAAAAGCTCGTTATAAATGAAAATACATGTGCAGTAAATAGTGATATTGTAGGGAAATCAGCACAGTATATTGCCGATTTAGTTGGGATCACTGTTCCTGAACATACAAAAATGCTTGTAGCTGAAATTCAAGGTATCGGAGCAGCATATCCGTTATCTCGTGAGAAACTGAGTCCAGTATTAGCTTGTGTGAAGGCGAATTCATTAGAAGAAGGATTTACATATTGCAAAGAAATGTTGAACCTCGGTGGTTTAGGACATTCAGCAGTTATCCATTCTACAAATAAAGATGTGCAAAAGCAATTTGGGTTACGTATGAAAGCTTGCCGTCTCATTGTAAATGCACCTTCATCACAAGGTGGAATAGGGGATATATATATAATGGATTTATTCCATCACTTACACTTGGTTGTGGTTCATACGGAAAGAATTCAGTTTCCCAAAATGTAACAGCGACTCATTTATTAAATATAAAAAGGCTGGCAAATAGAAAAAAGAATATGCAGTGGTTCAAACTGCCACCAAAAATTTATTTTGAAAAACATGCTACAGCTTATTTAGCAAATATGCCTAACATTTCACGTGCATTTATTGTAACGGACCCCGGAATGGTTGAACATGGCTATGTCGATACAGTCGCGCACTATTTAAACAAGAATGCAAATGATGTGAAAGTTGAAGTTTTCTTTGAGGTCGAACCAGATCCATCAGATGAAACTGTTTTCAAAGGTGCGGAAATGATGAAAAGCTTTAAGCCAGATGTAATTATCGCACTTGGTGGTGGTTCAGCTATGGATGCAGCAAAAGGAATGTGGTTATTCTATGAGCATCCAGAAACGACATTCTATGGTATTAAACAGAAATTTTTAGATATAAGAAAACGTACATGTAAATATCCGGAATTAGGAAATAAGGCGCAGTTTGTTGCGATTCCAACGACATCAGGAACGGGATCAGAAGTGACACCATTTGCGGTTATTACAGATAAGAAAAATAATATAAAGTATCCGCTCGCAGATTATGAATTAACACCAGATGTAGCAATTGTTGATCCACAATTTGTAATGACAGTACCACCACATGTAACAGCAGATACTGGTATGGATGTTTTAACACATGCAATTGAGGCGTATGTGTCTGTTATGGCAAATGACTATACAGATGGATTAGCATTAAAAGCCATTGATCTCGTATTCAAATATTTACCGAGAGCATATAAAGATGGAAATGATGAAGAAGCAAGAGAAAAAATGCATAACGCTTCTGCAATTGCAGGGATGGCATTCGCAAACGCTTTCCTCGGTATTAATCACAGCTTAGCACATAAGATTGGACCAGAATTCCATATTCCGCACGGACGCGCAAATGCCATTCTAATGCCGCACGTAGTCCGCTATAATGCTATTAAGCCAAGAAAACACGCATTGTTCCCAAAATATGAGCACTTTGTGGCAGATGAAAGATATGCACATATAGCGAGAATGCTCGGTCTTCCAGCAAGTTCGGCAGCAGAAGGGGTGGAATCACTCGTCCAAGCAATTATTGAGCTTGGAAAAAGCTTAAATATTAATATGAGTATTGCGGGACAAGGAGTCGATAAAGAGCAATTTGAAGAGGTTGTTGGAGTATTAGCAGAAAGAGCTTTTGAAGATCAATGTACAACTGCTAATCCAAAGTTACCGCTTATTTCAGAGCTGAAAGAAATTTATATGGAAGCATATAAAGGTGAATAATGATAAAAAAAGAGCCGCAGTAAAAGCGGCTCTTTTTTTATTGGAAAATATCTCCCAGAATGGCTGTATTTACTGGTCTTTCAGTTTCATAGAATATGATACAGTGAAATGGAGGAGTGAGAATATAATGAAAGAATTAAAAGGAAAAATAGAAGATTATACTCGGTTTGGACAAATGCTTCTCGCTGTAAGTACATTGTTAATGGTTGGCTTATTGATTCCGAGTGGAGCAAAAGAGACAATCCAATTTTTTGTTATGATGGGGAGCATCGTTATATTTTTAAGCTTATCGTTCTTTTTCTTTCAGCGTGTGAAAGTGATGCGTGACCAGCTAGAGGAAAATGAATGTGAATAATATTGTTAACTAGAGCGCAGCGAAAAGAAAAAATCTTTTTGTCGCGCTTTTTGTTTTTTGTAGGAAAATATATGCGTTTCGTGTTGACAATGATAATCCTTATCAATTAAAGTAGAATAGTAGTTAATGATTATCATTATCAATTAGAGGTGAAGAAATGAAAAAATCTATTACGCTATTTACAGCGATTTTATCTATTTTTTTCTTGTTAATAGGTTGCAGTGCCAAAGGGGACGAAAAAGCGTCTGCAACCAAAACAGAAAAAGGAAAAGAGAAAATCGAAATTACCGACCTATCAGGAAGAAAGGTAACATTCGATAAAGTGCCAGAAAGTTTTGCAACATTAAGTATGGGGGACATGGATATTATTCATGCTTTAGGTGGAAAAATAGTAGGTCGCCCGGATACGAAATTAACTCTTCCGGATGAGCTAAAGAAAGCACAAGTAATTGGGAATGCACATCAACCGAATTTTGAGCAAATTGTTAGTTTAAAGCCCGATGTACTTGTTGCTAACAATGGATTCCAAAAGAATGTGCCAACGGTTGAAGGACAAGGAACGCAAGTTATCATTTCTTCTGCGAATTCTGTACAAGATATTCAAAAGAATATTGAATTATATGGAACGGTAATGAAGAAAGAAGATAAAGCAAAAGAAATTATTCAAAAAATGAATGATCAAATGAAGAAATATGAGAAAAAGAGCGATGTGAAAGCATTGCTAGTGTATGGCGCACCAGGAACTTATTTAGCGGCATTACCAACATCTTTATCAGGTGATATTTTAGAAAAAACAGGCGGAAAAAATATTGCTTCTGATTTTCCAGAAACGAAAGAATATCCGCAATATGCACAGCTAAGTGTAGAACGTATTATTGAGGCGAATCCAGATGTGATTTATTTAATTACACACGGAGATCCAAAAAGTGTGAAAAAAGCATTCGAAGGCGAAATGATGAAAAATGAAGCGTGGAAAAATTTAGAGGCAGTAAAACAAAACCGCGTAGTTATTTTGCCACCTGATTTATTTGGATCTAATCCTGGTACAAAAGTTACAGAAGCAATGGACTTTATGTATAAAAGTATACAAGATGTAAGGAAATGATACGTATGGAAAGTAGTGAAGTAGTAAGAGAAAAGGAACATCCTTTTGCGAAAAAAAGATGGATAATAGCAGTTACTTTAGTTGTATTAACAATCCTAGGTCTCTTTTACGGTCTTTTCGCAGGAAGTTTATCCTTTTCTGTACGAGATATTCTAACGGGTATACAAGATGAAGGTTCGACAGTTCATCGAATTGTATGGGATCTTCGCATACCGAGAGTGCTCATTGGGTTTATAGTAGGAACATGTTTAGCTGCATCTGGTACACTGCTACAAGGAGTTATGAGAAACCCTCTTGCAGATCCTGGTATTATCGGAGTTTCATCTGGGGCAGGCCTTGTAGCAATTGTCATCATGATTTTATTCCCACAGCATCTAGCTTTTTTACCACTAGGGGCGTTTTTAGGAGCTTTCATAACAGCGATGGTTATTTATGCTTTATCATGGCAAAAAGGGGCACCACCTTCAAGAATCGTCTTAGTAGGGGTGTCGATCAATGCATTAATTGGTGCAGCAACGTCAGCATTAATGTTATTACATAGTGACAAAGTACAATCGGTGTTACCGTGGCTAGCGGGTGGTATTGGTGGTGTAAGTTGGGCACATTTAAATATGATTATTTATTATGCAATATTCGCCATTATATTAGCTTTCTTTGGTATTAAGCATATTCGAGTGTTAATGCTTGGAGATGAAATGGCAAAGTTATTAGGACATAACGTGGAAAAAAGTCGGTTTTATTTAATCGTAGTAAGTACATTATTAGCTGGAATTGCAGTAAGTGTGTCTGGTCTGATTGGATTTGTCGGTCTTGTCGTACCACATATGCTACGTTTATTAGTTGGAAATGATTATAGATATTTGCTACCTTTATCATGCCTTGGCGGCGGGGTATTACTTGTTTTTGCGGATGCAATAGCTCGAAGTTGGTTTGACCCAATCGAATTGCCTGTTGGTATTTTACTGTCCTTCTTAGGTGGTCCGTTCTTCTTATATTTAATTCATAGAGGAGGAAAACAAAGTGATTTCCGTTAACAAAGTGTTTTACGCACACTCTGAAAGATTTCAAATGCAAAATATGAATGTACATATTAAGGCTGGAGAAATCGTTAGTTTAATTGGTCCGAATGGATCGGGAAAATCTACTTTGCTTCGTTTAATAGCAAGGCTACTGAAACAAAGCGAAGGGGACATCATTTTAGATGGGAAAAATATTCATATGATGAAGAGTGCTGATGTAGCGAAGCAATTAGCAATGTTACCACAAATGCATGATCATCAATTAGATTTAACAGTGAAAGAACTAATTGAGTTCGGAAGAGGTCCACATAAATCATGGAGTAGCCACTTAAATAAAGAAGATGAAGAAATTGTTGATTGGGCATTGTCTGTTACAAATCTTGAAGGGTGTGAATATCGTCTTTTACATTCTTTATCAGGAGGAGAACGGCAACGTGCTTGGATTGCGATGACGCTAGCGCAACGTACAAATGTCTTATTATTGGATGAACCAACAACCTTTTTAGATATCGTTCACCAGTTGGAAGTAATGGAACTTGTGAAACGATTAAATGAGGAGTTTGGAATGACAATTATAATGGTTTTACATGACATTAACCAAGCTGCTCAATATAGCGATCGTTTACTTGTATTAAAGCGAGGGAAAATTCAGTATGATGGTATACCAGAAGAAGTACTATGCCATGAAATGTTTCAACATGTATTTGGCATAGATGTAGATATTTTTCAGGGAAGTGACAAGCCTTTTTTTACACCGAAACGAATTTCTAAAAGGGGAGAAGAGCGATGCAAACAGAAGAGCGTATTACCATTGAATTAGTAAGAAAATTTGTTATGGCAGCTCACGGGGATTTAGAGAAAGTACAAGAGCTATTGGTTGAATCACCAAGCTTACTTCACGCCTCTTATAATTGGGGTGGATCAGATTGGGAAAGTGCGTTAGGCGCATCGGCACATGTAGGTCGTAAAGATATTGCTCTTTATTTACTAGAAAAGGGTGCTCGGATGGATATTTTTGCAGCAGCTATGCTTGGTGAATTAGAAGTTGTACAAGCTATTTTAGTAGCTCAACCAGAAGCATTGCGCGCATCTGGTCCTCATGGTATTTCTCTTCTTCAACATGCACGAATGGGTGGAGAGAAATCTAAGCGTGTATATGATTATTTAGCAATACTATCTTAATGAACGAAGGAAGTTCTTATGTGCGGTAAACTTTTCACTTGAAACAATTGGAAAGTTTACCGCCCGTTAGAACGGGATAAGTATCTAGTATATTTGAAAATCCTACACCCCCCTCAATTGTAGTTTTCTTTATGCTAGTTATGATATGGATGCAGTGGACAATATTTGTCTACTGCTTTTTTTGTTTCTATAAGATTGAATATTCTGTGTTATGTAGTTGATTCATTTATAATAAATGGTAACATTTATTGTGCATACAAAATATGATTGTGAAATTAAGAAGAAATTAGTAGAAAGGAGTGAAGGAATGTTTCATACAGACCGTTTACAAATTCGTAAATATACAATGGATGATTTACAGTTCTACGCTTCACTATGGGGAAACGAAAAAGTAATGCGCTATATTGGAAATGGGAATTTAAAAACATATATGCAATGTAAAAAAAGTTTGGAAGAGTGGGTAATTCCTAGCTATAAAAACGGCCTCGGTTTATTTGTATTAATTGAAAAGGAAACGGGGATACGGATTGGTCATGCAGGATTAGTAAAGCAGCAGATAGATGGAAAAGAGGAAATTGAAATTGGTTATTGGTTATTACCTCAGTATTGGGGAAAAGGCTATGCGAAAGAAGCAGCGGCAGCATTTCGAGACTATGGCTTCCAAGCGTTACGAATGAATAAATTGATTTCTCTTATTAATCCGGACCACCCCGCCTCAATCTTTGTCGCTAGAAAAACGGGGCTTAGTTATGAGAAAACAACTTCATTTCATGGGATGGATGTTCTCGTTTATTCCATTAGGCGCGTTGGATGAAAAAAGGTTAATTGCATTTTTTGAAGAATGGTATATAAAAATAAAGGGGGGATTACATGTACATTTATCATAATGGACTTATTATTCGTGAGGGAACGAATGGTGTACCTGCATATGCAATTAAGACTTTATTTGAAGATGCCGGTTGGAGCAATGATAATATCCCTTCTTGGCAAATTGAAAAATTCACGATAGCATTTGAAAATTCAACATGGGCATTCACAATCTGGGATGAAGAAGAGATGATTGCCATGGTTAGAGTCATTTCTGATGGAATCATGGTCGCGAACATAGTAAATTTAGTTGTGAAATGTGAATATAGAGGGAAGGGATTAGGTAAGAAACTTGTCGCTCTTTGTTTGCAAAAGCTACCACATGGTGACTGGTTTGCACATACTTCTGCGAACAATTTTGATTTTTATAGAAGCTGTGGATTTGAAGTTAGAGAGCTATCGAGAAATGGAACATGTGCGTATTATGGATATCAAGTCGCCAAAAGAGATGGTCACCGATAAATGAATGGCAAGTAAAAAAGTATAGCGAGGTAATTTTGAGACTTTTGATAATAGAGAATGGATTGAGGCTCGTTTTATGATAAAATAAAAGAAAATTCTGTTTATTTATAGGGGGATAAAAATGAGTATAAAAGTTGGGGATGTATTTAAATATGAAAGAAGATTTACTGAGGAAGAGGTTTTTGAATTTGCAAATATTACCGGTGATAAAGGTAGACACCATGTGGAATACGATGAAGATGGAAGATTAATGGTTCATGGTTTATTGACTGCTAGCATTGGGACGAAAGTGGGAGAAGAGTTACATTACATAGCAAGAGAATTAGTAAGTGAGTTTATTAGACCAGTGTTCACAGGAGATACGATCACTTGTGAACTAACTTTAACAAATGTTGAGCAAATGGAAGGCTATAAAAAAGTTTCAATCGAGTCAGTTTATCGCAATCAGCATGAAAAGACTGTACTAGTTGGGACAAGTTATGGAATTATAAGGGGATAAAAAAGAAGCCTGTTTAACAGGCTTCTTTTTTATTATTTAGTAAACACGTTTTCGATTTTCTGCATAACTAGAGATGAGTAATAATGCAGTTTCTTCTCCTATATTACGAACAATATGAGGAACACATGCATTCCATGAGAAAGAATCACCTTCTTCTACAATTGCAATATCTTCACCGTGCTGAACTTCTAGTTTTCCGCGTAATACAAGGTGACATTCTTCCCCTTCATGGGCATTTGGTGAGTTTTCTTTCGGGAATCCAGTAGGGATTTCTACTAAAGATAGGCGAAGGCCCCCTTGCTCCGCAACATGTTCAATTCTTTGCTCATCTTTGCCGTATACACTGTATTTCCGTTCTTCTTTTTTGACAATTTTTAATCGATCTTTTTGCTCTAACAATAAATAGGGAAGGGGAACGTTTAAAAAATTGGAGATCGTTTCTAAAGTTGAGATAGATGGTGATGTTTTATTATTTTCAACCTGACTCATAAATCCTTTAGAAAGACCTGTTCCCTCACAAATTTGTGCGATTGTTATGCCCCTACGTTGACGAATTTCACGTATTGCAGAACCAATATTCATAAAATCAAGCTCCTTTTTGTAAACAACTATTTGTATCATAGCAAAAAAAATATATTTTTTCCCAGTGAAAATGAATTGACGAATAAAAAAAATTAGTGTATGTTTTGTAATGTGAATAAAAGTTTTATATAATAAAACTATAAAGGAGAGAAAGAAATGAATCAACATATTGGTAACTTAATTATTCGTATCGTGTTAGGGGTAACATTCTTCATGCACGGTTTAACAAAATTCCAATCAGGAATTGACAATATTGCAGGGTGGTTTACAAGCATTGGTTTACCAGGAGGACTTGCATACGGTGTAGCAACATTTGAATTAGTTGGAGGCCTATTATTAATTCTAGGTTTAGGTGTAAGATATATTGGATTATTATTTGCACTTGTTATGGTTGGAGCAATCGTAAAAGTGAAATGGTCAGCTGGTTTATTGGGAGATGGAAAAAATCCTGGTTTCGAATTAGAACTTGCATTATTAGCAATGGGTGCATACTTATTTGTTGCAAAAGCTGATGGTTTTGTAGATAATTTCTTAAAAGAAAAAATGTCAAAGAAGAAATAATTTAAATGGGGGAGGCTAACAAGATGAGTTTTCAACTTCATCCCAATACAACACTTGATGTTGTTCATTTATACGTATCTAATGTAAAGAAATCACTAGAGTTTTATACGGAAGTACTAAGTATGAAGGTGCTAAAAGAAGAAAAAGCAGTCGTTACATTTGGGAATGAAAATGATGAACCACTTCTTATCATTGAAGAAAAGAAAGAAGCTTTTCCGAAGCAAAGAGGAAGAACAGGGTTATATCATTACGCAATTTTATTACCAAGTAGGCAGGATTTAGCGAATGTTCTTCGTCATCTTGTAGAAATGGTATATCCACTACATGGCGGGGCCGATCATTACTTTAGTGAAGCTCTTTATTTAGCTGATCCAGATGGAAACGGGATTGAAATTTATCATGATCGACAAAAAGAAGTTTGGCGTGATGAGAATGGAGAGCTCCCATTTGTTAGTAACCCGTTAGCTGGTGAAGAATTATTGCAGCAAGGAAGTACATGGAGTGGATTTCCAGCTGGTACTGTGATGGGGCATATTCATTTCCATGTAGCTGATTTAGAGGAAGCGAAACGTTTCTATGTTGATGGTCTTGGTTTTGAAGTAACGATCCCAGCTCGTAATGGAGCGTTGTTCGTATCAGCAGGTGGCTATCATCACCATATCGGTTTAAATACATGGCAAGGTGAAGGGGTACCACCGCAAATGCCAGGTTCTGTTGGTTTGAAATATTTCACAATTGTACTAGCGGATGAAAAACAAAAAGAACAAGTATGTGAAAGCTTAAAAAATATTGGCAAGATTGCTACGTACAAAGATGGAATATTACAAGTCGAGGATCCATTTGGACATTGTATCCATTTCAAAATAAAAGGAGAAGCCTAAAAAGGCTTCTCTTTTTTATTTTCTTATAATTGCATTTTCGTTTTGTAAAAATAGTTCATCAAATTGTTTTGCAAGCTCAAAATCTAGTTTCGTTAAACCTTTTGCATTCCAAGATGACAAAGTAATAATAACTGCTTTATACTGGATAAGGATAAATGGATGGTGATTATGTTCTTCTGATAGTTTGGCGGCTTCAGAGACAAATTCGACTCCTTTTAAGTAGTCGGAAAACATATATTTTCGTTCAATCCATTTCTCATCTTTTACCATCCATTTATCTACCTTCAATAATTCCTCGTGAACTTCTTCTTCAGTTAATCTTAGCATCATTTTTCACATCCTTTATTGGAAGTAACGCAAGACCATTGTTAATAAGGCGTGTTACAGCTTCGTCAGTTGTGAAAGTAGAAAGTTGATGTAGTAATGCTGCAGATGTTTCATGCCCTTTGTTATGCTCTAAAAGTAACTCTAATACTTCAAGGCGCAGCAACCATTCTTTCGCATAAAATTTATTTAATACTTCTTGAATTGCTACTAATTGATCGATATGCGCGTCGTGTAAAATCCCCTCACTTCGAATATCTCGAACTGTTTGATACATACGCTCGAGTTCATTCAGTACAAGCGGAGCAGGAATTTCTTGAACTTCTTCATCCATTGGGAAAAATGCTGCTGCATCTGCGGCACCTGGGAATACTGAAGTGATTTGTGAGCCAACAGCCATATCAAATGCGCCCCATGAAGCATCAAATAAAACGCGGGCGTTATAAGTAACTGTGCAATCGATAAAGGAAATAAGAGCAATTTTCTTATCGTTTTTCACAATATCTGTTACTGTTCCTTTTACATGAATACCACTTGCAAAAGTAAACTCAGCGATAGTTCCAATTGTAATTCCTAATGATTGTAGTTGTTCGTCTGTACAATTTTCTAATGCAATATTTTCAGTAAGTAATCCAATCGGTGTTCCAAATCCGTCACTGTGTACAGAAGTAGAATGATTCGCTAACTGTTTATTATGAAGCGCTAATGCCGTTGGCGAATTTGTTCGCATGTAAATTAATTCACCTGCATCGTTTTCAATTGTCTCGCTAAATGTACCTGTGATTTGTAATCCGCTATTTAGCCCAGCTGTTGCATAGTTCTCAGAGCGAATTGCTTTTTCTAAACCTTCTTTTCCACCTGTTTTAAAGGCCATTGTTTTAGAAAATGTTTCAAGCGCATCTGTTAATTCTTCAAAGGACTTGCAAACGAATAGTTGTGGTTGCATTTTTGTTACGTCATAAGTTGTCCCTGTACATGCTTCGATAGAAAATGGAACTTTTTCTACAGCGTCTGTTAAGCAATGTTTGCTTTCGCCAACAGAAGAAAGGAGACCAGCACCATATATTTTTGGATCATCTATATTTCCAATCAATCCATATTCTACTGTCCACCAGAAAAGACGTGAAATTTGTTCAGCTTCTGATAAACCAGAAACTAAGTTTTGTTTTTCGATTACAGCATTTTCAGCAGCCTTAACTTCATCAGGAGTAGAAGTAGGACTTTCTTTTACTATCGTTAATGTACGAACAGCTTCAAATGCATCATGTTCTTCTTTTGTAGAGAAAGCTTTTGCACCAATTTGCCCAAAACGTTTCACATATTTTGCATATGTAGGATCAAGTAAAATCGGTGCGTGTCCTGCGGCTTCGTGTACGATATCTGGAGCTGGTGTGTACTCGATATTTTCTACTTTCCGAATATCTGTTGCGATTGGTAGTAATCCGTGTCCTTGGAAATCGAAGAATGCTACACCGGGAATAAGTCCGTCAATCGTTACAGCGCCCCAGCCACTTGGTGCCAAACACTCATTCATTTCTTCTACTTTTGGAATTGAATCTATATTAATACCAGATGATTGTAGTCCGTTCACATAGGCTGGATGAGCAACGTCTTTTAAGAAACTATGATTTTGTCTCATAATATAACGCCACACAGCGTGATTCACCGGTGTGTATTGATCATAATGTTGTGTGGATACGAATGGTTTTAAATGCGATGGGATTTCTGTTTTCTTTGTCATTTAGACATCCTCCTTTTTTTTCAATAAAATTGAATATCGATTTCGTATAGCTTGTATCACCTCCTTTCATTTTTGTAAGCGCTTATAAAATTTTATCATAAGATTCGGAATTATTTAACATATGTTTCTGTGAGAAATAGAAAAAGCCCCTATCGGAAAATCCGATAGGGGCGAAAGAATCGCGGTACCACCCTATTTGTAAGAGAAAATATAATTACATCTCAATTAATGATAACGGAAAAATTCCGTCTTTTCCTTCATGCATAAAAGCACTACGAAAAAGAAGCTCCAGAATTGTAATTCATACTTATATATGTGCTAATTTCCACCGACCATTAGCTCTCTGTAACAGGGATATAAGATACTACTGCGATTCTTTCAACGCGTATATATGAAATTGTGTAAGAGGATGGATGCAAAAAAGTCCCTATCGGAAAATCCGATAGGGACGATAAAAATCGCGGTACCACCCTATTTGTAAACAACTAATTGTTTACCACTCACTTTACGATAACGGAAAGATCCGTCTTTCTCTTCATGCCATAAAAAGCATTACGGGAAAGAAGCTCCAGAATTGTAATTCACGCTTGTATATGTACTGATTCGCACCAACCATCAGTTCTCTGAGACAGTGATATAAGTCGCTACTAGCATTCCTTCAAAGCCGATATATAATTCGTTCAACTAAACTATGTTTTGTATTATAAAACTATATTAAAAAAATTGTCAACAAAAATTTTTTATCCCGTGTTAATGAGCAGTAAAATTCCTACCTCAAAATTCAGTGGAAGTAAAGAAGTAAAGAAGTAAAGAAGTAAGATGGGAGCCTAACTGCTCGTGAACCCCCGATTGGTGAAGGCGAATAATCAGTGGGGATGAACGAAATCTCCACTGATTAAAATTTCACTTTATTTCACTTCTAAATTAACAGTTAAATTAGAGGTATTGCCAGCTGCATCAGTTGCTACAATGTGAATAGTATTTTTTCCTTCGTGTAATTGAGTGCGATCGAAATAAATGTCATAGCTTTTCTCCCAAGGGTTCAGGAATGCCTGTTCCCATACACCATTTCCGTTAATTTCATATTGCATTCTCACTGGAATACCAGGTGCTATCCAACCAGATTCTGACATCCAATCTAGTAGAATATCATCAACTTTTCCTCTAATTACAAGATTTTCTTGGTCAACCTCGTGTGTTAACTTAGGTGCAGTTCGATCAAGAAATACAGCAGCTGTTTGCTTTGTTTCTCCGCCAGAATTAGAAGCAACTGCTTCAATTTGATATAGCCCGTCAGTTAAAGGAGTGCCATCTGCTTTTGTACCATTCCATTTGAAAGGTTTATACCCAGGAGTTGCATTTTTAGCTTGATGGATAATCCCTTGATACGTTACATGTTCTTTCGTAACTAAATTTGCATGCAATGTGATATCATCCACAGGCGCAACTAAATAGTAGTTGATGAGATTATCATCTAGTACGTGGTCGCCATTTGGGCTAAAAGTAGAATTAATAATTTCAAGTCCATCGATACGTTTATAATCTTTAGGATCGATACTAAATGTGAATGGAATTCGAATTTCTTCTTTTGCCCCTTGTTCTTTTACATATACATTTCCAGTATATACACCTTGTTGTAGTGAGTTATCTACAGTGATAGTAAATGGTTTTTCGGTACTACTATTCGGTTGTATGCTAATCGATGAAGGGACAGAAGCTTTTACTTTTGTTTTTATGTTTGCATCTAGTAATTCCACACGAGTTGAAAAACTTTTCTTTTTACTAGAAAGGTTTTGTAATGTAACATTTTGCGTCAGTTTTACTTTTCCACTATTGGGCTTAATAAGACCGAAGCTGACATTGTTAGGTTTTACTAATATATTTGTTTGAGCTGCTTTCGGAATGTTAATTAAACCAGATCCTTGTGCCATAACAGGGTATGTATTTTCATTGACATCATGTAATGTTTTGGCATTGTTGGCAAGAGCCGCTTTCAATTGTTCTGTCGTCCAATCAGGATGCATTTGACGCAAGAGGGCAACCGCTCCAGCTACTTGCGGAGCAGCCATACTTGTTCCGTTATGCGATTCATAGCCGCCTCGCGGTACTGTACTAGTAATTTGTACTCCAGGTGCAACAACATCAGGCTTTATTAGCCAACTTCCTTGTGATGGTCCTCTTGAACTAAAGTTACCGATAAGTTCTGTTTGCTTTGGTTGTCCAATTTTTATGTTTTTCTTTCGTTTTGTAATTAAAGTTTTTAATTCTTCCCCATTTGTATTTGATAATTGCGTTACTGGGACAGCTAGATGTTCACGTGAAAAATATTCCGGCATCATATTAATTTCTTTTTCGCTAGAGATTAATAACACACCAAGTGCACCAGCTTGCTTCGCTTGTTCTGCTTTTACTAATGTACTAGAAGTACCTTGTAAAATAAGTGCGAATTTCCCTTTTACATCTTGTTTTGCATAATCACTTGGATTGCCATAACCAACATATACAAGAGGGGAATCATTTCCTATTGGAAAATCGGATTTTGATAACGGTAACCCTTGATATGTTTTGCTGGAACCAGCTACTTGGAATGTTGGAAACGGGATAGAAACCGTAGATGCTCCAACAGAAATGACACTACTTGCGTTACCGGGAGCATCAACAGACCAAGGTTTTGGTCCGTCATTTCCATTTGAAACGACAGCAGTAACACCAAGTTTCGCTGCTCGTTCTAACGTTAATGTTACAGGCTGATCAGGTACATTTAAATCCTGCCCAAGGGAGAGGTTTAACACATCCGCACCATCTTGAATCGCTCGCTCAATCCCTTGGATAATATCATCTGTTGTACCAGTTCCACCGTCATTCATTACACGATAGGCTAGAATAGAAGCGTTTGGAGCAACGCCTTTAATTTTTCCGTTACCTGCAATAATTCCAGCTACATGAGTACCATGTACGTTACCATCCATTGGATCGTTATCTTCATCAACCGTGTCATATCCACCGATATAATTTGCCTTTAAGTCAGGGTGTGTATAGTCTACGCCAGAGTCGATAATGGCTACTTTCATGCCTTTTCCATCAAGCGGTTTGCCAGATGGATCTTTTAAATTCCACGCTTCAGGTGCACCAATTGTCGGTCCACCGATATTTGGTGCTTCTTCGTTAGTAGCACTTTTTGATGTTTCATGCAATTTATATGTTAAGTTCGGATAGACTGCTTTTACTTCAGGTAAAGAGGCAAGAGAGGTAATTTGATCTCCAGGAACTGAAATAGAGAATCCGGAAAATAACGTATTATACACTTCTTTAATTTTTGCACCAGGTGCTTTTTCTTTTATTTTCTTAGTCGTATCTTCTTGTGCTTTTTTTAGCTCAGCATGATAAGACTGCGCATTACTATTTTGGAAATCTGGAGCATGCTGAATATTACTTTGAGCAGCGAGAGGTGCGTGTTGCAATTCTACAATTACTGATATTTCTTTTGTTGTTTTCGTTTCAACATTTTGAGCAATTTTATGTTCTCCCCACTGTTCAATCGTTGTTTTTAATTGTGGACTAAATTGCTTTTCCTTTTGTAGTGATTCAGCATGAGCGCTTAAAGCTCCAAAACTAGAAAAGACAAGCGCCATGCTTAATAGTGTAGATGTAGTTTTTTTCATTGATACTCCCCCTAATAAAAGTGCTAATATTCAGAAATAAAATCTTGCATTTTAGTTAAAAATTATAAATATAAATGTTGGATAAACTATACTTTCGACACAATTCATACCAATCCTCTATGAATTGAAAATTTCTTGGGAAATTTTTTCTGATTATGTCGAATCGATATTTTTCACATATTGTAGGGAGAAAGTGAGGAATGCTATGAGGGAAATGGAGTGATGGTATGAAAAGGCTAATAGTAAGTGGTAGTGTAGTGTTGTTTATGTTTTTATTTTCTATCACTATTACTAGTGCAGAAAATAATAGTGTGAAAGTTGCTTTTATTCGTCATCATAACCTTTGGATTAAAGTTGATGGGAAAGAAATACAGATTACAAAAGGAGAGTACATAACAGGGCCGAAGTGGTCACATGATGGAGAATGGCTAGCATATGTAAAAGGGAAGAAACAAAGTATTCTTGAGTTATATCGGATGAAAGATGGAAAGAAAGTTACGCCGTTTCACTCAGAAGCATCAAATTATCAATGGTCACCAACAGAAAATATAATTGCATTTATATTTACAGGTACATTAAATACATTTGATGTAGAAAAAAAGAATGCAGATTTTGAAAATGTATCGGCTGGTGTAGGGGATTATGCATGGTACCCCGATGGAAAGAACTTTCTTGTATCCTCTGAAGCGCACTTACTTCCCACAGGATGGACAGGTGCTCAGCTATATGAAGTGCAAAAAGATGCACATATGAATCCTCACAAAATGAAGCATTTGTATGCATTGCCAAATGAACATGATGATTTCCTAGCGCTAGTAGCAAGTGGCTTTAAGTGGTCACCAGACCAAAAGTGGATTTCATTTTTAGCAGTACCGACAGCTTCATGGTCAGCTGATAGTAATACGCTTTGCTTAGTTCGTGCAGATGGCAGTCGGTTTGAAAAAGTAGATCAAATGTTATTAAACGCACAATGGTTTCAATGGGCACCATCAAAAAATATATTAGCTTATATTGAAGGGAGCGGAAGAGTTGCATTAGAAAATAAGCATTTAAAAGTAAAGGAATTGCCAGCACTTCAGCAGAACATATTTACGCCGAAAGGATATGTTGATTGGGATTTTGTATGGAAGAACGATAGAGTAATTATCGTTTCACGAGCAAAAGAGGCAGGGATAGAAACTCCACCAGAAAAAAGGCCACTACCATCTTTGTATGAGGTCGATAGTACAAGTAATGCACAGCATCAAATCACAAAGAAAACGAACAAGCAAGGGGATTACCACCCGATCTTCATGAAGAAGAGTAATCAATTAATTTGGATACGTTCAGACCGTAAGAAAGCGGATGTATGGCTTGTTCATAAAGATGGGAAACAGGAAAAGAAGTGGATTGAAAATATAGATGTACCAGCGTGGTATTATGAGAAATGGAATTGGGAAAATGTCATCTCGGTGAAATAACAATAAAAAACTGCCTAAAAGATCATTTTAGGCAGTTTTTTATTGTTATTTATGCGTTTTATTTGGCTTTTTTTTCGCTGGGTTTCCGTTCCCTTGGCGCTTTCTATTTTGTTCATCTTTTGCTTGTTTTTCATGCAGTGTATCTAAAAAGTCATTCGAGTTACTCATTTTTCTATCGCTCCTTTCATTTCGTCCTAATTACTATAACCATTTAGGAGGATAATCATGAGTTAGAAGTTAGGCACTTAATTTTCTTCGATAATGTAAGTAAAATATTCCATACATAACAAATAGCATGAGTAAAACTTGTAACTCTACATTTTCCTTTAAAATAGCTGCGATAGGGTCTGGTAAGTACGGTGATTTATCGTTTGTGCTTAAACCTAACCATTTATTTAAGAGGCTAATGGTACAAAACATAAAAACACCGGACCAGCTTGCCGCAATTGCTTTTTGTTTAATTTTTGTTTCACGTTCATCATCTGTAATCCAAGGATTAGCAGTTTTATCACTACTAAAGAAGCCGTTTATATATCCCCATACAATCATTCCAATAAAGACAATTATCCATTTCATATATGTAATTCTCCTTTCGGTGTAAAAAGTATTTTACATGTGATATTGTAATATTTTACAAAGATTAGTGTCAAACCTTTTTTACATATCGTTTTTTATACAGCAGGAATAAAGAATGCAATAGGGAAGAAATATGTGTGAGGATTTTATAGTAAGAGGAGGCTGAATATGAAAATCGTTTTTGTTCGGCATGGTGAAGGTGAACATACAACGGATTTACCAGAAAGTTTACAAGTGTTTGACCCACCATTGACGAGAGTAGGAAAGGCTCAAGCTAAATTACTTCAATGCAATGTGCCATTGCAAGAGACAGATATATTAATTGCTAGTCCTACACTTAGAACTTTGCAAACGGCGACAATATGGAGTGCGAAAGTTGCTTGTCAAAAAATCGTCCATCCATATGTATCCCCGCGTATTTTTCCTTATCGAGAAGGAGCGAAAACATTACCGTGCGATTATATAGTAGATCAGGGAATGATAACAAAGTTATTTCCGCATTTTTCGATAGAGAAAAGCTCAAATAATCAGTTATGGAAGGAAGGTATAAACACTATTTCAGAGAATAGTTTTCAGCAAATAGTAAATGAATTTCTTCTTTGGTGTTATGAACTGGGTGCTGAAAGAATTTGCATTGTATCTCACGATGGAACAATTACAGCATATAGGCAATATTTACAGAAAGTCGTTTTAACTAGATCAGATTTTTTGAAAGAAACGGGCATATATGAAATGGATTTATCCCATAAAATTCTGATTGATAAGGGCTGATTATAGGATGGGGGTTGTATGTTGAATATTGCATTAGTAGTTGGTTTTAATTCGGATTTAGAGGCGCAATCAATCCGAGCATCTCTTGAATATTTTGGTGCAAGGGTTGTGACATATTGGATTGGTAGACCGAAAGATTTTGTGGAAGTTCTTTCTGGAAAGAACTTATTTAACGATATTAATTATATTATTTTTTGCTTTCATGGTGAAGAAGGGAAGTTTGTCATGGAAGAGTTAGGCGAAGAAGTATATGAACAAGATGAACCGAGAGGGTATTTTGGTACAGAAGAAATTTATAAATATGCAAAATTGCATAATACACATATTGTAAATAGCGGGTGCACGTTAGGGGAGAAAAATCTAGCAAAATCTTTTTTACATAGTGGGGCGAAATCATATATTGGATCGATTGATTATGTAGATGGAAATGCAGCACTTATGTTTACTATACGCTTATTTTATGGGGTTATTAACCATGGGAAAACGTTAGAAGAAGCGTTTCAAGAAGCGAGTTTAATTGATGAGGAGACACATACATTTCGATTCTATAATTAGTGTGAAACACGTTTATTCTATATTCGAATAAACGTGTTTCACATTTAACTCACATTTTTTTTACATTTTTTTCAATGAAAATGATTATCACTTGTGGTATGATATGTTCAAGTTTTTACAGGTAATAAAAGTTACTATATAAACATTAGTTTTTAATGTTTCATACGCATGTCACAGATTATTCATAATTAACATTTGAAAAATAAGTAACTAATGTT
This sequence comes from Bacillus sp. FSL L8-0199, assembly GCF_038005705.1. NCBI lineage: Bacteria > Bacillati > Bacillota > Bacilli > Caryophanales > Bacillaceae > Bacillus > Bacillus sp. FSL L8-0199. The sequence continues at coordinate 4,295,357 of NZ_JBBOTS010000001.1, read as the reverse complement.
ATTATATTATCTGTAACTAACTTAATTACAACTTTAGGAGGAAGATATGGTTATTCAATTTTTAAGAGAAAACAAAGCAGTTTCTTTTGTATTAGCAGTAATTCGAGTATATCTTGGTTACACATGGTTAATGGCAGGAATCGGTAAACTACAAGGAAAAGGATTCGATGCAACAGGTTATTTGCAAGGGGCAATTGAAAAATCTAAAGGTGCACAACCGGCTGTTCAATCTTGGTGGGCATCATTCTTACAAGAATTTGCAATTCCAAATGTAGATTTGTTTAATACACTTGTAACATGGGGAGAAATTTTAGTCGGAATTGGTTTAATTGTAGGCTGTTTAACAAAAACAGCGGTCTTTTTTGGCCTTGTAATGAACTTTTCCTATATGTTTAGTGGGTCAATTGGTGTGAACCCTGAGATGGTTATCTTATCTATGTTTGTTCTTGTTTCCGGTATGAACGCTGGGAAATTTGGAATGGATGGCTTCGTTATCCCGAAAGTATTAGGATCAAAAACTCAAAAACGCCAAAAGCAAGCTGCTTAATATATGAAAACGGGTATCTCAAAATGAGATACCCGTTTATGTTATTTTTCAACTTTGATCGGATTGTTCTTAAAGAAATCTTTTACATACCCGACAAATTCTTGTGGTTCTTGGCGAAATGGTGCATGATAACCTTTTTCAATAATATGTAAAGTGCTATTTTTTAAGAATTGATGATACGTTTCTCCTTCTTTCCAGGATACGCTACTATCATTTCTGCCCCATATAATTAAAGTTGGCTGTTTTATTTCATTTGCATTAATTTTAAGACGTCTAGGCCATAATTTCATTTTATTATAATGCTCTTCATCATTACGTTTGAATTTCACTTTGCTTTCATCATAATCTGTAATAGAAGAAACGGCATTTAAATCAGTCGACAATTGTGGTTTTGGTGAGCCTTGTTTATTAACGAATGTATGAGGGCCACCTGTAGCATCAGTTAAAATAAGGTGAGTAACTGCTTCAGGATATAAATATGTTAAATTTAGAGAAATTTCTCCCCCCATGGAATGCCCCAGTATTGCGAATGAATCATACCCAAGTTTTTTCATTAATTTATAATACAAATTTGCATGAGTTGGAAAAGAATAATAAAAATCCATTGGCTTAGATGAGCGCCCGAATCCTAAAGCATCTACAGAAATAATTGTATGATCTTTTGCTAAATCGGAATAAATCTTTTGAAAACCATCTGATGACCCTCCAAAGCCATGAATCATAAGTAAAGGTGGTTTTTCATTACCAATCTTTTTAAAGTAAATGGTTTGACCATCTATTTCTACCATTTTTTCCTCGGTAGCTAGTTTCGCTGTAATTGTATTTTTAACTTGTTTTACTTGTTCTACTGGCTTTTCTGCTGCACTACATCCTACTAATAGTGTAAGAGTAAGACAACCTACCATAAAATAGCTAAATCGCTTCAATTAGGTGTCTCCTTTCTAACATAACGCTGTATCTATCATAGCAAATAGCATATTACGATTTCCAGGAAGTTGGCTACCATTTTTTATCATAAGAGGTGAAAGGAGCGTTTCTTGGAAATTTTCTGTTTGAAGAAATTTACGGAATGTAAATTGTGAGTGTGGGACATCAATTCGTACTATACCATTCCAACATTCACATATCTTTTTTAATAATTGAATAGCATCTTCTTCTTGCTTGGCGATAAGTGGATTGATACATAATATATTGCCCTTTTGTATGCATAATGAAAAAGCTTCTATACAGTTATTTCTTTCAATTTTAAAAGAGTGTACGGCCCTTGGTAATAGCAAAGAGTAAAGTAGAGAACGATTCATACCAGTTGCAATTTGATCCAGAGAAGTAAGAGATATAAGGTCTTCTTCTTGTACTTGTTGTAAGTGAGAAGGGTACGTCTTAATAGTTTGCTTTTCAAAACGATGAATCGTTGTTGCTGTTTGAAATCCGCATGATGTGTATAGAGGTTCGCCAGCTTTTGTCGCAATAAGTGCAGTGGGTTGTTTTGGATGAATTTGTTCCAAGCAATGATTTAGCAACATGCGCCCTATTCCGCGTCCTTGAAAATTAGGGTGAACGATTAACATACCAATGGAAGCGAAGTTACTTGTAAAGGGAAATACTCCTCCAGTCGCAATGAGTTTGTTTTCATGAATGTAACCTACAAGTGTGCCGATAGAAAGATACATTTCGAATTGTTTTTTCATAAAAATTTCATCGTGTAACCATCCAACAGATTTGCAAAGATTAAGTAATTCAAAAATAAAAGACTCATTTAGCTTTACTATTTTCATAAAGGCTCACCGCATTTCTATTTATTTTCATAAACATAGAGTCAAAATGTAAAAAAAGAGATTTACGTTAAATGAAATCCAACTTGTTTATATTTAAATTGTAAAGGGCGGAATGATTGATACAAAAAGACAAACTTATACAAATTATAACTGATATTTACATAAGTTAACAAAAAATTTACATACAGCTAATTTTCTCTTAATAGTCTTCCATTAAATTTGATAGTGGGAAATGAATAACCTAATTAGGGGGACAAGACAGTGAAAAAGTTTGTGAAAAAAGCATGGCCATTTGCAGTTGTGGCATCATTAGCAGTTACTTCGGTAGCAACATGGAATTTTACTCATTCTAGTGAGGTTAATGCAGATGAGAACGGAAGCAATGCAAAGATTAAAAATGTTATCGTATTAATTGGGGATGGTATGGGCCCTTCATATATGACGGCTCACCGTTATATGAAAGATAATCCAAAAACCTTTGAAATGGAATCTACAGAATTTGATAAGCATCTTGTAGGAACACAAAAAACATACCCAGAAGATGAACATGAAAATATTACAGACTCTGCATCGGCAGCAACAGCTATGTCAGCAGGAATTAAAACATATAATGCTGCAATTGCAGTTGATAATGATAAAGCGGAAGTGAAAACAGTTCTTGAGCAAGCGAAAGAAAAAGGGAAATCAACGGGACTCGTTGCAACTTCTGAAATTACACATGCAACACCAGCTGCTTTCGGTGCGCATGACATTAGCCGTAAAAATATGGACGCAATTGCAAATGATTATTTTGATGAGAAAATTAAAGGGAAGCATAAGGTAGATGTTATGCTTGGCGGCGGCGTAAAGAACTTTGTTAGAAAAGATCGTAATCTTACAGAAGAGTTTAAGAAATCTGGTTATAGCTATGTAACGGATCGAGATCAATTGTTAAATGATAAAAATGATCAAATTCTTGGTTTATTTGCACCAGGTGGATTAGATAAAATGATTGACCGCAATGAGAAAACACCTTCATTAGAAGAAATGACTAATGCAGCAATTGAGCGTTTGAACAAAAATAAAAATGGTTTCTTCTTAATGGTGGAAGGAAGTCAAATCGACTGGGCTGGACATGATAATGATATTGTTGGTGCAATGAGTGAAATGGAAGACTTCGAAAAAGCTTTCAAAGCAGCGATTGAGTTTGCAAAAAAAGATAAAAATACGTTAGTTGTTGCAACGGCAGATCACGCTACTGGTGGCTTATCTTTAGGTGCCAATGGCGAGTATAACTTTAAAGTAGATCCAATTAAAGCTGCAAAACGCACACCAGACTTTATGGCAAATGAGATTGCAAAAGGTGCAAATGTAGAAGAAACATTGAAAAAGTATATTGATTTACAATTAACTCCAGAAGAAATTCAAGCTGTAAATGATATAGCTCCGTCAAAAGATGTAACAAAGATTGATAATGCAATTGAAGATATTTTCAATAAGCGCTCGGTTACAGGCTGGACAACAGGTGGACATACAGGGGAAGATGTGAACGTGTATGCATTTGGTCCAGGTAAATACTTGTTCTCTGGCGTTCAAGAGAATACAAATATAGCGAAACGTGTCTTTGATATTGTTGGCGGTGGCGATCCGAATAAAGGAAGACGCTAATTAAGAGCGAAAGTGAGGCGGAATGCCTCACTTTTCTTTTTAGGAGTTGGGAATATGGGAAAAATATTTAGAAAATTAAGGTTACTTTTAGTGTTTGTAGTACTACTAGTTGGATGTCAACAAGAAGAGAATAATGTAGCACAAAAATCTACTACTAAAAAAACTGAGGAAAAGGTACAAATAACAAAAGAAGAAGAGAGATCTATTCAAGATGTTATTCATACATTTGTGCGAACGACGAATGAAAAAAATCTTGCAGAACATATGGAGTTATTTTCAAAGAAGATGCCTAGTGCTGAAGACTTAAAAACACAAAAAGAAGCCGCATTTCAAAAGGGAAATAAGAAAATTGAATTGGAACATATAGATATGAAAGTTAGTAAAGTAGGGTATGTTATTGTTGAAACGAAAGAAAAGGAAGTAGACGACAGTATTACTCTTCAAAAGAAAGTACAGTATGCTCTTGGAAAAGAAGAGGAGAAATGGAAGATTGAAGAGGTTCGAACGATAGAGAAAAAATAATGTGAAACTTTAATAAGTGTGGAGTCGTACTTCCCAAAAATGATATAAAAAAGGTTCTCATTGGCGAGAACCTTTTTTATAGTGGTAGCATAATTTGATTTGAGCATGCCTCAATATCATCAATATCTTGACGAATAGTGGCCATTTTATTATCCAGATCTTCAGCTTTCATTGCTGCATCATGTAGTTCATCTTTTAAATACTCCGGTATTTTCCCTTCATATTTATAATAAAGTTTGTGTTCTAAACTTGCCCAAAAGTCCATTGCCAGTGTACGTAACTGAATTTCTGCAAATACATCTTTTGTACCAGAATTTAGTGATAAAGGGTATTTAATGATCATGTGTAAACTTTTATATCCGTTTCGTTTTGGGTTAGCGATATAATCTTTTACTTCTATGACTTCCATATCTTCGCGTTTTTGAATGACTTCTTTCAAATGATAGATATCTTCTACGAAGCAACATGTAATACGAATACCAATAATATCTTGTAAATGTGTTTGAGCATTTTCAACTGTTGGTAATAAGCTTTTGCGCTCTAGTTTTTTAATAATACTTTCAGGTTGTTTTAGTCTTGTTTTTATATGTTCAAACGGGTTGTAATCCTCTAGAAATTGAGCTTCCCGGTTCATAATTTCAAATTTAGTTTTTAACTCTTCTAAAGCAAATGTATATGGTAATACAAAAGCTTTCCAGTAGTTAACTGTTGATTGATTATATTCCATTTATATACACACCTTTTCCTATTTGCAAGTGAGGTCGTTATTATACTAAATACCAAATCATATAAGCGCAAGCAGCAAATGATGAGATCATAAAGCGATATTTAGTTTTCATACTTTCAACTCCTTTCGAGTAAGATTTTATATAAATAAACGTGATTGTTAATAAGTTCACTATGTACAGTTTCTATAGTAATAGATTCGTGTGAATTTCGTATGAACTAATTGTTTCAGCTTTTTGTCTTTTTTGCTGTTAATCATAATTATTATTCGATTTAAAGTATTTTTATTTGATTTATCTATTTAGATAAATTAATGTATATTTAAATTTACAGTTATCGAGGAGGATATATGGTGAACTTTAAAGAATTAGCAATTGCTAGACGTTCTGCAATGAAATTTATACAAGGTATAGAAATCTCTGATGAGGATTTTAAAAAAATATTTGAGTTAACTAAGCTTTCTCCATCTTGCTATAATTTGCAGCACACACATTATGTTGTAATTCGTGATCAAGAGCGAAAAGAAAGATTAAAAGAATTAGCTTTTGGTCAATATAAAGTATCGAGTGCATCAGCGGTAGTGCTCGTTTGTGGTGATAAAAAAGCATACCAAAATGTTGAAAATATTTACTTCGGTATGAAAGTTTTAAAAATGATTGATGAATGTGAATATGAAGATACAATTAGGCAAACGAAAGGTTTATATGAAGGAAAAGGAGAGCGTTTCATGGAGGATGAAGCGATTAGAAATGCTTCGTTAAGCGCGATGACTTTTATGTACGCAGCTAAATATTATGGCTATGATACATGTCCAATGATTGGTTTCGATGAAAAAGCAGTACAAAGTGAATTGAAGATGCCGGAGCATATAGTACCTGTTTTAATGATTACGATAGGAAAAAGTGATACGACTAAAACTCGTCCACGAGGATATCGAAAGCCGATTAGTGAGTTTGTTACATACGAATCGTTTTAATAAAGTGAAACTTTTAATCAGTGGGGGTCTTACTGCCCGTTAATACGGGAGAAAATTTATTTAACTATAAAAACAAGGGGATTCTAAATGGAATCTTCTTGTTTTTGCAATTGACAAATAGAATGAAGTTTTATAATATATAAATCGTAATCATTACGTTTTAGTTGCGATCTTTGAAAGAAAGGAGAAATAAATATGCGTGTAAATATTACATTAGCTTGTACGGAGTGCGGCGATCGTAATTACATTTCTAAAAAAAATAAACGAAACAATCCAGAACGCATCGAACTAAAAAAATATTGTCCACGGTTAAAGCGAGTAACGTTACATCGTGAAACGAAGTAGAAGACTAGAGATATCTCTAGTCTTTTTTGTTAATAAATTTTAGTTTTCTTTGTTATAATTACCTTAAATTGTAAGATTGAGGAGGAGAATAATGAATCAAAAAGATAAAGAGAGAAAAGAGCGAGTGGCTCATATTATTGATATTCCAGGTGATTATAGGCTTGTTGTAGATGATCAAGAAGGGGTTGATGACCCGTATCATTTATTGTGGTGGGCACATAAAGATGATGAGGAGAAACAGATACAAATTACATTAAATAGACATACTGGTAATTTAATTGAATTTAGGATAGATGATGAAAATTCTTTTTCAAGTGGCAAGGAAGCGATAGAGGAGAAGAAGGCAAGAGAGATTGCAAATGCGTTCTTGAAAAAATATACAAAAGAAGGATATGAATTCTATACATATGTAACGGTTAAGGACGACAGGCGCGGTTGGAAAGAAGTAAATTATATGCAAGAAGTGAATAGCTATCCATTGCCGAATACAGGGTGCGTTGTGCGAGTGCACCCTTCAGGTAATGTTGTGCATTTTCATTACAATGGACAAAAAGCTATAGAGAAAAAAACGTTATGGCCAAGTGAAATTGTTGAGGAGAATATCGTTTTAGAAAATTTGAAAGCTAGACAAGATATGAGACTTGTATTTGTAGATTTAACATACTCTTCATGTGAGTATGAAAGCGGGGAAGAAGTAAAAGGGTACCATCTTGTATATGAACCAGAGCCTAGTCATGCGTTTATTGATGCAAGTACAGGTAAAGATTTATTTGGACCAGATCATTATAAATTACCTTCGGCTGTAGCTGTTGAAAAATCGAAAAAAGGTAACGAACGAGGTGACGTATTCGAATTATTTGACTGGAATAAAGAAGGTTTTACAAAAGTAGATGAGACAGAAAATGATGATGAAATAAGGATGAAATTTGTTCCGAAAGAGGAATTACAAAAACAGAAAGAAGAAAAGGATCCATATTTAATGAATGAATTCTTTAAAAAGCATTTACCGATGTTGAAATATAATAATTTAGTTAGCGTTAAAATTGATAAATTAACCAATGAATTAACTGGTTTTATAAAACTGACAGATGATAAAGAAGTAAAGCAAATACTGTCTAGAGAGGAATGTTTACAAAAAGCACTTCAATTTTTAGAACGAGTTATTCCAGATATCACACAATATCTGCGTCTTTGGGAGGAACGTGAAGAAGCAGAAGATGGGATTGAAAGATTTATCTTTTCTGTATATATAAATGATATTCCGGCAGAGTATAACCAATTTATGATTAACATCAATGCAGAAAATGGTGCTGTTATGCACTACTCGGGGGAGTCTAGCAACTTTATAAAAGAATTGCTCACATATGAAATAACACCAAAAGTAACTAAAGAAAAAGCGTTAGAAATATACAGAGAGGCTATCCGAGTTAAATTAGAATGGTTTTTAGATCATGATGCAGAGGAAACGAAATACAAACTACTTTACAAACAAACGACAGATGAAAAACATAAAGAACCTTTTAATTGTAGGCGGGAAATTCGTTATATTGATGCCCAAGCGGGGAGAAAGATTTGGAGTAAGTAAAATAAAAAGAGTTATTTTTCAAAGAAAATAACTCTTTTTATTTTTATACTTTGCCTGTTCGTTTTTCAAAAGTAAATGTGATAGGAAGATTGGAATGAGAACTATCACTTTTAAATATTACTTTCCATTCTTTAGTATGGGCTTTAATTTCAAAATTAAGAAGATTCATCGCTCTACGTTTATCTATTTCTAAAAACATATTATGAATCTCTGGTTCTTGCTGTAAATTAAGAGCCTTTAGTGTGACTGTAAATGTGAAAAAATTCTGCCCTTCATATACTATTTTTGATATTTTTGTTTTTTGTTTATTTAACAGCACATAAAAACGGTCTGATGGAGTTAATTGTACAGAGTCATCAGTAATTTCATTCTCGCTATTATGAAGTTCAACTAAGAAAGATGTACTATGAGAAGAATCTTTTTTGCTTGTAATCTGTAATTCAGTAGGAATCATCGGTATTTCATAAAAATCATTCCTTATTATGTTGTTGTAATCCTCTGAAAATTTACGAACTTCTTTTGGAAAAGAGTCTTCTTGTGTACTTAAAAAAGTTTTGTTTTGCTTTGGAATTTTTTTACTAAAATTTAATGTTTCTTTAAAGTAATAATTGGATCCAGTTAAAAATAAACAACTACAGATTAATAAAAAAATTCGATACGGATTTTGAAAGTGAAAGAATAATAGTATACATGTAATAATTCCAATTACATAGAAAATAAAGATAAGTAGTTCTAGTTTTGAGTGAAAGGAGAAACCATAGTTATGAAAAAATTTTATTCCAGTTATAATTTGAGCTCCAAAAAATAAAGAAATTCCAAATTGAAAAAATAATAAATCAGGCCCTCTTTTAATAACAAAAGTAATGAACGAAATGAAAAGTAAAAACACCCCTAAATAAATTGTTACATTTAATAATCGTTCTAATGTAATCATGAATAGTGTCCCCTTTAATAGCATATTCATATATAAATAACAATTTTATTTAATTATAATATAACGATAAAATATTTTAAATGTTAGAAGTGTTGAGTTTTATAAATAAACTGTACAGACACAAACAACCTCACGCCCACATACACATAATAAAGACCACTATTTTGGCGGAGGTGAAAGGTTTGAGTCTATTCGCCGCAATTGGATATATGGTTCGAGAAGTGTTTGTCTTTGTTTCTTATGTGAAGAACAATGCGTTCCCGCAGCCGTTATCATCAGATGATGAGAGAAAGTACTTAGAGTTAATGGAGCAAGGTGATGCTCAAGCGAGAAATCTTTTAATTGAACATAATTTACGGCTTGTAGCTCATATCGTTAAAAAATTTGAGAACACAGGAGAAGATGCAGAAGATTTAATTTCAATTGGTACGATCGGGCTCATTAAAGCGATCGAGAGCTATTCTGCAGGAAAGGGAACGAAGCTTGCGACGTATGCAGCACGCTGTATTGAAAATGAAATTTTGATGCATTTACGTGTACTAAAGAAAACGAAAAAAGATGTTTCACTTCATGATCCGATCGGGCAAGATAAAGAGGGCAATGAAATATCGCTTATTGATATATTAAAATCAGAGTCTGAAGATGTAATTGATATGATTCAGCTTAGTATGGAGTTAGAAAAAATTAAAGAGTATATCGATATTTTAGACGAAAGAGAAAAAGAAGTGATTGTGAAACGTTTTGGACTTGGGCTAGATAAGGAGAAAACACAGCGGGAAATCGCTAAGGCGCTTGGTATTTCTAGAAGCTACGTATCACGGATTGAAAAGCGTGCTTTAATGAAAATGTTCCACGAGTTTGTAAGGGCAGAGAAAGAGAAAAAAGCGAAAGAGTAAAGTGTATTAGAAGCAGCCATATTTAAAATGGGCTGCTTTTCTTATTGTAAATAAGAAAAGAAAACGCGTTATGCTAAGAAGAAATACATGTTCACTGTTGAAAATGACGGATTCTATCTGTAATATTAGAAGGTGCTAAATAATTTAAGAATAATACCATACTTAGTTTTCTGTATATATAATAAGGCTGCTTTATATGATATGTGGGAATAAGAACCAATTTTACATATGATATAGAAAGAAAAGAAGGGAAAACTAAAGTTATAGACTGATTAGGGGGTTTCGCAATTTGCGACGTACATTATATCGACTTATGATAGAACTTACAAATGGTCGCTTTACTTCTTATATATTACGTAAATTTGCACAATCTCGTTTGAGCTCTATCATTATTCCATCGTACGCGAAAGTTTTTCAAATTAATCAAGATGAGATGGAAAAGGGTTTGAAGGAATATAGAACATTGCATGAATTATTTACGCGTAAGCTAAAAGAAGGAAAGCGTAGTATTGATACAGATGCATCGAGTATCGTTAGTCCTGTTGATGGTGTTTTTGCAGATCATGGTCCTATTGAGGATGCAAAAACATTTGATATTAAAGGAAAGCGCTATTCAATTGTGGATATGCTAGGTAATGAAGAACGTGCAACGCGATATGCAGGCGGTACATATATGGTAATTTATTTGAGTCCAAGTCATTATCATCGCATTCATAGTCCGCTTTCTGGTTCTGTGACTGAAAGATTTGTACTCGGTAGAAAATCATATCCGGTAAATGCAGCTGGTATGGAATACGGGAAAGAACCACTGTCAAAAAATTATCGTTCTGTTACAGAAGTAAGCAGTGATGGCGAGCATATGGCTCTTGTAAAAGTAGGTGCTATGTTTGTTAATAGTATCGAGCTTTTGCATGAGAGAGACACTGTTCAAAAAGGTGAAGAAATGGCATACTTTACATTTGGTTCAACAGTTGTGTTATTGTTTGAAAAAGATATGATAGAAGTAGTGCAGGAATTAAAGAGTGGACAAGAGCTTCGTCTTGGTGAAAAAATAGCTACTCGCTTAGCTCATAAATAAAGAAAAGCTTTTATAACCGTAAGTAAGAGTTATGGGCAAAGATACTTAATGATGAAATCCCCTAGATGGGAGTACTTGTTTATTCGAGAGCCATCGTAGATGGCTCTTTTTACAAGGCATCTAATAATTTATCCTGTAACTGTTTGATTGGTAAGGGCTGATTAAACTTTCACTTTATATGTAATCAAGATGATTTGACAAGCTTGTCCTCTAATGAGCGTCTAATGATTTCTTGTTTTATAAGTAAAATGAAGTCGGGATTTAATTTTAGTTCTTTTGCTTTATAATAAGACTCAGTGAGTAACTCAGTGGATAACTGTTCCATATGTTTTGTTTTCAAGGTGAGTCACCTCCTAATAATATAAGGATTGATTCGTTGATGCATTTAATGTACCAAAAAAATATGACAGTCACAAACGAGTGGTTATCCACATACCTAGGTGGATAAAGTGTGTATAGTTTGTTAGTAAATTCCGAATTAACTGAAAAATTAATGTGGAAAATGTGTACAATTTTATCCACAGGTTATATATCGAAAAATGTTGTCGAAAAATTTTATGAAAAATCCTCAAAGAGGTGAAAGAAATTGAAACTATTTTTACCAAATGAATATGTGAAAAATGTATATCATGTTCAACCAGAAGATTTAAAAAAACGTGGGATTAAAGGCGTTATTACTGACTTAGATAACACTTTAATTGAATGGGATCGTCCCAATGCAACGCCACAACTTGAAAAATGGTTCTTGGAAATGAAAGAGCAAGGCATTCAAGTAACGGTCGTTTCAAATAATAATGAGCAACGTGTGAAAGATTTTGCTGATCCATTAGGTATTCCATTTATTCATAGTGCACGTAAACCATTTGTTCGCGCATTTAAGCGTGCGATACAAGAGATGCGTTTGCAGCCAGATGAAGTTGTAGTAATTGGAGACCAGTTACTGACTGACGTGCTTGGTGGAAACCGAGTAGGCCTTCATACAATTTTAGTTGTACCGGTAGCACAAACGGACGGATTAGTAACGCGCTTTAATCGAAAAATTGAACGAAGAATTATGAAAAATATGAAGAAAAAAGGTTTAATTAACTGGGAGGAATAAAGTTTGACTGAAACAATTAAATGTATTGGTTGCGGTGTAGAAATTCAAACAGAAAATAAAAACGAAGTGGGGTATGCTCCTGCCTCATCTTTAGAGAAAGAACAAGTCATTTGTCAACGTTGTTTTCGCCTGAAGCATTACAATGAAATTCAAGATGTATCGTTAACAGATGATGACTTCCTACGCATTTTAAATGGAATTGGAAAATCAGATGCATTAGTAGTCAAAATTGTAGATATTTTTGATTTTAATGGTAGCTGGTTACCTGGCTTACATCGTTTCGTAGGGAATAATAAAGTATTACTTGTTGGAAATAAAGCTGATTTAATTCCAAAGTCAGTAAAACATGATAAAGTAAAACATTGGATGCGCTATAGTGCAAAGCAGCTAGGATTAAAACCAGAAGATGTCTTTTTAATTAGTGCAGCGAAGGGACAAGGAATTGCTGAACTAGCAGATGCTATTGAGTATTATCGCGGCGGCAAAGATGTTTATGTTGTTGGATGTACGAATGTAGGGAAATCGACATTTATTAATCGTATGATTAAAGAATTTAGTGATGAGACTGAAAATGTAATTACAACATCTCATTTCCCAGGAACAACACTGGATTTAATTGATATTCCATTGGACGAAGAGTCTTCTTTATATGATACGCCAGGTATTATTAACCACCACCAAATGGCTCATTATGTTGGAAAGCAAAGCTTAAAGCTTATTACACCAACAAAAGAAATTAAGCCGATGGTATTCCAATTAAATGAAGAACAAACGTTATTCTTTAGTGGATTGGCACGTTTTGATTATGTAAGTGGTGGTCGTCGTGCATTTACTTGTCACTTCTCGAATCGCTTAACAATCCATCGTACAAAGCTTGAGAAAGCAGATGAATTATATAAAAATCATGCCGGGGATTTACTAAGCCCACCAACGCCAGAAGAATTAGCAAATATGCCTGAGCTAGTGAAATACGAATTTAATATTCGTGAACCTAAAACGGATGTTGTATTCTCTGGATTAGGATGGGTTACTGTGAACGAACCAGGAGCAAAAATTGTTGCACACGTACCAAAAGGAGTAAGTGTTTCACTACGTAAATCTTTAATTTAATATGGAGAGGGATTTATGAAACAATTATATGGTGTAATCGGAAATCCAATTGGACATTCATTATCACCCGTTATGCATAACGATGCATTTGAACACTTGAATATGGATGCCCATTATCATGCGTTCCTTGTTGAAGAGGAATTGCTAGGGGAAGCAGTAAGAGGTTTAAAAGCATTAGGTATTTCAGGATTTAATGTAACAACTCCGCACAAGGTTGCTATTATGGAGTATTTGGATGAGATTGACCCATTGGCAAGGAAAATCGGTGCAGTAAATACAGTGGTTCATAAGGATGGAAGATTAATTGGCTATAACACAGACGGGATTGGTTTTGTTCGAGCGCTGCAGTCAATTAGTAATGAACCACTTCAAGGGAAACGTATTTTGCTACTTGGTTCAGGTGGTGCTAGCCGAGCTATTTATTTTTCTCTTGCTGATGTAGGTGTAAAAGAGATTGATGTAGCCAATCGTACAGTAAATAAGGCGAAGGAACTTATTGCTGCACGTACGGCCGATGTTAATTCTATTGCTTTGTCGTTAGAAAAAGCGACAGAAGAACAAGGAAATTATGATATTATCATTCAGACGACAACGATAGGTATGCATCCGCACGTAGAATATACGCCATTACAAATTTGTTCGTTAAAAAAAGGAACGATTGTATCAGATATAATTTATAATCCATTTCAAACGAAAATTTTATGTGAGGCAAAAGAGCAAGGTGCAATCATTCAAAATGGTATTGATATGTTTGTTTATCAAGGAGCACTTGCATTTGAAATGTGGACAGGACGCACGCCAAATATCGAGAGAATGAAACAATTAGTTATAGAAAAGCTTGGAGGCTAACATATATGTTAACAGGAAAACAAAAAAGATTTTTACGTGCACAAGCACATCATTTAACACCAATTTTTCAAGTAGGAAAAGGCGGAGTAAATGAAAATATGATTAAACAAATTGCAGATACTTTAGAAGCTCGTGAGTTATTTAAAGTAAGTGTATTACAAAACTGTGAATTTGATCGCCGTGAGGTTGCGGAAGAACTTGCAAAAGGTGCACGTGCTGAAATCGTTCAAGTAATTGGAAGCACAATCGTTTTATACAAAGAATCAAGAGAAAATAAACAAATTAAGCTTCCTCGATAAAAAGATTAGCATGCGCTATTTTTATCGCTGATGCGTAATGATGTAGAGAGCGAAACCAATTGAACTTTTATTAATAGCAACTCTCTTCATTCCTAACCGAGGAGAGTTGCTGTATATAAAAGGAAGGGGCGTTTCTTTTGAGGAAAATTGGCATCATTGGCGGTACATTTGATCCGCCTCACTATGGACATTTGCTAATTGCAAATGAAGTATATCACGCTTTGAACTTGGAAGAAGTATGGTTCTTGCCAAACCAGATTCCGCCACATAAACAAGGGCGGAATATTACAAGTGTAGAAAGTCGTTTACATATGTTGGAGCTCGCGACTGAGGCAGAAGAACACTTTTCTATTTGTTTAGAAGAGCTAAGTAGGAAGGGCCCATCTTATACGTATGACACTATGTTACAATTGACGAAGAAGTATCCGGATGTGCAGTTTCACTTTATTATTGGTGGGGATATGGTTGAATATTTACCGAAGTGGTATAACATTGAAGCTTTACTTAATCTTGTAACGTTTGTTGGAGTTGCAAGACCTGGGTATACATTGCATACACCATATAAGATTACTACAGTGGAAATTCCGGAATTTGCAGTTTCTTCATCCTTATTACGTGAGAGATATAAAGAGAAGAAAACGTGTAAATATTTACTTCCTGAAAAAGTACAGGTATATATCGAGAGGAATGGGTTGTATGAATCGTGAGAATGCACTGCATATTGTCAAACAACAAATGCATGAAAAACGTTATATACACACGATTGGTGTAATGGAGACAGCGATTGAGCTTGCTAAGTTATACGGTGTGGACGAGAAAAAAGCAGAGATGGCAGCTATATTCCATGATTATGCGAAATGTAGAGCAATTTCAGAAATGGAAGAGATTATTAAACGTGAAGATTTGCCGAAAGATTTACTTTGCTATAACAAAGAGTTATGGCATGCACCTGTTGGGGCATACTTAGTAGAAAAAGAAGTAGGCATTACGGATTCTGAAATTTTGCAAGCTATTACATATCATACAAGTGGTCATGAGAATATGACGATGTTAGATAAAGTGATTTATGTAGCTGATTACATTGAACCTGGGCGAAAGTTTCCAGGAGTGGAAGAGGCTCGTAAACTCGCATATACGGATATAAATCAAGCTTTATTATTTGCGTTAAAGAGAACAATTCAATTTTTAATGGAAAAAGATCAGACGATTTATCCATTAACATTCCAAACATACAATGCAGTTATCAAGGAGGAAATGAGTAAATGAACGATAAAGATTTATTAGTATTAGCGGCAAAGGCAGCTGATGATAAGAGAGCAGAAGATATGGTTGTCCTAAATATGCAAGGTATTTCACCAATTGCAGATTATTTCATTATTTGTCACGGTAATTCAGATAAACAAGTACAAGCAATTGCACGTGAAATTAAATCAAAAGCACATGAGTTCCAAATCGACGTACAACGTATGGAAGGGTTTGACGAAGCACGTTGGGTATTAGTTGATCTTGGAGATGTAGTTGCTCATGTATTCCATAAAGATGAGCGTAATCACTATAATTTAGAGCGTCTATGGGGCGATGTGCCACGTGAAGATATTACAGAAGAGTTAGGCCAATGAAATACGAACAATTTGCATTGTTGTACGACGAACTAATGAATGATGTCCCTTATGATAAATGGGTGGAATTTACAGAGGGAAGTTTACAGCAGGCAGGTATGAAAGAGGCAAAAATTCTTGATGTAGCATGCGGTACAGGTAATGTAACCCTGCCGCTTGTGCAAAAGGGTTACGATTTAATAGGTGTCGATCTTTCAGAAGAAATGTTAACAGTCGCTCAGCAAAAACTAGGCGGAGAAGGGCATTTTATTCCTTTTTACCAACAAGATATGCGCGAGCTTGATGTTCCGGGTGAGTTTGACTGTGTAACGATTTTTTGTGATTCATTAAATTATGTATTGCAAGAAGATGGAGTACAAGAAACATTTAGAAGAGTATTTCACCATTTACGTCAAGATGGTTTGTTTTTATTTGATGTACACTCTTTATATAAAATACATCATGTATTTCAAAATGAAACGTATACAGTGAATGGAGAAGAAATATCTCTTATTTGGAATTGCTTCCCTGGTGAAGAATCAAATAGTGTAGAGCATGATTTAACATTCTTTGTTCAAGATCCAGAAGAAGATGTGTACCATCGGTTTGACGAATGTCACGTGCAACGTGCATATCAAGTGGAAGAGTTAACGAAATGGCTTGAAGAAGCAGGCTTTACAGTGCTTCGTGTAACAGGTGATTTTGAGCGACTTGAAGTTACAGAACAAACAGAGCGTATTTTCTTCATGGCGAAGAAAAACGGATAAAAACAAAAGCAACCGAGAAGGTTGCTTTTGTTTTATAAAGAAGATGTATTTTTAGTTCTAGCATAATCTAAAGATCGTATGCGTAAAGTGTGGGAATAGTAGTTGAAGTGAAAATGTATTGTAAAAAAGTAAGTATTTATAAAAAGGATTTGGAATGAAAATGACGTATTTATTATGTGTGTTTATTGAATTGCTGATCAACGCATTCTAAATCTTCATCAAATTTTTCATGTGTTCGCTCGATTAACTTATGGAACATATCTCCAACGTGTTCTTCTAAAACCCGAATGCCTTCCCCAGTAACGCCGCCTTTCACGCAAACCTTTTCTTGTAAGGTAGGTAATGTGAAGATTTCTTTTTCAAGTAATTTCCCCATCCCCACGACCATTTCACTTACTAAAGTAGTAGCCTCTTCGTGTGTAATATTTGTTTTATCTACAGCAGCGTTAATGAAGCATTGTAGTAAATAACTAAAGAAAGCAGGACCGCAACTTGCTATATCAGATGAAACGCGCGTTATATCTTCTTTTATTACAAGAGGTGTAGAAATGTTTTTGAATAGACGAAGTAGTTTTTGTTGCCATTCTTCAGAGCAATTATCTCCAAATGTAAATAGTGAGGCGCCAGAGAGCGCGCGATTTGTGATACTTGGAATGATACGCGCGACGTGGCAAGGTACGAGAGTCTCTAATTGTGATGGAGATATTGGACTTGTAATAGAAACTAAGCACGTTTCATCAGAAAAATGTTCAGCGTATTTTTTTAGGATAGGGTATATATCTATCGGCTTAACACAAATAAAAATAAGTTGTGATTGTTCGATTACTTCCGGGATTGTTTTTGCTATCTGAACAGAAGGGTATTTTTCTTTTATATGATATGCTTTTGCAGGCGTCCGATTAATGATTGTAAGGCAAGAAGGTTTGACAGCACGGGTTTCTAAAAATGCATCGATTAGTATATTTCCCATGTTTCCTGTCCCTATAATTCCTATGTTCAAAGTTTCATCCCTCCTTCGTAACAGCTTTCTCCTAAACAATATGAATGATGTTATAAATTTATGATTAGAGGTGTAAAATGATGTGGGATTTTCCGAAAAAGTGGTTAGGTTTAGTAGCTATTATTGGAACTTTACTTTTTCTTGTTTTTTGGAAAACGAATCAGAGTGTAGAACGAACGCCTATTACAATGAATGTACAAGAGAAGGAGATAGAAAAAAAGGGTAAACCGAAAATATCGGATACAAAGGAACAGAAAAGAACAATTATAATTGATGTGAAAGGAGCGGTTAGTAAAGAAGGGGTATATGAAATGAAGGAAGGAGATCGCGTAAAGGATGCGGTTCAAAAGGCTGGTGGTTTTTTATCAGAAGTAGATATGAAAAAAGTAAATTTAGCACAAATTGTACAAGATCAAATGCTTCTTTATATACCGAGTAAAAATGAGTCAGAACAAGGGGTGCTTACTTCTTCTAAGGAAGATGGCAAGATTCGAATAAATACAGCGGCGAAAGAACAACTAGAAAAAATTACAGGGATTGGCTCTCGAAAGGCAGAAAGTATTTTGAAATATCGAGAAGAACATGGTCCGTTTCAGAAAATAGAAGATTTATTAGAGATTGATGGGATTGGTGCGAAGTCTCTTGAAAAGATAAAAGATCAAATTATTATTCCGTAAAAGATTGACGAAGTTTTTCTTCTTTCGCTACACTACAAGTAGACAAAAAAGTAGGTGAAAAATATGGAACGAATTTCATGGGATCAATATTTTATGACGCAAAGCCATCTACTATCTTTGCGTAGTACATGTACAAGGCTTGCGGTAGGAGCGACAATCGTTCGCGATAAACGAATTATTGCTGGTGGGTATAATGGTTCAATTAAAGGTGGCGTACATTGTATAGATGATGGTTGTTACGTAATCGATAATCATTGTGTTCGGACAATTCATGCCGAAATGAATGCTTTATTACAATGTGCCAAGTTTGGTGCGAAAACAGAGGAAGCAGAAATTTACGTTACGCATTTCCCTTGTTTACAATGTTGTAAGGCGATTATTCAAAGTGGTATTACAGCGGTTTATTATGCACAGGATTATAAAAATCATCCATACGCCATAGAGTTATTTGAACAAGCGAACGTAACAGTGAAGCACGTTCCGCTAGAATATGATATTGCTGCATTAGAGGAGCAAAAACGTTATACAGAGTTGAAAGAATTATTTGCGTCTTTAGAAAAAGATAATTTATCAATGGAAGAATTACAGCATGTATTCACGAAAGCAAAAATGATGCTATAAGGAGTGAGTATAAGTTGCAGGAACAATGGGGGTATGTTGCAATCTCGTTTATAATAGGGGTTGCAATTGCTTTTTCCTCGTCACTTTTATTGATAGTTTTTTGCCTCTTTTTAAATGTTTTCTTCTGTTTATATCGCACTTCGCGTAAAACCTTCATTTTTTGTATTGTAGCGTGCTTTAGTAGCGCTATATACACTTCCTATGTTCAAACGTGGAATAAGCCTCTAGGGGAGTCCTATGGAGTTACAAGAGGGGTTATACAAAATACACCGCTTGTTAATGGGGATCGCCTATCTTTTCAATTTGAAGATCAGAATAAAAATATAGTGCAGTTAAGTTATAGAATCAAATCAGTCTTGGAAAAGAAAAAAATGCAACAATTATACGCAGGGATATCATGTGTATTCGAGGGTGAGAGGAAAGAACCGGAAACAGCTCGGAATTTTCATGGTTTTAATTACCGTGATTATTTATACAAACAACATATTCATTTCACATTTGAGGCTACATATATTTCTGAATGCTATAAAACATCACTGTCGCTCACGCAATGGATTCTTCTTTTGAGGCAACAAGCAATCTCGAAAGTTACAGAAATGTTTCCAGAGCAATCAGGTGCTTTTATGAATGCATTACTATTTGGTGATAGACAACAAATGACGTTTGAAGTGGAAGAGCAATATCAACAATTTGGTCTTGTACATTTGTTAGCAATTTCAGGTTCGCACATTGTATTGTTAATGGTGATAGTATATTTTATTTTGCTAAGAAGCGGTGTGACAAGGGAGGTAGCAACAATTTGCCTTATCGTTTGTATTCCTTTGTATATGGTTTTAGCAGGGGCGTCACCCTCTGTTATAAGAGCTTCTATAACAGGAGTTTTGATGTTGATTGCTTTTATGTGCTCGATTCGTTTATCTAGTTTAGATGCTTTAAGTGTAACAGCTATATGTATGCTTATATATGACCCTTATCTTGTTTTTAATATTGGATTTCAGTTTTCATTTGTAGGTAGCTTCGCTTTACTTTTGTCTGCTCCGTTATTGTTAGGGGGTAGCAACGGAGTAATCCGAAATTCTATTTATATTTCTATCATTTCACAGCTCGTTAGTACTCCGATTTTGTTATATCACTTTGGTTATTTTTCTCCATATAGCATTCTCCTCAATCTCTTATACGTTCCGTTTTTATCTATCATTGTATTACCATGTAGCATTATTATTTTACTGTGTATGCCAATTGTCCCGTTTCTCGCAAAAGGATTTGCGGATGTATTATCAATAGGCTTGAGTATGTCTAATGATTTTCTAAGTTATTGTGAAAGTTTACCATTTACCCAGCTTATCTTCGGGGAAACGCCCTTCAATCTTGTAGCTGTATATTGCGCGAGTATTGTCAGTATATTGATGGTTTGGGAAAGGAGAGCGCCGAAAAAAATAGTTTGTATAGTTGCGAGTGTATTTCTTTTTATTAGCACATGTCATTATATATATCCATATTTTAGAGGAAGCGGAAGTGTAACATTTATTGATGTTGGACAAGGTGATGCAATATTAATTCGCCTTCCGTATGATAAAGGGATTTATCTTATTGATACAGGTGGAACGCTTCGTGTGAATAAGGAAGAATGGCAACAAAAAAAGCATGAATTTTCTGTTGGAAATGATGTATTAATCCCCTTTTTACAAAAAGAAGGTATTAAAACAATTGATAAATTAATCGTAACGCATGGAGATGCAGATCATATAGGTGCTGCGCAAGAATTATTATCATATATACCTGTAAAAGAAGTGGTATTTGGCCGAAAGGGAAAAGATGCAGTATTAGAAAAAGTAGTAAAGAAACGGGCATTAGAAAAGGAAATGAAAATAACTGAAGTGGGGGAAGGGGAGAGTTGGAGTGTAAATGAAGCGGAATTTTTCGTTTTAGCTCCAAAAGGAAAAGAAAAAAGCGAAAATAACGCTTCAATTGTAATATGGGCAAAATTTGGAGGGTTGAAGTGGCTATTTACAGGCGATTTGGAAGAAGAAGGGGAAAAGGTTTTAGTAGAGGCATATCCAGATTTACAAGTGGATGTTTTAAAAGTTGCTCATCATGGGAGTAATACGTCATCTATAGAGCCTTTTTTGAACGTCATACAGCCTCGTGTAGCGATTATATCTGTTGGTAAGCAGAATAGGTATGGACACCCGCATAAAGAAGTGATAGAGCGTTTTGAGAAGATGGGGAGTGCGATATGGCGCACGGACAAGCAAGGTGCTATTTCCTATGTTTTTAAAGGGGAAAATGGAACCTTTAAAAGTAAAATCACATATGATAAAACACATAATAGATGAAAAAGAGAAGACTGCCATGAAGTGGCAGTCTTTAAGAACCGATAAATTTAATAACAGTTGCAATGATGAAAAGTGTTGCGAAAAAACCAAATGAGACGATAAATCCTACCCCTGAATCAATAGCGTCATTGCGTTTACTTTGAACGTTTTGTTCAAAATCATTCATTTAGAATCCCTCCCCAACATTCCACTTTAGTATAAAATATTGTCAGAAAAAAATCTACAATTTCCATATGAAGAGAAAACGAGCTTTTTTGTTACTTTTAAATCATGAAGTAATGTGAGTTTTTCGTTTCCAAGCATGTTAACAGTTGGCACTTATACTCAAATTTTTATTGCGAATAATAAAGGGAAGGTGATTACCGCACACCAATAAGAAACCCGGGGCTTATTGCGTGGCGTTTAATATAAATAAAGGGACGGGTTATAAAGCCTGTTCCTTTGTACTTGTAAAACAACAGCTAGGGCATTAGTATAAATATATATTGCCAAGTTAGGGAGTAGGAAAAAGTATGAGTGATATACATAAAAAAATTAAAAAGAAACAGTTTGCTCCGTTATATTTAATATATGGAACGGAAGCTTTTTTTATAAATGAAACGATAAAGCTTATTACGACAGAAGCACTTGAAGAAGAAGATCGAGAGTTTAATGTTGTGACATACGATTTAGAAGAAGCGTATTTAGAAGATGTGGTTGAGGATGCGCGTACGCTTCCTTTCTTCGGAGAACGGAAAGTACTGTTAATAAAATCACCGCTATTTTTGACTTCGCAAAAAGAAAAGTTAGAGCAAAATATAAAAATTTTAGAAGAATACATTGGTGAACCTTCTCCATTTTCTATTCTTGTTTTTGTTGCGCCTTACGAAAAACTTGATGAGCGAAAAAAAATTACAAAACTATTAAAGAAAACAGCAGATGTAGTAGAAGCGAATGCGATGCAAGTACAGGATGTTCAGAAGTGGATTGTTGCTCGTGCAGATGAAGTGCATGTGCATATTGATAACGCGGCTGTTAGTTTGTTGCTAGAGCTTGTGGGAAGTAATGTAACGATGTTGGCGAAGGAAATGGACAAGTTAACGTTATACGTTGGTATGGGCGGAGAGATTACGACGAAACTTGTTGCAGAGCTTGTGCCAAAATCAGTTGAGCAAAATGTATTTGCTTTGACAGAAAAAGTGGTGAAAAAAGATATTGCAGGTGCAATGCAAATTTTGGATGGATTATTTACGCAGCAGGAAGAGCCGATTAAATTGCTTGCGTTATTAGTGAGTCAATTCCGCTTGTTGTATCAAGTGAAAGAGCTACAGCAACGTGGTTATGGACAAAATCAAATTGCGTCTCATATTGGTGTACATCCGTATCGTGTAAAGTTAGCAATGAATCAAACGAAGTTTTTCTCTTTTGAAGAATTAAAAAAAGTGATTATAGAATTAGCGGAAGCTGATTATAGTATGAAGACGGGAAAGATGGATAAGAAGCTTGTGCTCGAATTTTTCTTAATGCGATTAAATCATATGTGATGACACAAAAAAGTTCATGTATTTAGTGCATGAACTTTTTTGTATATAAAAAAACGATCCAAATGGATCGTTTTTTAAACGCCTTACGCGTTTACTTGTTTCGCTAAGCGAGATTTTTGACGAGCTGCAGCGTTTTGGTGGATAAGACCTTTACGAGCTGCTTTGTCAAGTTTTTTAGAAGCAGTTTTGAAAGCTTCTTTAGCATTTTCAAGATCGTTATTAGTAACTAAAGCTTCTACAGTTTTAACAGCAGAACGCATGTCAGACTTGATAGAAGCGTTATGTGCACGACGCTCTTCGCTAAGTTTAGCGCGTTTGATAGCAGATTTGATGTTTGCCATACTTTTCACCTCCCTGGTGCAATCGAATGACTCGATTCTTACATAGAACAAGTGATATTCTATCAAACGGTGAAGAGAATTGCAATAGTATATCCATGAAATTTCACGTAAAGGAAAGAATGACCTTATATAACTTTGGGAAATCTAACGATATTTACTATGAATTACGGAGGAGATACGATGAAAGAACCATTAGATTTAAGTAAATATAGCATTAGAACTGACCTTGCTGTAGAAGCTCATCAAATGTTGCAAGAAAGCCAAGAAGAACAAAAAGGGATACAGGGAGTTATTGTAAAAGAGAGAGAAGAAGAAGGTACTATAATTACAAAAGTAACGATTGATGAAGCTGCCTCTGAAGCGATGGGGAAAAAACCTGGAAATTATTTAACACTTGAAGTACAAGGGATACGTCAGCAAGATACAGAACTTCAACAAAAAGTGGAGCGTATTTTTGCAAAAGAATTTTCTTGTTTCTTAGAAGAGGTTGGAGTTACAAAAGAAGCAAGCTGTTTAATTGTAGGTCTTGGGAATTGGAATGTAACACCAGATGCTCTTGGACCGATAGTTGTAGAAAATGTATTAGTAACGAGACATTTGTTTCAATTGCAGCCTGAAAGTGTAGAAGAAGGATTTAGGCCTGTTAGTGCAATTCGGCCGGGGGTAATGGGGATTACAGGAATCGAAACGAGCGATGTTATTTATGGAATTATTGAGAAGACGAACCCGGACTTTGTAATTGCAATTGATGCATTAGCTGCCCGTTCTATTGAACGAGTAAATAGCACGATACAAATTTCTGATACCGGAATCCATCCTGGATCAGGGGTTGGGAATAAACGTAAAGAACTAAGTAAAGACACATTAGGTATCCCTGTTATCGCAATTGGTGTTCCGACTGTGGTCGATGCTGTTTCGATTACAAGTGATACGATTGATTTTATTTTGAAACATTTTGGTCGAGAGATGAAAGAAGGAAATAAACCTTCACAATCTTTGTTACCAGCGGGATTTTCATTTGGAGAAAAGAAAAAATTAACAGAAGAAGATATGCCGGATGAAAAGAGCAGAAATATGTTTTTAGGTGCTGTTGGTACGTTGGAAGAAGAAGAAAAAAGAAGGCTGATTTATGAAGTGCTATCTCCTCTTGGTCATAATTTAATGGTAACCCCAAAAGAAGTAGATACTTTTATTGAGGATATGGCGAATGTAATAGCGAGTGGTTTAAATGCAGCGCTACATCATCAAATTGATCAAGATAATACGGGAGCATATACACATTGAGGGGAACGGATGATTATGGTTTGAGTCGCTTTGCGCTTTTGTGTATATGTAGTGTAGCTTTATGTTTACTTATGATGATAGCAGGAGTGGCACTTGCTAATCATGGTTTGAAAAGTATGAAAGGCTATCAGCAATTGTCATATGAACAAATAGCTCATATGACAGGGACAGAAAGTACAGGTGCTGAATCAGAAATTTTGGGTAGCTCGTTTTCGGCCTCAGAAAAACAACAGCAATTAGAACGTTTAAGAAGTTTTAATGTTGTAGAAGGAATTGGGATGGCGGTAGCAAGTGTAGCTTATGAAATGACGAAGTTCGGGACGGATATAGTTGTTGGGAAAATAAAAGGAATTTTTAGCTAAGAGTAACATGGGAGGCGGTTGTTTTACTGATTTGTAGGACAGCCGTTTTAAAATTTGAAAAGGGTTTGTCTCTTATGGTTTATTCGCATAAGATATAGATAGAATGATTTGTATCGTAAGCAGCACGAGTTTTCATTGAATCTTTGTTGCTCTATTGATATAATCAGTGCTAGTGTATATTGGCGAGACTATTAGGAGTTGAGAACATAGATGAATAAAGAAGAAAGAGCAAAAAGACAGTCCAAAATTCGTAATTTCTCTATTATTGCTCATATTGACCACGGAAAATCAACGTTAGCAGACCGTATTTTAGAGAAAACAAACGCGTTAACACAACGCGAAATGAAAGCTCAGTTGCTTGACTCTATGGATTTAGAGCGTGAGCGTGGTATTACAATCAAATTAAACGCAGTACAATTAAACTATAAAGCAAAAGATGGTGAAGAGTATATTCTTCATTTAATTGATACACCAGGACATGTCGACTTTACGTACGAAGTATCTCGTAGTTTAGCGGCTTGTGAAGGCGCGATTCTTGTAGTAGATGCAGCGCAAGGTATTGAAGCGCAAACGTTAGCAAACGTATACTTAGCGCTTGATAACAATTTGGAAATTTTACCAGTTATTAATAAAATCGACTTACCAAGTGCGGATCCAGAACGTGTACGTCAAGAGGTAGAAGATGTAATTGGTTTAGATGCATCAGAAGCGGTACTTGCTTCTGCGAAAGCTGGAATTGGTATTGAAGAAATTTTAGAACAAATTGTTGAAAAAGTACCAGCTCCGTCGGGTGATTCAGAAGAGCCATTACAATGTATGATTTTCGACTCTTTATATGATCCGTACCGCGGTGTAATTGCTTATATCCGTGTTGTAAATGGAACAGTAAAAGTTGGCGATAAAGTACGTATGATGGCAACGGGTAAAGAATTTGAAGTAACAGAAGTAGGTGTATTTACACCGAAAACTACGCAACGTGACGAGTTAACAGTAGGTGATGTAGGTTTCTTAGCAGCATCGATTAAAAATGTTGGTGACACACGTGTTGGTGATACGATTACACATGCGAAACGTCCAGCTGCAGAGCCGTTAGCAGGTTACCGTAAGTTAAACCCGATGGTATTCTGTGGTCTGTATCCAATTGACTCTGCTCGTTATAACGATTTACGTGATGCATTAGAAAAATTAGAGTTAAACGATTCTGCTCTTGAGTTTGAACCAGAAACATCTCAAGCGCTAGGATTTGGTTTCCGTTGTGGTTTCTTAGGGCTTCTTCACATGGAAATCATTCAAGAACGTATTGAACGTGAATTTAAGATTGACTTAATTACAACAGCGCCAAGCGTTATTTATAAAGTTTATTTAACTAACGGTGAAGATGTTATTGTTGATAACCCATCTAATATGCCAGATCCACAGTCTATCGATCGTGTAGAAGAGCCGTTTGTGAAGGCTTCAATTATGGTTCCGAATGACTATGTTGGAGCTGTAATGGAGATTTGCCAAGGTAAACGTGGAACGTTTATTGATATGCAATATTTAGATGAAACGCGTGTTACATTAACATATGAAATCCCGTTATCAGAAATCGTATATGACTTCTTCGATCAATTGAAATCAAATACGAAAGGGTATGCATCATTTGACTACGAGTTAATTGGCTATAAACCATCTAAACTTGTGAAAATGGATATTCTTTTAAATAATGAACAAGTGGATGCTTTATCATTTATCGTACACCGTGATTCAGCGTATGACCGTGGTAAAGTAATCGTAGAGAAATTAAAAGAATTAATTCCGAGACAACAATTTGAAGTGCCAATTCAGGCGACTATCGGAAATAAAGTTGTAGCACGTTCTACAATTAAAGCGATGCGTAAAAACGTACTTGCAAAATGTTACGGTGGTGACATTTCTCGTAAGCGTAAACTTCTTGATAAGCAAAAAGAAGGTAAAAAACGTATGAAGTCTGTTGGTTCTGTAGAAGTACCGCAAGAGGCATTTATGGCTGTACTGAAAATGGATGACAACTAATATTTGAAATAAAAAAGAAGTCGTTTGTGCGGCTTCTTTTTTCTGTATAATTACTTTTTAGACATCTGAGCAGCTCTCATTTACAATAATGAGAGAGCTTTTTAGTTCATATAGAGTTAGGAGATTGTTAATGTCCGAAAATATTCGAAAAGATATTCAAGAAAAAATACAAAATGGTAATTTTAATTGTGAAAAGGAATTGACGCTTTCTATTATTAGTGGAAAGTGGAAAGTTGTGATACTGTGGCATCTTGGTGTGGAAGGGCCACATCGTTTCAGTGAATTACAACGGTTATTCCCAAGCATTTCTCATAAAGTTTTGTCGAACCAATTAAAAGAGTTAATGGAAGATGGAATTGTTGATCGGACAGTATATCCCGAAATTCCTCCTCGCGTTGAGTATTATATGACGGAACTAGGCATGTCACTTTTACCGATCGTTGAAATGATGTATGATTGGGGAAAAATGCGAATGGAACAAATTCGTAATACGTTAGAGAAGTAGAGAACCCTCCGGAGTGCGGAGGTTTTCTTTTTAGAAAGGTAGGAGTTATATTTGGTACAAGCTGCATATATTCATATTCCGTTTTGTCAGCACATTTGTCACTATTGTGATTTTAATAAAGTGTTTATTGAACGCCAACCGGTTGATCAATATTTAGATTATTTAGAGAAGGAAATAATAAATACGGTTCAAAAAGTTCCGTTTGATAGTATAAAAACGATTTTTGTGGGCGGGGGAACTCCGACAGCGTTAAATATGGAACAGACAAAAAAATTACTCGAGATTATTAATCGTCATTTGCGTCCGTTCGCCCCAAATTGTGAATTAACATTTGAAGCGAATCCAGGAGATCTGCCGAAAGAGAAGTTGAATGTACTGCTAGAAGGTGGAGTGAATCGAATTAGTTTTGGTGTGCAAACGTTCCGTGATGAACTGCTTGAGAAAATCGGGCGCAAGCATACGAGGGAAGATGCATTCCTCGCGATTCGAGAAGCACAGGAAGTAGGATTTAAAAATATTAATGTAGATATTATTTATGCTTTGCCAGGACAGACGATAGAAGATGTAAAAGAAACATTAGATATTGCTTTTACGCTTGATGTACAACATTTCTCTGCATATTCATTAATTGTGGAACCTAAAACAGTGTTTTATAACTTAATGAACAAAGGGAAATTGCGTCTTCCGGGTGAAGACCATGAAGCGAAAATGTATGAAATAGTAATGGATGAAATGGAGAAACACGGTTATAACCAGTATGAAATTAGTAATTTCTCAAAAGGTGACAATAAAAGTAGACATAATCTCACATACTGGAATAATGAAGAGTATTATGGATTTGGAGCTGGAGCTCATAGTTATGTGAACGGGGAACGTATTCAAAATGTAGGTCCGCTGAAGCAATATTTTAATAAAATTGATGAAACAGGATTTCCGTATTTAGATGTTCACAAAGTGACGGAGAAAGAAAGAATGGAAGAAGAGCTGTTCTTAGGGCTTCGAAAAACAAAAGGTGTTTCTAAAACGGCGTTCCGCAATAAATTTAATGTAGAGATGGATCAAGTTTTCGCGAAGCAGTTACAAAGCAACCAAGAGCAGGGATTGCTTGAAGAGGAAGATGGGCATGTGCGTTTAACGCGAAAAGGAAAATTATTAGGGAATGAAGTATTCCAATCATTTTTGATTGACTAATTAAATGTTCCATAGGCGTGAAAAAGTTTCATTATTTCGTGACGTTTCCGTTGACAATTGAATGTCAATTTTGGTAAGTTATTAATAGATTTAGCACTCAAAGACAAAGAGTGCTAACAGAGGTGATGATGAGATGCTTACGGAACGTCAGCTCTTAATTTTACAAACAATTATTGATGACTTTATTGGATCAGCGCAGCCCGTTGGGTCTAGAACGTTGGCTAAAAAAGATGAAATTACATTTAGTTCAGCTACTATTCGAAATGAAATGGCGGACTTAGAAGAATTAGGTTTTATTGAAAAAACGCACAGTTCTTCTGGACGTGTTCCTTCTGAGAAAGGCTACCGATTTTATGTAGACCATCTTTTAGCACCGCAAAACTTACCGAACGCTGAAATTGTACAAATTAAAGATTTATTTGCTGAAAGAATTTTTGAAGCGGAAAAAATTGCACAACAATCTGCTCAAATTTTATCAGAACTTACGAATTATACGGCCATTGTTCTTGGACCGAAGTTAAGTACAAATAAACTTAAAAATGTACAAATTGTGCCGCTTGATCGTCAAACTGCTGTCGCTATTATTGTAACCGATACAGGGCATGTACAAAGTAAAACGATTACCGTTCCGGAATCTGTTGATTTATCAGATTTAGAAAAAATGGTTAATATTTTAAATGAAAAGCTATCTGGCGTACCGATGGAAGAACTTCATAATAAAATCTTTAAGGAGATTGTTACAGTTTTACGTGGGTATGTTCATAATTACGATAGTGCAATAAAAATGTTGGATGGTACATTTCAAGTTCCGTTATCGGAAAAGATATACTTTGGAGGAAAAGCAAATATGCTTTCGCAGCCAGAGTTCCATGACATTCAAAAGGTTAGATCTTTACTTACCATGATTGATAATGAAGCCGAATTTTATGACATTTTGCGTCATAAACAAGTCGGGATTCAAGTGAAAATTGGTAGGGAAAACTCTTCGACGGCTATGGAGGATTGTAGTTTAATTTCTGCAACATATTCGATCGGCGAAGAGCAACTTGGAACAATTGCTATTTTAGGTCCTACGAGAATGCAATATTCTCGTGTAATTAGTTTGTTACAGTTATTTACGAGACAATTTACTGATGGACTTAAAAAGTAAATGAGAGTAATACATTCGCTCAAGTGATGAAATTTTCATTGCTGTGTGTAATATATAATGCTTAGGTAATCATGCTATGCATGATACCTAATACCTTTTAAGGAGGTGAATATTGTGGAAGAGCGTAACGAACAAGTGGTAGAAGAAGTAAAAGAAGCGCAAGTTGAAGAAGCTGTCACGCCAGAAAACAGTGAAGAAACTGTAGAAGAAAAAAGTGAGGCTGCTCTTTTACAAGAAAAAGTAGATGAGCTACAAGCGAAACTAACGGAAACGGAAGGTCGCACATTACGTCTACAAGCTGATTTTGAAAATTATAAGCGCCGTGTCCAAATGGATAAACAGGCTGCTGAAAAATATAGAGCACAAAGTCTAGTTTCAGACATCTTGCCAGCTCTTGATAATTTTGAAAGAGCAATGCAAGTGGAAGCGACTGATGAGCAAACGAAATCCTTGTTACAAGGTATGGAAATGGTGCATCGTCAATTGTTAGAAGCGCTGACTAAAGAAGGTGTGGAAGTGATTGAAGCTGTTGGTAAACAGTTTGATCCTAATGAACACCAAGCTATTATGCAAGTAGAAGATAGTGAATTTGAATCAAACGCGGTTGTGGAAGAATTCCAAAAAGGTTATAAACTAAAAGACCGTGTGATTCGCCCATCAATGGTAAAAGTAAATCAATAATTTACATAAAACTAGGAGGATTCGCCATGAGTAAAATTATCGGTATTGACTTAGGTACAACAAACTCTTGTGTAGCTGTTATGGAAGGTGGAGAACCAAAGGTTATCCCAAATCCAGAAGGAAACCGTACAACACCTTCTGTTGTAGCTTTCAAAAATGAAGAACGTCAAGTTGGGGAAGTTGCAAAGCGCCAAGCAATTACAAACCCAAATACAATCATGTCTGTTAAACGTCATATGGGTACAGACTACAAAGTAGAAGTTGAAGGTAAAGAGTATACACCTCAAGAAATTTCTGCAATCATTTTACAAAACTTAAAAGCTTCTGCTGAAGCATACTTAGGTGAAACAGTAACGAAAGCTGTTATTACAGTACCTGCATACTTCAACGATGCAGAGCGTCAAGCAACGAAAGATGCTGGTCGTATCGCTGGTTTAGAAGTTGAGCGTATCATTAACGAGCCAACAGCAGCAGCACTTGCTTACGGTTTAGAAAAACAAGACGAAGAACAAAAAATCTTAGTATATGACTTAGGTGGCGGTACATTTGACGTATCTATCCTTGAGTTAGCAGACGGTACATTCGAAGTTATTTCAACTGCTGGTGACAACCGTCTTGGTGGCGATGACTTTGACCAAGTTATCATCGATCACTTAGTAGCTGAGTTCAAAAAAGAAAATAACATTGATTTAAGCCAAGATAAAATGGCGCTTCAACGCTTGAAAGATGCAGCTGAAAAAGCGAAAAAAGATCTTTCTGGTGTAACACAAACTCAAATTTCATTACCATTCATTAGTGCTGGAGCTGCTGGTCCATTACACTTAGAATTAACGTTAACAAGAGCGAAATTCGAAGAGCTTTCAGCAGGTCTTGTTGAAAGAACATTAGAGCCAACTCGTCGTGCATTAAAAGACGCTGGTTTTGCTCCAAGCGAATTAGATAAAGTTATTCTTGTTGGTGGATCTACTCGTATCCCAGCTGTACAAGAAGCTATTAAACGTGAAACTGGTAAAGAGCCATATAAAGGTGTAAACCCTGATGAAGTTGTAGCATTAGGTGCTGCAGTTCAAGGTGGCGTACTTACTGGTGATGTAGAAGGCGTTCTATTATTAGACGTAACTCCACTTTCTTTAGGTATTGAAACTATGGGTGGCGTGTTCACGAAATTAATCGAGCGTAACACTACAATTCCAACAAGTAAGTCACAAGTATTCTCGACAGCTGCTGATAATCAACCAGCAGTAGACATTCACGTATTACAAGGTGAGCGTCCAATGTCGGCTGACAACAAAACGTTAGGTCGTTTCCAATTAACTGACCTTCCACCAGCACCACGTGGTATTCCACAAATCGAAGTAACATTCGATATTGATGCGAACGGTATCGTTAACGTACGTGCGAAAGACTTAGGAACAAGCAAAGAGCAAGCTATTACAATCCAATCTTCTTCAGGTCTTTCTGATGAAGAAGTAGAACGTATGGTACAAGAAGCGGAAGCAAATGCTGACGCTGACCAAAAACGTAAGGAAGAAGTTGAACTTCGTAACGAAGCTGACCAACTTGTATTCCAAACAGACAAAGTTGTAAAAGATTTAGAAGGTAAAGTAGATGCAGCTGAAGTTGCAAAAGCAACAGAAGCGAAAGAAGCATTACAAGCTGCAATTGAGAAAAACGAGCTTGAAGAAATTCGTGCGAAAAAAGATGCTTTACAAGAAATCGTACAACAATTAACTGTTAAATTATACGAGCAAGCTCAAGCAGCTGCTGGTCAAGCAGAAGGTGCGCAAGGTGCACAAGACGCTGGCGCAAAGAAAGACAATGTAGTTGACGCTGAGTTTGAAGAAGTAAAAGAAGACAAGTAATTCAACTGTAAACATAATAAGTAAGATGACAAAAAGTCAAAGTCAAGCGTGCCTTGACTTTGGCTTTTTTCACGAATGAGAAGCGATGTGTGAGGATCTTAAGTTTTTCGCTTTGCATACTGTAAGTGAGGAAACTTTGTTGCAAAGCACTTTCTTTCGGTGTTAAAATTACGTTTATGTGAAAGATTCGGGGGTTGTAAATTTATGAGTAAACGAGACTATTATGAGGTCCTTGGACTTAGCAAGGGCGCTTCAACAGATGAAATTAAAAAAGCGTATCGTCGTTTGGCTAAAAAATACCATCCAGACGTAAGCAAAGAAGAAAATGCAATTGAAAAGTTTAAAGAAGTACAAGAAGCATACGAAGTGTTAAGTGATGATCAAAAGCGTGCACAGTACGATCAATTTGGTCATGCTGGTGCAAATCAAGGATTCGGTGGATTTGGCGGCGGAGGAGACTTCGGCGGTGGCTTCGGTTTTGAAGATATATTTAGTTCTTTCTTCGGCGGTGGCGGTGGCAGACGTCGTGATCCAAATGCTCCGCGCCAAGGTGCTGACTTACAATATCAAGTCACTTTAGATTTTGAAGAAGCTATTTTTGGTAAGGAATTAAATGTGGAAATTCCAGTAGAAGATCCATGTGATACTTGTAAAGGTAGTGGAGCAAAACCAGGAACTTCAAAAGAAACATGTAAACATTGTTCAGGCTCTGGTCAAGTGAGTGTAGAACAAAACACGCCGTTTGGTCGTATCGTAAACCGTCAAGCTTGTGGTCATTGTTCAGGAACTGGACAAATTATTAAAGAAAAATGTACGACATGTCACGGTTCAGGTAAAGTTCGTAAACGTAAAAAAATCAATGTTAAAATTCCAGCGGGTATCGATAATGGTCAACAAATTCGTGTGTCTGGAAAAGGTGAAGCCGGCGTAAATGGCGGACCAGCAGGAGACTTATATGTTGTCGTTCATGTAAGAAATCATGAATTCTTCGAGCGTGAAGGAGATCACATTATTTGCGAAATGCCATTAACATTTGCGCAAATGGCGCTTGGTGATGAAGTGGAAGTTCCTACTGTTCATGGTAAAGTGAAGCTGAAAATTCCAGCAGGAACACAAACTGGAACAGAATTCCGCTTAAAAGGAAAAGGTGCTCCGAACGTACGTGGATACGGCCAAGGAGATCAATATGTAGTCGTTCGTGTTGTTGTACCGACGAAATTGACTTCGCAGCAAAAAGATTTATTACGTGAATTTGCAGGACAAGAAGAGCAGGATGATAGTTTATTCGGAAAGCTTAAACGTGCTTTCAAAGGGGAATAATGGAAATAAAAAATGGAGTTGGTAAATTGTGAAATGGTCAGAAATTAGTATTCATACAACAGAAGAAGCAGTAGAAGCTGTCTCTCATATTTTACATGAAGCTGGTGCTAGCGGAGTTGCGATTGAGGATCCAGCGGAGTTAACGAAAGAGCGCGAGCAACAATATGGTGAAATTTATGCATTGAACCCAGATGAATATCCGGCGGAAGGTGTATTAATAAAAGCGTATTTCCCGCAAACGGATTCTTTACATGAAACGATTGCAGGTGTAAAATCATCTATTGATGTGCTTCCATCTTACGACATCGAAATTGGTACTGGAAATATTACCGTTAACGAAGTCAATGAAGAAGATTGGGCTACTGCTTGGAAAAAATATTACCATCCAGTACAAATTTCTGATACATTCACAATCGTACCGACTTGGGAAGAATATACACCATCTTCTCCTGATGAAAAAATCATTGAATTAGATCCGGGTATGGCGTTTGGTACAGGAACTCATCCAACAACAACGATGTGTATCCGTGCTTTAGAAAAAACAGTACAGCCAGGTGACACTATTATTGATGTAGGAACAGGTTCTGGTGTACTTAGTATTGCGGCTGCAAAATTAGGTGCGTCTTCTGTTCAAGCATATGATTTAGATCCGGTTGCGGTTGAAAGTGCAGAAATAAATGTACGTTTAAATAAAACAGATGATATCGTGTCTGTTGGACAAAATAGTCTTTTAGAAGGTATTGAAGGTCCTGTTGATTTAATCGTAGCTAACTTATTAGCAGAGATTATTCTATTATTCCCTGAAGATGCAGCAAGAGTTGTGAAGTCAGGTGGATTATTTATTACATCGGGCATTATTGCTGCGAAGGAAAAAGTAATTTCTGAGGCGTTAGAACAAGCTGGATTTACAATTGAAGAAGTGTTACGAATGGAAGATTGGGTAGCAATTATTGCACGAAATGCGTAATATAGATTTTAGTCTATAATGAAAAGGGGAGTCTCTCACTATAAGGTGAGAGACTTGCCGTTTGTTATATGAAAAATGATAACGTTTCGTTCTTTTCGTAAGTGTTGACTTACGAAAGGAACGAAACTCTACTAAGGTGATTATATGCAACGTTATTTTGTAGAAGAGAAATATGTAAATGAGACAAGTATTCGGATTGTAGGTGATGACGTACATCATATCGCAAGAGTGATGCGTATGTCAGCTGGTGATCATATTTATTGCTGTGTAAACGGAAAAACAGCAGTATGTTCAATTGATGAAATTACCAGTGAATTTATTAATACGGCTATTGTAGAATGGGTAGAGGCGTCAAGTGAACTTCCTGTTTTCGTGACGATTGCAAGTGGACTGCCAAAAGGAGACAAGCTAGAGTTAATTTTTCAAAAAGGAACTGAGCTTGGGGCAGCTGCATTCTTACCATTTCAAGCATCTCGCTCTATCGTAAAATGGGATGCGAAAAAAGCTGATAAAAAAGTTGAGCGTTTAAGAAAAATTGTGAAAGAAGCTGCGGAACAATCACATAGAAGTGAAATTCCAGAAGTACATGCTCCGGCATCATTTAAGCAATTGCTTTCAATGAGTGGTGAGTATGATGTTTGTCTTGTTGCTTACGAAGAGGAAGCAAAACAAGGTGAGAAATCTAATTTTGCGAAAGCTTTAACGACAATGAAACCAGGTCAAAAGCTATTGATTGTATTTGGCCCAGAAGGCGGTTTAGCTGAGGAAGAGATTACAGCGCTTCGTGAACATAAATTTGTACCATGTAGTTTAGGACCAAGAATTTTAAGAACAGAAACGGCGCCGTTATACGCGTTAAGTGCTGCTTCGTATCATTTTGAATTGATGGGGTGATGATCAATGTCAACTGTTGCGTTCCATACGTTAGGTTGTAAAGTAAACCACTATGAAACAGAAGCCATTTGGCAATTGTTTAAACAAGGTGGTTATGAAAGAACAGAATATGAAAAGAAAGCTGATGTATATGTTATTAACACATGTACAGTAACGAATACTGGGGACAAAAAAAGCCGTCAAGTAATCAGACGTGCTGTGCGTCAAAATCCAGATGCAGTTATTTGCGTAACGGGATGTTATGCACAAACATCTCCAGCTGAAATTATGGCGATTCCGGGTGTAGATATTGTAGTTGGTACACAGGATCGTGAAAAGATGTTAGGTTACATCGAAGAATTCCGTAAAGAGCGTCAACCAATTAATGCTGTCCGTAATATTATGAAAACACGTGTGTACGAAGAACTTGATGTACCTTATTTCACGGATCGTACACGTGCGTCTTTAAAAATACAAGAGGGTTGCAATAACTTCTGTACATTCTGTATCATTCCTTGGGCGCGTGGTTTAATGCGTTCTCGTGATGGAAAAGAAGTTATTAAACAAGCACAACAATTAGTGGATGCAGGCTATAAAGAAATCGTATTAACGGGTATTCATACAGGTGGATACGGCGAAGACATAAAAGATTATAACTTAGCTGGATTACTTCGTGATATGGAAGCGGAAGTAGACGGATTAAAACGTCTTCGTATTTCTTCTATTGAAGCGAGTCAAATTTCAGATGAAGTAATTGAAGTGTTAGATAAATCTGAAGTAGTTGTACGCCACTTGCATATTCCGTTGCAATCTGGTTCTAATACTGTATTAAAACGTATGCGTCGTAAATATACGATGGAGTTCTTCCAAGAGCGTTTAGATCGTTTGAAAGAAGCGTTACCAGGCCTTGCGATTACATCTGACGTAATCGTTGGTTTCCCAGGTGAAACAGAAGAAGAATTCATGGAAACATACAATTTCATTAAAGAGAACCGCTTCTCTGAGTTACATGTGTTCCCTTACTCAAAACGTACAGGAACACCTGCAGCACGCATGGAAGATCAAGTTCCTGAAGATGTGAAGAACGATCGTGTTCATCGTTTAATTGAGCTATCTAATCAATTAGCGAAAGAGTACGCATCAGCGTTTGAAGGTGAAGTGCTTGAAATCATTCCGGAAGAGCAATTTAAAGAGGGCGACCGTGAAGGGTTATATGTAGGGTATACAGATAACTACTTAAAAATTGTATTTGAAGGATCAGAAGAATTAATTGGTAAGCTAGTGAAAGTGAAAATTACGAAAGCTGGTTATCCATATAACGAAGCGCAATTTGTTCGTGTTCTTGAAGATGATGTAAAAAAAGAATCAGCTAGCGCATAAAAAGAGCGTGCAACCGGAAACGGTTTGCATGCTTTCTTTATTTGAAGCGCTTAAGTACTATAAGGTGGGGAGGCGTTGCATGCATCCCTGTATGAAAAAAGATGAAATGATAAAAATATAGTTGTCTTCATCAGTAAAGGATACTAGCTATTTGCATAACTTTTGAAAAGGAAATGCTTCTATTCTTCTTTTATTCTGCCAAATAGTTGACCTGAAGTGATAAAATGTATTATAATCGTAAAAGACATGCTGAAGAAGTGTTTCTTTTTGCATGCTGAAGTTAGTATGTAAGTGTGATGTTTCGGAGGGAGGGAAAGAGAATGTCAAAAACAGTCGTTCGTAAAAACGAGTCTTTGGAGGATGCACTTCGCCGTTTTAAAAGATCGGTTTCTAAAACTGGTACACTTGCTGAAGCAAGAAAGCGCGAGTTTTATGAAAAACCAAGTGTAAAACGTAAGAAGAAATCTGAAGCGGCAAGAAAGCGTAAATTCTAAGAGAGGGTGTAAGTTATGAGTCTTCTCGGTCGTTTAAACGATGATATGAAACAAGCGATGAAGAATAAACAAAAAGAAAAATTAACCGTTATTCGTATGGTTAAGGCTGCTTTACAAAATGAAGGTATTAAACTGCAACATACTCTTACTGAAGAAGAGGAAATAACAGTTTTAGCTCGTGAAGTAAAACAGTATAAGGACTCCCTCCTTGAATTTAAAAAAGCTGGTCGTGAAGACCTTGTTAATAAACTGCAAAGTGAAATTCAGATTTTAAGCGCATATTTGCCAGAGCAATTAACTGAAGAAGAACTAGTTGATGTAATCAAGCAAGTTATTTCTGAAGTTGGTGCGACTTCTAAAGCAGATATGGGTAAGGTGATGACTGCTGTTATGCCGAAAGTAAAAGGTAAAACAGACGGATCACTTGTGAATAAGCTGGTTATCCAGCTATTAGCGTAAAAAAACGTCTCATTTCGTATGAGACGTTTTTTTATTGTTCTTATTAAGGAAACGCTATATTGCTTAAAAAGGGTTTCTGTAAGTGATAGAAACCCCTCT
This sequence comes from Bacillus sp. FSL L8-0199, assembly GCF_038005705.1. Taxonomy (NCBI): domain Bacteria; kingdom Bacillati; phylum Bacillota; class Bacilli; order Caryophanales; family Bacillaceae; genus Bacillus; species Bacillus sp. FSL L8-0199. The sequence goes on along the minus strand of NZ_JBBOTS010000001.1, from coordinate 4,257,445 downwards.
AGTTAAAGTTTCAATTTATTATTTCCTTGTATAATTCCGATTCTACACCTGTTCTTACTTCCTTGACTAAAACTTCTTTCGCAAATAAAAGCTAAGTACCGAACCTTCTGAAACTCAGATTGAAGTTTTATAGCTTGCTCTTCAGCATAATCCTCAAAGGTAATGAAAGAGATTCTAACTATTTTAGATTTTGCATCAGTTGCATAAAATGGCCGGATATTACTGTCGGTAACTTGTTTTATAACATTCAAAATTTCTTGACCAAAGCCAATTTCCTTTCGTATTTCCTCATTTATTAATTCATTTTTTAATGAACCCTAATATTTTTTGAAATTCATATAACAACCATCTATAAAATATTCTTACTTAAAACGTAACATTCAGAGTGGAGAAATTTTCTTTTTTTGATTTTATCCCTCATTAACGGGCAGCCCGATTGGTGAGGGTTGATTAAAGTTTCACTTTATCTCATGTGTCCAATAAATGACAACTACTTATTCTATGGTCAGTATGTCACGTCCAGAACGAATTGTAACAGTTTTTTTCAAGTTTCCAACTTCTCGCTAGGCTTAATTTCTTAATGTAACTTGTACTGATATCCTGTAGGGGCGCATATTCTTGTATTAATACTTCTATTATTAAAGGTAACATCCTCTAATCCATCATTGTCCTGACAAATATGATTTCATATAGCGACTGTTTTAATTAACATGATATGAACTCTTACAGAATATAGTTATGTTAGTGAAGTCGTTATAACACGATAGGCGCTTGTGAAGAAATACATATATATGGGATGAGAGGGGGTCTTTCGAGATGAAGAAATTAGAACAAATGAAAAATTGGTTGACAAAACAAGTAGACCTACCAGTGGATGTATTAATGGATCTACCTCGGATTACTCTTGTTGGGCAAATACATATTTATATAGAAAATCATCGGGGGTTATTAGTGTTTTCAGATAAAGAAGTGCGATTGCTTTTAAAACACGGTCAATTATTAATTAAAGGACAATCCTTTGTTATTAAAACGATTCTTCCAGAAGAGCTTTTACTCGAAGGGATAATTGAGCAAGTAACATTTTTAGAAAATGAAAAAAAAGGTGATTGAAGTGAAACTTCCATTTGTGAAGTTTTTCTTCTTTATCCTGTAAAAGTTCCGTTGATAGAGACGGATTACAGTTTTACTCGGTTTCATTTTAGTACGAGCTATTTTAATGCTTCAAATAAAAAAGTAGTATATCTACTTTTAGAAAGGTAGTGAAGGTGGTAAATGAAAAATAAATGGTTTATAAAGTGGCTTGGATATGTAAAAGTGCGAATTGAAGGTAGAGGAGCGGAACGGTTTGTTAATGAATGTGTACGGAGGAATTTATTAGTTTGGGATGTTAAAAAGATAGCTGATGAAACGTTAGTTTTTTGTATATTGTTACGCGATGTGAAAAAAATAAAACCAATTTATAGAAAAAATGAATGTAAATTATATTTTATTGGACGTTATGGTTTTCCTTTTTGGAATAAGCGTTTAATTAAAAATAGTGGATTTTTAATTGGTTTTTTAATTTTCTTTTTTGGTGTGATTGCAATGTCAAATATGGTTTGGAAAATTGAAATTACAGGAGCAAAACCTGAAACAGAATATATATTGATGAAAGAATTGGATAAAATGGGTATTAAAAAAGGGAAACTACAATTTCAAATGCCGAATGTAGAAGATGTACAACGCCATTTGACAGATAATATTAATGCCATTACTTGGGCGGGACTAGAAGTAAGAGGAACGACGTATCATTTTAAAATTGTTGAAAAAAACGAACCGAAGAAAGAAAAGGAACAAAGGCCGCAAAATTTAGTAGCAAAAAAAGAAGCGATTATTACAAAGACGTTCGTAGAAGTTGGAAAGCCGGTTGTACTGAAAAATGATCATGTAGAAAAAGGGCAGATTCTCGTATCAGGAATATATGGTAATGAGGAAAGTCCGACGATTGTTTCAGCGAAAGGTATTGTGTATGGCGAAACGTGGTATACATCTAAGGTGGATGTCCCGTTAAAGACGCAATTCCAAGTGTATACTGGTAACGTATACAATGAACATTTTCTTAAATTTTGGGATACGAAAATAAAAATATGGGGATTTCAGCATGATAAGTATAAACGCTCTCGTACTGAAAGTGTAAAGCATGATGTGAAATTATTTGGTTTTACACTGCCGATTGCATATGAAAAAGATGTTGTGAGAGAAGAGGAAGAAGCGAATCGAGAATATACAGAAAAGCAAGCGCTGAAAGTAGCGAAAGAGATGGCCGAAAAAGAACTAAAGAAAAAATTGGATGAACATGCTATGATTGTAAGTGATAAGATTTTGAGTAAAGAGGTTGAGGCGGGTCAACTAAAGGTCACATTGCATTATACTGTGGTTGAAAATATTGCAGAGCCACAACCAATATCCGAATCCGATATTCAAGGAGACTGAGTAATGGCAGAACAATTAGTAGAAATGAACCAACAATTGGAAAATACTAACGAAGCAATCGCTCTTTTTGGAGTCAATGATGCACATTTAAAAGTAATTGAACGAGAACTGAATGTATCGATCGTAACTAGAGGAGAAACTGTTCATGTATCTGGGGCAGTTGAAACGGTGACACTCGTAGAAAAAATCTTACAGCAATTACTTGTTGTAATTCGTAAAAGTATATCAATTTCAGAGAGAGATGTTGCGTATGCAATTCAGCTTGCACAACAAGGGAAAATTGCTCAATTTGAAGAGTTATATGAAGAAGAAATTTTCAAGACTGCAAAAGGTAAATCCATTCGTGTAAAAACAATGGGGCAAAGACGATATATTCATGCGATGAAGAAGAATGATATTGTCTTTGGGATAGGGCCTGCAGGAACTGGAAAAACATACTTAGCTGTAGTAATGGCTGTGAGGGCTTTAAAACAAGGGTATGTAAAGAAAATTATTTTAACAAGACCTGCTGTAGAAGCTGGAGAAAATTTAGGTTTTTTACCAGGGGATTTGAAAGAGAAGGTAGATCCATACTTACGCCCATTATATGATGCCTTACATGATATTCTTGGACAAGAATATACGCAGCGTATGATGGAGCGAGGAGTAATTGAAATCGCGCCGCTTGCTTATATGAGGGGGCGTACGCTTGATGATTCATTTGTTATTTTAGATGAGGCTCAAAATACAACGGGTGCTCAAATAAAAATGTTTTTAACAAGATTAGGTTTTAGTTCTAAAATGGTTATTACAGGGGACCCTTCACAAGTAGACTTGCCAAAAGGGGTAAAATCAGGGCTATCTATAGCTGCTAATATTTTATCTGGTGTATCAGGTCTGTCATTTATTACATTAGAACAAACGGACGTTGTGAGACATCCATTGGTGCAACGTATTATTGAGGCATATGATAAAATGGAATGATCCTATTTGTCAGGATCATTTCTTTTTGTATGATAAGGTTGGCGAACGTCATATTTTTTACTATCATGAAAGATAAGGAAAATAAACTATAGGTACTAGTGTATAAAATGTTGCCTCAAAGTATCGTTTGGTAGAAGAAATGAAAGCTATAAATAGTTTCACTTTATTTCTGGAGAGGAGAAGGTATTGAAATCATGTCAAGATCTCAAGAAATTTCTAAGTGGTTTCGTAATTTACAACATTCGAAAAAACTAAGTTGGATTTCTTACGTTGTATTAGGAGCGGTGCTGTTTTTTGCGCTTATGAATAATGTAAAACCAGAGCAATTAGATGTTAATATGTATTCTATTGCGAAAAAGACAATCCATTCTCCTATAAAAATTGAAGATAAAGTTACAACGGATAAAAAGAAAAAAGAAGCCGCTACAAAAGTTGAAGATCAATATACATATAAAAGTGAGTATAAACAAAACAAAGTTGATATTGTGAATGACGTCTTTGCTAAAGTGGATGAAGTGGTGCAAGAGATTAAAGCTGTTGGACCGGATGATCAAAAAAAGATGACTGATGCTGAGAAAGTGGAGAAGTTAAAAAAGAAACTACCCGCTGACTTAACGAAAGAATTATCTGATTCAAACTTACTAAGTTTGATTAATGCAGATTCGAGCCAATTAGTATTAGCGAAAGATGCTGCGGTCACAGCAATTAATAGTATCATGACTGAGCATATTAAAATGGACGAATTGAAAGATGCGAAAGAACGATATGTAAGTGAGATGAATAGTGTTAATGTTGATAATGGTTTAAAAGAGTCGATTAAGGCGCTAGGAAGATATGCAATTTCAGCAAACTATTTTTATGACCCGATCTTAACGAAAGAGAAGAGAAAAGCAGAGGAAGATTTAGTTCCACCTGTTTATATTCTTCAAGGACAAGTTCTTGTTAGAGAAGGTGAAACAATTTCAAGTGATGTGTATAATCAGTTGAAATTAGTTGGTTTGTTAGAAAAAGGGAACGGCTTTCAACCTTATGTTGGATTAGCGGTACTCATTGGTGTGTTACTATACTTTATGCATAAACAATTTGAATTATTTTTAAAGAGAAAAAGAGAAGATAGACCGTATGTTTTAGCGTATATTACAATTTTGTCTATCACAATTGTCTTAATGAAAATCATTAGTTTGTTTCAAAAACTTGAATACGCGGGGATTGCATATGTTGTCCCAGTTGCGATGGGAACAATACTTGTAAAACTAATGATTGGTGATCGATTTGTCTTTTTAACGAGTATGATTTTTTCTGTATGCGGAAGTATTATGTTTAATGAAGGAGTAACGAGTACATTAAATTATAGTGTAGGGATTTACGTATTGTTAAGTTCATTATCGGTTAGTATTTTCTTGCGAGAAAAAAATCGTCGTACAATGATTTTACAAGCTGGTATACTCGTTTCTGTATTAAATGTAGTCGTATTGGCGGCGCTCTTATTATTACGTAATGGGAATTTTTCGCCTCTTGAAATTGGTACGCAATTATTAATGGCTTCGCTTTCAGGGATTATATCATCCGTTTTGGCTATGGGGATTTTACCATATTTAGAAAGTGGACTTGGAATCGTATCAAGTATGAAGCTTATGGAACTATCAAGCCCAAATCATCCGCTTTTACGCAGAATTTTGTTAGAAGCGCCAGGGACATATCATCATAGTGTAATGGTAGCGAATCTTTCTGAGGCTGCTTGTGAAGCAGTCGGGGCAAATGGTGTATTAGCGCGTGTAGGGGCATATTATCATGATGTAGGAAAAACAGTACAACCGCAATTTTTTATTGAAAACCAAATGGGAATTGAAAATCCGCATGATAAATTAGATCCTGTAACGAGTAAAGATATTATAATTGCTCACGTAACGGATGGAGTAAGAATGCTCGAAGAATATCATATTCCACAAGAAATTATTGATATCGCTGGGCAACATCACGGTACAACGTTACTGAAATATTTTTATTATAAAGCTATTAAAGAAGATAAAGAAAAATATACAGAAGAGATGTTCCGTTATCCAGGTTCAAAAGCAACTTCGAAAGAATCGGCAATTGTTGGTATTGCTGATAGTGTAGAAGCTGCGGTACGTTCTATGAATCACCCAACGCCAGAACAAATTAATAATTTGGTGCAAAGTATTATTAAAGATCGACTACAAGACGGTCAATTTAGTGAATGTGATTTGACGTTTAAGGAACTACAAATCGTTGGAAAAACGTTGTGTGAAACGTTAAATGGTATTTTCCATTCGCGTATTACATATCCGGAACTTCCGGAAGAAAAGGAGAAAGAATGAGTTTGTTAATTGATTTTATTGATGAAACAGAAGAAGTAAAAGAAGCGTATATGAGTTTAATTCGTGAAGTGTTAGAAAAAGCAGCTCAAATGGAAAATATCGAGGATGGTGCGGAGGTATCGGTGACATTTGTAGATAATGAGCGCATTAGAGAAATTAATCGTGATTACCGAGATAAAGATCAACCTACAGATGTAATATCCTTTGCCATGGAAGAAATGGGAGAAGGAGAAATGGAGATTGTTGGTGCAGAGATGCCGCGCATGTTAGGTGATCTTATTATCTCTATTCCAAGGGCGAAAGAGCAAGCTGAAGAGTACGGACATTCTTTCGATCGTGAACTTGGATTTTTGGCGTTACATGGCTTTTTACATTTACTTGGTTATGATCACATGACAGAAGAAGATGAAAAAGAAATGTTCGGAAGACAAAAAGAAATTTTAGAAGCTTTTGGATTAGGACGATGAAAAAAGGAAAACTTATAGATAGTTTTGGATATGCTATAGCTGGTATATTCTTTTGTTTTCGTCATGAACGAAATATGAAAATCCATTATTTAGCCGCAGTCATTGTTATATGCTGCGGCTTTTATTTCCATATTACGAGAACAGAGTGGATGATATTACTTATTGTAATAGGTAGTGTAATGAGTTTAGAAATGGTAAATACGGCTGTGGAAAAAACAGTAGATTTAGCGACTGCCGATATTCATCCATTTGCAAAAATTGCAAAGGATGTTGCGGCAGGAGCGGTTTTATTGTTTGCAATTATAGCTGTTATAATTGGTGCTATTATCTTTTTACCGTATATGGTATAGTTGCATTCCGAAGCTTTTATTAAGCTTTGGAAGTGCCGTAAGGGGCTTTAATGAGAGAGTGTACCTCTTCATAGCTGTGAACAGGAAGGATGCGGGAATATGAATAGTAAACAATTAATTCTAGAAGCAATCGAAGCGCGTAAACAAGCGTACGTACCATATTCTAAATTTCAAGTAGGTGCAGCACTATTAACGCGCGATGGAAAAGTATATCGTGGATGTAATGTTGAGAATGCATCATATGGCTTATGTAATTGTGCTGAAAGAACAGCTTTATTTAAGGCGGTTTCTGAAGGAGATAAAGAATTTGTAGCCATTGCGGTTGTAGCAGATACAAAGCGCCCAGTACCTCCTTGTGGAGCATGTCGACAAGTTATGGTAGAATTATGTAAACAGGATACGAAAGTATACTTAACAAATTTACATGGTGACGTTCAGGAGACGACAGTCGGAGAATTGTTACCAGGAGCATTTTTAGCGGAGGATTTACATGAATAGAAAAGGTTATAAATCAGGTTTTGTCTCTATTATTGGCAGACCGAATGTTGGGAAATCTACATTTTTAAATCGTATTATCGGCCAGAAAATTGCTATTATGAGTGATAAGCCACAAACGACTCGTAATAAAATTCAAGGTGTATATACAGAAAATGATGCACAAGTTATTTTCATTGATACACCAGGAATACATAAACCTAAACATAAACTAGGCGACTTCATGGTGAAGATGGCGCAAACGACATTAAAAGAAGTTGATATCGTTCTGTTTATGGTTAATGCTGTCGAAGGCTTTGGTCGTGGTGAAGAATTCATCATCGAGAAGTTAAAAGAAACGAAACAACCAGTATTTTTAGTTATTAATAAAATTGACCAACTTCATCCAGAGCAATTACTAGAGTTAATTGATCAATATCGTAAACTACATGAGTTTGCAGAAATTGTACCAATTTCTGCGTTAGACGGTAATAATGTGGACGCTTTAATTGGAACAATTAAAAAGTATTTACCAGAAGGACCACAATACTATCCAGATAATCAAGTAACGGATCATCCGGAGAGATTTATTATTGCAGAGCTTATTCGTGAGAAAGTACTACATTTAACACGTGAAGAAGTGCCGCATTCTGTGGCTGTTGTTATCGATGCGATTCAAAAGCGTGAGGGCGGGGCAGTTTATATAAATGCAACGATTGTTGTTGAACGTGCATCACAAAAAGGAATCATCATCGGAAAACAAGGGAAAATGTTAAAAGAAGTTGGTAAGCGAGCTCGTTTTGATATTGAAGCGCTACTTGGTTCTAAAGTATTTTTAGAAGTATGGGTAAAAGTGCAAAAAGATTGGCGTAATAAAATGTCTCAGCTTCGTGACCTAGGTTTCCGCGAGGATGAGTACTAAAATAGAGTCAAGCTGTAATCAGTGGATGGTTGGTTCATCCACTGATTATTGGTTTTTATGAACTTTGATAAATTAGGAAAAATTTTTCTCACATGAAAATGGACAAAATGGGTCAATTTAATAACAACAAAGGAAATTGGTTTATAGGCTACGCTTATTGAGAAAGGTGGATTCTTATGCTAGATTTTACCTGGAAGTTTTTCTCCAAAACAGGAAGCATTGAAACGTACTTGCTTTTGAAAGAAATGGAAAAAGACGTAAACGATGAGATGGATCAACATGAAGAGGAGCTAGCGCATCTAGACTCTCCAATTTCTTGACCCGTTTTGTTCAAACCTTGGATGGTGACGAACATGTTTCAAAAAGTTGAGGGCATCGTTATCCGTACGACAGATTACGGAGAAACGAACAAGATTGTTACAATATTCTCAAGAGAACTTGGTAAGGTAAGTGCAATGGCAAGAGGGGCAAAAAAACCGAAAAGCCGATTAGCATCTGTGTCGCAATTAATGACACATGGCCAGTTTCTTATTCAAATGGGATCTGGGCTTGGAACATTGCAACAAGGCGAGATTATTTCAACTATGAAAGAAATTCGCGAGGATATATTTTTAACTGCTTATGCATCATTTATTGTTGAATTAACTGATAAAGCAACAGAAGATAAAAAACATAATCCGTATTTATTTGAAATGTTATATCAAACGTTGCATTATATGTGTGAGGGTGTTGATCCAGAAGTATTATCATTAATTTATCAAACGAAAATGCTTCCGGTATTAGGGATGCGCCCGTACTTTGATACATGTGCGATTTGTCATCAAGAAACAGACTTTGTCGCCTTCTCCGTTAGGGAAGGCGGTTTTCTGTGCTCACGTCATGCGGAGCAAGACCCGTATCGTATACCGGTAGGAGAAGCTGTTCATAAATTATTACGTCTTTTCTTCCATTTCGATTTACATAGGCTCGGAAATGTATCGGTAAAGGATAGCACAAAAAAACAAATGCGTTTAGTATTGAATACATATTATGATGAATATTGCGGAATTTATTTGAAATCAAGACGTTTTTTAGAACAACTTGATAAGTTTCAAATATAATTTTGGGCCGTATACGGTCCTTTTTACATACTTTCTTTTTCGAATAGCATATTTAGTATATAATATTTAAGAGATAGTATAACTTTTTTCGTTGTGCATTAAAGGTGGTGATTATCATAGAGCTGAATAAACGGCAAGAACATATAATTCAGATTGTAAAAGATCACGGTCCTATTACAGGGGAATCAATTGCAGCGCAATTGGGTCTAACACGTGCGACGCTAAGACCAGACTTAGCAATTTTAACGATGGCTGGTTATTTAGAAGCACGTCCACGCGTAGGTTATTTTTATACGGGTAAAACTGGGGGGCAGTTATTATCTGAAGCTGTTAAGAAAATTAAAGTACAAGATTATCAATCTAGACCGGTTGTAATTGATAAAAATGTTTCCGTATACGATGCAATTTGTACGATGTTTTTAGAGGACGTTGGTACATTGTTCGTTGTAGATCAGATGACTCTATTAGTTGGTGTTGTGTCTCGTAAAGATTTATTAAGAGCGAGCTTAGGAAAGCAGGATTTAACCTCTCTTCCGGTTAATATTATCATGACAAGGATGCCAAACATTGCGATGTGTCGTAGAGAGGATTCTTTATATGATATTGCGATGGAATTAATAGAAAGACAGATTGATGCAATGCCAGTTGTAAAAGATACGAAACAAGGTTTAGAAGTGATTGGGCGAATTACAAAAACAAATATTACACGTGCGTTTGTAAATTTAGTAAATAACGAATAAGTGTAATTTGTTTAAAGTGAGGTAATGTAATGGATAATAAAATCGTATATGTCGTATCTGACTCTGTAGGGGAAACGGCTGATTTGGTTGTTCGAGCAGCAATGGGGCAATTCCCGTTTGCTCCTGATATTAGACGTGTACCGTATGTAGAAGATACAGGGACATTAAAAGAAGTGATTTCGATTGCTAAGAGTAATCAAGCACTTATATGTTTTACGTTAGTTAAGCCTGATATGCGCAAATATTTAGTAACAGAGGCTGCAAAAGAAGGGGTAGAGGCATACGATATTATCGGCCCTCTTATTGATCAAATTGAAGAAATTACGGGGCAAGTGCCGAGATGTGAGCCAGGCGTTGTCCGTAGGTTAGATGAAGAATACTTTAAAAAGATTGAAGCGATTGAGTTTGCTGTGAAGTATGATGACGGCAGAGATGCACGAGGTATTTTAAAAGCGGATATCGTGTTGATTGGTGTTTCGCGTACATCAAAAACACCACTTTCCCAATATTTAGCTCATAACAAACGCTTGAAAGTTGCGAATGTACCACTCGTGCCAGAAGTTGACCCACCTGAAGAACTATATCAAGTGGCAAAAGAAAAATGTTTCGGTTTGAAAATTACGCCAGATAAGTTAAATCATATTCGAAAAGAACGATTAAAATCACTTGGATTAAGTGATGGAGCAACATATGCAAATATTAATCGTATTCAAGAAGAAATTGATCACTTTGAGGAAGTAATTAGTAAAATAAATTGTCAAGTAATCGATGTATCGAATAAAGCAATTGAAGAAACAGCAAATATTATTGTGAATGCAGTGCAAAACCAAAAAATGTTTTAGCACATTTACCAAAGGTGAATGTGCTTTTTTCGCTCGTGTGAAATATGGTACCTATGGATTTTGTAATAGATTGTAGTGTAATGGTTATACTTATACTCCTTTGTCTTTTAGTATATTCAAGGTGTGAGTTTGTCATCCTGAAATGTAAGATGAAAAAATAAAGGGATATGTAGCGTAGTTGAAGAAAATATATTATAATAAAAAATTGTGATAAAAACCTATATTTTACGTTTAGACTTTAATTTTTCAGAATAAACTAGGGATAGGATTTACGAAAAAGACATGTAATTACGTTAAATCGACAAAATCTATACAAGAAAACGCACATTATGGAAGGATTCACAGAAGGGATGTAGAATACAGAAATATGCAAAGCATTGACAACATATTAGTTGGTGTGGATGTATATCCCGTGAAGGCTGAAATTGTGCAAGTTGGAGCGGAATTTCATGTCGGAATTTTGTTTGTCGCATCATATGCTCATCCTTTAAGGAAATAGCAAGGCCATTGGATCTTTGTAGATACTGAACAAAATGGAGTTGATCGTTATATGGATCAACATGAAAAAGTTACAAATCTCAAGATCAAACGGTATATGTGGCTTGCTACTCTTCTTATAAAAAGGTGTATATGTATTGTTTCTAAGAGATACATTTGTAACAGATGAGCAAATGTATACAATTTTATATAGCAAGTATGTATATGCGATTTATGCAGATAAAGGACCTATAGGAAAGGTTTAAAATCGTTTATACAATGTAATCGGCAACACTTTCTAACAAGTTTAGAAAAATATTGTCGAATTATAAAGGAATTTTTTAATTTATATCGAATACAAAATACGACACGGAGATGGAGTTATGGGGAACAGAATTCCCGAAGAAGTTGTTGAACAGATTCGGACATCATCCGATATTGTAGAAGTCATTGGTGAATACGTTCAACTTAGAAAACAGGGGCGTAACTATTTCGGCCTTTGTCCATTTCATGGTGAGAAATCTCCTTCATTCTCTGTTTCATCTGATAAGCAAATTTTTCATTGCTTCGGATGTGGAGAAGGTGGAAATGTATTTTCCTTTCTAATGAAAATGGAAGGACTGGCTTTTACCGAGGCTGTTCAAAAGCTAGGCGAAAGAAATGGAATTGCGGTTGCAGAGTATACATCAGGGCAAGGACAACAAGAAGACATATCTGATGACACTGTCATCATGCAACAAGCTCATGAATTATTGAAAAAGTATTATCATCATTTATTAGTAAATACGGAAGAGGGAAATGAAGCACTTTCATATTTATTAAACCGTGGTATTACGAAAGAGATGATTGAGAAGTTTGAAATTGGTTATGCATCACCTGCCTGGGATGCAGCGACGAAAATTTTACAAAAAAGAGGTTTATCGCTGTCTAGTATGGAACAAGCTGGCCTTCTAATAAGAAGTGAGAAGGATGGTAGTCATTATGATCGCTTCCGTGGAAGAGTTATGTTCCCGATTTATACGTTACAAGGTAAGGTGATAGCGTTTAGTGGAAGGGCGTTAGGAGATGACACTCCGAAATATTTAAATAGCCCTGAAACACCGATTTTTCACAAAAGTAAATTGTTGTATAACTTCCACCAAGCAAGACCGTTTATTAGAAAACGTGGGCAAGTGGTTCTTTTTGAAGGATATGCCGATGTACTAGCTGCGGTAAAAAGTGGTGTGGAAGAAGCTGTTGCGACAATGGGAACAGCTTTAACTGAAGAACAAGCAAAACTTCTGCGACGTAACGTTGAAACTGTTGTTCTTTGCTATGATGGTGATAAAGCAGGGCGAGAAGCGACGATGAAAGCAGGGCAATTATTGCTAAAAGTTGGTTGCCAAGTGAAAGTCACATCCTTGCCAGATAAGCTTGATCCTGATGAATATGTGCAACAATATGGGACTACTGCTTTTGAAAATCTTGTGAAATCAAGTGTGAGTTTTGTTGGTTTTAAAATAAATTATTTGCGTTTAGGGAAAAATTTGCAAGATGAGTCTGGCAAAGAAGAATATGTGAAAAGTGTTTTAAAAGAGTTATCGTTGTTACAAGATGCGATGCAGGCAGAGTCATATTTGAAGTCATTATCGCAAGAATTTTCGTATTCAATGGAAACACTTTTGAATCAATTGCACCAATATCGCAAAGAACAAAAGGTACAGCAAAAACAAATAAAGCAGGTTGCTAAACCGTCTCAAGTCGTTCAAACAAAACCGAAGTTAACAGGTTTTGAAAGAGCGGAAAGAGAAATTATTTACCATATGTTGCAAAGTGCAGAAGTAGCTGTTCGTATGGAATCCCATATAGAAGATTTTCATACAGAAGAACATAAAGGGATTTTATATGAACTATACGCATATTATGAAAAGGGAAATGAACCTTCAGTCGGAACATTTTTAAGTTGGCTCTCTGATGAAAAGTTGAAAAATATTATCACTGATATTTCGACGGATGAATTTATTAATCCAGAATACACAGAAGAAGTGTTGCAAGGCCATTTGGAGACGCTTAGACGGCATCAGGAAAAACTTGAAAAGATGGAGATCATCTTTAAAGTGAAACAAATGGAAAAAACAGATCCTGTAGAGGCTGCTAAATATTATGTAGCATATTTACAAAATCAAAAAGCGAGAAAATAGCTTTTTTGATAAAGTTTTAGTATAATGAATGTTTGTATCTCGCGTAAGGAGGGGAACAGATGGCTGACAAACCAGCTCGTTCTAAACAAATTGAAACTGAAATGACCCTTGAGCAAGTGAAAGAACAACTCACTGAGCTCGGAAAAAAACGTGGCGTTCTTACATATGAAGAGATTGCAGAACGCATGAATGGATTTGAAATTGAATCCGATCAAATGGATGAATACTATGAATATTTAGGTGAACAAGGCATTGACTTAGTTGGTGATAATGACAACGAAGAAGGCCCTAATAATCGCCAAATTACAAAAACAGAAGAAGAGTTTGACCTCAATGATTTAAGTGTACCACCTGGGGTTAAAATCAACGATCCTGTTCGTATGTATTTAAAAGAAATTGGTCGTGTAGACTTACTATCTGCAGAAGAAGAAATTCGACTTGCAACGCGTATTGAAGAAGGCGATGAAGAAGCGAAACGTCGTCTTGCAGAAGCAAACTTACGTCTTGTAGTAAGTATTGCAAAGCGCTATGTAGGCCGTGGCATGCTTTTCCTAGACTTAATTCAAGAAGGTAATATGGGTCTAATTAAAGCTGTTGAAAAGTTCGATTATCGTAAAGGTTTCAAATTTAGTACGTATGCAACTTGGTGGATTCGCCAAGCTATTACACGTGCCATTGCAGACCAAGCACGAACAATTCGTATTCCAGTTCATATGGTTGAAACGATTAATAAGTTAATTCGTGTACAACGTCAATTATTACAAGATTTAGGTCGTGAACCATCTCCTGAAGAGATTGGTGAAGAAATGGATCTTGCTCCAGAAAAAGTACGTGAAATCTTAAAAATTGCACAGGAGCCAGTTTCTCTTGAAACACCAATTGGTGAAGAAGATGACTCCCATTTAGGTGACTTTATTGAAGACCAAGAAGCAACATCGCCTGCGGACCATGCGGCCTATGAATTGCTAAAAGAACAATTAGAAGATGTGTTAGATACGCTAACAGATCGTGAAGAAAATGTTCTACGTCTTCGTTTCGGTTTAGATGATGGACGAACTCGTACGCTTGAAGAAGTTGGGAAAGTATTCGGCGTAACGAGAGAGCGTATTCGTCAAATTGAAGCAAAAGCACTTCGCAAATTAAGACATCCAAGCCGTAGTAAGCGTCTTAAGGATTTCTTAGAATAGGTTATTTTTTAAGTTTACTTCACCTTTGTGAAGTAAACTTTTTTATTTTGTTAATTTTTGTTAAAATTTAGCTATCGGCAACGATTACAATTTCTTGTAATTTATTTTACAGAATTGTCTTTTGATTTGCAAATGCTCATTTTTCGATTTTTCGATTAATTTTGTTTATTATATACAAAAATATATGTAGAAAAGCGAAAAATATGATGAGAAACGTTAATAATTATCGAAATAATAAGCGATATGACAATAAAAAACAATAAACTGAATTTATGGAATATTTTTAACAAGTGGTAGTTTACTCTTTTCTGATAGAGCGTTTTCAAGTACAATGGAAATGACTGAATCATCTAACTATTTAGGGGTATAGAGGGGGGAGAAGAGATATGAAACGTAATCCGCTGATTCCGTTCGCTCTTATTGCAGCATTGGGTATTATCGTTATGTTTGTATTTTCATTTCAGGGGCTAAATAAATCTAAAGAGTTAGCTGATGCAAAAAATGGCGGGAAGCCAGCACAAACAGCATCAAAGCCAGAGGATATTGTGAAGCAAAGCTGTACGAGCTGCCATGGTGATCAGTTACAAGGGGCAGTTGGACCTAACTTACAAAAAATTGGTGGGAAACTTTCAAAGGATGAAATTAAAGAAATTCTTTCGAAAGGAAAAGGCAATATGCCTGCCAATATAGTTCCAGCTGATCAAGCCGCTAAAGTAGCTGATTGGTTATCGAAGAAAAAATAAAGTTCCGTATGACAAGCCTTTTGCTTATGCAAAGGGCTTGTTTTTCTATATTTTCTAAAATACGATGAATGATAGAGCGGTGAATTGTTGTTATGGGCTTGCAACAACTACTATAAATTCATTATCATGGAGACAGACAGACTGACAAGAGAAGGAGTAATGGAAATACATGAATGAAGTAAAGCTTTCAAAACGATTAGAAGAAGTTGTACGTGAAATACCAGTAGGATCTACAGTTGCTGATATTGGATCGGATCATGCGTATTTACCGTGTTATACAATTATAAATAATATTGCTACAAAAGCAGTTGCAGGAGAGGTTGTAGATGGACCATTTCGCTCTGCGCAAGCAACTGTAGCTGAAAGTGGTTTACAAGATAAAGTAGATGTGCGTAAAGGGAATGGATTAGCTGTTATCGCGCCAGGAGAAGTAGATGTAATTACGGTTGCCGGAATGGGCGGAGCGTTAATTCGTGACATTTTAGAAAGTGGTAAAGAGAAATTAGAAGGTGTAACACGTTTAATTTTACAGCCTAATATTGCAGCGCATCATATTCGTGAATGGTTTATTGAGAATGGTTGGGAGCTTATCCATGAAAAAATCGTAAAAGAAGATGGGAAAATTTACGAAATTTTAGTAGGGGAGCGCGGAAATGTTGTAGCGCCTTACTCTGAAAATAAACAAGCTGAATTGTTTATGGGACCATTTTTAATAACAGAAAAAAGTGAAGCCTTCGTTGAAAAATGGGAAGGAGAATTAAAAAACTTCCAAAATATTTTAAAACAGTTAGAACGTGCGGCTGATTCTGAAGAAACAAAAGCGAAGCGTGGGGAAGTAGAAGCGAAAATGAAAATGATAGGGGAGGTTTTATCATGAGTAAAATTCCAAACGGCCATGAAATTATTTCTTTATTTGAAAGTATGTATCCGAAGCATTTGGCAATGGAAGGAGATAAGATTGGTCTGCAGATTGGAGCGCTTAATAAACCCGTGCAGCACGTATTGATTGCGCTAGATGTAACGGAAGAAGTTGTGGATGAAGCAATTCAATTAGGGGCAAATGTCATTATTGCTCATCATCCTTTAATTTTTAACCCGTTAAAAGCGATTCATACAGATAAGGTGTATGGGAAAATTATTGAAAAGTGTATTAAAAATGATATTGCAATCTATGCAGCGCATACAAATGTGGATGTTGCTAAGGGCGGGGTAAACGATTTACTTGCTGAGGCGTTAGGATTGCAAAATACAGAAGTTCTAGCACCGACATATGCAGAAGAAATGAAAAAAGTTGTTGTGTTTGTGCCAGTCACTCATGCAGAAGAAGTAAGGAAAGCATTAGGAGACGCAGGTGCTGGTCATATCGGCAATTATAGCCACTGTACGTTTAGTAGCGAGGGTACAGGCACATTTGTACCTCAAGAGGGGACAAATCCTTATATCGGGGAAACTGGACAGTTAGAACGTGTAGAAGAAGTGCGAATCGAAACGATTATTCCAGCTTCATTACAGCGGAAAGTGATTAAAGCAATGATAACGGCGCATCCGTATGAAGAAGTAGCATACGATGTGTATCCGCTTGATAATAAAGGTGAAACGTTAGGCCTAGGAAAAATAGGATACTTACAAGAAGAAATGACGCTTGGTCAATTTGCAGAACATGTGAAACAATCATTAGACGTGAATGGCGCAAGAGTTGTCGGTAAGTTAGATGATAAAGTGCGTAAAGTAGCTGTACTTGGTGGAGATGGTAATAAATATATAAACCAAGCGAAATTTAAAGGAGCAGATGTATATGTAACTGGTGACATCTACTATCATGTTGCTCATGATGCGATGATGCTCGGTTTAAATATAGTTGACCCAGGACATAATGTTGAAAAAGTAATGAAACAAGGTGTGCAAAAGCAATTACAAGAAAAAGTGGATGCAAAGAAACTCAATGTACACATTCATGCTTCGCAGTTACATACAGATCCATTTATATTTGTATAAGAAAAATAAAAACCGTTGCTCATGTAAGCAACGGTTTTTATTATTGTTCTTTTTTCACTTTCACGCGAGGTAATATTTTTTGTAACGGTACTTTTCGAACTCTTTCCCATGTAGCGGGATTCATTGGGTCATATTGCTCTAAGAACGCGATAACTTCTTTTGTAATCGGCGTTGGAGTAGAAGCACCTGCTGTAACAGCTACGTTTTCTACACCTTGTAGCCACTCTAATTGAATTTCGCTTACATCAGCAACTCGATATGCTTTTGTACCCGCGATTTCTTGTGATACTTGTGCTAAGCGATTTGAATTGTTACTTTTCGGATCACCAACAACAATTGTTAAGTCTGCAACATCAGCTTGTTTAGCGACAGCTTCTTGGCGAACTTGAGTAGCTAAACAAATTTCTTTATGGAATTCTGCTGTTGGGAATTTTTTTTGAATGTCCTCCATTAAATGTTGAACATCCCATTGACTCATCGTTGTTTGATTCGTTACTAAAATTTTATCTGTTGGAATTTCTAATGTTTTTAAATCATCGGCTCTTTCGATAAGGTGAACGATGTCAGGTGCAATACCAACTGCGCCTTCTGGCTCTGGATGATTTTTTTTACCGATATAAATGACATGATACCCTTCCGCTTTCTTAGCTTCGATAAGGTCATGCGTTTTGGTAACATCTGGGCAAGTGGCATCGATTGTTGTTAAACCTTTTTCTTTTGCGCGTTGTTTAACTTCTGGAGAAACACCGTGTGCTGTGAAAATAACAGTACCAGAATCAATTTTATCTAAAATTTCTAAGCGACTTGGACCGTCTAATGTGATGATTCCATCTTCTTCAAAAGCGTCTGTAACATGTTTATTGTGAACAATCATACCTAAAATATAAATGGGTCTCGGCAATGATTTATCTAATGCAGCGTTACGTGCAATTACCATTGCATCGACAACACCGTAGCAATAACCACGAGGGGAAATTTTAACAATTTTCATATGAGTAATCCTCTCCTTCTAAACAAGGGATACTTTTGTGCATAGTCTTTTACATTATAAAGGAGGAGTGGATAGAAAACAAAGGATTGTTACACATATAGTTTTGGTTTTGTTGCTGTTTGTTGAACTGGTTCTTTCGGTAACTCTTTTTCTATTACAGGTTCAATCACTATTTTCTTTCGTTTTCGTTTCTTTTTTTGAGGTGCAGGAGGCGGACTTTCTACCTCAACTGGCTCTGTTACATTTTCCGTTTGATTTTCTTCCGTACTTTTTCCAGAGGTGAGGATTTTAACAATGCTTGGTAGACTACGCATAATAGGACCATACTGTTCGACGACAGGACCTACAGATTGAACGACTTGGGATACTTTTTCGATGTTGTTTATCATATTAGTAGGATTCGAAATTAAGTTCGAAAAGAAACTGCCGATGCCACTGCTTGCTGTTGTGGCAGCTGTAGTTGCGCCGCCGCGCGTTTCATTTGATTCATACATTTGAGGCGGTATCATTTGCTCAGGATGTTGCTGCATGTATGGTTGATATTGTGGATGTTGCTGCTGATATTGTTGCTGGTATTGCTGCTGATATTGCTGTTGATATTGTGGCGGCGGTGGTGGTTGCTGATGCATCATCAGTTGCCCTTCCATTTGTCGGTAAGGTGGAACCATTTGCATAAAAGGCTCGGTTGGATCGTGTTTTTTAAAAAGCTTAGCAAGAAAACCTTTCTTTTTTTGTGCCATTGGTGGTAGTTGTGGAATTGGATATGGTGTATAAGGTTGCTGCCCTGGATTCGGATACATTTGCCTTGTAGGGGATTTCGGAAACATGTGAGAAATCCTCCTTTCTTCAGTTAGGTATATACACATACAATATGCAATAAAAGGGAAGAAGGTTAGTTTTTGAAGTGAAAACCTAAACTAAAGATGGATTTTACTTGTAGATTTCGATATAATGTAGACTTGACTGATTTGTGCGCGCAGTAGAAATTTTAGAAAGAAGGTGTAACTTATGACACAACAAACTTTTACACAGTATGATTTTAAACCATTTTTAATAGATGCAGTTCGTGAACTACGCTTTACAGAGCCGACAGGAATTCAGCAGAAAATTTTCCCGGTCTTGAAAAAAGGTGTAAGTGTAATTGGACAATCCCAAACAGGTTCTGGGAAAACACATGCATACTTACTTCCTACATTAAACAGAATTAATGCAAGTCGTGAAGAAGTACAACTTGTTATTACAGCGCCTACTCGTGAGTTAGCACAACAAATTTACGAAGAAATCGTGAAATTAACAAAGTTTTGTGCGGAAGACCAAATGATTACAGCGCGTTGTTTAATTGGTGGAACTGATAAACAACGCTCAATTGAAAAGTTGAAAAAACAACCTCATATCGTAGTTGGAACACCAGGACGTATTAAAGATTTAGTAGAAGAGCAAGCATTATTTGTTCATAAAGCAAATACGATTATTATCGATGAAGCAGACTTAATGCTTGATATGGGATTCATTCATGATGTAGATAAAATTGCAGCACGCATGCCTAAAAACTTGCAAATGTTAGTTTTCTCTGCAACAATTCCTCAAAAACTAAAACCGTTTCTGAAGAAGTATATGGAGAATCCAGAGCATATTCATATCAATCCAAAACAAGTTGCAGCTGGAAACATTGAACACTATTTAGTGCCTTCTAAACATCGTAATAAAATTGATTTAGTGCATAAAATGCTACTTCAATTTAAACCGTATTTAGCAGTTGTTTTCACGAATACGAAAAAGATGGCAGACCAAGTTGCTGATGGATTAATGGAACGTGGCTTAAAAGTTGGACGAATTCACGGGGATTTATCACCACGTGATCGTAAAAAAATGATGAAACAAATTCGTGACCTTGAATTCCAATATATTGTTGCGACTGATTTAGCAGCACGTGGTATTGATATTGAAGGGATTAGCCATGTTATTAACTATGAGCTACCATCAGATTTAGATTTCTTCGTTCACCGCGTTGGAAGAACAGCACGTGCGGGGCATTCTGGTATTGCAGTGACGATATATGATCCAGCAAACGAAGAAGCGTTAGATAGTTTAGAAAAACAACGTCATATTGAGTTCAAGCATGTAGATTTACGCGGAGATGAGTGGGCCGATTTAGGTGAGCGTCGTCGTCGTAAGAGCCGTAAAAAACCAAATGACGAACTTGATGTTATGGCAACGAAAGTTATTAAAAAACCAAAAAAAGTAAAACCAAACTATAAACGTAAACTTGCAACAGAACGTGACAAAGTGAAGAAAAAATATGGCAATAAAAAAAGATAAGGGGTTTCCCTTATCTTTTTTTTATCCCGCTATTTGTGGGAGGTGTAATCAATATGGATAGAAAAGTATTGATTAAAGTTTCACTTAATCCAGCTAATTTAAATGAAAAGTATAGTCTGTATAAATAGTCATATAAATTTGTGTAGTGCATCTTTTGTGAACAAACAATTCACTACATATTTCTACAAATTATGCTATCATTATATCTATTGTATATTGAAGAGGTGATTGTATGTTAAAGATTGGATCTCATGTTTCCATGAGTGGTAAGAAAATGTTATTAGCAGCAAGTGAAGAGGCTGTTTCATACGGTGCAACAACGTTTATGATTTATACAGGTGCACCGCAAAATACACGAAGAAAACCAATTGAAGAATTGAACATAGAAGCAGGAAGAAAACATATGGAGCTGAACGGAATTGAGGAAATTATCGTCCATGCGCCGTATATTATTAATGTTGGGAATACGACGAAGCCAGAAACATTCCAATTAGGAGTAGACTTTCTTCGCATGGAAATTGAAAGAACATCGGCATTAGGTGTAGCGAAACAAATTGTTCTTCACCCAGGAGCGCACGTTGGTGCTGGAGCAGATGCTGGTATTCAACAAATTATTAAAGGGCTTAATGAAGTATTAACGCCAGAACAGACGGTTAACATTGCGTTAGAGACGATGGCAGGAAAAGGAACAGAATGCGGTCGTAGCTTTGAAGAAATTGCAAAAATTATGGATGGTGTAAAATATAATGAAAAGCTATCTGTATGCTTCGATACATGTCATACGCATGATGCAGGATATGATATTGTAAATGACTTTGACGGCGTATTAAACGAATTTGATAAGATCGTTGGTATAGATCGTTTACAAGTACTTCATATTAATGATAGTAAAAATGTACGCGGAGCAGGAAAAGACCGTCATGAAAACATTGGATTTGGTCACATTGGGTATAAAGCATTGCATCACATTGTACATCATCCACAGTTAATGCATGTACCAAAAATTCTTGAAACACCGTATGTAGGGGAAGATAAAAAAGATAAGAAGCCACCATACAAATTGGAAATTGAAATGCTGAAAAACGGCACTTTTGATGAAGGGCTTCTTGAAAAAATTAAAGCGCAATAAGGAGGGGGAAATCCCCTCCTTATTTTAGTAGTTGCTGAAATAAGGTATTTACTTGTTGGGCAGTGGCAGGGGAAGTTACTTTTGCGATTTGTTTTAAGAGCTCTAGTCGCTCGTTGTTATCGTAAATATTAATATTTTTACCCTTCATAAGTAAAACGATTTGATCAGCTTGTGCGGCTGTAATGGGAACTTCATATTCTTTGCTATATTTTAATAACTCTTTTGTAGAAATATGATTTAATTTTTTATTAACAATTTGTTTAATGAGGTTCATCTTATTATCCTCCTTCACGCGTTCTTCTATCGAAATATATGAGCATATAGCTTGTACATATTCGTATGGAGTTTCTTTTTTCATGAGGAAAAGAAGCGTATGTTATAATATAAGGACAAAACTACAGAAAAAGAGTAAAGGGAGGACTTATGGAGCAAAAGCAACATCGAAAAGAAAGTGTTATTCATCTCATTTATCGTTTAGTTATGATTATTTTTGGAGCAGCATGCGCGGCGGTAGCAATTGAACTATTTTTAATGCCAAATAAAATTATTGATGGTGGAATTATTGGTATTTCTCTTATATTAGATTATCTTACTCCTAACATTTGGTGGTTAAGTTTTTCTACTTTAGTCGTTGTTCTCAATATCCCATTTATGTATTCCGGTTATAAGCAAATTGGAAAAACATTTATGTTATCTTCGACATTTGGTATTGTAGCGTTAGCTTTCATTGAGTCAACGTTACATGCGGTACCACCATTTACAACAGAACCTATTTTAGCGACAGTGTTTGGTGGTCTTATTTTAGGTCTTGGTGTAGGACTTGTAATTCGTCATGGTGGATCGCTAGATGGAACTGAAATTATGGGGATTTTATTAACGAAGAAATTACCGTTCTCTGTTGGTGAATTCGTAATGTTTGTGAACTTATTTATTTTTGCATGGGCAGCATTTGTGTTTGGTGTGGAACAAGCGATGTATTCTGTTATGACGTACTATATCGCATTTAAAACGATCGATACAGTAATTCAAGGGCTAGATGAAACGAAGGCGGTTTTAATTGTATCTGATCAATATGAGGAAGTATCAAACGCGATTTTGCATCGTCTTGGCCGTGGAACTACAAAGCTTGTAGCGAAAGGTGGTTACACGGATAAAGAAAAAGAAGTTATTTATGCAGTTGTAACGCGTCTAGAAGTGACGAAGTTAAAATCAATTGTGCATGAAATTGATGAAAATGCGTTTGTTACGATTATGAGCACGCAAGAGACAAATGGTGGTAAGTTTAAATCGGCTATTCACTAAAAAGTTTATAGGAATATTTTTCGAAAGCAGAGAATTTTTCTCTGCTTTTTGTTATAATAGTAAGGTTTCTTGAAAAAATAGATATATTTTAGGCAGATTGGTTTACAACTATAATAAGCTGTACTATAATTCAAATAGATATAAATCGGAATCATTCTGAATTAAAATAGGTGAGATGCTATGAATAATATATTAGAAATTGAAGGTTTAACATTCCGATACGAAGATCGGAATGTGTTAGAAAATATTAATTTGCAAGTTCCGAAGGGAGCTTTTTTAGGTTTAGTGGGACCGAATGGTTCAGGTAAATCAACTCTACTTAAGTGTTTATTAGGTGTTTTAAAGCCAAAAGAAGGAAGCATTCGCGTGTTTGGCGTTGATAGTAAGAAGTTTAAGGAATGGAACAAAGTTGGTTATGTATCCCAAAAGGCAAATAGTTTCAATTCTGGTTTTCCAGCAACTGTTTCTGAAGTTGTGTCAATGGGACTTGTTTCGAAAAAAGGGCTTTTTCGCTTTTTCACAAAAGAGGATAAGAAAAAGGTAGAAAAAGCAATTGCTGATGTAGGGATGAGTGAGTTTCAAGGTCGTAACATTGGAGAGCTTTCTGGTGGACAGCAACAGCGTGTATTTATTGCTCGTGCGCTCGTTAGTGATCCTGAATTGCTTATTTTGGACGAGCCTACTGTTGGAATCGATGTAAAAAAT
Organism: Bacillus sp. FSL L8-0199; assembly: GCF_038005705.1. Lineage (NCBI taxonomy): Bacteria > Bacillati > Bacillota > Bacilli > Caryophanales > Bacillaceae > Bacillus > Bacillus sp. FSL L8-0199. The sequence continues at coordinate 4,233,748 of NZ_JBBOTS010000001.1, read as the reverse complement.
GTGGAAAGTTTTTACGAAATATTAGAGGATTTAAACAAAAGGCTCGGGATCACATTAATTCTTGTTACTCATGATATGGGAGCTGTTACTGAAAAAGTAACACATGTTGCATGCCTAAACCAACATCTACATTTCCATGGAAATGTAGAGAAGTTCCGAGAGTTAGAAGATGCAGAAATGTCCGTCTTATATGGACATCATGTTCATCGTTTAGAACACGAACATGAGCATCACGGGAGGATATAATGATACAAGATTTTTTACAATATGACTTTTTACGTAATTCTTTATACGCAGGTATTTTAATTGGACTTGTTGCACCGCTAATTGGTGTGTTTGTTGTTATTCGTCGTTTATCTCTTATTGCGGATGCATTAAGTCACGTGACGTTATCGGGTATTGCAGCAAGTTTATTACTTGAAAAAACCATTTTTACAGGTGGGTTTTTAAACCCCTTATATATGGGGATGATTTTCTCGATTGGTGGAGCGCTACTAATCGAAAAGTTACGAACTGTATATAAGCACTATCAAGAATTAGCAATTCCAATTATCCTTTCGGCAGGGATGGGGGTTGGAGTTATTTTCATTTCACTTGCAAATGGATTTAACACAGACTTATTTAGTTATTTATTTGGTAGTGTCAGTGCTGTAACAAGTACAGATTTAATTATTATTGGGATTGTAGCAATTGTTGTTGTTGCGACAATTATTTTATTATATAAAGAGCTGTTTCTATTATCATTCGATGAGGAATACGCAGTATCAACTGGTTTAAGAGCGAAATGGATTCACTTTATTTTCATTATATTAGTTGCTCTTGTCATTGCAGTATCAATGCGTGTAGTGGGGGTTCTTCTTGTATCATCATTAATGACGTTACCAGTTGCAGCAAGTATTCGTATTGCTAAAGGATTTAAACAAACAATTTTCTTTTCCATTTTATTCGGTGAAATTGCAGTAATTGGTGGAATGTTTGCTTCGTATCAACTTGATCTAGCGCCAGGTGGTACAATTGTTATGATAGCAGTTCTTATTTTAATCGGTGCGATTTTATGGAAGAAGAAAAAAACTGCATAAAGTAGGGATAGGTATGAATCTAACAGAAGCTTTACGCCTAATGAAAGAAAAAGGATACAAACATACTGGAAAAAGAGAAGAGATGCTCAGATTATTTGCAGCGCATAATCGTTATTTAACTGCGAAAGACGTTTTAGAGCATATGAAGGACGATTATCCAGGACTTAGTTTTGATACGATTTATCGTAACTTAACAGTTTTTGCTGAGATTGGTGTTTTAGAACAAACGGAATTAAATGGTGAAAAACATTTTCGTTTTACTTGTTCTATTATGGAACATCATCATCATTTTATTTGTTTGGATTGTGGGGGAACGAAAGAGATTACTTCCTGCCCAATGGATTTTATGAATAAAGATTTTACCGGTTATGAAGTAACGGGTCATAAGTTTGAAATATATGGTCGTTGTCCAAAATGTGCAAAGTAAAAGCTCGTCGGTTATATAACTGACGAGCTTTTTTACGTAGAAAAGAAGGTTGCTCACAAATATTGTGGCAACCTTCTTTTTATTGTTCTTGTGTCTCTTTTTCTTTTTCTCGCTCAGCAGCCATTTCAGCAGCAATTACGTCGATTTCTTTTTTCAGTTCTTCTACCATTGTTTCTTCTGGTACTTTACGAACGACTTGCCCTTTACGGAATAATAATCCCTCTCCACGTGCACCGGCAATACCGATATCAGCTTCACGAGCTTCACCAGGGCCATTTACAGCGCAACCAAGTACTGCAACTTTAATTGGTACTTGAAGTGTAGAGATGTATTCTTCCACTTCGTTAGCGATGCTAATTAAATCGATTTCAATACGACCACAAGTTGGACAAGAGATAAGTGTTGCTGCGTTAGACGCAAGACCGAATGATTTTAATAGTTCACGAGCAACTTTTACTTCTTCAACTGGATCAGCACTTAATGAAATACGTAGTGTATTTCCGATACCTTTATTTAAGATTGCTCCAAGACCAGCAGCACTTTTTACAGTTCCGGCAAACAATGTTCCGGACTCTGTAATACCTAAATGTAATGGATAATCAAAAGCACGAGCAGCTTTCTCGTATGCTTCAATTGCTAAGTTAACATCAGAGGCTTTCATAGATACGATAATATCGTGGAAATCTAAGTCCTCTAAAATTTTAATATGATGTAGCGCACTCTCAACCATACCATCTGCAGTTGGGTACCCGTACTTTTCTAAAATGTGACGCTCTAATGAACCAGCGTTTACACCAATACGGATTGGAATACCGCGCTCTTTTGCTGCATTTACAACAGCTTCTACTTTATGGCGACGACCAATGTTACCTGGATTGATACGTACTTTATCGATGCCACCTTCAATTGCTTTTAAAGCAAGGCGATAATCAAAATGAATATCAGCAACAAGTGGAATGTTGATTTGTTTTTTTATATCAGCAATAGCATCTGCTGCGCGTTCATCTGGAACGGCAACGCGGACGACTTGACAGCCGGCTTCTTCTAAACGCTTAATTTCAGCAACTGTTGCTTCAACATCATGTGTTTTTGTTGTTGTCATACTTTGTATAATTAATTCATTATTACCGCCGATTGTTAAATTACCGACTTTAACTGGACGTGTTTTTGTACGATGAGTCATTTCATTCACGAATAGATCGCTCTCCTTATAAAAGAAGTTTCTTATTTAGTCCCTCATATCAATGATAGTATACGTGATATAGGGCTATAGAAACCGAAGTACTCGGTTTCACTTTTACTATTGTATCAGCGCCTTTATGTAATTGACAAGGATTAAGTGATAGCTTATTGATATAAGGGGAATTTATAAGACTTTCCAATTTGTATTTTTGTAGCAGATGTACTTTTGTTTAATTGTTTAAAGTCGTCAATGACTTTTTCTATGGAAGGAATTTTTTTCTTGTTAATTTGTTCTGTAATAGAAAGAACTGTCTCACCAGTTTTTACTTCAATTGTTTTATAAGATACATCCGTTTCTTTTTCTGTTTTGTTCTCTTTATTTTGTTGACTGTCTGTGTTTTCTTTTTTAATCGTTTGAGCAGCAGTTGTTTTTTTATATGAACTTAACATCGGTAAAGTACCGATTTTTATATCGTAATAAAATATATAACCGAGAACAAGCACGAATAAGAATATACCTAATCTCTTCATATTCTTCACTCCTTTGCTAGGAATATATGCTTGTCCAAAAAAAAAATGCCTATTTAGGCATTTTTTTCGTTCTTATTTTTCTTTTGGTTTTGGAACTTCTTTAATCGTTAAGTACAGAACAATTAAAACAACTGCGATATAGATGAATGTTGATCCAGGTACGACAATCTTACATGCATCCATAATCATAAAGAAGATTGTTGGGATTGTGTAGCTGTATGCAGTTAGTGTCCAAACTTGTTTATAGGATAGTTTACGTTGACCGCTCATAGCAGAACCGATGAACGCAAGTAAAGTCACGCCTACAAAAGTGATGAATAATTGGAATAGGTACACTAAGAATCCAATAACAAATAATAAAATCGGATAAATATTATCGAATAAAGAAATAAATTCTTGTAGATCTTTTTTCTCAAGAGATGCACCTAACAAATCGTTATAAGAATACGTTTGTGTTTGACCATTTCCCATAGAGACTACTTTATCTTTTAAAACAAATAAACCTGTTTTATTTTGATATTTTTCTAGGTCTGTTGAATTTGGATCAAATACGAAAAGTGCATTTCCTTCTTCTTTTTCAATAGGTTGATCAATATCGGCTTTTAGTTCGCCATTTTCAATTTTAAAATCAGGTAAATCTTTATCGATGACTTGATTTACCATGCTTACACCATCTTGGATAAAACTACCGTACAAAAAAGTTCTTGGAATAGTAGTAATTAAGCAAAGTAGCATAATATACAAAATGGTTTTACCGATTTTTTGAAAACGGAATAGCGCCATATCTTTAGGCGAGTATATGCTTTTTACGAATTGGGTAAATATGGACATAGATTCACTTCCTTTATGTATGTATAAAATCATTGTAACGTAGTAATCTAGAGAATCTCAAGATATATTATATTTACATATAGTGGAGATAACTAAATTTCTTTTTATTAACTTTCTTCTTTTAAATAAGAAAAATACAATTGACACTTTTCTTTTCTATATGGTAAATTTATCTTACCTTTCTTAGAGGGCATATCCGATAGGAATTCCTTTATTTGATATGTTGTTACATACATAATTGTGGACCCTTAGCTCAGCTGGTTAGAGCAGACGGCTCATAACCGTCCGGTCGTAGGTTCGAGTCCTACAGGGTCCATATCCATTTCGCATGTTTATTATGTTAGCAGGAAGCTTCCTTGTAGAAGGAAGCTTTTTTTACGGAATATATGAGCATTTTAATTGAAAAGAAGTGGGAATTTTGCTACTTTAATGATAGCAAGACAATGTGATTTATTTGTTTGCACCCTATGGCAATTAGGGTAGAATGAAGTTGTATGTCACTTAAGTGGCAATACATAAACTGGGAGGAATATAACAATGGCAAAACACGAATTACCAAATTTACCTTATGCGTATGATGCTTTAGAGCCTCACTTTGACAAAGAAACAATGAACATCCATCATACAAAACATCACAACACGTACATTACAAACTTAAACGCTGCTTTAGAAGGTCATGCAGAATTAGCTGACAAAAGCGTAGAAGAATTAGTTGCAAACTTAAACGAAGTACCAGAAGCAATCCGTACAGCAGTACGTAACAATGGTGGCGGACATGCTAACCATACATTCTTCTGGACAATCCTATCTCCAAACGGCGGAGGACAACCTGTAGGTGAACTTGCAACTGCAATTGAAGCAAAATTCGGTAGCTTCGATGCATTCAAAGAAGAATTCGCAAAAGCTGGCGCAACTCGCTTCGGTTCTGGTTGGGCTTGGTTAGTAGTAAACAATGGTGAGTTAGAAGTAACAAGCACTCCAAACCAAGATTCTCCTTTAACTGAAGGTAAAACGCCAGTTATCGGTTTAGATGTTTGGGAGCATGCTTACTACTTAAACTACCAAAACCGTCGTCCAGACTACATCGGTGCATTCTGGAACGTTGTAGATTGGAACGCTGCTGAAAAACGTTACCAAGAAGCAAAATAATCGTAATAAATATAGAAAAAGCTAGGGGAGAGCCCCTAGCTTTTTTCTATGCTTTCCTTTTACATAATTGGGCTTGTCTTTGGAAGACTAGAACATGAAGTAAAGGAGAGTTGTGTATGAAATGGAAACATATAATTGGTGACGTTGAAGTGAATCGGGATTTAGTGTTATTGCTCCTTATAGGAGGTTTATACACGCTCGCAATTTCTTTATCGAATACGTTTGTAAATATTTATTTATGGAAACAAACACAAAATTATGTGAATCTTGGCTTGTATAATTTAGCCAGCGTGGTATTACAGCCTCTCACATTTCTTGTAGGGGGGAAATTAGCGAAACGTATCGATCGCTCGATTTTATTACGAATAGGGGTAGGAACGCTCGCAATTTTTTTTATCGTTGTCTTAGTAGCAGGAAAAAGTGCTTCTCAGTATATTTTATTAATGGGGGCTCTTTTAGGAGTAGGATACGGTTTTTACTGGTTGGCTTTTAACTTATTGACATTTGAAATTACGGAACCAGAAACAAGAGATTTCTTTAATGGGTTTCTTGGACTTCTTACATCCTTCTCTGGAATGATCGGACCAATAGCAGCAGGATACACAATTTCACGTATGGAGAAATGGAGTGGTTATACTGTTATATTCTTTCTTTCATTAGTTCTATTTGCAATTGCTGTCGTCTTAAGCTTCTTTTTATCTAAAAGAGAATGTGAAGGGCGTTATGAAATCGTGCAAGTATTGAAAGAACGACGGATTGATAAAAATTGGGGAAAGATTACACGAGCTCATTTTTTCCAAGGATTGAGAGAAGGAACGTTTATTTTTGTCATTTCAGTATATGTTTATTTAGCAACTAATAGTGAGTTCGCATTAGGGAAATACAGTTTAGTGAACTCTGCTGTATCCTTTGTATGTTATTACTTAGTTGCTCGTATGTTAAAGAAGGAGTGGCGAAAAAAAGCAATTTTACTTGGAGGCATTATTTTATATGCTGTCGTCTTTTTAGTTATTTTCAATGTTACATACACGAAATTACTTATTTATGCGGCATGTATTGCAATTGCATATCCTATTTTACTTGTTCCGTACGGATCAATGACATATGACGTAATTGGTAGAGCAAAAAATGCGAGAGAATGGCGTGTGGAATATGTCGTTGTTCGGGAGCTGTGGTTAAACGCCGGAAGAATCTGTTCCATTTTAAGTTTTTTATGTGCTGTACTATTCTTTCCACCTGAAAAAAGTTTACCTTACTTATTATGTATTTTAGGTGCTGGACATTTTCTTATTTATTTTGCAGTTAAAAATGTCAAATATGATGAGGGAAATGCGAGTAAAACAAGTGTTGTAACGCAAGGGAACGCGCAAAACCAAACTGAACCAGAAGGTTAACTTCTCGTTTGTTTTATGCTAGAATAGAAAAAGATGTAAGACAGCAGTGAGGACACCTGTATGAAGGTGTCCCTTTCACATTACATAGCTGTTGGTAGAGGGGGTTTGTATGAGCAAGAAGCAGAAGCAAAATAAGAAAAAGACCCACGTTCCTTTTCGATTAAACGTGTTGTTTTTCTGCGTGTTTTTAATGTTCTCCGCGGTTATTGTAAGGCTCGGATATGTACAAATTGTTCGCGGTGAAGAATATAAGAATGAAGTGGAGAAGAAAGAAAACTCAACGATAAGTAATCCTGTACCGCGTGGGAAAATATTTGACCGTTATGGGCGACCTGTAGTAGATAATGCAGCCGTTCGTACTATTACATTTACAAAAATGAAAGGATCAACTGCAGAAGATCGCTTAGAAACAGCGAAAAAGCTAGCAGATTTGATTGAAGTACCGACAGATAAATTAACAGATCGTGATAAAAAAGATTATTGGCTTGCTATGCATAAAGAGGAAGCTAAAGAAAAAGTTACGAATAAAGATCGTCAAGAGTTTAAAGATAAAAAAATTGATGATAAAGAATTAGACGAGCGTCAGCGAAGTCGTGTAACAGAAGAAGAGATTAATCAATTATCCGCAAAAGATCTAGAAATACTCGCGATTAAGAGTAAGATGGACGGCGGATATGCAATGACACCTCAAGTTATTAAAAAGGATGCTACAGAAAAGGAATATTCGATTATTAGTGAAAACCTAGCAGCATTACCAGGTGTAGATACGAATGTTGATTGGGAGCGAAAATATACGTACGATGATTTATTCCGAAGTGTACTTGGTGGGGTGTCGACATCTGATGAAGGCTTACCGAGAGAAAGACTAGATTACTATCTTGTTCGTGATTATAATCGAAATGACCGAGTAGGAAAAAGTTATCTTGAACAACAGTATGAAGATAGCCTGCACGGTACGAAAGCAGAAGTTAGAAATGTTACAGATAAAAACGGTAATATTTTAGAAACGATTAATGTATCAAAAGGACAAAGTGGTAATGACCTGAACTTAACAATTGATATGGAATTACAAAAGCGCGTGGAAGATATTCTTGCGAAGAATTTAATGAGGTTTAAAGGAAGCGAACCTCTTTTAGATCGCGCATTTGTTGTAATGATGAACCCAAAAAATGGTGAAGTTTTATCTATGGCGGGGAAACAATTAGTTAACGAAGATGGCCAAACGAAAGTAAATGACTTTGCATTAGGTACCATGACAAGTTCTTATCCGATGGGATCAACTGTAAAAGGTGCAACAGTACTTACTGGATATCAAACTGGTGCGATTCAACCAGGGGCAGTACAATTGGATGAACCAATTAAATTAAAAGGTACACCTACGAAGTCGTCTTGGAAAACGATGGGATACATTAATGACCTTACAGCTTTAAAAATGTCTTCTAACGTTTATATGTTTAAAACAGCGATGAATATCGCCGGTGTTCCATATGTGAGAGGTGGTACGTTAGATATACCTCAAAAAGCATTTGATACGATGCGTTATTATTTCGGACAGTTTGGACTTGGTGTAAAAACAGGAATTGATTTACCGAATGAATCTGCTGGTCAGATGGGTAAGAGTAGTCAACCAGGTTTCTTACTAGATTTATCAATTGGACAGTATGATACGTATACACCGCTTCAATTAGCGCAATATATTTCGACGATTGCCAATGGTGGATATCGTATGCAACCACAAGTTGTAAAAGAAATTCGTCAACCGGCAGTGAAACCAGATGAAGTTGGGAAAGTTGTTCAATCTATGGAACCGAAAGTATTAAATCGTATTGATATGCCGGAATCGCAAATTAAACGTGTTCAAGAAGGATTTAGACAAGTGTATAATGATTCAGGTGGTACAGCTACAAAGTACTTTACAGGTGCAAAATATAAAGCTGCTGGGAAAACTGGTACAGCTCAAACTGTGTATGGTGGAGATAAAGAGATTGGTAGAAATGCAAAAGGTGAACGTGTGGAAACATATAACTTAACATTAGTAGGTTATGCGCCACTTGAAGATCCAGAAGTAGCATTCTCTGTTGTCGTTCCATGGGTACATGATGATAAGACTGGTATTAATGGATATATTGGTCGTGAAATTATGGACGCTTACTTTGATTTGAAAAACAAAGAAGTAAATGGTGAAGCTCCAAAAGATGATAAAGACAATAAAAATAAAGAGCAAGATGATGAATAAAAAAGTTGTAAAAAAGCACACTATATGAAAAGATAGTGTGCTTTTTTTTATGGTTTATGCATATCGTGTAATAAATGTGGACAAGTATACAACATTGAAAAAACGCGGCCGTATAAATGATACTTGTATATGATGGGATAGGAGATAACTGTTTTATAGGGAAATCATCAGAGGAAATGAATAGCTACTACTGAATTAAAATTGTATCGTATGTTGATTTTTGTGGAACTTTACAAAACTTTTACAAACAATTAAAACCGAATTAATAGTTTAGCAGTATTCTTATATCTGTAATCCTGTTATTTCCGGTTACTTCTAGGAGGAAGAACACGTGAAATGGATGCGTACACCGATTAAGATTTTCGTATTATCAATATGGTTCCTCTGTTTTGAAATGTCTACTGCATTTGCTTTAAATGATACGGGAGAAGTGAGAGTTGATGGATCCTCAACGGTTTTTCCTATTATAGAAGCAGTAGCGGAGGAATATACAAAGGTGCATCCAGACGTGAAAATTTCCATCAGTATTTCTGGAACTGGGGGAGGATTTAATCGTTTCAGTAAAGGAGAAGTAGATATAAATAATGCTTCGAGAGTAATGAAACAAGTCGAGAAAAATGAAATGAAGAAAAACTCTATTCAGTTCACACCTTTTGAGGTTGCTAACGACGGTCTTACGATTGTTGTGAATCGCCATAATACATGGATAGACGATATGTCAGTAGACGAGTTACGACTACTTTGGAGTGAAGATGGAAGAGAGAAGCGATGGTCACAAATTCATTCAACATGGCCACGTGAACAAGTGAAGTTTTATGCACCAGGCGTAGACTCTGGTACGTATGATTATTTTCAAAATGTCATCTTACAAAATCATCGCATTGTAAAAAAAGTCTCTTTGTCTGAAGATGATCAAGTTATTATGCAAGGGGTAATGAATGATAAACATGCCATTGCTTTTGTAGGATATGCTTATTATATGGCTAATCGAGATAAGGTGAAAGCAATAAAAGTAAATGGTGTATTTCCGACGAAAGAGACCATTCAATCAGGTAAGTATAAGCCGTTATCTAGGCCGCTACTTGCTTATGTGAATAATGCATCTATCCGAAATAAAATGAATGTAGCAAACTATGTTGAGTTTATGATTCAGCATGTCGGTAACCTCGCTGAAGAGGTCGGGTATGTAAAATTACGAAAAGAAAAATACAATGAACAGCTGCGTATGTTAACAGAAATAAAAAGGTAATGTCGGGGTGGAAAGGGGTTTTCATCTTTGGCTCATAATGACAAAAGTCAAATTACATTTTCTGTACAACATTTGATTGAAAGAAATATAAAGCAAAGAAAAAAAACGCAGCGAATCAATCGAATAGTGCCTTTATTACTAAAAATAATTGCTAGCGTTTCTATTGTGACGACACTTGGAATTGTTTTTACGCTCTCTAATGAAACAATCATGTTTTTTCAAAAAATATCATTATACTCCTTTTTGACGGAGAAAGAATGGTTACCATTTTTTGGAGATCCTAAATTCGGTATATTACCACTTATATGTGGAACGTTCCTTGTAACAGCAATTGCTATGTTTGTAGCAATTCCTATCGGTTTAGCGTGTGCCGTATTTTTAAGCGAATATGCTTCAAATGGTGCACGGAAAATATTAAAGCCGATGTTAGAGCTATTAGCAGGTATCCCGACAATTGTATATGGTTTTTTTGCATTAACAATTGTTACGCCGCTTTTACAAAGGCTTATACCAGATTTACAGTTTTTTAATGCGATTAGTCCAGGAATCGTTATCGGATTTATGATGATGCCTACAGTTGCATCTCTATCTGAAGACGCGATGAGAGCTGTGGCGAAAGGGACGAAAGAAGCTTCATTAGCACTCGGAGCGACGCGGTTTGAAATGGTAAAACAAGTGGTGTTTCCGTCCGCTTTTACAGGGATTATGGCAGCGATTATATTAGCGGCTTCTCGTGCAATTGGTGAAACGATGATTGTTGTAATTGCAGCAGGATCCACACCGAATGTATCGCTTGATCCAACACATTCTATTCAAACGTTAACAGCCTATATTGTGCAAGTAAGTTTAGGTGATGCTCCGCATGGAACGATTACGTATTACAGCATGTATGCTGTAGGTGCAACGTTATTTTTGTTTACTTTTATTATGAACATCATTTCGCAGTCTATTATGCGCCGTTTTAGGAGGATGACATAATATGCGAATGTTGAATCATAAAAAAATACAAAAAAACATGGCATCACGCTTTTTAAAAGATCGAATTTACAAATTGTTATTTTATATAGCAATTTTATTTTCAATGGTAATTTTGTTTTTGTTACTTTTTCAAATTGTTGAAAAAGGTATAAGTTATCTTTCAATAAATTTCTTTACAAATTTCGCTTCACGTAATCCGAAAGAAGCTGGTATTGCTGCAGCTTTGTCAGGGACAATATTATTTATGAGTATTGTTATACCTGTTTCTTTTATATTTGGAGTTGGAACAGCGCTTTATTTAGAGCAATATGCGAAGGAATCTCTATTTAAAAAAATAATAGAGATTAATAATCAAACGTTAGCAGGAGTACCATCCGTTGTATTTGGATTGCTTGGTTTAACTATTTTTGTATATGCTCTTCATTTAGGAGAGAGTATAGTTGCAGCAGCACTGACGATGAGTTTACTCGTTTTACCAACAGTTGTTGTGGCGAGTCAAGAAGCAATTCGATCAGTACCAAGTGTATTATTAGAGGGTTCTTACGGATTAGGTGCTACGAAGTGGCAAACGATGTATCAAATTGTATTGCCATATGCTTTCCCAGGGATTATAACGGGCTGTACGTTAGCGATATCAAGAGCAATTGGAGAAGCTGCACCACTATTAGTTATTGGGGCACTTGCGTTTGCAAATTATGTTCCATTTAGTATGTTTGATAGATTTACAGTTCTACCAATTCAAATTTTTAATTGGATGAGTAGGCCACAAGAAGAATTTCAGTATGTAGCAGCAGCTGGGATGATTGTTTTGTTAGGTTTGTTGCTATTTATTAATATATTTGTTTTATGGTTACGAAATCGAAAATAAGTTGGAAGTGGATGAAAGGGGAATTCAAATGGTAGCAACAGTAGTAAATGTACAGGTGAAAAACGAAGAGAAAATCGAGACTGCGCCAAAGAAGGTAGTATTTGATACGAAAAACTTAAATTTATGGTATGGGGAAGACCATGCTTTAAAAGATATTAATTTAAGTATTCATGAGAATGAAGTTACAGCCATTATCGGTCCAAGTGGCTGTGGTAAATCAACTTATTTAAAAACATTAAATCGCATGGTAGAGTTAGTACCGATCGTTCGAACTACAGGTGTAATTGAGTATAGAGAACGCAATATATTTGATAAATCATATCCAGTTGAAGAATTAAGAACACATGTAGGAATGGTGTTCCAAAAGCCAAATCCATTTCCAAAATCTATTTATGAGAATGTAGCATACGGTCCAAAAATCCATGGTATTCGTGACAAAAAGACATTAGATGAAATTGTTGAAAAAAGTTTACGTGGAGCAGCGATTTGGGATGAGTTAAAAGATCGTTTGCACGATAATGCATACGGTTTATCTGGTGGACAGCAACAGCGTCTATGCATCGCGCGCTGCTTAGCTATTGAGCCAGACGTTATTTTAATGGATGAGCCAACATCGGCATTAGATCCAATTTCAACATTAAAAGTAGAAGAATTAATTCAAGAGCTAAAGAAAGATTTTAGTATTGTTATCGTAACGCATAATATGCAACAAGCAGCGCGTATTTCAGACAAAACAGCTTTCTTCTTAAGCGGGGAAGTTGTGGAGTATACAGATACAAACAAATTATTTACGACTCCTTCAGATAAGCGTACAGAAGATTATATTACAGGTCGATTTGGTTGATATCGTTTCAAAGCTAAGAGCAAATGCCCTCTTAACAGAGGGCATTTCTTATTTTATCTTACTGTTAATAGAGAAGTAATACTTCTCCTTATCTTAAGGTTTATTACAAGCATAAAAGCCCGATTGATGAGGGTTGATTAAAGTTTCACTTTTATATAATGGCACATAATATTGAGGGGGAAGAAAAATGGTAAGAGAACAGTTTCAAGGTGATTTAAAAGCGTTACAGCAAAAGGTGATCGAGCTTGGAGAATTAGCAAATGCGGCTTTATTGATTGCTATGGAAGGTCTGCATACAAGGGATGTAGAGAAAGCGTTAGAGGTCATTGATGGTGATTACCGCATGGATAATTTAGAAGAGGAAATAAACGATCTTGCGCTTATGCTCATTACGAAGCAGCAACCTGTAGCAAGTGACTTAAGAAGGATTTTTATTTCAATTAAAACAGCGACAGATTTAGAGCGTATTGCAGATCATGCTGTTAATATTGCAAAGGCTACAATTCGTCTTGGGGAAAAAGAAGTGGCTGTTAGTTTGCACAACCTGGATGAAATGTTTGCGGTTGCAAATGAGATGTTGCATTTAGCGTTAGAAGCATATGAACAAGAAAATTTAACTTTTGCGAAACAAATTGCTGAAATGGATGATTCCGTTGATGAAATATATGGAAAAGCAATTCGTGAGTTTATATCTTCGGTTCCGGAACAACCAGAAGCAATTACGCAAATTACACAATTATCATTTGTCGCGAGATATATTGAGCGTGTAGCAGATCATATTACAAATATTGCTGAAAATGTATTTTATTTAGTAAAAGGAAAGCATTATTTATTGAATGAGTAGGAATTAAAGTAGGTGATGGGAAATCACCTGCTTTTTTTAGTCAAAACATGACAAAAAAAGCTCGTTGTTTCCTTTAGTTTATGATGATAAGATGTATCATAATGTAATGGAAAAATTAGTATATATGTTGGTCGTTAATAAGTATTATTTAACAATTAATAGTAAGCGCTTTCCTGTTGTTTGAAATGTACGTTTTTATAGGTGAGAAATTTAATTATATGGTCTTCTAAATGAGGATTTGTTTAACTAATCAAGTTTATGTTGCTAGTTCATGTGGGATAGGGAATATACATATGGTATATGGAGTTACTGAACATTATATAAGTGGAGGCTGAAGTATATGAAGGGGGTTATTTTAGCTGGAGGAAAAGGAAGACGCCTTAGACCATTAACATGTAATACTCCAAAGCCGATGTTACCATTATTAGAAAAACCAGTTTTAGAATATAATATTGAGTTATTACGTCAGCATGGTATTCGTGAAATTGCAATTACTGTTCAATATATGAGTACGACCATTAAGCAATATTTTGGTGACGGTAGTAAATGGGGAGTTAACTTGTATTATTTTGAAGACTCTCCTCCGCTTGGCACAGCAGGGAGTATTAAACAAGCAGAACAATTTTTAGATGAAACATTTGTTGTGATAAGCGGGGATGCATTAACTGACTTTCAATTATCAGAAGGAATTAGGTTTCATGAACAAAAGAAAAGAATGGTAACAATGTTTGTGAAAGAAGTAGAAAATCCACTCTCATTTGGTTTGGTTGTAATGAATAAAGACCAGGAGGTTACACGATATATAGAAAAGCCGGGCTGGAATGAGGTAGTATCTAATGTTGTGAATACAGGCATATATATTATGGAGCCAGAAATCTTTTCTTACATACCGCCTAGACAATTTTTTGATTTCAGTCATGATGTGTTTCCGTTATTGGCAAACAAAAATGTATTATTCGCATATTTGTCAGAAGGTTATTGGTTAGATATCGGCACATTTAATCAATATCGACAAGCACAATTTGATTTGTTAACGAAAAAGTTACAAGTACCTATTCCTTATACGGAAGTATTACCGATGGTATGGATGGGAGAAGGGGTGACGATTGGTAAAGGGACGAAAATTCATGGCCCCTCTTTTATTGGAGAAGGAGTAAAGATTGGTACAGGAGCTGTAATTGAGCCATATTCTATTATTGGGAAAAATAGTATCGTTTCAAGTTATTCTCATCTTCAAAAAAGTATTGTTTTTGCGAATGCCCACATTGGGAAGTATTGTGAACTATTAGAAACGACAATAGGAGAGCGTACAATAGTTGAAGATGATGTTACACTGTTTCAAAAAAGCGTTGTAGCGGATCACTGTCATATCGGGAGAAGTACGGTAATTAAGCAAAAAGGAAAAGTATGGCCTTATAAGGCGATTGATAGTCATTCGATAGTAGGAGCGGCTGGTATTCAAGAGAGTGAAATGAGTGCAGGGTGGTTACAAAAAAGCCGCATTGTAGGAAGAGGGAATGTTGAAATTACTCCTCAGTTTATCGTAAAGATTGCGATGGCGTATGGTTCTCTTTTTACAAAAGGAGAAAGTATATTAATTGGAAGTCAAGAAAATATAGAAACAACCTCTTATAAAAATTTATTTTTACATGCTATTCATGGTATAGGGATTCATACGATGGAATGTAAAGAAATGAACGAGTCACTTTTTCAATATAGTGTTCATCATTTGCAATGTGCAGGTGGTGTTTTCATTCAAGTGGAGAATGAGAATGAGATTGTTATAAAGTTATACGGTCAAGCTGGCATGCCGTTAACGTATAAGCAGCAAAAAGAGATAGAACAAGTATATATGTCCGAATTGTTTTATTACGTGCATGAGAAAGAAATGGGGCGTAATAAGCTCGCTCATGTTTCTATGAATGAGTATATAGAAGTTATATTGGAGCATATTGATATCGAGAAAATACAGATGCAGAAGTTTCATCTTCTTATTAATAAGAGAAATGATACGTTGCAACATTTACTCATGCTCTTTCTGCAAAGACTTGGTTGTACAGTTACATGGATTTATGCAAGCGAACAAAAAGATCATGTGAAAGCTTTGATGAAATCAAGTAAAGCGAATATGGCTCTTATGTTTTCTGAGCAAGGAAATCATTTCGAGTTATACGATAAACATAGTAATATTTACCAAGGTACAGATTTGGAAGAGGTAGATATTCCAGATTTCTTACTCGAATCGACAGGAAATATTTACCCAATGTCTTTGAAGTTAGGGGAATGTTATCTTCTATTTTATACGCAGGATGAAAGAAAGTCGTTTCAAGTAAGGTGGAAGCGAGATATTTTATATCGGATTGGAAAATTATTTGAGCTAATAGCATTGCAAGGAAAAACGTTTCTCAGCATAGTGGAGCAATCACCTCCGCTCTATTTACTTTATGATGAAGTGGTATGTTCATGGAATGAAAAAGGGGAAATTATGAGGAAATTATTGGATGATATAGAAAGGAAGGGAGAAGGTATATTTGAAGGAGTACAGTTCAAATATACTGAAAAAGAGTGGTCTTATATCGTTTCTGACACAAAACAACCAAAATTTTTGGTGTATTCACATGCTAGAAACCCAGTAATAGCAAGGGAAAACATGAAAAATCTTATAGAAAAAATTAGACAATATCAAAAGGTGTAGAATTTTTATTTTAAAAGTGGTATTATAGTATAGTCTGATTTAAGTTATTAGTACTGGAGGGAAATAAGAATGCGTGTGAATATTACTCTAGCATGTACAGAATGCGGAGATCGTAACTATATCTCAAAGAAAAATAAACGTAACAACGCTGAGCGTATCGAGCTTAAAAAGTATTGCAAGCGTGACAAGAAGTCTACGTTACACCGTGAAACAAAGTAAGCAGTAGGAATATTTTCCTACTGTTTCTTTTTTTATTCGATTCCTATGTTAAAAGTGATACACTATCAGCATAGAGTAAAGTGTCACTGTAAGGGGGAGAGTGTGTGAAAGCAGAGAAAGTACGTTTGCGTAAACAAATAATAGAACACATGAATTCTTTATCAGAAGAACAGTATACAACTTTATCAGAACAGATTGCATTTTCGTTGTATGCGCAAAAAGAGTGGGTTGAAGCTAAAACAATTGGAATTACTCTTTCAATGGAAAATGAAGTGAATACATATCCTATTATCGAAAAAGCTTGGGAAGAAGGAAAGAAAGTTGTAGTTCCTAAGTGTAATAAAGGAACAAGAACGATGTCTTTCCGGCAAATTAATAATTTTGATCAATTAGAAACGGTGTATATGAATTTACGTGAACCGATTCCCGGGCTTACGGAAGAAGTGAATATGGATGAAATTGATCTTCAAATTGTCCCAGGCGTAGCTTATACAGAACGAGGAGAGCGAATTGGGTACGGCGGTGGCTATTATGATCGTTATCTCGTGCATTATAAAGGGAAAACGCTATCATTAGCGTATGATTTTCAAATGGTAAAACACATTCCGGTAGAGCCATTTGATAAAAACATAGAAAAAATTATTACAGAAAAAGGAACAATGCTTACAAATAAGCTTGTATAGACAAATAAAAATTGACGAGACTTTTTCTTCTTGATTATAATAAAATATGTGAACGTTTTCTTATTATAATTTTTTATAGTAAGTGAGCATAGAGGGTGATGAAATGGTATCCATTTATGATATTCAGCAATTGCTAAAGAAATTTGGTACGATTATTTATACGGGAGATCGAATTGCAGATTTACAATTAATGCAAGATGAATTGCGTGAATTAAATCAATCACAGCTAATCGATCCACAAGACTATCAAACAGCTTTATTTTTATTGAAGCAAGAAATTCAAAAAGAGCTAAATAAGAATTAGATAAAGGTAGGTAAGCAACATGGAAGAGAAATGGTTAGTTGGTGTTGACCTTGGTGGTACAACGATTAAATTAGCATTTATTAATGTATACGGTGAAATTTTACATAAGTGGGAAATCCCTACGAATACAGGTGAGCAAGGAAAACATATTACACTTGATGTTGCGAAAGCAATTGATAAAAAGCTAGAAGAATTAGGCGAATTGAAGAGCAAGTTAATTGGTATTGGTATGGGAGCTCCTGGTCCTGTACATGTGGCGTCTGGAATGATTTATGAAGCGGTTAATTTAGGGTGGAAAAACTATCCGCTAAAAGATTTATTAGAAGTAGAAACAGGATTACCTGTTGTTATTGATAATGATGCAAACTTAGCAGCGCTTGGTGAAATGTGGAAAGGTGCTGGTGAAGGTGCAAAAGATTTAATCTGTATGACACTTGGTACGGGCGTTGGTGGTGGTGTAATCGCCAATGGTGAGATTGTACACGGCGTGAGTGGTGCTGCTGGTGAGATTGGACATATTACAGTCGTTACAGAAAATGCTTTCCCATGTAATTGCGGAAAGTCTGGTTGCTTAGAAACAGTAGCATCTGCGACAGGTATTGTACGTGTTGCTATGCAAAAAATACAAGAGACTAATAAAGAGAGCATGTTGCGTTCTATGTTAGCTGAAGAAGGACGTATTACATCAAAAGATGTCTTTGAAGCACTTGGACAAGGTGATGAATTAGCAGGTGAAGTAGTAGAAAAAGTAGCTTCTTATTTAGGATTAGCTGTAGCGAACCTTTCTAGTACATTGAACCCAGAGAAAATTGTTATTGGTGGAGGCGTGTCTAAAGCTGGAGATGCGCTATTAGAACCAATTCAACGCTATTTCGAGCAATATGCTTTCTCACGTGCTGTAAAGAGCACGAAGTTAGCTATTGCAACACTTGGTAATGATGCAGGTGTTATCGGAGGAGCTTGGCTTGTAAAAAAGCACAAATACGAAGCGAAGATGATATAAGTTGTGAAATATGAAAAGAGGAAGGGGGGAACCCTTCCTCTTTTTTGTGTGAAATCTCGATGAAGAATAAAGTGTAAACGAATTAAGCTGCTGGTGGATACCCGTTATATAGAACAGTCATGATCGTAAACCATCCGAAAACGAGTACAGTTGCAATTGCAAAGCCGCTCGCGAAAAAGTTTTTTTCACGAAGTGTTCTAAGCGTAGCAAATACAGCTAACAGAGTGACAAGTGTAAAAATAATAACAAGGCCCATACAATATCCTCCTCTGTCTACCCATTTCTTATTATGAGTTTTTGGAATATTTACTCTTTTATATTGTACATGTTTTAAAAATGATTGTCGAGATAGCATCCTTTCTTTTCCTCAGAGAAAGAAATGTTGTATCATTAAAAGTAAGTTTAATAACTGGAGGAGATTTTCATATGAAATGGATACAAATGCCGTTAGGCCCATTACAAACAAATGCTTATATTTTAATGAACGATCAAAAAGAGTGCATTATCTTTGACCCTGGTCATGAAGGTGAAAAGCTCGTTACATATGTACAAGAAGAACAATTAAAACCATTAGCTGTTTTATTAACACATGCTCACTTTGATCATATCGGTGCTGTTGATGCGGTAAGAGACACTTTTCATATTCCTGTGTACGTACATAAAGAAGAAGCAGATTGGTTAGGAGATGCAACTGTAAACGGCTCTCAAATTTTTAT
Source organism: Bacillus sp. FSL L8-0199 (assembly GCF_038005705.1). Taxonomy (NCBI): domain Bacteria; kingdom Bacillati; phylum Bacillota; class Bacilli; order Caryophanales; family Bacillaceae; genus Bacillus; species Bacillus sp. FSL L8-0199. The sequence goes on along the minus strand of NZ_JBBOTS010000001.1, from coordinate 4,214,516 downwards.
GATGAACCGCAGTATTACAGCAAAACCAGCGGATCATATTATTGATGCAGAAGGTACATTAACAATTGGATCATTTAATTTTGAAATTTTTGAGACACCAGGACATTCTCCAGGAAGTATTTCTTATTATAGTAAAGAGGCGAATGCTGTATTCTCAGGAGATGTATTGTTCCAAATGAGCATTGGAAGAACAGATTTACCTGGTGGAAGTTTCGCTGAATTAATTGGAAGTATTGAAGAGAAATTATTTGTATTACCAGATGAAACAGCGGTTTTATGTGGACATGGTCCAGAAACAAGCATTGGCTTTGAAAAAGAAAATAATCCGTTTTTACAATAAGGAGTCATTATGGGAATGGAGCTCATTTTAAGAGAATGGATGGGGAAAGAAAAGGATTATTCAATTTCATATAGTACGTATATGAACCTTGTATTGTATACAGAAGGTCATGGATATTATATGAAAGAACGTGAAAAGATTGGAAGACAAGGGGATTTTTTTACAAGTAGCAACGTATCCTCTGTGTTTGCAAAAACTTTTGCTAAACTTTTTATTCGTCTTGTTGAAAATGGTGAAGTTGCTCCGAATATTTGTGAAATTGGCGGAGGAACAGGGAAGTTTGCCTATGATGTTTTACAAGAATGGAAGCAATTATCTCCAAAAACCTTTATTGATTTAAACTATTCAATGATTGAAGTGAGCCCCTTTCATAGAAAATTACAGCAGGAGCACCTTGGCTCATTTTCTAATGTATCGTACTATACCTCCTATAGTGAAATGGGAGATTCTTTCGAGGGAATTCTTTTTTCGAATGAGTTGTTTGATGCATTTCCTGTTGAAATAATTGAGAAAAGAAATGGTATGTTGTATGAAGTACGTATTACATATACAGAGGAAGGAAGCCTTTCAGAAGTATGTAGGCCGTTAGATAAAAGAATTGGTCGCTATTTATTGAAATATAATATTCATATTGCTGAAGGGCAACGTTTTGAAGTACCAATTGTGATGGAGGAGTATATAAAAGAAATTGCGAAATGGTTTCAAAAAGGTATATGTATTACAGTTGATTACGGATACACAAAAGAAGAATGGATGCATCCAGCACACCGTGAAGGAAGTTTGCGAGGGTATTATCAGCATAAGCTAATACGTAACCCACTAGCGCATCCAGGTGAAATGGATCTTACTACTCATATTCATTGGGACGAGCTAAAGGAGATGTTTAGTATGCAAGGAATGAATGCAGTATGGCATAAGAAACAATCTGAGTTCTTGTTAGCTGCAGGGATATTAGAACAGCTTACGAGCCATCAAGATACGAATCCTTTTTCTGAAACGCAAAAACAAAATCGAGCTGTTCGTTCTATGATTTTGAATGGAGGAGTAGGGAGTGCATTTGATGTTGTTATACATACAAAAGATATGCAACATTTACATTTGGATCGGTATGTAACAATATAAAAAACAAGACACAGTATATACTGTGTCTTGTTTTTTAATACGACTTATGTAGTATTATATATTTCCTCTCATGATATATATTTATATTAAAGATATGAGATGAAAAATATAGAATACGTTCTTTTTCTTCGATTATTAGTCCCTAACCTAATAATACGCGAACGAGTTGAATGATTGTTTCATTCTCTACTTTGTAATAAATTTCTAATCCTTTTCTTTCACTAGAAACGATTTTAGCGCTTTTTAATTTTGCTAAATGCTGTGAAATTGTAGATTGTGGCATGTTTAAGCCAGTATACATTGTAGAAACGTTGCTTGGACCGCGCTCGATTAATCCTTTTACGATACATAAACGAACAGGATGAGCTAGCACTTTTAATAATTCTGCATTACTTTCATATAGTTCTAATTCTTTTTGAAAGGTTTCTAACATGTTCTTTTCCACCTCCGTGTGAGCTATTATACCATACTATACATACCAAAAATTTAAAGAAAAGAAAATAGTTGTTGCAGAAAAAAAGTCCTAAAGTAAAGAAATTGTAAGAAAAGAGACCCTGATGTAAATAAAATAGGTAAATTAGCATGTTTTTGTAAAATGACATTTTTGGGTGAAAATTTCGATGCGTTTTAAAAATTGAAAGATATAGATATATTTGTAACACAATTTTATCATGATTTTCTTATTCTTTCAAATGAATATACGAAATTTTTAAAATAATATGACAAAGGAATTATAATGATATATATAGAATATAAAACAGGTTAAAAGAAAAGAAGCTGAATGTAATTCGCTTCTTTATGGTGATAATGAAATATTTGATTACGGCTGATAAATCTTAGGATGATCAATTCATTAGTCATTTATTCTAAAATTCATCTTTTAGCAACGTTAAAAATCTGTGATTCCATATGTTCTCATAAAAATCAATTGTCTCTTTTGCGGACATAAAAGGATTATTCAACGTAGAGGTTGTTTTCTGTACCATAAAGTTTTCGTATCCTAGTCCGTGGGCAAACTTAATCGTAGCATCCATACAGTACTCTGTTTGGGCGCCACAAAATTCAATGCAATTTACAGATAATCGATCTAAAATTTCTTTTAAGTTTGTTTTATAAAATGAATTTGCATGTGTTTTTCTTACAAAAAAATCTTGTTCTTGAACATCTAGATCGGTATGAATAGCCCAAAGTTCTTTCTCGGGTACTAAATCATCATCACAATGTTGAACAAAAAGGATTGGTTTATTTAATTTTCTGTATGAATAAATTCTTTTATTTACTTTTGTTAGTAAGTTCTGTAAATCAAATAAATGCTCCTCGCTATAACATACGCCATTTTGTAAATCGATAACGATTAAAATATCTGAACAAGTATCCATTATTTTCACCCCTTTTTATTTCTTAATATATCAATTAATCCATTATTTAGAAATAGATGATATACTTTTATTTTTTTATGGACTATAAGAAAAGAAGAAATTCAAATGAATATAACTAAAACGCAGAAAAAGAAGATATGAAAACCTAATCTCATATCTTCTTTTTCTCTATGCATTTACAGGTTCTTCTACATAAGAAAGGGCATTTTCAAAATCGGATATTAAATCGTTAACATTTTCAAGACCGACTGATAACCGAAGTAATGAATTAGAGATTCCTCTTTCATCACGAGCTTCTTGCGACAGTGCTGCATGTGACATTTTTGCTGGATAAGAAAGAATTGACTCTACAGCTCCTAAACTAACTGCAAAAACTGGTAATCTTACTTTTGATAAAAATTGGCGGAGTGCATCTTCTGACTGCAAAGTAAACGATAAGACCGCTCCAGCTGATGTTGCTTGAGATTGTTGAATATCAAATCCGAGATGTGTTTGTAATCCCGGATAATAGACATTTTGTACTTTAGCATGCTCTTGTAAATAATGTGCAATTTTATTCGCATTTTTAGCTGAATGCTCGAGGCGTACATGCAATGTTTTTAGACCGCGAAGTACGAGAGAACAATCTTGAGGTCCTAAAATAGCACCGAATGCATTTTGTAAAAATCCAAGCTTTTGAGCGAGTTCTGCATCCTTTACTACTGCTAATCCGGCAGTAACATCACTATGACCAGCAATAAATTTTGTAGCACTATGAAGAACGACATCAGCTCCAAGTTCAAGTGGTTTTTGGAATAGTGGTGTCAAAAATGTATTATCAACAAAAGTAAGAGCGCCAATAGATTTTGCGAGTTTAGAAACCTCGCGAATATCTGTCACTTTTAAAAGTGGATTAGAAGGTGTTTCTACATAAAAGAGCTTTGTATTTGGTTTCATGTTTTGTTTTATTTCTTCTAAATTGGTCATATCAACAAATGTATGTGAAACACCGTAACGGGAGAGTACCTCAGTTATCACTCGGTAAGTGCCTCCGTACACATCTTCTGAAATGAGTACGTGATCACCTTGTGAAAGAAGGAGGAATGCAGTGGAAATCGCTGCAATGCCTGATGCAAAGGCGAATCCTTTTGTTCCGCCTTCTAATAAAGCAATGATATCTTCAAGAGCTTCACGAGTTGGATTTCCTGACCTGCTATAGTCATATTTTCCGAACGTATCTACATCAAACTGGTGAAAAGTTGATGTGTTATAAATAGGAACGTTCACAGCGCCTGTTTGCGAGTCATGTTTATATTGGTTGTGTAGTAAGAGTGTATCTATAGAATAGCTCATATTCTTACACCTTCTTTTACGAGTTTAATGGCTTGCTTTAAGTCTTGAATTAAATCGTTACTATTTTCAATGCCAACTGAGAATCGAAGAAGACGATTGCATACGCCGTTTGCTGTTCTAATTTCTTCAGGAATATCAGCATGTGTTTGCGTTGCTGGATAAGTCATTAAACTTTCTACACCACCAAGACTTTCGGCAAATGTAATTAAGGATAAAGATTGTAAGAATGGATTAATCCAAGCTTCATCTTTAAGGCGGAATGAAATCATGCCGCCTCTTCCTGGATAAAATACATCTGTTACCCCGTCTTCATCGCTTAAATACGCAACAACTGCTTTCGCATTTTCTTCATGTTGTCTCATGCGAAGCGCTAACGTTTTCATACCGCGAATTAATAACCATGAGTCAAATGGGCTTAAAACTGCACCTGATGCATTATGATAATGAGCGATTTCCTCGCAAAGTTCCTTTCCTTTTGCAACGACAAGCCCGCTTAGTACATCGTTATGTCCCCCTAAATATTTCGTTGCGCTATGAAGTACAATGTCAGCACCTTCTGTTAATGGTTGCTGTATATAAGGTGTGTAGAATGTGTTGTCTACAATAAGAAGTAGTCCGTGCCTTTTCGCTACAGTTGCGACAGCAGCAATATCAGTAACTTGCATTAATGGATTAGTTGGAGTTTCTATGAAAATAGCCTTCGTTTCAGTTGTGATAGCTTGCTCAATTTGTTTAATAGACTGTGTATTTACGTATCTACATCGAACATTCCACTTTTTTTCATGCTCAGAAAATAATCGATACGTTCCCCCGTATAAATCTTCAGATACAATAAGTTCGTCTCCAGAGCGGAATAGAGAAAGGACGAGGAGAACAGCCGCCATCCCTGAACTACAGGCATAACCTTGTTCGCCATATTCTAAGTCTGCAATCGCCTGTTCTAAAAGACCGCGAGTTGGATTGCCAGTTCGTGAATAGTCAAAGCCAGTAGATTTACCAATTCCTTCGTGACGATAAGCGGTTGAGAAATAAACTGGTGGATTAACCGTTCCAGTTGTAGTTTCACTACGATTTCCGATTTGTGCTAGTTTGGTTTCGATTGTTGACATGTGAAAATTCCTCCTTTTTAAATTGAAACATTAAGTGAATATAAAATAAAAAAAGCCTTCTAAGAAGAAGGCTTTCGGTTTGAATAGAGTCTTCTTCTCATCTGTCAAATCTTTCACAATTTGCTGGAATTAGCACCTTATTAACAAAATGTTAATGGTTGCTGAGGCGTCACAGGGCCAGTCCCTCTACCTCTCTAGATAAGAATGTTCGTATGAAATTTTTATTATGTTTTTAACTTTACAATAAAAGATAATTGAATTGCAACTTTATTTTAAATAATTTTTATTTTTCCGCAAGTGTCATTGACTTTTACTTTTGTGCATGCTAAATTTATTAAAAAATTAACAAACATTGTTAAAAGGGGAACGCATTTCCTTTTAGCTACATAAATAAAATAATAAAGACAACTCTTATTGAGAGCGGTGGAGGGAAAGGCCCTGTGAAACCCGGCAACCTTCAAACGAAATGTTTGAAACGGTGCTAATACCTGCAAAACGAATGTTTTGCATAATAAGAGGAGGAACAATTATGTCCCCCTCTTCAAAGTGAAGAGGGGGTTTTTATATTGATAGAAATGAGGGAGATTCGTGAAATTACTAGATTTATTATCAAAAGGAATTGTAATAGGTGATGGTGCAGTTGGAACGTTATTGCATTCACATGGTTTGCAAAGTAGCTTTGAAGAATTGAACGTATCTGATCCAGATCTAATTATATCCATTCATAAACAATATGTAGCTGCTGGAGCAGATGTAATTCAAACGAATACGTATGGAGCAAATGAGGCGAAATTACGTATGTATGGTTTAGAAAATCAAGTTACAAAAATTAATAGAGCGGCAGTGAAATTGGCGAAAGCATCTGTGACAGATAAAAATGCAATTTTAGGAACAATTGGTGGTATGAAACATATCGGAGCTGTTACAACGACTGATATGGAAAGGGAGTTTATGTTACTTGAACAGGCGGGGGCTTTACTAGAAGAACAGGTTGATGGATTACTATTAGAAACTTTTTATGATGAATTTGAATTGCTTCATGCTGTTAAAGTGTTGCGTAAGCAAACGAATATTCCGATTGTTGCGCAATTAGCGTTACATGAAGCAGGTACGACTCAAAATGGAAATGATGTCAATGAAATATTAAAGCAGTTTATAGATTACGGTGCAAATGTTGTTGGATTGAATTGTCAACTGGGGCCGCTTCATATGACGGAAGCTTTCAAAATGATATCGATTCCGCAAAATGGCTATTTATCAGCATACCCAAATGCAGGTCTCCCGAATTATGTAGAGGGACGTTACGTATATGAGGGAAGCCCAGCTTATTTTGAAGCGATGACACCGAAATTTATTGAGCAAGGTATTCGGTTATTGGGTGGCTGTTGTGGTACGACTCCAGAACATATTCAAAGTATGAAGCGCGCTGTTGCGAATATTACCCCTGTAATAGAAAAAGAAACGATTCAAAGGCCAAAAGTCGTTCATACGCATGAGAAACGTTCGAAGGCTCACGTCACTCTAGCAGAGAAAGCAAAAAAACAAACGACAGTTGTAGTGGAATTAGATCCACCGAAAACGTTAGATACACAGCGTTTTTTTGAAGGAGCAAGAGCGTTAAAAAGAGCGGGAGCAGATGCTATTACTCTAGCAGATAATTCATTAGCATCGCCTCGTGTCTCTAATATGGCGATGGGTGCGTTATTAACGAAGCATGATATCCCAGTATTGACGCATTTAACGTGTAGAGATCATAACGTCATTGGACTACAATCTCATTTGTTAGGTTTATCGGCGTTAGGGATGGAAGAAGTGTTAGCTTTAACTGGTGATCCAGCGCGCGTTGGTGATTTTCCCGGTGCCACTTCTGTATATGATTTATCCTCTATTGAGCTTATTAAAATGATTAAAGAAATGAACGATGGACGTTCAATTTTAGGGAAATCAATTGGACCGGCGACAAGGTTTTCTGTAGGCGGCGCATTTAATCCTCACGTGAGGCACTTAAAAGCAGCGGTTAAGCGAATGGAACGAAAAATAGATGCTGGAGCGGAGTATTTTTTAACTCAGCCAATTTACGATATCAAGTTAATTGAAGAAGTGTATGAAGCGACAAAGCATTTGGAACAACCTATTTTTATTGGAATTATGCCGTTAGTAAGTAAGCGGAATGCAGATTTTCTTCATTTTGAGGTGCCGGGTATTACTCTTCCTGAAGAAATAAGAGAGAGAATGGATGGACATGAAACGAAAGAGGCAGCAATTGAGGAAGGGATTCGCATTTCACAAGAATTGATCGATGCGGCGATGAAATATTTTAATGGTATTTATCTTATTACACCATTTTTAAAGTATGAAATTACAGAACATCTTGTTAAATATGTAAGAGAAAAGCAAGAAGTGAAAGAAGGTATTAATTGATGAAGTGTATAGAAGAAAAATTGAAAAATAGCATTTTAATATTAGATGGTGCAATGGGGACAATGATTCAGCAAGAGGATTTAACTGCTGAAGATTTCGGAGGAGAGGAGTACGAGGGCTGTAATGAATATTTAGTGGAAACAAGACCAGACGTTATTTTAAAGATTCATAAAGCTTATATTGAAGCTGGAGCGGATATTATTGAAACAAATACATTTGGGGCAACGAATATTGTACTAAGTGATTATGAGCTGTCTCATTTAGATGAAGAACTAAATGAAAAGGCAGCACTTTTGGCGAAGCAAGCTGTTAAAGAAAGCGGGAAGGAAGTATATGTTGCGGGAGCGATGGGACCAACAACGAAAGCAATTAGTGTTACTGGTGGTGTGACTTTTGAAGAATTGATTGAGGCTTATACAAGGCAGGCACGAGGATTATTAAAAGGAGAAGTTGATGTATTACTCGTTGAGACGAGTCAAGATATGCGTAACGTGAAAGCAGCTTATATTGGAATTCAAGCCGCTTTTGAAGAACTAAAAAAAACGGTTCCTATTATGATTTCAGGTACGATTGAGCCAATGGGAACGACTCTGGCTGGGCAAACAATTGAAGCTTTTTATTTATCAGTAGAACATATGAAACCATTATCTGTTGGGTTAAACTGTGCGACTGGTCCGGAGTTTATGAGGGACCATATTCGTTCACTATCTGATTTATCGGAGTGTTACATTTCTTGTTATCCAAATGCAGGTCTTCCTGATGAAGATGGACATTACCATGAATCTCCATCTTCTCTTGCTGAAAAGGTGAAGCGATTTGCTGAAGAAGGATGGGTTAATATTATTGGTGGTTGTTGTGGCACGACACCAGAACATATAAAAGCAATGAAATCCGCGCTAGCATCTCTTAAGCCTCGTGACCATCATGAGAGAGAAGGACATGGAATTAGTGGATTAGAAGCACTGCAATATGATGAGTCTATGAGACCGTTATTTGTAGGTGAAAGAACGAATGTTATTGGGTCACGTAAATTTAAACGATTAGTAGCAGAAGGGAAATTTGAAGAGGCTGCTGAAGTGGCAAGAGCGCAAGTGAAGAAAAATGCTCATATTATTGATATTTGTATGGCAGATCCTGATCGCGATGAAATAGAAGATATGGAAAACTTCTTAGCAGAAGTTACGAAAGTTTTAAAAGTACCGATTATGATTGATTCAACAGATGAAAATGTGATGGAGCGAGCTCTTACTTATATTCAAGGAAAAGCTGTTATTAATTCAATTAATTTAGAAGATGGAGAAGAACGATTTAAAAAAGTGACACCGCTTCTTCAGAAGTATGGTGCTGCTATAGTTGTAGGAACAATTGATGAAGACGGTATGGCGGTTAGTGCGGAGCGAAAGATAGAAATTGCGAAAAGAAGCTATGAATTACTTACAAAGAAGTATGGGATACGCCCGTCAGATATTATTTTTGATGCACTTGTGTTTCCGGTAGGGACAGGTGATGAAGAATATATTGGTTCAGCAGCAGCGACTATAGAAGGAATTCGCCTTATTAAAGAAGCGTTACCAGAGTGTTTAACGATTTTAGGGGTAAGTAACATATCATTTGGTTTACCACCGGCTGGACGTGAGGTATTAAATTCAGTCTTTTTATATCATGCTACGAAAGCAGGGTTAGATTACGCGATTGTGAATACGGAAAAATTAGAACGCTATGCGTCGATTCCAGAGGAAGAAAAACGCCTTGCAGATGCATTACTGTTTGAAACGACGAAAGAGACGTTAGAAGAATTTACAAACTTTTACCGAGTTGCTAAAAAGAAAGATATCGTTGTGCAAGAAACGTTAACGCTTGATGAAAGACTAGCAAATTATATTGTAGAAGGTACGAAACAAGGATTACACGAGGATTTAAGTCTTGCACTTGAAGAAGGAAGAAAACCTCTTGATATTATTAACGGTCCGCTTATGACAGGGATGGATGAGGTAGGACGACTATTTAATAATAATGAACTTATTGTTGCTGAAGTATTGCAAAGTGCTGAAAGTATGAAAGCTGCTGTAAGCTATTTAGAGCCACATATGGAATCTAGTGATAGTGCGAAAAAAGGGAAAGTATTATTAGCAACTGTAAAAGGTGACGTGCATGATATTGGGAAAAATCTCGTTGAAATTATTTTAGCAAATAACGGATATGAGATTATTAATTTAGGAATTAATGTACGTTCGGATCGAATTGTTCAAGAAGTACAAGAAAAGAAGCCGGATATTATAGGCCTTTCAGGTTTATTAGTAAAATCAGCGCAACAAATGGTAACGACTGCTGAAGATTTAAAAGCAGCAAATATTGATGTTCCCATTGTTGTAGGTGGTGCAGCGTTAACGAGAAAGTTTACAGATAATCGGATTTCACCATCATATAAAGGGCTCGTTTGTTATGCGAGTGATGCGATGACGGGGCTCGATATTATTAATAAGCTTCAAAAAGAAGAAGAGCGTGAGAAGATGAAACAGGATAAAAAAGAACGTCATCTTCATATCGTAAAAAAAGAGGAGAAGAAAGTAGAAATTCCAGCAGTAATTGAGCCATTACCGAAGGCTGAAGTTATCGTGCCTGATTCAACAAAACGAATTGTATTACGCGATATTCCGGCCCTTCATCTCGCTCCATTTTTAAATAGACAAATGCTACTTGGGCATCACCTTGGATTAAAAGGAAATGTGAAGAAGCTTTTGAAAGAGGGAGATAAGAGAGCACATGAATTAAATGATTTAATAGATGAATTATTGCAGGAAGGACAATCTTGGTTAAAGCCGAAAGCAGTGTATCAATTTTTCCCAGCGCAAAGCGACGGACAAAACATTGTAATATATGATCCAGAAGATCATACGCGTGTTATAGAGCGTTTCACATTCCCTAGACAAGGAAAGGCTCCCTATCGTACTTTAGGTGATTATTTGCGCCCAATAGGAGATGAGATGGACTATGTTGCTTTCTTATCTGTTACGGTTGGGGAAGGAGTTCGGGACATTGCAGAAGAGTGGAAGGCGAAAGGTGATTACCTACGTAGTCATGCCATTCAATCGTTAGCGCTTGAATTAGCGGAAGGACTTGCTGAAAAAACACATATGCTCATTCGTGACCGCTGGGGCATTCCGGACTCACCGGAACTGACGATGGAAGAACGTTTCCGTACGAAATATAGAGGAATAAGAGTGTCATTTGGTTATCCGGCGTGTCCAGAACTTGCAGATCAAGAAAAGCTATTTCGCTTAATTCATCCAGAGGAAATAGGTATTTCATTAACAGAAGGATTCATGATGGAGCCAGAAGCGTCCGTAACGGCTATGGTATTTTCTCACCCTGAGGCAAGATATTTTAGTGTATTATAGTCTAGAAGGGGGAGACGTATGAAGAAAATAGTCTTTACAGGTGGCGGTTCGGCAGGACATGTAACACCTAATTTAGCCATTATCCCATATTTACAGGAAGACAACTGGGATATCTCTTATATTGGTTCTCATCAAGGTATTGAGAAAACGATTATAGAAAAGGAAGGCATTCCCTACTATAGTATTTCGAGTGGAAAGCTACGTCGTTATTTTGATTTGAAAAATATAAAAGATCCTTTTCTTGTAATGAAGGGTGTTATGGATGCGTATGTAAGGATTCGAAAACTAAAACCAGATGTGATTTTTTCAAAAGGCGGTTTCGTATCTGTACCAGTCGTAATTGGAGGATGGCTAAATAGAGTACCAGTTTTATTACATGAATCTGATATGACACCAGGACTAGCAAATAAAATTGCGCTTCGTTTTGCTTCGAAAATATTTGTTACGTTTGAAGAAGCAGCGAAACATTTACCGAAAGAAAAAGTAATATATACGGGATCTCCTGTACGTGAAGAAGTGCTGAAGGGAAATCGTGAAAAAGGTTTAGCGTTTTTAGGTTTTTCACGTAAAAAGCCAGTTATTACGATTATGGGAGGCAGCTTGGGCGCGAAAAAAATTAACGATACGGCTCGAGAAGCATTACCAGAACTTCTTAAAAAATATCAAATTGTTCACCTTTGCGGAAAAGGTAACCTTGACGAAAGTTTACAAAATAAAGAAGGATATAGACAATTTGAATATGTACATGGAGAACTGCCAGACATATTAGCGGTAACAGATTTTGTTATTTCACGCGCGGGCTCCAACGCAATTTTTGAATTTTTAACATTACAAAAGCCGATGGTTTTAATTCCATTATCGAAATTTGCAAGCCGTGGAGATCAAATATTAAATGCAGAGTCCTTTGAAAGGCAAGGGTATGCCTCCGTATTATATGAAGAAGATGTAACTGTAAAATCTCTTATAAAGTATGTCGAAGAATTGAATCAAAATAATGAAAAGTATAAAACAGCACTAAAAAAATATAATGGAAAAGAAGCAATTAAAACAATCATTCAAAATATTTCAGAGGCATGATGAAACAATCATGCCTCTTTTAGTAGGGTGAAAGATTCCAAGAATTGATATTTTTATGTTACAATAAAGTGAAACTTTAATCAGTTGGGTTCATCCCACATCTAACTTTTTTACTGTTACTGAATTTTGAGGAGGGAGTCTTACTGCCCTCAAATAGCGGGATAACAAATGGGTTAATAGGGAAATTCCAATTAATGAGGCGTGAAAATACGAATGGATTAGGAGTGACTGTGTTGGAGCTAAGTCTCTATGAAAATACTGCACTTATTATATGCTTTGTGTTGTACGTTGGTAGTGTTATTGTTTATATTTCAAGGAAATTTTCGCAAGAAAGAGAGCTTGAAAAGTCAGAGATAACAGCTGAACTAGAAATGTTAGCTGATGAAAGTTATAAAAAACAAAAAATAAAAGAAGACCATGAAGCATCCCATCATTTAAACGCAAATAAGTTTTAAAGATGGGGATTTTTTTTGAAGTTGTTCTTTATTATAGCTATAACAAATAACGCTAAAAAGGAGTTTCCCCATACATAATGAAGGAGTGTATATAAATGAATTTTTATATCGCCTCAGGTTTCCAAAATAAACATCTTGTACATTCCGTAGCAAATGAACTGAAACATGCAGGATGGCACCATACATATGATTGGACCAAAAACGAAAGAGCAGCGAATGAAGAACGATTAAGAGAAATTGGTCAGGCAGAACGAAATGCTGTAAAAGAAGCGGATGTATTTTTACTTATATTAGATGGTGGAAACGGGAGCCATACAGAGTTTGGAATGGCGATTGCACTAGAGAAAACGATATATGTATATCATGCAGGAAACCCGCTCCAAACAACGTTCTATCACTTGCCAGAAATAAATATTTTTGAAGGAGATGTAGCTGAGTTTGCATCTTATGTTATGAATCATGTGAAATAATAGTAACTACCTAAAAGGTTATAAAAGTGATCTTTTGGGTACAGTGATGATAAGAAACGTATATAAAGGAGTACATAATATGAAATTAGAAAATGGATGGGAAACGAGCTTTTTAGAAGTCGTACAAAATAGTGAATTTAAGAAAGAGGCACTTCTTAGTCAATTGCTTTGTCAGGATAGTGAAGAAGTAGAAGAGCTTGTGGATGATTACGGCTACGAAGAACTTGTTGAACGTGAACATGATGATGAGTTAGCTGAAATCTTAGGAGAAGAACTTTTTAGTGAGATGGAACGCCAAGTATTCTTATCTTCAAATCCAGAAGAAAAACTTATTTCATTCGTCAATGGATTAGGTTTTCATGTGCTAGATTGGATCGTTCTTCTTGAAACAGAATTTGGCATTGATAGTGCAAACTTTACATCAGATGCTGTGAAGGTGTTAGAAAAGCGTTTCAGACAGTTTCCATACATAGAGGACAAGACAATTTTTGATATGACATTTGGAGAATCGATGGATGTATTAGAATCTGTTACAGGATTACAACTAAAGGAAAAGATGAACGTATAATGAAAAAAGAACGTGATTGGATCACGTTCTTTTTTTACATAATAATAATTTTATCATCTAGTTTTGTCTGCCCGGTAAGAAGTGCGTTTAAATATTCCACTTTTCTTATACAAGCTTGTATATGTCTTTCAATCTCTTGTAACTCTGCTTGGTGATGCGTTTCAATTGGATGAATTTGTACGTTGAATTTTTCAAATTGACTACTATATGTTATTTCTGCATAGCCGCTCATAATATCGGTTTCGTTATGAAATAAAAATTGCTTCGTTTTGTCACAGAATGATACATCCTGAAAGCCATATACTTTTAATGCTTCAATTACTTTTTTAATCATTTTTGTATTCATTTTTTAACCCTCTTTACGAAGTTCTACTTATATATTATAACATAAAAAATTACATAGAAAGCGCTTCCAAGTGTATTTTATTATAAACTTTACGTTTCAATCACAAAAATGAAACAAAGAAAAAATAATTGTAAAGAAGGAAGGACTCTTTTATTGTTTCGTCATATATATAGAGAAATAGTGCAATGAAAGGAAATTTTCCGAGGTGGAGATCGTATTTCCAATTTGAGCGCAGTAAAAGAGGTGAGAATTTTGAACTTTGATATTGTAGGACAAAAAGCATATATAAAAGATGGACCGCATCGGAACCGAATTGGAATTGTAAAGAAAAACGAGACAAAATTAGCATCGCAGTTTGCTATTGTAATTGGAGAACAAATCATTGATGTAGAGCTAAAGGATATCGTGTTAGTTGGAGTAGACGTAGGACAATTTCATAAATGGTGCGAACAAAATGGTTATTTGTGAAAAGGACGGGCTGTGAGATAATGAAATATATTTGAGGAAAGAGGATATGTTATCATATTCTCTTTTTCTATGTTTCAGGAGGCGAAAATGAAATATAAAGAACAGGAGTTTACGTTGGAGTTAAAAGAGAACATTCAATGTATGGAGAAGGAAATAGAGCGAATATCACTTAAACTGCATAAAGAGTATGCGCATTTATACATAGAAAAACACATGGAATTAGATATGGGATTTGCAAGAGAAAAAGAGAATCCCTTTGAGGTGGGTTATTATTCATCAGTTGCCATAGCTATATTAGATGAAGAAAAAGAGATGATTGAATTTCACTATATTCCAATTTGGAAATGCGAAAGAATCTTTTTAGGAATGTCAATTCATTCAAACATTTTTGGGAGTAAGAAAGTAGGGGAACTTGTTGATGAATCTTGTTATGAGATTGAGGAGGAGTTAAAAGAGCAACTAGAAGAATACTTGGAGTAAGAATTCTCAAGATAAAATCTATAAAGAGGGAACGGAATAAAAAAGACGCTAACAATTGTATGTTAGCGTCTTTTTTTCATTATGAAGCAATTTCACCAGTTTTTGTATCATCTTGATTGTACGTATCTTGATCTAATTCACCAAGCCATTTACTTGAAATAAGACCTGCTGTCATAGAACCACTTACGTTAAGAGCTGTACGCCCCATATCGATTAATGGCTCAACCGAGATAACTAGAGCAACAATACCGATTGGTAAGTTCATTGTAGATAGTACGATTAAAGCTGCGAATGTTGCGCCGCCACCAACTCCGGCAACACCGAATGAGCTAATAGCGATAACAGCGATTAAAGTTAAAATAAATTGTGGTTGTAATGGATCAATTCCTACAGTTGGAGCGACCATCATTGCAAGCATTGCTGGATAAATACCTGCGCAACCGTTTTGTCCGATAGATACCCCAAATGAAGCTGCGAAGTTTGCAATTCCTTCGGAAATACCAAGCTTTTCTTTTTGAGCTTCAATATTTAATGGCATCGCACCAGCACTAGAGCGAGATGTGAATGCAAAAGTTAGTACAGGGAACACTTTTTTCAAATATTGAATTGGATTTAAACCAGACAATGCAATTAATAATAAGTGAATGATAAACATTACGATAAGTGCTACGTAAGAGGCTAACACGAAGTTACCAAGTTTTAAAATAGCATTTATATCGCTACCAGCAACTGTTTTTGCCATAAGAGCTAATACGCCGTATGGAGTAAGGCGTAAAATTAATGTTACCATACGCATTACGATTGCATATACAGCATCAAGCATTTTCTTAAATAGTTCTGCTTGTTCTGGATATTTTCGTTTTACACCTATAAAGGCAATGCCGATAAAGGCTGCAAATATTACGACAGAAATTGTTGATGTTGGACGAGCGCCTGTTAAATCAAGAAACGGATTTGTAGGTAATAGCTCTAATAATTTATCTGGAATTGTTGTCTTTTCAATAGAAGTAAATCTTTCTTCAACTAGTTTCAGACGAGCAGATTCTGCATCACCTTGTTGCAAGCCTGTTGCAGATACATCAAATCCTGCACTTGCAGCGATACCGACAGCTGCAGCGATTCCTGTAGTAAGAATTAAAATTCCGATAATAAGACCACTGATTTTACCAAGGTTTTTCGTTAACTGTAATTTTGTAAAGGCTGAAATAATAGATACTAAAATAAGTGGCATAACGATCATTTGAAGTAATTTCACATAACCGTTACCGATTAAGCCAAACCAAGTATTTGATTCAATAATTACTTTAGAAGTTGGTTCATAAATAAATTGTAATATAAGACCGAATATAATTCCGACTCCTAAAGCAGTAAATACACGTTTATTAAAAGATACATGCTTACGTTGCATATAATATAATACGCCAACTAAAATGAGCATGACTGCAACGTTAATTCCGACAAGCAGTGTATTCATGTTGATTCCCCCTAATTCCAATCTGTTATATAGAATATAAGGCAATAAAACTTATAAGTCAACTAGGAAATTCCGGAATTAAAAAAAGATGGCAAAATGCCATCTTTTAATGTCCAGCCCCAGGGACAAGTAAAAACGTCGTGTAGTATGTAAATCCTATGAAGAAAACAGTTAAATATGCCCCAAATACGTATATATACATACGCTCTGTTAATTTTAAATAGCTTAAAAGTACGAAGAAACCTGTTTGTCCTAAAAATAGTAGTGCGGTCTGTTGCATATCCCCTACGTAAAACATAACCGAGAAAATTCCAGTCCAAAAGCCGAGAACGCGAAACATGCGCTCCATGCCATCTCCCTCCTTTTCTAAAAAAAGTAAACCTCACCTCATTATAGTTTATTTTTCTTACTATTGTAAATATTCATTCATATAAAAAGAAGCCAATTATTATTGGCTTCTTTTTATATGAGAAATTAAATTGTTAGTTTATAATTACAAGATTTACATCCATCTAATAGACTATCATTTCGAGTTAATTCCATGTTAGGGAATAGGATTTCAAAAATTCCTTTCATCATATCTCCGTGCATGTTACAAATTTCAGTTGGATGATGAACAGCAACTTCTTTAAATGGACAATTGTGTACATCATAGAAAATTTTTGTTCCATCTGCACTTAATTCAAATGCAGGTGATAAGCCAGCTGTTGAGAAAGCTTCTTTTGCAATTTGAACTTTTTGTTCCACTGTTAAAGCATCTTCACTCACATTTAAACGTTGCATATGTTGTTGCATTAATTCAGCTCCGAATTGTTTTCCTGTTTCGTATAGCGCTTTCTCACCAGCAGCGCCAAGGCTAAGTAAAGAATTAAATGCGATTCTTGCTAATAATTGATAATCACGGAATGGAAATTGTAATTGGATAACATCTTCAGATAAGACATATAATCTGCTCGGTCTTCCGCCTTTTCCAGTTTTCTTCGTTTCCGATTTTAGCATATGAACATCTTCTAATTTAGATAAATGTAAACGCGCTACGTTTGGATGAATATCGAATTCATCTGCAATTTCTTGTACCGTTACGTAACTATGTTTTTGCGAAATATATTTATAAATGTAATAACGAGTTGGGTCAGATAATACACCTGTAATTTTTAAAGCTTGTTCCATGAGGATCTCCACCTTTATCACTTTATCCAAGATAATAACATTATAATACAGATAAACATGAGTATAGGTAATTTCAGACAATAATTCGGAAATTGTTCATAATTTCACAAACATATTTTTCCTTTTTCCTCTATTGAAAATACAAAAGTCCAAATTTTTATTGTGCATGTTTTCATGCTATATACATAGTGAGGAGGGAAAAGTGATGAATGGGATTGAAATTTTTGCGAATACAATTTTAAAAGAGGCGTGTAGGGTACAAGCGTCAGATTTACATATTGTGCCCCGGCAGAAGGATGTAGCAGTGCAACTACGTATAGGAAAAGATTTAATGACGAGACAGTGTATTGAAAAGGAGTTTGGAGAAAAACTTGTCTCACATTTCAAATTTTTAGCATCTATGGACATAGGAGAGAAACGGAAGCCACAGAATGGTTCGTTGTATTTGCAAATTGATGGACAAGAAGTGTATTTACGCCTTTCAACACTTCCAACAGTATATCAAGAAAGTCTCGTTATTCGCCTTCATTTACAAGCATCTGTTCAGCCCTTATCACATCTTTCGCTATTTCCAAGTACGGCAGCAAAACTACTCTCGTTTTTACGATATTCACAGGGGCTACTCGTGTTTACTGGACCGACTGGATCTGGGAAGACGACGACAATGTATGCATTATTAGAAGTAATTAGAAAAAAGAAAACACATCGCATCATTACACTTGAAGATCCGGTTGAAAAAAGAAGTGACGATGTATTACAAATTCAAATAAATGAAAAAGCGGGTCTCACATATGAAACAGGATTAAAGGCTATTTTACGTCATGATCCAGATATTATTTTAGTCGGTGAAATCCGGGATGAGGAAACAGCAAAAATAGCTATAAGAGCAAGTTTGACAGGACATTTAGTAATGACAACGCTGCATACGAATGATGCGAAAGGAGCAATCATTCGTTTCATGGATTATGGTATAACGAGGCAAGAGATTGAACAGTCTTTATTGGCTGTAGCTGCACAGCGACTTGTCGAATTGAAGTGTCCGTTTTGCAGAGGAAAGTGCTCAACTTTATGTAAATCAATGAGGCAAGTAAGGCAAGCAAGCATTTATGAGCTACTATATGGACATGAGTTAAAACAAGCACTTAAAGATGCAGATGGAGAATGTGTTACTTACAAACATGAGACTTTAGAATCGTCAATACGAAAAGGATATGCTTTAGGTTTTTTAGAAGAAGATGTTTATGTTTAAGAAAACTTGGAGTTTAAGTGATCAAGTAGTATTGTTGAAACGTTTAGGAGAATTATTAGAAAAAGGCTACTCTCTTTTACAAGCATTAGAATTTTTACAGTTTCAATTACCTGTAGAAAAGAAAGTACAATTGCAGCGCATGATTGAGGGGTTAAAAGATGGGAAAAGTCTACACGATTCTTTTCATCAGTTAAAGTTTCATCAGGACATGTTAAGTTATCTATTTTATGCCGAGCAACATGGTGATATTTCTTTTGCTTTGCAACAAGGAAGTGCACTTCTTTATAAGAAAGATAAGTATAGGAAAGACATGATGAAAATAATGCAGTATCCTATGTTCTTGATGTTTTTTCTACTAATCATGCTTTTTATTTTTAACCTCATTTTATTACCTCAGGTTGAAATGGTTTATAGTTCGTTCGGTTCTAATACACCACTACTTACAGAACAAATTTTAAGTGCAATAAAACTGCTACCATACATTATTTTAACCGCTATTTTAACTGTTATTATTGGATGTAGTTTATACATGTTGTATTTTAGGAAACTTCCACATATTAGACAGGTAAAAATCATGCTTCGTATTCCTCTCATCAAAACACTTCTTATTTTAAAGCATTCACATTATTTTGCTACTCAGTTGAGTGGTTTATTAAATGGTGGACTATCAGTATGCGAAGCTTTAACAATAATGATGGAGCAAAGATATCATCCGTTCTTTCAATATGAAGCGAATCGGATTGAAAGACAATTAATTGGAGGAGAACAGTTACAATCTATCATTGCTAAAAGTGGGTATTACGAGAAAGAACTTTCTTATGTTATTACGCATGGACAAGCAAATGGCAATTTAGGGATTGAATTAGGTGACTATAGCGATCTTATTATGGAAAAGATGGAACGAAAAATTAAACATATGTTAGTTATCATTCAGCCTATTTTATTTACATGTATTGGAGGAATCGTTGTCCTTATGTATTTAGCGATGATTATGCCGATGTTTCAAATGATGAATTCTATTTAGGGGGCATTTGTATGCAGAATGAGGAAGGATTTACTCTGTTAGAGATGCTATTAGTAATGGTTGTCATAACTATATTATTACTATTAATTATTCCAAATGTAGTTACACAGCGTTCATCGGTCCAAGGAAAAGGGTGTGCAGCTTACATGAAATCTATAGAAGCGCAAATACAAGTATATCAATTACAACATAATAAAATTCCATCGTTAAAAGAACTGGCAGATGAAAAGTATATTACAACTGATAAGTGTCCGAATGGCGAATCTATTCATATATCAGATGATGGCACAGTATCAATTAGGGCATTGTGAAACAACAAGGGTTTACTTTTTTAGAAATGTTACTCGTTTTATTTGTTATTTCTGTATTAAGTATAGTTACGTATTTTAGTGTTCATTCCTTATACGAGCGACAAAAAGTTGAACAATTTTTGAGACAGTTTTCAAATGATATTTTGTATATGCAGCAATTAGCGATAAACCGTCAAAAGCACTACACATTACGTTGGCATAAAGATAGAAATATGTATGCTATAAAAGAGTCAGGTACAAAGTATTATATCGTTAAGCGAGAGTATGAAGAAGATATACAAATTGATTTGCATACGTTTCCAAATCCGATGACATATAATCCAAGTGGAAATATTAATAGAGGTGGTACGATTATAATTTCGTATAGAAATTATAAATATGAAATTGTATTTCAGCTTGGAAGAGGGAGATTTACGTATCGTGAAATGTCAAAAAGGATCCATAATGGCTGAAATGATTGTATCGTTAAGTGTTTTAATGATGGCTGTATCGTTACTACTACCGCAAACAGTATTAGTTATGCAAGAAAGAAAAAATATACAAATTCGTTATAAGGCAACTGGATTATTAAAAAAAGAAGCAGCTATATATATGTATGGAAATGAAGAAAAGCGAATAATAGAAAAGAATATAAATGGAATTGTGTATTACACATATTGGGGAGGCAATGAAGTTTGTACCATGTGGAAAGATGTGAAAGACAGAATGATGGAACAATGCTTTTATGTAGGAGAAAAAATAAATTAGAATTTGGTTTTTCATTAATAGAAATGATTGTATGTCTGTTTCTATTATCAATATTTTTTTTGCTCTTTCCCCGCCTACATTTCATTGAAATGGAAAATAAACAGTCGAAAGGGTTAAATGATTGGGAGTGGGATGTGTATTTAGGGCAAATGCAATTGGAGTTTCGTGAAGTATCATCTGGAGAACAGCTAGCATTTGAAAATGGAGAAAGTATTTTACAATTCCGATCGCGTAATGGGAGTGAAGTATCGTATGAAAAAGAGAATAGTCGTCTTATAAGAAAGGTAAATAGGCGCGGGAGGGAAGTTGTTTTACAAAATATTGGAACGGTTTCTTACAAACTAACACCTCATGTACTCATTATAAATGTGAAAGATACTAGTGGGAAAATATATGAAGGTGTAGTTATGCGATATAGCGAAATAGGAATAAACGTATGAGAAAGCAAAAGGGATTTACAATGCCTGGAACGATTATCTTTCTTATTTTATTAACTTCTTTTTTTATATACGAAACAAATATGTTGTTTACAGATAAAAATTTTTATATAGGAATAGAACAAAAATTTTTATTGGATGAATTACTTAACCGATCTATTACAGATATAAAAAAAGACTTACAGCAAAAAGAAAAAGAAGATACATTTTTCTTTCAGTATGAAAAGGGAGAAGCGAGTGGAAATTATGTCTTTGAAAATGATTTAATTCTCGTTGCTTTGCAGTGTACACTCAAACAGGAAGCTTTCTATACGGTGAGTTTTCGGTATAGAAAAAAGGATGGGAAAATAGTCGATTGGATAGAAGGATAATATGTAAAATATATATATAGATAAACCAGGATTCCCTATTGTAAATTGAATTGATTTTTTAGAAGAAATGGATAAATATAATGATTAAAAGTTTAAATTTTCTCAAAAAAGAGAAAGGTAGAAAGAATATGATATATTCATGCTATCCAATCATTATTTTTAGGGAGAATAGGGAAATGACAAACAACAATCAAATAGGTGAAAATAAGGAACAAACTATTTTTGATCATAAAGGAAATACGATTATGACAGAAGATAGAGAAATACACATTATTTCAAAATTCGAAGAACCTCTTATTGTCGTATTAGCAAATGTACTAAGTGATGAAGAATGTGACGAATTGATTGAAATGTCTAAAAATAAAATGGAGCGTTCTAAAATTGGTTCATCACGTGATGTAAATGATATTCGAACAAGTAGCGGTGCATTTTTGGAAGACAATGAACTTACTTCAAAGATTGAAAAACGAATTTCATCTATCATGAATGTTCCGGTGGCGCACGGAGAAGGATTGCACATTTTAAATTATGAAGTGGATCAACAATATAAAGCACACTATGATTATTTTACGGAACATAGTAGATCAGCTGCTAACAATCGTATTAGTACGCTTGTAATGTATTTAAATGATGTAGAAGAAGGCGGAGAAACGTACTTCCCAAAATTAAATCTTTCTGTACACCCTAGAAAGGGAATGGCAGTATACTTTGAGTATTTTTATCAAGATCAATCACTAAACGAGCTTACGTTACACGGAGGGGCACCTGTAACGAAAGGCGAGAAATGGATTGCAACGCAGTGGGTGAGAAGAGGTACTTATAAGTAAAAGCGAGTGTTACGTTTTGTTCTTTATAGTATAAGAACAAAACGTTTTTTTATTAAACAAAGTAGCATCTTTCGTTATAATAACAATTAATAAATGACGATTGAGAGGACAAGAAATGAAATCTATATACATAACCGGCTACATGGGAGCAGGGAAAACAACAATTGGAAAAGCGTTAAGTAAAGAACTTCAAATGGATGTTGTAGATACTGATCAAAAAATCGAAGAGAAGCAAGAGAAGGCAATTCGTGATATTTTTGCCGAAGAAGGTGAAATGGCTTTTCGCGAATATGAAAGTGAAATGTTACGTTCACTACCGAGTCGTAATGTAATCATTACAACTGGTGGGGGAATTATTGAACGAGCGGAAAATCGCAAGTGGATGAAAGAGAACGGAACTGTCGTGTATTTATATTGTGATCCGCATGTAATTGCAGAAAGGCTTCGGGAAGATACGACACGTCCACTATTTCAAAAGAAAGATATAGATGCATTCGTAAAGAAATTTGAATCACGCCGAGCTTATTATGAAGAGGCTCATATTCATATCGATACGACAAATAAGTCTGTAAAGCAAATTATGAATGAATTAAAGGAAAAGATTAATGTATAAAAAAGTGGACATACTAATCAAGTAGAGGTGATGATAATATGTCTACTAATGATTATGTTCGCTTTGTGACGCAGCAGTTTGTGTCGTATATGGATGCTCCAAAAGAAGATCGAAAACAAAAGAAAGAACAACGCCGTGCTGAAAAAGAGCCATTTATGAATAAGTGGTTTGGTGTTATGCCGCTGAGTGCTGCTTTGTTTTACCGAAATGTAAAAAGTAAAAGAAAAAAATCAAGTTAAATTTTAGTCATATGTTTAGCAAACCAAAAATCCCCTAGTGTCTTATTACACTAGGGGATTTTTATTTACTGCACGGATTCTTGTTCTTCCGTAACGGCATGTATTTTATTGTTCACCCATACGAATCCTATTCCGATACAAATAGAAATGCCCCAGCCGACAGCGGTCATAATCGCTCTCATTTCACCATAGCCATCTACACCAAAAACAGAGATGAAATAAATTTTTAAAAAGCTTTTTAATATAAATTGCAGTCCGAAAAATAACGTTAAATATTGCAGTGCTGGATATATACGACTATCACGATAAAGCTCACGACTTTTATCGCGGTCATGGCCTTGCAGTGCGGCAATATCCGCAGCGAAATATAACATGAGTGGTTTTTTTATGAAAATTGTACAGATGACGATAATACCGAGTACGATGTGATAATATGCATCATTCCACAACATTCGTTCAGCTGACCCAGATAATAAATCTACCGTTGTATTAGAAATGAGTGTAATTAAAATAAAGAACCCTGTCACGTTAAACTGTTTTTCTTTTTTAAAGGTATACAGTGTATAAATAATCCCCGGAACAGAGGAAAGTAACATCGCGTAATAAGGATCGATATAAGGTTTTGCAAATTTCCAAATGAGGAATGGGATTACGAGATAAAAGACAAGATCTAATATAGCTTTTTTATTTTGATTCATACAAAGCCTCCTTAAGTCATACATATATTTTATAATATAATTTCTGAAAATTGTATAAGGTTTAATGGAAAAAGAAAAAATATATCAATTTTCGAGGGGTTAGTAGATTGAAAAAAATTGCCCCTAGCGTAGTAAGTTTTTTTAGTATATAATAAAGGAAACGCTTTCATTTTGATTTGTTCACAAAATGGACGGAAAATCACATATTTACTATCGATATGTTGCTTTATAATGAAACTAATTAAATATACATGCATACAATATTGTGAAATAAATAACATAAATAATCTATATAAATGTAAACGTTATCAAAAGAGAGAGGTGGAGACAATGAGTAAATTTTTCTTCAATCATAATCCAGCAACAGTAGAGGATGGAAGGCTTGTTAAATATGCTGAAATTATTTATGGAGAAGGTGGCCGTTCTGTATTAGAAAATTTAATGGTGAAGGCATCTATCAGATTGCGTGATCGTTATCCGAATAAATCTGACGAGCAGATCTCGAACCTAGTAAATAAAGGCATCCATGATATGTTTCAAAAATATGTGAGCGAGTAAGAGTGGCCAATGGCTGCTCTTATTTTTTTGTATAAGGATTGTAACTCTAGCTGAAAATAAACATGTATTCTGAAAAACGTAAAAAGGAGTGGGAAAGATGAGCAATGGAATTGGACGTTCGAAAGAAAATCTTCCAACTGATGCAAATCATGTGAGCGCGAAGGATCGTGCGTATCAAAAACGCATGGCAAAGCAAAAACAACAAGAGCGTAATGAGGATAGAGAATAACTCGAAATAAAGCTCCTTCTAAAGCAGAAGGAGCTTTATTTTGATAGAAAATGATTCGCGGTAACATAAAAGAGTCCACCGTTAATAATTTGCACTGTAATACGTGGTTCATACTGTTCTTGCAGAGCTTGTTTTTCAATTTCATAGCTCTCAGGAAGTTCGTCACTTTCTTCATAAAAACGGTTTAAAAGGTCTAAATCATGATTCCAACGCACTCTTGCTTCTTTTGCCCACGTATGGTCATCTTCTGCAATTATATTTTTTAAAGCGTCTTCTATACGTTGTAAACCACTTTGCGGTTTAATGATGGGCGAGAGCGTAAAACAAAAATCAGGTATTTTTGGTGTAAGTTTAATGTTTGTTAATGTTTCATGGAAGTTTGCTATCATTGTTCCAGAAATGAGATGAATACCAATCGAGTGAAGGATATCTTTTTTTCGATCACATTGATAGGAAACTTTTATATTAATACCGAGCCAAGGGTGGAGCGGTGTATGTGTTGCCCCATTATGTCTTACATCCTCATATAAACGTATGTATGAGCCTAATTCTTTTGTCGTTTGGAAAATTTGATGTAGACGTGGTGAACCGTAGTGAATAAGCTCACCATCATTTTCTTCATTTGCTGGATTTGTAATAAGAGTAAGGCGCATCGGATTCGGTACGCCTCCCGTTTTCTCAAGATAGTGCCAATAAAAAGGGCGATTCATTAATAGTTTATCCATCTCAATTGTTAACTGTACATCTAATAAATGAGGAGAACGTTCTAAAATTTCACAGTTATTCGCCTCAAAGAAATTGTATAAGTAATTATGAATTTCATGTTGCTGCATAGCCTTGCACCTCAGCTTCATTTCGTTTCGCAAAGTCGATAATAGATGTTAAGTTTTCCATCTTAATTCTAATTTCACCTTCGCTTTTTGATTGCGCGAAAATTTCTTGAATGTGCGCGTCGATGTTTTTCATATTAATTCTCGTTAAAATTTCATCGAGTTCACCGATAACACGCTCGAATAAGTTGATTTTTTCATATAACAGTTTCAGAATATGTTCTTCAACAGTATGCTTTGTAGCTAAGTTATAAATATGAACATCATTTTTTTGACCGAGACGGTGAATACGTCCGATTCTTTGCTCAAGACGCATTGGATTCCATGGCAAATCATAATTGATCATATGGCTACAAAACTGTAAGTTAATCCCTTCACCACCAGCTTCAGTTGCAATTAATACTTGTGCGTGGTTTTGGAAAAGCTCCTTCATCCAATCTTTCTTCCCGCGTTTAAACCCGCCGCGGAATGGAACGGAAGAAATACCGTGTTGTTGTAAAAACCATTGTAAGTACATTTGTGACGCTCGATATTCTGTGAAGATAACGACTTTATCGTCAATTTCTTTTATAAGCTCAAGAGCTTTATTTGCTTTTGAGTTGAAAGGAATATGATTAATTTTGTCCATTAGCACATCGATATGTGGATCTTTTATATAATGTTCGTTTTCTTTCTGTCTTTTTTCTACATGCTTTTTCAATGAATAGTAAACAGCCTCACGACTACTACACGCTTCCCGTTTTAAAGTTAACGATGAGAAAGCAGATGTGAAGGCGTCTTGTCCTCGCCAATTCTCGATATCATTATATAGAGCTTGTTCTTGTTCATTAAACTCAACAAAAATTGTACGTACATGTCTCTTCGGCCAATCGATACCGGTATTATGTCGTCTATTTCGCACCATTACTTTATTAATGAGAGCTTTTAAGTCTTCATCTGATTCGGCTGAACGATTTTTGGAAGCGTAATATTCTTCAAAGTTGGATTGATTGCCTAAATGTCCTGGCTTTAATAAAGAAACAAGGTTAAAAATTTCATCAATCTTATTTTGAACAGGAGTAGCGGTTAGTAATAAGCAAAACTTCTTTTTTAATCGTTGTGCAAATTCATAGTTTTTTGTTTTATTATTTTTCAGTTTATGTGCTTCATCGATAATAATAAGGTCATATTCCAAGTTCAACACGATATCGCGATGTGGTGAACGTTTCGCAGTATCAATTGATGATACGATTACGTCAGCTTGTTCCCATGAGTAGCTTTTCTTTTGTGCTACAGCGGGAATGAAAAACTTTGTATTCAGTTCGTATGCCCATTGTGATACGAGAGAAGCTGGGACAAGTATAAGTACCTTTTTCACAAGCCCGCGGACCATGTATTCTTTCAAAATAAGTCCAGCTTCGATTGTTTTTCCAAGGCCTACTTCATCTGCTAGAATCGCTTTACCGTTCATTTGTTCAATCACATTTTGAGCGACTTCTAATTGATGCGGAAGCGGTGTGAAATGGGATAAATGTTTCGGTGCTTGTAGTCCATCAAAAGTAGGAACAAGTAACGATTTTTCTGTTTCATAAGCTAAGTGATATAAATCCCAATTTGTCCAAGGACCATCTTCGTCAATTCTATTTAAAAAATTGTTTTGCCATGTCCGATCTACGGAAATATCGACATTCATTACAACTCTCCCACCTTTTATAAACTAAAGTAATTATTTTTAATGTATGATGATTTTCCTTAAAAGAAGGCATAATTATCGTTATTAAAGGCTATATGATAGACAATAATAAAGTATTAAATCTCAAAAGCTGTATTTATTGTGTTTTAGCATAAAAAATTCTAAATTATTTTTTATGCTAGAATATTGATGAAATATAGCGAATGATGTTAGGATAATGGTGTGAAATGTGTGGAATCTTTCGTATTTTATCCAAGAAAGTGATTTTTTATTTACGCTTTCATAAAAAAATATAATGAGATTCCGTATATCCTATCTTTTCAGAATGAAAATGTTTAGAAAAGGGAAGCAACTTTTATTGATTTGTCAAAGCATAAGGGGGAGAGAGCATGATTACATTACAACGTACACCGTTATTTGATGTATACGCGAAGTATGGTGGAAAAACAATCGACTTCGGTGGTTGGGAATTACCAGTTCAATTTTCAAGCATTAAAGAAGAACACGAAGCTGTACGTACAGCTGCAGGTTTGTTCGATGTATCTCATATGGGAGAAGTTGAAGTAAAAGGTGTAGATAGTTTAGCATTTTTACAACGTGTTGTTACAAATGACGTATCTACCTTAAAGGTAGGGGGCGCACAATATACAGCTATGTGCTACGAAAATGGTGGTACAGTAGATGATTTATTAATCTACAAACGTGGTGAAGAAGACTATTTATTAGTAATCAATGCATCAAATATCGAGAAAGATTACGAATGGCTAGCAAGTCATGTAATTGGCGATGCGACAGTAGTCAATGTTTCTAGTGAAGTTGCACAGCTTGCAATTCAAGGACCAAAAGCAGAAGGCATTTTACAAAAAGTTGTGTCAGAAGATTTGAAAGAAATTAAGTTCTTTAAATTTAAAAACGATATTCTTGTAGATGGAATTCCAGCACTTGTATCTCGTACAGGTTACACAGGTGAAGATGGATTCGAAATTTACTGTAAGAGTGAAGATGCTGCAAAACTTTGGGAGAAACTTCTTGAAGTTGGAGCAGAAGAGGGCTTAAAAGCATGTGGTTTAGGTGCTCGTGATACACTTCGATTCGAAGCAACATTACCACTTTATGGACAAGAATTATCAAAAGATATTACACCGATTGAGGCTGGAATTGGCTTTGCGGTAAAAACAAATAAAGAAGCAGACTTCTTTGGAAAAGCAACGTTAAAAGAGCAAAAAGAAAACGGTGCGCCTCGTAAATTAGTCGGCATCGAAGTAATCGAACGTGGAATTCCTCGTACGCATTACCCTGTATTTATTGGTGAAGAAAAAATTGGGGAAGTAACGAGTGGTACACAATCTCCAACGTTAAAGAAAAGCATTGGTTTAGCACTAATTGATGTAAAATACGCAGCAGTTGATACAGAAGTAGAAATTGAAATTCGTAATAAACGCGTCAAAGCAGTAGTTGTTCCAACACCATTTTACAAACGTTCAAAGTAACGGGGAGAGGGGTAGATTTCATGTTGCATCGTTATCTTCCAATGACAGAAGAAGACAAAAAAGAAATGTTACAAACGATCGGCGTTCAAACGATCGATGAATTATTCTCTGATATTCCAGAGAGTGTTCGTTTTAAAGGGGATTTAAAAATTAAAGAAGCAAAATCAGAGCCAGAGCTTTTAAAAGAGCTATCTCAAATGGCTAGTAAAAATGCTAACTTAAAAGAATACGCTTCTTTCTTAGGAGCAGGCGTATACGATCATTATGCTCCAGTAATTGTAGATCATGTTATTTCTCGCTCAGAATTTTATACAGCTTACACACCATACCAACCGGAAATTTCACAAGGGGAATTACAAGCAATCTTTGAATTCCAAACAATGATTTGTGAATTAACAGGAATGGATGTAGCAAACTCTTCTATGTATGACGGGGGGACAGCTTTAGCTGAAGCGGCAATGTTAGCAGCTGGCCATACTCGCAAAAAGAAAATTCTTGTATCTAGCGCGGTTCATCCAGAATCAAGAGCAGTGCTTGAAACGTATGCAAAAGGTCAAAATCTTGAAGTTGTTGAAATTAATCATAAAGATGGTGTAACAGATTTAGACGTATTACAAAGTGAAGTAGATGATACAGTTGCTTGTGTAATCGTTCAATATCCAAACTTCTTCGGACAAGTTGAAAAATTAGCTGATATTGAAAAAATCGTTCATCAACAAAAATCATTATTTATCGTTTCTTCAAATCCATTATCATTAGGCGCATTAACACCACCAGGGAAATTTGGTGCTGATATTGTAATCGGTGATGCACAACCATTCGGTATTCCAACGCAGTTTGGTGGACCGCACTGTGGTTACTTTGCAACAACGAAAGCATTTATGCGTAAAATTCCAGGACGTCTTGTTGGACAAACTGTAGATTCAGATGGTAAACGTGGATTTGTATTAACGTTACAAGCACGTGAACAGCATATTCGTCGTGATAAAGCGACATCTAACATTTGTTCAAACCAAGCGTTAAATGCATTAGCAGCTTCTGTTGCAATGACGGCACTTGGCAAACAAGGTGTGAAAGAAATGGCACGTCAAAACATTTCTAAAGCACAATATGCAAAACGTCAATTTGAAGCGAAAGGCTTCACAGTAACATTTGCTGGACCATTCTTCAATGAGTTTGTTGTAGATTGCAAACGTCCAGTGAAAGAAGTAAACGATGCATTATTACAAAAGAATATTATCGGCGGTTACGATCTAGGCCGTGATTATAAAGAGCATGAAAACCATATGCTTGTAGCAGTAACTGAGCTTCGTACAAAAGAGGAAATTGACACACTTGTAAACGAAATGGGGGCTATCCAATGAAGAACCAAGACCAAGCACTTATCTTTGAAGTGAGTAAAGAAGGACGCATAGGATATAGCTTACCCAAATTAGATGTAGAAGAAGTGAAACTAGAAGATGTGTTTGAGAGCGATTATATTCGAGTAGAAGATGCAGAGCTACCAGAAGTATCTGAACTTGATATTATGCGCCACTATACAGCACTTTCAAACCGTAACCACGGTGTGGATTCTGGATTCTATCCACTTGGATCTTGTACGATGAAATATAATCCGAAAATTAATGAGAGTGTAGCTCGTTTCGCAGGATTTGCAAATATTCATCCGTTGCAAGATGAAAAGACAGTACAAGGTGCAATGGAATTAATGTACGACTTACAAGAGCATTTAATTGAAATTACAGGTATGGATACTGTTACTTTACAACCAGCAGCTGGTGCACACGGAGAATGGACAGGTTTAATGTTAATTCGTGCATACCATGAAGCGAATGGTGACTTTAACCGTACGAAAGTAATTGTGCCTGACTCTGCTCACGGAACGAACCCAGCATCTGCAACTGTAGCTGGTTTTGAAACAATTACAGTAAAATCAAATGAAAATGGCCTTGTTGACTTAGAAGACTTAAAACGTGTTGTAAACGAAGAAACAGCAGCACTTATGTTAACAAATCCTAATACATTAGGTCTATTCGAAGAAAATATTTTAGAAATGGCAGAAATCGTCCATAATGCAGGCGGTAAATTATACTATGATGGTGCAAACTTAAATGCGGTATTAAGCCAAGCACGCCCAGGAGATATGGGATTTGACGTTGTGCATTTAAACCTTCATAAAACATTTACAGGTCCTCACGGCGGTGGTGGCCCAGGTTCTGGTCCAGTAGGTGTGAAAGCTGATTTAATTCCGTACTTACCAAAACCGATTTTAGAGAAAACCGAAAATGGTTATCACTTCAACTACGACCGTCCAGAAGCAATTGGTCGTGTGAAACCATTCTATGGTAACTTCGGAATTAACGTTCGTGCATACACGTATATTCGCTCTATGGGGCCAGATGGATTGCGTGCAGTAACTGAGTATGCGGTATTAAATGCGAACTATATGATGAGAAGATTAGCGCCATTCTACGATCTTCCATTCGATAGACATTGTAAACATGAATTTGTATTATCAGGTCGTCGTCAAAAGAAACTTGGTGTACGTACATTAGATATTGCAAAACGTCTGCTTGATTTCGGTTATCATCCACCAACAATTTACTTCCCATTAAATGTGGAAGAATGTATTATGATTGAGCCGACAGAAACAGAATCAAAAGAAACATTAGATGGTTTCATTGATAAGATGATTCAAATCGCTAAAGAAGTAGAAGAAAATCCAGAAGTTGTACAAGAAGCACCGCATACGACAGTCATTAAACGTTTAGACGAAACGATGGCTGCACGTAAACCAGTTTTACGTTATGCGAAGCCAGCTCCTGTACAAGTTTGATTAAAATAACAAAGGAAGAACTCGCTGAGGCGGGTTCTTTTTTTGTATGGATAATTTGTCCCGCATTAACGGACAGTAAACTCCCAACTCAAAACTTAGCTGGTGCAAAGAAGCCAGGTGGGAGATAAACTGTCCGTAAATGCCCGATTGGTTCAACTAATAATCAGTGGGGATGAACAAAAATCCCCACTGATTAAAGTTTCACTTTATGCAGAAATAGTGAAGAAAATGTTAAAAAAATATGTTTTTTGTTTCCTAATGGTGTAAAGGTGTAGTTTTATAGGTAGTTTTGTTGAAAAAGTCGGTTTGATAAAAGTATTTATTTTTGTTAGAATTTTATTGAAATTAAGAAGATGTGATGAGGCAAAGATTACTCATTTTTATGTATATGTGAAAAAACGAACAAGACGGGGGTGAAATTTTGGGATATCGATGTTATAGAATGGTATACCATTTAGAAAATGGAGAAACAATTAAAGATGTAAAAGAATTTTGCTATCGAGACCAAGGAAAAGTGTTAGAAAGAGTAGCAAATCGTGTAATGGATAATAGAGAAGTGACGGCGATTGATAAACAAGGAACAATCATTTCAATAGCATGTGAGGACATTGTAAAGGTGGAACTTGATTACATAACAGAAAGTTAACCTTGAGTCATATCGAATTATTCGATAAAATAAACTGTTGAATGGTGAAGTGAGAAGAGAGGAGTTTATCATGGGTAGTACAAGACACTTTTATATGTTTATCTTAGCGTTTGTTCTTGTTGTGGCATTAACGATTTACTTAATCGTTGACAGCAGCTGGTACAACACAGTTCATCCGGCATTCCTTCTGTTTATGTATATAGGAATTGCAGTAGTAAGTTTCGGAATGAGAGACGAGATGTTAGATCGCTTTGAAAAGTGATACATATACGAAAGACCAACAGGAAAATGTTGGTCTTTTTTTCTTGCCAAAAATAGGATGGTGTGTATATACTGTATATATAAGGTATATACAGTATATACACAAACTGGAGGAAAACATGAATATTATTATTTCGAATTCTTCCCAAGACCCTATTTATGTGCAAATAAGAAAACAATTAAGCCAGCTTATTTTAAATGGCGGTTTAAAGGGTGGAGATCAATTACCGTCTATTCGTAGCTTAGCGAAGGAATTACAAATTAGTGTCATTACAACGAAGCGTGCATACGAGGAGCTTGAAAAAGAAGGATATATAGAAACTGTTGCTGGGAAGGGGACCTATGTTTCACGTAAAAATAATGAACTATTAAAAGAACAAAGGCTTCGCCTATTGGAAAGTAAAGCGGAAGAGATTGTGAATGAAAGTAAAGCGTTGCAGCTTTCACTTGAAGAATTACAGCAGATGATTGCGTTTTTATATAAGGGGGAATGAGAGAGATGTTAGAGTTAAAAAACGTTTGTAAAAGTTATGAAGGTTTCGCAGTGAAAAATATAAGTTTTACGTTACCACGCGGATATATTATGGGGTTTGTCGGACCGAATGGGGCCGGGAAAAGTACGACGATCAAAATGATTATGAATTTAATTAAAAAAGATAACGGAGATATAAAAATTTTTGGCAAGGACAATAAGAAAGCTGAAAAGGAAATAAAACAAAATATCGGCTTTGTATATGATGAAAATCATTATTACGAAGATTTAACGTGTGAACAAATGAAGCGTATTATTGCACCGTTATATAAAAAGTGGGACGAAGAGCAGTATCAATCGTATATGCATAGATTACAAGTTCCAAAGTATAAAAAAATTAAAGAATTATCAAAAGGAATGAAAATGAAATTTGCGATTGCAATCGCACTTTCGCACCACGCAGAGTTTATTATTATGGACGAACCGACAGCAGGGTTAGATCCAGTTGTTCGAAGTGAATTACTTGATATGTTGCAAGAAATTGTAATGGAAGATGAAGTATCCGTATTATTCTCAACGCACATTACAACAGATTTAGAGCGCATTGCAGATTATGTTACGTTCATCAATGATGGAGAAATTATATTTACTGGTGAAAAAGAAGACTTAATGGAGAACTACGTAATCGTAAAAGGCAGTAATGATTTATTAGACCGAGAAGGAAAAGAACTATTTGTTGGATTACGAAAAAGTAAGTTTGGTTTTGAAGGTTTAGCGAAGGATAAACAAGGAATCATCGATTGGTTTGGAAATGAGGTTGTACTAGAAAAGCCTACATTAGATGACATTATCGTTTACACTGCGAAAGGGAGAGGTGCCTATGCGTCAGCTCGTATATAAAGATTTGTTCTTTTTTCGGGTAATGTGGTTAGTGAATTTTGTTATGCCTCTTTTGTTTTTTATGTTAGAGCCAAGTGGTGAATTTTTATTTCCGATGAGTTGTCTATTTATAACCCTCTCCTCCGTTATGACGTTAACCTTTATGGATGAAAGAAATAAAAGTGACATTATTATAAATAGTTTACCAGTAAGTCGGAAGGATATCATTATTGCTAGATATATTTCCTGTGCAATATTTATTGTCGGTGCCATGGTTTCAACTATGATAATTGTATTCCTTTTAAGAGGTATTGCTGTTATTGATGATATTGGTGTATACCATCCTAATTTTTATATTGAAATTCCATGGTATGTAGTGGTAAGTGGAGTGATTTATTCTTTAGTATTTGTGGCGACATTTTTTCCTAGTTATTATGGTACAAAATCAAAGGGCATGAGAAGTATAGTATCAGCGGCAGCAATGGGGATTGGTGTACTTCTTTGGATGTTTATTAGTGATGATCTGAACAAAGCTACACCACCATTTATAAATTGGATTATGAATCCATTACATTTTGGCATATTTATAGTTGGATTAATCACACTAGCTAGTGTCTATATCGTTTCTATGCTTCTTACAATTAAAATTTATGAAACGCGTGATTTATAGAGAGGAGAATTCATATGCAACAGTTGATTTTGAAGGAGTTTTTTTTACAGAAGAAGATGTTTCCTTTCTATTTTTTAATCCCTATTTTATCTATTTTTAAGAATTCCGTCGAACCAATGGGGATTGCAATAGGAGTATTTATAACATGTAGTACGATTATATATATTTCTTTTTATTATGACGAGAAAAGTAAAGCAGAAAAAGTATTAGTGAGTTTGCCTATAACGAGAAAAGAGATAATTATAGCTAAATATATTTCAAGCACATTATTTATTATGGCTGGTTTGAGTGTAACTTTTATAGTCGTAATATTAGGGAATATTTTATTGAACAGAGATATAGTTATGCCTGGATATGCAATATTTTCAGCAATAGTAGCAACTTTGATTTATTGTGCAGTAACGATACCGACTAATTACATTGGGGGATATAAAGTTATTACTGTCTTGAATTTGATTATGCTTTTTCCTTTAATGGGTATGATTGGTCTTATGTGCAATATTTTTGGTGATAAAACAATTATGTTAAAAGTACTTCACTCTCAAGAGGCTACACAAGCAATGGGTGTTCTTAGTATCGGAGTATTAGTGAGTATATTCGTATCCATGTTCCTCTCAATGAAAATGTTTCAGGAGGCAGAGTTATAGAAGGGACATTTTCATATTAGGAGGTGTAATACATGATCAAGCAACTAATTTTAAAAGATTTCATCATTCAATGGAAATTTTTAATTTGGTACATACTGTATCCTGTTTTCTTTTATATGGCCTTAACAGATACGGAAAATTTATTCATCATTATGTCAGTAATTATTACAATTGGGGCAACAGTAAAAACATTTGAAGCAGATAGTAAAAATGAGAGTGAAGTTATAGTAAATAGTTTACCAATATTGAGAAAACAAATTGTGTATGCGAAATATATAGTAGCAATAATTATTCTTTTTATAAGTGTAACGGTCGGTTGTTTCACGATAGGAATGAAGAGCGAGGTTAACTTATTTGAATTTATTGAAACGACAATGGTTGCTAGTATTAGCTTTATTTTAGTGTATTTAAGCTTTGTTCTACCAATATCTTTTTGGTTAGGATATAAAAAAACTATTCTTATTACAATAGTAATATTCATGG
The DNA here is from genome assembly GCF_038005705.1 of Bacillus sp. FSL L8-0199. Lineage (NCBI taxonomy): Bacteria > Bacillati > Bacillota > Bacilli > Caryophanales > Bacillaceae > Bacillus > Bacillus sp. FSL L8-0199. Next base: position 4,178,718 of record NZ_JBBOTS010000001.1, on the reverse strand, counting down.
CGCCGATTGTTATTTTAGAAACTTTGTTTCAAATCAACTTGGAACAAATTCAATTATATAACAGCATGTTATTCGTTAGTTCAATATGCATGTTCATAATATCTATCTTTGTTTCAGTAAAAATATATAAAAAAAGAGAATTTTAAAAGGTGCCTTAAAAAAAGGCACCTTCTTCAATAACGACAATACGAGAGCAGTAGTTTATAAAAAGAAACGCTATTTGGCACATCTTTCGGAGTATGTAATATAAAGCTGAAAACGATGATGAGAATAAGAAATAGGAAAAATAAAAATAGGATTTGCTTATGTATAGAATTTTGCATATTATCCACTCCTTTTTTGGGTAGTATGTCCAAAAGAAAGGAATGTATGAAAAAAATTGGAGGGGGAACAATGGGGAAACGAAAATTGTTATTTGAAATAGGAGTATTATTTTTGTCAATAGGTCTTTTGTTATCAAATTTTTATTCAGACATACCATCACCGTTTCCTAATTTGCATAAAGGAATTGGTATAAGTATTGTTATAATTGGTCTGTTTTGTCTTATCACATCTAACTTCTACAGAAAGTCTGAATGAATATAAAAAAGGACAGTTACTCTTTTTCAGAAGTACTGTCCTTTTTAAATAACTTATTCCATAGTTTGGCGATACTCCATATAATGACGATTGCAATGGAGGCGATAATGGACCAAACAATCGATATAATTTCAAGTGTCATGTTAGGAAGGAATGTGAGAATGGATAATACTTTATGAAACAATGATTCTATTATATGAAAACTTATTTGTAATAGAATGACGATACAAAGTGTGATCCATGCTAATATTTTCTTTCCTTGTTCTTTCCACATGACATTCACCTCACGTTAGCTTAATAGTTTTAAGCCAACAGCGCCGCATAAAATGCAGCTTAAGAAAGCAAGACGACGCCAATCCGCTGATTCTCGGAAAATAAGGATGCCTAGAAGTGCGCTTCCGGCAGTTCCAATTCCAGTCCAAATCGCGTAAGCAGTTCCCATCGGTAATGTGTTCATCGCAAGAGATAAGAAGAAGAAGCTTACGCCGAAGTTAGCGATCAAGATAACTTTTGGTGCCCAGCCTTTCTTTTCAGTGGCTACTTTCATAAAGAGTACACCAATAATTTCACAAATACCAGCTAGAATTAAAAATACCCAAGCCATTTTATGCAGCCTCCTTCGCTTCTTTTTCTTCTGTTACTCGTTTTAAACCAATTACTCCGAAGAAGATTAAACCGATTAATAAAACTTTTACGATAGAGAAAGGTTCTCCGAAAACGAAAATCTCAGTAAGAACGATTCCACCAGCTCCAATACCTGTAAAGACTGCGTATACAGTGCCGACAGGTAAATCTTTATAAGCTCTAAATAATAAGACGAAACTAATTGTAATTAATAGAGCAACACCAGCCCATTCAAGTGGTGCTTCCGCGTGTTTTAATCCAATCACCCAAAAGATTTCAATAATACCAGCTAAGATTACATAAATCCATGCCATTTGTCATTTCTCCTTCCTACCAGTCGTTAGGTAAAGGGCTTAAAAACGACGCATTGCAAAGGAGCAATCCGTCAGTTTGAAAGGCCTCGCCAAAATACTTGCCAAGAGGCGTTTAAACGAGTCTCAAAGCGATTTAAACCTGCGAATAGTAGTTCAACCATAAGTCCGTCCAGTAAGCATAGGAAAGCTTCTAGAGCGTCTTTCACTTCAATGTTATGCAGTTCACTTTGCTCGTTTGCCTGTTTAAATATAGGGAATAAAAGTTTTCCGACGTTTTCAATGTGCGCATTCGCTTTTTCGATAATTTGTTCGCGAAATGCATCAGGCGGAAAATAAGAAGTTCGTAACCAAAACATTGATTCTTCACTTTCACCAAATCGTTTTGCGTAGCCCTTTAGTAATTGTAAGAGCAATTCTTCAGTAGACGAATTTGAAAATTTTTCGATATCGTCAGTGAAGCTTTGTAAATCTTTTTGAAGAGCGGATTCTAAGCATATAAAATATAGCTCTTCTTTTCCTTTAAAGTGTGCGTAAATCGATGGCTTTTTAATCCCAACTTCTTGAGCAATATTTGCTAATGAAGTTCCTTCGTAGCCGTAGCGTGCGAAATGAGAAAGTGCTACAGCTTTAATGCGGTTTGCTGTCATTTTTATCCCCTACCTACCGTTCGTTAGGTTCATTATATGAGATGGAAAATATAAAGTCAATAGGTGAAGAGCTGAAAAAGAGCGTTATAGGTAACGCTCTTTTTAGACAGTCTCTCGCTCAATTAAATGGAATGAAAGCTCTTTTGTACTGCCGACAATTTGCTCGCTTTGAATCTGCTTATGAAATAAAGAAAAAGCATGTGAGCCCATTGCGAGACCGGGATGTTCAATTGTGGAAATTTCTAATGCCTTTGAAATTTCATGATTATCAAATCCAAGGATAGCAAGGTCTTCAGGTACTCCAATACCATGTTTTCGAGCCTCTGTTAATAAACCAGCTGCAACTTGATCGTTCGCTGTGAAAATAGCAGTTGGACGATTTGTCATATTTAAAATACGATGGAGTATTTGTGCTCCGTCCTGCATTGTATAGCATTGGTGGAAAATCCATTCAGGATGCAACGTTTTCCCTTCGTTACGAAGTGTATCGGCGAACGCTTTTTCTCGCTCCATGGAATTTACACTTGTTTTTCTTGCTAAACAAATTCCGATTTTTTCATGGCCTCTACTTAGTAAATAGGCAGTACCGAGACGGAAACCTTCATAATGATCTACGTAGATGGATGAAATGAGGGGATGCTTCATTTTTTCACATGAAATAATAGGGGCAAATTTTGCAAAAGGTTCGATTTGTTCCCAAGAGCTCGTTCGGGAGCAAATAATCATCCCATCAAATTGTTTCATTTTCATCATTTCAAGAACACGAATTTCTTCAATGCTATCGTAATTCGTTTGACATAAATTAATGTGATATCCGGCAGCTAACGCTTCGTTTCCGATTCCTTCAATAATCGTACTGAAGTAGGGGAGGTTAATGAAAGGAAGCATAACGCCAATTGTATATGTTTTCCCTCTTATTAAATGGACAGCATTTATATTTTTTGCGTAGTTTAATTCTTCAACAGCATCTAGAACACGCTTACGCTTTTCTTCTTTTACGTAAGGGTGATTATTCAGGACACGAGAAACAGTTGATATCGATACACCAGCAGTTTTAGCAATTTGTTTTATATTGGCCATATGTATCACCTCTTTCCCTTATTATAAAGGGAAAATAATAAGAAAGAAAAAATCTTGACCTGAAAAGCTTTTCACAAACTATGGTATTAATAAGACTTCTTTTTATTCGCGTAACCTTTTCACTTGGGCGTAAGAATGATAGGGGTCTTTTTTGTTTGCAAAAAGTGTTGTCAAATTGTGTGAGAATAACGTGGAAAGTTTTCAAAGGTGGAGTTTGGTGACAAAGCGAATATGAAGAGAATATCAACGCTTCGTTCGTTAAGAGAGCGGTATGAAAGGGCGGAAACAAATTGAAAAAAAGAATCATTTGTTTCGTGTTTTCTAGTTTCATGCTTAGTTCGTGTTCGTTTCAGCAAACGATGCAAGAAGAAAAACACTTTGTGGGAACAACAGGAGGAGCTATGGATCGTGTTACGGATCCTATTCCGCTAAAGGAACTTCCAAAATATTTTCCGGTGAAGTTTAAAGTTCCAACGTTTTTACCGTACGACATTACAAGTGATGTGAAGGGGGAAGTAAGAACGCTTGGGAAAAAGAACACTGTCTTAACGATTAAATATAAACAGAAGGAGTCAGGTAGAAATGAGTATATTGAGTTAAATGTCGCGAACTTTCCTTATAGTTTTCCGGATCTTGTGGAAGAGAAGCGATTTCAAGAACAAATGAAACTGAATAATGGAACGTCTGCTTATTTTAAAAATAAAGATGATTATGAACGTGGTGACGAATTTGCTACGCTTATATGGAAAGAGAAAGGAATTGAATATCAACTGCTGTATCGGAATGTAGAAGAGAACGATGAAAAGGTAATCAAGCAGAATTTATTATACATTGCGAATAAGATGAAATGAAAAAACTAGCTGATTTATTCAGCTAGTTTTTTGTATGTTATTATTTCTTTTTAATTTTGCCTGTCCAAGATTTAAATCCACCTTGTAATTGGTAGAAATCTTTGTAGCCTTGTTTTTTTAAGTATTGCGCTGCACGACCTGTACGGAATCCGCTTTGGCAATATAAGTAAACAGGTTGATCTTGACGAAGTTCTTTATGGCGAAGGCGAATTTGTGATAACGGAATGTTACGTGCACCTAAAATATGCCCTGCGTTATATTCGTCTGCTTCACGAATATCGATAAGCTGTGCTTTACGGTAGCCAGCGCGAAATTCTTCTTCTGTAAGAGTTTTAATTAATTTTTTCTGATAGAAGTACATCCATACAGTGTAGCCGATAAATGCTACGATTACGGCTAATAAAATAATCCAAGTTGTTGACACGATTCTATCGCTCCCTTTTTTCTTATCCTACTTTCAATATTATAATGCCCTTATGTATTTATGCAACAGATTCATTTGCATATAAGAAGAAATTTCGTATTCTTTCACAAATTTTGTCGAATTTGGTAGACTAGAGAATGTGAAAAATAATTGGTTATATGAGGTGCAGGATGGGAAAAGAAAAATGGTGTTATATTAACTCTGGTCAATGTTCACCGGCATTTAATATGGCGTTAGATGAATGTTTATTAAATTGGCAAAGTGAAAAGAAAATGCCACCAACAATTCGTTTTTATGAATGGGAAGTACCAACATTAACAGTTGGGTATTTTCAACGTGTTGAAAAAGATATTAATATGGATGTAGTTAACGAAAAGAAATATGGATTCGTTCGTCGTCAAACAGGCGGCAGGGGTGTACTACATGACAAAGAGTTAACGTATAGTGTTATTGTGTCTGAAGATCATCCGAATATGCCGAAAACAGTTACAGAAGCGTATCGTGTTATTTCGCAAGGTTTATTAGATGGTTTTAAGGCATTAGGGTTAGAAGCATATTATGCAGTTCCAAAAACAGAAGCAGATCGTGAAAATTTAAAAAATCCACGTTCAGGCGTATGTTTTGATGCACCATCTTGGTATGAAATTGTAGTGGAAGGACGAAAAATTGCTGGTAGTGCTCAAACACGTCAAAAAGGTGTTATTTTACAGCATGGATCGATTCCATTAGAAATTGATTTAGATGAACTATATGATCTATTTTTATTCCCAAATGAACGTGTGAAGGAACGTATGAAGAGTATGTTCTCTTCTAAAGCAGTAGCAATTAATGAATTAACAGACCGTACATTTACGATAGAACAGTTAATTAAAGCGTTTGAAGTTGGCTTTGAAAAAGGATTGGATGTAGAACTTGTTCCATATGAATTAACAGAAGAACAGTTACATGAAGTTCAAACGTTAGCGAAAGAAAAGTATGAAAGTAATGAGTGGAATTATAAAAAATAAGAGGTGGCGATAGCCACCTCTTATTTTTTTATAATAAATTAAGTACTTTTTCTACTTTGATTCCTTTATCTTGTAAAGAACGAAGGCGACTTACAACGTCCATAATTTCTTTGTCAAATGTAACGCTAATACCTTGGCTTTGTAGTTCTTCTTTTAAGCTTTCAATAGAATCATCTATGTCGATGCCAAGCTCGTAATCTTGACAAACTTCAATTGTCTTTTTCACGAGTTTAACATAATTTTCTTGTAGTTTTGAATTTGTTTCAGTCAAAGCAGGCTGCTTCGGTTTTGCAGGAGCAACCGGTGCTGTCTCTTGCTTTGTAACTGGAGTAGGGACTGCTTTTTTCACAGGCGCTGGAGTAACTAGTTCTACAGCTGCTTCTACGCTTACTGGCTTCGGTGTCGGTACCGGAGTAGGCTTAGGTGCCATAGCAGGTGTTTCCACACGCGTAACAGGCTTAGGAGCAGGCGTAATTGCTTTTGGAGCTTCTACAACTACTTCTTTTTTCGGTGCTGCTTCTACCTGTGTTTCTTCTTGCTCGGCAGCTTCTTTATTTTCTTTACTCCACATAACGCGTTCAATTTCTAGAGAAACATTGTTTTTGTTCATCGCTGTTAATGTAACTTTACCAACTTCAGCGTTTCCAGTGAAATCAACAATTTTATAAATAACACTCTTGTTCCAATCCACGTTTCCGCTCAAAAATAATTCTTCGTTACATTTCGGCGTTAAGCCCTCGATTTTAATTTCTGCGTTTACACCGTTTTCACTATATACCATAATTAGCGAAGCATTTACATCTTCGTCTGCTAACATTAGTTCACGTACCATTTTGCCGGTGCGTACTTGCGTTTTCTTCTTAACTGACATCTAATTTCTCCTCTCAAAAATTCAGTAATAATAAAAAAATCGTATAACGAAAAATAATTGCTCACGAAGATTTATGATACCGATAATAAAAGCATCACGTCAACAATTAACTTTAATTATTTTGCATTTTTCTTATTTTCTTTATGAAATTTTTCAATTTGTAAAATTAGACAGAAGAAAAAACAGCCTTTTGAAGGGCTGTTAAAAATTTGATTTTTTGTATAGTAGTTTATATAAAATAAAAAATAAGATTGCGATTAAGGCGTTTTGCCAAAAGGTTAGATGATAAATGAGATAAGGTTGCTTTTGGAAATAAATATTTAAGAATACAGCGGAACAAAATGGAGTAGCAAATGCGAATCCAAATAGAATTCTTCTTTTCCAATTCATTTTCTGATCAAAGGAGTAACGCTTTAATAAATATAAAATAAATAGTATACCTAGTATAATTATTGAAACAGACAAAGTAGTTCCAAGGATGCTAAAAGGCGGACTTGATAATGTATTATTTTTTTCAAAGAGAAACATAAAAAATGAAATAATTGCATTTATGCCAAACTGTATAGCAAGAAGTAAGCTAACAGAAAATCCAATTAAAGAAGTTTTTTCTAACTTTGTTTGGGTTGGTAAAGCTGATATAAGTTCATCACAATAAGATTGTAAGTCATCACCAAAAATGTCATAAGCATTTTTATTTTCTACTTGTGCTTCGATAAGATGATCTAATATTTCTAACAAAAGTTCTTCTACTTGATGTTCGGGTACATTAGATAACCGAAGATATACTAGCATATCACCATAAGCAATTTCGTTTTCGGAAGTTAGAAGCTCACGTTTTTTATTATTCAATTCAATCATGTCTTGTGCATTCATCCCTATCACTCCCCCTGTAATAAGTTATTTACCGTAGTAGAAACCATTCCCCAGCTTTTTTTAAATTCTTCAAGTTGTTCTAGCCCTTTATCGGTTACGTGATAATATTTTCGCTTCGGACCGAGTGAGGAAGCTTTTAATGTGCCTTCGATCAATTTTTCTTTTTGCATACGTAATAATAATGGATAGATGCTTCCTTCGCTTACGAATGTAAAGCCATGTTTATTTAATTTTGTGCTCAGTTCATATCCGTACACTTCTTCTTGTGAAATGATGTATAGGATGCAACCTTCTAGTACACCTTTTAACATTTGGCTGTGCATGATTTCACCACCTTTTACTCAGGTAACTTGCGTTGCAAGGTAGCTGGTATCCAAATTATAACCCCCAGTAACTTGCAACGCAAGTTACTGGGGTGGAAAACTTTAATGTCCCCCATACTAACGAGAGGGCGAAAAGCATATGAGACCATTTATGCCAAAGCTCGTTTACTTTGAACGAAAGGCACTTGAATATCCACTTGGTTTTATAGTTGCGCCAATTTAAATGCATGAAGAATGGGAAGAAGGAACCGTAAACTATTTGAGCGACAAAGATATGACGATACCAAATTTAACGTTTGAATTGATTCAGCATCGTTTTCCAAAACCATCGGAAAATATGTATATAAAAAGGATGATGCAGCAGTATTAAAAGAAACGATAAGAGGTTATATAAATGAGTTTTTTCCTAATGCAGAAATACAATATTTTACTTAAGGGGGGTCTGTATGCAAATACAGATTCTTTTTTGTTTTATATATTTAGGCTCGTTTTCAACTTGTCACGTTATTCTTTCTGGTGTATCATTTTATTGATTGCTTCGTACGGAATAAGCAAAATGAACTTGGATGGAGGAAACCGATGCCTACCCCTAGTATGGAAGATTATATTGAACAAATTTATTTGTTGATTGATGAAAAGGGTTACGCCCGCGTATCTGATATTGCTGAAGCGCTTAGTGTACATCCATCCTCTGTAACAAAAATGGTGCAAAAATTAGACAAAGATGAATATCTAATTTATGAAAAATATAGAGGGCTTGTATTAACAACAAAAGGTAAAAAAATCGGAGAACGTCTCGTATATCGTCATGACTTGCTAGAGCAATTTATGCGTATTATCGGTGTGGATGAAAGTAAAATTTACAATGATGTAGAAGGAATTGAACATCATTTAAGTTGGGAAGCAATTGATCGCATTGGTGATTTAGTGGAATACTTTGAACAAGATGCAGTCCGAGTGGAAACACTTCGTGGTGTTCAAAGAGCAAATGAAGAGAAAAGTAATTAAGGGGAACGTATGGCGTTTCCTTTTTTATTTCAATTCGAAAAGGATGGGAGAATTATGAAAGCAATTATTTTTGATTTTGATGGATTAATTGTGGACACAGAAACGATATGGTTTCACTCTTTCAGAGATGCTGTTCGTGAATACGGCGGGGAACTACCTTTAGAGGAATTTGCGAAATGTATTGGAACAACAGATGAGGTACTTTATACATATTTAAATGATCAATTAAAAGAGAAGTTTAACAAAAGTGCATTAAAAGAAAAAGTGGCAACTTTACATAAAGAGAAAATGAGAATACCAGAAGCTCGTGACGGGGTAAAAGAATATTTAGAAGAAGCGAAAGAAATGGGATTGAAAATCGCACTGGCTTCTAGTTCGTCTAGAGAATGGGTTATTCATTTTTTAGAAGAGCTACAGATTCGAGAATATTTTGAAGTGATTAAAACGAGAGAAGATGTTGAGAAGGTAAAACCAGATCCAGCTCTTTATCGAGTTGCAATAGAAGAATTAGGAATTAAGCCGTCTGAAGCTGTTGTATTTGAAGATTCATTAAATGGATTGAGAGCAGCGGTTGCAGCGGGATTAACGTGCGTTGTTGTACCTAATGATGTGACACGGAATTTACCATTTGAAAATCATCATCTTCGAATTGAAAGTATGAGAGAGAAAAGTTTAAAAGAAGTGCTTCAAAGTATAAAAAAAGACCGTATTTCCTAAAAGGAAGCACGGTCTTTCTTTTTGCTTTTTTTGCCTTCAATGACAGTTAAATGAGACTGTTTTCTTTTTCGTTTCAAAGTGGGAGAATTCCCTTTTTTGCTTTTGTCATTAGAAGTATTTGACTTAAAGAAAGAATTGCCTAGGGGTGCTACATTTTGTTTCCCATGTTTGCGGTTCGATTGTTTTGCCGCACGCTTATATGAGCTTTGTGAATTTGCAGAACCATTGGAATTTGTAAACATCTTGTATAGCAAGTAAAAGATACCGACAACAAGTAACATGTACCCGATATTTCTTAATACACCCATGGGATTTGTAATAACAGATGAAACAAGGCCGAATATTGCCAATCCGATAATAAGCACAAATATAGCGAAAGTAAACGAACGACCGTTCATAAGGGACACCTCCTAAAAACGTATATTAAAATTAGTATATTAACGATGAGGAAAGGAGTTGAACACCATTTTTAAATAATTATTGTTTGTTCTCTAAACGTAATAATTCTTCAAACGATGCAATTGCTACTTCCACTTGATCATCTGTTGGTTCTTTCGTTGTTAATAGTTGTAGCCATAATCCAGGATATCCAAGTACGCGTAATACAGGAATATCTCGTAATCGATTTGTAAATTGCAATACTTCAAAAGAAATACCAAGTACAACTGGAATTAATAAAATTCGGTTTATAACTCGTGCCCAAAGAGGATCTGTAGGGACTAGGAAATAAACGAACATTCCAATAATGACTGTAAATATAATAAAGCTACTGCCGCATCTATAATGGAGACGAGTTTGCTTTTGAACGTTTTCTACAGTCAGAGGAAGGTTATTCTCGTAAGCATTGATTACCTTATGCTCTGCACCGTGATACTGAAATACCCGCTTAATAAGTGGGGTTAAAGAAATAAAGTATATATAGCTCAATAATAGCATGAGCTTAATGACACTTTCGACAATAATTTGCCCAGTATGAGATGGGAAAATCGGTCTCGTTAATTCAGCTAATAGTGCAGGAACTGCTGTGAAAATGACTTTACCGAATATAAAAGATAAAACGCCAACAGCTGCAACTCCTAATACCATCGTTAATTTTGATTGTTCTTCTTTTTTATTTGCAATTTGTTCATCATCTTCTGGGTGGACGTCAAATCGTTCTGAAGCGAAGTTTAAATGTTTTGCTCCATTCGCACTTGCATCCACAATAGCGGCAATCCCTCGTAAAAATGGAATTTTTTTTAGGGTAGATAGTACTTTATTACGAACGCGTGGTAATCGATAAAATTCAATCGATTTATCTTTACGACGAACCGCTGTAACAGTATATTCTCTACCGCCAAACATAACTCCTTCTATGACCGCTTGCCCGCCATATATTTGTTTTGACTCTTCTGTCATGTTAACACCAACCTGTATTTGTTTCTCTCTTATGTAGAAAAAGAGGCAATTGTCATACTGGGTTCTGTCGTTTTGAAATAAGACAATCACCGAGTTTCCTTTATTTTATCGGCAAATACAAGTAGATGACAAGGGAAAATGTTATGAGAGTCGGACATTTCTTATTCTTTTTATAGACAAATTTCGCAGGATTTAAACATGCTTCAAAATAGTTTCGGGCATACTATTGAGCGGAGGTGTCGATGTGAGTCAAGAACAATTAGGAACAAGGAATTTTGTGCAGATTGGTTTGTTTGGTGGAATCTTTTGGGGCGGGATATGGTATTTCCTTCATATATTTTCATTCACGGAGGCGGGCCCGAATTATTTCCTTTTACCATTTGCGTTTGGAAGTTGGAAAGAGGGTGTATGGGGCAATGTGTTCGGAATAGTGTGTATGGGACTTCTTTCAATTTTAATTGCCTTTTTGTATAAAGCATTTTTTGCAAAGTTTGAAGGGATTATAGCGGGAATTATTTATGGGCTATTTTGGTGGGCACTACTGTTTTTGGGGATGGGTTTAATGGCTCCTGTTATTAAAAGTGCGCTCCATTTACCAAAAGAGACAATTGTGACGACAATATGTATTTTTATATTGTATGGTGTGTTTATAGCATATTCTGTTTCTTACGCAGTAAATAGCAATAAAGCAGAACAAGAAGGGTAAGAGAAGACGAACTATTCAAATAAGTAACTCCTATGTTAAAATATTGTATAGATATTTAATATTAAGGAGTTTTAAGAATATGAAAAAGTTACTCCTCGTAAACGGTCCTAACCTAAATCGCCTCGGTGTTCGTGAGGTAAATGTATATGGAAAGGGCACGCTAACGACACTTGAAGCAGATATGAAGCAAGAAGCAGAAACAATGGGAGTGGAGTTAGAATGTTTCCAATCGAATCATGAAGGTGCCATTATCGACATTATTCATGAAGCGGAAGATATATATGAAGGGATCATTTTAAATCCGGGAGCATTTACGCATTATAGCTATGCGATTCGTGATGCCATTGCGAGCATTTCGATTCCTGTTATTGAAGTACATATTTCTAACATTCATCAGCGTGAATCGTTCCGTCATGAATCTGTGACGGCAGCTGTTTGTGCAGGTCAAATTGTAGGATTTGGTTTTTATGGCTATAAGTTAGCGTTATTTGCATTAATGGAGAAATTGAGGGAGGCATAAAGTAATGGAGAAAATTGAAAGATTACGAAGTGCATTTGATGAGGCTGGTATTGACGGTATTTTGTTAACAAATGAACATAGTCGTAGATATATGGCTAACTTCACAGGAACAGCAGGCGTTGTTCTTATTTCAAAAGATCGTGCTCAATTTATTACAGATTTCCGTTACGTCGAGCAGGCAAGTAAACAAGCGGTTGGATATGAGGTTGTACAGCACGCAGGATTGATCATTGATGAAGTGGCAAAGCAAGTGAAAGAGCTTGGAATTCAAAAGCTTGGTTTTGAGCAAGATACTCTTACATATAGTTCTTATTCAGTGCATAAGGAAGCGATTGATGCTGAATTTATCCCGACTTCTGGACTTGTAGAAAAGTTACGCTTGATAAAGACTGATTCAGAGATTAAGATATTAAAGGAAGCTGCACAGATTGCAGATGCTGCCTTTGAGCATATTCTATCATTCATTCGCCCGGGAGTATCTGAAATTGAAGTGTCAAATGAACTTGAATTTTTCATGAGAAAACAAGGAGCAACATCTTCTTCGTTTGATATTATCGTTGCTTCAGGTCTTCGTTCGGCATTACCGCACGGCGTGGCATCTGAAAAAGTGATAGAAACAGGAGATTTCGTTACATTAGACTTCGGCGCTTATTACAAAGGATATTGCTCTGATATTACTCGTACGATTGCAGTCGGTGAACCATCTGATAAATTAAAAGAAATTTATAATATCGTTTTAGAAGCACAACTACGTGGTGTGAACGGTATTAAAGCTGGTTTAACAGGTCGCGAGGCTGATGCGCTAACGCGTGACTACATAACGGAAAAAGGATATGGTGAATACTTTGGACACTCTACTGGTCATGGAATAGGTCTTGAAATCCATGAAGCACCAGGTTTAGCATTCCGTTCTCATACAGTACTTGAACCAGGTATGGCTGTAACAGTAGAACCAGGTATTTATATTCCAGGTATTGGCGGCGTACGTATTGAAGATGATATCATTGTGACAAGTGAAGGTAATGAAGTAATTACGAAATCACCAAAAGAACTTATTATTTTGTAATACACAGGAGGATTTTTTTACATGATTTCAGTAAACGATTTTCGTACAGGTTTAACAATTTCAGTGGACAATGCCCTTTGGCAAGTACTTGATTTCCAACACGTAAAGCCAGGTAAAGGTGCTGCATTCGTTCGTTCTAAACTACGTAATCTTCGTACAGGTTCTGTTCAAGAGAAAACATTCCGTGCAGGTGAGAAAGTAGAAAAAGCACACATCGAAAACCGTCGTATGCAATACTTATACGCAAGCGGTGAGGCTCACGTATTTATGGATAACGGAACTTATGAGCAAATCGAACTTGGTGAAAAACAAATCGAGCGCGAGCTTAAATTCCTAAAAGAAAACATGGAAGTAGCAATCATGACTTACCAAGGCGAAGTACTTGGTGTTGAACTTCCAAACACAGTTGAATTACAAGTTACAGAAACAGAGCCTGGTATTAAAGGTGATACTGCTTCTAACGTAACAAAACCAGCTACATTGGAAACTGGTCTTGTTGTACAAGTACCAATCTTCATTAACGAAGGCGAAATGCTTATCATCAACACTGGTGAAGGTAAATACGTTTCTCGTGCATAGTAAAAAAGCACTCGTGATAATTCACGAGTGCTTTTTTATAGGAAATAGGGTAGATAGTAAATAGCTGTTATTATAAAACTGACTAAAACAAGTGAAAGAGTACCCATAATAGATGGAGTCAAAACAATTTGAAATGGTTTTATTTCGCCAGTCTCAACGCCAGTTAATGTTTTACTTATTGCGTGATCTGTAATGTTATTTCTATGGTTACTCATAATAATTAACCACATAATTGCAAATATTGCTAAACTACCAAGGAAAAAGGTCTCTATAAATGACCAACCGACCAATAATGAAAAAAGATAAATAAGAGCTAATTCTACTACAACGGTTAAACTAACTTTCAATGCCTTCATATTTTTCCCCCTCATTCTTTAATTTCAACCAGTTTAAAAAATTTTCACGTGACACGACATGCAGAGAGCAAGGTGACTTTACTTCTTTCTCTAGTGCAGCGTGTTCGTCTGGAAACTTGTTTTCCACATGCAATGAAATATAAGGTAGTTTTTCTTGTGCTTTTAAAGAGCGGATATTATTCGTTTTAGCACCAGCAAATACGTAGGAAAGTTGTAAGTCTAAAAAGGCGATTTTAAAGATTTCTTTTTTAGCAGCCTCGTTATAGCCTTTTCCCCAGTACGGATAGCCGAGCCAACTACCAATGTGAGATTGCTTTTTCTCATTATTAATATGTTTAAGTGTGGTGAGGCCAATTATTTCATTTTCTTCATTCACAATCATTCTCGATAAGGATTTCTTTTGACGCTCTTCTTCTATTGCGAAAAGAAGAAATGTTTTCGTGTCTTCGATATTTTCTACCGTTATCCCCAATGCATTTTTTATATGTGGATCACTTGATAGCTCGAAAATCACATTTGTATAGCATAAATCTAGTGGTAATAAAGTGACGTGCTGCATGGTTTAAACCTCTTTTAAACTAAATATACCATAATATACCGTTAAATAATATGAATATTCAGATTTTAATTCAGACTTTAGAGAAAAATTATGTTTTTACTTCTGAAATAGACAACCTCTGCATATGGTTGTACAAATATATTCTTTTTTAGAATACGAAGTTAGTAACTGTTACGGGAGAAGGTGGAAGAATGAAACAGTGGCTAGCGGCAATGGAAACATCCGTGCTTGTTATGGGGGCACTTCGATTATTTTCAGGTAGTGCGGAGATATTTGCTGCTTTGCTTATGCTTTATGTGAATGATGCGAAGAAAGCGTTGTTTATAAATGGTATGTTGGCGTTTGTTGGACCTACCGTATTAATTTTAACAATGACAATTGGGATAGCGAGTGTAGCAAGTGAAATTTCTTTCTTGAAGCTCTTTTTTCTAGCGCTTGGAATTTGCTGTATTTTTATCGCATTACTGAAATAGTAAGTCGAGTATAGTGGGGAGAAGCCGATGAAAGAGGTATTAGAAGTTTTACCAAAAACGATGAAGTACTTAATTGAAGAATGTAAGCAATACGATGCTTTAGAGGAAATTCGTGTTCGAATTGGAAGGCCGCTAGAGTGTATTGCACACGGAAAGGTGTTTTTTTATGACTATATCACTACTGCAGAGGATGCTATTTACTTATTGAATAAGTTAAGTCAATTCTCAATTTATACGATGGAAGAGGAATTAAAACGTGGGTATGTGACGCTTCGCGGAGGGCATAGAATCGGGTTAGCAGGAAAAGTCATTACAGAAAAAAGCGCAGTGAAAATGATTCGTGATGTCTCTTCCTTTAATATTCGTATTGCTCGTCAAAAAATAGGGATTGCTGAACCGCTTTTGCCATATTTGTATGAAAAAAGGTGGTTAAACACGATGGTAATTGGCCCTCCCCAAACGGGAAAAACGACACTCTTAAGAGATGTAGCACGTTGCATGAGTCAAGGGGTAAGTGCTTCGGAAATTCCTTCCTGTAAAGTGGGGATCGTTGATGAACGGTCAGAAATTGCTGGTTGTGTGAAAGGGATCCCGCAATATGATTTTGGTACCCGAGTCGATGTGTTAGACGCATGTCCAAAGGCAGAAGGAATGATGATGATGATTCGTTCTATGAGTCCTGATATTTTGATCGTAGATGAAATTGGCCGTAAAGAAGATAGTGAAGCAATTATGGAGGCAGTGCATGCAGGTGTCCAGCTTTTTATAAGCGCACACGGATTTTCCTATGAGGATGTTGTGAGACGTCCATCGCTCAAGGCAGTGCTAGAGCTTGGTATATTTGATAGGTTTGTGGAGTTGTCAAAAGCGAGGGGTCCAGGAACGGTTATGCAGGTGAAAGATAAATATGGAAAACCAGTGTTATCAAATAGAAAGGCTGAGGGCGTATGGTGAAAATATTTGGTGCAGTGTTAATCGTTGCGGTCAGCACCTTTTTCGGGTTTTCGTACGCTAAAAGATACAGTGAGAGACCGAGGCAACTTAGGTTATTAAAATCAGCACTTCAATCATTAGAGGCAGAAATTATGTATGGACACACACCTTTATCTGAGGCTGCCGAGCGATTAGTTAAACAAATGCCAAAGCCATTAAATTGGATATTTCAAAGTTTCGCTAAAAAACTAGAAAGTGGAGAACAAACAGTAAGGGAAGCTTGGATAGATAGTTTGAAAGAGAATTGGAAGTTGACGGCTTTTCAACAAACCGAGTATGAAATACTGCAGCAATTTGGTGAAACGCTCGGGCAACATGATCGTGAATCACAACAAAAACATATTCGCTTATGTATTACACATTTGGAGAGAGAAGAAGAGGAAGCGAAAGCTTTACAACTGCAATACGAAAAAATGATTAAGAGCTTAGGGGTACTAGCAGGGCTACTTATTGTAATTTTACTGCTATAGGGGGGAGAAAGGCGATGTCCATTGATGTTGGATTAATATTTCAAATCGCCGGAATCGGCATTGTTTTAGCTTTCATTCATACTGTACTAAAAGAATTGAAGCGTGAGGATATTGCAAATTGGGTTATCCTTGTCGGTTTTGTCGTCATTTTATTTCATGTTGCATTTTTAATTAATACGCTATTCGACAAGATTAAAAGTGTCTTTCTCTTCCAGTAAAGGAGGCGGTTCGAATCGAAATTATACAAATTGTCGGATTAGGCCTCGTTGCTACGTTTTTAGCTGCTGTTTTGAACCAGCATAAATCTAGTATTACATCTTTATTTATTGTGTTCGTAGGTAGCGTGATGTTTCTTATTTTAATCGATCAAATTCATTCTATTTTACAAATGATTGAGAGAGTAGCGAGTGAAGCGAAAGTTAGCAACGTCTACGTGGAAACGTTACTAAAAATTATTGGAATTGCTTATATTGCCGAGTTTGGAGCTCAAATTACAAAAGATGCTGGTCAAGGTGCCATCGCTTCGAAAATTGAACTTGCTGGGAAAATCTTAATTCTCGTTATGGCAATTCCTATTTTGACGGTTGTAATTGAAACTATTCTCGGATTTTTACCGACGGGATAAGGGGGAGTGAATGTTGAGGAGGTTTGGAGCTAAGCTGCTATTTGCTTGCTTCCTTTTCTTTTCTTTACCGGTTGTTGTACAAGCTTCTCCTGTAGAAACAAACGTCGTTGATCAACAATTGGATAAGCTCGGAATTGAAGATGTGAAGCAATTTTGGGACGGGCTTGTTACAAAATATGGTGGCTATTTGCCAGAGAGTCAAAAAGGGAGTTTTATGGAGTTTGTAAAGGGAGAAAAAGAATTCTCTCTAAAAGAGTGGATGATAGGGTTATTAAAATATTTATTTCATGAGCTTGCAGCTAATGGAAAACTGCTTGGCACACTCATTATGCTCACAATCTTTAGTGCATTGTTGCAATCACTGCAATCCGCTTTTTCAAAAAGTAGTGTAAGTAAAATTGCTGATGCTGTTGTATATATGGTACTTATTATTTTTGCTTTAAATAGTTTTTATGTCGTTATGACATATGCAAGAGAAACGATACAAACAATGGTAGATTTCATATTAGCGCTATTGCCAATTTTATTGGCGCTTATAGCGACTGGTGGCGGGGTTGTATCTGTATCTTTCTTTCATCCGATTATCATTTTCTTAATGAATACAAGCGGGCTTCTTATGAATTATATCGTTCTACCGCTTTTATTACTGGCAACGATATTAAGTATTGTAAGTACAATGAGTGATCAATATAAAGTTACAAAATTGTCCAAGCTTCTGCAAAACGTTAGCGTTGGGATTATCGGTATCTTCTTAACGATTTTTTTAGGGGTATTATCTGTACAAGGAACAGCGACAGCCGTTGCTGATGGCATAGCTGTGAAAACTGCTAAATTTGTAACAGGAAACTTCATTCCAGTAGTTGGAAGAATGTTTACGGAAGCAGCAGATACTGTTATTAGCGCATCAGGATTATTGAAAAACACAGTCGGAATTATTGGGCTCGTCATTTTATGCTTAATTGTTGCTTTTCCTGCGATTCAAATTTTCTGTATTGCATTTATTTATAAATTCGCAGCAGCAGTATTACAACCGGTTGGCGGCGGAGCAATTATTCAATGTTTAGACATTATTGGAAGAAGCATCATTTACGTATTTGCTTGCTTAGCTATCGTATCATTTATGTTCTTTTTAAGTATTACAATTATTATTGCTGCGGGGAATATTACACTTATGATGCGGTAGGAGGTGAAGAGTATGCAATTTGTTACAGAGTGGATCAGAAATATTATCGTTTTTTTGCTCTTAGCGACAATGCTTCATCTTATTCTTCCAAATTCGAATTTGCAAAAATACGTTAAATTCGTTGTAAGTCTTTTGTTAGTCGTATTAATTTTAACACCCCTTTTTAAACTATTGCAGACAGATGTAAATGAAGTAATTGCAAATTTTAATGAAGAAAAGTACGTAGCAGAAGGATCTGTAAAAAATTCAATAGATTCGAAGAAAAAAGAAATACAAGCTCTAACACGTGCATATAGTTTAGAAGAGATGGCTACCAAAATGAAAAAAGAAGTAGGAAAAGAGTTTGAGAAAAAGTATGGTATGACTGTCTCTGAAATACAAATAGTCGCAGCAGAAAATATAGAAGAAGTAAAGTCAGCGAAAGATATTCAATCTGTTGTTGTGACGTTGAAAGAAAAAGAACGTAGTAAAAATGATGCAATCGAAACAGTAAAGCCAATTGAAATTAACACGAAAGAGCCTCCAAAAAAAGTGGAAGAAACGAATGGAGAAATGAAAGATTTCTTTTCAAGCAGGTGGCAACTAGAGGGTAAACAAATCCAAGTTCAGATGGAAGGGAGGACAGGTAGAGTAAATGGACAATAAAGATAAAAATTCGAAGTTCTCATTTTTTCGAAACTTATTGAATGGGGATCAAAAAGAAAGCAACGAGAAGGGTAAAAAGGTAACACCTAAGTTTTTACTTGTCCTACTCATACTTGGAATTTTGCTTATGTTTTCTAGTAGTCTCTTTTCAAGTAAAAAAGAAGAAGTACCTGTATTTAAAGAACAAAAAACTCAAAACCAAGAAAAAGACGTACCAACTTTCGGACAAAAAAGTAATGATAGTATGTCAAATGTAGAAAAATATGAAAAAGCGTATGAACAAGAATTAAAAACTGCTTTAGAAGAAATAGCAGGAGTAAAAGACGTAACGATTAAAGTGAATTTAGATTCATCTGAAGAAAAAATTTTAGAAAAAAATACAGTGAAACGCTCACAAACAACAGGTGAAACAGATAAAACAGGCGGTAAGAGAGAAGTAGAGGACGAGTCTCTTGATGAAAAGACTGTCATTATACGTGAAGGGGATAAAGAAACTCCTGTTGTTTTACGAACAGAGAAGCCGAAAGTACGTGGTGTTCTTGTAGTAGCAAAGGGAGTGGATAATATACAAGTTAAAGCAATGGTAAAAGAAGCTGTGATAAGGCTGCTAGATGTACCGGCCCATCGCGTTTCAGTTTCACCGAAAAATTGATAGGGAGGAAATAAAGTGTTAAAAAAACAAACAGTTTGGTTATTAACGATGTTAAGTTTAGTTGTTGTACTATCTGTGTATTACGTGACAACTCCTGACAAAATGAATACAGCATCGCCAACAACAGGTGAAAAGATTGGACAAGAAAAACAAGGTACTGATAAAGCAGTAACAAACGAAGCGCCTAAAGAAACTCCGAAAAAAGAAAATACAAGCAAAGAAACAACAAATAAAGAAACAGACAAAAAAGAAAATGCAAAAAAAGAAACAAGTAAAAAAGAGGGCAATGTATCAGTTCAATCAAGTGATGAGAATTTCACAGCTTTACGTATGCAAATGGAAGATCAGCGTAGTGAACAAAAAGCAAAATTACAAGAAGTGATGAGTTCAACAAAAGCTTCAGCAACAGAAAAGAATAAAGCGAAAGAAAATTTTGATGCCATTACGACAATGGAAACGAAGCAAGAATTACTTGAGACAGTAATTAAATCTCAAGGAGGATATCCAGATGCTCTTGTAAGAGCTGATGGTACTGATATTAGAGTAACGGTTAAAGCGGCAAAACATTCACAGAAAGAAGCAAATAAAATTATTCAACTTGTAAGAAGTGAAGGCGGATCAAAAGATGTAGGTGTGAAATTTGATCCACCAGCGAAATAAGTGAAACCTTAATCCGTAGGGATTTCCCTACGGATTATTATCTTTTACTAAGCAAAGGGTATGCAAATAGTAAAATAGAGTATGTAAGTAAACGTGTGTATAGAAAAAAGCTATCATTTTCGATAGCTTTTTTCTATTTCGTCTTTGTAATTATTTTTACTATGTTCAACTCGGAATGGAGAAACACGTTGTGAGTAAAAGATTAATGGTTCATGGTACTGATGATTACTTTTTCCGGATTTGACGTGGATGCAAAGAACGCATGCCCAAACGATTACGGCAGGTAAAAAGAGAATGAGCCATATCATATTTCCACACCTCGACACAATATATTTTCTACACTTTGAACATACTATTCTTATATGAAGGAATGATGAATGGCGTGTAAACAAAAAAATAATATTTGGTAAAAATATGTTGTTGACTATAGATGTGTGAAGAGTGTAGAGGGGATGGCATGTTTGCTGTGTAACGTTTTGAAAAAGTAGTGAATGTTTTTTAAGAAGTGGTCTTGCCAATTTCGTGTGAAACTTGGTATTATTACTAGGTATTAAATTTTTGTTGGAATAATATTTTTACAGGAGTTTCGATTTATTATAAAGAAATATAAATTGGAATGTTTAAAAAATTTATCGTAAGATGGAAATAGTAAATATTTCTATTAGTTAATGAAATATATTTTCTAATAGAATACATCGTATTTTTACAGTCAATCTAGTTTTCGTGACGAGAATCTGTAAAAACGGGACAAACAAGAGTATGGGAGTGGATTTTACATGTTTAAAATTCAAGAAGTTCGCGAATTAATTAAATTAATTGATAGCTCTAATATTGATGAATTTGAATACAAAAAAGACGGTACAACAATCAAAATGAAAAAGCGTGGTAATGAAGTTGTTGCTGTGCAAGCACCTGCAGCAAAACAAGCTATGCAACCAGTAGCGCCTGTTGAAGTTGAAACGAAAGTAGCAGCAGCACAAGCAGAAGCGCCAAAACAAGAAGAGAAGAAGGTTGTTCAAAATGAAAACCTACATAAAATCACATCACCGATGGTAGGTACATTCTATTCTTCTTCTTCGCCTGATACACCTCCATATGTAAGTGTTGGGGATAGAGTATCGAAAGATTCTATCGTATGTATTGTCGAGGCTATGAAGTTATTTAACGAAATTGATGCTGATGTAGAGGGCGAAATTGTTGAAATTCTTGTTAATAACGGACAGCTTGTTGAGTATGGACAACCGCTATTTCTTGTAAAAGCGTAATAAGGGAGTCTTTGTGATGATAAAAAAAGTATTAATAGCCAATCGTGGGGAAATTGCTGTACGAATTATTCGTGCTTGTAAAGAAATGGATATTGAAACAGTTGCAATTTATTCAGAAGCAGATAAAGAGTCACTTCACGTACAGATTGCAGACGAGGCGTATTGTGTAGGACCAACGATTTCGAAAGAAAGCTATTTAAATTTGACAAACATTATTAGCGTTGCGAAGTTAACAGGCTGCGATGCTATTCATCCGGGATACGGATTTTTAGCAGAGAATGCAGATTTCGCAGAGTTATGCCGTGAATGTAACTTGATTTTTATCGGTCCAAGTCCAGAAGCTATTTCAAAGATGGGCACAAAAGACGTTGCTCGTGATACAATGAAAGAAGCAGGGGTTCCGATTGTACCAGGTTCACAAGGGATTATTAAAAATACCGAAGAAGCGATCGAGCTTGCTAATCAAATTGGATATCCAGTTATTATTAAAGCGACTGCAGGTGGCGGTGGAAAAGGTATTCGTGTTGCACGCCATGAAGAAGAGCTTATAAAAGGAATTCAAATTACACAGCAAGAAGCTAGTACCGCTTTTGGGAACCCTGGTGTATACTTAGAAAAGTACGTTGAAGATTTCCGCCATGTTGAGATTCAAATAATGGCAGATACACACGGAAATGCCATTCATTTAGGAGAGCGTGATTGTACAATTCAGCGCCGTTTGCAAAAACTATTAGAAGAAAGTCCATCACCTGCACTTGATGAAGATATTCGCAAGCAGATGGGTGAAGCGGCAGTTAAAGCGGCGGTAGCGGTTGATTATACAGGTGCTGGTACGGTTGAGTTTATTTATGAATATAAAACGAAAACCTTTTATTTCATGGAGATGAATACGAGAATTCAGGTTGAGCATCCGGTTACTGAAATGGTAACGGGAATGGACTTAATTAAAGAGCAAATTCTTGTTGCTTCAGGAGAAAAGTTATCGTTACAGCAAGAAGAAGTACAATTTAATGGTTGGGCAATTGAATGTCGAATTAATGCGGAAAACCCTGCCAAAAAATTTATGCCATCTCCAGGTAAAGTAGAAATGTACTTACCACCAGGAGGATTTGGTATTCGCGTCGATTCAGCTGTATATCCGGGATATTCAATCCCACCTTTCTATGATTCGATGGTTGCTAAATTAATTGTTCACGGAAAAACACGTGAAGAGGCAATTGCAAAAATGAAGCGCGCACTTAGTGAATTTGTCATTGAAGGCGTACATACAACAATCCCGTTCCATTTGCAATTGCTAGATCATCCTGATTTTGTAAAAGGTGAGTTTAATACGAAATTTTTGGAAGAGCATGAACTTGTGACGCAGTGATACATTAAAGGAGGTTTTTTTCATGGCTGAACATATGTTAGATATGGGTCAAGATACAACTCTTGGTAAAGTAGAAATTGCACCAGAAGTAATTGAAGTAATTGCAGGTATTGCAGCTGCTGAAGTAGAAGGTGTAGCGGCAATGCGCGGTAATTTTGCTACAGATGTTGTTGAGAAGTTAGGTAAGAAAAATCATGGTAAAGGTGTAAAGGTTGAATTAGCAAACGAAGATATTATCGTTGACCTTTATGTTGTAATGTATTTTGGTGTAGCAATTCCAGTTGTTGCACAAAAGATTCAAGACAATATTCGCCAAGCACTCTTTACAATGACAGGACTTGAGCCAAAAGAAGTGAATGTTCACATCGTTGGCGTAACATTCGAAACACAAAAAACAGAAATCGAACCAGTGTAAGAATGAAAAGGTGCCTAGTAACATAGGCATCTTTTTTATCGTTTCATTTCTTCACAAATTACAACCCTCTAATTATTATACTATTTCAAAAAATAAGAAATAAACAAGAAAATGTGTCGTTTTTCCAAAAAACGTACATTGTGATAAGATATGGAACTTGAAGTTAATCTTTTTATTATTTTTCAGCCTTGTAACCCGTGTGTGAAACGATAAATTGTGTTATTATCATTGTATTATAAGGTTGGAAAATCAATGAAAACTGTAAGAGTAAGTGAATTGACGGCTTATAAATTATAATAATATAACAAAGTATAAGGAAAGACTTGAAGCATAAAGGAGAGTTACAATGAAACGTAGGACGGCTAGAGAAAGAGCAATGCAAGCATTATACCAAATGGATATTACAGGTGAATTAGAACCGAAAGTAGCAGTGGAAAACACGCTGGATGAAGGCGAAGAAACAAATGAGTTTCTAGAGTCACTTGTAGTAGGTTTTGTAGAAAATAAAGAAGTAATCGATGAAGCAATTCGTCAAAACTTAAAAAAGTGGAAGCTTGAGCGTATTAGTATTGTTGATCGCAGTATTTTACGTGTAGCTGTGTATGAAATGAAGTACATGGAAGAAATTCCACACAACGTAACAATTAACGAAGCAATTGAAATTGCAAAAACATTTGGGGATGAGGAATCTCGTCGTTTTATTAACGGCGTTTTATCTAATATAAAAGATACACTGTAAATTCTTTAAGGGGGAATCTTAAAATGGTAGCAGTAATCATCAAAGGAAATGAAGTTGCGGAGAAAAAACGAGCACAATTAACAGAAGAAGTTGTGAAGTTGAAAGAGCAAGGTATTGTACCAGGATTAGCAGTTATTTTAGTTGGAGAAGATCCAGCATCTCGTTCTTATGTGAAAGGAAAAGAAAAAGGCTGTGAACAAGTAGGGATTTACTCAGAGCTAATTGAACTTCCTGAAACAATTACTGAGGAACGTTTGCTTGCTGAAATCGATCGCTTAAATGGCGATGACCGTATTAATGGCATATTAGTGCAATTACCTTTACCAAAACATATTGAAGAAAAAGCTATCATTGAAAGAATTTCACCAGAAAAGGATGTAGACGGATTTCACCCAATCAGCGTGGGACGTATGATGACGGGACAAGATACATTCCTTCCGTGTACACCGCATGGTATTGTAGAATTAGTAAAAGAAACAAATCTTGATATTTCTGGAAAACATGTAGTAGTAATTGGAAGAAGTAATATTGTCGGTAAACCAGTGGGACAATTGTTTTTAAATGAAAATGCCACTGTAACATATTGTCATTCTAAGACGCAAAATATGAAAGAGTTATCGAAGTTAGCTGATATTTTAATCGTAGCTGTTGGACGACCTAAAATGATAACAGCGGATTATATTAAAGAAGGAGCGGTTGTAATTGACGTTGGTGTTAACCGTTTAGAAACAGGAAAACTTTGTGGTGATGTTGACTTTGACAACGTGTTAGATGTTGCGGGTTACATTACACCTGTGCCAAAGGGTGTTGGTCCAATGACAATCACAATGCTTCTTCATAATACTGTTGAATCTGCCAAACGTGCAGGTGTCGTTTGTAAATAATTTGAGTCGGCTATGAGGAGAGAGAAATGGAGAAGCAATATTTAACCGTTACAGCGTTAACACGCTATATAAAAACAAAAATAGAATATGATCCGCATTTGCAGTCTGTTTGGTTAAAAGGTGAAATTTCCAACTTTAAAAATCATAGCCGTGGCCACATGTATTTTACATTGAAAGATGAAAATGCAAGAATCGCAGCGGTTATGTTTGCGGGCCATAATCGTAATATTAAATTCAAACCTGAAAATGGGATGAAGGTACTCGTGAAAGGGAAAATCTCTGTTTACGAGGCGAGTGGTTCTTATCAAATTTATATTCAAGACATGCAGCCTGACGGAGTCGGGAATTTACATTTAGCGTACGAACAGTTAAAAGTTCGTTTAGAAGAAGAAGGACTTTTTTCTCAAGTTTATAAAAAAGCGATTCCTCCTTACGCTAAAACAATAGGTGTGATTACGTCGCCAACAGGAGCAGCGATTCGTGATATTATAACAACGATTAAACGTCGTTATCCAATTGGGAATGTTATTGTATTTCCGGTACTTGTACAAGGGGAGTCAGCGGCTCCCTCGATTGTACAAGCGATTCGTACAGCGAATGAAATGGGAGAGATAGATGTACTAATCGTTGGTCGTGGTGGAGGTTCTATTGAGGAATTATGGGCTTTCAATGAGGAAATGGTTGCAAGAGCAATCTTTAAGAGTGAAATTCCTATTATTTCGGCAGTAGGCCATGAAACGGATTTTACAATCGCAGATTTTGTTGCAGATTTACGCGCGCCAACACCGACTGCAGCAGCTGAGCTGGCAGCACCTAACATTATAGAGTTACAAGAAAAAGTATTACAAAGAACTCTGAGATTGCAAAGAGCAATGAGAGAGTTAGTACATAAAAAAGAAGAAAAACTACAAGTGTTGCAAAAATCGTATGCGTTCCGTTATCCAAGACAAGTATATGAGCAAAAGGAAGAGCAATTAGATAGAGCGTTAGAACAGCTTGTTTTAGCGAAAGAGCGCTATATTGATAAAAAGGTGAATCAGTTAAAGCAACTTTCATTTTATTTAGAGAAGCACCACCCATCTCAAAAAATTATGCAAACGAAGGTAGCTGTTGAAACGTTGCAAAAGCAATTACAACGTGAAATGCAAACGTTACTTCAAACGAAAGAATTTGCCTTTGTAAGAGCTGCTCAAAAACTTGAAGCGTTAAGTCCGCTTAAAGTAATGATGAGAGGGTACGGGCTTGTATATGATGAAGAGAAGCAAGTGTTAAAAAGTGTGAAAGATGTAAGCCTTGGAGATGCTGTTTCAGTTCAATTACAAGATGGAATACTAGATTGTAGCGTATCAGGCATAGAGGAGCGTGAATTGAATAATGGAAAATAAATTAAGCTTTGAAGAGGCAATTTCGCAACTTGAGCATCTTGTTTCTAAGCTAGAACAAGGTGACGTACCTTTAGAAGAAGCGATTTCTTATTTTAAAGAAGGTATGGAATTATCTAAGCTTTGTGATGAGAAGCTGAAGAATGTACAAGAACAAATGGCAGTTATTCTTGGGGAAGATGGAGAGCTTGAACCGTTTACTGCTTTAGGAGATGAAGCATAGTGACGATTGCTTTTGATACTTTTTTGAAAGAAAGTAAAACTTTCGTAGAAGAAAAACTTGTAAGCTATGCAAATGAATTACAATGTCCAAATGTACTTCGTGAAGCGATGGCATATTCTTTGGAAGCGGGTGGAAAACGTCTCCGCCCGTTACTTTTGTTTGCAACATTACAAGCGTTTGGGAAAGAAAGAAATCTTGGAGTAGGTGCAGCTTGTGCTCTTGAAATGATTCATACATATTCATTAGTTCATGATGATTTACCTTGTATGGATGATGATGATTTAAGAAGAGGAAAGCCCACAAATCACAAAGTATTTGGTGAAGCGATGGCAGTTTTAGCAGGAGATGGCTTATTGACGTATGCTTTTCAAGTTATTATGGCATATGAGCAAAAAGAAATTTCTGCCGAAAAAAAAGTAAGACTTGTACTTGAACTTGCAAAAGCAGCAGGACCAGAAGGAATGGTTGGCGGACAAGTGGCAGATATGGAAGCTGAAGGGAAACGCCTTACGATTGATGAATTGGAGTACATCCATAAACATAAGACCGGAAAACTGCTTGAATTTGCTGTACTTGCGGGTGCGATACTTTCTGATGCGACAGAAGAGCAAGAAGAAAAGTTGCTTACGTTTGCCAAATATATCGGTCTAGCTTTCCAAATTCGAGATGATATTTTAGATGTCGAAGGAACTGAAGAAGAGATTGGAAAACCGATTGGTAGCGATCTTTCTAATGAAAAGAGCACATATACAACGTTGTTTACTGTAGATAGAGCAAAAGATATTTTAGAAGAAACAATTGCAGAAGCAAAAGGTGCGATTAGTTCCTTGCAATTACAAGATGAATATTTACTATCTATTTGTGATTTGATTGCAAAACGTAATAACTAATATAACAGCGTTTTCATTTGTTGAGTCATTCATCATTTTATGATATAAATGTAGGAAAAGGTTTTTCTTTTCTTGTTATTGGCAAAAATATATGTAGATTACATTGCCGTTATCACTTCGTGTTAGCGGCTATTTTTTTCATCGCCTAAAGAAATATGGTTTATAATAGGATTAGGGCGCAATAGACTGGTTAATAGCGGGACAAGACGAAAAATAGAAAAGAGAATTTCTTGTTTTGTGTAAATGTTTTTTATAATATTTGACATGTTGACAGATTATGAAATGAAAGTGAGTGATCCATGTGGATCTAACGCAAATTCAAAACCCTAGTTTTTTGAAAGATATGTCTATCAGTGAACTAGAGGGATTGAGTGAGGATATTCGTAAGTTTTTAATTGAAGAGCTCTCTCAAACAGGTGGACATATTGCACCTAATTTAGGTGTAGTAGAACTCACAATTGCTCTGCACAAATTATTTGATAGCCCGCAAGATAAATTTTTATGGGATGTAGGACATCAATCCTATGTACATAAAATTTTAACTGGACGTGCGAAAGAGTTTGGTACATTAAGGCAATATCAAGGTCTATGTGGTTTCCCGAAACGTTGCGAGAGTGAGCACGATGTATGGGAAACTGGTCATAGCTCGACTTCGTTATCGGCTGCAATGGGAATGGCTCTGGCACGTGATTTAAAGAAAACGAAAGAATATGTTATACCAATTATTGGAGATGGTGCTTTAACAGGCGGAATGGCTTTAGAGGCATTGAACCATATTGGACATGAAAAAACAGACATGATTGTTATTTTGAATGATAATGAAATGTCAATTGCACCAAACGTTGGTGCGCTTCATAATGTGCTCGGTCGTTTACGTACCGCAGGAAAATATCACTGGGTAAAAGATGAATTAGAGTATATATTAAAGAAAATCCCAGCAGTTGGCGGGAAAGTGGCTGCGACAGCAGAGAAAATAAAAGATAGTCTTAAATATTTACTAGTATCTGGTGTCTTTTTCGAAGAGTTAGGCTTTACATATTTAGGTCCAGTCGATGGGCATGATTATGAAAAGTTATTCGAAACGTTGCAATATGCAAAGAAAACAAAAGGCCCAGTGCTTGTTCACGTTATTACGAAAAAAGGAAAAGGTTATAAACCGGCTGAGAGTGACGTTATTGGAACTTGGCATGGAACAGGACCTTATAAAATTGAATCAGGTGACTTCGTTAAGCCGAAAGAAGTTGCACCAGCATGGAGTGCTGTCGTTAGTGAAACAGTACTTAAGCTAGCGAGAGCGGATGAGCGTATCGTAGCAATTACACCTGCAATGCCTGTTGGATCAAAACTTGAGAAATTCCAAAAAGAATTCCCAGATCGTATGATTGATGTAGGTATTGCAGAACAGCATGCTACAACAATGGCAGCAGGTATGGCAACGCAAGGAATGAAGCCATTCTTAGCAATTTATTCAACATTTTTACAAAGAGCATATGACCAAGTTGTTCATGATATATGCCGCCAAAATTTAAATGTTTTCATCGGAATAGATCGCTCGGGATTAGTAGGAGCAGATGGTGAAACGCATCAAGGCGTATTTGATATCTCATTCTTACGTCACTTGCCGAATATGGTGCTTATGATGCCGAAAGATGAAAATGAAGGGCAACATTTAGTTTATACGGCGATGCAATATGAAGATGGACCAATCGCATTGCGTTATGCTCGCGGTAATGGACTTGGCGTTCATATGGATAAAGAATTAAAGGCGATTCCAATTGGTACGTGGGAGACGTTAAAAGAGGGTACACAAGCAGCTATTTTAACGTTTGGTACGACAATACCAATGGCAATGGAAGCAGCTGAGCGTCTTGAAAAAGCTGGGGTTTCAGTGAAAGTAGTGAATGCTCGCTTTATTAAACCAATGGATGAAGCATATTTACATGATCTTCTAGGAAAGAATATACCGATTTTAACGATTGAAGAAGCTTGTTTAATCGGTGGTTTTGGAACAGGAGTAGTTGAATTTGCATCTGAAAATGGTTACCATAGTGCATTAGTTGAACGAATGGGTATTCCAGACCGCTTCATAGAGCACGGAAGTGTAACAAAATTATTAGAAGAAATTGGTTTAACGACAGATGCTGTTATAGACCGTATTCATACAATGATTCCATCAAAACAAAAAAGGGCGTAACAAATGAGCGTAAAAAAAGAAAGAGTAGATGTACTATTAGTAGAGCGAGGACTTATAGAAACGCGTGAGAAAGCAAAGCGCGCCATTATGGCCGGACTCGTATATGCAAATGAGATGAGACTTGATAAGCCAGGAGAGAAAATCTCGCAAGATACTGAGATTACGGTGAAGGGACAAGTTATGCCGTATGTAAGTCGTGGTGGTTATAAACTTGAAAAGGCATTAGAGACATTTCATCTTGATTTACAAGATAAAGTTATGATAGATATTGGTTCATCAACTGGTGGCTTTACAGATTGCGCGCTTCAAAATGGAGCGAAATTATCTTATGCATTAGATGTAGGATACAATCAACTAGCGTGGAAATTACGTCAAGATGAGCGTGTTGTTGTAATGGAACGAACAAACTTCCGTTACGTGACACCAGCAGACTTAGAACGTGGTTTACCTCAATTTGCAAGTATTGATGTTTCATTTATATCATTAAAGCTTATACTGCCAGTTTTAAAAACAATGCTTATGCCTAACGGAGATGTAGCAGCGTTAATTAAACCGCAGTTTGAAGCTGGAAGAGAGCAAGTTGGGAAAAAAGGTATCGTTCGCGATAGAAAAGTACATGAAGCTGTTGTAGAAATGATTGTCGAGTTTGCTTTAAAAGAAGGCTATGATGTGGAAGGTTTAACATTCTCACCAATTACGGGTGGGGATGGTAATATTGAATTTTTAATTCATCTGAAATGGCATGGTGAACGTGAGAATGGCGAAAATCATTCTCCGATTTCTATAGAGCAAGTTGTTACAGAAGCGCATGACGTTCTAAAACAAAAAGGGAAAGGGGAATAACATATGTTGTTCCTCTTTTTGCTGTAATTGTATAATGATTGTAAAAACAATTGTGTACAAGAAACGAATTATAAGTTAACATAAATAAGTGAAGTATACCAATGTTTAAACTATGGTAAGAGATAGTGTGAGGTGCAAATGTATGAACAAAGGTCAGCGCCATATTAAAATCAGGGAAATTATTGCAAACAAAGAAATTGAAACACAAGATGAATTAGTTGATATTTTACGTAATGAGGGATTTAATGTAACGCAAGCAACAGTATCGCGCGATATTAAAGAACTGCACTTAGTGAAGGTGCCATTACATGATGGGCGCTATAAATATAGCTTGCCAGCAGATCAACGATTTAACCCGTTACAAAAATTAAAACGAAATCTAGTGGATTCATTTGTAAAATTAGACACGGCAGGACATATGCTTGTGCTAAAAACATTGCCTGGTAACGCTCATTCACTTGGAGCACTTATTGATCATTTAGAGTGGGATGAGATCATCGGAACCATCTGTGGTGATGATACTTGCTTAATTATTTGCCGTACACCTGACGATACAGGTGTTGTCTCTGATCGTTTCTTAAATATGCTGTAACAAAAAATCTTGTTTGCTTTCCATCGTAAAGTGGAAAGTGAACAAGATATTTTTATTGGTTAAAAATATGAATTTTCAATTGTAATATAATATTTTGTTTGCATAAAGTTAAAAAATAGATGGATTGACCCGTAAAACAAATGTTTGGTACAATGAAGCGGGTTAGAAGAGTATATACATACAAATATATAGCATGATTATTTGAATGAAGAACTGAGAAAATCCTTTAGTAAGGGATTATTTTATAACGAGGTGAATGGGGCATTGTTATCGGAATTATCGATTAGAAACTTTGCTATTATTGAAGCATTAAATATTTCTTTTCAAAAAGGTTTAACGGTTTTAAGCGGTGAAACAGGGGCCGGAAAATCGATTATTATTGATGCAATTAGTTTACTTGTAGGTGGCCGTGGGTCAGCAGAATTTGTTCGATATGGAACAGAAAAGGCTGAGATTGAAGGGCTATTTTATGTTGAAGATGAGAAGCATCCATGTATTGAAAAGGCAGAAGAGTTAGATATAGAAATAGAAGATGGTATGATTATTTTAAAGCGTGATATTGCTGCGAACGGGAAGAGTGTATGTCGTGTAAATGGGAAGCTTGTTACACTTAGCATATTAAAAGAAATTGGGAAAACACTTGTTGATATTCATGGACAGCACGAAACGCAAGATTTAATGAATGAAGAACGACATCTGTTTATGCTTGATCACTTTGATGGGGATCGAATCGTTAAACAATTAGACATATATCAAAACGTATACGCTGACTATGAAAAATTAAAAAAACAATTGAAATCGTTAAGTGAAAATGAGCAACAAATGGCACATCGCTTAGATTTAATTCAATTTCAGCACGAGGAAATTCGCAAGGCGGATTTAAAGATGGATGAAGAAAATGAATTAACTGAGGAACGATTGCAAATTTCTAATTTTGAAAAGATTTATAAAGCGTTAGGTGATGCATATCGTTCTTTAAGTGCCGACGGACAAGGATTAGATAATGTAAGAAGTGCAATGGGGCAAATGGAAAGTATTACACATTTAGATGAAGTGTATCAAGAGAATCATGATTCAATTGCAAATAGCTATTACTTATTAGAAGAGGTTGCCTATCAACTGAGGGAAAAGCTCGATATGATGGAATATGATCCAAATCGTTTAGATGAAATCGAAACACGTTTGAATGAAATTCGTATGCTAAAGAGAAAATATGGAAATAATGTAGAAGAGATTTTAGCGTATGCTGATAAAATTGAACAGGAAATTTTTACGATTGAAAATAAAGACGTTCATATTGAAACGACGAAGAAACAGTTGAAGGAATTAGAAAGTGTTATTATGAAAGAAGCAACGTTGTTAAGTAATATGCGTCATGAGCTTGCAGAACACCTTACAAATGCAATTCATCAGGAATTAAAAGAATTATATATGGAAAAAACGAAATTTGAAGTGAGAATTATGAAGAGAGAAGGAAATGCAGAAGAGCCCCTTGTGGAAGGTGCGCCGGTAAGACTTACGGCGGATGGTTACGATCATGTGGAATTTTATATTTCAACGAACCCAGGAGAGCCGCTAAAACCACTTTCAAAGGTTGCTTCTGGCGGAGAGTTATCTCGTATCATTTTAGCTTTAAAAAGCATTTTTTCTAAGCATCAAGGGGTTGCATCTGTTATTTTTGATGAAGTGGATACGGGTGTAAGTGGCCGGGTCGCACAGGCTATTGCGGAAAAAATTTATCGAGTATCAGTAAACTCGCAAGTACTTTGTATTACGCACTTACCTCAAGTAGCTTCAATGGCGGATTCACATTTATTTATTCGAAAACAAGTAGCGAATGATCGGACAATTACATCAGTTACTGTTTTAACTATGGAGGATAAAGTAACAGAAATAGCTCGAATGATTTCTGGTGTGGAAATCACAGATTTAACGACAGAGCATGCGAAAGAATTACTTACGCAAGCGCATCATTTTAAACAGACAGCAGAGGCTATCCAGTAATGGATAGCTTTTTTTCTCAAATGACGATTTCTTAATTCTTCCGGTTATAAATAAAGCACTGCAAGGAGAGATTAAAAAGTGAAGCCAAGAGGCTGAATGTGGGGTAGGAGCGAGGAGAGTGAACAAGTTGAAATTAGAAAAATTTCGAAAAATAATAGGTCTTTGTCTCCTTGTTTCTTTAGTTTTTATTGGATGTTTTAAACCGCTTCGAACGTTTATTTCATCACCGAAACAACTTGTTGTTTTTGAAGGGCAACAATCAGAAATATCATCATTACCAGTTTTCAAAGCTTCATCCACAAATCGTCATGTATTTACAGTGAGTTCGAATGAACAAAAACAAGGACTTATGGTAAATTCTCATCAAAATGGTGAAGCTGATATGGTATTT
Source organism: Bacillus sp. FSL L8-0199 (assembly GCF_038005705.1). Lineage (NCBI taxonomy): Bacteria > Bacillati > Bacillota > Bacilli > Caryophanales > Bacillaceae > Bacillus > Bacillus sp. FSL L8-0199. Next base: position 4,145,324 of record NZ_JBBOTS010000001.1, on the reverse strand, counting down.
CAGCTTGCTGGTTTTCCAGTGAAAAAAGTAAATGTGAAAGTGTTAAAAGATTTTAAAGTGATTCCAGGTGGACAATCAATTGGTGTGAAATTAAATACAAAAGGTGTACTTGTTGTAGGCCATCATTTAATTCAAACTGAAAAAGGTAAAATATCTCCTGGTGAAACAGCAGGTGTACAAATTGGAGATATGATTACTGAAATTAATGGTAAAACAATTGAAAGAATGAGTGATGTAGCACCGTTTATTCATAATAGTGGAGAAACAGGTGAACCGCTTAATCTTGTATTGTTAAGAGATGGAAAATATATTCGTACGAAGCTAACTCCACAAAAAGACAACGGTGAATCGTCTTATCGAATTGGCTTGTATATCCGTGATTCGGCAGCTGGAATTGGAACGATGACATTTGTTCATCCAGATTCTATGAAATATGGGGCACTTGGTCATGTTATTTCTGATAATGATACGAAAAAGCCGATTCAAGTCGAAGATGGACAAATTATGCGCTCGACAGTTACATCAATTGAAAGAGGTAGTCATGGGAATCCAGGGGAGAAATTAGCAAGATTCTCACCAGACCGTGAAGTGATTGGCAATATTACAATTAATAGTCCATATGGTATTTTTGGAAAATTAAATACGAATATGAAAAACGGTATAATGGATAAAGCAATGCCTATCGCATTATCTCATCAAGTAAAAGAAGGACCGGCAAAAATATTAACAGTTATTGATCAAGATAAAGTAGAAGCGTTTGATATTGAAGTTGTTAGTACAGTGCAGCAAAAATTCCCAGCCACAAAGGGTATGGTAATAAAAGTAACAGATAAACGCCTATTAGCGAAAACGGGCGGTATCGTACAAGGAATGAGCGGAAGTCCAATTGTACAAAATGGAAAAGTAATTGGTGCTGTTACACATGTATTTGTAAATGATCCAACATCAGGATATGGTGTTCATATTGAATGGATGTTACATCAAGCTGGAATTAATATTTATGATCAAGAGAAAAAAGCGAGCTAATATATATTATTAGCTCGCTTTTTCTGTTGAAAAATTCGTTGAAATTTTGTAAAAGCTCCGCAAGAGGTGTTTTTTGTTGTAAAATAAAAGGAAAGGGTTGAACGTTTCGTTGTATTTCTATGATGGAATGTGTTGCGAAAGGGAATAAATGAACGATAAACATATTTTTTTGTGATTTTATCGGAAAGTAAGAAACTTTAAAAGGGAATTTTCACACAATTGTCGAACAATTCATGTAGCCTAGAAGGATACACATGTCGGAGAATCGATTCGGTAAGGGAGGAAAAGCTGTGGAGAAAATTAAAGTATGTCTTGTGGATGATAATAAAGAACTAGTATCAATGTTAGAGAGCTATGTAGCCGCTCAAGATGATATGGAAGTAATCGGTACTGCTTATAATGGTCAAGAGTGTTTAAACTTATTAACAGATAAGCAACCTGATGTACTCGTTTTAGACATTATTATGCCACACTTAGATGGTTTAGCTGTATTGGAGAAAATGCGACATATTGAAAGGTTAAAACAGCCTAGCGTAATTATGTTGACAGCATTTGGCCAAGAAGATGTGACGAAAAAAGCAGTTGACTTAGGTGCCTCATATTTCATATTAAAACCATTTGATATGGAGAATTTAACGAGTCATATTCGTCAAGTGAGTGGTAAAGCAAACACTATGATTAAGCGTCCACTACCATCATTCCGATCAGCCACAACAGTAGATGGAAAACCGAAAAACTTAGATGCGAGTATTACGAGTATCATTCATGAAATTGGTGTACCCGCTCATATTAAAGGATATATGTATTTACGAGAAGCAATCTCCATGGTATACAATGATATCGAATTATTAGGATCGATTACGAAAGTATTGTATCCAGATATCGCAAAGAAATATAATACAACAGCAAGCCGTGTGGAGCGCGCAATTCGTCACGCAATTGAAGTAGCTTGGAGCCGTGGGAATATTGATTCTATTTCGTCCTTATTCGGTTATACAGTATCCATGTCAAAAGCAAAACCTACGAATTCTGAGTTTATCGCAATGGTTGCGGATAAGCTGAGACTTGAACATAAAGCTAGTTGAGAGTAAAAGTAGTAAGGGATTTAAGCTTTAGTAAAGCTTAATAATTCTTGAAATTGATACTCGATATCAAATTTAAAACCAATGAACTTTTTATTTAAAGACCAATGAATGTTATAATTCGTTGGTCTTTTTATTTTGTTGAGAAAAAGAGATTATTTGATAGTATGGAAAATAAAACCTATTTTTAGTAATATTACATGTAAGTGAGTTTTTTATAAGGCAATAAAATAGATATAGATAGGGAGAAGGGGAATGGAAAATAAAATTTCAACTTGGCTAGGAATAGTAGCAGCTATGGGAGTTCTTGCTATTGCAGTTACATTTGGAATGTTAGAACTTGTAGATAATCCCGTAGATAAAGAAGTGAGTGCTCAAATAGATAAAAAAGAAGACCAAACAATAGTAGGTAGAGAGGTAGATGGGGTCTTTGTTGATGTGTATGTTACTGAAAATTCTACTGAAAGCGAAGTCATTACAGCGATGCATCGCATGACTCATCAAAAAGTGGTGGCAGAACGAAAATCGGGCTCTATCCCAATGATTCAAAGTAATACTAAAAAATTAAAAGAAATTATAAATAAGAGTAGCTTTGCGAAGAAAAATGAACTTTTAGCAATTGCTGATAGATGGGCGAAAAAAGATTTTAGTAAAATTGTAGAAGATCACAATTATTTCTCAGATGCTCAAGAAGATAGCGTTTGTAAAGCAACTAGAGCAATGGATGCGTTAGAAGAGCAACATTATATTTTAACTACATTCGGGGAGGAAAAAGCGAAAGAACTATACGAATCAGGGGATGCTCCGCACGTTCAATAAAAAACAATATAAAGGGCTTCTAGTTTTTTTATGATCGTGTTTTTAGGACGCAATGGGGACTTATAAATAAATGGTCTGCTTTCTTTATGACGTGTAACAAAAAAGAAAAGATGTGATTCATTATTAAATGATGAAGGAACGGCTAAATCACATCGTAGTACATCTGTTAAAGGATTTTAGTAGGAAAGGCATCCGTGATATAATAAAAAGTCCTGCAAAACAGGACTGTATTATTCTTCGTCTTTATTTTGTTTTTCTAATTCAACTAGTTTTTGAATTAAAATGTGCTGCGGCATATGCATGAGTTGTTCAAGTGGAACACCTAGTGCTTTTGATAAGCGGACTGCAGTATCTGGAGAGATTTGTAATGGTCTCATAGAAGTACCTCCTTTTTCGTATAGTATAGCATAAGATTGGGGGAGTGAGGATGACTCTTATATTTGCACATCGTGGTGCGGCTGGAACGTACCCAGAAAATACAATGATTTCATTTGAAGCAGCTGAGTCTTTTAGAGCGGATGGAATTGAACTTGATGTTCAATTAACGAAAGATGGAAAAGTTGTCGTCATTCACGATGAAACGGTGGACCGGACAACAAATGGAAAAGGTGCGGTTCGGAATTATGTATATGAGGACTTATGCAAGTTAGATGCAAGTTATAAATTTGGTGATAAAGTAGGTTTTTGTAAAATACCACTTTTAGAAGAGGTATTAGAATGGCTTGAACAAACGAGTTTGCTACTTAATATTGAACTTAAAAATAATAAAATTCCATACAGAGGTTTAGAGGAAGAAGTTATAACGCTTGTACGGAAATTTAGTCTAGAGGATCGTGTTATATTTTCTTCGTTTAATCACTACAGTATGAAACGGTGCCATATGATGGCTCCTGATATTCAAACAGCAATTTTATATCGCGAAGGTTTGCATAGTCCGTGGGCATACGCGAAAAAAATGGGGGCTACAGCAGTACATCCGAATTATCGTTATCTTCAAGATGCTATTGCCGAACTAACGATGGAAAGTGGTGTAGAAGTTCGCCCTTATACAATTAATGAAGAAACGCTTATGCGTAAATATTTTGATATGAATATATCGGCGATTATTACTGATTACCCTGAAACGGCAAGAACGTTATTGCCAATAAAAAAATGAGACCGCGTGTAACGGTCTCATTTTTTTATTTATAAATAGTGGGGCATTCCTATCTTCTAAAGCGAGCTTGTACTTTATTTCGTTTGCGATCTCGGTGCAAGACGAAGCCACCAAAGATATAAAACCCGAGCGCGAAGCAGAGAGCGCCGATTAAAAATTGTAACCACAGTATGGAAATTGGTGGAAATAGAATCCCGAATACAGTATCTCTCATTAACTTTATACCAAACACAGCTAATGAAATAGGGATGATTGCTAATAGTAGAGCAACGTAACGCTGCATACATAACGCTCCTTTTCAGATTATTTCGTATATTTTAATGATGTTATACGGAAAGGGGGTTTGTCAAGAGGGTGCTGAACGAGTAAGATAAGGGTGTGAAAAAATTTGCAGAGTTACTTCGAGAGGAAGTGTAATATATGAAACAAAAAGTATTAATTGTTGGTGCAGGTGAAGGCGGGAGCGCACTGCTGAATCTGTTACAAAGTTCGAATATATTTCAAATTATAGGGATTATTGATATAAATCCGTTGGCAAAAGGACTACAAATTGCTAAGGAATACGGGATTGCAATTGGAGAAAGTGTAACTCCATTTCTTTCTATGCATATCGATGTAATATTTGATATGACAGGTGAAGATGATGTACATAAAGTTTTATTAGAAAAAAAGAAAAAAGACACTCTTCTTATACCAGGTGATATCGCAAAAATTGTTACAGGATTAGCGCATGAGAAGGAAGGGCTAATTGGGCGGTTAGAGGAACAGACGCAACAAGGAGAATTAATTTTAAATTCTACACATGACGGCATGATTGTAATTGATCGAGAGGGACAAGTTCGTCTTTTTAATAAAAGTGCAGAGCGTATTATCGGATATAAAAAAGAAGAGGCGATAGGAAAGTATATTTTAGAAGTCATTCCAACTAGTAAATTACTTCGCATTATACGTACGAAACAAATAGAAGTAAATTATGAACTGACATTAGAGAATGGAAAGAAAATTATTACAACGCGTATTCCAATATTAAAAGAAGGAGGAGAGGTACAAGGGGCATTTGCAATTTTTAAAGATATAACAGAAGTTGTAGATCTTGCGGAAGAAGTTACAGACTTAAAAGAAATTCAAACACTATTAGAGGCAATTATTAACTCATCTGAAGAAGCGATTTCGGTTGTGGATGAAAAAGGAAGAGGTTTAGTCATTAACCCAGCATATACGAAATTAACGGGTTTAACAGAAGAAGATATTATTGGGAAGCCTGCTACAACTGATATTGTAGAAGGCGAAAGTATGCATATGAAAGTACTTCGAACGCGTCGTGCGGTGCGCGGAATACATATGAAGATTGGACAAAAAAAGCGAGATGTAATTGTAAACGTAGCACCAGTTATTGTGGATGGAATATTGAAAGGAAGCGTCGGTGTTATCCGTGACGTGTCGGAAATTCAAAAATTAACAAATGAATTGAATAGAGCAAGGCAAATTATTCGTACATTAGAAGCGAAATATTCATTTGATGATATTGTCGGAAATTCAGATGAAACAACAGCAGCTATCGAACAGGCGAAGCTAGGAGCGAATACACCAGCAACAGTACTGTTACGCGGGGAATCTGGGACTGGTAAAGAATTGTTTGCACATGCAATCCATAATGGAAGTAATCGAAAATACAATAAGTTCGTCCGTGTAAACTGTGCGGCCATTTCGGAGACGTTGTTAGAAAGTGAATTATTTGGTTATGAGGAAGGGGCGTTTTCTGGAGCGAAAAGAGGCGGGAAACGTGGGTTCTTTGAGGAAGCGAATAACGGTAGTATTTTTTTAGATGAAATAGGGGAGTTGTCTGCAAATACACAAGCGAAACTCCTTCGTGTATTGCAGGAAAAAGAAATTGTAAAAGTTGGTGGAACGAAAGCGATACCTATTAATGTTCGAGTAATTGCAGCGACACATGTGAATTTAGAAAAGGCTATTCTAGAAGGAAAGTTTAGGGAGGATTTATATTATCGATTAAATAAAATTCCAATTCAAATTCCATCTCTTCGTCAACGTAAAGGAGATATACCGACAATTGCGGACAGATTGATTCAAAAAATTAATCAAGATTACGGTCGTAATGTAGAAGGGCTCACTGATTCAGCCGTTTTATATTTACAATCATACGAATGGCCAGGAAATGTGAGGGAACTTGAAAATATTTTGGGGAGAGCTATTATCTTTATGAATTATAACGAGACCTATATTGATGTACACCATTTACCGCCATTACATAACGAAGAGCAGGTGGAGTCAAAGCAATCTCATTTATTACCTGAATTAGAAGAAAAGCCACTTGAACATTTAGTGACAGAGTTTGAAGGGAATATTATTTATGAATATTTGGAGAGATTTGATGGGAATAAAACACAAACTGCAAAAGCGTTAGGAATTTCCGTTCGAAATTTATATTACAAGCTAGAAAAGTATGACCATGCAAAAAATAGCATGCAATAAATTGCGTACCGTGCAATTTATTGCATGGTATACAAAAAGCGACAAAATAAGACAGAATCTTTCGTTATTTTCCAAAGTATTGATTTTACTGCATTTTGAATGCGTTTTCATTATTGGTAAGACCACTTTTAAAAGTTGGCACGGTATTTGCTTTATAAATAGACGAGGGACGACGGAAAGGGTTGATTACAAAATATGAAGTTAGAATACTTAATTGATCAAGCAGCAGGAAAGCCTAAAAAAACTGTGGCTGTAGCAGTAGCTGAAGATCATGAAGTAATTGAAGCTGTAGCGAAAGCAATTAAATTACAGCTAGCTCAATTTCGTCTATATGGAAATCAAGAAAAAATAATGGGGATGCTACAAGAACATGGTTTACAAACTTCAGAACATGTTGAAGTGATTGCAGCAATGTCTAGTGCTGAAGCTGCAGAACTTTCTGTTAAAGCTGTGAGAAATGGTGAAGCAGATGTGCTTATGAAGGGGAACATCCCAACAGCGAATATTTTGAAGGCTGTGTTAAACAAAGAGTGGGGCCTACGTAAAGGTAGCGTACTTTCACATGTAGCAGCATTTGAAGTTCAAAATTACGACCGTCTTATTTTCGTTACAGATGCAGCGATGAACATCGCACCTGACGTAACACAAAAAGCTGCTATTATACAAAATACTGTAGAAGTTGCCCAGGCAATAGGAATCGACTTGCCCAAAGTGGCACCAATCGCAGCAGTAGAAGTTGTGAATCCAGCGATGCAGGCGACAATTGATGCAGCGATGTTAACACAAATGAATCGCCGCGGACAAATTAAAGATTGTATCGTTGATGGACCACTTGCTTTAGATAATGCAGTATCACAAATTGCAGCAGAGCATAAAGGCATAGTAAGTGATGTAGCAGGTAAGGCAGATATTTTACTCGTCCCAACGATTGAAGCTGGAAATGTGCTATATAAATCACTCGTATACTTTGCGGATGCAAAAGTAGGAGCAATGATTGCTGGCGCAACAGCACCGATTGTTTTAACATCTCGTGCTGATTCAGCAGAAACAAAAGTATATTCATTAGCATTGGCAGTTGCGACTGCTTCAAAATAAACCAAAAAGGGTAAAACATTAGGGGGAAACGACAATGACATTAGAAATCTTCGAATACTTAGAAAAATATGATTATGAGCAAGTAGTATTTTGTCAAGATAAAGAATCTGGTTTAAAAGCAATTATTGCAATTCATGATACAACACTTGGACCGGCTCTTGGTGGAACAAGAATGTGGACATATGATTCTGAAGAAGCGGCGATTGAAGATGCATTGCGTCTTGCAAAAGGGATGACATACAAAAACGCAGCAGCTGGTTTAAACTTAGGTGGTGCGAAAACAGTAATTATCGGTGATCCTCGTAAAGATAAGAGCGAAGCAATGTTCCGTGCACTAGGACGTTATATCCAAGGACTAAACGGACGTTACATTACAGCTGAAGATGTTGGTACAACAGTAGATGATATGGATATTATTCATGAAGAAACTGACTTTGTAACAGGTATCTCACCATCATTCGGTTCTTCTGGTAACCCATCTCCAGTAACTGCATACGGTGTTTACCGTGGTATGAAAGCAGCTGCAAAAGAAGCTTTCGGTACTGACAATTTAGAAGGAAAAGTAATTGCTGTTCAAGGCGTTGGTAACGTAGCATATCACCTATGCAAACATTTACACGCTGAAGGAGCAAAATTAATCGTTACAGATATTAATAAAGAAGCTGTACAACGTGCTGTAGAAGAATTCGGTGCATCAGCAGTTGAACCAAATGAAATTTACGGTGTTGAATGCGATATTTACGCACCATGTGCATTAGGCGCAACAGTTAATGATGAAACTATTCCACAACTTAAAGCAAAAGTAATCGCAGGTTCTGCAAATAACCAATTAAAAGAAAATCGTCACGGTGACATCATTCATGAAATGGGTATTGTATACGCACCAGATTATGTAATTAATGCAGGTGGCGTAATTAACGTAGCAGACGAATTATATGGATACAATAGAGAACGTGCACTAAAACGTGTTGAGTCTATTTATGACACAATTGCAAAAGTAATCGAAATTTCAAAACGCGATGGCATAGCAACTTATGTAGCGGCAGATCGTCTAGCTGAAGAGCGCATTGCAAGCTTGAAAAATTCTCGTAGCACTTACTTACGCAACGGTCACGATATTATTAGCCGTCGCTAATCATTCATATATAACTTTTACAAAAGGCGTGGTTACCTCTTATGAGGTTTCCACTTCCTTTTGAATTTATTAGTGGAGGTAGCAACATTGTCTGTAAATCGAATTCTTGTTATTAACCCAGGTAGTACATCCACAAAAATTGGTGTTTTTGATAATGAAAGACCCGTTTTAGAAGAAACGATTCGTCATGACGTAGAACAGATTGGGAAATACAAGCGAATTATCGACCAATATGAGTTTCGAAAAGAAACGATTTTAGAAGTTCTACATTCTCATGGTATTAACATTTCAAAATTAAACGCTGTTTGTGGACGTGGTGGATTACTTCGTCCAATCGAAGGCGGTACGTATACAGTAAACGATGCGATGTTAGAAGATTTAAAAAATGGGTTTAGCGGTCATCACGCTTCAAACCTTGGAGGCATTTTAGCATATGAAATTGCTTCTGGATTAAACATTCCTGCATTTATTGTGGATCCTGTCGTTGTAGATGAAATGGAGCCAGTTGCTCGTATAAGTGGTATTGCTGGTATGGAACGTAAAAGTATCTTCCATGCATTAAATCAAAAAGCAGTTGCTCGTAAAGTAGCCGAACAGTTAAACCACAAATATGAGGATTTAAATTTATTAGTTACACATATGGGCGGTGGTATTACAGTTGGTGCTCATAAAAAAGGAAGAGTAATCGATGTGAATAACGGTTTAAACGGAGAAGGACCATTTAGTCCAGAGCGTGCTGGTACAGTACCAGTAGGGCAACTAGTAGAAATGTGTTTCTCTGGTGAGTATTACCGAGATGAAATGATTAAAAAGCTTGTCGGACAAGGTGGACTTGTAAGTTTAATCGGTACAAATGATGCGATTAAAGTAGAGAAAATGGTTGAAAAAGGTGATCCTGAAGCAACTCTTATTTATAAAGCAATGGCATATCAAGTTGCAAAAGAGATTGGCGGAGCTAGCGCTGTACTTCACGGGAAAATCGATGCAATCGTATTAACTGGTGGACTGGCATACAGTAAAATTCTTGTCGATGAAATAAAAGAGCGAGTGGACTGGATTGCAGATGTTATCGTACATCCAGGCGAAGATGAGTTAGAAGCGTTAGCAGAAGGAGCACTTCGTGTATTACGTGAAGAAGAAGCTCCAAAAGAATACGTTGTACGTGAAAAAGAAACGGTAGCTAGGGGTTGAGATAATGGCAAAAGAATATGATTTAGTCATCGTTGGCGGCGGTACTGGTGGATATGTTGCTGCAATTCGTGCATCACAACTAGGGTTAAAAACTGCACTAGTCGAAAAAGAAAATCTTGGTGGTACTTGTTTACACAAAGGATGTATCCCTAGTAAAGCTCTTTTACGTAGTGCGGAAGTATATGCAACTGCTAAAAAAAGCGAAGAGTTCGGAGTTATTGCAAGCAATGTAGAACTAAACTTTGCGAAAGTACAAGAGCGTAAAGAGAAGATTGTAACGCAGCTTCATAAAGGCGTTCAACACTTAATGAAACAAGGTAAAATTGATGTGTTTGAAGGTATTGGCCGTATTCTTGGCCCATCTATTTTCTCTCCGATGCCAGGGACAATTTCAGTTGAACTTGCAAGTGGAGAAGAGAATGAAATGTTAATTCCAAAAAATGTACTTATTGCAACAGGTTCTCGTCCAAATTCATTACCAGGTTTAGAATTAGACGGAGAGTACGTAATGTCTTCAGATCATGCCCTAAAAATGGAAACGCTTCCTAGTTCGATTATTATCGTTGGTGGCGGTGTAATCGGTATTGAGTGGGCATCTATGCTTGCTGACTTCGGTGTAGAAGTTACAGTATTAGAGTATGCAAAAACAATATTACCACTAGAAGATCAAGACGTTTCAAAAGAAATGCAACGTCTATTCAAGAAAAAAGGTATTAAAGTGGTAACTGGTGCAAAAGTATTACCAGAAACATTGGTAAAAGATAATGGAGTAACAATCCAAGCTGAACACAACGGTGAAAATAAAGAATTTAAAGCAGAAAAAATGCTTGTATCTGTAGGAAGACAAGCGAATACGCAAAATATTGGCTTAGAGAACACAGATATCGTTGTGGAAAAAGGATACATTCAAACAAATGAGTTTTATCAAACGAAAGAATCGCATATTTACGCAATTGGAGATGTAATCGGTGGCCTGCAACTTGCTCACGTTGCTTCTCATGAAGGAATTGCTGCAGTAGAACATATTGCAGGGAAAGAAGTTACACCAATTGATTACTCTATGGTATCAAAATGCGTATATAGCAGTCCAGAAGTTGCTTCTGTCGGTTTAACAGAACAAGAAGCGAAAGAAAAAGGCTATAAGTTAAAAGTAGGTAAGTTCTCATTCCGCGCAATCGGAAAAGCACTTGTATACGGAGAATCAGATGGTTTCGTAAAACTTGTAGTTGATGAAGAGACAAATGACATTCTTGGTGTTCATATGATTGGACCACATGTAACAGATATGATTTCTGAAGCGGGTCTTGCAAGAGTACTTGATGCAACACCTTGGGAAGTAGCACATACAATTCATCCGCATCCATCATTATCTGAGGCGATTGGTGAAGCAGCACTTGCTGTAGATGGAAGAGCGTTACACGCATAAAAATGTGGATTTAGGAGGTTATGAAAAATGGCAGAAGTAAAAGAAAAGCGCCATGAAGAGCTTGGCTTAAGTGATGAGCAAGTATTAGAAATGTTCCGTACGATGTTACTTGCACGTAAAATTGACGAACGTATGTGGTTATTAAACCGCGCTGGTAAAATTCCATTCGTAATTTCTTGTCAAGGACAAGAGGCTGCACAAGTTGGAGCGGCGTTCGCTCTTGATAGAGAGAAAGATTATGCATTACCATACTACCGTGATATGGGTGTTGTACTAGCATTTGGTATGACAGCTAAAGAGCTTATGTTGTCTGCTTTTGCGAAAGCTGGAGATCCAAACTCTGGTGGTCGTCAAATGCCTGGTCACTTCGGTCAAAAGAAAAATCGTATTGTTACAGGTTCATCTCCAGTAACAACACAAGTACCACATGCAGTTGGTATTGCACTAGCTGGAAAAATGGAGAAGAAAGATTTAGTAACGTTCGTTACATTTGGAGAAGGTTCTTCAAACCAAGGTGACTTCCATGAAGGGGCAAACTTTGCTGGTGTACACAAACTACCTGTTATTTTTATGTGTGAAAATAACAAATATGCAATCTCTATTCCAGTTGAAAAACAATTAGCATGTAAAAACGTATCAGATCGTGCGATTGGTTACGGTATGCCTGGATATACAATAGACGGAAACGATCCACTTGCAGTATATAAAGCTGTAAAAGAAGCAGCAGATCGCGGTCGTCGTGGTGAAGGACCAACTTTAATTGAAACAGTATCATATCGTTTAACAGCACATTCTAGTGACGATGATGATCGTGTTTATCGTGATAAAGAAGAAGTAGAAGAAGCAAAGAAAAAAGATTCAATTATAACATTCGCAGCTTATTTAAAAGAAGCTGGTGTGTTAACTGAGGAATCCGAAAAACAAATGTTAGACGAAATTATGCATATCGTAAATGAAGCAACAGAATATGCAGAAAATGCTCCGTATGCAGCACCTGAAGATGCATTGAAGCACGTATACGCAGAATAGGGGGGAACGTTTCATGGCTGTAATGTCTTATATTGATGCTATTACATTAGCAATGCGCGAAGAAATGGAACGCGATGAGAAAGTATTCGTTTTAGGAGAAGATGTTGGTAAAAAAGGTGGCGTGTTTAAAGCGACACACGGTTTGTATGATCAATTTGGTGAAGATCGTGCGCTTGATGCACCGCTTGCAGAATCTGCAATTGCTGGGGTAGCAATTGGTGCAGCAATGTATGGTATGCGTCCAATCGCTGAAATGCAGTTTGCTGATTTCATCATGCCAGCAGTAAACCAAATTGTTTCTGAGGCAGCAAAAATTCGTTATCGTTCTAATAATGATTGGACTTGTCCAGTTACAATTCGTGCACCATTTGGCGGGGGTGTTCACGGTGCATTGTATCATTCACAATCTGTAGAAGCGATGTTTGCAAACCAACCAGGTTTAAAAATCGTTATCCCTTCTACACCATATGATGCAAAAGGCTTATTAAAAGCAGCCATTCGTGATGAAGATCCAGTATTATTCTTCGAACATAAACGTGCATATCGTTTAATTAAAGGTGAAGTACCAGAGGATGACTACGTATTACCAATCGGAAAAGCAGATGTAAAACGTGAAGGTGATGATATTACAGTTATCACGTACGGATTATGTGTTCATTTTGCTCTTCAAGCGGCTGAAAAGTTAGCACAAGATGGCATCTCTGCACACATTCTTGATTTACGTACTGTATATCCATTAGATAAAGAAGCAATCATTGAAGCAGCTTCTAAAACAGGTAAAGTTCTTCTTGTAACAGAAGACAATAAAGAAGGAAGCATTATGAGTGAAGTGGCAGCAATTATCGCTGAAAACTGTCTATTTGATTTAGATGCGCCAATCGCACGTCTTGCAGGTCCAGACGTTCCAGCAATGCCATATGCACCAACAATGGAAAAATTCTTTATGGTAAATCCAGATAAAGTTGAAAAAGCAATGCGTGAACTTGCGGAATTTTAATCGGGGGGACTATACATGGCTGTAGAAAATATTACAATGCCTCAGCTCGGGGAGAGCGTTACAGAGGGCACAATTAGTAAATGGCTCGTTAATGTTGGCGATCACGTAAATAAGTATGATCCGCTTGCAGAAGTAATGACTGATAAAGTAAATGCTGAAGTACCATCTTCTTTCACGGGTGTTGTGAAAGAGTTAATCGCTGGTGAAGGTGATACGTTAGCTGTAGGTGAAGTAGTTTGTGTTATTCAAGTAGAAGGCGCAGATGAAGTAGCAGCAACAGCTGTTGAGGAAAAAACTAAAGAAGAATCAAAGGCAGAAGTAGCTACGTCTGAAAAAGCACCGAAAGTAAAACAACCAACTGATGGAAAACCACGTTTTTCACCAGCTGTGTTAAAGCTTGCGGGTGAGCATAACGTTGATTTAGATCTAGTAGAAGGTACGGGAGCAAACGGCCGTATCACTCGTAAAGATATTTTAAAGCTAGTGGAATCTGGAAATATCCCACAAGCAGGTGCGGCGAAGAAAGAGGAAGCTGTAGCGGCAGTAGTAGAAGCTCGCCCAGAAGCACCAAAAGCAGCACCAGTAGCGCAAAAAGTAGAAGCTGCGAAACCAGTTTCTGTACCTACAATGCCTGGAGATATCGAAATTCCAGTAACAGGTGTGCGTAAAGCAATCGCAGCAAACATGTTACGTAGTAAACACGAAGCACCACATGCTTGGATGATGATTGAAGTAGATGTGACAAACCTTGTGTCATACCGTAACTCAATTAAAGGTGACTTTAAGAAGCGTGAAGGCTTTAACTTAACGTTCTTTGCTTTCTTCGTAAAAGCAGTAGCACAAGCGTTAAAAGAGTATCCTCAAATTAATTCAATGTGGGCTGGCGATAAAATTGTTCAGAAGAAAGATATTAACCTTTCTATCGCTGTTGCAACAGAGGAAGAACTATTTGTACCAGTAATTAAGCAAGCGGACGAGAAAACAATTAAAGGTATCGCTCGTGAAATTACAGAACTTGCAGGAAAAGTACGTACGAAATCGTTAAAAGCAGACGAAATGCAAGGTGGAACATTTACAATTAATAACACAGGATCATTCGGTTCTGTTCAATCTATGGGTATTATTAATTACCCACAAGCGGCTATTTTACAAGTTGAATCAATTGTAAAACGCCCAGTAATTATGGATAACGGTATGTTCGGTGCTCGTGATATGGTTAACTTATGTTTATCACTTGATCACCGAGTACTTGATGGTTTAATTTGTGGTAAGTTCTTAGGACGTGTTAAAGAAATTTTAGAAAACATGTCAGAAAATAATACATCTGTATATTAATAAAAAGCTCGCTTATGCGAGCTTTTTATTATCTTATTTCTTCATCTACATCCTACTATATGTATAAATATCTTTCCCAGTAATCTTACAATAAACGATTATGTATTAGGAATTTACGAAAATACATTGCTGATATATGGTATATGGATATAAAATAAGAAAAGAATAATTTTTTTGGCAAATCTTACTGATGAAACTGTAGTATAATATATTGTATTGTATGAAAAAGAGAGTTATTCTATATAAGTGTTTTATAGATAATGTGTAATCAGTCGTCAAAACATGAAGAATGTTGACTCCTGGTTTTTTATTTTTGCCGTAACAATGTTTCAGGAGGATGTCATGAAAAGAAGTACCGAGTTTCTAAAAAGTTTAGATGTAAAATTAATTTTAATTTTGTGTGCACTATGTGTGACGAGTATAGCTGCTATATATAGCAGTCAGCAAACGGGACAGTATGGAGCTGCAAACTTTGCTATGAAACAAGGTGTTAACTACATAATTGGGGTTGTATTGTTACTTCTTGTTGCAAGCATCGACTTAGATCAATTGCAAAAATTATCTTGGCCGCTTTATATTGCTGGATTTGCTTCACTTATTCTTTTGAAAGTATTACCACCATCAGGTTTTACACCTGAAAAATTAGGTGCAAAAAGATGGTTTGTTTTCCCAGTGTTTGGGCAAATTCAGCCGTCTGAGTTTTTCAAAATTGCATTGCTACTTGTAGTAGCGAGTATAGCAGTGAAACATAATGCACAGTATATGGCAAGGACATTCCAAACAGATTTAAAGCTAGTAGGTAAAATTATGCTAGTGTCACTTCCACCTATGGCGGTTGTATATAGTCAACCTGATACAGGTATGGTGTTCTTATACGCTGCTGCTATTGCATGTATTTTATTTATGTCAGGTATTCAAAAGAAATTGATAGCATTATGTACAGTTATTCCGTTGACCATATTATCTGCTTTAATATTTATTTTCTTTAAGTATCAAGACTTTTTCTATAATAATTTAGTTACTTTACTAAAACCTCACCAACAGTCGCGTATTGTAGGTTGGTTAAATCCATTTGAAAATGCAGATCAAGGTTATCAAACACAGCAATCGATTTTAGCTGTAGGTAGTGGAGGAATGGAAGGTAAAGGGTTTGGGGGAGGAAGCGTCTATATCCCAGAGAAGCATACTGACTTTATTTTCGCTACAATTGCCGAAGAAGGTGGATTTATCGTAGCAGCCTTAGTTGTCTTCTTGTTCCTATTACTACTATATCGAACAATTATTATTGGTTATTCCGCTGATAATTTATTTGGTACATTATTATGCGCTGGATCAATCGGTATATTAACAGTTCAAATATTCCAAAACATCGGTATGATCGTTGGATTAATGCCTGTAAAAGGTATTGCATTACCTTTCTTATCGTATGGGGGAAGTTCCTTATTCTCAAATATGATTATGATGGGGCTCATATTATCGGTACGGAAAACGTATAAAAAATATATGTTTTCAGTTAAGTAAAAAAAGCTGGTTCGTTTTTAAACGAACCAGCTTTTTTACATATATGCTCATAAACGTTGCAAACTAAAACAGGATAGCAGTTTGAGACGGGTAAGGAGTGCAAAGTGATGCATATGCATATTTTTGAAGGAGCACGGCATCTTTCTAATAGTGAATGGGTTATTCGGGCTATTATAGCATACATATTTTTAATATTAGTTGCGAAAGCGATGGGGCAAAGGTCTATCGCACAACTTCGTTTTTTAGATGTTGTATTAGTGTTATTGCTTGGTGGGAATATTTCTAACGCATTGTCTGATGAAAAAGTAGGGTTACTGGGATCGATGATTACAACGTTCATACTTGTTGTACTTCATATTATAAGCTCAGTTTTAATGCTGAAATGGGATAGATGGAGACGTTTTTTAGAGCCTGCACCTATTATTCTTATACACAATGGTTCCATTAATTTTAGCAATTTGAAAAAGGCGAGAATTACCTTGGAATATTTGTTTTCGGAACTTCGTATGCGAAATGTGAGCGATATTCAAACGATTAAATTAGCATTATGGGAAGCAAACGGTGTCGTTTCTATATTTCGGTATCCAGAATATGAAGCAGTTTCGCGGCTGGATCTTAAAGTGGCGGGAAAAAAATCCCCAGTTTCTTTTGTATTAGTAAAGGATGGGAGGATACAGAAAGATGTTCTTGCATTATTAGGAAAAACAGAAGCGTGGGCGAGAGAATTTCTAGAGGAGAGTACAGAAGTCGAATCTATTATGTTAGCTACAGTAGATGAATCACATAAAATAAATATTTTGTTAAAAAAATGAAAAATATACGCATTTTGTCGTTTCGTACATATGATACAATAGTGTGGACAACGAAAAAGGAGGCGATACGGTGGGATATGTAGAAGAATTACGAAAAATAGTTGGTCATCGCCCTTTAATTTTAGTTGGTGCTGTTGTACTCGTTATAAATGAAAATGGATATGTTTTATTGCAGCAGCGGACAGAGCCGTACGGAAAATGGGGGCTACCTGGCGGGCTAATGGAGCTTAGTGAATCACCAGAAGAAACAGCTTATCGTGAAGTATATGAAGAGACAGGAATAAAAGTGAAGAACTTGCGACTAATCAATGTATTTTCTGGAGCGAACTACTTTACAAAATTAGAAAACGGTGATGAATTTCAATCTGTAACAACCGCCTATTATACGGATGAATACGAAGGGGATTTTGTTATGAATAAAGAAGAAGCAGTTCAGCTTAAATTCTTTTCAGTAACAGAACTACCTGACTATATTGTAGGATCGCATAAAAAAATGATTGCTGAATATATGAAGATTATGGAAAAAAAGATATAATAATAGTGAAAGAAATACAAAAACACAGCTCTGGTTGGTAGTCCAGACGCATGATTTCATGTCAGTAACCTTCCCCTCCGGGATGTCCCGTATTTCTAATCTTTTAAAGGAGGGGCTGTCAATGGATTTGACAGTATATCACGATGGCCAATTTTTTGTTGGAATCATTACATGTAAAGAAAAAGGGAAATTGTATGGGGCGAGGTATATTTTTGGGGCGGAACCGTCAGATGAAGAAGTGCTTATGTTTGTGAATGGTTCACTTTTAGAGCATTTTCAGCACTTTGCAAAATGTGGTGTAGAAGTTAAAGAAAAACAGCGTCCTAAAAACATAAAGCGTATCATGCGACAAGCAGCAAAAGAAACAACTATTAAACGTTTTACTAAGGCGCAAGAGGCGATTAGTTTATCTTATGAATTGCATAAACAAGAAAAGAAACTGCAGTCTAAAGAGAAGCGAGAAGCTGAAAAAGAAAGAAGACGTTTAATGAAAGTACAAAAAGCAAAGCAAAAACATCGTGGTCATTAAAGAAAAGGTGTTAGAGCAAGAGCTCTAACACCTTTTCTATACTTAAATACAAGTAAACTTACTTGTATTTCATAAACATTAACTGGTAAGATACAAATAGGTAGTTTTAGAGGAGGGAAAAGAGTGATTAATTTTAACTTTTTTATGAATGATGTTGTCCGCCAAGCGCGTGAAGAGATTGTCTCTGCTGGATATACAGAATTGACGACGCCGGAAGCGGTAGAAGAAGCGTTTAAAAGAAATGGAACAACACTTGTAATGGTAAACTCTGTATGTGGTTGTGCAGGTGGTATTGCTCGTCCTGCTGCTGCGCATTCCGTACATTATGATAAACGTCCTAACCACCTTGTAACGGTGTTTGCAGGTCAAGATAAAGAAGCGACAGCAAGAGCGCGTGAATATTTCGAAGGGTACCCACCTTCTTCTCCATCATTTGCTTTATTAAAAGATGGAAAAATTGTAACGATGGTAGAGCGTCATGAAATTGAAGGTCATGAACCGATGCAAGTTATTGCGAAACTACAATCATATTTCGAAGAGAATTGTGAAGAACTATAAAAAATAAGAGAAAAGGCGGCACGTCCACAATCAAGTGGATGTGCCGCCTTTTTTATTTATTATTAAAATTTCTGAGATATGCATAGTTATGTTATTTTATGCATCATTTTATACATAACAAACAGCATTTATATTGTTTCGTTATTTATTTTTATTTTATATATTGCATAAAAATAAAAGTGCTGATACAATACAAACATCGAATAAATATTCTATTAAACTTTTAAATATACATTATTAGGGGGAAGAAAGATGAAGAAGTTAGTATCAATATCGTTTGCACTTATTTTAATTGTAAGTATATTCAGCGCTTGTAGTAATGGGGAATCGAAAGAAACAAAAGGAAATAAAAAAGTACTCGTAATGGGAACTTCAGCAGATTATAAACCTTATGAATATGTAGATGCGTCAAAGAGCGATGAAATTATTGGCTTTGATGTTGATGTTGCTAAATATATCGGAAAAGAACTTGGGTATGAAGTGAAAGTGAAAGATATGGATTTTGGTGGTTTATTAGCATCTCTTAGTTCAGGAAAAGTTGATTTCGTAATGGCAGGTATGACGCCAACTGCAGAGCGTAAAAATAATGTTGATTTTACAGATATTTATTTTGTTGCGAAAAATATGGTCGTTTCTAAAAAGGATTCTAACATTAAATCTGTAGAGGATTTAAAAGGGAAAAAAGTAGGGGTACAAACAGGGTCTATTCAAGAAGAGAAAGCTTCAGAATTTAAAAAACAAGTAGATTTCCAAGTTGAGGGACGTGACCGTATACCAGAAATCGTACAAGAAATTAAAGCTGGTCGTTTTGACGCTGCAATTATAGAAGATACAGTTGCTAAAAATTATTTAGAGAAAATGAAAGATTTACAAGGAATTGAAATTAAAGAAGCACCAGAAGAAGTTGGAGCAGCAATTGCCCTTCCAAAAAACAGTGATAAAACAGCTGAATTTAATAAAGTAATTAAAAAAATGCAAGAAAATGGAGAAATGGA
Organism: Bacillus sp. FSL L8-0199; assembly: GCF_038005705.1. Taxonomy (NCBI): domain Bacteria; kingdom Bacillati; phylum Bacillota; class Bacilli; order Caryophanales; family Bacillaceae; genus Bacillus; species Bacillus sp. FSL L8-0199. The sequence continues at coordinate 4,125,590 of NZ_JBBOTS010000001.1, read as the reverse complement.
TAAATTAGTGAAGAAATGGTTTGGCAGCGGAAAATAAGCTGCCTTTCACTTTTCTGTGAGGGGAATGAAAAGAATGAACTTAGATTTTTCGGCGATTACGCCTTCGATACCATATATACTAAAAGGTTTAGAAGTTACTTTGAAAATTGTAGCAGTATCAGCTTTAGCAGGATTTATTTTAGGAACGCTATTAGCACTTTGTAAAATTGCTAGAATACGAGCATTAAATATAGCAGCAGATTTTTATACATCAATTTTTCGTGGTACACCCCTTGTATTGCAATTAATGATTATTTATTTCGGCGTCCCACAAATAATTGGTTATGAAATACCAGCATTCTTAGCTGCTGTACTTGCATTTAGCTTGAATTCAGGTGCATACATGTCAGAAGTAATTCGTGCTGGTATTCAAGCGGTTGATAAAGGACAAACAGAAGCAGCAATGGCTTTAGGGATACCGTACGGAAAAATGATGAGAAATATTATTTTCCCTCAAGCATTAAAAAATATATTACCAGCGCTTGTGAACGAATTTGCGACACTTACGAAAGAATCGGCTGTAGTAACAGTAATAGGCGCGACTGATTTAATGCGTCGTGCTTACATTGTAGGCGGTGAGACATTTAAATATCTTGAACCATTACTTTTTGTTGGACTGATTTATTATATGTTAGTCATTATTCTTACATTAGTCGGGAAGGCAATTGAAGGGAGAATGAAGAAAAGTGATTAAAATTGAAAACCTTCATAAATCATTTGGTAAAAACGAAGTATTAAAAGGAATTACAACAACAATTGAAAAAGGGGAAGTAGTCGCAATTATAGGGCCTTCTGGATCAGGAAAATCAACATTTTTACGTTGTATGAATATGTTAGAAGCACCAACGGATGGTCACATTTGGATTGGGACGGAAGAAGTAACGAATCCGAAAACGAATGTTATGCATGTTCGTGAAAATGTTGGTATGGTATTTCAACATTTTCACTTATTTCCTCATATGACTGTATTAGAAAATATTACGTATGCTCCTATCAATGTAAAAGGGGTAACGAAGCAAGAAGCTGAAAAGAAAGCTGAGAAACTTTTAGAAAAGGTTGGATTAGTAGATAAAAAAGATACGTATCCAAATCGTCTTTCGGGAGGACAAAAGCAACGTGTAGCAATTGCAAGAGCGTTAGCGATGGAACCGGAAGTTATGTTATTTGATGAACCGACATCGGCGCTAGATCCAGAGATGGTGAAAGAAGTGTTAGAAGTTATGAAATCGTTAGTTACGACAGGAATGACGATGGCTATCGTTACACATGAAATGGGCTTTGCAAAAGAAGTGGCAGATCGTGTTCTTTTCTTGGACGGAGGAAAGCTTGTAGAAGATAGTGCGCCAGAAGAATTTTTTGCAGCGCCGAAAAGTGAACGTGCGCAACAATTTTTACAAAAAATATTGTAATATGAAAAGGTTATGTGAATAATAAGTAGAAAAGGATGACATTGTGTCATCCTTTTTTTATACTAGCTGTAAATACGTTTATACATATAGGAGTAATGATATGTTTAAAATTGGATATCGTACAGTAAAAACAGCAATAGGGACAGGTGCGGCAGTTTTTATTGCTCAGTTATTAGGGTTAGAATTTTATAGTTCAGCAGGCATTTTAGTTATTTTATGTGTACAAAATACGAAGCGCAAATCACTTCAAGTGTCGTTACATCGTTTTCTAGCGTGTGTATTATCAATGGCATTCGCGTTTTGTATTTTTGAAACGATTGGCTATACACCACTTGCAATTAGCATATTGTTACTTACATTTATTCCGACTGCAGTAATGCTTAAAATTCAAGAAGGTATTGTCACGAGTTCAGTTATTGTTATGCATCTATATTCATTGAAGCAAATTACATGGCTTATAGTTGGAAATGAAATTGCTATATTAACGATAGGGATTAGCGTGGCGTTATTAGTAAATATGTATATGCCGAGTAGTGAAAATAAGCTAAAAGAGTATCAGGATAAAATAGAGAATAATTTTAAAACGATTTTGTTTGAAATGGTTGTGTATTTACGAAATCGAGAAAGTAGTTGGAGTGGAGCAGAACTCATTGAAACCGAGAATATGTTAAATGAAGCAAGAGATTTATCGTTTAAAAAACTTGAGAATGCATTTATGCGAGAAGATGATTATTACTATCGTTATTTTAATATGCGTATGCAACAATTCGAAATTTTAGAGCGAATGATACCACTAGCAGCTTCTTTATCGTGGACATATGAACAAGCTGACATGATTGCAGATGTTGTTGAAAACATTGGTAATGCTATTAGCCCTGAGAGTACTGGCGTTATTTCCTTAAGGCAGCTTCAAGAAATGAGGGAATTATTTAGAGACATGCCATTGCCAGCTACACGCGAAGAATTTGAGATACGTGCGAAACTTGTTCAACTTGTGTATGAAATGGAACAATATTTACTCATTAAAAGTCGCTTTAAGGGAAAGGATAATATAAAAGAACTTATATAGAAGGTAGGAATTATCTATGCCGTATCTTCTCTCTATCATATTATGTCTTTCTTTATCGCCGATTTGGCCTCTTGGGGATAATCCACGTGCCGGAGATCCTTTTATTATTGTAAATAAAGCAACGAATAAATTAGCTTACATTGACGATGGAAAGATTCAAAAGGTTTTTCCAGTAGCGACAGGGAAAACGAATGAATTAACTCCAGAAGGAACTTTTGATGTTGTAATGAAAGCAAAGGATCCGTATTACATTGCGAAGGATATTCCAGGTGGATCGCCAAAAAATCCACTTGGGTCAAGGTGGATTGGATTTAATGCAAGAGGAACTGATGGAAGTAAATATGGAATACATGGAACAAACCAACCGAGTTCAATTGGAAAGTATATTTCACAAGGGTGTATAAGAATGAAGAAAAACGATGTGGAATATTTGTTTGATCGCATTCCAATTGGAACGAAAGTATGGATTGTGAAATCGAAAAAATCATTTCAGCAATTGGCAAAAGAAAAAGGAGCCGTTGCATATGAAAAAGCCAACAAAAAGGTTGGCTTTTTCTATTATAATAAGTTGTCTTGACATGTGTACATAACCGTGCGTTAATGAGAGTATAGAAAGATAAAATTAGATAAAGGGGTTGCTCATATGTACTTGAATCCAAAACTTTCGTATATGCAGTTTTTTATGGGATTTCTATTTGTTATTACATTCATATTGGCAACTTTTAATATATGTTCTTATCTTGTAGCGATTGTATGTATGGCATTACTTAATCTCACTTTTGTTATTGGGGCATTTCAGCAGAAACAATATACAAGTTTTGTAATAGCGCTTGTAATGTCATTTTCCTTTAGTATTGTAGCGATTGTGTTTTATATAAAATAAACCATCTCGATGTCGAGATGGTTTATTTTGTTATGTGTAAAAAGTAAAAAAAGGACGAACACATCGCCCTTTTTACCAAAACATACTCGCGCCAGCAAGTAATGTTGTTACAAGCATAGAAATTAGCATCACATAAACCATAACTTTTTGAGCTTTTTTATGCATCGTTATACCTCCTTGCAAATCAGTACAATTTCATTGTAACGAGAAATGAAATTATGGACAAGGGGAGAGTGAGGACAAAATTCGGGAGGGGATTGCAAAATATAACAGGAAATTTGAGAGTGTGTAGAGAATATAGTAAAAGGGTATATTGTTAATTTTTAGTTGGGCAAGCTGAAGAATGGAGATACGATGATGAAAATATACGAAACAGATCGTTTATACTTAAGGGAAATTGATGAGTCGTATGCTGAAACAGTTCTTCAATATTACGACAGAAATCGTGAATTTTTAAAAGCTTGGGAAGAGTATAGACCGGATGATTTTTTTACGCTAGATTATCAAAAGAAAAAGTTGCAAAAGGATAGAAAAGAGTTCGAAGAAGGGAAAATCATCAGACTATGGATTTTTAAAAAGGGTGATGATACGAAAATAATTGGGTGTATTTCATTTAATTTAATCGTTCGTGGCATTTATCAATCTTGTGTACTTAGTTATAAATTAGATAAAGCAGAGTTAAACAAAGGGTATACGACAGAAGCGCTTAGAAAAGCAATTCAAGTTGCTTTTGGGGAATTTCAGTTACATCGTATAGAAGCTCCGATTATGCCTCGTAATTTAGCATCTATACAAGTAGTAACGAAGATAGGTTTTCAATATGAAGGCGTGTCTAGGAAGATGTTAATGGTAAATGGTGTGTGGGAAGATCATATGCGCTGGGTATTGTTAAATGAGTAATAGAAAGCAGATGGTTATCTAGACATGTAAACCATCTGTTTTTTGTCTTGTATTTCGAAACTTTTGCGAAATTCTGTTATAATTAATAGTGTTACATACATAATGGTAGTGCAGGAGGCGCAGTCTTATGATTAATCAAGAACGTTTAGTAAATGAATTTATGGAATTAGTACAAGTAGATTCTGAAACGAAATTTGAAGCAGAAATCTGCAAAGTATTAACGAAGAAATTTACAGATTTAGGTGTAGAAGTATTTGAAGATGACACAATGGCTGTAACTGGTCATGGTGCAGGTAACTTAATTTGTACTTTACCAGCAACAAAAGATGGTGTTGATACAATTTACTTTACTTCTCATATGGATACAGTAGTTCCTGGTAATGGAATTAAGCCTTCTATTAAAGATGGATATATCGTATCAGATGGTACAACAATTTTAGGTGCGGATGATAAAGCTGGATTAGCATCAATGTTCGAAGCAATCCGTGTTTTAAAAGAGAAAAATATCCCTCATGGTAAAATTGAATTTATTATTACAGTCGGAGAAGAATCAGGTCTTGTTGGTGCAAAAGCATTAGACCGTGAGCGTATTACAGCGAAATATGGCTACGCATTAGATAGCGATGGAAAAGTTGGTGAAATCGTTGTTGCAGCTCCAACACAAGCGAAAGTGAACGCAATTATTCGCGGGAAAACAGCTCACGCTGGTGTAGCGCCGGAGAAAGGTGTATCTGCAATTACTATCGCAGCGAAAGCAATTGCGAAGATGCCACTTGGTCGCATTGACTCTGAAACGACTGCAAATATTGGACGTTTTGAAGGTGGTACACAAACGAATATCGTTTGCGATCATGTACAAATCTTTGCAGAAGCTCGTTCTTTAATCAATGAGAAAATGGAAGCACAAGTTGCTAAAATGAAAGAAGCATTTGAAACAACTGCAAAAGAAATGGGCGGGCATGCAGACGTTGAAGTAAACGTTATGTACCCAGGATTTAAATTTGCTGATGGCGATCACGTTGTAGAAGTTGCAAAACGTGCAGCTGAAAAAATTGGTCGTACACCTTCTCTTCACCAAAGTGGTGGCGGAAGTGATGCAAACGTAATTGCAGGACATGGTATCCCAACAGTTAACTTAGCAGTTGGTTATGAAGAAATTCATACAACAAACGAGAAGATTCCTGTTGAAGAATTAGCAAAAACAGCAGAATTAGTTGTTGCAATTATTGAAGAAGTAGCGAAGTAATGAAATAGAAAAAGCGTGTAAATCAATTGTGATTTACACGCTTTTTATTTTGATTCGATTGCTTTGACAAGACGTATAAGCCAATATAAGAAAACCTATGGAAGTATATACGTTGTTGCTACATGTACTAGATGAAGGAATAATCCTAACGTATTTATATTGAAAATCTGAAGTAGTAAATAATTAATTGCAATGATTAATATAACTACAAGGAATGTATAGTTGAGTTTATCCCGCTATTTGCCGGACAGTAAGCTCCCTACCTCAAAATTCAGCGAAAGTAAAGAAGTTAGGTGGGGGCCCTGCTGCCCGCAAAAACCCGATTGGTGAGGGTTGATTAAAGTTTCACTTTATTAGTTGATCTCATCATAATCAGACCCTTTCACATATATATCCTCTTTATATCGATTATAAAAAAGAACAAGTAATTATTATAATTATTGTGCAAAATTTGATATAATGAAAGAACGAACGTTCTGATTAGGGAGTGAGTACTATGCGAGAAATGTATCCGAAAAATGGTCGTGTTATTTTACATGTAGATATGAATTGCTTTTTCGCATCTGTTGAAATTGCTCATGATCCATCATTACAAGGAAAGCCATTAGCGGTTGCTGGAAATGAAAAAGAGAGAAAAGGAATTATTATAACATGTAGTTATGAGGCGAGAGAATACGGCATACGTACGACGATGCCCCTTTGGGAAGCGAAAAGGTTATGCCCGCAATTAGTTGTAAGGCGTCCTAATTTCACATTATATCGCGAAGCTTCATTTCAAATGTTTCAAGTCCTTTCTCGTTTTACAGAAAAGATACAACCAGTCTCAATAGATGAAGGATATTTAGATATTACAGATTGCTACGCACTTGGTTCGCCTCTTGAAATAGCAAAGATGATTCAACAAGCACTATTAACAGAGTTGCAGCTTCCGTGTAGTATCGGAATTGCTCCAAATCTTTTCCTAGCAAAAACAGCTTCTGATATGAAAAAACCTCTCGGTATTACCGTACTTCGAAAACGTGATATTCCAGAAATGATTTGGCCACTTCCAGTTGAAGCAATGCATGGGATTGGAGAAAAAACAGCTGAAAAATTAAATGAAATTCATATACATACAATTGAACAGTTAGCGAAGGGAGACGAGCATATCATTCGCGCTAAAATTGGGAAGCACGGTATTGATTTACAAAAGCGTGCAAAAGGTACGGATGATAGGGAAGTGGATCCGAGTCAAATGGGCCAACATAAAAGTGTCGGTAACTCGATGACTTTTTCAAAGGATATGGATGAAGAGAAAGAATTACTTGATATGTTAGAACGGTTATCAAAATCAGTGAGTAAAAGATTACAAAAGCGAACCCTTGTCAGCTATAATATTCAAATTATGATTAAATACCATGATAGGCGAACAGTAACACGGAGTAAGCAATTGAAAAATGCAATTTGGGAAGAACGCGATATTTTTCAAGCAGCATCCCGTTTATGGAAGCAACATTGGGATGGTGATTCCGTTCGTTTACTAGGTGTTACAGCTACTGAAATAGAGTGGAAGACAGAATCGGTGAAACAATTAGATTTGTTTTCATTTGAAGAGGATGCGAAAAAAGAGCCACTACTTGCTGTCATTGATCAAATTAACGATAAATATGGAACACCGATTTTACAACGAGGTAGTCAACTACTACGTAAGCAAGAGAAGTCGTTTCAACAAAAGTTAGAAAATAAGTTTATGTAGAAGGTGTCATGAAGTAGTAAAATCATGACACCTTTCCTATTATACAGGTACCAAGTGATACGAGAGCATTTGTCCGTAACCCAGCCATTCCGTGTCTCCATTGTCTTTCCATTCCAATGCAAGCTCCTACAATAATTACGATAACTAATCTGAATACAATGTCGTACCATACCATCATGGTCACCTCCATAAATAAATATGTGTTATGTCTTTTAGAATGAGCGGGGAATACCCACTCATTCTTATTTTTACAACCAGCTATGAAACTTTTTAATATAAAGCTTTTTTAGGAATTGTGTTAAAAAAGCGTAGCCTAATAGTATTCCTACTAACCAAGGGAAGTAGTTAAGTGGCAATGCTTGTAAACCAACGGCTGCACCAAGTGGTGAGAATGGAATATAAATCCCGATTGCCATAATAAGAGCAGTTAATAAAACGACTGGTGTTGATGCAGTGCTTTGAATAAATGGAATCTTTTGTGTTCTTATCATGTGAACAATTAAAGTTTGTGTTAACAATCCAACGACAAACCATCCGGACTGGAATAATGATTGCTCGCTCGGTGTATTTGCACCAAATACATTCCACATGACTACGTATGTGATAATATCAAATATGGAACTAATTGGGCCGATACAAATAATGAAGTTTCGTAAGTTTGCAGTATCCCATTTTCGTGGTTTTTCTAGAAACTCTTTATCCATTTTGTCCCATGGAATAGAAAGTTGTGAAATATCATAAAGTAAGTTTTGAATTAAAAGATGAATGGCAAGCATCGGTAAAAAAGGAATGAAAGCACTTGCTACTAACACGCTAAACACATTACCAAAGTTAGAGCTAGCTGTCATCTTAATATATTTTAAAATATTTCCGAATGTAGTACGTCCTTCTAAAATACCTGCTTCTAATATAGTTAAACTTTTTTCGAGTAGAATAATATCGGAAGCTTCTTTCGCAATATCAGTAGCAGTATTAACAGATATTCCGACATCAGCTTCACGTAATGCTACAGCATCGTTAATGCCGTCTCCCATGTAACCTACAGTGTGTCCATTTCCTTGTAATGCGTGTATAATACGAGATTTTTGCATTGGATTAAGCTTCGCAAATACAGTCGTTTCTTCAGCAAGTTTTGCTAATGCTTTATCTGGTAAAGAATCAATCTCGTAACCGAGGATTGGTTCGCCGATATCTAATCCAACTTCTTTACAAACCTTTCTTGTAACAATTTCGTTATCGCCAGTTAAAATTTTCACTTGTACACCATGTTTTTGTAATGCTTGAATTGCAGCTGCTGCAGATGGTTTCGGTGGATCTAAAAAGCCGATATATCCAGCGAGAATCATATCAGTTTCGTCTTTTACTGCGTACTCTGTATCATTTATTCTTCTATCTTTTTTATAAGCCACAGCAATAACCCGCATACCTTCACTATTTAGTGTCTCACTTAGTTTTTTGACATTTGAACGTATTTCCTCGGTGAGTGGAACGATTTTTTCATCCACTTCAGTGTAGTTACAAATTGATAAAATTTCTTCTACGGCACCTTTACAAACCATTGTATGTTCACCTGAAATATCCTTTACGATAACTGACATACGCCGGCGGGCGAAATCGAATGGAATTTCATCTAGCTTTTGAAAAGCTGATGGATTAAATTTATTGTTTTCCTCTGTATGCTTAATAACAGCTTTATCTATTAAATTTTTCAATCCAGTTTGATAGAAACTATTTAAATAGGCAAATTGCAAGACGCGATTGCATTCATTTCCCTTGGGATCTAAGTGACGAACAAGGACCACTTTATCTTCTGTTAAAGTTCCGGTTTTATCTGTACAAAGAATGTTCATAGCACCTAAGTTTTGAATAGAATTTAGCTGTTTTACAATTACTTTTTGTTTAGACATGTTAACGGCACCTTTAGCTAAATTAGCAGTTACAATCATTGGTAACATTTCAGGTGTAAGGCCAACAGCGACGGCAATAGCGAAGAAGAAAGCTTCTTGCCAATCTCCTTTTGTGAATCCATTAATGAGAAGGACAATGGGTGCCATAATAAGCATGAATGTAATTAAGAGCCAGCTTACTTTGTTTACACCTTTATCAAAGCTTGTTTCTACACGCTTTCCAATTACCTTATTTGCTAAAGAGCCGAAATACGTATCGGTACTTGTTGAGATGACAACAGCTTTTGCGCTACCACTTACAATATTTGTTCCCATGAAGCAAAGGTTTTCCATATCGAGTGGATTGTAATTTTTTTTCATGTTTTTCGGTAAGATATGCTTATTTTCTGTATGGTAGCAGTGTTCGTATTTTTCTACAGGAAGTGCTTCCCCTGTCAAAGAAGATTGATTAACAAATAAATCTTTAGCGGATACAACACGCACATCAGCTGGAACGATATCACCAGCTGAAAGGGAAATAATATCGCCAGGTACAAGTTCCTCAATTGGAATTTCTGTTGTGTAATTTCGGTTTAAATTCTTTACATTTTTTGTTTCATGTACAAATCCATTTATTCTAAATACGCTCGCAGTTGTTCGAACCATAGCTTTTAACTTATCGGCAGCTTTTTGAGAACGAAATTCTTGGGAAAACCGAATCGTTGCACTAAGTAGGACCATTACAGATACGACAATCGTTCCTTGCATATCATCTGTGAAAAAGGAGAGTGCTCCAAGAGCTAATAAAACGAAAATAAATGGATTTTTAAATGCCAATAGAAATTGAATGTACCACGGCGCCATTTTATTATGAGCTATTTCATTCGGACCATATAAAGAAAGTCTACGAGACGCTTCTTGTTTAGATAATCCACCTTGTGTTGTTTCTAAAAGTTTTAACGCAGAGCTTACATCTTGTGTTGCAACCTCCACTAATAATTCGTTATTTGTTTGCATGCTATCTTGCTCATAAGCATGCTTTGTTTCTTGTCTTTGTAAATTAAACATCGGTAGTTCCTCCTCTGTCATGAAGGAGGAAACAATCTGTTACCTAACTATTTGAAATGGTGAGGAACAGTTTCTTTCCTACCTACATGATGAAATATGAATGTAAAACGTATGGGTATCTGGGCCGAATCATCAATTGCCAACTGTTCCTCACCTCCGTACAATTTAGTAGTTTCTGAATATGCTATGTTTGTTTCATAGTAAGGTGCATATAGACGTAAAAAGACCTTTACTCAAAACGAGTAAAGGTCTGAATTCGCAGTTAAAAGAGTCCACAACAAAGACTGTTAGTAGACATAAATAAAAACAGTTTTTGTGTATGACAAAATACATGCACCTCTCCCTCGTTGAGTTTTAGCACTGTATAGCATAGGTACTGAAACCAGCTACGTTAAAAAAGGCCTTCATTCCGACCTTTCCTGTTGACCCATTGGCGTCTCTCGACATTTTTGGGCAGCAGCGTTTCTCTATACAGGAGCCTCACCTAACAGAGACCATATTCAATTACATGTTGAATGTTAGCAATGGAAAATCGTAGTGTCAATATCTTTTTTATCTGTGTTTTTAAAATATTAAACGGATTTATAATAGATATGTGGGATGAAATGCATGATATTGATTATGAATAATATGGAAAAATATTTTTATAAAAGGGGAATTTGTAATGGGACCACAAAATTTTATTATAAATATTGAGAATCAAAAATGGTTGTTTAATGAGCATGAAGATTTATGTTCTCATGGAGAAATATATTTAAATGTGGCTGGAACGATTATTACGCAGACAGGTATGGATGAGGAATGGGGAATAAGTGAATCAGCTTTAGCTTTGTTACGAACTTTAGATAAAGAATATATTTGTGATATTGAAAATGAAGCGGGGCTTATTTTGCACGGATGTGGCACTATGCTAATGTTAGGATGCCCAATTTCAATTCATTGGACTATAAATCATATAGGTGAAAACGTGATTTTAAAGGACTTTGTCAAAGTTATTTCTACTAATCAAAAGGCTATATACTATGAAGGACTTCATATAGAATTGAATGAAAATGAATATAGAAAACAAATTGTTTCTTTTGCACTACAAGCAAAAGAATTATTTAATAAATCAAGTGAAAAGATAATTTCAAATGAGTTTGAGCGAAGTATGTATACCGACTTTTGGACGGAATATGATCATTTGTTAAATAAGTATAAATAAAAAAGCACTGTAACCAGTGCTTTTTTATTATAGATTACGAGATTGTAGGGTTTTCAAAAATAACAATTTCTGAACTGTTTGTAGTTGAAACACGTTGGGCGTAATATGTTAAAGCTGAAGAAATATATGCTGGTAACGTATCATTTGTATGTGATGTTGTATATTCATGGATTAATTCCTTTAAAGTTGTCCATTCTAATTGTGCTGGGTGATCAGACACGAAAGAACTTACCCAGCGATCAAATGAAGATGAAAAATCAGTTTGTAAACGAAATACTTCTTTCATAATAAAACGCTCCCTTAAAATGTAGTATAATCATTTTACCATAAAACACGAACAATAGCTAAATTTTTTAAGTATAACGTTCGTGTTATATAGTTGTCTAGATGATTGGTTATGTAAATTCAATTTGCCATTTGAAATAACATTCCGTAAGATGAGAGATAGAGTATATTTAGAGCTGGAGGAAAGAAAGTGGAATTTGTATTTTTAGGAACTGGTGCAGGTGTTCCTTCAAAAGGAAGGAACGTTTCAGCAATTGCTTTACAATTGTTAGAAGAACGAGGACAAACTTGGTTATTTGATTGTGGCGAGGCCACGCAACATCAAATATTACATACATCTGTACGTCCGCGCCGCATTGAAAAAATATTTATTACGCATTTACATGGCGATCATATTTTTGGATTGCCTGGTTTATTAGGTAGCCGTTCATTTCAAGGAGGAACTACGCCTTTAACGGTGTATGGACCGAAAGGAATTAAACAATTTATTGAAGTGGCATTATCGGTAAGTACGACACATGTGAAATATCCACTTGAAGTTGTGGAGATAACAGAAGAAGGTACCGTATTTGAAGATAATGAATTTTATGTAGAAACGAAAAGATTGTCACACGGTATAGAATGTTTTGGATATCGTATTGTAGAGAAAGATATACAAGGTGCTCTTTTAGTTGATAAGTTGCTTGAGATGGGTGTGAAACCAGGTCCAATCTTTAAACGTTTAAAAGATGGTGAAGCAGTTGAATTAGAGGATGGCACGATATTAAATGGAAATGAGTTTATCGGCCCACCTCAAAAAGGGAGAATTATTACTATCTTAGGTGATACGCGATATTGCGAAGCGAGTAGGGAGCTTGCGCAAGATGCAGATGTACTTGTCCATGAAGCGACTTTCGCAGCAGAAGATGAGCAACAAGCGTATGATTATTTTCATTCTACATCTAAGCAAGCTGCGAGCATTGCACTTCAGGCAAATGCGAAGCGACTAATATTAACTCACATTAGTTCTCGCTATCAAGGAGATACATATAAGGAATTATTGAAAGAGGCTAGAGAGTTGTTTTCTAATACAGAAATAGCGACGGATTTGAAATCATTCCCAGTAGAAAAATGATAATTTTATAAAAAATGGTAACGGCGGGTTACCATTTTTTTATGTCTAAAAAAATTTAAAAATAAAACTGTTATTATTTTATACTTATACTTGGATGATACAGAAAATTAGGATGGTTTGAATATATAGGATAAAAATACGAAATAATGATTATTTAGAAAAACTGTTATATAAGTCAGATGACATACAAGTGATACAAATAGCAGAAACGGACTTTTATTCAGAACTTTTAAAATTCAACAAAAGTAAGCGTTTTATAAAAAACAAGCTATAATGAGGGCAGATTATAATTTATGATAAGTCACATGTATTTTAGTCATTATCGTAACAAGTGAAGTTGACTAAATCATGAGAGAGTAACACGAGAATTATAATAGGAAAGATATTACTATTATTTGTCATAAGTCTTTTTCACTTTTTAGCTAAACGATATGATTAGCGAGTGTATCTATTGCAAGTTCCTTAGTTGAAGCTTTTTATTAATAAGGTGGTGGAGATTTAATTGGTATACCACTCTTTAAAAGAGTTCAGAACATCAGCAGGTAGTCTAGGTGGAATAGCGGATGCAAATTTAGTTGCATTAGCAATGGTTATATCACTTGTTTATGCTATGCTTGCAATGGCTTCTGTGTTAAACTTTGGATTGCTACCAGACTTTATTGTGGATTATCTTGTATCATTTTTAAATGAAAATAATGCTAAGGTTCTTATGTATTATGATAACTGGTATTATTTCAGGTTATATTGAATTACTTTTATTCAAAAACTATCCAATTCGTATAGCAGAACAAATTCGTGGTACAACTGGAAAAGCGACAGATGTAGCAGCTTAATAGAATAGTAGAATAAATTTTTTTCATAGAGGTTTAGGGGGAGTTATGATGAAGTATCGCTCAGTATTTGATATTATCGGTCCAGTTATGATTGGACCATCAAGTTCACATACAGCAGGCGCGGCAAGAATGGGGCAAGTTGCTCGCCAGCTGTTTCGTCATGAACCAGAAAGAGTAAGCATTTCGTTATATGGATCATTTGCAAAGACGTATCGTGGGCATGGTACGGATGTAGCGCTAATCGGTGGAATATTAGGATTTGAAACAGATGACTTACGTATTCCAGAGGCGCTAGAAATAGCAAAAGAGCGCGAAATTGAAGTGGAATTCATTGAAGAAGATGCCAATGCACCTCATCCAAATACAGCGAGAATTCGTTTGTATAAAGGTGAAGAGGAAATTGAAGTTGTTGCTTGCTCAATTGGTGGCGGTAAAATTGAAGTTGTAGAGTTAAACGGATTCGATCTTCAATTATCAGGCACGAGCCCAGCACTACTTATTGTAAATAACGATCGCTTCGGTGCTATTGCAGCGGTAGCTTCAATCCTTGCGAAACATGAGATTAACATTAGTACGATGAGTGTATCTCGTAAAGAAAAAGGAAGAAGAGCGCTTATGGTCATCGAAACAGATGAATTATTAGCAGATGAAGTAATTGAAGAAATAAAAGCGCAACAAAATATTTGTCAAGTAACTATTATGGAATAATTGCAGGGGGGACACACCATGTTTCGGAACGCAGCGGAACTAGTGGCGCAAGCTAAAGAACAAAATGTAAAAATCGCAGAAATTATGATTCAATGTGAAATGGAAACAAGAAGTATTTCACGTGAAGAAGTAATTGCTGGTATGGAAAAGAACTTAGTAGTGATGGAGCAAGCAGTAGAACGTGGTATTCGCGGCGTGAAATCACCAACTGGTTTAACTGGTGGAGATGCTGTAAAAGTTCAAGCGTATATGAAGAGTGGAAAAGGCTTATCTGGAGATACGATTTTGGATGCAGTAAGCAAAGCTGTTGCAACAAATGAAGTAAACGCAGCGATGGGAATTATTTGTGCAACACCAACAGCAGGGTCTGCTGGAACAGTGCCAGGTGTACTATTTGCACTAAGAGAAAAATTGCAACCTACACGTGAAGAAATGATTGAATTCTTATTTACAGCAGGAGCTTTCGGTATGGTTGTTGCGAATAACGCTTGTATTTCTGGTGCGGCAGGAGGATGCCAAGCTGAAGTTGGTTCAGCAAGTGGAATGGCGGCTGCAGCTGCAGTTGAGATGGCTGGTGGAACACAAGATCAAGCAGCTACAGCGATGGCAATTTCATTAAAGAACATGCTTGGTTTAGTGTGTGATCCTGTTGCAGGACTTGTAGAAGTACCTTGTGTAAAACGTAATGCAGCAGGAGCTGCAAATGCGATGATCTCAGCAGATTTAGCATTAGCTGGTGTAACGAGTACAATTCCATGTGATGAAGTAATTGAGGCAATGTTTAGAATCGGACAAACGATGCCAGTAGCACTTCGTGAAACAGCAGAAGGTGGACTTGCAGCAACGCCGACTGGTCGTCGCCTGCAAGAAGAGATTTTTGGGAAGAACAATAACTAAGTGTAATTATAAAAAAAGGAGCTCAAATAAACTTGAGCTCCTTTTTCTATTTTTCTTTTGTTAGTTGTTCTAATGTTTTTCCAAGATTATGTGATCGTTTCGTTGCCTGTGTAATACAAGAAATAAGTGCTTGTTGAAATTTATGTTCTTGTAATACTTCAATACCTGCTTCGGTAGTTCCACCAGGAGAAGTAATTTCCTTTCGCAAAATAGAAGGGTGTTTGTCACTTGCTTTTAGCATTTCAGCAGCACCAATCATCGTTTGAAGAATAAGTGATTTTGCAACATCTTCTTTTAAACCAATTTTTGTTGCAGCTTCTTCCATAGCTTCCACTACGTAATAAATATAAGCAGGTCCACTTCCGGATAATGCAGTGACAGCATGCATATCTTCTTCCTCTACAACAGAGACGAGACCAATCGTTTCAAATAAAGATGTTGCAGTGCGAATATGTTCCGCTGTTGCATGTTTTGAAGGGGAGATAGCGGTAGCTGATTTTAAAATGGCTGCGGATGTATTTGGCATTGCACGAATAATTGGAACGTCTTTTTGAAGTAGTTTTCTAATTGAGTGAGTAGAAACACCTGCTAGTAATGAAATAATAAGCACGTTATTATTTATGTATTCTTTAAAAGGGGTAAGTGCCTCTGCAACATCCTTTGGTTTCATTGCTAGAAAAAGAATATTTGCATCAGTAAGTAATTCTTTTTTATTATGAGTACCTTTGACACCGTATTTTTTATGTAGCTCTTGTAATCTTGTCTCGTTAGAACGATTACTTACAGTAATTTGTTCACCTTTAACAACATTTGCATGTAACAAGCCACCAATAATAGCTTCGGCAATGGAGCCTGCACCGAGAAAGGAAATGTTTTGAATAGACATGATGTTCCTCCTTTAATTTTGGTTAGAAATTCTTATAAATGTACATACATTCGTTTTTTTATAGGAAACACCTCTTTTTATCTGAAAATAATGACAAATATATATAGAAGTTGTAAACTGAAGAAGTATTCATTTTTGAACCGGAAAGAGACAGGGGGGGCTAAGCATGACGGCGATTCACCGAATGGAGATTCCTGTACCATTTGCAGTGGAAACTGTGAATGTGTTTTTAGTTGAGGGGGAGACATTAACATTAATTGATACAGGGACGAATACAGAAGAGGCAAGGAATGCGTTAGAAAGTCAATTAGGTGCATTAGGACATACGCTAGAAGATATTAAAACAGTAGTCATTACGCATCATCATGCAGATCATTGTGGACTTTTAAATATATTTTCTGAGAAGACGAATATTATTGGACATCCTTGGAATGAGCCTTGGATCACACAAAATCCAGAATTTTTAAAGCGGTATCATGAATTTTTTAGAGAGACGGCCTTACAGTTTGGTGTGCCAGCAGCATTTTTGAAAGACGAGTCGTTATTGACGACGAGGACACTTAAATATTCTTGTAATAGATCGTTAACGCATACTGTGAGAGAAGGAGATCGTATTGATTCTTTGCCTGGATTTATAGTACTTGAAACACCAGGTCATGCTTCTACTCATATTTCTTTATATAGAGAATCTGATGGAATATTAATTGGTGGAGATGCTCTCATCAGTCATATTTCTTCGAATCCAATACTAGAACCACCATATGAAGGGCAAACAGAACGGGCACGCCCATTACTACAATATAATCAAACATTACAGCGTTTAAGCGAAATGAATATTTCACGCATTTTATCAGGGCATGGGGAAGATGTTCTAAATGTGAAACAACTTATTGAAACGAGATTACAAAAGCAAGAAACACGTGCTTTTAAAGTGCTTGAGTTATTAAAGGAAAAACCAATGACAGCATTTGAAGTATGTGTAAAACTATTTCCGGTATTATATAAAGAACAATTACCACTTACTATTTCAGAAACGGTTGGACAATTGGACTATTTAGCATATAATCAACAAGTGATGATTGATGAGTCATCGCAACAATTGATTTATTATGCAAAGTAGGTGACAGCAATGACAGGACGTTTACAAAATAAAGTAATCGTCATTACAGGTGCTTCTAGTGGGATTGGTGAGCAAGTTGCAATGCAAGTTGCAGCACAGGGAGCGACTCCAGTATTAATGGCTCGAACAGAAGAGAAACTACAAGCGTTAGTAGACAAAATTAAAGAAACTTATAATACGCCTTGCTATTATTATGTATTAGATGTAAGTGAAGAGATGGAAGTACAGTCTGTTTTTTCAAAGGTATTACAAGAAGTGGGACGTATTGATATATTAGTAAACAATGCGGGATTTGGTATTTTTAAAACGTTTGAAGATGCGTCAATGGATGAAGTGAAAGATATGTTCCAAGTAAATGTATTTGGATTAGTAGCATGTACGAAAGCGGTACTACCTTATATGGTAAACAAGAACGAAGGACATATTATTAATATTGCTTCCCTTGCCGGAAAAATTGCAACTCCGAAATCAAGTGCGTATGCAGCAACGAAACATGCTGTATTAGGATTTACGAATAGTTTACGCATGGAATTAGCGAATACAGATATTTATGTTACAGCAATTAATCCAGGTCCGATAGATACAAACTTTTTTGAAATAGCGGATCAATCTGGTACATATGTAAAGAATATGGGACGTTACATGTTAAAACCAACATACGTAGCAGAACAAATCGTAAAGTCGATGCACATGAAAAAACGTGAAGTAAACTTACCGAAGTGGATGGGAATTGGCCCGAAACTTTATGCTTTATTCCCAGGTTTATTTGAACGTGTAGCAGGTAAATCATTAAGTAAAAAATAGGAGATTTCCACATGGAAATCTCCTATTTTTTATTGTTTTCCAGTCACATAATCATAAACAATATCCTCAATCTCCTCGTATAAATCAATTTCAATATTTGAATGAGTCATCGTTTGAATATGTTTCACTAGCATTTCCTGATCTTCTTTTGATATTGGACTGCATTGATATTGCTGAAAACTTTTTATAATCATTTTCTCAATTAATTTTTCGTTCATATTTTTTCCCGCCTGTATGTACGTATGTATTGTTTTATTGTACTTGAAGTGAAATGAAAAAACTACCACGCACTACTTTTGTATAAAAATTCGGTTTTGTATATTGTTTTTCTAGTAAAATTAAGTTTTTTAAGTTTGTAAAATTTATAAATATTTAATTGACTCTATAAATATACAATATTATAATCATACTTAATTTAAAGAATCGATTTGAGGAGGAACTTATGAAAGTCGCAATTATTGGAGCCACTGGATATGGGGGTATTGAGTTAATTCGTTTATTAGAACAACATCCATATTTTTCTATAGCATCTCTTCATTCTTTTTCACAAGTTGGTGAGTGTATAACAAATGTATATCCGCATCTTCGAAATGTTCTCGTTCATACGTTACAAGAAATTGATGTGGAGACAATAGGGAAAGAAGCAGAAATCGTATTTCTAGCAACACCAGCAGGAGTATCGGCGGAGTTAACTCCCAAGTTATTAGCAGAAGGTTTAAAAGTAATTGACCTATCTGGAGACTTTCGTATGATAGATCCTTCTTCATATGAACTGTGGTATAAAAGGCCAGCAGCGAAAGAAGAAATTCTTAGAAAAGCAGTGTATGGGTTAAGTGAATGGAAAAGGACTGAGATTCAAAAGGCAAATTTAATTGCAAACCCAGGATGTTTTGCTACAGCCACATTGCTAGCGATAGCGCCGTTAGTACGTAGTAGCATGATTGAAGAAGATTCGATTATTATTGATGCGAAATCAGGGGTATCAGGAGCAGGTAAAACACCAACAACAATGACTCATTTTCCTGAGCTATACGATAACTTACACATCTATAAAGTAAACCAGCATCAGCACGTTCCAGAGATTGAGCAAATGCTTACAGAATGGAATAGTGAATCACAGCCAATTACATTTAGCACACATTTAATACCGATATCACGAGGAATCATGATTACACTTTATGCAAAAGTAAAACAAAAGATGGAAATAAAGCAACTTCAAAAATTGTATGAAGAAACGTATGAACAATCGCCTTTCATCCGAATTTGTAAGCAAGGGAAATTTCCAAGTCCAAAAGAAGTGAGAGGCTCAAATTATTGCGATATTGGCATAGCTTACGATGAAAGAACAGAAAGAGTTACGGTCGTTTCTGTTATAGACAATATGATGAAAGGCGCGGCTGGGCAAGCGATTCAAAATGCAAACATAATAGCGGGACTAGAAGAGACAACAGGTTTACAACATATGCCGCTTTATCTATAAGGGGGACATGATGATTAAAGTAGCGTCTATTACAAAATTAGAAAATGGTTCAATTGTAACGCCGAAAGGCTTTTCGGCAATTGGTACTGCAAATGGTCTGAAAAAGGAGAAAAAGGATTTAGGTGCCATCGTTTGTGACGTACCAGCATCATGTGCCGCTGTGTATACAACGAATCAAATACAAGCAGCTCCTTTGCAAGTAACGAAGGATAGTATAACGGCAGAAGGGAAGTTACAAGCAATTATCGTTAATAGTGGAAATGCAAATGCTTGTACTGGAATGCAAGGATTACAAGACGCATACGAGATGCGCGCATTAGGGGCGGAACATTTTGGGATGAAAGAAAATTACGTTGCTGTAGCTTCAACAGGTGTAATTGGTGTTCCACTGCCGATGGATATAATCCGAAAGGGAGTTGCAACTCTTATACCGACGAAGGAAGAAAGTGAAGCATATTCTTTTTCTGAAGCAATTTTAACGACGGATCTCATAACGAAAGAAACTTGCTATGAAATGATTATTGATGGGAAGAAAGTGGCGATTGCGGGTGTTGCAAAAGGTTCAGGGATGATTCATCCGAATATGGCAACGATGCTTAGTTTTATTACGACAGATGCTCATATAGAGCATGACGTATTGCAAACAGCATTATCACAAATAACGAATCATACATTTAATCAAATTACGGTGGATGGAGATACTTCTACGAATGATATGGTCATCGTTATGGCAAGTGGATTATCAGAAACAAGGCCGATAAATATGGAACATACAGATTGGGAAACTTTCGTATGTGCTTTACAGAAGGTATGTGAAGATTTAGCAAAGAAAATTGCGCAAGATGGTGAAGGCGCTACAAAGTTAATAGAAGTAAATGTGCTAGGAGCTCAAACGAATGAAGAGGCAAAAAAAATTGCAAAGCAAATAGTCGGTTCGAGTCTTGTGAAAACAGCAATACATGGTGAAGATCCAAACTGGGGGCGAATTATTAGCAGTATTGGACAAAGTGAAGTAGCTATTAATCCGAATACAATTGACATTACTCTTCAATCTATATTGGTATTAAAAAATAGTGAGCCTCAAACATTTTCTGAAGAAGAAATGAAAGAGAGATTACAAGAAGATGAAATAGTCATTAATGTGTACTTACACTTAGGAGAAGAGACAGGATCAGCTTGGGGCTGTGACTTAAGCTATGAATATGTGAAAATAAACGCTTGTTATCGTACATAAGGAGAGAGAAGATGAGCGAATATATTGTAGTGAAATGCGGCGGTAGTATGTTGAATCAATTAAAAGCTGTGTTTTTTGAATGTATAAAGAAATTGCAACAGAAGTATAAAGTAGTGATTGTTCATGGTGGTGGGCCAGAAATTGATGCCAAATTAAAAGATTGTAACATCAACGTAGAAAAAAGAGATGGATTACGCGTAACACCAAAAGAAGTTATGGATGTTGTTCAAATGGTGCTATGCGGAAGTACGAATAAAAAACTCGTAATGAATTTACAAACGCATAATTTACTTGCGGTAGGTTGTTCAGGATGTGACGGCAATTTACTTCAAGTTCAACCTGTCAGTGAAGAGATAGGATATGTGGGGGAAGTAAGTTATGTAGAAACAGCCTTATTAAAAGGATTAATAAATATGGAGTATATTCCTGTTATTGCTCCAATCGGGGTAAATGGTAATGAAGTTTATAACATAAATGCGGACAATGCTGCAGCTGGGATTGCGGCTGCGTTAGGGGCAAAAGAGCTTATTTTTATTACGGATGTAGATGGAATATTACATGAAGGGAATTTGGTAAAGGAAACGGATGAATCTGAAATTGCTACTTTTATAGAAACAGGTGTTATTACAGGTGGGATGATTCCGAAAGTACAGGCGGCACTAGCATCATTAAAAATGGGAGTGCAAAAGATAAGTATTGTGAATGGTACAAAAGATTTTACTGAGGTTACGGGAGAGTGTATTGGAACGACGGTAACGAAAGGTGTGAGTATTGCATGACGAGTCATCTTTTTCAAACGTATGGCAGAAGAACTATTGAGTTTGTAAAGGGAACTGGAACGAAAGTTATTGATAATAACGGTAAGGAATATTTAGATTTCACATCAGGAATTGGCGTATGTAATTTAGGACATTGTCACCCTACTGTTCTCAAAGGTGTACAAGAGCAACTTGATGATATATGGCATATATCTAACCTGTTTACAAACAGCTTGCAAGAAGAAGTTGCGTCATTATTAACAGAAAATAGAGCATTAGATTATGTGTTTTTCTGTAATAGTGGGGCAGAGGCAAATGAAGCAGCTTTAAAGTTAGCACGTAAGCATACTGGAAAATCTCTCGTCGTAACATGCCAGCAGTCTTTTCACGGTAGAACATTTGGAACGATGAGTGCAACGGGCCAAGATAAGGTAAAAGAAGGATTTGGTCCATTACTTCCATCTTTTTTACATATCCCTTTTAACGATATTAAAGCATTAGAGGAAGTAATGAATGAAGAAGTTGCGGCGGTAATGGTAGAAGTTGTTCAAGGAGAGGGAGGAGTAATACCTGCTGATCTATCTTTTTTGAAAGAGATTGAAACATTATGTAATAAGTTCGGTTCCTTATTTATTATAGACGAAGTACAAACGGGGATAGGAAGAACTGGAACACTATTCGCTTATGAACAAGTGGGAATAGAGCCTGATATCGTTACCGTTGCAAAGGCGCTTGGGAATGGGATTCCTGTCGGAGCGATGATTGGCCGGAAAGAGCTCGGAGCGTCGTTTACTGCAGGATCACACGGTTCAACTTTTGGCGGGAATTACATCGCGATGGCTGCAGCGAAAGAAGTATTGCAAGTAAGTAAAAAACCATCGTTTTTAAAAGAAGTACAAGAAAAAGGCGAGTACGTATTAGAGAAGTTGCAAGAGGAATTACAGCATGTCGAATGTATTCAAAATATACGTGGTAAGGGGCTTATGATTGGGATTGAGTGTAAGCATGAAGTTGCGAGTTTTATAGAACAACTAGAAAACGAAGGACTTATCGTATTACAAGCAGGTCCTAATGTGATAAGACTATTACCGCCACTCATTGTCACGAATGAAGAGTTAGAACAGGCAGTATATATAATAAAAAAAGTAGTTTGTACAAAAAACGTATCAATCATATAAGGGGGAAGTTTCATGTCAACTGTACAAGTACCGAAATTAAATACGAAAGATCTTTTAACACTAGAAGAATTAACGAAAGAAGAAATTATTTCTTTAATTGAGTTCGCTATATATTTAAAAAAGAATAAGCAAGAGCCTTTATTACAAGGCAAAATATTAGGGCTTATTTTTGATAAGCATTCCACTCGTACTCGTGTATCTTTTGAAGCGGGAATGGTACAACTCGGGGGACATGGTATGTTTTTAAGTGGGAAAGAGATGCAAATGGGAAGAGGAGAAAGCGTTTCAGATACTGCAAAAGTATTATCGCAGTATATTGATGGGATCATGATACGTACATTCTCACACGCGGATGTAGAAGAGCTTGCAAAAGAATCGAGTATTCCTGTTATTAACGGTTTAACGGATGATCATCATCCTTGTCAAGCATTGGCAGACCTCATGACGATATATGAAGAAACAAATACATTTAAAGGAATAAAATTGGCTTACGTAGGTGACGGCAATAATGTGTGTCATTCATTGTTGCTAGCGAGTGCAAAAGTTGGAATGCATATGACTGTTGCAACGCCTGTAGAATATGAACCGAATGAAGAGATTGTAAAAAAAGCGTTAGCAATTGCCAAGGAAACAGGAGCTGAAATTGAAGTTTTGCATGATCCTGAATTAGCGGTGAATGAAGCAGATTTCATTTATACTGACGTTTGGATGAGCATGGGGCAAGAGGGCGAAGAAGAGAAGTATACTTTATTTCAACCTTACCAAATCAATAACGAACTTGTTAAGCATGCGAAGCAAACATATCGTTTCTTACACTGTTTACCTGCCCATCGTGAAGAAGAAGTAACAGGAGAAATTATAGATGGACCGCAGTCTATCGTCTTTGAGCAAGCTGGTAATCGATTGCATGCTCAAAAAGCGTTATTAGTGAGTTTATTTAAAAATGTAGAAGAGCCTTCCTAAAAGGGAGGTTTTTTTATATTAAAATGTCGGATGTATATTTGGTTAACCATTTCGATATCATTTATAATAAAAGAGAAAACTAAATTTGTTTTTCAGAGTGTGTAAGGACATACTACATATAAAAATATAGTTAAAGAGATGATGAGGGTGAAAACAACTAAGAAAACATATTCGTTTTTCCAGCGGATGTGGAGAATATTAAAGTTTCAATATTATAAGTTGCTTCGATCGCCAGAAGGCGCAAAGAAAGTATCGTTAGGGTTTGCTATAGGATTCGGCTTAGAAATGTTAGTCATTTATACGGCATCGCTCGTATATGTAATATTTTATCCAATCGTCAGGTTAGCAAAGGGATCTTTTCCTGCGGCAGTTATTGGCAATATTATTGGGAAAATATCGTTTCTCCCAGTATTTTTATTTCCGCTTGCGTATGCGCTAGGAAAAATGATTTATCCATTTCATGTACAGAAAATTCATCATGAACCATTTACCATATCGGACTTGTTTTCAAGTCACATTTTTACGATATTAAAGAGCTTATTACAAAGTGAAGTGTATGTATTAATTGGAATGACGATTTTAGGAGTTGTGTTTGGTCTCATTTCATATTTCGTTGTGCATTATTTATACGAAAAGAACCGTAAGTTACGTTTGAAGAAAAGGAAGAAACGAGTGAGAGAACCACTTGTACAATTATAAACAATGTCACATTCATTTTCTCCTTTGAATATGTTTAAGAAAAAGGAGGAGAGGATAATGTATTATTATTACGTGCCTCAAGTATATCCATATGTAAATTATTATCCGGTTTATGATACGAGTAGACAATACGAATTATATCGGCAACAACAATTACAGCAATTATCACAAATACCACAATTACCAACACAACAGCCTACACAGGAAAAAAAACCATATTTAACAACATGGCCATATTCCAATGTATACTATGGTAATTATTACGAATCATAAAGCTGCTTCTATTTAGAAGCAGCTTTATACGTTTGTTTTCAAAATTAAATTTTGAATGGTTTGAAGAGAATGAATGAGCTTTTCGCGCTCTTCCTCAGATAATGTTTGGAAATTTTCTTTTAGTTTGTCTAAAATGAATTGCTGATACTGATTTACTAATAATTTCCCTTCAGCTGTTAGAGAAATTAAAATGACCCGTCGATCTTTTTCGCTATAATGACGCTCTATTAGTTCTTCTTGAATAAGTTTGTTTAATAGAGGTGTCATGTTAGGCCGTGAAATCGCTAGCCGCTTGCCGATTTCGGAAACTGCTAATGTGCCGTTTTCATGCAAAAGCAGTAATACTTGTGTATGTGATGGCGGCATATGTCTTTGAGAAGAAAATTCTCCAGGAAGCATAAATTTGCGATAAAAAAGAGGCACTAGCGAAAGAAGATGATCAACAATACGTTCCCACTCGCGTGATTCCATATAAAGGCCCCCTTCCACTATCATTGTAACAAAAAAGACATGTTATAAAAATAGAATTGTTTCATGGTCGCTTTAATATTTGTAGGATAACACTTGCTTTGTAAATGTGTTGGCAATAATTGCATAGCCGTTATCATTTGGGTGTACTTGGTCAAATAATAACTCTTTTTTATCATTCGATATTAATTTGCGAATTGGTAAAACGATAGATGGTTGATTTGCTTTGGAAATGGAATAAACAGATTCATTCCAGCCATCTAAAAACATATCTGCATAACTTGCGATGGAGTCATCGAGTTGTAACGGGTTATAGAGTTCTGAGAGAATGAGTAAAGCGTCCGGATTTTGATCTCGAACTGTCTTTACAATACTTTTTATATCCGCTTCAAAATGGGCTTTTTCTTTATTTAACATTTTTATACCATCTATAACACCAACATCACGATTTAAACGAAATAAATTATTTCCTCCAATATTAATTGTAATTATATTTGCTGCTCTAATTTTTTCCTTTACATCTTCTGATTGAACTTTTTTAGCGAGAAGATCTGTTGTAAGACCGTTTACCCCAAGGTTTTCTACTGTAATTGGTTTATGAATTTGTGCTTCTATTTGCTTAGAAGCTAATTCAGCAAATCCACCTTGTGTCGATCCATATCCTTTAGCGAGTGAATCACCTAATACAAGATGATAAAAAGATTCGTTTGTTTGCTTATCAATCCAATTTGGGGCAGATGTTTTTTCTGTTTTTTCTTCAGATTCATTTTGTTTTGTCTCGTCGTTCTTTTCAAAATAAGAATAAGAAATGATCAGAAGGAGGAGACAAACAATTGTTAAGATGACTTTTTTCATAAATTCATCCTCCTTGTAATTGGTAATTGTATCATATTCAGCAGTATTAGCAATGTAAGGGCATATTATATGTTTATGAAAAGTTTATAATAACTTTACAGAAAATTTGTTGAAGTTTGTCAAAAAATATTGACGATAGGAAAGAACTTTATATATGATAATGTCAGATAAGGTGAAACTTTAATGAGTGGGAGCTTTATTTCCTATTAATTAATAGTCTTCATCAATCGGGCGTTTAAGGGGACTACTCGTTAGCGCAGGGTGAAATGAAAATTGTGTCTCTAATAGAAGAAAAAAGGTATGTGGTTAGAGACAGATAGGGATTCATTTCATTATTTCTGGTAATTGTATAAGGGGGATTTTTTGTGAAAAAGTCAAAAAAAATGCTAGCTGGAGCAACTCTTGCGATTGGTGTTATAGCACCGCAAGTAATGCCAACAACAGCTCATGCAGATGAGAACACTGGGGAGAGTACAGTTAACTTACGAATTCTAGAAACATCAGATATTCACGTTAACTTAATGAATTACGATTATTATCAAACGAAAACAGATAATAAAGTAGGTCTCGTGCAAACTGCAACACTCGTTAATAAAGCACGTGAAGAAGCGAAAAACTCTGTCCTATTTGATGATGGAGATGCATTACAAGGGACACCGCTTGGAGATTATGTAGCAAATAAAATAAAAGATCCGAAGAATCCTGTGGATCCTAGTTATACACATCCATTATATCGTGTAATGAATTTAATGAAGTATGACGTCATCTCTCTTGGGAATCATGAATTTAACTACGGCTTAGACTATTTAAACAAAGTAATTAGTAAAACGGAATTCCCGGTTATTAACTCGAATGTTTATAAAGATGATCATGATAATAATGAAGCGAACGATGAAAATTATTTTAAACCATATCATATTTTAGAGAAAGAAGTAGTGGATGAAGCAGGCAAAAAACAAATAGTAAAAATTGGTGTAATAGGATTTGTCCCACCTCAAGTTATGAACTGGGATAAGGCAAATTTAGAAGGAAAAGTAAAAGCGAAAGATATTGTCAAAACAGCGAATAAATTAGTACCGAAACTGAAAAATGAGGAACATGCAGATATTGTCGTTGCACTAGCGCATTCAGGTGTTGATAAGAGTGGATACAACGAAGGAATGGAAAATGCATCATATCATTTAGCAACACAAGTTCCTGGCGTAGATGCAGTATTAATGGGACATTCACATACTGAAGTGAAGGATGTATTTAATGGTGTTCCAGTTGTAATGCCTGGTGTTTTTGGTAGTAACTTAGGTATTATTGATATGCAATTGAAAAAGGTAAACGGAAAATGGGAAGTACAAAAAGATCAATCTAAGCCACAACTTCGCCCGATTGCTAATAGTAAAGGTACCCCATTAGTAGAATCTGATCAAAAATTAGTTAATGAAATTAAAGATGAGCATCAAGCGACAATCGACTATGTAAATACACCTGTAGGTGAAACGAAAGCACCAATTAATAGTTATTTTTCATTAGTACAAGATGATCCTTCCGTACAAATTGTGACAAATGCGCAAAAATGGTATGTAGAACAAGAACTTAAAAAACCAGAGTACGAAAAGATTAAAGATATTCCGGTTTTATCTGCAGGCGCACCATTTAAAGCAGGTGGCCGAAACGGTGCTACATATTATACGGATATTCCAGCTGGAACGTTAGCAATTAAAAACGTTGCAGATTTATACGTGTATCCAAATACGTTATATGCTGTAAAAGTAAATGGGGCACAAGTGAAAGAATGGCTTGAAATGTCTGCAGGTCAGTTTAATACAATTGATCCAAAGAAAACAGAAGAACAGCCATTAGTAAATATAGGCTATCCTACATATAACTTCGATATTTTAGATGGCTTAAAATACGAAATTGATGTAACACAACCGGCGAAATACGATAAAGATGGAAAAGTTGTAAATGCAAATGCTAATCGTATTGTAAATATGACATATGAAGGTAAGCTAGTAGCTGACAAGCAAGAGTTCATCGTCGCTACAAATAACTATCGTGGAAGTAGCCAAACGTTCCCAGGTGTAAGTAAAGGGGAAGTTGTATACCAATCACAAGATGAAACACGTCAAATCATTGTGAAGTATATGCAAAAAATAAAAAATATTGATCCAGCAGCTGATCAAAATTGGACATTTAAACCGATTGTTGCAGATAAATTAAATACAACATTTGATTCTTCACCAAATGCACAAAAGTATATAAAGAAAGATGGAAAGATTTCATATGTTGGACCATCTGAAAATGAATTTGCGAAATATGCAATTGATATAACGAAGAAAAATGATGATAAAGAAACTGGTGAAGGAAATCCAACGACACCGCCAACAGGTGGTGGAGAAAATCCGACGACACCGCCAACAGGTGGGGGAGAAAATCCAACAACACCGCCAACAGGTAATGGAGAAAACCCAACACCACCAACAGAAGAAGGTAATAATGGTAATGAACCAAAACAAGATGGAAACAATACTGGATCTGGACAAACTACAACAGATGATCAAAATACAAAAGAAACAACAACAACTGTAAGTGAAAATAAAGAAGCTGAAAAAGATGAACGTGATTTACCGAAAACAGGTGCAAGTATTGCTTCTACAATTGGAGCTGGTCTTGCGTTTGTTGGAGCGGGATTACTTATGTTATTTAGAAGAAAGAAAGCGAATAGATAGTCGAGAAATATAAAAAGGATTACCGATTTGGTAATCCTTTTTGTTATATTATGAAACTGGTACTGCTTTTTCTTTTTTCCATGAAAGACCGAATCCAGTAAAGCCGACGATAATGGTTACGACTGGACACGCTAAACAGAAGATTGCGTATGGCAGGTAATCGAATGTTGGAACGCTAAGAACGTTTGTTAAGAATACGCCACTTACACCCCATGGTACGAGTGGATTAATTACTGTACCAGCATCTTCTAATACTCGTGATAAATTACGACGTTCTAAACCGACTTCATCGTATTTATTAGCAAATGCTTGTCCTGTTAAAACGATGGATAAGTACTGCTCACCGAGTAAGAAGTTTACACCAATTGCAGTTGAAGCAGTAGAAATAATTAAGCGTGTACTAGTTTTTACGAAGCTAGAGATAATATTCATCAGCTGCGCTATAATACCCATTCCTTGTAATAATCCTCCCATACAAAGAGCTAGAAAAATAAGAGCAATTGACATCATCATACTTTGCAGGCCACCGCGAGATAATAAGCTATCAATATCTTTGATACCAGTTTTAGAAACGTAACCGTCTTGCATAATTTTTATTAAATCAGCTAAAGAAGTGCTAGGTTTAAAAATAAAGAGAATAATAATCCCTACCACAATTCCTGCAAGTAATGTTGGAACTGCAGGTACCTTTTTAAATGCGAATAGGAACAGTAATAAAATAGGAATAAGTGTAACGATAGAAATCGTTGCATTTTTTTCTAATGTGTTAATAAATGCTGAGAAATCAACGTTTCCATCAGATCCGCTTCCTAAAATGAAAAATGCGATAAAAGCAATAATGAAAGCTGGCACTGTTGTCCAAAGCATGTTACGAATATGTTCAAATAAATCTACACCCGTTACAGCAGGCGCTAAGTTTGTTGTATCAGATAAAGGAGACATTTTATCTCCGAAGAATGCACCAGAAATAATTGCACCAGCAATAAGAGCTGGATCGTATCCAAGGGCAGTACCCATTCCCATAAAGGCAAGTCCTACAGTTGCAGCAGTTGTAAAAGCACTACCGATACTCGTTCCAACAATTGCACAAACAACAAAAACAGTTGGAACGAAAATTTTTGGAGATACAAGTTGGAAGCCGTATACCATTAAAGTCGGAATAGTTCCAGCTGCGATCCAAACGCTAATTAATACGCCTACAAGTAAGAAAATAAATATAGATGGAATACCAGCTGAAATACTACTAATCATCCCTTTCTCCATAGTAGACCAAGAGATTCTCTTCAAGAATCCAAATGCTAATAAAAGAACGATACCAAATAAAATTGGGATGTGTGGTGAAACTTCTAATTGAATAACACTAAAACCAATACAGAAAAAGATAAAAATTGTTAAAAGAACAGACTCAATTTTTGAAACCATTGTTTTTCCCTCCTAAGTAATATGAAATAGCTCTTTTTTATATAAAATTCGCCAATATTGTATATTTCCTTCTAAAATTTAGAATTTTGTGACAAATTACCGGTAATTGTTTGTTCTTCTATATGATACGGAAATGATTGGATAAAAAAACGTCCCTGCATATAATTATGCAGGGACGAAGAAATCGCGGTACCACCCTAGCTTGTGAAATGAATGTATCACAAAATAAAGGGTCATATGATATGCGTTTATAAAATAAAAAACGTCCCTGCAATATATGCAGGGACGAAAAATTCGCGGTACCACCCTAAATTGTGAAACAGTGTCGTTTCACCACTCTTTAGACATAACGGTCTATAACCGTCTTTCACTACTCCTCACGTTTCGTAAAAGAAGCTCCAGGGGGTAATTCATAATTCGCTCTGTACTGGTTCGCACCGACCACCAGCTCTCTGAAATCAGAAATCGAAATACTACTAAATCCTATCAACGCCGATTCATATGATGTTAGTTAAATTTTTATCATATTTTCATCTTACATGTCAATAAAAATATTAAATGTTTTTTTAGGGAAATAAAGGATAATTGTTTTTAATGCTGTAAAAATGTACGTTATAATGAATTTGAAAGGGGGAGGAAAGAGTGAAGAAAAAAATAATTCTTTTTACCACTTTATTAGTTATTGGAGGAAGTGCTGGAATTTACACAGCTTTTGCGGCTGAATCAGAGCAGCTGAAACAAAAGCAAATACAACAATCAGAAGTGAAGAAAGTAAAAGAAATAGAAGAGAAGAAATCAATGGAAAAAACAGCAGAGAAACTAGGAGTTTCTACAGAGGGAAAAACAAAAGAAGAGGTTACGAAAGAAGTAAATACCGCTAGGTTTGAGAAGCGTCATGATTTATTAATTGAGCACGCTAAGCAACTTGGAATTGATACAGAGGGGAAAAAAGATGAAGAAATTATTTTAGAAATTGGAAAGATACAGCATGGAAAGTAGAACAACTTATCGTATGATAAGTTGTTCTTTTTTAAGAACTATTTGATTTTAAAATAATTGACAGTCATTCAGATTTAATGTTAACTGTATTTATAAACAAGTTAACATTAGGGGTGACAATTGTGACAATAAATAGTAAAACGATTGAAAAATCATCTTATACATATGAAGAATTAGCAGAGAAAAATAAAGCTTACGTATGGCACCCATTTACACAAATGAAAGATTATTTAGAAGAAGATCCTGTCATTATTGAACGTGGAGAGGGAAGAAAGCTATACGATGTAAATGGTAATGAATATTGGGATGGTGTTTCATCTATATGGTTAAATGTTCACGGACATCAAGTACCGGAATTAGATGAAGCAATTCGTGAGCAATTAAATAAAATTGCTCATTCTACTATGTTAGGACTTGCTAACGTTCCATCTATTTTATTAGCAGAAAAAATTATTGAGGTTGTACCAGATGGATTGAAGAAGGTATTCTATTCTGATTCAGGTTCTACCGCTGTTGAAATTGCAATTAAGATGGCTTTCCAATATTGGCAGCATAAAGGGAAACGAAAGAAACAAAGATTCGTTACATTAAAAGAAGCATATCACGGTGATACAATTGGAGCTGTTTCGGTAGGAGCAATAGACTTGTTTCACCAAGTGTATAGTTCGCTCTTATTTGATGCGATTAAAATGCCGTATCCATATACATATCGTTCTCCTTACGGAAATAATAGGGAGGAAATTGTAAAAAGCCATTTAGAAGAAATGGAAGAATTGTTGAAAGAAAAGCATGAAGAAGTAGCTGCCATCATTGTGGAGCCATTAATGCAAGGTGCTGGCGGGATGATTACAATGCCAAAAGGATATTTAAAAGGACTGCGCGATTTATGTACTAAGTACAATGTATTATTTATTACAGATGAGGTAGCGACTGGATTTGGGCGTACAGGGAAAATGTTTGCGTGTGAACATGAAAATGTGACGCCAGACATTTTAACTGCTGGGAAAGGTTTAACAGGTGGATATTTACCAATTGCAGTTACGGTAACGACGGATGAAATATATAATGCCTTCTTAGGAGAATATGAAGAACAAAAAACATTTTTCCATGGACATAGCTACACAGGCAATCCGTTAGGGTGTGCCGTAGCAATCGCGAATTTAGAGCTATACGAAAAAACAAATTTAATAGAAGAAGTGGCACATAAAACGGATTATGTGGCAGCGCAATTAGAAAAGCTCTTTGCGTATAAACATGTAGGTGATATTCGTCAGTGCGGATTAATGGTTGGTATTGAGCTTGTGAAGAATAAGGAAACGAAAGAAGCGTTTGACTGGACAGAAAGAGTCGGTGTTCAAGTATGTAAACGCGCAAGAGAGCTGGGTATGATCTTGCGACCGCTCGGTAATACGATTGTATTTATGCCACCTCTTGCTTCTACAATTGAGGAGATTGATGATATGTTACGTATTTTGTATAAAGCAATCTCGGATGTTACGGAGGGAGAATAATGCGCGGTTTTTTTATAACAGCAACAGATACTGAAGTGGGGAAAACTGTCGTTGCCGGTGCATTAGCCGGTGTATTTAGAGAATTGGGATATAACATCGGAGTATATAAACCGTTGCAAAGTGGGCATGTTGCATCAAACCCTGAGGGAGATGCGGCAAGGTTAAAAGCATTATCAGGTGTGCCGACACAAGAAAATGAAATTTGCCCTTATTCTATTGAAGCACCACTTGCTCCGAGACTTGCCATGAAAAGAGCTGGAAGAGTAGTAAAGTTAAAAGAAATTACTGATTACTATAATGAACTATTAAAAGAGTTTAATAGCTTATTTGTAGAAGGGGCAGGTGGGCTTGCTGTCCCATATACAGAAGATGCTTTAGTAATTGATTTTGCAAAAGAATTACAGTTGCCTCTTATTGTAGTAGCTCGTCCTACATTAGGAACAGTAAATCATACAGTGTTAACGATTGCTTATGCAAAGGCGCATGGCTTAACCGTAGCGGGTGTCATTTTATCAGGTTGCAAAGAATGTGAAATGGAAAGAGTGCAAGAAAATAAAGAGATGATTGAAGAGCTGAGCGGGGTACCAGTTTTAGGATTATTACCATTCTTTGAAGGTGAGTTTACGAAAGAAGAAGTATTAGAATCTGCAAAAGAACATATTATGATTTCAAAATTAGAGGAGTTTATCCAAAATGAATCAAACGTGGCGGGCGCACCTTCAATGTAAATTACAACAATTACATGAGCAAGGGCAGTATCGTGATTTGCATGTAACAGAGAAGGCAGAAGAGACTTGGCTTATTCGAGATAAAAAAAGGATGTTAAATTTAGCGTCAAATAATTATTTAGGGTTAGCTGGAGATGAAAGGTTAAAAGAAGCTGCTATTGCCTGTACAAAAAGATATGGAACTGGAGCGACTGCCTCTCGTCTCGTTGTAGGAAATCATCCATTATATGAAGAGGTTGAGAGAAGCATATGTGACTGGAAAGGTACTGAAAGAGCTTTAATTGTAAATAGTGGGTATACGGCAAATATAGGTGCCATATCTTCTTTGGCCTCTCGGCACGATATTGTTTTTAGTGACAAGTTAAATCACGCAAGTATTGTTGATGGAATCATATTAAGCGGGGCAGAGCATAAAAGGTATCGTCATAATGATTTGGATCATTTAGAGAAGCTGTTGAAAATGGCTTCGCCTGAAAGCAGAAAATTAATCGTAACAGATACCGTTTTTAGTATGGATGGTGATACTGCGTATTTGAGAGATTTAGTACAGCTGAAAGAGAAATACGGGGCAATCATTATAGTCGATGAAGCACATGCGAGTGGAATATATGGAATCGGCGGAGCTGGGTTATCTCATATAGAAAAAAATCTTGCTCAAAAAATTGATATACATATGGGGACGTTTAGCAAGGCTTTAGGGTGTTATGGTGCGTATTTGACAGGTGATGAAATTTATATAGAGTATTTACAAAATATGATGAGAAGCTTTATTTTTACTACAGCTTTACCACCAAGTACGTTAGGAGCAGTGCAAAAAGCAATTGAAATTGTAAAAGAAGATAACGAAAGAAGAGAGAACCTTATAGCAAACGGAGAATACTTCAGAACTAAATTAAGGGATGCTGGTTTTGATATTGGGAATAGTTCAACTCATATTGTACCGATTGTAGTCGGTTCAAATGAACATGCTTTACGATTTAGTAAAAGGTTGCAAGAGGTAGGGATTGCGGCCATTGCAATTCGTCCGCCAACTGTGCCGGTTCATAGTTCTCGAATTCGCTTTGCAGTTACATCGCAACATACAATAGCTGATTTAAAATGGGCTATTGACCGAATTATTCACATTGCGAAAGAAGAGGAGATTTTCGTATGAACGAGCTAAAGATTATTTTTATCCCCGGATGGGGAATGGAAGAGAATATTTGGGATTTAGTACTTCCGTATTTTAAAGGATATCCTGTTGAATGCGTAGATTGGCGTAATGTGAAAGAACGAAGTGAATTTGCGGAACGAATTATAGATGTAGCGCATAACGACAACGTAATTTTAGTTGGATGGTCACTAGGAGCGTTAGCAGCAGTTGAAGCTTATAAAAAGATTCAGGCAAAAGGCATCGTATTAATTGGTGGGACTGCTAAATTTACAAATACGAGCGACTATAGTAATGGATGGAATGCTTTGCATGTAGAACGGCTGAAAAGGAATTTGGCGAGAAGGAGAGAGGATACGCTCAAGCGTTTTTATGAAAATATGTTTACGAAAGATGAGCTAAAAGGGAATAAAAACTTTGAAGACATTGTAGACCGTTTTAAAGGTGATTCTATTCAGTCTTTACAACTAGGTTTGGATTATTTAATAGAAACAGATATGAGAGAAGAACTAAAAGAAATTAAAGTACCTATACTACTTATTCACGGAGAACAGGATGTAATATGCCCATTGTCTGCGGCACGTAGTATGACGGAGAATAGCAGCAGCGAGCTGAAAGTAGTAAGTGAAGCAGGGCATGCATTATGTGTAACGAATTTTGAATATTGTGCAAATGAGATAATTCAATTTGTAGAGGGGATACGACATGATCAACAAAACGTTACTACAAAAACGGTTTAATGGGGCAGCCGTATCTTACGATCGATATGCAAATGTACAAAAAAAGATGGCACATTCATTACTTTCAATCTTAAAGGAACGATATAGTGAAACGGCATCAATACGTATTTTAGAACTGGGATGCGGGACGGGGTATGTAACAGAACAATTATCAAAGTTATTTCCGAAAGCACATATTACAGCAGTTGATTTTGCTGAAAGTATGATTGCGATTGCGCAAACTAAACAAAATGTAAAAAATGTAACGTTTCACTGTGAAGATATTGAGCAATTACGATTAGAAGAATCATATGATGTCATTATTTCAAATGCTACATTTCAATGGTTAAATAATTTACAACAAGTGTTAAGAAATTTATTTCAACATTTGTCTATAGATGGGATATTACTCTTTTCAACGTTTGGACATGAAACATTTCAAGAATTGCATGCTTCGTTCCAACGTGCGAAAGAAGAAAGAAATATAAAAAATGAAACATCGATTGGTCAACGTTTTTATTCAAAAGATCAGTTGCTTCATATATGTAAGATAGAAACAGGGGATGTGCATGTTTCTGAAACATGTTACATAGAGAGTTTTACAGAAGTTAAGGAGTTTCTGCATTCTATTCGAAAAGTAGGAGCAACTAATAGCAATGAAGGATCATATTGTCAAAGTCCCTCACTCTTTCGTGCGATGCTACGCATATACGAAAGAGACTTCACGGGAAATGAAGGGATAATGGCAACGTATCATGCTTTATTTATACATATAACAAAAGAGGGGAAGAGATGAAATGAAACAAGTACAAACAAAAAGGGATTGGAAAAAACTTGCATACGACGTAGTGGAAGAGAAAATGATTACGAAAGAAGATGCAATAGCGATATTAGAAGCTGATGATACAGAAGTTTTAGAAATTATGAATGCAGCTTACATTATTCGCCATCATCACTTTGGTAAGAAAGTAAAATTGAATATGATTATTAATACGAAATCTGGATTATGTCCTGAAGATTGTGGATATTGCTCACAGTCTATTATTTCAGAAGCACCGATTGATAAATATGCATGGTTAACGCAGGAGAAGATTGTAGAAGGGGCACATGAAGCAATACGCCGTAAAGCAGGTACATATTGTATTGTAGCGTCTGGTCGTCGTCCGACGGATAAAGAGGTAAATCACGTAATTGGAGCAGTTAAGGAAATTCGTGAAACGACAGACTTGAAGATTTGTTGTTGTTTAGGTTTCTTAAATGAAGATCAAGCAGGACGTTTAGCGGAAGCAGGCGTGCACCGTTATAATCACAACTTAAATACACATGCAAATAATTACGATAGTATTTGTTCAACTCATACGTATGATGATCGTGTTGATACAGTTCAAAAAGCAAAACAAGCTGGTATTTCACCATGCTCTGGAGCAATTTTTGGCATGGGAGAAACAATTGAAGAGCGTGCTGAAATTGCATTTGAATTACAACGTATAGATGCAGATTCTATCCCTTGTAATTTCCTTGTTGCTGTAAAGGGGACACCTCTTGAAGGGCAAAAAGAGTTAACGCCAGTAGAATGTTTAAAAGTACTTGCAATGATGCGTTTTGTAAACCCAACAAAAGAAATTCGTATTTCAGGAGGACGTGAAATCAATTTACGTTCTGTACAGCCAATCGGTTTATTTGCAGCAAATTCTATTTTTGTCGGGGACTACTTAACGACAGCTGGACAAGAGCCGACTGCGGACTGGGGTATGATTGCAGATTTAGGATTTGAGATTGAAGAATGTGCATTATAAGATAGATGAAAAAGCAAACTTGTAAAAGGGTTTGCTTTTTTTGTAAATAAAATGTAATAAATAGTTGTGAACGCTTGATATTATTGGTTTTTGAGCGAAAAAAAGAATTTTTGTAGACGAATTTTCCAAGCCCTAGTTGTACATAGTAAATATGTAATTTATATTGGGTTGGAGGATTTTACATGTACAAATACATATTAGCGATTATGACTTGTTTAATTTTAATAAAAGCAATAAGTTCTGATCCAGTTAAGGCTGCTGAAAATCCTGAACAAAAAGAGATGCAACAAAGAATCGAACAACACTTTCGAACGAAAGCTGAACATTTTGGATTGAAAACGGAAGGAAAAGATTTAAAGGAAGTTAGAAAAGAAATTACTATTATAGAAGAAGCGAAAAAAAGAGAGAATGTATGGAGAACAGCACAAGCTCTTCATATAAAAACAGAAGGAAAAACGATGAATGAATTAATAAAAGATGTACAAAAAAAGGTGAAAAAATAAAAAGAGGCCGCAGCCTCTTTTTTTTATGCCCATTGTTTTGATAAGTGAGCCATTTCAATTGCAGCAACAGCTGATTCATACCCTTTATTACCAGCTTTCGTACCTGCGCGTTCAATCGCTTGTTCAATTGTTTCTGTCGTTAATACGCCGAAAATAACTGGGATGTCCATTTGTAGTGATAAAGACGCAACACCTTTTGCTACCTCATTACAAACGTAATCGTAGTGTGTTGTAGCACCTCGGATTACAGTACCTAATGTAATAACAGCATCATACTTTCCGCTACTAGCCATCTTTTTAGCGATTAAAGGAATTTCAAATGCACCAGGAACCCAAGCAACATCAATATCACTTTCTTCTACACCGTGACGCTTTAATCCGTCTAAAGCTCCGCCAAGTAACTTACTTGTAATAAATTCGTTAAAACGTCCAACAACAACTCCAACTTTTAATCCTGTACCAACTAAATGACCTTCGAATACCATAATAAATCTCTCCTTTAATTATAAGTTTAGTAAGTGTCCTAATTTATTTACTTTCGTTTGTAAATACGATTTATTTTCTTCTTTTGCCGGCATTTGCAACGGTACACGCTCGACTACTTCTAAATCGTAACCTTGTAAGCCAGCAATTTTTCTTGGGTTATTCGTTAATAATCGTAAGCTTTGTAAACCTAAATCTTTTAATATTTGAGCACCGATACCGTAATCACGAAGATCAGCAGGGAAGCCGAGTTTTTCATTTGCTTCTACAGTATCGAATCCTTCTTCTTGTAATTTATAAGCGCGAAGCTTATTAAGAAGCCCAATGCCTCTTCCTTCTTGTCTCATATAAAGAAGAACACCTTTTCCTTCACGCTCAATTTGAGCAAGTGCTGCATGGAGTTGTGGTCCGCAATCGCAGCGATGTGAACCGAATACATCTCCTGTTAAGCATTCAGAATGAACACGTACAAGTACCGGTTCACCTGTTGAAATATCACCTTTTACAAGTGCGATATGTTCTTTCGTATCTAATGAGTTAGAATAGCCAATTGCGTGGAAAGTACCGAAATCTGTAGGTAATGTAATTTCCACTTCTCTCGTCACAAGTGTTTCATGATGGCGGCGATAAGCAATTAAATCTTCTATTGTAATCATTTTTATATCAAATTGTTTTGCACATTCTATTAAATCAGGTACACGTGCCATCGTGCCGTCCTCATTTATAATTTCGCAAATAACTCCAGCTGGTTCGGCACCGCATAGCTTTGCTAAATCAACAGCAGCTTCTGTATGACCTGCACGACGCAGGACACCGCCTTCTTTCGCAATTAATGGAAAGATATGTCCAGGTCGATTGAAATCAGCGCCTTTTGATGCGGGGTTTAACAATTCTTGTATCGTAGTTGCACGTTCGTGAGCGCTAATCCCTGTTGTTGTAGAAACATGGTCAATGCTCACTGTAAACGCAGTATGATGTGAATCTGTATTATGAGATACCATTGGTTCTAATTGTAGACGTTCTGCGTACCCTGCTGTAATCGGTACACAAACGAGACCACGGCCATGTGTAATCATAAAATTAATTGTTTCTGGTGTAATGTACTCTGCTAAAGCAATAAAATCGCCTTCATTTTCTCGGTTTTCATCATCACATACGATAACGACTTTACCTTGTTTTAAATCTTCTAGAGCTTCTTCAATACGATGAAACATTGTGCTTCCCCCTTATAGAAATCCGTTTTCTTGTAAAAAGCTTTCAGTCATTGAACCTACTCGTTTTGTAGGTTTAGTAATAAAGCGTTCGATATATTTACCAATCATGTCACACTCAATGTTTACGATATCTCCGGCATTTTTTTCTCCAATGACAGACTCGCTTACTGTGTGCGGGATGAGTGAAATCGTTATGGAAGATTCGTCTATATCAAATATCGTTAAACTCGTTCCATCAACAGCAATGGACCCTTTCTGCAAACAATAGCGCAGCAGTTCATCAGAAATTGCTATTTTGTAATAGACGGCATTGTAATGTTGTTTTTTATTTAAAATCGTTCCGATGCCATCAATATGTCCTGAAACGAAATGTCCACCGAATCGTCCATTTGCAGCCATTGCTCGCTCTAAATTTACTTTAGAGTGCGGTTTAAGCATGCGAAGTGATGTCGACTGCATCGTTTCAGGCATTGCATCAACTGTAAATGAAGTAGTTGTAAAGCTTGTTACAGTTAAGCAAATACCGTTAACCGCGATACTATCACCTAAGTGAACATCTGATAAAATTTTGTTTGCATGAATCGTTAATTTCATCGCTTCTCCACTTTGTTGCATGTTTGCTATCGTTCCTAATTCTTCTACAATTCCTGTAAACATTCCGTCACCTCGTTTCGGGCATTCGCAACGATTTTTATATCATCACCAATTTGTTTCATCTCTTGAATTTTCAAGGAAAGCGCATCTTGTAATTTTGAAAAACCATTTCCTCCAAATAAAGTAGGAGCATCTTTCCCACCAATTAATTTCGGGCTTATATAGGTTACAATTTCATTAAAATTGTTTGTTTTTAAGAAACTTGCATGAATCGATTGGCCACCTTCAACGAATAGAGAAAGAATTTGTTTCTCTCCAAGAAAGGAAAGAAGGTCCTCGATTTCTATATACTTCGTTTCCATTTGGAATATAGCTATATTTTTAGATTCATAAGAAGATATCTTCTCTTTCTTTACATCCCTACCGACAATAATCCATGTTGGTGCTAAACCATCTGTTATGACATGAGAAGATGGTGGCGTTCGTAAATGGGTATCTAAAATAACGCGAATAGGATGTTTCCCACCATTTGGAATTCTTGTTGTTAAATGAGGATTATCAGCTATAACTGTATTTACTCCAACAAGAATTGCATCATGTGTATGGCGATATTGGTGAACATCAGCACGTGCTTGTTCACCTGTAATCCACTTACTTTCACCAGTTACAGTTGCTGTCTTTCCATCTAAGCTCATCGCTGTTTTGATTGTTACAAAAGGGCGTTTCGTTTTCATGTAGTGAAAAAAGTAGCGATTTAATAAAACTGCTTCTGCTTCAAGAACACCGGTAGTTACTTCAATTTTAGCTTCCTCTAATCTTCTTTTTCCGGTACCAGAAACGAGCGGATTACAATCGAGAGTAGCAATTACAACACGCTTAACTCCTTTTTCGATGAGCAATTCACAACAAGGTGGTGTTTTTCCAAAGTGGCTACACGGTTCCAGTGTTACATAAACGGTAGCGTCTTTGGCGTTCTGACCAGCCATTTGAAGGGCATGAACTTCTGCGTGTTCTTCACCAGCTCGTAAATGAGCCCCCATACCAACGATGTTTCCATCTTTTACAACAACAGCACCAACCATAGGATTTGGACTTGTTTGTCCTGATGTTCCTTCTGCTAACTGCAGGGCAATCCTCATATATTCTTGATCTGTCATTTTCTTCACCTCTCCAAAAAAAATCAAAAAACCCCAAGGATTTAATATCCTTGGGGTTTGGGAGACGTGATTTCTAGAAATATAGTTTGAATACGAAAGCATAGGAAAGAAACCTAACGATAATTGATATTTCTGCATAAGGAAAAAACCTAGCAAAATATCGAATTTTTAAACGCTAGTTGTCTCTTTTTATTTCAGTATAAAAAATAAGTATAGAAAATTAAACATATATAAAGAATCAAAATGAATCTTTAAAAATATGCATACTGAAATAAAAGTGTATTCACTATATAAAAAACTAGAAACATATCCTTCTCCCATCCAGACTATACTGTCGGCCCTAGAGTTTCACTAGATCCACCGTTTTCGAGTTGAAAACGGGTCACGGACTTAGAAGTTTTCACTTCATCACCGCCGGTTGGGAATTTCACCCGACCCCGAAGGATGCTGTTTGCTCAAATTATAGCACAAAAAA
Organism: Bacillus sp. FSL L8-0199; assembly: GCF_038005705.1. Lineage (NCBI taxonomy): Bacteria > Bacillati > Bacillota > Bacilli > Caryophanales > Bacillaceae > Bacillus > Bacillus sp. FSL L8-0199. The sequence continues at coordinate 4,084,122 of NZ_JBBOTS010000001.1, read as the reverse complement.
AATAAAAGGCTAGTAAAAAATATTCGAATGTGAAGAATTGTGTGAAAATATATGCAGGCTGGAATGGAAATAAAAGTATTAGAAATGTTGTAAAGACAAGGGATATAACGGAGTTCCTAAAAAGAAAAAACATGCACAAAAAAATGTGCATGTCACATGTAAAATTATTCTGCCTCTGGTGCTCTAACAACAGACTCGAATTTACCTTTATGCGAAGCGTCGCAATAAGGCATATTTTTTGATAAACCACAACGGCATAAAGAAAATGCCGGTTTTGCTGGGAATGCATTCCCTTGTGAGTCGACTAATTCCACGTCCCCTGTAACGCGAAAAGAGCCATTATCATTTACTTTAATTTGTACTTTTGCCAACGTTATCCCTCCTTCCCAAACGCTTAATTTCATCATATAATCAAGGGAAGTGCTTGGCAATATAAAGTGAAACTTTAATTAGTGGGGGAGGCATCCCCCACTAATTATTAGTTGAACCAATCGGGCTTTTAGGGGCAGTTAATCTCCCACCTAACTTCTTTGTTTCAGCCGAATTTTGAGGTGGGAGTTTTACTGCCCGCAAATAGCGGGGAAAAAGAGCACTTTGTTTGAGAAAGAAGAGAGTGTTATAATAGTTTTCATAACTGACTAGAGTAAGGTGACGAGAGATGGATAAACAATTACATACATTACGAAACATTGCAAATGAGCGCACGTGGGCATCATTTTTGAATGATAATCATCCATATAGTTTGTTGCATTGGTCCATTGCAGGTGTAGGGCAAGAGGCAAAGGATGTTTGGTTACTGCAAGATGAAGTAACATTTCAAACGACAGAATTCCCAACGTTAGATGATGCAATGCAATGGATTTCTGAAAATATGGAACAAGTTACAGACGTTTTAGCGCAATAAAAAACAGGCTTATGCAAGCCTGTTTTTTGTTTCTTTCACATATGTGTTTAAAAATTGATCGACGGCTGCTTCGTACTCTTCTTTATTTTCGTTATAAGAGCAAGCGTGTGCACCGTGTTCTGCAATATAAAGTTGCTTATTATTTTCTTTCGCTTCATATAACGCTTTTGTCATATCAGCTAAAATATAGTCGTCATCTTTACTATGAATAAAGAGAACGGGATTGTTAATGTTTTTTATACAATCGATTGGTGAAACTTCACGAATTGTATAACCGTCACGAACTTTCAAAAATGCGTTTGCTAAAGGTAATAAAGGCCATTTTGGTAAATGGAATTCAACCTTTAAACGGTGCTGTAATTGTCCGTGAAAATCAGAGAAAGGACAATCTGCAATATAGAAATCAGCACCATCTTCTACAAGTCCTGCGTATTGAAGAAGTGTTGCAGCTCCCATAGATTCACCATGAATACCAAGTGTAATATTGGTGCCAAAACGGTTTTTTAGCCAGTCAACTACGGATTTTAAATCATGTTTTTCATAGTATCCATAGCTTGTTGTTTTTCCGCCAGTTTTACCATGACGACGATGATCGTAAATGAGGACGTTATATCCCCTTTTTAAGAATAAGTTTGCATATTTTACAGAGTTTATTTTATTTACAGTTACACCGTGGCAAAAAACCATAAACTTATTGGTGGAATGACCAGCAGGAATGTAATATCCGTGAAGGTCGTATCCGAATTGTGAAGGGATATGAATTTCTTCTTTATGAAGAGCATCAAAATCCTCTATACGAAAATGTTTTTTCGTTTCTCTTTCGAGTACTTCTTCCTCTGTTTTTTTCTTTAAGTACATCACTTTATTTGTAAAGAAAATCCCAAGCGCAGTTATTGCACCTAGTATAGTAAACAATGCTGCAAAAAAACGTTTCATACTTTACCTCATCCTCCAAATACCGTTACATGTGATACACTTATATTGTATCACAATGATATAAAAGGGGAGAAATAGGAAATGCTGCATATACAAAAAATTACGCCAGCGATGAAAGAAACAATCCGAATGTTCATGTGTGAGAATTGGGGAAGTTCATTGATGGTTTCACGTGGTAAGGGACATCAGTTAGAAGAGTTGCCAGGATTTGTTGCGCTCTCAGATGACAGAATAATCGGAATTATAACGTATGAAGTGACCGGAAATATGTGCGAAATTGTATCGCTAGATAGCTTTGAAGAAAGAAAAGGAATAGGGACGAAACTTGTGGATTGTGTATTACAAGTTGCAGAAGAAGAACGGTGCAGACAGGTTTGGCTTATTACAACTAATGATAATATGAATGCGTTACGATTTTACCAAAAACGTAATTTTGTAATGACTAATTTATATTTGAATGCGGTAGAGGAGGCACGAAAAATAAAGAAAGAAATTCCACGTATTGGATATGATAATATCCCAATTTTACATGAAATTCAGTTGGAGTATCGTTTAGTGAAGTGATGTAACAATTTTCAGAAATGTGAGTTATTAGTCTTGACGGATAGTGTAATTTAGGATACCGTAAAATTGTAATCTATTACCATATTAAGGGGTGACGATGTGGCAACTATACGTGATGTTGCAAAATTGGCAGGTGTTTCAGTCGCAACCGTTTCACGAGTTATTAATGAAAAAGGATACGTTCATGAGGACACAGTAAAACAAGTAAAGGAAGCAATTGAAGAATTACGTTATAGGCCAAACAGTGCAGCGAAGCCACTATTTAAAGAGAATTCAACGATAATTGCATTACTTGTAGATAATTTATGTAACCAATCAAACATCACTTTGCTACATTGTATTGAGGAAATAGCATATAAAGAAGGTTATCAAATCATTATTTGTAATATAGAGAATAAAGATAGGTACATACATATGCTGAAGCAAAATAACATTGCAGGTGTTATTTTGACAAGAGCAGTTTTTAAAAGTGTAGGAGAAATTCCATTTCCGTTTGTTGTGATTGATGAGCAACAATTACATGGAAATTATTATGAAAGTGGACAGAGAGCTGTTTCTTTATTAAAAGAGAAAGGGTGTCACTTTCTTGCATATTTCGGTGAGGGAGAAGAAAGTGAAGAAATGGAAGATCATATAGCAGGGTTTTTAGACGCTGTTTGGGATGAAGGAATCTCTTATCGAGAAGAATGTGTACAAGGGTATACAAATAAACAATTTATTACATTATTGCAAAACAATCCATATATAGATGGAATTGTAGCCTCAAGTGATCAGATTGCTATTGAGTTAATTCGGTCAGCGAGATTTCTAAATATACATATACCAGATAAATTAAAAATTGTTGGACCGAATGGGAGCATAGAGTGTGAATGGATAGGTTCATCACTACCGACAATTGAAAGCTGTGTCAAAGGTAACGGAAAAGTAGCTTTTCAACAATTAAAAGGAAAAATGAAAAAGTAAAAGGTGCGTTTTATACGCACCTTTTTATAATGTAATTGCGGCAATAAAGCCAAATATAAGTAACGGTATATTGTAATGTAGAAAAGTGGGTACACATGTATCCCATATATGATGGTGCTGACCATCAGCATTTAAACCGGATGTTGGTCCAAGGGTACTATCCGATGCTGGAGATCCTGCGTCACCTAGCGCTCCGGCTGTACCGATAATAGCAATTGTGGCCATTGGACTAAATCCAAGCTGAATGCAAAGAGGTACAAAAATGGTTGTTAAGATAGGGATGGTTGAAAAGGATGAACCAATTCCCATCGTAACGAGAAGTCCAATAACGAGCATAAGAAATGCAGCGAGTGGTTTGTTATTTCCAATTATATGTGCACTCGTTTGCACTAGAGATTCAACATGTCCTGTTTTTCGAAGAACAGCGCCGAATCCGGCGGCAGCAATCATAACAAAGCCAATAAAGGACATCATACGCATTCCGCTTGTTAATATCGCATCTGCTTCTTTAAGTGGTAGACTGCCACTAACTGATAAGACGATAATACCTGCTAAAGCACCGAAAATCATTGATTCTGTTGTTAATTGAACAGTTAATGTAGCAATGATAGATAATAACCCGAAAGTAATACTACGTTTTGTATAGGGAACGATTTCATTTTCGGTAGTATGAATTTGTTCTGTTTCATACGTACGAGGTTTTCGGTACGTAATGAATACTGCTACACATAATCCAATAATCATACCGATTGCTGGAATAGTCATTGCTTTTGGAATAAGTGTGACATCAAATGTAAGGCCGCTTTGCGCAGCGTTGGTTTGCAATACGTCATGATAAATTTTTCCGAACCCTGCAGGGATCCACATATAAGGAGTAATCAATCCAAATGTAATAATACATGTGACAAGTCTGCGATCCACTTTCAGCTCATTTAATACTTTTAAAAGTGCTGGAATTAAGATGGGGATGAAAGCAATGTGAACAGGAATCACATTTTGCGAGAAACAAGCCATCGTTAAGATAATGAATAAAATAAGTATTTTAGAATAAACTTGTTTTTTCGTGTCTTGTTCATTGCCAATCCATTTTAATGCAGTTTGAATCATAGCATCTGGAAGTCCTGTTTTGGAAAGGGAAATAGCGAAACCACCAAGCATTGCATAACTTAAAGCGATTGGAGCACTGTTTCCAAGACCAGTTGTAAAAGTGTTAATCGTTTCTGAAATACCGAGTCCGCCGATAATTCCGCCTGTTAAAGCTCCAACAATGATGGCGACAATGACCTGGACACGTAACAAACTAAGCAATAGCATAATTGCTACTGCGACGAGTACAGCGTTCATAATAAATGTAATCTCCCTAAATTTTTATTCTGTTAAGACAAGTAAATATGAAACATTTTGCTATGTTTATACATACTTGCGACATATTATTATAAAATGTTTTCTATGAAATGTAAAAGAGCCTTTTGTTACTAATGCTGAAAAGCTAGCTCTTGTTTAATTGATTGCAAAGAATTAGCGAATAATTCTGGTTCTTCTAAATCAGGAGAATGTGCTGAATTTGGGAACCAAATCATCTTTTTTATAGGCGCTTCAATAATATCGCAATATTCCTGAACGAGTGCATAAGGAGTTTGATAATCATAGCGACCAGAACAAAAATAAACTGGAATAGATAAACTTGAGATAGAAGAAAAGAAATCGATTGTCAGCATTTCTTCCCATAAAACGCCAGATTTTAAATTTCCTGCGAGAAACTTGAACCAATCTAATAGCGTATACTCAGGAGAAAAGAAACCTTTTCGTATGAAAGAAAAGGAAGATCCGTTTTGGATTGCGCCTCCAAATGTGCCAAGCCACTTTCTTTGAATAATGAGACGTCTCGTATCTAAAAATGGTGGTTTGCCTAATTTTAAAAGGGAAGCTAATGCCTTTTTATGATCATGTTTTTTTGCAGAATGAATTAAATGTTGATATAGCAATTCTTCATTTTGTTTCATATGTACAATTTGCCCAATACCGATGTAAGCCTCGATATACTTTGGATATTGATGTGCTATGTTAAGCCCAATAATACTTCCCCAAGAATGACCAGCGAGAAATAGTTTTTGTTTGTTGAACCTTTTAAGTACATATTGAATCACTTCTTTTGCATCGGAAACGAATTGTTCGATTGTGAAATTTGCTCCGAAATCTTTCATTGAAAAGGATTTACCAGCCCCGCGCTGATCCCAATTAATAACAATAAATTGCTTCTCTAATTCTTTTTGAAAATGGCGAATAAATCCGATTTGTGCCATCCCAGGTCCGCCGTGACAGCATAATAAAATAGGTTGCTCTACGTTTTGTCCACGCATAAGGAGAGTTTGTTTTCGATTATTAATCATAACGCTTTCTATCGTAGCGATACTATTAGGAATGAGTTGTTTGTTTTCATTATAGAACTGAGGGGTGTAGCTACGAAAAAGCATATTGAAAACCTCCTTTTGTGAAATCGTATGAATCGCACAGGCTATTCATTTTGCATATACTGTTAGAAAATCATTGTAACATACCATACTAGTGTCATTTCAACACGGGAGGAGGGAAATTGTGACGATTGGAGAAATTATAGATGGTTTAAATAGACGTGAATCCATCGCTATTATAGCAAAACGTCTTGAAATAAGCCCGTATACATTATCGAAGAAATTAAGATTGATTGGATACGAATATGATGGAGAGCAGAAGAAACGTATTTTTGTAGGAGATGGAGAAGAACCACGTCACTTACAACTCCAAGAAGCGACCGCCCTTCAATATGAGAAAACAGATTATCAATTATTAATTTATGAGCAACTACAAAGTATTTATGAGTTATTAAGAAAAAGAGAAGAAGTAATTGCACCAATTGTGAGTAAAAGTACAGAGAAAAAGAGACGAACTTTTTCTATTAATACAGAAATATTAGCAAGATTGGACCTTATATCAGAATCGAAAGGAATTCAAAAATCTAAACTTGTAGAAGAAGCGTTGCAACAATTTTTACAGCAATATGAAGTTGACAAAACATCACATTTTGATAACTAAAGAAAAGGATACTATGTTCATTGGAAGAACGAGTATCCTTTTTATGATGTATATTACGTATAAAATAGAGGATCAGTACAAATCCTTTATGGTGTGAAAAATGAAATTTATTATTAGAGAAACACTTAATTTACTTTTTGAATTCTTCCATCAATAACTGGCTGAATTGGTTCTTTTAATTGTTTTACGTAATCGACTAACGCTTCAAAGTCGTTTGGACCAGTTTCTGCATTTGTACCATTTTTAAATGATACAAATCCGTCACCGCCAGAAGTTAAGAAGGCATTTGCAACTACGCTATACGTTGTAGATGGAGATAATTCTTCTCCGTTTGTTAAACGTATATTTGTAATTTTTTCACCGTTTGGTTTATTTGCATCCCACGTATATTGAATACCTGAAATTTGAAGCATTCTTGTTGTTCCTTTTTGCCATTGCTGATTTAAAATATCGCGAATGTCTTGACCTGTTAAATCTACTTTAATCAATTGATTTCCAAAAGGTTGAATGCCGTATAACTCACCCCACGTAATATCACCAGCATCTAAGTCATTACGAATGCCACCAGGATTCATGAGGGCAATTTGAGTTTGCATCGTTTGACGCTGAGCATCGGCAACTAAATTTCCAAGAGTGGACTCACCAGCATCATTTTGTTTACGGTCGATAGGTGCTGTAGATTTTCCGACCACTTCATTTACAAGTGGTGCGATTTTTTCTTTATATTGATCTAGTTTTTTCTTTACTTGTTTATCAGGTTCTACACCTTCATGATACGTTGTAACAACTTCAGCTTTTTTCTTTACAATATCCTTTGTTTTACGATCAATTGTTACATCCACGTCTGAGAAAGCCGTTCCGTATGAATTTGCTTGGACAATTAGTTTATTATTTACTGTACCATTTACATACGTATGACTATGTCCACCGAAAATAACATCAACTTCTGGGTCTGTTTCATTTGCAATTCGAGTAAGATCGCCATTTGTTACCCCAGACTCATCGGTTGTTCCACCGACATGAGCAAGAACGACGATAGATTTAACGCCGAGGCGTTTTAATTGTTGTGTTGATTTATTAATTGCTTCTACTTCATCAGTAATTTGTACATTTTTAAGCATCGTAGGCATAACGACATTTGGTGTATCAGTTGTAACAACCCCAATGAATCCTACAGGAACACCATCTACCATTTTTACAGTAAACGGTGGTAAAAATAAGCGGCCAGTTGATTTATTGTAGAAGTTAGCAGCTACATAGGGGAAGTTAGCTCCTTTGAAATTTCCTGTTTTTTCATGATATCCACCGTAAATGAGGCGTTGCATTTCATCAATACCTTCATCAAATTCATGGTTTCCGATTGTACCAACATCAAATTTTAAGTCATTTAAAAATTCAATTGTCGGTTCATCTTGTAATAATGCTGAAACTGGTGGACTAGCTCCGACGATATCACCAGCATGTACGAGAAGTGTATTAGGGTTTTGTTTTTTACGTTCTTTTAAATAAGTAGCTAAGTAATCAGCGCCACCAGCTTCTTTATTATTGATTTTTTTAACAGTATCTAGTTGTCCATGGAAATCATTAATACCAAGCATTTGTACGTCTATGTAGTGGTTTTGTTCAGCTGGATTCTGAGATGGGGGAGCGGCAAATACGCTTGAAAAAGTAATGGTGCTTAAAACAGCAACGGCAGGAATAATTTTTTTCCACATAATATAATTCTCCTTTTTTTATAATCTGACATCATACGACATAATTTTAATAGATTCATAGGATTATAGCTACACAAAAATTTAGTCTTTTCGAAAAATTAACATATTTACAAAAAGTGAATAATAGAGTAAAGACCCTTTTTTATTGTCGATTTCATCGTGTATCTACTATAATGGAGAAAAAAGTAAAAGGTGAGTAGCATGAAGAAAAAGAAACAAAGACAAATACAAAGACAAAGACAATCACAAGTGAATCAACCAAAGAAAGAAACACTTACATTAGGCGATCAATTAAATGATTCACTCATGCAACAATTAAAGAGTAAGAAGAAAGAGTTGCAAGTGAGGGAAGAGGAAAAAGAGGCAGCTGAACTGGAAAGAAAGCGCCAAGAACAAAAAGAACGTGAAAAGAATAAATCATTTGAAGAACTGCTAAGTGAAAGTAACCTTACTTGGAAAGACTTTAAATAATAAAAAATGATCAGTGAAATACCACTGATCATTTTTTGACGAGCTTGTAAGAAAAGGGGAGTTAGAATGAGAAAAATTGTCGTTGTTCCACATGAAAACCATTGGAGTGAAAAATTTCAAATGGAGGCTAAAAGATTAAAATCAGCGATGCCAGAAACGGTAAAAATTCATCATATTGGAAGTACGTCAGTTCCTGGACTGGCAGCTAAACCTATTATTGATATGATCATGGAAGTAGAAAATATCGAAAGAGTAGATGGGTGGAATGAACGATTTATAGAGCTTGGTTACATCGTAAAAGGGGAAAATGGTATTTCAAGACGCCGATATTATATTCATGGAACTGAAGAAAAACGTTCGTATCATTTACACGTGTTTGAAAAAGGAAATCCAGAGATAGTAAGGCATTTAGCATTTCGTGATTATATGATGGCTCATTGTGAAGAAGCAGAGGCATATGCAACCTTAAAGAAAGAATTAGCCGAAAAGTATACATATGATGGCGCGTTATATACGGAAGGAAAAAATGAGTTTGTGCGCAATGTGGATGAAAAAGCGAAAGAATGGAGAAAAAATAACGTGAATGAATGAATTCACGTTATTTTTTAGCTATATAAAAGTGTTATGTAAACTGTACGTATGTTTTGACTTTTGGGATGAATCTTGTTGAAATAAAGTTGTGGCTTATAAAAATGTAACAATGAAAGGGAGACGACTGTGCATATTCCAACAACTACACTTCATAATGGCGTGAAAATGCCGATGATTGGTCTAGGCGTATATAAAGCGAAAGAAGGAGACGAAGTAAAACAAGCAGTAAAAACAGCGTTAGAAGTTGGATACCGTTCGATTGATACAGCAACTGTATATGAAAATGAAAGCGGTGTCGGAGAGGCGATACGTGAATCAGGAATTTCAAGAGAAGATCTATTTATTACAACAAAAGTATGGAACGACGATCAAGGATATGAGGAGACACTCGAGGCATTTGAAAAGAGTTTGAAAAAATTACAAATGGACTATGTAGATTTATATTTAATACATTGGCCGGTAAGAGGGAAGTATGTTGATACGTACCGAGCTTTGGAGAAATTGTATGAAGAAGGTAAAGTGCGCGCGATTGGTGTTTCTAATTTTCATAAACATCATTTAGAACTATTATTACCAAATTGCAAAGTGAAGCCGATGGTAAACCAAGTGGAACTTCATCCGATGTTGACGCAATTTGAGTTGCGCAATTATTGTCAAGATGAGCAAATTCAAATGGAAGCATGGAGTCCGTTAATGAGGGGCGGAGAAGTATTCCAGCATCCAATCATTCAGGCTATTGCTAACAAATATGAAAAAACACCTGCACAAGTTATATTAAGGTGGGATATTCAAAGCGGGATTGTTACAATTCCTAAATCTGTTACACCATCTCGTATTAAAGAAAACTTTACTATTTTTGATTTTGCACTAACTGAAGAAGAGATACGTCAAATTAACACGTTGAATCGTGATTTACATGTAGGAACGAATCCTGATAAATATGATACGTTATAAAAAAGACTGTCTCCTAATACTGGAGACAATCTTCTATTTATCGGTAATTCGATATTTTTAACGATGCAAAGCATATGTGTCATATTTAACAATCTTTTGAAGTTGTATATATTCTTCTTTCGTTAAAGGTAACTGTTGGCTAGCTCGTATATTTTCCTGTAATTGTTGAAGCGAGCTTGCACCAGGTATAACAGCTGCAACAGTCTTATTATGTAAGCAATATTGAATAGCTGTTCCTGTTAAAGAGCGTTCTCCAATCGTTTCTTTTACACTCGCTAGAGTTGTATGTAATTCATCGTAAGAATAAGAGAGATAATCCTTTTCCTTTACTCTTTCTATTTTTCTTGCATTGTTGTCAGTTAAAATTCCTTTTGCAAGTGGCCCGCGGGCAATGACGCTAATTTGGTGTTCATTCAGAAGGGGGAACCATTCTTCTGGACGACGATTTAAAAGGCTATATTCCATTAGTACACTAACGATGTTTGAGCGTTTTGCATACTCACGAACGACATTTGGGCGTATAGAAGAAATACCGTAATGGCGAATAATACCTTCCTTTTTCAATTCTTCAAAAGCTTCAATTGTTTCATCTATTGGATCTTCAATCGTTCCGCCATGAAGTTGGTAAAGGTCAATATAATCAGTTTGAAGTCTACGTAAACTTTCCTTTACTTCAGTCTTTATGTAAGCTTTAGAAGGATCCCAAGACCAGCCATTTTTTTCTTCTGTCCAACGATTTCCAACCTTCGTTGTAAGTACAATTTGGTCTCTTCTTCCCTTCAAGGCTTTTCCAACAAATTCTTCATTTAATCCGTAATCATATAAATCTGCTGTATCAAAAAAATTAATTCCTAAATCGATCGCTTCATCGATAATATGCATAGCTTCTGTTTCAGATGTACCGAGAGACATACAGCCAAGGCCCATTTCTGTAACAAACAAATCTGAGTTTCCTAATTGACGTTTTTTCATAGGTCAACCTCCTTACCTTTATTGTACGAGAGGGAAAAGAGGTTGACAAACGTTTACTTTTCGCTGCGCATTAACTGCCCGTAAAAGCATGATTAATGTTTCACTTTATTTGCTGTAATCCACTCTTGTACAGTTGTATACTCTTTGCTATATTGCTTTAGCTTATGGCGAATTTGCCATGCTTTTCCGACTAAAGTGACGCGATTTGGTAAAATATAAACTTTCATTTCTATCACGCTCCTTTCAATGTGGTAAAATGTATGAGGAAAGAATAGGAAATAGAACAGGGAGATGAAGTAGTGTGAGTAATCTTGCAGAGAGAACAGTAAAAACTGAGCCGATTTTTGATGGTAGAGTTATAAAAGTTCGTGTTGATGATGTAGTATTACCAAATGGAGCAATGAGTAAACGTGAAATTGTAAATCACCCTGGTGCAGTTGCTATTATTGCTATTACTGATGAGGGGAAAATTGTGCTTGTTGAGCAGTATCGTAAAGCACTTGAAAAGGCGATTATAGAAATTCCGGCTGGCAAGTTAGAACCTGGTGAAAAACCTGAGGTAACAGCAGTTCGTGAATTAGAAGAGGAAACAGGATATGTATGTGAAAATATGGAGCTCATTACTTCTTTCTATACATCTCCAGGATTCGCAGATGAAATTTTATATGTATATAAAGCGACAGGTTTGACAAAAAAAGAAAATAAAGCTGAGTTAGATGAAGATGAGTTTGTGGAATTAATGGAAGTATCGTTAGAAGAAGCGATTACTCTTATGAAAGATCTTCGTATTCATGATGCGAAGACGATGTTTGCAGTACAATATTTACAACTACAAAAATAAACACTCGCCAAAGGCGAGTGTTTTTTAATTGATTTTTGCATATACACGTGCATCACGTAAGCTACCATCTGGTGCTAGGAAATCATTTTCCATTGTACCTTCTAGAATGAATTCTAGACGTTCTGCTAAGCTACATGCATTTATATTTGTTGCATCAGTACGAATTTCAATTCTTCTAGCGCCTAGTTTATCAAAGGCGAACTGAATTGCACCTTTAACAGCTTCGGTCATATAGCCTTGTTTTGTATAGGCACTATGTAGCCAGAAGTGAAGTGAAAACTTTGGAATATCCCAGTTTTCAGGCTTTAGTGTAATTGCTCCGATGAATGTACCAGATACTTTATCGTATAAGTGAAAATCAAGTGTTTCACGAAGTAAAAACTGTCCGTGAGCTTCGCGAACAATTTCTTCAGCACTCTCTTCTGTTTCAGCGTTAATTGGTATCCACGGTACTAAGTCTTCTAGAGAAGCTTGGATTGCTTCATATACTTCTGCACCATCACCTGGAAATGGTTTACGAACTTGCAAGCGTTCAGTTTGAAATAATGTTGGAAAATCTAATAATAATGGTTTCAAGAGAAATCCCTCCTATTCTCTACTTTTTAGTTTAGCAAAGTAGAGCGGAATTTCAATGTTAATTCGTCATACTTTTTTCTTTCTTTCATACATTTTTAATAAGAGTGTGAACGGAGGGAAGAAAAATGTGGCGAAAAAATTGGCAAGACCGTGTAATGTCTCACATACAGGAAAACTCTTCATTATATATATTTAACGCCGTTTTATTATTGATGGGAGTAATATTCGGAGCCATTCTGGTGAATAGTTTACAAATCAATCAAAAACAAGATTTATCATTTTATTTACAACGTTTTTTTGGACAAGTCTCTAAAGGAGAATTTGCTATTGCGGGCGAAATGTTTCGAGAAAGTTACTTTTCGCAATTAAAATACATCGGGTTTATTTGGATTTTAGGGATTTCAATTATTGGATTACCACTTATTTTTATTTTATTATTTGTAAAAGGAGTTGTCGTTGGATTTACAGTTGGTTTTTTAGTAAGTCAGCATGGATGGAATGGACTATTATTAGCATTTGTATCTGTTTTGCCACAAAATTTAATTATCATTCCAGTCTTTCTCGTTATGACAACTATTGCTGCAAGTTTTTCTTTACGGATGATTAGGCATCAATTTATTAGAAAAATAACCGAGCCACTATTACCATTATTAATCCGTTATACATGCTTCTTTCTTGTAATTGGAGTAGTGTTAGCACTTGCTTCTAGTGTGGAGGCTTACGCATCACCAGTTTTAATGAAAGAAGTCGTTGAGGCTATTAATAAAAAATAAATACTTTTTGAGAATAATTATCAATTTGTTTTTATTGTTTTTTCTTTTGACAGAAGCCCTTCTTCTGATATAATGGTGTAAGAGTGGCGAGGAGGGAGTAGTACCGAATGGAAGAAAGAATTGAACGAATTAAGAAGCAATTACATGCAGCGAGCTACAAATTAACACCGCAACGTGAAGCAACAGTTCGTGTGCTGCTAGAAAATGAAGAAGATCATTTAAGCGCAGAAGATGTTTACCTCCTTGTAAAAGAAAAGTCGCCAGAGATCGGATTAGCAACCGTCTATCGAACTTTAGAACTATTATCTGAGTTAAAAGTTGTCGATAAGATTAACTTCGGAGACGGTGTTTCACGCTATGACTTACGCCAAGAAGGTGCGCAGCGTTTCCACCATCATTTGATTTGTACACAATGTGGTGCTGTACAAGAAATACAAGAAGATTTACTTGGTGAAGTGGAAAGGAAAGTAGAACGAGACTGGAGCTTTAAGGTGAAAGATCATCGTTTAACATTCCATGGGATTTGTAAAAATTGTCAAGAAAATGAAACGGATGAAAAATAACCTTTTCCTATTTATCTAGGAAGAGGTTTTTTATTTGAATAAGGTATAAATTGGTGAAAGCTTGGCATATGTTGTAATAACTTATATTTTGGAGGAATTTACAATGCGCCGAGCTTTAAAATTAACTTTTGATGGAATAAAAGTATTTTTATTATTTACAAGTTGTACGATTTTGTTTTATTTCGCTATACTATGGATAAATGAAGAATATGAAAGCTATCATCGTTATGAAAAACCTAAAGAAGAGACTGTAGAAAAAGTATCAGGGAATGAAGAACCGGCAAAGGATGCTTTCGTAAATAGAATGATGTTTTTCTATGAAAATGGGGAGTAGTGTAGAGTGGAAGATCAATTAAAAGATTTTATTCATTATATGGTTGTCGAAAAAGGATTAGCAAAGAATACAGTAGTATCTTATGAACGGGATTTAAAAAGCTACGTAAAGTATTTGCAAAATGTGGAACAGACGAAAACTTTTCATGAAGTGACCCGTTTACACATTGTTAACTTTTTGCAGTATTTAAAAGAGAACGGAAAATCTTCGAAAACATTGGCGCGTCATATCGCATCAATTCGTTCGTTCCACCAATTTTTACTTCGTGAACGAGCGGTAGAACACGACCCATCCGTACATATTGAAACGCCACAAGGGGAACGGAAATTACCAAAAGTATTATCAGTTGATGAAGTAGAGGCGTTACTTCAAACACCAAAAATGACAAGTGCTTTTGGGATTCGTGATAAGGCGATGCTAGAGTTACTGTATGCGACAGGACTTCGTGTTTCAGAATTGATTGCACTCAATTTAGAAGATGTACATTTAACAATGGGATTTGTTCGTTGCATAGGGAAAGGGAATAAAGAAAGAATTATTCCACTAGGAAGTTTAGCAACGGAAGCGATTCAAAAGTATATTGAAAAAGGAAGAAGAGAATTAATGGGGAAAAAAGTAGTAGATGCACTCTTTTTAAACCATCATGGTAATCGATTATCAAGACAAGGATTTTGGAAAATATTAAAACGATTAGCGAAAGAAGCAAATATTGAAAAAGAGCTTACACCTCATACGTTGCGTCATTCGTTTGCTACGCACTTATTAGAAAATGGAGCAGATTTACGTGCTGTACAAGAAATGCTTGGACATGCAGATATTTCAACGACGCAAATCTATACGCACGTTTCAAAAACTAGATTAAAAGATGTATATAAACAGTTTCATCCGAGAGCATAGTTACTATGCTCTTTTTTTCATAGATTAAGAGGGGAAGAGCGTTTCACAGAAACTTCACAAACATTTCGTATATTGTTTTCAGCAGAAGACTGGAATATTACAATGTATTTCCTCTATACTAAATAAAGTATAAAGGAGGAAATGATGATGAAAAAACTGATTATAACTTTATTTATCGCGATGCTAGCGTTGGCTGGCTGTAATACAAACAAAGAAGAACCGAAAAAAGAACAGAAACTTGAAGCTGTAAAAGTAGCAGTACAAACAAATCCGAAAGAAATTAAACCAGGTGAAAAAACAGAAGTACAAGCACTTGTTACACAAGGGAAAGAAAAAGTAACGGATGCCGATGATGTAAAGTTTGAAATTTGGAAAGATGGCGACGAAAAACACGAGATGTTAGATGGTAAGCATAAAGGAAAAGGTGTTTATGCAGTAGAGAAAACATTCGAAACGGATGGAGTATACCATATTATCGCTCACACAAATGCACGTGAAATGCACGTTATGCCAGAAGTAAAAGTTGCTGTAGGAAATGCGAAAGTAGAAGATGCAAAAAAAGAAAATAGTGATCACAGTGCAGGACATGGAGATCATAAAAGTGACACAATGATCCATCTTATGGCTGGAGACATAAAGGCAAATGCTGAATCTACAATGAAAGTTCATTTAAAACAAAAAGAAGAAGCCCTAACTGGTGCTGAAGTACAACTAGAGATTTGGAAAGATGGTGTTGAAAAACACGAATTTATTCCAGCGAAAGAAGGGAATAAAGGAGAGTATGAAACAAAACATACTTTCAAAGAGAACGGTGCTTACAAAGTGAAAGTACATGTAAGAAAAGGCGAATTGCATGAACATAAAGAAGAAACAATAGAAGTAAAATAAAAAGTAGCTCTTTAGAGCTACTTTTTATTTTTAATATGAAGAAATAAATCATAAAAAAATTAGCACTTCGTTGCAGAATGGATTACAATAGAAGTGTGAAGAAAATGAGAAATTCTACGAAAATGTATTAAAAAGAAAGCGTAAACATGTTATGATATCAGTATCAGATGTCTGACATCTGACTTAGAAAAAACTAGAAATGTTTTTGAATCGTTTCAAGTAAACGAAATAGGTTAGAAAATGATTTAAAGAAGTACTGTTTGACAATGAGAATTCTTTTGGATAACAGTTTCACTTTATAGCGTTTTGAACATACTACAAGAAGTAGAACTGAACTTATAGGAGGTCGCAGTTATGAATAAATATAAACGTATATTCCTAGTCGTAATGGACTCTGTGGGAATCGGTGAAGCACCAGATGCTGAGCAATTTGGTGATTTAGGATCTGACACAATTGGTCACATTGCTGAACATATGAATGGGTTACAAATGCCTAACATGGTGAAATTAGGTCTTGGTAACATTCGAGAAATGAAAGGTATCTCTAAAGTAGAGAAACCACTTGGATATTACACAAAAATGCAAGAGAAATCTACTGGTAAAGATACAATGACAGGTCACTGGGAAATCATGGGCCTTTACATTGATACACCATTCCAAGTGTTCCCGGAAGGATTCCCGAAAGAATTACTTGATGAATTAGAAGAAAAAACAGGCCGTAAAATTATCGGTAATAAGCCAGCTTCAGGAACTGAGATTCTTGATGAACTTGGTCAAGAGCAAATGGAAACAGGCTCTTTAATCGTTTATACTTCTGCTGATAGCGTATTACAAATTGCAGCACACGAAGAAGTAGTGCCACTTGATGAGTTATATAAAATCTGTAAAATTGCACGTGAATTAACATTAGATGAGAAATACATGGTAGGTCGTGTTATTGCTCGTCCATTCGTTGGTGAACCTGGAAACTTTACACGTACACCAAACCGTCATGACTATGCACTAAAACCATTCGGCCGTACAGTAATGAATGAATTAAAAGATAGTGACTACGATGTAATTGCTATTGGTAAAATCTCTGATATTTATGATGGCGAAGGGGTAACGGAATCACTTCGTACGAAGTCTAACATGGATGGAATGGATAAGCTTGTAGATACATTAAATATGGACTTTACAGGTCTTAGCTTCTTAAACTTAGTTGACTTTGATGCATTATTCGGCCACCGCCGTGATCCACAAGGATACGGAGAAGCTCTGCAAGAATATGATGCACGTCTTCCAGAAGTATTCGCAAAACTAAAAGAAGATGATTTATTACTAATTACAGCAGACCACGGTAATGATCCAATTCATCCTGGTACTGACCATACACGTGAATATGTACCATTATTAGCATATAGCCCAAGCATGAAAGAAGGCGGACAAGAGTTACCACTTCGTCAAACATTTGCTGATATTGGTGCAACAGTAGCAGAAAACTTCGGTGTGAAAATGCCAGAATACGGAACAAGCTTCTTAAACGAGCTAAAGAAATAGGGGGATAAACAAATGAATCGTGAACTTATTACAAAATCAGCTTCATACTTAAAAGAGAAATTTCAAGAGACACCACAAGTAGGACTAATCCTTGGATCAGGACTAGGTGTATTAGCAGACGAAATTGAGAACGCAGTAACAGTACCTTACAGTGAAATCCCTGAGTTCCCAGTATCAACTGTAGAAGGCCATGCAGGTCAACTAGTATTCGGTACACTTCAAGGTGTAACAGTAGTAGCAATGCAAGGACGTTTCCACTTCTATGAAGGATACGACATGCAAAAAGTAACATTCCCAGTTCGTGTTATGAAAGAACTAGGTGTAGAAACAGTTGTTGTAACAAACGCAGCTGGTGGTGTAAATACATCATTTGAGCCAGGCGATCTTATGTTAATCTCAGACCACATTAACTTCATGGGTACGAATCCATTAATCGGACCAAATGATTCTGAAATGGGCGTACGTTTCCCTGATATGTCTACGTCATATACGGTAGAACTTCGCGAAATGGCGAAACAAGTTGCAGCAGACTTAAATATTAAAGTACAAGAAGGTGTATACGTAGGAATGACAGGTCCTGTATATGAAACACCTGCTGAAATTCGTATGCTTCGTACACTTGGCGGAGATGCAGTTGGTATGTCAACAGTACCTGAAGTAATTGTAGCGCGTCATGCTGGTATGAAAGTATTAGGTATTTCTTGTATTTCAAATATGGCAGCTGGTATTTTAGATCAGCCACTTCACCACGATGAAGTAATTGAAACGACAGAACGTGTTAAAGCGAACTTCTTAGCATTAGTAAAAGCAATCGTAAAACAAATGAAGGGGTGACCTCACAATGAGAATGGTGGACCTAATTGCAAAAAAACGTGACGGACATGCATTAACGACAGAAGAAATTAACTTTATTGTTGAAGGATATACAAATGGTGATATTCCTGATTATCAAGTAAGTTCACTTGCAATGGCAATTTTCTTCCAAGATATGAACGATCAAGAGCGTGCTGATTTAACGATGGCAATGGTAAATAGCGGTGATACAATCGACTTATCAGCTATTGAAGGTGTAAAAGTAGATAAGCATTCAACAGGTGGTGTTGGTGATACAACGACACTTGTATTAGGTCCATTAGTAGCTGCTTTAGATGTACCAGTAGCGAAAATGTCTGGACGCGGTTTAGGACATACTGGTGGTACAATTGATAAATTAGAAGCAGTCCCAGGATTCCATGTGGAAATTGAAAACGATGAATTCATGCGTCTTGTAAATGAAAACAAAATCGCAGTTATCGGCCAAAGTGGTAACTTAACACCTGCTGATAAAAAGTTATATGCACTTCGTGATGTAACAGCAACAGTAAACTCAATTCCGCTTATTGCAAGTTCGATTATGAGTAAAAAAATTGCTGCTGGTGCAGATGCAATTGTTCTTGATGTAAAAACTGGAGCAGGTGCATTTATGAAAACGGATGAAGATGCAAAACGTTTAGCAGAAGCAATGGTACGTATCGGTAATAACGTTGGTCGTAACACGATGGCAGTTATTTCGGATATGAGTCAACCACTTGGTGAAGCTATTGGTAACGCACTAGAAGTACAAGAAGCAATTGATACATTACAAGGTAAAGGGCCGAAAGATTTAGAAGAGTTATGTTTAACACTTGGAAGTCAAATGGTGTACCTTGCTGGACAAGCTTCATCTTTAGAAGATGCACGTGAAAAGCTAATTGAAGTAATGAACAACGGAAAAGCGCTAGAATCATTTAAAACGTTCTTATCAGCTCAAGGCGGCGACGCATCTGTTGTTGATGATCCTTCTAAATTGCCACAAGCACAATTTAAAATTGAAGTGGAAGCGAAAGAAGACGGATATGTATCAGAAATCGTTGCAGACGAAATCGGAACAGCAGCAATGCTTTTAGGAGCAGGACGTGCAACGAAAGAGTCTGAAATTGATTTAGCAGTTGGTCTAATGCTGCGCAAAAAAGTAGGCGATAGCGTGAAGCAAGGTGAATCCCTTGTTACAATTTACGCAAACCGCGAAAATGTTGAAGATGTAAAAGCGAAAATTTATGAGAACATGAAGATTTCTAAAGAACATGTAGATGCACCAACTTTAGTACACAGTATCGTAACGAAGTAATAAAAAAAGCTGAGGAGATTTCTCCTTGGCTTTTTTTACTATTTTTTGTTTATAATAATAATGGGTGAAATTATGATTAGAATTTGTGCAGTAACAAAAACAGATGAAGTATTATATGATGTTTCGCTAGAAGAAACAAAGAAAGACCATATTGTATGGTATTGGCTAGATTTATATAAGCCAACGAAAGAAGAGTATACATATATTCTGCAAGACCATTTTAAGTTCCATCCCCTTGCAATTGAAGACTGTATAGAATATGTACAGAGGCCAAAAGTTGATTTTTATGATGGATATAACTTTTTAGTTCTTCATGCATTTGGGGAAGATGGACTAGAACCGCACGAAATCGATTTATTTATTAGTGATCGTTATATTGTTTCTTTCCACTTTTCTCATAACAATGCAATCGAAAGAGTATGGAAAACACTTGGAGAAAAGAAGCGTATTAAAAATAGTCCTTTACACGTAGCTCATACAATTATCGACCAAATTGTAGATGACTATTTTGCGCCTGTATATTACATTGAGGATCATTTAAATGCAATTGATGATAATTTAACGGGGGAGACAGCAGGAAGTGTATTAGAAGAGGTATTTGATATACGTGCAGATTTATCAAAGCTAAGGCGTACAATTATTCCGATGCGTGATTTATTATATCGTATTTTAAATTCGACTCGTTTTTACGGTATAAGCGATCATGAAATTTACTTTAAAGATATACATGATCATTTGCTTAAACTAACAGAAATGATTGAGGCAAGCCGAGAGTTAACAGCAGATATTCGGGATAGTTATTTTTCATTAAACTCACATCATATGAATAACATTATGAAAACATTAACTGTATTCTCGACTATTTTCATGCCATTAACATTTATTGCGGGAGTATATGGAATGAACTTTACGCATATGCCAGAGCTTGGTGGACAATATAGTTATTTTATTTGTCTACTTATTATGGCACTAATTGGCGGCGGAATGATGGCCTGGTTTTATAAAAAAGGATGGTTTAAGTAAAAAAACACCGAGGATTTCCTCGGTGTTTTTTTAACCAATAGCATGTAATACAAACATAGCTAAGAATAAGCATGTAATGATATACATAGATGGTGCGACTTCTTTACGCTTTCCAAGAGCAACTTTTAAGATAGGGTAAGCAATAAATCCGAACGCAATGCCATCAGCGATACTATATGTGAGCGGGATCATAACGATAATTAAGAATGCTGGAAATCCTTCTGAAAAATCATTCAGAGGAATTTGTTGAATGCTTGTAATCATCAGACCGCCAATAATAATTAAGATGGGTGCAATGGCACTATCAGGAATTAATTTGACAAATGGAAGAGCAAACAGTGATGCAAAAAATAGCAACCCAGTAACGATAGACGTCAGACCTGTCTTACCACCTGCAGTAATACCTGCGGCACTTTCTACTGTTGAAACGGTAGGACTTGTGCCAAATAGACCACATGTCATTGCTGAAATTGCATTGGCTTGGTAAGCACGTGGGAATTTACGATCATCTTCTAATAAACCGTGCAGAAGTCCCATGTTCTCAAAAATAAGCACCATGCTTAAAGAGAATGTTGCAATCCAAAATGGTAAGGAAGAAAGTTTCCCAAATGACATAGCTCCAAACACATCACCGTAATTGGCGAATGAGAATGAACTACTTCCCACTTGACTCGTATCCACAAGACCAAATAGCCAGGCGATACCAGTTCCTATTGCAATCGTCCATAAAAAGTTTCCACGTACGTTACGAATAAATAATACAAGTGCAATGATAAGAGTAAGTAATGTCGCAAGAACGACAGGATTACTTAATTTCCCCATTGCCACAGCAGTATTTGGGTTCGAAACGACTAAACCACCTTTTTGCAATCCGATAAACGCTAAAAATAATCCGATGCCGACAGTAATCGCTTCCTTTAATGACTTTGGAATTGATACTGATAGCACGCGAGCGATTGGTGTAAAAGCGGCAATTGCAAAAATAATACCAGAGATAAAGACAGCAGCCAATGCTTCTTGCCAAGTTAGTCCAAGCGTATGCACAGCTGTGTACGTGAAGAATGCATTTACACCCATACCCGGGACAAGAATAGCAGGTGCATTTGCCCAAAATGCCATGAGTAGACATCCGACAAATGAACTAAAAACAGTTGCTAAAATTCCAGCTTCAAGAGGAATGCCAGCATCTGATAAGATTGACGCATTTACAATCATAATATATACGATTGTGAAAAATGACGTAACTCCAGCTAAAACTTCTTGTTTTGGTGATGTTTCGTGTAAACCTAATTTAAATGTTCTTTCAAGTATTCCTTTCATGTTAAACCTTCTTTTTCATATCCCTCTCCCACCCGTGATATCTCTTTTGTAAGAGCTCACCGTTCTTTATTATATCAGAACATCATGTTTTTACAACAAGTAAAATGATAACGTTTACTTGTAAAGAGAATTCGTTATAAATACGTAAAAATAGCCCGTATGGATGAAATGATTTCTAATTCACCCGATTGAATGGGCGGGGCTGCTTGCGCATGTAAAGTAGCATAAGACGTAACCTCCCGTGGTAATTGGGCAGATTCTTCAACGAATGAGAGGGGAACAGGATTAATATTTAAATTATATGTACTCGCAATAGCACGAGCTTTTTCTACTGCTTGGTGCAGAGCTTGAATGAGAGCTTGCTCATAATATTTATTTGGATGAGATACTCGGAAACGTAAACCTTTTGCTACATTTGCGCCATTTGAAACGGCTATATCATATACTTCCCCAGCTTTTTGTACATTTAAAACGGTAATTTCATACAAATGCTCTACACGGTATCCTTGTAGCAATGCTTTATCATTTACATATTCGTATTGAGGAGTAATCGTATAAGAAATCGTTTCTATATCTTTATCGGCAATACCAAGCTGTTTAAGTGCATCCAGCAATTGTTTGGATTGCACTGCATTTTCTTCTTGAGCCTGTTTTACATTTTTATCATCTGTTCGAATGCCAAGCGTTAATATAACAACATTCGGTTTTGCTTTGACAACGCCTTCGCCTTGTACAGTAATAGTAGCTTCTTTACCAGTATTAGCTGTGCGTACGTTGTGTAAATAAGGATTCATTCCACCCTGCATTTTCCATCACCATCCTTTTTATATGTATATGTGTGAACAAAAAAGAAATTTATATGAAAAAAGTTACATAAATGAGAATGTTGAGGAAAGAAAGCATGTACAACATAGGTATTTATAGATTATAATATGTGTAAATATGATAAAAAAGGGACGAGGCTATTGAACGAAAAAAGAGAAACACTGATTTTAGATTTATCTGCATCATTTCGAAAAATGATACGTTTATTACAAAATGATATTAATACACGTTTTGCAGAACATATGCCATATAATGAATTTTCTGTATTACGTGCGTTATTTTTAAAGAGTCCACAGATGGCTTCGCAAATTGCGAGTGAAGTAAACGTAACCTCCAGTCATATTACAGCTGTTACAGATCGTCTCGTACGAAAAGGATTAGTAGAAAGAAAACGTTCTAATTCAGATCGTCGAATCGTGTACTTAGAAATTACAGAGCACGGAAGAGAAGTAACTGAAAAACTTGAAGCTGTGCGTAAAGAATATTATAAAGAGAGATTTAAAGGTTGGAGCGACCAAGAAATAGAAATGGTCTTAGAACTATTTGGCCGCGTATTATAATAAATGAGGATAGGAAGCGAAAGCATTCCTATCCTTTTTCTTTTGAATAAAAATATTTTGAAACTCCGATACTTTAATTAAAAGATCGGAGGAAAGATTATGAAATATATTGCTGCACTTACCATTTTATTTGGTGGTTTTTTCTATTTTCAAACATTTACGTACGCAGATACGCCTATCCAAGTGGTACGAAAAGAAGTGAAGTACATTGAAACCGATAATACAGTCTTATATTCGAAATTATGGGTTCGTTCTATGCAAAACGCAGTATTATTCCACCATAGCGATAATATTCGTAATCAGGACACATTACGTAATGTAACAAGTTCATCGCTTGTTAAAGCGAAACAACTACCTTTTCAGAAAGCGGCCCTCTATATACCGAGATTATCGCAATACGTATCAAAAGCAGGAAAAGAAAACATTCAAGTATACTACATTGCGATTCACTATAATGTGAAAAAAGAAAATGCATATCAACTAGATGGCATGAACTATTTTCTACAAGTATTTGTGAAAGAGCGTGGGGAATGGAAAATTGCTGAAAGTGTAGTTGCACCGACAGAGCAAATTGTGCAAAATGGTGATGGATTTGGGATGAAAGAAGAGATGGTGTATGGGGATAGGAGAGAGAATGTGAAATAACCTCTTTATTTAGATAGGGACATATATAATAAAAAGCATTGCTCTTGTGCAATGCCTTTTTATTTAGTTCATATAAGAGTTAAATAATTCATAACATCTTTCTTTTGTCAGCTTCTATTAATGCCATTGTTCCGTGTTTATAGTTTCACATCTATAATGCTTTTGGAAACATGTATCCACCATCTTAATGCATATTTATTTCCCTACAAAAGCAAATTTCAATTTTAATAGACGTGTAAAAATGAAGTAACTTATGGTAGCGAATAGGAAAAATCCAACATAATAAGACAGAAGTGCATCTCGTCCGCCTAATATTCTACCACCAAGTAGTCCGAAGCATAGAACAGTGCAAATTATGAACCATTTTTGCAAGTTAGGAAACAATAGTATTTTTCCACTTTGTTCGTTCGGTGTACGTGTGTATAGAAAGGTTGCTATTGATAAAAAGGTAATGATGTAAGCAAATGGTGTTAATAGTGTCCAAGGAGAAGGTACAGAAATACGCTCCGTAGGATTGTCCTGTGATACACTGGGAAGTTTATTGCCATAGTCATCAAATGTTTCTATCGGGTGGTAATCATAAGTAATAGAAAAATATTCTAATGGTGAAATGATACCTATATGTTGTAAGTACTCATGAGTATGGTGCTCTATTTCTCCCATTGCATCTACAGACCATTGTGTGTGTGAATAAATGAATCCGGAAATTAACAATCCAAAACCGTATGGTAAAAATAATAGAATGATAGTTAAAATACTTTGAGAAAATATATGTCCAGTAAGAGTCCCGATAAATAAGGCGAATGTATAAATAGCGATAAGTACAACGGTAGCATATAGAAAGTAACTATAGAACGGAGCAAAGGTTTGATACTCATTGTGAAACGACATGTTCTTTATTCCGTACATGCTAATCCAGCAAACAATTTGTACTGTAATAATATTCAAAACACCAAGCCACCATTTTGTTAAAAAAATATCCTTTCGTTTAAAAGGCATCGAGAATAGAAAATCAGTTGATTGATTATTACGTTCCCATCCAATTAAAAGACAAGCGAGTGCAATTAGAGTAGCTCCTTGAAAGAAGACGGCACCATCAGATGTCTGAAAATAGTAGGAGTAGTAATATGCATAGTCACCAAACTTCATTTTTGATAGTTTTAGTTGCATTTGCGCTTCTTGATAATATTTATAAGGTAGTTGATATAAACTAGTTAACCAAAATAATAGAATTATATATTTTCCTTGCTTCCATTGCCTCATCCATAAAGCTTTATGAAACATGTGAATCCTCCTCAAATGTAGTGATAAAAATATCTTCAAGTGACATTGTTAATTCTTCAATGAGCAGTGGCTGTTCTTTATGAAACTTTTCTAATGTAGCTGCCACATTTCCTTCAATTAAGATTGTATATACTTTTCCTGTTTGATTTAATATTTTAATATTGCTTAAGTTTTCTAGCTTTTGAGGTAATGAACGTTCGTAAGCTACTTGTATTTTTGCAAATCGTGATTTTGCATCGTCTAGTGATGTAATAGACGAGATAGTATGGCCTTTTAATATAATAATTGTATCTGCAATTTGTTCTACTTCATCTAAATGATGAGTGGAGATGAAAATGGTAATCTCTTTTTCTGCAACTTCTCCAACGAGAAACTGTAAAATTTTCCTTTTCACGATAGGATCAAGTCCATTTGTCGGTTCATCTAAAATGACATATTCTGCCTTTGTAGAAACGGCTAAAATGATGGCGAGCAGTGCTTTCATGCCTTTTGAATAGCTACGAATTCGTTTGTTTGGTAAGTTAAAACGTTCTAACAGTTCATAGAAATGTGTTTCATCAAATGCGGTATAAACTTCTTTATAAAACTTTACGATTTCTTTTATCGTATAGCCGTTCAGTATATTAGTAGAATCAGGAACATATACGATTTTTTGTTTCGTTTCAGGATTTTTATGGATGTCGATATCCTCATATGTAACAGTTCCCTCGTCTGGGTCCAAAATGCCGACCATCGTTCGCAATAAAGTTGTTTTCCCCGCACCGTTTCTTCCGAGTAATCCGATGATACTCCCTCTTTGCAATGTGAAAGAAACATCGTCTAAAATTGTTTGATTATCAATTGTTTTCTTCAAGTTTGTCACTTTCAACATCTGTATTCCCTCCAATCTCTTTATAGTATGAATCTATCCAATCATGAATTTTATCTTTCGTAATACCAAGATAAGAGGCTTCTAATAGTAATTGATGAAATTGCTTTTCAACCATAGCGATTTTCCTTTCGTCTAATGTTGGGGTAATCGATTGGGATACAAATGTTCCTTTTCCTCGTAACGTTTCAATAATTCCTTGTCGCTCTAACTCTTGATACGCTTTACTCACTGTATTTGGATTTATAACGAGTAAAGAAGCGAGTTCGCGTACAGAAGGAAGTTTATCACTTGGAGCCAATATGTTTTTCAATACGAGTTCTTTTATATTTTGAACAATTTGTTCCCATATCGGAGTGTTGCTTCTTGGATCAAGTTGAATATGCAAGAGCAATGTCTCCTTCCTCATATGTATTAAGTGTACTACTTCGTGTAATACACTTAATACAATATAGGGGATGAATGTGTTTGTCAACTGAAAATGTTAGAAAAATTTGGTATTAAAAAAGGATAAATTGGAAAAAATAGGTCTGATATAGAATGGAGGGTTAGTCATGAAGCGAGTTTTTGGAATACTTGTTTGTTTCATGTTATTGCTTTCTGGAACTTCAGTGAGTTTCGCACAATCTGAGAAAACGAAGCAGGAGAAAACAGAAGAAACAACGCCGAAGTTAGCGGAACAAGCGTCGTCAGCAATCGTAATTGAGCAAGATACAGGTAAAGTTTTATTTGATAAAAACCCAAATGAAAAATTACCACCTGCTAGTATGACAAAGATTATGACAATGCTTTTAATTATGGAACAAGTTGAAAAAGGAAAACTAAAACTGACCGATAAAGTTAGAGCGAGCGAACATGCAGCTTCAATGGGTGGATCGCAAATCTTTTTAGAACCTGGGGAAGAGATGACTGTAAATGAGATGTTAAAGGGTATTGCAATTGCATCTGGAAATGACGCATCTGTTGCAGTAGCCGAGCATATCGCAGGTTCAGAAGAAGGATTTGTAAATATGATGAACAAAAAGGCGAAAGATCTAGGGCTGAAAAATACACATTTTCAAAACCCAACAGGTCTTCCGGCCAAAGACCATTATTCGACAGCAAATGATATGGCTATAATGGCGAGAGAATTGATGAAGTATCCACTTATTCGTAAATACACAGGTAAGTACGAAGATTATTTACGTGAAGATACGGATAAAAAGTTTTGGCTCGTTAATACGAATAAGCTAGTACGTTTTTATCCTGGCGTAGATGGAGTAAAAACAGGTTTTACGACAGAAGCGAAATATTGTTTAACAGCATCGGCTGAAAAAAATGGCATGCGTATCATTTCAGTTGTCATGGGAGCACCAACATCAAAAGAACGGAACAACCAAGTGACGAAGCTTCTTGACTATGCATTTGGACAATATATGACAAAGAAATTGTATACGCGCGGCGAAAAAATTAAGACAGTTCAAGTAGGGAAAGGGAAAAAAGAAAAAGTAGATTTAGTTGCATCAGATAATGTTTCTCTTCTTATGAAGAAGGGCGAGAATATGGACAAGGTAAAACAAGAAGTAATTGCTGAAAAGAAAGTAAAAGCACCGATTAAAAAGGGTGACGCGCTTGGTACACTTGTTATTAAAAAAGATAAGGATGTTTTATTAAAACAAACAATTGTAGCAAAAGAAGATGTTGCTGCAGCGAGCTGGTGGGAGTTATTTAAAAGAAGCTTTGGGATGTTTTCAACATCAAAATAGCGGCAAATATTTTGCCGCTTTTCTATTCGTATGTAAGTGAATAATGCTGAAAGGTTTCACTTTATGACGAAATAGTTCTTCTTTTGTCAGCAGGAAGGATTCTTATTTTGTATCACGAAAATCTTTATGTATGTGAATAAGTAAAGTTTGAGCATAAGGAGGAAATCGTGTGAGTCTTTCCATGCAATTAGAAGTAAAACGTGACGTCCTATGTGTGAGACTAGAGGGTGAATTAGATCATCATACGGCTGAAGAGTTGCGAACGAAAGTAACAGATATGATTGAGACACATGGTGTTCATCATATTGTTTTGAGCCTAGAGAACTTATCTTTTATGGATAGTTCTGGTCTAGGTGTTATATTAGGCCGATATAAACACGTAAAGGGATTAGGTGGAGAAATGGTTGTTTGTGCAATTTCACCGCCTGTTAAGCGTTTATTTGAAATGTCGGGCTTATTCAAAATTGTTCGCTTAGAAGAAAGTGAAGCGCACGCGCTCGCGACGTTGGGGGTGGCATAGATGAGAAATGAAATGAACCTTCAATTTTCAGCATTAAGTCAAAATGAATCGTTCGCTCGCGTTACTGTGGCGGCTTTCATTGCACAACTAGATCCAACGATGGAAGAATTAACGGAGATTAAAACAGTTGTGTCAGAAGCGGTTACAAATGCAATTATTCATGGATACGAAGGAAATGCAGAAGGTATTGTTTATATTTCTGTAATTTTGGAAGAAGCAATGGTGAAACTCACGATTCGAGATGAAGGGATTGGAATCTTTAACTTAGATGAAGCGAGACAACCCCTTTTTACAACTAAACCTGAATTAGAGCGTTCCGGAATGGGATTTACTATCATGGAAAATTTTATGGATGAAGTAGAAGTTATTTCAAACGAATCTTTCGGGACAACAATCCATTTGACAAAATACTTATCAAATAGTAACGCTCTATGCAATTAAGGAGAATAGCCTATGGACATAGAGGTCAAAAATGAGAAGAAGAAACCTCAGTTAAAGGACCACGAGCTAAAAGCGTTAATTCAAAAAAGTCAAGATGGAGATCAACAAGCGAGAGATACAATCGTTCAAAGTAATATGCGCCTCGTTTGGTCGGTTGTACAGCGGTTTCTTAATCGAGGATACGAACCAGACGACCTATTTCAAATTGGATGTATTGGACTCTTGAAATCGGTAGATAAATTTGATTTATCTTTCGACGTGAAATTTTCAACATATGCAGTTCCAATGATTATTGGCGAAATACAACGTTTCTTACGTGATGATGGATCAGTGAAAGTTAGTAGGTCTTTAAAAGAAACAGGAAACAAAATTCGAAAGATGAGAGATGAGCTTTCGAAAGAATTCGGAAGGGCTCCAACGATTAATGAAGTGGCAGAGGCACTAGAACTAACGCCAGAGGAAGTTGTTCTAGCACAAGAAGCGAGCCGGGCCCCTTCATCTATACATGAAACTGTATATGAAAACGATGGAGATCCAATCACTATTTTAGATCAAATTGCAGATCAATCTGAAACGAAATGGTTCGATAAAATTGCTTTAAAAGAAGCGATTAGAGAACTAGATGAACGAGAGCGCTTAATTGTATACTTGCGTTACTATAAAGATCAAACACAGTCAGAAGTAGCAGAGCGCATAGGCATTTCGCAAGTACAAGTTTCAAGACTTGAAAAGAAAATATTAAAACAGATGAAAGATCGAATAGACGAATAATTGTCTATTCGATTTTTTTATGCCGTTAATAGGAGAGAGATGTTAATTTTCGCAAAAATTAACAGAATTTATTGATAATTTAGTTAATTTGAAATATAATCCAAGTATGAGCTTGTCATAAAGGGGGAAGGAAACATGGAAACGAGGCAACAATGGGGAACGAGAGCTGGATTTATTTTCGCAGCGGTCGGATCTGCCGTTGGATTAGGAAACATATGGCGTTTTCCTTATACAGCGTATGAAAATGGAGGAGGAGCATTCTTTTTACCGTACTTATTTGCATTATTAACGACTGGTATTTCATTGTTAGCGTTTGAATTTGCCCTTGGTCATCGTCATCGTGGTTCAGCACCACTTACATTTTTCCGTATTAGCCCGCGTGCCGAATTTATTGGATGGTGGCAAATGTGCGTAACATTTATCGTTTCAACATATTATGCAGTGATTATTGCTTGGTCTATATCGTATACATACTTTGCAATTACTGGAGCATGGGGAAAAGACACGCAATCATTTTTATTTAAAGAGTACTTACATGTTGCAGATAAGCCAGGACAATTTGGAGGACTTGTACCGGAAGTATTAATTCCGTTAGCTCTCGTTTGGATTATTGTGCTTGGCGTTGCATTTAAAGGAGTTAAAAAAGGAATCGAAGTTGTTAACCGTATATTTATTCCTTTATTAGTTGTTATGTTCCTTATTATCGTCGTTCGTGCAGTGACGATGGAAGGTGCTATGCAAGGACTAGATGCATTCTTTAAACCAGATTGGAGTCGTATTTTTGATGGGAAAGTATGGCTTGCTGCTTATGGTCAAATATTCTTTAGTTTATCTTTAGCATTTGGAATTATGATTACGTATTCTAGTTATTTACCGAAAAACTCGGATACAACAAATAATGCCTTTATTACTGGATTTGCAAACTCAGGATTTGAATTATTAGCAGGTATTGGGGTCTTTGCAGCTCTTGGATTTATGGCAAATAATATGGGAGTACCGGTTGATAAAGTAGCAAGTGCTGGCGTTGGGCTTGCGTTCGTAGTATTTCCGCAAATTATTAATGAATTGCCGATGTCACCGTTGTTTGGTGTATTATTTTTCTTATCGTTAACGGTTGCTGGAATCACATCACTTATTTCACTCGCGGAAGTATGTTTTGCCGCTGTATCTGAAAAATTCAGTTTAAGTCGGGAAAAAACCATTGGAATTATGGGAACCCTTCTCGTGTTAGTTTCTCTTGTATTTGCAACACGTGGTGGGCTTATGTTCTTAGATGTTGTCGACTATTTCGCTAATAATTTCGGATTAATTACAATTGCACTTGCGGAAGTAGTGACGATAGGGCTCATTTTACGTCGTTTACCAGTTTATCAAAATCATGCAAACTTTGTATCTGATATTAAATTAGGAACGTTTTGGAGAGTGAGTTTACTCGTTATTACTCCGCTTATGTTAGGGTATATGCTAATTGATGGTACAATCCAAAATATTAAAAAGAATTATGGAGATTATCCGACTGAGTTTGTTGTAACGTATGGTTGGTCGATAGCAGCAGCCTTCCTTATCGTTGCGCTAATTATTAGTCTAAAGAAATGGAATGCACAAATACATTCGGATTCTGCCAAGCTTGAAAAAGAATGGAAAGATCGAGGTGTTTCATAATGAGTGGATCAGCGATTATGATGATGGTTATTGGAATAGTAGTGATTTGGGGAGGGCTTGCATTAAGTATTGCAAACTTATTTAAGAAAAAGGCATAAGTAAAAAACATCTGTACCGAAATGGTGCAGATGTTTTTTTATGAAAAAATTGTATTAGAAAAAAATTCAATAACCATACTACAACTACGAGGAAGAGTGAAGGAGTGAATGAAAGTTGGAACAAACGATTTATATTAAAATGCGCAATCGTTTAAAGGTTTCTCCTACTTATGAAGTAAAGCTGGGCGATGTTGCTCAACTTGCCGGAGATTCTTCTGTAGTTGAGTTGTTACAAAATGAGATAGTTTACAAAATAACAGCGCATGATAAGACGCATGTTGTAATTGATGTTATGAAAGTAATTGAGATTATTCAACAGAAAGCATCTCATGTACAAATTAATTTACTCGGTTCTGGACAAACTCTTGTTGAAATTATATATGAAAAAAAGAAGACACACCCAATTTTTTTCGGGCTTGTATGGCTGTTACTGTTCATTGGAGCGGCCCTTGCGATCATTTATTTCCATGAAGATGTAAGTATGCAACAAGTACATCAACGGTTATATTACATGATTACTGGAGAAATTAATGCGCAACCACTTTTATTTCAAATTCCTTATTCTTTAGGTCTTGGCTTAGGGATGGTTTTATTCTTTAATCATGTATTTCAAAAGCGAATTAATGAAGAGCCAAGTCCGCTAGAAGTTGAGATGTTTCAATACCAACAGTCACTTGATCAGTATGTAATCGTTAATGAAAACAAGGATAATATGAAACAACTTGCCGATGATTGAGTCTGGATTTGTTATTTTAATTGGTTTAGCTGGAGGGATTGCGGTAGGTAGCGGATATGTCGCATTTTTAGCTGTACTTGGTATAATCCCCCGTTTAGCCCAATTAACGAGAAGTGGAAAGCATATTCAATATTTTGAGTGGGCAGTCATTGCAGGTACTTTAACAGGGGCTTGGTGCAGTTTGAAAAACATTACATTTCAAACGTCGCAATATTGGCTCGTTATATTAGGGATATTTTGTGGCACGTTCATTGGAATGCTTGCAGCAGCATTAACAGAGGTGTTAAATGTTCTACCTATTTTAGCGAAACGAGTAGGGGTAGAGGGGAAGATTATTGTTTTACTCGTTGCTCTTGTACTTGGGAAAGTAATAGGATCGTTGTTTCACTGGATTTATTTCGTAAAGTAGGAGGCAGTATATAAATGACAAGTCAGAAATTGAAGGATGATTACATAAATAAAGTGAAGGAGTATCATCCAAAGCCAAACTATTTACTAAATTGTATCAAAGCATTTCTTGTAGGTGGACTCATTTGCACAGTTGGAGAAGTATTGATGAAATTTTATATACATTATTTTCACTTCAGTGAACAAGAGGCGGGAAACCCAACTGTTGCAACCCTTGTTTTATTATCCGCGATTTTAACAGGGTGTGGTGTATATGATAAAATTGGTCAATTTGCTGGAGCAGGATCAGCGGTACCGGTAACAGGATTTGCAAATTCTATGGCGAGCGCTGCCTTAGAACATAAGAGCGAAGGGGTTGTTCTAGGGATTGCTACAAATATGTTTAAACTGGCAGGAAGTGTGATTGTATTTGGGGTTGTTGGTGCATATATCATTGGGTTAATAAGGTATACCTTTAAAATTTTTATGTCTTAAAGGAGGGGCTAGTATGAGGTTGACCGGAAAACAAACGTGGGTATTTCAAAATGATATATATGTAAATGCAACGGGCACTGCTGTCGGTCCGAAAGAAGCTGAGGGCCCTCTTGGAAAAAAATTTGATATTTCATATGATGACTTGCATTGTGGAGAGGAAAATTGGGAGCTCGCCGAACGAAGATTAATGTCAGACTCAATTCAACAAGCAGTGCAAAAAGGGAATATAAAAACATCGCAAATTGATTTCTTTTTAGCGGGAGATTTATTAAATCAAACAGTGACAGCAAATTATGTTGCGCGTAAGTGGGGCATTCCTTTTTTAGGAATGTTTAGCGCTTGTGCGACGTCTATGGAGACTTTAGCAGTTGGCTCAGCTTTTATAGACGGTGGATTTGCAAATCGTGTCTTAGCTACAGTAAGCAGTCATAATGCAACGGCTGAAAGACAATTTCGCTATCCAACAGAGTACGGTGGGCAAAAACCAGGGACAGCAAATTCAACTGTGACTGGTGCAGGATCTATATTAATTAGCAATGAAAAAAGTGCAATTAAAATTACGTCAGCTACAATCGGAAAAGTGCAAGATTTAGGAATCACAAATCCTTTGGATATGGGGGCAGCGATGGCTCCAGCAGCAGCTCATACAATTCAACAACATTTTGAAGATTTAAGAAGAAGTGCCGATGATTATGATTTGATTGTTACGGGTGATTTATCAGCTGTTGGGACGCCGATTGCGAAACAACTTTTACTTGAGGAAGGTTATGATCTTGGGCATATATACAATGATTGTGGATTGATGATTTATGAATCAAGTCAAGAAGAAGTGTTTGCAGGTGGTAGTGGTTGCGCTTGTTCAGCAGTTGTTACGTATGGCCATTTATTACACGAGATGCAAAAAGGGAATTTACAACGAATTTTTGTCGTTGCGACTGGTGCATTATTAAACCCGATGATGATGCAACAGAAGGAAACGATTCCAACAATTGCACATGGTGTCGTATTTGAGAGAGTTAAAGGAGAGTGAATTGTGGATTTTATATATGCATTTCTTGTAGGTGGAGCTATTTGTTTAATTGGGCAACTATTGTTAGATTTCGTAAAGTTAACACCAGCTCATTTAATGGCAACTTTTGTAGTCATCGGAGCAATTTTAGATGGATTTGGATTGTACGATAAACTAATAAAGTTTGCAGGTGCTGGAGCGACAGTCCCTATTACAAGTTTTGGACATTCACTATTGCACGGAGCAATGCATGCAGCAGAAAAACATGGATATTTAGGAATTGGTATTGGCATGTTTAGTTTAACGTCTGCGGGCATTTCCGCAGCGATATTGTTTTCATTTTTTATAGCACTTATATGTAAACCGAAAGGATAAATCAAATGAGACGAAGGGTTGTTTTGGTCACAGATGGAGATGAATATGCAAAGCGGACAATTGAGCTTTTAACGAAGGAATTTGGGGGAAGGTGTATTTCAGCATCACAAAGTAATCCAACCAAATTGACAGGGAAAAAAGTTGTTGAGCTTATTATGCAAACGCCATATGACCCTGTATTTGTCATGTTTGATGACAGTGGATTTATTGGAGAAGGGTCTGGTGAAAAGGCATTAAAATATGTGGCTACCCATAAACAAATTGATGTGCTCGGTATTTTAGCAGTAGCGTCTAATACGCATCATTGGGAATGGGCACGTGTAGATGTAAGTGTAGATCGGAACGGGAATTTAACCGAATATGGTGTTGATAAATTTGGACTTCCAGATGGTGAAATTGGCAGGATTAGTGGAGATACAATATATTGTTTAGACGATTTAAATGTTCCTGTCATTGTTGGAGTTGGTGATATTGGTAAAATGTGCGGAAATGATGAATGGGAGAGAGGGTCACCTATTACAAAGAAAGCAATTCAATTAATTTTAGAAAGGAGTGGGTTTTATGACGAAGCCTAAAAAAGTGGATATCCCTATATCAACTTTCATAAGTGACAATGAAAATTATTTAAAACAGACAGTTGGACTAGGCGTTACATACGATGTCGGCATTCGTAAATTTCAAATTTTGAATAAAGAAATTGGTGTGCTATTTGTAAACGGACTTTGTGATACAAATTATATTATCCCTATTTTAGAAGAAGCGGTGGATACAAATGAGATAAGGGATGTAGAAGAAGATACAGTGAAGCTTTTAGAGAATCGCTTAATCCATCAACAAGTAAGTAAAGTGAAAACGATGGATGAGGTAATGCTCCAAGTATTATCAGGACTCATCGTGATATTTGTGGAAGGTGAAACGGAAGCGTTCGCGATCGATGTTCGTAGTTATCCAGGGCGAACACCGACAGAACCAGATACTGAAAAGGTAGTACGAGGTGCGAGGGATGGATTTGTTGAAAATATCGTTGTAAATACAGCGTTAATTCGTAGGAGAATTCGAGATCCACGTCTTCGAAATGAAATGGTTCGAGTAGGAGATAGATCGCAAACGGATATTTGTATTACATACGTTCAAGATGTTGCAAATCCAGATTTAGTAAAGATTATAAAACAAGAATTAAATAACATCGATGTAGATGGAATTACGATGGCGGATAAAACAGTAGAAGAATTTGTTGTAAAGCAAAGCTATAACCCATTCCCACTTATTCGATATACAGAAAGGCCAGATGTAGCAGCAAATCATCTACTAGAAGGACATGTGTTAGTACTCGTTGACACATCGCCAAGTGCTATGATTACACCGACAACATATTTTCATCATTTACAGCACGCGGAAGAGTTTAGACAAAATCCAGCTGTCGGTACATTTTTACGCTGGGTGCGCTTTTTAGGTGTTATATTCTCGTTATTTTTATTACCATTTTGGTTAGTGTTTGTATTTGATCCAACTCTTTTGCCAGCAAATCTTGCTTTTATTGGACCGACTAAGATGACGCATTTACCAATTTTATTACAGGTGTTAATGGCAGAGGTCGGACTTGAGTTTTTAAGGATGGCAGCCATTCATACTCCAACGCCGTTATCGTCTGCAGCAGGGTTGATTTCCGCTATATTAATTGGTCAAATTGCAATTGATGTAGGTTTGTTTGTGCCAGAAGTAATTTTGTATGTAGCAGTTTCGATGGTTGGTGCATATGCAACACCGAGTTATGAATTAGGATTAGGGAATAAGGTTGGGAAATTGTTTGTTATTATTTTAACAGGTCTCTTCCATGAGATGGGATTTGTAATTGGTATGACGATATTAATTTTATTTTTAACGTCTATAAAAAGTTTACAAACACCTTATTTATGGCCGTTTTTACCATTTGATTGGGGCGCGTTAACAAAAATTTTACTCCGTCCAACGATGTCTAGTTTAAAAGTACGACCAAGTATTGTAAGACCTCAAAATGTAAAAAGACAAAAATAAACGGGATTATACACCCGTTTATTTTTTTTAGCAAAAATTTATTATTTTTTAACAAAAATCAAACATTTTTTGTGTACACTTAGAGTAGATATTGTGTATGGAAGGGGAAGAGGACATGATTAAATTATTTGTAAGTGATTTAGATGACACGCTCGTTTACGATGTGAATCATATGCAAAAAGAAGATGAACGTGCGCTGTGTTGGTTAGCTGAGAAAGGGACAAATATTTGTTTTGCCTCTGGCCGCTTTACACACAGAATTGATGAAGTTGTAAAAAGGTTTGCATTCCCATATTACACAACTGGCTTAAATGGAGCGACAATGTTACTTCCGGATGGAAATTTATTTCATGAATCGAGTTTTGAAAATGTGGTTGCCCAGGAAATATATCGATATATACATAAAAAAGGACTAGCGGATATTGTTTGTGCAAATGAGCAGCGATATACAAAAAGGAAGAATGAACATCACCATAATTTTGAAGCGTATATGGGCGTGCATATCGCTGAAATTGAAGCGTTAGAAGAAGAGTTTGGTAAGACTGTACACCCTGCAAAATTGTTTGTTTTTGGAGAAGAAGAGAAAATTGTGACGTTAGATCAAGAGCTACGAGATACGTTTCAAGGCGAAGCGGAAGTTTTTATATCAGGTAAACGCTATGTTGATATTATGCCAAGAGGCGTGAGTAAGGGGAGTGCTCTAAAGCGACTAATGGATCATTTGCAAATTGAAGCAAATGAAGTTGCTTGTATTGGAGATTCTTTCAATGATATTTCTATGTTTGAAGTAACCCCGCATTCATTTACTCTTCATCATGCCCATCCATATGTAAAGGAGAAAGCAAATCATATAGTGCGTTCGGTTGAAGAGGCTGTTATGAAATTACCGTTACTTGTATAAAAAAGAAGCCCGTCATTGGCGGGCTTCTTTTTTACTTGAATAAAGATTTAACAAAATCAATGATACTTGAGAAGAAATCTTTCACTTTATCTAGAAAACTTTGCCCTTCTTCAGATCCTAAAAAGGCAGAAACATGTTCTTTTGCTTTGTTTAATTGACTACCAACTTGATTCCAATCGATATTAAGATTCTTCATTTTATCAAATAACGATACTAAGTTATCTAACTGTTCATCTGTTAATGTAATGCCGAGTTGATCAGCAATTTTTTTAATTAATGAACGTAAATCTTCTGTTGTTTTTGGCTGTTCTTTTGCAATTTCTTCTTTAATTTTTGCAACAAGTTGAACTGCTTTTTCTTCACCAATTTTATCACCAAGCTGGGCTGTTTGTACCATTTCTTCATTCGCTACTTTTTTAACTTCTTCAGGAATTTGTTTATTGGACGCAGTTTCGTATGCTTTCATTAATCCAGTTAAAGCTGCAGTTCCTGAAACTTTAAAAGGTGCAGTAATTTGAATTTCTGCATCTTTTACACCTGCTGTAATCAAAGCGTTAGTGTACATTGCATCTGTTACCCAGTTAATGTTCTTTGATCGTACAATAAGACCAGATCCTGGTTTTGTGTATGTAATCATAGAAGAAGAAATTGCTCTCGTACCAATTTGTGCTTTTGGAACAATGCCTTCTAGAAATTTATGTTCTTCCGCATTAGATACAGTGATAATTGTAGCATCTTTTGGTGCTTTCATTTCTTTTAACAGATCTTGTTTTTGTTGTTCGGATAAGTTCTCTCCTAATGTAACAATTGATTCTCCCTCGATGATGTCTGCAAATGAAGCTGTTGGCATCATAAATACCGTTACAGCTAATAGCAGAGCTAATAATTTCGTTTTCACGAAAAATCGCTCCCTTTCTCTTTCTAAAATTTTCGGGCAACAAAGTTATTATAGTATATATTTCTTATTTGTCACCTAGCTTTTTCCACATTTCAAAAAAGAAGTATCTAGATTGTCGGATTCTTTTTGTTTCTAGTCATGAATGTGGTAATATAGTGCTGAGATAATTGAAAGGAGACATATACGTATGAAAACTTTAGGATACATATTAATGGAAAACGGTGAAAAAATCGACTTGGAATTTTTCCCAGAAGAAGCACCGAAAACAGTAGAAAACTTTAAAAAATTAGCAGAGCAAGGATTTTATGACGGTGTGACATTCCACCGTGTTATTCCTGGCTTCGTAAGCCAAGGTGGAGACCCAACAGGTACAGGTGCAGGTGGCCCAGGTTACTCTATTCCATGTGAAACTGATGGAAACCCTCATAGACACCTTGTAGGATCACTTTCTATGGCTCACGCTGGCCGTAACACAGGCGGTAGCCAATTCTTTATCGTTCATGAGCCACAGCCGCATTTAGATGGTGTTCATACTGTATTTGGTAAAGCAACAAGCGGTATTGAAACAGTATTAAAAATGCGTCAAGGCGATGTAATGAAAGAAGTTAAAGTTTGGGAAGAATAAGGTAAGGAAAAAGAGAGCTTTTGCTCTCTTTTTTATTTTTAATGAGATTGAGTACTTCTTCTACAGCTCATCATACAAGTAGTATTGTTGCTAAAATATATTGCTTGTGAGAACAAACCTTTAACCAATTACATAGAATACATTACATTATATGTTTCAATAAATATTTTTTGTTATATTAATTTTGCTAGAATTGTGCTGCTTTAGGGTAACTATGAATGAAGTGCTGTTGAATGATATGTTTCTTTCCATTCCATATAAAATTTTCTTTTTTTAACTCTATTTATTAAAGGAATAGTGCTGAAACATAGATTTGACTTTCTTCTTTTCGCTTTGTATGATTATCAAGTTGTTTTAGACTCTTCTCACTCTGTTGAAAATATTGTAAAATGAATGTGATATGAAAAGAGTGATTGAGGGGATTACTAGTTTGTAACTTTTGTAAGAAGGGATAAGGGTTATGTTAATTCGTTTTAAAAAAAGTTATGAAAAAATTGCAATGGGGCTTCTTTCGTTTATGCCAACTGAAAAAGATGTGAAAACATTACAATTGACAATGAAAGAATATGAAGCAAAAGATGATTGGCAATTGTATTTGTGGAAAGAAAATGAAGATTTTGTTGGAATAATGGGGATTGTAAAAAAAGAGAATCAAGTATTAGAAATTCAGCATTTGAGTGTGAACCCGTCTCACCGTCATGTGGGGATTGGGACGAAGATGGTTCAAGAGTTAAAGAGTAAATTTCTTGAGTTTACAATTTGCGGAAATGAGCAAACGGCAAGTTTTTGCGAAAAATGTAAAGGGCTAGAACAAAATATACATTCGTGAAAGCAGAGATAAGTAGTTTATTATCTCTGCTTTCTTTTTTGTAATTGTTCGTTTCGTTCAGTAATGACCTCTGTGCGATCACGCAAAGTGTGCTTGTTTATAATATATTCACCTGGGATAGCATTCAAGTCTTTCCAAGAGAGGTTTTGTTTTTGACATAACTCTATGCACTGCTTCTCTAACGATGGATCTGATAAGGGTAAAAATAAAGGTACAAAACGTTCTTTTTTATGGATAGATTGCAATCTGTCATTGAGCAAGGAAAGAAGTTGTACTTGATTAATTCCTAAACGTTGTAAAGGCACACCGCTTTTTTCTAAAATTGTGATTGCGCTTTTCATCATTTTTGTGGAACCATTCCAATTAGCACGTCTTTGGTGGTATAAAGAAACTGCAATTTGAATGAGACCAACTAAGTAATGATCACGATTACCTCTTGGTTTTGTTTTCCAATACTCTTCTAGTATTTCGTGGCATTCAAAATAGTCATAATCTCCATGGAAATGAATTAAAAATTGTATGTATTCGGTAGGATACATGTTTTCTCGCTCCTATCTAACGGTTATACATATAAGTGTATCATAGAAATATGAACAATAAACGACTAGGAGGTTTCCCCCTAGCCGTTATTGTTCATATTAGCAGAAGCAAGCTGCTCCTACAATAATTAGCAAAATAAACAGTACAACAAGTAATGCGAACCCACCGCTAAAACCACAATCAACGTGACCCATAGTTTTTTGACCTCCTACATTGTTCTTACTACACTGTTATCATATGAAGTGGTGGGCATGATGACATAGGCATCGGTCTATTTTTAATTAAATTTCTTAAAAAGGTTGGATAGAACATGAGTATGCTCTATACTTATGTTGTTATAGAAAAAATGTGGTGGGATGCTTTGTGCAATATAATTTTAAAGTAGAGGCTTTTGAAGGGCCGTTAGATCTATTGTTACATTTAATACATCGTTATGAAATTGATATATATAATATTCCTGTAGCAGATATTACAGAGCAATATTTATCTTATGTGCATACGATGAAAGAACTTCAATTAGATGTTGCAAGTGAGTATTTAGTAATGGCTGCAACGTTATTACAAATTAAAAGTAAGATGTTGTTGCCGAAACATGAAGAAGATGTACTTGATAACGGTGATGATTTTATAGATGATCCTCGTCAAGAATTGATGGAGAGGTTAATTGAATATAAGAAATATAAGCAAGTTGCTACTGAGTTAAAAGAAAGAGAACAAGAAAGAGCACAGCTATATACACGTCCACCAATTGACTTTACATCGTTGCAACAAGAAGAGGAGACAAGCTTACCTCTTGATGTTACGTTATATGATATGCTAGCAGCATTTCAAAAATTAATGCGCCGTAAAAAGGCAAAAAAACCTGTAACAACACGTATTACTCGTCAAGAAATACCAATTGAACAGCGAATGACTGATATTTTAAAGCAGTTAAAAATAAAGGGTGGTCGCCAAAGTTTTTATGATTTGTTTGTTGATGATGAACGTGAAATAATGGTTGTAACATTTTTAGCAGTTCTGGAACTTATGAAAAATCAACAAATCATAATTGAGCAAGAACATAATTTTGATGAAATTTTCGTATCAAGCTCTAATAAATCTGCATAGAGCAAGTATGTGAAAATGGGATAGAAACATTTTATCTCATGCTATGTTTTTATGTATCGTTTGGAACAAGAGAAAAAATATTGAACCGAACGCATTAATTGTGATTCGGTTTTTTTGATGTGTATTTTTATGAGAAAATAGAAGGAAGGAGCTCGTGAAATGGATAGGAAAGAACAAAAGTCAATTATTGAAGGCCTTTTATTTGTTTCTGGTGATGAAGGGATTTATCCAGAACAAATAGCGAAAGTTCTTGAAATTGAAATGAATGAAGTAATAAATATTTTAGAAGAAATGCAACAAGAATGTGAAGGTGCAAACCGTGGTTTGCAAATTGTACAGTATGCAAAAGTATATCGTTTTGCTACAAAGAAAGAACATGCTTCATATTATCAAAAATTAATAGATACACCAACAGCTGCTTCACTCTCACAAGCTGCCCTCGAAACTT
Organism: Bacillus sp. FSL L8-0199; assembly: GCF_038005705.1. NCBI lineage: Bacteria > Bacillati > Bacillota > Bacilli > Caryophanales > Bacillaceae > Bacillus > Bacillus sp. FSL L8-0199. Next base: position 4,042,277 of record NZ_JBBOTS010000001.1, on the reverse strand, counting down.
TAGCGATTGTTGCATATCGCCAACCAATCACAAGGACTGAAATGGAAGAGATTAGAGGAGTTAAAACTGATAAGGCGTTACAAACGTTGGTTTCACATTTACTTATAAAAGAAATGGGAAGAGCAGAAGGACCAGGGCGTCCTATTTTATACGGAACAACAAAAGAATTTTTGGACACATTTGGATTGAAAACATTAGATGATTTACCACTGCTTTCTGAAGAGAATGAACAAATGAATGAAGCAGATTTATTCTTCGGTTCCTTACAAGAGATATCGAAATAAAAGCTTAGCATTTTGCTAAGCTTTTTTTGTATATCAATTATTTACAGTGCCATACTAAATGAAAAAAGGAGACGAGTTATGAGAGGTATGCGGATTATTTTATTATTAGTTTCTGTTTTATTATGTTTTTCTTTAAATAGCGCATCAGCTAAAAGGTATATGATGTCCATTCATACTACGTCTCCTTTACATATGCATCGGCAACATCTTAGTAAAATGAAAGTGAGCTTTTTAAAAGTGGGGCAAGGTGACGCAACACTTATTATAATGCCAAATGGACAAACAATGTTAATTGATGGAGGACCTTATGAAGCAGGAGAGGTTATTATTCAGAAATTAATTGAGAAAGGGATTAATCATTTAGATGTAATTGTCAGTACGCATCCCGATATGGATCACATAGGGGGGTTAATTCCAATTGTAGAGCAAATGCCGGTATCGCTTATATTAGATAGCGGAAAAACATATAGTTCTCTTACTTATCATACGTATCGGAATAATATTAAAAAAAGAGGGATACCTTTCGTTTCAGTAAAGGAAGGACAATATATACCGCTGGATCCACATGTTTCTATACAAGTATTAAACAACGGGAAATCAAAAGATGAAAATAATGAATCATCAATTGTTTTAAAGGTGCGATATGGAAAAGCGGATTTTTTATTAATGGGTGACGCGGATGTACGGACAGAACATGAAATATTAAAACAATTTGATGTCCATGCAGATGTGTTAAAAGTGGGGCATCACGGCTCATATACTTCAACAAGTGAAACGTTTATAAAAAAAGTGGAACCGCAGTTTGCTATTTTGTCGTACGGGAGTAGTAATCCGTATGGACATCCTCACCAAAGTGTAGTGAAACGCTTAAAAAGGCACGGTATAATGGTATATAGAACGAATAAACGTACAGTAGAAATGGAAACAGATGGTGAACATATTATGTTAGAGTCTAGCGGGTTAATGCCATTATTGAAGTGATTTCTAGATTAGGGGGCGATACTGTCCCTTTTTGGAAAAATGAATAATATATATTATAATTATAAGAGACGTAAGAAATTTCCTTTTCTGTTGAATAAAAAGGAAATTTCATTAGAATGTATAGACAACTACTCGTGCGTATATTAAGATGGAACTAGGCGAATAAGGTAATAATAACAAGTAGGTAATTCATGGGAAAGGATCGATGAAAATGAAAACGCAAATTGTCATCAATGCCAAAATTTACACAGGTCAAGAAATAGTGGAAAACGGATTTATTCGTTACGCAGAAACCATTAAAGAAATTGGTTTGATGGCTCAATATGTACCACAAGAAAATGAAACTGTTTTTGATGCTACAGGGAAGATTGTAATTCCAGGTATGATCGATGTTCATATTCATGGTGGATACGATATTGATGCGATGGATGCAAATAGCGATGGGTTAGTAACTCTAGGTAAAGAAATGTTAAAAGAAGGGGTTACAACTTACTTCCCAACAACAATGACACAAGCTCCAGAGGCAATTGAAGCAGCGTTAACTGCTGCAAAAGAAGCAAAAGAAAAAGGAGCGCATTTCGAATATATTCACTTAGAAGGACCTTATGTTTCAAAGAAACGTGCAGGTGCACAACCACTTGAACATATCGTTCCTGCAAATATTGAGCAATTTAAACAATGGCAAGAAGCAAGTGGGAATTTAATTAAATTAGTAACATATGCACCAGAAGAAGAGGGAGCGTTAGAGTTTGAACAATATCTTGCTGAAACTGGTGTAGTTGGCACAATGGGGCATACAGATGCAATTGATGCGCAACTAAAAAATAGAAAGATTACACATGCGACACATTTATACAATCAAATGCGTGGATTACATCACCGTGAACCAGGAGTTGTTGGTCATGTGTTATTAAATCCAGATGTAATGGTTGAAGTAATTACAGATGGCATTCATATTCACCCTGATATGGTGAAATTAGCATATAAGTTAAAAGGACCAAAAAAAGTAAGTGTTATCACTGACGCAATGCGTGCAAAGGGTCTTGAAGATGGATTATATGAGCTTGGCGGACAGCCAGTACATGTAAAAGATGGTAGTGCTCGATTAGAAGATGGAACGTTAGCTGGTAGTATTTTAAAAATGGATCAAGCTTTCCGAAATGTAATTGAATTTACAGGTTGTTCAATCGAAGATGCAGTACTGATGACATCAGTTAACCAAGCAGAAGAGTTTGGATTAAATAATAAAGGTGCATTAGCGGTAGGAAAAGATGCAGACTTTGTTGTGATGAATGAAGATTTACATGTATATGATACGGTTCGTTTAGGAATTCATATGAAGGAAGGGAAGTAATTAAATGAATATTCTTGTTGTAAAAACTCCAGAAGAACTAGCAGAAGCAGGTTATAAATTAATTGAAGAAGTTGTAAAAACAAAAGAAAATCCAACGTTAGGAATGGCTACAGGAAGCTCTCCATTAGGTATTTATGCAGAAATGCGAAAAAATAAACTTGATACAAGCCGTGTAACCACTGTAAACTTAGATGAGTACGTAAATTTACCACATGAAGATAAAAACAGCTATCATTATTTCATGCAAGAACAGTTGTTTGATCATCTTCCATTTAAACAAACTTATGTACCAAACGGGATGGCAAGTGATTTAGAGGAAGAGTGCAAACGTTACGAGAGCATTCTAGCTGCTAACCCAGTTGACCTACAGATTCTTGGAATCGGTGAAAACGGTCACATCGGATTTAATGAGCCAGGAACACCGTTTAATTCTCCAACAAACATTGTTGAATTAACAGAATCTACACGCCAAGCAAACCTTCGCTTCTTCGAAAAAGAAGAAGATGTGCCAACTCATGCGATTACAATGGGAATTGGAAGCATTATGAAAGCGAAACAAGTTCTACTAGTTGCTATGGGTTCTAAAAAGGCAGAAGCTGTTAAAGAATTATTGCAAGGTGAATATAGTGAAGAGTGTCCGGCTACAGTTTTACAACGTCATCCGAATGTAACCGTAATCGCTGATCAAGAAGCTCTATCTTTATGCAGTGAGGCGATTGCTGATGAACATCGACAAGTATTCACCATTTCCGATCTATTATCAGATTCAAGAGTGGGTGAAACAGCTAATTGAGGACGGCGAATGGAAGCCGGGAGATAAAATCCCATCTGAGAATGAACTTTGTGATAAGTTCGAAGTGAGTCGAATGACAATCAGACAGGCGATTAATAATTTAGTGGAACAAGGCTATTTATATCGGAAGCGTGGAATTGGAACATTTGTCCAACTTCCGAAAGTGGAACAAAAATTGCAAGGAATGACGGGATTCACAGAAGACATGATTTCTCGTGGGATGAACCCAAGTAGTCAATTACTTAGTTTCCGCCTAGTTCCAGCTACTGCGAAAATAGCAGACCGGTTGAGAATACAGGAGGGGGAATCGGTTTATGAAGTGAGGCGTATTCGCTTAGCTGATGATGAACCGATTGCTTTTGAGACGACATATTTGTCGCCAGCTCTTGTAAAAGATATTAACGAAGAGATATTGCAACAATCTTTATATGAACATTTAGAGAAAAAACTGGGCTTTAAACTTGTTAGCGCTACTCAGTCAATTGAAGCTTCCGTTGCGACGGAAAATGAAGCTGAACATCTGCATATTCCTAAAAAGGCGCCTGTACTTGTAATGCGTCAATGGTCATATTCAGAAGGTGAGGTACCGCTAGAGTACGTGAAATGTATTTATCGTGGAGATCGTTATAAATTTATTACGAATATCGCACGTAACAAATAGTATATTTCAGTTTGTGAAGTACAGTGGAATTGAAAATGGTTAACATGTAAAGAAATAAAAATACGACTCATCCTTATAAGGAATGAGTCGTATTTTTATTATGAGCAATTACGTGGTTAACAGCATCTTTGACGTGATTTACTACATAGTGAGCGTGATTTTTTACTGCATCATCTGCTTGTGACATAGCAAAACTGTGAGGAGTTAAAGAAAACATAGGAATATCATTGTAAGAATCCCCTATACAAGCAATTTCCTCAGGTTTTATTTGAAACTCATTTAATAAAACAGAAATGGCAGAGCCTTTACTAACATTCGGTGGCATTACATCTAAACATTGTTCTGCTGAGATGAAAGTACTAACTTTCCCGTGGAATTTTTCATCAATTTTTTTCTGAAGGAGTTGTAAGTTCTCCTTTGTTCCACCGACAGAAATTTTATTTGGGAAAATTGTATCATCAATCTTCTGTAGTAAGTTTGGTTCTTCAACAGAAGTCATAGTTACTTGTTGTTCAAGTTCTTGAATAAAAGGTGTTTTCTCTTCAATGTAATAATTATGCTCATCACTTACATAACGGAAATAAGGATCTTCATTCGTCATAGCTAACAAATCGGGAAGTATGCTGGAATCAAAAGTTGCAGATAATAGTTGTTTATTTTCATGTGTATATACAAAAACACCATTTACACTAATGCGATGAAAATTTGTATTTACAGCTTTCATTAAGTCTGCAATTTCATTATCAAGTCTTCCGGAAGCGAAGCAAAGAATAACATTTTGTTCGGCAAGGCTGCGTAGTGCCGCAACATCTTGTTCATCAATAAGACCTCCGTGTTGCATCATTGTACCATCGATATCACTTACAAACATTTTAATCATGCTGTTATCTCCTTTCTATGTACAGTTGCTCTTACATTATACGCATCATATATAAACATGTCTAAAAAATGAATTTTTATTAAATGGCAGATGTTTTACATTGACGACAAAGAAGAATATTCTGTAACATGAAAGTAGGCTATTTAAGTACGAGGGTGGTGTTATATGAATAATTATCTAGAAATTAAAAAAGTTTTAAATAATAATGTCATCATTGCTAGCCATCCTGAACACGAGGAAGTAGTAGTGATTGGAAAAGGAATTGGATTTGGGAAAAAAGCGAAAGATGTATTGGAGCAAGAACAAATCGAAAAAATGTTTGTCTTAAAAAATGAACGTGATCGTGAACAATATAAATTATTAGTGCCGCATATTAGTGAAAAATTAATTGAATTGATGAACGATATTATGCTGTACATTCAAGAAAAAGCGAAATCTCCACTAAATGAACATATTCATATTGCGTTAACGGATCATATTTCATTTGCGATTAAAAGGTTAAAACAAGGACTTACAATTGATAACCCTTTTTTAGTTGAAACAAAAATGCTCTATCCAGAGGAATATGCAATTGCGGAAGGTGTTGTACAACTTTTAAATTCTCGTTTGCAAATTACATTGCCAGAAGGAGAAATTGGTTTTATTGCACTTCACATTTACAGTTCGCTTACAAATTCTGATTTATCTTCAGTTAATCAAAACTCCCGTCTCATTGCACAACTTGTATCTTTAATTGAGACAAACTTACAAATTACATTAGACCAAGAGAGCATTCATTATTTACGCCTTATTCGTCATCTTCAATATGCTATTGAGAGGGTGAAAAAAGGAGAAAAAGTAGAAGAATCGCAAAGTTTTGCTGATTTATTAAAGGCGGAGTATCCAGTTTGCTATAACTTGGCTTGGAAGCTAGTTAAGGTCATGCAAAAAGAGTTGCAACTACCTGTATATGAAGCTGAAAGTATTTATTTAACGATGCACTTGCAACGCTTAGTGAAGGCAGAGCATGTGTAAAAAGTCATATATTTTTGTCTAAAATGAAAACGTTAAAAAAAATGATTGAATCGCTTACAATAGTTATGTATAATAACTATTGCAAAGTTATACAAATTTCGACAAACACATTAAGGTGAGTAACGAAAACGTTTGCCTTAATTATAGTGAACTTATACGTAAACCTATTTTTGACACGTGTTACTGATTCGATCAGGCATGAGTGGAGAAAAGTAAGGAATGTAAGCTAGAGAAAGGGATATACTACCCTTTGTATAGCTATCGTTCTATCTTTTTTTCCTCATGTCTTTTTGGCGTTTGTCGGAAGGTATCAATATAGATAAGAGAGGAAGGGTTTCCATGTTTAAGAAGATCTTTGGTGTTCTTCAAAAAGTCGGAAAAGCGTTAATGCTTCCAGTAGCGATTTTACCGGCGGCAGGTATTTTACTTGGATTTGGTAATGCATTTCAAAATCCACAGTTAACAAATGTTATTCCTGCTTTAAAAGCAGATTGGTTCGTAATGGTTGCAAAAATTATGGAACAATCTGGTGATATTATTTTCGCTAACCTTGCATTATTATTCGCAGTTGGGGTAGCAATTGGTTTAGCTGGTGGAGACGGAGTAGCTGGTTTAGCAGCATTCGTCGGCTACTTAATTATGAACAAAACGATGAGTGTGTTCTTAGAAGTAGATAAGCTAGTGAAAGTAACAAGTTCTGGAGCAGACCCAGTAAAAATTGGATTTGCAGATCCAGCGTATGCAAACGTATTAGGTATTCCAACGCTACAAACAGGAGTATTTGGTGGTATTATCGTCGGTATAGTAGCGGCATATTGCTATAATAAATACTTCAACATTGAATTACCATCATACTTAGGTTTCTTTGCAGGTAAGCGCTTCGTACCGATCGCAACTGCAACATTCTCTTTAATAGTAGGTATTATCATGTGCTTCATTTGGCCATACATTCAAGGTGGCTTAAACACGTTCTCACATCAAATGATTGATGCAAATAGAACAATCGCAGCATTTATATTCGGTTTAATTGAACGTTCATTAATTCCATTTGGATTACATCACATTTTCTATTCACCGTTCTGGTTCGAATTCGGTCAGTATACAAATGCAGCTGGCGAATTAATCCGTGGTGACCAAAAAATCTTTATGGCACAGTTAAAAGACGGTGTAGAATTAACAGCAGGTACATTTACAACTGGTAAGTATCCGTTCATGATGTTTGGTCTTCCAGCAGCAGCTTTAGCAATGTACCATGAAGCACGTCCAGAAAATAAAAAATTAGCAGCAGGTATTTTAGGTTCTGCAGCATTAACATCTTTCTTAACAGGTATTACAGAGCCACTTGAATTTTCATTCTTATTCGTAGCGCCAGTATTATTCGGAATTCACGCTGTATTTGCTGGTCTATCATTTATGACAATGCAAATTTTAGGTGTTAAAATTGGTATGACATTCTCTGGTGGTTTAATTGACTTCCTATTATTCGGTGTATTACCAGGCCGTACAGCATGGTGGTGGGTAATTATTGTTGGTCTTGTACTAGCAGTTATTTACTACTTCGGATTCCGCTTTGCAATTCGCAAATGGAATCTAAAAACACCTGGTCGTGAAGTGGCAAATGCAAATGACGGCGCAGGAAAAGCAGAAGCAGGCGAACTTCCTCGTGAAGTATTAGTAGCACTTGGTGGTAAAGAAAACATTGCTTCTTTAGATGCTTGTATTACTCGTTTACGTGTTCAAGTTAACGAACAAAAGAATGTAAACAAAGACCGCTTAAAAGAACTTGGAGCAGCTGGTGTACTTGAAGTTGGAAATAACATTCAAGCTATTTTCGGGCCGAAATCTGACACATTAAAATCACAAATTCATGATATTATGTCAGGTCGTACACCTCATGTTGAAAAAGAAGAACCTGTAAAAGTGGAAGAAACTCCTCAAAAAGTTGATGAAAATGAAACAATTGTATCACCAATCGAAGGAAAAATCTTACCAATTACAGAAGTACCTGACCAAGTATTCTCAGGAAAAATGATGGGAGACGGATTTGCAATTGAACCAACTGAAGGAACAGTAGTCTCTCCAGTGAACGGTGAGATTGTCAATGTATTCCCTACAAAACATGCGATTGGCATTCAATCTGAAGGCGGAAAAGAAATTTTAATCCACTTCGGTATTGATACTGTAAAATTAAATGGTGAAGGTTTTGAAGCGCTTGTAGCACAAGGCGACAAGGTGAAACAAGGCCAACCATTATTAAAAGTAGATCTTGCATTTGTAAAAGAAAATGCACCATCTATCATTACACCAATTGTCTTTACAAACTTACAACAAGGGCAACAAGTCGAATTGAAAAAAGATGGAAATGTTAAGAAGGGCGAAACCGCTATTATTGACATTCAGTAGGAATTTGACGCAAAATGTTTATAATTATAATAGGCGATGTGGTTGACCGAACATCGCCTATTATATACAATAGATGGTGTAGTACTCACGTCTATACAACTAAAAAATACTGTAATTTAAAGGAGATAAATTATCATGGAAAAAATCTTTAAAGTAACTAGCGACTCAGGAATTCATGCTCGTCCAGCAACTCTACTTGTAAACACTGCAAGCAAATTCGGTTCTGACATTAACTTAGAGTATAACGGAAAGAACGTTAACTTAAAATCAATCATGGGCGTTATGTCTTTAGGCATTCAACAAAACGCAGAAATTAAAATCACTGCAAATGGTGATGATGCAGCTCAAGCACTAGCAGCTATCGAAGAAACTATGAAAAACGAAGGATTAGGAGAATAATGACTCTTAACATTCAAGGGATCGCTGCATCAAGTGGGATTGCTATTGCAAAGGCTTTCAGACTTGAAAATCCTGAATTTAACATCGAAAAGAAATCAATTACAAACGAAGCTGCAGAAATTGCACGCTTAGACGCTGCGCTTGAGAAAGCAAAAACTGAATTAGAAGCTATTAAGGACCACGCATTTGCTGAACTAGGTGCTGACAAAGCTGCGATCTTTGAAGCACATTTATTAGTGTTAAATGATCCAGAACTAGTAAACCCAGTAAAAGATAAAGTAAATAGCGAAAAAGTAAATGCTGAATTTGCAATGGATGAAGTTGCATCAATGTTTATTTCTATGTTTGAAAACATGGATAACGAATATATGAAAGAACGTGCTGCGGACATTCGTGACGTAACAAAACGCGTTCTTGCACATTTACTAGGAATTAACTTCTCAAATCCTGGTACAATTTCTGAAGAGGTAATCATCATTGCTGAAGATTTAACACCATCTGATACAGCTCAGTTAAACCGTAAGTATGCAAAGGGTTTCACTACTGATATTGGTGGACGTACATCTCACTCTGCAATTATGGCTCGTTCTATGGAAATTCCAGCTGTTGTTGGTACGAAAGTTGTTATGGAGAAAATCCAAAACGGCGATATCGTTATCATTGACGGTTTAGATGGAGAAGTAATTGTAAATCCATCAGAAGAAACTCTTCGTTCGTTTGAAGAAAAGAAAGCGAAATTTGAAGAGCAAAAAGCTGAATGGGCTAAATTAAAAGACCAAGCTACTGTAACAAGTGACGGACATCACGTTGAGCTTGTTGCAAATATCGGAACACCAAATGATGTACAAGGTATTATCGATAATGGCGGAGAAGGCGTTGGCTTATACCGTACAGAATTCTTATACATGGGCCGTGACAATCTTCCAACAGAAGAAGAGCAGTTCGAAGCGTATAAAGCAGTTCTTGAAGGTGTAAAAGAAGGTCAACCAGTCGTTGTTCGTACACTTGACATCGGTGGAGATAAAGAGCTTCCATACTTACATTTACCAAAAGAAATGAACCCATTCTTAGGATACCGTGCAATTCGCTTATGTCTTGATGAGCAAGATGTGTTCCGTACACAACTTCGTGCATTACTTCGTGCTAGCGTATACGGTAACTTAAAAATTATGTTCCCAATGATTGCAACTCTTGATGAGTTCCGTCAAGCGAAAGCGATTTTATTAGAAGAGAAAGCGAAACTTGTAGAAGCGGGTACAACTGTTTCTGATTCTATTGAAGTTGGTATGATGGTTGAAATCCCAGCTTCAGCAGTATTAGCAGATCAATTCGCGAAAGAAGTTGACTTCTTCTCTATCGGAACAAATGATTTAATCCAATACACAATGGCTGCAGACCGTATGAACGAACAAGTATCTTACTTATACCAACCATATAACCCATCTATTTTACGTCTTGTAAAAATGGTTATCGATGCTGCTCATAAAGAAGGCAAATGGGCTGGTATGTGTGGTGAGATGGCGGGCGATTCACTTGCTATCCCATTATTATTAGGATTAGGTTTAGATGAGTTCAGTATGAGTGCAACATCTATTCTTCCTGCAAGAACACAGCTAAGCAAGTTGTCAAAAGCAGAAATGGAAACATTAGCAGAAAAAGCATTAATGATGTCAACTGCTGAAGAAGTTGTTGAACTAGTTAAAAGCATATAATCAATAAAAAAACCTGAGCCGATTTGAAATCGGTCTCAGGTTTTTTCTATGAGAAAAGTAAATCTTATTTGCTTACTATCGAGGATAAGAGACAGAATTAGATAGCGATTGCAACGATATCAGTTGGGCATACACGTAAAATACCAGTAAAAGTATTTCGATTTTGATTGTGTTTATCGTCTTTATTGTTATCTTTGTCATCTTTGTTATTACGAGCTAAAGCAGAGAAAAGAGCAACACCGTTAGCGAAACCTTCAAAAATTACATTGTTGAAAGTGCCATTACCTCTAATGCTTAAAAGAGAAAGCTCTGTTCCAACTGAAATGCTAGCAAGTACGTTACATACAGCTGGTTGTTGTGGTCTAACTACTTCTCTCTCTTTCTCATGATGTCTGCACTCTCTTTCATGATGATGACAGTCTCTAAAGTTATCACAGCATCCAAATGATCCAAACATAATCCTCATCACCCCCTTCACACTTATAATCTATGTAAGTTCGGTAGTTAGTGACTGGACAGAGAGTGGAATTTTTTCTAGGGGATTTTCTCATTTTAAATGACTAGCTGGGTGTTTAGTATGGAATGATGTTTAAAATAGGGGGAATATAACAAAAAAATGTAAAAACCACCGAAATAAATGAAATGGGTAGCCTTTACACTTTTTTACTTTTATATAAAACGATGATATATACAGGAAGAGCTAGGAGTAGTGGCACAATGGATCGTGCAGTATGTTTTTCTGATTCTAATTGGAATGCTTCTTCTTTTGGAAATTGTAAAATGGAGATGTTTGCGGCATCACCAATAAAATATAGAAGCAGTACAGTTACTATGTAACATAAAAGTGCGATAAAGCTTCCGTATGAACTCAATGAAAATCCCTCTCTTGTTATCTATTTGTTATCATTGTATCACAATTGTAACAAAAATACACGGGTATATTTCAACGCCTTAACAAAATTCGACACGAAACGTCACGTTTATTTATGAGGAGGGAATAGAATATACTTTTCCATAAGTATAAATGTCGAATGATTTGTAGTAATATTACAAAAGTATGACAGGAAATAAAAAACGAAGGCAACGTAGTTACCTTCGTTTTTTATTATTTTGCCCACTCACTCACTTGCTCTACGCTCATGCGAGGTGCAGGGTGGCCTTTTAAAGTTGATTCACCAATTGTAATAAGCATAATTGGAACGTAACGAGATGAAACGTTAAATTCGTCTGTCAGTGCTTGTGGATTGAAGCCACCAATAGCACAAGTATCCCAACCAGTTGCTTTAGCTGCAAGCATAAGTTGCATTGCTGCTAAAGATGCATTTGAAAAGGCAGCATCTCTTGGGAATTGTTCACGAGCATATGCAGATTCAATATTTTTAGCTAAGCGTTCTTTTGCTTCTTCTTTCATAAATCCTTGTTCTACAATTGGACCATATACCGGCTCAACATTTTTATAAGCTTCTAAATCGCCTAAAATAGCGACTACTGCAGAAGCATCAAGAATTTGTTGTTGGTTATAAGCTATTGGGTGTAATCGTTTTTGTACATCTTCACCTTGAAAAACAAGGAATTTCCAGTGTTGTAAGTTCCAAGCGGAAGGTGCTTGTGCTGCGGCTTTTAAAATCTCATGTAATTCTGTAGATGAGATTTCTTTATTTGGGTTGAATGCACGTGTAGATGTGCGTTCATATAGAACATCAAAAAAGTTGTCGTTTGTCATTGTATATCCTCCAAATTGTATATCGAATTATTTTCAAAAAAATAATATACACTACTTACATTTTGTAAGTTATCGAATTTAAGAATATAATATCTTTATTTTAATTGTCAAGTTTTAAAAATTAGCTAGGGCATTCATACAAACGATACAATTCCTACAATCATACACTAAAAAAGGAATTTATAGAGTGAAAAGCGAAGATAACATTCTCAATTAGCTTGTTAATATGTGTCTCTCACAAATTAAAGTTTATTGGAGACCAGTCTTTTAAAAAAATTTGTGAGGAATTCAGTAGAACAAGATATATGAAGTGAGTGAAGACTAGTGATGAACATACTACATTTTTTATTAGAGAATACGGTTTTCCAAAATGTGTTACAAGATCTGCAGTTAAATGTCCTTTATATAGAAAATGGATGTAAGCATCAACAAACGGTAGAAAATATCCATCCAAAATGTATGTTTATAGCAAATAGTTTTGAAGAGGGCGAACTATTATTTCAAAGAACGAAACCACACATTATCATTACGTATGTAACAGATTATTCTCAAATAAAATATATAAAGAATATGTATACTCCGCACAGTACATTCATTGTCATTTGGGATCAACAAATAACAAAAGAATTCACAGATGTACTTGCATTAGGAATACGTAATATTGTAATAGCTCCTGTAACTCCGCAAGCAGTGTTAGAGGAAGTGAATAAGAGTTTGTATCAACTTTCTTTAGTAAGGCAAGTTAGTTTGCAGCAGGAATTGCTTCAAACGATGTTTGATTTTCAAAATGATCTATTATTTATAGTAGAAGATGATGAAATAGTTGATTGTAATACAAATTTTTTAGCTTTTTTCGGATATGAAAATTTGTTTGCCTATCGTGAGCAACATTTAGTATTTGCTGAACATTTTATTAGAGAAAATGGATACTACTCGACGACGCATGATATAACATGGCTAGACGATACTTTATCTAGTGGTAGAAGAATTAAGATGTTAAATTATGAAGGGGCAGTATCTACTTTTCTATTACGTGCGACACCATTGCCAGAAGATTTATCAAGATTTATTGTAAAGTGCACGGAAATTACAGAATTAGATGAAACCTATCAAGAACAAGAAAGACTTGCTATGATAGATTCATTGACAGAGATTTATAATCGTTTAAAGTTTCAACAAATACTAGAGGTAGAATGGGAAAAGGTAATACGTAGTGATGAGAAAATAGCAATCATTTTATTTGATATAGATAATTTTAAAACAGTTAATGACACATATGGTCATGATTTTGGCGATTTAGCATTAATACAACTTGCAGAGCTTATGAAATCTAAAGTGGAGCAGCAACATGTATTTGCAAGATGGGGAGGAGAAGAATTCATTATATTAGTGACAAATACAGTAGAAAAGGAAGCATTTCAAGTTGCGGAGTCATTACGATTCTTCATTGAAACAAAGCAATTTACTGGAATTTCGAAGTTAACAGCTAGCTTTGGAGTTGCGTTATATGAACAAGGAACTACAAGAGAAGAATTAATGCAACGAGCGGACATTGCATTATATGAAGCGAAAAAAAATGGAAAGAATCAAGTATGTGTGTATAGAAAAGAAAAAATGTAATTTTTCGCAACAAATTGTTGCGATTTTTTTTTATTGTTTGATAATAGAATAGGGGGGACAATTTTTAGCGAAGGAATTATGGAGGATCAATATGATAAAAAAAGTAATGGTGGTGGCTTCACTGTCTGCTATAGTTGGCGGCGGAGTATACTATTTTCTTGTTAGCCCCAATATAAAGGAAAACACTGTATTAACAACTAAAGTGAATCCTACTATTGAATCGGAAGTACAAGGGAATATAGAAGAAAAAGAAGAGCAACAAATTGCTTATGCTAGTATATCTCAAAAATTAGATCAATATTTAGTCGGAAAGCAATTTAATGGAACAGTTTTGGTAACAGATAAAGAGCATGTTATATTGAATAAAGGATATGGGTATGCTGATGTTCAAAATAAAATAGAAAATACGCCTCAAACAAAATATCGTATCGGTTCTATTACGAAAACAGTTGTTGCCACATCTATTTTACAGTTGCAAGAACAAGGTAAATTGAATATTCAAGATAATGTAAATAAATATATTCCTTCATTTCCGGAGAATAAAAATATTACGCTATATCATTTATTAACGCATACCTCTGGTTTACCTGAACATGCGAAAGGAAATGTGAATGCGGCTTCCCGCTTACAATTAATTAATTGGATTGGACGTCAAAATTTAGAATTTCCTGCAGGAACAGGTTGGAGATATACAGATTATAATTATATGGTGCTTGCTTATATAATAGAACATATATCGAAAAAACCTTTAGGAGATTACATAAAAGAAAACATATTTGTAAAAGCAGATATGCATGAATCCGGTATGGGAAATATGGTACCTGGAGAAAAAAATTTTACAAAGGGTTATGTGAAAAAAGATAAAGAGCTTGTACCAGCGCAGAAGTTAGGCATGGATTGGCTATATGGTTGTGGTGAGATGTATACGACAGTTGGAGATATGAAGAAGTTAGACGAAGCAATTATAAATGGAAAACTTCTTTCTGAACAAAGTATACAAGCAATGTTTTCGCCTTCAGCAGAACGGAAATATGCATTTAGTTTTTATATATATCCAGATTATTTTCATAATCATGGTGTATTATCTGGTTGGAACACTTTTAATAATTTTAATAAAGAAAAAAGAATTTTTGTTATGTTATTTTCAAATGTGAAAAATAGTATGGATGATGACTTTAATAAAGAGTTCCGAAAGATGGTAAATGATTTATTAGAACAAAGGGGATGAGAAAATGGAACATAAAACTGTATCAATAGGTTTCATTGGTATTGGCGTAATGGGAAAAAGTATGGTTTATCACTTAATGCAAGATGGTCATAAAGTATATGTATATAATAGAACGAAAGCAAAAACAGATTCTTTAGTGCAAGCTGGTGCACATTGGTGTGATACGCCAAAAGAGTTAGTGAAGCAAGTTGATATTGTAATGACAATGGTTGGATATCCACATGATGTAGAAGAAGTGTATTTTGGTATAGAAGGAATTATAGAACATGCAAAAGAAGGTACGATAGCAATTGACTTTACGACATCTACACCTACTTTAGCAAAACGTATTAATGAAGTTGCAAAAAGCAAAAAAATATATACGTTAGATGCACCTGTCTCAGGAGGAGATGTTGGCGCGAAAGAAGCAAAACTCGCAATTATGGTAGGTGGAGAGAAAGAAATATATGATAGATGCTTACCTTTACTTGAAAAGTTAGGAACAAACATTCAATTACAAGGACCAGCTGGGAGTGGACAACATACAAAAATGTGTAATCAAATTGCCATTGCTTCCAATATGATTGGAGTATGTGAAGCTGTTGCTTACGCGAAGAAGGCTGGACTGAATCCAGATAAAGTGTTAGAGAGTATTTCAACAGGGGCAGCAGGTAGCTGGTCTTTAAGTAATTTAGCTCCTCGAATGTTAAAAGGAGACTTTGAGCCAGGATTTTATGTAAAGCATTTTATGAAAGATATGAAAATTGCTTTAGAGGAAGCAGAAAAATTACAATTACCAGTCCCAGGCTTAAGTTTGGCGAAAGAATTGTATGAAGAGTTAATTAAGGATGGCGAAGAAAATAGTGGAACACAAGTATTATATAAAAAATATATAAGGGGGTAAACGAGGTGGACCTTCAAAAGTTTGATGAGATGATTGATACTGTACAGCGAGCTACTTGTATGCAAATTAATGAAAGACAAAAAGAAGCTTTTAAACAAAAATATGATTTTGAACCAGAATTTGAATATGGAAGAGATGAGAAGGGGCATTATGTAATTCGAACCTCAAAAAAGATGTTAGAAGAAATGGAGTTTTATTTAGCATTGAAATATGATCGTGATGGAGTGGATCTTTATATGCAAGCTGAGATTGACGGCATATTTCATGTATCTGTTAGCTATGGTGAAGATGCCCTACATTTACAAGAATTGTTTCAATTTCTAGAAGAAAATAAATAAAAGTCCTCAAATGAGGACTTTTATTTATTTAGTCATCTTTAATTTTTATAATTATAAGTTAGAAGCCCGGCGGCATCGTTCAACCGGGAACGGGATAATTTGTGCGATGTGATTAGGGCCAAATTGTTTTGTACGAGCATGGCGTATTATATAAAAAGCACACAGAATTGAAACAGGAATAGCGCCGAATAAACCAAACAATAAAGCGCTTACACAAGATGCGACAAATCCTAAAACACCAATTTCTAACTCTTCCATAATAGCTCCTAAAATAACAGGAAATGCTCCACATGTAACTCCAAGTATAAGTGCGATAAGTAAGCTCATGATTATCCCCCTCTGTTTGCGATATTATTTTCCTTCTTAATTAATTGTAGTATATCACATATAAAACAGAATTTTCAGAAAAAATTCAATAAATGTTCAAAAAATGTTCGGAAAATGCACTTGAAAAATCAAGGTGTTAAATTTGTGATGAAATAGTACTTTCAAGTAAATAAAAAATCAGGCTTATTTCAAAATGAAATAAGCCTGTTCCATAGGAGGATGTATATATGTAGAGTGAATAAAAGTTTGGAAAAGGGGGTCCAAGTCCTTTTATTCAACTAACTACCTTAATAGATTGGAACCCAGCCTTCAGTTGTCACAAAAATACGAATAGCTACAACTTGGCGATCATCTTGCAAGGTAAAATAATGTCTTGCATTTTCAGGAACAGATATTAAATCGCCTGGCTCAAGTTCAACATCAAAGAATTTCCCATCTTTACCTTCAATAGCGAAAATGCCATGACCACTGACGATAAAGCGAACTTCGTCATCTGTATGATGGTGTTCCTTTTGGAAATTAATTAATAATTCGTCAAGGTTAGGGGTGCTATTTGAAAGTGAAATTACATCATGTGCTTTATAACCACGGCGTGCTGAAACATCAGCGATTTCTTTTGAAAACACAGCTAATATTTCAGCTTTGTTTTCATCTGTTAACGAATAATTTTCATTTAAATGAGTAGGAAGTTTAGAAATATTCCATTTCTCATATAAAACGCCTTCCTCTTGTAGAAATTTAGATACTTCCACTTCATTTTCAATACGAGTATTTACTTCATGAATACGAATTTGCGCCATTAGAAACGCCTCCTTGAATTGATAATAGTTTTATATGAAATTGGAATAAAAACTCATAAGCTTCTAATCTCTTCTTTGCATCAAAGCTATCTCGGCCCCATACGGTAATACCGTGGTTACGGATTAATACTGCACCCGAATCTCCTTGTATATGCTTTCGGAAGTTTTCTCCAAGTGTTGGGATATGGGCATGGTTTTCGATAATAGGAATGTGAATGGTTGCATCTTCTTCCCAAATATCGAGAGCTTTAATAATTTCTTGATTTTGAAGGATGACTGCATCACTATATAAATTTGTGATGACATTATTATCGGTTGTATGAACATGAAGTACGCAACCGGCATTCGTATTGTTATAAATGTGTGTATGCAATATTGTTTCTGCTGAAGGGCGTAATTCAGTCTCTAAAACGGGAACTCCTACATGATCTACTAATAGAAAATCATCTGGAGTGGTTTTTGTTTTATCTTTACCGCTTGCTGTAATAAGAAAAGTAAGTGGTTCATGACTAACCTTTATAGAAATATTACCACTTGTTGCTGGGAACCAATTTCGTGTTGTTAACTCTTTTTTTATCTCGCTTAAGTCATACCATTGACGAAAAAGTTGTTTCATGCCTTCACCTCCAACAAAAGTTTTAATTCAGCTTGCACATCTTGAAATGTTTCAAACGGTGTATAAGCAATATGATTTTCTTCACACTTTGTAATAAGAAAATCGCGAGCGAATACTTTATCAGCTTGTTTCGCGGCTTGTAAATCAGTAATAGAATCTCCAATTACAATATGAAAGTCATTTGTATCACTTAATTTACGGATTAATGATGATTTACATAATCCGCAATGATTTTGACAATGATCATCACAAGAATGAGGCCATTTAACTGTAATAAACTCTGCTGAAAAGTCTGTTTCATTACAATAAATTTGCTCTTTTGGAATGATTCCTTGTAAGAGTGGATAGACGAAGAAATCCATTCCACCTGATATCACGTAAAAAGAAATGTTATTTTCCTTTACGAATTGTATAAACTCATGAAAACCACTACGGATTTCAGCAGTTTCTATTAAAAATTGAATAATATCATCGTGCAGATTAGTAGGTATGAATTGAAATAATTGAGAAACACCTTCTTGAATAGATAGCTCTTGTGATAAAATTCTATTCTTTACTTCTTCAGCTTCTGGTGGTGCGAATTTTTCCATAATGGACATAATGTTATCATTATTTGTAATCGTGCCATCGAAATCACAAAATACTTGAATACTCATAATTTCACCTCATGAGAGGGATTTCCCCATATTTGTAGTGCACTATGCAAATTTATGTCATCTACTTCATGGAGAGGTATATTTTGCAAAGTAGCATCAATCGCAGTACGGAAGGCTTTACCGCCGCCTTGCGCTCCATTCGGATGTCCGTGTATCCCGCCGCCAGCATTAATAACAACATCTTTACCGAAATCTCGTACAATAAAGGGAACGAAACCAGGGTGAATACCAGCAGACGGAACAGAGAAACTCTTCTTGAAAAATGCATCGTCTTCAGTTAAATATTTTGAGATAGCAAGAGCTTCTTCTTTTTCTAGTGCAACACTTCCGTATGGAGATGGGAATAATGAAAAGTCAGCCCCAGCATAACGTAGTAGCTTTCCTAGTAATAATGGAGAGGAAACTCCATATAACTTGGATGATGAGTAAGCACCACTTACAGCAGGGTGTGCCATAATGGGAACTGGGATTTCATCATCTTCTGCAAGTGATTGTAGTACATCTAGTCCATAAGCAAATACGTTAAATAATAGAATATCAGCCCCAGCTTGCACTGCACGTTTCGCATTTTCTTTTAAATCAAAAGTTCGTCCTGTTAAATTTACGGCATATAACGTTTTATGTCCGTACGTTTCATATACGGATTGTAAAACTTCTTTTCCAGATGCAATGCGTTTCGTAAGAGGTGTTAATGTATTTTCAAACAATATTTCATCATCTTTTACGATATCCACGCCACCAATTGCTTGATCGCGTAATTGCGTTTTTAAATACCCAATATTTCGTCCAATCATCCCTTTAAAAATACTCATTAAAAGAGGGCGCTCATACACTTGTAAAAGGTTTCGAATACCATCTATGCCGAACTTTGGCCCAGGGAAATGTTTTTTTAACTTGTCTGAAAAAGTTAAGTCAATTAATTTCACTTCGCCATCAAGTGATAGCTTTCCGAATGTAGTTGTTAAAATAGCTGGTAAGTCTGGACTGAAATTTAATAATGGATATTCGATTTTAATCATCCCGCGTGTTACTTTTTTACGTAAATACGAATTGATATGTTCATGTTCAGCTAATTCCTCAACATGAATGACGTTGCCTTTATGTTGTTTTAATTGTTCTTGCAATAAATGTGGCAAATGTGTCCAAGAGCCAATCGTTAAACCGAGTGCAATTTGCTCAGCTTTTTTTTCTAAGTTATGTGAATCATCATGGATTAAATACGTCGCTATAATTCCGCTCATTGTTATAACCTCCTAGTTAAATAAAAAAACCTCTCAGCTAAGGAGAGGTTTTTTTACAACCAGCTCCTTATCTGTCAGCATCATGCTGCGAGAATTAGCACCGTGTCTACAATTGTAGATCGGTTGCCGGGTTTCGTCGGGCTCGTCCCTCCACCTGCTCTTGATAAGAAGTATTTAGAAATGTTTAAATTTTTAAGATAACTGAATTTTGTCAGATATTTTTCATGTTGTCAATTACTTTTTGAAAAAATTTAATTTATCGATTCGATTAATGGCTTCTCGTAATCTATCTTCTGTATGCAAGAGACCAACACGGACATACCCTTCCCCATGCTCACCAAATCCAACACCAGGAGCAACTGCGACATGTGCTTTTTCTAGTAAAATATCAGAAAATTGCTCAGAGGTATATCCTTTTGGAACGGGAAGCCATGCAAAGAATGATCCTGTTGGAATGTCTACATTCCAACCAATTGAGTGACAGGCTGAAATAAGAGCGTTTCTTCGAGATTCGTAACTATTTACAAGGTCTATTACGCAAGACTGTGAACTTAATAGCGCTTCTCGAGCAGCATCTTGAACTGCACCGAATATACTAACATACATATGATCTTGTAATAGGTTAATTGTTTCAATCACACTTTCATTCCCTACAGCAAAAGCGATGCGCCAGCCAGCCATATTGAAAGTTTTTGATAATGTGTAAATTTCAATTCCTATATCTTTCGCACCATCTGCTTGCAAGAAACTAACAGGTTTTTGACCATCAAATCCGATAGCGCCATAAGCAAAATCGTGAACAACTAATATATTATGTTTATTAGCAAAGTGAATGGTTTCATCAAAAAAATCTTTTGATGCAGTAGCACCGGTAGGATTATTTGGATAGTTTAAAAACATTAATTTTGCACGCTCTGCAATAGAGTCATCAATGTTCGTATAATCTGGTAAAAAGTTATTTTCTGCAATAAGCGGCATTGTTTCAAAGTGTGCTTTTGCTAAAGCAACCCCGGATAAATAATCTGGATAACCTGGATCCGGAACGAGAATCGTATCACCAGGATTTGTAAAACAAATCGGTAATTCTACTAGTCCAGCCTTCCCGCCAAACAAAATAGCAACTTCAGTTTTTGGGTTTAATTCGACGCCGTATTCACGTTTATAGAATGTAGCCACGGCTTCCTTTAAGCTTTCATGTCCGCGAAATGGCGGATATTTATGATGAATGGTCTTTTCGGCAGCATCTTGTAAAGCTTTTACGATATGCTGCGGTGTTGGTTGATCTGGATTACCTTGACCTAGATTAATAACATCGTGACCAGCTGCAACGACTTTGTTAACTTTTGCAACAAGTGAAGCGAAAAATTGTGTTGGCAATGATGTTACTATCTCAGAAGGTTGAAATAATTTCATACTTTCCACCTCTTTTGAAAGTTGTTACAATTCTAGTGACAAATGATATAATCTTTCCAGTATTTTGTAAAGAGAAAAATAAGAATGGGGCTGAAAAAATGAAAGTTGCATGTATTCAAATGGATATTGTTTTTGGAGATGTAGAAAAAAATATTGAGAATGCTAAAAATAAAATAAGCGAAGCTATGAAGGAAAGACCAGATGTTATCGTCTTACCAGAACTATGGACAACAGGATATGATTTAACGAGACTTTCTGAAATTGCAGATAGGGATGGAGTGGAAACGAAAGAAAAGTTAATAGAATGGGCGAAGCAATATGATGTACATATTGTTGGTGGGTCCATAGCGAAGCAAACGGATCAAGGCGTTACAAATACGATGTATGTTGTAAATAATGAAGGACAGCTAGTCAACGAATATAGTAAAGTACATTTATTTCAGCTTATGGATGAACATAAATATTTAATAGCTGGTAATGGTACGGGCGAATTTAAGCTAGATGATGTTGAATGCGCTGGAACAATTTGTTATGACATTCGTTTTCCAGAGTGGATGCGTGTCCATACTGCTAAAGGGGCAAAATTATTATTTGTTGTAGCTGAATGGCCATTAGTTCGTTTAGCACATTGGCGTTTGCTATTGCAAGCAAGAGCAGTTGAAAATCAATGTTATGTTGTTGCGTGTAATAGAGCAGGAAAGGATTCGAATAATGTATTTGCAGGTCATTCTTTAATTGTGGATCCTTGGGGTGAAGTTGTAGTAGAGGCGAATGAAGAGGAATCAATTTTATTTGGAGAGCTTGTATTCGAGAAAATTAAAGAAGTACGTAAAGGAATTCCAGTTTTTGCGGATCGCCGTCCAGAATTATACAAATAAAATGTTGACAAGTGATTTTTATTCTTGGTATAGTCTTCAACATAAAGTTAAAAATTCAAAAAATTATACAACTCTTATCAAGAGCAGGTGGAGGGATTTGGCCCGATGAAGCCCAGCAACCGACCGTAATACCATTGTGAAATGGGGCGTTTATTACGCCAAAAGGCACGGTGCTAATTCCAGCAGAAAGTAAAACTTTCTGGCAGATAAGAGGGGAGAAGATAAACTTCAAACCTCTTTCTTAGTGGAAAGAGGTTTTTCTATGTTAGAAAAACCTCTGAATTTAAAAAGGGGGAGAAGACGATGGGATATTATTCATTAACAGAAATAACAGCTGTACAATATGCGAAAGATCATGGCTATTTTGAAGAGAAGGCAAATGTCATTTGTCATGAAATTGGAGATGGAAACTTAAATTACGTGTTCAAATTAGATGATGGAGAGAAATCCATTATAATAAAACAAGCACTGCCTTATGCGAAAGTAGTTGGTGAAAGCTGGCCATTGTCTATAAAAAGAGCAACGATTGAAAGCAAGGCATTACAAATTTTTGCGCAGTATGTACCGGATTATGTTCCAGTAGTGTACAGTCATGATGAAGAGTTAGCGATAACGGTAGTAGAAGACTTATCAAGACTAACAATTACAAGAAAAGGATTAATAGACGGAGAAGAATATCCGCTTTTATCCCAGCATATTGGTCGTTTTCTAGCACATGTTTTATTTTACACTTCAGATTTTGGTTTACAGTCAGAAGAGAAGAGGGTACTAGAAGGTGCCTTTGTAAATCCGGACCTTTGTAAAATTACAGAGGATTTAGTGTTTACAGATCCATTTGGACATTATGATACAAATGATTATGAGCCAGATTTACAGCTCGTGGTTGATGAACTTTGGAGTGATAAAACTTTAAAACTAAAAGTAGCACAATATAAATATAAGTTCTTAACAAGAAAAGAAACTCTTATTCATGGTGATTTACATACTGGTAGTATTTTTTCGTCACCTTCTGAAACGAAAGTGATTGATCCAGAATTTGCGACATATGGCCCATTTGGATTTGACATAGGTCAATTTATTGCAAATCTATTATTAAATGCTTTATCTAGAGAAGAAGAAAAGAGAAGTGTACTATTTTTTCATATAGAAAAGACGTGGAGTTATTTTGTAGAGACTTTTACAAAGTTATGGATTGGGGAAGGTGTAGAAGCATATACGAAAGAAAAACAATGGTTACCAATTATTTTGCAAAATATCTTTACGGATGCTGTTGGATTTGCCGGATGTGAACTAATTCGTAGAACAATTGGTTTAGCTCATGTAGCAGATTTAGATGAAATAGAAAATAAAGAAACAAGAATTCAAGCTAAGAAACAAGCGCTATCCTTAGGAAAAGAACTAATAAAATATGAATCTAAAAGTGCGGATATTCAACTGTTCCGAACATTATTTCAACAGACAGCTTCTGGAGGGGTAAAAGCATGAGTACAATTGTTACGATTCCGAGGTCTGTCAGTTGGAAAGGTGATGCCATTGCAGTATTAAATCAAACAAAGTTACCGCATAGCACAGAATACAAAACATTAACGACGATTGAAGAGGTATGGAAAAGTATTGTCATGCTAGAAGTGCGAGGAGCACCTGCAATTGGAATTGTAGCTGCATTCGGCTTGGCGCTTGCTTCAAAAAAATATACTACTGTACATATTGAAGAATTTCAAAAGAAGTTTAATAGGGATTGTAATTATTTAGGAACGTCACGTCCGACAGCAGTAAATTTATTTTGGGCAATTGATCGTATGAGAGAATCTATTCGAGAGATTACTACAATAAAAGAAGCACAAAAAATATTAGAAGAAGAAGCGCTTCGTATTCAACAGGAAGATGAAGAGGTGTGTCGAAATATTGGGGAATATGCGTTAACATGTTTTAAAGATGGCGATAATATTTTAACAATCTGTAACGCTGGAAGTATTGCAACTGCCAGATATGGAACTGCATTAGCTCCCTTTTATATTGGAAAAGAGAAAGGTGTGCGTTTACATGCATATGCGTGTGAAACGAGGCCAGTTTTACAAGGTGGTCGCTTAACGACGTGGGAATTGAAGCAAGCAAATATTGATGTGACCCTTATTACAGATAATACTGCAGCTCATGCTATTCAAACGAAAGAAATAAACGCGATTATTGTGGGAGCGGATCGAATTGTCGCAAATGGAGATACAGCCAATAAAATAGGGACAATGAATTTAGCTATTTTAGCAAAGCACTTTAATATCCCATTTTACGTTGCTGCTCCACTGTCAACATTTGATGTTACGAAAGAAACTGGAGCCGAAATTATTATTGAAGAAAGAGATGAAACAGAAGTTACAAAAATCTTTGGAAAACAAGTAGCACCAATTGGAACGGATGTTTATAATCCAGCATTTGACATAACGCCGAATGAATTAATTATAGGAATTATTACTGAGAAAGGTATTATACGCGGGGACTATAAACGAGAAATTGCATCATTATTTGAAAAACAAGCTAATACATAATAGCTTGTTTTTTTATGCCTAAATGCAGTGTTTTCTCTTACTTATATAATGAAAGGAGGGGAAGAGGATGGAAGAGTGGATCAAGATGATAGGTAATGTAGGGTTTCCGATTGTTGTAACATTATATTTACTCCACCGTATTGAAAGTAAATTAGAGGGGGTAATTGTTGCAATTGAGAAGCTCCCGCGGCAATTACTAAAGTACGAAGATCCTCGGGAATAAAAATAAAGTTTGCTCTTCTTGAGCAAACTTTATTTTTATTGAGCGGTATAACCACCATCTATAACAACAGCTTGTCCCGTTATACCTTTAGCTTTTTCACTCGCTAAAAACATCGCATAATCAGCGATTTCTTGTACTTGTAATAAGCGCTTTTGTGGGACGAGTGGATAAATAACATCTTCTAAAACATTTTCAAGTGGTACGTTTCGTGTAGTAGCTAAGTCGTTTAGTTGATTACGTACAAGAGGGGTATCGACATAACCAGGGCAAAGGGCATTAACAGTAATACCATTCGTAGCACCTTCTAAAGCAGCAACTTTTGTTAATCCAATTACGCCATGTTTTGCACTATTGTAGGCAGCTTTTCCAGCAAATCCGACAAGGCCGTTAATAGAAGCGACATTAATAATACGACCATATTTTTGTTGTTTCATAATCGGAAAGGCATGCTTAATTGCGATAAACGGAGCAATTTGCATAATTTGAATTAGTAGCTCGAACTTTTCAGTTGGAAAGTCTTCAATGGGTGAAACGTGTTGCATTCCTGCGTTGTTAATTAATATATGTAATGAACCGAAATGATCAACTGTTTGAGAAATTGCTGCTGTAATTTCCTCTTCAGATGTAACGTCACATTTTAAACCGATAGCTTGAAAACCTTCATTTTGTAATTGTTCAGCAGCTTCTTTTGCACGTTCTTCAAGCCGATCGGTAATCACAACTTTTGCACCTTCTTTTGCAAAAGCCTTTCCCATTTCATAACCAATGCCACTTGCAGCACCTGTTAAAAAGACAACTCGATTTGTAACCATGATGAAAAACATCCCTTCATAATAAAGTTTTCATAGTGCTCTATTTAGAGAAGCTATAATGAAATTCCTGCAAACATTTGGAAAAAATATCGTTAGCTATCTTGTTTTGCAAAATAGTCTTTGCTATACTATTTTGTAAAGCAAGATACTTACGCTTATCTATCTTGTAAAGCAAGATAGTAGGAGGATTTGAATTATGTCGACAAGTCAAATGCTGAAAGGGATTTTAGAAGGATGCTTACTTGCTATTATTTCTGAAGGCGAAATATACGGTTATGAAATGAGTGAAAAGCTAGCGAAGTATGGTTTTACAATGGCGAGTGAGGGGAGTATTTATCCGTTATTAATACGAATGCAAAAAGAAGGACTAATAACAAGCGTAATGAAGGAATCTCCATCTGGTCCAAAGCGAAAATATTATACATTAACAGAAAAAGGCGAGGAAGCACTTGATGAATTTATGGATCGCTGGGAAGCGATGCAAAGTAGTGTAGAGCGTCTACTGGTAGGGAAGGGGAGAAAAAAATAATGCTATCAAGAGAAGCACGAAAGTTTTTGTTAGATATGAGATTATTTTTGACGGCAAAGAGTGTAAAAGAAAGTGATATTGAAAACTTTTTAGAAGATGCAGAGTTGCATTTAATAGAAGGTGAGAGTGAGGGGAAGAGTGTAGAAGATATTTTCGGAAGCTCCCCGAAAGAATATGCGCATGAACTTGTAAAGGTAATGGAAAAGGATAGACGGGAAACGTGGAAGCAAATTGGTTTTACAGTAATGAATATCGTAACGTTTTGGATTATTGCTTCTATCTTAATAGTGAATAATGGAATGTTACAGATTTCACTTATTCAGTGTATCGGTTATAGTTTTTCATTTATTTTAGTTGTTATAGGTCCTAATTTTCTACTTCGCAAAATGACCTTCGTAACAAGTTTTACAAAAACGTGGTTTTCTATGTGGTTTTTAGTTATGATTGCGCCGATGTTTTTAATGGGAGTTATTACGGTATTAGATGTGATATATCCTACCAAAATGTTTATATTCACTCAAATGCAAAGTTATTTATTAGCTGGTAGTATTTTTATCATTACAGTAGCGGTAAATATGTATTTTGATGGATGGTTTAAAAATTTATATTTAATCATTCCACTTTCAATTATGTTAGTGTTTAAAACATTTACAACGGAAGAACTTATGCCAATGCTATTTCAAATTATATGTTTATACGGAAGTTTATTTATTTTAATTTTTGTTGAAATTATGATGAAGACGAATAGAAGAGAAATGGTTAAATAAGGGAGTGATAAAATGCTATCAAATGAAGGGCAAAAATTTTTAGATGATACCCAAGGGTATTTACGAACAAAGGGCATTAGAGAAGCTGATATTATTTCATTTATAGAAGATGGGGAAGTTCATTTAATAGAAGGAGAAAAGAGAGGGAAGAGTGTAAATGATATATTCGGACATGCTCCAAAAGAGTATGCAAATCAACTTGCCAAAGAGATGGAAGTTGATAAAAAAGGAAATTATAAATTATTGCTTTATTTCATTATAAATTTATTAGCATTCACGATGATGAAGAGTGTATTTTTTAGTGAAGTCGACCATCGTTTGTCTTATTCTTTAATTGAATTAATTGGCTATCCGATTATGATTTTTGTAGGAATTAGTGTATTAATATGGGGCATGAGAACAGCCTCATTTAAGCGGAAAAGAACTGAATTTTTAATTATGTATATAAGTGGTGCAATGTGGTTTTTATTAATTTTCAGTATTGCATTATTAAATAATTTTTATGGTACAACATTTATTAAATTTACTAGTACAGAAAGCTTCATTCTTGTTGGTATAGTAGTTCTTTTAGCGGCTGTTACAAATATTAAATTTGGTGGTTGGTTTACTCTGTCATATTTACTGGTTCCAATTGTATTAGAATATGTATTTGTAATGATAGATGTATCAAGTATTATTGGAATGTATGTACAACAAATAATTCTTTTCATTGTTATTTACATGCTTTTGAAAATTCATATAAAATTAGAAAAAAAAGAAGTATACGAATAAACAAGAGGGACAGTTATTTATATGTATATGAGGGATTTGATTTCTAGGATCAACTATACTGTTTTCACGAAAAAATACATGATGACTATTTTAATATTTTATTAGGGGATAAGTCTGAATGTATCTTTTTAAATTAATAGGAAAGCGGCTGCTCTGGATATACCAAAAATTATTTCCAAAGAAATATTATATAGGGATTTTTAGGGGGATTACATTTACATTTAGTTGTCTATTTTTATTTCTAGCAGCCGGGATTTGTTTTGTTGATTGGAATAAGTTTTTTTAAACAGTAACATGAGGGTTACTGTTTTTTTCTTTGTAATAAAGAGCTTTGTAAAGAGAGCGCTTTTTGTTCTGCTGTTAATAAGGAATGAATATGAACGTTTTCTGGACGAGGGACTATCGGATACATAAGATTTGTTGGAGAAGGGTGGTGCTCCGAGCCGGTTGGAGAATGAGGATCTGCATGAGTAAGTTTTCCGTGAACACGTCTTGTAAATAAAATATGACCGATTTCGTGAGCGAGCGTATATATATTTTTCATAGGAGCAGCCGAATTTGTTAAAACGATATAGCCAGTAAGTTGCTGTTGTTTTGCTAAAGAATAAGCGCAGGCAATTACTGCTGTTTCTTTGAAATAATCACTGCCAATATAACAAATATAAAGGTCGCATTCAGGAGCTTCATCTACACATGTTTGGAAAAAGGATGCCAGCTTTTCTTGACTTTGAATGGAATTTTTATAACTGATTTCACGGTCAAAAAAACGGAAAAGTTCATTTAATACAATTACTTCTTGAATTTGAAATGTAATGGGGTGCCAAATTGATTCTGCAACAGCTAAATCTTTTGCGATGCGGTCATCAGAAATATCGGCGCCGGGAGTAATACAAATACATATATTGACGTATGGATCCATAAGGAACACCTCAAATGAAAAAAAGTTCTTCCTATAATATATGTGGGAAAAAGATGTCATGTATGGATAAACGCCTTCTTTATTGAATATATAGATGACAAGTCGAAAAAATTTCATAGTTCTATAACATGGTGTGATCATCTTTTTGATATAGTAAAGAAAAGGGGGAGAATATATGTATACATTAAAAATCGTTTCAGACAGAGAAGCTCTTTATCAATTTGCAAGTTATGTAAGAGTTGTGCAAGGGGTTGAAGATGTATATGTAGAGGTGGGAGAACCTTTATATGAACATCCGTTGATGAAGTTTTATGTACATATTAAGCTGAAAGAAACATATGAGCAGCATAAAGCGTTACAAGAAATAGCAAGATTAGTAGAATTAGGGCGATTTACATACGTCCATTATCGTAATGATGAAATTGAAGAAGCTTTTGAAGCTGTAAAATATGAAAGTTTTAAGAAATAGAAATGGGAAAAAAGGAAGCGGAAACTTCCTTTTTTTTCTTGGAAATTACATCAACAAAAGGAGAAAAATTTTGTTATGATAAGGGAGGGTGAGGAAAGGAGAGTTTACATATTGGGGTATATTGAAGAGTTACGCAAAGTCGTTGGGACAAGGCCACTTATTCTCGTTGGGTCAGCAATCATTATATTAAATGATAATCAAGAAGTATTGCTTCAATATCGTTCAGATACATATGATTGGGGTGTACCTGGCGGCGCGATGGAATTAGGAGAAACGACAGAAGAAACTGCTCGCCGAGAATTATTCGAAGAGACGGGGTTACAAGCAAAAATTATGCAATTTCTTGGTGTCCTTTCAGGAAAGGAAGTATATTTCCGTTATCCTAATGGAGATGAAATTTTTAATGTCATTCATCTGTATCAAGGGCATCATGTGGGCGGAGAATTAAGGCTTGATCATGAAGGATTGAAGCTTCAATATTTTCCGGTAGATAAGTTACCCAAATTGAATGAAACGACAGAGAAAATTTTACAAAAATTTTTATATGCATTGACAGAATAGAAGGTTAATTCCTTCTATTTTTATTATATTAAATATTTTGATTTTTTAGTATGTTTATAGTATGATAGTTATAGATATACATCTTATGGAATTTCACCTAAAAACTGACTAGGGTACATAAGAGAGGGGCAAGTGCAAAATGCATAATGTTGTTATTACAGCTGCAGTTCGTTCGCCAATTGGAACTTTTGGGGGAGCGCTAAAAAATGTAACGCCAGTAGAATTAGCTGTTCCTGTACTTCAGGAAGCTGTAAAACGAGGCGGGGTAGAACCACACGAAGTTGATGAAGTGATTTTAGGTCATTGTATTCAAAGAACTGATGAAGCAAATACGGCAAGAACAGCTGCATTAGCGGCAGGATTTCCTGACACAGTTACAGGGTATACAATCCAACGCCAATGTTCTTCAGGTATGCAAGCAATTATGTCAGCTGCAATGCAAATTCAATTAGGTGTAAGTGATGTTGTTATTGCAGGTGGAGTAGAAGCAATGAGTTCAAGCCCTTATGCATTGAAACAACACCGCTGGGGACAACGTCTACAGCACGGAGAAATTCGTGATACGGTGTGGGAAGTGTTAGAAGATCCGATTCATCATATTATGATGGGGGAAACAGCGGAAAATTTAGTTGAACAATATGAAATTACAAGAGAGGAACAAGATGAAGTTGCTCTTCGAAGTCATACATTGGCACTGAAGGCAATCGAGTCTGGATACTTTGACGATCAAATTGTTCCTATTAAAATAAAAGAACGTAGAAAAGAAGTAGTATTTTCAAAGGATGAACATCCACGTGCTGATATTACAGCAGAAAAATTAGCTGGATTAAAACCAGCTTTCCGTAAAGATGGTTCAGTAACTGCAGGTAATGCATCTGGCCTGAATGACGGAAGCGCGGTTCTAGTATTAATGAGCGAAGAAAAAGCGAAAGAAAAAGGCTTACAACCGTTAGCTAGAATTGTTGGATATTCAGTAGCTGGAGTAGATCCAAAAGTTATGGGTATTGGACCAGCACCAGCAATTCGTAAAGGTTTAGAAAAAGTAGATTGGTCATTGGAAGATGCAGATTTACTTGAAATTAATGAAGCTTTCGCGGCTCAATATTTGGCTGTAGAGAAAGAGTTAGGCTTAGACCGTGAAAAAGTGAACGTAAACGGTAGTGGCGTAGGACTTGGGCATCCAATTGGTTGTACAGGGGCTCGTATTACAGTAAGTTTAATTCACGAATTAAAAAGACGTGGGTTAGAAAAAGGAATTGCCTCTTTATGCGTCGGTGGCGGTATCGGGGTTGCCTTATTTATAGAAGCACTATAAAAAAGAAGCAGCTATTGCTGCTTCTTTTTTTACGACTCAAATAGATGATGAAATAATCGATCACGATTTTCAAAGAAAAGTTTCGTCGTTTGGTAATGCTCAGTTTCTTCTAATGTGGATTCGTGAATCCCTTCTTGTGTTAAAGAATATATAGTGGATTCAGGGTAGGCCATTAAAATAGGAGAATGCGTCGCAATAACAAATTGTGAACCTTGTTCCGCTAGCTCATGCATTCGAATGAGCATGGAAAGTTGTCTCATTGGTGATAAAGCTGCCTCAGGCTCATCTAAAATGTATAAACCTTGTCCTGAAAAACGGTTCATAAATAAGGAAAAGAATGATTCGCCGTGAGATTGTTCGTGTAGTGAAACGCCGCCGTAAGATTTTATAACATCTATTTCATCAATATAAGAAGCAACGTTATAAAATGATTCAGCGCGAAGAAAGAAACCGTCGTTTGGTGTATTGAAACTTTTGGAAATTCGAAGGTATTCATGTAAAGATGAATGTGAATCGTTAGTGCTAAAGCGGAAATTCTTCGTTCCACCTTCTGCATTAAAGCCTAACGCAATTGCAATTCCTTCAAGTAATGTTGATTTACCTGTTCCGTTTTCTCCAATAATGAATGTTACATTTGGATGGAAAGCTAGTGATTGTAATGTTCGAATAGCGGGTAAGCAGTAAGGATATGCGGAAAAACTAGGGATATTTTCTTTTTTTAATGTGACATTTTGTAAAAAAGGTACGTCAATCAATATATAAACCTCAATTCATAAAGGATTTTGATTCTAAAAAGGCGGCAAATACAAGTGTTAATGACACCTGAATCCCTTCCTTATTTTCTGAATATTTTATGTGGATTATATCATTTAAACTATCATATTCCAATGTGAAAATAAATATTGCATGAAGATCCATTCTCTCGTTATGATATATGGTATTCTATTGAAAATGTGAGAAGGAGTTAAAGTATGCCGTTTACATTTGCACATCCAGCAGCAGTTCTTCCTTTTGCGAAAAAACATTCTAAACATATTTCAGTAACGGCTCTTATATTAGGTAGTATGGCGCCTGACTTTGAATATTTTTTACACTTTAGACCGTATGGTGTAATTGGGCATACATGGCTTGGATTCTTATATTTGAATTTACCACTTGTCTTCTTGTTAGCATACATATATCATTACATTTTAAAAAAGCCTTTTATAACGCATTTACCTAAACCGTTTGCTGGGTATTATACATATGTAGTAGACAAGCGGTGGGGGCTTCATACATGGAAGAATCTTTTTGTATTTTGTTATTCAGCATTATTAGGTATGTTAACGCATGTTGTTTGGGATGCATTCACTCATAAGACAGGCTATTTTGTTATGAAAATACCATTATTACAAAGAGAATGGTACGGTATCTCTGTTTATAAATATATGCAACATGGAAGTACATGTATTGGTGTTCTATTATTAGTATACGTTTTATGGAAGTATAGAAATGAAATGGGTAAAGATCTTATTTTAGCTTCGGAAAAAAGAAAGTATTGGGTTTCAGTAATTGTTGTAGCAACTATTATATTTATCGTGCACGCGTTCCTAGATCCCTATTTTCATATTTTCCAAATTGGAGGTATAATAGTATCTGGACTGACAAGTTCATTTTGTGGACTTGTCATTGTTTCTATAGTTTACAAAGCCAGGGACTAATTTTATATTCATGAATGATAGCGTTAGGAGAAATGAAATGATGAAAGCATGGAAAAGTATTTTTGTTTTATGTAGTTTTCTTCTTATGTTAAGTGGTTGCTTCCATCAAGAAGAAAAGAAAGCTGAACCAAAGAAGAAAGAATCTATTCCTGAAACAAAAGAATATGGTGGGCGTGAGCTGAAAAAAGTAGGACAAAAAGTGAAAGAAACAGGATGGGGTACTTTCAAGTTAGAGCAGATGCATTCTGTGAATCAAACATTTGAAGTAGCGCCAATGAAAATTCACGTACAAGATGTGAAAGTAATTTCTTTATCACAGATGAGTGAAAAGGCAAAAAAAACATTGAAAGTATACACGGCACTAACTCCTGAAGAAGTAAAACGGAGATTAGGGGATAAAGTAAGCCAAGAAGATGCAGAATTGTATGCATCGCTAAGTGGAACAGAGATTAGTAATACAATTCGTTACGTTGAGATTACATATAAAGTGGAGAATAGCGGAAATAAAAATATGCAATTTTTCTCTATGAATGATGTTATGATTAATGGTAAGCAACATTTTAAAGTAGCCACTCAAAACTTTTTATATGACGAAGATACGTTAGTTGGTACAAAAAATGTATCAAGAGAAGACTATAAGCCTGGTGAAACAAGAGATGGTATTATTGGTTTAATACTTGACGATGGAAAAGACAAGGTAAAGGATATTCAGTTTACAACTGATGATTTACTTGCAGGGGATTCAGAAACACAAGATGTTGTAAAAGAGCCACAAACGTTTAACATCTCACTAAAATAATGTAAGACAAAACAGTCAGCATTCAAATATTATGCTGACTGTTTTTTTATTTCTTTTATGTATGAATCTACACTTTGAAAAGGCACCTTAATTTTAAACGCATCTTTTTGTTCATTAAATTGCTTTTCATTGTAGGGACCGAAACGTTTATTGTGCTTTACGTCAATAATCCAATAATGTTCACTTTTTTTATTTGCAATTGCTGCGTCAGGGTTATTCGGATCTGATTTTTCCTCGGTTTGTTTTGCAATAATGTATTTATCATCCCAAGCAATGTCTGTAATTTTTGCAGGGATGTATTGTGTGGCATATACAGCATCTTGCGAGGGGAAAAGTTCAAATGCATTTCCAGAAGTACGTATGAGTTCGTATTCATCGTTAACCGTATAAGTTAAGTGACCTGTGTTTCCTGCACAACCAGTTAATAGGAAGGCGACGAATAGGATTATCCATTTTTTCAATATGGGAACCTCCTTTATAATGCTATTGTAACAAATTGTACAAGAAAAGTAAGAGAAACGCTAGTTTACAATGTTTTTTAGAAGTGGTACGATGAGACGGGTAAAGAAGGATATGAAGGAGTCGACATAAAATGAAGTTAAAGATGCATCGTCCAGCGCTTGTAATGAATCGCATAGGTGCTTCCCTAATTGACATGTTTTTAATCTCGGTTATGTATGGTGCAGTAGTAGCTGTTATGACCGGAAACTATAGTGCTATGTTTAAGCGCTTTAATATAAGCTTAGGTGATTTTAGATATGATTTCGCAGTAGTTTTTATATTAATGGCGATATATTTTATTGTGTTACCCTTTATTTGGAACGGTGTTACACTTGGAAAAAAGGTAACGAGAATAAAATTAATTTCATTGAAGAGTGAAAAGCTAACGTTGCAAACATTAATTATAAGATTTTTTGTAGTGTTATTACCGAACGTATTGCTATTAGGAATTCCATTAATATGTAATATATATATGATGTTGTTCCGCAAAGATAATTGTGGTTTTCAGGATTTAATTACAAAAACGAAAGTAATAAGTCTTGTATAATGAAAAAAAGACCTTTTTATACATAAAATAAGAAGGTCTTTTTTTTTTTGTTATACAAATACCATTTATGTAATAATATCATTTTTATTTTTAATAGATTGAAAATTTAGAAAATGTTATAATGATTAAAATAATATCTTTATATAATAAGGGGGAGATTAAAATGACTGGAGGTAGTGTAATCTTTTGGGGGATTTTAATTTTCATCGGTTTAGTTTTCGATCAGCGTAATAGTAAGAAAAAAGAAGGATAAAAAGTAAACGTTTACAAATGAAATAGCAATTTTTCTTGCTTGCAGATTAATCTTATAAAGGAGTATACTGAATGACGGTAAGACTTATAGAAGGGGTAATGAAAATGAAGCTTGCAGGAAAAGTTGCTATCGTAACTGGCGGTGGCATCGGTATTGGTCGTAATACAGCTCTTTTGTTGGCTAAACAAGGCGCAAAAGTTATTGTGACGGACATTGATCAAGAGAGTGGACAAGCAACAGTGGAGGAAATTATGAATCTAGGCGGAGAGGCACTTTTTGTATCCTATGATATGGGAAAGCAAGGAGATTGGCAACGCGTTATTAGCATTACTTTGAATGCATTCAGTCGCATTGATATGCTTTTTCAAAATGCAGGTTTATATAAAATAGATTCTATTTTTTCTCGCCAACAAGAGAACGATTCCAATGTACTTTGTATTAATGACGTTTGGATAGAGATAAAACAATTAACGTCATCTTTTATGAAACAGCAAGAAGAAGTGGTGCTTAGTGATTTACCGATTTTCGGTATTATTAGCACGAAAGGACAATCATTTCATACAGTAGAAGCCCTAGTATAATAATGAAAACCGCCCTCAATATATGTGGACGGTTTTTTGTATGTGTATAGTAAAGATAAATTTTTTAGCGAATACGTTGTTCAGTTTGGTTATCAAAGAAATGCGCTTTATTCATATCAAATGCTAATTTAATTTGGTCACCAGGTGAAAACGTATGTCTTGCATCTACACGTGCCGCAAAATCTTGATTCCCAAGTTTCATATATAAAATGGATTCAGCACCTAATAACTCAGCGACTTCAATTTTTGTTGTGAAGGCAGTAGATTGTGAAGCTTCTAAAAATAGTAGTTCATCATGAATGTCCTCTGGACGAATACCTAAAACAATTTCCTTATTTACATAGCCTTGTTCACGTAGCATCTTCATTTTTCCTTCAGATACTTTAATTTTTATAGTATTGTCTATAACGAAATCGGTTTCAGTCAATTTACCACGGAAGAAGTTCATAGCTGGTGAGCCGATAAATCCACCCACGAAAATGTTTTCTGGTGTTTCATATACTTCTTTTGGAGTTCCAATTTGTTGGATTTTTCCATCCTTCATAACGACAAGACGCGAAGCCATAGTCATTGCTTCTGTTTGATCATGTGTTACATAAATTGTTGTTGTTCCAAGACGATGATGTAGCTTAGAAATTTCTGAGCGCATTGCAACACGGAGTTTAGCATCTAAGTTTGATAATGGTTCATCCATTAAGAAAACTTTTGCATCTCGAACGATTGCTCTACCTAAAGCAACACGTTGGCGCTGTCCACCTGATAATGCTTTCGGTTTTCTATCTAAATATTGTTCAAGTCCTAAAATTTTTGCTGCATCTTTCACACGACGATCGATTTCATCTTTTGGTATTTTTCGAAGTTTTAATCCAAATGCCATATTATCATATACACTCATATGTGGATAAAGAGCGTAGTTTTGGAATACCATAGCGATATCTCGATCTTTTGGAGGAACATCATTCATTAGTTTACCATCAATTGAAAACTCGCCTTTTGAAATATCTTCAAGTCCAGCTACCATTCGTAATGTTGTAGATTTTCCGCATCCAGAAGGACCGACAAATACAATAAATTCTTTATCTTGAATGTGTAAATTAAAATCAGTTACAGCTGTTACGTTATTATCATATATTTTATAAATGTTTTCTAATTTAAGTTCTGCCATGGTATTTCCCCCTAGAAATAATTATGCAAACGTTTTCTTTGAGTTCATTATAAACGAATAGATTCAAAAAATAAATAAAAAAATAAAACGTTTTCATTTATTGGAGATTTATTAGTGGTTTTCATATGTTTTCTTAGAAAAAGAACAATAAAAATTGTAAGCGCTATTTTAAATTGAGATAGAATCTGTTATCATTCATTAATGAAAACGTTTGCGCCTTAAAAAAGAGAAAAATGAATGATGAATGAAATGGGGTAGCATAATGGAAAAACAATGGTGGAAAGAAAGTGTAGTATATCAAATTTATCCTCGTAGCTTTATGGATAGTAATGGTGATGGTATAGGAGATCTTCAAGGGATTATTTCAAAGCTAGATTACTTAAAAGAGTTAGGGATTGATGTGATTTGGTTATCACCAGTCTATGAATCTCCAAATGATGATAATGGTTATGATATAAGCGATTATTGTAAAATTATGAACGAGTTCGGAACAATGGAAGATTGGGATGAGCTATTACATGAAATGCATGAACGTAATATGAAACTTATGATGGACTTAGTTGTTAATCATACTTCGGATGAACATAATTGGTTTATTGAATCACGTAAATCAAAAGATAATAAATATAGAGATTACTATATATGGCGCCCTGGAAAAGAAGGAAAAGAGCCGAATAACTGGGGAGCAGCGTTTAGTGGATCAGCATGGCAGTATGATGAAATGACAGATGAATATTATTTACATCTGTTTTCTAAAAAACAGCCAGATTTAAATTGGGATAATGAAAAGGTAAGACAAGATGTTTATGAAATGATGAAGTTTTGGTTAGAAAAAGGAATTGATGGCTTCCGTATGGATGTTATTAATTTTATTTCTAAAGAAGAGGGATTACCAGCTGTTGAAACAGAAGAAGAGGGGTATGTTTCAGGTCATAAGCATTTTATGAACGGTCCAAACATTCATAAATATTTACATGAAATGAATGAGGAAGTATTATCGCATTATGATATTATGACGGTTGGTGAAATGCCTGGTGTAACGACAGAAGAAGCGAAATTGTATACTGGAGAAGAACGAAAAGAGTTGCAAATGGTATTCCAATTTGAACATATGGATTTAGATTCAGGAGAAGGTGGAAAGTGGGATGTAAAACCATGCTCACTTCTTACTTTAAAAGAGAATTTAACAAAGTGGCAAAAAGCATTAGAGCATACCGGATGGAATAGCCTTTATTGGAATAATCATGATCAGCCTCGCGTTGTATCTCGTTTTGGTAATGATGGAATGTATCGCATTGAATCAGCAAAAATGTTAGCGACAGTTCTTCATATGATGAAAGGAACGCCATATATTTATCAAGGAGAGGAAATTGGAATGACGAACGTTCGATTCCAATCAATTGATGAATATCGAGATATTGAAACGTTAAATATGTATAAAGAAAAAGTGATAGACCATGGTGAAGATATAGAAAAAGTAATGGAATCTATTTATATAAAGGGTCGTGATAATGCTAGAACTCCGATGCAGTGGAATGATCAGAATCACGCTGGATTTACAAAAGGTGAACCTTGGATTACTGTAAATCCTAACTATAAAGAGATTAATGTGAAACAAGCAATCCAAGATGAAGGTTCAATTTTTTATTACTATAAGAAATTAATTGAACTACGCAAAAATAATGAAATAGTTGTGTATGGATCATATGATTTAATATTAGATAATGACCCTTCTATTTTTGCTTATGTAAGAACATATGGAGATGAAAAACTACTTGTCATTGCAAACTTTACTGCGGATGAAAGTGTATTTGAAATGCCTAAGGATATTAGTTATAGTGAATCAGAGTTATTTATACACAATTACGATGTAGAAATCGGATCAATAGATAACATTCCATTACGTCCGTATGAAGCGATAGTGTTCAAATTGAAATAAGAAAAAGCCTTATGCCATTTCAAACTTGGCATAAGGCTTTTTTGGATTACCATTTTAATATGGAGAATCCATATGGAGGAAGTGTAACTTGTAATACACTTGCTTCCGCTGAAAATTCTTCGTTTGTATAAATGTTAATTATTTTCTTACCAGTAACATGAAGAGGGAGTGAAACTGTAACTTCACTATTAGTAGGGTTTAAAACGAAAAAGATAGTTTCATCCTCATATGTTTTCGTATAAGAAATATAATTATGTTCATCATTTGCTTCGATGAATTGAAAAGTACCATGTCCTCCAAATGCTTTATGTTGTTTACGTAATAAAATCAATGTTTGTATATGGGTAAATAATGCATGATCTTGTTCCTTAGTATCCCAAATCATACATTTACGGCAATCAGGGTCCATGCCGCCATCCATACCAATTTCATCCCCGTAATAAATACAAGGAGAGCCGATGAAAGAAAGATGGAATACATAGAGCAATTTCAACTTATTTTTATCTCCGTTGCATGTTGTTAAAATTCTTGGAGTATCATGGCTGTCTAATAAATGAAATGCTGCTTCATTTACATTCATAGAGTAGGAATGTAGAGATTCTGTAATTTGCTTCATGAATTCACTTGCTTTAATGGAATCGTTAGCAAAGTAAGAAAGTAGAGCATTTGTAACAGGATAGCTCATGACAGCATCAAATTGATCGCCTTGTAGCCACGGAAGGGCATCGTGCCAAATTTCTCCCAAAATATATACTTCAGGATTTAGTGTCTTTATTTCAGTTCGGAATTCTCTCCAAAAGTTGTGATCGACTTCATTGGCGACATCAAGGCGCCAGCCATCTATATTGAATTCTCGTACCCAATAACGTCCTACTTCAAGTAAGTATTCTTTTACATCTGGATGAGCTGTATTTAATTTAGGCATATACGGTGTAAAGGCGAAAGTATCATAATTTGGAAGTGGTTCGGTTATAATCGGAAATTCATGAATGTGGAACCACTCTTTATATGCGGACTTCTCACCATTCTCTAGTACGTCTTGAAATTTCTCGAAAAAGTATCCACTATGATTAAACACAGCATCGAGCATTACTTTTATACCGTGCTTATGACATTCTTCAACGAGCTCTTTAAAAGTTTCTTTCGTCCCAAATTGTGGGTCAATTTCCATATAGTCAATTGTGTCATATTTATGGTTTGAATGAGCTTTGAAAATAGGTGTGAAATATATTCCGGAAATGCCAAGCTTAACAAGGTAATCAAGGTTTTGAATAACACCAGAAAAATCTCCGCCGAAAAAATTAGTTGGAGTTGGATTCGCACTTCCCCAAGGAAGGGTGTTTTCTGGATTCAGCGTACTATCGCCATTAGCGAATCGCTCAGGGAAAATCTGATACCAAATGGTGTCTTTAATCCAAGGTGGTGCTTTGAATACATCATCTGCATGAATAAATGGAAAACAGAAAAAGTTACCAACATCATCATTTGGAATGCTAGAAAAGAATCCTCGCTCTGCATAAATAAGAGTGTCTGTTTCAGATTTTAATTCAAACCCATAACGTAAGCGCTTAAATTTTGGTTCGATTGCAATGGACCAATAATCAAATAATGCAGTAGAACCCGTTTTTTTCATGGGTGTACTTGCTGATATCCATTTCCCGTCTTTCCATTCGTAAGGATCACCGTAAATAAGATCGGTGCTTTGAATATCATCTCTCTTAGTACGTACTCGGATGTGAATTGTTTGTTCATCATAAGCGTATGCATAATTATCTTTCGGCCTATGATAAATGGCTTCTTTAAACATATAGAAAATCCCCCTTCAATATCTCTATACATAGTATTCCCTTAAGTGTAATAATAAAGCCTGTATTGCAAACGATTGCCTTTCTCGTAGCTTTAATATTGCTTATAAGAGTAGTATTCATTTTATATAAAGTCAATGTATAAAGAGTATAATGACATAATTTTTAAATTAATATTTGCAAAATGAATAAAAGAATGTATAATGATAGACAAATAGCGCAAACGTTTTCGTAGATTGAGATATTGTTTGCGCTTCAATTAAACTATTAAATGCAAACGTTTTCAGTTACTGAGGTACATAGACAATTTAGGGAGGTTTTTGGGATGAAGAAAGCATTATCATTATTAACGGTTTCAGCATTATCTATTGGTATGTTATCTGCATGTGGACCGAAAGATTCAGGGAAAAAAGAGGAAAGTAAAGCGAAAAAAGACTATGATCTTCTTGTTTGGGAAGATGATAAAAAAGGTGTTGGTTTAGAACCAGCAGTGAAAAGCTTTGAGGAAAAATATAAAGTAAAAGTAAAAGTTGTTGAAATGCAAATGACAGATCAAGTGAAGAAGTTACGCCTTGATGGGCCAGCGGGGACTGGACCAGATGTTGTAACATTGCCACACGATCAAATCGGAAATGCAGTAACAGAAGGTTTACTTTCTGAAGTG
Organism: Bacillus sp. FSL L8-0199; assembly: GCF_038005705.1. Classification (NCBI taxonomy): domain Bacteria; kingdom Bacillati; phylum Bacillota; class Bacilli; order Caryophanales; family Bacillaceae; genus Bacillus; species Bacillus sp. FSL L8-0199. Next base: position 4,001,210 of record NZ_JBBOTS010000001.1, on the reverse strand, counting down.
AAAGCAGATGATGCTGTAAAGAGTAAATTTACTAATTCATCAATAGAAGCACAGACATATAACGGAAAATTATATGGTTTACCAAAAGCAATTGAGACACCAGTCTTTATTTACAATAAAAAACTAATGCCAAAAGCGCCAGAAACGATGGACGAGCTGTTTAACTTCTCAAAAGAATTTACGAAAGATGGCAAGTACGGATTTTTAGCATTAGGAGATAACTTCTACTTTGCTAATGCATTCATGGCAGGTATGGGCGGTTATGTATTTGGTGAAAAAGATGGAAAGCCAAATGCAAGTGATGTTGGATTAAATAATAGCGGAGCAGTACAAGGTGCTGAATATCTTCAAAAATGGTACAAGGAAAAATTATTCCCAAAAGGTATTATCGGTGAATCAGGTGGGCCTGCTGCTGATGGACTATTCAATGAAGGAAAAGCAGCTTCTATCATGAATGGCCCATGGGCGTTCCAAGCAATGGAAAAGAACGGGATTGATTATGGCGTTGCTCCAATGCCGAAATTACCAAATGGTCAACCAATGAAAACGTTTGTTGGGGTTAAAGGATGGCATGTAACAAGTTTCTCTAAACAAAATGATTTAGCTACAAAATTCACTGAGTGGGTAACAAATGAAGAAAACGCAAAAATTCGATTTGAGAAAACAAAAGAAATTCCTCCAGTAAAATCAGTAATGGAAGATCCAATTATTAAAGATAACGAAGCTGCAAAAGCAGTTGCAACGCAATCTGAAAATGGAATTCCAATGCCAAACATTCCAGAAATGCAAGAAGTTTGGAAACCAGCTGGAGATGCGCTTCAATTAGTTGTTACAGATAAAGAGGCACCAAAAGCGGCGCTTGATAGTGCAGTGAAACAAATTAAAGGTAATATTGAGGCAAATCATAACAAGAAAAAATAAGGTGAAATTCGTGCCTCTAATATGAGAGGCACGAATTCTCTCCCTTCCATGTAGGAAGAAAAGAGGGGGAAGGAACATGCAAACATCTATGGAACCAGCAAATGGGTTAAACCATTCAAAGCATAGGAAAATGGCAACCATGTTATCAATCATTCCAGGCGTGGGCCAAATGTATAATAAACAATTTGTAAAAGGTCTTATTTTTCTAGTATTAACAGGTTCATTTATTGTAGCCTTTGCTGATTTATTAAATATGGGATTATGGGGTATTGTAACGCTTGGTACAGAAGTTCCACGTGACCATTCTGTCTTTCTATTAGTAGAAGGAATCTTGGCCCTTATCGTTATCGCTTTTGGGCTCGGCATATATGCATTTAACTTATATGATGCATACCAAAATGGAAAGAAACGTGATAGCGGAACACCGTTAAATTCTGTAAAAGAGCAATACCGTAATTTGTTAGATCAAGGTTTTCCTTATTTAATGGTTTCACCAGGTTTTCTACTACTTATCTTTGTGGTCGTATTTCCAATCATCTTCGTAATTTTAATTGGATTTACAAACTATGATTTATATCATTCTCCTCCAGCTAAATTAGTAGATTGGGTGGGCTTTAAAAACTTTATTGATATTTTCACTTTACCGATGTGGAGAGAGACATTTGTAAGTGTATTCTCTTGGACTGTCATTTGGACATTCGTTGCAACAACATTACAAGTTGCACTTGGTATTTTCTTAGCGATTATCGTAAATCAGCCCGGTATTAAAGGAAAGGCGATTATTCGAACAATCTTCATTTTACCGTGGGCGGTTCCAGCATTCGTATCTATTCTTGTTTTCTCTGGTATGTTTAATGAAACATTCGGAGCGATTAACAATCAAGTATTAGCTTTATTCGGAATTGAAAAGATTGCTTGGATGACAGATCCATTTTGGGCGAAGATTGCTTTAATTATGATTCAAACGTGGCTTGGGTTCCCGTTTATCTTTGCGATGACAACAGGTATACTGCAATCGATTCCGGGAGAATTATATGAAGCGGCTACAGTAGATGGAGCGACAGCTTGGCAACAGTTTCGTAAAATTACATTGCCACTAGTGTTATACGCAACAGCGCCAATATTAATTACGCAATATACGTTTAACTTTAATAACTTTAGTATCATCTATCTATTCAACGGTGGAGGTCCTGCTGTAGCTGGACAAGACGCAGGTGGAACGGATATTTTAATTTCATGGATTTATAAGTTAACGATGACTTCAGCGCAGTACGGAAAAGCAGCAGCTCTTACAATGATATTATCGTTAATCGTTATTACAGTTGCGTTATGGCAATTTAAGAGAACAAAATCATTCCAAGAAGAGGATATGATGTAAATGAATATTAAAAGACAGAAGATGTTACGTCTCTCATTAAGTTATTTAGTTATTTTCGTAATGTGTGCCATCATTTTCTATCCGTTATTATGGATTATTGGCTCATCGTTTAATCCGGGTGATAGTTTATCTGGATCAAGTATTATTCCACAAAATGCAACGTTAGATCATTATCGTAAGTTATTAGATCTAGAGAATAGTAATTACTTACTATGGTATAAAAACACATTAAAAGTAAGTGTTTTAACGATGATTTTCTCAGTGTTAGCAATTAGTTTTACCGCTTATGCATTTTCGAGATATCGTTTTGTTGGAAGAAAAAATGGTTTATTAACATTTTTAATTCTGCAAATGATTCCAAACTTTGCAGCGTTAATTGCTCTATACGTATTAGCTCAATTAACAGGATTAATTGATACACACCTTGCATTAATTTTAATTTATGTAGGCGGGGCCATTCCGATGAATACATGGCTTATGAAAGGGTATTTTGATACGATTCCGAAAGAACTGGATGAATCAGCTCGTATGGATGGAGCAGGACATTTTCGTATTTTTTGGCAAATCATTATGCCACTTGCAAAGCCAATCGTAGCGGTTGTAGCGCTATTTACTTTCATTGGTCCATTTACAGATTTCATTTTAGCGAGTATTATTTTGCGAACACCAGAAAATTATACTTTAGCAGTTGGATTATATGAAATGGTTGCGAAGAAATTCGGTAATGAATTTACAACGTTTGCAGCGGGTTCTGTGTTAATTGCGATCCCAATTTCAATTTTATTCCTATCACTACAAAAATACTTTATTTCTGGTTTAACAGCTGGAGGTACAAAAGGATGAAAAATGGGACATTACGTCCCATTTTTCTTTTCATCTCCCTATAAATAAGTTTATAGGGAGATGAAAAGAGATTTGACATCACATGTGAAAAGAAGTGAAATAAATAGTATATTATAGTATAGGAAAAAATAGCTATATCCCTTACAATACATGAAGAGGGAGAATAGGATTAGTTTTGCAAGATATAAGAAATGAAAGTTTATGACTTGCAATGAGTGCGAGATAAAATATATGAAAAATGGCAGAGAAATGAGAGGAGGGGGATTTTTATGACAGTTACAATTAAAGATGTGGCGAAGCAAGCGAATGTTGCACCATCAACAGTTTCTCGTGTAATTGCTGATAATCCAAGTATAAGTGAAAAGACAAAGCGCCGTGTTAGGAAAGTGATGAGTGAATTAGGGTATCATCCCAATTTAAATGCGAGAAATCTTGCGAACCAAACGACGAAAACACTTGGTCTTGTTATGCCAAGTTCTGCAAGTAAAGCTTTTCAAAATCCATTTTTCCCAGAAGTTATAAGAGGGATTAGTTCATTTGCACACGTAGAAGGTTATGCGCTTTACATGTCGACAGGTGAAACGGAAGAAGAAATTTTTAATGGTGTCGTAAAGATGGTACAGGGACGCCAAATTGGTGGCATTATTCTTTTATATTCAAGGGAGAATGATCGGATTATTCAATATTTACATGAACAAAATTTCCCGTTTGTTTTAATAGGAAAACCATATGATCGAAAAGATGAAATTACATATGTAGATAATGACAATTATACAGCTGCAAGAGAAGTGGCAGAATATTTAATTTCATTAGGGCATAAGCAAATCGCGTTCATTGGTGGTGGATCAGATTTACTTGTAACGAGAGATCGTTTAGCTGGTATGAGTGATGCCTTGAAATTAGCAGACATTGTATTACCAAAAGAATATATTTTACATTTTGATTTTTCGAGGGAAAGTGGTCAACAAGCTGTTGAGGAATTAATGGGACTGCAGCAACCGCCGACGGCAATTATGGCAACGGATGACTTAATTGGACTTGGTGTGTTAAGTGCTCTTTCTAAAAAAGGATTCATTGTACCGAAAGATGTTTCTATTGTAAGCTTTAATAATGCTTTATTATCAGAAATTGCGAGCCCGCCACTTTCGACAGTTGATGTGAATATTTATCAGCTAGGATATGAGGCAGCAAAAGCTTTAGTTGATAAAGTAGAGAATGCAGAATCCACTGCAAAGTGTATCATTATTCCTCATAAATTACTAAAACGTCAAACTTGTGATCATTATGCATAAAAAAAGCTAAGAGTTTAACTCTTAGCTTTTTTTATTAGAAAGGCTTCTAATCGGTCGCAGCCTTCTTTTAAAGTTTCAATACTATATGCATAGGACAAGCGGAGGTAGCCTTCACCGTATTCAGAGAATGCTGTTCCAGGAACTACAGCTAGTCCAGCTTCTTTGACAAGATCAAGTGCAAACTCAAATGATGAAGATGTCAAATGACCAACATATGGGAATAAGTAAAATGCACCTGTTGGCTTTTCAACTGTTAATCCCATTTGAGTGAGTCTATTATATACGTAATCACGGCGTTTTTTATATTGGTGGCGCATCATTTTGGGTGCGTCTTTAGCCGCTGTTAATGCTTCAATTGCAGCGTATTGAGCGATTGAAGTAGCACACGTTACATTGTATTGATGAACTTTTAATATGTGTCCTGCTAAATAGCTTGGTGCAAATAAAAGTCCAACACGCCAGCCAGTCATAGAATGTGATTTAGATAAACCGTTAATGACAATTGTCTTTTCACGCATTTCTGGGAAATGAGCGATAGATGTATGCTTTTGTTCATACACAAGCTCGCTATAAATTTCATCTGAAAGGACGAAAATATTTTTATCTTTTAAAACATCTACAATATCTTTTAATTCTTCTGTGGATAAAGTTACACCAGTTGGGTTAGAAGGATATGGTAGTACGATACATCTTGTTTTTTCTGTAATAGCATTTTTTAGAGCGTCAGCTGTTAAACGGAATCCAGTTTCACGAACATCTACAAAAATGGGCGTTGCACCGCATAATCGAATAATAGGTTCGTAACCTGGATAAATAGGAGCAGGTAAAATTACTTCTGTTCCTGGCTCTAAAATCGTTCGGAATGCAACATCAATTGCTTCGCTAGCACCAATTGTAACGATGGTTTCGTTTTCAGGTGAGTAATGTAAATCGTAGTTATCTTTTACGAAGTTACAAGCTGCCTTACGTAATTCTAGTAAACCAGCGTTATGTGTATAGCTTGTATAGTTTTCTGTAATAGCCCGTTTTGCCGCTTCTTTTACGAGAGAAGGTGTAGGGAAATCGGGTTGTCCGATTGTTAAAGAAATCAAATTATCATAGTTTTGAATCATGTTAGAGAATTGACGGATTCCAGAAATTTGGATATCCTTCACTCTAGGGTTAATGAATTGTTCCATTGTATCTCCCTTTCTTCCGTTTGAAAATTAAGTTCATTTTATCATATTTTCTATGATTGCGCTTTGTATATGTAATTTAGAAAGAGAGAGAAAAGAGAAAAAAAGTCGCTATAAGCGACTTTTTAATATCCGTATTCCCAATCTATTTCATCTTCATTCCAGAGTACAGAGGATACCTTGCCAAGGTGAACAACTGATTCGTTCACAGCACATGTACAATCTTCATCTCCTGCTTTATGCTGTAACTCTTCATATACTGATTTTTCAACATTTTCTAGAACAACCAAATTTTCTTCTTTTAAAACAAGCGTAGTACCCGCCATATTTATCTTCCTCCTACTAAAGTAATGATCACTTATTTGTAAACATAGATAGTATGGATTATATGCTGTATTTTGCTATAGTTGTCCGTCTAAAAAAGTATTTTTATATTTTCTTTGTAATCCGTATTCATTGTATACTGCACGAGGGAAATTTGGTACAGGGTTTACAATCATTTCGAAAATCTGTAACAATTATTATGAGTTGTTAACAAAGAATTAACAAATATGTTAAGAAAAATCAAAATTTTAAAACAAATACACCTATAAAATGATATAATCATATCAAAATACATATAGGGGATGAGAGGTTATGGAGCTTATCCGTGATTTGTTGATTCAAATTGCCATCATAATTTTGCCACTATTTTTATATGAAGCGATTCGTTTAAATCGCTATCAAGAAATGCCTCCGAAGCCAAATCGTTACTTTATTATGTTTTTATCTAGCGTTACGCTCGTTCTCTCCATGACATATTCTATTTGTTTTGGCAATGTGTGCGGGTATAACTTTCACCCAATTCCAATAGTCAGTGGGTTTTTATATGGTGGGATTGTTGGTTTAATCCCAGCGGTTATTTTTGTTGCATATGAATGGTTACTAAAGGGAATGAGCTTTCTTCCGGTTGTAGAAGTAATATTTCTATTGATAGTTCCGCTATTTTTATCAAAGAAATGGTCTCTTTTTTCAAGGGATAAGAAATTAATTTTAGCATTTATGATTTCATCATTTTATGTGCTTGTTTCTTTAGTATTAGGCATGATTAATGTTCTTTTGGAAACAGGATTTACACCGTATATTTCGCAAATATATAGCGGATTTATATTTGCCTCGCTTATCATGGTCATGACAATGGTATTTCAGGTGTATTTAACTGAATATTTAAATGAAAATGCATTGCTACGTACAGAGATGCAAAAATCAGAAAAGCTTAATATTGTAAGTGAGTTAGCAGCAAGTGTGGCACATGAAGTTCGAAATCCACTAACTGTTGTTCGTGGGTTTATCCAATTACTAGAAAGTACGGAAGATGTGAAGAATAAGGATTATATGAGTCTCGTATTAGCTGAATTGGATCGGGCGGAACAAATTATTTCAGATTACTTAAATTTAGCAAGGCCGCAAATTGAGAAAAAAGAACACATTTGTTTATCAGCCCAATTAATAGAAATGACCACTCTCATGTCGTCATTTGCAGCGATGCAAGGTGTGTATTTACAAGTTGAAATTTCAGAAAGTCTTTATACGATTGGTGATAAGACAAAATTGAAGCAAGCTATTATGAATGTTGTTAAAAATGGTATTGAAGCAATTCAAGGAAATAAAGGATATTTAAAAGTAACAGCTATTCAAAAAGACGAAACAATCATAATAAGAGTTAAAGATAGTGGTGTTGGTATGACGAAAGAACAGTTAGCAAGGCTTGGGCAACCATATTATTCTTTAAAAGAAAAAGGGACAGGATTAGGGCTTATGGTAACATTTAGTATTTTACAAGCGCATAATGGTACATTGGAATATAAGAGTGAAAGTGGAAAAGGCACTGAAGCAATTATTATATTACCAGCTGTACAAAATAAGGAATAAAAGTTACCGATGGAAGGTAACTTTTTATTTTATATTGTTTATTCATTTGTTTTTTCTTGTTTTGCTCGGCTAAATAAACTTTTAAATGATTGAAAGAAGCTTTGCTCTTTTGAGGCAGCAACCATTCTTTTTGTTTCTTGAATTTCTCGAATAACTTGCATAAGCTGTGCATCACGGTTACTGTCCTTGTTATAAATTTGACTAACAAGTTTATTCATTTTTTCTTCCTGTTTGGATTCTCGTTTATACATATGATTCATTAATAAGTCCATCTTTTCTTTTTGCAGTGCATCGGTTTGAGCGGCGTGATCGACTAACTCTTGAAGCATTTTTTCTTGAGAGCCTTCTTTTACATAAACTTGTTGCATCAATTCGTCTAGTTTCTCATCCTTTAAACGATTTTGTGTAATTAGAGTAGAATTTTGATGAATAATTGCTTCATTTAATTGAGCTAGCATTTCAAGTTTTAACATGAACTCTTCAAAGTTACGCCCATCTTCTTTTTCTTTCGTTTGTATCTCTTGCTTATCTTGTATAACTGGTACAGGCGGGGCCTCTTTTTCTTTTAAAATAATCGGTATCGTTTCTGAAATATCTTCTTGTAATGTAGCAGCTCTTTCGTGTATAGATTTCAATAGTTTTAAATCATCAAGTTTATAAATACGAGCATCAGCTGTTTTGGAAATCATATAACCATGTTCCTCTAACAGCTGACTATATTTGCGAACTATATGTTTTGGGATGCCTGTTTTATTCGTGACATCTTTCGTTTTATAGGTAGCTTCCATCATATTTCCTCCCCAAAAAGTATCGTATATATCATTTCAATCTTTTATGAGGACTTCCTTTGAAAAAGAATGTCGGAAGGCTATTAGTTTTCTACAGCATTAGTGAAAAAATGAAAATTTTTGGCGGAATGGCAAGGAATAACTAAAATAATGTCTGAAAACATATACAGGAGAAGTTTGTTATAATAACGGAGGAAAAGAAACTGGTAGAAACATGGAGGTATACATGAAGCAATTAAAAGGTATTATCATTTCAATTATCGCAATTCTGTCTATTTTAGTGGCAGTTTATGAAGTACTTGTGCCAGAGGAAACAAGTGTAAAGAAAACAAATACGTATGATCAAGTGTTAGAATTTCCGAAAGAACGTTATCCAGAGACCGGAAAACATATTACGGATGCTATAAAAGAAGGGCATTCAGAAGTTTGTACAATCGATCGTGGTGGTGCTGCAGATAGAAGGAAATTGTCGTTAGCACCATATCCATCAAAAAAAGGGTATGATCGTGATGAATGGCCAATGGCGATGTGCAAGGAAGGCGGAAAAGGAGCACATATTGAATATATAAGTCCGGCGGATAACCGCGGAGCAGGCTCTTGGGTAGGGAATAAGTTAGATAAATATCCAGATGGTACGCGAGTAAAATTTGAAGTGAAGTAGTAGTTGTACATTTCATAATGAAGGAGAAGGGGAACTATGGAGTTAACGATTTCTTATTCGCAATTAATGTTGATGAACTATGACGGTGAGCAGCCTTATGTAGACTGGACTGATGAAGATTTTGAAAGAGGTTATGCTAAGGCAGATGGAACTGTTATTTTTGAAGCACTTTCAGATTATACTTGTGAAGTGAAAGTGACCCCAGGGAAACATATTGAAAAAGAAGAAGTAGTTAGAACGATTACGGTTCCTTTTACAGTTGAAAATGAAAGTATCGTTATAACGAGTATTCTTTCTAATAAATTTCAAATACCTATTCCAAATGGTGAGTATACAGTTGTCTTACAAGCAATTCCTCTTGAAGAGCCAACGGATGATGAATTATATAAAATACAATACGAATTCTTTTTTGAAAGTAAAGAATAAAAAATGGGTTATCCTGAGAAAAGGATAACCCATTTTTGTTATGCGTTTGTTTTTAAAAGGGAACGAGCATCTTTCGCTGCTTGCACCATATGTTCTAAAGCTGGAATAACTTCTTCTGTTCTTCTCGTTTTTAAACCACAATCAGGATTAATCCAGAAATATTTAGGATCACATACTTCTAAAGATTGTTCTACGATTTTATACATTTCATCTTTACTCGGTACACGTGGGCTATGAATATCATATACACCTAGGCCGATGCCTTTTTCATATGTTGTATGTTTTAAAGTATCAATAAATTCTCCGTGACTTCTTGATGTTTCGATAGAAATTACATCTGCATCTAATGCGCGAATCGCGTCAACAATATCTTCGAAGTTACTGTAACACATATGAGTATGAATTTGTGTTTCATTTGCTACAGAAGAAGTTGCTAAAAGGAAGGATTGTACTGCCCATGTAATATAAGCATCCCAATCTTTTTCTTTTAGTGGCATTCCTTCACGAAGTGCGGGCTCATCGACTTGGATTACTCTAATTCCGGAAGATTCAAGTAGTTCAATTTCGTGACGAAGAGCTAGTGCAATTTGATACGAAACTTCTTTTCTTGGAATATCATTTCGAACGAAGGACCAATTTAAAATTGTAACAGGTCCGGTTAACATTCCTTTTACAACTTTCTCTGTTAAGCTTTGTGCATAAACTGTTTCCTTAATAGTCATGCCGTTAATAAAGGCTACATCACCATAAATAACAGGTGGTTTTACGCAGCGGGAACCGTAAGATTGTACCCAACCGTTTTTAGTGAATGAGAAACCAGCAAGGCGCTCACCAAAATATTCGACCATGTCAGTTCTTTCAAATTCACCATGTACAAGTACATCAAGCCCAATTTCTTCTTGGTAACGAATCCACTTTTCTGTCTCTTTTTCAATAAATTGTTCGTATTGTTCATTTGAGATAACACCGTTACGCCATTCTTTTCGCGTTTGACGAACTTCAGTTGTTTGCGGGAAGCTACCAATGGTCGTTGTTGGTAATAGCGGTAACTCCAGGGCAACTTGTTGTAATTCGTATCGTTTTTCAAATGGAAGAGGGCGTGAAAAATCTTCTTCTTTTAGTGCTGTTCGTGCTGCTTTGACATCTTCTCGGTTACGAGCAGCAGATGACCGAATTGTATGATGTACGTTTCGATATGTTTCCAGCTCATTATTAATGCTTTCTGTACCTTGAGTGAGAGCGGAATGAATAAGAACTAGCTCTTCTAATTTTTGATTTGCAAATGCTAACGCATCAAACAGCTCAGTCGATAAGTGAGTTTCTTCTGTTTTATCGATTGGTGTATGCAATAAGCTACAAGAAGGTTGAACGATGATATCTTTCGTTTGGACTTGTTTTTGTAACGTTGTAAATAACGCAAGTACTTCATCAAGGTCAGCTCTCCAAATGTTACGGCCGTCTATACAACCGACAGCTAAAGTTTTATCAGCTGGGAATCCATATTTTGAAATAGCATTTAAATTACCTTCTTTACCATGAATGAAATCTAATCCAATACCGGATACCGGGAATGTAATAATTTCTTCATAGTTTTCTTCTACGCTATCAAAATATGTTTGTAAAAGAAGAGTCGCATTTGGAACTTCTTTACGAATAGCTTCATAAATTTCTTTTGCTTGTTGAACTTCTTCTTTCGTTAAAGAAGCGAAAATCGGTTCATCAACTTGAATGGCTTGTGCCCCAGCTGCATGTAGTTCTGAAAGCAGTTGTACGTAAGGTGCAACTAACTGTTTTAAAATGGTGGGAAATTGTTGTTGTGTATAGCCTTTAGCTAATTTTAAGAAAGTATATGGTCCTAAAATAACAGGCTTTCCATCTACTCCTAATTCTTGTTTTGCCTCTTCGTATAAGCGAAGTGGACGATTATCTTTTAAAGAGATTTGTAATCCCTCTTCATATTCAGGAACGATATAGTGATAGTTTGTGTTAAACCATTTTGTCATTTCGGAAGCTACGTGATCTTTAGAGCCACGCGCCATTGCGAAATATACATCAAGGTAAGATGTAAACTCAGAAAAGCGTGATGGAATAAATCCTAGCATATAGGCAGTATCCAAAACGTGATCATAATATGTAAAGTCGCCAATTGGAATGAGTTCAATCCCTTTTTCTTGCTGTACTTTTACGTGTTGAAGGCGAATTTCTTTCATTGTTGTTAAAAATTGTTCTTCATCGATTTTATTGGACCAAAATGCTTCCAATGTTTTTTTCCACTCTCGTTGTAGTCCGATACGTGGATAACCTAAGTTACTTGTTTGAATTGCCATTTTAAATTCCTCCCTAATTGAAAGTAAGCATTTCCGTTTACTAGGAAATACCTATAACAAAAAGTACAAAGACATAGAAAATAAGCCTTCCTTTTTGTTTTAACACCTCATCATCATCCGTGAATCTATCAGTGTTGTTAAAACAGGCAGGTCTCCTGACTTATGCTTCATATAATTTCTTTCACCTTCCCGTTTTCACAGTGGTACTAAAAAGAAATCTCAGCATTTACAGTGGCGGGACCGTGTTGGAGTTTCACCAAGCTTCCCTTTTAAACACGAAACGAAACTTTCGTGTACCTATTTTCCTTTTGAAAGGAATTTAACAAGCGATATGATATTGAAACAAATTCTAACACAATTTTTGGAATTTTGTCTACTGTTTTGAAATAAGAAAATTCTAAAGTTTTTTATTTCTTATTATTCTGAATTTTTATTCTGAAGTAATTAATAATAGTACAGTATAAAAAGAGAAATTGAGCTATGAAAGAAGTAGGGATGTCTTCTTTCATAGCTCAATTTTCATCTATAGCAACTTCTGAAAGTCGGCCTGCTATAGCATCTTTAAGGAGAGTGTTTAGCCATTGTAATTCAACTGTAATATGCTCAATTACACTTTGCAAAATATATAGTTGTGCACGTGGAACCTTTCCTTTATTACAATCATATATCGTTTGCATAGTATGTAAATATTGAAGAGTATCGTTTTTCTTTTTTTCTAAAATAGGAACTAATTCGTGATCATTGCTAAAGTGAGCGAAAGATAAGGCTGAATAAATAGGTTTATATATTTGGTTTTTGGCTTCGAATTGTTTTAATAGTAAAGTGTGGAATAGTTTTTTGCCTTCTTCTGTTATATGAAAAATCGTTTTGTCAGGTCGATTTGTGTCTCTAATTACATTTGTAATATGAATTGCGCCTTGCTTTTCTAATTGCTCGAAGGCGTAATAAAGTGATCCTTTAGCATATTTAATGTAACAATCCATTTGTCGTTCTTTCATAATATGCTGCACTTCATATGGATGTTTATCTCCTTCGAGTAGCAAGCCGAGAATGACTAATTTCATGCTCATGCTGTCTCAACTCCTGTATATAAAAACTTTATCCAGTAAGATCCCCACCCAAAAATTCAGCGGAAGCAAAGAAGTTAGGTGGGGATTAACTGCCCGTAAAAGCCCGATTGGTGAGGGCTAATAATCAGTGGGGGATGAACACCCCCCACTGATTAAAGTTTCACTTTATACATATTATAAACGGCATATCCTTTTTCATAAAGGAATATGCCGCTTCTTTTTTATATTAACTAACTTGCTTTTGTTTTTCTTTCTTTTTAGGGCCTGTAAAGAGGCGTTCATTTCCCATAAGTAAAATACAAATAATACTTAGTACAGCCGGGATGAGTGCCCAGAAGAATGTATTCGCAATAGATGTAGCGAGAGCTTCTTTAATACCCGCTAATACTTCAGCAGGAATTTTTGCGGTAGCGCCTGGTGATAATAAGAAACTTGTGTCTCCGCCTTTTGGAGCTAACTTTGCTAGTTCAGGTGGGAATACAGAGTTTAGTTTATCTGTAAAAATATGATTTTGAATTGTACCGAAAATCGTTACACCAAGAGTCATACCGAGTGATCGGAAGAATGAGTTTGTTGATGTCGCCGAACCACGGTCCCGCATTTCCAACTTGTGAATAGAGGACATACTTAATACTGAGAATGAGAAGCCAACACCAAGCCCAGCGAGAATCATAAATAGTGTTACGAGTAAACGAGGTGTGTCCATTGTTAAAGTACTTAATAAATAAATACCAAGAACGAAGAAGACACCAGATACCATCATAATGTTACGATAGCTTGTTCGAGAAGCTAATTGTCCTCCTGTTTGACTTCCAATTACAGAACCAACCATCATTGGTGTTAAAATTAATCCAGCATTAGAGGCGGAACCTCCAAGAACGCCTTGAATGAAGATTGGAATATAAACTGTACAGATAATAAAAGCGGCACCATAGAAAAAGGCAACTCCTTGGCTAGCTGCGAATAAAGGTTTTTTAAATAGATGGAACGAAATAATAGGCTCGGTTGCTTTTCGTTCTACAAAGAAGAAAATAATAAGTGTAATAAATACTGTTGTAAATAAGCCAATAATTACAGTGGAATTCCAGGCATATTCTTTACCACCAAGTTCTAATGCGAACATTAAGCAAACGATACTTATGACAAGTGTAATAGCACCAGCCCAATCAATTTTTTGTTTTCTAAATTCTAGAGACTCACTGTAGTATTTAGTAATGAAGAAAAAGGAGATAAGTCCTAATGGAATATTAATATAGAAGACCCAATGCCAACTTATGTAGTCAGTAATATAAGCACCTAATAAAGGACCGAATACACTAGATGTCCCGAAAACAGCACCAAATAGCCCTGTCATCTTCCCGCGTTTTTCTGGTGGGAAGATATCATACATAATTGTGAAGGCGATAGGCATAAGGGCACCACCACCGATACCTTGAATAGCTCTATAAATACTTAATTGCTCAATACTTGAAGCTGTTCCGCAGAGCGCAGAACCGAATAAGAAAAGAATGAGGCCCCCAATATAAAAACGTTTCCGCCCGTACATATCAGAAAGTTTCCCGAAGATAGGCATCCCTGCCATTGTTGCTACCATATAAGCTGATGTGACCCAAACAAACTTATCAAATCCTCCTAGGTCTCCAACGATTGTTGCCATTGCGGTTGCAACGATTGTATTATCCATTGCGGCCATTAATATACCAAGCAGTAAACCAGCAACAACAAATTTTGTCTTGTTGGCGTCTTTTTTTAATGGTTGAGTTTCCAAATATAACCCTCCTTTAGAAATAAGTAAACTATATTAAGTTTTGAGTGCAGTGGATAAAAAATTTTAATGTATAGTTGATTTTAATTTCTTTTCCATAAGTGCACTGATATGCCATAAAGAATATTATAGTCAAATTTGACTATAAGGCAAACTTTTTCTTCCGTCAAAATATTCTTTCGTATGAGTAGAGAACGAGTGAGCCATACTGAATATTGCTATAAAGGAAATGAAGTAAATTGTAAAAAAATTTCATAAAGAACACCTTCTGTTAATAGATGAAAAATGGTTTTTTCTTCATATTGTCGAATAGGATAAAAGGAAGAGAAATATTAAAGGTTGCTTGTAGCAAGCTTTAGTAATTTGGGGAATTCATTGTGTGTATGTTACATCTGAAATGAGGTGAATATATATTATGAAAATATGGGGACGAATTTCGGATACAGGAAAGTATTCAATACCGCTACAACCAGTATTGTGGATTGACGGATCTAAAAAGGAAAACGAATTTCCTCAAGTAGCCGTTACATTACAAATTGGTAGTATGTATACAGAACAATTTTCGTATGAATTGACCTACGATGTAAACGACATACTTATTATGCGAATTGAAGTGGAAAATAAAGGGGTAGAAATGATTTCGAGAGTCGTTGTAAGTCATATGATTCGAGATTACTTTGCTTATATTCCTAATTCTTTAAAAGTTGATAGGGGGATAAGTGAGTTTTTATTCCAGCTTGTTAGATGGCGAATTGATGAATTGTTACCGAATGAGAAGGTGGAACTACGTTGTAAAATAAAAGCTAATAAAGATAAAGCTCTTAAACAAACATTCTTTCAGGCTACATATACATTTCAAGATAAAGAGATATCATATGGCCCACTGCAAACAAATGAAGTTGTTGTGCGTCAATGATAAAAAGGAACCTGTACAAAAGGTTCCTTTTTTAGTGAAGGTTGTGTTTTTTGAGTATTTTTTTTTGCTCCATTCCTTTTTTTCCTACATAGTTATTTTTGTAGCCAAAGTATAGAATAAATAAAAATGAAACAACATTAACAATAGCGTCGATTTGATCGTTTGTAATAAAGTGTATGCCGAAAGAGGTAAATAATAATTTTAATGATAATAGAAAACCAGCTAGTAAACGCATAGCATCTGATAGATTCTCTTTTTGTAGCATATAGATTACTCCTTTCTATAAAAGTTATATATTATATATATGAAATAGAGTAGAAAAGGTATACAAGCTTAAGCAGAAATGTACATTGCATATGTACATTTTTTATTTTGTAGAAAAACATTATTGATATAGAAACATATATTGGTATAAAAGGGGGAAAAGTATGAAACATAAAGGGAAAATTAGTGGATTATTGCTTGGCAATACTGTGGCAGTTACAGAATGGATTGCACTTCAGGATGTAATTGCAAAACTGGATTCACGATCATTTTATACCGTCTTTATTATTTATATATTGCAAATGATACTAAGTTATTATTTTGGACATTGGTACGATAAAAGAGCGAATGAGCGTATGGGTATGGAAGTAGGAGGAATGGCAAGCAATGATTTTGTTGTTGATTTTTTTGGGAAAGTAGCTGCTTTATCTGAAAGAGATTCTCGTAATATTACAGTGTACATTCTTTCTGTAAAAGAATGGGAAGGATTAAAAGACACGTTGCAAGAAAAAAAGTTGGGAGTGTTAGTACAAAAATTAGAGAGTACAATTGTAAAGACAATTCGGAAGGGCGATGTTGTTACAAAGTGGGATGAAAATAAGTACGTTATTGTAGCAATTGATAATGGTCATGAAACATCAACAATAACAAAACGATTAATGAAAAATATTGAAAGTGAAATAGAAGGTGATTTACTCAGTGTCACTCTTTTATTTGGAGCAGCTAGCTATCCAGTAGAAGGAAAAACGTTTGAAGAACTGTTGAGAAAGTCGCAAAATCAATTGTACCAGTATAGAAATTTGCAAGAAAATGAGTGAAGCTTTGATTTGAAGATATATGATAGGAAGATGTTTTATTTGTAACATTTTTTTGACTTTTATTACAAAAAAACGCCACGTTTGTAATAAAAGTCTTTAAAAATATATGAAATAAGCATATAATTATGATGGTAGTGTCAATGCAATTTGCACAGTGTGTTTTATTTTAAAAGTGTAGAGGAAAGCAAGCTCTACACTTTTCCTTTTTAGGAAATGAAAAGAATATTTGTAAGTTGTTGCGAGATATCGATTGTACTGTGTAAAATGAACAAAGAGATTAATTGATAGAAAGCTGGAAAGGGAATGATAGACGTGAGAGCGGAGCGATCACCTTTTATCAGGTGAACTATTATAGTCTTATTAAGACTGAGGTGAAATTCCGTGGACATTAAAGTAATACATAGTGTGAACAGGCCTTAAAAAACACGAAGTAGTATACTTAAAGATGGATATGGAATTGCTAAATAATTCAAAAAGAATAATGTAATATCAAGTAATAATTTGTACAAACAATATTAATGATCTTCGTAAAAAAGATGCGAGTGTATAGAACAATTACATATTTTATAACTTTTTTATATTACACGATGGTCGTTTATAAGTAGGAGGAAGAGATGTTGAAATATAGTAAATTAGCAATTGTAACTGCATTATCAATGATTTTATTAGCCGGTTGTTTCGGTCCGAAACCAGAAGAAGAATTATATGTAGCGTTTGAAAACGCTGCTAAACAAGAAAAAACAATGTTTGAAGATGCAAAAAAACTTGAGACTTTAGAGAAAGAAGGACAAGAATTATATAACCAGATTGTTCAAGAAGGAAAAGATAATAATCAAACTGTTAAAGAAAAACTGAATCAAGCAGTGAAAAATACAACTGAACGAGAAAAAGTGCTTGCAAAAGAAAAAGAAGTTTTAAATAAAGCGCAAGAAGAAGTGAAGTCAGCTGATAAGTATGTGAAGAAAATTGAAGATAAGAAATTGAAAGATCAAGCTGATAAAGTGAAAAGCACGTATGAGAAACGACACGATTCATTTAATAAAATGTATGACAGCTATGACAAATCTTTAAAACAAGAAAAAGAGTTATATACAATGTTACAAGATAAAGGTACTAAATTAAAAGATATTAGTGAAAAAGTAAAAGTAGTAAATCAATCTTATAAGGATATTGAGTCAGAAAAAGATAAATTTAATGAATTCACAAAGTCTTATAATACAGAAAAAGTAGCTTTTTATAAACAAGCAAATATTAAAATTAAAGAAGAGAAAAAATAAAACAGTTTGGCCTACACTTGGCCAAACTGTTTTATTTTTTTGTATAAGTACGACTATACCATGGAACAGGTTCACTTAATTTTTTTTCTTGTTTTAATGCTTCAGGACCAATATAATCTTGAATTGTTTTTTTTGCCACTGTTAAAGATAAGGTTGTTTTCGGATTTCGATAGGAGGATTCAAGATGACCAAGATGCGGTAGAATTCGAAAATCTTCTTTCGTAGGAGGGATGTGGAAAAAATAATCGCCTAAACGTATAAGGACATCAGATTGTTGTTGGCTAAAACGTGGGTTTCTAGAAAAATGTAATCCTTCTTTAATTGCTTTTTTTTCAGCAATCAAACGTTCTAAAGCTGTCTTTTTTAACCAGTATAAATATTTAGGATTAGTAGCTGCTTTAGCATGACGATTCACAACGAAAATAGATTGAGCTAGTCGATTAATAGAATGTTGGTTTTGTAATTGAGATTGTGGTTGTGAAGGTTTCATATTGAATCTCCTTTCAATTTTTCATTATTATACCATAAATAAAATAGGTATTTATTATACGCAAAAAGTGATTGTATATATTTTCAATATTAAAGCAATATTGTTACAAAAAACAACTATTTTGTATAATAGTAATAGAATATGTTTTTGAAATTTGATAATGAAAGAGTGAGAAGTTTGAAAGAAATATTAAAACAACAGTATGCCATTATAGATATTGGATCTAATACAATGCGTTTAGTTATTTATGAAAAGCAAAATGGAGGTTTTTATAAAGAGATTGAAAATACGAAAGTTGTTGCTAGGTTAAGGAATTACTTAATTGATGGTGTGTTGAATGAAGAGGGAATAGAAGTATTATTACAGACATTATTTCAATTTCAAGAAAGTACAAGATTCCATCAGTTGCATCATGTACTTTGTGTTGCAACAGCAACAATTAGACAGTCGGAGAATCAAGAGGAAATTAAAAAGCTTGTTGAAGGACAAACGGACTTTACGCTTAGAGTATTATCAGAGTATGAGGAAGCGCGTTACGGATACTTGGCGGTTATGAATTCTACATCGTTTTCAGAAGGAATAACGGTAGATATTGGTGGGGGAAGTACGGAAGTTACATACTTTAGAAATAGAGAGATTTTAGAGTACCATAGTTTTCCTTTTGGGGCACTTTCTTTAAAGCAACAATTTATTAAAGGTGATATTCCTACTAAAGATGAGTTAGAGGGAATGCAACAGTATTTAGAGTTTCAACTTCGAACGTTACCATGGTTAATCAATAAGAAATTGCCTCTTATTGCAATTGGTGGTAGTGCTAGGAACTTAGTAAAAATCCATCAAAATTTAATATGTTATCCTATAGCAGGATTACATTTATACAAGATGAAAGAAGAAGATATTGAAAGTGTAAAAGATGAATTGGAAAGATTGTCGTTCATAGAACTTCAGAAATTGGAAGGATTGGCAAAAGATCGAGCAGATACGATTATTCCAGCGGTTGAAGTATTTCATACACTTGTTAATGTTATAGAGGCACCGGCATTTGTATTAAGTAGAAAAGGGTTAAGAGAAGGTGTTTTCTATGAAGAGTTGACAAAAGATTTGGGGATTTCATATTATCCGAACGTAGTTGAAGAAAGTCTGCATTTACTATCACATGAATACGAAATGGACATGGAATTTGTTATTCAACTTATTAAACATGGAAGACTAATTTGCAAACAACTTGAGGAAATAGGGCTTATTTCTATGTCAGTAAAAGACTGGGAAGTGTTCCATCAAGCAGCGAAAGTGTTTAATATAGGCAAATATATAGACGAAGAAGCGAGCCGTTTACATACGTTTTATTTATTAGCGAATAAGACAATTGATGGCATGATGCATAAAGATCGAGTAAGGCTAGCGCTTATTGCATCGTATAAATCAAAAATGTTATTTAAACAACATTTATCTCCATTTGAAGGTTGGTTTGATAAAAGCGAACAAAAAAAAATCCGCCTGTTAGGAGCTGTTTTACAATTTTCAGCTACTTTAAATGCAAGGCAACGATCGCTTATTGATACCATATCTATAACAGAAAGCGAAGAAGGATTAACGTTTAAAGCTTTATGTGAACAATCGGCATTAGCGGAAAAAGTGCAAGCTGAAAAACAAAAAAAACAGTTAGAAAGAGTATTAAAAACGAATATTAACTTGTCATTTGAACTAAAATATTAGGTTGTACGGATGTCTTTACAAAAAAATTACACTTTATAATATTGTAATTTGCTAAAATAAAAGTAAGTAAATTATAGTAAAAAAGTTTCAAGGGGAAGTGTGAAGAGAATGGAATTATTGAAGGGGAATGCAGTAAATTTAAATGATACAGCTTATTACAATAATCGAGAGTTAAGTTGGTTAGCATTTAATGAACGTGTCTTACAAGAAGCGCAAGATGCAAATAATCCACTTTTGGAAAGATTGAAATTTATTAGTATTTTTAGTTCGAATTTAGATGAATTTTTTATGGTACGTGTAGCGGGATTAAAGGATCAAGTGAGTGCTGGATTTAATCAGCCAGAAAATAAAGCTGGCTTAACACCAAAAAAGCAATTAAATAAAATTGCGATAAAAGCCCATGCACTAATGACAGTACAATATGATACATTTAAAAATTATGTATTACCAGCACTTGAGTTAGAGGGAATTGAACGTTTAACATTCAATGATTTGACGAAAGAGCAGCGAGAATTTATAGAAGAGTATTTTGATGAGCAAATTTTTCCGGTGTTAACTCCTGTAGCTATTGATGCATATCGCCCATTTCCAATGTTATTAAACAAAAGTTTGAATTTGGCTACTCTTTTATATGATGAGAAGCAAGCGGAAGAAGAAAACAGGACGAAGTTAGGAATTGTGCAAGTTCCTTCATTACTTGAGCGCTTCATAATTTTACCGAGCGAAGGGCAAAAGCATAAATTTATTTTATTAGAAGACGTAATTAGTAGCTTTACTCATAAATTATTTACGGGATATACAGTATCATCTGTTACTCGTTTCCGTATTACACGCAATGCAGATTTAACGATTCATGAAGAAGGTGCGAGAGATTTATTAAAGGTAATTGAAAAAGAATTAAAAAAGCGTAAGTGGGGGGCTGCTGTTCGTTTAGAAGTTGGGAAAGAACACATTGATGAAAGAGTATTAGCGTTATTATATGAGGTTCTGGAAGTAAAAGATGAAGATGTATATATAATGGATGGTCCATTAGATTTAACATGTTTGTTTTCTTTATATAAAAAACTAGCTCCTTTATATGAACATCTTGTATATCCGGCTCTTATTCCGCAACCACCTCAAGATTTAGGTGATGAAGAAGATGTATTTGAAAAAGCAATTGAGCATGATATTTTATTACATCATCCTTTTGAATCATTTCAGCCGGTAGTTGATTTTGTCCGTGATGCGGCGGACGATCCGAATGTACTTGCGATTAAACAAACGTTATATCGTGTAAGTGGTGATTCACCGATTATTCAGGCGTTAAAGATAGCGGCTGAAAAGGGAAAACAAGTGACAGTATTAGTTGAATTAAAGGCAAGATTTGATGAAGAAAACAATGTTCATTGGGCTAAAGAATTGGAACAGGCAGGCTGTCATGTTATTTACGGTGTAAGTCACTTGAAAACACATAGTAAAATTACGTTAGTTGTAAGAAGAAAAAACGGAAAAATCGAAAGGTTCGTACATCTCGGAACTGGAAACTATAATGATGCAACAGCGAAGTTATATACTGATTTTGGATATATTACATCAAGAAAAGACTTTGGGGTTGATGCAACCAATTTCTTTAATTATTTAAGTGGTTATACAACAAAGCCACATTTTCATCATTTATCGGTTGCTCCATTTGATATAAGAGAGCAATTTATAGATTTAATAGATGAAGAAATCCGTTATCATAGGCAATATGGAAATGGATATATTATCGCTAAGATGAATTCATTAACAGATAAACCATTAATAAAAAAAATGTACGAAGCATCACAAGCTGGAGTAAAGGTAGAGCTCATTGTTCGAGGGACATGTTGCCTACGACCTGGTATTCCAAATGTAAGTGAAAATATTCGTGTAGTTAGTGTTGTTGGAAGATATTTAGAACATAGCCGTATTTATTATTTCCATCATAATGGGGAGGAGAAAATATATTTATCTTCAGCTGATTTGATGACGCGAAATATGGAGAAGCGAGTGGAAATATCTTTCCCGATATTAGATATTGAAATGAAGGCACGAATTAAGGCGATTTTACAGCTTACATTAGCTGATAATGTGAAAACACGTGAACAAAATAAAGATGGTGATTACTATTATGTTATTAATAGTAGTACAGAAGAAATTGATAGCCAAGTGAAGTTGTTTAAGATGGCATATCAAAATACAGACGCTGAATAATGAAAAAAGTAAAAACCTCTTATGTCAATAAGAGGTTTTTACTTTTTTCTACTCATATGCTCCAAAAATGGAAGGATGAGTAGAAACAATAGTTTTATTATAAGCGTGTAATGAGATGGCTCGTTGAGAGAATAATATTTGAAAGAATCGTTATTTTAACTTAGTAATAGTATGGTTGCTGACATGGTCCACCGTAACAAGGATAAGGTGCTGGCGGCGGGAAAGGTGTTGGATAAGGTGGATAAAATGGTCGAGGGCCGAAAGCTAATGCTCCGCCGAGCAATCCACCAGCAATTCCAGCTAGAAAGGGAACGCCAAAAAACGGGAAGAAGCGTGAGTCGCCTACTGGACCAATAGGTGCTGAACGGACTGGAATTGGTTGATAATATGGATACATGAACATACCTCCTTTATTGGACTCACTTTTATCATATGGTAAACAAAACGTGGATGAGCGCGTACAAGAAAGGATATGTAAGAAAATAGGCGAATTATTACGAATGTTGGAGTGTGAAAATTGTGATTTCAGGTTTTGACATAAAACGAAATGGGACACGTGTTCTTCCCAGGCCTCGATTGACATAGAGAGTTAAATCCTGAATTGTATAGAAGCCTTCAATATAGTCTTTGGCGAGTGAAGGTGTAATAATAGCTCCTAAAAAAGGAATTTGTACTTGTCCGCCGTGACTATGACCAGAAAGTTGCAAGTTGATTGGATATCTAGAAACTTTGGGCGCGATATCTGGTTCGTGAACAAGAACAATGTTATAAGTACTTTGCCGTGCATGCTCTAATGTTTTCTCTATTTTTGGTTTGCCTAGTAGTATATCATCGAGACCAAAAATAGAAATTTCGCTATTATCCATTAGACGAATTCTTTTTTCACTATTGAGCAATAGCTCAAATCCTGATTCACGCATGATGTGCTCATAGTATTCAGTTCCATATCCACCGTGATCATGGTTACCATAAATAGCGAATTTACCAAAGGGGGCTTGTATATTTTTTAAAATGGATGCAACGAAAGGAGTGTCAGTATACGTTTGATAATTATCAATGAGATCTCCGGTAAAAAGGACAATATCTGGATTTACAGCATTAATTTTAGAAACAACTTTAGATAAATGTTGAAGCGAGAAATAGTATCCGAGATGTAAATCGCTGAATTGAAGAATTTTCATACCATGAAAACTTTTTGGGATGAGTTGTGATTTTAATGTGTGCTGTGTAAAAGAAATGAAATGGGGCTCTATATATTTAGCATAGTAGTATCCGATGCTACTGGTTATAAATGAATAGAGACAAGTACGCATACCAATTTTTAAAAAATTTCTTCTTGTAATGTGCTTCATAAAAATATGAGTATACCTCAATGTTTTCATTCCATTTATAGGCTACTCAAATCTCCTTTCAGTTTATTTAAAATATACTTTACATAATAAAAAGTAGTATAGATTACGAAAAAAAATGAATAAAAAGAAAGTTCTTTACGCTAAAATATCAGAAAAGTTTAAAAATATAAAGATTTCTATTAAATAAAGTGATAAAATGAATGTGTATTCATTTTTTGGAGGGGATGTATGTGAAAGAAAAGGTAGTTATTATAACAGGTGGATCGAGTGGAATGGGAAAAGGAATGGCGACTCGTTTTGCAAAAGAAGGGGCACGAGTTGTTATTACAGGACGTACAAAGGAAAAACTAGAGGAAACAAAGTTGGAAATTGAACAATTTCCAGGGCAAGTATTACCTGTACAAATGGATGTAAGAAATACGGATGACATTCAGAAAATGATTGAACAGATTGATGAGAAGTTTGGTAGAATTGATGTTTTAATAAATAATGCAGCTGGAAACTTTATTTGTCCAGCAGAAGATTTATCTGTGAATGGCTGGAATTCAGTCATTAATATTGTATTAAACGGTACGTTTTACTGTAGTCATGCTGTCGGAAAATATTGGATTGAAAAAGGTATAAAAGGGAATATCATTAACATGGTAGCAACATATGCATGGGATGCAGGTCCAGGAGTGATTCATTCGGCTGCAGCGAAGGCAGGAGTATTAGCAATGACGAAGACGCTCGCTGTTGAGTGGGGACGTAAATATGGAATACGAGTTAACGCTATCGCGCCAGGACCAATTGAACGTACGGGCGGTGCTGATAAATTATGGATTTCAGAAGAAATGGCTAAACGTACGATACAAAGTGTTCCGCTTGGAAGGTTGGGTACGCCAGAAGAAATCGCTGGCCTAGCTTATTATTTATGTTCAGATGAAGCTGCGTACATAAATGGAACTTGCATGACAATGGATGGAGGACAACATTTACATCAATATCCATTTTAAAAGGGATAAAAAAATGAATGTTTGATTCATTTTTCTACGGTTAAATGTGACGGAATTGTGACATATGAAAGAAAAGTGTTTACAAGAGGTCATATATACGTTATATTTAAGACCTCTTTTTTCTTCATAGTAGAATTGCTAATTCCCCTTAGCATTTTACCCCTCTAATCCCTTCAGGAAAACTGAAGGGATTTTTTATTATTTTTCCGTAAATATCATGTTATAATTTTTGAAAAGTAAAGGGAGGGAAGCACGTTGATAGATGCATTAGATGTAATGAGTAACTTGGATAAAGTCCTTCCTTATTATCAAGCTATTTTTAGTGCTGATGAGCATACTGTAATTGGATACGAAGTAGTAGGACGTATTCAAACAGAAGAGGGCATACAAAGTTTAGCTTCTTTCTTTCACGATGATTCGATTCCAAGTGAATTTCAACTGGAAGCGGATAATATTATAGTAGAAAAAGCTTTAAATCGTTATTTAGAAAGCGATCAAAAATTATTATTATTTATACATCGGAATGCTAATGTATTAATGAATGATAATGATGAAAGCTTGCTTCAACTTTTATTGAGGTATGAAGAACAAGGTTTAAATTTAAAACAAATTGTTTTAGAGATTACAGAGCATGAATGTAAAGAAGATATAGAGCAATTTAATCATTTGCTTATGTATTATCGTACATATGGTATTCAAATTTCGATTAATAAAGTCGGAACGGGCACAAGTAATTTAGAGCGTATTAGCGTGTTAGCACCTGATATTTTAAAAGTAGATTTAACGAACTTAAGGCAAACAGCACTTTTACAATCTTATCAAGATATTTTATATTCTTTATCATTACTTGCTAGAAGAATTGGTGCAACTTTGTTATATGAAGAAATAGATGCTTTTTATCAACTGCAATATGCTTGGAAGAACGGTGGAAGATATTATCAAGGTAATTATTTGAAAGAATGTTTACCTGATTTTATTGAAACGAATGTTTTGAAAGAGCGACTGGGTAATGAATGTCATCAGTTTATTCAGCATGAAAAGAAGAAGTTACAAAAAATTTATAATTTAACAGAGATGTTACGCGATCGCATTGGCGATGTTTTATCAAAACAAAAAAAGAATGAAGATATAAATGATTGGTTATTACAATTTAGTCAAAGTGTATCACAGTGTAGTTTTCGTATATTTATTTGTAATGAAGATGGTTTCCAACAATCAGGAAATGTTATGAAAAAAGATGGAGAATGGATTGTGATGCCGGATTATTATATGAAGAACTGGAGTTGGCGCCCGTATTTTCTCGAGAATATCATGAAAATGCGTTTTGAGAATAAGGCGAGGCTTTCAGATTTATATGCAGATATTGAAACGGGAGAAATGGTACGAACATTTTCTTTCCCGATTGATGATGACAACTTTTTATTTATAGATTTATCTTATGAATATTTATATGAAGAAGATGTTTTATTTTAATGCACGAAGGAATTCGTGCATTTTTTGTTTGTTTTTATCATAAATTGGTAATAGTGAAAATGGTGATGAAAATGCTGTCTATCGTTGTAAAGATTTTACGAACGAAATCTGTCCTTTCTTTGCATAATCATTGTTACAATGAATACTACAAAGACAAGTTCTTTTAAAAGGAAGGTGAAAAAATGAGGAAATATGGAATATGGCTTGTTCTATTTGTATGTGTTGCCTTTCTAGTTGGTTATAGTGTTACGACTGTTTTAGGAAAAGAAGAAGTGGAAGTCGATCGGAAAGAAGTATTTACAACGATACAAAAAGGCTATGAAACACAGTTTTCAATTCGTGGGAAGCATTTGCCGATGAATAAGATGATAGAGACGTTATCACCGTATTTTACAGATAATTTCCTTCAAGTATTTACAGATGAAAATAGCAGAAGTGATAAACAAAGTGGTGAATATTTACTTCCGGCAAAAGAAGCACCGTTTTCTTTTAATTCAGAAACGAAAATGTCGTATGATGAAGAACATAAAAATTTATATGTATATGAGCGGACAAAAAGTGGACAGTATCAAATTGTAACATTGAAAAGGGATCAAGATAAATGGAAATTAGCAGGATATCATGAAAGTCAGGAACTTTTAACTGAAATAAAAAGGTTGCAACAATTATAAAGTGAAATTTTTAATCAGTGAGAGGGATTACTCTTCCATCTAACTTCTTTGCTGTAGCTAAATTTTGGGTGGGAGTTTTACTACCTACAAATAGCGGGATAAGAATAGGAATAGGTATTTACCTATTCCTATTCTATATTGAGTAGTTGTTGTAACTTTTCAATTTGAAACCCTGCAACTACTTCGCCATCAATTACGACTGTTGGAGTTGAATAAGAATCATAGTCGTATAAAAGACGATTGCGAGCAGTAGCGTCTTTTTTTACGTCAAATTCTTCATATGCAACGTTATTATGCTTCAAAAATTCTTTCACAATAACACATGGCGGACAATCGGGTTGTGTATAAACCTCAATTTTTTTCATTGTTATTCCTCCTTTTTTCTGTTTTTTATTATATTCTTCCAGTATAAAAACCGCAATAAAGAAGGGGAAATATGTTCTTTCTGTTTTTTCCTTCGCATTTCGACAAATTTTTAGTTGAGTTTCTGGCCAATAACCTTTATCCTAGAGTGTGGAACATTTTTTCTGTTATGACGGATAGAATGAGTATAGCTGTAAAACCTATTGGTAGGAAAATTAGAGAAAGGAGAGATTTCATGTCTCTACTCCAAGGAATTTTAACTCGACTTGTTAGTCTACAAGAACAAGCTGAAAGCGGTGAAGTAGCACAACGCTATTTTGAAGTGAACGGTGAGCGCAAATGTAGCGTGAAATTTTTCGATAAAAGTGAAATGTATGAGTTAGAAGTGTATCAACAAGGTGAAAAACCTCAAGTGTATCAATTCGATAATATCGACATGGTTGCAATTGAGATTTACGATATCATTTCTTGATACATATAAAAAAGGTACTGCCATGTGGCAGTACCTTTTTTAGTTCTATTACTTTCTAGCGGAATGTATAGAAGTTTTTTATTTTTCCTACAATGGTATTAAAATGAAATTTTAATCCGTGCAAGTTTGCTTATCCATGTGGAAAATGAGTCCCGTCAACCGGGTGAATATGTGAAGCTAAACTTCTCACAATCGCTGGGTTCTGCAAATAGCGGGAGAAATATAACTAGGAGGTTATCGTATGGAACGTTTACCAGTTGTGATTTGTCCTAATTGTCAAAGTTCTGCTGAGATTATTCATGTATTAACGGCTCAATCTAATCAAAATGTAATTTATACGTGCCAAGTTTGTCACTTTGTAATTCGAAATATTGAAACGAATAAAGGATAGGAAGTTATAATTTTAGTTTTTGTCCCATACAATGAGAATACGAAAAGTCTGTCTAATTGAAAGGACGTGACTCTGTGGACGGTGCACATAAATTTTACAATGTTTCAGAGAGACATTTAAATTTTGATATGGTCTTTAACCGTATTTGTAGTTTCATTGAAAAGGATCCGCGAAATTTATATCGATTATCCATTGGGACAGACTCACAAGCGCATCAAAAGGATACGAGGTTTATTACAGCAATCCATATTCATCGTGTTGGAAAAGGTGCCTGGGGCTGTTTACACCATAGATCAGTAAAAGATAAGCCGGCAACCTTACGTGAGAAAATATATTTAGAAACGCAGTTTAGTCAAGAAATCGCATGTCTATTTACGCCTACTCATATACAAACAATATGGGAGTTATTGCATCCTTATGCTCAAGATGGGGCTGGATTCATAATGGAAATTCATTTAGACATTGGGAATGATGGTTTAACAAAAGAATTTATTTTAGATATGACAGAAAAAATTCGAGCAATGGGATTAACTGCAAAAATTAAGCCGGATGCTTATGCGGCGTTTAGCTATGCAAATCGATATACGAAATGATTTTTTTGTATGTGTACGATTGCTACATATCTTTTAATAAAAACTGAATATTACATCTATTAAATAGGTTGAATTTTTTATATAATAAGAGTAACGATGCGAGTGTAAGGAGAGGGGTATATGCAAAGGGAAGTTGTTTTAACAAAGGAAGAAGAAAGTTTATTACTAGATATTTTATTTCAGCAAAATTATGCAAGTGAAATTTTAGCTGTGGAACTTACAGATATTGAGAATGGTTTGAAACAGACAGATGTGATGCAATATAAAAAAATTACAAGGTTATTTTACAGATTAAAAAATAAAGGGTATTAAGCGCTACCGGAATGGTAGTCTTTTTTTTGTGCTGTATGCTAAAATAGCTGTGTGATTGTATTTTTATTGAAATAAATTTAGGACAAAATAATAATATGAAAACGCTGTCATAAAATGTGAATAGAGTTGTGAACATAAGCAGGAAAAAAGGAAAATGGGGGATGTAATATGATTAGTATTCCGAAAGACGAATTTCAACAAATTCTTGTGAAGGATTTAATGATTTCATCGGAAAAAGTAGCTCATGTCCAAATTGGAAATAGTTTAGAACATGCTTTACTCGTTCTTGTGAAATCTGGATATTCGGCGATACCTGTTTTAGATCCAATGTATAAACTACATGGTTTGATTAGTACTGCCATGATATTAGATGGTATGTTAGGATTAGAGCGTATTGAGTTTGAAAGACTCGATGATATGAAAGTAGAGCAGGTGATGAAGGAAGATATACCTGTTCTTAAATTAGACGATTCATTTGCAAAAGCTTTAGAAATGACAATTGATCATCCTTTTATTTGCGCTGTTAATGAAGAAGGCTATTTTGAGGGGATTTTAACACGTCGGGCTATTTTAAAATTGTTGAATAAGAAAGTAAGGCAATATAATCGATAACGTGAGAAAAGTGACTTCATAGAAACGAAGAAGTCACTTTTTTTCGTGCATATCACTTGTGTATGTATTATATTTAAAAAGACATAAAACATAAGGAAAGTTTGCGCTGGACAATTGTATTTTCTGAATGAAAGTATTCGGCTAAATTAAGAATGAAAAGCTTATTAAAATAAGGTGTATGGAAGCTAAGGAAAGAGGGAGAAAGTTGCAAATTGATGATTTTCAAATGATGGTTGTGTTAGCTCAGGAATCAAATATGAGAAAAGCGGCGGAACGTTTATTTGTTTCCCAACCTGCGCTGAGTCAACGATTACAATCTATGGAGAAACAATGGGGAATGAAGTTTTTTATTCGCTCACAAAAAGGATTGACAATTACACCTGAAGGGGAAAAAGTAGCAAATTATGCTAAAGAAATGTTGCAAAGGGAAGAAGATATAAAAAGTGAGCTAGCTGTTTTTAGAACGGAAACTCATGGAACGTTAAAAATAGCTGTTGCGTCAGTTATTGGTCAATATTGGCTCCCTCCTGTTTTGAAAAAGTTTGTGCATAAATATCCTTCTGTAAAGATATCGCTGTTTACTGGATGGAGTAGTGAAGTGCAAAAGCAGTTTTATGAAGGAGACGTTCATGTTGCTATACTGAGGGGCACACAAGAATATAAAGGTCAGAAACAACAATTATTTGAAGATGAACTGTATTTAGTTGATAAAGAAATAAAAGATATTTCGATGTTAAAAGAAACAAATAGGCCGTTCATTCAATTTAAAAGTGACTCTACTTATTATGGACAAATACAAAATTGGTGGTATGGTTTATTTTCTAATCCGCCTAAGCGAACAATTGTAGTTGACCAAATTGAAACATGTAAACAACTTGTTTTAAATGGTATAGGTTATGCCCTTTTACCTTCTACTGTTTTAAAGGAAGTACAGGAAAATATGTATAAAACACCTGTTCAACTGACGAGAGAAACATGGTTGTTAACAAGTGACTCGGCAAGGCAGTTGAAGCAAGTGCAAGCATTTTTAGAAATTATAGAAGAAATTCAAAGGGAAAAATAAGATTATTATCTTGCTACTCGCTCTTTCGTTTGGTAGAGTAACATTATAAATGGATTTAGGAGGCAACAAGAATGAAAATGATGGATGCTAACGAAATTATTTCGTTTATTCAAAAAAGTGAAAAGAAAACTCCTGTAAAGGTATACATAAAAGGGGATTTAAAAGAAGTAACATTCCCTGAAACAGTACAAGCATTTGTGAATAAAAAATCAGGTGTATTATTCGGAGAATGGTCTGAAATTAAGACAATTCTTGATGAGAATAATAAGCACATCGTTGATTACGTTGTAGAAAACGATCGTCGTAATTCTGCAATCCCAATGCTTGATTTAAAAGGTATTAAAGCTCGCATCGAGCCAGGTGCTATTATTCGTGACCATGTTGAAATTGGTGACAACGCTGTAATTATGATGAATGCAACAATTAACATTGGTGCTGTAATTGGTGAAGGTTCTATGATCGACATGAATGCAGTACTTGGTGGACGTGCAACAGTCGGTAAAAACTGTCACGTAGGTGCAGGTGCTGTACTTGCAGGTGTTATTGAGCCACCTTCTGCAAAACCAGTTATCGTTGAAGATGATGTAGTAATCGGTGCAAACGTAGTTGTTTTAGAGGGTGTTACAGTAGGTAAAGGTGCAGTTGTAGCAGCGGGAGCTGTTGTAACAGAAGATGTGCCTCCATACACAGTTGTTGCAGGTACTCCAGCACGTGTAATTAAAGAAATTGATGAGAAGACAAAAGCAAAAACAGAAATTAAACAAGAGCTTCGTCAATTAAACCCAGAGAAATAAAAAGTAAAAAAAGCGTAAGAGCGTAAAAGGGCTCTTACGCTTTTTATAGATAGAGGTGCAAAAATGACAGTAAGCAAATTTGTCCAAATTCGTAGAGATCTACATAGAATTCCAGAAATCGGATTTAAGGAATGGAAAACACAACAGTATATTTTAGATTATATAGGAACACTTTCTCATGAATTTGTGGAAGTGAAGACATGGAAAACGGGTGTAATCGTTAAAGTAAATGGAAAAAATCCCGAAAAAATAATAGGTTATCGTGCAGATATAGACGGTTTACCAATTACAGAGGAAACTGGATACGAGTTTGCTTCTATTCATGAGGGGATGATGCATGCATGTGGCCATGATGTACATACAACAATCGGTTTAGGCCTTCTAACGAAAGTTGTGAGCGAAAGAATAGATGATGACCTTGTATTTCTATTCCAGCCAGCAGAAGAAGGACCAGGCGGTGCTCTTCCTATGTTAGAAAGTGAAGAGTTAAAAGAATGGAAACCAAATATAATTCTTGGTCTTCATATTGCACCAGAATACGCTGTAGGTACAATTGCAACGAAAGAAGGACTGTTATTTGCCAATACTTCAGAATTATATATTGATTTAAAAGGGAAAGGTGGCCATGCTGCCTATCCGCATACTGCAAATGACATGATTGTTGCAGCGAGTCACCTTGTTACACAGCTTCAATCCGTTATTAGTCGCAATGTAAATCCTCTTGATAGTGCAGTAATTACAATCGGGAAAATTACAGGTGGTACGGTTCAAAATATTATTGCAGAAAAATCTCGTTTAGAAGGAACGATTCGAACATTATCAGTGGAATCAATGAAGCGTGTGAAAAGCAGAATTGAGGCAATTGTTGCAGGTATCGAAGCTTCTTTCCAGTGTGAGTCGATTATAGATTACGGAGCAATGTATCATCAAGTATATAACCATGAAGAGTTAACGAGAGAGTTTATGCAATTTGTACATAAACAAACTGATATGAATGTTATTACATGTACTGAGGCAATGACAGGTGAAGATTTTGGTTATATGCTTCGAGAAATCCCTGGATTTATGTTTTGGCTTGGAGTAAATTCAGAATATGGTTTACATCATGCAAAATTAAAACCAGACGAAGAAGTGATTGAAAAGGCAATTACATTTTTAAGCCAATATGTAAAGTGGAAAGGGAATAGAAAATAAAACTTCCGCTTTCTTGAAGGTTCCAAAAAACTTTTTGTTCTGAGGTGTAAGTAACGCTCGTATAGATTGATTTTAGACATTTACATACAAAAATGGAAGAATTAAAGTTAATTGTACTGTTTTAATAATGAGCAGGGGGTTTAGCCACTGCTCATTATTAATTATTTGACTAACTTATATATATTTACTTTTAGTATGAAAAGTGTGTAAAATCAATGTGAAACATAGAAAAAAGGGTGGGGAATTACGTGCAAATTAGCAGTGCGATTTTATGTTTCGTCTTATATGCGTATGTTATTATTGCGGCGGTTTATTTTGGGATAAGTTTTTATGCCTATCGTCTAGTAGATAATAATGAATATGACGAAACATACAAATGGGTGAAGAGATATTTATCACCTGTACTAGAAATTATGAATGGGTTTGTGCTCTTTTTATTTATTGGATTAATTGCTTTCTCAACGAGTTTAGTAGGGAATAAAACTACGTTATTTGTATTGGGTATCATTATTTTTATGTTGTTAGGAATAAGGATTGGTAATACGGTCTTTTGGAATGAAAGAAAAGTAGATGGTTGGACGGGAATGTTAATTCCGTGCATGTTAGCTGCAATCGTGACAAATATAGAGCATGAATATTATCAATTACATTTTTGGCTTATTATCGTTTTAACAATTCTTTCTGTTTTGTATATAAGCACAGTAGTACTAACATATATTGCACATGAAAAAGGAGATGTTAAAGGTACTCGTTTCTTTAGAGGACGGGCATTATTTTGGAGTGTGCCGACGATGGCAGTTATCGCGCTTATTGCGATATTAGTAAATGGATATCAATTTTCTAATTGGCAACTATTTTTAGAAAATTGGTGGATCTTTATCTTTTCGTTTATTGCTTTTTTAGGTGCAACGCATTATTTATTCCATCAACATCATTACATATGGGCGTTGTTATTTGCATTCACACAGCTTCTATTTGCCTTTTTTGGTCAAGAAACATTATTATTCGTTTTTGAAACATTTAGTTCTTTTGGAAATATATTTGTATTTGCTATGCTACTTGTTGGTATCGCTTTTTACTTGCAACAATATTTTTATATACAAAAACAAAAATAAGAGCTAATTACAGTTTTTGTGACGCATATAAAGTGTGTTACACTGAAAATAAATAGTACTTGAAGTTATTGGAGGAATTCTTGTGGGTGAGAAAGAAAAAGAATTTGCTGTCATTGGACTTGGTCGCTTTGGTGGAAGTATTTGCCGAGAACTAGCTCAATTAGGTATGGAAGTAATGGCAATCGATTCAGATGAGGATAAAATTAATGAATTTGCAAATATAGCTTCGCATGCTGTAATTGCAGATTCAACAGATGAGATGGTATTAAAAAGCCTTGGTATTCGAAATTTTGATCACGTAGTCGTTGCTATTGGAGATAATTTAAATTCAAGTATTTTAACGACTTTGATTTTGAAAGAGTTGGGTGTAAAAAATATTACTGTAAAAGCTCAAAATGATTATCATGAAAAAGTGTTAAGTAAAATAGGTGCAGATCATATTGTGCATCCAGAACGTGATATGGGAAAAAGGATTGCTAATAATATTGCATCAAGCAATGTGCTAGACTACCTTGAGCTTTCAGATGAGCATAGTATTGTAGAGATTATTGCGAATAAAAAAATTGATGGGCACTCTTTAATTGAATTAGATATTCGTGCGAAGTTTGGATTGAATATTGTAGCAATTAAACGAGGCAAAGAAGTTATCGTATCCCCTCGAGCTACGGAGAATATTCAAGCAGGAGATATATTAATTGTCATTGGTCATGACGATGAAGTGGATCGATTTAAACACTTTTTAAGATAAGAGAAAAGGACAATGCCTTCATGGCATTGTCCTTTTTCTTATATTTCCATAATGATTGGTAAAATCATTGGACGACGTTTCGTTTTTTCATATAGGAATGGGGCTAATGTGTCTGTAATTTCATTTTTAATTTCAGACCATTGTGTTGTTTTACGCTCCATTACTTTTTCTAAATGAGTTGTAATTAATGTTTGTGCATCATTGATTAAATCGCTGCTTTCACGCATGTAAACGAAACCGCGTGAGATGATATCAGGTCCTGCTGCAACTTTAAATTCTTTCATATCAATGCTTACAACTACAATTACAAGTCCTTCTTCAGAAAGGATACGACGATCGCGTAATACGATATTGCCAATATCTCCAATACCGTTTCCATCAATGTAGACCGAACCAGATGGGATTTTTCCAGCTATGCTAGCTTCATCCGAACGTAAAGCAAGAACATCGCCATTATCCATAATGAAGCAATTTTCTTCAGGGATGCCACAATCATTTGCTATGTTCATGTGCATACGCTGCATACGATATTCACCATGAATTGGCATGAAGTACTTCGGTTTAATTAGACGTAACATTAACTTTTGTTCTTCTTGTCCACCGTGTCCACTTGTATGGATATTTGAAAGTTTCCCGTGAATTACATCAGCGCCAGCGCGGTACAACATGTTAATTGTACGACTTACGCTAATTGTATTTCCTGGAATTGGTGAAGAAGAGAAAACAACTGTATCTCCAGGAATAATTTGAATTTGGCGGTGTGTACCGTTTGCAATACGTGAAAGTGCTGCCATCGGTTCACCTTGACTACCTGTACATAAAATAACAACTTTATTAGCTGGTAATCGGTTTAGTTGAGATGCATCTATGAACGTATCTTTCGGGCAACGAATATAACCAAGGTTTTGTCCGATTTCAATCGCTGCTTCCATACTTCGACCAAACACAGCTACTTTACGGTTGTTTTCAACAGCAGCTTCAACAACTTGTTGTAAGCGGTGGATATTTGATGCAAAGGTTGCGAATATAATCCGTCCTTCTACTTTACGGAAAATGTCTTGAATGCTATCACCAACGCGACGCTCAGACATAGTAAAGTTTGGAACTTCACTGTTCGTACTATCAGATAATAGACATAGTACGCCATCTTTACCGATTTCAGCCATTTTTGTTAAATCAGCTGGTTCACCAACTGGTGTGAAGTCAAATTTGAAGTCACCTGTATGAACAACTTGACCTTGAGGTGTTTTCACAACAACGCCGTACGAATCTGGAATACTGTGAGTTGTACGGAAGAAGGATACAGACGTTTTTTTGAATTTAATAACGTCATCTTCTTGAATCTCGTAAAGTTTTGCTTTACGAAGTAAGCCGTGTTCTTCTAATTTGTTTTTGATGAGTGCAATTGCTAATTTTCCGCCGTAAATCGGAATGTTCACTTGACGTAATAGGTAAGGGATTCCGCCGATATGATCTTCGTGACCATGTGTAATGAATAACCCTTTAATTTTATCTTCGTTTCGCACAAAATAAGTGTAGTCTGGTATTACATAATCGATTCCGAGAAGTTCGTCCTCTGGAAACTTAATTCCAGCATCAATTATAATAATTTCATCTTGAAATTGAACAGCGTATGTATTTTTACCGATTTCACCAAGCCCACCGAGAGCAAATACAGCAACTTGGTCGTTTTTTAGAAATTTCATATCGCTATACGATTTCCGCTAATGTTAAATCAGCGTTTTCTTTTTCATATTCAAGATGAGCGCCAGTAACAGACTGAACAAACTCGATATTATATGCGAACTTATTTAATTTTGTACGAACATCCTTTTCAGACGTAGCCTCTAAATATAAAACTTTTGTATTTTCACGTACTGGAACCTCAGTTAATTTTTCTTGATAAAATACTTTAAAAATCATTTGGAAAACCTCTCCTTGTCTATGTTTTGCATTATCTGTTACTTATTATAAAGCAAACAGTCACGATTTTCATGTTTTTTCGAATGAGAATGAAGAAAAAGCCCGAAATGGGCACAATTTAAGCGATTGTCTTTTTACGGACTAGACCGTTTAAATAACGCTTGAGCTTTTTCTTCAGCTTCTTCAGCATGATTACTCCTTCCTTTCCTTATTTTAAACATGCCTATTACTAGTGAAAACTCTATCTCTGATATAAGAGATAGGACAAAAGTGAAGGGTGAATCTTGTCCTTTCCCATACAGTGAAAGTTATTCTATAGTAACGATTAGTAGCCGTTAGTTATAGGTATAGTATGAGGAAGAATGGAAAAGAAAATTCATCCGAACAAGTATCCACATGTTTTACTAATATATATATGCAAAGTTTATAAATAAGGTCAGAAAGGGAACGCTTTCTTCACAGATGTTTAATATGTTATACTTTTTTTTAGAATTTGAAAAGTGATATTCAAAATAGGAATATAGAGTGCCAGAAAGGATTTTGACAAATGAATGATAAAATTGTCTTTTTTGATATTGATGGAACATTATTAGATCATGATAAAAAAATTCCGCAATCTACACGAGATGCAGTAAAACAGTTACAAGAAAAAGGTGTACATGTAGCAATTGCGACAGGCCGCGCGCCATTTATGTTCGAAGATATTCGTAAGGAACTTGATATACATAATTATGTTAGTTTTAATGGGCAATATGTTGTCTTTGAAGATGAGGTAATATTTAATAATCCGTTAAATCCAGATGCTTTACATAGGTTTACTCAGTTTGCAAAACAAGAAGGATATCCACTTGTATATCTTGACCATCAAGATATGAGAGCATCAGTGGAATATCATGATTATGTGAAAGAAGGCTTTGGAAGCTTAAACTTTGAGCATCCAACATATGAGCCTAATTTTTATGAGGAACGTAATATTTATCAAACACTACTTTTTTGTGAAGTAAATGAAGAGGAAAAGTTTATTAATCATTATCCAGATTTTCATTTTATTCGTTGGCATGCATATTCAATGGATATCATTCCGAATGGTGGTTCTAAGGCAAAAGGAATTGAGAAATACATTGAAAAGTTAGGTTTTAATCGTGACCAAGTGTATGCATTTGGAGATGGCTTAAATGATTTAGAAATGATCGAAGCCGTTGGCACAGGTATTGTGATGGGAAATGGCCATGAAGACTTGAAAAAACTTGCAAATCATGTGACAAAGGATGTTAATGAAGACGGTATATATCATGGACTAAAGTGGGCTGGATTGTTATAAGTGAATATGGAACCCATTTCATAATAAAGAGGCGGAAGATTAACTTCCGCCTCTTTATTATTATCGCTCTAGAGGTTTGGAATCATCAGGAGCGGCAAAAGGATTTTCTTTATTGATATGGTCATAGAACATAACGCCATTTAAATGGTCAATCTCGTGCTGGAATACGATTGCTGGTAAACCTTTTAAACGTAATTTTACTTCTTCTCCGTTAATAGAAGTTGCTTTTACTGTAATTCTTGTATAACGAGGAACATAACCAGGTACTTCGCGGTCTACAGATAGACAGCCTTCACCACCCTGTAAATATGTACGTTCAACAGAATGGCTAATGATTTTTGGATTGAATAATGCATGGCTATATAATGTACCATCCGCATCGGTTACATGAACTGCAATCATTTTTTTTGAAACACCGATTTGCGGAGCCGCTAATCCGATTCCAGGGCGTAAACTATATTTTTCAGCCATTTCAGGATCTTGGCTATTTATTACGAATTCAATCATTTCTTTTAAGGTAGTTGTATCTTCTTCGCTTGCCGGTAATGACACCTCTTCTGCAACGTTGCGCAAAATAGGATCTCCTTCGCGAATAACATCTTTCATTGTAAGCATATGTAATCTCTCCTTTCCTCTTTAGTCTACCAAAGGAGATGGAAAAAGTCATCGGCAAGAAAGGGAAGGCATTTTGGAAATCGTTCTATTATAGAGTAGGTTATGTATGTGATAAACAGAAAAAGACGGCAAAGCCGTCTTTTTCTTTCCATAGTTGTTTCGTTTTACATTAGCGAATGCAAGCAGCACCAACGATAATTAAAAGAATAAACAACACAACGATTAAGGCGAAGCCGCGTCCAGACCCGCCACAAGAACCGCCATAACCGTAGGAAGGATATGAACAAGTTGGATAGCAATATGAGTATCCGTACATGAGATGACCTCCTTTATTATTTCCCGCTAATACTGCGGTTACTATAATGTATGGAAGAGAGGGGAGAAATGTATAGGTATTTACCTAAAAAAGGAAGAGTAGTTTGTATATTTTTGTTACGAAGAGAGAAAAACTAAAGAGAATTAAAT
The DNA here is from genome assembly GCF_038005705.1 of Bacillus sp. FSL L8-0199. Taxonomy (NCBI): domain Bacteria; kingdom Bacillati; phylum Bacillota; class Bacilli; order Caryophanales; family Bacillaceae; genus Bacillus; species Bacillus sp. FSL L8-0199. Next base: position 3,962,483 of record NZ_JBBOTS010000001.1, on the reverse strand, counting down.
CGTTTACATATTATTCTAAGAGAAAAAATAAGTGAAAAAGGGAATAATATAACAGTAGGTCAATGCTTACTAATACAGATGTAAAAAATAAAAACACGTTTGTGTAGTAGAAACCTGCATATTATTTATAAAAAAACGTATTCAAAGTAATTGACATCGTAATTAGAATAGTTGTAAACTAAAAAACGTGATCAAGATTGTATTAATATGTTTCTGAAAAAACATTAGTACAGATTGTTAGGTACACAAAATTATTCTCAACCGACATACAAACATGTTGGTTTACATCGTTGCGCTTTTTAAACTGGAAAATAGCCAGTGAAAGCGTTTCAGAATATGGTTCAAGAGAGGAAGAGGTGAACGGAATGGGTACTAAAACAAAAAAGACCCTATTTAATGTTGATGAGCAAATGAAAGCTATCGCAGCTCAATTTGAAACATTACAAATTTTAAATGAAAACGGTGAAGTTGTGAATGAAGCAGCTATGCCTGAATTATCTGATGACCAATTAAAAGAATTAATGCGTCGTATGGTGTATACTCGCGTATTAGATCAACGTTCTATTTCTTTAAACCGTCAAGGACGTTTAGGTTTCTACGCACCTACAGCTGGACAAGAAGCTTCTCAATTAGCAAGTCATTTCGCACTTGAAGCAGAAGACTTCATCTTACCAGGATACCGTGATGTACCACAATTAGTATGGCACGGATTACCATTATACCAAGCATTCTTATTCTCTCGTGGACACTTCATGGGTAACCAAATGCCTGAGAATGTAAATGCATTAGCTCCACAGATCATTATCGGTGCGCAAATCATCCAAACTGCTGGTGTTGCGTTAGGTATGAAACTACGTGGTAAAAAATCTGTTGCAATTACTTACACTGGTGACGGTGGTGCTTCACAAGGTGACTTCTACGAAGGTATGAACTTTGCAGGTGCATTCAAAGCTCCAGCAATCTTCGTTGTTCAAAACAACCGTTATGCAATCTCTACTCCAGTAGAAAAGCAATCTGCAGCTAAAACTGTAGCACAAAAAGCAGTAGCAGCAGGTATTTACGGAATTCAAGTAGACGGTATGGATCCATTAGCTGTATACGCAGCAACTGCTTTCGCTCGTGAGCGCGCAGTAAATGGCGAAGGCCCTACTTTAATCGAGACTTTAACATTCCGTTACGGTCCACATACAATGGCTGGTGATGACCCAACTCGTTACCGTACAAAAGATATCGAAAACGAATGGGAACAAAAAGACCCAATCGTACGCTTCCGTAAGTTCTTAGAAGCTAAAGGACTATGGTCTCAAGAAGTTGAAGAGACAGTAATCGAAGAAGCAAAAGAAGATATCAAACAAGCAATTGCTAAGGCTGACCAAGCTCCAAAACAAAAAGTAACTGATTTAATGGAAATCATGTACGAAAAAATGCCTTACAACTTAGCTGAACAATATGAAATCTACAAAGAAAAGGAGTCGAAGTAAGCCATGGCTCAAATGACAATGATTCAAGCAATCACTGATGCTTTACGCGTTGAAATGAAAAATGACCCTAACGTACTTGTATTTGGTGAAGACGTTGGTGTAAACGGCGGTGTATTCCGTGCTACTGAAGGTTTACAAGCTGAATTTGGTGAAGATCGTGTAATGGATACTCCACTTGCAGAGTCTGGTATTGGTGGACTTGCAGTTGGTCTTGCACTTGAAGGATTCCGTCCAGTTCCAGAAATCCAATTCTTCGGTTTCGTTTATGAAGTAATGGATTCAATTTCTGGTCAATTAGCTCGTATGCGTTACCGTTCTGGTGGACGTTGGACTGCTCCAGTAACAGTTCGTTCTCCATTCGGTGGTGGTGTTCATACTCCTGAACTACATGCTGATAGCTTAGAAGGATTAGTGGCTCAACAACCTGGTCTAAAAGTTGTTATTCCATCTACTCCATACGATGCTAAAGGTCTTTTAATCTCTGCGATTCGTGACAACGATCCAGTTATCTACTTAGAGCATATGAAATTGTACCGTTCATTCCGTCAAGAGGTACCAGAAGGTGATTACACAATTGATTTAGGTAAAGCTGATATCAAACGTGAAGGTACAGATGTATCAGTTATCGCTTACGGTGCTATGGTTCACGCTGCATTAAAAGCTGCTGAAGAACTTGAAAAAGAAGGTATCTCTTTAGAGGTTGTTGACTTACGTACAGTTCAACCATTAGATATCGAAACAATCATCGCTTCTGTTGAAAAAACAGGTCGCGTAGTTGTAGTTCAAGAAGCTCAAAAACAAGCTGGTATTGCAGCTAACGTTGTAGCGGAAATTAACGACCGTGCAATCTTAAACTTAGAAGCTCCAGTTGTACGTGTTGCAGCTGCTGATACAGTATTCCCATTCTCTCAAGCAGAGAGCGTATGGTTACCAAACCACAAAGATATTGTTGAAGCTGTAAACAAAGTAATGAACTTCTAATTTTTAGCTTTTCATGTGCAAAAGAAATCAGCACATGCTGGTTTCTTTTGTACATATTCCATAATAATGAAATGAATCAGGGGGCTGAATTCCGTGGCATTTGAATTTAAACTACCAGATATCGGTGAAGGTATCCACGAAGGTGAAATCGTAAAATGGTTTATTAAACCAGGCGATGAAGTAAACGAAGACGATGTACTTCTTGAAGTACAAAATGATAAAGCAGTAGTAGAAATCCCTTCTCCTGTTAAAGGTAAAGTACTTGAAGTACTTGTAGAAGAAGGAACAGTTGCAATCGTAGGAGATACATTAATTAAATTTGATGCTCCTGGATACGAAAACCTTAAATTTAAAGGTGACGATCATGATGAAGCTCCAAAAGCTGAAGAAGCAGCAGTAGAAGCTCCAGCAGCGGAAGCTACTCCAGCAGCAACTGCAGAAGTAGTAAATGAGCGCGTAATCGCTATGCCATCTGTTCGTAAATACGCTCGTGAAAAGGGTGTAGACATTCATAAAGTAGCTGGTACTGGTAAGAATGGCCGTATCGTAAAAGCTGACATCGATGCATTTGCAAATGGTGGACAAACTGTAGCAGCAACTGAGGCTCCAGCAGCAGTAGAAGCTACTCCAGCAGCAGCGAAAGAAGAAGCACCAAAAGCACAACCAATCCCAGCTGGTGAATATCCAGAAACTCGTGAGAAAATGAGTGGTATCCGTAAAGCGATTGCGAAAGCAATGGTTAACTCTAAACACACAGCTCCTCACGTAACATTAATGGACGAAGTAGATGTAACAGAACTTGTTGCTCACCGTAAGAAGTTCAAAGCAGTAGCAGCTGACAAAGGTATTAAATTAACTTACCTTCCGTACGTTGTTAAAGCTTTAACATCTGCATTACGTGAATACCCAATGTTAAACACTTCTTTAGACGATGCATCTCAAGAAGTAGTTCATAAACATTACTTCAACATCGGTATCGCAGCTGATACAGACAAAGGTCTATTAGTACCAGTTGTTAAAGATACAGATCGTAAGTCTATCTTCACAATCTCTAACGAGATCAATGATCTTGCTGGTAAAGCACGTGAAGGTCGTCTAGCTCCAGCCGAAATGAAAGGTGCTTCTTGCACAATTACAAACATTGGTTCTGCAGGTGGACAATGGTTCACTCCAGTTATCAACCACCCAGAAGTAGCAATCCTTGGTATCGGCCGTATCGCTGAAAAACCAGTTGTGAAAAACGGTGAGATCGTTGCAGCTCCAGTATTAGCATTATCTCTAAGCTTTGACCATCGTTTAATTGACGGTGCAACTGCTCAAAAAGCGTTAAACCAAATTAAACGTCTATTGAATGACCCACAATTATTAGTAATGGAGGCGTAATAACAATGGTAGTAGGAGATTTCCCAATTGAATTAGATACAGTCGTTGTTGGTGCAGGTCCTGGTGGATACGTTGCGGCAATTCGTGCAGCACAATTAGGTCAAAAGGTAGCAATCATTGAAAAAGCTAACCTTGGTGGCGTATGCTTAAACGTTGGATGTATTCCTTCAAAAGCGTTAATCAATGCAGGTCATCGTTATGAGAATGCAATGCATTCTGATGACATGGGTATTACTGCAGAAAACGTAAAAGTTGACTTTACAAAAGTTCAAGAATGGAAAAACGGCGTAGTTAAGAAATTAACTGGCGGTGTTGAAGGCCTTCTTAAAGGTAACAAAGTTGAAATCATTCGCGGTGAAGCTTACTTCGTAGATGCTAATACATTACGCGTTATGACTGAAGATGCAGCTCAAACTTATACGTTTAAAAATGCTGTTCTTGCAACTGGTTCTACACCAATCGAAATTCCAGGATTCAAATACTCTAAACGTGTTATCAACTCTACAGGTGCTTTAAGCTTACCTGAAATTCCTAAAAAACTTGTTGTAATCGGCGGCGGTTACATCGGTATGGAATTAGGTACTGCATATGCTAACTTCGGTACAGAAGTTACTGTAGTAGAAGCTGGCGACGAAATCTTAGCTGGTTTCGAAAAAGCTATGAGCTCTGTTGTTAAACGTGCTCTACAGAAAAAAGGTAACGTAAATATCCATACAAAAGCTATGGCTAAAGGCGTTGAAGAAACAGAAACTGGCGTAAAAGTTAGCTTTGAAGTTAAAGGTGAAATCCAAACTGTAGAAGCAGATTACGTATTAGTAACTGTAGGTCGTCGTCCAAACACTCAAGAGATCGGTCTTGAGCAAGTTGGAGTTAAAATGACTGACCGCGGCATCATCGAAATCGATGAGCAATGTCGTACAAATGTACCAAACATCTATGCAATCGGTGATATCGTTCCTGGACCACCATTAGCTCACAAAGCTTCTTACGAAGGTAAAGTAGCTGTAGAAGCAATTAGTGGCCATGCATCAGCTATCGATTACATCGGAATTCCTGCAGTATGCTTCACTGATCCAGAACTAGCATCTGTTGGTTACACTAAAAAACAAGCTGAAGAAGCTGGAATGACTGTAACTGTATCTAAGTTCCCATTCGCTGCTAACGGTCGTGCATTATCATTAAACAGCACTGACGGTTTCCTACAACTTGTAACACGTAAAGAAGATGGTCTTCTTGTAGGTGCTCAAGTTGCAGGTGCAGGTGCTTCTGATATTATTTCTGAGATTGGTTTAGCTATCGAAGCTGGAATGACAGCTGAAGATATCGCTCAAACAATCCATGCTCACCCAACATTAGGTGAAATCACAATGGAAGCAGCTGAAGTTGCTCTTGGAATGCCAATTCACATTGTAAAATAATTTAAGTAATGTAAATAGCCCTTCTCTTATTGTAAGAGAGGGGCTATTTTTATTTTCATCAAATGACTTGCAAGGTCTTTAAACGTACTTGTCGAATGAATATATAATACTTTAACAAATGATTCCGGCTTAACTTACTTCAAAGGTAATATATATCATCCTATAATATGTAATTGATTCAAACTTAACCCCATATATTAATAAAATAGAGCATGTCAAAGGAGAAGGTTCCATGAAAATATTACATGTTATATTTTATCATTTACTACTATGGAGTGGCTTTTCCACTGTATTAACATTATCGAATGGTGATAAGTTTCATTATAAAGTTATTCTTTTTTTCGTATTTCTATATTTAGCCTATGTAATAGCATATTTTGTATTGCACGTAAGAAAGCAAGCTTTATTTCTTACATGTTCGAATTGTATATTATTTTTAATCATATTATCTATTTTTTAAATTAGCGTTTATAAAAATACATTGTTCTTCCATTAAATAATTGTAACTCTCCTTCTAATTTCTTCGCTAAAAAACGGCAAAATTCATTTGCTTTCCCTTTGTCACCAAATGTTGCATTAGGTGGTAAAGAAACTTGGATGAAAGATTGTTCATTTTCTATACCAACACCAATATAAATTGAGTCATACCGGTCGTGAGTGGATTGAAGTTTTAATGTTGTTGTAGATGTATCTAAAATTTCATAAGGAAAAGCGGTATTTGTATACGTGTAATTAATTTGGGCACCAGTTTTAGAAGTAACTGTTTTATAATAATGAAAAAGTTGTTTTATATCATCTATTGAAACTGATTGTTGGTTGGATTTCGGTACAAGCGTAATAAAGGCGTGTTGCATATAAGTTCCCCCTAACTTAGTAGAATACTATCATTCTACATCCTACTGAATTTTTTGACAATTAAAAGGAGTATGACATGTTTTGTTTAATATACTATTAATGAAACGTGATGTAGAAAGGTGGAAACCAATGTTTGAAAAATTGTATGATGAGCATGAAAGTGTGAAGGTACGATTTTTAGGGTTTATGACACATGATACACGTTATGATTTTGGTGTTATTTATACAAATATGTTTTTTGGAAAGCCGCTCATTGTTTGTATGCAAACAGGAAGGTCTACTTTACTCGGACGAGATGATGTAGAGAATATTCAATATATACAGGAGATTTTTAAATTAGGATCAGAAGAGGAAGCAAAGGAGTTAGCTCAGTTTTTCAAATTTCTAGTTCCGTCAACTTCTTTACATGCGGAATATGAAGAATAATTATTTTGAAACAGTCGTACTTATAAATATGGCTGTTTTTTATTTGAATATCGCATACTAATTTAAATTAAAAATATTTAATGTGTTATACTGAAAACCTATTGACGTAAAAAGTATAACATATTAAAATGAAGACAGAAAGTTAAGCGGTTACAAAAAGTTTTTGGGATTATAAACTTAGGGGGAAATGAAAAATGGGAACAATCGTATGTCAAGATTGTGAAGGTACAATTGCACACTTCGAAGATGAGAAAGTAACGGTACTTTACGGGAAATGTGGATCTTGCGGATGTGATCACACAGAGCATACAAAAGCCCAATAATTGATAGGAAATGGACAGCTAAAAGTTTTTAGGACCATAAACTTAGGGGGAAATGAAAAATGGGAACAATCGTATGCCAAGTATGTGAAGGAACAATCGGACATTTTGAAGATGAGAAAACGATGGTACTTTACGGAAAATGTGGAACAAATTGTGACTGTGCTAGAAAAGATAATGCGAAAGCTTAATGATAAATAAATAGATTACTATTAAAACTCAGGGGGAAATGAAAATGGGAACAATCGTATGCCAAGTATGTGAAGGAACAATTGGACATTTTGAAGATGAAAAATCAACAGTACTATACGGGAAATGTGGATCTCATTGCGAATGTGACCATAAAGAACATACAAAAGCTTAATAATAAGAAAAAGCGCCTACATGTGTAGGCGCTTTTTTAATAAATTGTAGTTGTATGACCAACTGTTGCAACGATTGCATCATCTCTAATTGGAATAAAACTTATGGATGTCTGTGGTGTACTAGAAGAAGCGTATTGGCTCATTATACGGCTATCGATACGGGTAATAGTATCAGTCAAGAAAGCTGAAATAAAAGCGTAAGGGACTCTTCGTTCATTTAATGAATAAATAATTTCTTCTTTTGTTTTTACACCCACGCCATGTCCGTAAAAAAAGAAATTTCCTAAATAGATTGTGTTTTCTCCTTGCCACTCAATCGTAGCTGGATTCACTTGTGGGTTTTTAAAGTAAACGAGGTCACCTGGAACAAGATCGCCACCGTTTTTTGTTATGAGCCTTAGATCTTGATCGTAGTCCCATGTATAAAGTAAAAGGTTTGCAAATAGACGATTGAAAGTTTCTTCCTCATACAATGATAGTAAAGCTTTATAAAAAATAATGATCATAGCGGTTGCGCATTCAGTTCCATATAGTTTTCCGTTTTTGAAAATATCCTGTATGGCAATAGAAGGTGGTATGTTTGGAAGAAGCTCGAATCCTCCAAGAGACGTTCTTTTCCAATACTGGGGGTTGCAAAAGGATTGTTGAAATGTACGAAACTGAAATCCACTTTGAAAAAGCTCTAGTGCAGAGATAATAATATTAACTCGTAAATTGAGATCAAAGCTGAGTTCATCAGCTGTTCGGAAGGAATAAACTTCTTGATTTCCTGCCATTATTGATAAAATTTGTTGTTTCTCTGCTGCAAATGGCTCATATTCATTTGTAATATAAGGATGTACAATAGAACGGCCTATTACAATCATAATAGTATCCCCACCTATACGTTACATTCTTAAGTATCGTATGAAGAAAAGGAAAAAAGGTGAAAAAAAAAGCCTATCAACTGATAGGCTTGTACTCTTTAATAACACGTAATGTTTGTAATGTCATATCTTCAGGACCTTGTACAGGTAAACCTGCTTCTAAGTTTTTACGAATATACTCTAAGTTTTCTTGTGTAATAATTTCCCCCGGAGTAAAGATTGGAATCCCTGGCGGATAAACCATAACAAAATCAGCTATAATACGACCCGCTGCATTTTCAAATGGAATGACTTCTGTTTCCGAATAAAAAGCATCTCGAGGAGAAAGTGCTAGCACTGGAATTTCTGGAATCTCTACTTGTACTTGAACACCTTTATCTGCCCTATTTCTAAATGTTGCTGCTAAATCGTGTAAAGCTGCAATAAGTGTATTTGTATCACTTTCTGTATCTCCCAAAGTGATAAGACATAGTATGTTGTATAGATCTGAGAGTTCTACTTCAATGTTATATTGCTCTCTAAGCCATACTTCAGCTTGGTGGCCGGTAATACCTAAATCTTTTACAGATACAATTATCTTTGTAGGATCATAGTTAAAGGTAGCATCTGTACCTAACATTTCTTTTCCAGGACAGTAAAGATGCTCAATAGAATTTATAGCATCACGAACATGTTCAGCTAATTGTATTGTTTGTTCTATGAGTGCTGTTCCTTCTGTAGCAAGACGTTTTCTCGCAACATCAAGGGATGCTAACAAGATGTAAGAAGTTGATGTAGTCGTAAGCATGCTAATAATAGATTGGACATGCTTTACATTCACTAAGCCTTCTTTCACATTAAGAATAGAACTTTGAGTTAAAGAGCCTCCTAATTTGTGAACACTTGTTGCTGCCATATCTGCACCAGCTTGCATCGCTGACATGGGTAATTCATCGTGAAAATGAATATGAACACCATGAGCCTCGTCGACTAGTACAGGGATGTCATAAGAATGTGCTAATTGTACAATCTGTTCTAAGTCTGCAGCAAACCCAAAGTACGTTGGGTTAATAACAAGTAAGCCCTTTGCATCTGAGTGCTCTTCAAGTGCTTTTTTGACAGATCGAATTGTGATTCCATGAGAAATACCGAGCTTCGGATCGATTTCAGGATGCATGAAAATCGGTTTTGCGCCTGAGAAAATAATAGCTGACATTACTGACTTATGCACGTTTCGTGGTACTAGGATTTTGTCACCAGGACCGCAAACGCTCATCACCATTGTCATAATAGCACCACTTGTACCTTGAATAGAAAAGAAAGTATGATCTGCACCGAATGCAGCGGCTGCTAAATCCTGTGCTTCTTTAATCATACCTTTGGGATGATGTAAATCATCGAGTGGCGCAATATTAATTAAATCAATTGCTAATGCATTATGCCCAATAAATTCGCGAAATGTAGGATCCATGCCCTGTCCTTTTTTATGACCAGGAATATGGAATTGAATTGGATTTCGCTTACTGTGCTCAACTAAAGCGGTAAACAATGGTGTTTCGTATTGGGACAATCTATACACCCCTTCTTCTTCATAATATTTAGTGTAATTTGTTTTATATAATCCTGCTCTAAAAAAGTTTAGTCTTTTTTAGAATAAGGCTTGTTTTTCTGCCATTCAAAAAATCGTTTTTGAGATGGTAGCTTCACTTTATTTTCTATAAAACAAAAGCATTATATCACCAATAATTATAGATGTATAGAAAAAAATGTTTTTAAGGTGAGTATGTTTAATAGTTAGCCTCAACTAATGAATAGAGGAAGACAATTCCATTAAAATGAATAAATAGTGTATAATGCAGAGTGGCTATAATGAAGAATAAAATATTCTCTTTAAGATAGCATAATGAAACAAGAAGAAATGATAAATGAGGTGCGAAATGGAATATCAATATCCGTTAGATTATGATTGGTCAAATGAGGAAATGGTTAAAATTGTTAAGTTTTATGAAGCGATTGAGAAAGCTTATGAAAAAGGGATTATAAGAGAAGAATTAATGGGTTTATATCGTCGTTTTAAAGAGATTGTTCCATCGAAAGCAGAAGAAAAGAAAATTGATAAAGAATTTGAAGAAGTAAGTGGATACTCTATATATCGTGCTATTCAAAGGGCAAAAGAAGTCGAAGAACAAAAGCTTGTAAAAATGTAAAAAATATTTTGAAAAATAAAAACTGAAGTGATATAATGTGATAACAACTAAAAACGGACAATATAAATTGTCCGTTTTCTACTATCGATTACAAAGTGCATATAAAGGAAGGAGTGATTGCATCGTAGATTCAATCTTAGCAAGGAATTGTTCGTTGGTCATTGCTGAAAACTCCTCTGGTGATATATGAATACCAACTAATAATTCTGCCTTTTTTACAGTAGCTAATCGTTCAATCATCTTTTGTAAGTCTTCGGTTTCAAGTGTTTTATGTAATTTCACACTTGGTTTAGTATGGTCAATGGACCAAACGAAGTCATTTGGAATATTTGTTTTTAAATCATTTAAATGTTCTAAGAAGGCATGAGCCGTCTCAACTTTTTGTGGACACTCATAGATTAAACCAAAGTATATGAAGGCATGAGTACCCCATAAGCCGATTTGGAAATGCGGTAGCATTTTATATCCTCGTTTATTTGTTGAAAAAGCAACCCAAGTATCGTTTGGTGGATTGACTTTGCGGCGTGCGTGTTTTGCAACATGATAAAAAAAGTTCTCATCAGTTTGTTTGGATAAGTATTCTGCAAAGTGTTCCCCTAAAGCTTCTAGCTTAGGATGAATGTTCGTTTTAATTGCACTCATTCGTTCTTCGAGACCATCAACTGTAAAGACATCAAAATCAGTTGACTTGAATGTTTGTATTGTCATGATTGTTCCTCCAACTCCTATTTTGCTTTTATTTTAGCATAGCTTGTACTATTCATAAAAAAAACAGCACAAAAAAATTTAAATAAAAAAATATAATTTTGTTGCATAGATGATTTATCCAACATAGTATAGTATAAAACAAAAAATCAGAAAATTGAATTAATTCTAGTCCGAGGGCAGACGAATATTGGGAGGAGGCAAATAATATGAGACAGGTGATTAATGCGTTAAAGAGAACAGATGCTGAAAAGAGAATACCGGTGCTACGTTTGGAGCTAGATTATGAATTAGCAACTTTATATGATGCGATGATGGAAGATGATAAACAGAAAAAAGAAGAGTGTGTACAAAAGTTAGAAGTGTTAAGACTTGAAATGATTCGTTTAGAAGCGTAATAATAGTATATGTATAAAAAATTAGTTGGTGCGAACCTTATAAAGGGTTCGTTTTTTCTGTGAACAGTATAGATCGGAGTGTTTAAACATGCAAGAAGTATGGAAAGACATTGATGCACACGCCAAACGGTGGATTCGGGATGCAGGAGAGCATTTAATGGCATCAATGAAAAAAGCACTTATTATAGAAACAAAATCAAATGCAGCTGACTTAGTTACAAATATGGACCGAGAGATAGAACAGTTTTTAATTGGGAAAATTAAAGAAACATTCCCGAATCATAATATTTTAGGAGAAGAGGGTTATGGAGACGAGATAACGTCTTCTGACGGGGTTGTTTGGTTAATTGATCCAATTGACGGCACGATGAACTTTGTTCATCAAAAAAGAAATTTTGCGATTTCAATTGGGATTTATGAGAACGGTATCGGAAAGATTGGACTTATATATGATCCAGTGCATGATGAACTATATCATGCAGTCAAGGGATCTGGAGCTTTTTGTAATGATATATCAATTCCTCCATTGAAAAAAGGAACTGTAGAGCAAGGTATTGTAGCTTTAAATGCGATATGGCTTACAGATAATCCATTGCTTAATATGGAAAGTATGATGGCACTTGTTAAGAAAGCAAGGGGCACAAGATCATATGGCTGTGCAGCGTTAGAGATGGTATACGTTGCAACAGGAAGAATAGATGCATATGTAACGCCGAGATTATCACCATGGGATTTTGGCGGAGGACAGATAATTGTAGAAGAAGTTGGAGGTAAGGTGACGACATTCTCTGGAGCGCCACTTTCTATCATAGAGAAGAGCAGTGTGTTAGTTGCAAAACCAGGAGTGTATGAAGAAGTGTTATCGTTTATATGAGAGCAACAAAAAAAGTAAGAGGCTGTGTATAAGCTTCTTACTTTTTAGCGTTATTGTGATTTGCGCATTTTTCTTTTTGTTACAAAACCGTATCCAACTGTAACAAATGTGCCGATAATGCAAATAATAATACCGATTGGACTATTTTCAGCAATCATAATGCCGATACCGATTAAGAAAATAACACCGATAATTGCAGTTAATAAAAAGCGATATTGAATGTGTTCCATTTCTTCACCCTCCAATCTCATTTTACTTTCACAAAAGTAAGAATACAACTATATTTTCATTCTTGCTTTTATTTTAATTGCTATTGTATCCCCTTCGCTCTTATAATAGAGAAGGATTAAAAAGACATTAGGAGTTGGACATGTTGAAAAAACGACAAGATTTACGTAATATAGCAATTATTGCCCACGTTGACCATGGTAAAACAACACTTGTTGACCAGTTATTACGTCAAGCGGGGACTTTCCGTGCGAACGAACACGTTGAAGAACGCGCAATGGATTCAAATGATCTAGAAAGAGAACGCGGTATTACAATTTTAGCGAAAAATACAGCGATTCACTATGAAGATAAAAGAATTAACATTTTAGATACACCTGGTCACGCTGACTTCGGTGGAGAAGTAGAACGTATCATGAAAATGGTTGATGGTGTTTTACTTGTTGTTGATGCATATGAAGGTTGTATGCCACAAACACGATTTGTTTTAAAGAAAGCTCTTGAGCAAAACTTAACTCCAATCGTAGTTGTAAACAAAATTGACCGTGACTTCGCTCGTCCAGATGAAGTAGTTGATGAAGTAATCGACTTATTCATTGAGCTTGGTGCAAACGAAGATCAATTAGAGTTCCCAGTTGTATTTGCATCAGCAATGAACGGAACAGCAAGCTTAGATTCAAACCCAGCAAATCAAGAAGAGAATATGAAATCATTATTCGATACAATTATCGAACATATTCCAGCACCAATTGATAACAGCGAAGAGCCACTTCAATTCCAAGTAGCACTTCTTGATTACAACGACTACGTTGGACGTATTGGAGTTGGTCGTGTATTCCGCGGTACAATGAAAGTAGGACAACAAGTTGCTTTAATGAAAGTTGATGGAAGTGTAAAACAATTCCGTGTAACAAAATTATTTGGTTACATTGGATTAAAACGTCAAGAAATTGAAGAAGCAAAAGCTGGTGACTTAGTAGCTGTTTCTGGTATGGAAGACATCAACGTTGGTGAAACAGTATGTCCAGTTGAGCATGAAGATGCGTTACCATTATTACGTATTGATGAGCCAACACTACAAATGACGTTCCTTGTAAATAACAGCCCATTTGCAGGTCGTGAAGGTAAATACATTACATCTCGTAAAATTGAAGAGCGTCTTCGTTCACAATTAGAAACAGATGTAAGTTTACGTGTAGATAATACAGATTCTCCTGATGCGTGGATCGTATCTGGACGTGGGGAACTACATTTATCTATCTTAATTGAAAACATGCGTCGTGAAGGTTATGAATTACAAGTATCTAAGCCAGAAGTAATCATTAAAGAAGTTGATGGCGTAAGATGTGAGCCTGTAGAGCGTGTACAAATCGATGTACCTGAAGAATACACTGGTTCTATTATGGAATCTATGGGTGCACGTAAAGGTGAAATGTTAGATATGGTGAATAACGGAAACGGTCAAGTTCGCCTTACTTTCATGGTTCCAGCACGTGGTTTAATTGGTTACACAACAGAATTCTTAACATTAACTCGTGGTTACGGTATTTTAAACCATACATTCGATTGCTACCAACCAGTACACGCTGGACAAGTTGGTGGACGTCGTCAAGGTGTTCTAGTTTCACTTGAAACAGGAAAAGCATCACAATACGGTATTATGCAAGTTGAAGACCGTGGTGTAATCTTCGTTGAACCAGGTACAGAAGTATATGCTGGTATGATTGTAGGAGAACACACTCGTGAGAACGACTTAACAGTTAACGTTGTGAAAATGAAACAACAAACTAACATTCGTTCTGCGACGAAAGATCAAACTTCAACAATGAAGAAACCACGCCTAATGACTTTAGAAGAATCATTAGAGTACTTAAACGATGACGAGTTCTGTGAAGTAACTCCAGAATCAATTCGTCTACGTAAAAAGATTCTTGATAAGAGTGAGCGCGAAAGAGCTGCTAAGAAAAAGAAATCTGTTGAAGCGTAAAAATAAAAAAACAACGCCCTTTATAAAGGGCGTTGTTTTTTTATTTTGTTTATTTTTTAGAATATTTACTCATTTTTGTGGACAGTATTTTTTTTGCGAGTTACTCTTGTATTAAGTGTATAAAGAAAATTGCATTTTACTGCTAGGGGGGAAGAGTGTGTTAGAAAGGATGTCTTTTTTTGCAAAATTGTGTAAGGTAGATGAAAATCCAGAGTTAGGAATGTGGTTACTTTATGGGACGATTATTATATTAAGTGCTCTCGTTTATAATTTAGGATTTGCTAGAAAGTTGTCTGTACTAAAAAATATTGTGATATACATATCATTAGCAATTGGATGCACAGTATTAACCTTTTTTGCTGTGTTTTTACCTGTTGGAGAAGGACTTGTTGTAGCGGCAATTGTACTTGGAATTTATAGATTGCGTTTGCGTCAAGCGAAACAACAAAAAGCAGGATAAGGAAGGGGAGTTTTCATGCGTTCAGTACAAGATGCACTATATAATTGGTTAACAATTAAAACAGTTGCGGAAGCACGTCCAGATGATAGTGCTGCAAAAGAAACATATTTGTTATTTCAAAATATGATATATGAAGAACATAAATTAAGAAATGTGGAAGTCGAAAAGAACGAGGAAATGTATTCAATTACATATGAAATGAATGGAGAACGGAAATCTGCAAGGTTTCCGTTAGAAGCCATTGATTGTTTTTTGGATCAGATGAATCGTGAACCAGAAAAATATAAATAAGTCCTTATCTATATGAGTAAGGACTTATTTACATTTTACCAATCATCTTCGATTTTTTTATCACGATATAATCGGAAATTACCACTTGCATGACGTTCCATTGTACGCTCTGCAATTCGTTCCGAACATTCCATGCACATATATGTATGAATAGGGCGATTACGCAGTTTTTTTGCCATAGGATTTTCATCATCTAACATATCTTTTTTATCACAAATCATACATTTGACTCTCATTTCGTCACCTCAATACGAATTCTATCAGTATAAGTATATCATGGAAGTATAATGTTTTTGAATAATAGCGGGAAAAAATAATATTTTCGCAATTCAAAAAATAAGTTATGATAAGGATATACCAAGTATGTTTGGAGGTGAAAATATGGCGAATGTAGTAGAGCCTACCTTAACAGAGGATTTAGTACAAACGTTGCGTAAAGAATGTATCGTTATGATAGCAACGACAGATTTCGAAAAACAAGTTCCTAACGTAAGTGCTATTTCTTGGGTGTATGCAGTGAGTAAAACTAGTATTCGATTTGCAGTAGATCAACGTTCACGTATTGTGGAAAATATACAGCATAATACAGGTGTGGTATTGACTATAATGGCGAATGAATCCGTATTTTCTATAAGTGGTGCAGGTGAAATTTTGACAGATAGAATGGAAGGTATTTCTCTAAAATTAACTGTAATAGAAGTAAATGTGCAAGAAGTGCGTGATGTTATGTTTTATGGAGCGAAACTTGCAATTGAACCAACATATGAAAAAACATATGATCTTCGGGCAGCGAAAAAGCTGGATAATGAAGTGTTAGTAGGGATAAGAGAATTATAAAGATGCTAAATAGGAAATTTGTTTATTCACTTTTGTAATCGGTTATTGTGATTTAACGTTAATAATTATAATAAAAAGTAATATATTGAATAGAAATGAATAAAGAATAAATAAAAGGTTTAATGACTATGATTTTCGATTCTACCTCGTTTACACGGTACATATAATTATAACAATGGTTCGTCCATATTTTATGGATGAAACCCTTGTTCTACAAATTTAAAAGTGGAGTCAGGGGGTAACAGGTTGGATAAAATTTATGTGTTAGATACGAATGTACTTTTGCAGGATCCTTTATCTATTTTTTCATTTGAAACCAATGAAGTAGTGATTCCAGCAGTTGTATTAGAAGAGGTTGATTCGAAAAAACGTTATATGGATGAAGTAGGACGAAACGCTCGTTATGTATCTAAGTTAATAGATAAATTTCGTGAAATAGGAAAGCTGCATGAAAGTATCCCGCTAGAAAACGGCGGAACATTTCGTATTGAATTGAACCATCGTTCATTTGTGCAACTACAAGATATTTTTGTAGAAAAAACAAATGATAATCGAATTTTAGCTGTAGCAAAAAATCTATCTTTAGAAGAACAGGAAAAAGAGGACGGGAAGTCTGTTATTTTAGTAAGTAAAGATGTACTCGTAAGAGTAAAAGCTGATGCAATTGGTTTGAAGGCTGAAGATTATTTAAGTGATCGCGTAATTGAAGTAGAAAATATATATTCTGGTTTTTTAGAAGGATATATATCAAAAGAACAATTGGATTATTTTTATGAGAAAGGTGAATTGCCTCTATCTGAAATTGCGAATCATCCTTTTTACCCAAATCAATTTGTAGTGATGAAAGATGCATTAGGGGGCTCTAGTTCTGCTCTTGGCATTGTGGATCACTTAGGTAAGAAGGTAAAGAAACTTATTTTTCACAATGAACAAGTGTGGGGGATACGACCACGAAACGTGCAGCAAATTATGGGATTAGAATTGTTGCTTCGTGAAGATATTCCGCTTGTAACCTTAACGGGGAAAGCCGGCACAGGAAAAACGTTACTTGCGTTAGCTTCGGGACTTATGCAAACAGAAGACTTAGGGTTATATAAAAAATTACTTGTGGCAAGACCAATTGTTCCAGTCGGAAAAGATATCGGTTATTTACCAGGAGAAAAAGAAGAAAAGTTAAGACCATGGATGCAGCCAATTTTTGATAACCTAGAGTATTTATTTAATACGAAAAAGCCAGGAGAGTTAGATGCTATTTTAGCTGGAATGGGTTCGATTGAAGTAGAAGCCCTTACTTATATACGCGGGAGAAGTATTCCAGATCAGTTCATTATCATTGACGAAGCACAAAATTTAACAAAGCATGAAGTGAAGACGATATTAACTAGGGTAGGGGAAAAGAGTAAGATTGTATTGATGGGAGATCCTCAGCAAATTGATCACCCATATTTAGATGAATATAATAATGGCTTAACATATGTTGTAGAGAAGTTTAAAGAACAGCGTATTAGTGGTCATGTGAAGTTTGTTAAAGGGGAGCGATCTAATTTAGCTCAACTAGCAGCAGATTTATTGTAAAAAGGAGTGAGCTTAAGCTCACTCCTTTTCTTTAAATAATTGTAAATTTACGGATGTTACGGATTGGATTTTGTTGATTAGATCCATCATTGAAATAGAGATGAACAGGTCCGTCTTCTTTTAATGGTTTTCCTTCTTTTGAAAAGCCTAGTATAGCATTTTTGACAGTTTCTAATGGAAGTGTCATTGTATGATCTACCGTTTCAATTTCAACTTGCGTAGCGTCCTCTAAAATTTCAGCGTTAGCAAGAAATGGATGAAATGGTATACCAAATGTTCCAGTAATCAGCTGTTCTTTTTTATATTTCTTCACACTTTGTTGTATTGGAGGAAAAGCGGCACCATCACGGATTTCGCGATCCCAATGTTCTGAAGTGTTTTTTAAATAAGTTTCTAGTTCAGACGTGTTTTCTCTAGTTTCATCAAAGTAAGTTGTCAAATCTACTTTTCGATCATCAAAGATCCAAACAGTTGGATCAATAGTGATTGGAAAACGTACTTTTCCGTTAATAAATAAAATTTCGCTCATTGTTGTTCCCCCATTTGTGTTATACTCCCACTTTTCAGTATAATAGTATTAGACACTGTTGTCACAAAAAATGTTTCTATTGCAATTTATTAAAACTATCGCTAATATTAATAGATAGGATAGAGGAGAGTAGGACGGAAACGGAGGGAATCAATTTGGCGTCTGAGACAGTAGCAAATCATCAGGAAAAGGCACTAGCCCTTCTACAAGCGGATGCAGAGAAGATTTTAAGACTTATTAAGGTGCAAATGGACCATCTTACAATGCCGCAATGTCCATTATATGAAGAAGTGTTAGACACACAAATGTTTGGACTATCCCGCGAGGTCGATTTTGCAGTTCGCCTTGGTCTTATTGCAGAAGAACAAGGGAAAGCAATGTTAGGTGAGCTCGAACGTGAGTTATCTGCACTTCATGAAGCATTTACAAACAAACAACAATAACGGGTTCAAATAAGGGGGCTCAAACTAAATTAGTTTGAGCTTTTTATTTGTATAATAAAGCAGGAAGAATCAATGTACATATGGAATACAACAATAATTAAATTGAAACAGAAAGAGGAAATGAAATGAAAAAAGTATGGAAATCAATGGATTATTCATTATTACTTCCTCTTGTTATCTTATGTGTGCTGGGAGTAATAATGGTATATAGTTCTAGTTCCATTGTTGCGATTTCGAGGCATAACTGGCCGGCAAATTACTTTTTTAAAAAACAATTAATAACTTTAGCTATTGGAACGGTATTGTTAGTAATTGTAGCTTCGTTACCTTATAAGTTTTGGAGAAAACGAATAATTTTATCGGCGATGGGGCTAGGGAGTATTGCTTTACTAGCAGCAGCCTTGATTTTTGGTAAGGAAATAAATGGTGCAAAAGGTTGGATATTAGGTATACAGCCCGCTGAATTTGTTAAATTATCGATTATTATTATATTAGCTCGCTTTTTTGCAAGGAGACAAGAAACAAATACACCTGTTTTTAAAGGGTCGGGACTTACACTTGGTTTTGTTGGAATGGCAATGTTTTTAATTTTAAAGCAAAATGATTTAGGTACCGATTTGTTAATTGCAGGAACAGTAGGGATTATGTTTCTTTGTTCAGGAGTAAGGATTAATTTATGGATTAAACGAATTGTTTTAACTTCTATAGTATGGATTCCAGCTCTATATTTTTTGGCTAATTATAAATTAAGTGGATATCAAAAGGCACGTTTTTCAGTTTTTCTTGATCCATTCAATGATCCTCAGAATGATGGATTCCAATTAGTAAATTCTTTTATTGGAATTGCTTCAGGAGGGCTAAATGGTCGAGGATTAGGAAATAGTGTGCAAAAATATGGGTATTTACCAGAACCGCAAACCGATTTTATTATGGCTATTATATCTGAAGAATTAGGTTTTATTGGTGTAGCTATTATTTTAATTTGCTTGCTACTTATTATTATTCGTTCATTCAGGATTGCTCAAAAATGTAACGATCCTTTTGGAAGTTTAATTGCAATCGGAATTGCAAGTTTAATAGGAGTACAAACTTTTGTTAATGTTGGTGGTATGTCTGGATTAATACCGCTTACGGGAGTGCCTTTACCGTTTATTAGTTATGGTGGAAGTTCCTTAATAGCTAATCTACTTGCAATGGGAATACTACTCAATATTGCTAGTCACGTGAAACGACAAGAGAAACAACAGAATGGTGTAATGAAAGAAAGAGAACAAAATGGACCACATCTTGTAGTTGTAAAATAAAAACACATTGTGCTTTAGAGCATGATGTGTTTTTTATTTTTAAGTAGTTCCAAATATGATGTACTAATTTCTTTTTCAGTTAAAAGATATATCACATTAAGTTAAATGTGATATACAATTAAGTTGTTAGAAAAGGAAGAGGTATGCTATACTATTTTTGTGAAACAAATTGCACAGAAAACTTATCATTTGTTAGAAAATAAGGTATGATGGATAAAAATAAAGTGAAGCTTTCTAAGTATAATATAATGTGGAAAGTGAAGAACTTCACGCTTTTTAAGGTGTGTATATATTTTATCTCTAGAGTGGTAGGAAAGTAGAGGGGGAAAATCATGACAAAGCTGCAACGTATTCAAAAAGTATTGGTAGCTAACCGTGGAGAGATTGCAATTCGTGTGTTTCGAGCTTGTTCGGAACTTGGATTAAAAACAGTTGCAATCTATTCTAAAGAGGATAGTGGTTCTTATCATCGCTATAAAGCCGATGAGTCCTATTTAGTTGGGGAAGGAAAAAAACCAATTGATGCTTATCTAGATATTGAAGGCATTATTGAGATTGCAAAAAGTAATCATGTAGATGCAATCCACCCTGGATATGGTTTCTTGTCAGAAAATATTCAATTCGCTAAACGTTGTGAAGAAGAAGGAATTATCTTTATCGGTCCGAAAAGTAAGCATTTAGATATGTTTGGAGATAAAGTGAAAGCAAGAACACAAGCGCAGCTAGCACAAATTCCAGTTATACCTGGTAGTGATGGTCCAGTAAATTCATTAGAAGAAGTCGAAAAATTTGCTGAAAAGTATGATTACCCGATTATTATTAAAGCATCCCTTGGGGGTGGCGGTCGTGGTATGCGTATTGTGCGTACTAGTGAGGAATTAGGAGAATCATATAATCGAGCGAAATCAGAAGCGAAAGCAGCTTTTGGTAATGATGAAGTTTACGTCGAAAAATTTGTTGAAAAACCTAAACATATAGAAGTACAAATTTTAGCAGATGAAGAAGGCAATGTTGTTCATTTATACGAGCGTGACTGTTCTGTACAACGTCGTCATCAAAAAGTTGTAGAAATTGCACCGAGTGTATCACTTTCAGATGATCTGCGTCAGCGTATTTGTGATGCTGCTGTGAAGTTAACGAAAAATGTAAACTATTTAAATGCAGGAACAGTAGAATTCCTTGTAAAAGATGATGAGTTTTACTTTATTGAAGTAAATCCACGTGTTCAAGTAGAACATACGATTACAGAAAT
This sequence comes from Bacillus sp. FSL L8-0199, assembly GCF_038005705.1. Classification (NCBI taxonomy): domain Bacteria; kingdom Bacillati; phylum Bacillota; class Bacilli; order Caryophanales; family Bacillaceae; genus Bacillus; species Bacillus sp. FSL L8-0199. The sequence goes on along the minus strand of NZ_JBBOTS010000001.1, from coordinate 3,941,319 downwards.
GATTACGGGAGTAGATATTGTTCAATCACAAATTTTAATAGCGGATGGACATTCATTACATAGCAAAATGGTAGGTGTTCCGAAGCAAGAGGAAGTAGTTGTACATGGATTTGCAATTCAATCTCGTGTAACAACTGAAGATCCGCTAAATAATTTTATGCCGGATACAGGAAAAATTATGGCGTATCGATCAGGTGGTGGTTTTGGTGTGCGTCTTGATACAGGAAATAGCTTCCAAGGTGCAGTTATTACACCGTACTACGATTCTTTACTTGTAAAAGTTACAACTTGGGCACTTACTTTTGAGCAAGCTGCTGCAAAAATGGAACGTAACTTAAAAGAATTCCGTATTCGTGGTATTAAAACAAATATTCCATTCCTAGAGAATGTAGTAAAGCATAAAAACTTCTTATCAGGAGAATATGATACTTCATTTATCGATGCGTCACCTGAATTGTTCTTGTTCCCGAAACGTAAAGACCGTGGAACGAAAATGTTAAATTACATTGGTACAGTAATAGTAAATGGTTTCCCAGGAGTAGGGAAAAAAGAAAAACCAATATTCCCAGATGCTCGTATTCCATGTTTAAAACATTCAGAGCCAATCCAAAATGGAACGAAACAAATTTTGGACGAGCGTGGAGCGGACGGATTAGTAAAATGGGTACAGGATCAAAAACGTGTACTTTTAACGGATACAACATTCCGTGATGCACACCAGTCATTACTTGCAACTCGTATTCGTACAAAAGATTTACATCAAATTGCGGAGCCAACAGCGAGAATGTTACCGAACCTATTCTCAGCAGAAATGTGGGGCGGTGCAACGTTTGATGTTGCGTATCGTTTCTTAAAAGAAGATCCATGGGAACGATTACTAGATCTTCGTGAAAAAATGCCGAATGTGTTATTCCAAATGTTACTTCGTTCTTCAAACGCAGTTGGATACAAAAACTATCCAGATAATTTAATTCAAAAATTTGTGGAATGTTCTGCTCAAGCAGGCATTGATGTATTCCGTATTTTTGATAGTTTAAACTGGGTGGAAGGCATGAGAGTTGCAATTGACGCTGTACGAGACACTGGTAAAATTGCAGAAGCAACAATGTGCTACACAGGGGATATTCATGATCCACTGCGTAGTAAATATGATTTAAATTATTATAAAAATTTAGCAAAAGAGTTAGAAGCATCAGGAGCTCACATTTTAGGTATTAAAGATATGGCGGGCTTACTAAAACCAAATGCAGCATATGATTTAGTTTCTGCATTAAAAGAGACAGTGTCGATTCCAATTCATCTGCACACGCACGATACGAGTGGAAATGGTATATTAACGTATACGAAGGCAATTGAAGCAGGTGTTGATATCGTCGATGTAGCAGTGAGTTCTATGGCTGGTCAAACGTCACAACCAAGTGCGAACACGCTATACTATGCGTTAGGCGGAAACGAAAGACAACCAGATGTTAATATAGATTCTTTAGAAAAACTATCTCACTATTGGGAAGATGTACGCAAATACTATGCACCATTTGAAAGTGGTATGAATGCGCCTCATACAGAGGTATATATGCATGAAATGCCGGGTGGGCAGTATAGTAATCTTCAGCAACAAGCGAAGGCGGTTGGTTTAGGAGATCGCTTCGATGAAGTGAAAGTAATGTACCGCCGTGTGAATGACATGTTTGGAGATATTGTAAAAGTAACACCATCATCAAAAGTTGTTGGTGATATGGCATTATTTATGGTTCAAAACCATCTGACAGAACAAGATGTTTTAGAGCGTGGACATGCGATGGACTTCCCAGGGTCTGTTGTTGAAATGTTCTCTGGTGATTTAGGTCAACCGTACGGTGGTTTCCCGAAAGAATTACAAAAGATTATTTTAAAAGGGAAAGAGCCATTAACAGTAAGACCAGGTGAATTACTAGAGCCAGTAGATTTCGAAGCGTTAAAAGAAGAATTATTCCATAAACTTGGACGCGAAGTAACGATTTTTGATGTAGTAGCATATGCTTTATATCCAAAAGTATTTATGGATTATGAAAAAGTTGCTGAGCTTTATGGAAATGTATCTGTACTTGATACACCGACGTTCTTCTATGGTATGAGACTAGGTGAAGAAATTGATGTAGAAATTGAACAGGGTAAAACATTGATGGTTAAACTAGTATCAATTGGAGAACCTCAGCCGGATGGAAATCGTGTTCTTTACTTGGAATTTAACGGTCAACCACGTGAAATTATCGTGAAAGACGAGAGTGTAAAAGCAACAGTTGCACAACGTGTGAAAGGAAACCGTGAGAATCCAAATCATATTAGTGCAACGATGCCAGGAACGGTAATTAAAGTAGTTGTAAAAGAAGGCGAAGAAGTGAAAAAAGGCGATTCTATGGCAATTACAGAAGCGATGAAAATGGAAACGACAGTTCAAGCGCCGTTCAATGGTAAAGTGAAGAAAGTATATGTTAACGATGGTGATGCAATTCAAACGGGTGATTTACTTATTGAATTAGATCACTAAAATAAGAAAAGAGCTGTGTAAATACAGCTCTTTTTTATTGCAAAAAATCCCTTGCCGAATTGGCAAGGGATTTTAGTTTTAAATTATTTTGTTTGTTTAGAAGTTGATTCGGCTTCTTTGGCATTCACTTTACTTCTTGTTCCTAACATAACTAAATAGCATAGTACGGCAAACAAGCAAGAAATGAATAGAGAATGTAACAATGCCATCGCTAAACTAGCGTTTGTAAATACAACTAAAACTCCTACTACAGCTTGAAGTGTAACGAGGATAAATGAAATGATCCATCCCCAATATACTACAGGTTGCTGCTTGTAATGGCGAATAGCGAGAATCATGGCGTATAGTATCCAAGCGAAAATTAACATCGCTGCAACTCTATGGCCCATTTGAACCCATTCATGTAGTTGAGTTGGCATAGGTCTGTTTTTGCTACATAAAGGAAAGTCTGGACAGGCTAAGCTAGCTCGTTCGTGACGTACTAAAGCACCTGTGTAGACGACAATATAACTGTAAATTGTTACACCATAAATATGAAATTTCATTTTTTTGTCCATAATAAGTGAACGTGCATCAAATTTTTGGTCAATTTCAAAGATAAGACACGTTAATAAAATGACAGAAGCAAATGAAATTAAGGAAATACCGAAATGGATAGCAAGTACAGCTGGCATTTGTCCCCAAACAACTGCTGCTGCTCCCATTAATGCTTGTGCAACTAAAAATACGAAGGATAAAATTGCTAACGTTTTTGTTTCACGCACATGTTTATAATATTTCCAGGACAAAATACAAAGGAGAGTGACAAGAATTCCAGCTGATCCTGATGTTAATCGGTGGCTAAGTTCAATAATAGTTTCCATTGATAAATTAGATGGAACAAATTCACCGTTACAAAGTGGCCATGATTTACCACAACCTTGACCAGAACCTGTTTTTGTAACTAAAGCGCCTCCTAATAAAACTATTAATAAATCAATGCTTGTAATGACTGCTAACCATTTAATAAAGCGTTGCAATCTCTTTCACCATCTTTCTGCTATGAAGTTATTGCGAAATATTTTCATTCCATTATGTATAGAATAAAACGCGCTAGTTCCTATGATATATAAAAAATAATAAAATAGCAAAGAAATGGAGGGGGAAGGAAAGGGAGAGAAAATAGGTGTAAAAACAGGGTTTGAAAGGAAAAAATTAGGTGAAAAATAGGCTGTTTTGAAAAGAAATGGGGAGAATACGTGTTAAATAGGACAAAATAGTTTATTATAGAAGGTAACATCATGTTATGATAAGGACAAGTCAGAATGAAGTTTTTTATATCCGACACAAAAAGTTCATGTTTTCTTCACAAAATGTTCGGGAAATATGATTTAATATATTGGAGTATGGGCGTAGATTAGTAGTAGAATGGGTTAACAATGTTTCTACTGTAATAATATTGCTATATAGAAGCGAATTATTTCATTTGAAATAAGCGCAAAAAGAAAGATGAAAGTTTTAAGAGGGGGTTAGAGTGATGAACCATGCAACAAGTGAGCTGCATGATGAGTCCGCTGTTACAAGTGTACCGGAAACAACTCGGTTACAAGATTTATCAGCACTCGTTAAAATGGGGATTGTAAACTCAAATACACTTACTGTATTTACAGGATTTTGGTTGGCGTTACACTTTAATGGATTAAGTGTGATGGACAATCTGGATAAGCTATTTTTTACAATCGTTGGTTCAGGATTAATTATGGCGGGGGTATGTTGTTTAAATAACTACATCGATAGAGACATCGATCCGTTAATGGAAAGAACAAAGACTCGTCCAACGGTTACTGGAAAGTATAAACCAGGATTTGCACTTACATTTGGACTAGTTATATTACTTCTTGGATTTGTATTCTTATTATTAACAACACCAATGGCAGTTTTAATGGGATTTATTGGTGCTTTCACATATGTTGTCCTATATACTTTATGGACAAAGAGAAAGTATACACTAAATACTGTTGTAGGTAGTATATCTGGAGCAGTTCCACCTTTAATTGGATGGGCAGCAATCGATCCATCTTTAGGTCATCCAATTGCTTGGATGTTATTTTTAATTATGTTTATTTGGCAAATCCCACATTTCCTTGCATTAGCGATGAAACGTGTTGATGAATATCGAAATGCAGGAGTTCCAATGCTTCCTGTAGTTCATGGATTTGAAATTACGAAACGCCAAATTATGATTTGGACAGTATGTTTATTACCACTCCCATTTTATATGAGTGGACTAGGGATAACATTTATGGTAATTGCAACACTGCTTAACATCGGATGGATCGTTTTAGGATTTTATGGCTTCCGTAAGAAAGATGACATCAAATGGTCCGTGCAAATGTTTGTTTATTCCCTAAATTATTTAACAATCTTATTTGTATCAATGATTGTAGTTACATTCTTCTAAGACAACGACATAATTGGATTTCTTTACGTTGAGATTTACTTTACTTAACTATAAAGTACAATCTAATTCACAAGGAAAGTGGGGGTTGTTTGTATGAAGAAACAGTGGCGACTGCTTTCGTTCGTTTCACTGCTGGCTTTACTGTTAGGGGGATGCGGTAAAGCCTTTCAATCTACTTTAATTCCGCAAGGAGAAGTAGCAAAAATGCAATATGATTTACTTCTACTGGCTAGTGCAATCATGGTAGGAGTAGTACTAGTAGTTACTATTATTTTCTTGTATGTAATTGTGCGTTTCCGACAAAAGAAAGGTCAGGAAGATTATATTCCAGAGCAAGTTGAAGGGAATCACAAGCTAGAAATTATATGGACAGTTATTCCGATTATTCTTTTACTAATCTTAGCTGTTCCAACGGTTACATATACATTCAAACTTGCTGATGTAAGTGCGATGGAGAAAAAGAATATTGATAAAGATACTATCGTTGTTGATGTAACAGCGAATCTTTATTGGTGGGAATTTTCTTATAAATCAGAAAAGATAGTAATTTCGCAAGATTTGGTCATCCCCACAGGTAAGAAAGTGTATTTAAATTTGAAGGGTGCCGATATTAAACACTCATTTTGGGTTCCATCTTTAGCAGGGAAAATGGATACAAATACAGACAATGTGAACAAAATGTGGTTAAAGGCAGATAAATCGGGCACTTATAATGGTTTTTGTACAGAATTTTGCGGTCCATCACATTCTTTAATGCAATTTAAAGTGAAAGCTTTAGATGAAAGCGAGTACAAAAAATGGCTTGCTGATATGAAGAAGATTGATGGAAAAAAAGAAGTAGCTTCAACAAAGGCGCAAGAGGGCCAAGAAATATTTAATAAAAGCTGTATTGGTTGTCACGCAGTTGGATCTAATGATAGTAGACCACCTTCCGCTCGTATCGCACCAAACTTAGCAAACTTTGCGGATCGCGATATGGTTGCCGGTATTGCCGAAAACAATGAAGAAAACTTAAAAAAATGGCTGAAGGATCCTGAAAATATGAAGCCAGGAAACAAAATGACTGGCAAATATGGCAACTTAACGGATGATCAAATTGATGCATTAAATGCATACTTACAAACGTTAAAAGTTGAAAAGTAAAGAGGGATTATTCGCGAAGGGGAGGTTGAAAACGTGAGTTCTGTAGCAAAAAAACAGGGGATGGGTGCTGTCATATGGGATTATTTAACGACAGTAGACCATAAAAAGATTGCCATTCTCTATTTAATTGCAGGTGGATTGTTTTTTGTAATAGGCGGAATAGAAGCTCTATTTATTCGCCTTCAATTAGCAATTCCTAACAACGCTTTTCTTGTTGGGGATGCTTATAATCAAGTATTAACGATGCACGGTACAACAATGATTTTCCTCGCAGCTATGCCACTCGTGTTTGCATTTATGAACGCCGCTGTACCACTTCAAATTGGTGCACGTGATGTAGCGTTCCCGTTTTTGAATTCACTCGGATTTTGGTTATTTTTCTTTGGTGGAGTATTTTTAAATTTAAGTTGGTTTTTAGGTGGAGCACCTGATGCAGGATGGACATCTTATGCATCTTTAGCTTTAGCCTCTAAAGGTCATGGTGTTGATTTCTATGTACTCGGCTTGCAAATCTCAGGTATTGGTACATTAATTGGAGGAATTAACTTCCTTGTAACCATTATTAATATGCGCGCGCCAGGAATGACGTATATGCGTATGCCGATGTTTACATGGACAACATTTGTAACATCTTCGCTTATATTATTCGCTTTTCCGCCGTTAACTGTAGGATTAGGACTTTTAATGTTAGATCGTTTATTTGGAACAAGTTTCTTTGATCCGGCATTGGGCGGGAATACAATTATATGGGAGCATTTATTCTGGATTTTCGGTCATCCAGAAGTATACATTCTTATACTCCCAGCTTTCGGAATATTCTCGGAAATCTTCGCGACATTTTCGAAAAAACGATTGTTTGGCTATTCATCGATGGTGTTTGCGACGGTATTAATTGGATTTTTAGGATTTATGGTATGGGCGCACCATATGTTTACTGTTGGACTTGGTCCAGTTGCTAATGCTATTTTCTCAGTTGCAACAATGGCGATTGCGGTTCCGACTGGTATCAAAATATTCAACTGGCTCTTTACAATGTGGGGTGGAAGTATTCGTTTTACGACACCAATGATGTGGGCAGTAGCTTTCATTCCATCATTCGTAATGGGTGGAGTTACAGGGGTTATGCTAGCATCTGCACCAGCTGATTATCAATTTCATGATAACTATTTCGTAGTAGCGCATTTTCATTATGTAATCGTTGGCGGTGTTGTATTTGGTTTACTTGCAGGAGCCCATTATTATTGGCCACTGATGTTCAATAAAGTATTAAATGAAACATTAGGAAAGATAACGTTTTGGCTATTCTTTATCGGTTTCCATTTAACGTTCTTTATTCAGCATTTCCTTGGCTTGATTGGTATGCCACGCCGTTACTACACATATCTTGAAGGGCAAGGGTTGGAAATGGGGAATATGATTAGTTCTATCGGAGCGGTGTTTATGGCTCTTGGAACGATTGTTCTTCTATTCAATGTAATTAAAACGACAGTATCAAAAGAAAAAGCTGGTCGTGATCCGTGGGATGCACGTACATTAGAATGGACAATGCCAGCACCGACACCAGAATATAACTTTAAACAATTACCATTTGTTCGCGGATTAGATCCGTTTTGGATTGAAAAACGTGAAGGTAATAAAGAGATGACAGCAGCGGAACCAGTTGGTGATATTCATATGCCAAATCCTTCGTTTTCACCATTTGTCATTTCTTTCGGATTGTTTATAGCGGCATTCGGTGCGATGTATATGCAGGGCGGAAAAGATAAGTTCTGGTTATTAGTAGCAATTATTGGTTTAATCATTACATTTGGCGCAATGTTCCTACGTTCAGTAATTGATGATCATGGGTATCATATTCATAAAGAAGATTTAGAGGATAAGGGGGGCAAGGCATAATGCATGTAGATGAAAAATTAACGAATGAAACATTTCCAGCAGAGCCTGAAAAAGCAACCCTTGAAGGGAAAAATAAGTTTGTCGGTTTTTGGTTATTTCTTGGAGGCGAAACAGTGCTGTTCGCTTCCTTATTCGGCACATATTTAGCGTTAAAGAATTCTACAAATGGTGGACCAACATCTCAAGAGATGTTCCAAATGCCACTCGTTTTTATTATGACGATGCTTTTATTAACGAGTAGCTTAACGAGTGTATATGCGATGTATCACATGAAAAACTTTAACTTTAAGAAAATGCAGCTTTGGTTACTAGTAACAGTATTGCTAGGTTTAGGGTTTTTAGGATTTGAGATATATGAGTTTTATCATTATACACATGAATTTAAGCATACTATGAGAAGTAGTGCGTTTGGCTCTGCGTTTTATGCTCTTGTTGGTACACATGGACTCCACGTATTGTTTGGGTTATGTTGGATTTTAACATTAATCTTTAGAAATGCGAAGAGAGGTCTAAATTTATACAATGCACCGAAGTTTTATGTTGCATCGATTTATTGGCACTTTATTGACGTAGTTTGGGTGTTTATTTTCACTGTAGTATATTTAATGGGAATGGTGGGATAAACAATGGCGATAAAGCAAACGAATAATCCTAAAGTTGATCTTGTTTATCGGAAGAGAAAAAGTGCGGAGGAAATGAGGCATCAAGTTATTACGTTTGCATTAATGATTTTTTTAACATTAGTTGCATTTGTAGCAGTGGCGTATCCAAAAACTTTTAGTCCGATTTTCTCTGTACCGTTTATTTTACTATTAGCAGTGGTACAAGTAATTTTTCAATTGTATTATTTTATGCATATGAGTCATAAAGGACATGAAGCAGCAAGTTTCTTTCTTTACTCTGGTCTGCTAATAGGATTAATTACAATTTTAGCTTTTATGACAATCGTGTGGATTTGAAAAGTGAAAAATAAGGGAGCTTGTGTTGTCACAGCTCCCTCTTCATATTATGAGATAACCTTACGAAGGTAGGTGTGAAAATGAGTAACTTGTGGATATTTGGTTTTCAGGCTTTATGGAGTCCAATCTTTTTATTATTTATGCTTTCAATTCTTATTGGGTACTTCTTAATTATTGGGCCATATAGAATGCGATTTGAAAATGCGACGAAGGTAAGTAAGAAGCAAATTTTTTATTTTACGACTGGTATTGTTCTTTTGTATTTTGTAAAGGGAGGACCTATTGATTTAATTGGCCATATTATATTTAGTGCTCATATGTTTGAAATGGCAGTCATGTATATTGCAGTTCCACCGTTACTGTTGCTTGGTATACCAATTTGGTTATATCGTTACATTACTTCTTTTAAGTTCGTTCAAATTATATTAAAGGCATTTGCTAAACCACTTATTGCGTTGTTTGTATTTAACGGCCTGTTTTCTTTTTATCATTTACCAGTTGTTTTTGATACAGTAAAACAAAGTCAAATAGCTCATCCTATTTGTCTCGCTATATTGTTTTTTACAGCAATCATGATGTGGTGGCCGATGTTAAATCCATTACCAGAATATCAAACGTTAAGTGATATAAAGAAACTTGGTTATATGTTTGCTAACGGCATATTATTAACGCCTGCCTGTGCGTTAATCATTTTTGCGACAGCGCCGTTATTTGCAACGTATACGGATCCAGCTGCTTGGATGAAAGCGATGGAACTATGTGTACCAGCGGACACTTTATCAGATTTGAATATAACGGGACCAGAATTTTTGCACTGGATGCCAGTCGTACAAGACCAGCAAACTGGTGGTATTATAATGAAAATTGTCCAGGAAATAGTATACGGTACAATTATAGGCTATGTATTCTTTAGATGGGCACGTAGAGAACGTGAAAAGGATAAGGAGCAGTTGCAACAATTGCCGCCGTATTTACAGACTAAGTAAAAAAGTGTATGGGATTCCATGCGCTTTTTCTTTTTTAGTTTTAGCTACCTTTAAAAAGATTGAATTTTCTAACTTTTTATGTTAAGTTAGTGTAGGCGTGTACTAAAAGTGGAGATAAAATTTACTACTAGCTTTCATGCGTAATAATTCCATATGTAGTGCAAGTTTTTTAGAGAGTTACAAATATATATTGTTATCTTTAATAAACACGAACTATTTTAAGGGGGAGTTTAAATGGGTAGTAGTGGAAGTATGGTAAAGCCGATTAGTGGTTTTTTGACAGCACTAATTCAATATCCAGTACCAGTAGTAGAATCGCGTGCAGACATTGATAAACAAATTCAACAAATCATAAAAACAATTCATTCGACCAAATCAGGTTACCCTGGTTTAGAATTGATAGTATTTCCTGAATATAGTACACAAGGGCTCAATACAAAAAAATGGACTACAGAAGAATTTTTATGCACAGTGCCTGGGCCAGAAACAGACTTATTTGCTGAGGCATGTAAAGAATCTAAAGTATATGGTGTTTTTTCAATAATGGAGAAAAATCCGGATGGTGGAGAGCCATATAATACAGCAGTTATTATTGATCCACAAGGTGAAATGATTTTGAAGTATCGTAAGCTAAATCCTTGGGTGCCAGTCGAGCCTTGGAAAGCTGGAGATTTAGGCTTACCTGTTTGTGATGGACCTGGAGGAAGTAAATTAGCTGTTTGTATTTGTCATGATGGCATGTTCCCTGAAGTAGCTCGTGAAGCGGCCTATAAAGGTGCAAATGTCTTAATTCGTATTTCTGGATATAGTACACAAGTTAGTGAACAATGGATGCTAACCAATCGCTCAAATGCATGGCAAAATTTAATGTATACATTGTCGGTAAACTTAGCGGGTTATGATGGTGTATTTTATTACTTTGGTGAAGGACAAGTATGTAACTTTGATGGGACTACTTTAGTACAGGGTCATCGAAATCCGTGGGAGATTGTTACTGCTGAAGTATATCCAGAACTAGCAGATCAGGCTAGATTAGGATGGGGATTGGAAAATAATATATATAATCTAGGTTCAAGAGGATATGTAGCAACTCCTGGTGGGGTGAAAGAAAATCCATATACGTTTGTAAAAGATTTAGCTGAAGGTAAATATAAGGTTCCTTGGGAAGATGAGATTAAAGTAAAAGATGGATCTATTTATGGATATCCAGTAAAAAAAACGATTCATTCTTAGGGAAGGGAAATAAAACAAGCGCATCATATTGATGCGCTTGTTTTTGTTAATCAATAATTTGAAATTCTTTTAACTCTTTTTCGACATTTTGTAGGAGTTGTTCGCTTTTTTGAAGTACATTCGTTGGGAAAGTCTCATCATCACCATATTCAACGCCGTGAGGATAATAATGTTTTCCTAATAAGGGGGGAAGTAGTTTTACTTCAGCGTGTCTACTGCCGATGTCACCTTCAACAGCAACTCCTTGCACTCGTAAATAATAAACATCCTTTAATATTTCAAATTTATAATCGTATGTAACTCGTTCATAATCCCACTGTCCGGCAAGTACGAAGTGGTTGTTTTCCATGATTTCAGTTAAAAGAGTTAATTCAACGACGGCTCCATTAAATTTCGTATTTGTAAATTGCATATAATACCTCCTTTTTTAATGTTACACCATTATTTTTATAATAGTATGAATAATAAGAAAGTGCAATTCATATTGAGAGAAAAGGGATAATCCAGACTTTTTTCACAAAAATATGATATAGTGAAAAGAGTACGGTACACACAAAAAGAAAGAAAAGGATTTGTGTATATCTCAATTTTATGTTTTGTTCAGGAGGTATATCGTTTGAAGAAATTATTGCGTATCGTAATGATTACATTTTTAATTTTAGCTGTTGATTTATACGGGAAATTACTCGTTTCACAATATATATTAACCCCATCTCAATCAAAGCAAGAAAATAAAATTGTGAAAAAGAAAAAGCAAATTAAGGAAGACTCCTCAGACACTGTTTTAAATATGATTGGTGAAGACTCTGAAAACTTATTAGCGAAGTGGGGAGAACCCTCTCGAATAGAGCCATCTGCATACGGATATGAATGGTGGGTATACAACCAGGATTTAACTCAGTATGTTCAATTTGGAGTTTCTGAACGTAAAGTTGTAACGGCATACGCAGCTGGTGAACAAGTTAAGGTTCCACCTTATTATATAAATGAAAAATATGAAGAAGTATATAAAAAAAGTCCGCTTTCGCATGAAATTTCATTAAAAAGAGGGAAAAATAGTTATCAATTTGAGCTATCTGATACCGAAGTCATGGAACAACCGTTAATACCTGTAGAAGATGGATGGGCGCAATTGTATTTTGATCAATTTACACATGAGCTTGTTGGTGTTCGTTATATGGATGATGAAACTTTATTACGCCAAAGACCGTATCAGCTCGTTTATTCAGGTGAATTAATAGCAGAACAACCATTGACTCCAGAAAAAATAAAACAAGTAGAAAATGGGAATATGCAACAAATTTTTGATTTAACAAATATCATTCGAAGTCGTCATAAATTACCGTTATTAACATGGGATCAGGAAACAGCAGATGTTGCTGTTGGTCACAGTAAAGATATGAAAGACAATAATTATTTTTCTCATGACTCACCTACATTAGGTACACTAGGAGATCGTTTGCAGCGCGGGAAAGTAGGATTTCAACTTGCTGGTGAGAACATAGCGGCGCAACATAGTGATGGAATTGCGGCAGTGCAAGGTTGGTTAAATAGTGAGGGGCATAGAAAGAATTTATTAAATGAACAATTTACAGGATTAGGTGTTGGTGTATACGATAAATTTTATACACAAAACTTTATTCGAAAATAAAGCGAAACTGTAAGCGGTGGGGTGTCACATTACCAAATTAGTTACTTCGTATTCACTGAATTGTAGGTGGGAATCTGACCGTATGCAAATAGCAGAAAAAAAGGTGCATGAATCGTCTAAAAATAGGCGAACCATGCGCCTTTTTTTTCTTACTATATAGTAGATATACATGGAGAGGTGAGGATTATGCCAACAACAAAAGGACCGTTACATCCATCGATTCAACAGTTTAAAGAATTTGTAAACCATCACCCTAAAATGGTTCATGAGGTTAGAAGTGGTCATAAAACATGGCAACAATTTTATGAAGAATGGTACTTACTTGGTGAAGAAGATCCAATATGGGCAACTTATAGACCGGATGGAGCGCCTGCGTTTTCTTCGGTAAAAGAAAATAAAAAAGAAAAAGATAATCGAACTGAAGAGGAAAAAACTGCTGATGTGATGGGGCAAATGCTTTCTTTTTTTAAAAAGTTGGACGTGGAACAAATGCAGAACCATTTAGCCAATGTGACGAGTGCAATTGGGAGCGTGCAACAAGTTATTCAGCAATTTCAAGGTAACCGTACGCAGCAAGAGCAAAGTACTTCAGAAAATAACCCGTTTTTCTTTCAAAAGGATTAGGGGGAAAGATGATGAGAGCAGAAATTATGGAGTTTATAAAGGCTGATGAGGATTTATCTCGCTATATTAGAGAGCAACCGTACTGGTATAGAAAATTAACACGAAATCCTGAAGAAAAAGAGGCTTTTGAGTTAGCGGCGATGCAACATTTCAAAAAAACGATACCAGATAAAGTGGAAAAGTTTCAAAATCAATTGGCCGTTGCTTCGATCATGATTGATATGTTTCAGTATATGAAGCAACAAAATGCAACCTAATTGGAAGTGAAAAATATGTCCGTCATGCAGAACTTTTGTTACAATAGAAGTTGATTATTTAAAAAGGAGTTGCAGCATGACGGAAATTTGTTTAGTACGACATGGACAAACTGATTGGAATTTTCAAGAAATTATTCAGGGGCGAGAAGATATTCCGCTTAATGAAGTTGGTAAGAAGCAAGCGAGTCAAAGTGCAGCTGCTTTACAAGAAGAAACGTGGGATATCATTATAAGTAGCCCGTTAATTAGAGCGCAAGAAACGGCTAATGAAATCGCAACGGCAGTTGGATTACAATCGATTTTATTAGATGAGCGATTTGTTGAACGGAATTTTGGAGAAGCTTCAGGGAAGCCGGTTGCGGCTGTTAGAGAGTTGATTGCTGAGGGTAAAGTAGAAGGTATGGAGCGAGATGAAGAGATTGTAGCTCGTTGCTTTGCTGCTTTAGAAGATGTTGCGACAACTCATTTTGGCAAACGTATTATTATTGTTGCTCACTCACACGCGATAAAAGCGATTTTACATGCCATTGAACCAGATGAAATTACATTTAAGACACCATTAAAAAATGCGTGTATTAGTTATGTGAAACAAAATAGTGGAAAATGGGATGTTCTTAAATATAATATAGCGGAACATATTAATGTATAAGTGTGTACGGATATAGTGTAAAAATAGTTACGTTATATCTTTCTTTTGAGTAAGTCACTTCAATTAGTAGTTCTAATCTAAATGTGGTATGATGGATACTCGGAGGTGTCTCTCATGATTGTAGCGACGCTAGAAAGCGTATTAATATTAGATAAGGCAGAGCAGCTTGCAAAAGCGATTATCTGTTCAGATATAGCAGAAGATTATCGTAAGTATTATAGAGAATTACATGAAGATATGGAACTTCAGACGCTAATTCAGCAATTTACAGCGATGAAAGAACGGTATGAGGAAGTACAGCGTTTTGGAAAATACCATCCTGACTATACTACCGTGTCGATGAAAATGAGAGAATTAAAGCGTTCTGTGGACTTACATGATAAGGTTGCAGCTTTTAAAAGAGCAGAAACTGCTTTGCAGAAGTTATTAGACGAAGTTAGTGTAGCAATCGGTTCGGAAGTGTCTTCTTCCATTAAAGTGCCAACAGGAAATCCATTCTTTGATGCTGGTGGCTGTGGTGGAGGTTGTGGTACTGGCGGAGGTTGTGGTTGTAAAAAAACGGGGTGATGTACCCCGTTTTTTAGAAGTTGGAAGAAAACGTATACAGAGTTTGTCCTGTAATGTTATAAATTTCTGATTGGTTTTCATAGAATATAAAATATATGTTTTTAAAAGGAGAAGATGGAGAAGATTATGTTCGGGCAACGACAAAGTATGATTGTTTATTTACATTCATTGAAACATGCCAAGATTTTAAGGAAATATGGTAACATACATTACATATCAAAACGATTAAAATATGCTGTAGTATATTGTGATATGGAACAAATTGAGCATATGATGCATAAGTTGAACAAACTTCCTTTTGTGAAAAAGATAGAACAGTCGTATCGCCCGTATTTAAAAACGGAATTTGAAAATTCCCGTCCTGATCGAGCAAAAGAATACGATTATAGCTAATAGAAAAAATCCCCTGCTAAATTTAGCCGGGGATTTTTCACTTGAAATAACACGTTATTTCATCGGAGGAATGAAATTGTTCATTCGTAAAATACCAATTAAATGATTAAAAAATAGTTCTTTTTCTGGGAAAGTTGTAGATGGTTTTACAGTAAAGGTAGCCACTTTTTTTCCGAGTTGTTCTGCCGTTTCTTCAAATAAAATGACACGTTTACTTTTTTTATTTTCAAATACAGGAATGCCTTCACGACATATGTATAATGGTTGGAAATCACCAGTAGTAGTTGGTTTTAATATTACAACAAGCGAACACACTTTTTTATCGTTTTTTATCGTTTCAAATTGTAACATATGTGCTATACGTTCTTGATTTGTTTTGGCAATTTCAAGTAATTCATATAAATCAGAGTAGCCTTCTCCAAGTTCTATAAAGCGTTGAATCATATCTTTTCCTCCTCTTTCTTTTACTGTACCATTTCACTTTTTAAATGAAAAGCACACAAAGAAAAAAAACCCTGCATAGCAGGGCCCTTCTT
The DNA here is from genome assembly GCF_038005705.1 of Bacillus sp. FSL L8-0199. NCBI lineage: Bacteria > Bacillati > Bacillota > Bacilli > Caryophanales > Bacillaceae > Bacillus > Bacillus sp. FSL L8-0199. The sequence continues at coordinate 3,925,458 of NZ_JBBOTS010000001.1, read as the reverse complement.
ATACTAGCATGTACTAGTAAGAAGGCAAAGGGAGAGGAGAAACCGGAGGAAGAACTTATGGGGAAACGTAAGTCTTCTCCGCGGTTGGCAACAACATCGAAGGTGATGTTGTTATAATTATTTATGTCCAATCTAAATGAAGATATACATAATGAAATTAAATTTTATGTTGGGCTTTTTATTTTTCTTTTTTTTATTTTGTGATAGGATAAAAAAGATAAAGTGGAACTAATATACATATTGGGTTCATATTAGTGAATGATGAGATGAATACATAAAAATAACGAGAGGTTATTTGAGGCCGAGTTTTTCTATAGTTAGGTGAATGTGGTTTGTTAACTGTTACCGAAGTGGGAATGGCTTTCTATAATCGCTCGATAGATTGAAATAAAGGTAGTGACAACAGATGAGAGTAGTTTCAGGAAAATGTAAAGGACACCCACTTAAAGCGGTTCCTGGTAATACAACACGTCCAACGACAGATAAAGTAAAAGAATCTATTTTTAATATGATAGGTCCTTATTTTGATGGTGGTATCGCCCTTGATTTATTTGGTGGTAGTGGTGGTCTTGGAATTGAGGCTTTGAGCAGAGGGATCGATAAAGTAATTTTTGTTGATCGGGATAGTAAAGCAATAAAAGTAATTCATCAAAATTTAGAAAGTTGTAGAGTACAGGAACAAGCTGAAGTATATCGAAATGATGCTGAACGTGCAGTAAAGGCGTTAATAAAACGTGAAATGTCATTCGATCTTATATTAATAGATCCTCCATATAAAGAGCAAAAAATTGTATCTTTAATTAGTGTAATGGATCAACATGGATTGCTACATAGTGATGGATTAATTATGGCAGAGCATGGTAATGATGTAGTTTTACCTAATTCAATAGGAAGGCTTGTAAAAGTACGAGCTGAGAATTATGGGATTACTGCAATATCGATTTATAAGTATGAAGGTGAGGGGACAGAATGACAAGTATAGCTATTTCTTCAGGAAGTTTTGATCCAATTACCCTTGGGCATCTGGATATTATTAAAAGGGGAGCAAAAGTATTTGATGAGGTGTACGTAGTCGTTTTAAACAATTCATCAAAAAAACCATTCTTTTCAGTTGAAGAGCGATTAGAACTAATTCGAGAAGCGACAAAGGATATCCCGAATGTAAAGGTAGATTCGCATAGTGGGCTATTAGTAGAGTATGCAAAAATGCGTAATGCAAATGCAATATTACGTGGTTTACGAGCAGTTTCTGATTTTGAATATGAGATGCAAATTACTTCTATGAATCGAAAATTAGATGAAAATATTGAAACATTTTTTATTATGACAAACAACCAATATTCATTTTTAAGCTCGAGTATTGTAAAAGAAGTTGCGAGGTATGGAGGAAGTGTAGTAGATCTTGTACCTCCTATTGTAGAGCGTGCTTTAAAAGAAAAGTTTCAAACCCCGTTAAAGTGAACGGGGTTTTTCTTTATATGTGCGCAAAAATAATAAAATAACATATAAGTATAGACAAAATAATGTAAAAATTGGTCCATAATGTATAAAAGATGTCCAAAGTTCATGTAGTATAGAAGGATGCTCGGATAAAAATACAGGAATATCTTTTGGCATAGATGAGAAAGAACTCACTTTCTCATAAAATGGTGTCCAAAATACAAATGTAAAAATAGGGGCAAGAATACTTTGAATAATTCGTGCGAAAAAATAGGGTTTAAATCGGATATCTGTTTCAGCTAATATGCTAGCAACTTGTGCCTGAATAGAAAGACCGCTAAATGCTAAAATGAAGCTTGTTACCATAGCTTGTTGTAAGAGTGGTGTTTCATTTATTTGACTAATCATTTGGCTTCCGAGTGTCATTTCGAAAATACCTGATAATATAGGTATACTAAAATCTGTACTTAGTTGGAAGAATGATAAAATATGTTGCATAATAAAAGAAAGAGCTGCTGTAATGTGGAATACAGTAATCATTTTATTTAACACAGAGAATAAAATAATAAATCCGCCAATCATAAGTAATGTTTGAATAGAAGAAACAATGGCATCCCCAAGTAATTTACCAATTGGTCTTTTTTCTTGTAAGCGTGTCTCGTGAAGAATTAAAAAAGGGTTTTGAAAGCGACGTTTTTTTGTAGTGTGTGTATTATTTTTGTAAGCGGTATTATCGCCGTAAAAACGCATAATTAATCCGACAGCAAAGTTACTGAAATAATGGGCAGCGGCTAATATAATTCCTAATTTCGGATTATTAAAAAAACCGATAGACACAGCACCGAAAATAAAAAGTGGATTGGAAGAATTTGTGAAAGAAACGAGGCGCTCCGCTTCAATCTGAGTTAAAAGATTGCTTTTTCGTAGTCTAGCGCTTAATTTGGCGCCTGCAGGGAAACCAGAAGCCATTCCCATCGCCCAAACAAATCCGCCTATCCCTGGAACGCGAAAAAGTGGGCGCATGAGTGGTTCTAATATAACGCCAATAAATTTTACAACACCGATACTAATTAGAAGTTCCGCAATGATGAAAAACGGTAGTAGTGAAGGGAATACAACTTCCCACCATATATTTAACCCGCGAATAGAAGCTTGCAAAGCGGCTTGGGGGTGGAGTACAAGAGAAAAGGTTAAAAATAGCGTTGATATGGTAAGGAAAGCGGTTTTCCATTTTTCATACATGTAAGTAAATCCCCCTTTGTCCCAAAAAACGTTCATTTCAGTATACGTGGATACGTAGTGAATTTAGACCATAAGTATGAAAAAGGAATGAAAAAAATTAAAGGGTGAGAAAAATGAAAGAACCAAAGATTGGTTTAGCACTTGGGTCTGGAGGAGCGAAAGGGTTTGCTCATATTGGTGTAATAAAGGTTTTAAGGGAAGCGGGTATCCCTATTCACATGATTGCAGGAAGTAGTATGGGGGCGCTAATAGGTACGTTTTATGCGGCAAGTAGTAACGTTGAAAGATTGTATAAATTGGCATCTGTTTTTAAGCGGAAGTATTATTTAGATTTCACGGTACCGAAAATGGGATTTATTGCTGGAAAACGTGTCAAAGATATGATTAAAATGTTTACATATAATAAAAATTTAGAAGAGTTAGATATCCCGACGGCTGTTGTGGCTACTGACATATTGAAGGGGGAAAAAGTGGTTTTTACAAGTGGGCCAGTTGCAGATGCGGTGAGGGCTAGCATATCTGTTCCTGGAGTGTTTGTACCAGAAAAAATAGATGGAAGATTATTAGTGGATGGTGGAGTCATTGATCGCATCCCAGTATCGGTTGTGAAAGAGTTAGGGGCCGATATTGTTATCGCTGTTGATGTATCTCCAATTAAGGTGAATGGCGATGTTACGTCCATTTATGACGTAATTATGCAAAGTATTGAAATTATGCAGCATGAGCTTGTAATGAATCGGCAAATTGCATCGGATTTAATGATGCGACCAGCTGTAGAGCAATTTAGTTCACGTGCTTTTACAAACATTGAAGACATTATTCGAGTTGGAGAAGTAGAAGCAGAAAAACATGTTTCAAATATTTATTTATTAATTGAGCAGTGGAAGGAGAAACATAATGTTTAAGCGTTTTCGGTTTATATATGCAATCTTAATAGGGGTTATATTGGCGATGTTACTTGTTTACGTACGTTTACCGTATTATGTAACAAAACCAGGAATGGCTGCCAAATTAGAGCCTTATGTTCAAGTTGAGGGTGGAACGAAAGAATCTGGTGATTTTATGCTTGTTACGGTTTCAATGGGACCAGCAAATGTGGTGAATTTAATAGCGGCACAGTTTAATAAATATACACATATTTCGAAAGCGGAAGAAATATTGCAAAAAGGTGAGAGTGATGAAGAATATCAATTTCGCCAAAATTATGCGATGAAAGATTCGCAAAATGCAGCAATTTATAATGCATATAAACGTGCAAATCGCTCAGTATCTTTTGAAAATAAAGGTGTATTAGTTGCTGGTGTGGCAAAAGGAATGCCGTCAGAAGGAAAGCTTAAGCTTGGTGATGTTATTATAGCTGTTGACGGAAAAACATTTGAAAAGACGGAGCAATTTATTGAATATATGACAGGGAAAAAAGAAAACGATGCTGTAAGTATTGAGTACATGAGAAATGGAAAACAATTGAAAGAGAATTTAAATGTAAAGACGATTCCTAATGGGAATGGACGTGTCGGTATAGGTGTTTCTATCGTTACGGAAAGAGAATTAGTGGTCGATCCGAAAGTGAAAATTAATTCTCATGAAATTGGTGGACCATCCGCAGGTTTAATGTTCACATTAGAAATATATAATCAACTTGTGGAAGAAGACTTAACGAAAGGACATGAAATAGCTGGAACAGGTACAATTAATGAAAAAGGAGAAGTGGGCCCGATTGGTGGTATAAATCAAAAAGTGGTGGCTGCTAGCGATGCCGGGGCTGAAGTGTTCTTTGCGCCAAATGAAAAAGGTGCGGAGAAATCGAACTATAAAGATGCACTTGAGACTGCAAAGGATATTAAAACAAAAATGAAAATTGTACCAGTAGATACTCTGGATGATGCGTTAACATATTTAGAAAAGATGGATAAGGAAAAAACCTCTCTGAAATAGAGAGGTTTTTTATAGGAATTTTGTAGTTGTTTCATCATAGCGAATAGGATGGTGTGTTATATCCTGTTTTAATAGTTGTGTGCGTAACGGTTCGTGCATGATGGAGAAATATACAGAGTTTGCTTTTTTCTCTATATCTAAAGCGGCATGGTCGAATGTTTTTGTATGAGTAAGGATTGGAAGTTCGATTTTTTTCTTGTTTTTTGAAAGGTAAGTTTGTCCTTTTTGTGACATGCCTAGCAGGCGAATATATGGTGCGTGTTGTTCTATATTTGCGCTACGTATTTCCTCTTTTGTTGTGTTTGTTAAAATGTGTGTACAAGCTCTTTGTAATCTAGTCCATGTATAACGTTTTGTTTTTAATGCTTCCATGAATGAATAGAAGGAGGAACTGTTTTGTATTTTTGATAAAATACGATGCTCTAAACCTTCTTCTATTTCATATATATGTCGTAAGTCCCCTGGAGACATCGTCATGAGTCTATATTTAAAAAATGAAAAGTATTGTTCCCAATTATGTAATATCCCGTAGTTTTGTTTGTAATTTGCTAAAAGCGAAGTGGTTGCCTGTGGGAGAAAAGGTTTAATTGTTGTAAATGATCCTTCTTCGCTAAAGAGTTGTTTTCGGATGCTTGTTGCGCTTGCAATATGTTGGTCATTAAATGTTTCATCATGATAATGAGAGGCAAATCTTTTTATAGTTTGAGTTTGTATAGAGCTATTTTGTGACAGAATTGCTTTCATATATTGGAAGCCTAAAATATTATTTGGTTGTGACATATCTATGTTTTTTTCAGATGTTAAAATGTGTGAGAAAGCATCCGATGTTGCTTTTGCATAACTATTACCAGCGTCCATGAATTGTTTTACAAGGTAGTTAAAAGTCTCTTCTTCGTTTTTTTGTACGGAGATGGTATTATAAAAATTTTCGATTTGTCCATCCTCACTACCGAAACAAATTTCAGAAACACGTAGGGCATTTAAAATGGAAATAGCACCATTTGCGAAGGTTTCAGCCTTTTGTGTTGCAAAGACGTATGGAAGCTCTACAACAAGGTCTACGCCGTTTGCTAAGGCCATTTTAGTGCGATACCATTTGGAAATGAGTGCGGGCTCACCACGCTGTAAAAAAGGACCACTCATAACGGCAATTATTATATCAGATTGTGTTAACTTTTTTGTCTGTTGCACATGATAAAGATGACCGTTATGAAAAGGGTTATATTCAACAACAATACCACCAGCTTTTATGGTAATCTCTCCTTTCGATGTAGCATCTTTTTGAAAAACGTGATACTCTATATATTATTTACTATGATGACTTCATTATAGTGTAAAGAAAAAACATTGACAAATATAAAATGGCTAGCTATAATTTTGTTTGTTGCCTTGAGGTGATATGATATGAAATGGTCCATCCATCAATTGAATAAATTGAGAAATAAAGGATTGACATTGGATGAGATGGTAGATGTAAGTGAGCTAAAAGAGGTCGAGAAAGATATTCGTGAAATTAATCCTGTTCATGTAACGGGAAGAGTTGATTTTGGCTCCGGTAAGTTTACGTTTCATCTACATATAACTGGAAGCATGGTTTTACCATGTTCTCGCTCTTTAGTAGATGTGACATTACCATTTGACATTAAAACAACTGAGGTGTTCCAAACTTCACAAGAAGAATTTGAAACTGAAGCTGAAATTCATTCTTTAGAAGGAGAAGTACTTGACTTACTGCCCGTAATCAAGGAAAATATACTTTTGGAGATTCCAATGCAAATTTTCAGTGATGATGTTTCTGGTGGAGCACCGACGCAAGGTCAAGACTGGCAAGTGATTTCGGAAGAAGACAAAGAAAAGACTGTTGATCCAAGATTGGCAGGACTTGCAAAGTTTTTTGACAAATAATCGGAAGACTGGTTCAGGCCTTCATATGAAAATAACTATTTCTTTTAAGGAGGTGGGAAGAATGGCTGTACCTTTTAGAAGAACTTCTAAAACAGTAAAAAGAAAGCGTCGTACGCATTTCAAATTATCAGTACCTGGTATGGTAGAGTGCCCAAGCTGTGGTGAAGCGAAATTAGCTCACCGTGTATGTAAAGCATGCGGTACTTACAAAGGTAAAGAAGTAATCAGCAAGTAATTGCGGGAAAATAAACGCAGAAGATATCTTCTGCGTTTATTTTTTTTGTCTTAATCTTTAGTTGTTGTATTCTATCTTTTCTAGTAACTGCATATGCTTAATAAAAAATGCATAGGGAGGACTAGAGAGATGGCGACAACAAGACAAGATGCTTGGACTGATGATGAAGATTTGCTTCTGGCAGAAGTAGTACTCCGGCATATTCGAGAAGGTGGAACACAACTTTCTGCCTTTAAGGAAGTGGGGAAAAATTTATCTCGTACACCAGCAGCATGTGGGTTTAGATGGAATTCTTACGTAAGAAAGCAATATAAAGAACGTATTGAGGAAGCAAAGCAACTTCGTAAAGTAGAAAATTATGAAGTGAAAGAGACAAAGGTGTTAGAACCTACGTCAATTACGTTGAATGATGTTATTGATTTCTTGCAAAATTATAAAGATGAAAACTCTTTAACAGTGTTGCAACAACAAGTTGAATCATTACAAACAGAAAGAGAGCGTCTTCTGGAGCGATTATCAGTATATGAAGAAGAGTATAGAACACTACTTGATTATATCGATCAAAAAAGAAGTGTAATGGTAGCGGAAAGAAACAATGCTCGCTCGAATGAGAAGTTAGAGAAGCTTAAGAAATAAAAAACAGCTGTTATACAGCTGTTTTTTTATTTCTTAAGCCGATTCTTCGTTTGTAACCGCATTCAAATTTGCTTCTGGCTGCCAAATATAAAAATCTCCATCAGTTACTGATACGGGGTTGAAATTTAATTTATCCCAAAAACCAGCTGAATGAATACGTGCTATCGTTTTAATAGGAAATTGCATTTGTTTCGCATGATTTACAAGCATTTGCCCGAATCCTTGTTTTTGAAAAGTTGGTAATACTTCAAGTTTATAAAGTTCTAGGTAGGGACCTGTAATTTCGAATGGTTCTCCGCCGTTTCTTTTCATATATAGACTCATACGTGCGATTAGTGATCCGCCATAATAAATACCGTAAAATGGAGATTCACTGTCGTTTTCAATAATGTTTGCTTGCAATTCTTCCAGCATAGATAGTTCCTGGGCTCCGCACCCTTTAAATTTTTTGAATTCATCTAACGTTTTATAATTGATGAGCAAGCGCTCAACTTTTGGGAATCCCATTACATCACATCCTTTTCTTGTCTCGTTGAATGCAGAAAAGTAAAAATATTTATAATAATAGTATAACTCATTTTTTTATTTTTATGAAGAAGATAGTATATTTCTTTTTTTATTTTTTTTGAGGATTTGCTAAACTAAGAGTAGAAGCGTATTAATAGGTGGTACATACATAGTGAAAAATGAGAGTATATTTGTTGGGCAGAGGACAGCGGAATTATAGGGCGTGCTCAGGTGCTTTAAAAAGATATAAAGGGGGGAAGGCAAGGGCACTTAGTGTGAATTCCTTGTGTGAAAATGAAAATTGGAATTGTCGGACCAGGTGCTATTGGTCTATTGTATACATTTTATTTACAAAAAAATAACCAAGATGTTACGTTGTTTACAAGAACAGCTAAGCAAGCTGAAGAATTAAATGAAATAGGTGTAACTTGTATTAGAGATGGAAGATGTGAAACAGTATATCCATCTGTTTTACCGATAGAAAGTATGGTAGCGCAAAATTTAGATTATATATTTATTGCTGTGAAGCAATATCATATAGATGACGTACTACCGTTTGTGGAAGGGGCATCATCATTAATCTTTTTGCAAAACGGAATGTCGCATCTTCAAAAGATGCTGAACATAGGGAGTAAAAATATAGCTGTTGGTATTGTAGAACATGGTGCGAAAAAAGAGGGAGGGCATATCGTTCATCATACTGGGATAGGGGTAACAAAATTTGGAGTGGTTTGTGGTCAATCTATACATTTTAAAAAAATATTCAATTATTTTCCTGTTGCTTATTTTCCAGTTCAAATAGAAACGGATTGGGAAGAGATTATGCATAAAAAATTAGTAGTAAATGTATGTATCAATCCGTTGACAGCACTATTGGGAGTTAAGAATGGTGAATTAATCACGAATCGTTTTTTTTATCAAATGATGGAGCAAGTGTTTCAGGAGGCAGCATTTCTTATTAGAGGAGAAAAAGAAATGGTATGGCAAATGGTACGAAATGTGTGTGAAGGAACGTCTCGTAATACATCTTCTATGCTAGCGGATGTAAGAGCGAGTAGACAGACGGAAATTAATGCGATTGTTGGATATGTATTAGAAGAAGCTAAGAAACAGCAACGACCAGTTCCGACACTTCAATTTTTGTTCGATGCAATAAAAGGTTTAGAAACAAGAGTATAAGTGTTATTCTTTGCTTTTACGTGAAACATTGACTACAATGTGGATTGGTGAGAGAACTGGATACGAAAGGAAGAATTATATGGAGATAAAAGAAATCTCTGTTCCGCAACAAGGTATTGTAGCGGACTATATGAACGGTAAAAAAGAGATACAGTCATGTTTTGATTATATGTTAACAGAAGATGCTTTTAAACAACGTTTACATGATTTGCGTGAAAGGGAGTTTTTCCGCCAAGATTTAGTAGCGCATTTATTAGAATATAATACAAAATTACAAGCGGGAGAATCTACACTTCAAAATGTAAAAGCGCTTGGAGATGAAAATACATATGTTGTTATAGCTGGACAACAAGCGGGGTTATTAACTGGACCGCTTTATACAATTCATAAAGTTATTTCAATTTTACAGCTTGCAAAGGAAAAGGAAGAAAGTTTAGGAGTTAAAGTTGTCCCTGTCTTCTGGATTGCGGGTGAAGACCATGATATGGATGAGATTAATCATACTTTTGTAGCGAAAAATAAAAAGATGAAAAAAACTATTTTTTATGACCGTAATCCGAAAAAGGCAAGTGCTTCTGAGTCTGAACTTTCTGTTGAAGATTGTAGAAATTGGATTGAAGAGATTTTTAAAACATACCCAGAAACAAATTTTACAAAAGATGTATTAAAATTTGTTGATGATGCTTTGAAAAAATCGAATACGTATGTAGATTTCTTTGCTCATCTTATTACGAAAATCTTTGCTAATTCTGGTTTAATCCTTGTTGATTCACATCATCCTGAATTAAGAAAGTTAGAAATTCCATTTTTTAAGCGAATTATAAGTAAGTATAAAGAGGTACAAAAGGGCCTTCGTAATCAGCAGGAAGTAATTAAAGAACTAGGATACAAACCGATTATTGAAACGAAGTCTCATGCAGTGCATATATTCATGGAAATAGATAATGAACGAGTATTGCTTGAAGAGCATCAAGGGAAGTTTGTTGGAAAGGATGGGGCGCATTCCTTTTCATACGAAGAGTTGATTGAAGAGATGGAGAGAAATCCGGCACGTTTTAGTAATAATGTTGTAACACGTCCTCTTATGCAAGAGTATGTATTTCCTACGCTCGCATTTATTGGAGGTCCAGGGGAATTAGCTTATTGGAGTGAATTACAACAAGTATTCCATACTGTCGGTTTTCAAATGCCACCTGTCGTTCCTCGTCTTACAATTACTTATGTGGAGAGAGATATAGCGACAGATTTATTCGATCTGCAATTGAGAGAAATTGATCCGTTTTTAAATGATGTCGATAAACTGCGTGAAAACTGGTTGTCTAATCAAATAGAGGAACCGATTGATGATCATTTTGAAAAGGCGAAAAAAGAAATTGCCGATATTCATACATCTTTACAGCAATTTGTAAAGAAAATAGAGCCAGGGTTAGGTGCGTTTGCAGGGAAAAACGAATTGAAAATTAATGAACAAATTGAACTGTTGGAAAGAATGTTGAAAAGAAATGTTGAGAAAAAGTATGAGGTTCAGCTAAATAAATTTCGCCGTATACAATTCGCACTTCGTCCATTAGGTGCACCGCAAGAACGTGTGTGGAATGTATGTTATTATTTAAATCAGTTTGGTTTGGATTTCGTTGATCGTGTAATGGAAAACCCTTTTTCTTGGGACGGAAAACATCATGTTATAAAACTATAAAATCTTGCTCTTTGGAGCAGGATTTTATTTTTATTCCGTTGAATTTACTGTGAAGTGTTTTTTTTTCTGAATTATCAATCAAAAAATGTTAGATATGGAAATTGTGTTGGATACTTAAATATATGACAAAATAGCACAAAATGTAAACGTATTATTCGCTTTTTCGACAGTTTTTTATTTAAATTCCCGCAAAAGATGATAAAATTTAGTATATAATAAAAGAAAATAGCGATTTGTATAGTATGTTGCCTTTGTTGGTAAGTTAAATGAGTCGTTCTTTCGTATTATTTCATTCTCTAAGCGTGAAATATGTGTTTAGAGGAAGGGATACATTCAACATAATTAATTGGAAAAAGAGTAGGTGCAACAATGTTTAAACACGTAACAGTGCTTTTAAAGGAAACAGTAGACGGCTTAGATATAAAGCCAGATGGTACATATGTAGATTGTACACTGGGGGGAGGAGGACATAGTTCTTATTTATTATCCCAATTAACTGAAGGTGGAAAATTAATAGCGTTTGATCAAGATGAGATAGCGATTCAAAACGCGAAAGAAAAGTTCTCTTCATACGGTGAACAGTTTATAACAGTAAAGAGTAACTTCCGTTATTTAGCTGAAAAACTGCAGGAAATAGGTATAACAGAAGTAGATGGCATTTTATTTGATTTAGGTGTTTCATCCCCACAATTAGATACACCAGAACGAGGCTTTAGTTATCATCATGATGCACCGCTAGATATGCGGATGGATCAAGATGCCCCATTAACAGCGTATGATGTTGTAAATAGCTGGTCATATGAACAACTTGTAAGGATTTTCTTCCAATACGGTGAAGAGAAATTTTCAAAACAAATTGCAAGAAAAATTGAAGCTTATCGTGAGAATAAAGCTATTGAAACGACAGGAGAATTAGTAGAGCTAATTAAAGAAGGTATTCCGGCTCCAGCTCGTAGAACGGGTGGGCATCCTGCTAAGCGAGTGTTTCAGGCAATTCGTATAGCTGTAAATGATGAATTAAAAGTATTTGAAGAAGCATTGGAATCTGCTATTGAGATGGTTAAGCCAGGTGGAAGGGTTAGTGTTATAACATTCCATTCATTAGAAGATCGTATTTGTAAAACAACGTTTAAGCGAAATAGTACAACGCCACAATTGCCGCCAGGATTACCGATTATTCCTGATGAATTTAAGCCGAAATTAAAGCTTATTACAAGAAAACCGATTTTACCTTCTGATATAGAGCTAGAAGAAAATAATCGTGCGCGTTCTGCGAAGTTGAGAATCGCTGAAAAACGATAAAAGGGAGAGAGAGGTATGACTAATTTAGCTGTAAAGTACAAACAACAAGCGCAAGAAGAGGTGCAAATTCAAACGCCCCCACAGCAGATGGCTAAGCCGAAGGTTAAAGCAAAAATTACAAGAATCGAAAAACTGTTGTATGTAGCGTTTATTGGCTTTTTATTGTATGCCTGTGTCGCGTTTATTGGAAATAAAGCAGGCCTTTATCAAGTTAATGTAGAAGCAGCGACGATAGAAGAAAAAATTGTACAGCAGCAAAAAGAAAATCAAGAATTACAAGCTGAAGTAGAGAAGTTAAGTCGCTATGAACGAATCGCTGAAGTTGCAAAAAAACACGGGCTAGAAATTAATGCGAATAATGTGAAAGGCCTCAAATAAGGCAATAGGTGTGAAGGAACGATGAAGAAGAATATGACTAAATTTCATACCAATAAGGGAGCAGGTTATTTTATGATATTTTTCCTCCTGCTCTTTTTGCTGTTATTAGCCCGATTTTTTTACATACAATCAACAGGAACAGTTCATAATCAGGATTTAGATGCACTTGCTAAACAAAAGCATAGTAAAAAAGGAGTTCTTGAAGCGAACCGAGGAACCATTTATGATCAAAACGGTCATGTGTTAGCGCAAGATGCAAACTCTTACAAAATGGTAGCTGCACTAAAAGGTGCTAACTCAGTTGAGAATAAAGAAGATACTGCAAAGAAAATTGCAGGAGTACTTGGAAAAGGCGAAGAGGATATTTTAGCTTCTTTAAATAAGGAAGGTAGAAGTCAAGTCGAATTTGGAACGTTAGGCAAGGATTTGACGAAAGAAAAGAAGGAACAAATAGAAGCGTTGAAGTTGCCGGGAATATCTTTTATTACAGAAAATGCAAGGGTGTATCCAAACGGTGATTTTGCATCTTACGTTATAGGTCATGCAAAACCAAATGAGAATGGAACCTCGGTAGGTCAATTTGGCATAGAGAAAAGCTTGGATAAATACTTAAGTGCTTCGAACGGAGAAGTAGCGTATACAGGTGATCGTAAAGGTGTGTCCCTTGATGGTGGAAAAGTTAATGTAAAGGCACCTAAAAATGGAGATAACGCGTATTTAACAATTGATCAACGTGTCCAAAGTTATTTAGAAGACGCGATGAAAGCAGCAAGTAAGCAATATGAGCCAGAAAGTTTAATAGGGATTGTTGCAGATCCGAAAACTGGGAAAATATTAGCGATGTCTACTAAACCTAGTTATGACCCTAATGATCGTCAAATTAAATATTTCTTCAATGATGCAATTGCCAATGCATTTGAACCTGGATCAACAATGAAAATTTTCACGTTAGCGGCAGCCATTAATGAAGGTGTGTACAAAGGGCAAGATTATTATCAGTCCGGGACATATCAAGTCGGAAATAGGAAAATAAAAGATCATAACGGTGGTGCTGGTTGGGGCTCTATCACGTTTGATGAAGGGGTAGAGCGTTCTTCAAACGTAGCGTTTGCAATTTTAGGAGATCAAAAACTTGGTCCAGAACGTTTCCGAAAATATATTCATAGTTTTGGATTAGATGAAAAAACGAACATTGATTTATCAGGTGAAGGATCGAATACAATTTTATTTGATCAGCAAATACAACAAGTGACAACAGCTTTTGGACAAGGTTCCACTGTAACACCAATTCAGCTTGTACAAGCTGCAACGGCCATTGCAAATGATGGGAAAATGATGAAACCTTATGCAATTGATAAAATTGTAGATCCGATAACAGACAAAGTAAAATTAGAACATAAGCCAGAAGAAGTAGGAAAACCTGTTACAAAGGAAACAGCAGCGCAAGTAAGACAATTATTAGAACGTGTTGTTACATCTCCGAAAGGTACAGGGACAGCTTATAAAATTGATGGATATTCAGTTGGTGGTAAAACAGGTACAGCGCAAATTCCGGATGGAAAAGGCGGCTATATGACAGGGAGACAGAATTATATATTCTCATTCTTAGGTATGGCACCAATGGACGATCCACAACTTGTTGTGTATGTAGCTGTTAAACAGCCGAAATTAAAAGATGATGAGAACGGTGCACAACCGTTAGCTGATATTTTTAAATATGTAACAAAAAATAGTTTAGAGTATTTAAAGATTAAGCCAAATGAAGTGAAAGATCCGAAAAAACATCTGAAAGAACAACAAACTACTGTTCCGGATGTAAATGGTAAAACGATGGCTGAAGCGGGGAAAGCGATTGATAAAGCAAAACTTCGTCCAATCGTACTAGGTGAAGGGAAAGTACAGCAACAAGTACCAAAAGCGACTGAACAAACATTAAAAGGCGACCGAGTCTTCTTGGTAGGAGATAAGCCTACAATGCCAAATATACAAGGATGGGCACTGCGTGATGTTATGAATTTAGCGAAGACATTACAGCTTAACTTGAAACCTTCTGGTACAGGATACGTAACAGAACAAAGTGTGGCGGAAGGAACATTATTACAACCTGGTACAGAATTAGGTGTCACACTCGTACCGCCACTCGAACCACAGCAAGAAGCAGAAAAGCCGTAATGGTAAATAGAGAATAAGTTCTAATTAAATAAGTACAAGCATATATTGGAACAAGCTAGGCGTAAGGGAGGCTTGTTCCGATATGCGTGTATCAAATGTAACAGTTAGAAAACGACTTATTTTTATACTTATATCAGGTATACTTATTTTCACGATTATCGATATTCGTCTTGGATATGTGCAATTTTTTCTTGGGAATATGTTAACGGATCGTGCGAAAGATTCATGGAGTCGTAATATTACTTTTGAACCCGAACGTGGGAAAATTTTAGACCGAAATGGTGTGGAACTTGCCACGAATAAAAGTGCTCCAACTGTCTTTGTTGTACCGAGGCAAATTGAAAAACCAGCAGAGACTGCAGAGAAGTTAGCTGCAGTATTAGGTGTGGAAAAAGATGAGATTTATAAAAGGATTACAAAAAAAGAATCGATTGTAAGGTTAGATAAAGGCGGAAGGAAAATATCACATGACAAAGCGAAAGAAGTACGAGGATTAAGTCTGAAGGGCGTGTATATCGCAGAGGATTCTATCCGGTACTATCCATTTGGAAACTTTTTATCACATGTATTAGGTTTTGCAGGTAGCGATAACCAAGGTCTTATGGGACTAGAAAAATATTATGATAAAGAGCTAAATGGGGACAAAGGTCATGTGCGTTTTTTTGCAGATGCGAAAGGACAAAGGATGCCTAATGTTGGTGATGATTTCAAAAAGCCAGAAGCCGGTTTAAATTTAGGATTAACAATCGATGCGCGTATTACAAGGATTATGGAAAGAGAAATGAATATTGCGGAGTCAACTTATAATCCTGACGGTATGATTGCGATTGCGATGAACCCTAAAAATGGTGAAGTTTTAGGGATGTCTAGTCGACCGAGTTTTGACCCAGCGGATTTTCAAAGTGTCTCTCCAGAAGTGTATAACAGAAATCTACCTGTATGGAGTACGTATGAGCCTGGTTCAACATTTAAGATCATTACATTAGCTGCAGCATTGAATGAAAATTTAGTAGACTTAGAGAAGGATACGTTTTATGATGATGGAGCAGCTGAAGTAGGTGGAGCTAGATTGAAATGCTGGAAAGCAGGAGGTCATGGCAGTCAAACGTTTTTAGAAGTCGTTCAAAACTCATGTAACCCGGGATTTATTGAACTTGGTGATCGCCTTGGTAAAGACCGATTATTTAAATACATTCGTAATTTTGGTTTTGGGCAGAAGACTGGAATTGACTTGCAAGGTGAAGGCAGTGGGATTTTATTTAATTTAGATAAAGTTGGTCCAGTAGAGCAAGCAACAACTTCATTCGGCCAAGGGGTTTCTGTTACACCGATTCAACAAGTAGCAGCTGTAGCGGCGGCTGTAAATGGTGGAACATTGTATCAGCCGTATATAGCTAAGGAGTTTATTGATCCGAAAAATAATCAAGTTGTTAGTAAAAAGACACCTGTTGAGAAAAGAAAAGTTATTTCCAAGGAAACTTCAGAAAAAGTTCGTTATGCATTAGAGAATGTTGTAGCGAAAGGTTCTGGTAAAGGTGCTTATATTGATGGATATCGTGTAGGTGGAAAAACGGGTACTGCTCAAAAGGTGAAAGATGGTAAATATTTAGAGAATAATTATATAGTATCTTTTATCGGATTTGCTCCAGCGGATGATCCAGAGATTGTTGTGTATGTTGCTGTTGATAATCCAAAAGGGGTTACACAGTTTGGTGGAGTGGTAGCAGCTCCAATTGTCGGGAATATTCTTCGAGATGCGCTTCCTGTTATGGGAGTGAAACCGAGAAAAGAACAAGTTGAGAAAGAATATAAATGGGGCGATACACCAACTGTGGAAGTTCCGAATTTAATTGGAATGAAAAAGAAAGACTTACAAACACAACTCGTCGATTTGAAGCTTGATATAAGTGGAGATGGAGAGAAAGTAATTAAACAATCACCAGAAGCGGGAGCTAAAGTAAAAGAAGGCTCAAAAATTAGAATTTACTTCGGGAATTAAAGGTAACATAGTACGTTTTATGGTACAATTGGTGGAAGTGAGTTCTTTATAGAACAGTTACTTAATTTGAGACAGTAAGTGTCTCATTCATAAATAGGTCAGTAGCACTTACCTCCTTATATAGGAGGTAATGTGTTGCTTACTAAAAAAAGATAAATAAACAATGTAGAGAGGGTTTAGTGAAATGAAGTTGCATACACTTGTATCATGTTTGCATGATTTTCCAGTTGTTCCAAAAGAAAATCCAGAAATCACATCTATAGAAGCTGATTCACGTAAAGTGAAAGAGGGAAGCTTATTTGTATGTATGAAAGGATATACGGTTGATAGCCATGATTTTGCTAAGCAAGCAGCGGCACAAGGAGCGGCTGCTATTGTTGCGGAAAGACCAATTGATGTTGACGTTCCAGTTGTACTTGTGAAAAATACTTTTCGTTCGTTAGCGGTTTTAGCTGATTATTTTTATGGTCAACCGACACACAAGTTACATTTAATCGGAATTACAGGTACAAATGGAAAGACAACAACATCGCATATTATGGATGAGATTATGCGAGCACATGGTCATAAAACAGGGCTAATTGGAACGATTAATATGAAAATCGGTGATGAAACATTTGAGGTGAAAAATACAACACCAGATGCACTAACACTTCAACAGACGTTTTCAAAAATGGTTGAACAAGGTGTGGACAGCACGGTAATGGAAGTTTCGTCACATGCGTTAGATCTTGGTCGTGTACACGGATGTGATTACGATGTAGCGGTATTTACGAATTTAACACAAGATCATTTAGACTATCATCAAACGATGGAAGAATATAAACATGCAAAAGGGTTACTATTTGCACAGCTTGGCAATAGTTATAATCATAATGGCGAAAAGTACGCTGTGCTGAATAGCGATGATAATGTAACAGAAGAGTATATGAGAAGTACTGCAGCAACAGTTGTAACATATGGTATTGATACAACAAGTGACATTATGGCAAAAAATATCGTTATGACGAGTGGCGGGACTACATTTACGCTTGTCACACCATATGAAAGTGTAAATGTTACGATGAAATTAATAGGTAAATTTAATGTATATAACGTACTTGCAGCAACAGCAGCAGGACTTGTTTCGGGTGTGAAATTAGAAACAATCATTGCTGTTATAAAAGAACTAGCTGGGGTTCCAGGGCGTTTTGAAGTTGTTGATGGAGGACAAAATTATACAGTTATTGTTGATTACGCACATACGCCGGATAGTTTAGAAAATGTATTAAAAACTGCAAAACAATTTGCAAAAGGTGATGTGTATTGTATCGTTGGTTGTGGCGGCGATAGGGACCGAACGAAGAGACCGATAATGGCAAGTGTTGCAACAAAATATGCAACTCATGCAATTTACACATCAGATAATCCAAGAAGTGAAGATCCAGCGGCTATTTTAGATGATATGGTACATGGTGCAAGTGGGAAAAATTATGAAGTGATTATTGATAGAAAAGAAGCGATACACCATGCAATCACTAAAGCGAAAGCAGATGATATCATTATTATTGCTGGTAAGGGTCATGAAACGTATCAAATTATTGGTAAAGAAGTTCATCATTTTGATGATCGTGAAGTTGCTAAAGAAGCAATTAAAGGGCGTTTAAGCAACGAAGAGTAACAACGTGAGAGGAGGACTACATGTGCTTGAGCAAGGTTTATTAGTAACGGCTGGGGTAGCATTCTTAATTTCTGTTGCCCTTTCGCCATTGTTTATTCCATTTTTAAGAAAATTAAAGTTCGGACAGAGTATTCGTGATGAAGGACCAAAGTCACATCAAAAAAAATCAGGGACACCAACAATGGGTGGTATCGTCATATACGTATCTATGATGGTAACTTCACTTATTATGGCGATTAAGTTTAATTATTTAGGTGCAGAGGTTTCGTTATTACTATTAGTGACGTTTGGTTACGGATTGATTGGATTTTTAGATGACTACATAAAGGTAGTTAAGAAGAGAAATCTTGGTTTAACATCAAAACAAAAATTAGTAGGTCAGCTTGTTATTGCTATTGCATTCTTTTTAATTGGAAAAGGGCAAGCGTTCCACACATACATCATGATTCCGGGAACGGATGTTAAGTTTGAATTAGGTTGGGCGTATTTTGTACTTGTACTATTTATGCTTATTGGTGGATCAAATGCAGTTAACTTAACTGACGGTTTAGATGGTTTATTATCAGGAACAGCTGCTATTGCATTTGGAGCATTTAGTATTATTGCTGTGGCACAAGAGCAATTTGGAGTAGCGATATTTTGTATGGCAGTTGTAGGAGCTGTACTTGGATTTTTAGTATTCAATGCGAATCCAGCAAAAGTGTTTATGGGAGATACAGGTTCATTAGCTTTAGGTGGAGCCATTGCAGCTGTAGCGATTTTATTAAAACAAGAATTGCTACTTGTAATTATTGGCGGAGTATTCGTAATGGAAACTTTATCGGTTATCATTCAGGTCATTTCATTTAAAACAACAGGAAAACGTGTCTTTAAAATGAGTCCATTACACCATCATTATGAATTATGTGGTTGGTCAGAGTGGCGTGTTGTTGTGACGTTTTGGTCTGCAGGATTTTTATTAGCTGTGTTAGGAATTTATATCGGGGTGTGGATGTAATTGAAAACTGTAACTGAATTTCAAAATAAGAATATTCTTGTATTAGGCATTGCAAAAAGTGGTTATGCAGCAGCTACATTGTTACAAAAGTTAGGGGCAAATGTTATTGTAAATGACGGAAAGCCTTTAGCAGAGAATGTACTTGCTGCAGAATTACAAGCAAAAGGAATGGACGTTGTATGCGGTGGTCATCCTTTAGAATTATTAGAGAGAAATATTTCTCTTGTAGTAAAAAATCCAGGAATCCCGTATTCTAATCCAATATTAGTTGCTGCGAAAGAAAAGCAAATTCCAATTGTTACGGAAGTTGAATTAGCATATCGTATTTCAGAAGCACCATTTGTTGGGATTACGGGGTCTAACGGTAAAACGACGACGACAATGCTGACATTTGAAATGCTAAAAGAAGGACAAAAGCATCCTGTAATTGCAGGGAACATTGGAACTGTAGCGTGTGAAGTAGCACAGGGTGCAAAAGAAAATGAAGTTGTAGTTACAGAACTTTCATCGTTTCAATTGATGGGAGTAGAATTGTTCCAACCTAAAATTGCTGCGTTTTTAAATTTATTTGAGGCCCACTTAGATTATCATGGGACGAAGAAAGAATATGGTTTAGCGAAAGCAAATATTTTTAAAAACCAAACAGAAAATGATTATAGTGTAATAAATGCGGATGATGCAGATGTGATGGCTTTGTCTGCGTATTCTAAAGGTCAAAAAATCCTGTTTTCGACAACGAAAGAAATTGAAGATGGCGCGTGTATAAAAGATAACGCTCTTTATTTCAAAGGTGAAAAAGTTGTTGAAGTAAGCGATATCGTTTTACCTGGTCAACATAATTTAGAAAATATTTTAGTTGCGATGAGTATTGCGAAATTATTAGGTACTTCTAATGAAGCAATTACGGTCGTGTTAAAACGTTTTACGGGTGTAAAACATCGTTTAGAATATGTAACAACGATTAACAACCGTAAGTTTTATAATGATTCAAAAGCAACGAATATGTTAGCGACTGAGAAAGCACTATCTGCGTTTACACAACCGATTGTGTTACTAGCAGGTGGGCTTGATCGCGGAAATGAATTCGATGATTTAATTCCGTATTTCAAAAATGTAAAAGCGATTGTAACATTTGGACAAACAGCTCCTAAACTAGTAAGAGCGGCAGAAAAAGCGGGATTAGATATAATTGAAAGTGTCGATACTTTGGATGAAGCAGTGGTGAAGGCTTATGCTCATTCTAAAGATGGCGATGTTGTTCTTCTTTCTCCAGCGTGTGCAAGCTGGGATCAATTTAAAACATTTGAAGAAAGAGGAGACATTTTTATACAAGCTGTGCATAAACTTATATAAAGTAAATCAAAACATCAGTAGGCTAACACCTACTGATGTTTTGTTACATAGGGCAAAAGGTTCTGCCTAAAGAGGTGGTGTTTGTGGGTAATGAAGAAAACGCCTGATTTTATTCTCATCATCGTAACACTTTCATTGTTGACAATCGGAATGATTATGGTTTATAGTGCGAGTGCAGTTTGGGCCTCTTATAAAATGGGGGACTCATTCTTTTTTGCAAAAAGACAATTACTGTTTGCGGGTCTTGGTGTAGTAGCTATGTTTTTTATTATGAAAATTGATTATTGGGTGTGGCGTACGTATTCAAAAGTGATTTTGCTAGTTTGCTTCATTCTTCTTATTCTCGTTCTTATTCCTGGAGTAGGTCTTGTTCGAGGAGGAGCACGAAGTTGGATTGGAATCGGAGCATTTTCGATTCAACCGTCAGAATTTATGAAGTTTGCGATGATTATTTTCTTGGCAAAGTTTTTAGCAGAACGGCAAAAATTGATTACATCTTTTAAACGTGGTTTATTACCGGCTCTTAGTTTTGTTTTTCTTGCTTTTGGGATGATTATGTTACAGCCAGACCTTGGAACAGGAACGGTAATGGTTGGGAC
Organism: Bacillus sp. FSL L8-0199; assembly: GCF_038005705.1. NCBI lineage: Bacteria > Bacillati > Bacillota > Bacilli > Caryophanales > Bacillaceae > Bacillus > Bacillus sp. FSL L8-0199. The sequence continues at coordinate 3,904,223 of NZ_JBBOTS010000001.1, read as the reverse complement.
ATGTATCATTATGATATTCATTTCGGGAGCGAGAGTCTTTCACTTTGCAATGTTTGGTTTGATTGGTGTAGCAGGATTTGTAGGGTTAATTGCATCAGCACCGTATCGAATGAAACGCATTACATCATATTTAGATCCGTGGTCAGATCCGCTCGGGAGTGGATTTCAAATTATCCAATCATTACTTGCAATTGGACCTGGTGGATTATTTGGGCTTGGACTTGGACAAAGTAGACAAAAATTTCTTTATTTACCTGAACCGCAAACTGACTTTATATTTGCGATCTTATCCGAGGAATTAGGTTTTATTGGTGGTTCATTTGTGTTATTATTATTTAGTCTATTATTATGGCGCGGGATTCGTATCGCATTAGGAGCGCCAGATTTATATGGTACGTTTTTAGCAGTAGGTATTGTGGCGATGATTGCGATTCAAGTAATGATTAATGTTGGTGTTGTAACAGGACTGATGCCTGTTACGGGTATTACCTTGCCGTTTTTAAGTTATGGTGGATCAAGTTTGACATTAATGTTAATGGCAGTAGGTGTATTATTAAATATAAGTCGCCATTCTCGCTACTAAACCCTGTTTATAAGACAGGGTTTTTCGTATGTGTGTAAAAATGCAATATGTATATAGAAATAAGTATAATGGAAATAAGAAAAGAGAAGCGGAGGAGTTAGTAGTGCGTGTATTAGTGAGTGGTGGGGGTACTGGTGGTCATATTTATCCAGCTCTTGCTTTAATTAGAGAAATAAAAAAGTTAAATCCAGAAGCGAGATTTTTATATATTGGTACGGAAAATGGACTAGAGAGTACAATCGTTCCAAAAGCAGGTATACCATTTCAATCTATTGTTATAAGTGGATTTAAACGAAAAATATCATTAGATAATGTGAAAACAGTAATGCGTTTTCTAAAAGGTGTACAGGATAGTAAACGATACATTCGTCGTTTTAATCCGGATATCGTAATTGGAACGGGTGGATATGTATGTGGACCAGTTGTATACGCTGCAGCCAAACTAGGTATTCCAACTATTGTACATGAACAAAATAGTGTACCAGGTGTAACGAACAAGTTTTTAAGCCGTTATGTTGATAAAGTTGCTGTTTGTTTTGAAGCAGCTATAGAGCATTTTCCAGAGTCAAAAGTGGTAATGACAGGTAATCCACGAGCATCAGAGGTAATGGATCAAAATGGAATGAAGGGGAAACGTTCAGTTGGGCTTTCTCTTCCTAAAAAGTCTGTACTTATATTTGGTGGAAGTCGTGGGGCTAGACCGATTAACGATGCCTTCGTTGAAGCAATTGAACAGTTTGGGAACAAAAGCTACGAAATACTATATGTAACGGGTGAAGTACATTATGATAAAGTGATGGAAGCCGTGAAGCAAAAAGGGAACCCAAGCAATGTTATTATTAAGCCGTTCATTCATAATATGCCAGAAGTACTAACTGGTGTAGACCTTGTTGTTTCAAGGGCTGGGGCAACAACACTTGCAGAATTAACAGCGTTAGGAAAACCAAGTGTGTTAATACCGAGTCCGTATGTAACAAATAATCATCAGGAAAAGAATGCACGTTCAGTTGTTGATAAAGGAGCGGCAAAAATGTTACTTGAAAAAGATTTAACAGCTGAAACGCTTATTCGTGATATTGATGAGATTTTATTGAATGCACAAACATTACAAAATATGAAGCTAGCGGCTAAGCAACTAGGTATTCCAGATGCAGCAAATAAGCTGTATGAAGTGATGAATAAGCTTGTAAAAAAATAAAGTGAGGCTTTAATCAGTGGAGAGTGATTCTCTCTCTTTGATTATTATCTTTCACTAATAGGATGTTTACTGACATCCTGATTCCGCCTAATTTCTTTGTTATCGCCGAATTTTGATTTAGGAGCTGTACTGCCCGTAAATAGAGGGATAACGTTAGGTGAACGCCCTGCATATTATTGTCATAAGGAGACTTAATATGGGGGAGATTGTCTATGGAACAATTAGTAAATGAGCTTATAGAAGCAGACGTTGGTCGTGTTTTAGTTAACGAGCCGTTAGCACGTTATACAACTATGAAAATAGGTGGACCAGCGGATATTTTAATTGTGCCAAAGCATGTAGCCGGTATTGAAAAAACATTACAGTTAGTAAAGCAATACAAAACGAAGTGGACTGTAATTGGTCGCGGTTCAAACCTTCTTGTATCTGATCAAGGCATAGAAGGTGTTGTTATTCGTTTAGGAGAAGGATTAGATCACTTAGAGGTCGAAAAACATAAGGTAAGAGTTGGTAGTGGATATCCTCTTATTAAATTGTCAACTTTACTTAGTCGTCAAGGGTTAGCTGGATTGGAGTTTGCGAGCGGTATTCCAGGAAGTGTCGGTGGTGCAGTATACATGAATGCAGGTGCACATAAATCGGATATATCGAGTGTATTATCGAAGGCTCTCATTCTGTTTGAAGACGGTACAATTGACTGGTTAACGAATAAAGAACTGGAGTTTTCTTATCGGGCATCTGTATTGCAAACGAAACGTCCTGGTATTGTTTTAGAGGCGGTGTTTCAATTACAGGCGGGAAAACGTGAAGAAATTGTACGTAGTATGCAAAATAATAAAGATTACCGCCGTGAAACGCAACCATGGAATCACCCGTGTGCAGGAAGTGTATTTCGGAATCCAATCCCACATTTTGCAGGAGATTTAGTAGAAAAAGCAGGGCTTCGTGGTTATAGGATTGGTGGAGCTCAAATTTCTGAAATGCATGGCAATTTTATTGTTAATACCGGGGGAGCTTCAGCGCAAGATGTATTGTCTTTAATTGAATTAATAAAACATACAATTAAGGATAAATTTGATGTAGATATGCACACAGAAGTAGAAATCATTGGAAGATAACGGTTATTCGTTCCGCTCATTATCATTTATGTTATAATAAGAAGATAAGAACGGCATGAGGAACATGCCGTTCTTTATGTTACATAGGGGGATCGTACATGAATAATAGTAAAGTGATTAAACTACAAGATCGTGTACCAAAATTGAAAAATCAAAAGAAAAAAAACAAAAAAAATGTTAATCATCGATTGATTTTATACATATCAATTTTATTTTTATTAGTGCTCTTTTTAATTTATTTTCGGTCTCCGCTTAGTAATATAAAAAAGATTAGTGTGTTTGGAAATCACTATATGACGGATGAGCAAGTAATGAAGGATTCAGGCGTGACATATGATACAAGTTATTTCCGAGTGACAGCACATAAAGCTGAAGAAAACTTAACGAAGCGAAAAGAAATTAAAGCAGTAAATGTAAAAAAACGTTTTCCAAACAAGATTGATATTCATATCGAAGAATATTTAACGATTGGTTATATAAATAAAGAGGGAAAATTACAACCGTTATTAGAAAATGGAAAAACGCTTGATGTACTACCTAATGGAAAACTTCCTGTTGCAGCACCGATTTTTGAACCTTTTAAAGAAGAGAAAATGAAGGAGTTAATCGCTGAACTAGAAAAATTAACACCAGCTATTTTAAAATCTATTTCGGAGATTCGCTATTCACCAACGAATGCGAATGAAGATCATCTTACTTTATATATGAATGAAGGTTATGAAGTGAGCACTACGATTCAAAATTTCGCAAAACGTATGGAAGCCTATCCACTTATTTTAAAAACAATTGAGCCAGGTAAGAAGGTATTAATTGACTTAGAAGTAGGTGCATATACGAAAGAATTAGGTGCGGAAGAAAAAAAAGAATAGAATGGTAGTTTTCGTTGCTTATAGCAGAAAAAACGAAACGAATGTTCTATTATATGTATACGAATTTAGAAGAATGGTTCATTTGATGAAAAATATGTAAAAATTCTTAGATTCATACTAGTATTGGTACAAGTTTCACTTTTCTATGAGTACATCTTAGTGTAGACTTATACTTGGCGGTAAACTTTACACTCGAAATAGAATTATTTCAAGATAAGCAGTTATTCATAGTTTACTGCGATATTCTTAATTGAATGCTAAATAAAAATAAGAAAAATATAGGGTTAAAAAAGGGAAACGTATAAAGACGTTGAATATTTTTCTTATAAATAGTAAAGTTGCGATTGTTGTTCCATATATTGAGTTGTATGGTATAAATAAAGAAGGAGGTGCCAAAGAATGAACAGCAATGAAATATATGTTAGTCTTGACATCGGTACATCCAATGTTAAAGTCATCATTGGTGAAATGGTTAATGACAGCTTAAACATTATTGGTGTTGGAAATGTAAAATCAAATGGTTTAAAGAAGGGATCGATAGTTGATATAGACGAGACTGTTCGATCAATTAAAAAAGCAATTGAACAAGCTGAGCGCATGGTGGGAATCCACATTGAGCAAGTTGTAGTAGGTGTCAATGCAAACCAGGTACAGCTACTTCCTTGTCACGGAGTAGTCGCTGTTTCAAATGAAGATCGTGAAATCGGGAATGAAGATGTCTTACGCGTTCTAGATGCAGCACAAGTTGTGTCAATTGCTCCAGAACGTGAGTTTATTGATGTGGTACCTCGACAGTTCATCGTAGACGGTCTTGACGAGATTAACGATCCACGCGGGATGATCGGTGTAAGATTAGAAATGGAAGGTACACTTATTACAGGCTCGAGAACTTTACTACATAACCTACTTCGTTGTGTAGAAAAAGCAGGTCTTGAAATTGTTGATATTTGTCTTCAACCTTTAGCGGCTGCAACAGTTGCTATATCTTCAGATGAAAAAAATAGAGGAGTAGCCCTTGTTGATATGGGGGGAGGATCTACAACTTTATCTATTTTTAAAGATGGAGAGTTACAAGCGACGAGCGTATTACCATTAGGTGGAGACCATATAACGAAAGATATTGCGATTGGGTTGAAAACTTCAACAGAAAATGCAGATCAAATTAAGTTGAAATATGGACATGCTTTTTATGATACAGCATCTGAAGAAGAGATGTTTACGGTTCCTATTATGGGAAGTGATCAAACAGAACAATATTCTCAGTTGGAATTATCGGATATAATAGAGGCTCGTGTAGAGGAAATTTTAATGTTTGTTCAAGATGAAGTGCGTAAGTTAGGAGTAAAGCAAGTGGCTTCTGGTTATGTACTAACTGGCGGAATTGCTTCTATGCCAGGTGTTCTTGATCTTGCATATGATATTTTACATGAAAATGTTCGTGTAGCAACTCCTGATTATATTGGTGTGCGTGAGCCTCAATATACAAGTGGAGTTGGATTAATTAAACATTCTTATCAAAAAGCTAAATTACGTGGGAAAAATGTGCAGGAAAAGCAAGAGCATTTTGAACCAGTACCAGCACCAGCACCAACGCCGGTACAACAGCAACCCGCGAAACAAAAAACTCGTAATCAAAACAATAATAATCAAAATGATGACCGCATGATGTCAAAAGTAAAACGTGTATTCCGTTATTTATGGGATTAAAATTGGACACGAAAAATGAGGTTCTAGGGGGATTTCGACATGTTAGAGTTTGATACTACTCAAGATCAATTAGCGAATATAAAAGTTATCGGTGTCGGCGGTGGCGGAAACAATGCTGTAAACCGTATGATTGAACACGGTGTACAAGGTGTAGACTTTATCGCTGTGAACACTGATGCACAAGCATTAAATCTATCAAAAGCTGAAACAAAAATGCAAATTGGTGGAAAATTAACGCGTGGACTTGGTGCAGGCGCAAACCCTGAAGTAGGGAAAAAAGCTGCAGAAGAAAGTAAAGAACAGATCCAAGAAGCACTTCGTGGTGCGGATATGGTCTTCGTAACTGCCGGTATGGGCGGTGGAACTGGAACTGGTGCAGCTCCAGTTGTTGCTCAAGTTGCAAAAGAATTAGGTGCTTTAACAGTTGGTGTTGTAACACGTCCATTTACTTTTGAAGGACGTAAGCGTGCGACGCAAGCAGCATCTGGTATTGCAGCATTTAAAGAAAATGTAGATACTCTTATTGTAATTCCAAACGATCGCTTATTAGAGATTGTTGATAAAAATACGCCAATGTTAGAAGCATTCCGTGAAGCTGATAACGTATTACGTCAAGGTGTTCAAGGTATTTCGGATTTAATTGCAACGCCAGGTTTAATTAACTTAGACTTTGCAGACGTAAAGACAATTATGTCTAATAGAGGTTCTGCTTTAATGGGTATTGGTTCTGGTAACGGGGAAAATCGTGCTGCAGAAGCTGCGAAAAAAGCGATTTCTAGTCCATTACTAGAAACATCTATTGATGGAGCTCAAGGTGTTATCATGAACATTACGGGTGGCGCTAACTTAAGCTTATATGAAGTACAAGAAGCGGCAGATATTGTAGCTTCAGCTTCAGATCCAGAAGTAAATATGATCTTCGGTTCTGTTATTAACGAAGGATTAAAAGATGATATCGTTGTAACTGTAATTGCAACTGGTTTTGATGATAGCATTGCAACTCAACCACCAAAACCAATTATTCGTCCGAATGCGAACCACACGCAACAACAGCAACAACCAGTAGCTCAACCTTCAAAACAACGTGAAGTAAAACGTGAAATGAAGCGTGAAGAGCCAGTTGTACATGAGCGTCATTCAGATTCAGATGATATCGATATTCCAGCATTTTTACGTAACCGTCGTAGACGATAAAAAAAGGAGCTTTCATGCTCCTTTTTTGTTTTTTAAATGGAAAAGACCTGCTAAGCAGGTCTTTTTTTTATTTGGTATATTTTGTTGGTGAAAATAAGAGTATATCATTCTATGAATTTGTACTTTTATTTTTTACCGACAGATTATGTCTAGAAATCACAAAATAACAAAAAAACACCTCCGCAAATTGACACACTTTCCTATTGGATATGCATTATACTAGTCTCAACTTGAAAAAAGAGGTGAATTGTTTGGTTGTTTACGCCGACGTTGTTTGGTTGTTAAACGCCTGCATTGATTTTCTTTTGCTTTTATTAACAGCTACCGTGTTAAAAAAGAAAATCAAAAAATGGAGGCTTGTGTTAGGGGCATTTATAGGTTCAACTATTGTTATTTTTGCCTTTACTCCTTTTGCTTCTATGATGACACATCCAATTATGAAACTACTGTACTCATTACTTATTGTGTATACAGCATTTGGGTTTACAACATTTAGAAATTATGCACAAACTGTTTTTACTTTTTACTTTGTAACCTTTATGGTTGGCGGAGGATTAATTGGAACTCATTTCTTTTTGCAAACGAATGAAATGGTAAATGGATTGGTTCAATCTCAGTCAATTTCTTACGGTGATCCAATTAGTTGGTTATTTGTTATTTTTGGTTTTCCAGTAATTTATTATTTTTCTAAAAAGCGTATTGAAAGCGTAGAGGTCACGAAAATACACTATGATCAAATTGTGAAAGTAAAAATTCAATTAGCAGAAGAAGAACTAGAACTGGCAGGTCTTATTGACAGTGGGAACCAACTTTATGACCCATTAACAAAAACACCCGTTATGATTATGCATGTTTCATCATTAGAACATTGCTTACCATCTTGGTTAACAGAACAAATTTATTCCAAAACAGAAATTCCTCAAATACCAGAAAATGATTCTGGTTGGGCGACAAAATTACGCTTAATTCCTTTCCGTGCAGTAGGAGTAGAGAGTCAATTTTTGTGGGCAATTAAGCCTGACAGTGTGCAAGTTGACCATGAAGGTAGTTCTATTGTTGTAAACAAAGTATTAATTGGATTAAATACACAACAGCTGTCTACTAATGGGGAGTATCAATGTATTGTGCATCCAAAAATATTAATTTCGCAAAAAATGGTAATCGCTTAATAATGAGAGGCGGGATAATATGATGAAATTAAAATTTTATTTAGTATACCTTTGGTATAAAGTATTGCTGAAATTAGGAATTAAGACCGATGAAATTTATTATATTGGTGGAAGTGAAGCGTTGCCACCACCGTTAACAAAAGAAGAAGAGGAAGTTCTTTTGAATAAATTGCCAAAAGGAGATCAGGCAGCAAGGTCATTACTTATTGAACGTAACTTAAGGCTCGTTGTATATATAGCAAGAAAGTTTGAAAATACAGGGATAAATATTGAAGATTTGATTAGTATCGGAACAATCGGCCTTATTAAAGCGGTAAATACATTTAATCCAGAAAAGAAAATAAAATTAGCAACATATGCATCGCGTTGTATAGAAAATGAAATTTTAATGCATTTACGTCGAAATAACAAAAATCGTTCGGAAGTTTCTTTTGATGAACCACTAAACATTGATTGGGATGGGAATGAACTGTTATTGTCTGACGTGTTAGGTACAGATGATGATATTATTACAAAAGATTTAGAAGCTACTGTAGATCGTCACCTTTTAATGAAAGCATTACACCAATTAAATGATCGTGAAAAACAAATTATGGAACTTCGGTTTGGGCTTGCTGGAGGAGAGGAAAAGACGCAAAAAGATGTGGCTGATATGCTTGGGATTTCACAGTCATACATTTCGCGTTTAGAAAAAAGAATTATAAAAAGATTACGAAAAGAATTTAATAAAATGGTGTAAAGAATAAGACCAGCCGTTATGTAGGCTGGTCTTATTCTATTTAGTTGTATTAGGAAAGATAATTTAAATAACAAATCGTGAAAAAACCACATGCATAAAATCCCCTTCAAAGGAAATACTTTACACTGTACAGCAACTCCCGATAGGAGGGAACACTTTGACGAGAAACAAAGTAGAAATTTGCGGTGTTGATACAGCTAAACTTCCAGTATTAAAAAATGAAGAGATGCGTAAATTATTTCGTGAAATGCAAAGTGGAGAGATAAGCGCAAGAGAAAAATTAGTGAATGGAAACTTACGTCTTGTACTGAGCGTCATCCAAAGATTTAATAACAGAGGAGAATATGTTGACGATTTATTTCAAGTTGGTTGCATCGGACTTATGAAATCAATTGATAATTTTGATTTAGGCCAAAATGTAAAATTTTCAACGTATGCTGTGCCGATGATTATTGGGGAAATACGCAGATATTTGCGTGATAATAATCCGATTCGCGTATCGCGCTCATTGCGAGATATTGCGTATAAAGCTTTGCAAGTAAGAGAAAAGTTGATTGCAGAAAATTCAAAAGAACCAACAGCAATGGATATTGCAAAAGTGCTAGAAGTAACTCATGAAGAGATAGTATTTGCTTTAGATGCAATTCAAGATCCAGTCTCATTATTTGAACCGATTTATAATGATGGGGGAGATCCTATCTTTGTTATGGATCAGTTAAGTGATGAAAAACAAAAGGACGAGCAGTGGGTTGAAGAATTAGCATTGAAAGAAGGAATGAAGCGTTTAAATGATAGAGAGAAAATGATTATTAGAAAACGTTTCTTCCAAGGAAAGACACAGATGGAAGTTGCAGAAGAAATTGGGATTTCCCAAGCGCAAGTATCACGTTTAGAGAAGTCAGCCATTAAACAAATGAATAAAACGATTCAAGGATAAGGTCTCACCAATTATGGTGAGACCTTTTTATATGTAATATGGTTTGTGCTCATAGTAGGGGATTAGTGTTCATATAATTTCGTATAGGTGGCTTCCTGTAAATATGAGAAACAGTTTCCAATTTGTCATATAAGGGAGAGGATGAAAATGGTGATACGAATTTCAGAGTTACAGATGAAGGATGTTATAAATATTTCAGATGGAAAAAGGATTGGGAATATTGGAGATATTGAAATTGATATGAACACAGGGAAAATTTGTTCTGTTATTATTTCCAAACAGACACGTATGCTAGGTATTTTTGGAAAAGATGTTGAGATTGTAATTCCTTGGAAGGAAATTGTGAAAATTGGGGAAGATGTCATACTTGTAAGAGTAAATCCTGTTAATTCTGTAACAGAATCAATACAAACACCGACAATTTCATAAAGAATATTACAAATTCCTCTTTTTTTTCTGTTAGGATTATGAAAAAATAAAAGTATGGTAAAATAGACAGGAAGTACCATGCTTTTTTCTGTTATTTTAATTAAAAGGAGCCGCTTTATTATGAGAGAACCATTTAAATATGTGGACGGTATACTGTATTTACAAGCGTGGAAAGAACTTGGAAACATTACTGCTGGATTTACGACAAAAGATGGTGGGATAAGTACGGGCTCCTTTCATGCGATGAATTTAGGATTACATGTGAATGATATCGTGGAGAACGTTCATGAAAACAGACGCATTTTAGCAAATAAGTTACAAAAACCATTAGAAAACTGGATTTGCTCTGAACAAGTTCATGCTCATCATGTTGAAAAAGTAGGGCAACAGGAAAAGGGAAGTGGTGTCTATTCATATGAGGACGGCATTTCAAAAACAGATGGCATTTATACGAGCAATGAAGATGTTCTGTTAACGTCTTGTTACGCGGATTGTGTTCCGCTCTATTTTTATGCACCATCACATGGTATGATAGGACTTGCGCATGCTGGATGGAAAGGTACTGTACAAGAGATTGCAAAGGAAATGATTCAAAAGTGGAATGCAGAAGGTATTTCAAGTGATGAAATTCATGTTGCAATTGGGCCGTCGATCGGATCTTGTTGTTATGTTGTGGATGATCGTGTATTAACAGCAGCACAGGAAGTAGTTAGGGGTGCTGTTCCTCATCAAAAAATTTCTGACGGGCAGTACGCAATTAATTTAAAAGAAATTAATCGTATATTATGTGTACAAGCAGGCATAAAAGAAGAGCATATTGTAATGTCATCTCTTTGTACAAGCTGTGAAGAGCAACTATTTTTCTCTCATCGTCGTGATCAAGGTAAGACAGGAAGAATGTTGAGTTTCATAGGTTTTAAGGAGGAAGAAAGCAAGTGACAGTACAAGAAAATTTAGTAATTGTAAACGAAGCTATTAAAGAATCTTGCGCTCGAGCTGGACGTTCGTTGCAAGATATTAAACTTGTTGCAGTTACAAAAACTGTAGGGATTGAAAAAACAAACGAAGTAATTGAAGCTGGAGTTATCGATTTAGGTGAAAATAGAAATGAAGGTTTCTTACAGAAATACGAGCATTTCGGTTCAAAAGTTAATTGGCACTTTATTGGCTCATTACAAACGAGAAAAGTAAAAGAAATCATTAATGAAATTGATTATTTACATTCGTTAGATCGTCTTTCACTGGCGAAAGAAATTCAGAAACGTGCTGATAAGAAAGTGAAATGCTTTATTCAAGTGAAAACCTCATCTGAAGAATCGAAGCAAGGATTGGCAATAGAAGAGGTTGTTTCTTTTATTCAAAGTTTGCAAGAATTCGATAAAATTGAAGTGGTTGGACTAATGACGATGGCTCCATTTACAGAAGAAGAGGAAGAAATCAGACGCTGTTTTAAGGAATTACGTATGCTGCAAACAGAGGTGCAGGAGCTAGAGTTATTACATGCGCCATGTAAAGAATTATCAATGGGAATGTCCAACGATTACAAGATTGCAATTGAAGAAGGGGCTACATATATTCGTTTGGGAACGATTTTAGTAGGAAAAGCGTAAAAGGAAGGAGAATCTTATTATGAGTTGGTCAAAAGTAAAATACTTCTTTTTTGATACACCGGAAGAAAAAGAAGCAGCTCAATATGGTTATGAAAAGGAGCAAACAGACATGAAAAAGCAGCAAGATCCACCAGAACAACAAGACGTTACGTTTCCGAAAGCGCAACCGAAGCAAAATGTTGTGAGTATTGAAACAGCAAAACAATCTTCAAAAGTTGTTTTATTAGAACCACGCACATATTCGGAAGCACAAGGGATTGCGGACCACTTAAAAGGTAGACGAGCTGTTGTAATTAATTTGCAGAGAATGTCTACTGATCAAGCGGTACGTATCGTTGACTTTTTAAGTGGTACTGTATACGCTATAGGCGGGGACATTCAAAAAATAGGGCCGAAAACATTTATGTGTACACCTGAAAATGTAGATATTGTTGGTGCGATTTCAGAGTTATTCGGTGAAGAAGAAGAAACAAATATAAAGAGGTGGTAATACGCCATGACAACAGTTTTTATAGTGTTAAGTTATGCTATCGAGATTTACTCGTGGGCACTTATTATTTACATTCTCCTATCATGGTTTCCTGGTGCGAAGGAATCATCTTTTGGAGAGTTCCTGGCACGTATTTGTGAACCGTATTTAGAACCGTTCCGCCGCTTTATTCCGCCGCTTGGAATGATTGATATTTCTCCAATCGTTGCGATCTTTGCGTTGAAACTTGCTAAAACTGGTTTGTTCAGTTTATTAAGCTATTTCTTATAGTAAGAAGGTAAATACATGAGCATCTACGAACATTTTAGGCCTGATGAGGAGGTCTTTGTGGATAAAGTGCTAGAGTGGAAGCGAGCGGCGGAGTACCATCAAGTGAAGTTAACGGATTTTCTCGATCCTAGGCAACAACAAATTGTTTCTATGGTAATAGGACAAGGTGATGTTGCTGTGCAATTTGGTGGTGCAACGCCTAATGCAGAGCGTAAAAGAGCACTTATTTATCCAGACTATCTAGAATTAAATGAAGAAGAATTTCAAGTAGAAGTATTAGAAATTGACTATCCTTCCAAGTTTTATACGCTAGAACATAGGCAAATATTAGGTACATTTATGTCTCTTGGTTTAACAAGAGAAAAATGTGGTGATATTTTGCTGCAAGAAAATCGTGCCCAAATTGTAGTTGCGAAAGAAATTGTATCGTATATTGAGATGAACTTACAATCAATAGGGAAAGTAAAAGTCTCTTTAGCGTCAGTGCATGGAGAACAAATTCTACAGATACATGAAACGTGGGGAGAGAAATCTGGAACGGTTTCTTCACTTCGTTTAGATGTTATGTTAGCTGAAATGTTACATTTATCTAGACAGAAAGTACAACCTTTCATAAAAAATGGTTTAGTAAAAGTCAATTGGAAAACAGTGGAGCAAACTTCTTATGAATGTTATCCAGGAGATGTTTTTTCTGTTAGAGGATATGGCCGAAGTAAATTATTTTCTGTAGAAGGTAGAACAAAACGCGACAAATGGAGAATTTTGTATGGTATACTAAAATGATTGGTTTTTTAGAAGGAAATCCTCCTATTTTGTCGAAGAAAAGATATAATTGAAAGAGGAAATTTAGATAACTACTTGGAGGTGGCGTTGTGCCGTTAACACCATTAGATATTCATAACAAAGAATTTGGTCGCGGATTCCGTGGCTATGATGAAGATCAAGTAAATGAGTTTCTTGATCAAATTATCAAAGATTATGAATTGGTCATTCGTGAGAAAAAAGCTTTAGAAGAAAAAGTTGCGCAGTTAGAAGGGAAGTTAGATCATTTCTCTAATATTGAAGATACGTTAAACAAATCTATCGTTGTTGCACAAGAAGCAGCGGAAGAAGTAAAACGTAATGCGCAAAAAGAAGCGAAATTAATTGTGCGTGAAGCTGAAAAGAATGCTGATCGTATTATTAACGAAGCATTAGTAAAATCAAGAAAAGTTGCTTTTGATATTGAAGAGCTAAAGAAACAAGCGAAAGTATTCCGAACTCGTTTCCGTATGTTATTAGAAACACAGCTTGAGATGTTAAACAACGATGATTGGGATAAACTAATTGAATTAGAAGACGAAGTAGATGAACTGTTGAAAAAAGAAGAAACAGTGTAAGCTTGACGTTTTTCTCATTATTACATATAATTTTAAACAACATATTTATTAAGAAAAACGAAGATAGGGATAAGTACCTTTTCAAACCTTATATAGCGAACTGAGGATGGTGTAAGCTCAGGATAAGGAGATAGTGGGAATATCACCCTGGAGTTCCGCGCTGAACAAATAGAGTAAGCGTAGGCGTGTATTCGCGTTAAGAATATAAAGAGGATTCTATACATATGTATATGATCTACTAGGGTGGTACCGCGGGAGACTTTCTCGTCCCTTTTTGGGATGAGAAGGTCTCTTTTTTATTCCGTTTTTTAAGTATTTCTTTTATACATGTAAGGAGGAATTGAGCATGGAGTACAAAAATACATTACTGATGCCAAAAACTGAGTTCCCAATGCGTGGGAATTTACCAAAACGTGAGCCTGCAATGCAAGAAAAATGGGCTGAAATGAATATTTACGAAAAAGTACAAGAACATACAAAAGGTCGTCCTTTATTTGTATTGCATGATGGACCTCCATATGCGAATGGTGACATTCATATGGGACATGCATTAAATAAAGTATTAAAAGACTTTATTGTTCGTTATAAATCAATGAGTGGTTTTAGTGCGCCATATGTTCCAGGATGGGATACGCACGGTTTACCAATTGAACAAGCTTTAACAAATAAAGGTGTAAAACGTAAAGAAATGACAGTTGCTGAGTTCCGTAAGTTATGTGCAGAGTATGCATATGAACAAGTAGAACGTCAACGTGAACAATTTAAGCGTCTAGGTGTACGTGCAGATTGGGATAATCCATATATTACTTTAGAGCCAGCTTATGAAGCACAACAAATTAAAGTGTTTGGTGACATGGCGAAAAAAGGTTATATCTATAAAGGTCAAAAACCAGTTTACTGGTCTCCAACGAGTGAATCTGCTTTAGCGGAAGCTGAAATTGAATATCAAGATAAAAAATCAGCATCTATTTACGTAGCATTCCCTGTAAAAGATGGAAAGAACGTATTAGAAGGTGATGAAAAGTACATCATTTGGACAACAACACCTTGGACATTACCTGCAAACTTAGGTATTTCTGTTCATCCAGAGCTTGAATATAGCATTGTAAAAGTAAATGATGAGAAATATATCATTGCTTCTGAGCTGTTTGAGACAGTTGCAAAAACGTTAGAGTGGGAAAATGCTGAAGTTGTGAAAACAGTAAAAGGTAGCGAACTTGAGTATACAGTTGCAAAACATCCATTCTACAATCGTGATTCATTAGTTATGCTAGGAGATCACGTAACAACAGATGCAGGTACAGGTTGTGTTCATACAGCACCAGGACACGGGGAAGATGACTTCGTTGTTGGTAAAAAGTATGGATTAGAAGTACTTTGCCCAGTCGATGATAAAGGTGTATTAACAAATGAGGCACCTGGATTTGAAGGCTTATTCTATGATAAAGCTAACAAACCAATTACAGAAAAATTAGAAGAAGTAGGCGCGTTACTGAAACTAACATTCATTACACATTCATACCCACATGATTGGAGAACGAAAAAACCAATTATTTTCCGTGCGACAGCACAGTGGTTTGCATCTATTGAAGCATTCCGTAAAGAATTAATAGAAGCTGTAGCAGAAACAAAATGGGTACCAGCATGGGGAGAAACTCGTCTTCATAATATGGTTCGTGACCGTGGTGACTGGTGTATTTCTCGTCAGCGTGCATGGGGTGTGCCAATTCCGGTATTCTATGCTGAGAATGGTGATCCAATTATTACGGATGAAACAATTAACCATGTAGCAGATTTATTCCGTGAACACGGTTCTAACGTATGGTTCGAGCGTGAAGCGAAAGATCTATTACCAGAAGGATTTACACATCCAGGTAGCCCAAATGGCGAATTCCGTAAAGAAACAGACATCATGGATGTATGGTTCGATTCAGGTTCTTCTCACCAAGCGGTATTAGAAGAGCGCGAAGATTTACAGCGTCCAGCTGATTTATATTTAGAAGGATCTGACCAGTATCGTGGTTGGTTTAACTCTTCATTATCAACAGCAGTTGCTGTAACAGGTAAAGCTCCATATAAAGGCGTACTAAGCCACGGTTTCGTACTAGATGGTGAAGGACGTAAAATGAGTAAGTCGATTGGAAACATCGTCGTACCGAAGAAAATCATGGATCAATTAGGCGGAGACATTTTACGCTTATGGGTATCTTCTGTTGACTATCAATCTGACGTACGTATTTCAGATGATATTTTAAAACAAGTAGCAGAAGTGTATCGTAAAATCCGTAACACATTCCGTTTCTTATTAGGAAACTTAGACGACTTTAAGCCAAGTGAAAATGCAGTAGCTGTAGCTGAACTTCGTGAAGTAGATCGTTACATGTTAGTAAAATTAAATGACTTAATTACAAAAGTTAAAGAAGCATATGAGACATACGACTTCGCTGCTGTGTATCATGCAATTCATAACTTCTGTACAATTGATTTAAGTTCATTCTACTTAGACTTTGCAAAAGACATTTTATACATTGAAGGTGCAAACCACGAAGATCGTCGTGCAATTCAAACTGTATTATATGATGTTCTTGTTGCGTTAACGAAACTTGTAACACCAATCTTACCGCACACAGCTGATGAAGTATGGCCATATATTCCAGGCGTAACAGAAGAAAGTGTACAATTAACTGATATGCCAGAAGCTGTACAATTAGATGACGCGGAAGCGTTAAAAACAAAATGGGATGCATTTATGACATTACGTGATGACGTGTTAAAAGCACTAGAAGTAGCTCGTAATGAAAAAGTAATCGGTAAGTCATTAAATGCAAGCATTACGCTATATCCAACTGCAGAAATGAAAGCTATGTTAGAGTCTATTAGCGAAGACTTAAAGCAATTATTCATCGTTTCTGAGTATAAACTTGGTGGTATGATGGATGAAGCGCCAGCAGATGCACCGAAGTATGAACATACAGCGGTTGTTGTTGTTCAAGCAACTGGTGAAACATGTGAACGTTGTTGGGTAGTTTCAGAAACAATTGGTAAAGATGCTGAACATGAAACATTATGTGAGCGTTGTGCAACAGTTGTTAAAGAAAACTATGTAAAATAATAAAAAACTGACTGCTATTGATGCGGTCAGTTTTTTTGTTGATGGCATATCAAGATCACTTTCAGACTCTTTCCTGTGAAGGAAAAATGTGTGTGAGGTAAGCAAATAAATTTCGGACACACTAACTGTACATTACAGCTAGGAGGAATGTACACGTGAATGAAATTTACATGGAAATAAAAGAAGAATTGCAATTGATGAGAAAAGAGTTGCAAGAGAGACTAGCTAAAGAAGTAATGCACAAATATGATGTCGAGTTCAGCCAAGAGCTTGGATATGAAATTAAGGAAGAGATAAAGAAAAAATTGCTATTACATGATATAAAAGAGGATTTAAAGGATGTAGAACGCGCATTATTTAAAATGGAAATAGACATGTATGGTATTTGTGAAGAGACAGGGAGATTAATTTCGACAAAGCAAATGAAGACAATGCCGACTGCCCGTACGATTCATGAATTCTTCTACGAAAAGGTAAATGTATGAATACGCACAACGATATTATATTACCTTTTTTAAATTTATTTTATTCTTCTATAAAGGTTCATTGTGAAAAGGTAGCAGCTATGCTAAAATTTTGAGGTACACTGTCTTTGTGGGGGAAATGAAAATGATATATTATGTAATAGCGTTATTCGTCATTGCTATCGATCAAATATCGAAGTGGTTAATTGTAAAGAACATGGAATTGGGTACGAGTATTCCGATTATCGACAATGTATTATACATAACATCACATCGAAATAGAGGCGCTGCTTGGGGTATTTTAGAAAATAAAATGTGGTTCTTCTACATTATTACAGTTATTTTTGTAGTGTTTATTGTATTTTATATGAAAAAGTATGCGAAAACAGACAAGCTTCTAGGTATTTCGTTAAGCCTAATTTTGGGCGGGGCAATTGGTAACTTTATTGATCGTGTATTTAGACAAGAAGTAGTGGATTTCATTCACGTGTATATTTTCTCGTACAACTATCCAGTATTCAATATAGCTGATTCAGCATTATGTATTGGTGTTGTATTAATTATTATTCAAACATTATTAGAAGGCAAGAAAGCGAAGGAGTAATTGAATGAGTGAAGTAGTACAAGTAACAGTTGCAGCAGAGCAAAAAAACGAGCGAATTGATAAATTCGTTGCAGGGATAAATAACGAATGGTCACGTACGCAAGTGCAGCAATGGATTAAAGATGACGTTGTGACAGTAAACGGAAAAGCGGTAAAAGGGAATTATAAAGTAAAAGAAGAAGATGAAATTACAGTAACAATTCCTGAACCAGAAGAGTTAGATATTCAACCAGAGGATTTAAATTTAGAAATTTATTATGAAGATGCAGATGTGCTTGTTGTAAATAAGCCACGTGGTATGGTTGTACATCCAGCACCAGGGCATACAAGTGGTACACTTGTAAACGGCCTTATGCACCATTGTACAGACTTATCAGGCATTAACGGTGTAATGCGCCCAGGTATCGTGCATCGTATTGATAAAGATACATCTGGACTATTAATGGTTGCTAAAAATGATATGGCACATGAATCGCTTGTAAATCAGCTTGTAGCAAAAACAGTAACGAGACGTTACAAAGCGATTGTACACGGTGTGATTCCGCATGATAAGGGAACGATTGATGCTCCGATTGCTCGTGATAAGAAAGAGCGTCAAAGTATGACAGTTGATGAAAATGGTAAGAACGCTGTTACGCACTTCCAAGTGTTAGAACGCTTTAAAGACTTTACGCTTGTAGAATGTCGCTTAGAAACGGGACGTACGCACCAAATTCGTGTTCATATGAAATATATTGGCTATCCACTTGCAGGAGATCCGAAGTATGGTCCGAAGAAAACGTTAGATATGAATGGACAAGCACTTCATGCGGGTATTTTAGGCTTTGATCATCCTCGTACTGGTGAATATATTCAGTTTGAGGCACCGATTCCAGAAGTGTTTGAAGACGTATTAAATATTTTACGAAAATAGTATTGACAAATCATAAGAAAACTGAGATACTGACAACAGTTAAATAATGATCCTTTAACACAGCCCCGTGAGGTTGAGAAGGTAACGGTTTGAAATACTTAGGGTATGTTGTACCCTTTTTTCAAAAGTCCTCTCGCACACGCTGAGAGGACTTTTTTTATACCATTACTCTCACGCAAGAAAAAAGCTTGGAGGTGTAGAGCATGCAAGAGAAAGCTGTCGTTTTAGATGACCAAATGATTCGCCGCGCTTTAACACGAATTAGTCATGAAATCGTGGAACGAAATAAAGGTGTCGATAATTGTGTTCTTGTCGGAATTAAAACTCGTGGAATTTTTATTGCACAACGTTTGGCAGAACGAATTGGTCAAATTGAAGGAAAAGAAATGGAAGTTGGAGAGTTAGACATTACGTTATATCGTGATGATTTAACACTACAATCGAAAAATAAAGAACCACTTGTAAAAGGTTCTGATATCCCTGTAGATATTACGAAGAAGAAAGTTATCCTTGTGGATGACGTATTATATACAGGAAGAACAGTTCGAGCAGCAATGGATGCTCTTATGGATTTAGGTAGACCATCTCAAATCCAATTGGCGGTTCTTGTTGATAGAGGTCATCGCGAATTACCAATTCGCGCTGATTATGTAGGGAAGAACATTCCAACATCAAGTGAAGAGCGTATCGAAGTTGATTTGCAAGAGACAGATCAACAAGATCGAGTAAGCATATACGATAAGTAAAGCCCTTTTAAATGTAGTCCTGTGAGGCTGCCAAAGGGTCTTGGCTTTCATATGTCAAATTTGGCATACGAAAGTGTAGGACTCTTTGTGCACAGGCACAAAGAGTTTTTTTATTGCAAAGATTTAAACTGAAGGAGGATGTAACAATGGAACAAAAGCCAGTGTTAGACGTTAATGAAGTACCGAAACCGGGAAAATGGTTATTTTTAAGTATACAACATTTGTTCGCGATGTTTGGATCAACAGTGCTTGTTCCGTTTTTAACAGGATTGAATCCATCAGTAGCATTAATATCAAGTGGATTAGGAACGTTAGCGTTCCTTCTTATAACGAAAGGTCAAGTACCTGCCTATCTAGGATCATCATTCGCCTTTATCGCACCGATTATAACAGCGAAAACGGCAGGTGGACCGGGAGCAGCAATGCTTGGTGGTTTGCTAGCAGGACTTGTGTACATCTTAATCTCACTCGGAATTAAGAAGTCAGGATCAGAGTGGATTATGAAATTACTTCCGCCAATCGTAGTTGGTCCAGTAGTAATGGTAATCGGTCTAGCTTTAGCACATACAGCAGTTAACATGGCGATGAACGGTGCGGATGGCAAATATAGCTTTACACACTTTTCAGTAGCGTTAGTAACGTTAGCAATTACAATTATCTGCTCGATATTCGGGAGAGGGTTTTTCAGTATCATACCAGTGTTACTAGGGATTGTCGGCGGATATATCTTCGCTTACTTCCAAGGGCTAGTAGACTTAAAGCCGGTAGCTGAGGCAAAATGGTTTGTTATACCAGATTTCACAGTACCATTTGTAACATATACGCCGGAGTTTTCGTGGAAGATTGTACTCCTGATGGTACCAGTTGCACTAGTAACAATTTCAGAGCATATCGGACATCAAATTGTACTTGGAAATGTTATTAAAAGAGATTTAATTGAAAAACCAGGTTTACACCGTTCAATCTTCGGTGATGGGGTAGCGACATTAATCGCGTCACTAATCGGTGGACCGCCGAATACGACGTATGGTGAAAACATCGGTGTGCTAGCAATTACGAGAGCATACAGTGTATACTTATTCATCGGTTCAGCAGTGTTTGCAATCATATTCGGGTTTATCGGTAAGATTTCTGCACTGATTCATTCGATCCCAACACCAGTTATGGGTGGTGTATCAATCCTACTATTCGGTGTAATCGCATCAAGCGGATTACGCATGATGGTAGATGATAAAACAGACCTAAGTGACAAACGAAACTTAATGATTGCATCAGTGATACTAGTGATTGGTATTGGCGGAGCGGTACTTCACGTAGGAGAATCGTTCCAAGTAGAAGGAATGGCACTAGCAGCAATTGTAGGTGTACTATTAAATCTACTACTACCAGAAACGAAACAAATAAAACAATCTAAGCAAATTGCTTCATAATAATAACCTTTTAATTCAGTCCTGTGAGACCGAAAAGGGTGGCTTCTTTCTTGCACCCTAGTCTCACATGACTAGGGTATTTTTATACAAAGGTTGTTATAAATATACGAAAGTGGTAACATAAAAATTAGAAAGATGAGGGATGACGATGAGCCATTTGTTAACGATGAGTGAATTATCGGAAGTAGAAATTTCAGAAATCCTAAAAGACGCAGAAGATTTTGCGAATGGAAAAGAAAGCAAAACGACAGAGCAAACTTTTGTTGCGAACTTGTTCTTTGAGAATAGTACGAGAACGAGATTTAGCTTTGAGGTTGCTGAGAAGAGATTAGGACTTGATGTTTTAAACTTTTCAGCTGATGCATCTAGCGTACAAAAAGGAGAAACTTTATACGATACGATAAGAACATTAGAATCAATCGGAACAAAAGCGGTAATCGTCCGCCATGAGCAAGATCGCTACTTCGATGAACTAAAAGATCAGGTGAATATCCCAATCTTAAATGCTGGAGATGGATGTGGAAACCACCCAACGCAGTGCCTACTCGATCTCCTTACAATTAAACAAGAGTTTGGAAGATTTGAAGGATTAAAGATTGCGATAGTAGGAGATGTTCGTCATAGCAGAGTAGCGCGTTCGAATGCAGAAGCATTAACGAAACTAGGTGCAACAATCTACTTTGCAAGTCCAGAAGAGTGGAAAGATGAAGACAACACATTTGGAACATACAAACCATTAGATGAACTTGTTCCAGAAGTGGATGTAATGATGTTACTTCGTGTACAACATGAGCGTCATGATCATTATGAAACAGACATTATGAAAGAGTATCATGAGAAACACGGATTAACAGTGGAAAGAGAAAAGCGTATGAAAGAAGGAAGCATTATTATGCATCCAGCTCCTGTAAACCGTGATGTTGAAATTGCAAGTGAACTTGTTGAGTGTGAGCGTTCACGCATATTTAAACAAATGGAAAATGGAGTTTACGTAAGAATGGCTGTACTAAAACGCGCCTTACCAAATGTATTAGGAGGAATGAAACATGAATTACTTGTTTAAAAATGGTCGTTATATGAATGAAGAAGGAAAAATCGTAGCAACGGATCTTCTCGTACAAGACGGTAAAATCGCTAAGGTAGCAGAAAATATTACGGCAGATAATGCTGAAGTAATCGATGTGAACGGAAAGTTAATCGCACCTGGATTAGTAGATGTACACGTACATCTTCGTGAACCAGGTGGTGAACATAAAGAAACAATTGAAACAGGTACACTAGCAGCGGCAAAAGGTGGATTCACTACAATTTGCGCAATGCCAAATACACGTCCGGTACCAGATTGCAGAGAACATATGGAAGACTTGCAAAAACGTATTGAAGAAAAAGCTCATGTTAACGTACTACCATACGGAGCAATTACAGTACGTCAAGCTGGTTCTGAAATGACAGATTTCGAAACATTAAAAGAACTTGGAGCATTTGCTTTCACAGATGACGGCGTAGGCGTACAAGATGCGAGCATGATGTTAGCGGCTATGAAACGTGCAGCAAAATTAGATATGGCAGTAGTTGCGCACTGTGAAGAGAATACGCTTATTAATAAAGGTTGTGTACATGAAGGGAAGTTTTCTGAGAAACACGGATTAAACGGTATCCCATCAGTATGTGAATCTGTACATATTGCAAGGGATATACTGCTTGCTGAAGCAGCAGATTGCCACTATCACGTATGTCATGTAAGTACGAAAGGTTCGGTACGTGTAATCCGTGATGCGAAACGCGCTGGAATTAAAGTAACAGCAGAAGTAACACCGCATCACCTAGTGTTATGTGAAGATGATATCCCATCAGCTGATCCTAACTTTAAAATGAACCCACCGCTTCGTGGAAAAGAAGACCATGCAGCATTAATTGAAGGTTTATTAGATGGAACGATCGATATGATTGCAACTGACCATGCACCGCATACAGCGGAAGAGAAAGCACAAGGAATTGAAAGAGCACCGTTTGGAATTACTGGTTTTGAAACAGCATTCCCACTTCTATACACAAACCTTGTGAAAAAAGGAATTATTACATTAGAACAATTAATTCAATTCTTAACAGAAAAGCCAGCTGATACATTCGGCTTAGAAGCAGGTCGCCTGAAAGAAGGTAGAACAGCTGATATTACAATCATTGATTTAGAACAAGAAGAAGAGATTGACCCAACAACATTCTTATCAAAAGGAAAAAATACACCATTCGCAGGTTGGAAATGCCAAGGATGGCCGGTAATGACAATCGTTGGTGGTAAGATCGCATGGCAAAAGGAGAGTGCATTAGTATGAAAAGACAACTTATCTTAGAAGATGGAACAGTATTAATTGGAACAGGTTTCGGAGGCGAAATCGAAAAGTCAGGTGAGGTTGTATTTACAACAGGAATGACTGGATATCAAGAAACATTATCTGATCCATCATATTGCGGTCAAATCGTAACATTCACGTACCCATTAATCGGAAACTACGGCATTAACCGTGACGATTTTGAATCCATTCACCCATCTGTAAATGGTTTAATCGTAAACGAAATTTGTGATCATCCATCAAACTTCCGTAATGAAATTTCGTTAAATGATTACTTGAACGAAAGAAATATCCCAGGATTAGCAGGGATTGATACGAGAAAATTAACGAGAAAAATTCGTCAATACGGTACATTACGCGGACGCCTTTGTAATATGGATGCAGATGTAGAGTACATTGTAAGTCAATTAAAAGCGACAGTATTTACAGATCATGTAAAACGCGTATCAACGAAAGATCCATACCCAAGCCCAGGTCGTGGTCACCGAGTTGTACTAGTAGACTTCGGTATGAAACATGGTATTTTACGAGAATTAAATAAGCGTGACTGTGATGTAATTGTAGTTCCTTACAACACAACAGCAGAAGAAATTTTACGCCTTAGCCCAGATGGAATTATGTTAAGTAATGGACCTGGAGATCCGAAAGATGTACCAGAAGCAATTGAAATGTTAAAAGACATTATCGGTAAAGTTCCTTTATTCGGAATTTGCCTAGGACATCAATTGTTCGCTCTAGCATCAGGTGCAAATACAAGTAAGTTGAAATTTGGTCACCGTGGTTTAAACCATCCAGTAAAAAATCTTGCAACTGGAAAAGTAGCAATTACATCTCAAAACCACGGATACGCAGTAGAAGAAGAATCAGTTGAAAATACAGATCTTGAAATTACACATGTTGCTTTAAACGATGGAACGGTAGAAGGTCTTCGTCATAAGAAGTTCCCAGCATTTACAGTACAATACCATCCAGAAGCTTCAGCGGGACCAGAAGATGCAAATGATTTATTCGAAGATTTCTTAACAATGATTGAAAACTTCAAGAAAGAAGGGGAAGAGTTATGCCAAAACGCCTAGACATTAACACAATTTTAGTAATCGGATCAGGACCAATTGTAATTGGGCAAGCAGCGGAGTTTGACTACTCTGGTACACAAGCTTGTCAATCTCTTAAAGAGGAAGGTTACAAAGTAATCCTTGTTAACTCTAACCCAGCAACAATTATGACGGATACTGCAACAGCAGATAAAGTATACATCGAGCCATTAACATTAGAATTCGTAAGCCGTATTATTCGTAAAGAACGTCCTGATGCAATCCTACCAACATTAGGTGGTCAAACAGGTTTAAACATGGCTGTTGAACTTGCAAAATCAGGCGTACTTGACGAGTGCGGAGTTGAAATTTTAGGAACAAAATTATCAGCAATCGAGCAAGCGGAAGATCGTGATTTATTCCGTACATTAATGCAAGATTTAAATGAACCAACACCACCAAGTGAAATTATTCATAACCTTGATGAAGCATATGGATTTGTAAACGAAATTGGTTATCCAGTAATCGTTCGACCAGCGTTCACATTAGGAGGAACGGGCGGCGGAATTTGCCATAACGAAGAAGAGCTAATTGAAATCGTAACAAGTGGTTTAAAACATAGTCCAGTAACACAATGTTTATTAGAGAAAAGTATTGCTGGCTGTAAGGAAATTGAATATGAAGTAATGCGTGATTCAAATGATAACGCGATTGTAGTATGTAACATGGAAAACATCGATCCAGTTGGTGTTCACACAGGTGATTCGATTGTAGTAGCACCGAGCCAAACGCTAAGCGACCGTGAATATCAAATGTTACGTAACACTTCATTACGAATTATTCGTGCACTAGGAATTGAAGGCGGATGTAACGTTCAGCTTGCGCTTGATCCATATAGCTTCCAATACTATGTAATTGAAGTAAATCCACGTGTAAGTCGTTCATCTGCACTAGCATCTAAAGCAACTGGATATCCAATTGCGAAATTAGCAGCAAAAATTGCAGTCGGCTTAACGTTAGATGAAATCGTAAACCCAGTAACACAAAAAACTTACGCTTGTTTCGAGCCAGCGTTAGACTATGTTGTTTCAAAAATTCCACGTTGGCCGTTTGATAAGTTTGAATCAGCGAACAGAACGCTTGGAACACAAATGAAAGCAACTGGTGAAGTTATGTCAATCGGACGTAACTTAGAAGAATCATTACTAAAAGCAGTTCGTTCTTTAGAGCTTGGCATTTATCACTTAGAATTAGAGCACTTAAAAGAACTTGATAAAGAAACGATGAAAAAACGTATCATTAAAGCGGATGATGAACGACTGTTTATTGTAGCAGAAGCAATTCGCCAAGGTGTAACGAAAGAAGAAATCAATGAATGGTGTGAAATGGACTTCTTCTTCTTACAAAAAGTTGAAAACATCGTAAATATGGAACGTGAAGTAAAAGCGAACGTAGGAAATATGGAAGTACTACAAACTGCAAAAGAAATGGGCTTCAGCGATCACTACATTGCAGCAGCTTGGAACAAAACGGAGCGCGAAATTTACGATATGCGTAAAGAAAATAATATGATGCCAGTATTCAAAATGGTAGATACTTGTGCGGCAGAGTTTGAATCTGCAACGCCATATTACTACAGCACATATGCGGACGAAAATGAATCGATTGTAACAGATCGTAAGAGTGTAGTAGTTCTAGGATCTGGTCCGATCCGCATTGGTCAAGGTGTTGAGTTTGACTACGCAACAGTTCACTCAGTATGGGCAATTAAAGAAGCTGGATATGAGGCAATCATTGTTAATAACAACCCAGAAACAGTTTCAACAGACTTCAGTATTTCTGACAAATTATACTTTGAACCATTAACGATTGAAGATGTAATGCACATTATCGATTTAGAAAAACCAGAAGGTGTTATCGTTCAGTTCGGTGGACAAACGGCAATTAACTTAGCTGCTAAATTAGAAGCTCACGGTGTGAAAATCTTAGGAACATCACTTGAAGATTTAGACCGCGCAGAAGATCGTGATAAGTTTGAAGCAGCGCTAACACAACTTGGTATCCCGCAACCAGTTGGTAAAACAGCAACGACTGTAGAGCAAGCAGTAGCAATCGCTGACAAAATTGGTTACCCAGTATTAGTAAGACCATCTTACGTACTAGGTGGACGCGCGATGGAAATCGTATATCGTCAAGAAGAACTGCTGCACTACATGAAAAATGCGGTTAAAGTTCACGCAGATCACCCAGTATTAATCGATCGTTACATGGTTGGTAAAGAAATTGAAGTAGATGCAATTTCAGATGGTGAGAATGTATTCATTCCGGGTATTATGGAACATATTGAACGCGCTGGAGTTCACTCTGGTGACTCAATCGGAGTATATCCACCGCAAAGCTTATCTGCAAAACTAAAAGAACAAATTATTGAACATACAATTGCACTTGGAAAAGGTTTAAACATTGTTGGATTACTAAACATTCAGTTTGTAGTATTCAAAGATGAAGTGTATGTAATCGAAGTAAATCCACGTGCGAGCCGTACAGTACCATTCTTAAGTAAAATTACAGGCGTACCGATGGCGAATGTTGCAACGAAAGTTATTTTAGGGCAAGACCTAGTAGAGCAAGGATACGGAACTGGTTATCACCCAGAAGAGAAAGAAGTATATGTAAAGGCTCCGGTATTCTCATTCGCAAAACTACGCTCAGTTGATACAACATTAGGACCTGAAATGAAATCAACAGGGGAAGTAATGGGTAAAGACTTAACGCTTGAAAAAGCATTATACAAAGGATTAGTTGCTTCTGGAATTAACATCCCAACGCACGGATCAGTAATCATTACTGTAGCGGATAAAGATAAAGAAGAGGCAATGGAAATTGCAAAACGTTTCCACGAAATCGGTTATAACTTATTAGCAACAGCTGGAACAGCACAGTCGTTAGCTGAGCAAAATATTCCAGTGCAAGTTGTAAACAAAATTGATTCTGAAGACTACAACTTACTAGATATTATCCGTCAAGGAAAAGCACAGTTTGTAATCAATACGCTAACGAAAGGCAAACAACCAGCGCGTGATGGTTTCCGCATTCGCCGTGAATCAGTAGAAAATGGTGTGGCTTGCTTAACATCACTTGATACAACGAGAGCAATCTTACGAGTACTAGAATCTATGACATTCTCAGCTCATTCAATGAAAGAAATTACGCAAACAAAGCGTCACGAGGTGGTACATGCATGATGCAAAAGCAAAATATGATTGTCGTTAACCAAAAAGAAATCGCAAAAAACATTTACGAATTAGTGCTTCAAGGAACGTTAGTACAGCAAATGAACGAACCAGGGCAGTTTGTACACATTAAGGTAGCAGAGGGCATTGCGCCCCTTCTGCGCCGCCCGATTAGTATTTGTAATGTAAATCAAGAGAAGAACGAATTTACAATGCTATATCGTGCAGAAGGACAAGGGACAAAAACATTAGCAACTAGAAAACAAGGTGAAATGGTAGACGTACTAGGACCGCTAGGACATGGTTTTCCTGTAGAAGAAGCAGAAGCTGGTCAAACAGCTTTACTAGTAGGCGGGGGAATTGGTGTACCACCACTTTATGAATTATCACAGCGCCTCGTTGCAAAAGGGGTACGCGTAATTCACATCCTAGGTTTTCAAACGAAAGATGTAGTTTTCTATGAAGAAAAATTTGCAGAACTTGGTGATACGTACGTTGCAACAGTAGACGGTACACACGGTACAAAAGGATTTGTCACAGATGTAATTGATAATTACGGAATTGACTTTGATATTCTTTATTCATGTGGTCCGTTAGCGATGCTTCGTGCATTAGAAGGACGTTACAAAGAGAAAAAAGCCTATATTTCATTAGAAGAACGTATGGGCTGTGGTATTGGAGCTTGTTTCGCATGTGTATGCCACTTACAAGAAGATCCAAGTGGACATTCTTACAAGAAGGTGTGTAGCGACGGACCAGTATTTCCAATCGGGGAGGTTGTACTATGAACAGATTGCAAGTTGAATTACCAGGATTATCGTTAAAAAATCCAATTATACCGGCATCTGGATGCTTTGGGTTTGGTCGTGAATATGCACAGTTTTACGATTTAAGTGTACTAGGATCAATCATGATTAAAGCGACGACAGAACAACCACGTTATGGAAATCCAACGCCTCGTGTTGCTGAAACACCAGGCGGCATGCTAAATGCAATCGGACTTCAAAACCCGGGATTAGACAAAGTAATGAATTCGGAATTACCATGGTTAGAACAATTTGACCTTCCAATTATTGCGAACGTTGCAGGCTCACAAGCTGAGGATTACGTAGCGGTTGCGAAGGAAATTTCTAAAGCGCCTAATGTCCATGCACTAGAATTAAACATTTCTTGTCCGAACGTAAAAACAGGTGGTATCGCCTTTGGTACAAATCCTGAAATTGCTGCTGATTTAACGAAGCGAGTAAAAGAGGTTTCTGAAGTACCTGTATACGTGAAGTTGTCACCGAACGTGGCAAACATTGTGGAAATTGCAAAAGCGATTGAAAATGCAGGTGCAGATGGTTTAACGATGATTAATACATTGCTTGGTATGCGTCTAGATTTAAAAACAGCTAAACCAATTTTAGCAAACCGTACAGGTGGATTATCAGGTCCTGCGATTAAGCCAGTAGCAATTCGTATGGTACATGAAGTAAGCCAAGCGGTAAACATTCCGATTATCGGAATGGGTGGTATTGAGACAGCGGAAGATGTAATTGAATTCTTCTACGCTGGCGCAAGCGCAGTTGCAGTAGGTACAGCGAACTTTATTGATCCGTTCGTATGTCCGACAATTATTGAAGAGTTACCAGCATTACTAGATGAATTAGGATTTGATCACATTTCGGAATGTCAAGGAAGGAGCTGGAAGCAAACATGTCACAGTCGTTAATCGTTGCATTAGATTTTCCAGGGAAACAAGATGTAGAACAATTCTTGCGCCACTTTGAAGGGGAAAAGTTATTTGTCAAAGTTGGTATGGAGTTATTTTACAAAGAAGGCCCTGCGATTATTACGTACTTAAAAGAAAAAGGACATAAGATTTTTCTAGATTTAAAACTTCATGATATTCCGAATACAGTAAAAAGCGCTATGCGTAGCCTAGCTAGTCTAGATGTTGATATGGTAAATGTTCATGCTGCTGGGGGAAGCAGTATGATGAAAGCTGCGATTGAGGGATTAGAGGAAGGTAAGCAAGAAGGAAAAGAGAGACCGATTTGTATTGCAGTTACACAACTAACAAGCACTTCGGAAGCTATGATGAAAAAAGAGATCGGCATTGAGAAAACGTTAGAAGAAGCGGTTGCTCATTATGCAAAACTAACGAAAGAAAGTGGACTTGATGGCGTTGTTTGTTCAACACTTGAAGTTCCAAAATTACGTGAAGTATGCGGAAATGAATTTGTAACAGTAACACCGGGGATTCGTCTTGCAAGCGATGATGTAAATGACCAGGTGCGCGTAGCAACACCGAAACGTGCGAGGGAACTTGGCTCAAGCTACATCGTAGTTGGACGTAGTATTACAAAAGCAGAAAATCCGCTTGAAGCGTATAAAACAGTAAAACAACAGTGGGAAGGTGTAACAGTATGAAAAAAGAAATCGCATCGCATTTATTAGAAATTGGAGCAGTATTTTTACAACCGAACGATCCATTCACATGGTCTTCAGGTATGAAATCACCAATTTATTGTGATAACCGTTTAACTTTATCTTATCCAAAAGTACGTCAAGCGATTGCAGCTGGATTAGAAGAGTTAATTAAAGAGCACTTCCCAACTGTAGAAGTTATTGCAGGAACAGCAACTGCTGGTATTGCGCACGCTGCATGGGTAAGCGATCGTATGGATTTACCAATGTGCTACGTACGTAGTAAAGCAAAAGGTCACGGTAAAGGGAACCAAATCGAAGGAAAAGCTGAAAAAGGTCAAAAAGTAGTAGTAGTAGAGGACCTAATTTCAACTGGCGGTAGTGCAATTACATGTGTAGAAGCACTTCGCGAAGCTGGCTGTGAAGTATTAGGGATCGTATCAATCTTCACATACGAGCTAGAAGCAGGAAAAGAAAAGTTAGAAGCAGCGAACGTAGCATCATATTCTTTAAGTGATTACAGTGCATTAACTGAAGTTGCAGCAGAAAAAGGTATGATTGGACAAGCTGAAACGAAGAAATTACAAGAGTGGCGTAAAAATCCAGCTAACGAAGCTTGGATCACAGCGTAACACGAAAAAAGACGACCGCGGGGGAACGCGGTCGTCTTTTATATCATTGTTAAAACTTCAAGTAAAGTTCCATCAATATCAAAGAAAATCATATTACAATCTCCTTAATTACTTAGCGCTTTCTGCAAGCTCATATCCTCTTACAAACAATAAAGTCATATAAGAAACAATAAATGAGAAGATGCTGTACATGCCAACCCAAAAGAAAAATTTTGGAGTAAAGGCGATAACACCTATTATTAAAAAACTAGCAAACGTTACAATCGGCATTACGTAATACGTTTTCGTCTTGCGCGTTCCAATAACAGAAACGATAAAGATAAGTAATGGACAAATTAATAAGACGAAAATCAATTCATTCATAGGTATGTCCCCTTTTCTAATTGCAGTAATCTGTTTCTCGTAAACGTTTTGAAATAATTACTCTCCTAATATAATTTCGCTAAGTAATAACGAATCCCTCTTGAAAACTGATAATTCATGATGAATTTTACAAGCAAAAAACGTAAGCAAGAGAACACTTGCTTACGTTATAGGATAAACATCGCAACGATCGTGGTGACAATTAAACCGATAACAACCGGTAAAAAGTTTCGGCGTGCAAGTTCAAATGGATCGACTTTACAAATCGCAGCAGCAGGAATAAGTGCCCAAGGAATTAACGTCCCGCCCCCGGTCCATATAGCCGCAATTTGTCCGAGTGCTGTTAATGTAGCTGTTCCATGACCTAAAGCTGTTCCGAAAAGGTTTGCAATGGAACCAGCAAGCGATATACCGGAAAAACCAGATCCATCTAAGCCTGTTATGACACCAACGATAGTTAATGTTCCCGCCGATACATATTGGTTTAAAGGAACCGTTTGAGATAAGGCAATCCCTAAGTCGTTAATGATTCCATGTGAACCTTTCGGTAAATAGTCTCCGATAATTTTTACAAAGCCGCTATCTCCTAAATAAAAGAGTGCAGCAATTGGAATAACTGGGCCGAAAATTTTAAATCCAAATTGGAGCCCTTCTATAAAATAATCGGTCGTTTTAGTCAGCCCAGTTCCTTTGTAGGCGATGAGTGAAATGATGATAATCATAATAACAGTTGTTCCGCCGATAAGTGCAGTTGCGTCGCTTCCTTGTAGTTTAAATTGAATCATGCAAAGGATATCAATGATATATACGATAGGGATACATATAGCGAGCCATTTCTTTGTGCGAGGAGATAATGAAGTGAGCGTTTTAGAAGACTCAGTTGATGGAATAGATTCTTGTATAGATAAGCCTGTATGAAATTCTCTTCGTAAGAAGAAAAAAGCGACGGAAGTTGTTACAATGCCCATAACGATAACGAGTGGAATACTTGCAGATACGACGCTGGAAACAGGGAGACCAGCCGCGTCTGCAGTTAATTTCGATGCACCTTGAATAACGAAGTCACCAGATAAGGCAATGCCGTGTCCAAATAAGTTCATAGCAATTGCAACCCCAATTGGAGGAAGGCCGACACGTACAGCAACCGGTAATAAAATAGCTCCCATTAAGGCGACAGCTGGAGAAGGCCAAAAGAAGAAAGAAATGGTCATCATTAAAAGGCCGATAATCCAGTAGGCGAGTGTAGGTGTACGAATCATTTTTGTAAATGGTGAAATCATCGTATCATTTATGCCAGTATGAACGAGTAAATTGCTCATTGATACGATAATGGAGATGATTAATATAGTTGGTAATAGCTCAGTAATGGCGTAAATGAAACTTTGAAAAATCCCACTAATGGCAAGAGGGATAGAACTTGTTGCAGTTAATGCTAATAAAAAGATAAAAACGATACAAATGATAGTCGTATCTTTTCGGAGAATAAAAAAGGTAATAATAGTGAGTAAACAAATAATGTAGAGAGCGTGTAATAGCG
This sequence comes from Bacillus sp. FSL L8-0199, assembly GCF_038005705.1. Lineage (NCBI taxonomy): Bacteria > Bacillati > Bacillota > Bacilli > Caryophanales > Bacillaceae > Bacillus > Bacillus sp. FSL L8-0199. The sequence goes on along the minus strand of NZ_JBBOTS010000001.1, from coordinate 3,871,700 downwards.
TTAATTCAACTCCCATAACATTCACATCCTTTAGGCATTCGTGTAGTTTATTGTATGAAAGCAGTGAAAGTATGTGAGTATAGGAAAAAGAAAAAAGTGAAATTTCATGTACTGTAATGATAAGAATAAAAAATGGATGATACAATACAATTAATCCTAAAAATGGGATTTGAGGAGAAGGGGAATGGGGAAGTACGAATGAGAGAAAAAATAGGATATTATGGTGTGCTAGTTTGTTTACTATTATCAGTTATTTCAGGACAATTTCTTAACAGTGAATGGGTACCAGTTATATTATGTATAGGAGTATTGATTTTTGCTCCTATGTATCGCTGGAATGAATGGAAAGCATATAGTCGAAAAAAGAAAATGGTTTTCAGCATCGAATTTGTCATTATAATCAGCACAATTCCGTTTTTGTTATGGAATGGAAAGGAAATGAGATAATAGATGGAATTGTAATGTTTCAAGGGTGGTTGTTTATTGCGAAAATGCTATATTTAATATGCATTTTAATGTTGGTAGTGGTAGTCACTAAAATAGTAAACGAAAAGCTATTCGTTAATGAATAAAAGGAAATGCCACCTTATTCGGTGGCATTTTTTTCTATGATTTCAACAAGGAATAACAATTAGTTCCCGATTTGATTTTGTAATAACTTCATATCCGTCTTTCGTGATAACGATATCATCTTCAATTCTACAGCCGCCCCAGTTTGGTATGTAAATACCAGGTTCAACGGTAACGACCATACCTTCTTCTAAAGTAGCTTTACTTTCTTGGGATAAGCGAAGAGGTTCATGTATTTCTAACCCAAGACCATGACCAGTAGAGTGTCCAAAATATTGACCATATCCATGCTCAGTAATGTAATCTCTCGTTATATCATCGATACTTTTCGCAGTTTCTCCAGGCTTAATCGCTTCAGTCCCACGTTTTAACGCTTCTCGTACAACATTGTATATTTTTTTGAATTCTTCCGATGGTTCCCCGATTGCTACAGTACGTGTTATATCGGAACAATATCCGTCGTAAAGTGCACCGAAGTCTAATGTAACGATATCGCCTCGTTCGATTATTTTATTTGATGCAACTCCATGGGGAAGTGAAGAACGAACGCCTGAAGCTACAATGATTTGGAAGGAAGAAGATGTAGCCCCTTTTTTTCGCATGAAAAATTCTAATTCATCTCGAACGTCAGTCTCGCTTATTCCAGGCTTTAGAAATGTAACAATATGGTGAAATGCTTGATCAGCGATCGTAGCTGCGATTTTCATTGTTTCTATTTCAGATGTGTCTTTAATAAGGCGAATATTTTCAATGATCTCACATACTGGAACCATTTCTGTATGTATATATTTTTGTAGTTTCTTAAATTGTTGCAAAGTCATATTATTGTCTTCTATACCAAGTTTTTGAATGTTTAATTTTGATACTTGATTTGCAACTTCTTCTTCTAAATTTCCTTTATCCATAATAATTTCTGCTGCTTTTATTTCCGTTTTTGCTTGATCTACGTAACGGAAATCGGTAATAAAAATAGCTTTATGCGCAGAAATTAAGACAACGCCTGCGCTACCTGTAAAGCTTGTTGCGTATTGACGGTTTTCTTTCTTTGTAATAAGTAACCCGTCGATTCCGTAATTATGTAGTTGTTTTTGGATGTTAGTTATTCTTATATTCATTTTAATTCCTCCTTTTTACATTAATAAAGCAAGAATTGTGCCAATATATTTATTTAGAATAAAAGAGAAGAGGGTAGCTGTGTGTCAAAAAAACTAGACGGATGTAAAATAAATATATATAAAATTTTTACAGTAAGTTTTTATGTGAATAAACAATAATGTAAACTTGCAAACAAAATCTTTTTAATTTAAATATTATATTTTTTGTATAAATAAATTAAAAAATTGGTATAATAAGGGATTGTTACGTTTTTTTGTAGGTAAAGAGATGTAACGAAAAAATTGGGTTAAGGAATGTGAATGTATGAAGAAATTAAGTAAAGTAATGTCATTTTGTTTGGCCGCTAGTATGCTTGTTATAACGGGGTGTGAAACAAGTGAAAACAAAGTTCAAGTGAATAAAATGATTGACCAGCTTGATGAAGCGCCAGAAGTGACAGAAAAAGAAGCAAAAAAGATTGTAAGAAAGAATGTAGATGGAATAGCAAACGCGTTTAGTGAGATGGAAAAAGAAAATGGATGGAGCCGAAATAATCCTGGGGATTTAGAGACAGTTAAAAAAGGAGTTAAGGGATTAGTTTCAGAAAAGTTTGTAGAGAATCAGCTTCCTGAATTGCTTAATAACTTTAATAGATCGAGAGAGACTGATATGTTACCATTCCCAAATTATTTTCAATCTGAAATAAGATTTTCTTCTTCACAAGATAAAGAAAATTTAACGGTACATACATTAAGTTTAGAAGATGAAATAGGTCATGCGGCCCAAGAATGGGAATTTCATTTGGTGTATAAAGAAGGGGAATGGTTAATGGATAAATGGTCATTCGTTTTTCCTGAAGATTTAAAACTTACAAAAGAAGAAGCAAATAGAATTTTACAAATGCCAGACGATAAGAATGTGTCATTTGTAAGTGAAGAAAATAGTGGCGATAAGAAATATATATTCAAAGATAGTAACGGATTAATTACTGTAAATGCGAAAACATCTCTTATTTCATACAATGTAGATGAAAATAGGTATGAAAAAGTAACGAAAGAAAGAAATATTCAAGAAACAGAACAAGTACAGAGAAAGGATTCCAGTGCGTATACAGGCTCAAAAGACGAGAAACAATCGCAAAAAGAATCTTCTTCAAAGATAGATAGAGCAAATGTTTTAAGCGAATTAGCTGCTATAGATAAACAAGAAAAACATACGAATGCTATGTCAACCAATGATATAGTAAATGAAATAGAAGGAAATTATGAACTGTGGGATAATAAACTAAATGAAATTTACAGTACATTAAAAAGTACGATGTCAGCTGATGCGTTCCAGTCGTTAAAAACGAAACAAATTGCGTGGGTTAAAGAAAAAGAAAGTAAAGTTAAAGCAATTGGTACTGATACAAATAACGGAACGATGAGGCGTATCGAAGCCTCAGAAGAGAAATATAAGATGACAAAAGCAAGGTGTTATGAATTAGTAAATGGGTATATGAATTAGTGTGAACGAATATAAAAAAATGCGTTGCTTATAAGCAACGCATTTTTTTATTTACGCTTTTAATTTCATTACAATATCAACATCTGGTGTTACATATACGGTTTGCTGATTGTCGTACGTAACAAAACCAAGTTTTGCACCACTCGGTTTTTTGACATGGCGTATTTTGGTGAAATCAACAGGTACAGAGCTAGACTCTTTCGCTTTACTGTAATAGGCAGCAATTTTGGCAGCTTCTAGTAAAGTTTCTTCAGCAGGCTCTAAAGAACGAATGACAACGTGAGAGCCAGGTATGTCTTTCGTATGTAACCAAATTTCATCACGGCGGGCAAACTTCGTTGTTAAATAATCATTTTGTTTATTGTTTTTACCAACGAAAATCTCTGTGCCATCACTTGCTACATATTTATCTAATACTGGTTTAGTAGGCTTTTTCTTTGCGTTTTTCGTTTTACGATTGCGCACATAACCTTCTTCAGCTAATTCCTCACGAATTTCTTCAATATCTTTTGAAGAAGCAGCTTCCATTTGTTGAAGTAAGCTATCAAAATAAAGAATTTCTTCATTTGTTTTTTCGATTTGTTCTTCTACAACAACAACTGAATTTTTTGCTTTTTGATACTTTTGGAAATAGCGTTGTGCATTTTCAGATGGTGTTTTTAAAGGATCTAATGTAATTTTTACAGTTCCACCATTCTCATCGTAATAATTAACGACCTCAATATCTTTATCGCCCTTTTTTAAAGCGTACATATTGGCTGTAAGTAGCTCTCCAAATAGTTGATATTTATCTGCTTTTCCAGCATCTTGCAGTGTTTTTTCGAGTTTAATGAGTTTTTTCTCGTTTTTATTTTTTTCGTTTTGCATAAAGCGTTCTAAATCATGAGCTTGTTGTTTTACACGATCACGTTCTGCTTTGCCAAAGAAGAAACGATCTAACAATTCGCTCACTGATGAGAATGTTTTTTCTTCTCCTTGCAAGTGTGTAAGAGGGAAAAGATAAAAGAATTCTTTTCCCTTTGCAGTAATCATTGTAGGTGTATATGCATGAGATAGTAATGGTGTTTGTATAGAGAAAAATGCTTCTGATAATGCTTTCTCGTTTACCATACCGGCTTTCTTTACTACTTCTTTTGCAAATAATGGGGATATTCCCATGAAAGCACCGACGAGTTGTTTATCCATATTTCCAGATAGAAAGTCTAGCGGTCTAATAAAATCATCTGCAGTTTCAATTTGCAGAGGATTGATTTTATGTTGGGCTGGTGGCGCGACGTACTCAGCACCAGCATATACAGTTCGGTGACGGTTTACGGCTAATGAAACGTGTTTTAAGCTATCTAAAATCACGTTTGTTTTCGTATCTAATAAGATAATGTTACTATGTCGTCCCATTATTTCAATTACTAATGTTTTTAATGATTCGTCTCCGATTTCATTACGACTGCGAACTGTAATTTGAATAATGCGTTCTAAGTCGATTTGTTCAATTTTTTCAATAAATCCACCTTCTAAATGTTTGCGAAGAAGCATACAGAACATCGGCGGTATTGCTGGCGAATCGTAGTTTTGATTCGTTAAGTGCATACGCGCATATGTAGGATGAGATGAAAGAATTAGTTTTTGGTTCTTTCCATTCGCTCGAATATGTAATAAAATCTCGTATTTTGAAGGTTGATATATTTTGGAAATTCTTCCTGTGTAAAGAGAATTTTCAATTTCATGTGTAATCGCTCTTGTAAATAATCCATCGAATGCCATAAATGAACACTCCTTTCTAACTAAATGTTAATTATAGCATTTTTTTGGACGAGGCTGAATAAGCTTTCAATAGAGTATGTCTGGAATCAGGAGGTCGATAGCAGGATGAACTGGTATGGAATGCGAGCACATGAAGTGGAAGAAAGAACGAATACGAATGTAAAGGTTGGACTTACAGAGAAAGAAGCAGAAGGGCGAGTAAAGAAATTTGGTACTAATGAATTAGAAGAAGCAAAAAGGCCTTCTGCACTAATGGTATTTTTAGCACAGTTTAAAGATTTCATGGTACTCGTTTTGTTTGGAGCAACAATTGTTTCTGCGTTTTTAGGTGAATACATTGATTCTATTGCTATTGTTGCCATTGTTATTATCAATGGTATTCTCGGCTTTTTTCAAGAAAGAAAAGCTGAAAAATCATTGGAAGCTTTAAAGGAACTAGCCGCTCCGCAAGTTACTGTAATGCGGAATGGAAAGTGGGTAAAAGCACCATCTAAAGCACTTGTTTTAGGGGATATTATTAAGTTTTCCAGTGGTGATCGTATTGGGGCTGATGTGCGTCTTGTTGAGGCATCAAGTTTATATATTGAAGAGTCTGCTTTGACAGGGGAGTCCGTACCTGTACAAAAGAAGGTAGAAGCATTGCAAGGGCAAGATGTTGCAATTGGGGATCAAAAAAATATGGCTTTTATGGGGACAATGATTACGCGAGGATCTGGTACAGGAGTTGTTGTAGCAACTGGTATGAATACAGCGATGGGGCAAATTGCAAATATGTTGCAAAATGCAGAGCAAATGGAAACGCCACTGCAAAGAAGGTTAGAACAGCTCGGAAAAATATTAATTATTGTAGCTCTTATTTTGACAGCGCTCGTTGTATTGGCTGGTGTGTATCAAGGGAATGAAGTATATCATATGTTTTTAGCTGGCGTATCGCTAGCTGTTGCGGCTATTCCAGAAGGATTGCCAGCAATTGTTACAGTAGCTTTATCACTTGGTGTACAGCGTATGATAAAAAAGAGAGCAATTGTAAGGAAGTTACCGGCCGTAGAAACGTTAGGCTGCGCTTCTGTTATATGCTCTGATAAAACGGGAACAATGACGCAAAACAAAATGATGGTAACACATATGTGGTCAGGCGGAGAATTGTGGAAAGTGACAGGGCAAGGATATGAACCTAATGGCTCTTTTATGAAAGGTGAAAAAGAAGTGAATCCAGCTAAGACAAAATCACTTTATCAGCTACTTACATTTGGTTCACTATGTAACAATGCAAATATTATTCAAAAGAAAAAGGCGTACGTATTAGATGGAGATCCGACAGAGGGAGCGCTTGTAGCTGCAGCAATGAAAGCCGGGATAACACGTGAGGCATTAAAAGGGAAATTTGAAATTATTCGTGAATTCCCCTTTGATTCAACTCGAAAAATGATGAGTGTTATTGTACGAGATCGAGAGGGGAAAAAGTTTATTGTTACGAAAGGAGCACCGGATGTTCTTTTGCAACTGAGTCAAACAATCTTATGGGGGGATAAGCAGCAGCCGTTAAGTGAGCTATATAGAAAAGAAGTACAGGCGGCTATTCATAGCTTAGGTAGTCAAGCGCTTCGAACAATTGCAGTTGCGTTTAAACCTTTAAAAGTCACGGATTCTATTGAACATGAAAGAGACGTTGAAAAAGATTTTATGTTGGTTGGAATACAAGGTATGATTGACCCGCCAAGGCCAGAAGTGGCGCAGGCGGTAAAAGAGTGTAAAGAAGCTGGTATTCGAACAGTAATGATTACAGGTGATCATAAAGTGACAGCAATGGCGATTGCTGAACAATTAGGAGTTTTACCACCAGATGGACGCGTTGTTGAAGGAGTAGAACTCGCGAATATGGATGTGGAGGAATTAGAAAATGTTGTAGAAGATACGTATGTATTCGCTCGTGTATCACCTGAGCATAAATTGAAAATTGTTAAGGCACTGCAAAATCAAGGACATATAGTAGCGATGACAGGTGATGGAGTGAACGATGCTCCAGCGATAAAAACAGCGGATATTGGGATAGCGATGGGAATTACAGGGACAGATGTTGCGAAAGAAGCCTCTTCACTTGTTTTACTAGACGATAATTTTGCTACAATTAAATCAGCAATTAAAGAAGGAAGAAATATATATGAGAACATACGTAAGTTCATTCGCTACTTATTGGCGTCAAATGTTGGAGAAATTTTAGTTATGTTATTTGCGATGTTACTTGCATTACCACTGCCGATGGTTCCTATTCAAATTTTATGGGTGAACTTAGTTACTGATGGTTTACCAGCGATGGCATTAGGTTTGGATAAGGCTGAAGGAGATGTGATGAAGAGAACACCGCGTCACCCGAAAGAAGGGGTATTCGCTAGAGGGCTTGCGTGGAAAATAATAAGTCGAGGGTTTTTAATTGGGGCAGTGACGTTAGTGGCGTTTATTATTGCGTATAACCAACATCCAAATGAACTGAAATATGCACAAACTGTAGCGTTCGCGACGTTGGTACTTGCTCAGCTTATTCATGTATTTGATTGTCGTAGTGAGCATTCTGTCTTTCACCGTAATCCATTTGGGAACGTGTATTTAGTAGGGGCGGTTATTATTTCGTTACTACTCATGCTAGTGGTTATATATTATCCACCGTTACAACCAATCTTTAGCACAATGCCGATACAAGCAAGAGATTGGTTATTAATTGGAGGTTTGTCATCAATTCCGACTTTCTTACTAGTAGGTTCTTTATTAACAGGGAAAAAGGCTAAGAAGAAAAAGCCGATATTATATAAGAAGGGATTAAACTTGAAATAGTCAATGTTATGAAAATGTGATATAATTTACAGAAGGTAGTAGAGCCTTGTCTCTATTACCTTTTTCATTGAGTTATTTTATGGCTTGGATGTGATAAAAATGATTTCTAGTATGACAGGGTTTGGAAGATCGAAAGTAGAAAGTGATACTTTTCAAATTACAGTAGAAATGAAATCGGTGAACCACCGTTTTTTAGAGATGAGTATTCGACTTCCTAAGCAAATGATGGTATTTGAGGACAAAATTCGTAAAATAATTGCACAGCAAGTTCGACGTGGACGCATTGAAGTGTCTATTAGTATAGCGGGTGAAGGACTTGTTGAAAGAAAATTAAGTGTGAATTGGTCACTTCTTGAGCAGTACCAATCGATGATGGAAGATATAAAAGGGAAATTTCAATTACAAGATTCTATTACACTTCAGCAATTAATGGCAATGCCAGAAGTAACAGCAATTGAAGAAATAGAAAATGTAAATGAACATTTTGAGAACAGTTTATATGAGGCTGTTCGTCAAGCTGCTCATATGTTGAAAACGATGAGAGATGGCGAAGGAGAACGATTACATAAAGATATAGCGTATCGTTTACAAGAGATTAGCAATTGTGTAAATGCAATTATTCCACATGCACCAATTGTTACACAAAAATATCGTGAACGATTAGAAAATCGCTTAAAAGAATTACATAATCAAGATCTAGATGAACAAAGATTGCTAACAGAAGTCGCAATCTTTGCAGAGCGTTGTGATATTCATGAAGAGTTAGTTCGTTTGCAAAGTCATTTAGAGCAATTTCGTGAAACATTGCAGATTGAAGAGCCTGTTGGAAGGAAAATGGATTTCATCGTGCAAGAGATGCATAGAGAAATTAATACGATTGGTTCTAAGGCAAATGACTTAACAATTTCAAAATATGTTGTAGAAATGAAAAATAACCTTGAAAAAATTCGTGAACAAGTACAAAATATTGAGTAGCTTTCAAAAAATATATAAAGTTATACGTGGTGGAGAAATCGGATAGACTTACTAGGAGGCGCAAACTATGGCCATGCGGTTTTTAAATATTGGATACGGAAATATTGTATCTGCTCATCGAATTATTGCTATTGTAAGTCCGGAGTCAGCTCCTATTAAACGAACAGTACAAGAAGCACGCGAACATAATGCTTTGCTTGATGCTACGTATGGGAGAAAAACAAGGGCGGTTATTGTTATGGATGATGGGCATGTTGTATTAAGTCCAATTCAACCAGAGACGATTGCACATCGTTTGAATAATAAAGAAGATTTAAGTGAGGAAGGGTAGGTTTTACATATTTATGAGAAGTAGAAGAGGATTGCTCATCGTTCTTTCAGGGCCTTCTGGGGTTGGAAAAGGGACGGTTCGTAAAGAGCTGTTTAGCCATGAGGATACACGTTTTCAGTACTCTATTTCAGTAACGACACGTAAGCCGCGTGAAGGTGAAGTAGATGGTGTGGATTATTTCTTTAAAGAAAGAGAAGAATTCGAGGAAATGATTCGTAATGAAAAATTACTTGAGTGGGCTGAGTTCGTAGGTAATTATTACGGAACACCGATTGACTATGTTGAAAAAACATTACAAGAAGGAAAAGATGTATTCTTAGAAATTGAAGTGCAAGGAGCAATTCAAGTTAAGAAAGCTTTCCCAGAAGGTGTATTTATTTTCTTAGCACCTCCAAGTTTATCTGAACTAAAAAGCCGTATTGTCGGACGTGGTACAGAGACTGAAGATGTTATTGAAAATCGTTTAACTGTAGCGAAAGAAGAAATCGAGATGATGGACGCTTACGACTATGTAGTAGAAAACGATCAAGTTGAATTAGCTTGTGATAGAATTAAAGCAATTGTGGTTGGCGAACATTGCCGCCGCGAAAGGGTAGCAAAATATTATAAAGAAATGACGGAGGGTCTATAATTATGTTAAATCCATCAATTGACTCATTACTACAAAAAATCGATTCTAAGTACACATTAGTAACAGTAGCTGCAAAACGCGCGCGTGAAATGCAACTTGCTAATAACTGTGTTGTAGAAAAACCTGTTTCTCATAAATGTGTAGGTAAAGCATTAGAAGAAATCGATGCAGAAGCATTAAGCTACGTACCAAGTGAAGATAAAGTAGCTGAATAAGCCTTTGCCTTCGACAAAATAAAACATAGACTTTATAATTTTCTATGTAACGGTAACAACCTATTTACAAGTAGGTTGTTATTTTTTTACGAAAGGAATGAAATATTGGTACTGACGAGCTGAGAATTCTATTTCAGTATTATAAGTTTGAAAAAGAAAGAGGACGAGTCATATGCTAAAAGGGAAAAAGATACTTCTATGTGTAACAGGAGGCATTGCGGTTTTTAAAGCAGCTGCGTTAACGAGTAAATTGACACAATCTGGCGCGATTGTAAAAGTAATGATGAGTGAGTCGGCAATGAAGTTTGTTACGCCTCTTACATTCCAAGCGCTTTCTCGCCATGATGTATATACGGATACATTTGATGAGAAAGACTCAGCTGTTATTGCTCATATTGATGTAGCAGATTGGGCGGATGTTGTACTTGTCGTACCTGCTACTGCCAATTGTATTGGAAAGTTAGCTGGTGGTATTGCAGATGATATGATTACAACTACTTTGTTAGCTACTACAGCTCCGGTATGGATTGCGCCTGCTATGAATGTGCATATGTATGAAAATAAAATAGTTCAAAAAAATATGATGACATTGAAAACGCTAGGATATACATTTATTGAGCCTGGGGAAGGCTTTTTAGCATGTGGATATGTAGCGAAGGGACGACTAGAAGAACCTGAAGCAATTATCGCACGGTTAGAGGAAGCTTTCTCAGAACACAAACCATTGCAGGGCAAAAGAATATTAATAACTGCTGGCCCAACACGTGAAAAGGTTGATCCAGTTCGTTTTATGACAAATTTTTCTTCTGGAAAAATGGGGTATGCGATTGCGGAAGTGGCAGCGAATTTAGGCGCTGATGTTATACTCGTTTCAGGACCGACAGCATTAAATCCACCGTTACATGTAACGACAGTGCAAGTGGAATCTGCACAAGATATGTTAGAAGTGGTTCTTCAACATTATCAAAACGTAGACGTTGTCATTAAAACAGCAGCAGTTGCAGATTATCGTCCGAAATATGTTCATGAGAATAAAATGAAAAAGCAAAATGGTGATGCTGTCATTGAACTTGAAAGAACGGTGGATATTTTAAAAACGTTAGGTCAGAAAAAGGATAAACAGTTACTTATCGGTTTTGCTGCTGAAACGACAAATGTAGAGGAATATGCAACGAAAAAACTACGTGAGAAAAATGCAGATATGATTGTCGCGAATGATGTAAAAGCGCAAGGAGCTGGATTTGGCACGGATACGAATATTGTAACAATGTATAGAAAAGATGGAAAAGTTATTGAGTTGCCACTTTTAATGAAAAAAGAGGTAGCTCGTGAAATATTGAAGCAAATTGAAATGATGTTAGAAGATGATCGTTTATGAAATTTGCAAGTGTCATTGTTGATGTACCTGCCCGTCAGACAGATCGACCATTTGATTACATTATCCCTAAAAAATGGGAAGATATTGTACAGACAGGAATGCGTGTAGTAGTTCCGTTTGGCCCAAGAAAATTGCAAGGTTTTATTATTGGGATTAAAGATTCGGTGGATGTAGAAAGTAAGAAGTTAAAGACAATCCATGAAATATTAGATGTAACACCGGTTTTAAATGATGAATTATTAAAGCTTGGATATTGGCTTACAAGTGAAACGTTATGCTACATGATTTCAGCTTTTCAAGTGATGCTTCCAACTGCGATAAAAGCAACGTATAAAAAACGTCTACAACTTTGTAAACAGGAAGAAATAGCACCTGAAATACTATATTTATTTCAGGATAAAGAAGCAATTGATTTTGAAGTAATCGAGCAACAGCCACATTTATACCGAGCTATTCAACAAGAAATTAAAAATGGTACGGTTGAAGTCGTTTATCAAGTGAAAGATAAAGTACAAAAGAAGAAGCAAAGAGTGGTTCAGCCGGAGTTGCCAGAAGATAAATTGGAATTAGCGGCATTTGAACTGAAAAGTAAAAAACAACAAGATGTACTTTATTATTTTGTGGAAAATTATAAAAGTGCACCGTTGAAAGTAATTACAGAAGAGTTACAAATAACAGATGCTCCAATAAAAGCACTTGTTAAAAAGGGATTCATTTCAGAAAAGTATGTGGAAGTATACCGAAATCCGTATGACGATGATGATTTTGAACAAACAAAACCATTTCCACTTACGGAGGAACAAAAACAAGTTATTACACCGATTTTATCATCAATTACAAATGAAACTTATAATCCATTTTTACTATATGGTGTTACAGGAAGTGGAAAGACAGAAGTATATTTACAATCTATAGCAGCAGTGCTCAAGAAAGGAAAAGAAGCTATCGTTCTTGTTCCTGAAATTGCACTAACGCCCCAAATGGTGGATCGTTTTAAAGGTAGGTTTGGCTCACAAGTTGCAGTTCTTCATAGTGCGTTGTCTGTTGGAGAAAAGTATGACGAGTGGCGTAAGATTTTAAGAAAAGAAGTGAAAGTTGTAGTTGGTGCGCGTTCAGCTGTTTTTGCGCCTTTTGAGAATTTAGGGATTATTATTATTGATGAAGAGCATGAATCAAGTTACAAACAAGAAGATAATCCGAGGTATCATGCAAGAGATGTAGCTGTCTGGAGAGGACAATATCATAAATGTCCTATCGTTCTTGGTAGTGCGACACCAACACTTGAATCGTTTGCAAGGGCGAAAAAAGGTGTTTATGAACTATTAACAATGGAAAAACGTATGAATGAACAAGCTTTACCAACGGTAGAGATTGTTGACATGCGAGAAGAACTTCGTGACGGGAATCGATCAATGTTTTCTAAGGCGCTGCATGAAAAAATAGCAGATCGATTAGAAAAGAAAGAACAAATGGTACTCTTTTTAAATAGAAGAGGTCATTCTACATTTGTTATGTGCCGTGATTGTGGGTATGTTGTTCAATGTCCGCATTGTGATATTTCATTGACATATCATAAAATGAATCATCGTTTAAAATGTCATTATTGTAGTTACGAAGAGAATATGCCAACTGAGTGTCCAGCTTGTCAAAGTACATACATTCGTTTCTTTGGTACAGGTACACAAAAGGTAGAAGAAGAAATTACAAAACTATTTCCAGAGGCACGAGTCATTCGAATGGATGTAGATACGACAAGTCGAAAAGGAATGCATGAAAAATTATTAAAGGCGTTCGGGGAAGAAAAAGCAGATATATTACTCGGAACACAAATGATTGCTAAAGGATTAGATTTTCCGAAAGTAACGCTCGTTGGGGTTTTAACTGCAGATACGATGCTTCACTTACCTGATTTTCGGGCGAGTGAAAAGACATATCAGCTATTGACGCAAGTAAGTGGACGAGCAGGTAGACATGAATTGCCAGGGGAAGTTGTGATTCAAACGTATACGCCAGAACATTACAGTATAGAGTTAGCGAAGAACCAACAATATGATGTGTTTTTTGACCAAGAAATGCAAATGAGACGAACAAGACAATATCCCCCATATTACTATGTTGTACTCGTAACTGTATCTCATCCTGAATTATTAAAAGCGGTACAAGTGACGGAAAAAATTGCCTCGTATTTACGAACGCATTGCTCACAGCAAACAATGGTGCTAGGACCAGTTGCTTCAGCGATTCCAAGGATAAAAGATAGATATCGTTATCAATGCATGATAAAATACAAACGGGAACCAAACTTAAAGAACGTGCTCAAAATGGTAAATGAACATTATCAAGCAGAAATGCAAAAAGAGCTACAAATCTCAATTGATTTTAATCCAACAATGTTAATGTAGCGGAGGGAAATATGGCAGTTTTAGAAATAATAAAGCATCCAAATGAAGTGTTAGAAACACCATGCGAAAGAGTAATTAACTTTGATAAAAAGTTAGTGAAATTGTTGAAAGATATGCATGAAACAATGTTAATTGCGGACGGAGTCGGTTTAGCTGCGCCTCAAGTAGGTGTAAGCTTGCAAGTAGCGGTTGTTGATGTCGATGATGATACTGGGAAAATCGAGTTAATCAATCCATCAATATTAGAAAAACGTGGTGAACAAGTAGGTCCCGAAGGCTGTTTAAGCTTCCCGGGACTTTATGGTGAAGTAGAACGTGCCGATTATATTAAAGTAAGAGCACAAAATCGCCGTGGGAAAGTATTCTTATTAGAAGCGGAAGGATTTTTAGCGCGTGCAATTCAACATGAAATCGATCATTTACACGGTGTTTTATTTACATCGAAAGTGACAAGATATTATGAAGAAAACGAACTAGAATAGGTGTTAAAAGGAGCGGTTTTTAAATGATAAAAGTAGTGTTTATGGGAACACCGGACTTTTCAGTGCCGGTGCTTCGTCGTCTTATTGAAGATGGCTATGAGGTAGTAGGTGTTGTGACGCAACCTGATCGTCCAGTAGGTAGAAAAAAAGTATTAACACCTACACCTGTTAAAGTTGAAGCGGAAAAACATGGTATCCCTGTGTTACAGCCGTTAAAAATTCGTGAAAAAGATGAATATGAAAAAGTATTGGCATTAGAGCCAGATTTAATTGTAACAGCTGCATTTGGGCAGATTGTACCAAATGAAATTTTAGAAGCACCGAAGTATGGATGTATTAATGTTCACGCTTCTTTACTTCCTGAACTTCGTGGTGGTGCACCAATTCATTATGCAATTATGGAAGGTAAAGAAAAAACAGGTATTACAATTATGTATATGGTAGAAAAATTGGATGCTGGTGATATCTTAACGCAAGTGGAAGTTGAAATTGAAGAGCGTGAAACGACAGGCTCATTATTTGATAAATTAAGTGAAGCAGGAGCACACCTTCTATCTAAAACAGTACCTTTATTAATCCAAGGTAAGTTAGAACCGATTAAACAAAACGAAGAAGAAGTAACGTTTGCGTACAATATAAAACGTGAGCAAGAGAAAATTGATTGGACAAAAACAGGTGAAGAAGTATACAATCACATTCGCGGATTGAATCCATGGCCAGTTGCTTATACAACTTTAGCAGGACAAGTTGTTAAAGTATGGTGGGGAGAAAAAGTGCCTATAACTGAACCGGCTGAAGCAGGTACAATTGTTGCAATCGAAGAAGATGGTTTTGTTGTAGCAACGAGTAATGAAACAGGTGTTAAAATTACTGAATTGCAACCTTCTGGTAAAAAGCGTATGAGTTGTTCACAATTTTTACGTGGAACAAAACCTGAAATTGGAACGAAGTTAGGAGAAAATGCATGAGACAAAATGTTCGTGAATTAGCTCTTGATGGTTTAATTCAAGTGGAAAAAAGTGGTGCATATAGCAACTTACTTTTAAATAATCTAATTGAAAAAAGTGCAATTGATAGAAAAGATATTGGTTTATTAACTGAAATTGTATATGGAACGATTCAACGTCGTGACACATTAGATTATTATTTACAGCCTTTTCTAAAAAAGAAGGTTGAGGCGTGGGTAAGAGTATTGCTTCGCTTATCTTTATATCAAATGATTTATTTAGACCGAGTGCCAGAAAGAGCGGCTATTCATGAAGCGGTTGAGATTGCAAAGCGTCGCGGGCATAAAGGAATTGCTGGTATGGTGAACGGTGTATTACGTTCGATTCAGAGAGAAGGTGTACCTTCTGTAGATGAAATCAAGGATCCAGTAGAACGTCTTGCAATTACAACAAGTCATCCAGTTTGGCTTGTCCAAGAGTGGACTTCAGAATACGGTTTAGAAACTGCAGAAAAAATGTGCGAAGTAAACATGTTACCACCTGTACCAACAGCGCGTGTGAATGTTGATAAGGTAACGGTAGAAGAAGCGATTGAGTTGTTGGCAAGTGAAGGTATAGAAGCAAAACGTGGTGACTTATCAGATGATGCAATTCAGATTGAAAGAGGAAATGTAGCGCATACAGAAGCGTTTAAAAAAGGATTTCTTTCTATTCAAGATGAAAGTTCTATGCTTGTAGCACGCGCTTTAGAACCGAATACGGGAGATGCAGTTCTTGATAGTTGTGCTGCTCCAGGCGGAAAAACAACGCATATCGCGGAACGATTAAAGGGAACTGGTAAGGTCATGTCCCTTGATTTACATGCACACAAAGTACGTTTAATTAAACAGCAAGCAGAGCGACTTGGTCTAGAAAATGTCGAAACTAAAGCGCTAGATGCTAGAAAAGTGCAAGAACACTTTGCGAATGAAACGTTTGATAAAATATTGGTAGATGCACCGTGTTCTGGATTTGGTGTAATTAGACGTAAACCTGATATTAAGTTAGGAAAAGATAAAGGCGATAGTGAAAGATTATCGACGATTCAAATTGCAATACTAGAAAAAATAGCACCATTATTAAAACAAGGTGGTCGTCTTGTTTATAGTACGTGCACAATTGAGAAAATAGAAAATGAACAAGTAATAGAGAAATTTTTACAAGAACATCCTGAATTTGAATGGGATACTACGCTTAAAGAGCGTATGCCAGAAAAATTAACTCCGTATATTGATGAAGGTCAAGTACAAATTTTACCGCATTATTTTGCGACGGATGGCTTTTATATTGCTTGTTTAAGGAAGAAGGTGTAGCATCATGGAAACGACTGTAAGAAAACAAAAGAAAAATTTAGAAACGAAGAAACCATCAATTTACTCTTTACAACTTCATGAAATGCAAGATTGGTTAAAGGAACAAGGAGAACCGAAGTTCCGTGCTGGACAAATTTTTGATTGGTTATATAAAAAACGTGTAAAAAATTATGAGGATATGTCAAACCTTTCTAAAGGATTGCGTGATAAATTGTCGAATTCCTTTGATATTACTACTTTAAACACGTTAGTAAAACAAACGTCTTCGGATGGAACAATTAAATTCTTATTCCAATTATATGACGGATATTCTATTGAAACGGTATTAATGCGACACGAATATGGAAATTCCATTTGTGTAACAACGCAAGTTGGTTGTCGTATTGGGTGTACGTTCTGTGCTTCGACACTTGGTGGATTAAAGCGAAACCTAGAAGCTGGAGAAATCGTAGCGCAAGTAGTAGAAGTTCAGCGCGCGCTTGATGAAACAGAAGAACGTGTAAGTTCTCTTGTTGTTATGGGGATTGGAGAACCATTTGATAACTATGATAATTTAATGGGATTCTTACGCATCATTAACCATGAAAAAGGACTTCATATTGGTGCGAGACATATGACTGTTTCGACGAGTGGAATTATCCCGAAAATTTATAAGTTTGCTGAAGAAGATCTACAAATTAATTTTGCGATTTCATTGCATGCTCCAAACTCAGAATTACGTTCAAAATTAATGCCGATTAACCGTGCTTATAAATTACCAGATTTAATGGAAGCTATTAAATACTATGTAAATAGAACAGGGCGTCGTATTACTTTTGAATATGGATTATTTGGAGGAGAAAATGACCAAGTAGAGCATGCTGAAGAGCTTGCTGCGCTCTTAAAAGGTGTAAAATGTCATGTGAACTTGATTCCGGTAAACTACGTACCTGAACGTGATTATGTACGTACGCCACGTGAACAAATTTTCTTGTTCGAGAAAACGTTAAAAGATCGTGGAGTAAATGTAACGATTCGCCGTGAACAAGGTCATGATATTGATGCAGCCTGCGGTCAGTTGCGTGCGAAGGAGCGCAAAGAAGAGACGAGGTGACGAGATGAAAGCCGTATTTCTATCGGATAAAGGAAAAGTTCGTCAACATAATGAAGATAGTGCAGGAGTTTTTCACAATTTAGATGGAAATGTATTAGCGGTAGTAGCAGATGGAATGGGAGGTCATCGAGCTGGTGATGTAGCTAGCTCGATGGCCATTCAATTATTCCATGATTATTGGAAGCAAACACATAATATGAATGAGCCGAAAAAAGTAGAACAATGGTTACATACTAGTGTTGGGATTATTAATGAGCGTATATATGAATACGCTCAGCAAAATGCAGAATGTAATGGTATGGGAACAACGCTTATAATAGCTGTTTGTACACCAAGCTTTGTGACAATAGGGCATATAGGAGATAGTCGTTGCTATATGGTATCAGAAGGAGAAATGACGCTAGTAACGGAAGATCATTCGCTTGTAAATGAGCTTGTGAAACATGGTGAAATTTCAAAGGAAGACGCAGAGTATCATCCGAAAAAGAATGTGTTATTAAGAGCATTAGGAACAGAAGAAAAAGTTGGGTTAGATGTTAAAACGTTGGTGATTGAGGAAGATGATCAATTACTTCTTTGCTCTGATGGGTTATCAAACAAAGTTTCTATTGATGATATGCGACAAATTTTACAGTTAAATGAACAGCTTGAAGGTAAAGGGCAGTGTCTCATTCAATTGGCAAATGATCGCGGTGGAGAAGATAATATCACACTTGTTCTTATTGATTATGCGGGTTCGACAAACGAAAGTAGGTGAAGTGCAACGTGCTGATTGGAAAACGCTTAAATGACCGTTATAAGCTGCTGAAAATGATTGGTGGTGGCGGAATGGCCAATGTATATTTAGCTCATGATGATATACTTGGCCGAGATGTAGCGGTAAAAATATTAAGACTCGACTACTCAAATAACGAAGAGTTTATTAAACGTTTCCATCGAGAAGCGCAGTCTGTTACAACGTTGTCGCATCCAAATATTGTGAATATGTATGATGTCGGAGAAGAAGATGGTATATACTATCTTGTTATGGAATATGTACCAGGGCAAACATTGAAGCAATACATAATTGAGCGAGGGATGTTACCTATAGGAGAAGCTCTTGATATTATGGAGCAGTTAACATCCGCTATGGCACATGCCCATCATTTTGAAATTGTGCATCGTGATATAAAGCCGCACAATATTTTAATTCGAGCTGATGGAATAATAAAAGTAACAGATTTTGGAATTGCGACAGCTACAAGTGCAACAACAATTACACATACAAATTCAGTGCTCGGTTCAGTCCATTATTTATCACCAGAACAGGCACGTGGCGGGATAGCAAATAAACAATCAGATATCTATTCTCTTGGGATAGTTATGTTTGAATTGTTAACAGGAAGACAACCGTTTTCTGGCGAATCTGCTGTTGCCATAGCTTTAAAACATTTACAAAGTGAAATCCCATCACCAAAAAGATGGAATGAAAATATTCCGCAAAGTGTTGAAAATATTATATTAAAGGCAACTGCAAAAGATCCGTTTCACCGATATCAATCTGCCAATGCGATGAAGCGAGATATTGAAACTGCGCTATATCCAGAGAGGATAAATGAGCAACCATTTTACATACCGGAAGATATGGAAGCGACGAAAGCGATTCCGATTATTCAACAAGAACAATTATTTGAAAATGTAAGTGATGAAACGATTGTTTTAAAAGGGAGTAAGGTGGAAGAACCGATAAGAGCAGAAGCAGCTGAGTTAGATAAGAAGAAAAAACGGAGTAACAAGTGGCTTAAAGTTTTAATTTCAACATTTTTATTTTTAGCAATAGGAATAACATTAGCACTTACGGTTATTCCAGGATTATTTATTCCGAAAGATGTGAAAGTTCCTGATGTGGCTGGTATGAAATACACGACAGCTGTAAATACATTAGTAGAAAAGGGCTTTGAGGTGACGGAGCCTAATATTGTATATACAGATGATGTTGAAGTTGGGGATGTAATAAAAACGGACCCTGTAGCAGGAAGAGTCGTAAAAGAAAACGCTAAAATTACTATCTATCAATCAGGTGGAAAAAAGAAAAGTAAGATGGCAAATTTCACAGGTCAAAACTTTGAGAGTGTAAAAGCTGAGTTAGAAGAAAAATATAAACAAGTTACGGTAAATTATATTGAAAATGATAAGCCGAAAGGTGAAATTGTAGAACAAATTCCGACGCCTGATCAGATGGTTATAGAAGCGGAGCAAGAACTGAAAATCTGGGTAAGTAAAGGGCCTTATCAAATTAGACCAGGTGACTTTTCGGGGTGGA
This sequence comes from Bacillus sp. FSL L8-0199, assembly GCF_038005705.1. Lineage (NCBI taxonomy): Bacteria > Bacillati > Bacillota > Bacilli > Caryophanales > Bacillaceae > Bacillus > Bacillus sp. FSL L8-0199. Next base: position 3,851,831 of record NZ_JBBOTS010000001.1, on the reverse strand, counting down.
CTGAAAATAGTGTAACTGGTTATTTGAATGAGAGAAAACTAACGTCAGATATAAAACGAGAGTATTCAGATACAGTCGAAAAAGGACTTGTAATTTCGCAATTTCCAAAACCAGGTACACCATTAAAAGAGGGAGATAAAGTAACTATTATTATCTCTGATGGTCAAAAGCCTAAAGTGACTAAAACGGTAAAAGTGGACAATATCTCTATCCCATATGAGCCTGCTGTAACAGGTGAAAAAAAGCCGCAAACAATAGAAATTTATAAAGAAGACATGCAGCAAAAAATGGATAGACCGGTTGAAACGAGAACAATTACTGAATCAGCGACTATTTCTTTAGAATTTGTAATTCAAGAAGGTTCAAAGGGACACTATAAAATTGTACGGGATGGAGTAACGATTATTGATAAAGAAGTACCATATCCAACTCAATAATAGTGAAAGTCTACTTATTATTATTATTGCCTGTTATGCTGTCTACAAAGTGGACGGTATAGCAGGCAAAAATATATGATTCAAAAAGCTAGTAAAGTGATGCAGCTGTAAATATTTTTTTGCATTTAATGGGAAATTCAATGTATATTAGCGAAAGTATATATGGTAGGTTTTGAAATCGTTATTTGGAAAATTTAAATCCATTCATTTTTAAATTCAGCATCACCTTATACAAAAAAGGAGAATTCTATGCCAGAAGGAAAAATTATAAAAGCTTTAAGTGGGTTTTATTACGTGCAGCATGAAGAAGGGGTTACGCAATGTCGTGGGCGAGGTGTATTTAGAAAAAATAAAATTACACCACTTGTAGGAGACCAAGTTGTTTTTCAGGCAGATAATCCAACTGAAGGTTATGTGCTTGAAGTGTTTGATCGAAAAAATGAACTTGTTAGACCTCCTATTGCTAATGTCGATCAAGCGATCCTTGTGTTCTCTGCAGTAGAACCAGATTTTAATCCTGGACTGTTAGATCGATTTTTAGTGCTGATTGAATATCATAACATTAAGCCAATTATTTGTATTAGCAAGATGGATTTAGTAGATGAAAAGATGAAAGCAACTGTTGAAGCTTATGCGAATGATTATCGTGAGATGGGTTATGATGTTTTATTTACTTCTATTAATACGTCAGAAAGTATTGATATATTAAAACCATACTTAGAAAATTGTGTTTCTGTCGTTGCGGGTCAATCTGGTGTTGGGAAATCTTCAATGCTTAATGTGCTACGTCCAGAATTAGAGCTGAAAACAAATGATATTTCCTCCCATTTAGGACGCGGGAAGCATACGACAAGACACGTAGAATTAATTGCAATTGGGAGTGGGCTAGTAGCAGATACACCGGGTTTTAGTTCACTAGATTTCATTGATATAGAAGTAGAAGATCTTACATATTGTTTTCCAGAGTTGAAAGAAGCGAGCCAATACTGTAAATTTAGAGGGTGTACACATCTTTCTGAACCGAAATGTGCGGTGAAAGCTGCGGTTGAAGAAGGGAAGATTACAGAATATCGCTATAAGAACTATAAACAATTCGTAGAAGAAATTAGAGAGAGAAAGCCGAGGTATTAGTTATGATTAAAATTGCACCATCGATTTTATCAGCAGATTTTTCAAAATTAGGGGAAGAGATTAAAGATGTAGAAAAGGGCGGAGCGGATTACATTCACGTTGACGTAATGGATGGACATTTCGTACCAAATATTACGATTGGACCGTTAATTGTAGAAGCAATCCGTCCGATTACATCATTACCATTAGATGTACATTTAATGATTGAAAATCCTGATAACTATATCCCGACTTTCGCACAAGCGGGAGCGGATATTATTACTGTTCACGTAGAGGCGTGTCCGCATCTACATCGTACAATTCAGTTAATTAAATCTCATGGTATTAAAGCGGGCGTTGTATTAAATCCACATACGCCAGTTTCAGTGATTGAGCATGTATTAGAAGATATAGATATGGTATTACTTATGACAGTAAACCCTGGATTTGGTGGACAGAAGTTTATCCATTCTGTATTACCGAAAATTAAACAAGTTGCAGACATGGTGAAAGAGCGCAATCTAGAAGTAGAAATTGAAGTTGATGGTGGTGTAAATGCTGAAACAGCAAGACTTTGTGTGGAAGCAGGAGCAAATGTACTTGTAGCTGGGTCAGCAGTATACAATCAAAAAGACCGCGGTGAAGCAATTCGCGTAATTCGTGGGTAGTGATGAACTTTTATCCTAGTAAGGTATTTATAGGATAGGATAAAAATATGTAAAAAGGCAATCTACCGAATGGCAGATTGCCTTTTTACAATGGAAGGAGAAGAAAAAATGATTATTCATATTTTGGCAGGAGGACCTTCGGAATATTGCGCAGATTTTGCTCGATACGAGAATGAGGAAGTAGTGTGGGCAGCGGTTGATAGGGGAGTATACCGTCTATTAAAGAAAGGGATTATCCCGGCTGTTGCGTTTGGAGATTACGATTCAGTTACTGAAGAAGAATTAGTATGGATGGGACAGCAAACGAACGAATTACATATTGTTCCGCGGGAAAAAGATCAAACGGATTTAGAAATTGCAATCAACTGGGCATTAGAACAGAAGCCGGCACTAATTCGTATTTTTGGTGCTACTGGTGGAAGGCTTGATCACGGTTTGGCAAATATACAGATGCTTTTAAAAGGGTTAGAAGTAGAGATAGAAATGTGTATTGTGGACAATAAAAATGAAATAACAGTTAAAAAAATGGGTACACATATAATTGAAGAAAATAAAAATTTTCCTTATGTATCTTTTGTACCAGTTACTGAAATAGTGGAAGGGATTACATTGTTTGGTTTTAAGTACCCTCTTACTAATAAAACAATAGAGTGGGGATCAACACTTTGTATTAGTAACGAACTCGTTGAGGAAAAAGGTACTTTTTCATTTACTTCTGGCATATTAATGTTGATAAGAAGCACTGATTGAAGAAACAATTTTGCTCCTTACATCATATAGTGACCAAGTGGAGTAATGGGGATTAGGAGGGAAACCATGAGATTTTATACAATTAAGTTACCTAAATTTCTTGGTGGAATAGTTCGTGCAATGTTAAATACCTTCAAAAAAGATTAAAAAAAGCACCTATCACCGGTGCTTTTTCCATTGTTATAGTAAAAAAAGAGCCTATCGGCTCTTTTTTTTATTATTAAACACGTTCGATTTTGCCAGATTTTAATGCTCTAGCAGAAACGTAAACACGTTGAACTTTTCCGTCGATGCGTACGCGAACTTTTTGAAGGTTAGCGCCCCACTTACGTTTTGTAGCGTTCATTGCGTGAGAACGAGAGTTACCAGAACGAGCTTTTCTTCCAGTAATAGCACAAACACGAGCCATTTATATTTCCCTCCCTTGATACCTTACCATACGTAATTTTTCAATGTTAGTCTTTTATGCGATGCTAAAAACACTACTATAATTTAACACAACTAAAAAGAGAATGCAACACCGTAGAAAAAAGAAATCAAGAAAATTTACTTGACACTATATGTCAATGAAGAAAAGTTGAAATCCATAAAAATTGCTTGACATATTATAGTGGTACATGTTGTATAATAACAATGGACTATTTTGCTCATCATAAAAAAGTGTAATTTAAAACATAAAATATGAGAGTGAAAAGAAAGAACGATGGAATTTTCTTTAAAAAGATTATATGATAGTAACTAAAGTAGTCTAGCTCACTTTCACCATTTATGAAGGGGGAAACGAGATGTCAATTGAAATTAAAACGAAGTACGGTCAAATTGATATTAGTACAGATGTAATTGCAACAATTGCTGGAGGTGCCGCGGTAGATTGCTACGGTATCGTAGGTATGGCATCAAAAAATCAGTTAAAAGATGGATTAACAGACATTTTACGAAAAGAAAACTTCACTAGAGGTGTTATTGTTCGTAAAGATGAAGATGAAGTACATATTGATATGTATATTATTGTGAGCTATGGTACGAAAATTTCAGAAGTGGCACATAATGTGCAGACGAAAGTGAAATATACATTAGATCAAACTGTAGGACTAGCAGTAGATTCTGTAAACATCTACGTACAAGGAGTTAAAGTAATAAACTTGTAATGTGCATTAAGGAGGAAAATCTGTGTCAATTCAAAAAATTGATGGAAAACGTTTATCACAAATGATCATGCAAGGAGCGAATAATTTAACAAACAATGTTCAGCTTGTTGATGCATTAAACGTATTTCCAGTTCCAGATGGCGATACCGGTACAAACATGAACTTATCTATGACTTCAGGTGCGCGTGAAGTGAAAGCAAACCCTTCGCAGCATGCTGGTAAAGTCGGCGTAAGTTTAGCCAAAGGATTATTAATGGGAGCTCGTGGTAACTCTGGAGTTATTTTATCTCAGTTGTTCCGTGGTTTCTCTAAATCCATTGAACAAAAAGAAGAATTAACAACAGTTGATTTTGCTGCAGCACTAGAAGCTGGAGTAGAGGCGGCTTATAAAGCGGTTATGAAACCGATTGAAGGAACGATTTTAACGGTTGCAAGAGAAACGGGTAAATATGCAGTAACAGTTGCGAAAAAACAGCGCGACTTTGTTTTGTTTATGGAAGACGTTGTGAAAGAAGCAAACGCATCGTTAAATCGTACGCCAGATTTATTACCTGTATTAAAACAAGTTGGCGTTGTAGATAGCGGTGGTAAAGGTCTTGTAGTGGTATACGAAGGATTTTTAGCTGACTTAAAAGGAGAAACGATTTCTTCTGATGCACCGACGCAACCATCTATGAATGAAATGGTACGCGCAGAACATCACCGTAGTGTACAAAGCCAATTGAGTACAGAAGATATTAAGTATGGATATTGTACGGAGTTCATGGTGAAATTAGAGGCTGAAAAGGTGAAAGAGCATAATTTCTCTGAACAAAAATTCCGTGAAGATATTAGTGTATATGGTGATTCTCTACTAGTTGTGTCTGATGATGAAATTGTAAAAGTTCATATCCATGCAGAACATCCTGGAGACGCTATGAACTACGGGCAAAAATACGGTAGTTTAATTAAGATTAAAGTAGAAAATATGCGTGAACAGCATACTGCTTTATTAGATGAACCTACTATGGTTCCTGAACAACCAGCTCAATCGAAAGAAAAACAACCATATGGTATCGTAACTGTAGCTATGGGGTCTGGTATTAAAACTTTATTTGAGAGCATCGGCGCAACGAAAGTTATCGAAGGTGGTCAAACGATGAATCCAAGTACGGAGGATATCGTGAAGGCAATTGAAGAAGCAAATGCTGAAAAAATCATTATTTTACCGAATAACGGAAATATTGTAATGGCAGCAGAACAAGCGGCATCAGTTGTAGATCAAGAAGTTATTGTTGTTCGTTCGAAAACAGTTCCTCAAGGTATGGCAGCAATGTTAGCATTTAACCCAGTTGGAACGTTAGAAGAGAATGAAGAAAACATGCAAGAAGCTTTATCTCATGTGAAAACAGGTCAAATTACGTATGCTGTACGTGATACGGAAATTGATGGTGTAGCAATTCAAAAAGATGACTTCATGTGTATTGCAGATGGGAAAATTGTATCTACAAATGCTGAAAAAGTAGGAGCTGCGAAGCAATTACTAGAAGCGCTTATTGATGAAGATTCTGAAATCGTAACGATTCTACAAGGTGAGGATGCAACTGACGAAGAAGTAGCGGAGTTAGTTGAATTTGTAGAAGAGAAATTTGAAGATGCAGAAGTAGAAGTGCATGCTGGAAACCAACCAGTGTATTCTTTCATCTTCTCTGTAGAATAAGATAAGATTCGTTTTGAAAATAAATGGATTACTTACTTGCTAATGGATAAGAAGTAGTAATATGAAGTTTATTACTAGTTTTTATTCAAAAGGCTAGCATATTGAAGAGAGAAAAGAGCCTTGCTGCTAATAGTGAGGCTCTTTTTTACTTGTTTTATATAAGGGATTTGAGTAGTTTCTCTTAGAATGCCTATGATAGAATATATAAGGTGAAAGAGAGCGATTACAGATGCTAATTGGTACTCAAATAAAATGCAATAAAGAAAATAATGTGACGGGGTGTGAGAATCTTGAATGATGTTGTACAAGTTCCTGTTACGGATGTAAAGGGGATCGGAGGAGAAACATCTGAGTTACTACATGAGATGGGTATTTACACAGTTTCTCATCTATTAGAACATTTTCCATACCGTTATGAAGATTATGCGATGAAAGATCTTGCTGAAGTAAAGCATGATGAACGTGTAACGGTTGAAGGGAAGATTCATAGTGCTCCTTTGCTGCAATATTATGGTAAGAAGAAATCGCGTTTAACAGTTCGTGTTCTCGTCGGTCGTTATTTAATTACGGCGGTATGTTTTAATAGGCCTTACTATAAGCAAAAATTAAAGTTAGATGAAACGGTAACGATTACTGGTAAATGGGATCAACATCGTCAAACAATTGCTGTATCAGAACTTCATTTTGGGCCGGTTGTACGTCAACAAGAAGTGGAACCTGTTTATTCAGTAAAGGGGAAACTTACAGTAAAACAGATGCGTCGTTTTATTGCTCAAGCGTTAAAGGAATATGGAGATTCTATAGTCGAAGTGTTACCGGATGGTTTGTTAGGGCGATATAAATTATTACCAAGATATGAAGCGCTTAGGGCATTGCATTTTCCGGTAGGACAGGAAGATTTGAAGCAAGCGCGTCGCCGTTTTGTATATGAAGAATTTTTCTTATTTCAGCTGAAAATGCAAACGCTCCGGAAAATGGAGAGGGAAAATTCAAAAGGGACGAAGAAAGAGATTCCCTCAGTAGAATTACAAGAATTTATCGATGCACTGCCGTTTCCATTAACGGGTGCGCAGCGCCGAGTTGTAGATGAAATTTTGAAAGATATGACATCTCCTTATCGGATGAACCGACTATTGCAAGGTGACGTTGGTTCTGGGAAAACAGTTGTTGCTGCGATTGGCCTTTATGCATCGAAATTAGCTCATTATCAAGGTGCTTTAATGGTTCCTACAGAAATTTTAGCTGAGCAACATTATCAGTCGCTTGCTGAAACGTTTTCGCATTTTGGTATGAAGGTGGAACTGTTAACAAGTTCTGTTAAAGGTGCGAGACGTCGAGAAATTTTAGCGAAGTTAGAACAAGGAGAAATAGATATTCTTGTTGGAACGCATGCCTTAATTCAAGATGAAGTTATATTTCATAGGTTGGGTCTCGTTATTACAGATGAACAGCATCGATTTGGTGTAGCGCAGCGCCGAGTTTTACGGGAGAAAGGTGAAAGTCCAGATGTATTATTTATGACAGCGACACCAATTCCGCGTACGCTTGCAATTACTGCATTTGGAGAGATGGATGTTTCGATAATCGATGAGATGCCAGCAGGTAGAAAGGTGATTGAAACATATTGGGCAAAACATGATATGTTAGATCGCGTTCTCGGTTTTGTTGAAAAGGAGATAAAAAAAGGAAGACAGGCATACGTTATTTGTCCTCTAATTGAAGAATCTGAGAAACTTGATGTGCAAAATGCTATCGACTTACATAGTATGCTGACGCATCATTACCAAGGGAAATGCCAAGTTGGATTGATGCATGGGAGATTATCGTCTCAGGAAAAAGAAGAGATAATGGGACAGTTTAGTGAAAATAAAGTGCAAATTCTTGTATCGACAACAGTTGTTGAAGTAGGTGTGAACGTACCGAATGCGACTGTAATGGTTATTTATGATGCAGAACGTTTCGGTTTATCGCAGCTTCATCAGCTTAGAGGGCGTGTCGGCCGTGGTAGTGAACAATCATATTGTTTATTAATAGCAGACCCTAAATCAGAAACAGGGAAAGAAAGAATGCGCATAATGACTGAAACAAATGATGGATTTGTATTGTCAGAAAAAGATTTAGAATTACGAGGTCCTGGAGATTTCTTTGGGAGTAAGCAAAGTGGCTTACCAGAATTTAAGGTTGCTGACATGGTACATGATTATCGAGCGTTAGAAACAGCAAGGCAAGATGCGGCGATACTAGTAGATTCAGAAGCGTTTTGGCACAATGATCAGTACGCTGCCTTGCGTACGTATCTTGATGGGACAGGTGTGTTCCAAGGAGAGAAGCTCGATTAAAGGGAGTCAACAAAAGTTTTTGTTGCATTCTACTTTTAATGATTATATACTACTGTTAGTACCTAGTCATAAAAATGGATGGTGCGGTATGAAAAAAAGAAGAAGTAAAAAAGAAAGACAAGAGTTATTACAACAAACAATCGAATCAAATCCTTTTATTACGGATGAAGATTTAGCGGAAAAATTTCAAGTGAGTATACAAACAGTACGACTTGATCGTATGGAATTGTCTATTCCTGAATTAAGAGAGAGAATTAAACATGTAGCTACAAAGCAACATGAAGAAGATGTGAAATCTTTACCGTTAGAAGAGGTTGTTGGAGAAATTATTGATATTGAATTAGATAGACATGCAATCTCTATCTTTGAAGTAAAGGTAGAACATGTATTTAAAAGAAATCAAATTGCCCGTGGGCATCATCTGTTTGCACAAGCAAACTCACTAGCTGTTGCGGTTATTGATGAAGAATTAGCTTTAACTGCAAAGTCTACCATTCGATACATTCGCCCTGTAAAATTAGGAGAGCGTGTTGTTGCAAAAGCGCGCGTTGAAGATGTAGAGAATGATAAGGGACGGACGGTTGTCAAAGTGCGTAGCTTCGTTGGAGAAGAACTTGTTTTTACAGGCACTTTTGAAATGTATCGATCTAGTAATTATAGTGAGGAAGGTAACAACTTATGAAAATCGCAATAGATGCAATGGGCGGAGATCACGCTCCAAAGGCTGTAGTATTAGGGGCAATGAAAGCTATTAAGGAATATTCTGATTTACATATTACGTTAGTAGGGAAAGAAGAGGAAATTCGTCAATACTTAACGAGTGATGAACGAATTACTATTCTTCATACAGACGAAAAAATAGAATCAACGGAGGAACCAGTAAGAGCGGTTCGTCGAAAAAAACAAGCTTCAATGGTGCTTGCGGCACAACAAGTAAAGGATGGAGAAGCAGACGCTTGTATATCCGCAGGTAGTACAGGAGCTTTAATGGCAGCTGGATTATTTGTTGTCGGTCGTATGGAAGGAATTGAGCGACCAGCTTTATCGCCTACAATGCCGACTGTAGATGGAAAAGGTTTTGTTATGTTAGATGTTGGAGCAAATGTTGATGCAAAACCAATTCATTTATATCAATATGCAGTAATGGGATCTGTTTATGCTGAGAAGGTAAGAGGAATTGAAAATCCTCGCGTTGGACTATTAAACGTTGGAACAGAGGATGGAAAAGGAAACGAGCTTTCAAAGCAAGTATTTGCAATGCTTAAAGATGCGCCAATTAATTTCGTTGGGAACGTTGAATCAAGAGATTTATTGCAAGGTGTAGCAGATGTTGTTGTATGTGATGGTTTTACAGGGAATGTAGCGTTGAAATCATTAGAGGGAACAGCACTTGCGCTATTCTCTATGTTGAAAGAACAATTAATGAGTTCATTTACGAGCAAATTAGCAGCGGCGGTATTAAAGCCAAAACTTATGGTATTAAAAGATAAAATGGATTATTCGGAGTATGGCGGAGCTGCATTATTTGGATTGAAAGCACCTGTCATTAAGGCTCACGGTTCTTCTAATGACCAGTCGGTATTTAGTGCGATTCGTCAAACGAGAGAAATGGTAGCGAAAGAAGTAATTCCTACGATTTCAAGCGTAATGGAGAAAGAGTCACTCCAATAAGAGGAGGATTTGAAATGGGAAAAATAGCATTTCTTTTTCCGGGCCAAGGTTCACAGGCAGTTGGAATGGGTAAACAATTAGCAGAGAATAATAAAGAGGTTGCAAAAGTGTTTGCAAAAGCAGATGAGGTGTTGCAAGATTCACTTTCAGAAGTGATTTTTGAAGGACCGCAGGAAAAGCTGACATTAACAACAAATGCGCAGCCTGCATTATTAACAACGAGTTTTGCTATTTTGACAGCTTTGAAAGAGTATGACATTACACCTGACTTTGTCGCTGGTCATAGTTTAGGTGAATATAGCGCTCTTGTAGCAGCTGGTGCATTAACTTTTGAAGATGCTGTATATGCTGTAAGGAAACGCGGGGAATATATGGAAGAAGCTGTTCCGGGAGGGGAAGGCGCAATGGCAGCTATATTAGGTGCTGACCCACATATGCTGAAACAAGTTACAGAAGAAGTAACAAGTGAAGGATATGCAGTGCAAATCGCTAATATGAATAGTACGAAGCAAATTGTAATTTCTGGAACGAAGCAAGGCGTAGAGGTTGCCTCTCAAAGAGCGAAAGAAAATGGTGCAAAGAGAGCGATTCCACTAAAAGTAAGTGGGCCATTCCATTCTTCACTTATGAAGCCGGCAGCTGAGAAGTTCCAAAGTGTTTTAAATGAAATTACAATTCATGACACGAATATTCCTGTTATTGCAAATGTTACGGCGGAAGTTATTACACGTGGTGCAGACATTCAAGAAAAGTTAATCGAACAGCTTTATTCGCCTGTATTATGGTACCCGTCTATTGAATATATGGTGAAGCAGGGAGTAGATACATTTATTGAAATTGGACCTGGAAAAGTACTTGCTGGACTTATGAAGTCAATTGATTCATCAGTAAAAGCATATGCGATATACGATGAAGAGACATTAAAAGATACCATTTCAAATTTGAGAGGAGAAAACTGATGTTAAAAGGGAAGGTAGCATTAGTAACTGGCGCTTCACGTGGAATTGGTCGCGCGATTGCGATCGATTTAGCGAAACAAGGGGCAAATGTAGTAGTAAATTATGCTGGCAATGAACAAAAAGCAAATGAAGTAGTAGATGAAATTAAAAAATTAGGTTCTGATGCAATTGCGGTAAGAGCAGATGTTGCAAATGCTGATGATGTTACAAATATGGTGAAACAAACAGTAGATACATTTGGACAAGTTGATATTCTTGTAAATAATGCTGGTGTAACGAAAGATAATTTATTAATGCGTATGAAAGAAGAAGAATGGGATACAGTTATTAATACAAACTTAAAAGGTGTATTCTTATGTACAAAAGCAGTATCTCGTTATATGATGCGTCAACGTCACGGTAGAATTATAAATATCGCTTCTGTTGTTGGTGTCATAGGAAACCCAGGACAAGCTAATTATGTTGCTGCTAAAGCGGGTGTTATTGGATTAACAAAAACATCTGCAAAAGAGTTAGCAAGTCGAAATATTACAGTGAATGCAATTGCGCCGGGCTTTATTGCGACTGATATGACGGATGTACTAGATGAGAATATTAAAGCTGAAATGTTAAAAGTTATTCCAGCTGCTCAATTTGGTGAAGCGCAAGATATCGCGAATGCTGTAACGTTTTTTGCTTCTGATCAAAGCAAATATGTTACAGGTCAAACGTTAAATGTTGATGGCGGTATGGTAATGTAATAAAAGAATCGATTTCACCTAGTTTTTTTGGTCAATATTTAATATAATATTTGAGGGGAGGTGAATGGAATGGCAGATGTTTTAGAGCGCGTAACAAAAATCATCGTTGATCGTTTAGGAGTAGAAGAGACTGAGGTAGTACCAGCTGCAAGCTTCAAGGAAGATTTAGGAGCAGACTCCCTAGATGTAGTAGAACTTGTAATGCAATTAGAAGATGAATTCGAAATGGAAATTTCTGATGAAGATGCTGAAAAGATTGCTACTGTTGGCGATGCTGTGACTTACATAGAGAGTCATCTATAATGCTTAAGTGAAGTCCCGTTTTTTAGCGGGGCTTTCTGGCTTATATCTGGAGGGACCTATGCCGTACCGAAAATATAGAGAAAAAAAATACGAAACAAAATATCGTGAAGCATTTAAAGTGTTTCAAGAAAAGATAGGTATTACGTTTACAGATGAAAAATTATTGATTCAAGCATTTACGCATTCATCGTATGTGAATGAGCATCGAAAAAAACCGCATGAAGATAATGAGCGTCTTGAATTTCTTGGAGATGCAGTATTGGAACTGACTGTATCACAGTATCTGTTTCAAAAATATCCGACAATGAGCGAAGGAGAGTTAACAAAACTACGTGCAGCTATTGTATGTGAGCCATCTCTTGTTCGTTTTGCGAACGAATTGTCATTTGGCAGCCTTGTTTTATTAGGAAAAGGTGAAGAAATGACAGGTGGACGTGAACGACCAGCTTTATTAGCGGATGTCTTTGAAGCGTTTATTGGTGCCCTTTATCTTGATCAAGGGCTAGAAACAGTTTGGGAATTCTTAAAAGAAATTGTATATCCGAAAATTAATGAGGGTGCTTTTTCTCATGTGATGGATTATAAGAGTCAGTTGCAAGAATTGATTCAGCGTGATGGCAGTGGCAATGTTGAGTATCAAATTTTGCAAGAAAAAGGACCAGCTCACAATCGAGAATTTGTGTCACGTGTTACGTTAAATAACGTAGCTTTAGGTCTTGGTAGTGGTAAGTCGAAAAAAGAAGCAGAGCAACAAGCTGCTGCAGAAGCATTGAAAAAATTAAAAGAACAACTATAAGGAATCCCCCTTTGAATGAGGGGGATTCCTTATGCATAGAATGAAACTTTCTTTTTGTTTATAAAGAAAAAGAAGGTAAATCCGTATAATACTTGTTTTTATATAGAGAACATTTATAACGACGGAGAATAGGAGGAAGGCCTTTCGTGTTTTTAAAAAGATTAGAAATAGCAGGGTTTAAGTCTTTTGCTGAGCATGTATCTGTTGATTTTGTCCCAGGTGTAACTTCTGTAGTAGGACCTAATGGAAGCGGGAAAAGTAATATTACTGATGCAATTCGCTGGGTACTTGGTGAACAATCTGCAAAATCATTACGTGGTGCAAAGATGGAGGATATTATTTTTGCAGGCAGTGATACGAGGAGAGCGGTTAATGTTGCTGAAGTAACAATAACTTTAAATAATGAAGATCAACGTTTACCAATTGAATACAATGAGGTGTGTGTAACACGTCGTGTATCTCGTTCAGGTGATAGTGATTTTTATATTAATAAACAATCATGTAGATTGAAAGATATTATCGATTTATTTATGGACTCTGGTATGGGAAGAGAAGCTTTTTCAATTATTAGCCAGGGGAAAGTGGAAGAGATTTTAAGTAGTAAGTCAGAAGAGCGTCGAGGTGTATTTGAAGAAGCGGCAGGCGTATTAAAATACAAACTTCGCAAAAAGAAAGCTGAAGGAAAATTAGCAGAAACACAAGAAAACTTAAATCGTGTACAAGATATAATTCATGAATTAAGTAGTCAAGTAGAACCTTTAGAAAGACAAGCTTCTATTGCGAAAGATTATCTTGAGAATAAAGAAGAATTAGAGAAAGTAGAAGCTGCGCTTATTGTCCATGAAATTGAAGAACTGCATGAGAAATGGGAAGCGCTTCGAAATCAGTTTGGGCATAATAAAAACGAAGAAGCTAAAATGTCAACGAATTTACAAAAAAGTGAAGAAGAGCTTGAGGAATTACGAGGACAATTACAGGCGGTAGATGAGTCTGTAGATTCGTTACAAGAAGTACTTCTTCTTTCTAGTAAAGAGCTAGAAAAACTAGAAGGGCAGCGAGAGTTGTTAAAAGAGAGAAAGCAAAATGCTACGACGCATTGTGCGCAACTTGAGCAGTTAATTGTTGAATTAACAGAGAAAGCTAAAAGTTACGATGGTGAGATTGAGTCAAGTACAGAAGCTTTAATGCAATTTGTGAATGAAGTAAAAGAGTTGGAGCAAAAATTGCATGATAATGAGCAACTGCTTGCTACTTTTGCTGACAATTTAGAGGAACAGATTGAGAATTTAAAAGGTGACTATATTGAGCTTTTAAATCAACAAGCTAGTCATCGTAATGAATTATCTATGATTGAAGAACAATCGAAACAGCAAACGTCTAAAAACGAGCGTCTAGATGAAGAGAATGCGAAATATGTAGAAATGCGTATGGAAATTACAGCGAAAAAGACGAAACTTGTAGAAAGTTACGAACAAGCGAAAGAAAAAGTAGCTGGCATTCTCTCAAACATACAGAAGACAGAGGCGGCGCTTGGGAAATGTAAGACGCAGTATAGTGAAAATGAAACAAAACTGTATCAAGCATATCAATTTGTGCAACAGGCACGTTCTCGAAAAGAAATGCTTGAAGAGATGCAAGAAGATTATTCTGGATTCTATCAAGGTGTACGTGAAGTATTGAAAGCTAGAGAAAATAGGTTGCAAGGTATCGAGGGTGCTGTTGCGGAACTGTTAACGGTACCGAAAGAATACGAAGTTGCAATGGAAATCGCTCTAGGTGCAGCGATGCAGCATATTGTTGTACAAACAGAGGAACATGCTCGTAATGCGATTGCATTTTTAAAGCAAAATAAACAGGGACGTGCAACGTTTTTACCGCAAGCTGTTATTAAAAGCAGATCGTTATCATTTGAGCAATTACGCATTGCAAATCAACACCCATCGTTTGTAGGTGTGGCGGCAGAACTTGTGCAGTACAACAATAAATATGAAAATGTAGTTTCAAATTTATTAGGTACTGTTATTGTTGCGAAAGATTTACGTGGAGCAAATGAGTTGGCGAAACAACTGCAATACCGTTATCGTATTGTAACAATCGAAGGTGACGTAGTGAATCCTGGCGGTTCTATGACTGGTGGGGCGGTAAAGCAAGCGAAATCTTCTTTATTAGGACGCCAACGTGAACTGGAAGAGTGGACTCGCAAGTTAACTGATATGGAAGAAAAAACAACGAAGTTAGAAAACTTTGTTAAAGCAGTAAAACAAGAGATTCAAGAAAAAGAAGTGAAAATACGCGAACTAAGGCAAACTGTAGAAGCAGATCGTGTAGATGAGCAGAAATTAAGAGAAGAGATTAATCGTTTAGAATTAGAAGAACATCGTATTAATGATCGGTTGTCTATTTATGATTTAGAGATTGAAGGTTTTTTACAAGATCGAGTAAAAATGCAAGGGCGTAAAGAGGAGTTAGAAGGGGTTTTAACGAATCTTCAAGCTGAAATCACTAAGTTAGATAGTAAAATTGTAGCTTTAACAAAACAAAAAAGTGAGCAACATTCTTCGAAAGAAAAAGTTCAAAAAGAAATGACTGAGTTAAAAGTGCTGGCAGCTGAAAAGCAACAACGCTTATCTAATCAAAAAGAAAAAGTTGAACGATTGACGAAGGAAAAAGAAGAAACGGATGCGACACTTGTAAAAACGAAAGAGGATTTAGCGTTCTTAAAACAAGAAATGACATCTAATTCAAGTGGTGAAGAGCAAATTACGAATATGATTGAGAAGAAAGCATATGATCGTAATCAAACTTCAGAATTAATTCGCTCTCGTCGTGAACAACGTGTATCGTTGCAAGAGAGAGTAGAACATTTAGAGCACCATTTGAAAGAAACGACAGGTAAACATAAATATATTCTTGAAATGTTGAAAGATCAAGAAGTGAGAATAAATCGACTTGATGTAGAGTTGGAAAATAGATTACAACATTTACGTGAAACATATACGATTTCATTTGAAGCGGCAAAACTAAAATATACAATGACAATGCCTGCAGAAGATGCGCGTAAGAAAGTAAAATTAATCAAATTATCCATAGAAGAGTTAGGTACAGTGAACCTAGGGGCAATTGATGAATATGAACGTGTAGCGGAGCGTCATACATTCTTACTAGAGCAGAGAGACGACCTAGAAGAAGCGAAAGCGACATTGCACCAGCTTATTACCGAAATGGATGAAGAAATGAAAAAACGCTTTTCTACTACGTTTGAAGGCATTAGAATGGAGTTTCAATCGGTATTCTCTGAATTATTTGGAGGCGGTAGAGCAGATTTAGTAATGACTAATCCAGAGGATTTACTAAATACGGGTATTGATATTGTAGCACAACCGCCAGGGAAGAAACTGCAGAACTTAGGTTTACTTTCAGGTGGAGAGCGTGCTTTAACAGCAATTGCGCTTTTATTTGGTATTTTAAAAGTACGCCCAGTACCGTTCTGTGTACTAGATGAGGTAGAGGCAGCCCTTGATGAGGCGAATGTAGCTCGTTTTGCACAGTATTTAAAGAAATTCAGTGATGAGACGCAGTTTATTGTAATTACACATAGAAAAGGTACAATGGAAGAGTCTGATGTGTTGTACGGTGTAACAATGCAAGAATCAGGGGTATCTAAACTTGTTTCGGTTCGTTTAGACGCCGGAGAAGAACTTATTGCAAGTGAATAGGAAGGATGGGAAAGTATGAGTTTTTTTAAAAAACTAAAAGAAAAAATTTCAAAACAAACGGATACAGTTACAGAGAAATTTAAACAAGGATTAGAAAAAACGAGAAATTCATTTGCGGATAAAGTGAATGATTTAGTGTATCGTTACCGTAAAGTGGACGAAGATTTCTTCGAAGAGTTAGAAGAAATTTTAATCGGTGCAGACGTTGGCGTTGCGACGGTAATGGAATTAATTGACCAATTGAAAGAAGAAGTACAACGTCGTAACATTCAAGATCCAAAAGAAGTACAAGCTGTTATTTCAGAAAAACTAGTAGGAATTTACAAAGGTGACAGCGATTTTAGTAACGAAATTAATATGCAAGAGGACCAATTAACGGTCGTTTTATTTGTTGGTGTTAATGGTGTAGGAAAAACGACGACAATTGGTAAACTGGCGCATAAGTTTAAATCAGAAGGTAAGTCAGTCCTATTGGCGGCAGGAGATACATTCCGTGCTGGAGCGATTGAACAATTAGAAGTATGGGGCGATCGCGTTGGTGTAGAAGTGATTAAACAAGGATCTGGATCTGATCCAGCGGCGGTTATGTATGACGCTGTACAAGCAGCGAAAGCACGTAAGGTAGATGTATTACTATGTGACACAGCAGGACGCTTGCAAAATAAAGTGAACTTAATGAAAGAGTTAGAGAAGGTGAAGCGTGTAATTGAGCGTGAAGTACCAGGTGCTCCTCATGAAGTATTGCTTGTTATTGATGCAACAACGGGACAAAACGGTTTAAGCCAAGCGAAAACATTCCGTGAAGCAACGAATGTAACTGGTATTGTTTTAACGAAGTTAGATGGAACTGCTAAAGGTGGTATTGTATTAGCGATTCGTAACGAAATGGATGTACCGGTGAAGTTTGTTGGATTAGGAGAGCAAATGGATGACTTGCAGCAGTTTGATCCAGAACAATATGTGTATGGTTTATTTGCGAACTTAGTAGAAACAGAAGAAGTATAAGCGAAAGAAGCGGTATTTCCGCTTCTTTTTCTATAAAAAATATATGATGTTAAGAAAAAAACTTGACACTCTTTTGGACTACATGTAAACTAATTCATGTAAAGGGAAATCACTTAACAAAGGATGATCCAACATGCTCGAAAAAACAACGAGAATGAACTATTTATTTGATTTTTATCAATCGTTGTTAACGCAAAAACAAAGAAGTTATATGTCGCTTTATTATCTAGATGATTTATCTCTTGGTGAAATTGCGGAAGAATTTGATGTAAGTCGCCAAGCCGTGTATGATAACATTAAACGGACTGAAGCGATGCTTGAAGAATATGAAGAAAAATTAGTATTACTTCAAAAGTTTCAAGAGCGACAGCGACTTGTTGCAAAGCTAAAACAGCTAATCAGCGAAGAAGAGCATGTGAATGAAGAAATGAAACAAGTTGTTGAAGCTATCGAAAAATTAGATTAGGAGGGCGGCAATATGGCATTTGAAGGATTAGCCGACCGACTTCAACAGACAATGCAAAAAATCCGCGGCAAAGGAAAAGTTTCTGAAGCCGATGTGAAAGAAATGATGAGAGAAGTTCGTCTAGCTCTTTTAGAAGCGGATGTTAACTTTAAAGTAGTAAAAGATTTTGTGAAGCGTGTGTCTGAACGTGCTGTCGGACAAGATGTAATGAAAAGTTTGACACCTGGACAACAAGTAATTAAAGTTGTACAGGAAGAACTTACAGAACTTATGGGCGGAGAGCAAAGCAAAATTGCTGTTGCTAATAAGCCACCGACTGTTATTATGATGGTTGGTCTGCAAGGTGCGGGTAAAACAACGACGACAGGTAAGCTTGCGAATTTGCTTCGTAAAAAGCATAATCGTAAACCGATGCTTGTTGCAGCGGATATTTACCGTCCAGCAGCGATTAAACAGCTTGAAACATTAGGGAAGCAATTGGACATGCCTGTATTTTCTTTAGGAGATCAAGTAAGTCCTGTTGAAATTGCGAAACAAGCGATTGCAAAAGCAAAAGAAGATCATCACGATTATGTTTTAATCGATACAGCGGGTCGCCTGCATATTGATGAAGAATTAATGGATGAATTAGCGAAAGTGAAAGAAGTTGCGAAACCGGATGAAATTTTCCTTGTTGTCGATGCGATGACGGGGCAAGACGCGGTAAATGTTGCACAAAGTTTCCATGAACAGTTAGGTTTAACAGGTGTTGTATTAACGAAATTAGATGGTGATACGCGCGGTGGTGCTGCATTATCTATTAAGGCTGTAACAAACACGCCGATTAAATTTGCTGGTATGGGTGAAAAACTAGATGCAATTGAAGCGTTCCATCCAGAGCGTATGGCATCCCGTATTTTAGGGATGGGCGATGTCTTAACATTGATTGAAAAAGCGCAAGCTACAGTTGATGAAGAGAAAGCAAAAGAACTTGAGCAAAAAATGCGTACGCTTTCGTTTACGCTTGACGATTTCCTAGAACAACTTGGACAAGTGCGCCAACTTGGGCCGCTTGATGAATTGTTAGGAATGCTTCCTGGTGCAAATAAAATTAAAGGGCTGAAAAATGCGCAAGTTGATGAAAAACAAATTGGGCATATTGAGGCAATTATTCGTTCTATGACTAAATTAGAACGAGAACAACCGGAAATAATCAATGCTAGTCGCAAAAAGCGCATTGCCAAAGGTAGCGGTACAACTGTACAAGAAATCAATCGTCTAATTAAGCAATTCGATGACATGAAAAAAATGATGAAGACGATGACGGGAATGCAAAAAGGTAAGAAAAAAGGACTAGGTGGATTGAAGTTTCCATTCATGTAAGGAAAAAAAGATGGCTCTGTTAAGAAAAAATACTTTACAAAGCAATAGTCTTTTTGCTAATATAATTATCTGTGTGAAATAAATTCGGAGGTGCTTTATAAATGGCAGTTAAAATTCGTTTAAAACGTATGGGAGCTAAAAAAACTCCTTTCTATCGTGTAGTTGTTGCAGATTCTCGTTCTCCTCGTGACGGACGTTTCATTGAGGAAATCGGAACTTACAATCCAGTTGCTCAACCAGCTGAAGTTAAGATCAACGAAGAAGCAGCATTAAAATGGTTAGGAAATGGTGCTAAACCATCTGATACAGTTCGTAACTTATTCTCTAACCAAGGTATCATGGAGAAATTCCACTTATCTAAACAAGGTAAGTAATTGAGGCAATGACTATGAAGAAGTTAGTCGAGACGATTGTCAAGCCTCTTGTCGATTATCCTGAAGATGTAAAAGTTACACAGGAACTTTGCAACGGAGAGATAAAGTATCGATTAACTGTACATCCTGAGGATGTTGGAAAAGTCATTGGAAAGCAAGGGAGAGTTGCGAAAGCGATTCGAATGCTCTTGTATTCAGTGGGACATCATAATGATGAAAAAGTAACACTGGAAATTCAATAAACGTAAAAAGGGCGAGGAGTTATTCCTCTCCCTTTTTTAACATTTAAATAGAGATTGCATGTTCCATCTGTGAAATGGAGATGCTTAATTTATATAGAAACCAGGGGTGACATACTATTTATGACAAAATGGTTTAATGTAGGAAAAATTGTAAATACTCATGGCGTAAGAGGAGAAATCCGTGTTATTTCTCGTACTGATTTTCCAGAAGAGCGATATAAAGTAGGAAACACGCTATACATATCGAATGAGAAAGGCACAGACTATCTTCCGGTAAAGGTAACTTCTCATCGCCAACATAAGACATTCGATTTATTAACATTTGAAGGATATAACAATGTAGATGAAGTAGAGAAGTTTAAAGGTTCTTTAATAAAAGTACCAGAAGAGCAGTTAGGTGAACTTGCTGAAGGTGAATACTACTATCATGAAATTATTGGTTGCAGTGTTGTAACGGAAGAAGGAGAAGCGCTAGGGACAATCAAAGAGATTCTATCTCCTGGTGCAAATGATGTTTGGGTAATTAAACGCCCGAAGGGTCAAGATCTCTTAATTCCTTATATCGATGACGTTGTACTTCAAGTTAATATTGAAAATAAATTAGTAACCATTCATGTAATGGAAGGGCTGCTATAATGAAAATTGATATTTTAACGTTGTTCCCAGACATGTTTACCGGTGTATTTGGATCTTCTATATTAAAGAAGGCGCAAGAAAAAGAAGCGGTAAACCTTCGTGTTGTTAACTTTCGTGATTATACAACAAGTAAGCATAATAGCGTAGACGATTATCCTTACGGCGGAGGAGCTGGTATGGTGCTTACTCCTCAGCCTATTTTTGATGCTGTAGAAGATTTGACGAAAGAGACAGAGCGTAAGCCGAGAGTTGTCTTAATGTGTCCGCAGGGCGAAAGATTTACGCAGAAGAAAGCGGAAGAGCTTGCAGGGGAAGAACATTTAATCTTCGTATGTGGGCATTATGAAGGATATGACGAACGAATTCGTGAGCATCTCGTAACGGATGAGATTTCTATTGGTGACTATGTATTAACGGGCGGAGAATTAGCCTCTATGGTTATTACTGATAGTGTGGTACGTCTCTTGCCAGGGGTGCTAGGAAATCATGCTTCACAAGTAGAGGATTCGTTTAGTACAGGTTTATTAGAGCATCCTCATTATACACGTCCAGCTGATTTTCGTGGTATGAAGGTACCGGATGTATTAATGTCAGGGAATCATAAAAACATTGATGAATGGCGACATAAGGAATCTTTGCGCCGAACGTATACGCGTAGACCTGATTTATTAGATGAGAGAGAGTTATCTAAACAAGAGAAAAAATGGCTTGAGGAAATAAAGCGAGAGCAGTAATAACTTCATATATTTGCTATTGCAACAGGCCTAGTAATATGCTATTATAACATTTGTGCTACTGAAATCAGTAGCCGTATTAACGATGTTCCGCTGTAATTTATTAAGACTTTATAAGAGCATCTGTTTAAAGGAGAGAATTTAATATGCAACAATTAATCGCAGAAATTACAAAAGGCCAATTAAAAACTGACCTTCCTTCATTCCGTCCTGGTGACACTTTACGTGTACACGTAAAAGTTGTTGAGGGAACTCGTGAAAGAATTCAGCTTTTCGAAGGTGTTGTAATTAAACGTCGTGGTGGCGGAATCAGTGAAACATTCACAGTTCGTAAGATTTCTTACGGTGTAGGTGTTGAGCGTACATTCCCAGTTCACACGCCAAGAATCGCGAAAATCGAAGTACTTCGCCGTGGTAAAGTACGTCGTGCTAAGTTATACTACTTACGTAACCTTCGCGGTAAAAAAGCACGTATTAAAGAAATTCGATAAGACATGTATGGGAGCTTGTAAATGCACAAGCTCCCTTTTTCCAATCTATATGAAATTTTGGTATAATACGAGCAGTTTACATAACCGTGGAGGGGAAATGCATGAAAAAAGAGAAGAGTTCACTTTGGGAATGGATTAAAGCAATTTTGATTGCTGTTGTATTAGCTGGTGTTATTAGACAGTTTTTCTTTGCGCCAATTCTCGTAGACGGGGTATCGATGGCACCTACTTTACATGATCGTGATCGAATGATTGTGAATAAAATTGGTTATCACATTGGAGATCCAAAACGCTTTGATATTATCGTATTTCGAGCAACAGAAGATAAAGATTACATTAAGCGCATTATAGGCCTGCCAGGCGATGAAATAGAGTATCGTAATGATAAACTGTATGTTAACGGAAAGGCTTATGAGGAGCCGTATTTAGACAAGCAGAAAAAGCAAATTGCTGACGGACCGCTTACATATGATTTTAATCTTGAAGAAATGACAGGCAAGAAAACCGTTCCAAAAGATCAATTATTTGTTTTAGGTGATAATCGTCGTTTTAGTAAAGATAGCCGTTCAATCGGTACGATTTCAATGGATCAAGTAATTGGTAAAGCTAATATGTTATATTGGCCGTTAGAAGACGCACGTATTGTGAAATAAATGAAAAAGAAGGTGGCAACATGGTAATTCAATGGTTTCCAGGGCATATGGCGAAGGCTAGACGCCAAGTAACGGAGAAATTAAAATTAATTGATGTTGTAATTGAACTTGTAGATGCTCGATTACCATTATCATCTCGAAACCCAATGATTGATGAAATCATTACACATAAGCCAAGGCTTGTTGTTTTAAATAAAGCGGATATGGCGGATGATCGTTTAACAAAACAATGGATCGCATATTTTAAAGAAAAAGGCCATATGGCAATTTCGATTAACGCACAAGCTGGACAAGGTATGAAGGAAATTGCAGCAGCTTGTAAAGTGCTTGTTAAAGAAAAATTTGATAAAATGGTTGCAAAAGGTATTAGACCGAGAGCGATTCGTGCATTAATTGTAGGTATACCAAATGTTGGTAAATCTACATTGATTAATAAATTGGCAAAGAAAAATATTGCTAAAACAGGAGATCGTCCAGGTGTGACAACAGCTCAACAATGGATTAAAGTTGGGAAGGAAATGGAATTGTTAGATACACCAGGTATTCTGTGGCCTAAATTTGAAGATCAATTAGTGGGTCTTCGCTTAGCGACAACGGGTGCAATTAAAGATTCAATTTTAAATTTACAAGATGTAGCTGTTTACGCATTACGTTTTATGGAGAAACATTATCCAGAACGCTTGAAAGAACGCTATAATTTAAATGAGATTCCAGAAGATATTGTGGAATTATTCGATGCAATTGGAAAAAATAGAGGCTGCTTAATGGGCGGCGGAATGATTGATTATGATAAGACATCTGAGCTTGTGCTTCGTGAGCTTCGTGGTGGCAAACTTGGAAAAATGACGTTTGAAACACCGGAAGAGTTTGCAGAGCAAGTAGAAGATGTGGAAAAAATAGAAGAAGTATAAGACGTGCGTTTGTGCGTCTTTTCTTTTTGGATATGTTTAAAAAGGAGCTTGTATAAATGCAAACTATGACGATAAAAGAAGCGGAAAATGTATTGAAAGAAATTATGAATGAAGAAGATGATCGCTTTCAACTGTTAATGAAAGATGATCGAAAAGGTGTTCAAAAGCTCGTTTTGAAGTGGTATAAACAAAAAGAGTTAGAACAGAAAGAAAAAGAGAAGTTTTTTGAAATGTCCAAGTATGAAAATGCTTTGCGTGAAAAAGGGGTCACATATATCGCGGGTATTGATGAAGTAGGGCGCGGGCCATTGGCTGGGCCTGTTGTGACGGCAGCTGTCGTTCTTCCTGAGGATTTTTATATTCCAGGGTTAAATGATTCGAAAAAGTTGAGTGAAGCGAAACGTGAGCGTTTTTATGATGAAATAAAAGTACAAGCAATTGCAATTGGAGTAGGAATTGTATCACCAGAAGTTATTGATGACATTAATATTTACCAAGCAACGAAACAAGCGATGTTAGATGCAGTTGCGAATTTATCTTGTACACCCCAACATTTATTAATTGATGCGATGAAACTTCCTACACCAATTCCGCAAACATCAATTATTAAAGGTGATGCGAAAAGTGTTTCGATTTCAGCCGCATCCATTATCGCAAAAGTAACGAGAGATCGTATGATGAAAGAACTGGGAGAGAAGTATCCTCAATATGGATTTGAGCAACATATGGGATATGGCACAAAGCAACATTTAGAGGCAATTCAAGTGCATGGAGTATTAGATGAACACCGAAAGTCATTCGCGCCAATTAAAGATATGATTCAAAAATAAGCTGTAAATATACAGCTTATTTTTTTATTTTGGCATATAAACATTACTATTTCCGAAAAAGAATAAAGCGATTTCAGTTTTCTGACACTTTATTGTAGACAGCGTGCCAATCATCTTATACAATGGCAATGTAATGTTTTTTAAACATTAAAAAACTTTTCGAGTAAAACAGGAAAACAGGGGAGGATGGGACCATGAATATCCATGAGTACCAAGGTAAGGCAGTCCTTAGAAGCTATGGGGTTAGCGTTCCGAACGGGAAGGTTGCATTTACAGTAGAAGAAGCTGTAGAAGCGGCGAAAGAATTAGGAACAGATGTATGTGTAGTGAAAGCACAAATTCACGCTGGTGGACGCGGCAAAGCTGGCGGAGTAAAAGTTGCAAAAAATTTAGATGAAGTTCGTACATATGCAGAAAGCATTTTAGGAACTACACTTGTGACACATCAAACAGGTCCTGAAGGTAAGGAAGTAAAACGCTTACTTATCGAAGAAGGTTGCGATATTAAAAAAGAATATTATGTAGGTCTAGTTTTAGATCGTGCAACTTCTCAAGTTGTTTTAATGGCGTCTGAAGAAGGCGGAACAGAAATTGAAGAAGTAGCAGAAAAAACACCTGAAAAAATCTTTAAAGAATATATTGATCCAGCAGTAGGCTTACAAGGTTTCCAAGCGCGCCGAATCGCATTTAACATCAATATTCCAAAAGAGCTTGTAGGACAAGCTGTGAAGTTTATGATGGGCTTATACCGTGCGTTTATCGAAAAAGATTGCTCTATCGCTGAGATTAACCCACTTGTTACAACAGGTGAAGGTAAAGTTATGGCATTAGATGCAAAATTAAACTTTGATTCTAATGCATTATATCGCCATAAAGACATTTTAGAGCTTCGTGATCTTGATGAAGAGGATTCAAAAGAAATTGAAGCTTCAAAATACGACTTAAACTACATTCCTTTAGATGGAAATATCGGTTGTATGGTTAATGGTGCAGGTTTAGCGATGGCTACAATGGATATCATTAAACATTACCACGGTGACCCAGCTAACTTCTTAGATGTTGGTGGCGGTGCAACTGCAGAAAAAGTTACAGAAGCATTCAAAATTATCCTTTCTGACAAAAATGTAAAAGGTATCTTCGTTAACATTTTTGGTGGCATTATGAAGTGTGATGTTATTGCAGAAGGTGTTATTGAAGCAACGAAACAAGTAGGTCTTGAGTTACCTTTAGTTGTACGTCTTGAAGGTACAAACGTAGAACTAGGTAAGAAAATTTTAAATGAGTCTGGCTTAAATATTGTTGCAGCAGAATCTATGGCAGACGGTGCACAAAAAATTGTTTCACTAGTGGGCTAATAGAAAGCGGGGGAGAAAAATGAGCGTATTAGTTAATAAAGATACAAAAGTTATTGTTCAAGGTATTACAGGTTCTCAAGGTTTATTCCATACAAAACAAATGATTGAATACGGTACGAAAATTGTCGGTGGTGTAACACCAGGTAAGGGCGGCACTGATATTGAAGGTGTACCAGTATTTGATACAGTAGAAGATGCAGTGAAAGCAACAGGGGCAAACGCTTCAGTTGTATACGTTCCACCCGCTTTTGCGGCAGATGCAATTATGGAAGCTGTTGATGCAGAAATTGATTTAGTAGTATGTATTACTGAAGGGATTCCTGTATTAGATATGGTAAACGTAAAGAGATATATGGCGGGTAAACATACACGTTTACTTGGACCAAACTGCCCAGGTGTAATCACACCGGATGAATGTAAGATTGGTATTATGCCAGGATATATTCATAAAAAAGGTCATGTTGGTATCGTATCTCGCTCTGGTACATTAACGTATGAAGCTGTACATCAGTTAACACAAGAAGGTATTGGCCAATCTACTGCTGTAGGTATCGGCGGAGACCCTGTTAACGGTACAGACTTTATTGATGCTTTAAAAGCATTTAATGAAGATGAAGAAACACATGCTGTAATTATGATTGGTGAAATCGGCGGTACAGCAGAAGAAGAGGCAGCTGAATGGGTAAAAGCTAATATGACAAAACCTGTTGTAGGCTTCATTGGTGGTCAAACAGCGCCTGCTGGCAAACGTATGGGCCATGCTGGTGCAATCATTTCTGGCGGTAAAGGAACTGCTGCTGAAAAGATTAAAACAATGGAAGCTTGTGGCATTAAAGTAGCTGAAACTCCAGCAGTTATGGGAGAAACGCTAATCTCTGTTTTAAAAGAAAAAGGTTTATTTGAGACTTGTAAAAACTATTAATCTGTTGAAAGACACCTTCTTACTTGAGGGTGTCTTTTTAGACTTTTTCTGTTTACATAATAAAAATTATGGGTAAGGAGAATCAAGATGAAAAGAGAGAGATTATTACATCTTCATTACTTGCTAGCAGATTATTGGAAAGCGATGGAGAGGCTACTATATGTCGATCCAGAATTAGAGAACATATATAATTTTAACGAAAAACAAATGGAACACTACACTGGAATATCCTCGAAAAAATCTTCAGAACTAGTAAAATTTCTTCAAAGTTCAAATCTTCCGCAATATATATCTTATTTAGAGAAAAATCGTATTTTTTATATAACGATATGGGATGAAAATTATCCGCAATTATTACGTGAAATACAAGATCCTCCCTTCGTTTTATATGGAAAAGGAGAGAAAGATTTCCTGAATAAAGTAAATAAATTAGCAGTTGTTGGAACGAGAGAACCATCATTATATGGTCATGAGAGTTTGAAGTTTATTTTACACCCTTTATTAGAAAGAGAGTGGCTTATTGTCAGTGGGTTTGCAAAAGGGATAGATACAATGTCTCATGAGATTACAGTAAGGCATCATTGCCCGACTATTGCGATATTAGGGCATGGATTGTCTTTTATGTATCCGAAAGAAAATAGACCTTTATATGAAATGTGGAAGGAATATATATTGTTATTGACAGAGTATCCGCCGCACTATGCACCGAAAAAATGGTATTTTCCAAAAAGAAACCGGATTATTAGTGGTATAAGTAAAGGTGTTTTAGTTGTAGAAGCGAAATCGAGAAGTGGAACACTTATTACTGCGGACCTTGCGTTAGAGCAAAGTAGAGAGGTATTTGCGCTTCCTGGACCTATATTTATAGAGGGGGCATCGGGAACGAATCATCTTATTCAGCAAGGAGCAAAACTAGTAAGAAATGCAGAAGATATCTTGGAAGAGATTTTAAATTAACCTTATATTTTTATGTTTTTATTAAACAATTATTGACAAATGGTAGATTGGCACTGTATGGTATATTCATTCTTGATTGACAAAAACAAGAGAAATCAATAAGATTAATGAAGACTTGAATCCACCTCTTAAGGAGGCACTAGCATGTCAGATTACCTCGTAATCGTGGAGTCGCCTTCTAAGGCGAAGACCATTGAGAAATATTTAGGGAAAAAATACAAAGTTGTCGCGTCTATGGGACATGTTCGCGATTTGCCAAAAAGTCAAATGGGGATAGAAGTAAAGAACAACTTCACCCCGAAGTATATTACCATTCGTGGTAAAGGTCCCGTCTTAAAAGATTTAAAATCAGCGGCCAAAAAAGCAAAGAAAGTCTATCTCGCGGCCGATCCAGACCGTGAAGGGGAAGCGATTGCTTGGCATTTAGCGAATACGTTAAATGTGGACGTTGAATCAGATTGTCGGGTTGTGTTTAATGAGATTACGAAAGATGCAATCAAAGAATCATTTAAACATCCTCGTGCAATTAATATGGATTTAGTGGATGCACAACAAGCAAGACGTATACTTGATCGTCTTGTTGGTTACAATATTAGTCCTTTATTATGGAAGAAAGTAAAAAAAGGATTAAGTGCAGGACGTGTACAATCTGTAGCAGTTCGTTTAATCATCGAGCGTGAAAGGGAAATTCAAAACTTTGAACCTGAAGAATTCTGGACAATTAAAACAGAATTTGTAAAAGGAAAAGACACATTTGAAGCAAGCTTTTACGGTGTAGATGGTGAAAAAGTTCAATTAACAAATGAAACGCAAGTGAATGAAATAATTGAACAGATGAAAGAGAATGCGTTTTCAGTTGAAAATGTAACGCGCAAAGAGCGAAAACGTAACCCTGCATTACCGTTTACAACATCTTCCTTGCAACAAGAAGCAGCCCGTAAGTTAAACATGCGAGCAAAGAAAACAATGATGCTTGCACAGCAATTGTATGAAGGGATAGATCTTGGAAAACAAGGAACTGTAGGTCTTATTACGTATATGAGAACTGATTCAACACGTATCTCAGAAACAGCTCAAACAGAGGCTCGTACTTACATCACTGAAGCGTATGGTACGGAATACATAGGAACAGAAAAGAAGAAAGAAACGAAAAAGTCAAATGCACAAGATGCGCATGAGGCAATTCGTCCTACTTCGGTAATGAGAAAGCCAGAGGAACTAAAAAGTTTCTTAGGTCGTGATCAACTTCGATTATATAAATTGATTTGGGAGCGATTTGTTGCAAGTCAAATGGCGTCTGCTATAATGGATACTGTGACAGCGAGACTCATTAATAACAATGTTCAGTTCCGTGCAAGTGGATCGGTTGTAAAGTTCCCAGGATTTATGAAAGTGTATGTAGAGTCAAAAGATGATGGTGCAGAAGAAAAGGATAAGATGT
Organism: Bacillus sp. FSL L8-0199; assembly: GCF_038005705.1. Taxonomy (NCBI): domain Bacteria; kingdom Bacillati; phylum Bacillota; class Bacilli; order Caryophanales; family Bacillaceae; genus Bacillus; species Bacillus sp. FSL L8-0199. Next base: position 3,823,116 of record NZ_JBBOTS010000001.1, on the reverse strand, counting down.
TGCCGCCTTTAGAAGTAGGGGAAACTGTATTTTCAAAGGATTTAGAACCAAAGCAACATTTTACACAACCTCCTCCGCGCTATACAGAGGCTCGCCTAGTAAGAACACTTGAAGAACTTGGAATTGGAAGACCGTCGACATATGTACCTACACTTGAAACGATTCAAAAGCGTGGGTATGTAGGCTTGGATAATAAACGCTTCGTTCCGACTGAACTTGGTGAAATAGTAATTGAACTTATTTTAGAGTTTTTCCCAGAAATTATTAACATTGAATTTACTGCCAATATGGAGCAAAGCCTTGATGAAGTAGAAGAAGGAAATGCGAATTGGGTAAAAATTGTTGATGATTTCTACGTAGGTTTTGAACCGCGTTTAGAAAAAGCGGAAAAAGAAATGCGTGAAGTGGAAATTAAAGATGAACCAGCTGGGGAAGATTGTGAACTATGTAATCACCCAATGGTCTTTAAAATGGGTAAATACGGGAAATTTATGGCTTGCTCGAATTTCCCAGATTGTCGTAATACAAAGCCGATTGTGAAAGAAATCGGTGTTACTTGTCCAAAGTGTGATAAGGGTCAAATTATTGAACGCCGTAGTAATAAAAAGAAACGTCTTTTCTATGGGTGCGGTACGTATCCGGAATGCGACTTTGTATCTTGGGATAAGCCAATTGGTCGTAAGTGTCCGAAGTGCGAAGGCATGCTTGTAGAGAAAAAGTTGAAAAAAGGCGTGCAAGTACAATGTATTTCGTGCGATTATGAAGAAGAACAACAAATGTGAGCGTAACTGCTCACATTTTTTTCGGGAAGAAAAGGAAAGGTGATATAAATGACAACACAAGTAGTAAACGTCATTGGCGCAGGTCTTGCAGGAAGTGAAGCAGCTTACCAAATTGCAAAACGTGGTGTCCAAGTTAGATTATATGAAATGAGACCGGTAAGGCAAACGCCAGCTCATCACACAGATAAATTCGCTGAATTAGTATGTAGTAACTCACTTCGTGCAAACACTTTAACAAATGCGGTTGGAGTTATTAAAGAGGAAATGCGCTTAATGGATTCTGTAATTATTCGTGCGGCGGATGAGTGCTCTGTACCAGCTGGAGGCGCTTTAGCTGTAGACCGTCATGAGTTCGCAGCTAAAGTAACAGAATACGTAAAGAACCATCCAAATGTAACTGTAATGAATGAAGAAATTACAGATATTCCAGAGGGACCGACAATTATTGCTACAGGTCCATTAACATCTCCTGATCTTTCTGCAAAATTGAAAGAATTAACAGGAGAAGATTATTTCTACTTCTATGATGCTGCAGCCCCAATCGTAGAAAAAGACAGCATTGACATGAATAAAGTATATTTAAAATCGCGTTATGACAAAGGTGAAGCTGCATATTTAAATTGCCCAATGACAGAAGAAGAGTTTGATCGTTTTTATGAGGCTCTAATTGCTGCTGAGACAGTGCCTTTAAAAGAGTTTGAAAAAGAAATTTTCTTTGAAGGTTGTATGCCAGTAGAGGTTATGGCAAGTAGAGGGAGACAGACGTTAGTATTTGGACCTATGAAACCTGTTGGATTGGAAGATCCAAAAACAGGGAAAACGCCATATGCTGTTGTTCAGTTACGTCAAGATGATGCAGCGGGAACTTTATACAATATCGTAGGTTTCCAAACACATTTAAAGTGGGGACCGCAAAAAGAAGTGCTACAGTTAATTCCAGGATTGGAAAATGCAGAGATTGTACGTTATGGTGTAATGCATCGTAATACGTTTATTAATTCACCTAATTTGCTTCGTCCAACATATCAATATAAACAACGGGATGATTTATTCTTCGCTGGTCAAATGACTGGAGTAGAGGGATATGTTGAATCAGCAGCATCAGGATTATTAGCAGGAATTAATGCTGCGCGTCTTGTGCAAGGTGAAGAGCCAGTTGTATTACCGCCAGTAACTGCGATGGGTAGCATGGCAAATTACATTACGGCAACGAACGCTAAAAACTTCCAACCGATGAATGCGAACTTCGGTCTATTTGCACCGTTAGAGAAGAAGATTAAAAAGAAAGCAGAACGAAATGAAGCGTACGCAGCACGCGCTTTAGAAACGATTCGAAATTTTGTAAATATTTAGTTAAATTTCTTGCAAAGGCTACTAAGTTGTGATACGATTTAGTAGCCTTTATTGAGGTGAGTTGTGTGAATGTGAAGAAATTGTTACAATTATTCGTTGGATATTTACAAATTGAAAGAAATTATTCAAAATATACAATTGCAAGTTATCAAAATGATTTAGAACATTTTGTGCAATTTATGGAACGAGAAGGCATATCCTCTTTTTTAGACGTTACATACGCGGATGTTCGTTTGTACTTAACGACGTTGCACGATGAGAAGTTAGCCCGTAAATCTGTCGCAAGAAAAGTATCAAGCTTACGAAGTTTATATCGTTTTTTGATGCGTGAAGGTTATCGAAAGGATAATCCGTTTGCACTTGCGTCACTCCCCAAAAAAGAATTGTCAATCCCAAAGTTTTTATATGCTGAAGAGTTAGAGGAATTATTTGAAGTTTCTGACACGGAAACACCATTAGGTCAAAGGAATCAAGCTTTGTTAGAGTTGATGTATGCGACTGGGATCCGTGTGAGTGAATGTGTCAATTTACAACTTACCGATATTGACTTTGCGGTGGGAACAATTTTAGTAATGGGAAAAGGAAAAAAACAAAGGTATATTCCGTTCGGAAGCTATGCGCAAGATTCTTTAATTACTTATATAGAGAATGGGAGAAAACAGTTAGTTAATAAGACTGACGAAGACTCTCATATGGTATTTTTAAATGCGAAAGGTAAACCGCTAACAAGTCGTGGAGTTCGTTATGTTTTAAATGAACTCATTAAAAAGGCTTCGCTGACAATGCGGATAAGTCCCCATATGTTAAGGCATACATTTGCTACACATATGCTAGATGAAGGGGCGGATTTACGTACTGTACAGGAGTTATTAGGCCATGAAAATTTGTCGACGACACAAATTTATACGCATGTCTCTAAAGAAAGATTGCGTTCTGTTTACATGAAGCATCACCCGCGGGCATAAATTGCTTTAAAAGCTATAAAAACAAATAAAGGAGTTTTTTCTATGGGAAATTTCCACGCTACAACGATATTTGCAGTTCATCATAATGGAGAATGTGCAATGGCTGGAGATGGCCAAGTGACAATGGGAAATGCTGTTGTAATGAAACATACAGCTCGTAAAGTTCGTAAACTTTTCCAAGGTAAAGTTTTAGCTGGTTTCGCAGGATCAGTTGCTGACGCATTTACTCTTTTTGAAATGTTTGAAGGGAAATTAGAAGAGTATAATGGCAACTTGCAGCGTGCTGCTGTTGAAATGGCTAAACAATGGCGTGGCGATAAAATGTTACGTCAGCTAGAAGCAATGCTCATTGTCATGGATAAAACAACTATGCTCCTTGTTTCAGGTACAGGAGAAGTGATTGAACCGGATGATGGTATTTTAGCAATTGGATCTGGTGGGAATTATGCACTTTCTGCAGGTCGTGCTTTAAAGCAATATGCAAGTGAACACTTAACAGCGAAGCAAATTGCGAAAGCGAGTTTAGAGATTGCTGGCGATATTTGTGTTTATACGAATCACAACATAATTGTTGAAGAATTGTAGAATCGTAAGGGAGGCATTTTATATGCATTTACATTTTACTCCGCGCCAAATTGTGGAAAAATTAGATCAATACATCATCGGTCAAAAAGACGCAAAGAAAGCGGTTGCTGTAGCGTTGAGAAATCGATATCGTCGCAGTAAATTAGCTGAAAATTTACGTGACGAAATTGCACCTAAAAATATCTTAATGATTGGACCGACAGGTGTTGGGAAAACAGAGGTAGCACGACGAATGGCGAAACTCGTTGGAGCACCTTTTATTAAGGTTGAGGCTACAAAATTCACAGAAGTTGGATATGTGGGTAGAGATGTAGAGTCAATGGTACGTGACCTGGTGGAAACATCGGTTCGTATCGTAAAAGAAGAAATGGTAGTGAAAGTTCAAGATAAAGCCGAAGAGCAAGCGAATCAACGTCTTGTTGAAATTTTAGTACCGAGTCCAGAGAAACAATCTGGATTCAAAAATCCATTAGAGATGCTTTTTGGAGGTACTCAAAATTCGAATCAAACGTCTGATACACAAGAAGATGTTGAAATCGAAAAGAAGCGTCATGATGTGGAGAGAAAGCTTGCTGCAGGGCTTCTTGAAGACGAAATTGTATCGATTGAAGTGACTGAACAACAGTCTTCCATGTTTGATATGTTACAAGGAACTGGCATGGAGCAAATGGGAATGAATTTCCAAGATGCGCTAGGAAGTTTTATGCCGAAAAAAACGAAAAAACGTAAACTTTCTGTAAAAGAAGCAAGAAAACTCTTGACAAATGAAGAGGCACAGCGCTTAATTGATATGGATGAAGTTACACAAGAGGCTGTTTATCGTGCTGAACAGCTCGGGATTATTTTTATCGATGAAATTGACAAAATTGCTGGTAAGCAGTCGAATAGCGTAGATGTATCACGTGAAGGTGTGCAACGTGACATTTTGCCGATTGTAGAAGGGTCGAATGTTGCGACAAAATACGGATCAGTAAAAACGGATTATATTTTATTCGTTGCAGCTGGAGCGTTCCATATGTCTAAACCGTCGGATTTAATTCCGGAATTGCAAGGGAGATTTCCGATTCGAGTAGAATTAACAAAATTATCGACAGACGATTTTGTTAAAATACTAATCGAGCCTGACAATGCGTTAATTAAACAATATATGGCATTATTAGCGACTGAAGGTATAGAAATTGAATTTTCAGACGAAGCTATTCGTAAGATTGCTGAGATTGCTTATCAAGTTAATCAGGATACAGATAATATTGGAGCAAGAAGACTTCATACAATTATGGAGAAGCTCCTTGAAGATTTATCGTTTGAAGCATCTGAAATTACGTTAGAGAAAATAACGATAACACCTCAATACGTTGAGGAGAAATTAGCAACAATTGCTAAAAATAAAGATGTGAGCCAGTTTATTTTGTAATAGTGTCATCAGGTGACTCGCCCTAGTTTCCAAGTGATGAAAAAATATGTGAGTAACATGTAGGAGGAACTTTTGAAATGGAATTATTAGCAAAAACGAGAAAATTAAATGCGTTATTACAGAGCGCAGCAGGGAAGCCTGTAAACTTTAGAGAAATGTCTGACACAATGTGTGAAGTAATCGAAGCAAACGTATTCGTAGTTAGCCGTCGTGGTAAATTACTAGGTTATGCAATTCACCAACAAATCGAAAACGAACGCATGAAGCAAATGCTTGCAGAACGTCAATTCCCAGAAGAATATACACAAAGCTTATTCAACATTACAGAAACATCTTCAAACTTAGATGTGAACAGTGCTTACACAGCATTCCCAGTAGAAAACAGAGAATTATTTGGTCAAGGTTTAACTACAATCGTACCAATCGTTGGTGGCGGTGAGCGTCTAGGGACATTAGTATTAGCTCGTCTTGGTCAAGAGTTCTTAGATGATGATTTAATCCTTGCTGAGTACAGCTCAACTGTTGTAGGTATGGAAATCTTACGTGAAAAAGCAGAAGAAATCGAAGAGGAAGCACGTAGTAAAGCTGTTGTTCAAATGGCGATCAGCTCATTATCTTACAGTGAGTTAGAAGCGATTGAGCACATCTTCGAAGAATTAAATGGAACAGAAGGTTTACTTGTTGCAAGTAAAATTGCTGATCGCGTAGGAATTACTCGTTCTGTAATCGTAAATGCACTACGTAAATTAGAAAGTGCTGGTGTTATTGAGTCTCGTTCTTTAGGTATGAAAGGAACATACATTAAAGTGCTAAACGACAAGTTTCTACAGGAACTTGCTAAATTAAAAACAAACTAATTTGTAAAAAACTCTCCTCAATCGAGGAGAGTTTTTTTATGTGCAATGGATAGATGGTGCTTGTGAAAAGTGTCATAAGCGTGTTTTCTGAGAAAACTATTAATTGTATTTATTTTTTTGCTTAAAAGAAATGAAGGTTGGTAATACTAGAATTCGAGTATGAACAAAGAAAGTTTTACATTGTTCGCATTTTCGACTTGATTGTAATATTTCAGTATGATATAGTAAGCAGTGGTGTCAGTACAAAGTACACACGTTTACTGATTTAAGTGTTGGTGCTACGTTTGTAGTTTCGCTTAGAGATGAAGTAAACGGAGGATATCAAAAACCATTTAGGAGGAACTATATTATGTCAGTAATTTCTATGAAGCAATTGCTTGAAGCTGGTGTTCATTTCGGACATCAAACTCGTCGTTGGAACCCAAAAATGAAGCGTTACATTTTCACAGAGCGTAACGGTATCTACATCATCGACTTACAAAAAACTGTGAAAAAAGTTGAGGAAGCTTACAGAACGATGCGCGACATCGCTGCTGAAGGCGGAGACATCTTATTCGTAGGTACTAAAAAACAAGCACAAGAAGCTATTAAAGAAGAAGCAACTCGTGCTGGTATGTACTTCGTTAACCAACGTTGGTTAGGCGGAACTTTAACAAACTTCCAAACAATCCAAAAGCGTATCAAGCGTCTTAAAGACATCGAAAGAATGCAAGAAGATGGTACTTTCGAAGTACTTCCTAAGAAAGAAGTTGTTCAACTTAAAAAAGAGTTAGAGCGTCTTGAGAAATTCTTAGGCGGTATTAAAGATATGAAAGGTCTTCCAAGTGCATTATTCGTAGTAGACCCTCGTAAAGAGCGTATTGCAGTTGCTGAAGCACGCAAATTACACATTCCAATCATCGGTATCGTTGATACAAACTGTGATCCAGACGAAATCGATCACGTTATCCCAGCAAACGATGATGCAATTCGTGCTGTAAAACTTCTTACATCTAAAATGGCAGACGCGATCCTTGAAGCAAAACAAGGTGAAGAAACTGTTACTGCGTAACAAAGTTGGAAAGGTGATAAGGGGTTCGGCCTTTTATCACCTTTTTTAAGGTATAAACACCTTTATAAAAGGTATAAATACATATTTTAGGAGGATGAAAAGTATGGCAATCACTGCTCAAATGGTAAAAGAATTACGTGAAAAAACTGGCGCAGGTATGATGGACTGCAAAAAAGCTTTAACAGAAACTAACGGCGACATGGAGAAGGCAATTGACTTCTTACGTGAAAAAGGTATTGCGAAAGCTGCTAAAAAAGCTGACCGCATTGCTGCTGAAGGTTTAACTTTCATCGAAACAAACGGTAACGACGCTTTAATCTTAGAATTAAACTCTGAAACTGATTTCGTTGCGAAAAACGAAGGTTTCCAAACACTAATTAAAGAATTAGCTGCTCACTTATTAACTAACAAACCAGCTAACGTTGAAGAAGCTATGGCTCAAACAATGGAAAACGGTAAAAAAGTTGAAGAGCACATCAACGAAGCAATCGCTAAAATTGGTGAAAAACTTACACTTCGTCGTTTCGAAATCGTATCAAAAACTGATGCAGATGCATTCGGCGCTTACCTACACATGGGTGGACGCATTGGTGTATTAACAGTTCTTGAAGGTTCTACTGATGAAGCTGCTGCTAAAGATGTTGCAATGCACATCGCTGCAGTTAACCCTAAATACATCGACCGCGATGCTGTAACAGCTGAAGAAGTTGAGCATGAGCGTCAAGTATTAACACAACAAGCATTAAACGAAGGCAAGCCTGAGAAAATCGTTGCAAAAATGGTTGAAGGCCGTTTAGGCAAATTCTTCGAAGAGATTTGCTTACTTGACCAAGCATTCGTTAAAAACCCTGATATGAAAGTTCGTCAGTTCGTTGAGTCTAAAGGCGGAACATTAAAAGGATTCGTTCGCTACGCTGTTGGTGAAGGTATCGAAAAACGCGAAGACAACTTTGCTGAAGAAGTAATGAACCAAGTAAAAGGTAGCAACTAATACAGATTAGGGAACACATTGTGTTCCCTTTTTTAAAATAAAGATGTAAGCAATTGGAGGTTCATTATGAGTAAACCGAAATATAATCGTGTCGTTTTAAAGCTAAGTGGAGAAGCTTTAGCTGGAGAGCAAGGATTTGGAATTAACCCAACTGTTATTAAGTCAGTTGCGGAACAAGTAAAAGAAATTGCAGAACTTGATGTAGAGGTTGCTGTTGTTGTTGGTGGCGGTAACATTTGGCGTGGGAAAATTGGAAGTGAAATGGGCATGGATCGTGCAGGGGCAGATTACATGGGCATGTTAGCGACAGTTATGAATTCATTAGCTCTTCAAGATAGCTTGGAGAATATCGGAATTCAAACTCGTGTACAAACTTCAATTGAGATGCGTCAAGTTGCAGAACCTTACATTCGTCGTAAAGCAGTTCGTCACTTAGAGAAAAAACGTGTTGTTATCTTTGCAGCAGGTACAGGTAACCCATACTTCTCTACAGATACAACAGCAGCATTACGTGCGGCAGAAATTGAAGCAGATGTAATTTTAATGGCGAAAAACAATGTAGATGGTGTATATAATGCGGATCCATCTATTGATCCAACAGCTACGAAATATGAAACGCTTACTTACTTAGACGTATTAAAAGAAGGTTTAGGTGTAATGGATTCTACAGCTTCTTCTCTATGTATGGATAATGATATTCCATTAATTGTATTCTCAGTTATGGAAAAAGGTAATATTAAACGTGCCGTTTTAGGCGAAAATATCGGAACAGTGGTAAGGGGGAAATAAATATGGGACAACAAGTATTGAAGTCTTCAAATGAAAAAATGGAAAAAGCAGTTGCTGCTTATTCTCGTGAATTAGCAACAGTTCGTGCTGGCCGTGCAAACGCGTCTGTATTAGATAAGGTACAAGTTGATTACTATGGTGCACCAACACCAGTTGTGCAATTAGCGAACATTACAGTTCCAGAAGCGCGTTTACTAGTAATTCAACCTTATGATAAAACTTCTATCGGTGATATTGAAAAAGCAATTTTAAAAGCAGATTTAGGCTTAAATCCTTCTAATGATGGAACTGTAATTCGTATTGCATTCCCTGCATTAACAGAAGAACGTCGTCGTGATCTTGTAAAAGTTGTGAAAAAATATGCTGAAGAAGCTAAAGTTGCTGTTCGTAACGTACGTCGTGACGGAAATGATGATCTTAAGAAGCTTGAAAAAGCTGGCGAGATTACAGAAGATGATTTAAGAGGATATACTGAAGATATCCAAAAAGAAACAGATAAATATATTGCAAAAGTTGACGAAATCGCAAAAAACAAAGAAAAAGAAATCATGGAAGTGTAATAGCGATAACTTCGCAATTATGACCCTCTTCTTAAGGGGGTCTTTTTACACTTTTAGGCATACGTCTGCTTGCTGGAGGGTATGAATGATGTTTAAAAACTTTCCTTTTTTTAAAGGTAAAAAGGACACATCGTTTGATCATCTCGTTGAAGAAGTGAAAAAAGGATATATCCCAGAACATATTGCCATCATTATGGATGGGAATGGAAGATGGGCAAAGAGGAGAGCAATGCCTCGTATTGCGGGACATCATGAAGGTATGCAAGTTGTAAAGAAAATTACAAAATTTGCAAGTAAACTTAATGTGAAAGTGTTAACTCTTTATGCTTTTTCAACTGAGAACTGGAAAAGACCGAAAAAGGAAGTTGATTATTTAATGAAGCTTCCAGAAGAATTTCTAGGTACATTTTTACCAGAATTGATTGAAGAAAACGTACAAGTCCGAGTAATAGGGCAAAAAGATCGTCTTCCTACGCATACACGCAGAGCGATGGAGAAAGCCATGGAAGATACGAAAGAGAATACGGGATTAATTCTTAATTTCGCGTTAAACTATGGAAGTCGAGATGAAATCGTTTCTGCTGTGCAACATATGATGAAAGATAATGAGGAAGGAAAAATTCGTTCTGAAGAGGTAAGTGAAGAAATGCTTTCCTCCTACTTAATGACGAGTTCTTTACCTGATCCAGAGTTGTTAATCCGAACAAGTGGAGAGCTACGTATTAGTAATTTCATGTTATGGCAAATTGCATATTCGGAGTTTTGGTTTACAGACGTGTATTGGCCAGACTTCAAAGAAGAACATTTGCTAAATGCGATTACTGACTTTCAACATAGAGGGCGCAGATTCGGAGGCGTGTAGAAAGAGAGGGTTTGGTAGTGAAACAGAGAATTATTACTGGAGTGGTTGCTGCCGCGCTATTCATTCCCATCGTAATATACGGTGGCGTGCCTTTTACGGTTTTAGTGTATGCACTTGCTTCTATAGGTTTATATGAATTAATTCGTATGAATAAGCTTACGCTTATTTCAGTACCGACAGTTTTAGCTGCAGTATTATTGTGGATTCTTTTAATTCCAAGTAGTGCATCAGAACTGTTTACATGGATTGGATTAGGTAAATTGGAAATCACATTTGTGATTGTTTTATTACTTTTATCATATACAGTCCTTTCTAAGAATACATTTACTTTTGATAATGCTTCATTTTTACTGATGGCAACGACATATGTGGCAATGGGATTCTTATATTTAAATGAAACGAGAATATTAGGAATTAAATATGTATTTTGCGCATTATTTGTTATATGGGCTACTGATTCAGGCGCATATTTCGTAGGAAAAGCATTGGGCAAGAGAAAATTGTGGCCAGAAATCAGTCCAAATAAAACGATTGAAGGTTCATTAGGGGGCATCGTTTGTGGAATTATTGTGGCACTTGTTTACAACGTGTTCTTCCCAGTCGAATCGAATGTAGTAATTTTAATTGTGCTGACAATTATCATTTCTATTTTTGGACAAATTGGTGATTTAGTACAATCTGCTTTTAAACGTCATTATGGCGTAAAGGATTCAGGTACAATTTTACCTGGGCATGGTGGTATATTAGACCGAACAGATAGTTGGTTATTCGTTTTACCAATTCTCTACTTCTTATTACAATACAATTAATAAATGAACGAGGGGTTGGAGTCATGAAAAACATTAGTTTATTAGGTGCAAGCGGATCAATTGGTACACAAACTTTAGATGTATTACGCTCGCACCCAGACCAATTCCGTCTCGTTGCTTTTTCTGTAGGGAAAAATATTGACTACGCAGTAAAGGTAATTCAAGAATTTTCTCCGCAAATCGTCTCTGTGCAAAGAGAGGAAGATGTTTTAAAATTACAATCTGTTTCTGGTAATACAAAAATTGTATATGGTAGTGAAGGACTTTTAGAAGTAGCATTACATCCAGATGCGGAGATTGTAGTAAATGCTGTTGTAGGTAGCGTAGGGTTGTTACCAACACTTCGTGCAATTGAGGCGAAAAAAACAATTGGAATTGCAAATAAAGAAACGTTAGTAACTGCAGGACATCTTGTAATGGAAGCAGCACGAAAACATAATGTTTCGTTACTTCCAGTTGATAGTGAACATTCGGCTATTTTTCAATGCTTGAATGGTGAAAATGAAAAAAGAATTTCTCGTCTTATTATAACGGCTTCTGGTGGAAGTTTCCGCGATAAAACGAGGGATGAATTGCATCGTGTGACCGTAGAAGATGCGCTTCGACATCCAAACTGGTCAATGGGTTCGAAAATTACAATTGATTCTGCTACAATGATGAATAAGGGACTAGAAGTAATTGAAGCACATTGGCTTTTTGGTATCCCTTATGAGCAAATCGATGTTGTTTTACATAAAGAAAGTATTATCCATTCTATGGTTGAATTTGAAGATCGTAGTGTAATGGCGCAGCTTGGTTCACCTGATATGCGAGTACCAATTCAATACGCACTTACATATCCTGATAGATTGCCTCTTTCAGACACAAAACAGTTAAACTTATGGGAAATAGGGGCGTTGCATTTTGAGAAAATGGACCAAGAACGATTCCGTTGTTTACGTTTTGCGTATGAAGCTGGAAAAGCAGGTGGAAGTATGCCAGCTGTAATGAACGCAGCGAATGAAGTAGCTGTTGAAGCCTTTTTACAAAAGAGAATTGATTTCTTAACAGTGGAAGACCTCATTGAAAAAGCAATGAACCATCACAATGTCATTGCACGACCGAGCTTAGAGGAAATTTTGGAAATTGATGCGGCCACAAGACGGTTTGTGATGGAACAAATTTAGCAAAGGTGGTTATGGAATTGAATACAGCGATTGCCTTTATATTAATTTTCGGTGCACTCGTATTTTTCCATGAGCTAGGGCATCTATATTTCGCAAAAAGAGCAGGTATTTTATGCCGCGAGTTTGCGATTGGTTTTGGTCCGAAAATATTCTCATTTGAAAAGAATGAAACGGTGTATACGATTCGATTACTGCCCCTTGGTGGCTATGTAAGAATGGCTGGCGAGGATGCGGACACAGTTGAGTTAAAGCCTGGGAAAAAGGTTGGCCTTGTATTAAATGAAAAAGACGAAGTTGTGAAATTAGTTTTTGATGGATATGAAAAGTATCCAAATGTTCGTGTTATTGAAGTCGAACAAGCTGATTTGGAGCATAATTTAACAATTTCGGGCTATGAAGAGTACGAGGAAGAGCTTCAAACATTCCGAGTGAATGAAAAGGCTCGTATTATTACTGCGGGGGAAGAAATTCAAATTGCCCCGTATAATAGACAATTTGGCTCGAAAAAACTAGGGCAACGCGCTTTAACAATCTTTGCGGGTCCTGCAATGAACTTCATTTTAGCATTTGTTATTTTTGTGATTCTTGGATTTGTACAAGGGGTCCCTATTGACAAACCAATGGTCGGAAAAGTGATGGATAACAGTGCAGCACAGCAAGCTGGATTGAAAGAGAATGATACAATTCAAGCTATTGATGGGAAAAACACAAGTACATGGAAAGATGTTGTTACTATTGTACGTGAAAACCCAAATAAAGAAATTACGTTACAAGTAAAGCGTGATAATGAACAGTTTAATGTGAAAGTAACGCCAACACTCGATAAAGAAGGAAAAGACGAAGTTGGTAGGATCGGTGTTTATTCTCCTGTAGAGAAAACAGTGATGGGTTCTATTAAATCAGGTTTTGAACAAACGTACCAATGGACGAAACTAATTTTTGAGTCTCTTGTGAAATTAGTAACTGGTCAATTTTCTATTAATGAGTTGTCAGGTCCAGTAGGAATTTATAATCTAACAGATCAAGTTGTAGATTATGGGTTTACGCGTGTACTAAGTTTAGCTGCAGTTCTAAGCATTAATCTTGGTTTATTTAATTTATTACCAGTTCCTGCTTTAGATGGTGGCCGTTTATTCTTCTTCTTAATTGAAGCGTTACGAGGGAAACCAATTGATCGCCAAAAAGAAGGAATGGTTCACTTTATTGGTTTTGCATTATTAATGTTACTTATGTTAGTTGTAACTTGGAATGACATTCGTAAGTTTTTCTTGTAAAATAAAGTGAAACTTATAATGAAATAGAGCTCGTAGAATAAAATCCCTCACCTAACTCGAGGTGAGGGGTTTTACTGCGTGTAAGAGTAAAATGAAGAGGTGCAAATAAATGAAACAAAGTATGGTATTCAGTCCTACATTACGTGAAGTTCCAGCTGATGCTGAAATTAAGAGTCATCAGCTATTACTTCGTGCAGGTTTTATGCGTCAAAATGCTTCTGGTATTTATAGCTTTCTACCATTTGGATTAAAAGTATTACACAAAGTAGAACGTATCGTTCGAGAAGAAATGGAGCGCGCAGGAGCTGTAGAATTATTAATGCCAGCTATGCAAGCTGCAGAATTATGGCAAGAATCAGGTCGTTGGTATTCTTACGGATCTGAATTAATGCGTATGAAAGATCGTAACGCTCGTGAATTCGCATTAGGAGCGACACATGAGGAAGTAATTACGGATCTTGTGCGTGATGAAGTGAAATCATATAAAAAATTACCGTTAACATTATACCAAATTCAAACAAAATTCCGTGATGAGCAAAGACCTCGTTTCGGCTTATTACGTGGAAGAGAGTTTCTAATGAAAGATGCATACTCTTTCCATGCTACACAAGAGAGCTTAGATGAAGTATACGATCGCTTATATAAAGCATACTCTAACATTTTTGCTCGCTGTGGCTTGAATTTCCGTGCAGTTATTGCTGATTCTGGAGCAATGGGCGGAAAAGATACACATGAATTTATGGTATTATCTGATGTTGGTGAAGATACAATTGCATACTCTGACACATCTGATTATGCAGCAAACATCGAAATGGCTCCTGTTGTAGCTACGTATACGAAGAGTGACGAAGCAGAAAAAGCACTTGAAAAAGTAGCAACACCAGACCAAAAAGCAATTGAAGAAGTATCTGCATTCTTAAACATTGCAGCTGACAAGTGCATTAAGTCTATGGTGTTTAAAGTAGATGAGAAATTAGTAGTTGTACTTGTTCGTGGTGATCACGAAGTAAACGATGTGAAAGTGAAAAATGTATACGGCGCTTCAGTTGTTGAGCTTGCTTCTCATGAAGAAGTAAAAGCATTATTAAATTGTGAAGTTGGTTCATTAGGACCGATTAATGTAACAGGTGATATCGAAATTATTGCTGATCACGCTGTAGCATCAATTGTTAACGGATGTTCAGGAGCGAATGAAGAAGGGTTCCATTATGTAAATGTAAATCCAGAACGTGACTTTAAAGTAAGTCAATATACAGATTTACGCTTTATTCAAGAAGGAGACCAATCTCCAGATGGAAACGGAACAATTCTTTTCGCACGCGGAATTGAAGTTGGTCATGTATTCAAATTAGGAACTCGTTATAGTGAAGCAATGAACGCAACATTCCTAGATGAAAATGGAAAAACACAACCACTTATTATGGGTTGTTACGGTATCGGTGTATCTCGTACAGTAGCAGCAATTGCAGAGCAATTTAACGATGAGAACGGCTTAGTTTGGCCAAAAGCGGTAGCACCGTTCCATGTGCATGTAATTCCAGTAAATATGAAATCTGATGCACAACGTGAAATGGGTGAAAATATTTACAACTCATTACAAGAACAAGGCTATGAAGTGTTATTAGACGATCGTGCAGAACGTGCAGGTGTTAAATTTGCAGATGCAGATTTATTCGGTCTTCCAGTTCGTGTTACAGTTGGTAAAAAAGCAGACGAAGGTATTGTAGAAGTGAAAGTACGTGCTACAGGTGAGTCTGAAGAAGTAAAAGTAGAAGAACTTCAAACATATATTGCAAATATTTTAAAATAAGAAGAGGTACCTCGTAATGGGGTACCTTCTCTTTCTTTGTAAACGTATTTTGTAAAAGAAGAGGTGAGAAATCTTTCTTTGTGGTACGTTTCAATTTATAATAGCAAATGGAAGGAGAGTGCTTATGTCTTTAACAAATGAACAACAAGAGCGATTTCAAATTTTGCTCCAGCAGTTGCAAATACCAGACGACCTTATAAATCAATATTTACAAGGCGGTGGTATTGAAAGGCTCGTTATTGATAAAGCGAATAAAAGTTGGCATTTTGATTTACAAGTGCCACGTATTTTGCCTACAGAATTATATGAATTGCTAGAAACAAAGCTTAAGCAATCATTTTCTCATATTGCAAGAACAACATTTGCATTAGAAACAGAGAATAAACAATTTACAGAAGAAGAAGTGAGGGCGTATTGGCCGCTTTGTACGGAACGAATTACATTTTCACCTATGTTCGCATACTTAAAGAAGCAGCTTCCACAGGTGAATGGAGTGAAGTTGCTAATAAATGTAAATAACGAGCTGGAGTCTACGGCTTTAAAGAAAAACGTTGCGAAACCAGTAGGGGATCAATACGAAGTTTTTGGATTCCCGCGTTTTCAGTTAGACACACATATACAGCAAAATACAGAAGAAATGCAAAAGTTTCGTGAACAAACGCAGCAAGAAGACCGTGAGCGTGTTATACAAGCTATGGAAGAAATGGCGAAGAAGCAAGCTGAAGAAAGCAGCGTTGTGTATGAAGGACCGATTACACTCGGGTATCTTATTAAGCCAGATGAAGAGATTACACCGATGCGAGAAATTCAAGATGAAGAAAGAAGAAAAACGGTTCAAGGATATGTCTTCCATGTAGAAACAAAAGAGCTTCGTAGTGGGCGTACGTTATTAACTTTAAAAATAACGGATTATACGGATTCTATTATGATCAAAATGTTCTCACGTGACAAAGAAGATATTCCAATGCTGCAGTCCTTGAAAAAAGGAATGTGGGTGAAAGCGCGTGGTTCTGTTCAAAATGATACATTCGTTCGAGATTTAGTAATGATTGCAAATGATATTAATGAAATAACAGGACCGTCTCGTAAAGATAAAGCACCAGAAGGCGAAAAACGAGTAGAGCTGCATCTCCATACTCCGATGAGTCAAATGGACGCTGTCACTCCAGTTTCTAAGCTTGTTGCTCAAGCTGGTAAATGGGGACATGAGGCTATTGCGGTTACAGATCATGCCGTGGCTCAGTCCTTCCCAGAGGCGTATTCTGCAGGGAAGAAGGCTGGTGTTAAAGTTATATATGGTGTAGAAGCAAATCTAGTTAATGATGGTGTACCGATAGCGTATAACGAAGCGCATCGTTTACTTGCAGAGGAAACGTATGTTGTTTTCGACGTTGAGACGACAGGTTTATCAGCTGTATACGATACAGTCATTGAGTTGGCTGCCGTAAAAGTAAAGGGTGGCGAAATTATTGATCGCTTTGAATCTTTCGCAAATCCACATCAACCATTATCAGCGACGATTATTGAATTGACAGGTATTACGGATGATATGTTAACTGATGCACCTGAAGTGGACGAAGTGTTTAAAAAGTTTGAGGAATGGATGGGCGACCATACACTTGTTGCCCATAACGCGAGCTTTGATATGGGCTTTATTAACGTAGGTTTTAAAAAGGCTGGACTAGAAAAAACGAATAATCCAGTTATTGATACGTTAGAACTTGCACGATTTTTATTCCCAGAAATGAAAAATCATCGATTAAATACGATGTGTAAAAAACTTGATATTGAATTAACACAACATCACCGTGCGATTTATGATACAGAAGCGACGGGATATTTACTTGTGAAAATGTTGAAAGACGTAATTGAAAAGGGATTTGAATATCACGATCAATTAAATGATAGCATGGGACAAGGGGATGCGTATAAGCGTGGCCGTCCAAGTCATATGACGTTACTTGCCACATCAGATGTTGGATTGAAAAATTTATATAAACTTGTTTCATATTCTCACCTTAATTACTTTTACCGTGTACCACGTGTGCCGAGATCACTATTAAAAAAATATCGTGAAGGGATTTTAGTAGGAACGGCTTGTGATAAAGGTGAAGTGTTCGAGGCAATGATGCAAAAGGCACCTGAAGAGGTAGAAGAAATTGCCCAGTTCTATGATTACATTGAAGTAATGCCTCCAGAGGTGTTGCGTCATTTAGTAGAACGTGAGCTTGTTCGAGACGAAGGTCAATTAAAAACAATTATTTCTAACTTAGTAAAACTAGGTGAGACGTTAGATAAACCAGTTGTTGCTACAGGAAACGTGCATTATTTAGACCCTGAGGATGCGATGTATCGTAAAATTTTAGTCAGTTCGCAGGGCGGAGCCAATCCGTTAAATCGACATTCATTACCGCCAGTACATTTCCGTACAACTGATGAAATGTTAGAATGTTTTTCATTCTTAGGTGAAGACAAAGCGAAAGAAGTTGTTGTAACAAATACACAAAAGATTGCGTCATTAATTGGTGATGTGCATCCAGTAAAAGACGATCTATACACACCGAAAATTGAAGGTGCTGATGATGAAACGCGTGATATGAGTTATAAAATGGCGCGTAGCATTTATGGTGAAGAGCTACCGGAAATTGTAGAAGCACGTTTAGAAAAAGAATTAAAAAGTATTATTGGGCATGGATTCGCCGTAATTTATTTAATTTCACATAAGCTTGTGAAAAAATCGTTAGTAGACGGATATCTAGTAGGTTCGCGTGGATCGGTAGGGTCATCATTTGTTGCAACGATGATGGAAATTACAGAAGTAAACCCATTACCACCACACTATGTATGTCCGAAGTGTAAGCAATCAGAATTCTTTAATGATGGTTCTGTAGGTTCTGGTTTTGACTTACCAGATAAAGAATGTCCTGCTTGTAATATTCCATATGTAAAAGATGGACATGACATTCCTTTCGAAACGTTCCTTGGATTTAAAGGAGATAAGGTGCCCGATATCGATTTGAACTTCTCCGGGGAATACCAACCACGTGCCCATAACTATACGAAAGTACTGTTCGGTGAAGACTATGTATATCGTGCAGGAACGATTGGTACAGTTGCGGAAAAAACTGCTTACGGATATGTAAAAGGTTATGCAAATGATCATAACTTAACGATTCGAAATGCAGAGATTGATCGCTTAGTAGCAGGGTGTACCGGTGTAAAACGTACAACAGGACAGCATCCAGGCGGTATTATCGTTGTGCCAGATTACATGGATATCTTTGATTTCTCACCAATACAGTACCCAGCTGATTCAATTGGTGCTGAATGGAGAACAACGCATTTTGATTTCCACTCGATTCATGATAATTTATTAAAACTTGATATACTAGGACACGATGATCCGACCGTTATTCGTATGTTACAAGATTTAAGTGGTATTGATCCGAAAACAATCCCAACGGATGATCCAGAAGTAATGAAAATTTTCTCTGGTCCAGAATCGTTAGGGGTAACAGAAGAGCAAATTAACTGTAAAACAGGTACACTTGGTATACCAGAGTTTGGTACAAAATTCGTAAGACAGATGTTAGAAGAGACAAAACCGACGACATTCTCAGAGTTAGTCCAAATTTCTGGACTATCACATGGTACTGACGTATGGCTTGGTAATGCAAACGAGTTAATTTATAACGGTACATGTACGCTGAGCGAAGTTATCGGTTGTCGTGATGACATCATGGTATATTTAATCTATCAAGGTCTAGATCCATCATTAGCCTTCAAAATCATGGAGTCGGTTCGTAAAGGTAAAGGTGTACCGGAAGAATGGGAAGAAGACATGAAAAATAATAATGTACCAGGTTGGTATATTGATTCATGTAAGAAGATTAAATACATGTTCCCTAAAGCCCATGCGGCTGCTTACGTACTTATGGCTGTACGTATCGCATATTTTAAAGTACATTTTGCACTGTTATTCTATGCCGCATATTTTACAGTTCGTGCAGATGATTTTGATGTAGAGGCAATGGCGAAAGGTTCAGCATCTATACGTGCAAGAATTGATGAAATTGCTCAAAAAGGATTGGATGCAGCGCCGAAAGAGAAAAGTTTATTAACAGTACTAGAAATGACACTTGAAATGTGTGAGCGAGGATACTCATTCCAAAAGGTGGATTTATACCGCTCACATGCAACAGAATTTATTATTGATGGAGACACATTAATTCCTCCATTTAATGCGGTACCTGGTCTTGGTACAAACGCAGCTTTAAGTATTGTGGAAGCACGTAAAAATGGAGACTTCTTATCAAAAGAGGACTTGCAGCAGCGTAGTAAGGTCTCGAAAACAATTATTGAGTATTTAGATAGTCAAGGTTGTTTAGGAGATTTACCGGATCAAAACCAGTTATCACTGTTCTAGTAGGTAGGAAAAGTCTTTGCAAATCAACATTTCCTATGATATACTATTAACCGAGATAACCATGTCATGTATATTGTGTAAAGAAAAGAGTGGGGAAACCCACTCTTTCGTGTTACTATCTATGTTTTCTCTACGTAGATAGGTAAAAGATTTCTGTCGTATATACATATTTTGTTACAAGTTTTACTTCTTAAATTTGGTAATACTAAGACAGATAATCCCTGCTGAACAGCAGGGGCTTTTGTTAGCTAACGAGAAAGAATAAGATAGACCGTTTTTAAAGTGGCGGGGTCTTCTTCTTTTAAATGGTACATGACGGCAGGAAGGAGGCTGTTTATGGATAAGAAAGTCACAGAAGTTGTAGAAGCATTTGCGCAGCCGATCGTTGAAGAGTTAAATCTTGAACTTGTAGATGTAGAGTATGTGAAAGAAGGACAAGACTGGTTCTTACGCGTATTCATCGATTCTGAAAAGGGAGTCGACATTGAAGAATGCGGTGCGGTAAGTGAACGTTTAAGCGAAGCTTTAGATAAAGAGGATCCAATTCCTCATCTTTACTTTTTGGATGTATCATCTCCTGGAGCGGAACGCCCATTAAAGAAAGAAAAAGACTTCCAGCAAGCGGTAGGAAAACAAGTGGCAATTAAAACATATGAGCCGATTGATGGTGAAAAGATGTTTGAAGGAAAACTGCTTTCTTACGATGGTACAACAATAACATTATTATTAACAATTAAAACACGTAAAAAAGAAATCCAAATTTCGATGGATAAAGTCGCAAATGCGCGACTTGCTGTTACGTTTTAGTTAGAAGGGGGATCTTCATGAGCACTGAGTTATTAGATGCTTTGCTCGTATTAGAATCTGAAAAAGGCATTAGCAAAGACATTATTATTGATGCGATTGAAGCAGCTTTAATCTCTGCTTATAAGCGCAATTTTAATCAAGCACAAAACGTTCGTGTGAGCTTTAACCCAGAAGTGGGAACAATTCAAGTTTTAGCACGTAAAGACGTAGTAGACAATGTGTTTGATCCACGTCTTGAAATTTCTGTAGAGGAAGCAAGACAAATTAATCCAAACTACCAAGATGGTGACGTACTAGAAATTGAAGTAACACCAAAAGACTTTGGTCGTATTGCAGCACAAACTGCAAAACAAGTTGTCACACAACGAGTGCGTGAAGCAGAGCGCGGTGTTATTTACTCTGAGTTTAGTGACCGTGAAGAAGATATTATGGTAGGTATTGTACAACGTCAAGATGCTCGTTTCATCTATGTAAGCTTAGGAAAAGTAGAAGCTTTATTACCTGTAAGTGAGCAAATGCCTAATGAGCAATACAAACCACATGATCGTATTCGCGTATTCATTACGAAAGTAGAAAAAACGACAAAAGGACCACAAATTTACGTATCACGTACACATCCTGGTCTTTTAAAACGTTTATTCGAAATGGAAGTTCCTGAAATCTATGATGGAACTGTAGAAATTCGTTCTGTAGCACGTGAAGCTGGCGATCGCTCTAAGATCTCTGTATATGCAGAGAACACTGATGTTGATCCAGTTGGTTCTTGTGTAGGACCAAAAGGACAACGTGTACAACGCATTGTAGACGAATTAAAAGGTGAAAAAATTGACATCGTCCGCTGGTCAAATGATCCAGTTGAATATGTTGCAAATGCATTAAGCCCATCACAAGTTGTTAAAGTACTTGTAGATGAAGAAGAAAAAGCGACAACAGTAGTTGTTCCAGACCACCAGTTATCATTAGCTATCGGTAAGCGTGGACAAAATGCACGTCTTGCAGCTAAATTAACAGGCTGGAAAATTGATATTAAGAGTGAGTCTGATGCGAAACAACTTGGTATTGTAACAGAAGAAGATAGGGTAATCGCATTTGGATTCGATTCAGTGGAAGACGAAATCGAATAGAGGTGATGAGTATGAGCAATCGAAAAGTTCCGTTACGAAAATGTGTTGCAACGCAAGAAATGAAATCAAAACGAGAGCTCGTTCGCATTGTTCGTTCCAAAGAGGGAGAAGTGTCCATTGATTTAACTGGGAAAAAATCAGGACGAGGTGCTTACTTGTCGAAGGACAAGGAGAGCATTCTTCAAGCTCAAAAGAAAAATGTTTTGGAACATCATCTAAAAGCGAAAATCGACGGTTCTTTATATGAAGAGCTTCTTGAGCTTGTTGAGAAGGAGTCGAAATAAGTGTCCGATTGGAAATCGTTTTTAGGACTAGCAAACCGGGCTCGGAAAATTATTTCGGGTGAAGAACTCGTTTTAAAAGAAGTACGAAGTGGCAAAGCAAAACTTGTATTGCTATCTGAAGATGCGTCAGTAAATACTACAAAACGCATCACAGATAAAACTACGTACTACAACGTACCAATGAGAAAGGTCGAAAATCGACAACAATTAGGGCATGCGATTGGGAGAGATGAGCGAGTCGTTGTAGCTGTGTTAGATGTAGGCTTTGCGAAAAAGCTGCGTAGCATGCTCGATACAAATTACCGGGGGTGAAGGTATGAGTAAAATTCGAGTGCATGAATATGCAAAAAAACATAATATCTCAAGTAAAGATCTTATGACAAAACTAAAAGAAATGAATATCGAGGTTTCGAATCATATGACAATGTTAGACGATGAAGTAGTAAATAAATTAGATAATGAATATCAAACTGAAAAACCTTCTGTTGCAGATGAGTTTGAAGTAGAAGAAAAAGTTGTTCGCAGTAAAAAGAACAGCAATAAGAAAAAGAAAAAAGGCAAAGGAAACGAAGACAAACGTCAAGAGAACTTTGCTGGTAGACAACAAACTCAAATTGTAGAAACACCAGATAAAATTACTTTCTCTGGAAGCCTTACAGTAGGAGATCTTGCTAAAAAATTAAGCAAAGAGCCATCTGAAATTATTAAGAAGCTCTTCATGCTTGGAATTATGGCAACAATTAACCAAGACTTGGATAAAGATACAATTGAGTTAATTGCTAACGACTACGGTATTGAAGTAGAAGAAGAAGTAATTGTAAGCGAGACTGAGTTTGAAACATTCATTGATGAGCAAGATGATGAAGAGAACTTAAAAGAACGTCCAGCTGTAGTTACAATCATGGGACACGTTGACCATGGTAAAACAACATTACTGGATTCTATTCGTAACTCAAAAGTAACTGCAGGCGAAGCGGGTGGAATTACTCAGCATATCGGTGCATATCAAGTTGAAGTAAACGATAAGAAGATTACATTCTTAGATACACCTGGTCACGCAGCATTTACAACGATGCGTGCTCGTGGGGCACAAGTAACGGATATTACAATCCTTGTTGTTGCAGCGGATGACGGTGTTATGCCACAAACGGTTGAAGCAATTAACCATGCGAAGGCAGCAGGAGTACCAATTATTGTTGCTGTGAATAAAATGGATAAACCAGCTGCAAACCCTGATCGCGTAATGCAAGAACTAACTGAATATGAATTAGTTCCAGAAGCTTGGGGCGGAGATACTATTTTCGTACCAATTTCTGCAATTCAAGGCGAAGGCATTGACAACTTACTAGAAATGATCCTTCTTGTAAGTGAAGTAGAAGAATATAAAGCAAATCCAAACCGCTATGCAACTGGTACAGTAATCGAAGCACAGCTTGATAAAGGTAAAGGAACTATCGCGACATTACTTGTTCAAAATGGTACGCTTCGAGTTGGAGATCCAATCGTTGTTGGAACTTCATTCGGACGTGTTCGTGCAATGGTAAGTGATATTGGTCGTCGTGTAAAAGTTGCTGGTCCATCAACTCCTGTTGAAATTACTGGTTTAAACGAAGTACCACAGGCTGGAGATCGTTTCATGGCATTTGCTGATGAGAAGAAAGCTCGTCAAATTGGTGAATCACGTGCACAAGAAGCGTTAGTTGCACAACGTGGTGAGAAATCTAAATTAAGCCTTGAAGATTTATTCCAACAAATCCAAGAGGGCGATGTAAAAGAAATTAACTTAATCGTAAAAGCAGACGTACAAGGTTCTGTTGAAGCGATGGCAGCATCACTTCGTAAAATTGATGTTGAAGGCGTAAAAGTTAAAATCATTCACACTGGTGTAGGTGCGATTACAGAATCTGATATCATTTTAGCTTCTGCATCTAATGCAATTGTAATTGGATTTAACGTACGTCCAGATGTGAACGCGAAGCGTACAGCTGAATTAGAGAACGTTGATATTCGTTTACACCGTATTATTTATAAAGTAATCGAAGAGATTGAAGCAGCTATGCAAGGTATGCTTGATCCAGAATTCGAAGAAAAAGTAATCGGTCAAGCAGAAGTTCGTCAAACGTTTAAAGTAACAAAAGTTGGAACAATCGCAGGTTGTTACGTAACAGACGGTAAAATTACGCGTGATAGTGGCGTACGTATTATCCGTGACGGCGTAGTAATTTTCGAAGGACAACTTGATACGTTAAAACGTTTCAAAGACGACGTAAAAGAAGTTGCACAAAACTATGAGTGTGGTATTACAATTGAGAGATATAATGATCTTAAAGAAGGGGACATCATTGAAGCGTACATTATGGAAGAAGTGAAGCGATGATTATCGCTTCACTCTCATTCGAGTGTATGATTTACGATGTGCATTCTTTAAAAGAGAAACGTGCAATTTTACAACGTGTGTTAACTCGTGTAAAACAGCGCTATAATGTAGCTGTTTCTGAAGTTGGGCACCAAGATGTATGGCAACGTACAGAAATTGCAATTGTTTCCGTATCCTCAAATCGTGTTATCTGTGAGAAAGAAATGAATCGTGTACTTGAGTACATCGATTCATTTCCTGAAATTGAACGTACAATAACACATTTGGAATGGTATTGAATGAGGTGAAGAGTTATGAAATTACGTGCGAACCGTGTGGGCGAGCAAATGAAAAAAGAATTAGGCGACATTATCAGTCGTAAAATTAAAGACCCACGTATTGGATTTGTTACAGTAACTGATGTACAAGTGAGTGGTGATTTACAAATTGCTAAAGTATATATTTCTGTTTTAGGTGATGAAGAACAGAAAGAAAATACTTTAAAAGGTTTAGCGAAGGCAAAAGGCTTTATTCGTTCAGAAATTGGCCAACGTATTCGTCTTCGTAAAACACCAGAAATTACCTTTGAGTTTGATGAGTCTATCGGATATGGTCATCGAATTGATACACTTTTACATGAAATTAATAAAGACGGTAAACGTGAAGAATAATGGATAGACATTTGTCTATCCATTTTTTCAATGCAAAATAAGTTTTGGATATTTACTACGAGAGAATTATGATGAGGTGAACATATATGGAAGGTGTAGTATTATTACATAAGCCAAAAGGCATGACATCACATGATTGTGTATTTAAATTAAGAAAGATATTGCGAGAAAAGAGAATTGGTCATACGGGAACATTAGACCCTGATGTAACAGGAGTATTACCAATTTGCGTTGGAAGAGCAACGAAAATTGCACAATTTTTAACAAGTGAAACGAAAACATATGAAGGTGAAGTAACATTAGGGTTTTCAACGACAACTGAAGATGCTTCTGGTGAGGTTGTTGAAACGAAAAATGTAGATCGTACTATTACTCGTAAGGAAGTAGAGAAAGTCCTTGCGGAATTAACAGGCACGATTGAACAAATGCCACCAATGTTCTCGGCTGTAAAAGTAAACGGGAAAAAATTATACGAATATGCAAGAGCAGGGCAAGAGGTGGAACGTCCAGTTCGTACAATTACAATTCATGAATTCATATTACTTGATGATCGTGAAGTTTTTGAAGGAGAAAATATTTCATTCCGTTTCCGTGTAACGTGTAGTAAAGGAACATATGTAAGAACGTTAGCTGTAATGATCGGGGAAAAACTTGGTTTCCCATCACATATGTCGCACCTTATAAGAACGGCATCTGGTGAATTTTTATTAGAAGATTGCATATCATTTGAAGAAATTGAAGAAAACGTGCAAAATGGAACAGTAGAGTCTATCTTCATTTCAATTGATGAAGCATTAAGTAAGTTTCCAAAAATGGTTGTAGATGAAAAGCAAGCAGAGAAAATAAAGAATGGTATGTTCTTAAAAAATGAATTAGAAATAACAGCACCATTTATTACAGTGTTTGATAAAAATGATCGTTGCTTAGCAATTTATGAACATCATCCGAAACATCCTGGTATGTTAAAGCCGATGAAAGTACTTGTGAATAATCAAGAACTAAAGCTATAATGAATTATTGGAAGGATTATTACAGAAAAAGGTGAATTCAAGCGTGAAACTTATTCATTTAACTCATCCACATGAACAAAATAAATTAGAATTACCACCTACTGTAATGGCATTAGGATTTTTTGATGGCATTCATTTAGGACATCAATGTGTAATTCGAACTGCGAAAAAAATAGCGGACGACCGAGGATATAAAAGTGCAGTTATGACATTTCATCCTCATCCATCTGTTGTTTTAGGAAAAAAGGATGCGCATGTGGAGTATATTACACCGATGCGCGATAAAGAAAAAATAGTCGAAAGCTTAGGAATCGATATATTATATGTAATTAAATTTGATGAATCATTTGCAGGGTTATTACCGCAACAATTTGTAGATGATTATATTATTGGTTTAAATGTAAAGCATGTAGTAGCAGGGTTTGATTATTCATATGGACGTTTAGGAAAAGGAAAGATGGAGACTTTACCATTTCATGCAAGAGGGGAGTTTACACAGACTGTGATTGAAAAAGTTGAATTTCAAGAAGAGAAAGTAAGTTCTACAGCATTACGAAAGTTAATTCGAAATGGCGAAATGGAGCAAATTCCATCTATTTTAGGTAGAGCCTATACTGTAGCGGGAACAGTTATACACGGCGACAAACGTGGACGTCAAATTGGTTTTCCAACAGCTAATGTAGGTTTAAGTGATGAGTATTTATTGCCACCTGTAGGTGTTTATGCAGTGAGATTAAAAGTTCACGATGAATGGTACGATGGTGTATGTAATATTGGATATAAACCGACTTTTAAAGAAGATGAGCGTCAATTATCAATTGAAGTGCATTTATTTGAATTTAACAAAGATATATACGATCAAAATGTTACAGTAGAGTGGCATATGCGTATAAGAGCAGAAAAGAAATTCAACGGTATTGATGAGTTAGTTGAACAAATCGCAAAAGATAAGAAAACAGCCCAAGAATATTTTGTGAGCGAAAAGAATATACTTGCTTTTTCAAATGAAAAGTAGTATTCTATGTTATGTACTTTATGACAACCATTGCTTGGCATTGCGACTCACCGACGCTTGCTAGGTAATTGGGGGTTTAATTAATAGGAGGTGAAATAGGATGGCTTTAACACAAGAGCGTAAAAATGAAATCATTGCACAATTTAGAACTCATGAGACTGATACTGGTTCTCCAGAGGTTCAAATTGCTGTCCTAACGGAGCAAATTAACACTCTAAACGAGCACTTACGTACTCACAAGAAAGATCATCATTCACGTCGTGGTCTATTAAAGATGGTTGGTAAACGTCGTAACTTACTAACTTACCTTCGTAATAGCGATATCACACGTTACCGTGAATTAATCACAAAGCTTGGCTTACGTCGATAGTCAAAGAAGCGGGAATATTCCCGCTTTTTTGTTAGGTAAAAATATATCTTCTACGCTTTATAGCTTACTTAATTTTAGGCAATACTAGAGGTAGAATATTGTGATATACTATCCATTTACATAGAAGAATTGAATACTTTAAATTGAGAGGGGTACTTAAATGAGTCAAGAAAAGCAAGTCTTCTCGATAGATTTAGCTGGTCGCCAGCTAACAGTTGAAACTGGTCAGCTTGCAAAACAAGCGAACGGAGCAGTATTAGTAAGATATGGCGATACAGCGGTTCTATCTACAGCAACTGCATCAAAAGAAGCAAAAAATGTAGATTTCTTCCCACTTACAGTAAACTATGAAGAGCGTTTATATGCAGTCGGAAAAATTCCTGGCGGTTTCATTAAACGTGAAGGTCGTCCAAGTGAAAAAGCAATTTTGGCAAGTCGTTTAATCGACCGTCCAATCCGTCCACTTTTCGCAGATGGTTTCCGTAACGAAGTACAAGTTGTCAGCATCGTAATGAGTGTTGATCAAGATTGTTCTTCTGAAATGGCAGCTATGCTTGGTTCTTCATTAGCGTTATCGATTTCAGATATTCCATTTGAAGGTCCAATCGCGGGTGCAACAGTTGGTCGTATTAACGGCGAATTCGTTATCAACCCAACAGTAGAACAGCAAGAACAAAGTGATATTCACCTTGTTGTAGCTGGTACGAAAGATGCAATTAACATGGTTGAAGCAGGAGCAGATCAAGTGCCTGAGGAAACAATGTTAGAAGCAATTATGTTTGGTCATGACGAAATTAAACGTCTAATTGCATTCCAAGAAGAGATTGTACAAGCTGTAGGTAAAGAGAAATCAGAAGTGAAACTTTATGAAGTTGACGCTGATCTTAACCAAGCTGTACGTGAAATGGCTGAAGAAGATATGCATTCAGCAATTCAAGTACATGAGAAACATGCACGTGAAGATGCAATTAACGAAGTGAAAAAGCGTGTTATTGAGCATTACGAAGCGCAGGAAGCTGACGCTGATACATTAGGACAAGTAAATGAGATTTTATATAAAATTGTAAAAGAAGAAGTACGTCGTCTTATTACAGTTGAAAAAATCCGCCCAGATGGCCGTAAAGGTGACGAAATCCGTCCATTAGCATCAGAGGTTGGCATTTTATCTCGTACACACGGTTCTGGTTTGTTCACTCGTGGACAAACACAAGCATTAAGTATTTGTACATTAGGTGCATTAGGCGATGTGCAAATTTTAGATGGTCTTGGTGTAGAAGAATCAAAACGCTTTATGCACCATTACAATTTCCCATCATTTAGTGTTGGTGAAACTAGACCAATGCGTGGACCAGGTCGTCGTGAAATCGGTCACGGTGCACTAGGAGAACGCGCACTTGAGCCTGTAATTCCATCTGAAAAAGATTTCCCATACACAGTACGTCTTGTATCTGAAGTTTTAGAATCAAATGGTTCTACTTCACAAGCAAGTATTTGTGGTAGTACTTTAGCAATGATGGATGCTGGTGTTCCACTTAAAGCTCCAGTTGCAGGTATTGCAATGGGTCTAGTTAAAACTGGTGAGCATTACACAATTTTATCTGATATTCAAGGTATGGAAGATCATTTAGGTGATATGGACTTTAAAGTAGCAGGTACAGCACAAGGTGTAACTGCACTACAAATGGACATTAAAATCGATGGTCTATCTCGTGAGATTTTAGAAGAGGCATTACAACAAGCGAAAGTTGGTCGTGTGCACATTCTAAATCATATGTTATCTGTTATTCCAGAGCCACGCACTGAATTATCAGCGTACGCTCCAAAGATTATTACAATGACAATTAATCCAGATAAAATCCGTGACGTTATCGGACCGAGCGGTAAACAAATCAATAAAATTATTGAAGAAACTGGCGTTAAAATTGACATCGAGCAAGATGGCACAGTATTCATTTCTTCAATAAACCAAGAAATGAACGACAAAGCTAAGAAAATTATCGAAGATATCGTTCGCGAAGTACAAGTAGGTGAAATCTACGAAGGAAAAGTGAAACGTGTTGAGAAATTCGGTGCTTTCGTTGAATTATTCAGCGGTAAAGATGGATTAGTTCACATTTCTGAACTTGCACTTGAGCGTGTAGGTAAAGTAGAAGACGTTGTAAAAATCGGTGACGTAATTACGGTTAAAGTTATCGAGATTGACAAGCAAGGTCGTGTTAATCTATCTAGAAAAGTATTGCTAAAAGAAGAGCAAGAAAAAGAAGCTGCTAAAGAAGAAAACAAACAAGAGCAGCAATAAGCGAAAGCCAGTTTAACTGGCTTTTTTTGTTATGTAAAAATATGATTTATATATATTTTTATGTCAGTATAGGTATAGTTTTCATTATAACGCTCAAATTAACAAAGATAAGAAGAAAAATGTTTTTTTATATAGTTAATTTGGGAGGGTTTATATGAAAGTTCGTATATTGGCATACATATGTATATTTTCTTTATATGTCAGTTTAGGCTCTTATTCTGTTTTTGCACAGGATAACTTATATGAAGAAATTCAAAAGCATGCAAAACAATATGAGATTGCACCTCAAAATGCGATGATTGATAAGATATGGAAAGCAACACCAGGATATAATGGAAGACAAGTTGATATGGAAGCATCCTATAACAATATGAAGAAGCTAAAGGAATTTGATCAAAAACACCTTGAATTTAAGGAAGTATCACCGAGTGTCCACTTAGAAGATTTATCACCTGCTCCAATTTATAGGGGGCATCCGAATAAAAAGATGGTGGGATTAACAATAAATGTGGCATGGGGAAACGAGTATTTGCCTCGTATATTAGAAATATTGAAAAAGCATGATGTGAAGGCGACTTTCTTTTTAGAAGGACGTTGGGTGAAAGAAAATTTACGATTTGCAAAAATGATTGTCGATGCAAATCAAGAAGTCGGAAATCATTCTTATACGCACCCTAATATGAAAACGCTATCGTCTGATGAAATACGAGAGCAGTTACAAAAAACAAATCGAATGATTGAAGCTGCTACGAATCAAAAGGTGAGATGGTTTGCCCCGCCGAGTGGAAGTTTTCGGGATGAAGTCGTGAAAATCGCTGATGATTTCCAAATGGGAACGATTATGTGGACTGTCGATACAATCGATTGGAAGCGACCTGAGCCAGATGTACTATTGCAGAGAGTAATGAGAAAAATACACCCAGGTGCTATCGTATTAATGCATCCTACTTCGTCAACGGCAGAAGCATTAGATACAATGATTAAAAAATTGAAGGAACAAGGATATAAAGTAGGGAATATAACAGAATTACTGGATGAAAAACGTGTGGATTAAATACATTTGCATGACATTCATCCTTAAACTTGTTATCATTAAATAATAGCACTTATTTAGAGAAACTGGCAGTAGGAGGAAAGTTTTTGATTAAAAAATATACTTGTAAAAATGGTGTAAGAATAGTTATGGAGAATATACCAACTGTAAGATCGGTTGCGATTGGTATTTGGATCCATGCGGGATCAAGAAATGAAAATGAAAAAAATAACGGGATTTCTCACTTTTTAGAGCATATGTTCTTTAAAGGGACAGAAACACGTAGTGCACGCGAAATTGCAGAATCATTTGATAGTATTGGTGGGCAAGTGAATGCTTTTACTTCAAAAGAGTACACTTGTTACTATGCAAAAGTGCTAGATGAACATGCTAAATATGCTTTAGATGTATTAGCTGACATGTTCTTTAATTCAACATTTGATGAAGAAGAATTGAAAAAAGAGAAGAATGTCGTATGTGAAGAAATTAAAATGTACGAAGATGCTCCAGACGATATTGTGCATGATATGTTAACGAAAGCAACATATGAAACGCATCCGCTTGGATATCCTATTTTAGGAACAGAAGAAACACTTGATACGTTTACAGGTGATACGCTACGCCAATATATTAAGGATCATTATACACCTGAAAATGTAGTTGTTTCAGTTGCAGGAAATATTGATGAAGCCTTCTTACAAACGGTAGAGCAATATTTCGGTAGTTATGAAGGAACAACAAACCGTGAACAAGTACATAGTCCAATTTTCCATTTTAACAAAGTAGCACGTAAAAAGGAAACAGAACAAGCTCATTTATGTTTAGGATATAAAGGCTTACAAATGGGACACGAAGATATTTATAACTTAATTGTATTAAATAACGTTTTAGGCGGTAGTATGAGTAGCCGTTTATTCCAAGAAGTACGTGAGCAACGTGGGTTAGCTTACTCAGTATTTTCTTACCATTCTTCTTATGAAGATACAGGTATGTTAACACTGTATGGTGGAACAGGTAGTCAACAATTAGATACACTGTATGAAACAATGCAAGAAACATTAGAAACATTGAAAAATACAGGTATTACAGAAAAAGAGCTTATTAATAGTAAAGAGCAATTAAAAGGAAACTTAATGTTAAGTTTAGAAAGTACGAATAGTCGTATGAGCCGTAATGGTAAAAATGAATTGCTACTTCGTAAGCATCGTTCACTTGATGAGATTATCGAAAGTGTAAACACTGTAACAAAAGAAAATGTAGATGGGTTAATTCGTAACATGTTTACAGATGAATTCTCTGCAGCATTAATTAGTCCAGATGGAAAACTTCCAAAAGGAATAAAACTATAATCAACTTTTACGATGTATCTGAAAATAACCTTCTCTCTTTTTAAATGAGAGAAGGTTATTTTTTTTATACATATAGAATAGGTACTAATTATAGACAATGCAAATGAAAAATTTAGTAGGGGAGTGGAGTGAGTATGCGATTAAGTGAATTAAGCGGTAAAGAGGTTGTAGATATAGAAAAAGCGGAAAAAATGGGAGCCCTAGGTTATATGGATTTAGAGATTAATGAGAAAGACGGACAAATACAAACACTTATAATACCTGTAGGGAAGTGGGGAGGTTTTAAAAAGGAACCACAAGAAGTAAGAGTGGCATGGAGTCAAATAAAGAAAGTCGGACACGATATGCTTCTTTGTGATAGTATAGATCGTTCAAATTCGGAGTGAAGGATGGCCATTTTGGTCATCTTTTTTTGTATCTACATAGAAACCTGATAAATCATATGTGCATTTGGATTTTCAATCACCATAAACTCGTACATTACATATGATGTGGAGGAAAAAGAAAAAGTAGGCACTTTTCTTATAAATGACAGAAAAAGAAGGTGAATTAGGGAATGTTGACTGAGATGCATATTGCTGTCATAGGAGGAGATGCAAGGCAGCTAGAAGTAATTCGTAAGCTAGTTGAATTGGATGCGAAACTTTCTTTGATAGGTTTTGATCAGTTAGATCATGGTTTCACAGGGGCAGCAAAAGAAAGTATACAAAATTTAGATTTCACTTCTGTAGACGCAATTATTTTGCCGGTTGCCGGTACAAATGCCAAAGGAGAAGTAGATACTATTTTTTCAAATGAAAAAGTTTCAATAACGAAAGAACAAATTGAAAATACACCAGAACACTTTACTATATATTCAGGTATTGGTACACCTTACTTGGAAAATCTCGTATCTACTACGAATCGAAAACTTGTTAAATTATTTGATCGTGATGATGTAGCAATATACAATTCTATTCCAACGGTAGAAGGTACATTAATGATGGTAATTCAACATACCGACTATACAATTCATGGGTCCAATGTAATGGTTCTAGGATTTGGGAGAACAGGAATGAGTGTTGCGAGAGCATTTCAATCATTAGGAGCCCATGTCAAAGTTGGAGCAAGACGATCTGAACATATTGCACGTATTACAGAAATGATGTTTTCTCCTTTTCATATGCAAGACATAGAGAAAGAAGTAGGAAATATCGATATTGTAATTAATACGATTCCGCATCTCGTTGTAACAGCGAATGTTATTGCAAAAATGCCAGCTCATACGTTAGTGATTGATTTAGCTTCTAAACCAGGCGGTACTGACTTTAGATATGCGGAAAAAAGAGGAGTCAAAGCATTGCTAGCACCTGGATTACCAGGTATTGTTGCCCCAAAAACGGCTGGGCAAATTTTAGCAAATGTTCTTTCTCAGTTATTAGCAGCAGATGCAATTGCAAAGGAGGAGGAAAAGAAATGAGTTTGAAGGGGAAACGAATTGGTTTCGGATTTACAGGTTCACATTGTACGTACGAAGAAGTAATGCCTCATTTAGAAAAATTAATTGCTGAGGGAGCAGAAGTACGTCCTGTTGTTTCTTACACTGTTCAATCAACAAATACTAGATTTGGAGAGGGAGCAGAGTGGATTAAGAAGATTGAAGAAATAACAGGTTTTAAAGCAATTAATTCAATCGTTGGTGCAGAACCACTAGGACCTAAAATTCCACTAGATTGTATGGTAATTGCACCACTAACAGGGAATTCTATGAGTAAATTTGCAAATGCAATGACAGACTCTCCAGTATTAATGGCAGCGAAAGCGACGTTAAGAAATGGCAAGCCTGTCGTATTGGCTGTTTCGACGAATGATGCTCTAGGGCTTAATGGAGTAAATCTAATTACACCAACAAGGTGACGACAAAGCATAAACGCTTATATGTCGCCATCTTGAGGGAGCTTAGGGTAAAGCACAAGTTCGAAATCATCGAGCCTTTGCCACTTTTCCTTTTTATAAACAGCCTTTTCTAAAACCGACTTTAGGAGGCTGTTTTTCTTTTTGGGATCATCTGTTTTAAAGTACAAATCAAGAACATGCTCCACTTGAGGTATTGTATCTTTCTTGACTTTTTCCTTCTTAATTTCGGTTTTAATTTCTTTCTTTAAGTTTTCCATAGTGGAAGTAATTTCAGTTATACGGTCAGAAACTACATTCGAGCGTTCTAAAAACATATCGACTGTGTAAACGCCACGTTCTAATAAATCATGTAAATTATTTTTTTGTTTCTGGACATCCACTAATTCTTTTTCAAGCTTGCGTAATGCAGCTTCATTCATTTGAATAACTTGTGTTTCTTTTAATTTGTCATCTTGCTTATGTTTTTCAAAATCAGCTTTATAATTGATGTACCATTCTTTTAATGCCTCGAGTAAACGCTTCTCAATTAATTCAGTGTAACTTGATTTGTTTTCACAGCCACGGTGTTTACAATCCATCATTTCTTTTCGGTTCTTCGGATAACGTTGGACCATGCTATAACCACATTTACTACATTTAATAATGCCAGCTAGAGGATTTTTAATTCCGTTCGTATTGTAAGGAACGTGATATCTTGAGTTTAATTTTTCTTGTACTTGTTCAAATAAACTTTCCGGTATGATTGGCTCATGTTTGCCATCAGCAATAATCCAATCTGATTTATCTTGACGAGCACAACTTCTTTTTACGGCATCAGGCTGTTTTACTTCTTTTCTCTTTTGCCAAGTCACTTTTCCGATGTACACATTGTTTTTTAATATATCCAAGATGCTGTAGGGGTTCCATTCATTACCTAGCTTACTTTTGTAGCCAAGATCATTTAATTTGCTTCGGATTGCGTTAGCGCCCATATCCTCGTTTGCATACCAATCAAATATCATTCTTACAACTGAAGCTTCTTCTGGATTAATCGTTAAAGTACGTTCACGCTTATTTAAGCGATGGATATCATATCCGAATGGTGCATGTGTACCTAGATAATTCCCAGCCTCTACACTGGCGACACGACCTCGTTGCATACGTCGTGTAATAATCTTTAACTCCTTACGAGCCATAAACGCTTCAAATTCGCTATATTCTTCATCCCACTCATCATTAAGGTCATAAGTCTTCCTAGGTGTCATAATCTTCGTATTCGAGCGTTTAAACGTCTCTAAAATGATTCCTTGCTCTTTCATACCACCACGACCTAAACGGTCCATATCCATACAAAGAACAACATCATATTTGTTATCTTCAATTTCTTCAAGCAATGCTAACATCTCAGGTCGTTTCACTAAGCTCTCACCAGAAACAATTTCCTCACGGACGGCTAGAACATTTAAGTTCATTTCCTTTGCTATTTTCAGCAGGGTAGTGCGGTGTTTTGCTAATGTTTCGCCTTCGCCGCGAGCTTCAGCTTCGAGATCGGCACGGGACTTACGTAGGTAGATTGCGGTTTTCATGGTTAGACCTCCTTATATAGTTAATTCATATACGAGAAATGTATATATAAGAAGTAGAAACGGCTATTTGAGGTAGCGAAAGTCATGACATGTTTGATTTAAGAAAGCATTTAAGATTCTTCGTCGTTTTCCGATGCTTTAATATTTCGATGATTGGTCTGCTTTGAAATGGTTAGCAACTAATATGGCAGTACTAACAAATTAGTGGCATACAAATATAGAAAGCACTTCAAGAGGTGACACCATGAGCCAACAAGAAGAATATGCGGCGACTTATGAATTTGGAAAAACGAAAGTCCATGTTGTGGCTCCTGAGCCAAAATCACAAAAGGATATTGATAAAATCCGTCAAGCATATTACAAGGCTGGTTGGGCCATCATCAAAGAGATACAAGTAAAAGCAAACGTTGAGGAATAGTTCCTCTCTTTTTATACGAAAAGTAGACAAGTTACATATGTACTAAGTTCATTGTAACCATTTGAAAACTAAATATGGAGGCGAACAGATATGGGAACAAGCACATACTGCAATTCAGCGATAGGAGAATTATTACAGAATGCCAGAGAATGTTGTGACAATGTTCAGCTGAAAACGAAGAAAGGGCTATCTAAGTACCTTGGTATTACACATGAAAGATTAACCCGTATTGAATCTGGACTTTCTAAACCAGAATTTGAACTTGCGATGGATTGGTGCCATGCAACAGGGGCAAAGTTGAATCAACAAGCAATCAAACATATTTATGGTGTTGGGTTACCTCCTACAGATCCACGCTTAACTCAAGATTTAAATCTACAATTGATGAACTACATTAAACAGGCCGAAGAGGGGATTGCGGCAGCAAAGGAAATCATGAACTTACAAGTTACAACAAGGTCATGGAAGCATGATGAAAAAAAGAAACATGAATATGCAGTTCATGCAAAAGAAATCTTCGATACAATCCAAGCTACTCAATGTGTAGTTCAAGCTCTTGAACAAGTTCATTTTGGCATTATGGAACAAATACAAAGAAGTTGGTTGCAAAAGGCTATGGCGGAGAACGTTATTATTCAATCGGTGGATAGCTTAATGAATTTAACAAAGGTGCTGTAAAGGGGGAAGGAAAATGACAGTAGATTATAAGAAACCTAGTTTAAAAGAATATAAGGAATTAATTCGTTATGATGCAAAACTAACTGGTGAAATTAAAATAGCAGAATTACTTAATGAAGATTCAAAAACAGTTGAGTTAAAGCAAGAGAAGAAATTATTGGGGATTCGAATCAAAATTATAGAGGCATCATTTATTTTGAAGCATAAATGGGTAAATAAAAAAGCTACCGTCTAGACAACAGTAGCTCTGAAAAATATCGTAAAGCAATTATAACATTATATAAATCATTTGGACAAGCCACTGTGCTTGTCGTTATGACCAGAAAGGGATTGTTCCTCCCATACCTCTACAATGTTCCTTTCTGGTTGTAACGATGCGTACAGCATTAATTTAATTAGAAAGGAGATGTAATTTATGAATGATAAAAACAATTATCTTCATGATCTAGTTCTTCCAGGAGATTTCTCATTCGCTAATAAACTTCGTAACTGTATGAGTGAATGTATTTATAACATGTTTAATGCAGAATCAACCGAAGAATCAAATCACTGGGAAGAAGAGCTGGAGCGATGTATAAGGGAATTTAAAATGCTTCGTGATACAAAAGAGGAACATGAGGCGTCTATGAGTTATCGTGTAGTAATTAAAGATTTAAGAGCAAGAGAAGTTAACGCTTCGTTAGTAACACGTAGAAAATAAAAAAGATCTATCACTTGGCAGAGTGATAGACAAACGGTCTTGCAAAGATCTTAGGATTAATTATATCAAATTAGCATTCGTATAACAACGGAGTGTGCTACATGCTTTTAGACAAATCATTACATAGAGTGTTGCTGAATCCTGAAGTGTTTCAAAAAGCAACATCAGAGCAACACCTAATTTACTTAGTAAAACAATATCTCAAAATAGGATACAAGAATTATCGCTTATTACGTGTAGAGGACGGATTCGCGATATGTAAACGGGAGGATGAATAATATGGCAGTTTATAGACCAGTACACGTTTCATTTTGGCAGGATTCATTTGTTTTAGATCTTACACCGGAGGAGAAGTATTTCTACTTATATTTGATGACAAACAGTAAGACGTCTCAATCAGGAATCTATGAGCTTCCACTTCGTATCATTGAAACTGATACAGGATATAACCGTGAAACTGTTATGAAGCTATTAGAACGTTTTGCTGAGTATGGAAAAATTAATTACAACCAAAAAACAAAAGAATTGTTCTTAATCAATTGGTTGAAATTCAATCCAATTAAAAATGTAAACATTGAAAAGTGTGTTTTAAAAGAGATTCAATCTGTGAAGGACCAGGATTTTCTAGTTGATTTCTATGAAACCTGTTTGCAATTAGAAAAAGAGCAAGATTTTAAAATCCCTCGTATTAAGGAGTATTTATCAGTCCGTTTGGAGGGGCTTATTAGGATGCGTTGTAGGTTCGGTTATTACTTGTGGGCTATTCTATTTGGGGTTTAGATCTGAAGAAAGCAAAAAAGCTGACATGCAAAAAAGAATGATAGATGAATCGGTAAAGAAAGAAATGGAGCAACTGAAAGAGATAAAGAATGATGTAAAGTAAGCTCAATAACATCCTGAATATAAACAGAGCGCCTTGGAAGAAAGACGCTCAACGACCAAGAATTGATTGAAAAGATGACCACGATTATATCGTATGTATGTTTTTAGTGTGTGTGTGCAAGTTTAAATAAAATCGTTATTTAATCGTGAAATAAAAAGAGCACTTATAGAAGTGCTCTGGGTAAAATGCCTATCCCTCTTGTTGGTAAGGGGTACAGGGTATTATATGTGATGTTTTTATGAGTGTGAAACATTTCTAATAAAAACGCTATTTTATTAGAAAACATTAAAAAAGGACCCGAAAAGGGGTATGGGTCCTTTTTAATGGAACAATAGAACTCTATGGGATTACCAATACGCTACCATAAAAGGTAATTCATTTCCATAATATAGATATTGAGAAAACTTTATATAAAAACTACATTTTACACAACAAAGCAGTTAGTTTTGTTAACTAACTACTTGTTGTACAAAAGAAAATTAGGCCCTACAAGTAAATGATATGTAACTTTAAGTTACAGCTATAGTATAAGCAGAATTAACAGTATTATGTGGAAATAATAATGATTTAAAAAACTTTCATTTTGTCACAAATAAAAGAGTAGCTAGCCCAGTCTAACTACTCGACACAAAGGTAATGATCTAGATGCATAGATATTATATGCTGAATTATTGACTTTATTCTAGAAGGAGTAAAGATGTCTTTAAGAAAAAGGAGGAGGGACGAAACAAAAGAGCAGATAGCACAAAAGCTAACTGCTCGCCTCTCGACCAAGAGAGCAAGAGTGGAAGAATTTAAAACTACCTTTTAAATTCTTCCATAGTATCGGAAAATACTTAGAATTTTATTCGTGTAAAACATAAAAAGAGCAGCTAACAAAAGCTAACAGCCAAACCCTCGGATATGAAGGGAATAAGAAACTGTATTTATAGGATTGACGAAATATTGATTTTTATTCAGGTAATTACGTTACATGTTTGACGATATAGTCTTTTATTAATAAAAAAGCTACAAGAAGAAACATTACGTCAATCGAGAACCAAAACATATCTTTTTGAGGTTTTTTAAACTCTGATATTATGGAAAACATTAAAAATAAGGCAACGACTATTACAATACAGAGCTTAATTATATCAGACATTTATAGCACTCCTAACATTTAATCTTTTTTATTATATAGCTATTACCAATGTTGAGGAATTTAAAAAGTGTTTTATGAGAATTTAAACAAAATAATCCTTTGTTAATAAAAAGTTACTAAAATATGAAAAGATAATATCATAATCCCAATTACACATTTTGTCCTACTGGAAGAACCAGCGGACACTGAACTGCAAAGAGCATTAATGAGATTGCTCTGTAGTTTAGTGTCCGCTTTTTTATTTGAAAAATAGACAAGGAGCGTTTGTATATATGGATCAATTAACTTTCTTATCTAAAATAGATCGTGCAGCTACTCAATCAAAACTAGAACGATTACTTGAAGAAGTAAGGATTTATAAACAGTTTGGTATGGTTCGGGAAGAAATGAAAGTAACACCTTCATATGAGGTGCGATATCATGGTCCTACAAATACGGTAGTAAATCGATTAGAAGATGTAGCTTTAGAACATTTAAAGCGTAGCGAACGCGAACAGTACCTAAAAGATATGTCATTCCGTATCAATCAGTTTTTAATTCGTTTAGGTAATGGTCGATCGGGAAAGATTCAAAGGGATATTATTAATAAGCGTTATTTAGAAGAAGATGTGTGTGATTATATGATTTATAACGAAATTGGAATGGCTGAACGCACTTATCGCCGTTGGAAGTCTAGAGCGTTTTATAATTTAGCTTTTGCTCTTAGATTAGAAGTATATGAGGCAGAAGAAAATGGAGGTAATGAATAATGAATTTTGTTCAACCAATACGTAATCCAGAGCAAATACAGCAGTTAAAAGAGTATTTTAAGGAAAAGAGCTTACGTAATTACATTCTCTTCATTATGGGTATTAATACAGGTCTTAGAATCTCAGATATTTTGAAATCGAAAGTAGGGGATGTTAAAGGCAGTCATATATCTATGCGGGAAAAGAAAACAGGGAAACAGAAACGAATACAAATTACTGCAGCACTGAAAAGAGAACTTAAATGGTTTATTATAGAAAGACAAGACAATGAGTATTTATTGCAAAGCAGACAAGGTAATAATCGTCCAATTGGTCGTAGCATGGCATATAAGATATTAAGCGGAGCAGCGGCAGAGTTCGGGTTAGATGAAATAGGAACACATACGTTAAGAAAAACATATGGGTATCACATGTACATGCAAACGAAAAACATAGCATTACTCATGGAGATATTCAATCACTCTTCAGAGAAGGTCACATTACGTTATATAGGTGTTAACCAAGATGCAATGGATAAAGAAATGACTAGGTTTAAAATCTAATCATTGCTTATTTCTTTTTTAGTCTAGGGGTATCACAGCATTTTGGAAAAAACGACGTTAAGAGTGTGCAAGATTTTATACAGTTCCAGTAACAAACAGGAACCCTAAAACCTCGCTAGGATAGGAATGTATAAAAAATGCATAGATCCATAGAACAAAAAAAGAAGGTTTCTTGCTACCAATAATGAGACGTTATGTTAACTAAATTTGAATATCGTATACAGACTAAAAACAGAAAAAACTTCCAGTTGTGTAGGTTGTTTTTTCTGTTTTTTTGATGATAGTTGTTAACTGATGTCTCACATTTCAAAAAAAAACAACTCTTTTGTTTGCTTGTCCACACCATTTCACCTCTTTATGAATTATATAGTATTAAAGGAGGTGAAAAGAATGAATGAAGATATTATTTCAATTGGGGCAAATTGTATAGTGAGAATTAGAAACAGATTCTTTCTTCTAGTAGAAATTGAAGTGGAATTTGGAAATGTAGCCATAGAGGAATTTGTTTTTATTCGAATATCTGAGCAAGAAGCTAGAACATTGTTAGCAGGGGGTATTCAACGTTGTACTATTTCTAATTGTATTCCTAGGTCTCATGATGATTTAGAAGTAGAATTCATTTGTGTTTTAATCGTGGGTGGGGAAGCATTTGCGGTTTTTGATGTAGAAGACGATGTTGATGAAGCTGTACTTGTTCCAATTTCATTAAGAGAAGCCGAGCGTTTAATCTGTAGAGGAGCAAGACGATGTACAGTTATTAATAGATAAGAGTAAGCCTTTTGGGAGCTAAAGAGGTTTCATTTTGTGTGGCTTCTTTTAAGAGTGAGTATGTAAATATGAATATCCTCCAGAGTAATTGACTGGAGGATATTTTTGTAGACTTCTAGATGTATTAACTACCAATAATGAGACATGTATGAGATATACAATCAAACAAAATTATTTTCCATTTTTATTTTTATTTTGAAATAGATGCACAATCAAAATTCCACCAACAAATAAGATTGAAAATCCTACAACGATATACAATCTGTTTTTGGGTATTCCTAATATAATTGCAAGATAACTAAAAGAAAAAGCCCATAATGCTAAAACTATGATTTCTAACATCTTCTTTTTTATTAAAAGTTAAGCACCCAAAATCCCCTTGAAAAAGTTGTATCCGGAATATTGTAATAAAATAAAAAAAGACCCTACAAGAGGGTCTTTCATCAGCTAATATTAAGCTTTTTGAACATTAGTAGCTTGTAGGCCACGTTGTCCTTTTTCTACTTCAAACGTTACACGTTGTCCTTCGTCTAAAGATTTGAAACCGTCGATTTGGATAGCTGAGAAATGTACGAATACGTCTTCTCCACCTTCACGCTCGATGAATCCAAAACCTTTTTCTGCATTAAACCATTTTACTTTACCTTGTTCCATAATTGTTGCCTCCTAGTGTGGATACCCACACATATGTTACTACCCTTGCTCAAATACCTTAGACGAAAAACAAAATCTATTCTTAATCTCAAGTCAAACAAAAATAGGTCTTTCTTAAATTAACACACTTTCTAAAAAATAGCAAATTTCAAAAATAAGTTCTTATAGTAATTAGCTACTAATAGTTGTTGCTGGAGAAAAAGTCACTATGATAGTCATCACAGCAAGAAATTGCCAAAGGATCTCAACTATATCATTGGTTTAATTTTTTTCAAACATTCAACAACTGATAAAATTAGCTATTTTCGAGTTGAATTTTACTTTTGATAACGATAATTATGTAAATAAGCTGTCCATATGGGCAGCTTATTTTATTTTTCCGCATAGCGTAGGTTATTTTGCAAAATGCTGGTGGTATCCCTATACAGTTACTCATAATTTTCGTACTATGTAACTCAAAAGAGAAAATTAAATGAAATCAATGATACCAAGGGATTCAGCGAAGAGGTCAGTTACACACAATATAAGATATGGGTAACTTAATAGAGATAGTATTATCTTTATTGTTTTGATGATAGAATATTTAGATAAAGAGAGGTGTTAGTTAATGGAAGAGAAAAAGAAATCTGATGAAGAAGATGGTGTAAAGAAAGCAAAAAATCAAGATTTTGATTTATCTAAAACACTTGAAGGCTCTGAATTAGCTAATGTAATAGCAGAATTACAAAAAAACGTTTATGAACAAATAAGACCAGTGCTAGAAGCAAGTCAGAAAATGTATGAACAGATACAACCAGAATTGTATGGAATGGCTGATGCAATAGCAGAATCACAAAAAAAAGCTTATGAACAAATAAGACCAGTGTTAGAAGCAAGACAAAACATGTATGAACAGATACAACCAGAATTGTATGGAATGGCTAATGCAATAGCAGAATCGCAAAAAAAAGCTTATGAACAAATAAGACCAGTGCTAGAAGCACAAAGGAAGTTGGCTGAGCAAATTCAACCAATTATAGAAGTGTATAACAATATTGATTGGGATTCTATACGTGAGGCAATAGCAGAGCAAATCAAAGAAATAGAAAGCATACTAATTGAACATGAAAAGAATTTTTGGTGCTTAGATATAGATATTATGTCTAATATATTGGATGGCGAAATAACAACTGAGGATTTAACGGAATATATAGATGCAAATCTTGAATCGTATATAGCAGAAATAGTTCAAGATCCTATATATGAACTTCATGCAACTTTAATTGAAGAAACTTATGAAGTGTATAAAGGTGGATTTTATAAATTATGCACAATGCCGCTTTTTGCAGCATTTGAGCACATTTTTACATTGTGGTACATGGGGAAAATAAAAAAGGATGAGGTATCAGTTAATCATAAACCAAACGTGAAGAGACTATATCATAAAATAAAACCTGAAAATTATAACGATGATAATGATGTAGAA
The DNA here is from genome assembly GCF_038005705.1 of Bacillus sp. FSL L8-0199. Lineage (NCBI taxonomy): Bacteria > Bacillati > Bacillota > Bacilli > Caryophanales > Bacillaceae > Bacillus > Bacillus sp. FSL L8-0199. The sequence continues at coordinate 3,779,645 of NZ_JBBOTS010000001.1, read as the reverse complement.
AAAGAAGAATTGAATACAATTTTTGCACTATCTGTACTTAGGACGTATAAAAACACATTTGTTAGAATACCAGATGACTTATGTCGAAATCTTAATCGTAATTCAATTGCACATGGGTATCATGATTACGATTCTATTACTAAGACAGAGGTACTTAAATTGTTTCAACTACTTAAATCTGCTCTGATATTAAAGTCGTTTGACTCAAATAGAGTGGCAGAGTTGTGACCGTTTTTTGGCAGGAAATGTGCCGATTGTTTTGGAATCAGCGTGATATATTTGTATTGTGAGAAGTGGCGGAAAACACAACTCATAAAAATTCCTTTTATATTCTTTATGTTGTCTAAACGGTTTTATAATGACGGCACATAAAATCCGAAACCAGCAGATGGTACTGATTGAATGTTACTGTTATTAAGGAGAGCTTTTGCTCTTCTTCTAGTTACTTAATAATGAGCAAGTAGATTGATGTAGCGTTAGGGGATTGGAAGAAGAATAAAACCTCATGTATCGTAATTGAGTTATAAATTAATACTTATTAAAAAAGCAAACATATAGTTGCTTTTTTAGTTTGGAGAAGTAATTAAAGATGAAAATATCACTTTAATTTATAAAGCTATAGTGTGTGAGTTTCTCGTTAAGTTGAGGTTTAGTGGAGAGATGATATATTGAAATAAATAGTCATTTCTTATAATCTTAATATAGACTTATAAAGAGAGAGGGAATTTAATGATATGAGTGAATTAGAGAAGAGTAATTTCATACAAAAGGTTATTATGGGGAATGGAATAATAATATTATTGTTACTTTTAATGGGAATGATAGCTATTTTTGTTACAGGATATACGACTAATGGGAAAGTACTTATTGATCAGATTTCTTTCGCTTCTAGCCTTGCTTCGATATTATTAGCAATAATGGCTATGGTTTATGCGTTTTTTCAGGCAAAAGAATCATCACAGCAAAGTCTCCAAGTAAACAGTAGCTTAGAAAAAATTGATGGGAAAATTATTGAATTAGTGACAATTAAGGATGAAATTTCTTCATTAAGAAGTATTCTTGAAGAACAGTCAGAATGGATTAATAATTCAACTGAAGAACTAGAAAATATAGTGATAGATTTTAAAGGAACAACAGAGAAAAATCCAAAAGAAAATAAGGATGAACTTCAACGTAAAATTGAAGATATTGAAGCAAAACTGAATAAAATTCAAGAAAATAAGAAAAAAACAGAGGGACTTATTAATCCTCTTTTATTAGGAGAAAATATTCAGCTAAACGGTAACATTTCCAATGATCAAGATAAACTTCGTAATGAATCAATTAAGAGAATGCTCTATGGTCAAAATTAGAAAAAGCATCCATTCGGGTGCTTTTTCTAATTTTGAAGGAGGATGAAGGATGGATCTAACCAAATTAACTGAACGGGAACGAGTGTTTGTAATTGGTGCATTTATGATGATGGTCGGGCAGGATATTGTGAACGAATTGATAAAAAGAAAATAAAGAGTGTAATTCCAGTCTTTAGTACAATGGAAGACAACACAATGCTAAAGCAAAGAAGAGAAGCGATGATTAGTTTGCTCGATAAAACAATGGAGGAGTTCTTAGTAACGGATGAATGATGAAAGAATATAAAACCAAACAACAGAAGCGTAAGTTCTATGACAGTGGTGAGTGGAAGAGTATACGTGAGCAAGTAAAGAAGCGTGATAACTATGAGTGCCAGGAATGTAAACGAAACGGTCGATTACAAACAGACACCAATGAATACAGTGAGAGTGCAAAGCGTAAGAAGATACAGTTGGTTGTCCATCATATCAAAGAGCTTGAACATCATCCAGAACTTGCATTAGAAATAGATAACTTAGAAACAGTCTGTGTGGATTGTCATAATAAAGAACATGGCAGAGTATTTGTAAAAAAGATAAACAAATGGGAAAACGATGAAAAGTGGTAAAAATGATTCGGTAATAACACCCCCCCTTAAAATATTTCATCAAAAATTGCTCTAAGGGGCACCGGAGGAGGGGGTCGTTTTTCCAGATTTTTGAGCAGTATCGCATAGGACCCCTACCCAACATAAAAATATGATTGAATCGAGGTGATATTATGGCGGACATAGATGAACGTGAGGTGCTAGTTAACAAAGAAAAAAATCGTTTAAAAAGATTATTTAAAGACATCCCACCTAGTAAGTTGAAAGTGGTTGAGGGGTTAATTATTCAGGCAGCAAGACTACGAGTTTTATTAAATGAGATGTGGATAGATATATCTGAGAATGGTGACTATGAAATGTTCTCACAATCTGATAAAACAGAGCCGTATGAAAGAGAGCGACCTGTTGCCCGATTATATAATACCCGCGATCAATCATATCAAAGAGTCATTAAACAACTAACAGATTTATTGCCAGAAGGAAGTAATAAAAAAGAAATTAAGAAGTATTCGGCAAGTGATTTAATATGATTTCCCATAAGTATGTAAGTGAATATATAGAATTATATGAAACAGGAACAGTAGTATTAAATAAGGAACGTATCATGCTTATTCATTATTTAAAGCAAGATATATTAACCCGTAATGATTTACATTTTGATGTGGATTTAATTCATAAATGTGTAACTTTCATAGAAAAGTGGCATTTCAAATTAAATTCCTTTCAGAAATTTTTAATAGCATTTGTGTTTTTGTTTGATGAATATGAGGATGTTTATTTTGATCAACACTTCTGGATGATGGCAAGGGGTGCTGGTAAAAACGGATTGATTAGTGCGTTGACACACTTCTTTATTAGCGAATTGCACGGTATTGAGCATTACAACGTATCAGTAGTTAAACCGAAAGCATCCGTGCAATATAAAGAACACGATTTAAAAGGAAAAACTTACTACATTACGACTTATAACGTCTATATTTCTATAAAATAAAAAAAGGCCAGCTTATAGGCTGGCTCTTTTTTATGGATGATATACTCCCTGAGCGTAATGATAAACTGTTTTTTCATTTGCTTTTGAAATCGGATTAGTTTTGTTAGGACCATTGTAATAACCAAGAGTCACAATATCGTAGTAGTGTGTTGATCTTGAAGCCCAGAAAGAATAATTCCCCTTACCACTAGGCATTTCCACTGAACCTTCAAATGCGCCATTTGCTCCTACAGTACATAAAATATCTTTTTTAGCAAAATTTAGTGCGCCATCGAAGTAAATGTAAAAAGTTGTACCAGCAGGTACTGCTTGTCCATTTGCGTCATATGCATATCCTTTGAATGTTGTGTTTTTATATGCATAAACTCGATACTTTTTACCTTGCCCATAGTCGATATACTCATTGTTTCCGATGTTAGTAATTTGCACTTTGTCGACAAGTGGCGTGTTTTCAGCTGCACTTGCATTATTGCTTGGTAAAATAAAGCCAAATACTACTAATCCAATTAGCATAAGTGAAGTTAAAATTTTCTTCATAATCACATCTCCTATAATGGTTTTTACACCCTAAATTTTACAGGGGTTAAATGTAAAATACAACATTTATATATATTGTATTAATATGCAATGTTGCATATTAATAATGAGGCCACATATAAATTACACAATAGCAAAGGGATACTATGTAACGGCAAGTGAAGTCTATGCATAGACTAAATATTTCATAGAAAAGAATAGTTTTATGAACAAAATTATTATCTGGTTCTATATGTAGATAATTATATATTGATTTTCATCTTTATAAATGTTAGGGTAAATATACACCGTTTCTTATTTATCTATGAGTACTGTCTGTAGAACGAATAGAATAATTTGAAAAAAATCCCCTTTTGCACCTATATGCAGAAGGGGATTTTAATATTTATGAGATTTAAAATTTACTTTTAGATAATGCTTTAAGTACGGGCTTTACAATTAAACCTATTAAACGAAAGCCTTTAAATATAGAGCGTACAACTTTCAAGGAATGTTCCTCCTAGTTGATGTTAATAAATGTATCATTATATAAAAAATAGAGATATAAAAATTTTTCTTCCATTTATCTTGTTCTTTTAAATTCTTCTTTCTTTGCCCTTAGAATCTAGCAAAATAGCATAAAAATTAATTAAAAAAGACAATTATTCTATTTATAAAACTATTCACTAAATTATTACCTTGATTAATCTTTAGAATCCTCATCGCTCATAATATATTCGATATCTTCATCTGTAAATTCATTGCCTTTAAATACTGGATGCCCATTTGGATCGAGCATACCCATTACTTTTTTATCTCTATCAGACACAATTAGTGTATAGTCCTCCATAAGAAAAGGGTTTTTTGGTAAATCCACTAATATTCTCCAAGCTGGTCTTATATCATCATTGTTTCTATTTTCTTTCACAATTTTAAATGTATAAGCCTCATCAAAGAAAAGCTGGTTGATATCTTCATTAACTACTCCATCTAATTTATTTTTCTTATGATAATGTTTAGCAATTTCTATTGCTTCCTGAGGCTTTAACATTACATCTACAGTAATTTCATTTATTTTCCTATAATGTCTTGAAAAATCTTCTTGCTTTAATTTTATATAATTTTGAAATTCTTCAGTAGACAATTGTTTAAACTCTTCATCAGACATATTTTTATACTTATCTAAAGACATATAAAATTCTCCTTTTATTTATATTTCAATCTTAATCTTTCGATATATTCTATTGAATGGTCAATAGAAGCTTTATCAAATAAATGTTTATTTTTCATTACTTGTTCAAATACATATTCTTCTCTTTCTAACCTACTAAGATTCATATATTGCTCTTTTCCTATATCTAACCACTGCTCTGCATGAAAACCCTCATGATGCATATTTATGACGGATGGTTTTTTCTTTAAATATATATCTCCATTAACAAAATCAAACGCTGCTTCTACATTGTTTGGAAGAATTGTTCCTTTTTTATCTATATTAACTTTTATACCTAATTCTCCCCATTCCTTTTTATACGCTCGAATTTCCTTTCTAGTAGCTAAAGTTTCTCCAATTTCATTGGTTTGAATATTTACTTTTCTAAAATCCAAGTCAGCTCCGCTTGTTGCCTTATTAACTTCAGCTGTACTTTCAGCAAACTGATGAGTCAATAATTTTTCTTTAGATTGTTTAAGGGCATTGCTATCTGAGAAAGAGTCTACAATATTTCTTCCTGTATAAGCAAATTGATTTTTTGGTATTAGAATATTATTCAACATGTCAACGCTTTGCTTATACTTATCTAAAGTTATTACGTTTTTAGTGCCGTGTATAAAATTTACACTTTCACTAAGTTTTGAGGTTTTGCCTAACGTTGAAACTTTATCTACACCTTTTGTTCCTACGAATAATTCAGCGATTGCTAATTTAACTTGCATCTCTACATTTCCATACCATTTAGCTCTGCTATTCCAATCTCCATTTACAACATCTTGATTCCACGAATCAGAAATAGCTTGTTCTACAGCAGCAAATGTTTCGTCGATATGAGAAAGAGCATACACAGCACCCTCAACACTATCTATTGGATGTAAAATTGTGTTTAATATTCCTTTAAGTTCATCTAACACCGCTTCATTCTGCCCTTTTTTGTAATTATAATATTGCCCGATAATAGGAGTGTTTTCTATCTGTCGAATAAACTTTTCGTACAAATGATCTATCGCTTCTACGTTATTTTCAACAGTATCTTTAAATTTATCGAACAACGATTCTTCTATAATATTACTTCCTTCAGAATGACGTTTTTTTTCTTCTGTAATCGCTTGGATAGAAGTTATCCACTCCATATTCAACCCTTGCGTACTAAATGTACCACTTGCAGGACTAAAGCCTTTTCCACTTTGAACTTCCGCTAAACCCATCGCAATGCTAGCGGCTAGTTGGAGTGCAGTATCATAATTATTACTAGAAGTATAATTAAATTCATATAGATGTTCTAATTTTTCTTGCAGTTTTTTCCTCATGACAGTAAAAAGATTCGCCATAGCGTCCATACCCGGGAGTGGCACAGCTTGATTGATGGCTTCTATACTTGTTTTCATTCGGTCAATTTCTCGAATTTGTTCTAGTAACTCTTGTTCAACGACATCCGTGGAAGCGACTTGTGATTGGAATTGACTTGGAAAAGCATCATTCTGACGAATTAACTCTTCACACAGATAAATGATTCCTTGTGCTAAAGGACGAAAGGTTTGTACAAAAAATGATTTTGCACTGCTATATGTTTGCCCTTGTAACACAGTATCCATTGCAAAAGCGTCAATCGACTGAATCGCTTGTTCCATACCTTGAATGGTAGCCGTACATACAGCATTCATACTTTGTGTTTGGGCATGTACTTCCCCTAAATACATATTTAAACTCAAAAATCTCCCCCCTTTTATGCGAACAAGTAAATCATACCAATTAAAGGATATATATGTAAATATGCTACTGTAGTAAACTCAATATCAAAGTAGAACTTTTCCATTTAATTACTAAAGTACCGTCTAATTCGTTTATGGGTACCTGTGAAGAATATGATATACAAAATAAATTTACAGGATTTGAAATGAATATATAATAGAAGAAAAAAGAAATGTTTATATTGTTGCTACCATGTTGGCGTCAACCTCATGCGCCTAATGGCAACAAAAAACATCTACTTCGTCCCATTCGGCCAAGATGCACCAGAGAAAAAACCGAACTCAATGGTAGCTCGCATGGAGCTGCTGGAAGATACAGTGTTAGAAGCGCTGCAAGGGAAGCAATTGCAACCGGTTGTCGTAGAAAAATTCAGATATATGAATTAAAAAACGAAAAAAAACGGACAATTTTTGATGAAACCATCATTCTTACTGTAGAATATGATAAAATTAACGTTATTAAGATCAGAAGGGGTATTGTATACTCCTTCTGATTCTAAGTTATAGAAGGATTGGTATCTAGAAAGGGGCATAGTGATGGAAAAGCAAAAAACTTTTCATGTCGCTGTAGTTGGAGCAACCGGCGCAGTTGGTGAACAAATGTTAAATACTTTAGAGAAACGAGAATTTCCAATCGGGAAATTAACGTTACTTTCATCTAAACGATCTGCAGGTAAGAAACTTGTATTTAAAGGCGAAGAATTTACAGTTCAAGAGGCAACTCCTGAAAGCTTTGAAGGAGTAGATATCGCACTATTTAGTGCTGGTGGATCTGTATCGAAACAATTAGCGCCAGAAGCAGCAAAACGCGGTGCGATTGTTGTTGATAATACAAGTGCATTCCGTATGACAGAAAACGTGCCACTTGTTGTACCTGAAGTAAATGAAAACGACTTAAAAGAACATAATGGTATTATTGCAAATCCAAACTGTTCTACAATTCAAATGGTAGTAGCTCTTGAGCCAGTTCGTCAGCAATATGGTTTAAAACGAGTAATCGTTTCCACATATCAAGCTGTATCAGGTGCTGGTGCGGCAGCTATTGAAGAACTGCATGAACAATCACAAGCAATCTTAAATGGCGAAGAAGTTAAGGCAAATGTTCTTCCTGTATCAGGTGATAAGAAGCATTTCCCAATTGCTTTTAATGCGATTCCACAGATTGATAAATTCCAAGATAATGGATTTACGTTTGAAGAAATGAAAATGATTAACGAAACGAAAAAAATTATGCATATGCCTGAATTAGAAGTAGCGGCAACATGTGTACGTTTACCAGTTGTATCAGGACACTCTGAGTCTGTTTACATCGAAGTAGAAAAAGAAGGCGTAACAGTAGCAGAATTAAAGAGCTTACTTGCAAATGCGGAAGGTATTGTTCTGCAAGATAATCCAGAAGAGCAGTTATATCCAATGCCAGCTACTGCAGTAGGTAAAAACGAAGTATTCGTTGGAAGAATCCGTAAAGATTTAAATAACGATAAAGGATTCCATCTTTGGGTCGTATCTGATAACTTATTAAAAGGCGCTGCATGGAATTCTGTTCAAATTGCAGAGCGCTTAGTAAAATTACAATTAGTGTAAACGGCTAAGAGAAGGTGCAAAATATGAAAATAATTGTTCAAAAATTTGGTGGCACATCAGTACGTGATGACAATGGACGTAAGCATGCGCTTCATCATATAAAAAAATCATTAGCTGCTGGTTATAAAGTAGTTACTGTCGTATCTGCTATGGGCCGTAAAGGTGAACCATATGCAACGGATACGTTATTAAGTCTTGTAAATCAAGAGGAATCTACTATTTCTAAACGTGAGCAAGATTTATTATTATCATGCGGAGAGTTAATCTCTGCAATTGTTTTCTCTAATATGTTGAATGAGAACGGTATAAAAGCAGCAGCATTAAATGGTGCACAAGCTGGTTTTGTAACGAATGATGACTTTACGAATGCAAAGATTATTGAAATGAATTGCGATCGTATACATGAAGAGTTAGAAAATGTAGATGTAATCGTCGTTACAGGATTTCAAGGGCAAACGAAAAAAGGTGATACGACAACACTTGGACGCGGAGGTAGTGATACTTCAGCTTCAGCATTAGGTGTTGCACTTCATGCTGAATATATCGATATATTCACTGATGTAGAAGGTGTTATGACTGCGGATCCTCGTATTGTAAAAGATGCACGTCATCTTCAAACTGTAACGTATAACGAAATTTGTAACATGGCTTATCAAGGTGCGAAAGTCGTTCATCCACGTGCAGTTGAAATTGCGATGCATGCAAAAGTGCCACTTCGTGTACGTTCTACGTATTCTGAAAGTGAAGGTACTCTTATTGCAGCATACGATGGTGCTACAAAAGGGCAGGATGTAGAAGAACGTCCTGTTACAGGTATTGCCCACGTATCGAACGTAACGCAAATTAAAGTACTTGCAAAAGAAACGGCATACGACATACAGCAGCATGTATTTAAAGAAATGGCAAACGAAGGCATTAGTGTTGATTTAATTAACATTTCTCCTACTGGTGTAGCTTACACAGTAAATGATAATGTATCAGCTCGTGCTGTCGAAGTGCTAAAACAACTTGGATATGAGCCAATTGTGACAGAACATTGTGCGAAAGTATCTATCGTTGGAGCTGGAATGGCAGGCATCCCAGGGGTTACTGCAAAAATCGTTACAGCTTTAGCGGAAAAAGGTATTCAAATCCTGCAATCGGCAGATAGTCATACAACAATTTGGGTTCTTGTAAAAGAAACTGATTTAGTGGAGGCTGTAAATGCATTACATAGTGCGTTTGAGCTTTCAAAAGAAAAGCAACTGGAACAATAAGGAGTGAGACCATGATAGATTTTGGGACAATTGCAACCGCGATGGTAACACCGTTTGATATAAACGGGAATATCGATTTTGCAAAGACAACGAAATTGGTAAATTATTTAATTGATAACGGTACAACAGCAATCGTGGTAGGAGGAACGACAGGAGAATCTCCTACATTAACTTCAGAAGAGAAAGTAGCGTTATATCGCCATGTCGTATCTGTTGTCGATAAAAGAGTGCCCGTAATCGCTGGAACAGGTAGCAATAATACGCATGCTTCTATTGACTTAACTAAAAAGGCAACAGAAGTTGGTGTGGATGCAGTAATGCTAGTAGCACCTTATTATAACAAACCGAGTCAAGAAGGAATGTATCAGCATTTTAAAGCAATTGCTGAAAGTACGCCGCTTCCGGTTATGCTATATAACGTTCCAGGACGATCTATTGTACAAATCTCCGTTGATACAGTTGTTCGTTTATCAGAAATAGAAAACATTGTTGCTATTAAAGATGCCGGCGGCGATGTGTTAACAATGACAGAAATCATTGAAAAAACAGCGGACGACTTTGCGGTATACAGCGGTGATGACGGTTTAACGTTACCAGCTATGGCAGTTGGAGCGAAAGGTATCGTTTCGGTAGCATCTCATGTTATCGGAAACGAAATGCAAGAAATGATTACAGCATTTCAAGCAGGAGAATTTAGGAAGGCACAAAAATTACATCAATTACTTGTAAGAGTAACTGATTCATTATTTATGGCGCCAAGTCCAACTCCAGTAAAAACAGCGTTACAAATGGTTGGATTAGATGTGGGCTCTGTACGTTTACCACTTCTTCCATTAACAGAAGAAGAAAGAGTAACGTTACAATCTGTAATGCAATCTATCCCTCGTTAATAAAAAATGACCTAGTGTAGAACTAGGTCATTTTTTATTATATGCAAATCTTTTCCTCTTTTTCTCACCTATATGTGTTTTTATAAGAACATTAATCGCTTCTTCATTATGTGTATAAGAAAATAATCGTACCCCTTTAACTGAGTCAAAAAATGATAGATATTATGGAATGAACGCAATAAACTACGGTGTCTGTTTTTAGAGAAATTCCCTCAAATGTGACGTAATTCATAAAAAAACTCCATTTTGTAAGTGTTTTTGTTGGATTCTAGAAAAATAAATCTTGAAACTCCCTATTATGAAATGAATTTAGCGTATGTATGGCTAGTTCTTCAAAATAATATGGAGTATAAAATCGAAGTAAATATAAAGGAAATACGTTCGATACTTTTGTTGTCATTCCGTTCTTTTACTCTTTCTTTCGCACGATTTAACTTGTGTTCTATTTCTTGTATCAGGTATAATATGGCTAAGTAGCTTAGTACGGGTATGCTTAGCAAAATTGGGAAAAATTATAATTTAATTAAATTTTCATATCATATCGAATAAGATATTTGATTTATATAATGAAAGAGAGGTGAAACCTGGTTTAAAAAATAAACAAGGACATGATATCGCATAACGGTAAGGACATTCGTCTTGGACGGTGAAAATATGGTGGTTGTAGAGTTTCCCCTGGTGTCTCTGCAATTTTAGTGAAATCAGTGTTTGCAAGATTTTTAAACCAGGCAACAACATGAAGAGAAAAGAGAATGAGTCTGTTAAAGTATTTGCTCTTGGTGGAGTAGGTGAAATCGGGAAAAACATGTACTGTGTTGAAATTGATTCTGAAATCTTTATCGTAGATGCAGGGTTAATGTTCCCGGGAGATGAAATGTTTGGAATTGATATCGTTATTCCTGATATTACATATTTAGTGGAAAATCAAGAGCGAGTAAAAGGTTTATTTATTACTCACGGTCATGAAGATCATATTGGTGGAATTGTGTATGTACTTCGTAAATTATCTATTCCAGTCTATGCAACGAAATTAACAGTAGGACTTATACAAGAAAAACTTGGTGAAGCGGGCATGTTAGGCCGTGTAGACCTAAAAACAATCGATTCAAATTCAACAGTAGAATTTAACACTACAACGGTGTCATTCTTCGGAACGACACATAGTATTCCGGATTCTGTTGGCGTTTGTTTCCATACATCAAAAGGTGCAGTCGTATATACGGGAGACTTTAAATTCGATCAAACTCCAATTGGAAATAGTGGAGCAGACCTTGGGAAAATGGCGCAAATCGGAAATGAAGGCGTACTTTGCTTATTATCTGATAGTACAAACGCAGAGCGCCCAGGTTATACAGGTTCAGAAAAAGAAGTTGGTGTAGAAATCTCTAAAGTGTTCTACGGCGCAGAAGGTCGTATTATCGTTGCTTCATTTGCATCGAATGTACATCGTATTCAACAAGTATTTGATGCAGCTGCTGAAACAGGGCGAAAAGTAGCGGTAGTAGGACGTAGTATGGTGAAAGTAGTAGACATTGCAAGACGTCTTGGTTATTTAGATGTTCCAGAAGGTATGGTTATTTCATTACAAGAAGTAGACAACTTTCCAGAGAAAAAGGTAGCTATTTTAACGACAGGTAGTCAAGGTGAACCGATGGCTGCTCTATCAAGAATGGCAAAACAAGCACATAAACAAATTTCAATTCGTAAAGGTGATACTGTTATCATTGCTGCTTCGCCAATTCCGGGTAATGAAATATCTGTATCAAAAATTATTGATTTGTTATTTAGAGCTGGAGCTGAAGTTGTTTATTACGGCGAAAGAAAAGTTCACGTTTCAGGTCACGGTAGCCAAGAAGAATTAAAATTAATGTTAAATTTAATGAAACCGAAGTACTTTGTACCCGTACATGGTGAGTTCCGTATGCAAAAAGCACATGCATATTTAGCTGAAGATGTAGGTATTACAAGAGAAAATATCTTTATCGTAGAAAAAGGCGATGTAATTGCTTTTGGTGACGATGAAGCGAACTTAGTCGGTAAAGTACAAGCTGGTAATGTTTTAATTGATGGATTAGGTGTAGGTGACGTTGGTAATATCGTTCTTCGAGATAGAAAGATGTTATCTCAAGATGGAATACTAGTAGTTGTTGTAACGCTTGGTAAAGATGAAAAGAAAATTATCTCTGGTCCAGAAATCATTTCACGTGGCTTCGTATATGTTCGTGAATCAGAAGCGTTAATTGAACGATCTACAGAGATTGTACGTATGATTGTTGAGCAGTCAATTAAAGAATATTCAATTGAATGGTCAATGTTAAAACAAAATATTCGTGAATTATTAGGGCAGTTCTTGTACGAAGAGACAAAGAGAAAACCTATGATTTTACCGATTATTATGGAAGTATAAAAAGGATCACCCTTATGGGTGATTTTTTTTCTTTTTAACCCTATCGAATGAAATTTATAACTTAAGAAATAATAGTTATATACGAGTGAAAGGGGATGCGAAATGACAGAACGTGATCGATATACAAATGAAGAAAAAGAAGCTGAGCCAAAAGAAGTTGGAAAAGAGGCTTCAATAGTTGAAAAAATTCAACAGCTTGGACAGACAAATGTACCACAGATGAATGAATCACGTATTCATTGTTTAACGATTATCGGACAAGTGGAAGGTCATGTTCAATTACCACCGCAAAATAAAACAACAAAATATGAGCATATCATTCCGCAAATTGTTGCGATTGAACAAAATCCGAAAATTGAAGGTTTGCTTTTAATATTAAATACGGTTGGAGGTGACGTTGAAGCTGGGCTAGCAATTTCTGAAATGGTAGCTTCACTTTCAAAACCAACAGTATCTCTAGTTTTAGGCGGGGGGCATTCCATCGGTGTACCGATTGCTGTTTCTACTGACTATTCGTTTATTGCGGAAACTGCGACGATGACAATTCATCCAATTCGTTTAACAGGTCTTGTCATAGGTGTGCCACAAACATTTGAGTATTTGGATAAGATGCAAGAAAGAGTCATTCGTTTTGTGACGAAGCACTCGAAAGTAACAGAAGATCGTTTTAAAGAGCTTATGTTTGCGAAAGGAAATTTAACGCGAGATATTGGGACGAATGTAATTGGTGGCGATGCAGTAAAGTACGGTCTTATAGATGATGTCGGCGGTATTGGAAATGCGATTCGAAAATTAAACGAATTAATAGATGTTCGCGCGGAAGATAGTACAGAAGGGACAATGCTACAATGATTTTATATACAATTATGCCAGAGCAACTTGTGTATCCGGCCGATTATTCACAATGTGAAAGTCAAAAAGTTGTAAATATAAATGGTGTGGAATTAATGGTTTCTGAAGAGGAACATGGATGTTATTCTATTGTACGTGTGCTAAGTACGGACCCACTTCACTATTTAGAGTTTGAGCCCGGTCAGAAAATAACCTTTTAGCAAAAAGAAGGATTTTGTTTAGAAGCTATGGTATAATATAAAAAACAAGACGGTTGAGCAGCCATGAGTAGGCTGCTTTCTTCTGTTTATTTAGCATTTTACAAGAAGTGTAAAAATAGAAGATATAAAGACCTGAAAAATAGAGAAAACAGACATATAAATAGAGCATTTTGAGGGGAGCTTTACTTATATGTAGAACACGAGGTGAAGAAATGGCAAAACAAAAGCAAAGAGGGACGAAGGCAAAGGCAAGACGTACGATAAAGCCAACTTTGTATTATGAAATCGTCGGTTTAACTCTTTTTGCACTTTCAATCATTACGATTTTACAGCTAGGCGTTGTAGGGAAATCGTTTGTGTTATTTTTTCGCTTCTTCTTTGGTGAGTGGTACATAATTGGTGTGTTAGGTGTAATAGCTTTATCGGTTTCCTTTGTTATAAAACGCGGATGGCCGAACCTTTTAAATAAACGATTAATTGGATTTTATTTAATTGTATTGGCGATATTAATGTTTAGTCATATTACATTATTTAACCTTCTTACAAAAGATGGAGCAGTGCAAAATACTTCTGTTATTGTGAGTACGAAAGATAACTTCTTTCTTGAAATGAAAAAGGGGCCAGATAGCGTTCATTTAGGTGGTGGTATGTTTGGTGCGCTTATGTTCGCAACATGTTACTTCTTATTTGACGAAGTAGGAGCTTATATCATTGGTATTATTCTAGTTATTCTCGGTATACTTTGTATAACAAATAAGCATATTGGAGAAGTGTTAGCTCCAGTTGGTAGAATTCTTAGAAGTCAGTTTCAAGTGATGCAAGGGGATTATAAAGATTGGAGAGCCAAAAGAACGGCTGAACAAACAGAAAAGAAAAAAACAACAAGAAGCACAAGAAGCAAACGTGCTGCAGAACAAGAAGAAATTATTGAGCCGATGGAAGAAATCTCAATTGATCCTCCGATTATTTCGAATTTCACTGAGAATTATCCTGTAAATGAAGAAGAGGATAAACGAATCGAAGTAGAGCAAGAAGATTTAATCACTTCACCGTTTATTGAAGAGACTCCGCCAATTGAAGAACCAAAGAAAAAGCGTGGAGAAAAAATTGTTGAATCGTTAGAGAGTGAAGCGCAAGCACCTCCTATGCAATTTTCAAATGTAGAAAATAAAGATTACAAGCTTCCTTCACTTGATATATTAAAATTTCCAAAGAATAAGCAAGTTACAAATGAAAATGCGGAAATTTATGAGAATGCTCGTAAATTAGAACGTACATTCCAAAGTTTCGGAGTGAAAGCGAAAGTAACAAAAGTACATAGAGGTCCTGCAGTTACAAAATATGAAGTGTATCCTGATATGGGGGTAAAGGTAAGCAAAATTGTCAGTTTAAGTGATGATTTAGCCCTTGCTTTAGCTGCAAAGGACATTCGTATTGAAGCGCCAATTCCCGGGAAATCAGCTGTAGGGATCGAAGTTCCGAACTCAGAAGTTTCGATGGTAACGCTGAGGGAAGTTCTTGATTCTAAGGCTAATAATCATCCGGAAGAGAAGTTGTTAATTGGTCTTGGCCGAGATATTACAGGTGAAGCTGTATTAGCCCGTCTAAATAAAATGCCCCATTTACTCGTAGCTGGTGCGACAGGTAGCGGGAAAAGTGTATGTATTAACGGTATTATTGTTAGTATTTTAATGCGTGCAAAACCACATGAAGTAAAATTAATGATGATTGACCCGAAAATGGTAGAGTTAAATGTATATAACGGTGTGCCTCATTTGTTAACGCCAGTTGTAACTGATCCGAAAAAAGCATCGCAAGCATTGAAAAAAGTTGTGAGTGAAATGGAACGTCGTTATGAATTGTTTGCTCATAGTGGTACACGTAACATTGAAGGATACAACGATTATATAAAAGAGCATAATAGTCAATCAGAAGCGAAACAACCCGAATTACCTTATATTGTAGTAATTGTGGACGAGTTAGCAGATTTAATGATGGTTGCTTCGTCTGATGTAGAGGATGCGATTATGCGTCTAGCGCAAATGGCTCGTGCTGCTGGTATTCATTTAATTATTGCAACGCAACGTCCGTCAGTTGACGTTATTACGGGTGTTATTAAAGCAAATATTCCATCACGTATTGCATTCGCTGTATCTTCTCAAACAGATTCTCGTACAATTCTTGACGGTGGTGGTGCAGAGAAGCTACTAGGTCGTGGAGACATGCTGTTTATACCAATTGGTGCATCGAAACCTGTACGTGTACAAGGCGCATTTTTATCAGATGATGAAGTTGAGAGAGTTGTAGAATATGTTATTGGACAGCAAAAAGCACAATATCAAGAAGATATGATTCCGCAAGATGTTCCTGATACGAAGCAGGAAGTAGAAGATGAATTATATGATGAAGCGGTTCAACTTGTAGTGGAAATGCAAACAGCATCTGTTTCTATGTTACAACGTAGGTTTAGAGTAGGTTATACGCGAGCTGCTCGCCTAATTGATGCAATGGAAATGAATGGTGTAGTAGGTCCGTATGAAGGTAGTAAACCGAGAGAAGTGCTCATTAATGATGTACAAGAAAAAAGTTCTTAAAAAAAGCCTAATTGTTTTTACAATTAGGCTTTTTTATATAGTGTTTTTGTTATATACTATACTCAGTAATAAAGAAAGGGCTTACATTTAGGGTCGCTCTTTAGAATACGAATACTTTGAGTGTGTTTTATGTAAATGTTCGATATTTAATGCAGAAAAATGTTAGATTTTGTTGACACGTATGAGAGCAAGTGGTAAGATTACTTCGAAAAGAATCACTGCCTCATATAATCTTGGAGATAAGGTCCATAAGTTTCTACCTGGCAACCATGAATTGCTAGACTATGAGGGGAAAAGTGTGTAACAAAGGATGTAAAGGATCTTTGTGCCGAACTTTTTCTCGAAATGAGGAATGTTTATGGTGCAAAGTTTTTTTTATGCAATAAAGAGTGAAAATTTTATTTAAAAAAATTATTATTATTTATTCGACAATTATACTTATTTTGGTGGATAGTCATTTGTACTATGTTGTAAGTTGAAAAAAGAGAAAAGAAGTCTTACATCAGAGGTCGAATAATTGAAATGCGGGGGAGTCTTATGTCAGTAAAATCCGATAGTCGTCACCTATATCTACGGGTGATTGATCACATCAAAGAAAAAATTAAAGATGGGGCGTATAAAGAACGACAAAAGTTACCATCAGAGTTTGATTTAGCGAAAGAACTTGGCGTAAGTAGAGCGACTTTAAGGGAAGCGTTGCGTATTTTAGAAGAAGAAAATGTTGTCATTCGTAGACATGGTGTAGGGACATTTGTAAATGCAAAGCCATTATTTTCTTCTGGAATAGAACAACTTTCTAGTATTACAGATATGATTTCTAGTGTGGGGAAAACACCAGGAACAATCTTTTTATCATCATCTACTACAACTTTAACAGAAGAGGAAAAAGAGAAGTTTAATAGTGAAGATGGTTTTAATGCAGTGATGATTGAACGCGTGCGTACAGCAGATGGGGAACCTGTTGTGTATTGTATCGATAAACTTGCAAAAGAAATATTGCCAGATTTATCGGGTTACAATGAGGAATCATTATTAACGGTGATACATAATAACACACATAAGCGCATAACATATGCGGTTGCTCACATTGAGCCAATTGGCTATCACCCTAAAATTTCACCGATTTTAGAATGTGAGCCTGAAACAGCACTGCTTGTATTAAAACAAATGCACTATGATCAAAATGATGAGCCAATCTTATATTCTATCAATTACTTTAGAGCTGATAAATTTAGCTTCCACGTATTAAGAAAGCGTATGTAGGTAAATTCCTTTTTAGGGAGGTGACAGCAAGAAGTAAGGAACAGCAGCGTAAGAATAAATATATATCATTTTTGGAGGGGTTTCTAGTATGAAGAAAAAAGCAGGCCTTTTATTATCATTAACATTAGCAGCAAGTACAGTTTTAGGTGCATGTGGTAACTCGGATAAGGCGAGCAGTGACAAGAAAGACACGAAAGACAATAAAGACTTCAAGGTTGGTCTCGTAACGGATGTTGGGGGCGTTGATGATAAGTCATTTAACCAATCTTCTTGGGAAGGGTTACAAAAGTTTGGTAAAGATAATGGTTTAAAAGAAAAGACAAATTATCGTTACCTTCAGTCTGAAAAAGAAGCTGATTATATTCCAAATTTAAAAAAATTCTCGAAAGATAAATATGATTTAACATTCGGAATTGGTTATAAATTAGAGGGTGCAATTAAAGAAGTAGCAAAAGAATCGTCAAAACAACAATTTGCAATCGTAGATACTGTTGTAGATGCACCGAACGTAACGAGCATTACGTTTAAAGATCATGAAGGATCATTCCTTGTAGGTGCGGTAGCAGCTATGTCAACAAAATCAAATAAAGTAGGATTTGTTGGTGGAATGAAAAGTGATTTAATTAGTAAATTTGAAAATGGATTTAAAGCTGGTGCAAAGGCAGTAAATCCAAACATTGAAATCGTATCTGAATATGCAGAAGCATTCGATAAGCCTGAAAAAGGTACAGTTCTTGCTTCAGCAATGTATGGTCAAGGCGTAGACGTAATTTATCATGCTGCTGGTGGTACAGGTAACGGTGTGTTCACAGAAGCGAAAAACCGTAAGAAAAAAGGTGAAAATGTTTGGGTAATCGGTGTTGACCGTGACCAACATCAAGAAGGTATGCCTGAAAATGTAACATTAACTTCAATGATTAAACGTGTTGATGTAGCAGTAGAAAAAGTAGCTAAAGAAGCAAAAGATGGGAATTTAAAAGGTGGGAAAATTGAAGAGTTTGGCTTAAAAGATGACGGTATTGGTATTTCAAAAACAACTGATAACGTGAAAAAAGTTAACCCTGAAATTTTAACAAAAGTAGAAGAGCTTGAAAAGAAAATTACAGCCGGTGAAATTAAAGTGCCAGCTACAGATAAAGAGTATAAAGAATACGAAGCTTCTCTAAAAAAATAAATAGAGAAATAGCAAAGGTTAGTTCATAGAACTAACCTTTGTATGTATAAAACTTCCGAATTGCTTAATAAGTTAATAGTGTAATAGGGAATGTTCCCTGTTAAAAGGAGGAACACAATGGAATACGTAATTGAGATGAATAACATTACGAAAGTATTCCCAGGCATTGTAGCGAATGATGATATTACGCTGCAAGTAAAGCAGGGTGAGATACATGCTTTACTTGGAGAAAATGGTGCAGGGAAATCCACATTGATGAATGTACTATTTGGTTTGTACCAACCAGAGCAGGGTGAAATTAAAATTAAAGGTAAACCTGTAAAAATCACAAATCCGAATATAGCAAATGACCTTGGTATTGGAATGGTCCATCAACACTTTATGCTTGTTCATAATTTTACAGTTACAGAGAATATTATTCTCGGAAATGAACCGAAGAAAAAAGGGAAAATTGCTGTTGAGGATGCTGCTAAAGAAATTCAAAAACTGTCTGAACAATATGGTTTGGCTGTAGATCCATATGCGAAAATACAGGATATTTCAGTTGGTATGCAACAGCGTGTTGAGATTTTGAAAACTCTTTACCGCGGTGCAGAAATTTTAATATTTGATGAACCGACAGCTGTGTTAACACCACAAGAAATTCATGAGCTAATTCAAATTATGAAAAAGCTTGTACAAGAAGGAAAATCTATTGTTCTTATTACACATAAGTTGAAAGAAATTATGGAAGTTTGCGATCGTTGTACGATTATTCGTAAAGGAAAAGGGATTGGAACGGTTGACGTTGCAAATACGGATGAAAATAAACTTGCAGAATTAATGGTCGGACGTCAAGTGAATTTTAAAACAGAAAAAATAGACGCGAAGCCAAAAGAAGAGGTACTTTCAATTGCAAACCTTGTTGTTCACGATGCACGTCAACTACCTGCTGTAAAAGGCCTTGACTTAACTGTTCGTGCGGGGGAAATTGTTGGGATTGCAGGGATTGATGGAAACGGACAAAGTGAATTAATAGAAGCGATTACTGGTTTACGAAAAGTTGAGTCAGGTTCTATTGCAATTAAAGGAAAAGAAATAACAAATTGGCCTGTTAGAAGAATAACAGAAGAAGGAATTGGTCATATTCCAGAAGATCGTCATAAACACGGACTCGTTCTTGATTTTTCTGTTAGAGATAATATAGTTCTTCAAACGTACTATAAAAATCCGTTTTCAAAGAAAGGGATTTTAAATTTCAGCAAAATTACAGAAAAAGCAAAGGCTCTTATTGAACAGTTTGATGTACGTACACCTAGTGAGCAAACGTTAGCACGCGCTCTATCTGGGGGGAATCAACAAAAAGCAATTATTGCACGTGAAGTAGACCGAAATCCAGATTTATTAATTGCGGCACAGCCAACACGTGGTTTAGATGTAGGAGCAATTGAATTTATTCATAAGAGATTAATAGAGCAAAGGGATAAAGGAAAAGGTGTATTACTTTTATCATTAGAGTTAGATGAAATCTTAAATGTTAGCGATCGAATTGCTGTTATTTATGAAGGGGAAATTGTAGCAATAGTTGATGCGAAAGAAACGAATGAACAACAGCTTGGATTGTTAATGGCTGGAGGAACAAAGAAGGAGCAGGTGGGTACAAATGGCTAAAAAGCTTTTAACAGAACGAACGATAAATATTTTAGTCCCAGTACTATCCGTTATTTTCGGCTTACTTGTAGGAGCGATTGTAATGCTAGTTAGTGGCTATGATCCAATTGTTGGTTATAGTGCACTTTGGACAGGAATGTTCGGCAGCGCAAGTGCGATTGGTGAAACGCTCCGTACAATGATACCGCTTATTCTTGCTGGCTTATCGGTGGCGTTTGCATTTCGTACAGGTTTATTTAATATCGGGGTAGAGGGTCAATTGTTAGTTGGTTGGCTTGCAGCGGTTTGGTTCGGTTATGCAGTCTCACTACCAGCGTTCCTTCATATTCCATTATCGATTTTATTTGCCGCATTGGTGGGCGGAATTTGGGGCTTCATTCCGGGATATTTAAAAGGGAAGTTTCAAGTGAATGAAGTTATTGTAACTATTATGATGAACTATATTGCGTTGTATGTAACGTATGACATCATTAAGCGTTTCTTACATGCGGGTAATGACAAAACGTATGATATTAAAGAGAGTGCGTCACTATCTTCAGACTGGCTTGCTTCTATTACTGATGGTTCACGTCTACACTGGGGAATTATTGTAGCAATTTTAATCGCTATTTTAATGTGGTTCTTATTAGATCGAACAACTTTAGGTTACGAATTAAAGTCTGTAGGATTTAATCAGCATGCTTCTCAATATGCAGGTATGAAAGTTTCTCGTAATGTAGTATTCTCTATGACAATTGCTGGTGCATTTGCGGGGATTGGTGGAGCGATGGAAGGATTAGGGACATTCCAGAGTATGACAGCGATGTCTTCGTTTACAGGAGTAGGATTTGATGGGATTGCCGTAGCATTACTTGGAGGGAATAATCCGTTTGGTATAATCCTTTCAGCTTTATTATTTGGTGGTTTGAAAAGTGCTTCCCCTCAAATGAACTTTGAGGCAGATGTACCGTCAGAGCTTATTAATGTAATTATTGCATGTATCATCTTCTTTGTTGCATGTAGTTATGTGTTAAGATGGGCGCTTACACGCATGAGCAAGGAGGGGAAATAAATGAGCTTTTTAGATATATTAGCCATTCTTGTGACGGGTACGTTATATACATCGGCACCTATCATTTTCACAGCACTAGGTGGTGTATTTAGTGAACGATCGGGTGTTGTAAATATCGGATTAGAAGGACTAATGCTATTTGGTGCATTTATTGGAGTTGTTACAAACTTATTGATGGGTGATACTTGGGGAACGATGACTCCATGGATTGCGTTATTATTTGCGGCAATTGGTAGTGGATTATTTGCATTACTTCATGCGGTAGCTTCTATTACATTCCGAGCAGATCAAGTTGTAAGTGGTGTAGCCATTAACTTCTTATCTCTTGGTTTAACAGTATTTGCAATTAAGAAGATTTTTGATAAAGGGCAGACTGACTTTATTCAGTATCGTATTGAAAAGATTGATATTCCAGGCCTTTCGGATATTCCGGTTTTAGGGAAAATATTTTTCTCGAACGTACCAATAACGTCGTATATTGCCATTATTTTAGCATTCGTTGTTTGGTATGTTATTTATAAAACACCGTTCGGTCTTCGTCTACGTGCTGTTGGTGAACACCCAATGGCAGCGGATACGATGGGGATTAATGTATATAAAATGCGTTATATTGGAGTCTGTATTTCAGGAGTGTTTGCTGGAATTGGTGGAGCGATTTTTGCAATGTCAATTTCTAATAACTTCTCAGGGGCAACTATTACAGGACAAGGTTTCTTAGCTTTAGCTGCTATGATTTTTGGGAAGTGGAATCCACTAGGCGCATTAGGTGCAGCTCTATTCTTTGGTTTTGCGCAATCTCTAAGTGTAACGGGCGGAACAATTCCTGTATTAGATCAAATTCCAAGTGTTTTATTAACGATATTACCATATGTATTCACAATATTAGCGCTTGTTGGTTTTGTAGGTCGTTCTGAAGCTCCGAAAGCATTAGGAACTCCTTATGAAAAAGGAAAACGATAAGTATTTTATAAGTATAAAAAAGCTCGCACATTAGTGTGGGCTTTTTTACATAGAATATATTTAATACGGAATTTTACTATGTTCCTTACATATTAAAGTTTTTAGAAAGAATCATATGTAAGCATAATAAGGGAGAAAAGTTGATTTTTTATTTCTAAAAACTGTATATTGAAGAGGAATATTCCTATATACGTAAAGGAGGGCTATAAATGAAACTAATGGAACAACAACTACATGAGTTAGATGGTTTGCGCGTACATATTATTCCGACTGATAAATATAAAACGAATACCTTTGTATTTCGTTTTAAAGCGCCTTTAAATGAGGAGACGGTGACAGAGCGTGCCCTATTGCCATACGTATTGCAAAGTGCGACAGAAAAATTACCTTCTGTAATTCGTCTTCGTCAATATTTAGAAGAATTATACGGATCTTCTTTAGCGGTAGATGTAAGTAAAAAAGGGGAAGACCATATTATCTCCATTTATGTAGACATTGCAAATGAATTTTACTTACATGATGCACCACCGTTATTTGAAAAAGCGCTTTCTATGTTGTCAGATATTGTGTTACGTCCAGCAACGGAGGGCAACGGTTTCCTATCTTCTATCGTAGAAAGTGAAAAAAGAGCACTGTTACAGAGAATTGAAGCTACTTATGACGATAAAATGCGTTATGCAAACGAGCGTTTAATTGAAGAAATGTGCAAAGTAGAACCGTATCGTTTAAGTGCAAATGGAAAAAAAGAGAGTGTTATGTCTATTACAAATGAAAGTCTGTATCAATATTATCAAAAGGTGTTAGCGGAAGATGAAATGGATCTATATATTATTGGTGATATTTCAGAAAACGCCGTTGATCTTGTAAGTAAGTATTTTTCTATTTCAGCTCGTCCAGTGAGAGAAAGAAATGTACTCCTTCATAGACGAAATAATGAAGAAAAAGAAGTTGTTGAAAAACAAGAATTAAAACAAAGTAAATTACACATCGGTTATCGTACATTTGTCACATATAAAGATGAAGATTATTTTGCATTGCAATTGTTCAATGGATTGTTTGGTGGCTTTTCTCATTCGAAGTTATTCGTAAATGTGCGTGAAAAAAATAGTTTAGCGTACTATGCAGCATCGCGCTTTGAAAGTCATAAAGGTTTATTATTTGTTATGTCAGGAATTGAAGCGAAAAATTATGAAAAAGCAGTTGAGATTATTAAAGAACAAATGCTTGCGATGCAAAACGGAGAGTTTTCTGAAGAAGAAATACATCAAACAAAAAGTGTCATCCAAAATCAAATATTAGAGGCAATTGATACACCACGTGGCTTTGTAGAAATGCTATATCATGGTATTATTTCAGATCGTACACGTCCAGTTGAAGAATGGCTTACAGGTATAGAAAGTGTGACAAAAGAAGAAATTGTAAAAGTTGCTAAAAATATTGAACTAGATACAATTTACTTTTTACAAGGAACGGAGGGAGAGTAAATGGAGAAAATTGTTTATGAGCAATTAAAAGAAACACTCTATTATGAAAAACTTCCTAACGGATTAGATGTATATGTTTTACCGAAACAAGGATTTAATAAAACATTTGCGACGTTTACGACGAAATATGGTTCTGTAGATAATACATTTGTACCATTAGGGAAAGAAGAAATGATTCGTGTGCCAGATGGGATTGCACATTTTCTTGAGCATAAATTATTTGAAAAAGAAGATCACGATGCTTTCCAATTGTTTAGTAAACAAGGAGCATCGGCAAATGCTTTTACATCCTTCACACGAACAGCTTACCTTTTTTCAGGTACTTCAAACGTAGAACAAAATTTAAATACATTGCTAAACTTCGTACAAGAGCCCTATTTCTCTGAAAAAACGGTTGAAAAAGAGAAGGGGATTATTGGGCAAGAAATTCAAATGTATCAAGATAACCCAGATTGGCGTTTGTACTTTGGGTTAATTGATAGCTTATTTGTAAAACACCCAATTAAAATTGATATTGCGGGGACAATCGAATCTATTAGTAAAATTACGAAAGATTTATTATATGAATGTTATGAAACATTTTATCATCCGAGCAATATGTTATTATTTGTTGTGGGTGCAATTGATCCAGAGAAAACAATGGATTTAGTACGTGAAAATCAAGCGAAAAAAGATTATAAAAACCAGCCAGAAATTGTGCGTTCATTTGAAGAAGAACCAAATGAGGTAAATGAAAAGAAAAAAATTATTTCAATGCCTGTGCAAACGCCGAAATGTTTAGTTGGTATTAAAGCGACTAATTTAAAAGAAAAGGGGCAAGCGCTTTTAAAACAAGAAATTGCGCTTACGTTACTTTTAGATTATTTATTTGGAAAAAGTTCGGTTCATTACGAAGCTTTATATAATGAAGGACTTATTGATGATTCATTCTCGTATGACTATACAGAAGAAAATAACTTCGGTTTTGCAATGGTTGGTGGTGATACGAAACAACCTGATGAATTGGCAGATCGTTTAAAAGATATTTTATTAAAAACAGATTATGATCAATTAGATGCGGCGGCATTAGAACGAGTGAAGAAAAAGAAAATTGGTGGTTTTTTACGCTCTTTAAATTCACCAGAATATATTGCAAATCAATTTACACGATACGCGTTTAATGAATCTAGCCTATTTGATGCATTGACTGTATTAGAAGGACTAACCGTTCAAGACTTACAAGAAGTAGCGGGATTATTGTTATCAGAAGAAAAAATGAGTGTTTGTCAGGTGTTACCGAAAAAATAAAATTTTAAAGATACCCTCATCTTATCATTGAAAAATTGTAAGATGAGGGTATTATTTAGTTGTGTGAAAATTGAAGTTGTAGAGATAAGAGAGGGAATTTATGAAAAAGTATGCGTTAGTAACTGGAGGGAGCGGAGGGATTGGCTCTGCTATTTCGAAACAATTAATTCAAGATGGATATACAGTTTATGTTCATTACAATAACAGTGAAGAAAAGGTATTGGAATTGCAGAAGGCATGGGGAGAAGTTATCCCTGTTCAAGCTAATTTAGCTTCTAGTGATGGAGCAGAACGATTGTGGGGACAAATTGAACATCCTATTGATGTTATTGTATACGCAGCGGGGAAGAGTATTTTTGGATTAGTAACAGATGTAACAAACGATGAATTGGATTATATGGTAGAACTTCAAGTGAAGAACGTATATAAATTACTTTCTATGGCACTTCCGCCTATGATCGGGAGAAGAAGTGGTAATATTGTAATTGTTTCATCTATATGGGGACAAATAGGGGCTTCTTGTGAAGTACTTTATTCAATGGTAAAAGGGGCGCAAAATTCATATGTGAAAGCTTTAGCGAAAGAAGTTTCTTTAAGTGGATTACGTGTGAATGCAGTAGCACCAGGAGCAATTGAAACGGAAATGTTAAGTGTTTTTTCTGAAGAAGATAAAATGGGAATTGCTGAAGATATACCATTAGGTAGAATAGGATTACCAGAAGAAGTAGCGAAAACAGTTTCATTTCTCGTATCACCAGGAGCGTCTTACATAACTGGACAAATTATCGGAGTGAATGGCGGTTGGCACTGCTAAAAAATTCTTACATAAAAAATGAATAGTTGCACAAATTAAGGATGATTTTATTACTCAATAGTGAGGTGCTTAATTATGTCAGTATTAGATAATTTTGATCAGTGGAAGAGCTTTTTAGGAGAACGTTTAGAGCAAGCGCAAGACAAAGGTTTAGATGGCGGTGCGGTATCAGATATGGCATTTCGTGTTGGCGACTATCTTGCTAATGAAGTAGAAGGACGCAATGACCAAGAGAAATTATTAGCTGAGCTTTGGAAAGTTGCTGATGAACAGGAGCAACATACAATTGCAAATTTAATGGTTAAGTTCGTACAACATAAGTAAAAGTAGAGAGGAGATTCTCCTCTCTACTTTTTTTGTATAATAATTACACAGGATAGATTATACATTTAGCTTCCCTATTAGGGTGAAATCATATAATATAGTACGTAGGTGTAAAGTAAGCAAGGGGAGTGATCTTGGATGATTGAATGGTATTTTGAATATGAAATACATAAAAAC
This sequence comes from Bacillus sp. FSL L8-0199, assembly GCF_038005705.1. Taxonomy (NCBI): domain Bacteria; kingdom Bacillati; phylum Bacillota; class Bacilli; order Caryophanales; family Bacillaceae; genus Bacillus; species Bacillus sp. FSL L8-0199. The sequence goes on along the minus strand of NZ_JBBOTS010000001.1, from coordinate 3,753,268 downwards.
CGACCTGGCTTGCTTGGTGACGTTTCTTCGTTAATCGGTATGCTCGGCATTAATATTGTCACAATTAATGGTGTAGATAATGCACGACGTGGGTTACTCCTCATGTGTGATAATCAAGAGCAAATCTCTAGACTTGAATCAATTTTAAATACGATGGATAACATAACGGTAACGAAATATCGTCCGCCCAAGCTAAGAGATAAGCTAGCGGTTAGGCATGGTAGGTATATACAACGAGATGCAGATGATAAGAAAACATTTCGATTTGTGCGTGATGAATTAGGCTTACTTGTAGACTTTATGGCAGAAATCATGAAAAAAGAAGGCCATAAACTAATTGGGATACGCGGAATGCCTCGTGTCGGAAAAACAGAATCCATTGTTGCTGCAAGTGTTTGTGCAAATAAAAGGTGGTTATTTGTATCATCTACTCTTATTAAGCAAACTGTTCGCAGTCAATTAATTGAAGATGAGTATAGCGATGACAATATTTTCATCCTAGATGGAATTGTGTCAACGAAGCGTGCTAACGAAAGACATTGGCAGCTCGTTCGTGAAATTATGAGATTGCCTGCAACGAAAGTTGTGGAACATCCTGATGTATTTGTGAGTCAGTCAGAATACACATTGGATGATTTTGATTATATTATCGAGTTGCGTAACGATTATGATGAAGAAATTCAATATAATTTAGTAGATGAAATTGAGCAAGGTACGCAAAATAATTTCTCTATGTTTGACTTTTAAAGAAATATTGAGGTGTTAGTAGTGACGGAATTGGGACAAAAGCTGAAAGAAGCAAGAGAAGCGAAAGGCTTGTCTATTGATCAGCTGCATGAGATTACAAAAATTCAAAAACGCCATTTAGTGGCAATTGAAGAAGGCAATTATGATGTATTGCCAGGAGCTTTTTATGCGCGTGCATTCATTAAACAATACGCAGATGCGGTTGGATTAAATGGAGAGGAACTGCTTGTAGAACATCAGAGTACGATACCACAATCTGAAAAGCGTGAAGTTCCACAAGTATCAACGGGACAAAAAACACAAGAAACAATGCAAAAATCTTCATCATGGCCAATTGCAGATCACATGCCGAAAATCTTAGTTGCGCTGTTAGTTATCGCAGTTGGAGTGGTAATCTGGTTTGTGTTTCAAGCGTTAACTGGAAAAGATGATGAAAAAGTTCCAAGCGCTCAAAGTGAGAAAATTGAAGTTCAAAAAGCGAAAGATTCTCCGTTAGATACGAAGAAAGATGAAGTGAAAGCGGAAGAGCCAAAAAAAGAGGAACCAAAGAAAGAAGAACCAAAGAAAGAGGAGCAACCAGCACAACCAATTGGACAGCAAGAAGTGAAAGTAGTTGGAACAACTGGAAAGGTATCTACTTTGGAAATTCATAATAATAAAACATTAGAACTGGAAATTTCAGCTAAGGGTACAAGTTATGTAGATGTTAAGGATGATGCGGGTAACGAAATTCTAAACACTACAGTACAAAGCGGTCAAACAGAGAAACGCGATGTATCAACATTAAAAGAAGTACGACTTAATATTGGAAGTGCACCGAATGTTGAAATTAAACTGAATGGCCAAGTGCTTGCTTTCCCGTTAGATCCACAAAAAGAATATCACCAAAGATTGGTGATTAAAAACCAAGGGATAGAGCAACCAGCACAATAACAGTCATCGCTTCGATGACTTTTTTTCGATGAACAAATGTTTTTGATATGATGGAGGAATAGCTGTGAATTTACCAAATAAAATTACAATATCTAGAATCTTCTTAATTCCAATTTTTATGGTAATTATGTTAGCGCCCTTTGATTGGGGTTCATACAAAATTGGTGATGTTGATTTGCCAATTCAACATTTAGTGGGGGCACTTATCTTTATCATTGCTTCAGCTACAGATTGGATTGATGGACATTACGCAAGAAAGTATAATCTTGTAACGAATTTAGGGAAGTTTCTTGACCCGTTAGCTGATAAATTGCTTGTTTCGGCAGCACTTATTACATTGGTAGAGATGCAATATGTACCGGCTTGGATTGTTATTGTAATTATCAGTCGTGAGTTTGCTGTAACAGGTTTACGTCTTGTACTTGCTGGAACAGGGGAAGTAGTTGCAGCAAATCAGCTAGGAAAAATTAAGACATGGACACAAATTATTGCGATTGCAGCATATTTATTACACGATGTACCTTTAAATTTAATCCATATTCCAGTTGCGGATATCTTCATATGGATTGCATTAATCTTTACTGTTATTTCAGGATGGGATTATTTCTGGAAAAATAGAGCTGCTTTTGTAAACTCAAAATAGAAGTTTATGGGGGAATTGGGATGAATGCTGAGATTATTGCGGTTGGAACTGAATTATTACTTGGACAAATTGCAAATACAAACGCCCAGTTTTTATCTGAAAAGTTAGCTTCAATCGGAATTAACGTGTACTATCATACTGTTGTTGGTGATAATAATAAGCGACTGCAAAAGGCGATTGCAGCTGCGGAAGAACGTGCTGATATACTTATTTTTACAGGTGGATTAGGACCGACAAAAGATGATTTAACGAAAGAAACGATAGCTGCTAGTTTAGATGAAGAGCTTGTGTATGATGAAAAGGCATTAGCCTTAATAAGTAATTACTTTAAGCGTACAGGCCGTGAATTTACGGAGAATAATAAAAAGCAAGCGCTCGTTTTAAATGGAGCAACAGTATTTGCAAATAACCACGGTATGGCGCCAGGTATGGGGGTAAATAAGAACGGAAAAGTTTATATTTTATTACCAGGGCCGCCAAAAGAAATGAAACCAATGTATGTAAGTTATGTAGAGCCTTTTTTACGTAATTTTACAACAGGAGAAAACATTTATTCTCGTGTGCTTCGTTTCTTTGGTATTGGGGAGTCCCAATTAGAGGTGAAAGTGCAAGATTTAATTGATGGACAAACAAACCCAACAATTGCCCCATTAGCAAATGATGGAGAAGTGACATTACGTTTAACCGCTAAGCATGAAAATGTTAGGAAAGCGGAGAAACTAATTCAACATGTGGAAGATTTGATTTTAGAAAGAGTAGGAGAATTTTTCTACGGATATGACCAAGAATTTTTGCATTATAAGGCAATCGAGTTATTGAAGAGAAAAGGGTTAACTTTAGCGTGTGCAGAAAGTTTAACAGGTGGTCTTTTTGGAAATCAAGTAACTGAAAACGCTGGTGTTTCTTCTGTATTTAAAGGCGGTGTCATTTGTTATCATAATGATGTGAAGCAACATGTTTTACGTGTGCCTGAAGAAGTATTGCATACTGATGGTGCAGTTAGTAAAGAATGTGCTCGTTATCTTGCTGAAAATGTTAAGGATGTACTAAAAGCGGATATCGGAATTAGTTTCACTGGGGTAGCAGGGCCAGATGCTTCAGAACAGAAAGAACCAGGAACAGTATTTGTTGGGCTTTCGATTAAGGATGAACCAACTGTAGTCTTTCCTCTTAATTTAAGCGGAAGTCGTCAACAAATTAGAGAACGAACAGCAAAATATGGATTTTATCATTTATATAAAAAGCTAGAAGAGATATAAGTTTCTTCTAGTTTTTTTTACGGTTAAATTTAGATATTATTTGATAGAAAATAAAAAAATCGAATAAATGTTCGATTTTTGTTGGCAAATTGAATTGAAAATAGGTATAATAAGATTAGCAATTCAGTTAAGGAGGAATTTTGAATGAGTGATCGTCAAGCGGCGTTAGATATGGCGTTAAAACAAATAGAGAAGCAATTCGGTAAAGGTTCAATTATGAAATTAGGAGAACAAGCAGAGCGTAGAGTTTCTACGGTTTCTAGTGGTTCTTTAGCACTTGATGTGGCACTAGGAGTAGGCGGATATCCACGTGGCCGTATTATCGAAATTTACGGACCTGAAAGTTCAGGTAAAACGACAGTTTCATTACATGCAATTGCAGAAGTACAACGTCAAGGTGGACAAGCAGCATTCATCGATGCGGAGCACGCAATGGATCCTGTATATGCACAAAAATTAGGCGTTAACATAGATGAATTACTATTATCACAGCCTGATACAGGGGAACAAGGATTAGAAATCGCGGAAGCACTTGTACGAAGTGGTGCGGTTGACATTATCGTAATTGACTCTGTAGCAGCTCTTGTACCGAAAGCAGAGATTGAAGGCGACATGGGTGACTCACACGTAGGTTTACAAGCACGTTTAATGTCACAAGCACTTCGTAAGCTTTCAGGAGCAATCAACAAATCAAAAACAATTGCAATCTTTATTAACCAAATTCGTGAAAAAGTTGGGGTTATGTTCGGAAATCAACTACAAGTTGCTTAATCGAAAAGATTAAGGAGTTTACCATGGGTTTCCCTTGCTAGTGATAGCATGTTAAAAAACCTTGTGAACCTTATTGCCTAAGGGTGTAACTATCCATATAGTTGCTAACGGTGAAGCCCACCATTATTTAGGGTAATACCGTGCCAAGCTCCATAGTGATATGGGGAAGGTGTAGAGACTACCGAAAAGGACTTTTAGTTAACTGAGTAGGGTACGGCAGATGATAGGCTACTGCTGGAAGTGCAAGGCTCTCTGTAAAGAGATGAAGAGATAGTCCGGACTATAGAGATGGAAAATCTATAGATAGTGCCAGAAACAACTCCAGGTGGTCGTGCGTTGAAATTCTATTCAACTGTCCGTCTTGAAGTGCGTCGTGCGGAGCAATTAAAGCAAGGTAACGACATCGTTGGTAATAAAACAAAAGTAAAAGTAGTAAAAAATAAAGTAGCACCACCATTCCGTGTTGCGGAAGTTGATATTATGTACGGAGAAGGTATTTCAAGAGAAGGTGAAATCTTGGATATGGCTTCTGAGCTTGATATTGTTCAAAAGAGCGGTGCTTGGTATTCTTATAATGAAGAACGCCTAGGACAAGGTCGTGAAAATTCGAAGCAGTTCTTAAAAGAAAATACAGATTTAAGAGAAGAAATTGCCTTCTTTATTCGTGAGCATCACGGAATTAGTGAAGATTCTGGTGCTGAGGGCGCAGAAGATTCAACTCTTCTTGATTAAAAAAATAAAAGACACGGCCTCGTGTCTTTTATTTTTTTATCTACTATTAAGGAGCATAATACTATAGATAAAAATATTTTTTTACTTCAAATGGGTTGTGTAAAGAGGGATATTTTAATATTTTAAGGAAAAGAAATGGGAATTACTAAGGTTTTCCAGTATAGTAGGCTCCTTACTTTTTAAATTTAGGTCACATTCAAGGCTGAAGGTAAAGAAAGTAAAAGTAGACAACGCTTGACAATGAAAATTACGATAGATACAATGAGAATGTATATTTTTTCTTATATACAATATACTCTTCTCAAGAAGAGAAGTAATATTCGGAGTAAGGTTTAAATCTTACCGAAATAATAATATGACATTTTAATTGTGAAATGAAGAAAGTCCCTTAAAAAAGCGGGACGACGGTCTTTGCTGTATGTTGTAATTCAATGTACATGCCGACAGTCTTTTTTCATTCATAGCAAGGGGAGGTGAAATCATGACGAGTACAGTTTGGATACTCATCTCCATTTTGCTTGCAACAGTCGGTGCAGTTGTTGGCTTTTTTGTTCGAAAGTCTATTGCTGAAGCGAAGATTAATGGTGCGGCTAATGAAGCGAGACGTATTTTAGACGAAGCGAATCGTGATGCTGAAGCACTTAAGAAAGAAGCGCTTTTAGAAGCAAAGGATGAAATTCATACACTTCGTACAGAAGCTGAATTAGAAATTCGTGACCGTAGAAGCGAATTACAAAAACAAGAAAATCGTTTAATGCAAAAAGAAGAGAACCTTGATCGTAAAGACGAAACGCTCGATAAACGTGAGCAACAGTTAGAGAAGAAAGAGGAATCTCTTGTAGCGAGACAACAACAGATTGAAGAGTTGGAAAGCAAAGTGGGAGAGTTAGTTCAAAAGCAACAAACAGAATTAGAGCGCATTTCCAATCTGACACGCGAACAAGCGAAAGCAATTATTCTTGGTAAAGTAGAAAGTGAAGTTTCTCATGAAATCGCTGTTATGGTAAAAGAAAGTGAAGTTCGCGCGAAAGAAGAAGCGGATAAGAAAGCAAAAGAGATTTTATCTCTTGCAATGCAAAGATGTGCAGCTGATCATGTTGCTGAAACAACCGTTTCGGTTGTAAATCTTCCAAATGACGAAATGAAGGGACGTATTATCGGGCGTGAAGGTCGTAATATTCGTACGTTAGAAACGTTAACGGGTATTGACTTAATTATCGATGATACACCAGAGGCGGTAATCCTTTCTGGATTCGACCCAATTCGTCGTGAAACAGCTCGTATCGCTCTTGATAAATTAGTACAGGACGGACGTATTCACCCAGCGCGTATTGAAGAGATGGTCGAAAAATCAAGACGTGAAGTGGACGAGTATATTCGCGAAGTCGGAGAGCAAACAACGTTTGAAGTGGGTGTTCACGGATTACACCCAGATTTAATTAAAATTTTAGGTCGTTTAAAATACCGTACAAGTTATGGTCAAAACGTCTTAAAACACTCTATGGAAGTTGCATATTTAACTGGACTTATGGCAGCAGAGCTTGGCGAGGATGAAAAACTAGCAAGACGTGCTGGTCTATTACATGATATCGGAAAAGCGATTGACCATGAAGTAGAAGGTAGCCACGTTGAAATTGGTGTTGAACTCGCAACGAAATACAAAGAGCATCCTGTAGTTATAAACAGTATCGCATCTCACCATGGTGACACAGAACCAACTTCTATCATTGCAGTTTTAGTTGCAGCAGCAGATGCTTTATCAGCTGCAAGACCGGGAGCTCGTAGTGAAACACTTGAAAACTATATTCGTCGTCTTGAAAAGTTAGAAGAGATTTCAGAGTCTTATGAAGGCGTTGAAAAATCATTTGCAATTCAAGCAGGACGTGAAGTTCGTATTTTGGTAAAACCAGATACAATCGATGACTTAGAAGCTCATCGTTTAGCTCGTGATATCCGAAAACGTATTGAAAATGAACTGGATTACCCAGGACATATTAAAGTAACTGTTATTCGTGAAACACGTGCAGTGGAATACGCAAAATAAAGTGGTGAAACACCACTTTATTTTTTTGTGTTGGAATTGGATAAAATAAAGACAGTTAGTTATATAGCATAAAAGTGAAACAAACTTATAATAAAGATATTATAAGGAATTTACTTGATGCTATAGCAATAAAAAATGCAGTACATAGAAAGGGTAAGACATATGAGAATATTATTTGTTGGGGATGTAGTAGGATCTCCTGGTAGAGGTATGATTCAACAATACGTACCGGCATTAAAGAAAAAATATACACCTACAGTAACAATCATTAATGGAGAAAATGCAGCAGGTGGCCGTGGGATTACAGAAAAAATATATCGAAACTTTTTAGAGTGTGGGGCGCAGGCAGTTACACTTGGAAACCACGCTTGGGATAATCGTGAAGTATTTGAATTCATCGATGATGCAAAATATCTTGCAAGACCAGCTAACTTCCCAGAAGGAACTCCAGGAAAAGGACTTATCTTTGTGAACTGTAATGGAACAGAAGTTGCAGTTATTAATTTACAAGGACGTACTTTCCTTCCTCCAATTGATTGTCCATTCCGTAAAGTGGATGAATTAATTAATATTGCGAAAAAACGTACGAATATTATATTTGTTGATTTCCATGCGGAGACTACAAGTGAAAAACAAGCGCTAGGTTGGTATGTAGATGGACGTGCTACAGCAGTAGTAGGTACGCATACGCATGTCCCTACAGCGGATAACCGTATTTTACCAAGCGGAACGGCATACATTACAGATGTTGGGATGACAGGGCCGTATGACGGAATATTAGGTATGGACAGAGAAGCAGTATTGAAGAAGTTTTTAACAAACTTACCAGTACGATTTGAAGTAACAAATGGTAGAACGCAATTAAGTGCAGTGTTAATTGATGTGGATCCAAATACAGGAAAAGCAAAGAAAATTGAACGTATTTTAATTAATGACGATCAACCATTTTTTGAGTAAATTTTCGTTAAATTTTAGATGAGTTATTATATTTTAATTTTTTAGAAAAATTACGAAAATTTAGCAGGAATACGCGCCATTCCTCGTGAATATAAGTTAAAGTGAAATAATTGCTAATACTTTTTAAAGAAACGAGGAGGAAACGCGGAATGGAAATATTAAAAGTTAAAGCAACGTCGGTCCCTAATTCTGTAGCTGGTGCACTTGCAGGTGTTATTCGCGAACGCGGAACAGCAGAAATTCAAGCTATTGGTGCAGGTGCATTGAACCAAGCTGTAAAGGCAGTAGCAATCGCAAGAGGATTTGTAGCGCCTAGTGGTTTGGACCTGATTTGTATCCCAGCGTTTACAGATATTATGATTGATGGCGAAGAGCGTACAGCAATAAAATTAATTGTAGAACCTCGTTAAGTTTAAACAACCTGTTTGCAGTATGCAAACAGGTTGTTTTTATAATGGAGGAATGAAAATGAAAATTTTTGATGCTCATTGTGACGTGCTTCTTCAGTTATGGAATGCACAAGGGAAAAGGAATTTTAAAGATGATTCACAATTACATATTACATTTGAACAGTTAAAGAGAAGAAAAGGAAGTATACAATGTTTTGCTATATATGTACCAGAAACAGTGGCATATGAAAACCGATTTGAAGTAGCATTACAAATGGTAGATATTTTTTATAATGAAATTTTATCCCTACCAGGTGTGAAGTTTATTCAGACAAAAGATGATATTAACATATTAAAACAGGACGAGATTGGAGCGATATTAACAATTGAAGGATGCGAAGCAATTGGAAAAGATGCAATGAAATTACGGTTGTTGTATCGCCTAGGAGTACGTTCTTTTGGACTAACATGGAATTATGCCAATCTCTTAGCTGATGGTGCGCTAGAGACACGTGGGGCGGGTTTAACGACTTTTGGTAAACATGTTGTACAAGAACTGAATGCATTACATGTATGGACTGATGTGTCTCATTTGAATGAAAGAAGTTTTTGGGATGTTATAGAGATTGCAAAAAATCCTATTGCTTCCCACTCAAATTGTATGAAACTTTGCGAGCACCCACGTAATTTAAACGATGAACAACTTAAAGCTCTTATAAAGCGAAATGGCATGATTGGTGTCACTTTTGTACCGCAGTTTCTAACAAATGAAAAACAAGCGAATGTAGCAGATATAGTAAGACATATCGAATATATTTGTTCATTAGGTGGAGAGCGCAATATAGGATTTGGTTCTGATTTTGATGGGATTTTAGAAACAGTTGTAAATGTATCAGCGTATCGAGATTATGAAAATGTAATGAATGAGCTTTGTAAACACTATGCTGCATCTACTGTAGAACGATTTTTATATGATAATTTTGTAGAACATATGAGTTTTTAAATTTCGATTTAAAATTCAGAAAAATCAAAATTAATTCATTTGATTTTATTGCTTTTTTTAAGACCTAATACTAGAATGAAAAACAAAAAAGCTTTATACTAAAGATTCAGGGAAATCAGAAGAGGCATAATTTGCGTCCGTTGTAGTTTATTTGCATAAAAAATGCTAAACTATTACTGTAAAAAAATACACTACAATGAATGCAGCCAAAAGGGGTGTAGGAGATGATTAGTCAACTTTCATGGAAAGTTGGAGGCCAACAAGGTGAAGGAATTGAAAGTACAGGAGAAATTTTCTGTATTGCATTAAACCGATTAGGATATTACCTATACGGTTACCGCCACTTCTCATCACGTATAAAAGGCGGCCATACAAATAATAAAATTCGTGTAAGTACAACAGAAGTACGAGCGATCTCAGATGATTTAGATATTTTAATTGCTTTTGACCAAGAAACAATTGATTTTAATTTCCACGAACTACGTCCAGGTGGAATTGTAGTTGCGGATGCGAAATTTAATCCAACAATACCTGACAATACAGATGTAAATCTATATGTGATACCGTTTACAGATATTGCTTCAGAATTAGGCACATCATTAATGAAAAACATGGTTGCTGTTGGAGCATCAAGTGCAGTATTAGGATTAGATGAAACAGCTTATTTAGATGTTGTTGAAGAAATCTTTGGTCGTAAAGGAGAGCAAGTCGTTCAAAAGAATATGGACGCAATTAAACGCGGCTCTCAATATATGAAAGAATTACTAGGTGAGAAAGTAAACATGATGCAGCTTGAAAAAGCTGATGGTAAAAAACGCATGTTTATGATTGGAAACGATGCAATCGCATTTGGTGCGGTAGCTGGTGGTGCTCGTTTTATGTCAGCATACCCAATCACACCTGCATCAGAAATTATGGAATACTTAATTAAAAAATTACCGAAAGTCGGCGGAACAGTAATCCAAACTGAGGATGAAATCGCAGCTTGTACAATGGCAATCGGTGCAAACTATGCTGGTGTTCGTACATTAACGGCATCTGCTGGTCCTGGTCTTTCATTAATGATGGAAGCAATCGGTTTAGCGGGTATTACAGAAACCCCATTAGTAATTGTTGATACACAACGTGGCGGCCCAAGTACAGGATTACCAACGAAACAAGAACAGTCTGACTTAATGGCGATGATTTACGGTACGCATGGTGAAATTCCAAAAATCGTAATGGCGCCAAGTACAGTTGAAGAAGCTTTCTATGACATTGTAGAAGCATTTAACTTATCTGAAGAATATCAAGTTCCTGTTATTTTCTTAACAGATTTACAGCTTTCGTTAGGAAAACAAACAGTAGAACCACTTAAATTAGATAAAGTGGAAATTCGTCGTGGTAAGCTTGATTTAGAAGCAGAATTACCAGAACGTGAAAATAAAGCATACTTCAAGCGTTATGAAGTAACAGAAGACGGCGTTTCACCACGTGTTTTACCTGGTATGAAAAATGGTGTTCACCATGTTACAGGTGTAGAACATGATGAAACTGGAAAACCGTCGGAATCAGCAATAAACCGTAAAGATCAAATGGACAAACGTTTCCGTAAAATGGAGAACTTGAAGTTTAATACCCCTGTTTATAAAAATGTTAAGCATGAAGAAGCAGACGTATTGCTTGTTGGATTTAACTCAACTCGTGGTGCGATCGAAGAGGCAATGACGCGTTTAGAACAAGAGGGTATGAAAGTAAACCATGCTCATGTGCGTTTAATTCACCCGTTCCCAACAGCTGAAATCGATCCACTTGTGAAAAAGGCGAAGCGTGTTGTAGTAGTAGAAAACAATGCAACAGGTCAGCTTGCTAACATTATGAAAATGAATCTTGGTAATGGTGAGAAAATTTCTAGTCTTTTAAAATATGATGGAAACCCATTCTTGCCGAAAGAGATTTACAACGAATGCAAAAAAGGGGTTGTATTAAATGGCAACATTTAAGGACTTTCGTAACAGTGTAAAGCCAAACTGGTGCCCAGGTTGCGGAGACTTCTCAGTGCAAGCTGCAATTCAACGTGCGGCAGCTAACGTTGGCCTAAATCCAGATGAACTTGCTGTTATTTCTGGTATCGGCTGTTCAGGCCGTATTTCAGGTTATATTAATTCATATGGTGTGCATAGTATTCATGGTCGTGCCCTTCCGATTGCACAAGGTGTGAAAATGGCAAATCGTGATTTAACAGTTATCGCTTCAGGTGGTGACGGTGATGGATTTGCGATTGGTATGGGACATACAATCCATTCTATTCGTCGTAATATCGACATTACGTACATCGTAATGGATAACCAAATTTATGGATTAACAAAAGGGCAAACTTCACCACGTAGTGAAGCTGGATTTAAAACGAAAAGCACACCACAAGGTTCAATTGAACCATCACTAAATGTAATGGAAATGGCCTTAACAGCTGGTGCGACATTTGTGGCGCAAAGCTTTTCGAGTGATTTAAAAGAATTAACACAAATTATTGAAGCTGGTATTAACCATAAAGGATTTTCATTAATTAACGTATTTAGCCCATGTGTTACTTACAATAAAGTAAATACTTACGATTGGTTTAAAGAGAACTTAACGAAACTAAGCACAGTAGAGGGATATGATCCATCTAATCGCATGATGGCTATGCAAACTTTAATGGAAAATAACGGTTTAGTAACAGGGTTAATTTATCAAAATACTAAGCAACCATCATATCAAGAACTTGTTAAAGGCTATAGTGAAGAGCCTTTAGTGAAATCTGATTTAAATATGGATCAGAAAATGTTTGATGAGCTTGTTGCTGAATTTATGTAATGTAAGAAAAAAAGGTTGCCGATTTGGCAACCTTTTTTTATGTACAAAATATAGGGTAGCCTTATTTACTTAGAAAATTCAGAATGATAAAATAATATATAAATCGTTGTATGAAAATGGCAAGTTCATTGCTTATGAAATGTAAGGTAATAAAAGGCCTTTGTATTGTTAAGATTGGCGAAACACGTCATACTATGGTAATGTTTATAGGGATAAAGCAATATGCTTTTGGGTAGGACAACAAGAAATGATAAAAAGGGAATGTCTATTTGCGTGGGGAAGACTTCATTCTTATGAATGATTAGATTGATTACTCAAGTTTCAAAGGACAAGTTATCTCTCCAGCTATCTAACCATTTTTGAGGTGAGTCTAAGCGCATTAAAATGGACTATAGAGTGTGTATAGTTAAGGGTGAAAGGAGATTACCGATGAACGAGCAACAACGATTAGCAAGTCAACAAGCAAATTCCTCTATGAAAAAAGAAGAGAAAGATTATAGTAAATACTTTGAAAGTGTATATCAACCACCTTCCTTAAAGGATGCGAAAAAGCGTGGGAAAGAAGAAGTTAAAATTGAACGGGATTTTGGCTTACCTGAAGAGTTTCGCAATTTTGGTACAGGAAGAAAGTTCTATATTCGTACATATGGTTGTCAAATGAATGAGCATGATACGGAAGTAATGGCAGGTATTTTCACAGCACTTGGATATGAACCAACTTTTTCAACTGAGGATGCAGATGTAGTTTTATTAAACACTTGTGCAATTCGTGAAAATGCTGAAAATAAGGTGTTTGGTGAGCTAGGCCATTTAAAGTCACTCAAACGAAGAAATCCAGACCTTTTAATTGGTGTATGTGGTTGTATGTCTCAAGAGGAATCTGTTGTAAATAAAATTATGCAAAAAAATCAGCATGTAGATATGGTATTTGGAACGCATAATATTCATAGACTACCGTACATTCTAAAAGATGCGATGTTCTCGAAAGAGACGGTAGTTGAAGTATGGTCAAAAGAAGGTGACGTAATTGAAAACCTTCCGAAAGTACGTCGTGGTGATATTAAAGCTTGGGTAAATATTATGTATGGCTGTGATAAATTCTGTACGTATTGTATTGTACCGTATACACGCGGAAAAGAGCGAAGTAGACGTCCAGAAGATATTATCCAAGAGATTCGTCATTTAGCTGCAAATGGTTATAAAGAAATTACGTTACTTGGACAAAACGTAAATGCATATGGTAAAGACTTTGAAGATATAGAATACGGTCTTGGCGATTTAATGGACGAACTTCGTAAAGTTGATATTGCCCGTATTCGTTTTACAACGAGCCATCCACGTGATTTCGATGATCACTTAATTGAAGTGCTTGGAAAAGGTGGCAACCTAGTAGAACATATCCATTTACCAGTTCAATCTGGAAGTACAGATATGCTGAAAATTATGGCACGTAAATATTCGCGTGAGCATTATTTAGAACTTGTAAGAAAAATTAAAGAAGCAATTCCAGATGTAGTATTAACAACAGATATTATCGTTGGTTTTCCAAATGAAACAGATGAGCAATTTGAAGAAACGATGTCGTTATATCGTGAAGTAGGGTTTGATACTGCCTTTACATTCATTTATTCTCCTCGCGAAGGTACACCAGCTGCAAAAATGAAAGATAATGTACCGATGGAAGTAAAGAAAGAACGTCTTCAGCGTTTAAATACACTAGTAAATACGTTAGCAATTGAAAAGAATAGTCGTTACAAAGGTCAAATTGTAGAAGTGTTAGTTGATGGGGAAAGTAAAAATAATCCGGAAGTACTTGCAGGTTATACTCGTACGAATAAACTTGTAAACTTCGTCGCTTCAAAATCTTTAATTGGTCAGCTTGTGAAAGTGAAAATAACGGAAGCAAAAACTTGGTCTCTTAACGGGGAATTAGTTGAAGAGCCGATTGAGGTGAAATAATAGATGAAAGTATATTCGAAAGATGACATTGTTGAACAAGCGAAAGAATTAGCAAAAATGATTTCTGAAACAGAAGAAGTTGATTTTTTTAAGAAAGCAGAGGCGCAAATTCATAAAAATGAAAATGTAAAGCGCGCAATCGATGAAATTAAAGCACTGCAAAAACAAGCAGTAAACTTGCAACATTACGGGAAATGGGAAGCTTTAAAAAAGGTAGAAGCTGAAATTGATGCATTGCAAGATAAGTTAGACAGTATTCCAGTCGTACAACAATTTAAATCTTCACAAACATACGTAAATGACTTATTACAGTTAGTTGCTAGTACAATTTCTAACAACGTAACAGATGAAATATTAATTTCAACTGGTGGCGATGTACTAAAGGGTGAAACTGGCGCAGCGGTAGAAAGTAAAAAAGGAAATTGTGGTTGTTAAAGAGATGTCATATTGACATCTCTTTTTTTTTGTGGATTAAACGTAAGTTCTTCTCAAAAAAAGAATGACACATTCCGCTATTGTCACGCATATGATTAAGTGAATAGTGATTGAGGAGGGTTACGAATGTCCGAATTTAGAGAGATTATTACAAAAGCAGTGGTTGGAAAAGGACGTAAGTATACAAAGTCAACGCATACATGTGAATCGAATAATGAGCCAACAAGTATTTTAGGGTGCTGGGTAATTAACCACTCGTACGAAGCAAGAAAGAATGGAAAACATGTGGAAATTGAAGGTTTCTATGATGTGAACACTTGGTATTCATTTGATGGAAATACAAAGACTGAAGTTGTAACAGAACGTGTGAACTATACGGACGAAGTAAGTATTGGTTATCGTGATAAAAACTTTTCTGGTGACGATTTAGAAATTATTGCTCGTGTTATTCAGCCGCCAAATTGTTTAGAAGCACTTGTATCACCAAATGGTAATAAAATTGTTGTAACTGTAGAACGTGAATTTGTAACAGAAGTAGTTGGAGAAACGAAAATTTGTGTAAGTGTAAATCCTGAAGGCTGCGTAGAATCAGATGATGATTTCCAAATTGCTGATGATGAATTTGAAGAATTAGATCCGAACTTTATCGTTGATGCAGAAGAAGAGTAATAGAAAGCTAGGGAGAAGTTCTTCCTAGCTTTTTACTTTACATAAGTGGCGCTGAATGAACATGATTCTTTATGAAATATGTTATAATGAAGAAAGACTCCTGAAATAGGAGATAAGAGTGTCCGTGAAATGCGACATATATGAAAATAGATTATCATGTAAGAATTATGGAGGAAAAGTATGACTCAATATACGCCTATGATACAGCAATATTTAAAGGTTAAGGCAGATTATCAAGATGCCTTTTTATTTTTTCGCTTAGGCGATTTTTATGAAATGTTCTTTGAGGATGCTGTAAAAGCAGCTCATGAACTTGAAATTACATTAACGAGCCGAGATGGCGGTAGTAGTGAACGTATACCAATGTGCGGTGTACCGTATCATGCGGCTAAAAACTATATTGAACAACTTGTTGAAAAAGGATATAAAGTAGCTGTTTGTGAGCAAGTAGAAGATCCGAAAACAGCTAAAGGTGTAGTACGTCGTGAAGTAGTACAATTAATTACGCCAGGAACGATGATGGAAGGGCGTACAATTGATGAGAAAGAAAATAACTTCTTAGCCGCATTAACACATTTTGAAGATGGATCGTATGCATTAGCTTGTAACGACTTAACGACTGGACAAAATACAGTAACGTTATTGACTGGTTCAGTAGAAGATATTTTATTAGAAGTGTATGCAACTGGTTCGAAAGAAATTGTTGTTGATTCTTCATTTTCTAAAGATGAACTAAACAAGTTAACTGAAACATTGAAAATGACGATTTCGTATGAAGATGCAACGGCAATTCCGGAAGGATTAGAACATCTTGTGAAAAATGTTTCACAAGCAAAATTAATTAAAGCAGTTGGACGCTTATTTAACTATGTAATAAGAACACAAAAACGTTCTTTAGATCATTTGCAACCAGTAGAAATTTATTATACGAATCAATTTATGAAAATTGATGTACATTCAAAGCGGAATTTAGAACTGACAGAAACACTTCGAACGAAAGAGAAAACAGGATCACTATTATGGTTATTGGATAAGACGAAAACAGCTATGGGTGGTCGTATGTTAAAACAGTGGATGGAACGTCCACTTATACAGAAAGAAAGAATTGAAGAGCGTTTAGAAATGGTTGAAACGTTTGTAAATGATTACTTCTTACGTGAAGATTTAAAAGAAAAGTTAAAAGAAGTATATGATTTAGAACGCTTAGCAGGAAAAGTTGCATTTGGTAACGTAAATGCAAGAGACTTATTACAATTAAGACGTTCATTGCTGCAAGTACCAGCTATTTTAGAAGCAATTAGTTTGTTAGATAACGCTTATGCATCGAGATTAATTCAAGGTGCAGATCCATGTGAAAGCTTAACAGAATTACTAGGAAGAAGTATTCAAGAAAACCCACCGCTTTCGATTAAAGATGGAGATATTATTAAAGATGGTTATAATGACAAGCTTGATCAATATCGTTACGTTAGTAAAAACGGGAAAACGTGGATTGCTGAGCTTGAAAAAAGAGAACGTGATATTACCGGAATTAAATCATTAAAAATCGGATACAACCGTATTTTCGGTTACTACATTGAAGTAACGAAAGCGAATCTTGCAGCACTTCCAGAAGGTCGCTATGAGCGTAAACAGACGCTTGCTAATGCTGAACGTTTCATTACAGATGAACTGAAAGAAAAAGAAACGTTAATCTTAGAAGCTGAAGAAAAAATTGTACAGCTAGAATACGATTTATTTACAGCACTTCGTGAAGAAGTAAAAGTATTTATTCCGAAATTACAACATTTAGCGAAAGTAATTAGTGAATTAGACGTACTGCAAAGTTTTGCGACAGTTAGTGAAGAAGAACAGTTTGTAAAACCTGTACTGACAACGAAGCGCGAAATCTTTATTAAAGATGGTCGTCATCCTGTTGTTGAAAAAGTATTGAACGGGAAATTGTATGTACCGAATGATTGTATTATGCCAGAGAATATGGATGTCTTTTTAATTACAGGTCCGAACATGTCTGGTAAAAGTACGTATATGAGACAATTAGCACTTGTAACGGTTATGTCGCAAATCGGTTGTTTCGTACCAGCAACAGAAGCAGTATTACCTGTATTTGACCAAATCTTTACGAGAATTGGTGCAGCGGATGATTTAATTTCAGGTCAAAGTACATTTATGGTCGAAATGTTAGAAGCGAAAAATGCAATTGCAAACGCATCAGAAAGAAGTTTAATTTTATTCGATGAAATTGGACGCGGTACATCTACGTATGATGGTATGGCACTTGCACAAGCGATTATTGAACATATTCATGACCAAATTGGTGCAAAAACGTTATTCTCTACGCATTATCACGAATTGACGGTGTTAGAAGAGAGTTTAGATCAACTGAAAAATGTACACGTTTCAGCAATTGAAGAGAATGGAAAAGTAGTATTCCTTCATAAAATTCAAGATGGAGCAGCTGATAAAAGTTACGGAATTCACGTTGCGCAACTTGCGGAGCTTCCAGATAGCCTAATCGCTCGTGCGAAAGAAGTGTTAGCACAGCTAGAAGGACAGGAAGAAATTATTATTCCAAAACGAGTAGAAGTAAAAGTACAAGAAGCTGCTCCAGAACCTGTAGTTGTAAAAGAGGAAATAGCAGAAATACAGGAAACGAAAGTAGAGACTGAAGAAGAATCGCAACTATCTTTCTTTGGAGGAGAACAGTCTTCGAAGAAACAAGAAAAGCCTCTGCTAGATCAAAAAGAAACAGCAGTACTGGCGCAAATTAAAAAAATCGATTTACTTGATATGACACCTTTAGAAGCGATGAACGAATTGTATCGCTTACAGAAAAAGTTAAAGAAAGGATGAGTAAGTAGATGGGGAAAATTCGCAAACTCGATGACCAACTCTCTAACTTAATTGCGGCAGGGGAAGTAGTAGAGCGCCCTGCTTCAGTCGTAAAAGAACTTGTGGAAAATTCTATCGATGCGAATAGTACATCTATTGAAATCCACTTAGAAGAAGCTGGGTTATCGAAAATTCGTATCATTGATAACGGTGATGGTATTGCAGAAGAAGACTGTATCGTCGCTTTTGAACGCCATGCAACGAGTAAAATTAAAGATGAAAACGATCTGTTCCGCATAAGAACACTCGGTTTCCGCGGTGAGGCATTGCCAAGTATTGCCTCAGTTAGTGAATTAGAATTAATTACTAGCACAGGTGATGCGCCTGGTACACACCTTATTATTAAAGGTGGAGACATTATAAAGCAAGAGAAGACTGCGAGCCGAAAAGGAACAGATATTACAGTACAAAACTTATTCTTTAATACACCAGCGCGTCTTAAATATATGAAAACCATTCATACAGAGCTCGGAAATATTACAGATATCGTGTATCGTATTGCAATGTCACATCCAGAGGTATCGTTAAAACTGTTTCATAATGAAAAGAAATTGCTTCATACGTCAGGTAACGGTGATGTAAGACAAGTACTTGCATCGATTTACAGTATTCAAGTTGCGAAGAAGCTTGTTCCAATTGAAGCCGAATCTTTAGACTTTACAATTAAAGGCTATGTAACATTACCAGAAGTAACGAGAGCATCTCGTAATTATATGTCAACGATTGTAAATGGTCGTTACGTTCGAAACTTTGTATTAATGAAAGCAATTCAGCAAGGATACCATACATTACTGCCAGTTGGCCGGTATCCAATTGGTTTCTTATCGATTGAAATGGATCCAATGCTAGTTGACGTTAACGTACATCCAGCGAAGTTAGAAGTTCGTTTTAGTAAAGAACAAGAATTGCTAAAGCTGATCGAAGAAACATTGCAAGCTGCATTTAAAAAAATACAGCTTATTCCAGATGCAGGTGTAACAACGAAGAAAAAAGAAAAAGACGAAAGTGTGCAAGAACAGTTCCAGTTTGAGCATGCGAAGCCGAAAGAACCATCTATGCCGGACATCATTTTACCGACTGGCATGGATGCAAAACAAGAAGAACCGCAGACTGTGAAACAGCCAGCGCAGCTTTGGCAACCACCGAAGCAAGAATGGCAACCACCACAGTCGCTCGTGAGAGAAGAACAAAGTTGGCAACCATCCACTAAACCGATAATCGAAGAACCAATTCAAGAAGAGAAATCGTGGGACAGTAATGAAGAGGACTTTGAACTAGAGGAATTAGAAGAAGAAGTTCGGGAAATAAAAGAGATTGAAATGAACGGGAATGACTTACCACCGCTTTATCCAATTGGACAAATGCATGGAACATATATTTTCGCTCAAAATGATAAAGGCTTATATATGATTGACCAGCATGCTGCGCAGGAACGTATTAATTATGAATACTTCCGTGATAAAGTAGGAAGGGTAGCGCAAGAAGTACAAGAGTTACTTGTACCGTACCGTATTGATCTATCTCTTACTGAATTTTTACGTGTCGAAGAACAGTTAGAAGAACTAAAAAAAGTCGGGCTATTTTTAGAACAATTCGGCCATCAATCCTTTATCGTCCGCTCGCATCCAACGTGGTTCCCGAAAGGACAAGAAACAGAAATTATCGATGAAATGATGGAGCAAGTTGTTAAACTAAAAAAAGTTGATATTAAGAAGTTACGTGAAGAAGCAGCTATCATGATGAGCTGTAAAGCATCCATTAAAGCAAATCAATATTTAACGAACGATCAAATATTTGCTTTACTGGAAGAACTTCGTACAACAACAAACCCATACACATGCCCACACGGAAGACCGATTCTTGTGCATCATTCTACTTATGAGTTGGAGAAGATGTTTAAGAGGGTTATGTAGAGTGAATAGATTACATTTCAAAAGGGAGCAACATTTACTGTTGCTCCCTTTTAATATGTAGATTTAATAGTTAAACGAGAATATGCTGAAGTAATTTTACAGTTTATTTCTTGGTTGCATTAGCTTAAATTTATCTATGTATAAAAAAGCGCTGTATACAGCACTTTTTAAAAGGTGCATGAATTGTATAATAAAGATTTCTACATTACTAACCAAATAATTATGGATGGTTAAATGTTGCTTCTTATTTGGCTAATTGTTATAAGGATCTATACAATTACTTATTTTTATTATTATTAATTTTTTCAGTGTATAGAACTTGCTCTTTATAGTGCTTCTTAATTGGGAAGTTATGTGTATCTGTACCGTTCTTGAATTTTTTGTCAATGGGGTTCTTTAGAGGAACTGTTGTAGTTTCAGTAAATTCATATGGGTAATTTATTTTAGATTTATCTTCAAACATGAAAATGCCTCCTTTTAGGATCTCCTAAATTCTTTACTATAACATGATATGCATATAGATATTTTTTGGACTAGTTATTTATATAGGTTAATGGAATTTAATTACATAACTACTGAAATATTTTAAAGGAAAACAATTTGAGAAAGAAATGGTATGAATAGATGTTGGCTCCTATTGTTATTTTTTTGTTTAACAGCACAGTGAATTGTGCATATAAATTCATTATAGATTGTTTTTATAATATGGTTTATATGGGGTTTTCTTGATAATATAATGTGGAATATTATAGTGTTATTAGGTTATTAGGAACATTTAATGCTGTTTCATAACTGAAAGGGAATTGAAAAAAAACTGAAACTTTTCTCATAAAAATTCAATCTAACTTGAAAAATGAAAGGAAAATGAAATTTTCCAAAAGATATTCTTTGTTAAGATAAAAAGCATACATACAAAAAGCATTGACATATCTTAAAAATTTATTTTCAAGATATAGTGGGGGAAAAGATGAGATTAGAAAAACAATTAATAAAAAAGATGTATTATGAAACGTTCCTAATGGAGAATGAAACAAAACCAACTCTTGACGTACTTGGACAAGCTTATGTAAACGAAGAAAAAAATGAGATTTCTGATGGGTCTTATATTCGTTTTGCGCAAGGTGAATTTTATTATCGTCATCAAGATTTTGAAGCAGCTATTTTTAAATGGGAGAAGGTTAGTAATGAATTAGCACCATGGGCACAAAAAAATATTGCGGATGCTTATTTCGAACTTAATCAATTACCAGATGCTGAAAATATTTATACTTCCATTACTACTGATAATAAAATATTGATGACCGAAATTAGACTACAATTACTTTCTCTTTACATTGAGCAAAATAATTTTGACTCAGCTTTCGGTGTTATTAAAGAAGCAGTTTCTTTAAATCCTGATTATCCGAATGTCACAAAAATTGCCCGTTCCTTTTATGAGGAACAGCAAGATTTTGATAGTGCAGTAGAGCTTGCTGTGAATGAGTTAATTCGAATAGAATCGTATCCTTGGTTTGAGGTGTTAAAAGGATATATCGATAAAGGGTTTACTAAACATATTTCACCAGACTATTTTTATGATGCATTAGCTACATTAAATAATGTAGATCAAGTACAATTTACACAAATGGTTTCATCACTTTGGAACAGTTATAAAGATGAACCAAATTATTTATTATGGCTTAATACAATAAATGAATTTTTCTTACATATTGAAATACATTCGTCCGATATATGGAACAAAGTTTCTGCTCTTTACGAAGAAACGTACTTTGCATTAATTCAAGGTCAATATACGCTTAGACAATTAGACGATATCATACCAAATCTGTTAGCAAACTGGTTAAAGGTAGTCAATCCATCTTATGCTGTATTTCCATCTGCAGCTGTATTGGCATGGGATGAGATTTTCCCTTCCAAAATAGATTCAGCAAATATAGAACATGCGGAAAACTTACTTTCACATTCTATTAATCATGTAAATGGCTTAGAGTACAGCTTACACCTTTTTGAATCTATTACACAGTGGGCACAAAAGCAGAATATAGAAATAGGTCACCGATTTAAGTGGTTAGTTGACGAGCTCGCAGATTTAAGAACAAATCGTATTTTAGTAACGGGAACTTCAGGAAACGGAAAAACTACATTTATTAACTCTATATTAGGAGAAAATATATTAGAAAAATCAATTTCAAATGTAGTAGTTTTAAAAAATGATGCTCATATAGAAATAAACGCTATAACAGACTCAGCAATTACAACAACGGAAGATATCACTGATTACCATAATATGATGTCTCAGCACCATCAAACATATAGAGATAGAGCGTGTGTTGAATTTAAATTACCATGCAGATTTTTAAATGAAAATAAACTTACATTTGTAGTGACACCTGGCTTTAATAGAAATAACGACACTAGAGATGAGATATTCGAATATTTAAATTCTGTAGACGAATTACTATTCGTATTGAATGCGGATTCACCTTTTACTGATAAAGAACGTGATATTCTATTAAGTATTCAAGAACATACGCCAAATTTACAAATTCATTTCTTATTAAATAAAATCGATAACATTTACAGTGAAGCAGAAGTGAAAAGGGTATTACATGATACGGCAACGAGAATAAATACATATTTCCCGTATGCGAGAATTTTCCCTTATTCCTCGTTATATACAAGTAGTCAACAATTAAATGGTCTAATCGAGTTTATTCATTTTAACTTTAATCATAAAAATATCGATGCAGAACGTACTGAAAAGTTATTATTTTTCATTCGAAAAACAATTACATATCTTTTGGATAAACGTGTTGAGAAAGAAAATAATCTGGTGGATGCTATTAATTGGAATGAAGATATGCTAGTGAAACTAAACGGTAGCATTAATAACCTTACTGCATTTGAGAGGGAAAAAATTCATTTCATTACACAATCATATCGTTCAATGAAGACTGAAATTACAAATGATCTTACCGAAAATATTCCGAAGATATTAAAGAGCTGTTCTAATTTAATTAGTGAAGAAAGTGATTTCGGGCACATGGATACGGAACTAAATAAAGCAATGAATGAAAGAGTACATAAATATTTAGAACAAACTGTATTACCTAATTTTGCTCTTTCTATGCAAAATTGGATTGCAACTTCTAATAATGAGCTTCTTCAAAGTCAAACGTATTTAGAAGAACTTAGTGAAGGGCTTAATTCACTATTTGGAGAAAATAGAATACAGTTAGAATGTGACTTTAAAGTGCTTGATGACTGGCGCAGAGATACTGACAGGATGACGACTAGAATACAAATGGATGAAGTAAATATTTTACGTCGATTTACGCCAGCACAATTTTTACTGAAAAGTGCCGGTAAATTATTTGGAGTTCTTCCTAAAAATAAATCTATGCTATATAACAAATATAAACAGTATGTAGAAAATGAAGATTATACTGAAGTAACGGCTTCTATTATGAAGAAATTTTTCTTGCAATTTGAGCTGTTTGAAAACACACAAGAGCGAGATATTAATATATTCTTTAGGAATCCCTTTAACTCCTTAAAGCAGGCTGTAGAAAACACGCATTTAGAAATACAAGAAAAACAAGAGATGTTACATAAGATGAAATCAAATCCTGAAATCTATCATGATTCTATCATGCTCTTTGAATTGAGATTGCGTCAATGTGAAGTAATTTTAAATATAGGTGATGATAATACCTATACGGATGTAGCTTTAGAAACAAGCGTAGAATAAAAGTAAACACATCAGATTTTGTATATACACGATCTGATGTGTTATAAGAAAGTAAAAGGAGCAACTGTAATAAGTTGCTCCTTTTTCATATATAGATTATTTTTCTGTTTCTTTAATTTTAGTTTGTACTTCGCCAGTTTTAATTTTATTGCTTTCTGAGAAACGTAATAAATCGCCTTCAATAATTTTGTCAGACATTCGTAATTCATTTTGTGCACGTTTAATGAGGGCTTGAGCTTCTTTTTTTGGTAAATCTACAATTTCACCTGTTATACGGTCGTAGAAAGTGTTGTTTTTGTATGCATACTTATCTGTAACGAAGCTACCATCACGTAAAACAACAAAGCCAGTATATTCATCTGAAAACATATCATGGCCAAAACGGATATCATTCGTAGAATCAACACCTAATAAATTTAGAATAGTAGGTTTCATATCGATTTGTCCCGTAGGCTTTGAAATAGTTTGACCTTCTGTTTGTCCTGGAATATGAATATATAAAGGTGTACGTTGTAAATTTAAAGTATCAAATTCTGTTATTTGATCTTTTTCTAAAAACTGTGCCATTGCACGATTATGTTTTTCGGAAATGCCATAATGATCACCGTATAACACAATAATAGAATTATCGTAAAGCCCCTCGGCCTTTAGACGTTCAATAAATTTTTTAATGGATTCGTCTAAGTAACGTGCTGTTACGATGTAACGATCAAATACGCCATTACCAGAGGTGTATGGTTCAATGAATTTTGTATCTTCATCATACGTAAATGGATAATGGTTTGTTAAAGTAAGGAAACGAGCATAGAATGGTTGATTAACAGTTTTTAATATATCTACTGATTGATCAAAGTATTCGATATCTTTTAATCCCCAATTTAAATTTGTTTCTGGTGTGATTTTGTAATCAAGTTCATTATAGTAACGGTCATAACCAAGAGCGGAGTACATAATATTACGATTCCAAAATGTTGCGTTATTTGCATGAAATACAGAAGTGAAATAACCTTGTTGACGTAAAATTTCTGGAGTTGCAGTATAATCATTGTTACCGTGTGTGAAGAATACAGCTCCTCGATTTAATGGATACAACGACGTATCGATTAGAAATTCTGAATCGGATGTTTTCCCTTGACCAGTTTGATGGAAAAAGTTATCAAAGTAATAACTTTCATTTATGAATTCATTTAGGAATGGTGTAACTTCTTGCCCGTTCACTGATGCGCCTATTAAGAAGGTTTGCAAGGATTCAAGAGTGACGACAATTACGTTTTTTCCTTTCGCTGCACCAAACATATTAGGGTTTGGCTCGCTTTGATTTGCTTTTACGTAGTTTTCAGTTTCTTGTAATTTACTACTATCAGCAAGTGCTTTTTGTGACCCAGCTTTTACTTGCAGTGTTAAGTCATATACTTGGTGAGTATATAA
Source organism: Bacillus sp. FSL L8-0199 (assembly GCF_038005705.1). Lineage (NCBI taxonomy): Bacteria > Bacillati > Bacillota > Bacilli > Caryophanales > Bacillaceae > Bacillus > Bacillus sp. FSL L8-0199. The sequence goes on along the minus strand of NZ_JBBOTS010000001.1, from coordinate 3,727,908 downwards.
GCCTAAATTTTTGACAAGCATAACTCGGTCGAATGATCTTGTTAATAATTCAGGGCGCTCTTTTTCTGCAAGATGTAGATTCGCAAAGAATACACCAATCGTTAAAAGAAAGTATAACAAGCGCGTAGAATGAGTTACACGTTCTGTTTTAAAGACCAATGATTTCTTTTTTAATAAAATAAAGAAGAAAACAATGTCTACGAATGCGAGTATAATTTTGTAGTTTAATATTTCTATAATACTGCCGCCTAATTGGCCAAAGTTTGAGGTTTGTCCAAGTACTGGTAATGTAACGAAATCACTATAAAAATCATAGAACATTACATTTCCAACAAGTACGATTGTTAATAAGAAATTAATACAGAGCGCTATATAATTTCGCTTTTTACCAGTTGCAAATAATGCTAATCCAACAAACGCTAATGATGCGGCTAGAGGGCTAATAAATAAAATAAGCTCTTGCGTTGAAGACTCGATTTTTAAATCAAAACTGAATCGCGTAATAAGATATGTTTTTAACCATACTGCTAAAGCCATTATTATAACAAAACTTATATTTTGCATCTGTAAATTTATTTTGTTCTTCATTTTTACACCTTCTTTATATAATTTATTTAACTAAAGTTATATATTGTGTTTTTATAACTATTAGAATGGAATGAACCATGTAGACTTTGTTTTCTAAAGGGAATAATTTGAAGTATTCATATACATACAATGGGGATTTTTAAAGCGTAGTAGCATAAATATAACTCTTTTTGAGAAACGGGCAGAAAAAGTCATAGTTGTAGTGAAATTGACTTATAGACATCCTACCATATTAAACACTATGATGATGTTACAAAATATCGAACAAATAAAAGTGAAAATGGATAGAGACTTTTAAAACTGTTGACATTCAATTTATTAGAATTGAATGCCAATCGTTTTAAATATACAGTTATATTACATATGTATTTTGTAAAATCCTGATTTTTTGTCGGTTAATCATTAGCCGGGAAGGATAGGGGGCTTATTAATATACTTTTACTATATATGAGTAAAGTGTTTTGAAATTAAAAATATTTGACTGACATTTTAATGATAGAAATTAAATGTCAGATAAGTACTTTCCAACATACAGACCACTTGCAGCTGCTTGAGATAATGAATGCGTAACGCCTGAACAATCTCCAATTAAAAATAGCCCATGCACACTTGTTTCAAAATAGTTATTGAGTTTTATCGTAGGAGCATAGAACTTTCCGTCAATTCCATATAACAAAGTATCTTTATCAATCGGTTCTTGTATAAATTGTTCTAAGCGTAATAAAAACTCTTTGAGCCCTTCAATATATAATTGAGGGATTTCTTGATTCAAATCTCCATAATCCCCCTGTAGTGTAGGGTGTATACGATTATGCTCCATGCTGTTTTCCACCGTAGGTTGTTTCTTTAGTAAGTCCTCTAAGCGCTGTATAACAATCCGATCTCGCCCTTGGTTAATGCCTTCAATAATTGAACTTGCGTATACATTTGCTTCTTTGAGAGTAGGAAAATAGCGAGGAATAAATAAAGTGAAATTTAAGTTAGAAGTGCCAGTTCCTTGTTCTCGAAAATTTTGACCGTCAGGCATAACTAAACCTTCTTCGTACTTTCGAATGATGCGGCCTTGTGGATTCATACAGTAAGTAGTTGCTGTGAAATGCTCACCTTGATAAGAAAGTTTTGTTTCAAAAGTATCTTTTAATATAGAACGTAATTGATGTTCTTTCATTTCTACTCTAATTCCTAAATCTACACGTGTTTGCTCCTGAGAAATATTTAGGGAACTGCATATTTCTTTTAACCAATCGGCCCCAGAGCGCCCAGTTGCAAATACAAGTTGCTTAGTTTGAACTGTTCCTTGATTTGTCTCTATTGTAAAATGATCTTCCTGTTTCAGAATATGTTGTACATCTATATGAAATTGGATCTTTATTTTCGTCAGTAAAAATTCATAGAGCTGCTGAAAAATGTTACTGGAAAGTGTAGTACCAAGATGTCTTACTTCTGTTGTTAGCATTTGTAAACCACACGCTTCAGCTCTCTTAGTGAGACTTGAATTTTCAGTAGAATATTTTGAAACCGAACTTCCACCAAACTGACATAGAATTTCATCTACTTCAGCCATGAGTTGTATAAAACCCTCTTTACCGACTTTTTTCTCAAGTTCTCCGCCAAATCCGTTTGTATAATTAAATTTCCCTTCAGATTTTCCTAAACCACCAAACCCGAAATATTTATCACATGTAGTACAATTACACACTTTTCCTTCGTCTAAAGGACAATGGCGATCTTCTAGCGCTTTACCTTTATCAAGAATTAAAACTTTTTTGTTACTTTTAGCTAGTGAATAAGCCATAAAAATGCTACTTACTCCAGCGCCGATAATCGTAACATCATACATATTCTTCCACCTGCTAACGAATAGTTTATTTTTTATTTTTCTAGTGTATAACAATTTTATGAAGTTAAGAAATAGCTTTTATTAATAAAGTGGGAGTTTTTGAACTTGATGCTTTATTAATTTCTACGAGTGGTGGAGTAAATACAAAAATTTTTATTTGAAAGAAGAAACAGTTTAAAAAATAACTATGTCATATGATTAATAACATCTTACATAGAAAAAAACAGACCTTTTAAGTGAAGAGGTCTGTTAATGATTTTAAATCTTATTTAGCAAATACATGGTTACCAATTACTGCTACTGTTTGACGTGTCGTAATCCACTTGTCTGTTGATGTTTTTGGATTGTAGAAATAAAGCCAGTCAGAATGTACTCCATTTGTGGAGATAGCCTCTTCTACAGCCATTTTTGCTTCTGCGCTTGCAGGCTGATTAATTCTTCCATCTGTAACAGGAGTAAATGCATATCCGTATTTAATAGGTTCATAAATAACGCCTGTTATTGTATTTGGAAAACCTTTTGCATTTACACGATTTAGTATAACTTTCGCTACTGCTACTTTTCCTTTATAGGATTCGCCACCTGCTTCAGCGGTAACTAAGCGTGCCATTAAGTCTTTTTCTTTTTGTGAAATGCTTGAGTTGATTTTTAAATGTTGTCCTGTATAAAGCTTGTTTCCGACTGTATTGTTCATTTGTTTTATAGATTGGACAGTGACATTGTAACGCCTTGCTATCGTTTCTAATGAATCTCCCGGTTGTACTTGATAAATAATTTGTCCAGAAATGTTGGCTGGCTTGGCGTTTTGAGGAACAGTGATTTCATTTGATTTCACGGACCCTGGAATATGTAACTGTTCGCCAATAAAGGTTTGATCGTTTCCTTTATTATTAGCCTGTTTAATGGATTGTATTGAAACTCCGTATTGTTTACTAATGCCCCAAAGTGTATCGTTCTTTTTTACTGTATGAATGGTAGAAGCTTCAGCTGTGCTTTGACTACATACGAATGTAATTGCAGCTGCAGATAAAGGGATTATATGTTTTAGTTTTAGTAATTTCATTGTAAATCCTCCTAAGAAAAAATTAAGGTGAAACTATTAAGTAATGTAGTTTGAAATGTATATATGCGTAATATATTAATGTAAGTATATTAGCACATATAAAATAAATAATCACTATAAGTTTCATCTTCGTGTAGTGTAGAGTCTGAATATGAAATATTGCATATGAAAATACATTGAAGTTCATATTTCTGATTACTATAATCTATTTAGTAGAAAGGGAATACGTTATAGAAATAAAATCATTATAGATTAATATAATGATTAATTATTAATAGGAGGATTAATGCAATGAAAATATTTCAAAAAATGTGTGCGTCAACTGTAATCATTACAACACTTTTAGGAACAGGGGGTACTATCAATAGTGTACATGCTGATTCTATAGAACAGCAGATTAAATCAGGGATAGAACAAGAAACAGATAAGCAAATCATTGTAAAATTTAAAGCGGATTTGGATTTGCCATATGAAGATGGTATTGAAAAACAAATACAATCTCAAACGAATGATAAAGTAATAAAAGATCTTTTGACAGAATATCCAGATGTAACATTTACTCGTTTATTCACATCTGTAAGCCCGGAACAAATACAAAACCTTGAAGTGAAAGCACCTAATCATGTATCTACAAGTTTATTAAACTACTATATTCTTCAAAATCAAAATAGTGGGTATGAAGAAGAAATAGTAGATAAGTTAAAGGCATCTTCTTTAATAGAAGATGCGTATATGAAGAAACAAGAGAAAATAATGCCACCTGAAGTGCAATCATCAAGTGTAGCTCTTAATCCTAGTAACAATCCTAGATTTAAAAAACAAGGTTATCTTGAAGCGGCCCCATACGGTATTAATGCGCCTTTCGCCTGGGGAATTCAAGGCGGTAATGGAAATGGTATCACTTTTGTTGATATGGAATACGGATGGTTATTAAATCATGAGGATTTATTACATCAAAAAATTGAGTTAATGTCTGGAAGAAATATAGATCAGCATGTCGGTCATGGGACGTCTGTACTAGGAATTGTATCCTCTGAGGACAATGAAGTTGGGAATATTGGGATTGCGCCAAAAGCGAAAGCAAAGGTTATCTCTCAAATAAGAGATAATGGACAGTATAATACGGCTGATGCAATATTAAGCGCTGTAAATCAGTTAGAAGCTGGGGATGTTTTATTGTTAGAGGCGCAAGCATCTTTCGATGGATATGGTGATAAATATTTACCTGTTGAAGTACAACCAGATATCTTTGATGCAATTCGTGCTGGTACAGATAAAGGGATTGTAATTATAGAGGCCGGAGCAAATGGGTGGAATGATTTAGATGAGTTCAAAGATAGAAAGGGTAAGCAAGTCTTAAATCGTAATAGTAAAGATTTTAAAGATTCGGGTGCAATTATGGTAGGAGCTGGCTCTTCATCTTTCCCTCATGAACGTATGTGGTTTTCGAATTATGGAAGCCGTATTGATGTGTACGGATGGGGAGAAAATGTAGATACAACTACAGCTGAACAAAGTAGAAGTGCTGTAAACCTTTATACTTCAAGCTTTAGCGGAACATCTAGTGCTTCGCCAATTATTGCTGGGGCAGCGACTTTAGTACAAAGCATTGCTAAAGAAAATTTAGGACAACCATATAGACCTAGTGAACTAAGAGCAATATTAAGCAACCAGAGTACAGGAACAAAATCTAAAGATCCATATGCAGATAAAATTGGTGTTTTACCAGATTTGAAGTCTATACTAGTAAACTTAGGCTATGAACAAAGAAAACCAAACGTTGGGAATGAATTACAAGTAACAGAAAATGAACCAAATAATGAGCCTAGACAGGCAAATAAAGTTAACTTTCATACACCGGTGAAAGGAACGCTACATAATAGTGATAGAGTAGATGTATTTACTTTCCAAATTGATTCGCCGGAAAATATTAATATTTCTTTACTAAATGAACAAAATATCGGAATGACATGGGTACTTCATCATGAATCAGATTTAAATAACTATGTAGCATATGGTGAAAATGAAGGCAATGTAGTTAAAGGAACTTATAATGCAAAGCCAGGTAAATATTATTTATACGTCTATAAATATGAGAATAAAGATGGTTCATACGTATTGAACATAAAATAAGTAAAAGGAACTTCAGATGAAGTTCCTTTAAATTTTTCTAATTTAGTATATGTGAATGATTTTTTAACTTTACTTCTATGCAATATTTCATATTGATGAAATGTTATTTATTTTTTCTGAACTAGCTTATATTATATTCAATAAGTTTGATGTAAAAACAGAAAAAGAGAGGGATAATAATGAGCAATAAGAAGTTAATTTTGAAATTATTCATATGTAGTACAATATTTATCACATTTGTATTTGCTTTACATGATAAGAGAGTAGTTGCAGCTAGCTCTGTTAATGAGCTTGAAAATTTATCAAAATGGATGCAACCTATACCTGATAGTATCCCGTTAGCACGAATTTCAATTCCAGGAACACACGATAGTGGGACGTTCAAGTTGCAAAATCCGATTAAGCAAGTATGGGGAATGACGCAAGAATATGATTTTCGCTATCAAATGGACCATGGAGCTCGCATTTTTGATATAAGAGGACGTTTAACAGATGATAATACGATAGTTCTTCATCATGGGCCATTATATCTTTATGTAACACTGCATGAATTCATAAACGAAGCGAAACAATTTTTAAGAGATAACCCGAGTGAAACGATTATTATGTCTTTAAAAAAAGAGTATGAGGATATGAAAGGGGCAGAAGGTCCATTTAGTAGTACGTTTGAAAAAAATTATTTTGTTGATCCTATCTTTTTAAAAACAGAAGGAAATATAAAACTTGGAGATGCTCGTGGGAAAATTGTACTACTAAAAAGATATAGTGGTAGTAATGAATCTGGAGGATATAATAATTTTTATTGGCCAGATAATGAGACGTTTACCACAACTGTAAATCAAAATGTAAATGTAACAGTACAAGATAAATATAAAGTGAGTTATGATGAGAAAGTAAAATCTATTAAAGATACGATGAATGAAACGATGAACAATAGTGAGGATTTAAATCATCTATATATAAATTTTACAAGCTTGTCTTCTGGTGGTACAGCATGGAATAGTCCATATTACTATGCCTCTTATATAAATCCTGAAATTGCAAACTATATAAAACAAAAGAATCCTTTGAGAGTGGGCTGGGTAATTCAAGACTATATAAATGAAAAGTGGTCACCATTATTGTATCAAGAAGTTATAAGAGCGAATAAGTCATTAATAAAAGAATAAAGATGATGAGAGTAAGAAGCGATAAAATATATCGCTTCTTTTTATTTTCCAATAACCAACAATATAAATTGTACTTTTATAATAGAAAAAAATAAAAACATAAGATATAATCATACATATAAAATTTGTACCAATAAATTATAAATGTATCATTAAATTTAATTTGTTGTAATGAAATGGAGGTATATACTATGAAGTTTCCACATGATTTTTTATTCGGAGCTGCTTCAGCTTCTTATCAAGTAGAAGGTGCATGGAATGAAGATGGAAAAGGTGTTACGAATTGGGACGAGTTTTCAAAAGTTCCTGGCAAAACATACAATGGAACAAATGGTGATGTAGCTGTTGATCATTATCATCGATATAAGGAAGATGTTCGCTTAATGGCTGAGATGGGATTAGAATCGTATCGTTTTTCTATTTCTTGGGCAAGAATATTGCCGACTGGAGATGGAGAGGTAAATGAAAAAGGGATTGAATTTTATAACAACTTAATTGATGAATGTTTAAAATACGGGATTGTACCGTTTGTCACTTTATATCATTGGGATTTACCATTACCGTTAGAAAAAGATGGTGGATGGACGAATAAAAGAACAGCAGAGGCTTTCGTAAAATATGCAGAAACTTGTTTTAAGGCATTTGGTGACAGAGTTAAGCATTGGATTACTTTTAATGAGACAGTAATGTTTTGTGGACTAGGTTATTTAAAAGGTGCACATCCACCAGGAATACAAAATGATGTTCCAAAGTATTTTCAAGCGACTCATTATGTATTTTATGCACATGCGAAAACAGTTGCGGTATATAAGCAGCTGAAACAATATGGTGAGATTGGGATTACACATGTTTTCTTACCTGCTTATAGTGTGGATAACCAAAAAGAAAATATACAAGCAGCAAATCATGCGAATGAATATGAAACGTATTGGTATTATGATCCAGTTTTAAAAGGTGAGTATCCGTCTTATGTTGTACAACAATTAAAGGAAAAAGGGTGGACTCCTAATTGGACGGTTGAAGAATTAGAAATTATTAAACAAAATGCAGAAGAAAATGATTTTATTGGTTTGAATTATTATCAACCAATACGAGTAGAAAGATACGATATGGATATAAAGAGTGAGGAACATTCTCGAGAAAACTCAACGCTTGCTCCAGGTAATCCTTCTTTTGATGGTTTTTATCGAACAGTTAAAATGGATGATAAAACATATACAAAATGGGGATGGGAAATATCTCCCGAAGGTTTCTTAGAGGGATTGCATATGTTGAAAGCGCGTTACGGTGACATAAAGATGTATGTAACGGAAAATGGACTTGGTGATGAAGATCCAATCATTGACGGAGAAATTGTAGATGTTCCGAGAATTAAATTTATTGAAGCGCATTTAAAAGTAATGAAGCGTGCAATTGAAGAGGGAATTAACTTAAAAGGTTATTATGCATGGTCAGTGATTGATCTTTTAAGTTGGTTAAATGGATATAAAAAGCAATATGGCTTTATTTTTGTCGATCATAATGATAACTTAAAACGTAAGAAGAAACTTTCGTTTCATTGGTATAAACATGTGATCGAAACGAGAGGGGAAGAGTTATAACAGATAAAAGAGTATTTTAGGAGAAAGTGTATGAGTGCAAAGTATAAACAAATTGCAGATATGTTAGAGCAAAACATTCGAGATGGGCTTTTTAATGAAACGAAAAAACTACCTACAGAAGAAGCGTTGATGAATCGATTTGAAGTAAGCCGTAATACGATACGTAAAGTAATTAGTCAGCTTGTGAATAGAGGTTATATTTTTCAAGTACAAGGTAGTGGTATGTTTTTACGCGAAACTTCTGTAACAGATTACATTAATTTAGGAAGTTTACGTGGATTAACGAAAAATCTTGTTTCACAAAATATTGAAACGAAAGTGTTAGAGCTTGAAGTAATAGATGCGGACGAAGAAATAGCAAAGCGAATGCAATGCGAAGCTGGAACTAGGTTGTATTTTTTGAAGCGCTTAAGAATTGTAGATGCTAAGCCGTTCTCTATTGAAGTAAGTTATTTCAAAAAGGATATTATTCCATATTTGAACGAAGAAATAGCATTAAGCTCTGTATACAGTTATTTCATTGAAGATTTACGATTAAATATTGGTTTTGCTGATAAAGTTATTAGTTGTGAAAAAGTAAATAAAGAAAATGCACAGCTTTTAGAATTAAATGAAGGTGATCCGGCGCTTCTTATTGAAAATACAGTGTATCTTGTAAATGGAACAATTTTCGAGTTATCTCAGTCGATGTTTCATTATGAAAAGACTAAACTTTTAAATCGAATTAATTTTAAATGAAAAATTATCGTGTGAAAAAAGCAACTGATCCTAAGTGATCAGTTGCTTTTTATTTTTAAAGTGGATGAGCAAAAAAACACGAAAGTGGTTGGTCTGCTTTTTACAAACATCTATTATGATAAGAGAAGAAAGGTAGTATGTTATCAACGTTTTAAAGAGGAAGGTTTTTATGTAAGTTCTTTAATTAAAATAGATGGGTCTTAGAGAGGTGAAAAGACAATGAGTTTTGCAATTTCACTAGTCGTTATTATTGTAATTGTATCGCTATTTGGGACTGTACTAGTTGCAAGAAACGTGGAGGATAATTATGGTAAGTCTACAAAAAGAAATGTGAAAAACTTATCTGCAATCTATATTCTTCTTCTTTTTGTTCTACTGATTGGGGTAACATGGTATGCGGTAATGATCTGATAGTTTGTAAAAGAACTGAAATGAGAGTATGAAGTTGGAATTTTAGAAGGTATCGAGTAATCAGAAAAAGAGCCATTTTGGATATATCTATTTGCGGATAAGAAGATGTGACTAATTAATACTATTTTTCGAGTGAATACTGTTAGTAATAAATTGAGATTAGTTTGTTTTGAGAGGGGACAACTATATGGAATGGAAACCAAATCGTGCAGATAAGACACCTGTATATAAACAAATCGCGGATTATATTGAAAGAGGCATTTCTTCAGGCGAATTTCCTTCTGATAGTAAGTTACCTTCTGAGCGTATGTTAGCAAAGGAATTACAGGTGAACCGGAGTACAATAGTAGCTGCGTATGAAGAATTAAAATCACTTGGAGTAGTAGAACGGCAAAAGGGAAGCGGAACATGGGTCAATACGGACATATGGGGTGTCTCACATAAACGAATACCGAACTGGGGTAGGTACGTGGAGGATGGATCGTTCTTACCTAACGTACCACTCGTTCAACAAATTCGAACGGAAACACAAAAAGATGATTTAATTAATTTAGCAAGCGGTGAACTGTCACCAGAATTAATTCCAAGTGATAGATTTCGAACAATTTTGTCGGAGAAAACATTTATGGAAAACCTCGGTTATGACCATCCACTTGGAAATGAGATGTTGAGAAAAACAATTGCAGCACATGTTCAGCAATATAAACAAATTGAAGCAGATTCAAGCTCTATTCTTATTACGTCAGGAGCACAACAGGCGCTTAATCTTATCGTTCAATGTTTATTAAAACCTGGCGATGCAATCGCGATTGAAGATCCTTCGTATTGTTTTTCGCTCCCAATGTTTAAATCGGCCGGTTTAAACATATTTCATTTACCTGTTGATGAGCATGGAATGAATCCAGATGACTTAATCGATTTGCACAAAAAGCATCGCATTCGTATGGTGTTTTTGAATCCAGATTATCAAAACCCAACGGGTACTGTGCTTTCATTAGCGAGACGTAAAAAAATTTTAGAACTGTCTTCTGAGTTCGGTATACCAATTGTAGAAGATGATCCGTATAGTTTAATTTCTTTTAATGGAGAAGTGAACCCGACATTAAAATCAATGGACCAAAATGGAAATGTTCTTTATATAAGTTCATTATCAAAAATTGTTGCATCAGGATTACGTATTGGATGGATAATTGGTCCTACACGCGTAATTGAGCGTTTAGCAGATGCAAAGCAACAAGTTGATTTTGGCCATAGTGTATTTACGCAGTGGGTAGCAAATCAATTTTTAGAATCAAAGGATTTCCATACACATATTACGATACTTCGTGGACAATTGAAGCAAAGAAGAGATGAATTAATTGCAGAGCTTGAAGGAACATTGGGAGAACGAGTTGAATGTTTCGTGCCAGAGGGTGGAATACATGTATGGTGTAAAGTGAAAGGAAAGTTTGATGAATATCACTTATTAGGTGAATCTATACAGAACGGTGTCGCATTTGTTCCGGGCAGTGTTTTAGGTTCGAAAAATGAATATATACGATTTACGTTTGGTAGAGCGAATATAGAACAAATTCAACTTGGAATTAAACGGTTTGCCGACACACTAAATGAGATTTCATAATATGGATGTGTGATAGTGAAATGAGGGAAAGAAATGAAGTACGTGACGCTTTTACTTCAAGTAGGCGTGCTATATGTATTTAGCCTAGTGGGTACGTGGATTCAAGGAGTATTCCATCTATCAATGCCAGGAAGTTTAATAGGGATGTTAATACTGTTCCTGCTCCTTTCCACTCGCGTTTTACCGTTAAAATGGTTTGAGTTAGGTGCGGAAAAGTTAATCGTATTTTTACCGTTATTTTTAATCCCTTCGACAACAGGGCTCATGGAATACGGGTCTTTTCTTTTCAGTAAGGGGAGTATTATATTCCTTTTAGTAGTTGCAAGTACTGTAGTAACTTTGATTGTTTCAGGGTATATAAGTCAATTATTAGTCACATCAAAAAAATAAAATCGACAAGGTGCACGATTCAAATGGTTTTAATTATTATTACTGTAGCAATTTATTTCTTGGCGACAAAGCTATATAAAAAATTTACGTTTGCATTTACGTTACCAGTGTTAACAGTTACAGCAAGTATGATTTGCTTATTTCTAATTTTGGGTATTTCTCATCATGAGTATAGAGAGAATGGAGGGGATATTCTCTCCGGCTTATTGAGTCCTGCAATTGTAGCGTTAGCGATACCTCTATTTAAAGAGCGAAAAATACTTATGAAAAACTTTTTGTCGATACTTATTGGCGTAGCGGTAGGTATAGTGGCTTTAACCGGTATGAATGTAGTGATTGGTGAGATGTTAAATATAAATAAGGAACTCATAGTAACGACACTGCCGCAATTAGCAACGATGCCAATTGCCATTTCATTATCGGATCAAATTGGTGGTATTCCATCTATGACTTCTAGTTTTGTAGTTGTTGCAGGAATAACAGGTGCTATGATCGGACCAACAGTACTTAAGTTTTTCCGTATAACAAGTACGATTGGAAAAGGAGTTGGAATGGGCTGTGCATCACATATTATCGGTGTGAGTCGTTTAGTGAAAGAAGGCGAGAAAGAGGCGACAATCGGTTCGGTAACGATGATTGTAACTGGAATACTCATTAGTATACTAATACCGTATGGAACGAAATTTATTTTTTAAATGTAATGGAGATGATAACAATGACAACATGGTTTATAGGTACATTATTTGTTTTTGGAGCTATTAAAGTATTAGTTTCTAGCATGCCCACTTCTGTTGTAGAATCAATTATTAGTAGATTTGAATTGCATCAAAAGCTTGAGGCGGAAAATACTTCTATATCGATAGATGGAAAAAATATAGAGGGAGAAATGAAACTACAAGTTATTCATGAATTTAATGAGGCTTTGTTTTTAGATAAACATTATTTCCCGCCGCACGGAGAAGGAACACCGATCGTTATTAACACGAAGAAAGGGAATAAAGAGATTAGATTTTCGCTATATAGCTATGAGGAACATGTTGATGTCATTAAGCAATATAAGAAGAAAGTCGTTGCCTATCGTTTACGCTCTAAAAGCCTTCAAACATTGGCACCATTAGTAATAACGGAAGAGTATGCTTAAGAAGAGACCTATAATGGTCTCTTTATTTTTTTATCCAATTATATACGTTCCAAATAAAAGAATGAAAAATCATATAACCAAATAAAGAATATGTATGATTCCAATTCGCACTATGTACAAATAAACCTAAACTTTCAGCAATCTGTTCAAAAAGGCTAGCACAAATACCGATTGAAATAATAAATAAAATTCTAGAAACTTTAGATAATTTTTTTGAAATGTGTATAAAGATAACTGTTAAAATCGGCAGTACGAACAATGTAAAAGCTATATTCACCGAAAATGTGGATGAGAAGGGCCTAGCCGGAAAAGAATATATTTGTTTATGAACAAAAAAGGCATCTAAGCAAGTTCCAATAATAGAAGAGAGAAAGATTGTAACTACTAATGCTAGAAACTCATTCTTCTTCTCGGAGGAGGACATTTTTCTTTGCGAGAATGGCGAGTTCAATTTTTTCGAGTGTTTTGCAGTAGTCTTCTGTAATTTGTCCATTTATATTTTCCTCCTTATCAACTAAGTAATTTACAACTTGCCAATCGGTAAACCAATCTTCACTGTCAACTGCTTCATGCTTCATATCTCGCCATGCATAGATGAGTGCAGGGCTGTATATGCGATAAGCGCCATTTCGTAACTGGCATTTCTTTATTCGGCGCTTATAAAACTCACGGGAAAAAGATTCATTTACACTTGAAAATAAATGGGGCCAGTAATCTTTCCTAGATCCTGTATGTGGATGGTGTTGAGCCCAGCTTATTATTTGAGATAAAACATGTGTATCTCGAAATAATAATGAGTACAATCTTTTTCCAATTAATATCCGTTCATGTAAGGAAGTGAAATGTTTCATTGTATCACCAAATAGTAATACTTTTTGTTTCTTATCATTTTCGTAGAATGGGAAAAGGATATGATTAAACTGAAAGAAATCAAAGAGTTTAAATCCAATACTATTTAGTACAGTCTTTTTAAATTGTACATTTTGAATCACTCTTTTTTCTAAGTAGTTTTGTTCATTAATAATAGTTGCAATTGCTAAAGTTTTTTTGTTACCTGTTTTCCAAAAATGGTTCCACATCGTTTCCATAAATGTAGAAACATTTAGGTGAGGGAGAAGGTGAAATAACTTTTGTGATCTCTTTACACTTTGTTCGTAAAGTAAAAATTGAGGGTATACATCTTGGAAAATAAGCCAATTCCCTCTTTCTAAAAAAGAAAAAAATATGAATTGATCTTTCTCTGATAAAATTCTCGTATATAAATCGCCCTTTAAATCAGTCATATTCCAACCGCCGTTACGTGATACCATATGCCCAAGCAGTGCCCAATGTATTTCTGGATATTGAATGTAAAATTGGTAGTATGCGCGTGTTCTTGTAACATTATTTTTATTTAGCTGTTCTGTTTGTATTTTTATTTTGTTGATGATGAGTTGTTCTTCTTTCGTTAATTTATACATGGTGCCAGAAGGAATAAGTTTGCTTTTTTGTTTCAATTCATTTTTTACGTCGAATAGGGAGAGAGGCAGTGCTTTGGAAGGTCCGTTATATGTATGATTTGAATTGCTTCGGTCCATTCCGTTACCTCCCTTTTTCATAAATTTAAACATGATTATTGGCTATGAATCATTCTATTTATTTTATTACGAGTATAAGAAATAAATGAGCGGTGTTTTTTACAAGGAATTTATTTATCATGAAAACCGTATAGAAAATCTTACTGTTGTGAGATGAAATGAAAAACAGAAACTACGTTTAATAGTTTCTGTTTTTTTATTTTGTCAATTAAATGTAACAAACGACGATTATGATTTGAATCAATTGAAAATAATTCAATAAATATTATTTAAATTGAGATGTTTCGTAGGAGGAAAAAGAATGTTAAATAAAATAATTTTAATTACTGGTGGGACAGGTTCGTGGGGGCATGAACTTATAAAACAACTATTAGAAAAATCACCGAAAGAAATTAGAATTTTTTCAAGAAATGAAACGGTTCAGTTTGAAATGCAGCAACAGTTTATAAATGATGATAGGTTAAAATTTATTATTGGAGATATTCGTGATAAAGATCAACTAGTCTATGCTTGCCAAGGTGTACATTATGTGTTCCATCTGGCAGCTTTAAAACATGTTCCAGTATGTGAGTATTATCCTTATGAAGCTATAAAAACAAATATACATGGTACGCAAAATGTAATTGAAGCCTCTATACAGATGCAAGTTGAAAAAGTTATATATGTTTCAACGGATAAAGCAGCTGATCCATCAAATACGTATGGGATGACAAAAGCAATTGGTGAAAAATTAATGGTTCATGCGAATATACAAACGAAGAAAACAAAATTCATTTGTGTTCGTGGTGGAAATGTTTTAGGAACGAGTGGAAGTGTAGTACCACTTTTTAAACAACAAATTAAAAAATCTTCAGAAGTAGGGATTACCGATGCGAATATGACTAGATTTTTCTTAACAGTTGAGGATGCTGTTGGATTGTTATTTAAAGCCGTATCTCAAGGTAGAGGCGGGGAAATCTTTGTTATGAAAATGCCGGCATGTAAAATAACAGATTTAGCAGAAGTATTAATTGAATATTCCGGAAAAGAAAAAGTTAAGGTAAAAGAGGTAGGGATAAGACCGGGTGAAAAATTAAGTGAAATGCTTCTATCTGAGGTAGAGAGTAAAACAAGTATAAGTTTTGATCAAAATTATTTTGTGGTACTACCGACTATTCCTATAGAAGGACTTCAAGAATATTATTCTAGCTATCCTCCAGTGGATGTGAAGAGTTTTAGTTCTCAACAAGACTTACTTGAAAAACATGAGGTGAAACAAATGCTATTAAAAGGAGGATTTTTGCGATGAAAAAAAATGCGATCCTTTTAATAACTGGTGCAAATGGTTTCACAGGACGCCATGCTTGCCACTATTTTTTAGAGCAGGGCTTTCATGTAATTCCTATGTTTCAAAATCGTGCACATAGAGAAAAAATTAAAAATGGTATTACTTGTAATTTAACTAATAAGAGCGAAGTAATGAAGGTAATGAAACAAATAAAGCCAGACTACGTATTGCATTTAGCAGGAAGGAATTCGGTCATAGAATCTTGGACAGCTGCCCTTGAATATATAGAGATTAATGTAATAGGAACGTTATATTTATTAGAAGCAATTAAGCAAGAAGCCTCGCATTGTAGAACATTAGTTATAGGATCTGCTTTGCAAGCAAATAGTATGAACGAAATAAAAATTTCGAATCCATATAGTTTAAGTAAAACGATGCAAGTCATTATTGCAGAGGCTTGGGGAGGATTAATGGATTCAAATATTATCATTGCAAAGCCCTCAAATTTAATTGGTCCAGGGGTATCGAATGGTATTTGTTCGATTCTCGCAAAGAAAATGATAGATATAGAATCAGGTAGAAGTAAGGCTATTATCGAAGTAAACAGTTTGAAAGATAGTAGAGATTTTCTAGATGTACGTGATGCGGTCAAAGCGTATCATGTGTTATTACGAGATGGAATAAATGGAAAACAATATAATATCGGATCAGGAGTAAAACGATCTTTATTAGATGTACTAGAACAATATAAAGAATTAACACAGCTAAATTTTTTTATAGAGGAAACAGAGAAAAGTGGGAGCGACTCAAATGAGAGTTTAGCAACAGAGGAAATAAAAAAGTTAGGTTGGATCCCAGAAATTGAATTTCATCAATCATTAAAAGATGTACTTGAGTATGCGAAGTGTAGTGACATCTGCATGCAATGAAAAACAAAAAAGGGTGTAAGAAATATATGAATGGTTATGAAGTAATAGATAATCAAAATACGCTATTTCTTTCAATTGTTGATACGCTGGACTGGAGAGATGAAGAAGCGCATGTATTGCTTATTTATGAGGCAATACATAAATATCAAGCGTATGTAGAAGAAAAAAGGGTCAATCGAATAAAGTCAGCATTAGAGACGGAAACTAGGTATGTGATTCAAATCTTTGCTCAATATGAGTGTAGTGAGTATGGAAATGATTTTTATGAACTCATTAACGATCTTTTAAAAGATATAGAGGTGGAGTTAAAGATTTATATAAAAAATAATAAGTTCATTTACATTTAAAAGGTAAATATAAAGCTAGATTTTTAATAATAAAGGTGGGTATAAGTTATGAGCAAAACGATTCTTTTTACTGGGGGCGGTACAGCCGGACACGTTATGATTAATATTGTATTAATTCCTAAATTTATAGAGAAAGGATGGAGAGTCGAGTATATTGGATCTAAAAATGGAATTGAAAAATCATTAGTGCAAAATGTTAAATACAATAGTGTTTCAACGGGAAAGCTTAGGAGATATTGGGATTGGGAGAATTTTAAAGATCCTTTTAAAATTATACGCGGTTGTTTACAAAGTTATAATTTAATTAAGAAAACAAAGCCTGACGTTATCTTTTCAGCAGGAGGATTTGTTTCAGTTCCTGTAGCTATAGGAGCATGGTTAAATCGTGTGCCTATAATTATACGTGAACCAGATAGCACATTAGGGCTTGCCAATAAAATAGCATTACCTTTTGCTACAAAGCTATGCACAACATTTCCTCAGACAGGAGAAAATGTAAATAATGAGAAGAAGGTTTATGTAGGACCAATTGTAAGGGAAGAAATTGAGAAGGGTAACGTATTACGAGGAAGAAGATATTGTGAATTTCAGCAAGATAAACCAGTATTATTAATTATGGGTGGGAGTCAAGGTGCTAAGTGGATAAATGATATGGTAAGGGAATGTTTAGATACAATACTATTAAACTTTAATATTATTCATATATGTGGTAAAGGGAAGGTAGACCCATCTATTGGCAAGGAGGGGTATATGCAATTTGAATATATAGGCGATGAGTTGCCGCATATACTAAATATGGCAAGTGTTGTAGTTTCAAGAGCGGGTTCTACTGCTATTTCTGAATTGTTATTTTTGAAGAAACCGATGTTGCTTATCCCGTTAACTAACAGTTCCAGTAGAGGAGATCAAGTTTTAAATGCTGAATATTTTTCACAGCAAGGATATGCGGAAGTTATACTCCAAGACAGAGTAAGTACGAATACATTTATACATGCAGTAAATAAGTTGTATACAAATAAGGATAAATATATTCAAAACATGAATGGATATAAGAAAACAAATGATGAGGGGATTCATCAATTAATAGATATAATAAATGAAGTGGTGAAGTAATAGAAATGTAAATAGTAAAAAGGAAAGAAGGTATCTTCTTTCCTTTTTACTATATTTGTTCCAATTCATTATTATTTATTCCAATTAGCTATGTACTATCGGTGAATGCCATTTTCTAATAGCTCAGTAAATGCATGAATATGAATAGGTTTACTGTAATAATAACCTTGAATAAACTGACATTTATTTTTTTGAAGGAAATTTACGTGCTCTTTCGTTTCTACACCTTCAGCAATGACAGACATTCCTAATGTATTTGCTAATGTGATGATCGTTTTAATAATTTCCATTCCATCATCACATGTTTCAGACATTGTAATAAATTCTCTCGGGATTTTTAACGTATCAATTGGATACAAAGGTAAGTAGGCTAGCGAAGAATAACCTGTACCAAAATCGTCGATAGAAATGTGAATCCCTAAACTTTTTAGTGTACGCAGTTTTATCAATGTTTCTCGCTCATCCATCATTGCAATTCGCTCTGTTAATTCAAGATCAAGAGAGCTTGCTGGTAAACCTGTATTTGTTAAAGTAGAAGAAATAGATTTTACAAAATCCTCTTGTTCAAATTCCTTAGCAGATAAATTCACACCTATTTTTAAATGTGAATATCCGAGTGCGTGCCAACGTTTCATTTGCTTGCAAGCCTGCTCTAATGTCCATTTACCTATTGAAATAATTTGTAGTGTTTCTTCTGCAATCGGAATAAACTCGTATGGAGAAATAATACCTAATTCAGGATGATTCCACCTAATTAAAGCTTCTGCACCGATAATTTTATTAGATTCACTATCAACTTGAGGTTGATACAAAAGGAACAATTCTTCATTTTGTAGTGCGTTTGGTAAATCTTTTTCTAATCGCAATCGTCTTTCAATTTTTTTAGCGATTACATCGTCATAAATAGATACAGAGTTAAGTTCTTTTGCTTTTGCATCATACATTGCAACATTAGCGTTTTTTAGAAGTGTAGCGGTATCGATTCCGGAATGTGGATAAATAGCGATGCCGATACTCAGTGATAAAGTTAATTTATGCTCATGTATGATAAATGACTTTTTCATGCATTTAAATAATTGGTTACATAATTGGAATAAGTAATCTTCGTCAGTATAGTTTTCAATTATGATTGTAAATTCATCGCCACCGATTCTTGAAAGATGAGTATGTGATGGAAGACATGATTGGAATCGCTTTGCTACTTCTTCTAATATGTAATCTCCTGATGAATGTCCAAGTGTATCGTTAATTGCTTTAAAGCGATCTAAATCTAAATATAATAATGCAAACTCGCTTTCTGTTATTTTAGCATTTTTTATAACTCTCTTTAATTTCTTATGGAAAAAGGCACGGTTCCCAATTTTCGTTACAGTGTCATGGAATGCTAAATATTTTATTTCTTCTTGCTGTTTTTTTAGTGCAGTAATATCTTTCACCATAATATAGCTTCCTGAAATTTGTCCGTCTATTATAATAGGAATGATTGTAACGTATAAAAAATAAGTAAAGCCATCTTTATATTGAGAACTAAGTTGTAAGAATGCCGATTCTTGTTGTTTCACTTTTTCTAATGCCATTGCTAGCTTATGCTTATCTTCATCTAAAATGATCGAAAAACAAGTTTCACCTAGTAACTCATCTGTTGGTGCCCCAAGTAGTACACTCCCAGCCTTATTTACATTTAAGAATATTCCATTTAAATCAATGGTGAAGATAGGGTCAGGATGATATTCATATAATGATTTAAACTTTTGCTGTTTTTGAGAAAGAGCCTCTGATTTATGAACTAAATCAGACGTCCGTAAAGTAACTTTTTCTTCTAGTTGGGCATTAAATGCCTGCAAACGTTTTGTTAAGGAATTGTTTTGCATACGTACGATAGAATGACGAATGAGTACGAAAATAAAAGTAATACAATTTCCTGTAATGAGAGTTGAAGATGATGTTTGTTCTTTTAATGTAAACCCGATTAGTATTGCAACAGCAAGATAGGGAAATACAACTAAAGCTTTTTTTCCTATTATAGGGTTTACAAGGAAATAATTTTTATGGCTATTATGATCTTCTGAAATAGAGCCAGCTATTGCAATAAGTAATATAGGTATTCTATATAAAAGACGTAATAATATTATCGTTTCAGTTGATAAGTGGTTATTTAAGTAAAAATAAATATAGTTAAAAGTTGCAGAACTTATTAATACAAAAATAAAGATATAAATTTTCCGTTTGGAATTAAAAATTGTTGGACGGAAAAAGAGACTAACACCTAGTAGTAGAAATAATAAATCTGCAATTGGGTATAAAAATGAAAGGAAAACATCTCCTAGTGAAAGAGCGAATATATTTAAATTTGGTTGATTAAATAAATACCATTCTAATGTAAATATGGAAGTAAGCACTATGCATATATCACAAATAAAGAACGCTTTTTCCCATTTATTGCATTCCTTTAAGATTTTATAGCAGAAAGCGATAAGACAGAAAAATAGAAAAAACATATAAAATACATCAGAAACCGTAAAACGATGTATTGGAATTTCGAAGAAGCTATCTTGATATGTATATACTATTTTCCCTAATAAAAAACTACCAATTGCTATTGTAATACATATCCAAAACGGATTTGAACTGACTTTTTTAGAATATATAGAGTAAATCAGTGATACAAATGTAATGGCTTCAACGACAAGTGAAGCGAAGCGTACATCTGAATTTGAAAAATGAGTAGGGAACAGATAGAAAAATATAAAATAGATTGAATAGCATATTAATGTTCCGATTAATATACATAATTGTAAATTTTTATTTAATTTCAATGAAATCACCTTCTTTAATTATGCACTATGTTCGTTATATCTATACATAATAATATTATTTAAGAATTGTATCAGATTTCCTTATAAAAATCATGTTTATAAGGAAAGTGTTAAAGAGTGTAAGTATTCTTAAGGTTTAAAAAATATTGCGGTTGATAGTATAGACTGCATCAAGACTTTAAATAGAAATTGTATATTTAGTCATCCTTTGAATTGTAAAGTTTTTTTAGTGATTTGTAAGTGGAGATGCAAAATTGCATATAAAATGATGAGTATCCTTTTTTGGGGAGCTTTTTATTTTTTAATCTGAAAATTAACATTTGTGAAAATGTTGAGAAAGGATATAAAATAAGAACGTGTATTCTTACAGAGTGGAATAGTATTGCCACTAAATAGGGAGGCTTTTTTATGATATATCGAATTAAAGATGCAGAAATATACTATGAAATTGTGGGAGAGGGTAAACCGGTCATTATCATACATGGCTGCGCCCCTGACCATAGGTTAATGATGAAATGTATGGAATCAGTATTTCAGAAATATGAAGGTTATAAGCGAATATATATTGATTTACCTGGAATGGGAAAATCGAATGCTCCAAATTGGATAAATAGTTCAGATCGTATAGTAGAAGTGCTTATCACATTTATTGAGGAAATCATTTCTACTGAAAAATTTTTATTGGTAGGAGAATCATATGGAGGCTATTTAGCTAAAGGTATACTTGCAAAGATGTTTGAGAGAGTTAGCGGATTACTATTAGTATGTCCTGTTGTTGTAGCGGAGCCAGAAAAAAGGATTCTTCCAGATAAACAGGTAATTGTACAAGATGAGGAATTTTTAAATACGCTCACTTCCACAGAAAGAGAGGAATTTTGTGAGTTAGCTGTAATAGCAAATGAATATACATATAAGCGATTTAAAGAAGAAATTAAGCCTGGGTTAGATGTTGCTAATGATGAATTTATTGAAAGGTTGCAAAAGAATTACTCTCTTACTATGGATTTTCAGCGTGAAAAATATGAAAATCCCGTTCTTTTACTGACTGGAAGACAAGATATATCAGTAGGTTATCAAAATATTATAGAAATTATTGAAGAATATCCAAGGGCAACATTAGCAGTGTTAGATATGGCAGGGCATAATTTGCAAATTGAGCAGCCTGAATTATTTGAGAGTTTAGTAGGAGAATGGATTAGACGAACAAATCAGCACAGTTTATAAAGTATTTTAGTATTACGCCTAAGTGTTGAAATGGGATAAATGAACGTGATTTATTAACTTATCTCGCTATTTTCCTGTAAAAGCCCGATTAGTAAGGGCTAATTAAAGTTTCACTTTATAAAAAATTTTAAGGAGAAATTATGAGCACATATATTTATATGGTTAGACATGGTGAATCACCAAAACTAGAAGGAAATGAAAGAATGCGCGGGTTAACTGAGAGGGGACATATGGATGCCCGTAGAGTAACTGACATATTAAAAGCGGAGAGGATTGATACTGTTATTTCAAGTCCTTATAATCGGGCTATGCTAACGATAGAGGAGTCAGCTAATTTCCATGAAAAAGAAATAGTAGTATATGAAAATCTTAAAGAGTGTATGTTTTCAAGTGAGGATCAGGTTATATCAGACAAAGAGGTGTATCCACTTGTACAGAAGATGTTCTCTAATCCGGACTTTGCACGAACGGAAGGAGAGTCATATGCAGATTGCCAGAGAAGAGTAGTGAAAGTATTAAAAGAAATCTTAATGGATTTTCAAGGATGCAAAATTGTAATTGGTACACATGGGCTTGTCATGACATTAATGATGAACTATTTTGATAAACAATATGGTTTTGAATTTTTAATGAATACGTCAAAACCGGATATATATAAGATGGAGTTTAAAGAAGAACAATTAATGAATGTAGAGAGATTATGGAAAGAGGAATAAAATTAGTTGCATGGATTTTGTTGTAAAAGTTACTTTTATAGCAAAGTCTTTTTTTTGAATAGAAAGCATCTTTATCAACTATTTTTAGAATGTTAAATCAATAAGTAATTATTCAGTCTTTGAATAAATTATGGAGAAATTGGTTTAGGGAAACAATTTTAAATGTGTCAAAACTCCAAACGTTGGATTTATATTCAATAGGAGAAAAAGATGTAGAATTTTGTCTTACAGTCCCCGTTTACTTTTCATTTCATTACATATAGGCTTTGTGGTGTAAGGGAGACATTGCCTTTACGCAAAATCTATAAGGAGGTCATTGTAATGAAACAGATTAAAAAGTTTGCGGGAGTTGCTTTAGCGGGGACGATTGGATTAAGTGGACTACTGTTTTTAGAACCAAGTGTAAGCGTTGCGGAAGCACAGCAAGTGAAAGTAGAAAATTTCAATACAATTGATGTAACGATGAATCTAAATGAATTGTATGTATTAAGTGGCAGAAGTATTGATATTCTTTCTGGAGATAAAGAAGCAATTCAGTTAAATAAATACACAATTAGTTTTAATAAACCTGGGAAGTATGTGATTAAAGTAAATGGCTGTATTTATGATGATGTATATACTTTTATTGTAAATGAGTAGTATATATTCTTAAATTGCGAGATAAAAACAGAAACACCCTATTTACGGTGAGAGTCGTAAATAGGGTGGATTTATTTGTATTAAGCTGTACTTTAAAGATGTTCACTAATTTTCTTTTTGCCATGTAAAGTATGTAAAAGTGTTTGAAACATCTTAAATGATTGCTGAAAGATTGGACTTTGAATAAAGGTGTACAGAAAAGTTACGATGAAAACAGGACCTCCTAGCATAAATCCAATAACTAGTACAATACATTCTACTATGATTCTAGCACGGCTAATAGAAAGTCCTGTTTTGTCTGAAATAGTAAGCATGAATCCATCACGGGGTCCAGCGCCAATCCCAGCTGCAACGTACATACCTCCACCGATACCTGTAATGGCAATACCAGAAAATAAAATGAGTAAGTTTATCCATAAATAATTACTAGCTTCTGGAAGCATGTTTGATTGTAAGAAAAAGTCCATAATGGGACCGATAAGTAGTGCATTCAAAAATGTCCCCACATTTATATATTTTCGATCTACTAGTAAAGATATTAGAACGAGACATAACCCACATATGACACTCCACGTACCGATGGTCCATCCAAACTTTTGGTAGAGAGCCATATTTAAAACTTCCCAGGGGTGCAAGCCGAGAAATTTAACTTTGACTGCGAGAGCGTTTCCAAGGCCAAAGAAAATTAATCCTAAGAAAAAAAGAAAATAGCGAAAGAGAGTTAGCCTCATCTTTAAAACCTCCCATATTTTATAATTATGTATGTTACCTGTTACGGTTTTAATGTACAAATATTATGTCTTTTTATCATGCGTTTAAAAGTGTTAACAATGTAAATGAAATATACATCTTCACAGTCAAAAAAGTTAAAATATTTCGTTTTAAGGATTATAATGGAGGGAGAAACATAAAAGGGAGTGAATGAACTTGAAACAAGAACTTATTGAAAGATTTACGAGATATGTAAAAATTGATACGCAATCAAATGAAGAAAGCCATACAGTACCAACAACACCAGGACAAATTGAGTTTGGTAAGTTATTAGTGGAAGAGCTAAAAGAAATTGGTTTAACAGAAGTAACGATGGATGATAATGGCTATGTAATGGCAACACTTCCAGCTAATACGGACAAGGATGTTCCTGTAATTGGATTTTTAGCCCATTTAGATACAGCAACAGACTTTACAGGGAAAAACGTCAAACCACAAATTCATGAAAATTTTGATGGTAATGCAATTACGTTAAATGAAGAGCTAAATGTTGTGTTAACACCAGAGCAGTTCCCGGAATTACCATCATATAAAGGACATACCATTATTACAACTGATGGTACAACACTTCTAGGAGCAGATGATAAAGCTGGTCTTACAGAAATTATGGTTGCAATGAACCATTTAATACATAATCCGCAAATTAAGCACGGGAAAATAAGAGTAGCATTTACACCGGATGAAGAAATTGGTCGTGGGCCAGCGCATTTTGATGTAGAAGCGTTTGGTGCATCATTCGCTTATACGATGGATGGAGGTCCATTAGGTGGTTTAGAGTATGAAAGTTTTAATGCTGCAGGTGCTAAGTTAACGTTTAACGGAACGAATACACATCCTGGAACAGCGAAAAATAAAATGCGCAATGCTACTAAACTGGCTATGGAGTTTAACGGGTATTTACCAGTAGAAGAGGCGCCAGAATATACAGAAGGCTATGAAGGATTCTATCATTTACTTTCTTTAAATGGTGATGTTGAGCAAAGTAAAGCGTATTATATTATTCGAGACTTTGATCGTGAAAATTTTGAGGCGCGTAAAAATAACGTTAAAAATATTGTGAAGACTATGCAAGAAAAGTATGGCGAAGATGCAGTCGTTTTAGAAATGAACGATCAATACTATAACATGCTTGAAAAAATTGAACCGGTAAGAGAAATTGTTGATATTGCATATGAAGCAATGAAAAGTTTAGACATTGAACCAAATATTCATCCGATTCGCGGAGGCACAGATGGATCACAATTATCATATATGGGATTACCGACGCCGAACATTTTCACTGGTGGTGAAAATTATCACGGTAAATTTGAATATGTTTCGGTAGATACTATGGAAAAAGCCGTTCAAGTTATTGTGGAAATTGCAAGACGTTTTGAGGAGCAAGCTTAAAAAAGAACCAAGTAGTACGAATGTGCTACTTGGTTTTTTTAATATAGTACTCGCCACAAATAAAAAGTCGCATAAGACTCCCAATTAGCCCAGTTTGCCGCGAAACCTTTTATTTCATTTTTAGTCGGTTTATTTTCGGAACCTGTTATAAATTTAATTGCATTATGGAGACCAACATCATCAATTGGAAAAGCTGAAGGAAATCTTAAACAACGCATTAAAACATAGTTGGCAGTCCATGGTCCTATACCATGGATAGCGGTTAATTGTTTCTCAGCAACCTTTACATCTTGTGTTTGCAGTAAATCCTCTTTTGATAGTTTTCTCTCTGTAATAAGCTTCGCAATACCGATTAAATATTCACATTTTCTAGTCGTCATTTTTAATTGTTGGAGATCTTCTACATGTAGATTTGCAATTGTTTCAGGTGATGGGAATATCCAATGCTTTCTACCGTCCCATTCTACATAACTGCCAAATTGCTCAACTAATCTTCTTTTTAGCGTATAAGCATATGTTAAGTTAATTTGTTGACCGATAATTCCCCAGGAAAGTGCCTCAAATAAGTCTGGAATACCTAAATTACGAAGGCCATAATATTGTTCAATTGGTCCTTGAAGGAGTAAATCATGTTTAGCTAATGTATAAAAGGGAGCTAAATCAGTAGTTAAATCAAACCATTCTTTTACATAGTTAGCTACAGCATCGCTTACCCATCTTTCATGAGTATATAACTCTCCTAAAAAACGTATTTGAATATTGCCATCAGTATTCAAACTAATTTCAACTAAAGGATTTACATCTTGAACAGGGATAACTTTATAAATTTTATTGTCTTCAATATGAAACATACATTCATTGTTAGAACGTGATAGATAACGTAAATTTTCTTGGAAACAAAATTCTTTTGGAACTGCTATAGATAATGCGCTATTATATTCTGCTGTCATATGAATTCCACCTATAACTTTTCTAATGTAAGCAATTTTTTCTTCATTTCTAATCCACCCCTAAATCCGGTTAGTTTCCCATTCTTCCCAATAACACGGTGACAAGGAATAGTAATAAGGAGAGGGTTAGCAGCAATAGCAGAAGCAACGGCGCGCACAGCTTTAGGTTTTTGAATTTTTTCAGCAATTTCTGTATAAGAATATGTCTTTCCATAAGGAATTTCACGTACCGTATTCCAAACAGATAATTGAAAATTAGTTCCATAAGCATCGATAGGAAATGTAAAAGTTTCTCGCTTGTTTTCTAAATACTCGATAACTTCTTGCGTATATATTTGCAAGTAATCTGGACTATGAATCAATATATGTTGGGGCAGTTTTTTTCTAGCCCATATATTTAATTCTTCAAAGTTTTCGTCTTGTGATCCAATGAAACATAGTCCATTTTCAGTTGCAGCAATATGAAATCGCCAATTTTTATGTGTAAGTAGCGTCCAATATATATAATTATTTTTGTAGGAATTCATTATCGTATCCCTCTTTCATTTCGTTCTTTTTTCGATATTCAGTAGGAGTAAATCCGGTTTTCTTTTTAAATAAAGTTGCGAAATACTCTGGGTTTTCTATCCCGACAGCAGTACTAATTTCTTTAATAGATTGATTTGTGTGTAAAAGGTATTTGGTTGCTTTAAGAACCCTAAATTGTTGTATATATTCTATAGGAGTTAGCCCTATTATTCTTTTGAAAGTACGCTGTAAATGAAAAGGGCTACCGTGACACATTTCCGCAAGCATGTCGAGAGTTAAGGATTCGTCATAATGCTTTTCGATATAGTCTTTAATTTGTTCTACCCACTCTTCATTAGGTAAAGTGATCCCATTTGGCTTACAACGTTTGCACGGGCGAAAGTTTTCGCTTAATGCTTGCTCTGCATGATGAAAAATTCGTACATTGTTTCTATTCGGTATTCTTGATTTGCATGATGGCCTGCAAAAAATTCCAGTTGATTTCACAGCATAAAAGAATTTGCTATCATAGGAAGAATCATTATGAATAATTGCTTGCCAATACTCATTTGTTAATATAACTCCTTCATTGTGCAAAGAACATCACCTCTGAAATTAGTATAACCTGAATAAAGTGCGTATGTATGTATTCATAAATGTAAGAGCAAGATTACAAAGGTGAAAATATGATTGTTTTTCTATTTTGTGATAGCATGAAATTTGGAAATAAACATCAAGAGGAGGGCTAAAAGTGAAGTTAATTTCATGGAATGTAAATGGTTTGCGAGCAGTTATCGCAAAAGGTGGATTCTTGGAATATCTCGAGGAATCAAGTGCTGATATATTTTGTCTACAAGAGATTAAATTACAAGAAGGGCAAATTGATTTAAATCTAGAGGGATATTATACATACTGGAATTATGCTGTGAAAAAAGGATATTCAGGAACTGCTATTTTTTCGAAAAAAGAACCGCTTTCAGTTACATATGGTTTAGACATTGAAGAGCATGATCAAGAAGGGCGACTTATTACTTTAGAATTCGAAGATTTTTATATGATAACGTTATATACACCAAATTCAAAACGTGGATTAGAACGATTAGATTACAGAATGAAATGGGAAGATGATTTCAGGTCCTATATCAAACGATTAGATGAGAAAAAACCAGTTATTTTTTGTGGAGACTTAAATGTTGCTCATAAAGAAATCGATTTGAAAAATCCAAAAAGTAATCGTAAAAATCCTGGATTCTCTGATGAGGAGCGAGAGAAATTTTCATGTATTTTAGAAGAAGGATTTACTGATACATATCGTTACCTTTATCCTGATCAAGAAAGTGCATACTCGTGGTGGTCGTATCGTATGGGCGCGAGAGCGAAAAATATCGGATGGCGTTTAGATTATTTTGTTGTTTCGGAAAGAATGAAAGACCAAATAACAGAAGCGAAAATTAATAGTGAAGTGATGGGATCAGACCATTGTCCAGTTGAATTGCATATAAATTTCTAAAAAAAGAAGTATCTCCCTAATATTAGGGAGATACTTCTTTTTTTAATTCAGTTTGTTAAAATTTTTCAAATCATTCTTGAAATAATTTCATATTAAATATATACTTAGTAACGATAATCATTATCAGTGAAAAAGATTATCAAGTGATGAAGGCGTAAAAGAATTATAGTCTAGGGGAAGTGAACGTGAATGAGTTCTGGATAAAATTATTAATCTAATGAAATATATATATGGGATAAGATTCATATAGTTAAATTCTATTGAGAATATAGTTTGAAAATTTGAGAGGAGACATATAAAGATGAACAAGAAATTATTTACTTTAGGGATGGTTACAGTTTTAAGTGTAGGTTTAGCGGCATGTAATAGTGCGGATAAAACTTCAGGCGAGCAAAAACAACAGACAAAAGCTACGGAAACGAAAAAAGATGAAAAACGAAAAATTACATATTTAGGTAAAGAATATACAGTGCCAGCAAAAGTAGATAAAATTGCGACAGCTAGTTTAGAGTCAATGGAAGATGCGGCAGTACTTGGAATTAAACCAGTTGGTGCCATTACTGTAGGTGGTAAACTACCAAAGTACCTGGAAAAAGAGTTAGAAGGTGCGAAATCTGTTGGTGAGAAAATGCAACCCAATTTCGAAACATTACTACAATTAAAACCAGATGTGATTACATCAAGTACGAAATTCCCAGCAGAAACAGCTGAAAAGTTTACGAAAGTAGCTCCTACATTCCCGGTATCACACGTTTCAACAAATTGGGAAGATAACTTAAAGTTAATGGGAGAATTAACTGGTAAAAAAGATAAAGCAGAAAAAATTATTAAAGACTACAATTCAGACGCTGAAAAAGCAAAAGCAAAACTAGGAGATAAGTTAAAAGATAAAAAAGTACTTGTCATTAGACTAAGAGCAAACGAATTATTCCTATATCCAGAAGGAGTATACTTCAACCCTGTAATTTATAAAGATCTTGGACTAACTGCTCCAGAACAATTGAAAACTGTAAAAGCACAAGAGAAAATTTCATTTGAAAAACTTGCTGAACTTAACCCAGATTATATTTTCTTACAATATGAGGCAAGTGAAAATAAAAATCCAAAAGTGTTAGAAGAAATTGAAAGTAATCCAATTTGGCAAAGTATGAATGCTGCGAAGGAAAAGAAAGTATTTGTAAACGTTGTAGATCCAATGGCACAAGGTGGTACTGCTTGGAGTAAAACTGCCTTCTTAAAAGAAGCAGTGAAAAATTTATCTAAATAATACAATAAGTAAGGTGCGTTGAATGATATGCAGAAAACAAATGCAGTACCAGTAACTATATTATGTATAGCACCCATACTCATCTTATTTACAGTTATACTTTCGATTTTGTATGGGGCGAAAAGTATTGATGCTGAAACAGTGTGGAACGCATTATTTCATTTTGATTCAAGTGATGTAAATCATAATATTATTATTACTTCACGTTTACCAAGGGTAGTTGCAGCTCTTTTAGTCGGAGCATTTCTAGCCATATCAGGAGCACTTATGCAGGGGATGACAAGAAACTATCTTGCATCCCCTTCTATTATGGGTGTGACGGATGGTGCTGCCTTTGTTATTACACTTTGTATGATTTTTCTTCCAGGAATGTCATCAATTGGTATGGTTGTATGTTCAATGATTGGTTCTGCACTCGGAGCCGGTATCGTGTTTGGTTTTGGTTCGCTCCTTCAAAATGGCTTATCACCAGTTAGGTTAGCAATTATCGGAACAGTTATTGGAACATTTTTAAGCAGTGTATCGGCTGCCATGGCTTCGTATTTCCAAATTTCTCAAAATGTTAGTTTTTGGTTTAATGCAAAGTTAGATCAAGTAGATCCTAATATAATTAAAATTACGATACCGTTTGGGATAATTGGAATAATTTTAGCATTGTTAATATCAAAATCTATTACCATTCTTTCATTAGGCGAAGAGGTTTCTATTAATTTAGGACAGCGTACAAAACTAGTTAAAGCGATGGCAATTTTATCGGTAATTTTTTTAACAGGAACAGCAGTTGCTTTAGTAGGAAAAGTTGGTTTTGTAGGTTTAATTATTCCGCACATTACCCGCTTTATAATTGGAGTAGATTATAAATGGATATTGCCATGTGCAGGCGTTATTGGTGGGGTTTTCTTAGCGTTATGTGATGTTTTAAGTAGATTTGTAAATTATCCATTTGAAACGCCAATTGGAGTCGTAACATCTTTAATTGGAATTCCTTTCTTCCTTTATTTAATCCGTACAAGAGGAGGAGAGAGACATGCTTAAAAGTTCAAGTCAACGTTTCGGAATGACGATGGGGATTATTATATTTTTAATACTATGTGCTATTTATATTAGTTTAACAAATGGTACGTTCGACATTACGATTACAGATGTGTTTAAAACACTTTTTAGAATTGATCCAGTACCAGAACATGATTTAGTTATTTTTGAGTTTCGTCTTCCACGTATCGTAATTGCTGGATTAGTAGGATTAGGCCTTGGTGTTGCGGGTGCCGTTATTCAAGGGATTACGAGAAATGGATTGGCAGACCCAGGTATTTTAGGAGTAAATGCCGGTGCGGGAACAGCGATCGTCATTTTTATGTTTTTCTTTCAAGGACAATTAAAAAGCACAGACTGGGTTTCTATTATGATGATGCCAATGTTTGGTTTAGTTGGCGGATTAGGTGCTGCTATTATCATCTATCTTTTTTCTTGGAAAAACGGTAAGTTAGATTCGCAGCGACTTTTATTAACAGGGATTGCAATTGGATCAGGATTTGGGGCCTTTTCTATGTACTTATCACTCAAAATGAAGTCAACTGATTTCGAGATGGCTGCAGTGTGGGTTTCTGGAAGCATATATAGTGCGAACTGGAAGTATATTGTGGCTATGTTACCATGGCTTATTATTTTAATTCCACTTATACAAAAGAAAGCATATTTACTAGATTTATTTCAATTGGAAGAAACGAGTATTACAAGTTTAGGTGTTTCAGTAGAAAGAGAGAAATCGATTTTATTATTAAGCAGTATCGGGCTTGTGAGTGCATGTGTTGCTGTTTCAGGGAGTATCGGTTTTATTGGCTTAATGGCACCGCATATAGCGAAAAGACTTGTCGGTATTCAACATAAGTATATAATTCCCACGTGCGGCGTAATCGGAATGTTTCTTGTAGTTGCCTCAGACTTTATTGCAAAAACAGTTTTCACACCTGTAGAGTTACCAGTTGGAATCGTTATTTCTATTGTCGGTGTACCGTATTTCTTATATTTACTTTATAAGGCGAAAGCGTAAGAGGAGGAATAAAAGTGAGTATTTTAAGTGCAAAAAATTTAGAAACAAGTTATGAAAAGCTTACAGTGTTTCGCGATTTAAATGTGGAAATACAAGAAGGAAAAGTAACGACAATTATAGGTCCGAACGGTTGCGGTAAATCAACATTGTTAAAAACAATGGGAAGAATTTTAAAACAAAAAAGCGGAAAAGTATATTTACAAGGGCAAGATTTACATACAATTTCAACGAAAGAAATTGCGAAGCAGTTAGCTTTACTCCCGCAAACTCCAATTGCACCAGGTGAACTTAAAGTGGAAGAATTAATTTCTTATGGACGCTATCCACATCGAAATAACGTAAATAAGTTAACGACAAAAGATAAAGAAATGATTGATTGGGCATTAAATATAACGAAAACTTCTGAATTTCGAACGAGACAAATTGCAAATTTATCAGGTGGTCAAAGACAAAAGGTATGGCTAGCGATGGCATTAGCACAAGAGACAGAAGTGTTGCTATTAGATGAGCCAACTACATACCTTGATATGTCTCATCAATTAGATGTATTACAAATTGTGGAGAAGTTAAATAAAGAACATAATTGTACGGTTGTTATGGTATTACATGATATTAATCATGCAGCAAGGTTTTCAGATGAAATTATTGCAATGAAGGAAGGAGAAATTGTTACAACTGGTAGCCCAGAAGAAATCATTACAAATGAAGTGTTAAAAGAAGTATTTCATATTGATGCACGTGTCATGATAGATCCGTATAACGGGGCTCCTGTTTGTTTCGGTTATGATAGCGTTGTATCTCAAGAAGAAAAAATCGAAATATATGTAACAAGTTAAAAAGGGGGGGATAGGGTGAATACTACAGTTGAAAAACAGCAGATTATAACATCTAATACAGAACAGTGGAAAATGTATTCAAAATTAGAAGGTAAGGAATATCAAATTCATATTTCAAAGCCGAGGCAACCAGCACCGGATTCAGGATATCCTGTCATTTATGTATTAGATGGCAATGCCTTTTTTCAAACATTTCATGAAGCAGTTAAAATACAATCAGTAAGAGCGGAAAAAACCGGTGTTTCACCAGCTGTTATAGTAGGATTGGGTTATCCAATTGAAGGCGCATTTTCAGGGGAAGAAAGATGTTATGATTTTACGCCTAGCGTAATTTCAAAAGATGCCCCTTTAAAACCAGACGGTAAACCGTGGCCTAAAACAGGAGGAGCACATAATTTCTTTACTTTTATTGAAGAAGAACTGAAACCACAAATTGAAAAGAATTTTGAGATCGATAAAAGTAAGCAAACGTTATTTGGACATTCTTTAGGTGGACTATTTGCTCTTTATATACTATTTACAAACTTAAATGCTTTTCAAAATTATTTTATTAGTAGTCCATCTATATGGTGGAATAACCAATCCGTACTTGAAAAAGAAGAGAACCTTATACATGAATTAAACAATGCTAAGTTTGAAACAGGAGTGTTCCTTACAGTTGGGTCACTAGAACGAGAGCATATGGTTGTAGGCGCAAATGAATTATCAGAGCGCCTTCTCCAAGTAAACCACGATAAACTTAAATTTAAGTTTTATGAAGCTGAAGGGGAGAATCATGCATCTGTTGTGCCGACTTCTTTAAGTAAAGGATTGAGATTTATTAGTTACGTATAGGAAAAAAGGTTATGGATGAAACATTCCATAACCTTTTTTGATATGTAGAATTGTCCTTTTTGAAAGTTTTGTTTCAACTTTTCGTCTAAAGAGACAAAAAGTTGTCACAAAACGGTCACAATTAGCATAAACATAAAATAGACGAAATGAACTTATTTCCAAAAAGGCTTGGTTTATTCCGATCATGATTTGTAGAGCTGAAAAAGTATGGATTAAAAGTTCACTATATTCCCAAGGAGGTAGATCGTATGAAAACTATTCTTGCTATCGCTGGACTTATTTGGGTTTTATCGCATGGCATCCCAATTTATGAAGGAGAACAAATTCGCAGTGCTCTGAATAAAAATTTTAATGAATATCATATCATTGATCGGCAAGATAATGTTGTAACAGTTCGAGTAAATGACTGTTTTCATACGGTAACCGTTGAAGGAACTTCAGTAGTGAATGATACAAAAGTATGCGATCAGCAATAATCATATATGGAAAGAAAAAATTGTTGGATTAAATAGCTGAAAATTAAGTTTTTAATATTATAGACAAAGAATAAGCGGGGGCGGGTAATCCCCGCTTATTCTTGTTTCTTTTTATTGAACTTTGATGAGAGATATAATGATTTTTTTGACAAAAAGAAAGGGTATACTGAAAATTGAGATTAAGAAGCTAATGAGTTGTTAAGAATAATCATAAAGCGGAAATATACTCATATGGGGTATCATACATAGATAATTAATGCTATAATTGGTATACTCGTAAAAGCAATTGTTTTATTGGATGAAGAGAAACTTTAAGAAGGTGATAATATGGGTCATAAAGAGCATGAAGCGGTAACACATAGATCAGAAAAAGAAAAAGAACAAATTATAAATAGATTAAAGAGGATTGAAGGACAGGTCCGCGGTATTCAAAATATGATTGAAAATGATCGCTATTGTGTGGATATTTTAGTGCAAATTTCAGCGATTAATGCAGCGATGAAAAAAGTAGGAATGGGTGTATTAAAAAACCATACAAGTCATTGTGTTTCAGGTGCTATTAAAGATGGCAATGGTGACGAAGCAATTGAAGAATTAATGACTGTATTTGAACGTTTTTCAAAAGCGTAAAAACAAGCTAGTATGTCACTGGCTTGTTTTTTTTGTTTACCTTCATAATAAGATTTCGGGGTATTGATGTGAAAAAGTGTGTGTAAAATAAACTTTTAGAAAATAATTGAAAAATCATGATACAAAACCATTGATTACCTTAGGGGGGTATGGTAAGATGTAATTGTGATTAACAAATAATGAAGAAACAAGAGGAGGATTTTAAATGGAACAGTTAACATTACAAGTTGAAGGTATGTCTTGTGGACATTGTGTAAATGCTATCGAAAGCAGTGTGAAAGAGCTAAACGGTGTTGAACAAGTGAAGGTTCAATTAGCAGAAGGAACTGTTGAAGTTACTATCGACTCGTCTGCCGTAACATTAAAAGATATCGTTGCTGTAATCGAAGACCAAGGATACGATGTTCAGTAATTATTTTTAGATATGGAAATAAATCGTACTTTAAACGAAGTACGATTTATTTTGCTAATAATTATACCTCATAAGGGTATATAGAGGTGAGAGACATGAATGAACAAAAAGAGGCCAATCTTCAAATATCAGGAATGACATGTGCGGCATGTGCAAATAGAATTGAAAAAGGTCTAAAAAAAGTAGAAGGTGTTCATGAGGCAAATGTAAATTTTGCGCTTGAAAAAACAAAAATAATGTACGATCCAACTAAAACAAATCTGCAACAATTTAAAGAAAAAGTTGAATCGTTAGGATATGGAATTGTAAGTGATAAAGCTGAATTTACTGTTTCAGGAATGACATGTGCAGCATGTGCAAATAGAGTTGAAAAGCGTTTAAATAAGTTAGATGGTGTGAACAAAGCGACAGTAAATTTTGCTTTAGAATCAGCTACAGTAGACTTTAATCATGATGAAGTTAATGTAAATGAAATGAAGAGCGCGATTACGAAGCTAGGATATAAATTAGAAGTGAAACCAGATGATCAAGATGCATCAACTGATCATCGATTACAAGAAATTGAAAGACAAAAGAAGAAGTTTATTATTTCGTTTATTTTATCTTTCCCATTATTGTGGGCAATGGTTAGTCATTTCTCATTTACGTCGTTTATTTATTTACCAGATATGTTAATGAACCCTTGGGTGCAACTAGCACTTGCAAC
Organism: Bacillus sp. FSL L8-0199; assembly: GCF_038005705.1. Lineage (NCBI taxonomy): Bacteria > Bacillati > Bacillota > Bacilli > Caryophanales > Bacillaceae > Bacillus > Bacillus sp. FSL L8-0199. The sequence continues at coordinate 3,692,247 of NZ_JBBOTS010000001.1, read as the reverse complement.
TCCTGTTCAATTTATCATTGGTGGGCAGTTTTATGTTGGGGCTTATAAAGCGTTACGTAATAAAAGTGCGAATATGGATGTTCTCGTGGCGCTTGGAACGTCGGCCGCTTATTTTTATAGTGTATATTTAAGTATTCAATCTATTGGTTCTTCGGAACATATGACAGATTTATATTTTGAAACGAGTGCGGTACTTATTACATTAATTATTTTAGGTAAATTATTTGAAGCGAAAGCAAAAGGGCGCTCATCAGAAGCAATTAAAAAATTGATGGGTTTACAAGCGAAGACAGCTACAGTTGTGCGAGGTGGAACAGAAATAAAAATTTTGATTGAAGAAGTAGTAGCTGGTGATATCGTCTATGTAAAGCCTGGTGAAAAAATACCAGTAGATGGTGAGATTGTCGAAGGAAAGTCAGCGATTGATGAATCGATGTTAACGGGTGAAAGTATTCCTGTTGATAAGTCAATTGGGGATGTAGTAATAGGTTCTACAATAAATAAAAATGGATTTTTAAAAGTGAAAGCAACTAAGGTAGGAAGAGATACTGCATTAGCTCAAATTATTAAAGTAGTAGAAGAGGCACAGGGTTCAAAAGCTCCTATTCAAAGGGTAGCAGATCAAATTTCAGGTATTTTCGTACCGGTTGTAGTTGTGATTGCGATTATCACATTTGCAGTATGGATGATATTTGTTACACCTGGTGATTTTGGCGGAGCACTTGAGAAAATGATAGCAGTACTTGTTATCGCTTGTCCATGTGCATTAGGTCTTGCAACGCCTACATCTATTATGGCAGGATCAGGAAGATCAGCAGAGTATGGTATTTTATTTAAAGGTGGAGAGCATTTAGAAGCAACGCACAGATTAGATACGGTTATTTTAGATAAAACGGGTACAGTGACAAATGGGAAGCCGGTGTTAACAGATGTAATTGTAGCAGATGGATTCAATGAAAATGAACTGCTTAGATTAGTAGGGGCAGCAGAAAGAAATTCTGAACATCCACTTGCAGAAGCGATTGTAGAAGGAATTAAAGAAAAGAAAATTGATATCCCAAGTTCAGAAACGTTTGAAGCGATTCCGGGATTTGGTATCGAATCAGTTGTAGAAGGAAAACACTTATTAATTGGTACACGTCGATTAATGAAGAAATTCAATATTGATATTGAAGAAGTTTCTAAATCAATGGAAGCGCTAGAACGAGAAGGAAAAACAGCAATGCTTATTGCAATCGATAAAGAATATGCTGGTATATTTGCCGTTGCAGATACTGTGAAAGATACTTCAAAAGCAGCTATCGCAAGACTGAAAAAAATGGGTCTAGACGTTGTGATGATTACAGGAGATAATACACAAACTGCTCAGGCAATTGCAAAGCAAGTTGGTATTGATCACGTAATTGCAGAAGTATTGCCAGAAGGAAAAGCAGAAGAAGTGAAAAAACTGCAAGCAAATGGTAAGAAAGTAGCGATGGTTGGAGACGGGATAAATGATGCTCCTGCTCTTGCTACAGCGAACATTGGTATGGCAATTGGAACGGGAACGGATGTAGCGATGGAAGCAGCGGATATAACGTTAATCCGCGGTGACTTAAATAGTATTGCTGATGCGATCTTTATGAGTAAAATGACGATAAGAAATATTAAACAAAATTTATTCTGGGCATTAGCTTATAACGCGTTAGGAATTCCAATTGCGGCATTAGGTTTTTTAGCCCCTTGGGTTGCTGGAGCAGCGATGGCATTTAGTTCTGTATCCGTTGTATTAAATGCATTACGATTACAAAGAGTTAAATTAAAACCTTAAAAAGCTACATTAAGTAATTGAATAGAATTAAAAAACAATACTTGAATAAGTATTGTTTTTTTGTTCGTATAGAAATTAAAACGATATAATAAAGCAGAAATATAGAATCGTATGTAGTAGAAAAGTTAAGAGGTAGTTTCGTAAGGAGACTTATATATGTTAAAAGATATTATAATTAGAACATTCCAGAAAGAAGATTTAGATCAAGTATTACAATTGTTCTATGAAACAGTTCATACGGTTAATGCAAAAGATTATAATGAGTTACAGCTACAGGCGTGGGCACCGGAGCGACTAGATAGAGAAAATTGGTTACAGTCTTTAGAAAAGAATATTAGCTATGTAGCGGATCATAAAGGTGTGATAGTCGGGTTTGGGGATTATAACGATGATCGTTACGTAGATCGTTTATTTACGCATAAAGATTATCAAGGGAAAAGAGTCGCTTCATACATACTACAGAAGTTAGAAAAAGAAGCAGTGAATTTGGGACATAGGGAGATATATACAGAGGCGAGCATTACCGCAAAACCTTTTTTTGAAAGTAAAGATTTTATTTGCATAAAAGAACAAAAGAAACAACATAATGGTCAGATTTTTATTAATTATGTTATGAAAAAAATATCCTTCTCATAAATGAGAAGGATATTTTTCATTATTTTACAGCTTCTTTTAGTTCTTTACCAGCTTTGAAAGCAGGTACTTTAGAAGCTGCGATTTGCATTTCTTCACCAGTTTGTGGGTTACGGCCTGTACGAGCAGCTCTTTCGCGAACTTCGAATGTACCGAATCCGATAAGTTGTACTTTTTCACCAGCAGCTAAAGTGTTAGTGATTGATTCTACTACAGTTTGTACAACTACAGTAGCTTCTTTTTGAGAAATCTCAGCATTTTGTGCTACGTTTTTAATTAATTCTGTTTTGTTCATGTTTTTCACCTCATATGTAAATAATGCTATTTAAGTTGTTATTATAACGTATAAAACATTCGAGAACAAGTGTACGTACATATATTCGCAAAAAAAATGAAATTTGTAATATTTTTTAGGGCACTTTATAGACATTCCATTTAAGCGGACAGAGATTTGTTCTTCATTTCAGTCTTCTCTTGATGAGCAGGTAGTTTCTTATTATAAGATATGAAGTAAGGTAGTGCTACAAATAACATACCTCCTACTAAATTTCCAAAGAAAACAAAAATAAAGTTTGGAAAATATTCAGCCCAAGTGAAATGACCGGCAAAAATCGCGGCTGGGATGACAAACATATTGGCTACAACGTGTTGAAATCCAATCGCAACAAAAGTCATAACCGGGAACCAAATACCGATAATCTTTCCGATAAATTCTTTACTTCCCATACTGAGCCAAACAGCTAAACAAACGAGCCAATTACATCCGATTGCAGAAATAAATGCTTGCAATGGCGTATCTTGTAGTTTCGCTTGAGCGATAGAAATAGTTTTCGCTAAAAAAGCTCCCTCAGTTAAGCCAACGATATGACCGAAAAAGTAGGCTACAAATACAGCCCCTATGAAATTGCTAAATGTAACAATAACTAAATTTCGTATGAAATAAAATAAAGTAATTTTCTTTTGGAGCCAGGCCATAGAAACTGTCATCATGTTACCGGTTACTAGTTCACCGCCTGCAAGAATAACGAGAATAAGACCAATAGGAAATACAGCAGCGCCTAGAAAACTAGAAAATGATCCCCAATATTTTGGCATTGTCCCAATAACATGAATATCGAGTAAATACCCTAATGCGATAAAAGCACCACCAAAAAAACCAAGAATTAGCATAGGGAGCAATGATAAATGAGCTTTTTTCCTTCCTGAATTCGCAGCAAGTTCCGTAATTTCTTCTGGTGTAAATACAGACATGAATAACCCCTCCGTAATAAAATAATGGAATGAATAGAAAAAGATTCAAAAATATATGTATTATAAAAATATGTTATGACTTCTGTATAAAATTGTCAAAGTGAATAGGGAAGGAATTACATAATAAGAATAGTATTCATGTTGTCACATGAATGTAACAATAAGGATTTAAAGTGTTTCTAGAGGTGAAAACATGAATACGAATCATGTAAAAAAAGAACGAAAAAAATCAATCATAAAGATATTTATTATTAGTTTTATAAGTATATTAATGATACCAGTAAGTTTGTATTATTATGCGACAGAAATAGAAAGAAAATTAGTAACAGTTACGTGGAATGAAATAGAAGCTTCTGCAATTCCTAAAGAATTTAATAATAAAAAAATATTACAGTTTTCAGATGTACATTTAGGGCCAGAGTTTACACTGAAGCAACTTGAACATTTAGTGGAGAAGATGAATGAATTACATCCAGATATAGTAGTTTTTACCGGAGATTTAATAGATAAATTTGGGTCTTATAGTGCGGAAAGAGAAGAAGCGAAGGCTATTTTGCAGAAAATTCACGCTCCCTTAGGGAAATATGCTGTGTTTGGGAATCATGATAGGGGCGGGGGCGGTAGTCTATTTTACAAAAAATATATGGAGGAAGCTGGTTTTTCTGTATTAGTAAATGAAGTGCAGAAAATTAAAGTGGAAAACGGCAAATATATTACAATATCAGGTTTGGATGATTTTCTATTAGGGAAGCCGAAAATAGATTTAACTTTAAAAAACTTGAAACAAAATGATTTCAACATGTTATTAGTACATGAGCCGGATGTTGTAACCAAAATAAATCGTTACCCAGTTGATCTTCAACTGTCAGGACATAGTCACGGAGGACAAGTCCAAATCCCTTTTGTAGGTCCGTTAATTACTACCAAACTAGCTGAGAGCTATGTTGAAGGTATGTATGAAGTAGAGGGGAAGAGTAGGCAGTTATATTTATATGTAAATCGTGGCATTGGGACTACTAGGATGCCTGTTAGATTTTGTAGTGTACCTGAACTTTCAGTTTTTGTGTTGAAGCAAAAGAGTGACTAGAATATTTAACAATATGATTCAGAGGAACGTGCGATGTTGGTCGATGGAAAACAGTTTCTTAAAACTTTAGATGTGACAAAGTAATTTTCATAAATAAAAAACAACAATAGGACCTATAAAGGGACCTATTGCTGTTTTTATCCTATATGGATTGCCCATAAATGTCCGATTGATGAGGGCTAATTATAGTTTTACTTTGTTATTTTTGCAAGGAAAGACTATCAAAATATGTTCTATAGTTATTTGAGAATTCGAAGTTGTTTTTTGCATCCCAATTAATAGACCAAGACATTAGGCCGCGGAATGCAGGATAGCCACTCTGATTAGAAAGTTTATACTTTCCTCCGAATGGAACTCCTTTAATGATATAATTTAAAGCTTTTTTCATTTCAGTTGGCGAAATGTATCCACCACTTGGAGCTGCCGCTGGTGCTGCTGGAAGCCCAATCATGACTTGATCTGAACGAAGAGCTGGGAAAATGTTATTTGCATTACCACCTACAGGAAAACCATGTAAGAGCATATCTGCCATAGCGACCTCGTAGTCTGCAGTACCTTGATTGTAGTTATTACCGTCCATTCCAATCCCGCTACCAGCGTTGTAGTGTTGAACGTGAATGTATGTTAGTTTATCTTTCACTCCGTAAATAATTGGTAAATATGCACCCCATATGCTTCCATATGCGCTATATCCGCCTTGAACATAAGCTGTTTCAGGGGCCATGCTTAATAGAAAATCTGGACCATAATGATCTGAGATTGTTCGAATAGCTGAAATAAGATTTACGATTTGAGGGGTAGTTGGGTTTTTGAAGTTAGTGTCATTTCCGTTTAAGTAAATACCTGATTCAAGGTCAATATCTATTCCGTCAAAACCGTATTTATCGATCAGAGATTGTATGGAATTAATAAAACGATCCTTAGCGGCATTGTCAGGAAGTAAAACGACCCCATTTTGTCCACCTATTGAAAGAACTACTTTCTTTCCTTTACTTTTTAAATAAGAAATATCTGATTTGAATTCTGCATCTGTACCATACACAGGAGAAAATTCAACAGTGGAACGATCACCACCAGTTTCACCAAAAGATACATTGATTACATCCCATTTTGGTGAAACGTCTTTTAATTTAATAATGCCAGTACCGTTATCAAAATTATGCCAGTATCCAACGAGTAATTTTGAACCTAAATTGTTTGCTGCTTGTGCTTGGAAAGGGGATAGCGGTAGAAGTAAGAACATTACTAAAATACAACAAAAAAATTTGAACTTGTTTAACATATCAACACTCCTATACAAAAAGTTGTCTAGATGTATAATCTTGTTTATTCAATGATATCTGAAAATTCTTTCTTTTGTAAAGAGAATATAATTTTCTCAACAATTGTGTATGGGAAAGTATTAAACCTAATGTAATAATTTTTGAAGGAGGTTGAATTATAATTGTTAAATTCAGAATATTTTGATATATTTTAAAGTATAGGACAAAATCTTTCGCACAGTACTCTTACATAAATTTCAAAATTTAGTTTGGAAGGGGATGTACAAGATTTGGATAAAAATCTAAAGAAAGACCTCAAAATACGCCACATTACAATGATTTCAATTGGCGGCGTAATAGGGGCTGGTTTGTTTGTTGGAAGTGGTGCAGTTGTACATTCGGCAGGACCAGGTTCTATCGTTTCATATGCATTAGCAGGACTTCTAGTCATTTTCGTTATGAGAATGCTAGGAGAAATGGCAGCTGTTAATCCGACAAGTGGTTCATTTGCAACGTATGCAAGAGAAGCAATTGGTCCTTGGGCGGGTTATACAATAGGCTGGTTATACTGGTTTTTTTGGGTAATTGTTATTGCAATAGAAGCCACAGCAGGTGCTGGTATTATCCAATATTGGATTCCACAAATACCGCTTTGGTTATTAAGTTTAATATTAACAATTTTATTAACGCTGACGAACGTTTTTTCGGTGAAATCATTTGGAGAGTTTGAATATTGGTTTTCTTTTATTAAAGTAATAAGTATTGTTTTGTTCCTTTGTTTAGGTCTTGCTGTTATTTTAGGATTTGTTCCAGGAACAGAAGCACCCGGCACTTCGAATTTAATTGGACAAGGTGGATTTATGCCAAACGGTATAAGTTCGGTACTGCTTGGAATTACTGTCGTTATATTTTCATTTATGGGATCAGAGATTGTAGCAGTAGCCGCAGGTGAATCTGCAGAACCTGTAAAAGCAGTAAAAACAGCAACAAACAGTGTGATTTGGCGTATTCTTGTATTTTTTATTGGGTCTATAGCGGTAGTTGTTACGCTACTGCCATGGAATTCAGCAAACATATTAAAAAGTCCATTTGTAGCTGTACTGGAACATATAGGAATACCAGCTGCGGCACAAATTATGAATTTTATCGTTTTAACAGCTGTACTCTCTTGTTTAAATTCGGGTTTATATACAAACTCAAGAATGCTTTTTTCGATGGCAGAAAGAGGAGATGCTCCAAAGGCGTTTTTGAAATTGAACAGTAGTGGTGTTCCAGTTCGGGCCGTTTTATTCGGAACGTTCTTCGCTTATATTGGCGTTGTTTTTAGTTATATTTCTCCAGATAAAGTCTTTTTGTTTTTAGTGAATGCATCTGGCGGGATTGCGTTACTAGTTTATCTCGTTATTGCAGTTTCGCATTTAAAGATGCGTAAAAAAATGGGAAAAGTAGAACAACAAAATTTGAAAGTGAAAATGTGGCTTTTTCCGTATGTAACGTATGTTACAATTGCTGCTATTATAGCAGTTTTAGTTGCGATGTTCGCAATTGATACTTTACGTTCACAAGCACTTTTAACAATGTTTGTTACTGTTCTTATAATACTTTCTTATTTTATTTTTAATAGAAATAAAAATAGCACAATTTTGAAGCCTAAAAGTAAGAATGAGGAATCCGTTCGATTCTAATTTTCTTATTTTCGAAGAGAGTTACACCAAATCATTACTATAAAAGAATCATATATAATCATAGAAACAAGTAATTACTATTGTCATAGTGAATATAAACTTTTTTCTTGACTTTTTATACGAAGGCGAGCAAAATGGTAAAAAAGGAAGGGGGGATGATGATGGAAGAGTACGTATTAGAGCTGTATAACCTGTTATATACGACAGAATGGCAAGATATTGTTTCGTTTCTAGGAATCGTATTTTGCATGAAAATTGTAATTGTATATATGGAAGAGCAAGGTATGTTCTATTCCTTCTCATCCCCGTTCGATATGCAGCGCGAGCCGTTGCTAAACTATGCCAATGTGAATTACGAACAAATTCCTTTTGTTATTTTCTTTATGATTCGATTTATTACAGCAATTGTAAGGAAAAAGGAAAGTGACGATGAAGAGTGCCACTCAACTTGTAATATAGCGAATGTTTTTTAAGCTAAATACAAGGAGGAGATTTATATGTGGTTTCGATTTCTTATGATTGGTTTCTTTTCATTAACAGCAATTTCTTTAATGGGATATCAAGTGTCTGAAATTTTTCAAGCATATAGCGATACATTTTTTAACAAAAACTAATCTCGTTGCTATTTGAATAATAAAGCGATAAAATCCTTCTTAAGAAGTTTTATTAAGAAGGATTTTTTTCTTTGTCTTATCTTGCTGTGTCAAACTATTGTCACATTTACACTGTGAATAGTATGTTAAAATAGTGAGGTTACGTATACATATTTGAAGGAAGAGGGAGTGACCATTTTGGTGGATCAATCAACAAATCAGAAAAGCTATGCTCCTATTGTGATAACGCTTTCTGTAATTGTAAATGCGATTATTTTATTTTTGTTCTTTGGACCTGTTGGCTATGAAGGAGAATTACATTTTGATGTAACAATTTTACCAATGTTAAATGCAATTTTTAATAGCTTTACGTTCGTATTCTTATTAGCAGCTCTATACTCTATTATTAAGAAGAATGTGAAAATGCACCGTGGTTTCATCCTGGCAGCATTTACAACGACGTTGCTATTTTGTGTTTCTTATTTATCGTATCATTACTTAGCGCCAGCAACACATTTTGGCGGAGAAGGATTCATTAAATATGTGTATTTCATCATTTTAATTACACATATTATCCTGGCAGCAATTATTGTACCGCTTGCATTGTTTGCACTTGTATTTGGTTTTACAAATCAATTAACACGTCATCGTAAAATTGTACGTTGGACGATGCCGATTTGGTTATATGTAAGTTTATCTGGTGTTATAGTTTACTTAATGATCTCACCTTATTATCAATAAAAAATCTCAGCCTGTAGGCTGGGATTTTTTTGTTAGGCAAATATTTTTGTGAAATGAAAAAAATATGGTATACAAAAGTATAGTTACTTTTCATATAGAAGGGATGGTAAAGGAATATGCAAAATTTTGTATTTCGTAATCCAACGAAACTTATTTTCGGTAAAGGGCAATTAGAACAGTTGAAAACTGAAATTCCACAGTTCGGTAAAAAAGTTCTTCTCGTATACGGAGGAGGCAGTATTAAAAGAAACGGTATTTATGATAATGTAATTTCTATTTTAAAAGATATAAATGCAGAAGTATTTGAATTGACAGGCGTTGAACCGAATCCTCGTGTATCGACTGTAAAGAAAGGGATTCAAATTTGTAAAGAGAATGGTGTTGAATTTATTTTAGCAGTTGGCGGAGGAAGTGTAATCGACTGTACGAAGGCAATTGCTGCTGGTAGTAAGTACGATGGAGATGTATGGGATATTGTAACGAAAAAAGCTTTTGCTAGTGAGGCATTACCATTTGGTACTGTACTTACTCTTGCAGCAACAGGATCTGAAATGAATGCAGGCTCGGTAATTACAAACTGGGAAACGAATGAAAAGTATGGATGGGGTAGCCCGGTTACTTTCCCGCAGTTTTCAATTTTAGATCCAGTTCATACTGCGTCTGTGCCGAGGGATCAAACAATTTACGGTATGGTAGATATTATGTCGCACGTATTAGAGCAATATTTCCACAACGGAACGAATACAGAACTACAAGATCGTTATTGTGAATCTGTTTTAAAAACAGTAATTGAGACAGCTCCTAAGCTTTTAAGTGATTTAGAAAATTATGAGCATAGAGAAACTATTTTATATTGTGGTACTATGGCGTTAAACGGCATTTTAGCGATGGGAGTTAAAGGAGACTGGGCAACTCATAATATTGAGCATGCAGTTTCTGCTGTTCATGATATACCGCATGGAGGCGGCTTAGCAATTCTATTCCCTAACTGGATGAAGCATGTCGTAGATGAAAATGTAAGTCGTTTTAAACAGTTTGCTATTCGCGTATTCAATGTAGAAACAGATGGAAAGACTGAGCGAGAAATTGCGTTAGAAGGAATTCAGGCGTTACGTCAATTTTGGACTTCAATTGAGGCACCAGTAACATTATCTGATTATGCTATTGGAGAAAATGAAATTGATTTAATGGCGGATAAAGCAATGGCTTATGGTGAATTTGGTAACTTTAAAAAATTAAATAAAGACGATGTTTTAAGCATATATAAATCTTCTTTATAAGTGAATCGAGTAAAGAAACCCGTTTGATATAACGATCAAATGGGTTTCTTTTTTTGTTATTTATAACTGTTTGTGATTGATTTTGGTTATTTATGAATGTTTATGGTTGATTTTTGTGATCGTTTTCATTATACTGTAATCAAAGAAGAGGTGAATAAAATGTTAACTCCTGAACGTCATCAAATGATATTGCAACTTGTAAAAGAGCAGAAGATTGTTAAATTACAACAATTGGTGGAAAGAACAGAAAGCTCTGAATCAACAATTCGTCGTGATTTAGCGCAATTGGAAAAACAAAGGTTATTAAAGAGAGTTCATGGTGGTGCCGCTGTTTTAACAGGAAAAGGGCAAGAACCAACGATGGTTGAAAAATCATCCAAAAACATTCAAATAAAACAACAAATTGCTAATTATGCGGCTAGCGTTATTGAACAAGGTGATTGTATTTATTTAGATGCAGGAAGTACAACATTTGAAATGATTCCATTTTTAATAAATAAAGATGTGACTGTCGTTACGAATGGACTTATGCATATTGAAGCTTTAGTTGAAAATAATATTCGTGCGTATTTACTAGGTGGAATGATGAAGAGTAGGACGAAAGCTTTAATCGGTGCTATGGCACAGGAAAGTATGCAGAAGTATCGTTTTGATAAATGTTTTTTAGGTGCAAATGGTGTACATGAACAGCTTGGCTTTACAACGCCAGATCCAGAAGAAGCGCTCTTAAAACAAATGGCATTAACATTAGCAAACGAAGGATATTTCTTAATTGATGAAAGTAAGTTTTCAGAAGTTGCATTTGCGAAAATTGCAAATGTTGAAGAAGCAAATATTATTACAAACCATTTAGAAATTGATTTAGAAAAATATAAAAGACAAACCAATGTAATTGAGGCTGATAAACAATGATCTATACAGTTACTTTAAACCCATCTATTGATTATGTAGTACAAGTTAATTCCTTTGATTTAGGCGCAGTCAATCGAGCAGAGAAAGATATGAAGTTTCCTGGGGGAAAAGGGATTAATGTTTCTCGCGTTCTCCATCGTTTAGGTGTGGAAAATGTAGCACTTGGATTTACTGGTGGATTCACCGGTCAATTTATTAAAAGTGTATTACAGACGGAAGGCGTAATGACAAACTTCATCCAAGTAGACGGAGATTCCCGAATTAATGTGAAAATAAAAGAGCAAGAAGAGACAGAATTAAATGGGCAAGGTCCTAATGTGACAAATGAGCAATTTGAACAATTAATGAAACAAATCGAAAGTATGAAGCAGGGAGATTGCGTTGTGCTAGCTGGAAGTGTACCTGCATCTATCCCAACTACCTTTTATGAATCAATCGCAGCGCTCGGAGCTGAAAAAGGTATTCGAGTAGTAGTTGATGCGAGCGGAAGTGCACTGCAGCATGTAATTAAAAATAAGCCATTTTTAATTAAGCCAAACCATCATGAACTTGGTGAGTTGTTTGATGTGGAGCTTTCAACAGTAGAGGACGTTTTACCTTATGGAAGAAAATTAATTGAACAAGGTGTAAAACACGTTATCGTATCGATGGCTGGAGAGGGAGCTTTATTATTTACGGCAGAAGGTATATATGAAGCGACTGTTCCAAAAGGTGTTGTAATTAATTCAGTTGGGGCCGGAGATTCTCTTGTTGCAGGGTTTGTAGGCAAATATGAACAGACAAAAGATATTGAAAAGGCATTTCAATACGGCGTTGCAACAGGGAGTGCAACAGCATTTTCAGCTGATTTATGTAAGAAGGAAAAAGTAGAAGAATTATTGTCGCAAGTAATTGTAGCTAAGCGATAGGGGGAAGCAACATATGAAAATTACAGAACTATTAAAAAGGGATACAGTCATTATGGATTTGACAGCTTCAAATAAAGAAGCTGTCATAGATGAATTAGTTGAGAAATTAAATGGGGCAAATCGTTTAAATAATAAAACGGAATTTAAAGAAGCTATTTTAAAGCGGGAGTCCCAAAGTACGACTGGAATAGGGGAAGGTATTGCAATACCTCATGCGAAGACAAAGGCTGTTAAACAACCATCGATTTGTTTTGGTAGAAGTGTAAGCGGTATCAATTATGAGTCGCTCGACGGACAGCCTGCACACTTATTCTTTATGATTGCTGCAAGTGAAGGAGCGAATAATACTCATTTAGAAACGTTGTCTCGTTTATCGACATTATTAATGGATGAAGGGTTTCGCAAGCAACTATTAGAAGCGAAGGATGAAAGTGAGCTTCTTCAACTATTTGATGAAAAAGAGAATGAAAAAGAAGAAGAGATTGAAGTCGCCAAACCAGAAGGAAATGAACCGTACGTATTGGCAGTTACGGCTTGCCCAACTGGAATCGCTCACACGTATATGGCCGCAGATAGCTTGAAAGCAAAAGCAGCAGAGCTAGGAATCGCAATTAAAGTTGAAACGAACGGATCAACAGGTATAAAAAACGGTTTAACAAAAGAAGACATTGAACGAGCAACAGCTATTATCGTAGCAGCAGATAAACAAGTAGAAATGAACCGTTTTGCTGGGAAGCATGTCATTCAAGTACCAGTCGCTGATGGGATTAGAAAAACGGAAACACTTCTTAATCGAGCTGTAAAGCAAGATGCACCAATCTTTAAAGGTGTAAAAGATGTTGGAAAGGCAGAAAGTACGGAAAAAGAAAAAGGATTAGGAATTTATAAGCATTTAATGAATGGCGTAAGTAATATGCTTCCATTCGTTGTTGGCGGCGGGATTTTAATAGCGCTAGCGTTTTCGTTTGGTGGTATAAAGGCGGAAGGTCCTTTAGCTGAATTGTTCATGTCAATTGGTGGAGGAAAAACAGGTGCGTTTTTATTCCTTGTACCAATTTTAGCTGGATTTATTGCAAGTTCTATTGCTGATCGTCCTGGTTTTATGCCTGGTGTTGTAGGTGGATTTTTAGCGGCGAATGCGAATGCTGGCTTTTTAGGTGGATTAATTGCTGGTTTCTTAGCTGGATATGTTGTTTTAGGGTTGAAAAGATTATTTTCAGGACTACCAGTACAATTAGAAGGAATTAAACCTGTTTTGTTATATCCAGTCTTTGGATTATTGATTACAGGAGTTGTAATGCAAAAAGCAGTGATTCCGCCTGTAGTAGCATTAAATGAAATGTTGACAGGGTGGTTAAATGGTTTAAACGGTACGAATGCTATATTACTAGGTCTTATTTTAGGTGGTATGATGGCAATTGATATGGGTGGTCCAATTAATAAAGCGGCATTTACGTTTGGTATTGCTGCAATAGAAGCACAGAATTTTGGAGTGCACTCAGCAGTTATGGCTGGTGGTATGGTACCGCCACTTGCGATTGCATTTGCAACTACATTCTTTAAATCAAAGTTTACAGAAGCGGAACGTAAATCTGGTTTAACAAATTATATTATGGGAGCATCGTTCATTACAGAAGGTGCGATTCCGTTTGCAGCTGCAGATCCGGTTCGAGTAATCGTAAGTTGTGTTGTTGGTTCAAGTATTGCAGGTGCGTTATCTATGTTATTCCAAATTACATTACCAGCACCGCATGGTGGATTATTTGTAATAGCGTTAGTAAATAAACCGTTACTATATATTTTCTCTATATTAATTGGAACGATTGTCTCGGCTATTATGCTAGGTGTTTGGAAAAAGAAAGTTCAATAACAAGTGAAAAGAGAGCAGCTTTAGTAGCTGCTCTCTTTTTATTACAAAAAAATAGGTTAACAATTAAATATTAATGTTTTTTGGTAAAAGATGTAATAAAACCTGAATTTTTTGTAACAAAAAAGTAACACTGTAATTTTTTCTGGAAAAAAGTTCTTGTGCTCGTATATGAAAAATATATGAACACCATTGGAGATTGTATTAGAAATACATTTTATTAATATGGAAATTTATGTTACAACTCGTTAATCGTATATTACGAATGCTTTGTAATTGTGTGATTTCTAAAATTTCTAAAAATCTGTTGCTATAATGAAAATACGAAAACAAAGCAAATGGAGGCTATTCATGAAAAAATTATTAGGTATAGCAACAGCAGCAGTTTTTGGTCTTGGGATTTTTGTGGGTTCTGCTAAAGCGGAAACAATTGTAACAACAGACGTATTAAATGTTAGAGAAAACCCAAATGTAGAGTCAAAGCTTGTAGGTAAAGTGTTAAGTGGGAATACACTAGATGTTATAAATACAGAAAATGGATGGACAAAAATTAAGTTGAACGGCAAGGAAGCGTTTGTAAGTGCCGAGTTTACAAAGAGCACATATTATGTAACGGCGGGCGTATTAAATATTCGTGCTGGAGCGAATACTGATTCTGAAATTTTAGGTAAACTTAATAAAGATGATGTGATTGAAACGACGAATCAAGTTCAAAATGAATGGTTACAATTCGACTACAATGGAAAAGTCGGATATGTTCACGTGCCATATTTAACAGGAACGGCACCTGTAATCGAAAAGAAAGAGGTTGTAGCTCAAGAAGAAGCGCCAGCTAGAACCAATACGCCGGTTAAAAATAATACAGTAGTTAAGAATAAAGAGTCTGTTAAGAGTAACGATTCTATTAAGAATGTAGAATCAAGTAAACCTGTGGTAAAAGAAAAACCGGCTGCAAAACCAGTTGCAAAATCTACTGAAACAAGTGCGCCTACTGGTGGTCGTGAAATTACAGTAGAAGCGACGGCATATACAGCAGATCCGAGTGAGAATGGTTCGTATGGTGGTCGTGTATTAACTGCGATGGGGCATGATTTAACAGCAAATCCAAATATGAAAGTAATTGCTGTTGATCCGAAAGTAATTCCGCTTGGATCAAAAGTATGGGTAGAAGGATATGGAGAAGCGATTGCTGGAGACACTGGTGGTGCGATTAAAGGAAACCGTATTGATGTATTAGTCGGTTCAGATGGTAGTGCTAATAGCTGGGGGCGCAAATCTGTAAAAGTGAAAGTTATACAATAGGTTATCGATATTAATATAAAAAGCGGTTGCTTGAAATTATGTAAGCAGCCGCTTTTTATGGATTATTGAAATGGATAAATAGTTTTACCTGTAATAATTTTATATGCACTGCAAAATTGCGTTTGTATATATTCTGTATTTTTATTTTCTGGATGCAATGTTGTTTCATGGAGAGTAGAATGAAAAGCCCGTAGTAAACAATTTAGGGCGAAGTATAATTCCTCTTGTGAACAATTTTGTTCTTTTGTAGAAGTAGCCAAAATGAGGTCTTTTGTCAAAGATGAAAAATTGATGGTGGATTGTTTCATAGTTAACTCATCCTCTCGAAACTATTTTTATCATGTATATGCAGAATTGGACAAACTATGTTCTTTTTTCTGTATAATTTCATGTACCGAAATGAAAGAACTTGCAATCATGCCGTTAAAATTGGTAAGATTGGGTATAATCAATAGATGGAGTATATTACATAAAGAGAGTTGAATGATATGGTAGAAGTGCAACGCGAAAAAGTTGCTGTCATCATTGGACCAACTGCTGTTGGAAAGACGAAGTTAAGTATCGATCTTGCCAAAGCGTTGAACGGTGAAATTATTAGTGGTGATTCCATGCAGATCTATCGAGCGATGGATATTGGAACTGCAAAGGTAACAAAAGCAGAGATGGACGGAATTCCACATTATATGGTCGATATAAAAAATCCGGAAGATTCATTTTCTGTCGCGGAATTTCAAGAACGTGTTCGCAAGCATATTCGAGAAATTACAGAACGTGGTAAATTACCAATTATAGTTGGTGGGACCGGTCTTTATATACAATCTGTTTTATTCGATTATCAGTTTACAGATGATGCTGGTGATGTGATATACCGAGAGCAAATGGAAAAGTTAGCTTTAGAACGCGGTGTGGAATATGTACATAAAAAATTGCAAGAAGTAGATCCAGAAAGTGCGGAGCGTATTCATGCAAATAATGTACGACGTGTCATTCGGGCGTTAGAAATTTTCCACACAACGGGTGAAAAAATGAGTGACCAAATTGAGAAACAAGAAAAAGAGTTACTCTATGATGTTTCATTAATTGGCTTGACAATGGATCGAGAAATGCTATACGATCGCATTAACTTACGAGTGGATTTGATGATGGAACAAGGCCTATTAGAGGAAGTAGAAGGGCTGTATAATAGAGGGATACGAGATTGTCAATCTATTCAAGCGATTGGATATAAAGAAATCTATGATTATTTTGAGAATCGAGTCTCTTTAGAAGATGCGGTATCACAATTAAAGACGAATTCGCGTCGTTATGCAAAGCGTCAATTAACGTGGTTCCGTAATAAAATGGATGTCACGTGGTTTGATGTTACAAACGGTGAAAAAACGTCAGAAATTTTACGATACATAGAAGGAAAGTTACAAGTAAAGTCGAATAATAGTAAGTAGAGAAAAAGAGGAGGATTCGACATGAAGCAATCAATCAATATTCAAGATCAGTTTTTAAATCAACTCCGTAAAGAAAATACGTTTGTTACGCTGTACTTATTAAATGGTTTCCAGCTTCGTGGACTAATTAAAGGATTTGATAATTTTACAGTCCTGCTGGAAACAGAAGGTAAGCAACAGCTTATTTATAAACATGCAATTTCTACATTTGTACCACAAAAAAATGTTTCAATTGAATTAGAATAGTAATGAATTATTGTACATAACAAAAAAAGAGCGAGTTTTCTCGCTCTTTTTTTATTTGTCATAAACAATATATGATGAAATTTAAGCGATTCTAAATACAGTAAGGCGGATGTTAGTATTTCCTGTCGCAGGGATCGTAATCTCATTAAGAGTAGATTGAACAGAAATTCTTGCACCAGCTGCTAATGTTTCGATTGTAGTAAATGAAAGTGAGTCGCCTATTAAATTTGAAGAGAAATTATCAGTTGCGACTGCTCCATTAATTGAAATTCCTACTCCGAGTGGAGCGCATCCTGGTGCAGTTGTAGAAATGGATACGCTAATTACATAAATACCACCGTTAATAACAGTAACTGTATCTGTGCCGTTGAAGATAATATTGTTTACGTTAATTGCAGTACTAAAAATAAAATTATTAAATTGCAGTACTGTTTGCTGAATATTGTTTGTTACAACAATTGTTGCTATAGGGAAGCTAGGTCCAGTAGGCCCAGTAGGTCCGGTAGGTCCACCAGAAGGTCCAGTAGGTCCAGTAACTCCTATGCCAGTAGCGCCGGTAGCACCCGTTGGTCCTTGAATGCCTTGAGGTCCGGTAGCGCCAGTGTTACCTTGAACACCTTGAGGTCCAGTAGCGCCAGTAGCACCAGTGTTACCTTGAACACCTTGAGGTCCAGTGGCACCAGTAGCACCTGTGTTACCTTGAACACCTTGAGGTCCGGTAGCGCCAGTGTTACCTTGAGCACCTTGAGGTCCAGTAGCGCCAGTAGCACCAGTGTTACCTTGAACACCTTGAGGTCCAGTAGCGCCAGTAGCACCAGTGTTACCTTGAACACCTTGAGGTCCGGTAGCGCCAGTGTTACCTTGAACACCTTGAGGTCCAGTAGCGCCAGTGGCACCGGTAGCACCAGTGTTACCTTGAACACCTTGAGGTCCAGTAGCGCCAGTGTTACCTTGAACACCTTGAGGTCCAGTAGCGCCAGTAGCACCAGTGTTACCTTGAACACCTTGAGGTCCAGTAGCGCCAGTAGCGCCCGTATTACCTCGAGGCCCAGTGGCACCGGTAGCGCCAGTAGCGCCCGTGTTACCTTGAGGTCCCTGAGGTCCAGTAGCGCCAGTAGCACCAGTGTTACCTTGAGGTCCAGTAGGTCCAGGAGGCCCGCCAGAAGGTCCGGTAGGTCCGGTAACTCCTATACCAGTAGCGCCAGTGGCACCGGTAGCACCCGTGTTACCTTGAACACCTTGAGGTCCAGTGGCACCAGTAGCACCAGTGTTGCCTTGAACACCTTGAGGTCCGGTAGCGCCAGTGTTACCTTGAGCACCTTGAGGTCCAGTAGCACCCGTGTTACCTTGAACACCTTGAGGTCCAGTGGCACCAGTAGCGCCAGTGTTACCTTGAGCACCTTGAGGTCCAGTAGCACCCGTGTTACCTTGAACACCTTGAGGTCCAGTGGCACCAGTAGCGCCAGTGTTACCTTGAACACCTTGAGGTCCAGTAGCACCTGTGTTACCTTGAGCACCTTGAGGTCCAGTGGCACCAGTAGCGCCAGTGTTACCTTGAACACCTTGAGGTCCAGTGGCACCAGTAGCACCTGTGTTACCTTGAACACCTTGAGGTCCAGTAGCACCCGTGTTACCTTGAACACCTTGAGGTCCAGTAGCGCCGGTAGCACCTGTGTTACCTTGAGCACCTTGAGGTCCAGTAGCGCCAGTAGCACCTGTGTTACCTTGAACACCTTGAGGTCCAGCACCAGTAGCACCTGTGTAGCACCTGTGTTACCTTGAACACCTTGAGGTCCGGTAGCGCCAGTGTTACCTTGAGCACCTTGAGGTCCAGTAGCACCTGTGTTACCTTGAGCACCTTGAGGTCCAGTAGCACCTGTGTTACCTTGAACACCTTGAGGTCCAGTAGCACCTGTGTTACCTTGAACACCTTGAGGTCCAGTAGCACCTGTGTTACCTGTGAACACCTTGAGGTCCAGTAGCACCTGTGCTTGAACACCAGTCCAGTTACCTGTGACCTTGAACACCTTGAGGTCCAGTAGCGCCAGTGTTACCTTGAGCACCTTGAGGTCCAGTGCGCACCAGTAGCACCCGTGTTACCTTGAACACCCTGAGGTCCAGTAGCGCCAGTAGCACCTGTGTTACCTTGAGCACCCTGAGGTCCAGTAGCGCCAGTAGCACCTGTGTTACCTTGAACACCTTGAGGCCCAGTGGCACCAGTAGCACCTGTGTTACCTTGAACACCCTGAGGTCCAGTAGCGCCTGTGTTACCTTGAGGTCCCTGAGGTCCAGTAGGTCCAGGAGGCCCGCCAGAAGGTCCAGTAGGTCCGGTAACTCCTATACCAGTAGCGCCAGTGGCACCAGTAGCGCCAGTGGCACCGGTAGCGCCAGTAGCACCCGTGTTACCTCGAGGTCCAGTGGCACCGGTAGCGCCGGTAGCGCCTGTGTTACCTCGAGGCCCAGTAGCGCCGGTAGCGCCTGTGTTACCTTGAGGCCCAGTAGCGCCGGTAACACCTGTGTTACCTTGAGGCCCAGTAGCGCCAGTAGCGCCCGTATTACCTCGAGGCCCAGTGGCACCGGTAGCGCCCGTGTTACCTCGAGGCCCAGTGGCACCGGTAGCGCCAGTAGCACCCGTGTTACCTCGAGGTCCAGTGGCACCGGTAGCGCCGGTAGCGCCTGTGTTACCTCGAGGCCCAGTAGCGCCGGTAGCGCCTGTGTTACCTTGAGGCCCAGTAGCGCCGGTAACACCTGTGTTACCTTGAGGCCCAGTAGCGCCAGTAGCGCCCGTATTACCTCGAGGCCCAGTGGCACCGGTAGCGCCCGTGTTACCTCGAGGCCCAGTGGCACCGGTAGCGCCAGTAGCGCCCGTATTACCTCGAGGCCCAGTGGCACCGGTAGCGCCAGTAGCGCCCGTGTTACCTTGAGGCCCAGTAGCGCCAGTAGCGCCCGTATTACCTCGAGGCCCAGTGGCACCGGTAGCGCCAGTAGCGCCCGTGTTACCTCGAGGTCCAGTAGGTCCGGTAGGTCCGGTAGGTCCTTGAATGAACGAAGCAGAATTAACTAGAGCAGTTTGTAATGCTGCTATTAATTTAAGGAGCTCTTGAAGTGTGCAAGGGTCAATTCGGAATAATTTTGTAATGTATAGTAAATAGTTAATGAGATTTTGAAGCTCAATAAATACAGCGCTTGCTACAAAGGTTGGATTTCTTAATATAGTTATTAAGTTTTTAATAATAGCTAACCCTTGTGCTTTCAGGGAGGAAGTAGCATCTAGTGAACAAATAAATTTACTTAGTAGGTTCAATGTATCGATTAGATCTTCAATATTTTGGGGAGATGGATTTGCGAAAAGTTTTGGGATTATTTTTGTTAAATCAATAATAATCGCACGAAATGTTCTAAGCTGAGCTTTAGTAATTGGGATTGATGGAGTATTTGGGATTCGTCCGGCGCTACTTGGAAAGCATGGTTTGGAGAATTTGTTTTGATTGTCGTTATAACGAGACATTAAATCTCTCCTTTCTCACGAAAATGTGAACGAAACTCATCATAGTAGATGCAGAAATTAGTTAAATGGTCATAGTAAAATCGTTTGTTTAAAGAAAAAATAGAAAAAACGCCTTACAATAAGGCGTTTTTTCTATTTTCTGCGTATTGATAATATCGCTTTAAGGAAATTTTTGATTTGAATCCAGCGAGTTTTATAATTTCTGATTCAGGAGTTTCTTTTTTTATTAAGTTTAAAATATAGGTGTTACGAAAATGTTGTCCTGAAATTCCTTTACGTAAATTGGCTCTAGCCACTTCGAGGCGAATCATTTTTTGTATAGCAATTTCCGTTAATGCCTTTGGTGCATCATTTTCATATACCCACCTGTATGTTCCACGGTTAAAATCGAATGCGACAAATAATGGATCATCACTATGGTATTTAGGACGAACTGGTTCTGGGATGCTTTTGTAATAATTATATAGTTGTTTTTTGTCTTCTTTTGCTAATGTAATTGTTCTTTCTACACCTGCGGTTGCTGGGATTGATAATGTATTAGTTTCAAAGTGAACGTGATGCATTGTTAATGCTGTAAGTTCCTGTAAGGATAAACCGTAGTCAATCAATAGATTTAAAATAGCAATATTGCGATCCATTAATAAAGGGCGCACAGGAAGTTGTTTTTCTGAAAGTCCTTCTAATGAAGTGACTATATACTTTAACCTTTTTTCTTCATCAGGTGAAATGAAATCTTCGTTACGAAGTGTACGGTCTGGTTGAATAGATATTTCCATATTCTTCAATGGATTAGGAATGTTTAGAAAATGATGCATTCTATTTAGTACAATAAATACACGATGCATCGTTTTTTCTGAGTAATGTCGATTCGTTTTTAAATCGGAAAAGTAATCTTCGTAGTCTTTTGTACAAAGTGTAGCCCATATATTACTGGAAGGGAGCTTTTTGTTTTTTTCTAACCAATGTCCGAAGTCTTCAATGTCATAAACATAACGTTTAATAGTTGAGGGTTTTCGGCCTTTATTCAATAAAAAAATAGAAAAGGCTTGTATTGTATCATGGAATTCCGTTGTCTCCATAGTCCCACCACCTTAATTATTTCTTATATTATAGCAAACTTTTCTGAAAATAGGCATTTACAAGGGGGACAGGAATAATAATATTTGGTGAGTGGATAAAATGAGGTGATTGTATGGAACAATCGATGCGAAAGAAAAACAACAATCAAATTAATATTGTGTTAAACCATCGAAAGAAAATTTCTTTGCCAGCCGCAGAAAATAAAACGGTAATTTCAAATGAAACTGCAATTAAACATGAAATGCTGCAGAGAATTGAAGAAGAGATGGGGAAGCTTGTTGGGATGGAGGATATAAAAAAGATAATAAAAGAAATATATGCTTGGATTTATGTGAATAAAAAAAGACAAGAAAAGGGATTGAAGTCAGAGAAGCAAGTACTTCATATGCTGTTTAAAGGGAATCCAGGTACAGGGAAGACAACTGTTGCTAGAATGATAGGAAAATTGCTGTTTGAGATGAATATTCTATCGAAAGGCCACTTGGTTGAAGCTGAACGTGCTGACCTTGTAGGAGAGTACATCGGCCATACAGCCCAAAAAACAAGAGATTTAATAAAAAAAGCAATGGGAGGTATTTTGTTTATTGATGAGGCGTATTCTTTAGCTCGAGGAGGAGAGAAGGACTTTGGAAAAGAAGCAATTGATACGCTTGTAAAACATATGGAAGATAAACAACATGGTTTTGTATTGATTTTAGCTGGATATTCAAGAGAGATGAATCACTTTCTTTCATTAAATCCAGGGCTTCAATCTCGTTTTCCATTTATTATTGAGTTTGCGGATTACTCGGTAAATCAGCTATTGGAAATTGGGAAGAGAATGTATGAAGATCGTGAATATCAGTTATCAAAAGAAGCTGAATGGAAATTTAGGGATCATTTACATGCGGTGAAGTATTCGTCGCAAATTACATCGTTTAGTAATGGGCGATATGTACGGAATATTGTTGAAAAATCAATTCGTACACAGGCGATGCGGTTGTTGCAAGAAGATGCGTATGATAAAAATGATTTAATTGGAATATCGAGTATGGATTTGATGCTCGAAGAGGAGACGCACAGTACATAAACTGTGCGTCGATTTTTGTGTATAAGTTCGTTTACTCTTTTTTTGCTTTTTCTTGGTGTGTTTTATGGAAGTGTTCCATTTTAGCGCTCTTTTCGTATGCTGAATTAGGATCGTGTCCAAATTGATTTACTGAGCTTTTTTGAGCTCCTTTATTAACGTGGTTTGTCATTTGTATTCACCTCACTTTAAAAATTAGTATAAACATTATATAAAGAAAAAATCGTTAGAAAAGAAAAACCTCTTTACGATATGTAAAGAGGTTAGATTGCTATTTATGCATTGAACGTTCTTTCGTTTCGATACGTCTGTGCGGTAAATGCCATTTGTAATGAATAGAAACCATGCGGAAGCAAACAATTAAAATGAATAGAATGTAAAGAGCCCAATCGCTAACAATAATTTGAGCTCCAATTAAGAAACCTGCTAAAATTGTCCAAAAGGCATATACTTCAGCTCGAAGAACGAGAGGTTTTCTGCGGGCTAAAAGATCGCGAATGATACCGCCGCCGATACCAGTTAAAACAGCTGCTACAATTGTGGCGCTAATTGGTAAATTTAATTTTTGGGCATATAATGCTCCTTGTACAGCAAATGCTGATAAACCGATAGCGTCAGTGATATTTTCCCACTTTTTCCAATGTCTAATTAACTTATTTGGAAAAAGAAAAATAATAGTCATTGATAAAAGTGCGATTTGGAATAACATGTCTTGTTGCCAAAACGCGACAATCGGATAACCGATTAATAAATTACGAAGGGCACCTCCCCCAAATGCGGTTGCCATTCCTAAAATATACACCCCGAAAATATCATAATCCTCTTCCATTGCAACAATGGCTCCGCTTAGTGCGAAAGCAATTGTGCCTATGATGCTAAAAATCTCCCATGCCATGAATTTTCTCCCCCGCTAACTAGATGAAATGTGCTTCCTCTGCTATTATATTAGAAGGTTTAAATTTCGAAAAGGATGAGTGAACATATTTGATGGAAGAAAAAGAAAAAGTCATATTAGTAGGCTGTCAATTGCCACAAGATGATGATGAGAAATTTATGCATTCCATGAAAGAGCTTGCATCACTAGCGAAGACTGCACGAGCAGAATTGTTAGTGTCAACAACGCAAAAACGACCAAAGTTTCATCCGGCAACTTACATAGGTAAAGGGAAATTAGAAGAGCTTACAATGTTAACTGAAGAGTTAGAGCCGGATGTTATTGTATTTAATAATGAATTAACGCCGAGTCAAATTCGGAATTTATCCTCAGTATTAGATGCGAGAGTAATTGATCGAACGCAACTAATACTGGATATTTTTGCGCAACGTGCGAAGTCGAGGGAAGGTAAGCTTCAAGTAGAATTAGCTCAGTTGCAATATACAATGCCGCGTCTTATGGGGCAAGGATTGTCCTTATCGCGTCTTGGTGGTGGTATTGGAACGAGAGGACCGGGTGAGACGAAATTAGAGACGGATCGTCGTCATATTCGATCCCGTATTGATGAAATAAAGAAACAACTTGCAGTTGTTGTGGAACATCGAAAAAGATATCGTGAGAGAAGAAAAGATAATAAAGTATTTCAAGTTTCGTTAATAGGGTATACAAATGCAGGGAAATCGACACTGTTTAATAGATTAACGGAAGCTGATACGTTTGAAGAAAACCTTCTGTTTGCAACATTAGACCCAACGACGAGGAAGATGCCGTTACCTTCTGGTTATACAGTATTACTAACTGATACTGTTGGTTTTATACAAGATTTACCCACTTCATTAATCGCTGCTTTTCGTTCAACGCTGGAAGAAGCGGGGGAAGCAGATGTCATTTTACATGTAGTTGATTCCGCGGATCCTAACTACATAGGGCATGAAAAAACAGTAAAACAATTATTATCAGAACTTGAAATTAACCATATTCCTATTATTACGTTATATAATAAAAAAGATGAATTACATCAAAACTTTATTCCGTTTCCGAAAAGTGATTTCTTAATGACTAGTGCTTTTGAAGAAAATGATTTATTGCGTATAAAAGAAGCGATAGAAACGAAGATGAAGAAAGAAATGGATTGTTATCGAGTGGAAATCCCTCCGAGTGAAGGTAAGTTGTTAACGCTTTTAAAGACGGAAACTCTATTAGCACAGATGGAGTTTCTAGAAGATAAATTTGTATATGATTGTGCAGGGTATATTTTTACTCATTCATCGCTTAATGTGCAATTAAAGAGATTTTTAGTGGAAGAAGGAGACAATAAAAATGTTTGATCGTTTGAAAAATGGAGAAAAAATTGCTCCAATCGTAAAAGAAGTAGAGAGTCAGATTACAGAAGTACATAAACGTGCGGATGAAGTAATTGAAAGCAATCAGTTTCGTGTATTAGAAAGTTTTCGTAAACATAAAATTAGTGACTCGCATTTTATCCCGACAACAGGTTATGGTTATGATGATATTGGCCGTGATACGTTAGAAAAAGTGTATGCTGATGTATTTGGGGCGGAAGCTGGACTTGTTCGTCCGCAAATTATTTCAGGTACTCACGCTATCTCTACAGCTTTATTTGGTATTTTACGCCCGGGAGATGAGTTATTGTATATCACTGGGAAACCGTATGATACGTTAGAGGAAATTGTTGGTGTACGTGGGAAAGGTGTAGGTTCATTTAAAGAATATAATATCGGTTACAATGCAGTTCCGCTAACTGAAGCTGGGCTTGTTGATTTTGAGGCTGTTGCAGCAGCGATTCATAATAATACGAAAATGATCGGTATTCAGCGCTCGAAAGGTTATGCTACTCGTCCGTCGTTTACTATTTCTCAAATTAAAGAGATGATCGCGTTTGTTAAAGAAATTAAACCTGATGTTGTTGTGTTTGTAGATAACTGTTATGGCGAGTTTATTGAAGAGCAAGAGCCATGTCATGTTGGTGCAGATTTAATGGCGGGTTCGCTTATTAAAAACCCGGGCGGCGGAATTGTTAAAACTGGTGGTTATATTGTCGGGAAAGAACAGTATGTTGAAGCGTGTGCATATCGTTTAACATCTCCGGGAATTGGCGCTGAAGCTGGAGCGTCTCTATACAGTCTGCAAGAAATGTATCAAGGGTTCTTCTTAGCGCCACATGTTGCAGGACAAGCGCTGAAAGGTGCAATTTTTACAGCTGCGTTTTTAGAAAAGTTAGGAATGAACACGTCACCAGCGTGGAATGCACCAAGAACAGACTTAATTCAATCTGTTCAATTTGATGATAAAGACCGTATGATTGCCTTCTGCCAAGCGATTCAATATGCATCTCCAATTAATTCGCATTTTACTCCGTATGCAAACTATATGCCAGGTTATGAAGATGATGTAATTATGGCTGCGGGAACATTTATTCAAGGTGCAAGTATTGAATTGTCTGCTGATGGTCCAATTAGACCGCCATATGTTGCGTATGTGCAAGGTGGCTTAACGTATTCGCATGTTAAAATTGCGATTTGTTCTGCGATTGACGAATTGATTGAAAAGAATTTATTAACAATTTCTTAAAGGGAAGCTGTCGATTTCGGCAGCTTTTTTCGTATAAAAGTAATGATTTATGCGATTAGAAAAAAGAATGAAAAAATTCATAAAAAAATTTATAAAAAATCATGTAAGAAAAGCTAACATCTATTGACACTAAACATAACATAGTATAAAATGAGAAGCAGTTAAGGCGAAGGAGGAACTGAAAAATGAAAGAAGATAGACGTTCTGCCCCGCTGTTTCCTATTGGTATTGTTATGGATTTAACACAATTGTCTGCACGTCAAATTCGCTACTATGAAGAGCATAATCTTGTTTCTCCAACCCGTACAAAGGGGAATCGTAGATTATTTTCATTTAACGATGTAGATAAGTTGTTAGAAATTAAAGATTTGTTAGATCAAGGCTTGAATATGGCTGGTATTAAACAAGTGTTACTAATGAAAGAAAATCAAACAGAAGCAGTGAAAGTAAAAGAAGAAACGAAAGAAATTTCAAAAACTGAGCTTCGCAAAATACTTCGAGACGAACTACAACATACAGGTAGATTCAATCGAACTTCATTGCGACAAGGTGACATTTCAAGATTTTTTCACTAAAGATAACTGATTCTGAAGGCGATTAGAGGGACTAAGGAGGAATTTATAATGTCTAGATACACAAAAGAAGATATTTTCCGTTTGGCGAAAGAAGAGAATGTAAAGTATATCCGTTTACAATTTACGGACCTTTTAGGGGTAATTAAAAACGTAGAGATTCCAGTGAGACAATTAACGAAAGCTCTTGATAACAAAATGATGTTTGATGGATCTTCGATTGAAGGTTTCGTACGTATTGAAGAATCTGATATGTATTTATATCCTGATTTAGACACTTGGGTAATTTTCCCTTGGACAGCTGAAAAAGGTAAAGTAGCTCGACTAATCTGTGATATTTACAATGCAGATGGCACTCCATTTGATGGAGACCCACGTAACAACTTAAAACGTGTGTTAAAAGAAATGGAAGCTTTAGGATTTTCAGACTTCAATCTTGGACCAGAGCCAGAATTCTTCCTATTTAAGGTTGATGAAAAAGGAAATCCAACATTAGAACTAAACGATAACGGTGGATACTTCGACCTTGCGCCGATGGATCTAGGGGAAAACTGTCGTCGTGATATCGTTCTTGAACTTGAAGAAATGGGATTTGAAATTGAAGCATCTCACCATGAGGTTGCTCCAGGGCAGCACGAAATTGACTTTAAATATGCAAATGCAATTCGCTCATGTGATGACATTCAAACATTCAAACTTGTTGTAAAAACAATTGCTCGTAAACATGGTTTACACGCAACGTTTATGCCAAAACCACTATACGGTGTGAACGGTTCAGGTATGCACTGTAACTTATCATTATTTAAAAACGGTGAGAACGTATTCTTTGATGCAAACGGTGACTTACAGTTAAGTGATGATGCTCGTCACTTCATCGCAGGTATTTTAAAACATGCACCAGCATTTACAGCGATAGCAAACCCAACTGTAAACTCATACAAACGTCTAGTACCTGGATATGAAGCGCCTTGTTACGTAGCATGGTCTGCACAAAACCGTAGCCCGTTAGTACGTATCCCTGCATCTCGTGGTATTAGTACACGCGTAGAAGTGCGTAGTGTTGACCCGGCTGCAAACCCATATTTAGTAATGGCTACATTATTAGCTGCAGGTCTTGATGGAATTAAAAACAAATTAACTCCACCAGCAGCAGTAGATCGTAACATCTATGTAATGACAAAAGAAGAGCGCGAAGAAGCAGGTATCGTTGACTTACCAGCAACATTAGCGCAAGCATTAGTTACATTACAATCTAATGAAGTAGTATGCGGTGCACTAGGAGAACACTTACTTGAGCACTTCATCGAAGCGAAAGAGATTGAGTGGGATATATTTAGAACACAAGTTCACCAATGGGAACGCGATCAATATATGTCTCTATACTAAGAGGCTTGAACCCTTGATACAACTCGTATCAAGGGTTTTTTAATTCCCTATTATTACAATTTTATGTGGTTATAAAATGAAAAACAGCCACATAAAAGCTAATAATTAATAACAAGTAGTGAAATCATAGAAAAACATTATCAGATAAACGTAAGTTTTATATAATTTGTGAAATAAAAAAGCCTTGATACTACGGTATCAGGGCTTTTTTAAGTGAACTTATTGGATATATTAACTACTAGATAATGGATTGTTTTTGGTTATTTTGAATCATGTTACTAAGAAAATTTTTTCAAAAGAATTGATTTTATCTTTTTTTAAATCACTTGTGCTATAACTTAATAATTCTTTACTGCCTGTACAACGCGACCAATTATTTTTACATCTTCAGCTGAAAGGTCGTAAGTTTTTGGTTCGTGGATAGGGTCATTACTCAATGGTATTAAAGTAATGATGCTTCCGGATTTTGAAATCTTTTTCACGGTAGCATCATAACCATTGACTTTTACAACGGCAATTTGTCCGTTTTCAACATAAGGAGTTTCCTCTACTAAAACATAAGAACCATCAGGGAATTCGAGATTCATGCTAGTGCCTTTTACAGTAAGATAAAAATACTTTTTACGCTTGTTTAAAAATGTACTTAGCATTGGTAAATAGCCTTCAATATTTTCTTCGGCGAATATAGGTGTACCGGCGGCTACCGAACCAATGATAGGAATATGAATAATATTTGATTGATCGTTTTGGATGGTTTCATAAATAGAAACTTCCTCTTTAACAGTATTGTCCTCTTGAGTTGCGAGTCTTTCTAAATCATCAGTAGTGATTCCTAATCCCTTACAAACTTTTATCACATTATCAACAGATGCTTTGCCAATCCCTCTTGATAACATGGATTGCAGTGTTGTGGGGGGGAGACCTATTTTTTCGGCGAAGGCTCTTTTGCTATAGCCAGCTTCTTTTATTAAGCGTGTTACAACCTCTGCTTTTTTCATTACTTTCACCATCTTTCTTATTAAAATGTATACGATATTGCGTATTTCTGTATATATCATAACCTAACTAGATTTGTTAGTAAATAGAAAAATATACGAAATTGAGTATTTTAATACGTTATTTTATTGACTAAATACGAAATTGAGTTTATATTTAAATGGAAATGAACGCAATATCGTACAAGAAGGTGGTGGGTCAATGTATCCGAATTTGCGTGCAGAGATGGCGAGAAAAAGAATTATGATTACACAAATTTCTTCGCATCTGAAACTTCGCCACGCAACAGTGAGCGACAAAATAAATGGTAAATTTCGTTTTTATTATGATGAAGCTTTTGAAATTAAGAAAACTTTTTTTCCAGAACATAGTTTGGAATATCTTTTTGAATTTGAAGAAAATGAAGCGAATTGAAATCGGAGGAGATTTACTTAAAATGTAACGCTATAATCGAATTATTGAATGATGATTTAATAAGAGGGTTCATATCAAAGTATTTAATTTAAATTCCGATAACTAGTTAATCTGTAAAAAGAAAGTAACGAATTATGGGTAGTGCGAAATTATCTCAATGCAATAAAGATAGCCCAAAATTAGTAGTGAGGAGGAGATGAGGATGGGGCAATTAACTGACTCATCAGTACATAGTTCATTAGTATTTGAAGTTGATGGCAAAGTAGTAACGGATAGTTTGGTAATTGCGAAGATATTCAAAAAAAATCACTTGGACGTTTTGAAGGAAGTTCGAAAACAAATTGTATATGTAGATGAAGAGTTTGGAGGAGAAAATTTTCACGAGTCCACTTATGTTAATTCAAAGAACAGGCGAATCTCTAAATATGATTTAACAGAAGAAGCATTCACGTTACTTGTTATGGGATATACCAGTAGAGAAGCGGTTGGAATGAAAATTAAATTTATGAAAGAGTTCAAACGAATGAAGCAGTATATACAAAATCAACAAAATGTGCCAAAGGATCCAATGGGGGTTTTAAAGTTAACATTTGCTGCGTTAGAAGGGCATACTCAGGAGATACAAGAGATTAAGTCTGAGGTGAAGGGATTGCGAGAAAATACGCCGCTTTATGCTATCGAGTGTGAAGAAATAACAAGGGCTGTAAAAAGGTTAGGTGTTATGTTATTGGGAGGTAAAAATTCAAATTCTTATCAGGATATCGGCCTTAGAAGGAAGTTATATAGAGACATTTACAGTCAGTTACATCGGGAATTTGGTGTGAATAGTTATAAAGCTATTAAGCGTCATCATTTGGATAGAGCAATACAAATTATTAATGAAGAATATTCAATTCCAACTGTTTTAAATGAAGAAATTACAGTTAAAAACTCACAAATAAATATGGCAGACATTCAGTAGGAGGAAAGAACATGCAAAGAAAGATTTTAGTGATTACTAGCAGTTTAGCAGGGGTACCAACTGTCAGTGAATTTAAAACAAAAGAAGATGCAAAAGAGCAGGTTAGAAAGCTTATTCAAAAAGGAATGAGTCAAAATGTGATTCGTATAACACAAGAAATTCCAATGAATATCGAAATTCAAGTGGATGTTGAATTTGAGGAATAAGAGAGGTTTAGAAGAAAATAGATATGGATAGCATGATTGTTTTGAATGAATGCATAAGAAAAGAATCCGTTGCAGCGGATTCTATAAGAAAAAATATCTCTAGATAAGTATAACATTGAATACCGTTTTTGAGAATTTATGAGGTGGCTAGTATGGGGATTATTCGAGTGAAAAAAGATAGTAATTATTCCGTTATAAATAATACTGGTTTAAAAGATGAAAGGTTGTCATGGAAAGCGAAAGGAATCTTAGCCTATGCGCTTACATTACCAGACGATTGGACTTTTCATATTAGCGAATTAGCTCGACATGCTAAGGATGGAGAAGATTCGCTCCGTACAGGTTTTAAGGAATTAAAAGAATTAGGTTATGTAAAACGTTATCCTGTTCGTGATGGGAATACCCAAAAAATTACAAGGTGGGATACGGAAATTTACGAAACGCCACAAAGGAACATGCCACAAGTGGAAAACCAAGATGTGGTAAAGCTATATGTGGAAAATCAGACACTACTAAATACTAATAGACTAATTACTAATAAACGAAATACTAATATACAAAACACTAATCATTATGATGATATGGATAAATTAGACTCTCGTGTATTCATCAATGAGAGGGTTAAAGTAAGTTGTAACTTTATTAAGGGGATGGGCATTCCGTTAAGTGAAATTGCAATTGCAGAGTTGGGGGATTTTTGTAATTTGTTTAGTGATGAGTTAATTCAGCAGGCAATTAATAAAGCCGTTGATGAGAATGCACCAAGATGGAACTACATTAAGGCTATATTGAGGAATTGGAAGGAGCAAGAAGTTAAAACATTAGTTGATGTGGCTACACTAGATAGACGTTTCGAAATGAGCAAGAAAAAGAAATATAACGAGACAGGTAGGAAGTATTCAAATAGAAAAGAGATTGTACCCGATTGGTTATATAAAGATGATGAATCAACAAATCTAGAAGGGGAAAGAAAAACCGTGCAGTCTACTGATGAAGAGCGTGAGAGATTACAAGAAGTGTTAAATAAATATAAGTCATAAGAAAAAATGTTAGGTGATTTTGTTATTTTAAAATATATTATGTTAATAAAATAATAATACAATTATATTCTTTAAAGATTCCCAATGCATAGTGAACAGTATTATAAAGATAGTAGTGAATGTTTGGATCAAGTATGAACCATTTGTAATTTCAGTTTCTTTCTTAAGGTTCTATGGGGACTGTTAGAAGTTTTTTCAAAAGGATTCAGGAATTACTTACGATATCGGAATTCTAAAGATGTAATGAACTTATCAATAGAGGGTAAAAAATGTTAGGAAAGGGTTGTGTTTATAAAATGAAAGATAATTTACAAGTAATAAAGATTGAAAAAGCTAATAAGCATATTCATTCTATTAAATTAGTGTTAAGAGACTTTGTAAAAAGAACGGAAGTGGGTGAATCAGTAAGTGTTCGAATGGCTCAAAGATTATAAGAAGTTAGAAGAAGAAATTGCTTATTTAGAATACAACTTAGATAAATCAAAAGCCGAATTGAAGCGTTGGATTAGCGGTGATTTGCAAAATGTAAGATTAACCGCTGAATCGGAAGGGGCTAAGGTAGAAGGGCGTATTGAAGCAATTGAATATGAATTAGCTCATAAAATGAATGAAGAGTGTGATTTAAAGCTTTTGATTAATAAGTTTACAGGACTGGATCATCAAATACTTAAAATGAAATATGTTGATGGAATGACTTTAGAGCAAATTGCGTTTGAATTACATTATAGTACAGGCTATATACGCCGAAAACACGCTGAAATAAGGAAGATTGTCAAGTTTTTAGATGGATTTTAGTGTTACCTTTTTGTAGGATACATGCAGTGTACAGAAAGTATTGAAAAAGTGATTTATAGTAGTAATATAAGATTTCGACGAAAGGGCAACTATTTTTATGGTTGCTCTTTTTGTTGTGAAAGAAGGTGAGTAACATGAAGTGATTTTATAGATAAATGGGCATTTAGCTTCCGGTTATATTTAGTAAAGTAGTAGGTTTACAGGCGAAAATAATAGCAAATAAGGAGATGTTTAATGATGAATTTATTAGCTGCTTCAGTCAAAACAAAGAATTTGCCACAACAAGTGTTACGTTGGCAATCAATGGTAGAAAGTGAATGTTCCGCACAAGGAGTACCTGAGTTAGTTCCTTACGTACTTGGAATTATTATGGTGGAAAGTGGAGGAAACTCTGAAACAACCCCCGATATTATGCAGTCCAGTGAATCACAAGGTTGGCCAATGAATACAATTAAAAATCCTAAGGATTCAATTTATTACGGAGTAAAGCATTTAAAGGGAGCTTTTGATGATGCAAAGAAAAATGGTATTACAGATTTAAGTGCCATTGTTCAATCGTATAATTTTGGACGAGCTTACCTTCGCTGGTTAGCTTCTAACAATAAACAGCATTCATTACCGGTAGCAGATTTGTATTCTAAAACGGTTGTTGCTCCATCACTCGGAAATACAACTGGTGCTATGGTGAAATATAGTCACCCTATCGCTGTTGCCTACAATGGTGGTTATCGATATAAAAATGGGGGGAATTTCTTCTACTCTGAAATTGTTAAGCAATATGTTGATTTTAACGGAGGAACTGATGGTGGTGACAATAAACCGTTACAACCAAAAGGACTAGGAATTGCAACGTCTAAATACCCAGAAGGATCGGGTATCAATTTATATAGTGGCCCTGGAAAAGATGCTTGGTTCACAGGTCATGTCATTAATACAAAAATGCCATATTTAATTATAGATGCTGCTTGGTATGGTGGGAATGAAAATATGTTGTGCCTAGGTTGGGAAGCATGGGCAAAAGAAGAACACTTTGAAGTAGAGTGGTTCCATGCTTATTCAAAATATCCAGCAGGTTATGGTATTAACACATATGATGGTCCAAATGGAAATTATAAAGGAAATGTAGATGGATCTTATCCATATGGCGTTTTTGCGAGAAAAGATGGCTATATCGATATTGGACAAAATACATGGGTAAAAGAAGAACATTTTAATGTAAGGTAATAACAAAGGGTTTCTTATTCTGCGATTATAAATATTAAATTTAAATATAAAGAAAAAATGTTATGAAAGGGTGCTTTTTTAAGTGCCTTTTTATATCACTTATAAATAGGAAGGAAGATTATTATGGCAAAATTTATTTATCCAACCGATACAACGAGAGTAACAAGTGGTTTTAGGGGGAGTAGACCAGATCATCATGGGATAGATCTGGCTGAATCGGGTTATCATCCGATTTATGCAGCGGCTAGCGGACGAGTTAGTCGTTCTTATGTTTCATCTAGTTATGGTGAATGTATTATGATTGTGCACACTATTGATGGGGTTACATGGGAAACAGTATATGCTCATATGCGTAGCGGTTCTCGAACGGTGAAAGAAGGTGATTATGTTACGCAAGGACAAACTATTGGAGTTATGGGTAGCACGGGAGAAGTTACTGGTCAACATCTACATTTTGAATTGCATAAAGGGTCTTGGAACGTTAATAAGAGTAATGCTGTGAATCCATTAGATTACTTAGGAAAAGGAGACGGTGGTGGTACAACAGATCCTTCTAATAAACCACTACAACCAAAAGGGCTAGGTATCGCAACGTCTAAATACCCAGAAGGATCGGGTATCAATTTATATAGTGGCCCTGGAAAAGATGCTTGGTTCACAGGTCATGTCATTAATACAAAAATGCCATATTTAATTATAGATGCTGCTTGGTATGGTGGGAATGAAAATATGTTGTGCCTAGGTTGGGAAGCATGGGCAAAAGAAGAACACTTTGAAGTAGAGTGGTTCCATGCTTATTCAAAATATCCAGCAGGTTATGGTATTAACACATATGATGGTCCAAATGGAAATTATAAAGGAAATGTAGATGGATCTTATCCATATGGGATTTTTGCAAGAAAAGATGGTTATATCGATATTGGACAAAATACATGGGTAAAAGAAGAGCACTTTAATGTAAGATAACATCTTTAAATCTGTATGTATTAAGTAGGATGAAAAAACTTGTTATCATACCTCTTGAGGTGAGAGTAATATCTGTAAAATGCTGTGCAGAATATAGAGTGGAATTTTTGAAAGAGCAACTGATGTAAAAGGTTGCTCTTTTTCTTTTTTGAATGTGAGGACCATAGCCTATTATATAAAATACGGCCCGTATGAGTATTTAGTCTCTAGATGTACTTAATAATTCAGTGGAATTTTAAATGATAAAAAATAAAAGAAAAAGGAGATGTTCAGTAATGGAAATTAGAAAAAAATTAGTGGATCCAAGTAAATATGGTATAAAGTGTCCCAATACAATGACACCAGAATTCATCACAGTACATAATACGTACAATGATGCATCAGCAGAAAATGAGATATCGTATATGATTGGAAATAATAATTCAGTGTCGTTTCATGTTGCAGTAGATGACAAAGAAGCGGTACAAGGTATTCCGTTTGATCGTAATGCTTGGCATGCCGGTGATGGTAACGGGAATGGTAATCGTAAATCTATCGGGGTAGAAATTTGTTACTCTTTAAGCGGTGGAGATAGATATTATAAAGCAGAAGATAATGCAGTAATTGTTATTGCTCAGTTAATGAAACAATTTAATATTCCAATTAATAATATACGCACACATAAATCATGGAGTGGAAAACATTGCCCACATCGAATGCTTGATGAAGGAAGATTGGATCAATTTATTGAGAAGATAAACAAAACATTTAATAAAGATAATAATAAACCACTACAACCAAAAGGGCTAGGTATCGCAACATCTAAATACCCAGAAGGATCGGGTATCAATTTATATAGTGGCCCTGGAAAAGATGCCTGGTTCACAGGTCATGTCATTAATACAAAAATGCCATATTTAATTATAGATGCTGCTTGGTATGGTGGGAATGAAAATATGTTGTGCCTAGGTTGGGAAGCATGGGCAAAAGAAGAACACTTTGAAGTAGAGTGGTTCCATGCTTATTCAAAATATCCAGCAGGTTATGGTATTAACACATATGATGGTCCAAATGGAAATTATAAAGGAAATGTAGATGGATCTTATCCATATGGGATTTTTGCAAGAAAAGATGGTTATATCGATATTGGACAAAATACATGGGTAAAAGAAGAACATTTTAATGTGAGATAAGGATATTAGAGTAGGGTCACTCGTGTGATTCTTTTTAATTTTTGAAAAGGAGATGAGAACGATGGAAGAACAAATCTTCAATTCAATGATTCAACAAGGAGCATTCGCAGCTTTATTTGTGTGGATGCTGTTTACTACGCAAAAAAAGAATGAACAGCGCGAAGAACAATATCAAAAAGTTATTGAAAAAAATCAACAGGTCATTGAAGAACAAGCAAAAGCATTTAGTTCGTTGTCAAAGGATTTATCAGATGTTAAGCAAAAAATATTGGGAAACGGGGATGAGAAATAAAATATGATATTAAATTATTTGTCGCGTATGTAGGTTCTCAAATAGAGATTCAATTAATATATAATAATGAGAAAAAGCCCTAATACCGATAAGTATTGGGGCTTTTTCTCATTAGCTATAGTGAATAAGGTTGTAGTGGATTCTTCAAGAGGAAAGAGTGAATGAAGTCTAATATTTAATGTAAATGAAATGAAACCTTGAAGAATGCTTAGTTATAACACAGTCTTATTCAGGGATTTGTTAGTTCGCTTTCTAAATTTAGGGAATAAATATAGCTTAGTACCTTGCAATAAATAATACTAAGTGGTATATTATGGATAAATTAGGTACCGTGTATTGAACAGTACTGAGATAGGGAAGGAGGATGGCACTTGAACGTTCAGTTTAAAAAAGGTGTGCTTGAACTTTGTGTATTAGCACTTGTAAAACGTAAAGATAGTTACGGTTATGAACTTGTTCAGCAAATTTCTAATAAATTTTTAATATCGGAAGGGTCAGTATACCCTTTATTACGTCGTTTGACGAAAGAAGGGTATTTTCAAACGTATTTAAAGGAATCTACGGAAGGGCCACCTCGTAAATATTATCAATTAACAGAGCAAGGGGAGACGCAATTTCATTTGTTAGTAACAGAATGGTGTGATTTTGCGAAAGGGGTACAAGAAATTATTGAAGGGGTGGAATGGGATGAGTAAAGAAGGGTTTCTTAAAGAATTATCAAGTTATCTTAGAAAGTTACCAGAGGAAGAGAGGCAAGATATTTTATTGGATTATGAAGAGCACTTTCAGTTTGGACTAGAAGAGGGGAAAACTGAATCAGAAATAATAAAAGGCCTTGGTTCTCCGAAAGTAATAGCGAAAGAATTACTTGCGATGTATCGCTTCGATGAAATGAAAAAAAATCCATCGACTTCAAATGTGACAAGAGCTGTTATGGCAGCGATTGGACTTAGTTTGTTTAATTTTATTATTGTGTTAGGACCGTTAGTCGCAATTATTGCTTTTATATTTTCTTTTTGGATCGGTGGTATTGCTAGTGTAGTAACACCATTTTTCGTTATTGGAAAAGTATTTATGGGTACTTTTATATGGTTGGATCTTTTCGTTAGTATAACGTTTGTTGGAGTAGGTTTATTGTTATGTATTATCGCTTTTTATAGTACAAAGTGGTTTAAGAGATTGTGTGTACGATATGTAATATGGAACTTCAAAATGATAAAAGGAGAGTAAATGATGAAAAAACTATTTTTAATCGCTATTGCTTGTATCATTATTGGAGTAATAGGAATTTCCCAAACATATGAAAAAGCAGTACAAACTGCTAAAAAAGGCGATAAAGAAAATGTAATTAAAAACGAAACATTAAAAAATATAGAAGTTAAGTTAGATGCCGGGGATATTATTGTCCAAAAATCTCCTGACTCTTCTTTTTATATCAAGCAATCAGGAGATGTACGTAAACAAGAGATTCGTATCGCAGAAGATGGTGACACATTAAAAGTTATTGGGGAAAGAGAAAAAGGTGCTTCATTTGATTTTTCTTTTTACGATTTTAGGTTTCAAACGTCTAAATTGACTCTCCTTGTGCCCGAACGCTCTTACCAAGATGTAAAAGTAAATTCATCTGCTGGACAAATCGAAATGAGTGATGTGAAAAGTGATAGCGTAAGTGTTAGAACACTTGCTGGAGAAGTAGAGTTGAAACAAATAACGGCTAAGAATGTGGAGGGATCGACAAAAGCTGGTGAGGTGAATTTTAAGAAGGTATTAGGGAAAGTGACCGCAAAAACAACAAGTGGGGAAATAAATATTCAAGATCATGATTCTAAGTATAATCTAGAAGCAAGTTCAACTGCGGGAGATATAGATATTACTTTATCGGAAAAACCACAAGATGCGGTAATTACTGGGCAAAGTGCTGCCGGAGATGTAACAATTTTTAATGAAGAAAATAAAAACGTAACAATTGGAAATGGTAGTAAAAAGATTAGTGGTAAAACGGCTGCTGGAGATGTGACGATTAAAACTCGTTAATAAGAAATAGAATGCATGGAAATCTATCAAAATACAAAAAAGAAGATAATTACCGTATATAAATAAGGTAATTATCTTCTTTTTATTATTTTTTAATGTAAATCACGATATACGCCAATTACTTTCCCGATAACTGACACTTGTTTTAAAATGATAGGTTCTAATGAAGAATTTTCTGGTTGTAAACGGAAATGGTCTTTTTCTTTATAGAAACGTTTAACAGTTGCTTCATTATCTTCTGTTAAAGCGACTACAATTTCACCATTATATGCAGACTGTTGTTGGCGAACAACAACTAGATCTCCATCGAAAATACCAGCTTCAATCATACTATCTCCAGAAATACGTAACATGAACACTTGGTCTGCTCCAGCGACAATACTAGCTGGAAGTGGGAAATGTTCCTCTACGCTTTCAACCGCTGTAATTGGTAAACCAGCAGTAACTTTTCCGACAATTGGAACTTGAATAACAGATTGTGTTTCCGTATCCATTCGGTCTTCACCTAAAATTTCAATGGC
The DNA here is from genome assembly GCF_038005705.1 of Bacillus sp. FSL L8-0199. Taxonomy (NCBI): domain Bacteria; kingdom Bacillati; phylum Bacillota; class Bacilli; order Caryophanales; family Bacillaceae; genus Bacillus; species Bacillus sp. FSL L8-0199. The sequence continues at coordinate 3,653,469 of NZ_JBBOTS010000001.1, read as the reverse complement.
ACGTGGTTTTGTTGGATCGCGTCGAATGTATCCTTTTTCTTCTAATCGTGATAAATGTCCGTGCACTGTAGAACTAGAAGCGAGGCCGACTGCTTGACCAATTTCACGTACGGAAGGTGGATATCCTTTTTCTTGTACTTTTAGCTTAATAAAGTCGAGAATGTCTTGCTGGCGTTTCGTTAACTTTTCCATGTTTTCTAACACCTCGTTTTCTTTCATTTTTCTTATTAATAAGTATAACATGTGAAAAAACATTCTACAAACATAAGTTCGAACAAATGGCGGATTTATGTTACACTATAGGGAAATAATAGGGAGAAAGAGGGGTTCAAAATGAATGCAATTATTTATGCACGTGTGAGTACAACGAAAGAAGCGCAAGAAACATCATTATTACGTCAAAAAGATGAATTATTGCATTTAGCTGAGCGCTATCAAATGAATGTTACTAAGGTGATTGAAGAGCAGGCTAGTGGATATACAATTGAACGTGACGGTATATTAGAGGTGTTGGATACAATTCGAGACGAACAAATCGATGTGTTACTTATACAAGATGAAACGCGCCTTGGTAGAGGAAATGCGAAGATCGCATTAATGCATTGTTTACATAAAGAAGGCATAAAAGTATATACGCATACACATAATGGTGAATTACAATTGTCGGATTCTGATTCGATGGTATTAGATATTATTGGTATTGTTGAAGAATATCAAAGAAAGATTCATAATTTGAAAATTAAACGAGGTATGCAACGTGCAGTAGAAAAAGGTTATCGTCCAGAAAATAATTTAAAAAATCGTCATTTAAGTGTAGGAAGAGAGAAAAAAGAAGTGCCAATTGAGGAAATTGTACGTTTACGAAAAAGTGAACTCACGTTTGAAGAAATTGCAGCAACATTACGTGGATTTGGTCATGATGTTTCAAAGGCGACTGTACATCGTAGATATGTAGAGTATACGAAGCAATTGCTTGATAAAGAAGAGTAACTATTGTATGATAATAATCAGTTTTGATTAGAAGGGGGATTCGAGATGATTAATCACGAACTCGTTGAACGCATTAACTTCTTAGCGAAAAAAGCAAAAGCTGAAGGTTTAACTGAAGAAGAGCAACGTGAGCGTCAATCGCTACGTGAACAATATTTAAAAGGATTTCGTCAAAATATGTTAAACGAACTTAAAGGTATTAAAGTTGTTAACGAAGAAGGTACAGATGTTACACCGACGAAATTAAAAGCTTTAAAAAAGCAAGATAATGCAAAATTAAATTAAAAGATGGGCGAAGCCCATCTTTTTTATTTGTAAAAATCGTTATTTAATAACTTTCCAGTTGTTATTAACTGTTGCTTCTATCGTTTTATGTTCCAATATATAATTAGCGATAAGTTCAGACATATCTGTGGGTATATCTTTTACTACTGGTTTATTTTGAAACATAAAGAAATTTCCCCCGCCACTTGCACGATAATTATTCATTACAACGTCATATTCTTCATTCATATTAAGAGGAGCACTGTTATGCTGTAAAGATTCTACTCTTTCACCAATTGGTTTTGAAATGTTTAATACGTATGAAATCCCTTCCCACATATCATAATTATAATGTTGTGGCTTTGGTTCTATGTAGGTAGGACTTACGGTGATGGATCCATCTGTTTTTAATGTGAAATAAGAAGCAGAGAGTTCAAGAGCGTTTTTTATATCTGCTCCAGTTATTCTAATTACTTTTAATGTGTTTGGATAAATATAATTAGAAACGATGTCACGCATTGTTACATGTTCCGGGAAACCTGGAGATGTATTATGGAACAAACTTGTACAAGAAATTGATACATTAGCTATATCCATCTGTATTTTATTTATGAATTCGATAAAAGGATGATCATGCAAACGAGTTTGCATAGCATCTGAAATTTGCATATCTCCCTGAATGATTCCAATAGGTTGATCAAGCCACTTTTGTGTTTTCTCTTCGTAATCGGCTACCAATGAAAGTGCATCTTGGTCAGCCTCAACTCCTTGTACAGATAATAATTCAGAAGACCTCTCTTTTTTCACCCATTTATGTTTTGTTTTTTCGAATGTTATTTTTACTTTTCCAACTGAGTTTCCATTACATCCGGTCTGTAAAATTGTTACACCGTTAGCCATTGTGTGAGCAATTTCCCGGTGTTGGTGGCCTGTTAATAAAATATCTATGCCTTCAATTTCATGGCACATTGCATATCCTTGGTTTTCTCCTGTTAACACTTCAGTCGGTACCCCGGTTTGTAAATCTCGTTCAACTCCCCCGTGATACGCTACGACTAGTAAATCTGGTTTCTCATGTTCGCGAATATAAGAAACCCATTCTTTTGTAGTCTTTAATGCATCTTCAAATAGTAAATCTTTAATATGATGGGACTGTTCCCAATTTGGGATGTAATGTGTTGTTACCCCTAAAATAGCAATTTTTATATTGGATTCAATCTGTTTGATTATATAAGGTTTTCCGAAATAAGGTTTTTTACTGTTTTTATCTAAAATGTTTGCTGATAGGTACGGGAAGTTCGCAGTAGTCACAGCATTATTTAATATATCCATCCCGTAATTAAATTCATGATTGCCGATAATTGCAGCGTCATACTGTAAGTAATTCGCTAATAAGGACATTGGGTTTTTTTTGTTTTTTTCGTATGTAACATAATGATAAGTAAATGGTGTGCCTTGAATAAAGTCGCCATTATCAATTAAAAGAACGTTTCTATTTTTGGAACGTTCTTTTTTTATAAGAGTAGAAATTTTAGCTAAACCAAGTTCTGCTGGGGAGTTATCTTGGTAGTGAATAGGATAAACAGTGCCATGTATATCGCTTGTTAATAAGATGTTTAAAGTTACAGTTTGATTTTGTTCCAATATGACTCACCTTTTCTATTGTTATCTTCCAATTCATCATATCAAATATGTGAAGAGAATTTTAATGTGAGTGTATAGAATGTGTAAAGATTCTGTAAATAATCAATTATTTGTAAAAATATGTGATATATTTCTTCATGTTTATGAAAGGTTATTTTATAACAATGAAAAATGGAGGCATTAATATGTTGAAAAAAGTTTTTGCAATGAGCACAACAGTTGTACTAGCAGCGGGATTATTAAGTGGCTGCGGGACGAAAGAGTCAAGTGCAAGTAAAAATGAAGATACGAAAAAAGGGTATGTACCGAAGACTTTAAATGTTCAATTTGTTCCTTCTCAAAATGCGGATACGTTAGAGGCGAAGGCAAAACCGCTTGAGAAGCTATTAAGTGATAAGTTAAATATTCCAGTAAAAGTTAGTATTTCAACGAACTACAATACAATTGTAGAAGCGATGGCATCTAAACAAGTAGATGTAGGATTTTTACCGCCAACAGCGTACGTATTAGCACATGAAAAGAAGGCTGCAAATGTAATTTTACAAGCACAACGTTTTGGAGTAGATGATGAAACGGGAGCCCCTACAAAGGATTTAGTAGACTTTTATAAATCTGAGTTTGTTGTTAAAAAAGACTCTAATATAAATAGTGTAAAAGATTTAAAAGGTAAAAAGATTGGTTATCAAGATGTAACATCATCAGCAGGGTATGTATGGCCTGCAGCTGTTCTATTAAAAGAGGGAATTGATCCGTTAAAAGATGTGAAACCTGTTACATTAAAAGGTCACGATCAGTCGCTTATTGCTCTTTTAAATGGTGACGTAGATGCGGCTGTTGTATTCCAAGATGCTCGTAATATTGTAAAAAAAGATTATCCGAATATATTTGATCAAACGAAAATAGTGAAATTTACTGAGAAAATTCCGAACGATACAATTTCTGTACGATCTGATTTAGAAGCAGAGTGGAGCAAGAAATTACAAGATGCTTTCATTGAAATTGGAAAGAATGAGGAAGGTCACAAAATCATTAAAGAAGTATATTCACATGAAGGATATGTTAAATCTGATGATAGTAAATTTGATATCGTTCGTGAATATGGGAAGAAAGTAAAAACGCAATAATACATATGGAAATGGCAGCTAGCTGAAAGGGGATGTTTTCAGTTAGTTTGCCGTTTTGAATACATAGAAGGTAGGTAAGATGTGTGATAGAGTTTCGAAATGTCTCCAAAGTGTATCCAAATGGTACAAAAGGATTGAATAATATAAACTTGAAAATTCAAAAAGGTGAGTTTGTTGTAATGGTAGGGCTGTCTGGAGCTGGAAAATCTACACTTCTCAGATCCGTAAATCGTCTTCATGAGATTACCGAAGGAGAAATCATTATTGAAGGTGAGTCTATTACTGCTGCGAAAGGAAAAGAATTAAGGCGTATGCGCCGGGATATCGGTATGATCTTCCAAAGTTTTAATCTTGTAAAGCGATCAACAGTATTAAAAAATGTATTAGCTGGTCGTATTGGATATCATTCCACATTACGTACAACGTTAGGTTTGTTTCCGAAAGAAGATGTGGAGCTCGCATTTCAAGCGTTAAAAAGAGTGAATATTTTAGAAAAAGCATATGCACGTGCTGATGAATTATCAGGAGGACAACAGCAACGTGTATCAATAGCTAGAGCATTGGCACAAGAAGCAAAAATCATATTGGCAGATGAGCCTGTTGCATCGTTAGATCCACTTACGACAAAGCAAGTATTAAATGATTTGAAAAAAATCAATGAAGATTTTGGAATTACAACAATTGTGAATTTGCATTCTATTGATTTAGCTAGGCAATATGCGACACGTATTATTGGATTACATGCAGGAGAAATTGTTTTTGATGGTTCAGTAGAAGAGGCGACAGATGAAAATTTTGCTGAAATTTATGGAGATGTAGCACAGAAAAATGAATTGTTAGAGGTGGCAGTTAAATGAGTGACGTAACGATATATTCGAAATCGATACCGAAGCCGCCGAGTAAGTTAAAACATATGTTAACGTTTATTCTAGTCATTTTACTGTTGTGGGGAAGTAGTATACAGGTCGACGCATCATTTTCAAAGCTAGTAGTTGGTTTTCCTAATATGATGGATTTGTTAAAAGAAATGGTGCCGCCAGATTGGAGTTATTTTCAAGTTATTACAACAGCGATGTTAGATACAATACGTATGGCGATTATTGGGACGACCTTAGGAGCGATTTTAGCTATTCCACTTGCACTGTTTGCAGCAAGTAATGTGTTTACTAACATATTTTTATACAGTCTAGCTCGAATGATTTTAAATTTGATACGAACGATACCAGATTTATTATTAGCGGCAATTTTCGTAGCGATTTTTGGAATTGGGCCACTTCCAGGTATTTTGGCTCTTACTTTTTTTTCAATTGGACTTGTAGCGAAATTGTTGTATGAGTCAATTGAATCAATTGATCCAGGTCCGTTAGAGGCGATGACAGCGGTAGGAGCTAATAAGGTGCAATGGATTGTTTATGGGGTAATTCCGCAAGTGAAAGCACATTTTGTCTCCTATGTTCTTTATACATTTGAGGTGAACGTACGTGCAGCAGCTGTTTTAGGTTTAGTAGGAGCAGGTGGTATTGGATTATATTATGATCGTACACTTGGATTTTTACAATATAAACAAACTGCTTCTATAATTATTTATACCCTTATTGTTGTTTTGTTAATTGACTACATTAGTACATTGTTGCGGGAGAAACTATAATGAATAGAACGACGATGATTGTGCCAAAACCGAAGAAACCGAGTATATATCGCTGGATTATTTTAATAGCACTTACAGTTGTATATGCATGGGCCTTTTCAGGAGTGCCATTAGAGGGGATAAAGGACACAGCAGGTGAAATTACGAAAGCAATTATGACAGGGATATTGAATCCAGACTGGTCGTATGTATCTTTGCCAGATGGTGAAGATTTATTACATGGATTAATTGATACGTTGGCAATTGCAATATTAGGTACATTTATTTCTGCATTTTTATCTGTTCCGTTTGCCTTTTGGGCGGCAACGAATATGAGTAGTGGAAAATTAACTTCAGGATCTGGGAAATTTGTACTTAGTTTTGTTCGTACGTTTCCTGAATTAGTTATGGCTCTTTTATTTATAAAAGCTGTTGGTCCAGGCTCTTTTGCAGGAGTATTGGCCTTAGGATTACATTCTATTGGAATGTTAGGGAAACTATATTCAGAAGGAATTGAAAACATAGATAATGGACCGACGGAAGCGTTACTAGCAACAGGAGCAAACCGTTTTCAAATACTTTGGTATGCAGTGTTACCACAAGTGTTACCGGATTTTCTATCGTATACGTTATACAGATTTGAAATTAATGTACGATCCGCTGCGATTTTAGGGGTTATTGGAGCAGGAGGGATTGGTACACCTTTAATTTTTGCGCTGAGTTCACGGAATTGGTCTCGTGTTGGGATTATTTTATTAGGTATCATTTTAATGGTAATTATAATTGATTGGATTTCAAGTTCGATTCGGAAAAGGATTGTTTAACTTATTTGAAAAGCATCGAAGTTAGATGCTTTTTTATGTTTTTAAAAACGTAAGTATAGAAGAAAATTGTATAAATATACAGATAATTCCCTTTCTTTTTAAAATAAAAATAATGAAAAAGTATGTCATATTGAATGCCCATACATTCCCGGAAACATTGATTTTTTTATAAAAAATCAAAAAAATATCAACATATTTGTCGATACATGTTGTATAATCTTGCGTGGGAAGCTATCATATAAATGTATAAAACGTTTACTAATATAAGCGAAGGGAAGAATAGCATGTCACATTCAATCGAACAACTTTCTATCAACACGATTCGCACATTATCCATCGATGCGATTGAAAAAGCAAACTCTGGTCACCCAGGAATGCCAATGGGTGCAGCACCAATGGCTTATACATTATGGACTCAATTTATGAAACACAATCCAAATAACCCAACGTGGTTTAACCGTGATCGTTTCGTATTATCTGCAGGTCATGGTTCAATGTTATTATACAGCCTACTTCACCTATCTGGTTATGATGTAACAATGGATGACTTAAAGAACTTCCGTCAATGGGGAAGCAAAACTCCAGGACATCCTGAGTACGGTCATACAGCTGGTGTAGATGCAACGACTGGTCCACTTGGACAAGGTATTGCAACTGCTGTAGGTATGGCAATGGCTGAAAGACATTTAGCTGCTAAATATAACCGTGATGCGTATAATGTAGTAGATCATTATACATACGCTATTTGTGGTGATGGAGATTTAATGGAGGGCGTTTCTGCTGAAGCATCTTCATTAGCTGCTCATTTACAATTAGGTCGTCTTGTTGTGCTTTATGATTCAAACGATATTTCATTAGATGGCGATTTAAATCGTTCATTCTCTGAAAGTGTAGAAGATCGTTACAAAGCATACGGATGGCAAGTAATCCGTGTTGAGGATGGAAACGATATTGAAGCAATCGCGAAAGCAATTGAAGAAGCGAAAGCTGACGAAAAACGCCCAACGCTAATTGAAGTAAGAACGACAATTGGTTTCGGTTCTCCAAACAAATCAGGAAAATCAGCTTCACATGGTTCTCCACTTGGTGTAGAAGAAACAAAATTAACGAAAGAAGCATATGCTTGGACTGCTGAGCAAGACTTCCACGTAGCAGAAGAAGTATATGACAACTTCCGTAAAACAGTACAAGATGTTGGTGAAACTGCGCAAGCTGAGTGGAACACGATGCTAGGTGAATATGCACAAGCATACCCAGAATTAGCAAACGAATTCCAAGCAGCAATGAACGGTCAACTTCCAGAAGGTTGGGAGCAAAACTTACCAACTTATGAATTAGGATCAAAAGCAGCAACTCGTAATTCTTCTGGTGCTGTAATTAATGCAATTGCAGAGTCTGTACCATCATTCTTCGGTGGATCTGCTGACCTTGCTGGTTCTAACAAAACATACATGAATAACGAAAAAGACTTTACAAGAGATGATTACAGCGGTAAAAACATTTGGTACGGTGTACGTGAGTTCGCAATGGGTGCAGCAATGAACGGTATTGCACTACATGGTGGTTTAAAAACTTACGGTGGTACGTTCTTCGTATTCTCTGATTACTTACGCCCAGCAATTCGCCTTGCAGCATTAATGCAATTGCCAGTAACGTATGTATTCACACATGACAGTATCGCTGTTGGTGAAGATGGTCCAACGCATGAACCAATCGAGCAATTAGCAGCGCTTCGTGCAATGCCAAACGTTTCTGTTATCCGTCCTGCTGATGGTAACGAATCTGTTGCAGCTTGGAGACTAGCTTTAGAATCTACAAACAAACCAACTGCTTTAGTATTAACTCGTCAAGACCTTCCAACATTAGAAGGTGCAAAAGATGATACGTATGAAAAAGTAGCAAAAGGTGCATATGTAGTTTCTGCAAGCAAGAAAGAAACGGCTGATGTAATCTTACTTGCAACTGGATCTGAAGTAAGCCTAGCTGTTGAAGCTCAAAAAGCATTAGCAGTAGACGGCGTTGACGCAGCTGTTGTCAGCATGCCATCTATGGATCGCTTCGAAGCTCAAACTGCAGAGTACAAAGAATCTGTATTACCAAAAGCAGTAACAAAACGTTTCGCAATCGAAATGGGTGCTACATTCGGATGGCACCGTTACGTAGGTCTTGAAGGAGATGTGTTAGGTATCGATACATTCGGTGCTTCTGCTCCTGGTGAGAAGATTATGGAAGAGTATGGATTTACTGTAGAGAACGTTGTTCGTAAAGTAAAAGAAATGCTTTAATGATTTCAGAAAAATCTCTCCGGCATGGAGAGGTTTTTCTATGTAAATGAGTTTTTTCGACAGAAAAAGTTTTTTATCTCTCCGCAGTCAGACAATCATTGCAAATTTTCTTATATATAATGAAGAGAAAAGGTTGTCCAGATTGGGAGTGGAAAAATGAAAACGTATGAATTGTATTTAATTCAAGAGGATATTGCGAAAGCTTATTTTGGTCGTGAATATTTGTTTTTTGATTTATTTGCTCGATTTTCAGAATCTGGGTCCCTTTCGGAGAAAAAAGTGTTATATAAGCAAATGATGTATATAACGATGCCATTGCAAGTAATGAAAATTCATCATAAATTAGAACAAGCTTTGCGCGTTCTTGGTAAATATGATAGAACACATCATACACATACACTTTATACGGGAGCGGAGTACGGCGAAATAATGGTGAAACCGCACTATATTCGTATGAATACCTCTGGAAATGTCTCTATGGAAACGACATTCTTTGAGGTGTTAAGAAAGTGTGAATTAACATTTTTAGCTATGGATTATGAAAATACAAAGTACGGATGGCTGAATCCTCTAAAACAAGTACGAACATATGTGTAAAAAATGTCGAATTGTATCTTGTCTTATTGAAAAGGTTTTAGTACACTGTAAGGTAGACAACATGAAGGAGGAAAATATATGCCAATTTGGTTAGGTATTCTAGTGGGCGTAGTAGCACTAGTAGCAGGCGTGGCGTTAGGATTTTTCATTGCCCGCAAATATATGATGAATTACTTACAAAAAAATCCACCAATTAACGAACAAATGTTAAAAATGATGATGATGCAAATGGGACAAAAACCTTCCCAAAAGAAAATCAATCAAATGATGAGCGCAATGAACAAGCAACAAATGAAATAAGCGCTAAAAGACACTCGCTAAGAGTGTCTTTCTTTTTGTTAGTTATAGTTTTTAAAACTTTTAAAAATTCTGTATTTTTGGTAAACTGAAAACATCGCTCATTTTAAGGGAGGAGGAAAAAAATGAAAGTGTTTATGAATTTAGCGTGGTTTTTTAAACAAGAAAAACGAGCGTACATAACTGGAATTATTTTATTGTTTGGCGTTGCACTTTTAGAACTTGTAGCACCAAAAGTAATTGGAATCGTTGTAGATGAAATTAATGATGGAACATTGACGACCGATAAGTTACTAAAATGGGTTGTACTATTAGTAATTGTAGGTATTACGATGTACATATTACGTTACATATGGCGTATTATGATTTTCGGGTCTTCATTAAAATTAGCTCGCCAATTACGAAAAAATTTATATGAACATTTTACAAAGATGAGTCCATCTTTCTATCAGTCAAATCGAACAGGTGATTTAATGGCACATGCGACCAATGATATTCAAGCGATCCAGCAAACTGCTGGAGCAGGTGTTTTGACGCTTGTTGACTCATTAGCTGTCGGAGGATGTGTACTCGTAGCGATGGGTTTTACAATTAGTTGGAAGTTAACATTATTAAGTTTAATTCCAATGCCGATTGTAGCTATTTCGACAAATTATTATGGAACTTTATTACATAAAAGGTTTCATAAAGCACAGCAATCGTTTTCGGAAATCAATGATAAAGTGCAAGAGAGTATGAGTGGAATGAAAGTGATTCGCTCGCTTGGACAAGAGAAAGAAGATTTGCAGGCGTTTCGAAGAAAATCAGAAGATGTTGTACATAAAAATGTGTTAGTTGCACGTATTGATTCGTTATTTGATCCGACAATCTCTCTTATCGTTGGATTTTCTTTTTTAATCGCAGTATGTTATGGATCGGTATTAGTTGTAAGAGGTGAATTAACAGTAGGTGATCTCGTTACATTTACGACATATTTAGGTACCCTTGTTTGGCCAATGTTAGCGTTTGGATGGTTATTCAATATTATGGAGCGTGGGCGTGCTTCATATGACCGTGTAGAAAAAATTCTTTCACAAAAATCAGATGTAGTAAATAGCGAAAATGCTGTACATACAATAGCGAGCGGTAATGTTTCGTTTGCCGTTGATTCATTTTCGTATAAGAAAAATGAATTGTTACATTTAAACGATATTCACTTTGATTTGAAGAAGGGTGAAACGCTAGGAGTTGTAGGACGTACAGGCGCAGGGAAAACGACTTTATTAAAATGTTTAATCCGTGAGTATGATCATTTTAATGGTGAATTAAAAATTGGGGAGCGAGATATTCGAGATATAACACTTCATGGTGTCCGTTCTGCCATTTCATACGTGCCGCAAGATCATTTTTTATTCTCAGCAAGTATTGGTGAGAATATTGCCTTTGGAAAGGCGGATGCTACATATAATGAAATTACCCAAGCTGCAGAGATTGCTTGTATTCATAATGACATCCTCCAATTTTCAGAAGGATATGAAACAGTAGTAGGGGAAAGAGGTGTTTCGTTATCTGGTGGTCAAAAACAGCGAATCTCTATTGCTCGTGCTTTATTAACAAATGCTGAAATATTAATTTTGGATGATTGTTTATCAGCAGTAGATGCAAAAACAGAAGAGACGATTTTAAGTGCCTTAAAGAGGGAAAGAGCAGGGAAAACGACGATTATTACTGCACACCGATTAAGTGCAATTCAGCATGCCAATCTTATTCTTGTTGTTGATGAAGGTAGAATTGTACAAAGAGGTACACATGAGGAATTAATGAAGGAAAACGGCTGGTATAAGGAAATGTATGAAAGCCAGCAATTAGAAGCTTTAGTCGAGAAAGGAGGCGTATGATGGTAGAGAAGAAGCGAAGTGATTTAAGTAGATTGCTTTCTTATATGAAGCCATATAAAGGGTTGCTATCTTTAGCATTTATCTTTTTAGTTGGTGCGACAGTAACGGAAATGATGGGGCCTTTTTTAATTAAACAATTCCTCGATGAACACCTAGTACCGCGGGATTTTGAACGATCAGCGCTCGTTACTTTATTTGTAATTTACATAGTTGCTCATTTATTAAAAGTATTATTTACGTATTTAAATCTATTGTACTTTCAGAACATTGCTTTTAAGATTGTTCAAGATATGCGAGTTGAAGTATATGAACATGTTCAAAAGCTGTCATTAAGTTTCTTTGATCGTACGCCGATTGGTACACTTGTATCGCGTATAACAAATGATACGGAAGCGATTAAAGATTTTTATGTTAGTGTATTATCAACATTTGTGAAAAATGTAGTCTTTTTAGTAGGTATTTTAGTAGCGATGTTTTTATTAGATGTAAAATTAGCGCTATTTTCTCTCGTATTAATTCCGATCATGTTTGCGATTATGGTATTATATCGCCGGAAAAGTGCAGCTTTTTATTTAGAAGTACGTAATCAACTAAGCGTGTTAAATGCAAAGTTGAACGAGTCCATACAAGGAATGAATATTGTTCAAGTGTTCAGACAAGAAAAACGTATGAGAAAAGAGTTTGAAGAAGTGAATAATAAACATTATAGTGCAGGCCGACGTACTTTGAAGTTAGACGCATTACTTTTACGACCAGCTACGGATTTAGTGCATATTGTAGCTATTGCGTTAGTACTAGGTTTATTTGGGATTGATGCTTTAAAGAGCCCTGTTGAAGTAGGAGTTTTATATGCTTTTGTTAACTATATACATCGTTTTTTCCAACCTGTAAATGAGATGATGATGAAATTGTCCTTTTTCCAACAGGCACTTGTTTCGTCATCCCGTGTATTTCATTTAATGGACGAGAAAGATTTAGCACCGGTTCAAAAAGGCAATGAGAATCCTCAAGTTGTGGATGGGGATATTGAATTTAAAAATGTTACTTTTTCATATGATGGAAAGCGTGACGTTTTAAAAAATGTATCATTTCACGTGAAACAAGGGCAAACGGTTGCTTTTGTTGGGCATACTGGTAGCGGAAAAAGTACGATTATGAATTTGTTAATGGGATTTTATAATATTAAGTCAGGAAATATTGTAATAGACGGTGTAGATTTAGAAAAATTTGAAGAACGAGAAATTAGAAAGAAAATAGGACTCGTATTGCAAGATGCATTTTTATTTGCTGGAAATGTAAAGCAAAATATTCGTATGTATAATGAAGAAATTACGGATGAAGAAGTAAAAGAAGCTGCTCGATTTGTGCAAGCGAATACGTTTATTGAAAAGTTACCAAAACAGTATGAAACAGAAGTAGTAGAAAGAGGTGCAGCATTTTCAAGCGGTCAACGACAATTAATTGCTTTTGCTAGAACGATAGCAACGAATCCGAAAGTATTAGTATTAGATGAAGCAACAGCTAATATCGATACAGAAACAGAAGAGGCTATTCAAACAGCGTTGCAACAAATGCGAAAAGGTAGAACGACGATAGCCATTGCGCATAGGTTATCTACAATTCAAGATGCAGATCAAATTTTTGTGATGCATGATGGAGAGATAGTAGAAAGAGGAACACATCAAGAATTACTAAGTGAGCAAGGTTTGTATTATAATATGTACTTGCTACAAAATAAAGTGAGTTTGCAAAAGGCCTTGTAATACAAGGTCTTTTTTATTTTGTATACAAAATATGTTTACTCTTTGTTTCTATAGCATAAATGTTGTGTCCTCTTATGAAACTTGTACATATTGTATGTATACGAAGTAAAAAAATTGATAGGAGATTTTATATGCAAAACAGATCAGGTTCAAATGTTACGTTTATTGATGTGTCTCATTGGGAAGGGAATATTGATTGGAATGCAGTGAAGGCATCTGGAATTCCAGCAGCGTATGCAAAAGCGACAGAAGGTGTAAACTACATTGATCCTACTTTTACTAAGAATGTACAAGCAGCACGAAATGCGAATGTATTAATTGGTGCATACCATTTTGCACGCCCAGAGCAAAATGATGCAATTTCAGAGGCGAAATATTTTGTGAGTATATTACAAAGTAACCAGACAGACTTAATGCCAGTTCTGGATTTAGAATCACCAACAGATCCGAGCAACAGTAATTTAACTGGTAACGCTATATCGAATTGGGCAAGAAGCTTCATAAATTATGTGAAACAGGCTACTGGAAAAGATGTAATGTTATATACAGGAGTTTGGTATATTAATGAGTTCGGAATTAGCGGATTAAGTGATATACCGCTTTGGATTGCTAAATACTCGAGTACACCGCCTGCTGATGCGGGTGGATGGACAGCGTGGACAGCGTGGCAGTACACAGATTCTGGACAAATTTCAGGCGTAGGAAATTGTGATGTATCAGCTGCAGTTTCATTAGAAGCTTTAAAAGGGAATGGAGCAAGTGGTGGAGGTAATGTTTCCCCGCCTAATAATGCAACTCCAGTGTACGGGGTTGCTATAATTAATGGAGATAATGTGAATTTGAGAAGTGGACCATCTTTGCAGTCTAGTGTAATTCGCCAATTGAATCGTGGCGAAACATATGAAGTTTGGGGAGAACAAAATGGATGGCTTTGTTTAGGGACAAATCAGTGGGTATATAATGATCCGAGTTATATTCAGTATAAACATTATGTGGCGACTATTACTGGTGATAATGTAAATTTGCGTGATGCTCCATCATTAAATGGAAATGTTATAAGACAGTTACATCATGGTGAATCGTATCGAGTATGGAGTAAGCAAGATGGATGGCTTTGCTTAGGGACAAATCAATGGATATACTACGATCCGAGTTATATTCAGTATGGTGTACAATAGAGTGAAAATAAAAGGTGCCCCGTCAGAGGTGCCTTTTATTAAAAATATACAACTTTTACAAAGTCTATATCGAAACCATAGTATACTATAGTAGATATATTTATAAAAAATAATCGAAAATGAAATAAAGGGGTAAAAATATGAATTATGTGCTAATAGGTGCGGTTTTAATATTATTAGCTGTAGTATTTGTGCTGTTTTATAAAAATAAACAGTTAGAATCAGAGAGTCAGCAAGTAGAATTTGAAAAGAAACAAGCGATTGAAACGTATAAAAATGAAATTGCAGCTACGGTGATAGAGCATAAAGAACAACAAAATAATTTAAAAAATATGGAACAGAAAAAATACAATGATTTACAAGTAAGTGCAAATAGAGAAATTGAAAATATGCGTATGATGAAAAATCAATTAGCTGTGCAGCATAGTAAAGAACGTAGTGAAATGCAAAATAAACATAATAACGAAATACATATGTTTCAAAAATTAATTGCAAATTTACGAGAATATACTAAAAACGGTGCTGAAATGAATACGTACGAAACATTACATTATATGAAGCGAGGATTCATAGAGCAAGGCATCATATTAGATGCTGAATTTCAAGTCATGCCGAATGTTTTTATTAAAAATAATAGTGAAATAAACGATAATCGAATCCATCATCTTATCTTGTGCAAAACTGGTATTTATCTACTGGAGACGAAAGAATGGAACGAGAAATTAATTCATGGTTTAACGAAAGAAAATGCTGGTATATATTCATTTATGATTGATGAAATGGGTAAGTATCAACAAGAAGTTGATAAAGAAGAAACATTTGAATATATAGTAGGTAAAGATTCGTCAACTATACAAGTGAAAAATGAAGGGAATCCAGTATATAAGGCGAAGAAACTATCTCAAATTTTATACAATTGTTTGAATGAAATGCAGGCTAATAGTATAAAAGAAAAGGTAAAACCAGTTGTATATTTTTATAATAAAAATGGAAAAGCAATAGTAGACCTTTCTAGTGAGGAAACACCTAGATTAAAAGATCGGGAGCAAATTGTAATGTTCTTTAGAAATGAAATCTTAACAGGGAAAGTAGTATATACAGAGCAAGAATTAGAACAGATTCGAGAAATGATTAGCCTGATGAATTATATTGTGAGTTAAAAGGGGAGATCTTTCTGAACGCTATGCTACGTGGCATTTTATATGTCTATTTTTGTTTGTATATAGTAATGTACATTGTATTTATATTCGTCATTGATAGGGTCCATATACCCTTAAGTGTAAGGAGCATTTTTGTAGTATTCATACCATTTGTTTTATTAGTTATGATTCAAAGGGTTATTTTATATGTTTCTAAAAATCGTAATGAAGAAAAGAAGCAAATGTTGGGGGTTTTAATAGTAGCACTCATACCATTAATAGTGTGCACTGTACAACTAAGTGTAAATGAATATACATCAAAGTTTAATCAAAATAGATGGTTAAATCATGCAGATAAGCGGGTACATATGGTAGATGATCTATTACAAAAATATAAATTAATAGGGAAATCAAATGAAGAAATTACACAATTGTTAGGAGCCCCAACGGAAACGAGAAGTGGGGAAGAAGGAGTTATCACTTTGTATTATCTTGGGACTGAACGTGGCTTTATTCCAATAGATAGCGAACAGCTTATTTTACAATTTGATAGAGATGGTAAAGTCATGGAATATACGGTGCATAAAGATTAAAGAAACGTAGAGGGAAGCTATATGTTATAGCTTCTTTTTTATTTTTCAATATGTCACGGAAGGGGGAGAAGGTTTTTGAGTGGAATAAGGAATGAAAGCGGAGGTGATGCATATATATAGATGCATTGGGTGATTATTCGCCCGATTGGTGAGCGTTAATAATCAATAAGTACGGACAAAAACCCAATGATGAAAGTTTCACTTTATCATATTGTATAAATGAAAAGGAGGTAAGACGGTGAAAGCAATCCCGACTGATGTCCTGAGTAAAGAATTGATGGAAAGAGAAGGAGTTATATCTATTACAGTAAAGGAATTTGAAAAAATAGAAGTAGCTGGAGTAGTAGTAGCTGGTCCAGCGGTTATTTTGATTAATCAAGATTAAGTACATATTATTGAAATAAAAAGCATCCGTCTAGGATGCTTTTTATTTGTATGTAAGGATAAATATGATGGATAATTGTGTTACTGGAGGGAAAGTCTGTGGCAATTATTATAACAATGTTAGTAATGGGTATTTTATTAGGATTTGTTGGAGCTGGAGGAGCTGGGTTTATTATCGCGATACTCACTTTAGTATTTCATATTCCTATTCATGTTGCTCTTGCAACATCTTTAACTGCAATGGCATTTACGACATTATCAGGTGTTGTCAGTCATTACCGTGAAGGCAATGTTGCATTTATTATAGGCGGGATTGTTGGGGGATTTGGCGCAATTGGCTCTTATATTGGTTCTAAATTTGGTTCACTTATACCAGCACATCTTCTTCATTGGTTTACAGCTGGGATGTTATTTTTATCGGCAATTTTTATGTTTATTAAATTAATTATGTTCCAAAACAAAGAACAGTCATCTTTATATAAGCATAAAGAGTTTTCCATGAACTACTTGTTGAAATGTATATGCCTTGGATTAGTTACTGGAATGATGGCTGGTTCATTTGGGATTGGTTCTGCACCGTTTATTCAGCTTGGATTAATGGTTCTATTGGGACTAACGATTCAGCAATCTGTAGGGACAACAATGCTTGTTATATTACCGATTGCAATTGGAGGCGGGCTAGGATATAGTTCGGAAGGATATTTAGATTATATATTGTTATTGCAAGTATTAATTGGGACCATGTTAGGGGCATATATTGGCGCGAAGTTTACAAATTATGCACCGCGAATGCTTTTGAGGTTTTCGATGATTATGACACCGGTTTTAGCTGGATGTATGCTATTGATGGAATAAAGTGAAATTATAATAAGTAGGGGGTTACTGCTTACAAATAGCAGGATAAAATTAATATAGCAAACTATTAATATATTTTACGAATGAATTATGTAGGTAATTCATATTTCCCATATAAAAGGATTTGTTTTAATATTATGAGTGTAAAGTTCGAGTATTCGAAGTACTACTTGAATTATATCCCTATCCCTTTTCTAAAAATGCGAACAAGTTTTGCCCTATTCTATTCAATAGTTAATTGTATAGAAATATATTGTTCGATGACCATTATGGAACGTACATAATGGGAAAATCCCGATCCTTAAAGAGGATGCCCCTAATCTTCATGTGAAAATATGATCGGATATGAAAGCTGACCAATTTATGGTCAGCTTTCTTTTTGTTCGAAAATTATTTCTTCTTTAATTTCTGTTTGCAATAATACAGTTTTTCCGAAGCGACGTTTGCATTCCGCGCGCACTTTTTCAAGGGCTAGTAGCTGAGTAGTCGCGGGAACTGTGACAATAGCTTGGCGAGGCTTTCGATTTTCTTCACAAAAGACACATTCCACAACATAATTAGAAATCATATTTTCATCCTTCCAGTTTTAATTTCTAAGAAGGGATTGCCTATGAAGTTGATGTAATCTTTCGTCATTGTTTTATTTTTTTCCTCTTTTTTTCAAGGGGAAATAAAAAAGAGGGCGAATTTTAGTAGGGGAGGGATGTTTATGGAGAGATGGATAGGTAGTGCAGCGGTATGTGTAAATGAAAGAAAGGAAGTTTTAATGGTACTGCAGGGCAAAGAGGGAGAAGAAAAAAGGTGGTCTGTCCCAAGTGGAGGACTTGAAAAGGGAGAGACACTAGAAGAATGTTGTATTAGGGAAGTTTGGGAAGAAACAGGTTACAATGTGGAAGTTGTAAATAAAATATATGAAAAAGAGGGTATTACATACGGTGTTCCAGTGTATGTCCATTATTATTTTGTTAAACAAATAGGCGGTAATATGAAAATCCAAGATCCTGATGAGTTAATACATGAAATTGCTTGGAAAGGGATACATGAAGTTGAACAATTGTGTTTAGCTTTTCCAGAGGATTATGAATTGCTGTGCCAATATATAGATAAAGAAGCAAGTATGTAAATACTTGCTTCTTTAATGTATCCAAGACAAGAAAAGCGGAACGATAACTAAACTAGCGCCTGCTGTTAAAAGCATGGATAAACTTGCGATTGTTCCTTCCACAGGACCGATTTCGAATGCTTTTGATGTACCGGTTCCATTTGCGCTCGTTCCTAACATAATACCTTTTGCGATTGCTGTTTTAATACGGCAAATACGTATGAGAGAAGGACCGAGCAATGCTCCTGTTAAGGCAGTTAAAACGACAAATACAGCAGTTAATTGTGACATACCACCAATCATTTCTGAAATAGCCATTGCGATTGGTGTTGTTACGATATGTGGCGCTAAACTATGTTCTAGTGATGAATCAATTTGAAAATAATTTGCTAGTAGTGCTGAAGTAATGACTGATAAAAACGAACCGACAATGACATTAAGTAAGATAGCCATTCCATGTTTCTTTAATAAATCAAAGTATTTATAGATTGGCCATGCAAAAGCAACTGTTGCGGGTTTTAATAATTCAGTTAACCAATGACCACCAGATTCATATGTTTCATAAGGTGTATCTAATCCGAGCAATAAAGCAATTAAAATAATGGGACAGACGAGAAGAGGAGAAAGTAGACTCCAATTCCAGCGTTGATACATTTTTTTTGATAGCCAATATGTGAATAGTGTTAATAGTAAACAAAGAAATCCGATCATTGCGTTGATCCTTTCCGCTTTAGTAGCAATTCTGTTAAAAGTCCTGTAACTAAGGTAACGCAAAGAGTGCTAATCATAATAATTAAAATGAGATCGATTCCATATTGTGTTAGTGTATCTCTGTAACGTATGACAGCGACTGCAGAAGGGATGAAAAATAAAATAAGTTCTTTTAATAAAAAATCTGCTCCGTCCTGTATCCATTCTTTTTTAACTAGGTTAAATTTTAATGAAATTAATAATAAGAAAATACCGATTATACTTCCTGGAACTGGGAGGTGTGCCTGTTTTGCAATCCATTCACCTGTCCAAGCGAAACAAAATAGTAATAAAATTTGTCCGCTTAACTTCCACCATTTCATACAGTAACCACCTCTTTCTTTTGTTACATAAAAATTGTAAAAAAGAATTAACAATTTCTACTATACGTTCATTCAAAATATTTGTCTAATATATAAATTATATGTTATTAATATATAAGACATATTAATCGAAAGTGAAAAGGGTGTCCAAAAATGGAATTACGGCATTTGCAATATTTTGTTGTTGTGGCAGAAGAGTTACACTTTGGACGGGCGGCTGCTCGTTTACAAATGACACAACCACCACTTAGTCAACAAATACAGCAATTAGAAAAAGAAATGGGAGTTACATTATTTTCAAGAACGAAAAGAAAGGTTGAACTAACAGAAGCAGGAGAAATGTTTTTAAAAGAAGTAAAAAAGGCGTTTGAACAAATTGAAAAAGCAGTAGAAGTTGCACAAAGTGCGCAAAGGGGAGAAGTAGGATCACTTTCAATTGGTTTTGTAGGTGCGGCGATATATGATATTTTACCATCAATTGTTAGGGAATATAGAAAGAAATTTCCGAGAGTGTCTGTTGCATTACATGAATTGTCAACACCAGATCAAGTTCATGCACTTCATGATAACCGTATCGATATTGGCTTTTTACGTCCACCAATTCCAACGCAATTATTAGAATTAGAGCCAATTCAAAGGTTATCTTGCACCTTATGTTTACCAAAGGCACATCCACTTGCAGAGAAAGATGAAATACATATAGAAGATTTACGAGATGAGCCGTTTGTATTTATTACGAGACCAGTATGGCCAGCTTTGTATGATACAATTTTATCTCTTTGCAGAGAAGTTGGATTTAGTCCGCGTATTGTACAAGAAGCAACAGAGTATCAAACAGTTATGGGGCTTGTAGCAGCAGGGATTGGAATTACAGTAATACCCGTGTCGGCAAATAAGTTATATAAAACAGAAGTTGTATATAAAGAGTTATATGATTCTAATTTTGTTGCAGAAATGTCAGTGGCTTATAAAAAAATGAATAGTAATCCAGAGTTGCTAGAGTTTTTAAAAATTGCAAGAGAGAAGAAAAGAATAGAAGTAGAAGATGAATAATAGTAGTAGCAGAAAATGGATTTAATTCAAATCCATAAAAGTACACCTTATTAAACAATAAAGCGGAAATGCAACTTAAGTTGCATTTCCGCTTTATTGTTCTTTTTTTAGCTCGATACTAAATAGATAAACGTGTTCATTTTCTTTTAAGAGTAGATCAATACCTGTTTCTTCATCAATGGTAGGAACGCTTACAGTTTCTTTACTTGTTTGGATTACAGCAGCTAAAGTTGTTTTTTGATTGTATTTTAAATTTTTTATAGATGGGATTGTAGTAGTTGCGGAGCTATTTACGCTTGGTGGTGCTTCTTCATGAACAAGCGTTGAACCACCATCAATATTCATATACCACTGCCTTTTTTCTTGTATATCTTTATCGAATTGGAAATGTGGTGGTAAAAAAGAAAGCTTTACTTTCTTTTTTGAAAAATGTGATGTAGCTATATTAGCAATTTCTTTTGTTTTTTTACCATTGTTATAATAATCAATCGTAGCATTTATTTCATCTTTCTCATTTTTTAGCGTAACGTTATAAAATATGCTATTTCCTTCTTGAAAAGGAGTCATTTGTAAAATAGAAGCCTGCTCTGTTGTTAATTTGTATGGCTCAACAATGGCAACTTCATTGTTTTTTAGTTGGCTACAACTTGTGAATAATAATAAAGACAAGATTAATAGTAATTTTATACGCATGCAATCTCCTCCTTTTTACAATTATATTCTAAATGTGATTTTTATCATTTCGTTTTCTAGGACTAAAGACTTAGAAGAAATTCCGATTGTAGTGCGATGTTTAAAATGTCATATTTTTATACACTAGTAGTATAGAATGCGTATGTAATAAGGTAGGGGAAGAATTTTATGTCTTTATGTCGGTTAGCGAGAAAAAATATTAGAACATTTGCTACCAAAAGGATGAAGCAATTTATGTGGATTGCTATGAGTACTATGATTTTGTTTTTTATGATATCGTTACAATTTAATGAAGGAGCTATTTTGAAAGTAGGGGATGCATTTGTATTTCAAATGTATTTTTACACACTTTTTATTGTACTAATTTTCATATGTATTTTTACTACATATAAAATGATGTACTCCCTTTTGCATGTGAGGAGGGAGGAGTTTATATCTTATGTAGCAGAAAATATGAAAAGAAAAGAGGTACTATGTGTATTATGTCAGGAGCAATTATTCATTTATGGAGCAGCATTTGTTTTTGGATTAATTAATGGGATGCTATTTTTGAAATTATTCACGGTTATCTTTATGAAAGTCGCAGGGATACAAGGAATAAATAGTGCGCCAATTACAATATATGCAGTTGTAATTATTAGTATAATTATGATGACTGTCGTTTTAATATCGATGATGCAATGTTATCGATTTGTTCGAAGTTTAAAAGATGAAAATTCGTTGCGGTTTAAAGAAAGGGCATGAGAAATCATGCTTTTTTCTATTTTACACATAAAAATAATCATGTTACAGTGAAAAGACCTGACAAAGAATGGGAAGGAAAGGTTGTATAGAATGACAAATGAACAATCAATTGTAAAAGTCGATCGGTTAACGAAGCGAATCGGATCAAAGACACTTGTACAAAATATTAGTTTTGAAGTGAAAAAAGGCGAGGTTGTCGGTTTACTCGGACCAAACGGTGCTGGAAAAACGACTTTAATGAGAATGATGGTTGGTATGATCCGTATGACCGAAGGTGAAGTATGGATTGATGGTCAATCTGTGAAACAGCAATTCGAAAAAACCGCTGCGAAAATTGGAGCGGTAATTGAGACACCTGAATTTTATCCTTTTTTAAGCGGCTATGAAAATTTAACATATTTCGGACGAATGAATGGTAATGTGACCGAAGAACGTATCGATGAAGTAGTGAAATTGTTAGGGATGGGACAAGTAATTGATCGTAAAGTAAAAGCATATTCACTCGGCATGAGACAACGTTTAGGAATCGCTCAGGCGCTTATTCACGATCCAGATGTGCTGATACTAGATGAACCGACAAATGGATTAGACCCTAGTGGAATACATGAAATGAGAATGTACATAAAAAAAATTGCACATGAACAAGGAAAAGCTGTACTTGTATCAAGTCACTTACTTTCAGAAGTTGAATTAATGTGTGACAGAGTTATCATTATTCAGCACGGGCAATATGTGGCTACGCAAAATATTCAGCATAGCCAAAGCGAAGAGATGGAGACGATCCGTATACGTGTAGATGATGCGAATAAAGCAGCAGAAATATTAGGGCATGATGTTTTAGTAAAAGATAATGAATTACTTATTAATGTAAAAGATGAAGAAATCCCAAATGTTATTCGTACATTGCTTGAGAAAAATATTCAAGTGTATCGTGTATATGAAGAAAGAAAAACGTTAGAAGAGCAATTTTTAGAATTAACAGGGGGAAAAGATATTGTTTAATTTAGTATATAACGAACTGTATAAAATATTTAAGCGGAAGCGAACGATTATTCCATTTGCAGTTATTGCAGTATTAATAATCGGATTAGGATGGGTTACGGTAAAGTATTTTGAACCGGAAACAAAAGGATGGAAAGTAGATTATACAGAACGAACTGTAGAAATTGAGAAAAAGCTTGGCATGAAAAAAGAAGCTATTTTAGCAGAAAAATCAGGGGATGAGCTTGTAAAAGAATACCAGCTTAAGATGAAGCATTTAGATACGGATACAGCACCGGCAAGCAGTTCTCCACTTTCTTTCATGAGAGATACAGGTTTTATCGTATTTCCAATTTTGCTCCCATTTATCCTCGTGTATGCAAGTACAATTTTTGCGAATGAATATAGCTGGGGAACATATAAATTTTTAACGATACGACCAGCGAGTCGCTTTAAAATTTTAACAGCAAAATTTTTAGCAATCGTTATATTTGCAGCTTTATTATTTATATTTAATATGATCTTCTCCGCTTTATGTGGACTTGTTATTTATAAATTCCAACAGCCTGCATGGAGTGAGTTTATTTTCCAAGATGGAAATATAATAAAACAAAACATTTTTGTAGAAGCAAGTAAATATTATGTTTTATCGTGGTTACCAACGGTTGTGTACGCATCGTTTGCATTTATGATTTCTGTGTTAACGAGATCTAGTGGAGGTGCAATTGGTATTTCACTATTCCTTGCTTTATCAGGCAATATTGCGCTATTAGCAGCCACTAGATATAACTGGGCGAAATATTTATTGCCAGCAAACACAGATTTATATAGTATTTCAAAGAATGGAAGTTTTATTGATGGAGTAACATTCCCGTTTGCATCATGTATGTTGTTACTTTATTTGTTCGTATTTTTATGTATTTCATATACTGTGTTTTTAAAACGTGATTTAACTTAATAAGAAAAGCCGTTCAGGGTGCTGAGATGCACTTTGAACGGCTTTTTTTATGAGAATTGTTTAAGTGCTCTTTCGGCTAGTAAAGCAAAGTATTCTGCACTTATAGGCAGTGCCTCTTCATTAATTGTAAAAGCAGGATGATGCCATTCATGTGTACCACTCGTTCCCATAAAGACGAATGAACCTGGTATTTCCTGTTGGTAAAATGAGAAATCTTCTCCAGCCATTGACGGACTAGGCGAGATGATATTAAGATTCATCTTTGTGGCAACTTGAGTAGATAAGTCTGTAAGAGCTTTATCGTTGTGAACAGCAGGAGGACCTGAATAAAAACGGAATTTCGTTTTTACACCTAATGCATCAGATACACCTTTAATAATACGCTCCATGAGTGCTGGAATCTTTTCACGTGTTTCAGCTTGGAATGTGCGAATCGTTCCTTCTAACGTAGCTTTTTCAGGAATCACGTTCCACGTATTTCCTGCATGGATATTTGTAACACTCACAACTGCATTTTGAGATGAACTTATATTTCGGCTTACAATTGTTTGCAGTGCCATCACAATTTGAGAGGATGCGACAATAGGATCTACTCCAGCATCTGGTACAGCCGCGTGTGTACCAACTCCGTGAATTTCAATTTCAAATCGATCAACTCCGGCCATCAGTGGACCATCTTTAATGCCAATTGTACCTACTGGTAAATCAGGTTTATTATGCATGCCGAAAATCGCTTGCACATTACGTAAATGTCCAGCATCAATAACTTTGCAAGCGCCATTACTACTTTCTTCACCTGGTTGGAATATGAAGCGAACCGTTCCATTTAGGGAAGATTCTCTTTCTTTTAATAAGAAAGCAGTACCTAAAATGGCAGCTGTATGAAAATCGTGTCCACAAGCATGCATTTTCCCTCGTACTTTAGATGCATAGGACAATTGTGTTTCTTCTTGAATAGGAAGGGCATCAATATCAGCACGAACTGCTACAATTGGTCCGTTTTTATTACCAGACACTTCAGCGATAATTCCTGTTTCTAAATTGGAATCAATGATAGTAATGTTTTTTTCTTCTAACCAATTTTTTATTGCTTTTGTTGTTTCGAACTCTTCATATGATAGTTCTGGATACTCATGTAAATGTCGACGGATGGAAATAAGTTTTTCTTTTAGTTGATTTGAAATAGATACCATGTAGTATGCCTTCTTTCTTCAGCAAAATATTTATCATAAGTATACAACAATAAAAGAGAGGATTCTCAAATGAAAATCCTCTCTCGTTTATCCTGTATTAATGGGCAGTCCGATTGGTTCAACTAATTAAAGTTTCACTTTATGCTGCGACTTTTTTATGCGTATGATGTTTACGATAACGTCCACGCATTGCGTATGCAATTTGCGGGATTGCAATCCCAATTAAAATAAGTGATACACCGAACCATTGTGAAGATAGTACAGCCTCTTTTAAAACGAATACTGACATAATTGTTGTAACTGGTAGTTCCGCTGCACCAAGAATAGTCGCTAAGCCAGAACCGATTTTTGGAATCCCGATTGTAAAGGCAATAGATGGAATAACGATACTAAATGTTCCTAATCCTAAACCGTATTTCCAAAGACCTTGAGAAATGGCACCATTAAAAATAAATGTTGGTGGGAATACAATCATGACTAAAGTTAAAGCACCAGTCATTAAGAGAACACCGCGCGGTAATGAAGGTACTTCAACAGCAACTTTTCCGCTTACGAAAATGTATGTTGCGAATGTAACAGCAGATAATAAACCTAAAATGACCCCAGTCGTATCGAAAGCACCTACTGATTGTTCAAGTAAACCACTTGATAAAAATGTCCCTACAAGTAAGAAAATAACAGAAATAACTTTTTCTCTTGAAGGTAATGTTTTTGTTGCGACTGCTTCAATGATAATTCCGACCCAAACGAATTGGAATAAAAGAATAATTGCAATAGAAGCTGGTACAGTTTTTAATGAAGCATAATAAAAAATTCCGGTAAAACTTGCAGATGTTCCTGCAACGAATAAAAGTAATGCTTGCTTTAAAGGAACGCGATGTCTAGAAAATAGAAGTGTAATAGCAAGCAAAATAATCCAACCGAACAAATATTGGCTGCCAATTACCTCTCCAAGTGAAAATCCTTCTGCATATGCAAGCTTAACAAAAATAGCTAAAATTCCATAACTACACGCTCCTAATAAAACTAAAAGAGAATAACGAAGCATGAAAAATTCCTCCCATCTATATGAAGTTATTCCGTATCGAAAATATATAACTAGAGGGAAGTATACAAAATTAGAAATAAAGGGTCAAATGAAAGAAAAGTATGACATTTTATAGAATAATAATAAAAGTATGATATTTATGCATAATCTTGAAATTTTTAATAGTAGAAGTATTATAAAATAAACTTTGCATTGTATAGAGATAGCATTTGAAAAAAATATTTTTTAAACCAATATGTATATAGACGTACTAGTAACGTGCTAATTATTTGAGAAACTATGTTACCTTTGTTATGGTAATAACAATTAAAGGAGTTTTATAATCCATTTGGTTTTTTTCTATATAATAGAAGGAAATGAAAACGTTTTATTAGAAACTGTGAGGAAGTGCGGTTTTTCTTATTGCCACGTTGTAAAAGTGATTTCACGAATTGTTCATAGTATTTTTATGTGTTTTTGTTACAATATTTAGGGAGAGGAGTGGAATGATGCAAGATATTAGTATTTTTTTAGCGTTTGGCGCCGGGTTCTTATCATTTATTTCCCCATGTTGCTTACCGCTTTACCCGGCATTTTTATCGTACATAACAGGTATGTCGGTTTCTGAATTGAAAGAAGAAAATGCAATGCTTCGCAAAAGAAGTATGATACATACAGCGTTTTTCTTACTTGGATTTTCAATTATATTTATTGCAATTGGATTTGGTACAAGTTTTATTGGAGGAATCTTTACTGACTATAAAGATTTAATCAGACAGTTAGGTGGTATATTTATCATCGTGTTCGGCTTAATTATTGTCGGGGTGTTTAAGCCGAAATTTTTAATGCAAGACCGTAAATTTACATTTA
Source organism: Bacillus sp. FSL L8-0199 (assembly GCF_038005705.1). Classification (NCBI taxonomy): domain Bacteria; kingdom Bacillati; phylum Bacillota; class Bacilli; order Caryophanales; family Bacillaceae; genus Bacillus; species Bacillus sp. FSL L8-0199. The sequence continues at coordinate 3,626,334 of NZ_JBBOTS010000001.1, read as the reverse complement.
AAAATCGTCCAAGTGGCTATTTTGGATCAGTACTAATAGGATTAGCTTTTGCAGCAGGATGGACGCCATGTACCGGACCAATTCTAGTGTCTGTAATTGGATTAGCAGCAACAAATCCAGAATCAGCAATGATATATATGATTGCTTACATACTTGGATTTGCAATCCCGTTTTTCGTACTGTCATTCTTTATTACGAAAATGTCTTGGATTAAAAGAAATAGTATGGCCTTCATGAAAGTCGGAGGATATATTATGATTGTTATGGGTGTCTTCCTATACTTTAACTGGATGACGAAAATTATCGTATATTTCTCAAGTTTATTTGGTGGTTTTACTGGTTTTTAGTATTATTCTGCGAAAATGTTGGAAATACTAACGGAAAAGCATATAATGAAAGTATATTTTGCATATAGCCACAAAAAAGGATGAGAAAATATGAACATAGTTCTTTTATCAAGTATCGTTGCTGTTTGTATGGCTGTCGGTGCGATGTTTATTCGTTTAAAAGCAGCTAAGAAACCTGCAACATTGAAAAAAATTATACTTCCACCATTTTTTATGAGTACGGGTGCATTGATGTATGTTTTTCCTGAATTTCGATTAACTCCAGCAGAAATGTTAGAAGCAATTGGTGTCGGTTTGATTTTCTCTATTTTTCTTATTAAAACATCTAAATTTGAAATTAGAGGACAAGAGATTTATTTGAAGCGTTCAAAAGCCTTTGTTTTCATATTAATTGGATTACTTGTAGTGCGGATTGTATTTAAAACCTACTTAAGTCAATCTCTTGATTTAGGACAACTTAGTGGCATGTTCTTCTTACTTGCGTTTGCGATGATTGTGTCATGGAGAATTGCAATGTATCGTTCCTTTACGAAATTACAGAAGGAAATGGAAAAAGAAGATGGTTTTTATAATGAAAAAGATATGAAGCTAACTTAAAAACTGTATATGTACCAAATAAAAAGACAGCGTTTTTGACGCTGTCTTTTTATTTATAGTGCTAACACTCACTGTCCCAGCCTCGGCGTATAAACCGTGTGCCATCAAAAAAACAATTTAAATTTGGTGATACGAATGGACCGATAAACGTAATGATGTTTGGGTCTGAAGTTTCGTCAACGGAAATTGGTGGTTTAGTAGGGTCAGGTCGTAGTGTAATAGCGAATGCGAGCGGTATTGCGAATGAGACCGTCTCGTGGCTCTGCTGTTACTTGAACGATAAACCGAACAACAACGGATTCACCTGGATTAACAGTTCCAATAATAATACCGATAGTTGGGTTAGTTCCAGGACGTATTACTCCGTTTACTGTTACTGAATTCGGATAGAAAGTAACTTCGGGAGGCAGTGAATCAGTAATGAGTACATTATTTGCATGAGTAGCGCCATTGTTAGTAAAGGTAAGTGTATATGTGATGAAGTCACCGAGTTCTACACGATTTACATTTGCGGTCTTAATAAATGTGTTTGGCTCATTAGGGTTTACTTCTATCGTAATTGGTGGTGTTGTTGTCGTTGTTGTGATAGGTGGTCTAGTAGGATCAGGTTGAGAAGTATACGTAATGGACGCGATATTTGTAATTATTCTATTAGCTGGAAGTGTAACAACCTGTGCTTGGAATGAAATAGTTACGGATTCTGTTGGATTAAGAGTTCCGACTAAAATGCCTGTGGATGGATTTGCGTTTGGAACGGGAATGTTATTAATTGTGACACTATTTGGAATGAATGATGTGCCGACAGGAAGTGAGTCTGTAACAGAAATGTCAGTGACAGGAATCGTACCTTCATTTTGGAATGTGATAGTAAATGTAATCGTATCACCTACTGAAACGATGGATTTATCAGCGGTTTTTATCGGATTGATAGTCCCAACGTTTACAGGGGTAATTGTAGTAGGAGTAGGTGTAGTAACGGATACAGGTGGCTTAGTAGGATCAGGTTGATACTGGAAGGAAACGTTACCTTGGTTTTGAATTTCTCCGCTTGGTGGAATTGAAGTAACTAGGACACGGAAAGAAATCGTTGCGGATTCAGAAGGAGCAAGTGTTGAAATAGGAATGCCTGTGGATGGATTTGCGGTTGGTTGCGGCACATTGTTAATAGTAACACTATCTTCAATGAACGAAGTACCGACAGGAATTGTATCAGTTACAACAATATTATTAGCAGGAATGGTACCTGTATTTTGGAGTGAAATCGTATACGTAATAATATCACCTAGTGTAACTGTTTCCGGCGTAGCTCTTTTTTGTGGATTTAATATAGCTGTATTTACATTCGTTGTGTTAATTGGAGTAGGGTCTGTAATGGTAATAGGAGGTTCACCAGGAACTGGTTCATATGTGAAAGTAACAGTTGCTTGATTTCGAATGATACCACCAGGTGGTACACTTGTTACTCTTGCTTGGAATTGAACCGTAATTGTATCGTTCGGATTGACTGTACCTACAGGTATACCCGCTACAGGATTTGCTCCAAGATCCAGAATACCATTTATTATAACGGTACCTGGAACAAATGTTAGCCCATTTACTAATGGATCGGTAATTATAACGGAAGTTGCAGGGACTGATCCACGATTTTGGAAGGTTACGGTATACGTTATGATTTCATTTATATCTACAATTTGTTTGTCTGCTAGTTTATTTGGGTTAGGTGTAGGTGTAATAACGGATACTTCAACAGTTGGAGTAGGATCTGTAATGGTAATAGGGGGTTCGCTAGGGTTTGGCTGGAATGTGTAAGTGACAGTTGCAGTGTTTTTAATAATACCGTCTGGCGGGAGTGTAGTTACAGTAACCTGATAAGTTAATGTAACAATTTGCCCTGGAGTTACAGTACCGATATTTACACCACTATTTGGATTTGCTCCAGGTGAAGAAATACCATTTATCGTAACGCTGTTGGGAATAAAAGTAGTACCACTTGGAGTAGGGTCTGTAATAATCACATCTGTCGCATTTATATTTCCGACATTTTGGAACGTAACTGTATAAGTGACAGTATCACCAAGATTAATAACTTGAGGGGATGCTTGTTTGTTAGGGTTAGTAGTCACTTCACTTACTTGGGTCTTTGTAGTAGGTGTAGGCGTAGTAATAGATATAGGTGGTCTAGTAGGATCTGGCTGGTATTGGAATGAAACTGTCCCTTGATTTTCAATAAAACCTGTCGGCGGTATCGATGTTACTTGTACTTGGAAAGTTACGACGGCCGAGGTGTTAGGTTCTAATGTACCGATAAGAATTCCAGAACTAGGGACGGTACCTGGTTGTGGCACGTCATTAATCATTACACTATTTGGAATGAAAGTAGTACCAGCTGGAATAGGATCGGTTACAAGTACATTCGTGGCAGGGACAGTTCCTGTATTTTGTAAGGAGATTGTATAAGTGATTGTGTCACCTAATAAAGCAAATACTTTATCAGCGGATTTTGTAGGATTCGTTGTTGCTGTGTTGACATTTGTAGTAGTAGGAGGCGTTGGAGTAGTTACTGTTACTGGTGGTTCTCCAGGATTAGGTTGGAATGTGTAGGTGATAGTAGCTTCATTTACAATAATTCCGTTAGGTGGTATGGAAACAACGCGAACTTGGAATGTTAAAACAACTGATTGACTAGGGTTTAATGTGCCCAGAGGGATGCCAAGAGCTGGGTCAAGATTACTAGTTGGTACACCATTAATTGTAACGCTATTTGGAATGAAAGTAGTTCCTGTTGGGATGGGGTCTGTAAAAACGATGTCTGTCAGTTGTACAGTTTGTAAGTTTTGGAAGGTAACGGTGTACGTAATAATATCACCTATATCAACGTTGTTTCGATCAGCTGTTTTCGATGGATTAATAATACTATTAATGATTTCAGTATTAACTGGTGGTGTTGTCTCTGTTTCTGTAATAGGAGGTTCATTTGGATTAGGCTGAGATGTAAAGTTGACTGAACCAACATTTGTAACAACCCCGTTAGGCGGTATATTTGTAATCGTTACTTGGAATGTGATGGTTACTATTTGATTCGGTTGTATTGTACCGATAGATATTCCAATACTTGGATCAATACCTGGTTGTGAAATACCATTTACTGTAACGGAATCCACAATAAATTGTGTACCTACTGGTGGTGGATCAATGACAGATACATTTGTCATAGGAATATTTCCGATGTTTTCAAGAGTGATTGTATACGTGAGTGCATCTCCAATGTTAGCAACTGATAAATCTACTGTTTTAGTTGACTCTAACTCTGCATTTTGTACAATTGTTTGTGCAATTGGAGTAGGTGTGGTTGTTGTAATAGGCGGAAGAGTAGGGTCTGGTTGAGATGTGTAAGTGACATTTGCTTCATTTGAGATAATACCATTTGGTGGTAGAGCAGTTACTTGTACTTCTAAAGTAACAGCTACTATTTGTCTAGGGTTTAGTGTGCCAACTGGAATTCCTGTTTCAGGGGTTAAGTCAGGTTGTGAAATACTGTTAATCGTAATGCTTTCAGGAATAAATGTAGTTCCAGTAGGGATAGAATCTGTAATAATGACATCAGTTGCAGGTATATTACCAGAATTTTGAAGGGTGATTGTGTAAGTGAGTGTATCACCAATACTTGCAAACTCACGGTCTACTGTTTTTTGCGGATTCGGGTTAGCGGTATGAACCGGTAAAGTAACAGTAGGAGTTGTTTCCGTCGTTGTAATAGGTGGTTCACTAGGATTAGGTTGAGAAATATAGGTTACAACTGCCGTATTTTCTATTTTCCCGTTAGGTGGAATAGCATTTATTTGTACTTGGAACGTAACTGTGACGGTTTCCCCAGGGTTAACAGTACCGACAGAAATGCCTGTAAGGGGGCTTACACCAGGTTGAGGGATAGTATTTACTGTAACACTATCAGTAATAAAAGTTGTACCAGGTGGCAAAGAGTCTGTAACTGTTACACCTGTAGCAGGTATAGTTCCTTGGTTTGTAAAAGTGACAGTATAAGTTACGATATCACCAATTTCTGCAAACGTAAGATTTGCGGTTTTAGTAGGGCTTATGACTACAGTTTGAATAGGAGTCGTTGTTTCGGGAGTCGTTTCTGTTTTTGTGACTGGAGGTAAGTTTGGATCTGGTTGATAATTAAATGTTGCACTTCCTTGATTGCGTATTTCTCCACTAGCAGGGATGTTTACTACTCGTACTTGGAAAGTAATGGTCGCTCGTTCGGATGGTGCTAAAGTTCCAAGTGAAATTCCAGATGCTGGATTCGATCCTGGTTGAGGAATACCATTAATCGTAACACTGTCTGGAACTAATATAGTACCAGTAGGGATAGAATCCACTACTGTTATATTCGTAGCAGGGACAGTACCGGTGTTTTGAAATGAGAGCGTATAGGTAATGATATCATTTAATGCAACAAAGGAAAGATCTGCTGTTTTTTGTGGATTTAGTGTTGCAGTATTAACTGCCGTTTCTGTTTCAGAAGTTGTAATAGTTGTCGTAACAGGAGGTTCATTCGGATTTGGCTCATATGTGAATGTTATATTTGCTTGATTTCTAATGATTCCCCCGGACGGGATGCTATTTACTACACCTTGGAACGTAATTGTAATACTTTGACCAGGATTTACAGTGCCAACTGGTATACCAATTTCGGAATTTTCTCCAAGTTCTGATGTTCCATTCACAACAACGCTACCTGGAACGAATGAAACACCAGATGGAAGTGTATCTTTTACGATAACGTTTGTAGCGGGTACAGTTCCTCTATTTTGGAATGTTACAGTAAAAGTAATCGTATCTCCTATATCGGCAATTTGTCGATTGGCAGATTTTGTAGTCGTCGGATTTGGATTGTTAATTGGGATGTTCACACTTGGAGTCGTAGTAGTTGTTGTAACGGGAGGCTCACTCGGATTCGGTTGATATTGATAAGTGAAGGATGCTTGGTTTCTAATTATCCCGTCAGGTGGTAAATTTGTAACGACAACTTGGTAGGTGATTGTTTTTGTTTCCCCGACAGAAATAGTACCAAGTTGTATTCCGAGTTCTGGATCGGAGCCAGGATTTGAAACGCCATCAATCGTAACGCTATTTGGAACGAAAATAGTCCCGTTAGGTGTAGGGTCTGTAACGACTACATTTGTAGCTGGAACTGTCCCATTATTTGTAAAAGTTACCGTATAGGTAATTGTATCTCCTATATCAGCAACTTGTTTGTCTGCAGATTTTGTAGGCGTAGTAACAACAGTGCCAACTTGAGTTTCTGTTTTAGGAGTTGGGGTCGTTTTTGTAACAGGAGGTTCATTTGGATTAACAATATGATTAAATGATACAATACCCTGATTTTCTATAAGGCCATTTGGTGGCACACTTGTAACTTGAACTTGGAATGTAATTGTTTTTGCCTGATTTGGAATTAAAGTGCCGATTGATATACCGTTTTCAGGATTACTGTTAGGTTGTGAGACACCATCAATCGTGACGCTATTTGGAATAAATGTTGTACCGTTTGGAATAGGATCGGTTAGTACAATATTCGTTGAGGAAACAGTGCCGTTATTTTGTAAACTAATTGTATACGTAATAATATCACCAATGTCAACAAAAGTACGATTAGCAGATTTTGTAGGATTAACCGTAGCGGTATTAACAGTGACTGTAGTAGGTGCTGTCGGTTCAGTTGTTGTAACAGGAGGCCTTGTTGGATCTGGCTGATACGTATATGTCGTTGAAGCTTCGTTTGTAATAACACCGCCAGCAGGTACTTGTGTAACAAGAACTTGGAACGAGAGTGTTTTCGTTTCACCAGGATTAATTGTTCCAACTGGAATTCCTAGTGCTGGATTTGAATTTGGAACGGGAGCATTATTTAAGACTACGCTATTTGGAATGAATGTTGTCCCAGCAGGAATTGTATCATTAAAAACTACATTCGTAGCAGGGATTGTACCATCATTAGTAAATGTAATCGTATACGTAATAATATCACCGATATCAACAGCAGTTTTATCCACCGTTTTAACAGGATTTGTAATAGCGGTATTAACAGGAGTAGTAGTAGGTGGTGTAGGGGTTGTTGTTGTAATAGGTGGTTTTGTTGGATCGGGTTGATACGTAAATGTTGTGGTTCCGATATTTCGGATTAAGCCATTCTCTGGGAGAGAGGTAACTTGAACTTGGAATGTAACTATAGCATTTGCACCAGCAGCGATTGTGCCGATTTGTATACCGCCAGCAGGATTTACACCTGGTTGTGAAGTGCCGTTAATTGTGACGCTATTCGGAATAAATGTAGTGCCATTTGGAATTGGATCAGTTACAATAACGTTCGTCGCAGCGATGTTTCCTGTATTCGGTACAGTAATTGTATACGTAATAATATCACCAATATCAGCAATTTGTGGACTAGCAGTTTTTGTTGGATTTACAATTGCAGTTTGTACAGAAGTAGTTGTTGGAGGTGGTGTTGTCGTAGTTGTCGTTGGGGGTTCAGACGGGTTTGGTTGCGATGTAAATGTTATATTTGCTTCGTTAGTAATCGTTCCGTTAGCCGGAAGAGAAGTGACTTGAACTTGAAATGTGACAGTTGTAGTTTGACCAGCAGGAATCGTACCTAGCGGAATATTTGTTGGTGTTACACCAGATTGTGTCGCTCCATTAACTGTAACACTGTTTGGAATAAAAGTGGTGCCAGTAGGGATAGGATCGGTGATAGAAACATTTGTTGCTGAAATATTACCGTTATTTGGGACAGTAATCGTATACGTAATGATGTCACCGATATTCACAATTTGTTGGTTTGCACTTTTAGCCGGATTAATGATAGGAGCATTAATTTGTGTTTCGACTATATTACTTGTAGAGTTTCTGTTAATTGGTGGTTGGTTTGGTGGATTATATTGAAAGCTTGAAGTTGCACTATTTGGAATAGGGTTTGGTGTAGGGAGAGTATTAACTCGAACTTGAAACGTAATTGTAGCATTCCCGTTTGCAGCAATCGTTCCTACATTTATTCCAGTAGCAGGATTATCCGTAGTAGGAGTACCATTCACTGTAACGCTACCCGGTACGAACGATGTGCCGGCAGGAGGTGTGTCTGTAATGATAACATTATTAGCGGCTAATGGAGCCTCATTTGTAGCAGTAATTGTATACGTAATTGTATCACCGATCGTAGCAATTGTTTTATCTACTGCTTTTGTTAATGCGACATTAGCTGTGAAAATATCTGTATCAACTATATTGCTTGTTGTTGTACGTGTGATAGTGGGTGCGTTAGGTGCAGGTTGAAATTCGTATCCAAATGATGCTACGTTACTGGCGACAGGTGGGGTAGGAATACTTGTTACATCTACTTGAAAAGTAATTGTAACAGAACCACCAGCAGGAATATTATTAATAGGAATTCCAGTTGAAGGATCGCCGGCTGTTGGAGTACTATTAACAGTTACACTGTTTGGAACAAAAGTGGTGCCAGCAGGTATAGGGTCTGTAAATGTAACGTTTTGGGCAGGAAGTGTTCCGGTATTTTGGACAACGATTGTATAGGTTAAACGACTTCCTATTGTTGCTATTGCCATTCGATTCGTCCTTTCTGTATAAATTTCAATCCGGTCAAGGAATAGAATATTTACAAACAGTATTATTTTAATCATCCAGAAACAATACTATGTGAAAATATTAGTATAAAATAAATTCGTCATTGCATCCTATTCAAATTTATATGGATAGGAATAGGCAAAGGCTTTTTTTTTGCCTAAATTATTCTTTGCGTTACGTATACAAATGTAACTTTTTTTCCTTGTTCGCATTAAATGAAATAGCGAATAAATATTTATTTTATATGGAAGGGAAGTGGAATTATTGGCTTTTGTACAAACATATACGAAAACGGACTCTTTATTTATGGCACACACAGGGAATACAGTTGGTATGCGTGGTATTACAACAGCGACGGCTTATCAGTACAATGCATTAATAACAAGAGATACAAGTTTAAGTTTTGCAGGAGTTCCTTCTTCGGCAGATCCATTAACTTTTGCAGGAACGACAAATGATTGGACATTAAATGGTTCTTGGGCAAGGCTTAATCCTTCATTAACAGATGTACCAGCAACAGCAACTGTAGACTTTGCAATGCTAGTATGGCAAGGAACATTGAGTGCAACTGTGACAGAGACAGTGGTAAATAATAATATGCCTACTCTTCAAACGCCAGATGGAGTTATCCATACAATTACGAGTGTTCCAACATGGGGAGAGACTAGATCGAGCGGCACATTTCAAGGTACCATTTATACACGTGCTGCAAATGTAACAAGTATTTTACAGGGACTTTCGAACCGAGCAACAGGAGATTATTTTGTAGAGAGAATACCAACGGCAAATCCACCAGCGCAAGGGACAGGGGTAGGATGGGCATTAGTTGTTGTGTATCGTGATAATTTATATCCTGTCAGGAATGTTAGTTTATATACTGGTTTACTTATTTCTACATTGGGTGAGACAGCGACGATTTCAAATTTCATCACTCCAGCTGTATCGCCGGTTACTGCTCGTGTATTTACAATGGCAATTAATGGTGATACAGATGCGACAGGTGATAGATTTAACTTAAATGGTACTGGACTTTCAGGACCTAATAATTTAATAAACAACTTTTTTGCTTCACAGGTAAATAATTATTTAGGAAATTTAGATACAGTTGGAAGTTTTGGGGATAGAAATATGCCAATTGGTACTTCTGCGACTAACCGTCGTGCGGAATTTGATGTGACAAATGTACCTGCAAATGGCGTATTAACAGCTGCATCCACTTCTACTACGGTTAATATCCCAAATACATTCGATTATATTTACGCTGGTGCTGTTGGTTTGCAAATAGATTTAGCAGAGGCACGTTTAACAGCTACAAAATCAGTAACTGTAAGTTGAAATAATAGGAAAAGTTAATAAAAATTTTTATCCTAATAGGAGTGAGTTCTATTGGCTTTTGTTCAAGCTTACGGTAAAAATGATAACTTATTTATGATGCACACAGGCAATACGATAGGAATGCGTGGTACTGCAAATACAAATTTTGCTTACAATGCACTTATTACATTAAATACTGACTTAACTTTTGGAGGAGTACCCTCATCAACTGATCCAAATACATTTGGAGGTACGACAAATGATTGGACATTAGATGGATCATGGGCTGAATTAAATCCGTCAACTACTATTGTTCCAGCTACGGCGGTTGTGGATTTTGCATTACTTGTTTGGTCAGGTGGATTGGATACGGCTGTTACAACTGCTGTTGTTGATGCGAATCCTCCAAATCTAGTTACGCCTGATGGAACGAGTACACAAGTGACAATTAATTCGGCATGGTCATCAGAAGGGACGAATTTACCTTTTATAGCCAATGTATATAACAGAGCGGCAGACGTTACATCTTTACTACAAGGGTTACCTAATCGAGCAGCAGGTAGATATAGCGTAACAAGATTACCTACGCGTCAGCCAGTTGGTTATGGTGCAGGATGGTCGTTGATTGTTGTATATCGTGATTCCTCATACCCGATGAGAAATGTGAGTTTATTCCCAGGTTTTTTATTATCAGGTACACCACAAATACTTTCTGGATTTTTCACACCGGCTACAGGGACGGTGACAGCAAGAGCTTTTGTAATGGCGGTGAATGGTGATCCAAATTTTACAGGTGATAACTTTCAATTGAACTCTGTGACATTAACGGGACCGAATAATCCATCGGGGAACTTTTTTAGAGGGCAAGTGAATGATATTAACGGGAATTTAAATACAATTGGTAGTTTTGCAGATCGGAATTTTTCGGGGACAACTACAAATGCAAATGCGAGAGCTGAATTTGATATTACAAATGTAAATGCAACAGGATCAATTGCACCAAATACGACATCTACACAAGTCAACATTACAGGTACAGGCGATACGATTTATACGAGTGCGGTCGGTTTGCAAATAGATTTAGCAGAAGCTAGATTAACAGCCGTAAAATCTGTAACTGTAAGTTAAAAAAGATTGCTATAAGTTAGCAATCTTTTTTTCATGAGGGGTATTTTGTTAGTAAAGATTGATAGTTAGAATAATCAATCTTTTTTTCTTGTAGTTTTTTTATTAAAAATTTATGATCACGCTTTGGTGTGGCAATGATATATCCCTTAATAATTAAGTCTTGTGTAATTTGAGAGGCATTTTCTTGTAATGCAAGTTCCCCAATTTTTCCAGCAATCTTTGATTTTGCAACATCACGAAATAGTTCTGGAACAGGACTTACAAGCTCTTCTAACAATTGTTTTTGTTCATCAGCCCATAAATGTCTCGTTTTATTTATGTAGTGTTCTTCCCAATCCAAAATGGACATGCCGTCTTCTTTTGGTAATCGTTTCAGGAATTTTCTGAACATAAAATATCCACCGATAGACATAAGCCCTAACAAAATAACCGTCCATAATACAATGAACCAACTGAACCATCCTTCGAGCAAGCATATCCCCCCTTAATGATAGCGGTTTTCTTTTATTCATATTATATACAGTGAGATTCATAGAAAGCAAGAACGCTTGGTCATTTTGACCAAGCGTTATAGTTTAAACGAAGTATAGTTGTTCAACACATAAATTATTATTATCGTCTTCAACATACTCAATAATAAGTGTGCCAACTTTACGATCTTTATCTTCAGTTGTGAAAATAGAGTAAGAAGTAAAACGTGTTTTTGATAGGCCGCTTATATGTGTAGGTAAAGAAATGTAGTCGTTATCGCGGAAGAATTCCATCAGTTCAATATCCTCAAATTCTTTTCGGTCAACTTGTTTGTTTGTATAGCGGCGTTGAAGTTGTTTTAAAGATTCATTCCAAGAAATTGCTTTTGTGTCGTATACCATTGTTCTATCTCCTTACTGTATGTAATTATTAAGAACATACGTTCTAATCTAGTATACTCTTTTTATTAGAAAAGGGAAAGCAAAAAATAATGTAAGCTTGGATTTCCAAGCTTACATTATTGATGCGTCCGTCATAATCTCTATTTTTCATTATAAGTTAGATAAGAATAAGAAACAAGATGATATATATAATGTTGAGAGTTTTCAAGATTCTGTATATTATAGGTGTACTAAAGTGTAAGGGAATGAGAGGCGTGGCATACGTAATTTCACTGCAAGGGCCGATGGCTAGCGGAAAAACAACATTAGCAAAAAGGTTAGAAAAGAGAGGGTTTCGAGTTATATATGAAAATCCATATCCAATTGTAGAGAAGCGAAAAAAATTGAATTTAGATATGAATTCAAAAGTAGGGTTTATTATGAATCAAAAAATGTTTATGGAAGCAAAAATAAAGGAGTTTCAAAATGTGAAAGATTCAGTCGTAATTTTTGATCGCGGACCAGAAGACATTGAGTTTTTTACACTCTTTTATCCAACGATTATAGGAGAAGAGTGGGATATAGAAACTGAATTGAAAGATGAATTATATAAATTAAGAGCATGCCGTTCGGATGTGATTTTTTACTTAGATGTTACGAAAAAGAATGTATATGATAGAAAAAATAATGATAGAACAAGAAACAGAAGTACGTTTGAGGAGCAATTTAAATTAGTAGAAACTGAAAAAGACTGGTATAAACAATTTCCTGTAAATTATGTGGACACGAATAGATTAACAGTGGACGATTTAGAGGTATATTTTATGAACTGGTTAAAGGAGAGAGGGCTATGAAAAAAATACTTTTATTTGTATACTCAACATTTGCAGAGTTTGAAATAACAGTAGCGACGGCATTGCTGAAAAATAAATATGAAATCATTACAGCGGGCTTAACTAAAGAATTGGTTATAAGTGAAACTGGATTGCAAGTGCAGCCGCATATAGAAGTAAGTGAAGTACGTGTAGATGAGTATGAGGGGATACTTATTCCAGGTGGAGAAGAAGTACAGTTGAAAGATGCAAAACCTCTTTTTTCAATCATTCGTCAATTTCATGAACAAGAAAAATTAGTGGCAGCAATTTGTGCTGGACCGTATGCACTAGCAAAAGCAGGGTTATTTAAAGGGATTTCTTATACTGCGACTATAGATTATCAAAAATTCGATTGTTTTCCAGTAGAAAATTTCGTGTATGAAGAAGTTGTGCAACACTCAAATATCATTACAGCACAAGGGCATGCATTTGTACCATTTGGAATAGCAATTGCCTCTTATTTTGGAGTGGCAGACGAACATAATACAGATTTTTATTGTGGTAAAGGCAATGTAGTAATGGAGAAACTTTTACGAGAAAACGTGTAAAAGCTAGCAAATGCTAGCTTTTTTCTTTTTTACACCGATAAATTACTAACGTTTTTGGATCGCGCCATATACCGTTATGGAGAGATAATTCCTTGTTGATTTCTTTTGTTAGCCATTCTTTCATCTCGGCTTGAAGATACATATTATCGGGTATATTTAGCGATGGAAACATGCTGGAAATATAGCTTACTATTGAGGTAGCGTGATGAAAAACGAGCGCATTATGAATAACTGTTTCTTCAACCGTTGGAAAAGCAGATGCTACTATCACTTTACCATTTTCTAAACAAAATGGAGAGACTGCTGGTGATGTTTTCGGTAGATCAAATGCGTCAAGCATGTTGTTACACATTTCAACTATACGAGGTAATGAAACTTTAGAATTTGTTGTAGCTAAAAGTGTTCCGCCAGGACGAATGACTTTATAAAAGCCTTGAACTGTTTTTTCAACATCTTTCACATGGTATAACATATGTCTTGCAATTATTAGGTCATAACAATTTGTTTCGAAAGGAAGTTTACTAGCATCCCCTCGTTTCCATTCTATTAAGTTATTTGTTTTAGCAGCTTCAGCAAGCATAGCTTCGGATTGATCAAACCCGGTTAATGTGCCTTTATGACCATTTGTTTGTAAAAGGGAAAGGAATTTTCCACTAGCGCACCCAACCTCTAATATATTTTCTTCCCCTTGAAGTTGTAAATGTTCAATGACGATCTTATCTAAATCTACGTGTTTTTCTTCGTAATGTGTATGTGTGTCGATGCGTGTTTGTAAATGGTTGCTAACGTTATACTGACGTTTTACATCATTCATTTTGTCACATTCCACCTTTGTGCAAAATTGTTGGATTGCATGTGTTAATATATCTGTTTTCTTTAAACCTTCGTAATGGAGTGCTGATTCAAACCTTTTAAGTAATTTCTCTTCAATTCGAAAATGAATATCTTTTTGTTTTGTCACTGAAATTTCGCCCCTTTGCATCTGTTAGTGAGACTATAGCATGCTTGGAAATTTTGTGTAAATCATTTGTGTACACAAAATTATGGGGATGAAAAAAATGTTTGAATATGATTTTAAACTATTGACGATTTAAACGTTTTCATATATTCTTAAATTAAGTAATATTCAAATAATTCAAAAGAAATGAGAGAGTCACATGCTTCTTCAAGGAACACATCGAATTGGTCGTATGGCCATGCTGTTGGCACTTGCGGATGAGAATGAAAGTCCTGTATTATCCATTCCAAAAGGTTGGAAGTATTGTACGGGGAAAGTGGGTTCGATGAATTCGCAAAAGGTTGTCGCAGCAATGGAAACAGCGGCTAAAAGCAACCAAGTTATTGAAACAGACGTTTACAGAGAAACACATGCACTTTATCATGCAATTATGGAAGCTTTGTACGGAGTGACGAGAGGTCAAATTCAGTTAGCAGACGTTCTTCGTACAGTAGGACTTCGTTTTGCGATTGTGCGCGGTACACCATACGACGGAAAAAAAGAAGGCGAATGGGTTGCTGTTGCATTATATGGAACGATTGGTGCACCTGTAAAAGGATCTGAGCATGAGGCGATTGGTTTAGGAATTAATCACATATGATTTGCCCATAGTCTATTAGTTAGAAGGGGGCCTTACTTTTTTAGGACAGAAGTCTGTCTTAAAAAAGATAAGGTCCCCTTTTGCCTTTTTAAGGAGGAAAAATGATGATTACGTTAACAGGACATACATTGACAGTTGAAGAAATGAAGAAGTTATTACTGGAAGGAGAAGGTGTAACAGCTTGTCCAACTAGTATGCAAAAGGTAGCGGAGTGCCGCGAAGTAGTTGAGAAAATTGTAGAGGACGGAAAAGTCGTTTACGGTATTACAACTGGATTTGGAAAGTTTAGTGATGTGCTTATCCAAAAAGATGATGTAAAGGCACTTCAACATAATTTAATTCAGTCACATGCATGCGGGATTGGTGATCCATTCCCGGAAGAAGTATCACGCGGAATGTTAATTTTACGAGCGAACACAATGCTTAAAGGAGTATCAGGCGTAAGGCCGCTCGTTGTAAATATGCTTCTTGAGTTTGTAAACCGTAAAATTCATCCAGTCGTTCCGCAACAAGGCTCACTTGGTGCAAGTGGCGATTTAGCACCTTTATCTCATCTTGCGCTCGTATTATTAGGCGAAGGTGAAGTGTTCTATAAGGGGAAACGCGTTCATGCAATGGTTGCTCTTACAGAAGAAGGGCTTGAGCCAATTGAACTTGAAGCGAAAGAAGGTCTTGCGTTAATTAATGGTACGCAGGCGATGACAGCACAAGGAGTTCTTTCTTATATAGAAGCAGAAGCAACGGCGTATCAAGCTGAACTAATTGCTTCGATGACAATTGAAGGGTTACAAGGCATTATTGATGCATTTGATGAAAATGTTCATAAAGCACGTGGTTATAAAGAGCAAGTGGAAGTAGCGAGCAGAATTCGTGACATCCTTCACGATAGTAAATTAACAACAAAACAAGGAGAATTACGAGTGCAGGATGCCTATTCACTTCGTTGTATCCCGCAAGTACACGGTGCTTCTTGGCAAGTTTTAAATTATGTAAAAGAAAAATTAGAAATTGAAATGAATGCAGCAACAGATAATCCGCTAATTTTTGATGGCGGAGAAAAAGTAATTTCAGGTGGTAACTTCCATGGTCAACCGATTGCGTTTGCGATGGACTTCTTAAAAGTAGGAATGGCGGAACTTGCAAATATTTCGGAGCGCCGTATTGAGCGTTTAGTAAACCCGCAATTAAATGATTTACCACCATTTTTAAGTCCAGAACCAGGACTACAGTCAGGTGCAATGATTATGCAATATGCTGCAGCGTCGCTTGTTTCTGAAAATAAAACGTTAGCACATCCGGCGAGTGTAGATTCAATTCCGTCTTCTGCTAACCAAGAAGATCATGTAAGTATGGGAACAATTGCTTCACGCCATGCACATCAAATTATTCAAAATGCAAGACGTGTTCTTTCTATTGAGATGATTTGTGCAATGCAAGCAGCAGAATATCGCGGAATTGAAAACATGAGTACAGTGACGAAGAGCTTCTACCACCAAGGTCGTCAGCAGGTGCCATCTATTAAAAATGACCGTATATTCTCAACAGATATTGAAAATATTGCGCATTGGTTAAAAACGAATTATTCGATAAAAGAAAGATTAGATGTAAACGCAGCACTATAAAATGAGAAAAGGGAGAGATTGAAATGGAAAAAGTACAACAAACAATTCGCGCGCCAAGAGGTACAGAGTTACAAACGAAAGGATGGGTGCAAGAAGCTGCACTTCGTATGTTAATGAACAATTTAGATCCTGAAGTTGCTGAAAAACCAGAAGAATTAGTTGTATATGGCGGAATTGGCCGTGCAGCTCGTAACTGGGAAAGCTATCAGGCGATTGTAGATTCATTAAAAACGTTAGAAAGTGATGAAACGTTACTTGTTCAATCAGGAAAACCAGTTGCCATTTTTAAATCACATGAAGATGCACCTCGCGTTCTGTTAGCGAACTCAAACTTAGTACCGAAATGGGCAAACTGGGATCACTTCCGAGAACTAGAGAAAAAAGGTCTTATGATGTACGGACAAATGACAGCTGGTAGCTGGATTTACATTGGAACGCAAGGGATTCTACAAGGAACATATGAAACATTTGGTGAAGCGGCTCGTCAACATTTCGATGGTTCATTAAAAGGTACATTAACACTTACTGCTGGCTTAGGTGGTATGGGTGGTGCACAACCTCTTGCTGTAACGATGAATGGCGGTGTTGTCATTGCTATTGATGTAGATAAGCGTAGTATCGATCGTCGTATTGAAAAGAGATATTGTGACATGTACACAGAATCATTAGAAGAAGCATTAACTGTTGCGAACGAGTATAAAGAGAAGAAAGAACCAATTTCAATTGGCTTGTTAGGAAATGCGGCAGAGATTTTACCAGAACTAGTGAAGCGTAATATTACGCCAGATTTAGTTACGGATCAAACATCTGCTCATGATCCATTAAACGGTTATATTCCAGTAGGTTACACGTTAGAAGAAGCAGCGAAACTTCGTGAAGAAAATCCAGAACGTTACGTACAATTATCAAAAGAAAGTATGACAAAACATGTGGAAGCAATGCTTGCGATGCAAGAAAAAGGCGCAATTACATTTGATTATGGAAATAATATTCGCCAAGTTGCTTTCGATGAAGGTTTGAAAAATGCTTTCGATTTCCCAGGATTCGTTCCTGCATTTATTCGTCCATTATTCTGTGAAGGAAAAGGACCATTCCGCTGGGTGGCACTTTCTGGTGATCCAGAAGATATTTATAAAACAGACGAAGTAATTTTACGTGAGTTCGCTGATAATGAACATTTATGTAACTGGATTCGTATGGCTCGTGAGCAAGTTGAGTTCCAAGGACTTCCATCACGTATTTGTTGGTTAGGTTACGGTGAGCGTGCGAAATTTGGGCGCATCATTAATGAAATGGTTGCAAATGGTGAATTATCAGCACCAATCGTTATCGGTCGTGACCATTTAGATTGTGGATCAGTAGCATCTCCAAACCGTGAAACAGAAGCGATGAAAGACGGTAGTGATGCAGTAGCAGATTGGCCAATTTTAAATGCATTAATTAATAGTGTAAACGGTGCAAGCTGGGTGTCTGTTCACCACGGTGGCGGCGTTGGTATGGGATATTCACTTCACGCTGGAATGGTTATCGTTGCAGATGGAACAGAAGCAGCAGCAAAACGTATTGAGCGTGTATTAACTTCTGACCCTGGTATGGGTGTTGTTCGTCACGTGGATGCAGGATATGACTTGGCAGTGGAAACTGCGAAAGAAAAAGGCGTTAACATTCCAATGATGAAATAAGGAGGAGAAAACATGCTGGACACTTTACTAATAAATATCGGTCAATTACTAACAATGGATCAAGAAGATGGCTTGTTAAGACGGGAAGCGATGAACACGCTTCCTGTTATCGAAAACGGTGCGGTTGGAATTGAAAATGGTGTAATCACTTTCGTTGGAACAGTGGAAGAAGCGAAAGGACTTCAGGCGAAAGAAGTTATTGATTGCGGCGGGAAAATGGTTTCTCCTGGTCTTGTTGATCCGCATACTCATCTTGTATTTGGTGGATCTCGTGAAAATGAAATCGCACTAAAATTACAAGGAGTTCCGTACTTAGAAATTTTGGAAAAAGGCGGCGGTATTCTTTCAACTGTAAATGCAACGAAACAGGCGTCGAAAGAAGAACTTGTTCAAAAAGCGAAATTCCATTTAGACCGTATGCTATCTTTCGGAGTTACTACTGTAGAAGCGAAGAGTGGTTACGGATTAGATGATGAGACGGAATGGAAACAATTAGAGGCAACAGCACAATTACAAAAAGAGCATCCGATCGATTTAGTTTCAACATTTTTAGGTGCTCATGCAGTTCCGAAAGAGTATAAAGGTAAATCGAAAGAATTTTTACAATGGATGTTAGACCTACTACCAGAAATGAAAGAGAAGCAATTAGCGGAGTTCGTTGATATTTTCTGTGAAACAGGTGTGTTCTCTGTCGAAGAGTCAAAAGAGTTTTTATTAAAAGCGAAAGAGCTTGGCTTTGATGTGAAAATTCATGCAGATGAAATCGACCCTCTTGGTGGTGCGGAAGCAGCGGCAGAAATCGGTGCGGCATCAGCGGACCATTTAGTTGGCGCTTCTGATAAAGGGATTGAAATGCTTGCAAACTCGAGTACAGTAGCAACATTATTACCAGGAACAACTTTCTATTTAAATAAAGAAAGCTTTGCTCGTGGTCGTAAAATGATTGATGAAGGTGTTGCAGTTGCGTTAGCTACAGACTTTAACCCAGGTAGCTGTCCAACTGAAAATATTCAGCTTATTATGAGCATTGCGATGCTAAAACTGAAAATGACACCAGAAGAAGTTTGGAATGCCGTAACGGTTAACTCATCATATGCCATTAACCGCGGTGATGTAGCTGGGAAAATTAGAGTTGGTCGTAAGGCAGATTTAGTTTTATGGGATGCTTACAATTATGCTTACGTACCGTATCATTACGGCGTAAGTCATGTGAATACAGTATGGAAGAATGGTAATATTGCATATACAAGAGGTGAACAATCGTGGAGCACGGCCACTATTTAAAGAAAAATGCAAAGTTTATTGATCGTGAAGTGACAAAATGGAGTGAGATGATTAAAGTTTGGGAGGAAGGCGTAGAAATATTCGGTGCTGCCTTAATTGGAGCACCCCTTTCTAAACCATCTATTAGTCATTCAGGAGCAAGTTTTGCTCCAAAGACAATTCGTGCGATGTTAGATGCATATAGCACATATGCAATTACAGAAGAACACGATATGAAAGAAAGTGTCTTATATGATTGCGGCGATATTACGATGCATGTGACGGATATAAAAGAAAGTCATAAACGAATTGCGAAAACAGTTGGGCATGTAACGAAAGTAAACCCGAACATGATACCAATCGTTCTTGGCGGTGACCACTCGATTAGTTTTCCGAGTATAACAGGTTTTGCAAACAGTAAAGGAAAGGTCGGAATTATTCAATTTGATGCTCATCATGATTTACGTAATTTAGATGATGGAGGCCCATCAAATGGTACACCATTCCGTAGTTTACTAGAAAATGATGTCATTGCAGGGAAACAACTTGTTCAAATTGGAATTCGTAATTTTTCTAATGCACGTGCGTACCATGAATATGCAATAGAGCATGGTGTAACAGTGTATACAATGAAAGACGTACGAGAGCGAGAAATAAAAGATATTATCACGGAAAGTATTGAAGTATTAAGAAATCAAGGTGTGACTTCTATTTATATTTCTCTTGATATGGATGTGCTAGACCAAGCGTTTGCACCAGGTTGTCCAGCAATTGGGCCTGGTGGAATGGATAGTACGACTTTACTAGATGCGATTGAATTCCTTGGTAAAGAACCGCTCGTTCAAGGGATGGATATAGTAGAGATTGATCCAACTCTTGATTTCAGAGATATGACGAGTAGAGTAGCAGCGCAAGTGATTATGAGTTTTCTTTTAGCGAGGGAAACGGTTAGTAAGCAGGTTAGTATATAGACGGAAAAGTAGATATTTATTTATGCCTTATCAAAAACACATTACTACTGAAATGTAGTGATGTGTTTTTGTGTTAAAGGAGAATGAATGTGTGTGGAACCGTTAATGGAATTGCGATTTTTATAGTGTATTGTGTAAATTTAATTTCTTGCTTCTGAAGTGTTGACGCGTAAAATGATTTTATGATAAAATAAAAAATTTGACAAAAAACTAAAAGTGTGGTAACCTTGATAAGGTTACCATATATGGAGGTGGATTATTTGTTTCAAATTGGCGATAACATTGTTTATCCAATGCAGGGAGCAGGTATAATTAAAGCCATAGAAGAGAAGGAAATCTCAGGAGAAAAACAACAGTATTATGTTATAAAAATGTCGGCTAGTAATATGGAACTAATGATTCCAACAGGGAGAATATTGAATTCGAATATACGACCAGTTACGGATATAACCACATTAGCACACATAATGGATATTTTTCAACATGGGGAATCAGATAGATTACTTACGTGGAAACAAAGGTATAAATTGAACACTGATAAAATAAAGACGGGTAAAATGCAAGAAGGTGCTGAAGTTGTGCGTGATTTAATGCGTATACAGAAAGAAAAAGCACTTAATGCAAGCGAAAAGAAGATGTTAGATAACGCATATGAATTTTTGATTAGTGAACTGGGATTAATTGAAGGTATCACAGAAAATCAGATAAAAAGCTTTTGTTAAGGTTCATTACAAATAATGTATTATATCCCAAAAAAGATCTTGAATTTTTTGGGAACATAATTATAGAAAATTTATCATTTCAAAGACATTCAACTCTTTCAAACCACTTTTAGAGCATTACCTCTATTGTTATTACTACAATCAAATCCATTTTTATTTTTTAATTTCATTTATGAATGTTCGAAGTTTAATTGAATACTTCGATAAAATAGTTACTTGATTTTTGCAATCCTGATTCACACTGGCACGGACGAGGAGCCGTAAGGATGAAAGAGAGGTAGGGCTTTCATTGTTTTAGGTATATAAGTTATTATTTTTAGAAGAATACTGAACCATTTTCACTTCTATTGATAAGGTGTTTTTTACTAAAGAGATAAACGAATTGACAGCCATATATGGTCAACAAAAAAGGTTTCCTCCTAAGGAAACCTTTTTAATATTATTTACAGCATTTTATTTTTTGGATATTCGAATTTTTTATTGTAAATTCGTAAAAATTGACGTTACTATCTAAAAGTAAGTATGATGCGATTATAGTAAGATTTTTTAGGGGGGAAGAAAAATGACAAGTTCAAGTAATAAAGCAGCGAGTATTTATGAAGGAACAAATGTAAATGCTGGGGGATTTTTTGAAAACGTTGAAGAAACAAAGTTGTTTGATCCAATTCAAGTTGGAGCTTGGTCTCTTCGTAATCGTATAGTGATGGCGCCGATGACAAGATGCTTTGCAGATAATGAGACTGGAGTAGTTGGTGCTGATGTAGTGGAGTACTACAGAAAACGTGCTGCGGATGGAATTGGACTAATTATTACAGAAGGAATTGTCATTAGTCCGAGAGCAAAAGGAAACCCAGGAGTACCAGGTATTTATACACAAGAACAAATCGATTCTTGGAAACCTGTTACAGAGGCAGTACATAAAGAAGGCGGGACGATTATTGCTCAAATATGGCATGTTGGGCGTATGAGTCATCATGAAATAATTGGTGGTCAAATGCCACAAGCACCATCGGCTATCGCTGCAGAGGGAAATGTTCCACGCTTTCGTAAACCGTTTGATACGCCAGCAGCAATGACGTTAGAAGAAATACAAGAAGTGATCGGTCAATACGCACAAGCTGCGAAAAATGCGATCGAAGCTGGATTTGATGGAGTAGAAATTCACGGTGCACACGGATATTTAATCGATCAATTTACGTATGAGTTTGCGAATAAGCGAACAGATAAATATGGCGGTGATTTAAAACAAAGGTTAACGTTTATGAAAGAAGTAACGGCGGCTGTAATAGAAGCTGTTGGAGCTAATAAAACACTTCTTCGTTTCTCTGCTTTCAAAGGTGATAATCCTACTTATATGTGGGAAGATCCTGAGTTTGCAATTGAAACGTTCATAAATATGTTTAAAGAGGTTGGGTTAACGATGATCCATCCTTCAACGATGAATTATACGCAAGAGATTGCTGATGGAAAGAATTTTCATCAACTAGTAAGAAAATATTGGGATGGTACGATTGTTGGGGTTGGTAATTTAAATCCGAAAGAGGCCGAAGAAGCGTTGCAAGAAGGAACGATTGATGTAGCGGCATTCGGAAGACCGTTAATTGCTAATCCAGACTTTGTTCATCGAATTAAACACGCTGAAAGTTTAGTTGAATATGACGTGAAAGAGCATCTTGCTACGTTAGTATGAATAAAGATAAAAGGAGAGCACATCGAGTGTTCTCCTTTTATTATGGAATTTCATAGGGGGAAGCGGGATGAGTGAAACGCTACTCGTTATTATTAGTATATTACTATTTTTAATGTTGCTTTTAATCGTCTTTTTTATCATTACATTTTTTATAAAAAAACGAACACACCATTCTATTTTAAAATTACATCCATACTTAGGAAGAATGCGCTACTTACTGGAAAAGATAGGGCCTGAATTTCGACAATATTGGTTTGATCATGATACGGATGGAAAGCCTTTCTCACGTTATGATTTTCAAAGTGTTATGTTTTTAGCGAAATATCGCTCTGAAATACTTGGTTTTGGATCAAAACGAGATTTTGAAGCTTCTGGATATTATATTGCTAATACATTATTTCCGATATTAACTGAGGAATTAAGTGTGAATCTCACGCAAGAGCGGGAAGGTAAAAAGTACGTGATTCATAAAGAAGGGTTATTTTCAAGAAGAGAAAAATTAACAGCGGATACAACGAATCTTTGGCTGTACGAAGAAGATGATGCAATTATAGTCGGTGAGAACCGTAAATATCCGTGGAAGCTACATGGCATGTTTGGTGCATCTGCGACTTCTTACGGTGCGATTGGAGAAAATTATATTTTAGCGAGTGGTTTTGGAGCAAAAATGGCAGGCGGATCGTGGATTAATACGGGTGAAGGTGGCGTTATTCCAGAACATTTACATACAGGAGCGAATATCGTTGCGCAAATTGGTCCAGGGTTATTTGGATACCGTGATGAAGACGGTAATTTTTCAATGGGAAAATTCATGGAGAAAGCGAAAGAAAGTAATATTAGAGCATTCGAATTGAAATTTGGGCAAGGTGCGAAAATACGTGGTGGTCATCTAGAAGGACAAAAAGTAAATGCAAAGATTGCTTTTGTCCGGAATGTACGAGAAGGCAAGACAATTAATTCACCGAATCGATTTTCATTTTTAAATAATACAGCAGATACACTTTATTTTATTCAGCGTTTGCAAGAAAACGGCGGTAAACCAGTCGGTATGAAAATTGTAATAGGACAGCAAAAGCCGCTAGAAGACTTATTCAAAACGATGCAAGAGTTAAACATCTATCCAGATTTCATTACAATTGATGGTTCAGAAGGTGGATCAGGAGCAACGTATAAATCGATGGCAGATAGTATGGGGATGCCGCTTATTCCAGCGTTACTAACTTGTATTGATACAGCGAATCATTATGGTGTTCGGGACAAATTCAAAGTGTTTGCCTCAGGGAAATTAATTACACCAGATAAGGTGGCGATTGCTTTAGCAATTGGAGCAGATGCCGTAAATTCAGCACGCGGATTTATGATGGCAAGTGGCTGTATTATGGCGCTTCAATGTAATTCGGGGCAATGTCCATCTGGAGTTGCGACGACAAATCCGCATTATCAAAAAGCGCTAGATCCGTATGAGAAGAAATGGCGCGTAATGAATTATGTTGTTAGTATGAGGTACAGTTTATTCTCACTTGCAGCAGCAGCGGGGGTAAAGAGTCCGCGCCATTTCACGAGAGAGCATATTGTGTTTAAAGATGAGGTGGGACGGATCGTTCCTCTTTCACAATTGTTTCCTACTAGTAAATAGAAAATAAGCTATGTTTAATAGATTAAAAGTCATACATTCGTATGGCTTTTTTCTTTAAAAAATTTTTCTGATAAAAGAATGAAAACAAGGTATGAAAAAATGACGTTTTATTTCCTGAATATTTTTACTTTAATTTATTTTAAAACCCGGGTAATCCACTGGGATAAAGGCGTTTATAGAGGTTTTCACATGTAGTGAAAAGGGCTTGTTCACTTGAAAGAACAAAAAATGTTTGGTAAGGTAGGGAACCATAAGCGAAAACAAGAAAATAGAAAAAGTCATTTTTCGAAATTTTGAATGGCTTATGTAACTAAGGGAGAGATTCGGTGAAGATTGAGATTATGGTTTCGCTTGCTATTTATATGGCAGGTATGTTGTATATCGGTTATTGGTCTTATAAGAAGACATCCGATTTATCAGATTATATGTTAGGCGGGAGGGGACTCGGTCCAGCAGTTACAGCTTTATCAGCTGGTGCTTCTGACATGAGTGGTTGGATGTTAATGGGATTACCTGGTGCGATGTATGCAACAGGATTATCAAGTGTATGGATTGCGATAGGTTTATTAATAGGTGCGTATGCAAACTATTTAATCATTGCCCCGCGTTTACGAACGTATACAGAAGTGGCAAATGATTCAATTACGATTCCAGACTTTTTAGAGAATCGGTTTAAAGATCGTACGAAAATACTTCGTTTTGTCTCCGCTGTCGTCATTTTAGTATTTTTCACATTTTATGCGTCGGCTGGTTTAGTTTCGGGTGGACGTTTGTTTGAAAATTCTTTTAACCTTGATTATAAAATTGGTTTATTTGTAACTGTCGGTGTCGTTGTTGCGTATACACTATTTGGTGGCTTTCTAGCCGTAAGTTGGACGGACTTTGTGCAAGGTTGTATTATGTTTATTGCGCTTGTACTAGTGCCAATTGTTGCCTTTACGGATGTCGGTGGTATAACAGAAACATTTAATACCATTAAGCAAGTCGATGCATCGCATTTAGATATGTTTAAAGGAACCACAATACTTGGTATTATTTCATTTTTAGCATGGGGCCTTGGATATTTTGGTCAACCACATATTATTGTCCGCTTTATGGCAATTACCTCTATTAAAGATTTAAAAACTTCTCGTAGAATCGGTATCGGTTGGATGACGATTTCAATTATAGGTGCAATGCTTACTGGTCTAATTGGTATCGCCTATTATGCTAAAAATAATACGACATTACAAGACCCAGAAATGGTCTTTGTAACATTCTCAAATATTTTATTCCATCCGTATATTACAGGATTTTTATTATCAGCTATTTTGGCTTCGATTATGAGTAGTATTTCCTCACAATTACTTGTTATTTCAAGTGCAGTAACGGAAGACTTTTATAAAACATTTTTCCGTCGTAACGCAAGTGACAAAGAACTTGTATTTATCGGTAGATTATCAGTATTAGTAGTAGCTATGATCGCAGTTGTTTTAGCGTATCATCCAAGTGATACAATTTTAACACTTGTCGGTTATGCTTGGGCTGGATTTGGTTCAGCATTCGGACCAGCCATTTTATTAAGTTTATATTGGAAAAGGACAAACAAATGGGGTGTTCTTGCAGGGATGATTGTTGGTGCAGTAGTTGTTATAGCATGGGTACAAATTCCAAGTTTAAAAGCAATTATGTATGAAATGGTGCCTGGATTCTTCTGTAGTTTATTAACTGTTATCGTTGTAAGTTTATTAACGAAAGAACCCGTTAAGGCAGTTCATCGTGAATTTAATGAGATGGAAGCAGTACTGGAAGAAGAAAAGAAATGATTTGCAAAAAGAGTAAACGGTGAATAGCGTTTACTCTTTTTACATGTAAAATGAAAGTAAGGACTTATTGACAATGAAAAATAAGTAACTTATAATAAATCTTAAGTTCGAGATAAAGAATGTTCATAATAAAAATTTATTATGGTTATAAATCGAACAAATATTTTTTACGAATTATCTTGAATTCAAGATAATTCAATAGATTAGACACCGATACGTAATTTTGTAATTAATATCTCGAATTCGAGATAAAATTATAATGACGGATTTTACTTTGTAGCATGGACAAAATTAATAATGAATTTAAATGTAAAAGAATTTTTATAATGAAATAAAAAAGGAGTGGAAGAAATGGAAAAGAAAACAATGGGAATCCATCATATTACAGCGATTGTAGGGCATCCACAAGAAAATGTAGATTTTTATGCTGGTGTATTGGGGTTACGTTTAGTGAAACAAACAGTGAATTTTGATGATCCAGGTACGTACCATCTTTATTTTGGAAATGAAGGAGGAAAGCCTGGAACAATTATTACGTTTTTCCCATGGGCAGGTGCTCGTCAAGGTATTATTGGAGATGGTCAAGTAGGAATTACGTCTTACGTTGTACCAAAAGGTGCAATGGAGTTTTGGGAAAATAGATTAGAAAAGTTCGATGTTTCGTATACAAAAATGACTCGTTTTGGAGAGCAGTATTTAGAATTTGATGATCCGCATGGTTTGCATATAGAATTAGTTGAAAGAGAAAAAGGCGAATTAAATAATTGGAGTTTTGGAGAAGTTACACCAGAAGTAGCAATTAAAGGGTTTGGAGGTGCTGTTCTTTTATCTACACAGCCTCAAAAAACAGCTGAATTGTTAGAACATATTATGGGTCTTGAGAAAATTGGAGAAGAGGGTGAATTTGTTCGATTCCGTTCTTCTGCTGACATTGGAAATATTATTGATTTGAAATTATCAACAATCGGTCGTGGCCAAATGGGCGTTGGCACAGTTCATCATATTGCCTGGAGAGCGAGTGACGATGCTGATCAGCTAGACTGGAAAGAGCATGTGTCGCGTTTTGGATATCACGTAACTCCTGTACAAGATCGAAATTATTTTAACGCGATTTATTTTAGAGAACATGGTGAAATCTTATTTGAAATTGCAACAGATCCTCCTGGTTTCGCTCATGATGAATCGTTAGAGACGATGGGTGAGGAATTAAAGTTACCGGAACAATATGAACAACATAGAAAACAGATTGAACAAACGCTTTTACCATTTGAAGTGAGAAATTTAGATTAAAGTGATTGAAGGGGGAACAGGATTATGATGAAACATGTTTTTCAAAAAGGAAAAGATACGTCAAAACCAGTGTTGTTATTACTTCATGGTACAGGTGGTAATGAATTAGATTTACTACCACTTGCAGAAATAGTTGATCCGGAAGCGTCGGTATTAAGCGTTAGGGGAAATGTGTTAGAGAATGGGATGCCGCGTTTCTTCCGCCGATTAGCAGAGGGCATTTTTGATGAAGAGGATTTAATTTTCCGTACGAAGGAATTAAATGAATTTTTAGATGAAGCGGCTAAAGAATATAAATTCGATAGAAATAACATTGTAGCTATCGGTTATTCGAATGGGGCAAATATCGCAGCAAGCTTATTATTCCATTACGAAAATGCATTGAAAGGTGCTGTACTTCATCACCCAATGGTACCAAGAAGAGGAATGCAATTAGCAAATTTAGCAGGTAAATTTGTGTTTATTGCTGCTGGGACAAATGATCCAATTTGTTCATCAGCAGAGTCAGAGGAATTGAAGATACTATTAGAAAATGCAAACGCGAATGTAACAATGCATTGGGAAAATCGAGGGCATCAATTAACGATGGGTGAAGTAGAAAAAGCAAAAGAGTGGTATGACAAAGTATTTTAAAAAAGAAGCATCTGCTAACGATTAGCAGATGCTTCTTTTTTATTTAAGACTGGATTGCAAGATGGGATGAAGAAAGTGGTAGCTCAATATCAACAATTGTACCTTTATTTAATTCGCTTGAAATGTGTAATTTACCATGATGTTCTTCAATTATTTTGTAACACATCATTAATCCTAGTCCTGTGCCTTTTTCTTTTAAACTATAAAAAGGTTCGCCTAGACGGGAGATACGATCTTCTGGAATGCCACAACCTTCATCGATAATTCGTATTAAGATGAAATTATCCTCTAATGGTTTTGTTTGGATGAAAATATTTCCGCCATTTGGCATCGCTTCTATCGCATTTTTTAATATGTTTATAAAAACTTGTTTTAATTGGTTGCCGTCACATTGAATATCATATACGTAATCAAAATGATCCATGATGATATGAACGCTATGCATAATTGCAGTCGGTAAAATAAATGTAACTACCTCTTCAATTAAAGTTTGTATGTTACAAGTTTGGATAGATAATACTTGTGGCTTAGACATCGCCATAAATTGACTCGTGATGGATTCCATTTGTGAAATCTCACTTAACATAACATCGATATACCATTTTTGCTCCTCATTTATTTCAGGGAGGAGCAATGTTAGAAAACCCTTTAGGGAAGTGAGTGGATTTCGAATTTCATGGGCAATTCCAGCTGTCAGTTGTCCAACTACTGCGAGTTTCTCAGATTTTCGTAGTAACTTTTCAGTTTCTTTTAGCTCAGTAACATCTCTCCCCATCACGATAAGACCTTTGCGAGAACCATCAGGATGATAAAGCGGAACTTTTGATATACTTAAGATTAGATCGAAATCATCTCTATGTATAATAAATTCCTCGCCATGAAGAATTTGTCTTTGTTGCCATGCTAGTTCATCGATTTCTTCACAATGTAAAAAAGCTTCTCGGTATGCTTCATTATATTGAATGAGTTCGCTATCTTTTTTCCCGTGGTAAGGTACATGATGGAAGTTGAAGCAAGAAAGTGCGTAGTCATTTGCCTCAAGCCAGCGCCCTTCATGATCTTTAAATATAACAAACGCAGGCATGGAGTTTACTAATGTACGTAATCTCTTCTCACTTTCTTTTAGCATATTCTCAATTCTTTCTGATTTTTCAAGTGGCTTCATAATAGCGTATACACCAGTAAGACGATTTTGAACAAAAATAGGAACTAGTTTTGTCACAACATCTAATAAGAATCCATTTTTATGATAAATAGATAAGATATACTCTTGTTGATTATCCGCTTCAGTATTCTTTATATTTTGTAATACTTGCTCAGAAATATGGGCTCCTAAAATAGAGGTAATATTTTTCTGTTCTAATTCTAAAGAAGTGTAACCTAATATTCTTTCGGCAGAAGGATTTATATGTAGAATAACTCCTTCTAAATTTAATGAAATAATACTATCAGGATTATGTTCGAACAGAGATGCGTACATTTCTGTTAATGAACGATCTTGTATATGGTTTCGCAAACGTCTAGAAATGTTCGGATGACGTTTTTTTTGAGTTGGTGAATATTTTTTACGACTCATAATAGTTCCTCCGTACAAATAGCATCTAAAAAGATTTGTCTATTCATAACTATAATATAGATGTGATGTGTATTTCTATAAAAAATGGAAGTTATAGAATAAATTTTGTTTTTTTATTTTTTTTGCAAAGTGAATGCAGGATGGTAATAAGGGGAGCTTATATTGTTTTATAACCCTTTTGTAAGTTACAGACGGCTGTTTTCCGTATAACATTAGGGTAGAGGAGGGGGAGAGAAAATGAAAAATTATATTCAAGGGATTGATCACGTGCAAGTAGCTGCACCTGTAGGGTGTGAAGAAGAGGCGCGTGATTTTTATGGGAATAAGGTTGGTATGGTAGAAATTCCAAAGCCAGAAGAGTTGAAAAAACGAGGTGGATGTTGGTTTAAATGTGGAAATCAAGAAATCCATATTGGTGTCGAGCGGAACTTTACACCAGCTAAAAAGGCTCATCCAGCTTTTTATGTGAATGAAATTAATGAATTTAAGCAAACACTTATAGAGCAAGGTGTAAAAGTGATTGATGATTATGCACGACCAGATGTAATTCGATTTTACGTATCAGATCCGTTTGGAAACAGAATTGAATTTATGCAAAATAAAGACTAGGTGTATTCCCACCTAGTCTTTAACTTCTTCTGAAAAGTCCTAACACTTCTACAGTTTCTGTAATATTAACGAATGCATTCGGGTCAATTTCAGAAATTGTAAGTTTCATACTTGCTAATTCTTCACGAGAAACGACCGTCATAAGTACACGCTTTTTCTCGCTTGAATAAGCGCCTTCGCCATCAAGTAACGTTATTCCACGTACAACAGTTGAAAGAAGCTGTTTTTTCATTTTTTCTGCTTCATTTGTTACAATCATAAGTGTAACTTTACGATGTTTTGTATGAACAGCATCAATTACTTTACCAGTTACATAAATTGAAAGTAAGCTTGTAAGTGCAACATCCCAAGTGAAGAAGAATCCTGCGATTATTACAACGACTGCATTTAAAACAATAAGGAATCCGCCAAGTTTAATGTCTCGCTTGCGGGATAAAAGCATACCGATAATATCAAATCCACCAGTGGATCCATTACAGTTAAAAACAAGACCAATACCAGCTCCGGCGATGACACCTCCGAAGATAGAAGATAACAATGGATCTGTTGCTACGACTTTTACTGGAACGTAGTATAATGCAACAGATAATACAACTACAGAGACAACTGTGTTAAAAATTACTTTTTTTCCAAGGCCTATGTAGCCTAAAATAAGGATAGGTAAGTTTAATACAAAGTTAATAATGCCTGTGTTTACAGGGGTTACAATCCCTAAAATAATAGCAATTCCGCCAATTCCACTACTTAAAATTTTGTGGGGGATAAGGAAAAGATTAAAGGCAACCGCAATAATAATAGAACCGATAATAACACCAAGGAATCTGACCATTTCTTTCCCGTCCTTCACTGAAAAATTCATATTATTTCAAGATTATATATGATATTGAAAGTTTTGGGTAAAAACAGTTTATTTTGGTAAATTAGATTAATCAAAAGAATTTGAGTATTTTATCATTTGAAAGGGGATACAGTTGTGAAGATAAAAACCTATCAACAGAAAAGCCCGTTGAAGCAAGAATGTGAGGATTCTTATTTTTGTAATAAAGAAAAAAAGATTTATGGTGTATGTGACGGTGCAACACCACTTGTCCCGTTTCGTGATGAAAAGGGACATAATGGAGCATACATCGCTTCGCATTTATTTGCAAGTTATTTTACTGCATTACGAGAGAATCATAGTTTACAATTTGCAGTTGCTAAAGCAAATGAAGCATTGCAAAGCAAAATGTTAGAATATGAAGTAGACACGGGAAAAAAAGAGCATTTGTGGTGCACATGTATCGCGGCAGTTCAAATAGTTGGTGAGAAAATTGAATATGCACAATTAGGGGACTGTATGATTGTCGCAACTTTTCAAAATGGAACGATGCAAGTATTAACGAAAGACACAGTTGAAGGAATTAGTAAACGAGCAAAAAGGAAGAGGGAAGAAGATCGTAAAAAAGGGTTATCTGTACCAGAAGAATATGTTTTTCAAGATGTGCGAGAACAGTTAAAATACAATCGTTATCTTGCAAATATGCCAAATGGTTATTCAGTTGCAAATGGAATGAAAGAAGCGATACATTATTTACAACATGGTGAATTACATATAGATGAAGTGAGTGGAATTTTTATTTGTTCAGACGGGTTATTCCACCCAGATTGGTCATTAGAACAAACTGTTGCATATATAAGAAAGAATAGTATAAACGAATATGTAGCAATCATTGAAGAGCTAGAAGCGGAAAAGAGAATAAGGCCAGATGATAAAACGATTATTATGATTGATTTTTAAGAGGAGGCAGTTCAAATGGAAATTAAATGTGTCAATCTAACATTTCAAGATGAATTAGTTCCTTTAGAAGAAGTAAATCAACTGATTATTCACCATACAGCTGAAGATGGATGGGACGTGTATAAAACGCATGAATTTCATCAAAAAGTACGGGGGTGGAGCGGGATTGGTTACAATTATTTTATTGAAGAAGATGGAACTGTAGTGGAAGGACGAGGTTTACATATTGGAGCGCATGCGAAAGACCATAACCGTTATACAATTGGAATATGTATGACGGGAAATTTCGATAAATACGATCCAACTCCTGCACAAGTGAATGCATTATATTCTTTATGCAAAATGTTTATGAAGCAATTTGCTATAAAGGAAAAAAATATACTAGGTCATAGGGAGTTAGAAGGAGTTACAAAAAGCTGTCCTGGTAATCGTTTTTCTATGGTAGAGTTAAGGAAGATATTATCTTAAATATAGAGGAGTAACAACGATGATGAATATAAAAATACCAAATGATAAAAAAGAAGAGCTTGTAGCGCAAATTCAGCAATTTTTCATGGAAGAAGATCTAGATGAAATTGGACGTTTCCAAGCAGAGCGTTTAATAGAAGAAATGATTAAATTAGTTGGACCATTTGCATACAATCAAGCAATTGGAGATGCAAGAAAGCTTGTAAGTGAGAAATTAACGAATATCGAAGAAGATTTATACGTGTTAGAGAAGAATGAAGGGAAATAAAAAAAGAGCCGATGGGCTCTTTTTTATTTTTCTTTCTTATGTTCCTTATATTCATGTACTTTTTCTTTCACATTACCAACTGTATCTTTGGAGGTGCCTTTCACCTTATCCCATTTTCCTTCAGCTTGTAATTTCTTATTGTCAGTTACTTTCCCGACAACTTCTTTTACTTCACCTTTTACCTTATCAATGGCACCTTCTACTTTTTCTTTTAAACCATGATCATGTTTAGTCATACATTTCTCCTCCTTGTAGTTTGATTAGAATTCTCTTTTCATATTGCAAGTTGAATGATGTATCTAGTAATAGCGTAACAAATCTAGTTGGAATATTCAAATGATTAATAGGATAGAAAAGGAATTGTCATAAAATGTTTAAAAATGTAACGGAAGGAGAAAGAAAGTAAATTATAATATGTCTTTTGCGGTCCATATTGATTTTGTATAAGCAATTTTCATATGGGCCCGTTCCATGTTATTTTGACTGCGGCTACCAAAGCGGGCTTGGCCAACTATTAAATGACAATTTGTCGCTATAGCTTTTTCTATTCTTTTTTGAATTAATGCAGTATGACAGCCGTTACGTTGAAATTCTGGCAAAGTAGCAGAAGCAGCTAATGATGCGACACCCTTATTTATATACAGGACACCAATACCAGCAGGGATATTTTGAACTTCAGCTATGAAAAAATGCCATCCTGGTTCATTGTAAAGAATTTCATTATTTTGGCGCACACCATCTGTTGTAAAGGATGGCATATTAAATCCACGTACATAAATGTCTGCAAAAATATCAAAATCATTTTCTTTTAGTTTTCGTATTGTAATATTAGAAGGAAGAAGTGATGAACCCTCTCTCGGTATACTATACAAAGCAGTATGGAAGCTAGATTGATAAAACCCTTTTTGAGATAAGTATTGAAATAATTCAGTTGTACCTTGTGCTGGGGTAATTTCAAAACGACAAGTGATTTGTAGTGATTGATAATAAGAGATAATTTCATCTAACTCATCTGTATTTGTAAATGTAATACCTTTTACCGTATTAAAAGCAGGACCAGCAATTATTTTTGATGAAAAGGCAGTGGCACTACCGAATTTTTTCATTTGCACTTGCATTGGGTTTCCGCTCATTGTTTGTAGTCTCTCTAATTTAGAAGAGAGCATATCAATTTCTGCATTTTCAATTTCTGTTGCCATATCGAGTGTCATAACAGTAGTCATAAAATTCCTCCGTTAATAAATATATTTCATAGTACATATACGATTTTTGTTTTGAGATTCCTGTTGAAATGTGAGAGAATAAGAGGTTTTTTGGAAGGGAAATGGAAGTGAACTGTCGAAGGGAGTAGAAACAGATTAAAGGTGGTGCTCTCATGAAACAAAAAGCCGTGCAGACATGCTCTAATTGTGGTTCTCAAAATATAGGAGAAGGTGAGTTTGTCGGATATGCACAAATACGGAAAAAGGAAACGATGTTCACATCTTCGCCGGTGGATGCTTATATTTGTACAGATTGTGGGAATATCCTTTTATTAAAGGTAAGGAATTATGAAAGGTTTAAACAGAAACCGTTATGATTATTGAGAAGTGGTCATATCCAACTTTGTATACGAAACGACTTATGTTAAGGAAAATGAATATGAGTGATAGTTTACATATATATGAGTATGCTACAGATAAAGAGATGACAACTTTTACTGTATGGGATGCTCATCGATCGTTATGTGACACATATAACTATATAGAAGAAATTGTGGGTCAGTACAATGGAGGGCAAGTAGCACCTCTTGGAATTGTATTAAAAGAGGAAAAAAAACTTATAGGCACGTGTGGATTTATAAAATATGATTTGGTCACACATACAGCAGAAATTGCATACGCCTTATCTCGAAAATATTGGGGAAGAGGATTAGCTACGGAGGCTGTGTTAGCTTTTTCTACTATGGTTTTCATGAATTGCATCTTAATAGTATTGAATCGGGATGTGATTCAGAAAATGAAGCATCTGAAAAATTAATGAAACGTTTGAATATGGAGTACAAATATACAATTCAGAAGGATATGTTTATTAAAGGTAAGAATCGTGATACAAAAAGGTATTTTATATCTAGAGAAAGATATATGAATCAATGAAATATCTTACATTGAAAACTCCTTTAAATGAATTAAGGAGTTTTTTTATTTTGATAACAACAAATGGACTATTAGGAAGCGCTATTTTTATTAACGTTCTAAGTATAGAAAAAAACGCTATATAACACAATCGCAACCGTAAGTTGACAAAGTGCAACCGCAGGAAGATAGAGATAAGAGCAATGTTTACATACAATTTAGGTAAGAAAACAAAGGAGGACACACATATGGGATTTGGTGAAAAGCTTTTTAAATTAAGAAAGGAAAAGGGCCTTTCTCAAGAGGCGTTAGCTGAAAAATTAAACACAACAAGGCAAGCGGTTAGTAAATGGGAAAACGATCAAGGTTTTCCTGAAACTGAAAAGTTAATAATGATTGGAAATGTATTTGAAGTATCACTCGATTATTTATTAAAAGAAACTGCTGAGCAAAGTAATGAAAATCTGGAGGGCTATTACGTAAGTCAGGAAATGGCAGAAGGGTATGTAGTGTATGGACAAAAAATTTCTAAATATATTGCGTTAGGATTTAGTTTGCTTATTTTATCTACAATACCGTACTTATTGTTTAAAGAAAATGCGACAATGTCTACGTTTCTTGTCATTATCATTGCAGTGCTTGGGATTGGAGCAATGATGGCATCTGTAACGATAGAAGAGAGTCGATACAATGTATTGAAAAAGGAAGAACTACTATTTGATCAAAACTTTCTAAAAGAATTGACCAAAAGATATGCGACTATTAAGAAGAAGTATACGGCAGTAGTGATCGTTGGATTTTGTTTTATTGCAGCAGGAGCGATACCGTTTTTATTTGAGAAAAAACGAATTACCTCAGGAGAACTCGTACAGTATTATCCTTATTGTGTTGTACTTATTGCTATCGGAGTTTATCTTTTTGTTCGTGTGTTAGGGGTGTTAGAGACGTATCGGATTTTAGTAGAAAATAAGGAATACAGTAATCGTTTTATTTTTAAATTGAAAAAGAAAGTAAGGAAAAAGGTAGATAGTTTATAAAAAATAAAAAACATGTTTCGAATCAATGTATTCAAAACATGTTTTTTATCGTTCTGAATTATTTCCAAAGGAATAATTCAGAAAATACAGAAAAATATCGTAATCATTTGTAGAAGTCTGTTATAATAAACGGAAAATGAAAACGTTTTAAAGGGGGACATAACCAATATGATGATGAATGTACCGCTAACAATTAGTTCTATGATGGAAAGAGCAGAGAAACTGTTTTCGAAGAAAGAAATTGTTTCACGGACGCATGATACAGTTACAACGTTAACGTATAAGCAATTAGGGGAAAGGACGAGAAGACTTTCCAGTGCGTTGAAAAGGCTTGGAATTAAAGTAGGTGAACGTGTAGGAACATTAGCGTGGAACCATCATCGGCATGTGGAAGCGTATTTTGCTATTCCAGGTATTGCTTCTGTTTTGCACACAATTAACATTCGTTTATCTCCTCAACATATTTCATACATTATTCAGCACGCAGAAGACCGAATTCTACTTATAGATGAAGATCTCGTACCGCTTGTTGAAAATATTCAATCACAATTATCAACTGTACAAGCTTACATTATTATGACTGATAAAGATGAACTCCCAAATACTACGCTGAAGCCTGTATATCATTATGAAAAGCTATTAGAAGAAGGCGATCCAAATTTCCAATTTGTAAAAGATATTGATGAAAATACACCAGCTGGTATGTGTTATACGTCAGCGACTACAGGAAATCCGAAAGGTGTTGTATATACGCATCGTAGTACTGTATTACACTGTATGGCACTCGGTTTAGCTGATACAGCTGCTTTATCGGAAAGTGATGCAGCAATGGCAATCGTCCCGATGTTTCATGTGAACGCTTGGGGACTTCCTTTTGCGGCTACTTGGTTTGGATCAAAACAAGTTCTTCCTGGACCGATGTTTACTCCGAAAATTTTATTAGAAATGATTCAATCAGAAAAAGTGACGTTAGCTGCGGGTGTGCCGACAATTTGGCTCGGCGTATTACAAGAGTTAGAAAATAATAGTTACGATTTATCTAGTATGACGAGAATACTATGCGGAGGTGCAGCGGCGCCGAAAAGTGTTATTAAAGCATTTGAACAGAAACATAATGTTCCGTTCATACATGCATATGGTATGACTGAAACGAGTCCACTCGTAACACTTGCACGTTTAAAAAGTTATGAAACGGAATTATCGTATGAAGAGCAACTAGAAATTCGCTCCAAACAAGGATATCTTGTACCTGGTGTCGAGATGAAAGTAGTCGGTACAAATGGTGAAGTGAAGTGGGATGGTACTGAGATGGGAGAATTATGTTTACGAGCACCTTGGATCGCTGAAAGTTATTATAACGATGATCGTACTGTTGAAGGTTTTCGCGATGGATGGTTATATACTGGTGATGTTGTCACAGTGGATGAGGAAGGTTGCGTGAAAATTGTTGACCGTACGAAGGATGTTATTAAAAGCGGGGGAGAATGGATTTCTTCGGTCGATCTTGAAAATGCTTTAATGGCACATGATGCTATATTTGAAGCGGCTGTCGTTGCAGTTCCTCACCCTCAGTGGCAAGAGCGACCAATTGCCTGCGTTGTTCAAAAGAAAAATAGTACGGTTACAAAAGAAGAAATATATGAGTTTTTAAAACCACAGTTTGCGAAGTGGTGGTTGCCAGACGATATTGTCTTTATGGAAGAAATACCGAAAACATCTGTTGGGAAGTTTTTAAAACAGGCGCTTCGGAAAGAACTGGAGCATTTGCATAGAGAGAAATAAGTGAACTCCTATTTGTAAACTCTAATACGTTAACGGTTGACAAAAGAGGAGTGGAAAGATAATATAATTTTTATGATATGTTATCTAAAAACAATTTTAAGTTTACAAATAGGAGAAGCAAATATGAATACAAAAAATTTAGTTTTCGTCGCTTTATTTAGTTCTATTATGGGAGTGTTAGGGTTAATACCTCCGATTGCTCTTTCTATTACACCAGTTCCGATTACATTGCAATCACTCGGTGTTATGCTTGCGGGTGGGTTGTTAGGGTCACGCCTTGGTGCATTAAGTCAGCTTATTTTCTTACTTATTGTAGGAGTTGGAGCACCATTACTTGCTGGTGGCCGCGGTGGCCTTGGTGTATTTGTTGGGCCAAGTGCAGGATATTTACTTGGTTACATCATTGGAGCGTTTGTTATTGGTTATTTAATTGAGCGTTTACGTGAAGTTTCTATTATAAAAGTATTATGTATTAATATAATTGGTGGTATTTTCGTAGTTTATGTATTTGGTATTATTGTACAAGCACTTTTAATGGATGTTTCTGTATGGGAGACAATGAAAGTGAGTGCTGTGTTTTTACCAGGGGATTGTATAAAAGCAATTATTGCGGCAGTTCTCGTAACAAAATTACATCGTTCATTGAAACATATTATTACACCCGCTTTAAAGAATGGAAAATATACAAATGCGGGATGATAAAGGGAAGAAACACGTACATTGCGTGTTTCTTTTTATTATTTTTGTAAAGAAAGGACGTCTCATATGGGTGTTACAAAAAAATACAAAAAGCAAGCCTCTTTACAACCAAATAAAATAGCGATAAAGGAAAATGATAGAGTTTTAACATATAAAGAGTGGTTCGAATCAGTTTGTAAAGTAGCAAACTGGTTGCATGCAACAGAATCAAAAAATAAAACAATAGCAATCCTATTAGAAAATCATATAGAGTTTTTACAACTATTTGCTGGTGCTGCTATGGCCGGGTGGGTTTGTGTTCCGTTAGATATAAAGTGGAAACAAGATGAGCTCAGAGAAAGAATTGAAATCAGTAATCCGGATATGATTGTGACAGAAAGATATAAGGTAAATGATTTACCGCATGAAGAAGGAAGAGTAATTGAAATTGAT
Source organism: Bacillus sp. FSL L8-0199 (assembly GCF_038005705.1). Taxonomy (NCBI): domain Bacteria; kingdom Bacillati; phylum Bacillota; class Bacilli; order Caryophanales; family Bacillaceae; genus Bacillus; species Bacillus sp. FSL L8-0199. The sequence goes on along the minus strand of NZ_JBBOTS010000001.1, from coordinate 3,587,356 downwards.
GAGTGGAAAAGAATGATGGAGAAATATCTTCCTACACATTCCACTGTAGAAAGTTTACGAAATGCTCCCTTTTATATGGGATTTACATCAGGATCAACTGGAAAAGCAAAAGCATTTTTACGCGCACAGCAATCGTGGGTTCATAGTTTTGATTGTAATGTACATGATTTTCATATGAAAATGGAGGATTCAATTTTAATAGCTGGGACGCTCGTTCATTCTCTTTTCTTATACGGGGCAATAAGTGCATTATATGTAGGACAAACGGTGCACATTATGAGAAAGTTCATTCCGAATCAAGTATTAGATAAGTTAGAAACTGAAAATATATCGGTTATGTATACAGTTCCGACAATGCTTGAATCTTTATATAAAGAAAATAGATTAATAGAAAATAAAATGAAAATTATTTCATCAGGAGCGAAATGGGAAGCTGAAGCGAAAGAAAAAATAAAGAATATATTTCCTTATGCGAAAAGATATGAATTTTATGGTGCATCAGAGTTAAGTTTTGTAACAGCACTAGTCGATGCAGAAAGCGAAAGAAGGCTAAATTCAGTAGGAAAACCTTGTCATAATGTGCAAGTTCGAATATGTAATGAAGCAGGCGAAGAAGTACAAAAAGGCGAGATAGGAACTGTTTATGTGAAAAGTGATCAGTTTTTTATGGGATACATAATAGATGGGGTTTTAACACAGGAGTTGAATGCAGAAGGCTGGATGACAGTGCGAGATGTAGGCTATGAAGATGAAGAAGGCTTTATATATATTGTTGGTAGAGAGAAGAATATGATTTTATTTGGAGGAATCAATATTTATCCAGAAGAAATAGAAAGTGTATTACATGAACACCCAGCTGTTGATGAAATAGTTGTAATTGGTGTGAAAGATAGTTACTGGGGTGAAAAGCCCGTCGCGATCGTAAAAGGAAGTGCTACGAAACAACAATTAAAGAGTTTTTGCTTACAACGATTATCCTCGTTTAAAATACCGAAAGAATGGCATTTTGTAGATAGAATACCTTATACAAATAGTGGGAAAATCGCTCGTATGGAAGCAAAAAGTATGATTGAAAACAGGGAGAAAATATATGAATAGAGCAGTTATTGTAGAGGCGAAAAGAACACCTATGGGTAAGAAGAATGGGATGTTAAAAGAGTATGAAGTTCAGCAATTAGCAACGCCGCTTCTTACGTTTTTAAGTAGAGGAATTGAGAGAGAGATAGACGATGTTATATTAGGTAATGTTGTTGGGCCAGGAGGGAATGTTGCGAGACTATCTGCTTTAGCGGCAGGACTTGGCTATCATATTCCTGGTGTAACGATTGATCGGCAATGTGGTGCTGGTTTAGAAGCAATTCGAACTGCGTGTCATCTCATTCAAGGAGGGGCAGGTAAGTGCTATATCGCCGGAGGAGTAGAGAGTACAAGTACGTCACCTTTTCAAAAAAGAGCACGATTTTCACCTGAAACAATTGGTGATCCTGACATGGGAGTAGCGGCTGAATATGTTGCGGAGCGTTATAACATAACGAGAGAAATGCAAGACGAGTACGCTTGTCTTAGTTATAAGCGGACACTGCAAGCGTTAGAAAAAGGCTATATACATGATGAAATATTTTCTTTTAATGGATTATTAGATGAATCTATAAAGCTAGAAATGAATTATGAACGAATCATTAAAAGAACAAAACCCGCATTTTTACAAAATGGAACAGTGACGGCAGGTAATTCATGTGGTGTAAATGATGGGGCATGTGCTGTTCTTGTAATGGAAGAGGGACAAGCCCTAAAGTTAGGTTATAAACCTGTCCTTCGTTTCGTTCGTAGTGCTGTAGTGGGAGTGAATCCAAATCTTCCAGGAACTGGTCCGATATTTGCGGTGAACAAATTATTAAATGAAATGAATGTAAAAATAGAGGACATCGATTATTTTGAAATAAATGAAGCATTCGCCTCAAAAGTTGTTGCTTGCGCAAAAGAGTTACAAATTCCGTATGAAAAATTAAATGTAAATGGTGGGGCAATTGCGCTCGGTCATCCGTACGGTGCATCTGGGGCTATGCTTGTAACACGTTTGTTTTATCAGGCACAAAGAGAGTCTATGAAATATGGAATTGCTACATTAGGAATTGGAGGCGGGATAGGGATTGCGCTATTATTTGAGAAAGTAGAAAATTAGAATGTTTGAAGTGTAGGGCAGGCGTATTCATTTATATCTATCTTATTTTAATTCTCATTGAAAGCCTCTTATCAAATATAGAGAATAATAGGAGGTTTGGATGTTTTATTGTCTACAATTGATATGAAACTGTGATGCAAAATTCACCTTGATGTAGACCAGATCCAGTTGTTATTTGGATACTAGTAAAATTTTTTATTGTAAAATTACTAGTACTTCCAGGTTGAATTATGATTGAGTTTAAGACATTTGTATCTTGAAAGAAAGTAACACCTATTTCTTGAACACCTGTCTCGTATTTGATATATCCAGTTGAAGAAATATGATTTAACAAATTGTTAGTATATATAGTCTGTATTCCCATCTCTCCACCTGTGATAGACCAAGGAATGCAAATTTTATCTTTTATTATTGCTGATGGAGTGCAACAAATAACTTTATTCATGGTATATCCCAGCCTTTCATATAAAGGTATATTTAAATATATGTTGTTGTTTATGAGTATGCTTGTATGTTTTTGCTATATAGGATTATGTCCTTAATTTTAGAAGCTGTATTTGCTAATAAGGAGCATACAAATGGAGAATAAATACTTCTCTTCGTCATTGGAGGAGAAAAAGTTTGGAGAAGATAAAGGACTTAAGGTATTAGAGAAGATATGTGATGAGAAAATGAAGAAAGGGAAGGATAGTGCACCGGATAAATCGATTTGTATGATTAGTTATATTGTATATTCACTCCTAAAACATATATATAATGTCCTAGGAGTAAATTTAAAATTTGTTTTAGAATTTGATTTTTAATGAATTCACTCTAGTTTTCTACTTTTTGAGGAACATAAGCATTGCTACCAGGTTTTGTTTTTATTTCATTCCAAGCAGCAATCGCATCAGCTTTTGCTTTTCCTTTATTATTTGGATCTTCGAAAAAGTCCCGAGTAAAGCGATTGTATTCAAATTGCGCGCTGATCGTTGTTTTATAAGTAGGATCTTTTTTTCGTTCGTTTTCTTCATACCAAAATGTTATCGCATCTTCATATGTTTTTCCAACATTCTCTTTAAAAAACTTTTGAAGAGCTACTGTAAAGCGGAAGTTTGTTCCGATTTTTTCTTTGAAAAAAGCACGAACACCTTCGCTACAGCGGTGATTTTTAGTAATAATCGTTTGAAGAGAAAGGTCTTTATAAGAGAGGGGAGCTTTGCTCACTTTTTGCACAGAGCTGTTTTTTAAGACTTTCCCCGTAGTTAAATAATGTGAGATACGCTCGGTTATTTCGGTCTTAGAGCCACTAGCTGGCAAACCATGCTCGCGACAAAATGTTTGCAGTTCTGCTTTTAACCAATAATAGTTTTGAAAATCTTCAAGTGATATAGATTTTGTTAAAGGTGGACGCATGAATATAACAACTTCTTTCTTCCATAATTTTCTTTAATTATAAAACGTATGTTCTCTTTATGGAAGGATTAATTTGTAAATATAACAGGAAGAGGAGATTACATATGGAAAATGTAATGCGAGTTCGTGTTACGGGAATTTTAATTGAAGATGAAAAAGTATTGCTAGTAAAGCAAAAAGTGGCTAATCGCGATTGGTCTTTACCTGGAGGAAGGGTAGAGAATGGTGAAACGTTAGAAGAAGCGATGATTCGAGAAATGAGAGAAGAAACGGGATTAGAAGTTAAAATTAAGAAGCTACTCTATGTTTGTGATAAACCAGATGCTAGTCCATCTTTGTTACATATTACGTTTCTGCTTGAAAGGATTGAAGGTGAAATTACACTACCTTCTAACGAGTTCGATCATAATCCGATTCATGATGTGCAAATGGTACCGATTAACGAATTAAGTTATTATGGTTTTTCGGAAACTTTTATCAATCTTATAAGTGGCGGTTTTGCAAATGCAGGAAGTTATCAAGGGTTGAAACAACATATAGGCCTGTAAATATAGTTGAAGGATAGCCGTTAGCTATCCTTCATAAACATGTTTTACACTGCTGACTGTAAAGAAGAGACAAGCTGATTTAAAAACTCGTCCCCGTTCATCACCGCTTTTCCGCCGCCGCGTGCACTCTTTTTATTTCCGCCACCTTTTCCTTCAATTGCAGGAAGAGCATCTTTTAAAAGAGCATTCATATCGAGCGTTACTGTTTTTCCGCAAGCGAGAATACATTGTAGTTTGTCATCATTTTCGATGACGAAATACGTAATTGCATGCTCTTGTTGTTCTGTAATGATAGCTGATAGTTTTGCAATTTCTTGCATAGAACGATCTGTAAATGCTTTAGAAATAAGTAACCCAGCATGTATTTCGGTGGGCTGTTGCAGTAATTCATTTGCCTCTGCAAATAATAATTTTTCATTCATTGTTTGTATTGTTTTTTCGTTTTCCTTTTGAGAGGTAAGAAGCTGTGCTACTTTTGCTGGGATATCAGTTTCGCTACTGTTTAATTGTTTGGAAACATCTTTCATAATTTGTTGCTGTTGCCCCATTAATTTAAGTGTACGCCAACCAGCGATAAAGGTTAAGCGTATACCACCTTTATTGCGCTCCCATCCTAGTACTTGAATAGGACCAACTTCACCAGTGCATTTCGGATGGGTTCCACCACAGCCATTGTAGTCGTAATTTTCGATAATAACAACACGTATATTCTCTGTCATAGTTGGTTCTTTACGAAGAGGTAATGTTTTTGCTTCTTCTAAGTTCATCCACTCTATACGGATTGGGTGGTTTTCAAAAACGATTTTATTGGCAATTTGTACTGCCTTTTCAACCGTTTCTGCATGCAGATTTTCTGTTTCTAAATCAATTGTTATCGTTTCTTTTCCAAGATGGAATCCAATCGTAGGTATGTTGAAATAGTCCCAAAAAGCAGCAGATAAAATGTGCTGAGCTGCATGTTGCTGCATATGATCAAACCGGCGCTCCCAATTGATTTTACCTTCTACGTCTTCTGTGTGTAATTGTTCTGCAATGAAGTGGCGGATTTCTTCGTCGACTTCTTCAACATCAAGTACAGCAATACCATTTAAAGTTCCAGTGTCATGTGGTTGTCCGCCACCAGTCGGATAAAATGCGGTTTCGTTTAAAACAACGTATAAGTTACCGTCTTTATCATAATCTTGCTTTATAATTTTAGTAGTAAATTCTTGCTTATAAGCGTCAGTGTAATATAATTTGTGCTCCAATTTTCTTTCTCCTCTCGCATTAACTAGTTTCATTGTAAAGCAATTGAAATTAGTTTCCTAATATTTCAGAAGAAAGAAACTATTTTTAGAATTTTCTTGCTATAATAAGAAGAAAATGCGGGGGTGGAATAAATATGTTATATGAAAATGGCGTAGATAAACTGCTTAGTTTAAGCAAAAATATTTCTGAATTGTATCGAGAATTAAATGAAATGACCCGGATTTTAACGGATTGTAATCGAGAAAGTGTGAAGTTTGATCGGTTATATGTAAAAGAGTTACTTTGGAAGAAAGAAGATGTAATAGAGAAATATGACCAGCTACTTGTACAACTTTGTATTAACGAATGCTTTGATCTAAAAAGTGTCATTACAGGCGAATATAAGTATACATATGAAGAAGTGGAGAACATCGTTTTACAATTTAATGAGAAATATAATGTTGCAATATTAATTAAAGATGTTTGTAAAGAATTACAGTTTACATATGGCATAGATATGGATATAACGAGAACAGCGCGGGTATCAACAGCGCAAGTATAAAAAGGGAAAAGAAAGCAGATCCTTTGCTTTCTTTTTTTATGTAAAAACAGGGAGAGTAGGTTTTTAAGATGAAGGGGAAGTTGCAAAATATTCATCCGTTAGGAATGACAATTATAATAGGGACTTTATTTGCGAGGTTCGCCACGTCAATGAGTATTCCTTTTTTAGCAATTTATTTAACGACTGTGAAAGGTGTATCAGCTGGAATGACAGGTGCTATTATCGGAACGAGTGCACTTGTTGGAGTGTTTGCTAGTTTTATCGGAGGGAATTTATCAGATCGATTCGGTCGAAATATGATTATAATATGGTCCATGATCGTTTGGGTCTTTGTATTCATTGGTTTTTCACTTGCAGATCATGTTTTAAGTTTCTTTTTATTAAATGCTTTGAATGGATTATGTAGGTCATTTTTTGAGCCAACATCAAGAGCGTTATTATCAGATTTAACGAAACCTGAGTATCGTTTACTCGTATATAATTTGCGTTACGGTGCAATCAATGTTGGAGTAGCGATTGGCCCACTTGTCGGGTTACAGATTGGAAGCGCAAAATCAACAATTCCATTTTTAGTAGCAGCTGGAGTATACATTTTATATACAGCTATATTAGCGTTCCAATTTAAGAAGTATCCGATTGAAAAAAAGAAAGTAAATACAGAAAAGCCTGTCACAATGTTAAAGGCAATTCGTATTTTGCGAAAGGATGTCGTATTTTTAGTTGCACTAGTTGGTATTATTTTGAGTAATTGTGGTTTTTCTCATTTAACGACAACAGTATCTCAATATTTTGCAAATGCACATATATTTCAGGATGGAGTGAAATTATTTTCATATATGCTAGCTTTAAATGCGATTGTTGTAGTCGTAATTCAATACCCTGTTATTCAAATTTGTAAAAAGTATACACCGTTAGTATCCATTATGGTGGGAACTTTATTTGTGAGCGGAGGATTATTTGGATTTGGAGTAGTAGAATCTCTGCTAGGTGCTGCCGTTTGTACAATTATTTTTACAATTGGAGAAGTCTTAATGTTTTCAATGACGGATGTATTTATTGATGATATTGCTGTTGCGCATCTAAAAGGAACATACTTCGGTGCGATGGGTTTTTCCGGAATTGGAGCAGTAATAGGTCCGTGGTTTGGAGGAGTACTTCTCGATTACTACGGGTACCAAAATGGGTTTGCAGTATTTTCAGCACTAGCTATATTTTCAACTGTGGCATTTCCTGTGCTTTTAGTTACAAAAGGTTTATCGAAAAAAAGATATGATAGAAATTCTAATATAGAGATGCATGCGGAATAACATAAGCCCCAGTACCAACTGGGGCTTATGTTTGTATTATATTAACTCTTAATTTGAAAAAAGAACTTTCTTTTCATGTTTATCAGCAACTTCATTTTTGGAAATATGAATGGCCAAAAAACCATTCTCTAAGCAGGCTAGCATCTTCTTATAAATAACATTAGCGGGTAAAGGAATAGTTCGCTGCAAAGAAATGTTTTTATGAAGTATGCAAATGTTTAGGCCTGTCTCCATCTTTTTAATGACTACATTTTGTTCATTGGCATTTGGTACATCTGTTTCCAAAATGTATTCTTGTTCAGTTTCGCAAAGGTCAATATGAATTTGATTTGGGAAACTAAAGTTACTACAAGAGTCAGAACAAAACTGATCCATCCATTCTTCGAAACCATCAACATGAAAAAGACAATCCTTCTTTTTCTTGCCCATGTAAGACACCCTCCGTAAAATCTCAATTCATACTATGTTATGCATGAATGAAGTAGGGGTGAAGAATAAATGGAAAAATATAAACATTGTATGTGGTAAAGGCAGCTATTGTGAACCTTTTGTTTTACATATCATGATGTGCATGATGTTTTTGGCGTGAATGGTTACGGTTTTTTACTTTATGAGATCCGCTTAATGGTTCAGGTTGTCCCTTTTTTTCTTTTGCTTCACGATTGTTTTTGCTCATTGTATGTGACACCTCCTCTTTCTCTTTAGAATGAGAGAAGTTTGCAAATTTATACGAGAATGTTTTTAGAAAAAAAGGTAAAGATAATTGGGACTAACTATTATGGAAAGGGGATTATATAATGCCATATCATAAAGATAAACAGCAAGCTTTTCAAGCAGCGCAGCAAGGAGTTACACAAGCAGAACATGCATATAACAACATTGTGAAAAATGATCCAAACTACGGTCATGATTTAAAAGAGTTACGCCAAGAGGTTCAGGAGGCGTATGAACAGATTCAAAATGCGTTAGAAGTAGCTTCGGAAACACAACGCCCACAACTTGAGCAATACGAAAATAATCTCCAAAATATTATGCAACATGTAGATCAATTAGAAAAGTAAATGAGGTTGTTGTGTATTTGACAACCTCTTACTTTAATGAACATTATGCGAAAACAGAAAATTTTTCTATTCGTTTTTTCTTTATTATGCGCAGTACATATATTTCAAGTTGAAAAAGTGGAAGCGAAAATGTTGCTCAGAAAAGAGCTAGAACCAACTGGCTATGTAACGTGGGAAGTACCTAATAATGAAAAGATTATTGCCATTACATTTGATGATGGCCCAGATCCAACTTATACACCGCAAGTTTTACATTTATTACGTCAATATAAAGCAGAAGCAACATTTTTTATGATTGGATTTCGAGTGCAGCGCAATCCATATTTAGTGAAACAGGTGTTAAAAGAGGGACATGAAATTGGAAATCATACGATGAATCATTTGTATGCGAGTAATTCATCAGATGAAAAATTAGAAAATGATATTTTAGATGGAAAGAAATTTTTCGAAAAATGGGTGAAAGAACCTTTGCTATTCCGTCCTCCTGGCGGATATATTAACGATGCTGTATTTAAAACAGCGAAAGAAGCTGGTTATCAAACCGTTCTATGGTCGTGGCATCAAGACCCGCGTGATTGGGCAAATCCAGGGGTTGAATCTATCGTAAATCATGTAGTAAAAAATGCTAAAAGTGGCGATATCGTATTGTTACATGATGGAGGAAATGATCGTAGTCAAACAGTAGCAGCGCTAGCAAAAATTTTACCTGAGCTAAAAAAACAAGGATATCGATTTGTAACGGTTTCGGAATTACTACGTTATAAACATTAGAAAAAATCCCAAAAGGAAAATGAACCTTTTGGGATTTTTCGTTACTGATTCTTTTTGCGTTTCTTATTATTTTGTCGTTCTGCAGCAGTTAAGTTTTCATTTGCAAACTCTTCGTTATAACCAGCGCCTTGTCCTTGTGCAGATGCCGCATTCATTCCTGAAATAGTATGATTTGCTTTTCTTTTACCCATTTTATTTCACCTCTATAACTTTTTTTTATAAGTTGCATGATGAGCAGTTCATAGTATGTATGAACTGTAAAGAAAGCGCTAATAGAGCACTTTACTTTATGGTAATAGTATTCATAAGGAACATGAACACTATTCAAATTTAGAAACATAAAGAAAACTTATGATAATCTATAAGTTTCTTATTATTTACTTATTTAGAAAGTTGTAATAAGATATTATCGTAAGGTATTGAAAAGTTTGTCTACATTTTATATTCAGACAACTTAGTCACGTTTAACAGGGGGGAAACATAATGGTCAAACATAATCCATTTCAATCACGCGCAACTTTTGAAGTAGATGGAAAAACGTATCATTATTATGATTTGAAAGCGCTTGAAAACGCAGGGGTTGGCAACGTATCTCAATTACCATATTCCGTGAAAGTTTTACTTGAATCGGTACTTCGTCAAGTAGACGGACGTGTAATTACAGAAGAGCATGTTACAAATTTAGCGAAATGGGGAACGAAAGATGTGCAAGATATCGATGTTCCATTTAAACCATCTCGTGTAATTTTACAAGATTTCACTGGTGTACCAGCTGTTGTTGATTTGGCTTCGCTTCGTAAAGCAATGGCAGACATGGGTGGAGATCCTGATAAAATCAATCCAGAAATTACTGTAGATCTTGTAATTGATCACTCTGTACAGGTTGATAGAGCGGGTACGGCAGACGCGCTTGCATTCAACATGGACTTAGAGTTTAAACGTAATGAAGAACGTTATAAATTTTTAAGCTGGGCACAAAAATCATTTGATAACTATCGTGCAGTTCCACCAGCTACAGGTATTGTACACCAAGTAAACCTTGAATATTTAGCACCAGTTGTTCATGCTGTGAAAAATGCTGAAGGTGACTTAGTTGCATACCCAGATTCATTAGTTGGAACAGACTCACATACAACAATGATTAATGGTATCGGTGTTCTTGGATGGGGCGTTGGTGGTATTGAAGCAGAAGCAGGAATGCTTGGACAGCCTTCATACTTCCCAGTACCTGAAGTAATCGGTGTGAAATTAACAGGTACACTTCCAAGTGGTACTACAGCAACTGACGTTGCATTAAAAGTAACGCAAGTATTACGTCAAAAAGGTGTAGTTGGTAAATTCGTTGAGTTCTTCGGTAATGGACTAAAGAGCATGCCTTTAGCTGACCGTGCAACAATTTCAAATATGGCACCAGAATACGGCGCAACTTGTGGATTCTTCCCAATCGATGATATTTCATTAGAATACTTACGTTTAACAGGTAGAGATGAAGAACAAATTCGCGTTGTTGAAGAATACTGTAAAGCGAACGGTTTATTCTATACAGCAGACAGTAAAGATCCAATCTATACTGATCTTGTAGAAATTGATTTAAATACAATCGAATCTAACCTTTCTGGACCGAAACGCCCACAAGATTTAATTCCACTTTCAGATATGAAAGATGCGTTCCACGAAGCTGTTGTAGCACCAGTTGGAACACAAGGACTTGGATTTAATGAGCAAGAGTTCGATAAAGAAGTGAAGGTTACATTAGAAGATAAAGAAGTAACGATGAAAACAGGTGCAATTGCAATCGCTGCAATTACAAGCTGTACAAATACATCAAACCCATACGTATTAATTGGAGCAGGTCTAGTTGCGAAGAAAGCAATTGAAAAAGGACTTGTAGTACCTGAGTATGTAAAAACATCATTAGCACCAGGATCTAAAGTTGTTACTGAGTACTTAGATAAGTCTGGTTTAACAACATATTTAGATCAATTAGGTTTCCAAACAGTTGGTTACGGTTGTACGACTTGTATCGGTAACTCTGGTCCATTAGCGCCAGAATTAGAAGAAGCAATCGCAGCAAACGACTTACTAGTAACATCTGTTTTATCTGGTAACCGTAACTTTGAAGGGCGTATTCACCCACTTGTAAAAGCAAACTACTTAGCATCACCACCACTAGTTGTGGCATATGCACTTGCAGGTACTGTTGATATTGACCTGAAAAATGATGAAATCGGTAAAGATGCAAATGGCAATGCTGTTTACTTCAACGATATTTGGCCATCAGCTAAAGAAATTGAAGATGTAGTTCAAAGTGTTGTTACATCTGAACTGTTCAAGAAAGAATATGCACAAGTATTTAACAGCAATGAGCGTTGGAATGAAATCCAAACTTCAAATGAAGCGTTATATACTTGGGATAATGATTCAACATACATTCAAAATCCACCATTCTTTGAAGGATTATCTAAAGAGCCAGGTGAAGTTGAAACATTATCAGGCTTACGCGTAGTTGGTAAATTTGGTGACTCTGTAACGACAGACCACATTTCACCAGCAGGTTCAATCGGTAAGCACACACCAGCTGGACGCTACTTATTAGAAAACGGCGTACAACCAGTTGACTTCAACTCTTACGGTTCTCGTCGTGGTAACCATGAAGTTATGATGCGTGGTACATTCGCGAACATCCGTATTAAAAACCAAATCGCACCAGGAACAGAAGGCGGATATACAACATATTGGCCAACTGGTGAAGTAACATCTATCTATGATGCTGCTATGAAATATAAAGAAGATGGCACAGGCCTTTTAGTTGTTGCTGGTAAAGATTACGGTATGGGAAGTTCTCGTGACTGGGCTGCAAAAGGTACAAATTTATTAGGTATTAAAGCAGTAATCGCAGAAAGCTTCGAGCGTATTCACCGCAGTAACTTAGTGTTAATGGGTGTGTTACCACTTCAATTTAAAGATGGCGAAAGCGCTGAAACGTTAGGTCTTGTTGGTAACGAGTCATTTGAAATTCAAATTGACAAAACAGTTAGACCACGCGATCTTGTAAAAGTAGTTGCAACTGATCTAGATGGCAATGAAAAACAATTTGAAGTAGTAGCTCGTTTCGATAGTGAAGTTGAAATTGACTACTACCGTCACGGTGGTATTCTGCAAATGGTTCTTCGTGAGAAAATTGAAGAGTCTAAAGTGTCGAACTAAATAATTGAAATGAATGATAAGGAAGCTAACAATTGTTAGCTTCCTTATTTTATGGAAAGGGATGAAACCATTTGGTTTCATCCCTTTCTTTTTACTATAAACAATGGAGGAAACGTCATGAAAGAATATAAAAGAATTTTGTTACCGTTACAGAAAGAAAAAATATTAGTAATAGCAGCTGTATGCAGTGGGCTTTTTGCAGCTATTTTAAATCTCTCCCGTCCACTATTCATGGGACTAATTGTAGATAACCTGATTCAACGAGAGCTGAAAGGAGCGTATCTTTACATTACTTTGTTTACAGCTAGCCGTTTGTTGATGTGGGTGAACAATCTTTCATTTGATTATGTAAGCTCAAAAGCGAGTCAGCGAATATTACGAGAGAAGCGTATAGATGTATTGCGCCAATTTTTCCTATTACCGTTTGAAGAGAGTGAGAAAATCAAACAAGGAGAGTTAGAAACTTTGGTCGTGTCTGATATTCCGAACTGGGTCAGATTATATGGCTCTATATTAATAGAATATATACACGCTATTTCCCAATTTATTGGAGCTTTCATAGCACTACAACATATAGATATACAGTTTATATTGTGGGTAACTCCGTTTTTATTTTTAAGTACAATTGTTCCAATACTGATGGGAGAAAAGGTAAGAGATATTGCAAGCGTTTCTCAAAAAAATCACTCAAGTGTTGTAGAGATGGTGTCACAGTTTGTAAAGGGGATACAAGATTTGCGGAGTTTACAAAAAGAAAAATGGGCAATTCGCTTATTTAAAAGAGTAACGGCACAATCGTATAAATCAGAAGTAAAGAAGACGATGATGCAACATTGCATTGGAGTAGTTGGAACGGTGATTGAAACAGGAGCATATATTGTTGTTCTCATTATAGGTGCACAAAAAATAATGAGGGGAGAAATAGAAGTTGGTTCACTCATTGCAGTGTTAGCAACAATTGAGATGCTCTTTTTCCCTGTCCGTTATGTGGGCGATTTATTAATAATGACACAAGTTGCAGTCGCTTCGGCAAATAGAGCTTTTTGCTTTTTAAATAAACGAGCAGTAGATAGCAATGTAGAAAGAGCGATGGGAATCAGGATAACAAATGTTTCATTTCAGGAGAATGACGAAGAGAAATGCAGAATTCATAATATTGATTTGCAAATTCGTCCTGGTGAACTCGTTATGATTGTGGGAGAAAGCGGTGCAGGAAAAACAACGCTTTTAAAGTTAATAACGGGCTTGTATAAACCATCTAACGGTAGCATTGCTTATTATGGTAATGAAGCTCGTATGACTACAGTGTGGCAAGAACCACGTTTTTTCCGAACGACGGTAACAGAGAATATGTATTTCGGGGAAGAGGGTTTAGAAAATCAGTTAGAAAAAAATAGTGAACTTATAAATGTAACGCCGATTATTAGAGGGTTACCTGAAGGGAGTCAAACTGTGCTACATAAAAGCGGTGAAGAGTTTTCGGGAGGCGAAAGAAAACGTCTTGCATTATTGCGCGCGATTGTATCAAATCCAACTCTTATTATTTTAGATGAACCGACGGCTGGGTTAGATCCGGGCAATCAAGAACTGGTTTGGAATATGATTGAAGGGATAGGAAGAGATGTAACGAGAATTGTGGCAACACATGATGTAGAGAGGGTGGTACTAGCAGATCGTATTGTCATAATGAAAGAAGGAAATATTGTTGCATGTGAGGGTCCAGAAAAATTAATACATAGTCATTCATTTTTTAAGAGATGTGAATAAAGATAAGAGCAATGCTCTAATCTTTATTCAGTGTCATTTAGTTGATACTCGATAGATTCGGAGTGATTTAGATCAACGTTAAAAGTAGCAGTCATAAGGAAAGTGGCAATTCCAAGAATTAAGAAAAGGACGAATGAGACTAGAGAGACGTAGAGACAAATACGTCCTATTTTCTTTTTTTCAAGATCTTTACTAAAGAGTGAAATGATCCATGTAATAATACCGACTGGGTATAAAAGAAAACTAAGAATATATAATGTTGTTTTTTCGAATGAATTCATAAACAATCCCCTTTTGTTGTAGGTTTATAACTATGAGAGGAAAAAGGTGAATGGGTCCATAATTAGATAAGCAACACTTCATCTGCTTTTCTAATTATATGATAAAATTGCACTTTTAATAAGAATATTCTAATTATTTCGATTGTGAATATTTCCAAGCTTGTCCGTATAAGCTAAAATAAGGTATATAGTATTTTGATGAATGTGTTAAAAGAAGATAATACGTTAGGGTGATATAAAATGTGGCGGAAGCTTACGATTATTGTAGTGTTACTTTGTTTAGCGGGATATGCAGCTTATGAACAGTTTGGTCATAAAGAGCAGGCGGTAAAAGTGAAGCAAGAAAAAAGTGAAGCTGCTATGAAAGAGATGATTGCAAGTAATGGTATTGAAATAGGGAAGAGTGCACCAGACTTTACATTAACGAATTTAGATGGAACGAATGTAAAGTTATCAGATTTAAAAGGAAAGAAAGTGATTGTAAACTTTTGGGCAACGTGGTGTGGACCATGTCAGCAAGAAATGCCGGATATGGAAGCTTTCTATAAAGAACATAAAGAGAACGTAGAAATTTTAGCAATAAATTATACGCCTTCAGAAAAAGGTGGGGGAGTAGAAAAGGTAAGCAATTTTGCTAAAGAAAAAGGAATTACTTTTCCTATTTTATTGGACAAGAACATTGATGTGACAACAGCGTATAAAGTAATTACGATTCCAACTTCGTATTTTATAGATACAAAAGGTGTCATTCAAGATAAGTTTATTGGGCCGATGACGCAAAAAGAGATGGAGAAAAGAGTTGCTAAATTAAAATAATGGTGAAAAGGTAGAGGTGGAGAGTTCCCATTTCTGCCTTTTCTTTTTCAAGTAGTAATAACTTCATGATATGATGTAAGAAATATAAACGTTTAGAGATAAAGGAGTGTATGGAGTGGGGAATGTATCCTTACCGTTAGATTATGTTGTAATTGATTTTGAAACAACAGGATTTAACCCTTATAATGATAAAATTATTCAAGTTGCAGCAGTGAAATATCGTAATCATGAATTAGTAGATCAATTTGTTTCATACGTGAATCCAGAGCGGCCAATTCCGGACCGAATAACGAGTTTAACAGGTATTACTAATTATCGCGTTTCAGATGCACCGACGATTGAAGAAGTGTTACCTTTATTTTTAGCATTTTTACATACAAATGTTATTGTGGCCCATAATGCTTCTTTTGATATGCGCTTTTTGAAAAGTAATGTAAATATGCTTGGGTTGCCTGAACCTAAAAATAAAGTAATTGATACTGTATTTTTAGCAAAGAAATACATGAAGCATGCGCCTAATCATAAACTTGAAACGTTAAAACGAATGCTGGGAATTCGTTTAAGCTCTCATAATGCATTTGACGATTGCATTACGTGTGCTGCTGTTTATCAAAAGTGTGCAGCTATTGAAGAAGAAGGGAAACGAAAAGTAAATAAGGCTATGCTTGATGAAACTGCGGTATATGAAGCGGTCAAAGAAATACTTGCATGTAATAAACGTAATGTAGAATGGCTACGTTGTATGAACGTAGGAAGTTATTTAGATATAAAAGCTTTTTATCCAGTTATGAGATTAAAGGTAAAAGGGCGAAAGAAATATGTATTAACAGAGATATTAGAAGAAGATGTGAAAGAAATATGTACAAGTTTAAAATGTGAACCGGCGTTAAAAAGTGAAGTTGGTAATACGAGAATTATGCTTAATAGCTTAGAGGATGTTATGAAATTAGAAAGTTATATTTTAGAGCAGTATGATTTTGTATTACAGGCGCTTCATGATTATAAAGAAAATGAAATGAATGCAGATGAAAAGTTGAAAGAGTATTTAAATATTATGGTATAAAAAACTCCGTGTGCAATATATTGTACACGGAGTTTTTTTAGGAGTACTAAAACATAAAATTTTCTTGCAAATCTGATTAAAGAGTTTTTTGTTTGCTCATACTATGTAATAAGAAAGCGAAGGAGAGAGGGTGAACAACATGAGAAGAAGTCGCCGTAAATCGTTTGAAGAACTTGTAAATGAAAATAAACAACAATTATTAAGCGATCGTGAGGCAATTGATCGCATTGAAGAGCGCATTGAAAAACGTTATGAAATGAAACTTTTTAAGCAAGCTGAATAATTCTTAACACTAGTACGATACTAGTGTTAAGGAGGCGATAGTAATGGGTAATCCGAAAAAAAATTCAAAAGACTTTGCACCGAATCATATTGGAACACAATCAAAAAAAGCTGGTGGAAATAAAGGAAAGCAAATGCAAGATCAAACAGGTAAACAACCGATTGTTGATAATGGTTAAAGAAAAGGAGAATATTACATTCTCCTTTTTTATGTATAAATTTGAGGAAAGATAGGTAATTTAAGATGGTGTGTATATACAATATTAGGAGGGAAGTACATGCCAAATCCAGATAATCGAAGTGACAACGCTGAAAAGTTACAAGAAATGGTGCAAAATACAGTTGATAACTTTAATGAAGCAAAAGAAACAGCGGAACTTTCTAATGAAAAAGATCGTGCTGCTATTGAAGCAAAAAATCAAAGACGTTTAGAAAGTATTGACTCATTAAAAAGTGAAATCAAAGATGAATCTTAACAAAATGTACAAAAAGGGCTGACTTTTGTCAGCCCTTTTTCGTAATCGTAAAGTTTTCAACAAGTAAACGCCAATTTTGTGGAAATGGCAAGCCAATCTTCCAATAACTAATACCGCCAATGCCCTGCTCTTTCATTAAATTGAATTTACTTTGAATAGACCTCGCATCTTCAAACCAAACTTCATGTTGTACGCCATTTTCGTCAAAGTAATTAAAATGTGGAGCTTGAGCTGTGAAATCATAGCGGATAGGAACATTATATTTACGAGCAAGTGCAACAGCTGCGACAGAGCTAACTGCTTTTGCTGGTGGATTCCCTTGTTTGAACGGAAGTTTCCAATCGAATCCGTATAAGTTTTGCCCCATCATAATTTTTTGGGGAGGCATTTGAGATTTTGCGTATTGAAGTACTTCTTTTACAGGACCGATAGGAGAGATTGCCATTGGTGGCCCGCCCTGCCAACCCCAGTCATATGTCATAATGACGACGAAATCAACAATTTGCCCTTGCGCTTTATAATCATGGGCTTCGAAAAACTTTCCCTTTTGATTTGAACTTGTTTTCGGTACGAGAGTTGTGCTTAATGTGTACCCGCTAGGTAAGCGAATTTTTACATTTCGTAAAAAGCGATTATACGCCTCGCGGTCTTCGGGTGCTACACTCTCGAAATCGAAATGAATGTCTCGCATGCCATATTTTTCAGCTGTTTGCAAAATGTTAGTAATAAATTTGTTTTGAATCGTTGCGTCGCGTAAAATAACCGATGTTAGATCGGCACTGAAATTACCATTTTCAATATTTGTAATAACGAGCATAGGGATTGTTTGCCCTTGCGTTGCAATATTAGCAATTTTAGCTGTTTCAGTAGGTTCTTTTAATGTGCCATCTCTTTTTGCCTCAAAACTAAAATAAGCTAAATATGTTAAAAATGGATTGATGGCACGTGTAGCATTAACTAAACTTTCTTTAATCGGTATAGTGGAAGGTTGTAAATAAGCGATGGATTCTACAGATCGTTTTGTGCCTTTTGGTACATATAATTGTTGTCCGACATGGAGAATAGATTTTAAAGATAAATTATTAACTTTAGCTAAACTAGCGAGGGGGACATTATATGTTTGAGAAATCCGATAGAGGCTGTCACCAGGCTGTACATAATAATTATTTCCTTTCGTATTAACGATAAGTGCCTGACCAACAACGAGCGTTTCAGCGGGATTTAGTCCATTGTCTTTTACTATTTCGTCAGGTGTTGATCCATATTTTGATGCCAAGCTATATACGCTATCACCGCTACGAACCGTTACAATTTGAATCATATGCTTGCTCCTTTCGGGAAAAGATTCACTATTTTTATTTTATTTTTGATGTCACTGTATTATGATTAAATGTATGCAAGGTAGCAGAAGTGAAAGAAGGCGAATATACATATGTTTGTAGCAGAACATGAAGTTGAAATCCGTTATGCGGAAACAGATCAAATGGGTGTTGTTTACCATTCAAACTACTTAGTGTGGCTTGAGTTAGGTCGCACGAAACTTATACAAGATTTAGGTTTTTCATATGTTGAAATGGAGAAAGAAGGAATTATTTCTCCTGTGTTAGATTTACAAATTTCATACCGTAAAGCGATGCGTTACGGAGAAAAAGCAATCGTAAAAACATGGGTAGATACTGTGAGCCCACTTCGCGTTGTATATGGATATGAAATATATAATGGTGATGGTGAACTTTGTATTACTGCAAGTACGACGAATATTTGTGCGAAAAAAGAAGGGTTCCGCCCTGTATCATTTAAAAAGTTATATCCTGAGTGGTATACGAAATATGAGGAAATTAAGAAAAAATAAAAAAGCGTGGCAGAAGCCACGTTTTTTTATTTTTCATAATTAAATTGTGGGAAGTCGTCACCTTCGTTAAGTGTAACAGATAAATTATGTCCATCGAAGAACCATTCATCATCGCCTTCAATAAAGAAGTTAATACCTTCTTCTTGAATTTGAACAGCAGGATGTGCAGGATCATCTTTACGAATCCCTAAAGAAAGTCCTTTTTGCACAGTACTGCAACCACCGTATTGTACGAAAAAGCGTAGTGTTTCATTTGATTGTAAGTTTAATTCATTTTTATACCATTGTGCTGCTTCTTTTGTTACGGAAAGATTCATGTATAGTTCCTCCAAATTATGTTGCTTTTTCTTTAGTATAAAAAATAACGCAAAAAGACGCTATTAATATGCTTCACGTTTTCTTTTTGCGTTATTTGGGTTACGATCTTATTTTTGCTTTTTTGAAAAGTTTGCTTTTGGTTCAGTTTTATTTATAATTCGTCCGATATTTGCACGGTGTTTATAAATAACCATACCTGCTAATAAACACATCGCAATAATGAAGATTTTATCCCCGCTAACAATGGATGCAATAACAGCAACAACTGCTGTTACCATAGAAGAAAGTGATACGTATCTTGTTGTAAATAAAAGGGTGAAAAATACAACAGCCAATATTGCAAAAACAACTGGTGAATAGCATAATAGCACCCCAGCAGAAGTTGCAACTGCTTTACCACCGCGGAATTTCGCGAAGATTGGATAGACATGTCCAAGAACAGCCGCTAACCCGAACCATAGTGGATGAATATCTAATCCGAAAATCATTGGTAGACTTGTTGCTAATGTCCCTTTTAAAATGTCAGCAATTGTAACGGTAAAACCTGCTTTTTTCCCTAATGTGCGGAATGTGTTTGTTCCGCCTAGATTACCGCTCCCGTGCTCACGAATATCGATTCCGTAGCCGATTTTTCCAACAACTAGTGCAAATGGAATCGAGCCAAGTAAGTAGGCAACGATAAATAAAAGATATGTAGTAACCATAAGTTCAGTCTCCTTTATTCAAATGTGTTGATAAAGGGTAAAAAGAGTTTTTCCCGTATATTGTACCATACATTTGTAAAGAGCACATTTCTTTTTTGTAAATGAAAAATTCATTATTTCGTGAAAAAAATTTCACAGTAATGTTACATTTCTCACAGAAACAGTAAGACTATATGTAGTAACATTTTAATCAAAAGATAACAACATATTGGTGGAGGGTTATAAATGTTACAAAATAATACACGTGGAGAAGAAGAATTAATGAAAGTGTTCGAGACAATAGTCCACGGCAATGAACAAGATTTAATGCAAGAAAATGCAAATGTAGACGGCCGCTCTCCAATGGGCGTAATGGGAACGTTCGCATCTGAGAGTGCAAAATATTATGCTGTTGAGAATTTATTGTCAGATCAAGTGAAAAAAGCGATAAATGAAAATATATTATATCCACATGATTTAGATTTTTATGCGACAGGAACGACGACTTGTTCACAAATTCCGTTAGCGCAAATGCTTGCTAACGGTTTTCATACTGGACATGGACATATGAGACAACCGCAAGACATTAAAAGTGCATTGGCTCTTTCGTCTATTATTTTTCAAGCGAATCAAAATATGCAGCATGGTGGTCAATCGTTTGCACTCTTTGATATTGATTTAGCACCTTATGTACGAAAAACAATTGAGAGACATAAAAAACGATTACAATCATATCCGCTTACGAAAGAACAAATAGAAGAATTCGCATGGAAAGAAACGGAAAATGATACGTATCAAGCGTGTGAGGCTTTCGTTCATAATTCGAATAGTATGCATAGTAGGGGCGGAGGACAAGTACCGTTTATTTCTATTAATTATGGAACAGATACATCAAAAGAAGGAAGAATGTTAATTAAACAACTTTTAAAAGCGACACAAGCTGGACTTGGTAAAGGAGAGACACCGATTTTTCCGATTCAAATTTTCAAGATGAAAAAAGGTGTGAATTTTGAAGAAAGTGATCCGAACTACGATTTATTTGAATTAGCATTAGAGACAACGGCTGAACGATTGTTCCCTAACTTTTCATTTTTAGATGCTCCGTTTAATGCAGTGCATTATGATGGAAGACCGGAAAGTGAAGTATGTTACATGGGATGTCGTACCCGTGTTATGTCTAATATACATGGAGAAGAAACAGCGATTGGTAGAGGGAATTTATCATTTACGTCTATTAATTTAGTGAAATTAGCGTTAATTAGTGGTTCAAAAGAAGCGTTTTTTGAAGCGCTAAACTATTATTTAGATTTAGGAATTAAGCAGCTATTAGAAAGATATGCGTATCAATGTACGAAGCGAGCAAGAGATTTTCAGTTTTTATATTCACAAGGTGTATGGCGTGGTGGAGAAACGTTGCAGCCTGAAGACTTCGTAGCCTCGATTTTAAAACAAGGGACGTTAAGTATTGGTTTTATCGGTCTTGCGGAATGTTTAGTAGCTTTAACAGGAAAGCATCATGGGGAAGATGGAGAATCATGGAAACTTGGGTATGAAATTATTTCCTTTATGAGAGATAGAATGGATAAAGCGACAGAAGAACATCAACTGAATTTCTCAGTAATTGCAACTCCAGCAGAAGGATTATCAGGAAAGTTTGTGAAAAAAGATAGAGAAGAATTTGGTGGAATTAACGGTATAACGAACCATAATTACTATACGAATTCATTCCATATTCCAGTTTATTATAACATTCAAGCGATAAATAAAATCCGTTTAGAAGGCCCGTTCCATGCTCTCTGTAATGGAGGACACATTACTTATATTGAACTAGATGGAGCAGCAATGCATAACAAAAAGGCATTAAAACAAATTGTACAAGCCATGGCAGAACATGGCGTTGGATACGGTTCAATTAATCATCCTGTTGACCGTTGTAAGTGCTGTAGTTATCACGGGGTTATTGGGAATGAATGTCCAAGTTGCGGGAATAAAGATGAGGCTAATATAGAAAGAATTCGCCGTATAACAGGCTATCTTGTAGGAGATATGTCGAAGTGGAATAGTGCGAAACGTAGTGAAGAGA
The DNA here is from genome assembly GCF_038005705.1 of Bacillus sp. FSL L8-0199. Taxonomy (NCBI): domain Bacteria; kingdom Bacillati; phylum Bacillota; class Bacilli; order Caryophanales; family Bacillaceae; genus Bacillus; species Bacillus sp. FSL L8-0199. The sequence goes on along the minus strand of NZ_JBBOTS010000001.1, from coordinate 3,565,475 downwards.
TAGATCGGGTGAAACATAAATGAAAGTGATGAATATTATTCATGATAGTGTAGTAGATGGAGAAGGATTGCGGACAGTCGTGTTTTTTGCGGGCTGTCCGCATCGTTGCGTTGGTTGCCATAATCCGAAATCGTGGAATATTTACAATGGAACGGAAATGACAGTAGAAGAAATTGTGAAAGAGATTGCAAGTAATCCATTAACTGATGTAACATTTTCAGGTGGAGATCCATTTTTTCAAGCTGCTGAAGTGAAAAAGGTAGCAAAAATCGTGAAAGATTTGAAAAAAAACCTATGGATGTATACAGGTTATACGTTAGAAGAGATACAGAGTTCTCAAAATAATGATATGATAGAGTTGTTACATTATGGGGATGTTTTAGTCGATGGAAGGTTTGAAGTTGAGAAAAAAGATTTAACACTTCCATTTCGCGGAAGCTCCAATCAACGTATTATTCGATTGAAAGAGTAAAAAGGCGGGATAGATTATATGAATAAAACAGTATTGCTTGTTGAAGATGAAAGAAGATTACGTGAAATTGTTAGTGATTATTTTCGTAATGAAGGCTTTGAAGTAATCGAAGCAGAAGATGGAAAAAAAGCGTTAGAGTTATTTGCAGAGCATGAAATTGATTTAATTATGTTAGATATTATGTTACCGGAAATAGATGGATGGTCTGTTTGTAGAAGAATTAGAAAAGAATCAGCAGTACCAATTATTATGTTGACAGCACGTTCGGATGAGGATGATACATTGCTAGGTTTCGAATTAGGTGCAGACGAGTATGTAACGAAACCATTTAGCCCGAAAGTATTAGTAGCTCGCGCAAAGACGTTATTGAAACGTGCGGATGGTGCGGTAGGAGTAGCGGAAGAAAATGCTATGTCTTTAGCTGGAATAGAAGTAAATCGTCTATCTAGAACTGTTTTAGTAGATGGAGAAGAAATTATATTGACACATAAAGAATTTGAACTTCTTGTGTATTTAATGGAGAACAAAGGAATCGTGTTATCACGTCAACATTTATTAGATCAGTTATGGGGATATGACTATTACGGTGATGACAGAACGGTTGATACCCATATTAAAAAACTTCGAAATAAGCTAGGAGATAAAGCAAAGCATATCGGTACTGTTATTCGAGTTGGTTATAAATTTGAAGAATAATTTAGAACGATTTGTGTAATTTAGCCTAGGGAAATGGCGATTTTATACTCTCTTTTGAAGGTAGAATGTACAAAAAATACTTTTTTTGTCTACAATGTTAGATAGGAGTATTTTTTTAATTAGATTTCACGATGAGTTCACAAGAAGGACACAAAACGTGACTATACTGAAAATACGAATTCACCAGAGAGGGGAAATAAAACATGGGATATTACGACGGACCAAATTTAAATGAAGAGCATAGTGAAACGAGAGAAGTGAGAAAATCAGGTAGTAAAAAAGGCTATTTCTTCACAGGTTTAGTGGGGGCTGTAGTCGGAGCGGTTTCGATTAGTTTTGCAGCACCATATATGCCATGGGCTCAAAATAATGGAGCGCCAGTATCATCATTTAGTTCGGATTCAAAAGTAGAAGGTACTGTAGTTCCTGTTGTAAATAAAGCGAAAAATGAAACTGATTTACCTGGTATGATTGAAGGGGCGAAAGATGTTGTTGTAGGTGTTATTAATATGCAACAAAGTGTTGATCCATTTGCAATGCAACCGACAGGTCAAGAACAACAAGCTGGTTCAGGATCAGGTGTTATTTATAAAAAAGCAGGGAATAAAGCATATATCGTAACAAACAACCACGTAGTAGATGGTGCAAATAAACTTGCTGTAAAACTAAGTGATGGTAAAAAGGTAGATGCAAAGTTAGTAGGGAAAGATCCTTGGTTAGACTTAGCTGTTGTTGAAATTGACGGGGCTAATGTAAATAAAGTTGCAACTTTAGGTGACTCAAGTAAAATCCGCGCGGGTGAAAAAGCAATTGCAATCGGTAACCCACTAGGTTTTGATGGAAGTGTAACGGAAGGTATAATCAGTAGTAAAGAACGTGAAATTCCAGTTGATATTGATGGCGATAAACGACCAGATTGGCAAGCACAAGTTATTCAAACAGATGCAGCGATTAACCCTGGTAACAGTGGTGGTGCATTATTTAACCAAAATGGTGAAATAATTGGGATTAACTCAAGTAAAATTGCACAACAAGAAGTTGAAGGAATTGGATTTGCTATTCCAATTAATATCGCAAAGCCAGTTATTGAATCACTTGAAAAAGACGGAGTAGTGAAACGTCCAGCGCTTGGAGTAGGTGTCGTTTCATTAGAAGATGTGCAAGCTTATGCAGTCAATCAATTGAAAGTACCGAAAGAAGTAACTAATGGTGTTGTATTAGGTAAAATTTACCCAATATCACCGGCTGAAAAAGCTGGTTTAGAGCAATATGATATCGTAGTAGCATTAGATAATCAAAAAGTAGAGAATGCGCTTCAATTCCGTAAATATTTATATGAAAAGAAAAAAGTAGGCGAGAAAGTAGAAGTTACATTCTACCGTAACGGTCAAAAAATGACGAAATCGGCTACTTTAGCAGATAATTCAGCTACAAAGAATCAATAATTGAAATAAAAGAAAGTCTCTTTCATATTGAAAGAGACTTTCTTTATCGGCTATACTAAAGGAATAGGAGGGATTAATTATGACAATTGAAAACCCAACTCGTACGGAAATTGGTGAAGTGTTAAAGAAAAGCAAAACAATTGCGGTTGTTGGATTATCAGATAAGCCAGAACGTACATCGTATATGGTTTCAAAAGCAATGCAAGATGCTGGATACCGCATTATTCCAGTTAATCCAACAGTAGATGAGGTGCTTGGAGAAAAGGCAGTTTCTTCACTAAAGGATATTAAGGAACACGTTGACATAGTAAATGTATTTCGTCGCTCAGAGTTTTTAATGGATGTTGCAAAAGAATTCGTAGAGATTGATGCAGATGTTTTTTGGGCACAATTAGGAGTACAAGATGAGGATACATATAAATTTTTAAAAGAAAAAGACTATACTGTAATAATGGATCGTTGTATTAAAGTAGAACATGCGATGACAAAATAGTATAGATTTAAAGGTAGAAAGATTGATTCAGCCCTCATTATAGATAAGTAGGGCCGATGAACGAGGTGTTCATCATGAGATTTTTTAAAGGCTGTTTTTGGGGGTTGTTATTTGTAATCCCATTTTGGATCTTGATCATTTGGATCATAATAAAGGTTTGGAATGTGTAATCTTGGAATACATATCCATTTCTCGTTGACAAACGATTATTTTTCTGAAATAGTAGCCTAGAGGAATCCTTGTGAGAAAACAAGGATTTTTCTATTGAAAATGGTATATAAAAGAGATAAGATAACTTGCCAAAACTATAGTCGAGGCGTTATTCTATAATAGAAACATATGTTCTGATTTTGGATTAGGAAAGGGGCAAGGAGTTTGGCGAAGCATCAGTTCCAATATAATGAAGATGCGATTCAAGTGTTAGAAGGACTTGAAGCCGTTCGAAAACGCCCGGGTATGTATATCGGGAGCACGGACAGCCGTGGATTGCATCATTTAGTATATGAAATAGTAGATAACTCCGTTGACGAAGCGTTAGCGGGATTTGGCGACGAAATTTCAGTCGTAATACATAAAGATAATAGTATTAGCGTTATAGATAAAGGGCGAGGAATGCCTACGGGAATGCATAAACTTGGGAAACCTACACCTGAAGTTATTTTAACTGTACTTCATGCCGGTGGTAAGTTTGGTCAAGGTGGTTACAAAACGAGTGGTGGTTTGCACGGTGTTGGGGCATCGGTTGTAAATGCCTTATCAGAATGGTTAGTCGTAACGATTAAGCGTGACGGAAATATTTACGAACAACGCTTTGAAAATGGCGGTGTTCCTGTAACGACGCTTGAGAAAATCGGGAAGACGAAAGAGTCTGGTACTACGATGCATTTCAAACCAGATACAACGATTTTCAGCACAACAAATTATAATTATGAAACATTATGTGAGAGATTACGTGAATCTGCATTCTTATTAAAAGGAATGAAAATCTCGATAAAAGATGAGCGAAATGATTTAGAGGATGTATTTCATTATGAAACGGGAATTGAAGCTTTCGTTTCATATTTAAACGAAGAAAAAGATTCCATTCATCCAGTTGTATATTTCACTGGTGAACAAAATGGAATTGAAGCAGAACTAGCATTTCAATTTAACGATGGCTACTCAGAAAACATTTTATCGTTTGTAAATAACGTACGTACAAAAGATGGTGGAACACACGAAGCTGGATTTAAAACAGCGATGACGCGTGTGTTTAACGAGTATGCTCGTAAAGTAGCACTATTAAAAGAAAAAGATAAAAACTTAGAAGGCACAGATATTCGTGAAGGTGTAGCGGCTATCGTTTCGGTACGTGTACCAGAAGAAGTGCTTCAGTTTGAAGGGCAAACGAAAGGGAAACTAGGTACAAGTGAAGCGCGTTCTTCAATTGATGCCATTGTATCTGAGCATTTAGCATACTTTTTAGAAGAAAATCCTGATGTAGCTACACTTCTTGTGAGAAAAGCAATTAAAGCAGCACAAGCCCGTGAAGCAGCCCGTAAAGCAAGAGAAGAAGCGCGTAGTGGTAAGAAAAAGAAAAAATCAGAAGGTACGTTAAGCGGGAAATTAACACCTGCACAATCACGTAACCCGCAAAAAAATGAACTGTACCTAGTAGAGGGTGACTCTGCCGGTGGTTCTGCGAAACAAGGACGAGACCGACGTTTCCAGGCCGTATTACCGTTACGTGGTAAAGTAATTAATACAGAAAAAGCAAAGCTTGCTGATATCTTTAAAAATGAAGAGATTAATACAATCATTTATGCGATTGGCGGCGGTGTAGGAAATGAATTTGATGTTGAAGATATTAACTACGATAAAGTTGTAATTATGACCGATGCCGATACGGATGGGGCTCATATTCAAGTATTGTTATTAACGTTCTTCTACAGATATATGAAGCCACTTATCGAAGCTGGTAAAGTGTTTATCGCACTTCCTCCTTTATACAAAGTAAGTAAAGGAAAAGGTAAGAGTGAGGTAATTGAATACGCTTGGTCAGATGAGGAATTAGACGGTGTAACGAAAAAAGTTGGAAAAGGCTATATGTTACAACGTTATAAAGGACTTGGTGAAATGAATGCGGATCAATTATGGGAAACAACAATGAATCCTGAAACGCGTACATTAATTCGCGTGAAAATTGATGATGCAGCAAGAGCAGAGCGTCGCGTTACAACATTAATGGGCGATAAAGTAGAACCGCGCCGTAAATGGATTGAACGTAATGTACAGTTTGGTATGCAAGAAGAAGGAAATATTTTAGAAAATGAAATGATTATGGAGACGGAGGTGGAATAACATGCAAGCAGAGAAGTTTCATGACCTCCCGCTTGAAGACGTGTTAGGTGATCGCTTTGCACGTTATAGTAAATATATTATTCAAGATCGTGCACTTCCAGATGCACGTGATGGCTTAAAGCCAGTACAAAGACGTATTTTATATTCTATGTATGTAGAAGGTAATGTACATGATAAAGCGTTTCGTAAATCAGCTAAAACAGTAGGTAATGTTATCGGTAATTATCATCCACATGGAGATTCCTCTGTATATGAAGCAATGGTACGCTTAAGCCAAACTTGGAAAGTACGTAATGTTTTAGTTGAAATGCATGGTAATAACGGTAGTGTTGATGGGGACCCAGCGGCAGCGATGCGTTATACGGAAGCTCGTTTATCACCAATCGCATCTGAATTATTACGTGATCTTGATAAAGAAACAGTTGAATTCGTGTCAAACTTTGATGATACGAGTGAAGAACCGGTTGTATTACCAGCAGCGTTCCCGAATTTATTAGTGAACGGATCTACAGGGATTTCCGCTGGTTATGCAACAGAAATTCCTCCGCATCATCTTGGAGAAGTTATTGATGCTACAATGATGCGTATTGATAAGCCAAATAGTACTGTTGATGATTTATTAACAGTTATGAAAGGACCAGATTTCCCAACAGGCGGTATTATTCAGGGGATTGATGGTATTAAAAAGGCGTATGAAACAGGTAAAGGTAAAATTATTATTCGCGGAAAAGCAGAAGTTGAAACAGTGCGCGGTGGGAAACAACAAATTGTAATCACTGAAATTCCTTACGAAGTGAATAAGGCAAATCTTGTAAAGAAAATGGATGAATTACGTCTAGATAAAAAGTTAGATGGTATTGCTGAAGTGCGTGATGAGACAGATCGTACTGGTTTACGAATTGTTGTTGAATTAAAGAAAGAAGCAAACGCCGAAGGTATTTTAAATTATTTATATAAAAATACAGATTTGCAAATTCCATATAACTTTAATATGGTAGCGATCAATAATCGTCGTCCAACACTTATGACATTACCGAAAATTTTAGATGCTTATATTGGACATCAAAAAGAGGTTATTACGAGACGTTCGCAATATGAATTAAGAAAAGCAGAAAATCGTCAACATATTGTAGAAGGTTTAAAGAAAGCATTATCGATTTTAGACCAAGTAATTGAAACAATTCGAGCTTCAAAAGATAAACGTAACGCGAAAGATAATTTAAGTGCAAAATTTGGCTTTACAGAAGCACAGGCAGAAGCAATTGTTTCCTTGCAATTATATCGCTTAACGAATACAGACATTACGGCGTTACAAGAAGAAGCAGATGAGCTTAATAAGAAAATTATTGAGCTACAGGCAATTTTACAAAGTGAAAAAAGATTACTTCAAGTAATTAAAACAGATTTAAAGAGAGTTAAGAAAACATATAGTGATGATCGACGCGCGATTATTGAAGATCAAATCGAGGAAATTAAAATCGATGTAGAAGTTATGATCCCACAAGAAGATGTCATCGTTACTGTAACGAAAGAAGGATATGTGAAACGTACTGGATGGCGCTCACACAATGCCTCAAACGGCAAAGACTTCGGTATGAAAGAGGGTGACATCTTACTTGAACGATTCGATACGAATACGACAGAGACAGTCCTCTTATTTACGAATAAAGGAAACTATATATATCTGCCAGTATACGAAATGCCAGATATTCGTTGGAAAGATTTAGGTCAGCACGTTGCTAATATCGTTTCACTCGACCGGGATGAAACAATCATTTGGGCAACGGTTGTACAGAACTTTGAGGAAGAAAAACGATTTATCGTATTTGTAACAAGAAATGGTATGATAAAGAAAACAGAATTAAATCAATATAAAGTTCAGCGTTATTCAAGGGCATTCGTTGCTGTAAACTTGAAAAAAGATGATGAAGTTGTCGATATATTTGCGACAGATGGAACGAGTGATATCGTTCTTGCTACACACGGTGCATATGCACTTATTTTCCATGAAGATGAAGTAAGTCCAGTCGGTGTAAGAGCTGCTGGCGTGAAAGCAATTAATTTAAAAGAAGATGACTATGTCGCTTCTGGTAAACCGTTAAATGGTGACAAAGATCAACTTATTCTCGTAACACAGCGCGGTGCTGTAAAACGTCTAAAAGCATCAGAAATTGAAAAATCAACGAGGGCGAAACGAGGTCTTGTTATTTTCAAAGAATTAAAACGTAATCCGTACCGCATTGTCGGTATTGAAATTGTTCGGGACGATGAATTAGTTTACATGAAGACAGAGAAAAACATTGTAGAAGAGATTGATCCGAAAGCGTATCGAAATAAAGACCGGTATAGTAATGGTAGCCTAGTGCTAGATGTTAATGATACTGGTGAAGTAGTAGAAACGTGGACGAAGAAAAGACCAGAATAAAGAGGGCATCTTGCTATGAATAATAGCAAGATGCTTTTTTCTAGGCAATTTATTATGTAAATAATAATAATCTTGTTATAATAACCGAATGAAATCGTTCTCATAAAGTGAAACTTTAATCAATGGGGATTTTCTTTATCCACACTGATTATTAGTTGAACCAATCGGGCTTTAACAAGCAGTTGATTTCTCACCTAATTCCTTAGCTTTCGCTGAATTTTGGGTTAGGAATCTTACTGCCCGTTAAAGCGGGACAAATGGAGGGGCAACATGAAAAAAATAGGTGTAGGGATTGTAGGATTTGGTTTTTCTAGTACGACATTTCATATCCCACTATTACAAACGATAGAAGAATATGATATTCGTGCTGTATTATCCTCAAAAGAAGAGGTAGTAAAAGAAACATTACCAAATGCTAATGTTGTTAGTACAATTGATGAATTGGTGAAGCGAGCTGATGTTGACTTAGTTGTTATTACATCACCTAATACAACTCATTTTCCATATGTAAAAGAAGCAATTTTAAACGGTAAGCATGTTGTTGTAGAAAAACCATTTGTTGTCTCAATTGAAGAAGGGGAAAAGCTTATTTCATTAGCAGAGCAGCATAATGTAATGTTAAGCGTATATCATAATCGTCGTTTTGATAATGATTTCTTAACAATTAAGAAATTGTTAGGAGAAAACAGAGTAGGGAATATATACGCATATGAATCGAATTTTGATCGTTTCCGTCCACATGTACGTGATCGATGGAGAGAAAAAAATCTACCAGGCTCCGGTATATTATACGATTTAGGATCGCATTTAATTGACCAAGCGTTATCAATATTCGGGAAACCAGATGCAATAAGTGCAGATGTAATAAAACAACGACCAGGTGCAGAGGTGGATGATTATTTCCACATAGTACTTCATTACGGAGTTAAACGTGTCATTTTACGTAGTAGCAGTTATGTGAAAAAAGCTGGACCGCATTTTATAGTGCATGGAGAGAAAGGTTCTATCGTGAAGTACGGTATGGATTCGCAGGAAGAGCAATTAAAAAATGGAATGAAGCCAGGTGATAACGGTTATGGAGTAGACGATGAAGAGAATTTTGCTACTTTAGAAACAGAAGAAAACTTAGAGCGTATTCCAACAGAAGTCGGTTGTTATGACAATTATTATAAAGGTGTGCGAGATAGTATATTAAATGGTGAGAAACTACCTGTAACAGCAAAAGAAGGTTTAGATGTTATTAAACTGATTCAATTAGCGATTGAAAGCAGTGAAAAAGGTAGAGTCATTTCTATAAAATAAAAAGACACGAAATTCGTGTCTTTTTTATTTTTGTGGAACAGAAAGACCATAGAAGAACATAGTGACTATATCTTGTATATGTTTTTCGCGATTTCCTTCAAGAAGTTGTGCCCCAAAATCATCACCTAATTTAGTAAACATTTGAATGTAAAGTAACATCATTTCTTTAGTAAGGTGTGGATTAATTTCGTTTTTGCGCTGAGCTCGTTCTAATATTTCTAAATACCAGGGCAAGATTTTTTCATTTTGATAACTATAAATAAACTTTCGGAGTTCTTCGTCCCTTTGCATCATTTGCAGTAACATATCAGGTTGAAATAACCCGCCAGTATTCATTTTTCTTACAATCATTTTTTGCATCATATCATGAAAAGGTAATTTTTCTTCTGCAAGATCTTTATAATATTGAAATTCAGATATGATAAATTCTTGTATAAGCTCCCTAAATAACGCATCTTTACTTCCGAAATGATTATAAATTGTAACTTGAGAAACGTTGGCTTCTTTTGCGATATGTTCTATTTTCACTTCATTAAATCCACGTTCTGAAAATAATACGAATGCTGCTTCTTTAATGGCACGTTTTTTCTTTTCTTTTACTCTTTCAAAGCCGTTCAATGCAATCACCTCACTTAAAATATACAAGAAAAAATAATGGAAAACAATAATTTTGAAATATGAACTAATAAATATTTCAAAAAGTTGTTGCGAATATGGAAGATGAGGAGTACAATAATTTTGAAATATCACATATTAAATATTTCAAAAAATGAGGTGGAATTATGATTTCAGTTCAAGATGTCACAAAACAGTTTTCGAATGGAAAAGGTTTGTTTCATATTACATTTGATGTAAAAAAGGGAGAAGTATTTGGTTATTTAGGCCCAAATGGTGCTGGAAAATCAACGACGATTCGTAATTTAATGGGATTTATAAAACCGACAGCTGGTAAAGCGACAATTTTTGGATTAGATTGTTGGAATGAAGCAGCGAAAATTCAAAGGGAAGTTGGTTATCTACCGGGTGAAATTTCTTTTATTGAAGGAATGAACGGATTAGAGTTTTTAAAATTAATGCAAGGAATGCGTGGATTAAAGGATACAAAAAGACGAGATGAACTAATAGAGCGTCTGCAATTTGATGTGAAAACACAGATTCGCAAAATGTCTAAAGGAATGAAGCAAAAAGTAGGGATAGTCGCTGCATTTATGCACGATCCAGAGGTGTTAATTTTAGATGAGCCAACATCTGGACTTGATCCACTTATGCAGCAAGTGTTTATAGATTTAATATTAGAGGAAAAGCAAAGAGGAAAAACAATTCTTATGTCTTCGCATATTTTCACTGAAATTGAGAGAACTTGTGACAGAGTAGCTATTATTAAAGATGGTCGACTCGTAACGGTTGAAAATATTCACGATTTACAAAGTATGAGAAGACAGGTGATAGATGTAACAGTATCATCACAAGAAGAGATTGAGTCTCTTACAAAGTGTAATTTGCAATTTGAAGCGGTAAAAGGCAGAGAGGCATCTATCATTGTACAAGGAAACTATCAAACTGTTTTACAAACACTTTCAAACTACAATGTAACGGCACTTCAAACGAGAGCGATGGATTTAGAACATTTATTTATGCATTATTACGATAAGAAAGAAGGGATAACGCATGAATAAGCAATTATTTTTAGCTAGTTTGAAAGAAACACAAAAAAGTATTTTGAGTTATGCGTCTGGTGCAGCTTTATATCTGTGGTTATTAATTTGGATATTCCCGTCAATGGTATCAGCAAAAGGGCTAAATGAATTAATAGGTGCCATGCCTGATAGTGTGAAAAAAATCGTTGGTATGGAAAGTCCGATTCAAAACGTAATGGATTTTCTAGCGGGCGAATACTATAGTCTATTGTTTATTATCATTTTAACAATTTTTTGCGTAACAGTTGCGACACATTTAATTGCTCATCATGTAGATAAAGGAGCAATGGCATACTTGCTAGCAACGCCTGTATCTAGAGTACGAATCGCAATTACGCAAGCGGCTATTCTTATATTAGGACTACTGATTATTGTAGCGGTTACGTATGTAGCGGGTATAGTAGGTGCTGAATGGTTTTTAGAGGATAATAACTTAAATAAAGAATTATTTTTGAAGATAAATGTAGTCGGAGGACTCATATTTTTAGTCGTTAGTGCCTATTCATTTTTCTTTTCTTGTATATGTAATGACGAAAGAAAAGCACTAAGTTATTCAGCGAGTTTAACTATCTTATTTTTCGTATTAGATATGGTAGGGAAGTTAAGTGATAAGTTAGAATGGATGAAAAACCTATCATTATTCACGCTGTTTCGTCCGAAAGAAATTGCTGAAGGATCATATAATATATGGCCGGTAAGTATAAGTTTAACTGCTGTAGCGCTTTGTATTTTTATCGTAGCGATTGTAGTATTTAGGAAGAGGGATTTACCGTTATAGAGTAGAAAGTCCACTGAGAAAGTGGGCTTTTTTTATTTGTAAATTTAAACTAGTATGTTTATTGCATACTTATAAAGGATATTTATCTTTTTAATTACGAAAATATTCAAAAAAGTGAACCTTTTTCTAGGTTCATACGTCTAATACATGTAAAGTTAAATTGGAAGTGATGAAGTGAGGATGAAACAGGAGGAGCGATTGTGAAAGTAATCCCTTTATATAAAATGATTATAAAAGAAGAAACGGATGTTTCTTTAGCGAAAAAAGGTGATCATGAAGCCTTTGTAGCGCTTATACATACAGAAAAAGTGAAGATGTATCGAATAGCAAAGGCGATGTTACGTGATGAGACAAATATAGAGGATGCGATACAGACAACAATTTTAAAAGCCTATGAAAATATAAAAAAATTAAAGAAAGAAGAATTTTTTCAAACTTGGTTAATTCGAATACTAATAAATGAGTGTAACAATATTATTAGAGCGTATAAAAATGTAATTGTGACAGAAGAGAATGATTACAATATGAGTGCGTGTGATCAGTATGAAGATATAGATTTGTGTAATGCGATTCAGTCGTTACATGAAGAATTAAGAGCTGTTACGGTGCTTTATTACTATGAAGACATGAATCAAGTGAGTATAGCAAAGCTGTTAGAAATACCGAAAGGAACAGTGAAATCAAGATTGTCACGCGCGAGGGAACAACTACAAAAACGATTAAAGATGGAATAGGGGGTGTAAAGGATGGATAATGAAAAATTATTTGATGAGAAATTAAAAAAGAGAATAAAAGATGAAAATGTTATAGTACCTCCAGAGTTAAATGAAAAGATTAATGGTACGCTACATAATCTTAAGGTAAAAAAGAAGAGTTACAAAATTCATATGATGATAATTAGTGCAGCGGTTTGTATACTTTCAGTGGTATCTATGTCTGAGTTTTCTATACAAAGTTTTGCGCAAAATGGTGGAGTATTTGAATATGTAAAGAAAAAAGCGTTTTCTGATTTTGAAAATGAAGAAGAAATAAAATCGAATGTACATTATCCAGATAAAGAAAAGATTCATCAAAAAATGCTAGATTCTATTGATTATTTTAAAAATATTTCAGGACAATTTGAGGAATATTCTAGCTCATCAAGAATTGCTACAACATATAAGTATGCGATTGATACGGAGAAACAAAGAGGTATCTCTTCGAAAGAAGATAAACTAGCGAAAAAACGAACAATTATATATAACGAGGGCAAGAAAAAAGAGTTTGATGATGAGAAGTATACCTATAAAGAGACAAAATGGAACCCAAAAGAAAGAAACAATGAACTATTAAAATTAAATCCTACGGAAAGGTTAGTGAGAAAATCAGATGAGAAAAAGAGATATGATGATGAATATGTAGGGCTAGCTAAATATAGTATTCAATCAGAATTCGCAGATTTGTTAATTCGATATAAAGATTGGAATTATAAAGAAACGAAATATCTTGGATTAGATTGTTACAAAATTGAAGGAGTTATCAACATAGAGATGCCTGTTAGCACCTCTGAAGATTTAAGAGGGAAATTCGAAATGGTTGTGGAGAAAAATACAGGGATTATGTTGAAATTTCTTAGTTTTCAAGAAGGCTTGATTCAATATTCAGTTACGACTGAATGGATACAAATAGATAAGGGATTGAAAGAAAGTATGTTTCAAAAGGATAGCGCTAAATATGAAAAAATGAAAAACATATTGGGTGAATAGAAACAGGAGGAGAGTAAATGGGGAATCATTCATCTTTAAGAGAAGAGAAAAATAAGCAAAAATATAAAAAGAAAAAGATAATAAGTTTACTACTGGCGGTATTACTATTTGGTGGAATTGGCTATGGAGCCTATGTATATATGAAAACTTCTAGTCTCGTACAAAAATCTAATTTGAATTTAGCACGAGGCGAAAAATCCAATTTACGTGAGAAATCTGTAAAGCCAATTGCAAATCATGTTTCACTTTTAATTATGGGAATTGATGAAAATCAAGAACGACAAAAGGAATATAATGGTGCATTTCATACAGACGCATTATTGTTAGCGACTTTTAATAAAGATGATAAAACAGTGAAATTAACGAGTATACCGCGTGATACATATACATATGTTCCAGTTGAAAAGAAAAAAGATAAAATAACCCATGCATATGGAAGTGGTTTCGTTAAAAATGGTAAAGATGGAGGACCGCAAGCTTCTGTGGAAGCGGTAGAAAAATTGTTACAGGTGCCTGTTGATTATTTTGTGAAATTTAATTTTGGTTCCTTTACTAAAATTGTTGATGGGTTAGATGGTATTGAAGTGGATGTCCCAGTTGAATTTACGGAGCAAAATAGTAAAGATGAACCTGAAGCGATTCATTTGAAAAAAGGATTACAAAAATTAAATGGGGAAGAAGCACTTGCACTAGCAAGAACGCGCCATATTGATAGTGATGCAATGAGAGGACAACGCCAACAACTTGTTATTGAAGCGATTTTAAGTAAATTAAAAAGTGTAGGATCGATTGCGAAGTTAGAAAAAATAGTTGAGGCGGTTGATGGTGATTTTAAAACAAATTTAGTAATGGATGATATTTTATCTTTTTATAAATACGGTTTAAACGGTTCAGTTGAAAAAATACAATTAGCTGGTGATGATTTATACTTACCTAATGGCCCAAACGGGCAACGTGTATATTATTATAATCCTAATAAAAAAGATCTACAGAGTTTGAGTAATACTCTTAGAACACATCTAGGATTAAGTGAAAAGCAAATTGAGGAGAATTAAAGCAGACGAAATGTCTGCTTTTTTATTTTTGTCTAATGGTATGACATTTAGTTTTTAATGTTATATACTATTTTAAAATTTTAGTTAATAGTGTAACATAATAGTAGGGTTCAAGTTAAGTAGCAAGGGGGCTACCATATAGAATAAATGTTATTGCTTAAAATAGTTTGGGAGAAATGAAAATACAGGGGAGTAGCAAAAATGAGAATTGCAAAGAATTTAACATTCCAAGTTATTGTGGCCATTATTTGTGGTATTGCAGTAGGGGCAATTTGGCCGAGTGTTGGACAACAAATGAAGCCAATTGGTGAAACATTCATCAATATGATTAAAATGGTTATTGCACCGATTATCTTTTTAACAATTGTACTCGGTATTGCAAGTATGGGAAGTATGAAAAAGGTAGGCCGTGTTGGTGGGAAGGCACTACTATATTTTGAAATTGTTACAACAGCTGCTTTAATTATTGGTATCATCGTAGCAAATGTTGTGCGTCCCGGAGATGGATTAGATCCCTCAAAACTAAAAGGCGGAGATGTTTCACAATATGTACAAAGCGGGCAAGAAATGAAATGGATGGATTTCTTTTTACATATTGTGCCGTCTAACATGTTTGAAGCATTTGCAAAAGGTGATATTTTACAAGTGTTATTCTTCTCCATTTTATTCGGCGCAGGATTAACGATGTTAGGGAAAAATGGACAACCGGTTATTGATTTTTTTGAAAGATTATCGAAAGTATTTTTTAACATTTTATCAATTGTAATGAAATTAGCACCGGTTGGAGCATTCGGTGGGATGGCATTTACAATTGGGAAGTATGGTTTAAGCACGCTCATACCACTTGGCAAATTAATGATTTGTGTATATGCGACAATGGCATTATTTGTTTTTATTGTTTTAAATTTCATTTGTAAACTGTATAAATTTAGTTTGTGGAAATATTTAGCGCATATTAAAGAAGAATTACTTATTGTTCTCGGGACATCATCGTCAGAATCAGTACTGCCGCGAATGATGACAAAGATGGAAGACTTCGGGTGTTCGAAACCGGTAGTAGGTTTAGTCATTCCAACAGGCTATTCTTTTAATTTAGATGGAACAACAATTTATTTATCGATGGCTACTATATTTTTAGCACAAGTTTTCCACGTCGATCTTTCACTAGGTCAACAATTAACAATAATAGCTATTTTATTAGTTACATCTAAAGGAGCAGCAGCAGTAACCGGCGGGGGATTCATTGTACTAGCATCTACTCTATCTGCAATGAATGTTATCCCATTAGAAGGTTTAGCGTTATTACTTGGTGTAGATCGTTTCATGTCAGAAGCACGTGCTATCGTTAATTTAATTGGTAACGGTATTGCAACTGTAGTTGTTGCAAAAAGTGAAAATGAATTTGATGATGAGAAGTATACGAGAGTAGTAGAGGAAATGAAACGAGAAAAAATGGCCAGGTAAAAAGTCAGCTTTGCTGACTTTTTTATTTTTGTAGAAAAGATGTTTTTAGATATATGCATTATTTATTAGCAATAATTAACAAGTATTCAAGCGGTAAATGAGATGGAAGTGATTAAAACAAGGAATGTGTATGAATGCAAAATAAGGTTTGAACAACATATGGAATTTTTATGAATATTACTGTAAAAAAATAATTTTTTAAAAATTTTCAATAATAATACTTTACAAAAATTAAAAAATTAGTAGAATAAGAATTAGTAAGAATCGTCTGATAAATATATAGAGAAAAACAGAATTATCAGAAAATTCTTTAATAGCTATCGTTAAGAATTAGGGAGGGTACAAAATGAAAAAGAAACAAATGAAAAAACTAACAGCAGTTGTAGCACCGGTTTTAGCAATGAGCATGGCGTTAACAGCATGTTCTACATCAGGTGGAGATAAGAAGACAAGCACAAATTCTAGCTCTAGTGGAGATAGTAAGTCAGGGGAAAAATTAGCAGCAAAACAAGTGTTAAATCGAACAGTAACACAAGAGATTCCGACGATGGACTCTTCAAAATCAACTGATACAGTATCTTCACAAATGCTAGGTAATACGATGGAAGGGTTATATCGTCTTGATAAAGACAATAAGCCGATTCCAGCAGCAGCAGAATCTAGCACGAAAAGTGAAGATGGTAAAAAATATACGTTCAAACTACGCAAAGATGCAAAATGGTCAAATGGAGATCCAGTAACTGCGAAAGATTTCGTATACGCTTGGCAACGTCTATTAGATCCAAAAACAGCTGCTGAGTATGCATTTATCGCATTCCCGATTAAAAATGCAGAAGTAGTAAATAAAGGAGAAAAACCTGTAACTGAATTAGGAGTAAAAGCAGTAGATGATCTTACGCTTGAAGTTGAGTTAGAGCAAGCAGTACCGTACTTCTTAAACTTAGTAGCATTCCCATCATATTATCCATTAAACGAAAAGTTCGTTAAAGAAAAGGGCGAGAAGTTCGGTTTAGAGTCTGATACAACTGTCTATAACGGACCGTTCGTTCTTAAAGATTGGAAGCATGAACAAGGATGGCAATTAAAGAAAAATGATCAATATTGGGATAAAAAGACTGTGAAACTGGAAGAAGTTAACTTTAGTGTTGTTAAAGAGGCTGCGACTTTAGTCAATCTATATGATAGCGGTCAAGTTGACTTCGCTTTATTAAATGGAGAGTTCGTTGATAAATATAGAAGCAAGAAAGATGAATTTGGCACATATTCACAAGTGAGTACGTATTTCATTCGTATGAACCAAAAACGTGATGGACAAGATACACCATTAAAGAGTAAAAAGTTACGTGAAGCAATTGCACTATCAGTTGATAAAAAGAATTTAGCAAACGTAATTTTAAATGATGGATCAAAAGAAGCTGACTTCTTAGTACCAAAAGGTTTAGCAACTGGACCAGACGGTAAAGACTTCCAAGAAACGTTTAAAAATGGTTTAAAACCAAATGCTAAAAAAGCTGCTGCAGCTTGGGAAGAAGCGAAAAAAGAACTTGGAAAAGATCAAGTTACGATTGAATTCTTAAACTACGATACTGGTAATGCGAAAAAAGTTGGCGAATATATTAAAGATCAGATTGAGAAAAACTTAAAAGGTGTAACAGTTAATATTAAACTTCAACCATTTAAACAAAAACTAAAATTAGAAACTGAACAACAATATGATATTTCGTATGGCGGATGGAATCCGGATTATGCAGATCCAATGACGTTCTTAGATATGTTTGAGACTGGACATTCTCATAACCAAATGAGCTTCTCTGACCCTAAATATGACGGCATGGTGAAAAAAGCTGGAACGGAATTAATGAGCGATGCGAAAAAACGTTGGGAAGAGTTAGGAAAAGCTGAAAAAACATTACTTGAAGAAGATGTAGCGATTGTACCTTTATATCAACGTGGAGATTCTTATGTTTTACAGCCAAATGTAAAGGGAGTAGTAAAACATAATATCAGTCCAGAATTTAGCTTTAAGTGGGCATATGTGACTGAAAAATAATAGAGTTGAAAAAGCATTTAAAAGTGGCTTAGCTACTTTTAAATGCTTTTTTTATGAGCTTAAAATACTAATTTTTAGTATGGTTAAATAGAGGAGAATAAGGTGTATAGTATGTACATATAGTAGATGGGGGATAAATCCTACTAAATTACAAAAGTCAGAATATTTAAAATAAAACTATTTACAAATACGAAAAAAAGAGTAGAATAACATTAGTTGTAATTTTCTGAAAAATAAATCTTTAGCAAGGGGTCTCTCAAGGGTTGGTAATGTACATATAATTAGGGAGGGTAAAAAAATGAAGAGAAAAAAGATGAAAAAGTTAACGGCAGTTGTAGTACCAGTTTTAGCGATGAGTGTTGCATTGACAGCATGTTCTGGGTCAGGTGGGGAAAAGAAAACGACTACTACATCAAATAGTGGGGAAGAAAAAAAATCTGATATTAAATATGCAGCGAAACAAGTATTAAATCGTACGGAAAACCAAGAAATTCCGACGATGGATACTTCTAAATCTACTGATACATTAGGTTCGCAAATTTTAGGGAACACGATGGAAGGCCTATATCGCCTTGATAAAGAGAATAAGCCAATTCCTGCTGCGGCAGAGTCTAGTACGAAAAGTGAAGATGGTAAAAAGTATACGTTTAAACTGCGAAAAGATGCAAAATGGTCAAATGGTGAACCTGTAACAGCGAAAGATTTCGTTTTCGCATGGCAGCGCTTACTTGATAAGAATACTGCGGCAGAATATGCATTTATTGCTTACTATATTAAAAATGCAGAAGCGATTAATAAAGGAGAAAAACCTGTAACTGAATTAGGAGCGAAGGCGGTAGATGATTACACGCTAGAAGTAGAATTAGAAAAACCGGTACCGTATTTCTTAAATTTATTAGCATTCCCATCATACTATCCATTAAATGAAAAATTCGTAAAAGAAAAAGGTGATAAGTACGGTTTAGAAGCAGATACAACTGTGTATAACGGTCCATTCGTTATGTCTTCATGGAAACATGAACAAGGTTGGCAGCTGAAGAAAAATGATAAGTACTGGGATAAAAAGACTGTGAAGTTAGAAGAAATTAACTATAGTGTAGTAAAAGAGGTTGCAACGAAAGTAAACTTATATGATACAGGATCAATTGATTTTACATTACTATCAGGAGAGTTTGTAGATAAATATAAATCGAACAAAGAAGAATATGGTGAGTATGCGGAATCAAGTACATTCTTCTTACGTTTAAATCAAAAACGTAACGGACAAGATACGCCTTTAAAGAGCAAAAAACTTCGTGAAGCAATTGCATTATCAGTTGATAAAAAAGGATTGGCAAATGTAATTTTAAATAATGGTTCAAAAGCAACAGATCAATTGGTTCCAAAAGGACTTGCGACAGGGCCAGATGGTAAAGATTATCAAGATACATTTAAAAATGGTCTGAAATATAATCCGAAAAAAGGAGCAGCAGCGTGGGAAGAAGCGAAAAAAGAACTTGGAAAAGATCAAGTTACAATTGAATTGCTAAGCTATGATGATGGAACTGCGAAAAAGATTGCTGACTATGTAAAAGATCAAATTGAGAAAAATTTAAAAGGTGTAACGATTAATACGAAAATTCAGCCGTTCAAACAAAAATTAAAATTAGAAACTGCGCAAGATTATGAAATTTCTTATGCAGGTTGGAGTCCAGACTATGCGGATCCAATGACATTTATTGATATGTTTGAATCGAAGAGCCCGTACAACCAAATGAGTTATTCAAATCCAAAATACGATGAAATGGTAGGAAAAGCAGGTAATGAATTAATGAGTGATGCGAAAAAACGCTGGGAAACGTTAGGGAAAGCTGAAAAATTATTCCTTGAAGAAGATGCAGGGTTAGTTCCTTTATATCAAACAGGAAGATCGTATGTAATGAAACCGAATGTAAAAGGAATTGTGAAACATAACATCAGTCCAGAATATAGCTTTAAGTGGGCGTATGTAACTGAGGATGGCGGAAAAAAATAAAGTGAAATGCTTTTTAGTATGTATAAGGGAATAAATCTCGTTAGCCTATTGAGAATCGGGTAGGTAATTAGGAAGGTTCTATCGGAGGGATTTAGAGAGGTCAGTAAGTAGTAAGACAGATGATAGTAAGAGACCTCATGCTAATAAGAAAAATATAGAACGTAGTAATAGATTGGAATAAGGGGAGGGATGTTTACATATAAGTAGACGGGGATAATTCATATAGTAGTTAAAACAACAAGTTACTATAATAAAAAAATAAATATTTAGAAAATTTACAAAAATACTTTACAAAATTTTAAAAAATAGTAGAATATTAATTAATAAGAATTTTCTGATAACGAAAGTTAGTAGAGAAATTCTAAATGTTAATATCGTACATATAATTGGGGAGGGTACAAAAAATGAAGAGAAAAAAGATGAAAAAATTGACAGCGGTCGTAGCACCAGTTTTAGTAATGAGTATGGCATTAACAGCTTGCTCTGGATCAGGAGATAAAGAGAAGGCAAGCACAACACCGAAAAGTGGTGAAAAAGAAGGCGGAAAGCTAGCGGCGAAGCAAGTGCTTAATTTAACAGAGTCTCAAGAGATTCCATCTATGGACTCTGCTAAAGCGACAGACCAAGTATCGTTTCTAGCTTTAAACAACGTAATGGAAGGTTTATATCGACTTGATAAAGATAATAAAGCAACACCAGGAGTTGCTGAATCATATAAAAAGAGTGATGATGGTAAAAAGTATACATTTACATTAAATAAAAATGCAAAATGGTCAAATGGAGAGCCTGTAACAGCGAAAGATTTCGTGTTTGCTTGGAAACGTGCGGTAGATAAAAATACAGCAGCAGAATATGCATACATTATGTTTGATTTGAAAAATGCACAAGCGATTAATGAAGGAAAAGCTGAACTAGATACGTTAGGAGTAAAAGCTGTAGATGACTATACGTTAGAAGTAGAATTAGAAAATCCAGTTCCTTACTTTGTAGAATTAACTTCATTTGGAACATTTTATCCATTAAACGAGAAATTTGTAAAAGAAAAAGGTGAAAAGTACGGTTTAGAATCAGATACGACGTTATACAACGGACCGTTTACATTGACAGACTGGAAACATGAAGAAGGTTGGAAGTTAAAGAAAAATGCACAATATTGGGATAATAAAACAGTGAAGTTAGATGAAATCAACTTTAACGTAGTAAAAGATAGTGGTACACGTGTTAACTTATATGAAAGTGGACAAATCGATCGTTCAGGACTTACATCTGAATTTGTTGACAAATATAAATCAAACCCCGACTTCTTTACACAAAAAACACCGTCAACGTACTTCTTACGCTTAAACCAAAAACGTGGTGGGCAAGATACAGTGTTAAAGAGCAAAGATCTACGTTTAGCGATTGCAAAAGCGTATGATAAAAAAGGCTTAACGAACGTTATTTTAAATGACGGATCTACACCGGCAGATTACTTAGTACCAAAAGAATTTGCTAAGAGCCCAGATGGAAAAGACTTCCGTAAAGAAAATGGAGATATTTTAAAAACAGATGTGAAAAAAGCAAAAGAGCATTGGGAAAAAGCGAAAAAAGAACTTGGAAAAGATGCAATTACAGTAGAACTATTAAACTATGATGGTGATGGTGCGAAAAAAGTAGGAGAATTCTTAAAAGGAGAACTTGAGAAAAACTTACCAGGTTTAACAGTGAATTTGAAAAACCAGCCATTTAAACAAAAGTTAAAATTAGAATCAGATCTAGATTATGATTTATCTTACGCTGGTTGGGGCCCTGACTACTTAGATCCAATGACATTCATTGATATGTTCGTTACAAATGGCCCTCATAACCAAACAGGATATTCAAATCCTAAATATGATGAAATTGTACAAAAAGGTAAAGGTGAGCTATTAACGAAAACGAAAGAGCGTTGGGATAGCTTACTGAAAGCGGAGAAAATGTTATTGGAAGATGCAGCAATTGCACCATTATATCAACGTGGTGATGCTATCGTTCAAAGACAGAAAGTAAAAGGTATTGTTCACCATCCAGTTGGTGGAGACTACAGCTATAAATGGGCATATATTACAGAGGATAAGTAAGATGAGGGGCGTACAATACGCCCTTTTTTCTATGCACTTTTCTTCCGTGCTCGAATATATAAAATAAAAAAGGGAGAATCCCATGAAGCGAAACACATACATCGATTTCCTAGCTTATTACGGAATAGGAAGTGCTCATCCTGGTGGTTTTACGTTAACAAAACAATTGTTAGCACAACTGCCTTTTAAATATGGAGCGAATGTCCTTGAAATAGGTTGCGGTACGGGAAAAACAGCGGCATATATGACAAGGGAATTTGGTTATAAAGTAACAACTGTTGAAAAGAATGAAATTATGATTCAAAAGGCAAAAGATAGATGGTTGTTTGAAGGGTTAGATATACAATTAATTGAAGGAAGTGTAGAGCATTTACCGTGTTTGAATAACTCATTTGAGTTCGTACTTGGAGAATCAATCATCGCTTTTACAGACAAAGAAAGGGTTATCTCGGAGTGTTATCGTGTATTACAGCAGGACGGTAAGCTTGTTGTCATTGAAATGATTATTGATAGGCACATTGATAAGGGTGAGGAAGAAAAAATCGTCCAATTATATGGCATGAAAGAACTATTAACTGAGAAGGAGTGGGTACAATTATTTCAGAAAGCAAATTTTAAAAGAATTACAATTGCTGGTGGTGGCACGATTGCAGAAACAATCTCTGGCTATGTAGAAGAGCCAGAATGGAATGTATCCTCACATATTCCGAATGAGTTATATGAGGCGTGGATACAGCATGAAAATGTACGGCTTATGTACCAACACATTTTAGGGCATCGTATTTTTATATGTGAAAAATAAAGAAAAAGAGTTGGCTAAAGGTAGCCAACTCTTTACTATGTTAAATGAAAAATAATGCAGCTAATGTAATTCCGAAGATGAAACCAAATCCGAGTTCAACACCCCAGCCACAACCGCCGCCTCCCCAGCCGCCGCAACCACAACTACTACAACCACGACCACCACATCCGCAGCTGCTGAATCCACCACCGCATCCGAATCCACAACTATCACACCTGCTAAGGCCTCCACAAAGGTCACAACCACCGTTTGCGTAAGCGTCGTAGTATCCGAACCCTGAATCAAAAGATGAGCGCTGTTGCACCGGTTCGATCCATACAGAGTTTTGTGTCACATCGATTATTTTACCTAAATGTATACGGCCATCACGGTCTTCAATCCGAACAACTTTTCCGAAATAACGTTGGCATGTATCATAACATTTTTGTCTATGCATATTCTTTCCTCCTTCCGCATTACAGTAATACGATATGTAAGGGGGACAAGTGCGGCTTGTACGAATGCCCTATCTATCATAATTGTTATAGGAAAGGGGAAATATAAGAAGAGGATATATAAGGAGGAAAAGGCATGAAATCTACAGATCAGTTTCAGACATACGAAGTACCATGGGAAGATTTTATTGAAGCGTTACGAGAGGAAATGAAGAAGCAAGTAGGGACAGATATTATTGATACAGTAGTTTGCAATTTAGAAGATGGTTTTGAAGTGTATACATATGTGCAGGGGGATTTAGATTTTGAATATAAGGAAGCGCTTGAGAGAAAATACGGAAGTGATGCGAAGACACCTAATGTGTTAACGATAATGTTATTAGCTAGTATTTATAATACAAGTGAAGAGAATATACGCTTGCATGCGGATAATAAAGAGAATCCGATTGTTGAAGTGTATGTAAAGCAATGAAACACGCTGTGGAAGGCGTGTTTTTTATTTGTATGATAAAATGTTAGAAAATTGAGAAAGAAGGTGAAGGATTGGGAATTAAACATCTTAATTTAACAGTTACAGATGTAACAGCAGCTAGAGAGTTTTTAGAGAAGTATTTTGGTCTAATTTGTAGTGGAACAAGGGGAAATGGCTTTGCAGTTATGCGTGATAATGATGGATTTATACTAACTTTAATGAAAGGAAAAGAAGTTCAGTATCCAAGAACATTTCACGTAGGATTTCCACAAGAAAGTGAAGAACAAGTAGATAAGATAAATCAAAGATTGAAGGAAGATGGATTTTTGGTCGAGCCTCCTAAGCATGTCCATGCGTATACGTTTTACGTTGAAGCACCTGGTGGATTTACAATAGAAGTGATGTGTTAAGTCAAAAATCAAACTTTTTGTTATGTGTTTTTAAAATAAAAAGTAGGAAAAGTCTGTTTTAAGTGTGGAGCTTAAACAGGCTTTTTTACTTATAGTATCGGATAGAAAACGCTAGAAGGAATAATATTCAGTTCTTATAACTGTTTACATAATAAAATTATGCTGGGTTCGTTGTCCTAAAATACAAGTCATATATCTTGTTTCCTCTCATAAATTTAAACATAGGAATTTGTCTACAAAGGTGGCGAAGCCTCATCATGAAAATCCGAATTTGTGCCACGTTCATGTTGTTTCTATTTATATGTTTACCTTTATCAGCTTTTGCAAAAGGAGAGGAGGCAAAGGAAAGGGTCGTTTCACTTGTATATGACGATTCGGGCAGCATGAGAAATAACGATCGCTGGAAATATGCCAATTATGCTTTGCAAAGTTTAGTTGCGCTATTGGATGAAAAAGATAAATTTTCTTACGTTCCAATGAGTAAGCCGAATGATCCATTAAACATTTCGTTAACGAAGGATAAAAGGCAAACAGAAATTGAGGGAATTGGAGCATGGAAAACGTATTTAAATACTCCATTTAGCGCGGTAGAAACGGCGATGCAATCTATAAAAAAGGAAGCAGATATAGATGGAAAACGTGAATTTTGGCTTATTGTATTAACTGACGGGGCATTTAATGATTTAGAGAAAGATAAGGTTGGCGGAAAAGAACAAATTTTGCAGAAATTAGCCCAGTTTAAGAAAGAAATGGATGCAAAAAAGATATCGTTACATCCAGTCTTAATTACGATGGAAGAAGATTTAGGACAACAAGAAAAAGAACAACTAAATACGTTCAAGGAAATATGGAAGAAAGAGATAAATGGTGTTACGATGCCGTCAAGCGGAGAAGATGGCATTGTAAAAAGTGTAAATCAAGTGGCAGCATTAGTTGCAAATCGTGATCCATTCTCCTCTGTTGAATCGATTGTAAAAACGAAAGTAGTGGGGAAAAGAGTAGAGATTACAACACCGTTTCCATTAAAGCGTATGACGCTTGTACGACAATCGCCTTCTCTGCCCGATTATCAGGTCACACAAATTTCTAAACCATTACAATTGCAATCTTCTTTTTCCATACATGCACCAGGAGAAGCAAAATTGTTCGGAAATATAGTTCATATAAGTACGGAAAATGAGGAAGTTATTAAACCAGGAACTTATACGATAGAAGTGGACCAGGACATTGAGAAAGAAGGACTACAAGTACTAGTTGAACCAGCGCTTAATTATACGGTTTCTACTTATGACAAAGATGATAGTAGTCAAAAAAATGTAGAGAAAATGTACGAAGGTGTTACTGCTGTTATTGAAGCAAAGCCTACGGAGTTGCCAGTTCAGTCTTCTTACTTTCAGGCAGAAGTAGAAATAGACGGAAAACAATATGCAATGAAGTGGGATGATAAGAGGCATGTGTTTTATTACGAAACGAAGCTTGGTAAAGGGTTAGTACGCGGGAAAGTTCATATGAATATAAAGGGGTTTTATAGACAGACGAAAGAATTTAAAATTGAAACAGCTGAGAAACCGAAATTATCACTTCAAACTGTTACAAAAGATTATGAAGAAAAAGTGACAAATTTAGAGAATAGTAAACCATTTGTTTTACAACCACAGTTAGATGGCAAGTCAATGACAGAAGAAGCTGTAAAAAAACTATTAAAATCTACTGGTGTCACATCTAAACAATCAATCAATTATGAAATAAAGCAACATGGAAATCAAATCTATGTTTATCCTCGTCCCTATTACTCCGACACATTTAATTTTACAGATACCGGCACCGTAGAAGCTACCATCGTAATGCAGGATTCAAAATTACAAGAAGTAAAGAAAAACATAACATTCCATATTCAAGATGCTCCGTTTTATGAAAAATATGCGCTTATTTTTAAGTTTGTCATTCCTATCACTTTATTACTACTAGTAGTAGGAATCATTGTTTTAGGATGGATTGTTCGGCCAAGATTTCACCGGAAAGCACTACTGTATTATGAATGGGATCAAGAGGTAGCGAAAGATTGGCTATATCAATCTGAACCAGAATTACTTCGAAATAAATGGTGGAACCATTATTTTGGTATCCCATTTAGAGCAGAAAGAAAAACAGTGCAATCCGTTACGTTTATAGCGAAGAAAGGTTCGAAATCTGTCTTTGTAGCGAAAGAATCACAAGTAGTTGGAATGATTATTGATGGAATGTTTATAACAGAGGATGAAGTAGGAATGGAACATAAGACACTATATCCAAATGAACTTTTACTAATTGATAGAGGATATGGTAAAGAGATTTACAAGTACGAATGTGAATAGTAGGTAGGGATAAGAAGGGGATGGAGTATGGATTCTCTTTCCCTTTTTTCAAACAAGCAAGAATAGGAAGGTGGTTCACATGACATTACAAGTTCCAACAATATTAATTGGTTTAGGTGGAATCGGTAGTACTGTGACGCATCAAATATATGAAAAATTACCTGAAGAGCGCCGGAAAAAGGTAGCAATGCACGTATTTGATACAGATGTGAATACATTGAGTAAATTTGATCATATTCGAAAGTTTAAGACACAAACGAGTTCTAGTAAAACGCCCAGGGAGTATATTGCAGGAGATCCAACAATCCCAGAGTGGTTTCCGATGGATCCGACTATACTTGATAAACCATTAACAGAAGGAGCAGGACAGTTACGCGTCATTTCACGTTTAGCGTTACGTGCTGCGATGAAAGAAGATAAATTAACGTCCTTTTGGCAAGAAATTGAGAAAATTTTTCCGGTTACAAGTGATCAAACAGAATATGGTGTGCGTGTCATTATAGTAACATCACTAGCAGGCGGAACAGGTTCGGGGATGTTTCTGCAAATTGCATTATATTTACGTGAAATGCTTCGGAAAAAATTGCAGCATCATAACATTTTAATACGCGGTGCGTTTTTAATGCCGGATGTTTTAGTAAAGACGAGAACAGTTAGTGCGAAAGAGTTTGAAACGGTGCAAGCGAACGGCTATGCATCGTTAAAAGAATTACATGCTATTACGCTCGGTTCTACTGGAGAATTATCAAAACGCGGCGGTGTAACAATTGAATTAGAGTATCGCCCTGATCAAGTAGATGAAGACGGAAGAACGAATCATACAATTAAACAACATCATTTACCGTACAATTATTGTTTCTTATACGATTATGAAAACCTACATGGACACCATTTACACAATTTATCAGATTATATGGAACAGATGGCAAATACAATTTATTTACAGTTATTTAGCCCGATGTCCACAAGTCATTTTGCACAGGAAGACAATCAAATTCAGCAATTAGCAGAATCAAGCGGAAAAGGGCGATATTGCGGGGCAGGAACGGCAAAACTCATTTATCCATATGAACATGTGTTAAAATATTGTGCTTTAAAATGGGCGGTGCAAGGTTTAGATGAATCGTGGCTTCATTTAGATCAACTGTTTCAAGAGAAGAAGCAAAGATACGATCAAGATGTAAAACGTGGGATGCAACGTGAAAAGCCGGAGAGAGGTAAAAGTTATTTAGAGGACTTGGAGCATCTTGCTACCCGTCCAGAGCAAGCTCATATTTTCTATAGACAAATGTACAATGAAACACGTGAAGGAGCAGAGGGTGGTAAGATCGGAGTTGCGAAATCAAAACTGTTTTTAGAAGCTGTAGAAAGTTATGTACAACGAACGGTGCAAAAAGATGAGGAATTAAATCGTCTGCAACATGAGTGTAAAATTTCAGCTGCGAAACTGAAAATGATGGAACAAATGAAAGGTGAAGTGGCAAGAGTGGATCATGCGGTTCGTTTATATGCGTATGCAATTCCGAGCCGTGTACATGAACATGTAACGACACTTTTATATGACATGATTGAATCAGACCGCTTTTCACCAAGTGGTTCTGAAGGGCAGTCCTATCAATTAAATACATGGTTTTTAAAGAAAACAGATCCA
The DNA here is from genome assembly GCF_038005705.1 of Bacillus sp. FSL L8-0199. Classification (NCBI taxonomy): domain Bacteria; kingdom Bacillati; phylum Bacillota; class Bacilli; order Caryophanales; family Bacillaceae; genus Bacillus; species Bacillus sp. FSL L8-0199. The sequence continues at coordinate 3,537,277 of NZ_JBBOTS010000001.1, read as the reverse complement.
GTTCACCCAGTAGCAGCACGTTTTATGTTATATGAAATTCGAAAGCAGTTAGTGGAAAAAATGAATCGACTACATGAAAATAATGAACAAAAGCGTAATGTAATTCAAAACTACGATAAAAAATTTAATGTGGGTAATATCGATGGAACGGTAACAGCTGTACGCCGAGTAGAAATTGCTCAACAACAAGGCTGGTTTGGAAAAATGATTAATAATCAGCAACGTTTATTCAAAAGAGAATTTGAAGACATCATAACGCAATATGTACACAAATTAAATGAATATCGAAAAGAAATGCTATTAGAACTTGTATATCAATCGCTATATCAAGCAGTTAATAAAATGATTCAATATTGGGAAAGATTTTTTGATAATTTACATGAAACACGTGAAAATTTACTGTTTGAAATCCAAAAGCGCAGTAAGGAATTTGAAGGGAAAACAAACCCGACGAATGTATATGTATTAGCTGAGGAACAGCTGCAAGAAAAGATATGGCAAGATATGCAGCAACGTTTAAATTTAGGTGTACTACCGAAAGATATATCAGCGGAAATTTATATGAGTTTGTACGGTGAATATTGTCGTGATGCGAAAACAGAAGAGATTCAGTCGAAAAAGGTAGAGGATTTCTACCGAGAACATATACTGAGCTATTGTTATGACGAACTGCAAGTACGCTATCGTGATAAATTAGAACTGAATATCATTGAAGCGTTGCGAAAAGAAGCAGATTATAAGAAACGTGATCGCGATGAATACGTTCGTGAAAAAATTGAAGACCTGTTCCATTTAGCGAGTCCATTCGTTCCGAAAGTTGCTCATCATAGGGAATTACAATATTGGGGTATACATCCTTCTTTAAAGAAAGAGCTGCAAGAGGAATTAATTCAAGAAATGTTTAAAGAAAAAGATACAGTACATGAAGCCTTTTCGCCATTTGAAGTAATCTGTTATCGAGCGCATTACGGCTTATCGCTGCAAGATTTTCCTAAATTATCATCAGGACATATTTCAAACGGATTTATGAATGATAAAGGTGACTATTTCCAATCGTATTATCGCCGTGTAAATAAATTAAATAGTAAAAAATCTAGTTTAACGCCGCATTTAGATAAGTATTGGCACTTACCAGCCTTTATGCCAGATTTAAACGCGACTCAAACAAAATTAGATTATGATAAATGTAATCGTGCATTACTATACGCATATATGTATCGCTGGATTAGTTTAGTTGCTGTTGATGGACAATTTGTGTATCAATATAACGGTGTAGGACGTAGCTTTTTAATTCAGTCGATGGGGAAAAATATTTCAAGCGAAAGTTATAAATTACACAGAGCATTGCTTCATAATCCGTTTATTTATGAAAACATCTTGTCACGATTTGAAGAAGAGCAAGAAAAGGCGATGATACAAGGTGGACATTTATATACACATCCGTTCGTATTAGGAGCCCAAGATGTAAGATGGCTTAGAAAAGAACATGTCCACAATCTTTTAGATATGATTTTAATGTATGACCGTGAAGCGAAGTATGATCCGACATTAGAAGAAACATCAGATGAATTATTAAGACTATTCCTCGATGAAATCGAGTTGTATTTCCAGAACTATTACGGTACAGGTGCCGATATGGTGGCAAAGAAAGAGAAAGAAATGTTTATTAAACAATTGTGGGATCGCTCGCATGCAAAAGGATATGTAGATCCAAATAGCGCTCCGTATAAAAAATGGCAAAATTTATTAAGTGTTCAAGATGAAGAAGAAACGCCAAAAACGAATGTATAATGAATGAAAAGGGAATCCTTAAAAGTGGCAATACAACTTTAGAAAAGAGGGATTCTGATGCCGTTTTTAGGAAGTGTATATCAAATATTTGGATTGTATCCAGAAATTTATTATGGAATGATTTCAGCTGAACTTGCAGAGCAGCAAGGATTGGAACAAGCGGAAAACGAAGAACCAGAAACAGAAGTATAACTGTATAGGAAGCTTCAAAATAAAAATGATAATACGCTACTTGCTCTTTAGACGTATGAGAGCAAGTAGCGTGTTTTTTCTATTTAATAATCCCATTTTCTAAAATTTTAATAGTTGGTGCCACTTTCACATTAGCTTTTGAAAAGGCACTTGGCCAATCATCTTCAACTTCTTTCCATTCTTTATAGCGAAATGCTCTCGCATAATCACCAAATCCGAATGGATCGAGTTGCTGTTTCTGAATTTTGTGGATTAATTCGTTTAAATCTTTGTTTAGTTGTTTTGTAATAAGAGAAGTTAATTTTTTTCTATCACTATCTATATCCATGTTGAATGTAAGTTCAGATACGGCAATTTTTAAATCCATTTTAATATTAAATTTGAATCGGTTATCGCTATAGTCTGTACCGATATCATGATTCATACTAAGAACGTTTATTGTTATAAAATCGTTGCCCTTTGTATCTTTTAGATGGCTATTACTTTCAACTAAATTAGAGGGGATTTTCATTGTAAGTGAAACGGGTATATTAGCTTTCTTTTGCACCATAAGAAGAAGGGCACTTTCATAGCGAGTTAAAGACATCTTATAAGCTCCACGAGAGGTTAATAGTGCCGAACCAGTAACAATAACATCTTTCTTCCCTTTTTTTATTTCTGAAATAGCAGGAGTTACCCCTTTATTAAAAGTTTGTCTATGAAATTCATGGAATGTCGTAAACACGGTCCGATTGTATAGTTTGTTCGTATTAATTAAATCTGTTAAATATTCAGGAAGAGCAGGCTTATCTTTGAAATTATTATATATAACAGAAGAAACGGGGCCATCTACTGCAACCATGCGCATATTTCCTGTATTTTTAGGATCGCGATACCAAACATCCAGATAAGGCATAGCTCCTTCTTGTTTTAAAAAATTCGTGCTAAACAATATGAGCTGTAACTTTTCTGTGGACACTAAACCGCTGCTTGAACTGTTAAACGTATCTTTTGCTTCTCGGGGTGTATGTACTTTCGCTTCATGAATTTCGTACTTTTTCTCTACATCTTCATTAAAAATAGGATTTACGTGATACACAATTAATTTTCCTTTTGCTTTTGCGTCAAAACCGTAAATTAATGAGATGGATTGTTTTTCTAAATCAAGCCGATCTTCACAACCTGCTAAAAAAATTATGAGAAAACAAAATATAATAAAACGAATAAAGCGTCTCATTTAAACTTTTCTCCTTTTCCAATGCTGATAAAGTGTCATGTATAAGAGAAATACAACCGGGAATAGAAAAACGATAAAATAACTAGCAGTTCCCCAAAATTCCCGCAACGCACTTATCTGATAAGAAGAAGGGATATAAAAGAATAAGATGAAAATACACCCGAATAATAAAAAATAAATAGGTAATGAACTCCCTTTTTTGTTAAGTAATTGATTAATTCCATCTGAAGCAGTGAAAATATAAGGAATACAGGAATCAAAAATAATAAAGAGATAAAATGATAAAAAGATAATTTCAAATCGCTCAAGAAATGAGAAGTGAAACGGTGTAACAAGAGAAAGAGTCGGCCATAAAAACTTTGTTATACCATCTGGACTAAAATAAATAAAAGAAACGAACGTGATTTGAAGATAAATAAATAACGTAATCAAATTCGCAATAATAATTCCTTTTTTTGCAGATGCTTTGTTAGTTAAATAAGGATAAAGGACAAATGCAAACTCGAATCCGAGAAACGCAATGATAGTTGATTTCACGGTGTTTAGAATTGGTAGCCATCCTTCCTTGATGAGAGGAAGAAGATATATAAAATGCCCATCTTTAAGAGGAATAAATAATAATAATGGCATCCAAAGTGTAAAGATGACAGTAAAAACAGCAAAGCGACTAATAATAAGTGCCCCTTTACATGCAAGCATAAGCATTGGAATGGATAACAAAATCATAATTAAAGACATAGGAGATCTAGGTAAAATCCAAATATGAATAACGTATAAGAGGGAAAAAATTAAGGAAACAGCTGCGAGTACAGCATATAAAATCCAAAAAATCATTACTACTCTTCCTAGCCATTTTCCAAGATAACGTATCAGCACATCAAGTAAAGTATATCCTGGATGTTTTTCCATGATTTTTACAATACATAGACTGACTAAAGTGGTAATGACACATCCGATAATAATAGACATCCAGCCATCTGTATTCGCTCCTTGTGCAACTTCACGCGGAAGTGTAAGTACGCCGAACCCAACTTGAACACCACTAATAGTTAAAATGTATTGAAATAAAGTGATCTCCCTCTTTGCACGTTTTGTCACTTATTCTCCTCCTTTTCCTCAACATCTCTTTGCCGGTTATCTTGTTTTAATTGTAGAGATAGTGGCCGTTTCTTCATAATTTTCCATGGGAAACGTACAAGGGTATCTTTTAAATCCGAAGCATATGACGGAGAAAAAGGACTACCATATGGCACACCAAGTGATTCCATAGAAAGAATATGGATGATAATAATTGCCATTCCAACCATAATTCCAATGACGCCAAATAAAGAGGCGGCTATCATCATTGGGAATCGAAGAAGCCGAATTCCTGCTGACATTTCTAAGTTGGGAATAATGAAAGAGGCAACCGCAGTAATTGATACGACGATAACCATAACGTTACTAACAATCCCAGCTTGAACCGCAGCTTGTCCAATTACAATTCCTCCTACGACGCCGATTGTTTGTCCAACAGGTCCAGGGAGCCGAATCGCTGCTTCTCGGAGCATTTCGAGAACTAATTCCATTAATAAAGCTTCTAATATGGGGGGGAAAGGAATTTTGGCTCGAGATTCTCCAATCGTTAACAACAATTTGAGCGGAATCACTTCATAATGGAAGGAAATCATAGCAATATAAAGAGCAGGAGCAAATATTGCAATAAATAGCCCAGTGAAACGAAGGAGTCGTATAAAAGATGGAATCATAGGTCTGAAGCTGTAATCATCTATCGTCTGGAAAAAGGATGAAAAGGTCATAGGTCCTATTAATACGCCTGGTGAGCGATCTACAATAACGGCAATTCGCCCATCTAGAATATGATGTGCTGTTGTGTCAGGACGTTCAGTTATTGATAATTGCGGAAAGAGAGTAAAGGAATTATCTTCAACAAACCCCTCTAATTCACCAGTAGTAAGAATCGCATCAACTTTTACTGACTCGATACGGGATGCCATTTCTTTTACGACATTTTCGTTCGCAACATCTGCTAGATAAAGCAAAAAAACCTTTGAAGTAGCTCGTTCACCAACAGTGAATTCCTTCACTTTCAATTCGCGATTTGGAATATATCGACGAATAAGTGCAAGGCTGTCGCTCGCTACTTCATTAAATCCTTCGTGTGAGCTTTTTATGGAGCTCTCTGTTGTAGGTTCTTCAATACTCCTTTTTGGTGCCGCTTGCGTATCAAGCTCTAAAGCGGATAGTTGCCCGTTTATAAATAAAATACTTTTGCCGTGTAAAAGAGATTGTTCAATGTCTGTCCACTGTTGAACTTTTTTTATATTTCCGATAGAAACAGAAGCTTCCCAAAAATCGTCTTCATTCCACTCTTTAAATAAGAGAGGACGAAGAATGTTTACGTTAATAACAGTTTTGTCTACAAGTCCTTCCATATATATAAGTGCAGCTTCCTGTCCGTTTTTTAATGGAAAAGTGCGTGTTATTAATTCTGGAATACCGCTAAACAGTTTGAACAAGTGCTTTAAATTAAGGGAAAGGGAAGAAGAGATAGATTTATTTAATGCGTAATCAGCTTGCTCTTGGGTAGAAAAAGATTTTTCACCACGAATCCATTTATTAAAAGACCCCATTTGTTCGCTTACTCCTTGTTATGTTTTATATGGGTTATTATGGATAGTTACAAGCTGACATATGCGTAGTTTAAATTTTATATTGTATATTTTTAACTTTAACGCTATAATTATAGTGTTAAAGATGGAATCGTGATATGACCTGTTATGACTCTATCGTTTTATTTATGAATAAATGGATTGGTATTTTAGCAAGATGTGCTAATAAACTACTCCACCATGATAATAACGTGCCGAAATGTGGTGCGTATATTTTCGTGGTGGAGTTTTTTTATTCTCAAAAAGGGGGAAAGACCATGAATAACAACATGGTTCATATTACAATTGACGGAAAAAAGTATACAGCGGAGCCCGGTTCAACGATATTAGGTGTTATTAATGAGAACGGGATTGAACATCCGCAAATTTGTTATGTGCCAGAGGTAGATCCTATTCAAACATGTGACACTTGTATTGTAGAAGTTGACGGAAAGTTAATGCGTTCTTGTTCGACGATAGCAACGGAAGGTATGAGCATTGAACGTGCTTCTGTTCGCGCAAAAGAAGCACAAACAGAGGCGATAGATCGGTTACTAGAAAATCATTTATTATACTGTACAGTATGTGACAACAACAATGGGAACTGTAAACTGCATAATACAGCAGAATTAATGGAAATTGAACATCAAAAATATCCGTATGAACCGAAAGTAGATGTAAGTGAAGTTGATATGACGCATCCGTTTTATCGCTATGATCCTAATCAATGTATTGCATGCGGTCAATGCGTTGAGGTGTGTCAAAACTTACAAGTAAATGAAACGTTATCGATAGACTGGGAAGCGGAACGCCCACGAGTTATTTGGGATGAAGGAGTAAATATTAATGATTCTTCATGCGTTAGCTGTGGTCAATGTGTAACGATTTGTCCTTGTAACGCTTTAATGGAGAAAACGATGCTCGGTGAAGCTGGATTTATGACGGGATTGAAACCAGATATTCTTGAACCGATGGTAGATTTAATTAAAGAAGTTGAGCCTGGATATAGCGGTATTTTTGCGGTATCAGAAGTGGAAGCGGCCATGCGTGATACTCGTACGAAGAAAACGAAAACAGTATGTACATTTTGTGGTGTAGGTTGTTCGTTTGAAGTGTGGACGAAGGGGCGTAAAATCCTTAAAGTACAGCCATCTTCAGATGCACCAGTTAACGCAATTTCCACTTGTGTAAAAGGGAAATTTGGTTGGGATTTCGTAAATTCTAAAGAACGAATAACAAAACCTTTAATTCGTAAAAATGGAACGTTTGTTGAATCTACATGGGAAGAAGCACTGAATGTAGTTGCAAATAAATTAGGTGCTATTAAAGAAGAGTACGGTAAAGGTTCTATCGGATTTATTTCTTCCTCTAAAATTACAAATGAAGACAATTATGTAATTCAAAAATTAGCTCGACAAGTATTTGGAACGAATAATATTGATAACTGCTCACGTTATTGCCAATCACCAGCAACGGATGGTTTGTTCCGTACAATTGGTATGGGCGGTGATGCCGGAACGATTAAAGATATTGCGCAATCTGGTCTTGTTATTATTGTAGGATGTAATCCGACAGAAGGGCATCCTGTTCTAGCTACACGTATTAAACGTGCACATAAATTACACGGACAAAAGTTAATTGTAGCTGATCTTCGTAAAACCGAAATGGCAGAGCGATCAGATGTCTTTATTAGTCCAAAACAAGGAACAGATCAAGTTTGGTTAATGGCTGTTACGAAATATATGATCGATCAAGGTTGGCATGATCAGGAATTTATTAATGAGAATGTAAACTTCTTTGAAGATTTCAAAGAAAGCCTAGAAGAATATACACTTGAATATGCAGAAGAAGTAACAGGTATTTCAAAAGAAACACTTATTCAAATGGCTGAAATGATTCGTGATGCAGATGGTACATGTATCCTTTGGGGTATGGGGGTAACGCAAAATACAGGTGGTTCTGATACTTCCGCTGCAATTTCAAACTTACTTCTTGCAACAGGGAACTATCGTCGTCCAGGAGCAGGTGCATACCCACTTCGAGGTCACAATAACGTACAAGGTGCTTGTGATATGGGGACTTTACCAGGATGGCTTCCAGGATATCAGCACGTTACTAACGAAATGGAACGTGCGAAATTTGAAACTGCTTACGGAGTGAAAATTGATAGTGAACCAGGTCTTAATAATATTGAAATGCTTCACGCAATTGACGAAGGAAAAATGAAAGCAATGTATCTTGTCGGAGAAGATATGGCTCTTGTAGATTCTAATGCAAATCATGTACATGAAGTGTTATCGAGCCTTGATTTCTTCGTTGTGCAAGATGTTTTCCTTTCTAAAACTGCTCAATATGCAGATGTTGTATTACCAGCAGCGCCATCTCTTGAGAAAGAAGGTACTTTCACAAATACAGAGCGCCGTGTCCAAAGATTATATCAAGTTCTTCCTACGCTAGGAGATGCGAAACCAGACTGGTGGATCGTCCAGGAAGTTGCGAATAAACTAGGTGCAAACTGGAATTATAGCCACCCAAGTGAAATCTTTGCTGAGATGGCAAGTTTATCACCATTGTTCTCGCAAGCGAACTATGAAGTGCTTGAAGGATGGAACAGTTTCCATTGGGGAAGTTTTGATGGAACGAATACACCACTTCTGTTCCAAGACGGATTTAACTTCCCAGATAAAAAAGCTCGTTTTGCGATTGCTGACTGGGTACGTCCAGCTGAATTTCCAGCTGAGTTTGACCTTCACATAAACAACGGTCGTATGCTTGAGCATTTCCATGAAGGGAATATGACAAATAAATCAACAGGTATTCAAACGAAAGTACCTGGTGTTTTCGTTGAAATCTCTCCAGACCTTGCAAAAGAACGTGGCGTAAAAACAGGTTCGTTAGTTCGTCTTGTCTCTCCTTTTGGAGCATTAAAATTACGTGCACTCGTTACAGATCGTGTAAAAGCGAATGAGTTATATTTACCGATGAACTCTACAGATAACGAAACGGCAATTAATTTCTTAACAGGTCCTGCTGTGGATGTACGTACGAATACACCTGCGTATAAACAAACGAAAGTACGTATGGAAGTATTAGAAGTTGAGGGCGAAAATCCGATGCCAAAAGCGAACCCACGTAATAAAAAACGTCACCCTCAAGCTGGAATTGAGGTACATCGTAAGTGGGCACGTCCAGGGTATGTGCATTTAACGGATAAGTAGGAGGAGAAAACTATGGCTGCACCTATAAAAATGATTCAAAAACAAGAATTAACTGAGGAAGAAATAAAACAGCAAAAGTTAGATGATTTAAAAGAGCTTCTAACTAATAATGAAGAAGCTCTAAATCAGATGTTTAATATAGTAGGGGAATTAAATGACATTGGAATGCTAGAAGCTGCAAATTCAATGCTAAAAGCGAAAGAACCAATTGCGAAAATTGTTCTAGGTCAAGTAACTCGTGAGCCTGTTACAAATTTAATTAATAATATGATGGGTGCTGCAGGTGCGTTAACTGAACTTGACCCAGAACTTACGAAAAAGCTTATAGGTAGTTTATTAGTCGGACTAGAAGAAGGTAATGAACATCTAGAAAGTAATAAAAAAGTAGGGGTATTCGATCTTATGAAAGTATTGAAAGACCCAGATATTAACCGTGCTATCGGGTTTGGGCTTCATTTCTTAAAAGGTATGGGTAAAGGGTTAAAAGACGAATAAACTTCATGAAGTGAACCTTTCCGCCCAAATATTTGTACGAAATAGTTTGGGCGGAAGGCTCATTTTGGTAAAATATATAATAAAGTAAAATGAGGCTTTTGGGAGGTATAATTGTATGTCAAAAAAAGTACATGAATTTAATGATATGATACGAAAACTTCGAAAGGAACTTTTTGGAAAAGGACCAGAACGAATTCATACTGTTTTTGCGGAAAATATGGCTATAGCGACTCTTTATGGAAACTTAACACCTACTGAAAAATTTATTTCAAGTACGATGGACGGTGCGGAAATGGTTCATATGGCTAGAACGAAAATGATTCAAGAAGTGTATGCTGCGAATTCCCGTGAACATTTGGAGGAACTTGTTGGAGCGAAATTAGTGAATTTGTTTTCGGATATGAAAGTAGAAGAAGATATTGCAGTTTCTGTATTTGTTTTTGATAAAAATATAACGTGAGAGAAGGATACTGATCGTGAAACCGATACAGGTAGAAAGAGAAATCTTTCGTTATGAACAAGGAGCATTTAAGCATATAGAGGACAGCATTGTAACAGAGTTTCCTGTCACCATTAAAATGAACGGACAGGAGTTTGTTACAATGGTTAGTACTCCAGAATATATAGAAGATATGGTAATAGGCTTCTTAGCGTCTGAAGGAATCATTCGGAAGTATGAAGATATTGATAGTGTATGGGTGCAGGAGAAAGAAGGATTTGTGCATGTAATAACGACAAAAGTAAATCCGTATTATGAACAAATGCAAAATAAACGCTATATTACGTCTTGTTGTGGTATGAGTAGGCAAGGGTTTGTTTTTGCAAATGATGCACTAAGTGCAAAAAAAATGAAGGGTGTCCATGTACAGGTTGCGGCAGAGGATTGTTTTCGGTTAATGAAAGAAATGCAGCAATCTGCGGATACGTTTCATCATACTGGTGGGGTTCATAATGCAGCTTTATGTGATGTGAATGGTATTATTTTAAGTCGAATGGATATTGGTAGGCATAATGCATTAGACAAAATTTACGGTTATTGTTTAAGAAACGATATTTCTATAAAAGATAAAATCATTGTTTTTAGTGGTCGTATTTCTTCGGAAATATTATTGAAAGTTGCAAAAATCGGTTGTGAAATTATACTATCAAAATCAGCTCCAACTGAGTTAGCTTTGCAACTAGCGGAAGATTTAGGTATTACGACAATAGGATTTATTCGTAATCACTCCTTAAATGTATATACCCATCCAGAACGTGTTTTAAATATAAAATAAAAGTGAGGCAATGAAGATGAAATCAGTTACATTAGACAAGTTGCAACGTCCGTTAAAGGATTTACGTATTTCAGTTACTGATCGCTGTAATTTTCGCTGTCGATATTGTATGCCAGAAGAAATATTTGGTCCTGATTACTCGTTTTTGTCTAATGATAAAATTTTATCTTTTGATGAAATTGAAAGGATAACACGTATTTTCGTTTCTTTAGGTGTGAGAAAATTACGGATTACGGGCGGAGAACCGTTACTTCGAAGAGGGCTTCCAAAGCTTATTGAGCGCCTTAATAAAATTGATGGTGTAGAAGATATCGGTTTAACAACCAATGGATCGTTACTCAAAAAGTTTGCTCCTGATTTATATAAGGCGGGACTATCACGTGTAACAGTTAGCTTAGATTCCTTAGAAGAAGAGCGGTTTTTCTATTTAAATGGTAATAGGAGCAAAGTGCAAAGGGTTCTGGAAGGAATACAGGCTGCAGCTGAAGTTGGAATGAAAATTAAAATAAACATGGTCGTTCAAAAGGGAAAAAACGAACAGGACATTTTGCAGATGGCGCAATATTTTAAGGAAAATAAGCATATTCTTCGTTTTATTGAGTATATGGATGTTGGAAATTATAATGGTTGGGATTTAAAAGAGGTCGTCTCTAAACAAGAAATAGTAGATACGATTCATCAAGTTATGCCGTTAGAACGGATAGAAGCAAATTATTCTGGTGAAGTGGCTACTAGGTATCGTTATATAGGAAGCGATGAGGAAATAGGTATTATTTCATCAGTAACAGATTCTTTTTGCTCATCATGTACGAGAGCTCGTATTTCTGCAGAAGGAAAATTATATACTTGCTTATTTGCTTCTAAAGGAAATGATTTAAGAGAATTGCTTCGTTCTGAACATACAGATGAGGACATTACAGATGTAGTACGCGATATATGGAATAATAGGGAAGATCGTTATTCAGATGAACGCTTAAATCATACAAATAAGAAAACAATACCTAAAATTGAAATGTCACATATCGGTGGTTAATATATAAAGCTAGCTTCATAGTGAAAAATGGAAAATTTACAAGAGTTGTGGATTTTCTATTTTATAGTAAAAGTGATGATTGATATCTCTGTAAAAGATGTGCAGAGAAATTAAGCAGCATTCAAAAACCTTTATTTTGAGGAGGTTTTTTGAAGCTGCTTTTTTATTTGGAGAAAATGGAGGAATGGGTAATGGCATTTCATAAGCCGGAACAAATTGCTGAGCTTGTCATTGAGGCCGGTGTTCAAAAAGTAAGACAGACATTGCCAGCGATGCTTATTCTCGGTTTTTTAGGAGGAGCGTTTATTGCGATAGGTTTTTTACTTAACATTCGAGTTTTAGGGAATTTACCTGAGCGCTGGGGAAGTCTAGTGAATGTTTTAGGAGGAGCAGTATTTCCTGTTGGACTCATGCTCGTAGTATTAGCAGGAGGAGAATTAATTACGGGAAATATGATGTCACTGTCTATGGCGCTTTATGCAAAGAAAATTACATTGATAAGTGTACTGAATAACTGGGTTTGGATTACTCTTATGAATTTTATTGGGGCAATTTTCGTTGCGTATTGCTTTGGACATCTTGGCGGATTAACAGAGGGAGAGTATTTAAATAAAACGGTAGCGATAGCGGAAGGGAAGTTACATGAATCATTTGGGAGAACTTTGATTTTAGCAATTGGTTGTAATTGGCTCGTTTGTCTTGCTCTTTGGCTCGCTTACGGGACGAGTGATTTTGTCGGAAAAATCATCGGAATTTGGATTCCAATTATGGCATTTGTAGTGATTGGATTTCAGCAAGTAGTAGCAAATATGTTTGTCATTTCCGCTGTTATTTTTGCTGGTCATCTAACATGGATGGATCTGGCTAAAAATTTTGTTCCTGTTTTTATCGGAAATGTAATTGGAGGAGCTGGGTTTGTTGGTTTTGCTTACTTTGCTTGTTATCAGAAACAACATTCTAATATGAAATAGAGTTCTTGAGAGGAAGGGTATGTAATGGCTGATCGGTATTCACGACAACAGTTGTTCAAACCAATTGGGAGTAAAGGACAAGAAAAAATTCGAAATAAACATGTGTTAATTGTAGGGGCAGGCGCATTAGGAAGTGCAAGTGCCGAAAGTTTCGTACGTGCAGGTGTTGGCAAGTTGACGATTATTGATCGTGACTACGTTGAATGGAGTAATTTACAAAGGCAACAATTGTACTCTGAACAAAATGCGAGAGAGAAAATGCCGAAAGCAATTGCTGCAAAAAATCGGCTAGAACAAATTAATTCGGAAGTACAAATACATGCTTTTGTAATGGATGCAACTTCAGAAAATATGGAAGGTCTATTAAAAAATGTAGATGTAATCATTGATGCAACAGATAATTTTGATATTCGATTTGTAATAAATGATTTATCACAAAAACATAATATTCCGTGGGTATATGGTTCTTGCGTTGGATCGTATGGTATGAGTTATACAATTATTCCACAAGAGACACCGTGTTTACATTGTATGCTTAAAAATATTCCTGTTACAGGTGTGACATGTGATACCGCTGGAATTATTAGCCCTACTGTTCAAATCGTCGCAGCATATCAAGTGGCAGAAGCACTCAAAATTTTAGTGGAAGATTTCTCAGCAATTAGAAAAACATTTTTCATGTTTGATATATGGAGTAATCAAAATCATTTTATAAAATTAGGGAAAATAAAAACAGACGCTTGTCTCTCATGCGGTTTGAATCGAACTTATCCTTATTTATCATACGAAAATCAAACGAAAGCAGCTGTTTTATGCGGAAGAAATACAGTTCAAATTAGAACAGTAGACAATAGGAAATACAATTTTGATGATATAGAAAAAGTATTACAAAAACTAGGAAAAGTAGATCGGAATCCGTATTTACTATCTTGCCAATTCGATGATTACCGCGTGGTTGTTTTTCGAGATGGTCGTGTTTTTATTCATGGTACAAATGATATTTCGAAAGCGAAACAACTATATTATCGCGTATTCGGTTAATAGAGAGGGTGTCAACAATGGAAAGAAGAGTGCCAATTACGGTTGAAGAAGCTGTTCGTAAAGTGATGGGATTTGCTGATAAAGGATTAAAGGAGCTATTACCAATTGAATTAGCTTATGGACGTATATTAGCAGAGGATTTAGTAGCTGACCATGATGTACCGTCATTTAATCGTTCGCCATATGACGGATTTGCTATTCGAGCAGAAGATACTAATTTAGCAAGTTATGAAACGCCAATTGTATTTGAAGTAGTGGGTGAAATTGGTGCAGGATCGCTATTCCATGAGAAAGTAGCTCCGTTTCAAGCAGTTCGAATTATGACGGGAGCACCAATTCCGAATGGGTGTGATGCGGTTGTTATGTTAGAGCTGACTCGTCAATATGAGAAGAATGGCAACAATTATATGGAAGTGAAGCGATCATTCAAAAAGGGCGACAATATTTCTTTTCAAGGTGAAGATGCTCGTAAAGGAACGGTTCTTGCAAAGAAAGGATCGTACATTAATCCAGGTATTTCAGCTCTTCTTGCTACATTTGGTTATAGTGAAGTGCCAGTTGCGAGAAAGCCTGTAATTGGACTGTTAGCGACTGGGAGTGAATTACTGGATGTCAATGATTCATTACAGCCAGGGAAAATCCGAAACAGTAATACGTACATGATATTGTCTCAAATTCGAAGAGCGGGCGGCAGAGTAAAATATTTTGGGAAGTTTAGTGATGATTTTAATACGTGTTTTACAGCTGTGAAAGAAGCGCTTGGCCAAGTAGATATGTTAATTACAACGGGCGGTGTATCAGTAGGAGATTATGATTATTTACCAGCTATTTACGAAAAGTTAGGTGCATCTGTTCTTTTTAATAAAGTTGCAATGCGACCAGGAAGTGTTACGACTGTAGCACAATTAAATGGCAAGTTATTATTTGGTTTATCAGGAAATCCATCAGCTTGTTACGTAGGGTTTGAATTATTCGTAAGACCGTGTATTCGGACGTATATGTTTAGTGAAAAAGTACATTTAAAAAGAGAAAAAGCGTTATTAGGAGAAGATTTTCTAAAACCGAATCCATTTATAAGATTTGTACGAGCAAAATTGCAATATGATGAGGGGAAATTAATCGCTTATCCATCAGGGTTTGATAAATCTAGCTCAGTTTCTTCATTGGCAGAATCCAACGCGTTTATCGTATTGCCGGGCGGGACAAGAGGATATAAAAAAGATATGTTTGTCGATGTTCTTTTATTAGAAGATAACGAAGGTAGTGAATGGCCTTGGACATTTCATAAAGTGAGAGGTGGTTTTAATGGAACAAGTGCTATTTGAGATTGTAGATAATCCGATTTTAGTTGAAGAAGTAACGAATAAAGTCGCAAGAAGAGAAGCAGGTGCGATTACAACATTTATTGGTACGGTGAGAGAATTAACAAAAGGAAAACGAACGCTACATTTAGAGTATGAAGCATATAAACCGATGGCAGTAAAACAACTTATGAGAATTGGAGAAGAAATTTGTGAAAGATGGCCGGATACAAAAGTAGCAATTACGCACCGTGTAGGGCGGCTAGAAATAATGGATATTGCGGTAGTCATTGCAGTTTCATCACCGCATCGTAAAGCAGCTTATGAAGCGAATGAGTACGCGATTGAACGTATAAAACGAATTGTTCCAATTTGGAAAAAAGAATTTTGGGAAGATGGAACGATGTGGATTGGAGATCAACTTGAAAATACACCATATCCAGAAGGAAAACCAAAGAAGGAAGAATGAGAAAATGATTATAATTTTATTGTTTGCAAATTTGCGTGAGGAAGTTGGATCGGATCGATTAGTGATTTCAGAAAAGCAAGAAATGACAGTGCAACAATTAAAAGAATGGCTCAAAGCCAGCTATTGTTTACAATCGTTGGATAAAGTGATGGTCGCTGTTAACGAAGAGTTTGTAATGAATGAAGAGATGATAAAAGCTGGAGATATAGTCGCATTAATCCCGCCTGTTAGCGGTGGATGATAAGCTTTTTCACAAGATGAAGCGCCAAGAAAATGTTGTATATAAATTAGAATAAGAGAAGGGATGAGTTCTATGCTTACTCAAGAACAAATAATGAATGCATTAAAACATGTAGAGGATCCAGAGTTACACAAAAGTGTTGTAGAATTAAATATGGTTAGAAATATACAAATGAACGGAACAGAGGTTAAACTTGAAGTAGTACTAACAATCCAAGGTTGTCCGTTAAAAGCAAAAATTCAACAAGATATTGAAGAATCACTTCACGCAATTGGTGCCTCTAAAGTGGAGGTAACATTTGGTTCTATGACACAAGAAGAACGTGCAGCTTTAACAGAGAAATTAAAGAAAAATACTAGAACAGAAACTGGTATGCCGAGCATGCTTCGCCCGGATTCAGGAGTACGTTTTATTACTGTAACGAGCGGAAAAGGCGGAGTTGGAAAATCAACGGTGACAATTAATCTTGCAACTGCACTAGCGCGTATGGGCAAAAAAGTGGGGATATTAGATGCAGATATATATGGTTTTAGTATTCCAGCTATGATGGAAACGAATAAGAAACCAACGATGATTGATCAAACGGCAATTCCAGTCATTAGTTACGGTGTTAAAATCATGTCGATGGGATTCTTTACAGAAGGAAATAATCCAGTTATGTGGCGCGGACCGATGCTAAATAAATGGATTCAAAATTTCCTTGCGAATACGCACTGGGGAGAATTAGATTATTTATTACTTGATTTACCACCAGGTACAGGAGATGTTGCGATTGATGTTGCAGCGATGATTCCGCAAGCGAAAGAAATAATTGTTACAACTCCGCACAATGTAGCTTCATTCGTTGCTTCAAGAGTTGGTGTAATGGCAAAACATACGAAGCATGAGATTTTAGGTATTGTGGAAAATATGGCTTATTATGAAGAACAAGATGGATCGAAAAATTATCTCTTCGGAAAAGGCGGCGGCAAAATGCTTGCAGAACAATTGCAAACAGAAGTAATTGCCCAAATACCTTTTGCGAAACGTGAAGAAAATAATGGTTCATCTGTATATGATGAAGATTCTCTTGTTGGAGAAGTGTTTACATCGTTAGCTGAGGATATTATTTATAGAGGATAGAGGGGGAAGTTTAGTATGGCATGTAACATTGATCATTCTATTGAAGATGTGATGAATAAGCTTGAAAGTCAAAAGAGTTTTTTACCTGAAGAGATTTTTAAAGGGGTAAAAAATTTTTTACAAGGTAATCACTCACAAGAAATATTAAATGATGTATTTCATCTTTTAAAAAAGTATGACTTAGTAAGTGAAGAAGAAAGAGAGACGAGAGATACTCAATTATTGTTGATTATAAAATAAGTATACTTTGGCTTTTGTTTTGTAACTGAAGGGGTAAATGGAATGGATATGAAAAAGATGATTGAAATGATAGAAGCAACAAAAGTGACTAAAGAAGAATTATCAATTTCTACTTTACATCAAGAGCTTGTGAAGTTATATAGTCAAAAAAATGTTGCTCATTATACCGAGTTATTAAAGTATATTTTATCATTATCCGTGCAGCTCAACCTACATCTTGTATTGAAATATTTTGGCGTGCGACCGGTTGTTGCGACAGATGAGCGTATGCAATTTCAAGAGATATTTAAATGCTTAGCTAAGAAAGATGAGAATGGGGAATGGTTTTTAAATTTCGTTTCTTTATATGTAGGGTTAATTATGGTTCTTCATTTTGATGAGAAGGAGATTGAGGGAAGTTTTTTCGATGATATGGTAGTGGATGAATGTAATGAAATATAAGATTCTGCACATAACATTTTTCAATATTAAATGCTTTAACTGCGATTTTAGTTGGTTATGTAAATATGAAGGTAACTAATTAAGAAAAAGGAATGAAACTAGTTGGATAAAAAGAGTTCTTCAGTTGTTTCCGTCGTTTTTTCGTGTTACTATTAATCGAATTTTTCATAAGGAGAGAAAGCGATGAAATGGATTTATTTTCTTATTATTAACGTTATAGCTTTTAGCCTTATGGGGCTTGATAAACGAAAAGCAAAGAAGAAACAGTGGAGAACGCCAGAAAGTACGTTGTTTTTATCGGCGACAGCTGGGGGAGCAGTTGGAGCTTGGATCGGAATGTATATGTTTCATCATAAAACTCATAAAAAGAAATTTGTTTTCGGCATACCGTTACTTGTTGTGATAACGGTATGTTTATTATTCGTTGTATGAGAAATGTCGAAAGAAATGCAGATTGATTATTGGTAAAGTGAGCATGTGAGACCGTATAATGGAGAAAAAATGAGAAGAGGAGAAAAAGGAAGATGGGGAGTCAATCAGCAGAGCAAAAAAAAGGGATACTATATGCGGCTGGTGCTTATACGATGTGGGGAATACTACCAATCTATTGGAAATGGGTTGAGGAAGTTCCAGCAGATGAAATATTAGCACACCGCATCGTTTGGGCGTTTGTTTTTATGTTACTCGTATTAGGTGTTACGAAGAGGTTTCGCCAGTTTATTGGGGAATTTGTGAATCTTTTTAAACGACCTAAATTATTAATGTCATTAACAATAGCTTCAGTCTTGATTAGCGGAAACTGGTTTGTTTACATATGGGCCGTTAATCATAATCATGTTATTGAAGCGAGTCTTGGCTATTATATTAATCCGCTTATTAGTATTTTACTTGGTACAGTCGTTTTAAAGGAAAAGTTAAACTTCTGGCAATATGTTGCAGTTGGTTTAGCTGGAGTGGGGGTTATCATTTTAACAGTACGTTTCGGATCTATTCCGTGGGTTTCTCTTTCACTTGCCTTTTCATTTGGATTATACGGATTAACGAAAAAACTGTTAAACTATGATGCTACAATTGGACTTACGATGGAAACGATGTTAGTGACACCGTTTGCGATTATTTATCTAGTAATGACAGGAGTACATGGTTTCGGCTCATTTGGCTCTATCTCAATGTTATCGACATTACTATTAATAGGAGCGGGTATTGTTACAGCTCTACCACTTTTTTATTTTGCAAAAGGAGCCCAACTTATTCCGCTTTATATGGTAGGTTTTTTACAATATATTGCACCAACAATTAGCTTAATTTTAGGTGTATTCGTATTTGGTGAACATTTCACATCTACTCATATGATTGCATTTTTCTGTATATGGGTTGCATTATTTGTATTCTCGGTAGCGAAGACTAAGTTTTTAGTGCAGAAACAACCGAAATTTATAAAAAATAAATCAGCAAAAGTATCATAATGCGTAGTATTTTCTACGCATTTTTCTTTATACTTATATTATATAGAATTTCCATTATAGTCAGTAAGGAGCTGAGAACATGGAAACAATTTTACATAATGATCCGCTTATGGCAGCTGTAATTTCATGGTTTTTAGCACAATTAACGAAAGTAGTCTTTAAATTAGTTAAAACAGGTGAATTTGATTTTGCAAAGTTTTTTGCTTCAGGTGGAATGCCAAGTTCTCATGCTTCAACAGTTACAGCGCTTGCTACAGGAGTTGGAGTAGTGGAAGGTGTGGAAAGCTCGATGTTTGCGGTTGCTACTATTTTTGCCATTATTGTTATGTATGATGCTTCAGGAGTAAGGCTTGCAGTAAGTAAACAAGCAAAAATATTGAATGACTTTTTTCACGGTAGAGAAACAGAATATAAGAAGTTAAATGAACTTGTTGGGCATACACCGTATGAAGTAGTAGTCGGTGCTTTATTAGGGATTATTGTCGCAGTAGGATATTGTTTATGAGCAGAACATTTTATATGTTCTGCTTTTCTTTGTTTTTATACATATTCAGCTACCTTTTTGAATATCGTTATACGGATTTCGAAAGGGTGGGTGAGTAACTTGTTATTATATGAAAAAGTGCATAAAGAAATAGCGAGAAGAACAACTGCACTTCAAACAATGCAACGGCAAGATGGTACGTGGCGGTTTTGTTTTGAAGGAGCGCCACTAACAGATTGTCATATGATTTTTTTATTAAAATTATTAGGTAGAGATAAAGAGATAGAACCGTTTGTAAAAAGATTAGCATCACTCCAAACAAATGAAGGAACATGGAAATTGTATGAAGATGAAGTGGGTGGTAATTTATCTGCTACAATTCAATCTTATGCTGCCTTACTTGCATCGGAAAAATATACAAAAGAAGATGCGAATATGAAGCGAGCGGAAATGTTTATAAATGAGCGAGGTGGGGTAGCACGTGCTCATTTTATGACGAAGTTTTTATTAGCGATTCATGGAGAATATGAATATCCTTCTCTTTTTCATTTGCCAACACCAATTATGTTTCTGCAGAATGATTCCCCTCTCAGTATATTTGAATTGAGTAGCTCAGCACGTATTCATTTAATTCCGATGATGTTGTGTTTAAATAAAAGATTTCGAGTAGGGAAAAAGTTATTGCCAAATTTAAATCACATTGCAGGCGGGGGCGGAGAATGGTTTCGAGAGGATCGGTCTCCAGTTTTTCAAACGTTAGTAAGTGACGTGAAGAAAATTATAACGTATCCACTTTCTTTGCATCATAAAGGATATGAGGAAGTAGAACGTTTTATGAAAGAGCGTATTGATGAAAATGGAACATTATATAGCTACGCAACTGCCTCGTTTTATATGATTTATGCTTTACTTGCATTAGGACATTCTATTCAATCACCAATTATTGAGAAGGCTATAATGGGAATTACATCTTATATATGGAAGATGGAGAGAGGGAGCCATTTGCAAAACTCTCCATCAACTATATGGGATACAGCTTTACTCAGTTATGCTTTGCAAGAAGCTCAAGTTCCGAAAGCAAGTAAAGTGATTCACAATGCATCAGCATATTTACTAAGAAAACAGCAAACGAAGAAAGTAGATTGGAGTGTACATGCACCGGATCTCTTTCCGGGTGGTTGGGGCTTTTCGGATGTGAATACGACGATTCCAGATATTGATGATACAACTGCTGTGTTAAGAGCGTTGGCGCGAAGTAGAGGGAACGAAAATGTAGATAATGCTTGGAAGCGAGCGGTTAATTGGGTTAAAGGATTGCAAAATAATGATGGTGGTTGGGGGGCTTTTGAAAAAGGGGTAACGAGCCGTATATTAGCAAATTTACCAATCGAAAATGCAAGTGATATGATTACAGATCCTTCTACACCAGATATTACAGGGAGAGTGCTAGAGTTTTTCGGGACGTATGCACAAAACGAATTGCCTGAGAAACAAAAACAAAGTGCGATAAATTGGTTAATGAATGCACAAGAGGAAAATGGATCGTGGTATGGGAAATGGGGAATTTGTTATATATATGGTACGTGGGCAGTGTTGACTGGTTTACGGTCACTAGGAATACCATCTAGCGATCCATCATTGAAACGAGCAGCTTTATGGCTTGAACATATACAGCATGAAGATGGTGGCTGGGGAGAATCTTGCCACAGTAGTGTGGAGAAAAGGTTCGTTACTTTACCATTTAGTACACCATCCCAAACAGCATGGGCTTTAGATGCCCTCATTTCTTACTATGATAAAGAAACGTCAGTTATTCGAAAAGGTATTTCATATTTGCTCTCCAACCCTTATATAAATGAAAAATATCCTACTGGAACAGGTTTACCAGGTGGGTTTTATATTCGTTATCATAGTTATGCTCATATATATCCGTTGCTTACTTTGGCTCATTATGCAAAAAAATATAGAAAATAAACCGAGAGATGTCTCTCGGTTTATTTTGTTGGGTAGTAGGTCCCTTTTGAAAAGAATAAGGTTGTGATGTACCTTATTTTTCGGTTGGTTGGCGCTTTTGACGTGCATCAGCGGCATTTGCACGTGCGTTTGCTTCTAAGTCATTGTGGTCAGCGAGTTCGCGAGAGAACTCAACATCAATGCCATCAGTTGCTTTGCTTTGTTTGAAATTCTTTTTATTCATTCGACACAATCTCCTTGCACTTTATCCCGCATAACGGGTAGTAAAACCCCCACCTTAAAACTCAGATGGAACAAAGAAGCTAGGTGGGAGATTAACTGTCCGTAAATGCCCGATTGGTGAGGGCTGATAATCAGTGGGGGATGAACAAACTTCCCACTAATTAAAGTTTCACTTTATGCGACGTTGCAAAGTTAGTTTGACACAAATAGACTTTTTTATACAAAGAGGAGTTGGAAAGTAAAAAGCCGAAATATACAGTATAAGTAATAGAAATGGGGGATAGGAATGGAGTTTTTAAATGGGAAAACAGCTGTTGTAACAGGAGCTGCACAGGGAATTGGAAAAGAGATTGCAAAGGTTTATGCAAAGCTAGGGGCGAAAGTATTAATTAGCGATGTAAATGAAGAGAAGCTACAAAAAACGACACGTGAGTTATCAGATGAAGGATATGAAGTGTGCTCATATCGATGTGATGTGAGTAATCAAAATGAAGCAAAGTCGTTAATTGAATATGCAGTTCAAAAATTTGGTACATTACATATTTTGGTGAATAATGCTGGAATTACAAGAGACGCAATGTTACATAAAATGGAGAAATCTGCTTGGGAACAAGTATTACAAGTGAATTTAACTGGTGTTTTTTATTGTATGCAACCAGCACTTCTTTATATGAGACAACAAGGATATGGAAGAATTATTAATATTTCTTCTATAAGTAGAGAGGGGAATATTGGACAGGCAAATTATGCTGCAACGAAAGCTGGAGTTGTAGGATTAACAAAAACAGCAGCGAAAGAAGTTGGAAGTTTCGGTATTACTTGTAATGCGATTTGTCCGGGGTTTATGGATACAGATATGACCAAAACGATACCAGATAAAGTGAAAGAAAAGATGGTTGGCGCTATTCCAGTTGGTAGAATTGGAACGCCAGAAGATATTGCGAACGCAGCAGCCTTTTTAGCATCAGAATACGCATCTTATATTACAGGTGAAGTATTAAATGTGAGCGGAGGACTGCAAGTTTAAAGGAATACATAATGAAAAGAACCTGACCGGATAGGTCAGGTTCTTTCTCATTAATTTAAGTTAAGCCAAACGCTCTTTACTTCTGTATAGTTATTTAATGCATAAGATCCCATTTCACGGCCAAGACCAGATTGTTTAAATCCTCCAAATGGAGATGCTGCATCAAACACGTTATAACAGTTTACCCACACTGTACCTGCACGTACTTTACTTGCAACATAGTGTGCTGTTTTAACATTTTCTGTCCACACACCAGCCGCTAAGCCGAATTGTGATTTATTTGCACGTTCAATTACTTCATCAATATCGTTAAATGGTATTGCAGAAATAACTGGACCGAAAATTTCTTCTTTTGCGATCGTCATTTCATCATTTACGTCAGCGAATACTGTAGGAGAAACGAAGTAGCCTTGATCGAATGGATTACTTCCTCCGCAAAGTACTTCAGCGCCTTCTTCAATCCCTTTTTCAATGTAGCCCATTACACGTTTTTGTTGTTCTTCAGAAACGAGAGGACCAATTGTCGTTTCAGGGTTAAGACCGACACCTTGATTTAGTTTTTTAGAATAGAGGACGAGATCAGCCATGACATTATCATACATTTTCTTCGGAACAAATAAGCGTGATCCAGCAGAGCATACTTGTCCTTGGTTAAACATAACACCAGAAAGTGCACCAGGAATCGCGCGAGATAAATCAGCATCCGGCAAGATGATATTTGGTGATTTACCGCCTAACTCAAGTGTAACGCGTTTTAATGATTCGGATGCTTGTCGCATAATTTGTTTACCGACAGGAGTAGAACCGGTAAATGCAATTTTATCAACGAGTGGATGATTAACGAGAGCTTGTCCAGCTGATTCACCGAATCCAGGTACGATATTAATAACACCTTTCGGGAATCCAGCTTCTTCAATTAATTCAGCTAAGTATAGAGCAGATAGTGGAGTTTGTTCTGCAGGTTTTAAAACGATTGTACATCCTGTAGCAAGCGCTGCTCCCATTTTCCACATTGCCATAAGAAGCGGGAAGTTCCAAGGAATAATTTGACCAACGACACCAACAGCTTCATGGCGTGTATAGTTAAAGTAATCACCGGAAACAGGAATTGTTTGACCAACGATTTTCGTAGCCCAGCCAGCGTAATAGCGCATATGCTCAATTGCAAGTGGGATGTCTGCTGCCATTGTTTCACGGATTGGCTTTCCGTTATCTAATGTTTCGAGCTGTGCAAGCTCTTCTTTATGTTCTTCCATTAAATCAGCTAACTTGTACATGAGACGGCTTCGCTCAGCAGTGCTCATACGAGACCAAGGACCTTCGTCAAAAGCCATACGAGCTGCGACTACAGCTTTATGAATATCTTCGAGACCAGCTTCAGAAACGACGGCAAGTGTTTCACCAGTTGCTGGGTTAGGTGTTTTAAATGTTTTACCGGAAGCGCTTTCAATGAAAGATCCATTCACATATAACTTTTTTGTACCTTGAAGAAACTTCTCTACCTTTTCATGAAGATTTACAGCTAGTTGACTCATTGTATAACCCCCTTGAAAATATAATGTAAACGCAGTACGAGACGGCGCTTATTCCGAAATCAAGGATGTGGAAACTAGATGGAAAGCCTCTAATTAAAATCATAATTAAGAAATACTGAAAATTCAAATTTCATTTGTGTTACAATTGTAAAAAATATGTAATGTAAGAGAATCTTCTATATGATTATAAAAAAATCCTGCTTGTTTTTGCTTTCTAGTAGGAAAAACTAGAAGAACAATGGTACAATAATACATCGTGAGAGGAGGGGTAAAAATGAAAGATTATCATGATGATCCACGCTTTCGAATAGCCCATAGAGAAGCGTTAATTGGTCTTGGACTTGCTATTATTAATTTTATAATTTGGTACGGATTTGCTTATGGGCTTGGTAGTAAAAATCCGAATGAATATACATATGTATTAGGTTTTCCCGCATGGTTTTTTTATAGCTGTATCGTTGGATTTATCGTTATGGTTATTTTACTTAGTTTAGTTGTTCGTTTTGTATTTCAAGATATTTCACTCGATGAGGAAGAAAAAAGTGAGGAATAATAGATGAATTGGTATGTAATCATTCCAATGATAATTTCGTTTATCGTTGTATTTTTAATTGGTGTATATGCTTCAAGACGCGTGCAAGCAACTGCTCATAATAAATTTTTGCAAGAATATTTTCTTGGTGGGCGTGAGCTAGGCGGTTTATTATTAGCGATGACAATGATTGCTACGTACGGTAGTGCAAGTAGCTTTATTGGTGGCCCTGGTATTGCTTACAATATGGGTCTTGGATGGGTACTGTTATCTGCGATTCAAGTTGTAACAGGGTATATCGTTTTAACGGTTATCGGTAAAAAGTTTGCAATTATCGCTAGGAAGATGGAAGCAATTACTCTTATCGATTATTTAAAAGGGAGATACAATAATAAAGCAGTTGTTATACTTTCTGCGTTATGTATTATTATCTTTTTATTTTCAGCGACAGTAGCCCAGTGGGTCGGTGGTGGACGATTAATCGAGTCACTAACGGGGCTATCGTATACAACAGCACTATTTTTATTTACTTTTTCTGTACTTGTGTACGTATTAATTGGTGGATTTCGTGCAGTTGCTCTATCAGATACATTATTAGGAATCATTATGTTAGTTGGAACAACAATCATTTTAATTGCTACTGTCATTGCTGGTGGTGGAATTGAAAAGATTATGCAGGAACTTGTTCAAATTAATCCAAAGTTAATTACACCATTCGGAGCAGATGGCAGTTTAACGAAATCATATGTTACATCATTTTGGATTTTAATTGGAATTGGCGTTGTCGGTTTACCGCAAATTAGCGTGCGTGCCATGTCTTATAAAAATTCAAAAGCGATGCATCAAGCGTTAATAATTGGGACGATTGTTGTGGGTACAATTATGATTGGTATGCATTTAACGGGTGTATTTGCAAGAGTAGTACTTCCAGGTATAACGGTACCAGATAAAGTAATGCCGCTACTTGCGATGGAAGTGTTGCCACCTTGGTTAGCTGGAGTTTTCTTAGCTGCACCGATGGCAGCGATTATGTCTACAGTAAATTCTTTATTATTACTTGTAAGCTCGTCAATTATTAAAGATATATACGTAAATTACATAAATAAAGATGCAGCAGACAGTACGATAAAAAAAGGAAGTTTGTGGATTACTGGTATTGTAGGACTACTCGTTTATGCAGCGGCAATTAAACCACCAGATTTTTTAATATGGCTAAATTTATTTTCTTTCGGTGGATTAGAAGCTGCATTCATTTGGCCAATCGTATTAGGGTTATATTGGAGGAAAGGAAATGCTACAGGAGCGCTTGCGTCTATTTTAGTTGGGGTAGGCTCATATATGTGTATTCATCTTTTCTATCCAAATCCGTTCGGTATACATACAGTTGTCTTCCCGATTTGTTTTGCGTTTATCGCTTACATCATTGGAAGTATGAGTGCTGTAAAAAAAACAGTATAGGTTAGCTGAAGAACGTAGTCCTTATAAGACTGCGTTTTTTTGTGTGAATTTGTTCATTTTTTATTCTGTATATCCACGGTTATTCATAAATTAATAACAACTGAGGGGATGGAGTTGAGGTCGATGAAAAAAGTATTATTTTTAGGAGACCCAGGAATTGATGACTCTTTAGCAATTATGTATGGATTGTTGCATCCTGATATTGATATTGTTGGTGTAGTTACAGGATATGGAAATGTAACGCAAGAAAAGGCGACAAGTAATGCGGCATATTTATTACAGTTAGCAGGTAGGGAAGATATACCTGTTATTAATGGTGCGAAAATCCCTTTATCTGGAGATATTACAACGTATTATCCAGAAATTCATGGGGCGGAAGGTTTAGGACCAATTCGACCACCGAAAAATCTTTCTCCAAATATAAAGCCTTTTTGTGAGTTTTTTGACATTCTTGAAAAATATAAAGGAGAATTAATAATAGTCGATGCTGGTAGATCAACAACATTAGCGACAGCATTTATTTTAGAAAAGCCAATGATGAAGTATGTGAAAGAATATTATATAATGGGGGGTGCTTTCTTAATGCCAGGCAATGTTACACCAGTCGCAGAGGCGAATTTTCATGGTGATCCGATTGCGTCGCAATTAGTTATGCAAAATGCCAAGAATGTGACACTGGTGCCGCTCAATGTTACATCTGAAGCTATTATTACGCCAGAAATGGTAAAGTATATTACGAAACATTCTAAAACAAGTTTTAATAAATTAATTGAACCGATTTTTACGTATTATTATAAAGCTTATAGAAAATTAAATCCGAAAATAAAAGGAAGTCCAGTACATGACGTCGTTACAATGATGGTTGCCGCAAATCCTTCAATATTGGATTATGTGTATCGCCGTGTCGATGTAGATACAGTGGGAATAGCAAAAGGAGAAAGTATTGCAGATTTCCGTCCTCAACCTGATGCAAAAGCATTAAAAAATTGGATGCGAATTGGTTGGTCATTACATTATAAAAAATTCCTTGAGGATTTTGTGAAAATCATGACGTAGACATAATAGGAGTATACAAGTTAAAATAATGGAGATGGTTATTTAAATAACCATCTCCATTATTTTGTTTTTTAAAGATAGAGAGAAGAGTTACACAATAGGAGAGGAATTTTACTTGAAAAAAACTATAGTATGCGCAGTGGTTGTGGGTATTTTCGTTTTGCTAATATCGGGTAACTTTTTAGTGAAAAAAGTGTGGAGTTCAAATAATGATGATGCACAGTATATTGCATCTTTTATTGAAGAACACAAAGATGAAAAAAATAGTGCGCTTCTAGTAAAGAGAAATGATAAAGTTGTCTATTCTGTAAACCCAAATGTTGTATTGCCAGTTGCTAGTACGATGAAATTAATTGTGGCGCTTGAATATACGAAACAAGTTACTGAAGGGAAAATTGATTCGTCTAGTTTCGTATCGATTAATGATGTGAATCGCTATTATGTACCGAATACAGATGATGGTGCACAAGATAGATGGCAAAGGTATTTGGAGAAGACGGGCAAGATAACTGAAGGAGCGGTTTCTTTAGAAGAAGTGGCAAAAGGAATGGTTAAGTTTAGTTCGAATGCAAATGCTGAATACTTAATGGAATTGTTAGGATTAGATAACATCAATCGAAATTTACAAAGTTTATCACTTCCTGCACATCAACCACTATTTCCAATCGTTTCATCTTTGTATATCCCGGGATATTTGCATAAAGAATTACATGTTCCAAAATATAAAATAGAGAAAAAGTTAAAAGAAATGTCTCAAGAGCAATATCGTGAATATGCGATGTTTATTCATGAACGCTTAAAGAAGAAGGGACCATTATTACAGAAGGAAATTCCGCTTTATTTAGAGGAACGTTACGACAAAATTTGGTCAGATAGATTACCAGCAGCTTCTGCAAATGATTATATGGTATTACTTCAAAAGGCAAACCATAAAGGTGGCTTGACAGAGGCTGAAGAAAAAGTGTGGGCAAATATCGTTGAAACAGACATGAGTGCCAAGAAATACCGTAAAACATTCAGACATGCTGGGCAAAAGAATGGTTACACACCATGGACGGTTACAAAAGCAGTTTACGCTATGGATAAACGTGGAAACTGTACGGAGATTGTGTTTTTGGCGAATAATTTAAATGAAGACGATAGTGCAGAAATACGGAAACATTTAGCAAACTTACATTTCCAAGTGTTGCAAAGTGATAAGTATGATGCGACTTTTATTAAATAAACTCGGTGCAGAGAGCACCGAGTTTATTTTTATGTACAAGCACTTTTTTTCTATCTCTGGGTATGATGGGTAGTAATACTTAGGTGAGAGGGGAAAAGGTGATGAAACAGAGTAAAGAAGAGTTTATAAAGAGTGAAGGCGCTGATTTCCCTGGAAAAACATATGTGGATTGTGTATTACAGCATGTATTTGATTTTCAACGAAATTATTTATTGAAAGATATGTTTCAAGTGCATAAAGCACATATTGCGATGCTAACGGAAGAAAATTTAATGAAAAAGGAAGAAGCTAAAGTTATATTACACGCATTAAAAAAGGTAGAGGGAATTCCAGAA
Source organism: Bacillus sp. FSL L8-0199 (assembly GCF_038005705.1). Taxonomy (NCBI): domain Bacteria; kingdom Bacillati; phylum Bacillota; class Bacilli; order Caryophanales; family Bacillaceae; genus Bacillus; species Bacillus sp. FSL L8-0199. Next base: position 3,508,267 of record NZ_JBBOTS010000001.1, on the reverse strand, counting down.
GAGCAATTGCTCTATACAGAGCAGCATGAAGATCTCTTTTTTTTAGTCGAACATTTAATTTCTCAAGAAGCGAAATGCGATTTTGTAAGTAATATGCATATTGGTAGAAGTAGAAATGATATGGGTGTAACGATGTATCGCATGAGTTTAAGGCGATATGTATTACGATTAATGGAACATCATTTGTTATTGCAAGAAAGTGTACTACAACTTGCTACTGATTATAAGGAAACAATCATGCCAGCTTATACACATACACAACCGGCACAGCCAACAACATTTGGTCATTATACGTTAGCGATCTATGATACGATGCAAAGAGATTTAGAAAGAATGAAAAAAACGTACCAGCTTTTAAATCAGTCTCCAATGGGGGCGGCTGCACTCTCTACAACAAGTTTCCCGATTAAACGAGAACGAGTTGCTCATCTACTTGGATTTACAAATGTAATTGAGAACTCATATGATGCTGTTGCCGGAGCGGATTATTTATTAGAAGTTAGTTCGCTACTTATGGTAATGATGACGAATACGAGTAGATGGATTCATGACTTTTTGTTGTTAGCAACGAAAGAATATGACGGTATTACTGTTGCAAAGCCATATGTACAAATCAGTAGTATTATGCCGCAAAAACGAAATCCGGTTTCAATTGAACACGCTCGTGCGATTACGAGTAGTGCTTTAGGAGAAGCATTTACAGTATTTCAAATGATTCATAATACACCATTTGGTGATATTGTCGATACGGAAGATGACTTGCAGCCATATTTATATAAAGGGATTGAAAAGGCAATTCGTGTTTTTTGTATGATGAATGCAGTGATCCGAACGATGAAAGTAGAAGAAGAAACGTTAAAAAGTCGTTCCTATAAACATGCAATAACGATAACGGATTTCGCCGATGTTTTAACAAAAAATTATGAAATTCCATTTCGGCATGCTCATCATGCAGCAAGTGTTATTGCAAATATGTCATTGGGGCAGAAAAAGGAGCTACATGAATTACATTTCAAAGATGTAAATATATACTTGCAAGAACATTTTAAAATAAATTTATTAGAAAAAGAGTGGAAAGAAATCATATCGCCAGAAGCTTTTATTCAAAAAAGAAATGTATACGGTGGACCGAGTAAAAAAGAAATGAATCGTATGATTCAAAATCGAAAAGAGTCATTTCGAAAAGAAGAAGATGTATTTGAAAAGGAAAAACAGAGGATTTTACAAACTGAAAATGATTTAAATATATTAGTTTCTAATATTATAGAATTGTAAAAGAAGGATTTAATGAATTAATCGCCAATACTTAATTAAAATATAAATAGAGAGAAGAGATTGTCGATGATTCAATTACATGTATATGAAGAGATTTTTCATTTTAAAGAAGATGTTACACCATTTCTAGAAAAGAATGAGCAGGAAAACAATCTCATATTAGGTGTATTACAAATGGTCCAAGAACCGATATTTATGGGGATAGCGAAACAAGGAGAAGAAATTGCGGTTGTATTTCTACAAACAGAAGAGAAGAAACAAATCATTGTTGCAACTTCTGAAATTTCGGGAGTAGCTATTGAGGAACTTGCAAAAGAGTTAACGAAAGTATACCCGGATATTCCTGGATTGATTGGTAATAAGAAAATTGTACAGAAATTAGCGGAAGAGATTGCGGTATTAGAAAATAAGAAAACGAATATTACAATGGAACAAGGTGGTATGAGCTCAACAGAGTAAAGAAGAAGTGTAATGCGGATGGACTTTTCCGGGCGGTAAATAATGATGAATTACCATTAATAGAACAGTGGATATATCAATTTTGTGAAGACGTAAAGCTTCCTACTACGAAAGAAGAAGCAAAACAAACTGCGCATACATTAATAACTACAAATCGACTGTTTGGTTTGGAAGTGGATGGGAAACTCGTTTCTGTAGCTGCAAAAACGAGACCAACTAAAAATAATATAACAGTTAATTTCGTATATACGCTGAAAGAAGCAAGGAAAAAGGGATACGCATCTAAGTGTGTAGCGGCACTTAGTCAACGTATGTTAGATGAAGGGTACAAGACGACTACGTTATATACTGATTTAGCGAATCCGACATCGAATAAAATTTATCAAGAAATTGGTTATGAGCAAATTGCGGAGTCTATGCTTATATTTTTAGAGAAGTAGAACAAAAAGGCGTGTTAAAATAGCACGCCTTTTTGTTATTCATCAATTCTAATAACCTCGCCTTGAGGAAAGTCCTCAGTTTCTAGTAAGTTACGAATAGCTTTCGCAACATATTCAGGTGATAATAGTTTTCCTTCTTCTTTTAATGCAATGAAGCGGTCCAAATTTATGAAATCTTCTTTATTTGTTTCACGAATTTGTGATTGCATATTTGTATCAACAACGCCAGGTGCAAAAGCGACGATTTTTACTGGATATTCTTTTTCCACTTCTTCAGTTGCTACGCACTGTGTAAACATATTTACACCAGCTTTCGTTGTACAATAAGCGCCCCAGCCAAAGTAAGGATTTTTTCCTGCACCAGATGAAATGTTAATAACGCGTTTATCTACTTTCCAGTCTTTCGTATGTTTCATAAACGTAGATGTAAGAATCATAGGAGCAAGTAAATTAATGTGAACGTTCGTAATGAATTGTTCGCTTTCTGCTTTTTCAATTGGCTTCATAGGAGCAACTGTACCCGCATTATTAATTAAATGAATAGAAGATACACTGTCTTCTTGAATAGATGAAATGATTTTGTTAAAGTTCGTTTCTAAATTATGTACATCTTGAAGATCTAAGGAGTGGAAAACACAATTGCTATTATATTGCTCTGCAAGTTTAGTAAGCTCTTTATTTTCTCTTCTAGAAATAGAGATGACAGTTGTACTTTCTTCTAATAATTGCGTAGCGATTGCCTCACCTAAACCTTGTGAAGTTCCTGTTATGATAACGTAGCGCATAGTTTTATAAACTCCTCTCATATGTGCGGAATTTTGTTGGACAACGTACATCACATAGGTTGTCTACATTTTATAGTATAGAGCACTTTTTACTATAAATGAAATGAGATGATTGTGTGCCTTTTATAAATCGTTTTACGACAACGGTACCTGGTGCCGTCACGTTTACTGGGAATACGCTGGGACTTAGCCCTACATCACCTGCACCAGGTAATATTTTTGGTACACTTGCTGTGTTTACGACAGTAAATACAGCATTGCAAGTACCAGGATTCCCAGCAGGGACAACAGATGAATGGCAATTGAATTCTTCAAGTGCAATTTTAAATCTTCCAGCGGGAAGCAGTGTGTTATATGCAGAATTAGTTTGGGCTGGTACTTTCCGGACTGATACGGAAGATGTTTTACCATTTTTAAATGATAACATTACATTTACAACGCCAGCAGGGACGTTTTCTGTTACGCCAGATCCTGCTACCGCGCAGCAAGGTTCAGTAGGAAATCAGTTTTATTATGCTCGCTCTGCCAATGTAACGAATCTTGTTAGTGCAGGTGGGGCAGGCACATATACAACGGGTGCTGTGCCTGCTGCCAGAACTTCAGCCGACCCGACAATCAGTCGTTCAGCTGGATGGACGCTTGAGGTTGTGTATCAAAATGCAAGTTTACCACTTCGAAATTTGTCAGTATATGCAGGCCAAGAAATTATTGATGCTTCATCACCACCAGTTGATGCTACTATTTCAGGATTTGCTACGCCGGCAACAGGAGCTGTTACAGGAAGAGTGCTCGTAACTGCTCAAGAAGGCGATTCTAACATTGTTGGAGATCAACTTCGCTTTGGACCGAATGCAAATGCTACAGTTGCATTATTCGGACCGAGAAACCCTGCGAATAATTTCTTCCAGTCTCAAATTTGTAATGACATTGGAGAGTTAGATACAACCGGGACATTTGGAAATTTGAATCAGCCGTTAGGGATAGCTTTAGCGATCCGAAGACAAGGGTGGGATATTACGAATGTAAATGCCTCTGCATCATTAGTAAATAATCAAACGTCAGCAACTGTTCGCTTCGTTACAAATGGAGATGGATACGCTGCAGCTGGTTTTGGTGTTCAAATTGATGCAACAGGTCCAATTATTAATCCTGTTAAATCAGTTAATAGAACAGTCGCAGGGGTAGGGGATACTCTCACTTATACGATTACGGTCCCAAATACAGGAACAGGAAGTGCAGAAAACGTTGTATTACGTGATAGTATTCCGAACGGAACGACGTTTGTTGCAGGTAGTGTTACGGTAGAGGGAGTAACACAGCCGAATGCAAACCCTGCTAATGGAATTAATTTAGGTACAATCCCAAATAACACGCAAAGAATTGTTACATTTCAAGTTCGAATAACATCATTCCCGAATCCCAATCCTATTTTAAATCGTGCAATGGTGTCATATCAATTCCGTCCTTTCGTTGGTAGTCCTCCTATTACAAGTACGTCTTCTTCAAACACAGTACAAACGACAGTGAATCAAGCAACCATAAGTATGCAGAAATCTGTAGATTTACAGACGGCAACGCTTAATGATGTATTAACGTACACAGTTAATGTCACAAATAATGGAAACGTCACTGCGAACAATGTTATTTTTGTTGATAGTATCCCTGCTGGAACAACATTTGTCGCAAATAGCGTTACAGTAAATGGAGTAGCGCGTCCAGGAGCGAATCCAGCAAGTAGTATTAATCTTGGAAGTATTAATGCATCGCAAACGACTGTAGTTCGCTTTCAAGTTCGAGTAACATCTAATCCTCTTGTCAATCCAATTCCGAATCGTGCAAGTGCTACATTTACCTTTACTCCAGTGCCTGGTCAACAACCAGTTTCAGGGCAAGCGACAAGTAACACTGTAGTTACTACCATTAACATAGCTGATATAAGAACGAGAAAAACAGTAGATAGAGCTTTTGCGACAGTGAATGACGTTCTTACGTACACTATTACAATTGAAAATACAGGAAATGTACTTGCGACGAACGTTATTTTTCAAGATCCGATCCCAATTGGAACGACTTTTATCGCAAATAGTGTGACTGTGGACGGGGTTTCACAACCTGGGGCAAATCCAGCGAGTGGGTTTACGGTAGCTAATATATCTCCTGGCGGAAGTAGGACTGTTACATTTCAAGTACGAGTAACATCTACGCCGTCAGGAGGTACGATTCCGAATCGCGGAAATGTGTCGGCTAATTTTGTCGTTATTCCAAATCAGCCGCCGATAACGATTAATAGACTAACGAATACAGTTGTGACACAAGTTAATACAGGTGGTTTGAATGTAATAAAAGAAGTGAATACAATGCAAGCAGCAGTAGGGGATACTTTAACATACACAATTGCCGTCCAAAATACAGGGAACGTTCCGTTAACAAATGTATTTTTCCAAGACCCTATTTCTTCTGCTGTTTCATTTGTTGCAAATTCTGTAACAATTAATGGAGTACAGCAAAGTGGACTAAATCCGAATACAGGATTCTCTCTTCCGAATATTCCTGCGGCTCAAACGGTTGTAGTCACATTTGACGTAGTAATTGTACAGAATCCAGAAAATGAAGATATTTTAAATCAAGCAAATGTAACAGCAAGCTTTCAAGTGAATCCGAATGAACCACCAGTAACAATCAATGTACCGAGTAATGTTGTGAATACGACAGTACAATCAGGAAACTTTGAAGTTGTGAAAGCAGTGAATACAGATGTTGCGACGGTAGGAGATGTTTTAGTATATACAATCGAAGTTATAAATGCAGGTAGTGTACCAGCTACAAATGTATTTTTCCAAGATTCAATTCCACAAGGGACATTATTTATTGAAAATAGTGTAGTTGTGAATGGTGTTTTACAAGAAGGGGCAGATCCAGAACTTGGATTCCCATTAAATAATTTGCCTACTGGCGCCAGTGTTATTGTTACATTTGAAGTATTAATTGATGAAATTCCCCAAGGAAATAATGTTGTAAATAATGCGAATGTAACTGGAGATTTCCTTGTAAATCCAACAGAGCCACCGATTACTGTAACAGTACCAAGTAATACTGTTATGACGATCGTGAATTCTTCAGGGTTAAATGTAATGAAAAGTGTAAGTGCTACTGAAGCCGGTGTAGGAGATACGTTAACGTATACAGTTCGTATACAAAATAGTGGAACGGTGGCAGCGACAAATGTATCATTCCTTGATCCGATTCCGGTTGGAACCACTTTTGTAGCGAATAGTGTAACAATAAACGGGACACCTCAACCAGGTTTAAACCCGACAACTGGATTTCCACTTGCTAATATTCCGGTAGGAGGTATGGTGACGGTCACTTTTCAAGTGACAATCACGAGTGTACCACCAAATAGAGTTCTTCCGAATAATGCGAATGTCACTGCTGATTTCCAAGTAAGTCCTCTCCAGCCACCAATTACAATTGTAACGATTAGTAATATTGTTGTGACGCGAGTGAATGTAGGATCACTTAATGTAATGAAGAGTGTAAATACACCACAAGCTGGTGTAGGAGATACGTTAACGTATACGATTCTTATTCAAAATACAGGAACTGTTCCTGCAACGAATATTGTTTTTCAAGATCCAATTCCGTCTGGTACTGCCTTTGTAGCAAATAGTGTGACGATAAATGGAGTCGTACAGCAAGGCGCGGATCCTATGGCAGGTTTCCCGGTACCAAATATTCCGGTCGGACAAACGGCTACGATTACGTTTCAAGTTACAGTGACGAGTGTTCCGAGCGGTGGAAATATAAGAAACCAATCGAACGTTACTGCAAGTTTTCTTATAAATCCAGCAAACCCTCCAATAACGACTGTTACAAATAGTAATTTTGTAGTGACGCAAGTAAACACAGCGCAGTTAAATATACAAAAATCTTCATCTGTACAACAAGCAGCACTTGGAGAAACTTACACGTATTCTGTTGTCATTCGAAATAACGGTACAGTAACAGCAACGAATGTCTCTTTCCTTGATCCAATTGCTTTAGAAACAACATTTGTAGCAAATAGTGTAACAATAAATGGAACGCCTCAACCTGGATTTGATCCAAATATTGGTTTCCCGCTTCCTAATATTGCAGCTGGAACATCATTGACAGTAACGTTCCAAGTTACGGTAGTTGCACCGTCTACACGTGGAGCAGTATTAAATACAGCATCTGCTACAGCCACTTTCTTATTGAATCCTTTACAACCACCTGTAACAACAACGAATTCAAGTAATACAACGGTAGTTACAATACCGTTACCTCCTCCTGGTGAAGTAACAGCAACAAAAACAGTTGATGTTGCAACTGGGGCTGTCGGGGATGTATTAACGTATACAGTGCTAATAACGAATGTAGGAATTATCCCTGTTACAGATGTACTCTTCCAAGATGTCATTCCAGAAGGGACGACGTTTGTTGACAATAGTGTAACGATAGGTGGAGTGCAGCAACCAGGATTAAATCCAGAAATAGGATTTACAGTTACTCCATTATTAATCGCTGGTGGAAGTATTGAGGTCACATTCCAAGTGACGATTACAGAAATTCCAGATAATGAAGTCATATTAAATGATGCAGATGTTACATTTACTTCACAACCAAATCCGCAGGAGCCACCGATTACGGAAACGATATTAACAAATTTAGTCGTTACGACAATTAATATAGCGTTTATTTTTCCATTGAAACTAGTAGATAAAGAAGTAGCGACGGTAGGAGAAATATTAACGTATGATGTATTGATTTTTAATTTCGGAACAGTGCCAGCGACGAATGTTCAATTTATCGATACTACTTCCGCGGGTGTAGAATTTGTACCAGGAAGTGTGAGCATAAACGGGGTACCAGCACCAGGATTAGATCCTTTCATTGGTTTTACAGTTCCAGATATACCTGTCGATGATTTTGTACTTGTCACATATCAGGAAGTGGTTACAAGCATACCAGAAGGTGGAACGATTGTTAATTTTGTAGACGTTACAGCTACATTTGCTGTAAGTGAAACAGAACCGCCTATTACGGAAACAACGACAAGTAATACGACATTAACAGAAATCAATGAATCTGGTTTGAATGTTTTAAAATCAGTAAGTCAGCCGGTTGTTGCAGTAGGCGATACAATCACATATACAACAGTAGTTCAAAATACAGGAACAGTGATAGCGACAAATGTTCAATATAGTGATGTATTACCTTCCTCTATAGCATTCGTGCCGAACAGTGTAATGATAGACGGTGTGTTACAACCTGGATTCAATCCGAATAATGGATTCCCGCTTCCAGATATAAATCCAGGTGAAAGTGTAGAAGTCACATTCCAAGTAACTGTTGTTAGTGTGCCGACAAACGGAACAATTGCCAATACGGCAAATGTAACGGGAAGTTTTGTATTAGTACCAGGAGAACCACCAGTTATAGTAAACCAATCGAGCAATACAACACTTACAACTGTAAATAGAGGGCAATTTAATGTTATTAAACAAGTAAATAGGGTTGCTACTCTCGTTGGAGATATATTAACGTATACGGTCCAAATAACGAATACAGGAACAGTAACAGCTAACAATGTTCAGTTTATTGATACGATTTCAACAGGTGCGTCATTTGTATCAAATAGTGTAACGATAAATGGAGCCCCGCAACCAAACTTAAATCCGATTACTGGATTTGGAGTTGGAGATATACCGGTAGGTGAAACAGTTATAGTGACGTTTCAAGCGACAGTTACAAATATCCCGTCATCAGGAACAATTACGAACGTTGCAAATATAACAGGAAGCTTTACTTTAGTGCCAGGAGAGCCACCGGTTGTAGTAACAGAGCTGAGTAATACGACGATAACTAGAGTGAATAGAGGACGATTCAGCGTTATAAAATCTGTAAATAAAGAAGCGACACGATTAGGAGATACGTTAACGTATAGTGTGCAAGTTACAAATACGGGAACGGTAACAGCAACGAATGTTCAGTTTATCGATGTTCCATCACCTAGTTTAGAATTCGTTCCTGGAAGTGTACAAATAAATGGGATTCCGCAAGTAGGTTTAGATCCATTTGTAGGCTTTGTATTGCCTAATCTTGCAGTAGGGGATAGCGTATTAATTACATTTGAAGTAAATGTAATCGCAGTTCCGCCTTCTAGTAGCATTATGAATACAGCAAGAGTAACGGGTGATTTTGAATTAATTCCAGGAGAACCTCCGTTTACAATTACGAATTCAAGTAATACGACAGTCACACCAGTAAATAGAGGCAGTTTAGATATGCAAAAAGAAGTAGATCATTCAATTGTTGGAGTAGGAGAAACAGTAAAGTATACGGTTCGAATATTAAATACTGGTACTGCTGATGCGATGAATATTCAATTTATTGATGTCCTATCTCCGGAAGCTGTTTTTGTACCAAATAGTGTAACTGTAAATGGAGTAGCTCGTCCGGGAGTAAATCCGCAGGTTGGATTTACGATTGTAGACATTCCAGTCGGTGAGACGGCGATTGTAACATATGAAGCTACGATTACGAGCTTTCCAGATGGTGGTACAGTAGTGAACGTTGCTGGGGCGTTAGCAGAATATATTTTAGTACCAGGGGAGCCGCCAGTTACAGTGATGGATACGAGCAATACAGTTATAGTGACGGTAAATACTGCAATCTTATTTGTTGCAAAAGGAGCAAACTTTGAAGTAGCAATGATAGGGGATGTTGTCACTTACGGAATCGCTGTTATAAATGATAGTACAGTCCCTGTGACCAACATTGTGTTAACAGATATCATTGATCCGAATACGCTATTTATAAATGGCACGGTAACGGTAAATGATGTACCTTTTCCATTCGCTAACCCGAATACTGGTATTCCGTTAGGTGATTTTCAGCCAAATGACGCAGCAATTATTAATTTCCAAGTTGTAATAACAGGAGGACAAATAAATAATTTAGTTACAAATACTGCTATAGCAAATGGGCTCGCAACTGTAAATCCGAATGAGCCGCCAGTAGTAGTTGAAGGTGATAGCAATACAGTTGTTATCCCGTTTATTCCTCAAAATGTCTCAACGACAGTCGTAAAAACGGCAAATTTACAGGCAGCAACAATTGGCGATGTTATTACGTTTACGACAGTTATTACAAATACGGGGGATACAGCAATACAAAATATTCGTTTTCAAGATATGTTAGATAGTAGTGTTCAATTTGTCCTTGGAACTGTAACGATTGATAATACGCTAGTGCCAAATGTAAACCCAGTATCAGGTTTTATTATAGGAAATTTAAATCCAGGTGAAGCACGGACAGTTTCGTTCCAAGTAGTAGTGCAGAGCGCGCCAAATGGTTCAGGAAATTATATAAATCAAGCGAGTATTCGTTTCGAACATCAAGTAGGCACAGTATTGCCACCTGTTACACAAATGGTAGAAAGTAACATAGTTGTCATTCCATTTGTTCCAACGATAGAACAAATTTGTGAAACGAATCTTAATTGCTTAAGGAAAATTCCTTTTCAATGTTCTCCGTGTAATCATTTGCAAATAAATAAAAAATAAATACAGAAAGAGCATCCGGAAAAAAGGATGCTCTTTCTGTATTGATCATGTAGATTCTTTTTCGGGTGAGGTGAAAAATTCGTCGATTTTGTCGGAGAGTAGTAATGGAATGGCTCCTTTTATAACAGAAATGTCCCAGTCCCACCATGCGAGATTCTCTAGTTTGTCAATCGTTTCTTGCGGGAAACGATATCGAACAAATTTTGCAGGATTACCAGCCACAATTGCATACGGGGGTACATCTTTTGTAACAATGCTCCTGGCGCCGATAATGGCCCCGTTACCAATTGTAACCCCAGATAAAATGCAGGATTGATAACCAATCCATACATCATTGCCGACTACGATATCACCTTTTGAAGAAGGGTGACCAGTAATATGTGCTCCTTCATCAAAAAGTGCATTAAATGGATAAGTTGTTATCCAGTCTGCGCGATGTTCACCGCCAAGTATGAAAACGACTTCTTCTGCTAATGAACAAAACTTACCTATTTTTAATTTTGTTTCATCGTTCCAAGAAAAAATGGTTGGCCCTACTTTACTATAAGTATAATCACCAATATCATATTTATTATATTCAGGTTTTTGATTTAAATATAACATGCTTCTTCAGCCTCCTTTCTCAATTAAGTGATACGTATGGAATATTATATGCAAGATGTAGTAATGTGAACTGTATTAATAGGTGAAATGAACAAAAGGGAGTGGGATGTATGCGATACGAAATGGGTTTATATAATAAACCGTTTCAGTCAATTCAATCAGGAAAAAAAGTATATGAAGTACGCCTATACGATAAAAAACGTCAACTAATAAACAAAGGTGATGAAATCGTATTTACGAATCTTACGACAAAAGAAATGATGACGGTAAAAGTAACGGAAATAAAGCGATACGAGAGCTTTAAAGCTATGTATGAACAAATCGATAAAAAATTATTGGATTGTGAAAATGATAATTTAGAGGAAATGTTAGAAAGTACATACAAAATATATACGAAAGAACAAGAAAAAGAGTGGGGAACAGTTGCGATTTGTATTGAGGTAATAAAATGATAAGAAATCGCGGGGCGGCTATCATTGTACAGGAAGGAAAAATCGCTCTTATAAAACGTATTCGAGAAGAGGAAACATATTATGTTTTTCCAGGCGGAGGGATTGAGGAAGGTGAAACGCCTGAAGAAGCAATGAAAAGAGAGGTATACGAAGAATTAGGGGTACATATAAAAGTGGAGCACCTTATTGCAAAGGTAAAATATAAAGGAAATGAATATTATTATGCTGCCTATATTACAGGCGGAGTGTTCGGAAGCGGAACAGCTGAGGAATTTCAGTGGGAAGATAGAGGAAGTTATATTCCGTTATGGCTACCGATAAACGAGTTGGAAAAAGTGAATATAAAACCTTATGAAGTGGTCGAAAATATATTTAGTCATTATAAAATATAACGTCTGACAACATACAAAAAAAACCATTGACATAGGCTTCTGATTTAAGTATTGTATTCGAGTATGTTTATAATCAGGAGGTTTATATGAGCAATCAAACTACTACACATCATGTGAAAATGACAACAGCGGATCCATCTGGAATTGGTCTATTTGGATTAGCGATGGTAACACTTGTAGCATCATCTCAAAAGTTAGGCTTAACAGATGGCGTTTCACTTGTATTACCATGGGCAATCTTTTTAGGAGGATTCGCACAAATCTTTGCTTGCATTCACGATGCAAAGCATAACAATACATTCGGTACGACAGCATTTGGTGCGTACGGCCTATTTTGGTTAGGTGTTGGAATGACTTGGTTAATTCAACTTGGAGTATTTGGCGAAAAATTAGCACAAGCTGCAGATTCAAAACAGCTTGGTGTAGCCTTTATCGGATATTTGATTTTCACAATCTTTATGACGATTGGTGCAATGGAAACACATAAAGTATTATTTATGATCTTCGTCCTTATTGATTTCTTATTTATTGGTCTTTCATTAAGTACTTTAGGTGTTATGCCGCACGCAATGCATAATTTAGCAGCATATTCTGAACTTCTTATTTCATTATTATCTTTCTACGGTTCAGCAGCAGCAGTGTTAAACACACACTTCGGAAAAGTTGTTTTACCAGTTGGAAAGCCGTTTGGTATTTTTAAAAAGTAATAAAAAAGCACAGATGATTGTATAGTCATCTGTGCTTTTTTATTTATTCCGCTCTTTGTGGGCTGTCTGAAAAAGCTTGATTGGTGAGGTCTCATTAAACTTTCACTTTATCCCGCTATTTGCCGGACAGTAAGACCCCCACCTCAAAATTCAGCGGAAACAAAGAAGTTAGGTGGGGGATGAATACCACACTGATTAAAGTTTCACTTTATTTGAAATAAGTAATGTGAAATGTAAATAAAAGTAGAAAAAATCAATTGAAATTGATTATCATTATTAATATAATGAGAATGAGAATCATTTATTGTTAGAGGGGGGATGCCAAAGTGGCAAAAATTTTAATAGCTTATGCAAGTATGTCAGGAAATACAGAGAGTATTGCTGATTTAATTAAAGTTAGTTTAGATGCTTTTGATCATGAAGTAGTATTGCAAGAAATGGAAGGCATGGATGCTGAAGAATTATTAGCTTATGATGGAATCATTTTAGGATCTTATACGTGGGGCGATGGTGAATTACCATTTGAAGCGGAAGATTTTCATGATGACTTAGAAAATATAGATTTAGCTGGGAAAAAGGTAGCGGTATTCGGATCGGGTGATACGGCGTATGAACTGTTTTGTGAAGCGGTAACGATATTTGAAGAACGTCTTGTGGAACGCGGTGCAGAGCTTGTACAAGAAGGGCTGAAAATTGAATTAGCTCCAGAAGATGAAGAGGATGTTGAAAAATGCAGTAATTTTGCAATTGCATTTGCTGAGAAGTTCTAAGAATGGGAGTGTCAACGTGGAGACAATGTTAAGTGCAACTGCTATTACAAAGTTAAGAGATGGAAAACTGTTGTTAGCTACTACATATAATGGCTTATTTGTTGAACAAGACGGAGAATGGAAACGAATTTTAAATGGTTTTCAAAAACGAATTAGGGATTTACATAGCGAAGATAATGTAGTTTATGGTGTAGGTGACGAAGGGATTTTTATTCGTAGTATGAATGGTGGAGAGAACTGGACAATTCAGCGTTTTCCAACAAAAGCAACGAGTTGGAATGTATGTAGCAATGTACAAGGAACTGTTGTTGCTCATGGAGAAAAAATGCTGTATCTTTCTAATAATTTCGGTTCGACATGGGAAACTATTCATCCGTTTCTTGAGTATGGCAGTGCGGCACCGTCTATTCGATCGTTATTTTTATATAAACATTACTTATTTATTGGTACGAAAATACATGCTAAATATGGTGGTGTTTGGCTCTTTGATTTGAAGACACGTAAATTAAAGAGGATTAAAATTGCGATGAATCAAATGATCTCCGCGTTGACTTTACACAATTCTTATTTAGTAGCGGCAAGTGGATCGTGCAAGGGAGTTAGCGGGAATATTTCTTATTGTAAAATAGATGAAAGTATTGCAAGTGAAAAAATATATTGGCACACATGTCAAAGTGAGCAGAAAGCAAGTAGTTATTTAGACTTAAGTGTAGATCAACATGTTTTATATACAACTTCAACGCAAAATAAGGCGGGTATTAGTAGTGTGTGCCGTGTGCTTCTTGAAGAAGGTATTGTTACAGTATGTGATTCAGTTAAAGGGCACGGATGGCGCATTGTTAATCAAAAAGATGGTTATGTAGTAGCCGGATCAGGTGAATTAAAAGCAATGCAGTGGGAACAAAAAATAATTTAAGAAAAAAACTTTACTTTTATTATATTGATATGATATAGTATATTTAAACCATTTTACTTTTAATAATATAGAGATTTAAATGAGCTGTAACTTCCGAGGAGGATAGCAATGTTAAATCTCCTCAGGGGTTGCAGTTTTTTAATATCTGGCTTATTATTGTAAGGTGGTTGAAAATGAATATGTACATATAGGTACATTGTAGGAGGATTTTTTTCATGCAAAACGGTAAAGTAAAATGGTTTAACTCAGAAAAAGGTTTCGGTTTCATCGAAGTTGAAGGCGGAGAAGACGTATTCGTTCATTTCTCAGCTATCCAAGGCGAAGGCTTCAAAACTTTAGAAGAAGGTCAAGAAGTTACTTTCGAAGTAGAACAAGGTAACCGTGGACCTCAAGCTACTAACGTAAACAAGAAGTAATTTTTGAAAAAAGAAGGGCTCGCCCTTCTTTTTTTTTGCATTTTTATAGATGTCCTCCTACTTACATATCATAACGAGACTGAATTTTCATTTATTTATTCGGAGTATTTTTGTATAAAGTACATGAATAAATAAATACTGAAAATAAAGTGTTTGTGTGAAAAGGAATTTAGAAAGAGGTAAATAAATTGAAAAACGCTACACATTTTATTGTGTTTGATATTGAGAGGAATTTCAGACCGTATAAATCAGAAGATCCGTCAGAAATAGTTGATATCGGAGCTGTAAAAATAGAAATAGGTACAATGAAGATAATTGAAGAATTTTCGGAGTTAGTAAAACCAAGTGCACGATTAACTCGTCATACAACAAAATTAACCGGTATTACGAAAAAAGATTTAATGGGTGTAGAAAAATTCCCTCGAATTATAGAGAAATTTATTCAGTTCATCGGCGAAGGTTCTATATTTGTTTCATGGGGAAAAGAAGATTATCGCTTTCTATCTCATGATTGTACATTATATGGTGTTGAATGCCCAAGTATAGAAAAAGAAAATAGAATTGATTTGCAAAAATTTGTTTTCCAAGCATATGAGGAATTGTTTGAACATACGCCAAGTTTACAATTTGCGGTAGAACAGCTCGCTTTAACGTGGGAAGGAAAACAGCACCGTGCTTTAGCAGATGCTGAAAATACAGCAAATATACTTCTTAAAGTGTATAGCGAGAGAGATATTAATAAGCGATACAAAAGACATGGTGAACTTGAACTTGTAAAAAACGGAAAACTAACAGAAAAAGCGAAAAAAAAGATGCGAAAATGGGTGTTTAAAGAACTAAAGAAAAATACAGAACGCCCATTTGAATGGAGTACATTTGAAAGTAGTGACACGTGGGAAAGTATAACGGAAAGATATTATATAAGTGAAAATACAGTAGAACTCCTGAAAAAACATTTTCGTACAGCAGTGAGAAAAGCGGAACGGCAGATTAGGTATTTGGCTGAGATGGAGGAGAATACAGAGGTTAAATGAATTTCTCCTCCATCTCTAACTACATACATGTAATAACAGCGTATTGATATTAAATAGGCATCAACTTGTTGTTGTGATGGTGCATTATAATTGCTTTGGGAGTGTTAAGACGTAATAAGAGTTTTAAACCGTATTAATAAAATAAAAATATATATAAAGAAAAGAGTGTAGTTTAATGGAAACAATCTTTAACATTTTAACTGTTTTAGTTTTTTGGATAATATTTACCACACAATTAGCATTAACTACACTTTCTTTCATAGTAAAGAAGGATTGGAAAAAACTTAATATCTCTTTAAGTTGTGGTGTATTAAAGTTTAAAATAGAAGAGTAAGATTGAGTTTTGTACAAGGGAGGTGTGATAGTGGTAGACTTGGATATTAAAGATGTCACAGTAAAGATGGAATTAAACGGTGTCTTTTGGAATGAGGATCGGATTGCTGAAATGAAGGTGACTACAAAAGAAGAGCATTCTGTTATTCTTCGTCTAGTAGTTGATTTAGAAAGTAAAACTATTAGGGCGACGAGTGCGGAAATAGTGAATGGATTCTGCCCTCTGTGCAAACAGAAAAGGGACGAATGTAGTGAACTTAATGACTTGCAAAACAAAATGGAAATTTTAGAAGAAGCCTACGATTGGGTGAGAGAACATCCGGAATATCGTTTTCAATTATCTTTTTACGAGTACAATAAATTTGAAGTAGTAAAGTGAATTTTGCATCTTAACAACTTATAGAAGGACTTGGTCAACTAGAAATATTGAAGTAGATATTTCTAATGGAAATAAGCTTGTATAACAAGGAAGGGATGTATTTGATTCTGCAACAAATGTCATCTTGCATCAAAAAAATTTGAAAATAAACATGTTTTATTATAAAGCAGAAAAATCGATTCTTAGTAGAGTCGGTTTTTAATATAAATAAAAGAGCGCTTATTAAAAGCGCCCAGTAACAACAGTTATATGGAAGTATTTATCCCGTAAAAGCCCGATTGGTGAGGGTTAATAATTAGTGGGGGATGAACAAAACCCCACTGATTAAAGTTTCACTTTATTCAATACCGCTCGGATCAAACGAATACTGCTGCTTATTCTCAATCCGCTCAATCACATCTTGCAGCTCATCCGGCTTCAGAAACTCAATAGGAGAGAAGCCTTTTTCAAATGTAAGTGTGTCTGCTTCAATCATAAGTACATATCGATCATTTACCTTCGCAATATGTATTTGATCCCCGAAATCCGCAAGCAACGCCTTCACAGAGATATGATCGGCTTTTAGTTTTAATTCCACTTCAGGAGCATGCTCAACGATTTGAGCGGTAGCTTCCATTACTTCTTCGGTTGAAAATTGTTCCATAATTTCGCGTTTCGGACTGGCAGCCCATACTTCCATTGCTTGGTCGAATTGTTCGCGTTCTTCCGTACCTTCTTCAAATACATCTTCAATTTGGTCATATACCATGTCCATTACTTGTGTTTTCATAATTTCAGGCATAGAGCGTTCATACTCGACGAATTTTAAGAAGTCTTCAAAATAACGGGCGTGTGATGCTTGATGAATTTTTAGTTCGCCTACTTCAACCATCCCTTCTTCAGGCATGTACGGATATTGGATAGATTTCATATTCTTTGTTGTGATGGCCATTTCAACGTTACGAATCAGTGTTGATTCATCAGAAATAGAAGCAACCTTTGGTTCAAAGTCGCATTTCATTACGAATACGAATGGATCATCAAAGTATTTGCGTAGTTTTGCCTGAGCAATTAAAAATACACCACCACGTACAGCGCTTGTGTCAAGATATGTATAAACGAGAGGTTCGCTCATATCTTTAAAGTTTTCTTTTGTTTCTGCAAAGCGAATACGATTAAAAAGGTTGTAATGAGGGTTTGAATCAAGTTCGTGCCCTTCTTCTACAATAAAGCGACCAATTTTTGTTGGGGCTTGTTCTGTTTTTGCATGACGTTCTACTTTTCGCTTCGATATTTTTAATAACTCACCATTCAAAAATTCTTTTAAGGAGCTATCTTCATATTCTTCAGCGTCTAAAGTTTGAAAATGTTTGTAGCGTTTATCAACTGCTTCACCTTTTCCTTCTACTTGTACAACATAAAAGGAAAGATAATTTATTTCAAAATCCATATTTATCACCTTGTTTCATTTCATTAACTCTTATCAGTATAGAGATGGAAAAAACTTTCGTCAATTTATATAAGGAAGGGGGAGCCCCTTCCTTATATAATTTTTATTTTTTCAATTAAAATCCGTCTTCTAATGCTGCGAATGGAATATTTAGTCTGTTTTCTACTGTGCGTAAACGTTGGTTTAAGCGGTTGAGTCTACGTGTATGGCGCTCAACTGTATTTTCTAGTTGACGTACTCTTTGTTCAAGCTCATTTACGCGTCTTTCTAATTGACGATTTCCAGTGCCAGGAAAAGAGATTGGAAGTTGGAATTGTCTATTTTGGTCGTATGGATTCGTGTGCTCTGCTTGATCTATATAAGATTGATATTGTGTTTGTAAGTCATACTGTGGTTGTTGGTACGCATATTGATTATATGGATCATATGGATTGTAGGGATACATAATAACATCCTCCATTTCTTTAAAATAGGTTGAATACACCATAATGTATGTGCAAAAGCGGAGCGGTGGCACGGCAAATACCTATTTATGTTGACGGGATTTCTCTTTATCCCGCTATTTGCTGGGCAATAAGACCCCCATGTCAAAATTCAGCAGAAACAAAGAAGGTCGGGATGCCCGTAAAACCCCAACTGATTACAGTTTCACTTTATAAAAAATAGCTTGAGGGTTTTTGATTTGTATTTCTTTTGCTTAATGGTATATACTGGATAAAAGGGAGAGTTTACATAAAAGTTACAATTCTATCAAACTCAAACTTTTATGTAAATATGTATAGACATTTATAAAAGAAAAGAGTAATTTATATAGAGTGAAAAATAACTTGTAACATTTTATAAACATATTGTAAAATGATTGTAACAAAACATACATAAAAATGAAATAAATACATAATAGTGATGTTGGGGAAAGGGAGAGAGTATATTGTTCCGTAAAGTAAAGGGTATATTAGTTGGGGTGTTATGTGTAGCTATAATGAGTGGCTGTGGTGCAAAAGTAAGTGATGTTGCATTGGTAAGTGATATTGGTGGGCACACTGTAGAGGCTAAAGCAGAAGTACAGGATACTATTAGTTTAGTTGATGGTCGAACTGGTACTGAAGTGAAAAAATTAGATTTATCTGGTTTAGGCTATTTTGAAGATGAAGCGAAATTTAAAAAGTCTGTAACAAAGGTTGTTGGTGAGGTTGGAAAAAGCGTCGACAAAAAAATGGTTCCTTCACGTATAGCACCTGATGGAAGTTGGCAAGAAGGAAAACCTTCTTATGAATTAATGGAAAAAGAATTAGTAGATAAATTGTTAAACGTTGGTATGTGGGATGCTACGTATCAGTTGCCGATCGTGGAGAAAAAACCAGTCGCAACATTAAGTGATGCGCAAGGAAATGGTACGGTAATTGGTAGATATGAAACGAACTTAGGTGGTTCAACAGGTGGCCGTATTGAGAATATTCGTTTGTCAGCAGCGAGCATAAATGGAGTTGTGTTAGCAAAAGGAGACCGTTTCTCTTTTAATTCATTAATCGGTGATACAACACCAGATAAAGGATATCAATTAGGGAAAGAAATAGTTGATGGTAAATTAGTAGATGGATATGGTGGTGGTGTTTGTCAAACATCTTCAACTTTATACAATGCAGCAGATCAAGCTGGCCTGAAAATGGTGGAGAGAACTACACATTCTAAAACGGTAGGTTATGTTCCACAAGGAAGAGATGCTACAATTGCATATCCATATTTAGATTTAGTATTTGAAAATACGAATGATGCACCTGTGAAGCTTTATATGGGCATTCAGGGTGGAAAACTAGTTGCTGAAGTACATAAAATGAGATAAGAGTTATAAAGCCACCTTTTCTGAAATTTAGAAAAGGTGGCTTTTTTATTATGAAAATAAAAATGTATGTAAATTCTGACTTTTCTTATTTACATAGGATGATTTTAGTTGTATCCTTCATAGTAACGGTTATATGTAATGGAAAAATATAGGGATAAGGAGATGGAGTTATTCATGGTACAAATTCATCCGAAAACACGTATTGGTCATATTGAATTTAAAGTGAAAGATTTAGAGCGTCAAATTGCTTTTTATGAAAATGTTGTAGGATTAGAGGTAATTAAGCAAGAGGGGAATAAAGCATATTTATCTGGAAAAGGTGGAAAGAACGCGTTACTTGTTCTTGAAAAGTTAGAGGACGGGGTACTGCAAGAACCGCGTACGACTGGTATATATCATGTAGCCTTTTTAGTTCCGACTCGTGAAGCTTTTGCTTCTGCGCTATTTGGGGTTCTTCGTAATAAAAATGTAATTGACAGCCCGGATGAGCAAGAAGGGCGTTATACATATTCAAATGAAATTTTACCAATTTCAAGGTTTAATAGTGCAAGTGATCATACATATAGCGAAGCTTTTTATTTGCAAGATTTAGAGGGGAATGGTATTGAAATTTATGCAGACCGTCCGCACGATCAATGGGGAGAAGGGCCAGGAGGAAGTACACCACTTGATTTAAAAGAATTGGCAACACTCGTTGATTATGAGTTTGATGGTTTGCCTGCTAATACTGTCGTTGGGCACGTACATTTACGAATAGCTGATGTAGAGAAATCACATGAATTTTATGTGGAAACAGTAGGTTTTGAAGTACAACAGCGTGAAGAGGATTGCTTATTTATTTCAGCAGGGGGATATCATCACCATATTGGTGCAAATACGTGGAACGGAGTAAACAACCCACACCCACCAGTATATGCAACTGGACTAAAGGTATATGCTATTGTACTACCGCATAAAGAAGCGTTAGACAAAGTGAAAGAAAGATTAATAGAAAAACAATATGAAATAAATGAAACTACAAATGGATTTGTGGTGGTAGATCCAAGTGGTATTACAGTGCAGTTTGAAATAGAAGCAGTGTAAAATAAGCGAGAAAGTGTATAATCACTTTCTCGCTTATTTGTGATCATTCATAGCTCAATCCAATATCTTCTTACTACATTCCCATCTTCCTCAGTGAAATCATCATCACGAAGTCCGCCGTTATGTAAAATCGTTTTTTCAGAAGCGGTATTCACTGCGTCGCAAACGACAAGTACTTTCGTGATGTCTAATTCCTTCGTTTTTTCTAATGATAATGCTAGTAATTTCGTAGCATAACCTTTTCTTCTTTCAGAAGGGCGAATGCCATAACCGATATGACCGCCAGCGTTAAATAGATGTTCAGTTAAACTATGACGTATATTAACAGCTCCGACAATTTTATTTTCATCTGTAACAAGCCAATATGTAGAGTCTGGTACCCAATTTTTAGGGATATTTATTCCGTTATGCGCATCGAGAAGTTCTTGAACCATAGCTGGGAAGTTGGCAGGATTTTTTGAGATAACCCACGGGATCATTGTTTCACCGCTATCTTTCCATTCGTTATAGAAATCTAAGTATTCTTCTTGTAAATCAGTAGTAGGCGTAAGTAATGAGACGTTCATTGTTAGTAAGCTCCTTTGTTTATGTAGTATTTATAAAAAATTATGATACAAAATGAAAGCGTTTTCTGAAGTTTCTCAACCTAATTTCATGTAATCCATCTTTGTTTTTTTAGAAAATTAGTGGAGGTTTAAAATTAGAAGTTATTTATTTTATGTTAATATTTTAAATATTAACATAAAACAGTCGGAGTATTAAGTGTATTTTAGTAATATTCCTTCATGTTGATAAATGGATATTTGTGATAATTTTTGTTTTATCTATCTATAATGAATGAAAGGGGGAAGTGCCCGTGAGTGTAGATTTTGATTTTATTATACGAATCGGTGTTGCTGGCTTGTTAGGAGCAATGATTGGTATTGAAAGAGAAATTCGATCGAAAGAAGCTGGATTAAAGACTCATTTCCTCGTAGCGGTAGGAAGTGCGTTAATAATGGTTGTTTCGAAATATGCCTTTTCAGATATTGTGTTTGAGGAGCATATGTCTCTAGACCCAAGTCGTATTGCAGCACAAGTCGTTAGTGGAGTTGGTTTTTTAGGTGCAGGCACAATTATTATTCAAAAGCAGGCGGTGAAAGGATTAACGACCGCGGCTGGTTTATGGGCTACTGCCGGTATAGGATTAGCAATTGGAGCGGGAATGTATGTAGTAGGCATTGGAGCGACGATTCTCGTTTTAATTGGTTTAGAAATTGTAAGTCGTATTTTTAAGGTGCAATTTTTATTTCCACAAAATATAACAGTGCAAATGTTTGTAAATAAACATGAAGCGGTACAACAAATATTAGAAACACTACAAGTGAAAGGCATCCCAATACTCTCATATGAGGTGGAAGCTTCACAGCAAAGTACAGAAACTGTTTATAAGGTAGGGATGCAACTGAAAAATATATCGTCAGAAGAAAAGAATGAGTTTATTCAGCATATGCAAACATTACCGGAAGTTACGTTTATAAAGTTAAAATCATAGTGTTGAAAACGAGGATAGATGTAGCAGAAATTTTGCTATTATCTATCTTTTTTTGATATAAAATGCACGGAAAGTCAAGCGTTAATTTTACAGGGAATGGATACATGTGTGAACGTTACCTTGTTTTTTTCTCAATACAGGACAAAAAGTAAAAATAGTAAAATAATGGAGCGGGACACTAAAAATGTAAGGTAGGGGAGAGCATGAAAGGCTATTCAAAGAAAATGTTAGTAGGGGTAAGTTTTGCTAGTTTAATGTTAGGGAGTTTTCAAGGGGTAAGTTTGGCAGAAGATACTAAGGGAGAGCAAGTTTCTTATCGAAATGTGCTAAAAATGGAGCCAGTCGGTGTACAACTACCAGTACAAGAATTAGCTCATTCATCGAAAGTGCTCGAAAGCAAGTCTTTTGAGAAAAGGTTACAATTTGCCGATTTATCACAAAGACCACCTGAGGTGAAAAAAGAAAGTAAGCAATTAGCTGTAGCGAAAACTTATACAATTGCTGAATTAAATCAATTAAGCAATCAGCAGTTAGTAGATTTACTTGTAACAATTGATTGGGAGCAAATTACGGGGCTATTTCAGTTTAATACAGACAGTCTAGCATTCTATCAAAATGATAGTAGGGTGCAGGCGATTATTGATAAATTGAAGCAGCAAGGACAAGCCTATACGAAGGATGATTCAAAAGGGATTGAGACATTAGTAGAGGTATTACGTTCAGGATTTTATTTAGGATTTTATAATTCGGAACTTAGTAAATTAAATGAACGGAGTTATCATGATAAATGCTTACCTGCATTAAAAGCGATGGCTAACAATTCAAATTTCAAGCTGGGTACATTAGAGCAAAATAGAGTGGTATCATCATACGGAAAGTTAATAGGAAACGCTTCGAGCGATGTGGAAACGATAACATCGGCTGCAAAGATTTTTAAACAATATAATGATAATTTTTCTACATTAGCAGATAATCTTTCAGCTGGAAATGCTATTTACGATATTATGCAAGGTGTTGATTACGACATTCAATCGTATTTGTACGATACGAGGAAAGCACCGAAAGATACAGTATGGTATCAGAAAATAGATAGTTATATTAATGAATTAAGTCGTTTTGCATTAATGGGAACGATTACAGCAAAAAACGGTTGGCTTATTAATAATGGCATTTATTATACAGGTAGACTCGGTACGTTCTATAGTACAGGAACGAAAGGGTTACAAGTTGTAACAGATGCGATGAAAATGTATCCGTATTTAGGGGAGCAATATTTCGTAGCTGCTGAGCAAATTGCAACAAATTATGGCGGAAAAGATGCAAATGGTAAAGTGGTGAATTTAGATCAAATAAGAGAAGATGGAAAGAAAAAATATTTGCCAAAAACGTATACGTTTGATGATGGGGCAATTGTTTTAAAAGCTGGAGATAAAGTGACAGAAGAAAAAGTAAAACGTTTATATTGGGCGGCAAAAGAAGTAAAGGCACAATTCCATCGTACGGTTGAAAGTGATCAACCTTTAGAAAAAGGAAATCCTGATGATGTATTAACGATGGTTATTTATAATAGCCCAGCAGAATATCAATTTAATCGTCAATTGTACGGTTATGAAACGAATAACGGTGGTCTTTATATAGAAGGAACAGGTACGTTCTTTACTTATGAGCGTACGCCAGAAGAAAGTATTTATAGTTTAGAAGAATTATTCAGACACGAGTTCACGCATTATTTACAAGGTAGATATGAAGTACCAGGGTTATGGGGACAAGGGAAAATATATGAAAATGAAAGATTATCTTGGTTTGAAGAAGGAAATGCTGAATTTTTTGCAGGGGCAACGAGAACGGATAATGTTGTACCGAGAAAGAGTATTATAGGAGGATTATCTTCAAATCCAGCAGAGCGTTATACGGCAGAGCGAACGTTAAATGCAAAGTATGGAACGTGGGATTTCTATAATTATTCCTTTGCTTTACAATCATATATGTACAATAAGAGATATGATATGTTCGATAAAATACATGATCTTATTAGGAAAAATGATGTAACAGCATATGATGCATATCGCTCTACATTAAGTAAAGATGCGAATTTAAATAAAGAATATCAAGACTATATGCAAATGCTAGTTGATAATCGTGAGAAATATAATGTGCCATTAGTATCAGACGATTATTTAGCGAATCATGCATCGAAGCCAGTTTCAGATATTGCAGCAGAAATAACAGCGGAAGCAAAATTGAAAAATGTATCAGTGAAGAAAAATAAATCACAGTTCTTTAATACATTCACACTACAAGGAACATATACAGGAACTGCAGCAAAAGGAGAATATGAACATTGGAAAACAATTACACAAAACGTTAATGATACGTTAAAACGTTTAAGTGCAAAGGAATGGACAGGCTATAAAACAGTAACAGCATACTTCGTAAATTATCGCGTGAATACATCAGGACAATTTGAATATGATGTTGTGTTCCACGGTATTAATACAGAAGAAGGTGCAGAGAATAAAGCACCAGTTGCAGTTATAAACGGTCCGTATAGCGGAAATGTAAATGAAGCAATTTCATTTACAAGCGACGGATCAAAAGATGAAGACGGGAAAATTACTTCGTATAAATGGGAGTTTGGTGATGGAGCAGTAAGTAATGAGCAAAATCCAACTCACGTATATACAAAAGAAGGAACGTATACGACGAAATTAACGGTAACAGACGATAAAGGAGCAACTAATACTGCTACAGCGACTGTAACTGTTCAAAAGAAAGAAGATAACAGTGTAGAAAAAGAACCGAATAACTCATTCCAAACAGCAAACAAATTGCAGTTAAATCAAGTTTTACGTGCTAGTTTAGGAAATGGCGATACAAGTGATTTCTTTGAAATTAATGTGGAGACTGCTAAAAACCTTCAAATTAACGTAACGAATGAAAATAATATCGGAATGAACTGGGTACTTTATTCTGAAGCAGATTTAAATAATTATGTTACGTATGCTCAGCAACAAGGGAGTAAACTAGTAGGTAGTTACTATACGTATCCAGGGAAGTATTATTTACATGTGTATCAGTATGGCGGGGGGACAGGGAATTATACGGTGGAAGTGAAGTAGTAAAAGGGGAGTTGTCTTGTTCAATGAATGGAAAAAGGTCTGTACTTTAATGAAAAAACAACTGCAGGCAATGTCTCTAATGATAATAACAAATTAAGTGTCGCGAGATGTTATATTTATATTAAACCAATCTAATCAGTAAATAAGATAAAATTGATGAACTAGTATTTCATCACGATGTAAGAAAAGTTATAAATATTAAGTGTTTTTAATTGAATTAAACTAAAGGATCAGAGTGTATCTGTAACAATAGATAGGCTCTGATCCTTATTATATTTAATTAACGCATATGAATTTAAGATAATTAATAAATAAGCTAGCTAGCGGGATTCTTAAAATTCATTTATGTAATTAACTAAACAGAAAATTGTTATCACATTAGCAAGGGATACTAATAGAAAAGCGTGTCCCTTTACCTAATTCACTCTCTATTTCTATATCTCCGTTTAATTCTCTAATAATACTATAAGCAATCATAGTACCAAGCCCAGTTCCTTTTTCTGTTGTTGAATAGAATGGCAAAGCAATTCGTTTTATTTGTTGAGATGACATCCCAATTCCTGAATCAATAATATCAATTATGATATTTCCTTTTACTTTTTGTATATTTATTTGTAATAATCCACCATTTTTCATAGCCTCAATTCCGTTTTGGATGATGTTGTTTAGACAGAGTTTGAATTTTTCGGGGTCCCCATTTATATAAAAGGAATCTGTACTATTTTGTTTGATTTCAACTTTGTATGATAGAGCGAGTGGTGAAATAGTATCTTTCACCTGATTTAAAATGTGATTAATATCTATTTTTTCTTTTAGGGTGTTCTGTGGTTTGGTTAAAGATAAATAGTTATTAATAGTAGATTGTATTTGCTGCATTTCAATTAACATGATTTCTAAGTATTGATCCTGAGATAGCTTAGAGGCATGTTTTTCATTTAATAATTGAGTGAATCCATGTACCGTGGTTAGTGGATTGTGGATTTCGTGTGCAATTGACGCTGCTAGTTCGCTAGCTATATAAAATTTTTCAGCCCGTTGCAGTTTTTCTTTCATTTTATATTTCTCAATCATTTCCTCTATAAAATAAACTGATAATAATACTGTGAAAATATTAATGACTATATAATTTAATAAAAATTCTATGAGAGTAGAGTCTATTTTACCTCCTGTATTTATTTGAGTTACAATACCGCAAATAGAAAGGGAAGCTGTACATACTAAAATAAGAAGTAAGCTTAATAATATCTTTTTTTCTTTAAAATACATAGGTAATAAGTAACGAGAGAGCATTGTTATAACAGAAATGATAGTAAAGATAATAAATGATGGAAGAACGCCATTTCCGCCTAAGTAAAACCGGTAAGAAAGATATAAAATTCCTATAAAAACAATGTTTTTTGTATTTCCATATAGAAAAACTAATATTATAGGAATAAAACGTAAATCATAAATAAATCCCACATGTAAATGAAAAGGAAAAGTCATACAAAAAATAATAGCAATGGAGGAAAGGATAGAAAATAACATATTATTACATGTTATTTTTTCTTTAAACTCTAGCCAAAATACGTGATAGCTAAGGATACAAATTATTATAATAAAGGTATTTAATAAAAGAGTAGAAATTCCCATAGTTTTGCATCTCCGATAGTTTGTAAGTAGAATTATGTATGAGTTGGACATAGATGTTTAGTATTAGTAGACTTTTTATCTAAAAAAGGAAGGGTACTTGAAAAGTGCTGTCATATTACTCGTATTAAAATTGATAAGGAAAATAGAAAAAATAATAGATAAAAAATCTATTTAAATTTATGTACATATGAAATTATAAACTAACTTTTGTATAGGTGAAATTTGGATTGAGTTACTGATAAAATAAGTCTTTTTAAGTATGAATATTCTGTGAAAATGATATGCGTGGTGACTCCTGTTTTGTAGCCTTCGTTATATTAACATGGAATATATCAAATTACAAAGTGAAATTTTAGAAAAATTTTATTAGTACATTTTATCTGAAATAGAAATGCTATTCATTTGAGTATTTTGGTACTTACTCGTATAAAACTTTGTTAGAAAAAGACTTTAAAATTTACATGTTTTTTATGAAGTGTAATATTGTAGCTTTATCTATGTGGCTTTCTCAATAACTATTAAGGCGAAAAGTTAAAATATATAGGTTTATAGATATGAATTATTACATAAAAACGCACTTAAAAAAGGATGTATGATGGTAATAGAATACAAACATCAAGGGGGAACTTAAAATGAAGTTAAATAAACTAGTGCTTAGTTGTGGAGTAGTTTCAGCATTAACACTTGGTGTGTTAGGGAATAATACTTATGCTGAAGAAGTACACAAAACGAATGATCCAATTCATGTAGTTGAACATGTTTCTGCAGACTTATTATTAACCCAAACAATGAATTATAGTGGCGAGGCTGTAACTTCTTTCGTATATGATGGGAGTACTGACTTAAGCTTCTCTATGAAAAATAATGGTCAAAATACAATGGGATATAGTGTAAAAGGTCCAAATACAGAGCTAATTGTTGGTGGTTATATAAAACCTGGAGAACAACAAATTAATGTTACAAATGTACGGAATGCTTTATCTCCATTACCGAATGGAACATATAAAATTTACGTTTCAAATGATGATGGTTCTAAGGGGCAATTCCAAGTTTCAGTAAGATCTATGAATTAAATTTAAAACGCTTTGTTTTTAAGTTAATTTAATCTTTGCTTATTGGAAAGAAGCTAAAATGAATTGAGAATTACCGATAAAAATGAAAACGAGCACCTTATCTAATTGTGAGAGGGTGTTCGTTTTTTGCTATTAAACAGAAAATAATTATAAATATATTTTGATATCCCCATTGCTAACCTACTAGATTGTGTCAACGAGAGAATGTCTACTATAAAAGATATTAAAATAAAGATGATGTAACATTCCGCTAAATTATATGGGGAAATAGAAAAACCACCCTTATATGAGTGGTTTTTAGTAATTATTTTTAGGTTATACATTTAAAATTAGGCTAAGTTATAGAAATAATAAACATTTAATCCGTTGTTATTATTTTGGTTCTGGATAATGATTGTAGTATGAGATTCTAATAAATTCTTGGTAGACATTTGTTAATTTGGCATCTCTAAGAGCATCGTTGAATTTTTGCAT
The DNA here is from genome assembly GCF_038005705.1 of Bacillus sp. FSL L8-0199. NCBI lineage: Bacteria > Bacillati > Bacillota > Bacilli > Caryophanales > Bacillaceae > Bacillus > Bacillus sp. FSL L8-0199. The sequence continues at coordinate 3,479,533 of NZ_JBBOTS010000001.1, read as the reverse complement.
ACGTACACTCCCTTGAGCGTAGCCTCCACCTGGAGTATAAGGGTTTCTAGCTTCAAAGTCATCCAAAAATACTCTTAATTTTTTATAGTCTTGAGATTGATAGAAAGCCACGGCCTCTTCAGGAGTGACATCAAAGTAAGAGGATGACGTTGAGTTATAAGAAGCTGCTTGAGCAGTAGGTGCCTCTAGCATAGTTGCAGCTCCACCGAACATAGTAAGCGCCATAGAAGATACAATAATTTTTTTAAACATAATAAAACCTCCATGTAGAATATTAGATTAATAGTAATCCTGTAATCATTATAGTTACAATGAAAATGATTATCAAATGCAATATTGCATAATATATCCCGTTATTTTTGGGCAGTAAGACTCCCGCCCAAAAATTCAATGAAAGCAAAGAAGTTAGGTGGGAATCGGGCGAATTAAAGTTTCACTTTATTATTTGAACGAGAAGTCACCTTTATATTTAAATGGAGGAGTGTAATAGATTAAAAGAGGTGTATAAATTACTCAGGTTAACAAGAAAATGAAAAGGCTATTTTTAATAGGGGAAAGCTTAATAACTGGAGTAAAGGAATTGCTATTTATATATTTAACATACATATTTGTCTTTTAAATTGTAGGCGTGTTTTAGAATTTGTATATAGTAAATTCGTTAAAAAACTTGATAAATAATAAAATGTGTAAATTTTTTGACTATTTTATTAAAATTATTTAATATTTGTAATTTATTGTTTTATAATGATAATTGGGTCGATCGTGAATGTTTTAGATATTGCGATATATACTCGGATTAATTTATTCTAGGGAGGTTACAAAATTGGGTAAGAGAGTCATTATAAGAGTTTTTACATTATTATCAGTACTGGCATTATTCCTTAATGTATTTTTACCTAGGGCTAGTGCAGAGGTTATGACGCATGAGAAATATTCAATGGACTGGAGTTATAGTAATAGTCTAGGTAAGTACATTCGCACTGAAATGATTAAAAATTCAAGTGGTCAAATTGCTTATTGCTTAACCCTTGGATTAAAATCACCAAATGGTGAAGATCTTCCTGAAATGGGGAAAACAGATAATGTAGTATATAGAGTCTTATTAAATGGTTTCCCGCAAAAAAGTGCTGAACAGCTGGGAGTAGCTAATAAAAATGAAGCGCATTATGCAACGCAACTTGCGGTTTGGAATGCATTAGGTCAACTCGATGTAAATGAATTAAAACATGAGAATAAAAATGTTGAAAAAGCAGCTAAGACAATTATTAATGCTGCTAATAATAGTGGGGATACGCAAGATATTTATATGAATGTTATCCCAGCTGAAAAACAAAAAGCAGAATTAAAAGGTGAATTCTTCGAAACGAATCTATATACAGTACAAACAAATGCTAAGAGTGGTTCTTATAAAGTAGTAGCGAAAAATGCACCTAATGGAGTTAGAATTGTTAGTGGAAATGGAGAAGTGAAAGATCAGCTTTCAGTTGGAGAAAAATTTCGTATCCAAATTCCTAAAAATACAAAAACGGGTGAATTTAATTTAAGTGTTGCTGCTAATTTAACTAAAGTTCAAGCAATTGCTTACCGTGGTACGGATACTGTTCAGAATGCTACAGTACTATTAGAAAGAAATGAAGAAAAGCTTAGTAGTGATCTTGCAGTAAATTGGGAAGCAGCTGGTTCTTTAAAAATTAAAAAAGTTGGAGAAAATGGAGAAGTTTTAGCTGGTGCAGTATTTGAGGTCTTTAATGCAAATAATGAATCAGTCGGAAAAATCACGACTGGTGCTGATGGTATGGCAGAATTAAACAACTTACCAATTGGTACTTACACATTAAAAGAAATTAAAGCACCAACAGGCTATGTTTCAGATGATAAACCACAAACTATTGAAGTTAAGACAGGGGAAACAGGAGCTGTCCAAATAGTAAATAACAAAGTAAAAGGTAACATCGAAATTAAAAAGCTTAGTGATTCAGGAAAGATTTTACCAAATGTTGAATTCACAGTCTTCACTGAAGATGGAAAAGAAGTGAAAAAAGTAGTAACAAAAGAAAATGGAATTGCAAACGTTGAAGATCTTACGTATGGTAAATATTATTTCTTAGAGACAAAAACACCTAATGGATATATTGGAAATAAAACAAAGTATCCTTTTGAAATTAAAGAGCACAATAAAACACTTACTTTTACAGTGGAAAATACCGAAGTGAAAGGTAGTGTAAAATTACTAAAAGTAGATAATGAAGATATTAGTAAAAAATTAGAAGGTGCAGCATTCGAGCTAAAAGATGCAAGTGGAAAAGTAGTTGGGGAATATAAGACAGATAAAAATGGTGAGATTAACGTCAAAGATTTAGCGTATGGTAAATATTCATTTGTAGAAAAGGCTTCTCCAAATGGTTACGTTCTTGTTAAAGAACCGATTACGTTCGAAATAAAGGAACATGGAAAGATTATTGAGTTATTGGCAGTTAATCATCTTATCAAAGGTGATCTAGAAATTACAAAGGTAGATGTAGCTGATGGAAATAACAAGCTTCCAAATGCAGAATTTACAATTTATAACGAAGCAGGAAAAGAAGTAGTAAAAGGTAAAACAGATGATAAAGGTATCGCTAAATTTGAAAAGCTACCATTTGGAAAATACACATATAAAGAAACTGTTGCACCAAACGGTTATATCTTAAATGAAGAGACGTTTTCTTTTGAAATTAAAGAGAATGGTCAAATCATTAAACACGTTGTCAAAGATGAGAAGATTCCTTCAATTAAAACAACAGCATCTGATAAAAAAGATGGTACAAAAGAAATGCACACTTCTAAGTCTGTAACAATCCAAGATAAAGTGGAATTCAAAGACCTACAAGTAGGTAAAGAGTACACTTTAAAAGGTAAATTAATGGATAAAAAGACTAATAAATCATTCGTTGTAAATGGTAAAGAAGTAACAGCTGAAACGAAGTTTACACCAAAAGAAGCAAATGGTTCTATTACATTAGACTTCACATTTGATGCAACTGGTTTAGAAGAAAAAGAAGTAGTAGTATTTGAAGAGTTACTGAAAGACGGAAAAGTTGTTACGACACATGCTGATATCAATGATAAAGGTCAAACAGTTAAGTTCGTTAAGCCATCAGTAAAAACGACAGCAACAAATAAAGCTGATGGTGGAAAAGAGATTCATTCAAAGGATTCTATCACTATTCAAGATAAAGTGGAGTATACTAACTTAGTTGTAGGTAAAGAGTACACTGTAAAAGGTAAACTAATGAACAAAGCTATTAACAAACCATTATTAATTGATGGTAAAGAAGTAACAGCTGAAACGAAGTTTACTGCAAAAGAAAAGAATGGGTTTGTAACATTAGACTTTACTTTTGTTGGTGCTGAACAGCAAGGAAGAGAAGTAGTCGTGTTTGAAGATTTATTACATGAAGGTCAAGTAATTGCAACTCATGCTGACATTAACGATGTAGGTCAAACAGTTCGATTTGTAGAACCTTCTATTAAAACGACAGCAACAAATAAAGCTGATGGTTCTAAAGAGTTAGATGCTTCTAAATCTGTAACAATCCAAGATAAAGTGGAATACAAAGACTTAATCGTGGGTAAAGAATACGTAGTAAAAGGCAAACTAATGGATAAAGCAACCAACAAACCATTATTAGTTGATGGTAAAGAAGTAACAGTAGAATCTAAGTTTACTGCTAAAGAGAAAAATGGTTCTATCACACTAGATTTCACATTTAATGCTTCTGCATTACAAGGTAAAGAAGTAGTAGTATTTGAAGAACTGTATCAAGATAATATATTAGTAGCTATTCACGCTGAAATTGAAGATAAGGGACAAACAGTGAAATTTAAAGAGGGAAAATCGGAACAACCTAAACCAGAACAGCCAAATTCAGATGAAAATACGCCAACACCAGAGCAACCTAACGAGCAAGTAAAAGAACAACCACAACTTAAGAAAGAAATTCAATCTAAAATTGGATGGTTACCGCAAACAGGTACTAATCTTACAAGTTGGATTTCTATGGCTGCAGGAGCATTACTGTTAATTGCTGGTGGAGTTATTTTCTTAAAACGTAAAAACGCATAAAAACTAAAAAATAAGCACATCTGTTTTTATAACAAGATGTGCTTATTTTTATCATTTTAGCCAAGAAGACTCCTATATTTAAGCGTGAATGGCATTTAAAATAGCAACTTTATTTGTAGTAAACAATACATAATTTTGTTTTACTGTTTTAATTAAAATACGGTCTGTTGTCCCATAAGCTGTTCCAATACGTATTACATCTACTTCTTCAACACCAGCATAGGTAGCATCTTCGGTAACCTCAATCACATCACGTAATGGAATTGTAATCTCCGCCAATTGCCATGAAATAATTAACTCTTCATTTGTTTTTTTTACATTAATGCCTAGCATTATACCAAGACCTTTCAATAATAATAATAATATGCTACACTTCTAATCTTATTATATAAATTTTTAGATTATTTATCTATATATAGGAATAGAATTTATTTCTATTTGTGAGCATCTTAATGATGTCAAACAAATAGAAGGATATACAGTCTTTCTATTAAGAAATATGTTAAGAACAAAATTTCACTTCAAATTAATATGAATTTGATATGGTTGAGATATTATGAACGAGAAACAGTAAGAGTTGCAGGAAGGAAATGAATAATGAGACTTAAATTAGTAGGGATTTTCATTTGTGTAATTATGATGTTAGGTATCTTTATAATTTACACCAATCAATCTATTGGTAAAGAATCAGATAAGATGAACTATGAATCTCGTGAAAACTTCATAAATAAAGAGAAAGATAGTAGAGGAAAAAGGCAATCAAAATACAATGAAAGTTCTTTTGCTAGTATACAGGCTGTAGTTAATAAGGAATATGGATTACCCGAAGACTTAGTGGACAGGATTGTTACTGCATTAACAGATAAACTTAATGTGTAAATTATTCAGTGTTTATGAATTCTATTATTACTATTTAAAGCCTAATTTCTCAATGTATTGTAGAGAAATTAGGCTTTTTTTATCAATTCATTAAAGTTTTTATAATTCAAGGACTCAAGTTAATGATTATATTTTCAAGTATTCGTTTTGAGCTACATAGATATAGTTTTCGTTGCAACTGTTTGTTGAAATATTTTATCATGCTCAACAATAACCATTGTGGGATTAAATTGTTGAATAAGTTCTTCAATCTGCATGCGGGAATAGATATCTATAAAATTTAGTGGTTCGTCCCATATATATATATGAGCTTTTTCACATAAACTTTTAGCGATAAGCAGTTTTTTCTTTTGTCCACCAGAATAATGAGATATATCTTTTTCAAATTGAATTCGGTCAAAGTCCATCTTACTTAGGATGGACTTAAATAAGGTTTCATCAATCTTGTGCTCTTCAATAAAGCCTGATAGCGATCCCTTCAAATGAGAAGTATCTTGTTGGACATAGGAAATGATGAGTCCTGTACCTAAAGTAACTAAGCCTGTATGCTGTATCGGATGTCCTAGAATTAGTTTTAGGATACTACTTTTTCCGCTCCCATTCGTTCCATCAAGTACAATTCGGTCACCTTGTTCAACTATGAAGCTAATCGGCTCATTCACAATTTGATCATTGTACTTAACGGACACGTCAACTAAAGTAACCAATTCATTTGATTTAAATTGCAATTGTTCCAATTTTAATGACTCAGTTTTTTCCACATTTTTTAGTAATTTTGATTTTTCCTCAATAGCTTTTTGTTGCCTTGATTCAAGGTTTTTTGCTCTTTTCATCATCTTGGCTGCTTTATGTCCTACAAACCCCTTATCCAACTTAGAGCCTGAATTCCTCGTTCCATTTTTTGAAGCTTCCACGTCATGAGACCAACTTGCTGAACGTTTGGAAGACTGTTTTAATCGCCCTATGTCTTTTTGTAGACGCTCATTTGTAGCCTTCTCGTGTTCTTGCTGTCTATCAAAATTTAACTTCCAAGAAGAATAGTTACCACTTTGAACTTCAATATTTGCTCTATTAATAGATAGGATATGGTCAACGCACCCATCTAAAAAGATTCTGTCATGTGAAATTAAAATAAATCCTTTTTTCTTCCTTAGATAATCGGAGACTATCTTTCGTGCATCTGTATCTAAGTGATTTGTTGGTTCATCAATTAATAGAAATTGACCCGCATTTAAAAACAGTGCAGCAAGCAACACTTTTGTTTGTTCCCCATTTGATAATGTTTTAAATGGTCTGTACATGACCTCAGCATCAACATTTAAATAGGATATCTCACGTAGAAGTTCCCAATCTGCGGCTTGGGGACAAATTTCTTCAAGGATTTCATGAGTGAATTTGTTCTTATCTGAAACAGAGTAGGGGAAGTAATTGAATTCTACTGAAGCAAGGATTTTCCCGCTATACTCATAATTCCCTAACAATAAATTAAAGAATGTCGTTTTACCTCGTCCGTTTCTACCGATAAATCCCAGCTTCCAATCCGTATCTATTTGGAAGTTTACACTTTCAAAAATATTATCAAAGCTACCTGGGTATGAAAAAGTTAAGTCTTGGACCTTTATCATTGACATAATAATTCCTCCTTTATATATCGAAACGTTTCATATAAAGTCGGAACATCCATCCATTTTTTAATTCCTCTATATAAGTTTGATGGATATTAACGACTTATATAGAGCATTACATGTGTAACAATAGTATCTGAAGTACTCATTTTTCTCGCTCCTTTATTTGTGAAGTACATTTAACAATTAGTAAGTTTCAACTAAGACAAACAGGAATAAAAAAACCCCCCAATTTGTAATCGGAAGGATTAGTCTTTCGTCTATACTTAATAAGTACTTATTAATCATTTGAATCATGACAAATAAAGTATGAACTGAATTTTAAAAATGGATAGACTAACCCTATATTTTGTAGTTTGAAGTTATAAAATTCAACTTAAAATATAAATTAGTTAATCATTATTCATCCATCATTCCTTTCATAATTCTATTTTTAGAGTAACATTCTTTTTAGGGAGATGCAATATTAGCTTCAATTTCATCTAATACTAAATCATTTATAATTCTTTGAGTAAGGAGATAAAACTTTACCGCCCTTTTTATAAACATCACATTTTTGTTCAATAGGTCATGTCTTTTGTCCGTTAAAAAGGGAGGATATGAAATTGACATCAACTTTTTGTGTAACTATAATAGTTACAGTTGGTTTCGTAAACTAATTTGAATTTCTATTTTAATGATAGTATATTTTCATTCCTTTTTAAGTGTGACAGATAGCAACTATAATCCAATAGAGGAGTAGATTCTATCTCATATGTAAAGAGTAGATAAGTTGTACCCGCCAAATTTACGACGCGCAAATACTTAAAAAATTACATTTTTCAGCTTATCCTTTTTAGAATCCTCAGTATTGGTAATTGTAAACATCTACAAAAAGTTAATAAGATTGTTGTGTGTAGAAAGAAATCTTTTAAAAAGGTCATAATATGGATAATAGGTAGCACACATTTTAATTAGTAGGACTTGTGCTACCATCAAGCCATTTTTTAATAAAAGTATAGAAAAACTCAAGAAGGTGAGTCCATTGCGTAAGCATGCATATGTGCAATTTTATGTATTGATATTGGCTTTAATAACTTATATAAGCTTTTGCTTTATATTTTTATTTGTTTTTCCGAATCATTATTTCGTATCAGATTTTAATATCCGACTATCATCTTTAGTCGTTGAAACTACTGTATTTATCTCATTACTGTATTCTATATTATCCCAAAAAATTAAGTTAGGAGTATTCTGGGTTTGCATTACTATTGCAATAGGGTGTTTTTTGATAGGGAATTTCATATCCGCTTTTCAAGTACTTAATGTAGAATTACCAATACAAAATTTTAATATTTCTGATGTATTCCTACTGTTTTTCTTATTCTTCTTTCTTTTTGCGTTCTTTTATAAAATTATGATGGAATGTAACAAATGGGAGAAAACGTATTTACTTTGTGATTTATGCATTGTTGTTACTGCTATTTTTACATTAGAGTGGTACCTATTTAATAAACCATCTGCAAATATTTTATTCTTATCAATTGGAGATGTTTTTCTCTCATTTATTTTTCCGATTATAGATTTATTGCTTCTATTACTTGGAGTTACACTGATCTTTCGACCTGCTATTTTCAATGCAAAAAGTAAATTGTTTATTTTTATCCTAGTATTAACTGGATTGGCTATTACGGACTATTTGTATTTTTACTTACAAGGTGATTTGTCAGAGCGTTCAGTTATATTTTTAAGGTGTTTGTATAGAGTTTTCCTATTATTTATCGCTATTGCTGCTACAATCCCAAAGAATACTTCTTCTAAAAGAAATTATTTTATTATTAATCCGACATTTGGAGAGAAACTTCTTGGTATATTCCCTTATCTTGCAGTTGCAGTCTTAATTGGCTTTACTTTGAAAGAGCAAACTTCTTCAGCTACATTAATTACGGGAAATTGTATTGCTTTTGTATTTGTACTGATTCGTCATACAATCGTACGAATGCAAAACAAAGAGTTAACTAAAACATTAAAAGTGTTTAATAATCAATTAGAACAAACAGTATCTCAAAGAACAAGGGATTTAATAAATAAATCTAATGATTTAGTAAAAAATCAAGAGAGATTTAAGTCATTATATGAGTATCATCCGGATCCTATTTTAACGATTGATTCAAACGGTATCGTATTAAATATAAACCAGGCTGGAAGTATGTTATTAGGAAAAGAAAGTGCTGCATTGATAGGGAAAGAGTGCTTCTCTATTTTTTTAGATGAAGATAAATCTGAATTGGAAGCAGCTATAAAGAAAGGGAAACGATGTAGTTCATCTTCACTACAGTTACGTGTGAAAAATAACAATGAGAAAGATATACTCTTTTGGTATGTCACTATAGTTCCTATTATGATAGAAGGACAAACCTTTGGGAGCTATGTAATGGTAAAAGACATAACAAGGATGAAACAACAACAGGAAGAGATAAATTACCTTGCATTCCATGATACGGTGACGGAGATTGGAAATCGTATATTCTTCCAACAAGAATTAGATAGATCTATTAAGCGTGCACAAAAAACACAGGATAAGTTTGGGCTCCTGTATATTGATTTAAATCGCTTTAAGACTATTAATGATACATTGGGTCATTCGATTGGTGACAAGGTTTTAAAAGAAGTTGCCAAACGTTTTAGGACATGTCTGTCACCGACTATTCCTCTAGCAAGAATAGGTGGTGATGAGTTTGCGATCATTGTCCATAACCAAACAGAGCAACAGCTATTGGATTTGTGTAAAACTCTATTTCGTATAACTGAAGAACCATTTGTAGTAAATCAGCATAGTTTTTACTTATCTCTTAGTATAGGAATAGCAGTGTATCCATTTGGAGGAATAAATACTACTACACTTTTACAACACGCTGATATCGCTATGTATAGCGCAAAGGAAAAAGGTAACAATGCTGTTTGTATGTATGACGAGACATTATCTCAAAAAGTAACTCGTCGATTACGATTAGAACAGGATTTACCAAATGCAATTGAAAATAATGAGTTGTTTTTATTGTATCAACCACAAATTGATAGTAAGGCAGGTAAGGTTATTGGTGCAGAGGCTTTAATACGTTGGCAACATCCAGAGCTTGGGCTGATTTCTCCTTTTGAGTTTATACCTATCGCAGAAGAAACGGCGCAGATTATTTCAATTGGGAAGTGGACGTTACAGAAAGCGTGTCAACAACTGAAAGAATGGCATTCTGCGGGCTTTTCAAATCTAAAGATGGGGATAAATTTATCAGCTATAGAGTTTGAACAGAAAGATTTTGTTCAAACCATTATATCTACCATAGAAGAGATAGGAGTACCTGCTAATTCGATTGATTTGGAATTAACAGAGCGAATAGCAATGGTAGATGAAAAGGAAACCTTATCGAAGTTAAAAGCATTAAAATCATATGGTGTACATTTATCAATTGACGATTTTGGTACAGGTTATTCTTCATTAGCGTATCTTCCTCTTTATCCAATTGATACTTTGAAAATTCCAAGAGAATTTGTTAATAGGATTGGAACTTCTACTGATGGAGATGAAATTATACAAACCATTATTTCACTTGCTCATACTTTAAACATGAAAGTGATAGCAGAAGGGGTAGAAACGAAGGAACAATTAACAGTGTTACAACGTAATGCATGTTATCTAATTCAGGGCTATTACTACAGTAAACCTGTAAATGAAGATGAATTTATTGGTTTTTTAAGTACAATACAAAATGAATAAGTGAAAAATCAGTATATGTATGAAATAAAGTGAAAAGACGATCTATCCATATGGATTTGAACGTCTTTTCACTTTATTTTCAGTAGTTATGCAGCAAGGTTTCAGCCTTTGAAAGTAAAATAAGTATCTATATTCCTTGTATTTAGGGCTAATGGGATATGAGGTGAAAGTTGCTTCTTGTGAAACCGCATTAGGGACAGCTCGTATATTCTTAAAGCAATTTGAAAAAGCGGAAGAACATTTCAATCGGTCCATTGACCTTTTGCAAAAACATAATAAAGAAAAATTGATTTTAATAGTAAGGCATAATCTAGGACTATTATATGCAACTCAAAATTTATCTAAATTAGCAATTCGTCATTTATCAGAAGTGACAGAGAAGAATATTGTCCATTTTAAAGCATTGTTCTTACAAGCGCGTGAACACTATAAGCTAAGAAAAACAAATATTGTAAAAGAACTTATTGAAAAAGGATTAGCAGTTTGTATGGAATTAGGAAATGAAGAGTATGTATATCATTTCAATATTTTACGTTCTCTTAATGAAGATGAAGCAATTAAACTCTTAGAAGAAGTGAAAAAAGTATTTCTTACTTCGAAAAGCAAGGTTTATGGGATTTCGTAGAAGAATATGCAGATCTAAAAAAGGAAGAAATTATACAATAATCACATGCTATCATTTTTAATAGCTAATTAACAAAAGGACTCCAATTATGGAGGCCCTTTGTTAATGGGATAATGCTTTAGTTTATCTAATTATAACAATATTTGTAAAAAGTGTAAAGGGGTCCTAGTTTGGAGGGGGAATTATTTAATCTTTTTTATTTAATAAAGGGATGATATTTAGTTATCTGCGTTTCTTAATTATGTTTTTTATCACAATTTGAAGTAAATTTCAGTTAATCTTATTTATTTTATAGGAATTATAAGTTATACTAAAAGTAGGTGCAAAATGTACCATTTGAAAAAGAGTGCATTGCAAAAAGGAATCCGTAAAGGATTCCTTTTTTGTTTCTTTTAAAATGAAGCAACGTTCTAATTATCTCTTTCTTTTTTTATGAATGAACTACCAATGTATAAATTTAAAAGGTATTTTTGGAAAATTGCCATATTCCTGTAACAAAACAAAGGTATGTTATGTGTGTTAAATATAAAGAGAAAGAAGGAAAAGTTGTGAAAAAAGTTTTGCCAATTGTTGCGTTATTAGGCATGATGAGTTTTGGAGTACAGGAAATGAATGTAAGAGCTGATACATACCACAAGGGCGATTCAAAAATTAGTTTTTGGGATTCGAAAAGAAAGGGTACTAATTTCATGAATAGTACGTCATTACCTGAAAACTATAAAAGTGCAAAAGAAGCTAATATTGAATATGTACGTTTAGCACCTGATAAATGGGCAAAAGATAAAGATTTTCTATTTGAGGATAAACCAGATATTTCTGGGAAAGTTTATCTTATATAATGGTGGAGACAATAGGATATATGTATTACAAGCACTAAGTAATGGTAGATATATATCAGCAAATGGTGGTAGAGAATTAACAGCTACTAGTTATGTAGCTGGAAGCTGGGAAAGATTTGTTATTGTATACTTCTAAACTTTGAAGTGTTATATATCTAAATGATAATGGCATGTTTAGTTGGTATAAATACCTAATACAATAAAGTTTTAAGCATGTAATACAAGTGTATATTAACGTGTAAAAGGGCTGCAAATAATTAGCAGTCCTTTTTGCATGGACTTACTGAGGTTATAATGAGAAGAAAAAGAACCCTATAGGGTTCTTTTTCAAGGCATATTAACAGTAAGGAGAATCATGAAATGCTACTTCAAATCTTTATTAGGGGAAAGATTTTGAAAAAGCTTAACATGTATTTATTTTTACATAAATGTAAGATGTAGTAAATTGATAATGTTTATACTTACTATTACTAATATTCAATTAAGATAGTTAATACTATTTATATAGTTTTAACTGGTGTATAGTACAGTATAGATTTAGAAATTTAATATTAGATTACATTTGTTAAAAAAGTTAATAGATATATTATTTCAAATTTTAACTAACATTTAAACGGTTTTAATTGAAATTGGTTGTGTATTAACCCTTATAAGCCAATAAAAGTAAATAAAATAAACAAAGACCCTGTAATAAATACAGGGCCGGATACAGGGTTAAGGGAACGCATAGTTTCTTAATATCATAGTAGCATAGTAGCATATATTCTTTGTATAGCTACATGAGGATTTTGACAGAATTAAGAACAAGACAGAAAATCTGTAGGAAAGCAAATATAGTGCTGGAAATGTGATTTTAAATTAAGCTATAGGTATATTGAAATGGATGAAAACTCTTGAGTACCATGATTAAATTGCCTTTAATTATGAGGTCTAGGTTAGAGGGATAATTGGATCTTACTGAAAAGAAAAAATATTTTTTAGATTAAAAGAAGAAAAGACACCTTTTGGGTGTCTTTTCTTTAGGTAAACAGTTCACATATTGCTGAATTAGATACGAAACCATAATTCGACTACGAAGTAAATCCTAACATAATCTGAACAGAAAAAATATGTAATATTACATTTTTAGTTTTTAATTATTTTATTCAATATAGAGAAACAACGTAAATAAAAGGGCATGCAGTCGTATCTGCAGCTCTTTTTAAGAGGAATTTAAGATACCAACAGGACGCGTATTGGTAAACAGGTTCAAAAATAGTATATGTGTTAAGAAAAAGTCCTATACAAAAAAATTACTGTAAGCAAGCCTATTTGTATGTGAAATAAAGAAGGGCCGTCCTATTTGGAGGGCTCTTCTCGTTTGAAGAATTAATATTCAAATAGTTTATCCATTAAATTTTGAATTTCACGTTTTCTTTTTTCTTTTATCAATTGTATACTAATTACCCTCAATTATTAATTGAGGGTAAAGAAGTAACTGTTGAGACTAAGTTTATTGAAAAAGAAAAAAGGTTTTGTAAAGCTAGCCATTACTTTCGTTGGTACTAAACAGCAAGAAAGAGAAATAGTAGTGTTTGAAGACTTATTACATAAAGGTCAAGTAATTGTAACATACCCTGATGTTAATCAGATTTGGAAAAAGAAAAACAAATTTACACACTATACTTAGCATCTAGATGAGACTTATATCAAAGTCAAAGGAGAGTGGGGTTATCTTTATTGTACAAGGGAGCAAGATGGAGTTAATGATGAATAGTTAATTTCATAATTAAGAAATAGTTAAGAAATAGTTAAGCCCGGTTTAAAATTTGCTTTCTATACTAAAAACATAAGCATACAAGAAAGTTGGTGTTCTTACATGAGCGCAATAATAAAGACTACAAATTTAACAAAGATTTATGGCAATCAGAAATCAGTGGATAATCTTAATATAACCGTAAATCAAGGAGAAATTTACGGCTTTTTAGGTCGAAATGGTGCAGGGAAGACGACTACAATTAGAATGTTATTAGGATTGATAAAGCCCACCCATGGAAAGATTGAAATATTTGGAGAAGATTTATTAAAAAATCAAAAAGAAATCCTTAAAAGAATTGGGTCTATTGTTGAAGTTCCTGGATTTTATGAGAATCTTACAGCACGGGAAAATCTACTAATTAATGCGAAAATTATTGGGATACACAAAAAAAATGCAATTGATGAAGCGTTAGAAATCGTGGGATTGCAACATGAAACTAAAAAGCTTGTGGGCAAATATTCTTTAGGGATGAAGCAAAGATTAGGGATTGCTAGATCTCTTCTTCATTACCCAGAATTATTAATATTAGATGAGCCTACTAATGGTTTGGATCCAATAGGAATTAAGGAAATTAGAAGATTGATACAAAATTTGGCTAAAGAAAGAAAAATTACTTTATTAATATCCAGCCACATTTTATCGGAAATAGAACAGTTAGTAGATCATATGGGGATCATTCATGAAGGTAAGCTCTTAGAGGAAATCGAATTTAACAGCCTTAGAAAAAAGAATCGCAAATATATTGAGTTTCAAGTATCGAATGACAATAAAGCTACAAAAATCTTAGAGAAAAACTTTGGTATTTTTGATTATGAAGTTCATAATGAGGGGATTATTCGCGTGTATTCTAAACTTGGGCAACAAGGAGATATTAATAAAATATTTGTACAAAATGATATTCAGGTTTTGAAAATCTTGATGAGTGAAGACAGATTAGAAGATTACTTCACAAAATTAGTTGGAGGTGGAACAATTGGTTAATCTGTTATATACAGAATTATTAAAGCTAAAACGATCCCATATGTTCTTAATTAGTATTCTCGGTGCATCGGTAGTACCTTTTATGGTAGTAGTAGCATCATTTGTAAGCTTAAAAACTAAACATCCTACTCCTACTATTGTATTTAGTCAATTGTTTGGTGAAGTAAATTTATATACTGTTCTAATAATAGGAGTACCACTATATGGGGTAGTAACCGCCTACCTATTTATTCGGGAATATACAGAAGATACATTAAAGAATTTATTAACTATACCTGTATCACGTATGAATTTTCTTATAAGTAAATTCCTACTTCTATTTTCGTGGATTATGATGTTAACTTTTGTAGCATGGGGATTAACATTATTATTAGGGATAATATTTCAATTTGATGGACTAAGTTCATCCTTAATAAGGGAATCTTTTGTACAGTTTTTGATAGGTGGATTATTGCTTTTTATTTTATCAACACCAATCATACTTTTAACAATTGTACTTAAGAATTACGTACCGACCATTGTATTTACAGTTGTAATAACCATGATTAATTTAATGACAGCAAATTCAGAACATAGAGGATTGTTTCCATGGGCAGCAGCAGGTGATATCTCAAGAAATACGCTTCAGCCCACTTATCCTCCCGAGTACTCCTATATAGGTATATTCGGAACATCTATTATTGGATTAGTATTATTGATTTCATATTTTAAAAAGGTAGATATTCATTAAGAAAAATAAAATGGGACCATCTAAAACTATTAGGTAGTAACAAAAAGTAGATTAAAAAATTATAATTAGCGTTTGATTTATATATATGGTAAGGAGGAGTTTGAAAATGTCTTTTTCTCAATTCAATATTGATGCTTTTCGAGCCGTTAACGATTTAGGTAAACAGTACCCATTTCTCAATTCTACTATGACGTTCGTGGCAGAATATATGGTATATTTCTTAGCTTTAATTATTGTAGTGTATTGGTTTACTCGATCTAACCAAAATCGAATGATGGTTGTTCAAGCGATGATTGCTTTTGTGATTGCTGAGGTTATCGGGAAAATAGCAGGAAAGTTTCATTCAAATTATCAACCATTTGCAGAGTTACCCAATGTTAATAAATTGGTAGAGCATGCTGTTGATAATTCATTTCCAAGTGACCATACAATTTTATTCTTTTCAATTTGTTTTTCATTTTGGCTTGTTCATAAAAAGATTGGTTGGCTATGGATTACACTTGCATTCTGTGTAGCCATTTCTCGTATCTGGGTAGGAGTTCATTATCCTTTCGATGTTATAACAGGTGCTATATTAGGGATTGTTTCAGCGATAATTGCTTATTGGTTAGTACCAAAAGTTACTTTCTTGAAAAGAATACTTTCTATATATGAAAAAGGGGAAAACTACATTTTACCTGCAAAAGATAAATCAAAAAATTTTTAAGGAAAAACATCTGAATTATAAGTAGCTTTTTGCTTATAGTGTTAATTTGATGTTAGATAAAGATGAAACATTTCTAGGACAATTGAAGTGGCAAGTTTAAGCCACTTCAATTGTCCTAGAATGACTGAGTGAAAATATGGTTTATATATGTATCATCAATACGAATAACGTTTTCTTGGTAAGAATTTACTCATTACAATTTTTTTTGGAAGACTAAACCTCATAGACATACCCCACATCATTTTCACTTCAAAAATGAATTTCATACTTAAGTTAAAACAGTTATAAGGGATAGGATAACATTGGTGTTCATTCCTTGTTGTAATAATTGTAGATATACATAATTATTTTTTGGAAAACAATTTACAGTAATATTACGTTTTTAGAGGAGAAATCAAGTTGTCAAAATCACTAATAAATATGATTTATTAGTGATTTTGACAACTTGAGAAAATAATTCGTTTATTATTTTGATTACAATATAAGGTAGTATTAGAATGTAGCGTGAAAAGTTAGAGAAAATAAACTGCATATCAAAAGGAGGATGCTTTTGGATAGTTATGTTTGGATTATGAATATCAGAATGAAAAACTATACAATTTAATGAGTGGTAGTGTACATTTGGACGTGTAATCCGCGATAGAAATCCTAATGGCAAATTATATCTTAAAGCAGTGTGTTAGGCTCTAACCAAAGGAACTGTGATGAACGTTAGGGATTTAGATATTATACGTTTCAAACATAGCAAAGGTATTGAATTCTGAATAATTAGAATTAAGTCAAATTAAATGGGGAGTCCTTATGAAGAAAATTTTAGTTATATTTCAAAATGGGAATTACTCGAGGCTATTTTTTGCATCTTTTACTTCACAAATGGGTAGTACAATTGGTTTAACTGCACTTATGTTTTATTTTTTAAATCGTTTTTCGCACCAACCTGCATATGCTACTATTACGGAGTTGATGTTGTCTTTGCCCACATTAGTAGTATTTTTTCTTGTTGGTGTAGTTACTGATAGGATTGATCGACAAAAAATAGCTCAAAATTGTGATTGGATCTGTTCTATATTATCGCTTTTATTATTATGGTCTCTTTTTCTAAACTGGATGCCAGTAGCATTTGCGCTGTTATTTTTAAGAAGTATGGTAAAGAGCTTTTTTACACCCGCGCAATCATCCCTTGTACAAGGTGTTTTAACAAGAGATGACTATGCTACTGCAGTTGGTTTGAATCAGATGGTTACAAGTTTGTTTATGCTTTTTGGTAGTGGTATCGGGATTTATTGTTATTGGGTAATCGGTATTTATGGTGCAATCTTAATTGATGCAATTAGTTTTTTTATTAGTGCTCTTCTAATAAAATCTTGTAGAATGTCAGAAGAAATTCGTATGCCAAATGGAAAGCATAATATCAAGGATTTGAACATTTCAATTGTAATGAAGGATTTTGTGAAGGGAATACGTTATATTTTGAACCACAACTTGTTACTTACACTTATCTCCGGATTTATAGTTTTCGGAATTTTAAATGGAGGGCTCTCAGTGATGCAGGTATTTATTTTAAAATACAAACTAGCCCCAAGAAACTATGAAGAAGTTTCAATTATATTAAGTATAGTCTTTGGTATCGGGATTTTACTTGGTAGTGTTATAGCATCTATACTTTCTCAAAAAATAAAGCTTTATCATTTACTAATTTTAGCTTTGTTTATTGGAGGAGGAGCGACTATTTTGAGCTCATTAGTCAATACAGTTTGGCTGTATGTTATTTGTACGGGCATAGTTGCCCTAGCACTTCCGATGATTAATGTAGCTATTGGAGGTTGGATTCCGAAAATAGTAAATCCCAAAATGATGGGAAGAGTACACGGGTGTATTAATCCTTTGATGATGCTCTCACAGTCACTAACCTTACTTTTTATTGCTGGATTTTACCCAGGTATTCTTGCAGTTGAAACTCTTTTTTGGATAGTTGGCGGATGTTTAATATTTGTAGGAGTTTTTTACATGATTAGCATTCCACGATTAATGAAAGTAGAAAAATCAGTTAGCATAACGCTCGAATAATTGTAGTTGATCAATTAATTTAACTAGGATTTGTGAGGGGTTTTATGGAAATTTTTGTTACCAAAATTAAAGATATAAATGATCGCAAATTAGAAAAAATTTGTTCGTGGATAGATGAAGAGAAAAGATATAGAATAAAAAAATTTATTAATAAAAAAGATAAAATTAGAACCTTGATTGGTGAATTATTAGTAAGGACTCTAACAAATAAAAAGCTTAAAATCGGTAATGAAAGAATAGTATGGGGGAAAAATCATTATGGAAAACCTTATTTAAAGGGGTATCCGAATTATTACTTTAACATTTCACATTCGGGAGAATTTGTAGTATGTGCAATTAGTAATAACCCTGTTGGAATTGACATTGAACAAATAAAACATATTGAATACGAAGAAATAGCAAAAAGTTTTTTCTGTGATAGTGAATATGCTTATATACAAAAAGGTGATGTTAATTATCAATTGAGGAAGTTTTATGAGGTATGGACATTGAAAGAGAGTTATATTAAATGCTATGGAAGCGGATTATCAATGTCACTAAAATCATTTTCTATTAATATAGATAGTCACAAAGCTGTTCGTATACTTTCCGATAATGAAGAAAAAAGTAATTCTTATTCAATGGCGATTTTTGATATAGAGTTAGAATACAAAATGGCTGTATGTTCATTAAATGAAGAAATTTCTAGTAATATAACAGTCATTAACCAAGATATTATTATTAATGATTTTTACAAACTTTTATCAGATAGAGGTGCATTTTAATGATGTTATTTTGTTTGCCTTATGCAGGAGGATCCGAAGCGTTATATTATAAATGGGGTGATTATCTAACCCCATCTATAAATCTATGTCCAGTACTGTTAAAGGGAAGAGGGAAAAGATTCAATGAACCATTTTATAATAGCTTAGAAGAAGCGGTAGATGACATCTTTGATAATATTCGGGATAAAATAGGTGAGGAAGATTATGCAATTTATGGACATAGTATGGGGAGCCTATTAGCGTATGAATTATACTATAAAATAATAGGAATGGGATTCAAGAAACCCAAGCATATCTTTTTTTCTGGATACAAAGCACCGAGTGAAAGGGAAAAGAAGGAGATAACTTATAATTTACCAAATAACGAGTTTAAAAATAGAGTTATAGAATTAGGGGGAACACCAGAAGAATTAATTCGTAACGAAGAATTGTTCGAATTTTTCATTCCTTTACTAAAACATGATTTTAAAATAGTTGAAACATATGAATATAAAGAAAAAGCGGACAAAATCACATGCGATATTACTGTATTAAACGGAACAGAAGATTTAATTAGTCTAAAAGGCATAATTGGTTGGAAGAAGCATACTTGTGGGAATTTTAAGATTTATAATTTGGAAGGAAATCATTTCTTTATAAATAACAATGTGGAAAAAATTACAACAATAATAAATGATACGTTAACTGAGGTTTTAAATTAGATTCCTCAGATATATACCAATAGTTATCCTTACTTATTCATGTTCTTAATTATGTGCTGTAGTAGCCTTATCTGTAACTTGATATGAGTTTTAATATTTGTCTTTAATTAAATTACAGTAAAAAATCTGATTATTTTAATTATTTAGATAAATTTTTATCATATGTTTTTTGCGTGAAAATAAGGAAATTTTTCTCGTAGTAAGTTAAATTTTTTATAGAATTCCTTTTAGTAACTTCTAAATAGGGGGGATTGTATACCTTGTTATGAACGATGAATTTTTTATTTAATTCATTCTCTATATTTTTAACAGTAATAAAATAATAAATAATTTTGGTAATGGATAATTACTAAAAAAGGGGAAATCCAACATGTCTATTAAGAATTCTGGTGAAATAAACAAGGATGGGACAAGAACTTACGATGAGATTACAGTAGCAGAGCAAGATATGATATTAAATAAATTCAATTCCACAAAAAACGATTATCCAAGAAATAAGACCATAAACCAGCTATTTGAAGAACAAGTGGAGAGAACACCTGAGAATATTGCAGTTGTGTTTAAAGATAAACAACTCACATACAGGCAACTTAACGAGAAATCCAATCAATTAGCAAGGATGTTAAGGAATAAGGGCGTTAATACAGATGCTATTATAGGATTAATGATTGATAGATCACTTGAAATGATAATTGGAATAATGGGTATTTTAAAATCTGGAGCAGCTTACCTCCCAATTGATCCTGATACTCCAAAAGCAAGAATTGATTATATTTTACGGGATAGTCATACCATGATTTTATTGACTCAAGAGAAATTCATTAAGAAAATCGAATATGATTTAGAAATAATCAATTTGGACGAGCTAGATTCAAGTGACTTAAGTACAGGTAATCTGAAACATATAAATCGTTTTGATGATACAGCTTATATTATTTATACATCGGGTTCTACTGGAATACCAAAGGGAGTTATCATTTCGCATTATAGTGCTATCAGAGTCGTTCGAAATACAAATTACATAGAAATAAATAATAATGATACCATTCTGCAGCTTTCGAATTATTCTTTTGATGGATCAATTTTTGATATATATGGTGCTCTGTTAAATGGGGCGAAATTAGTAGTGATAGAAAAAGATACAGTCACGGATATAAATAAGCTTGGAAATATAATTAAGCAAGAAAACATAAACGTGATGTTTATTACAACTGCTTTATTTAATGCGCTTGTAGATATCAAAATAGATTGTTTAATCAATATGAGAAAAATATTATTTGGTGGAGAAAGAATTTCTGTCTCCCATGCAAGAAAAGCATTAGAATTTCTGGGGAAAGATAAACTCATTCATGTATACGGACCAACGGAAAGTACTGTTTTTGCCACA
This sequence comes from Bacillus sp. FSL L8-0199, assembly GCF_038005705.1. Classification (NCBI taxonomy): domain Bacteria; kingdom Bacillati; phylum Bacillota; class Bacilli; order Caryophanales; family Bacillaceae; genus Bacillus; species Bacillus sp. FSL L8-0199. Next base: position 3,458,572 of record NZ_JBBOTS010000001.1, on the reverse strand, counting down.
TATTACTTTATAAATGAAATAGATGAGGATGTTGACACTCTACCTATAGGTAAACCGTTAGCAAATACTTCAGTTTACATAGTAGATGAAAAGAAAAATTTACTTCCTATTGGTGAACCTGGAGAACTTTGTATTTCTGGTGATGGATTAACTAAAGGGTACTTAAATAATGAGCAGCTAACATTAGAGAAATTCGTTAAAAACCCATTTGCAGAAGGAGAGCGTTTATATCGCACAGGAGATTTGGCAAGGTGGTTACCTGATGGGAATATTGAATTTATAGGAAGAATTGACCATCAAGTAAAGGTTCGGGGATTTAGGATTGAACTTGGAGAGATAGAGAGTCAGTTATTAAAGCATCCAAATGTAAAAGAAACTGTAGTTGTAGCAAGAGAAGAAAAGGACAAGAGCAATTATATTTGTGCATATCTAACATTAGTAGGAGAAGTTACTGTTGAAGAATTAAGAAAATTTTTAGGTGAAAAGTTACCTGATTATATGATTCCTACTTATTTTCTTAAGTTAGATAAAATGCCGTTAACAGCAAATGGAAAAATAGATAAAAAGTCTTTACCTGAACCAGATCGAAGTTTTAATACCGAGGTTGAATATGAGGAACCAAGAAGTGAGATTGAAAAACAGCTCGTTTTAATGTGGCAGGAAACTTTGAATATAAATAAAGTTGGTATTAATGACAGTTTTGCAGTTCTTGGTGGGCATTCGATAAACGCAATGGAGCTTTTATCTAAAATGAATGATAGGTTAAGTGTTGATTTACCATTAAAGGAACTGTTTAGATTATCCACAATAAAGAAAATAAGTGCTTACATCGAAACGAACAAGGGAGAAATTATTGAGAACCGACAATTTACAAAAACTACAGATTTAAAGAATTTACATGAACCTTTCCCACTTACAGGTATACAATTAGCCTATTTAATAGGTAGAGATCCGGCTTTTGAAATTGGTGGAGCAGCTACAAATTTAACGGTTGAATTTGAAATAGATATTAATATAGATAGGTTTAATAGTGCATTACAAAAATTAATTAATAGACATCCAATACTAAGAACAATAGTTTTTGAAAATGGAACACAAAGAATCTTAGAAGGAGAACTTCTTTATTCTGTAGACACAGTAGATGTAAGGCATTTAAATCAAGAAGATATAATGATACGTATATTGGAACAAAGACAAAAAATGATAGCTAAAATCATAGATCCAAGTACTTGGCCATTATTTGAGATAAAAGCATTTATATTACCCAATAATCAAAAATATTTTTGTTTAAATATAGATCCGCTAATTTGTGATGACAGTAGCATGAAAATATTAATCAAGGAATTTAAAATGTTTTACAATCAGCCAAGTCTGCAGCTGCCTGAGCTGGAGTATAATTTTAGAGACTATGTTTTAGCAACCAATGAATTTAGGCAATCTAATCGATATAAAAAAGATGAGAAGTACTGGTTAAATAAATTGGATAATTTCCCAAGTGCACCAGCATTGCCTTTAAAATGCAACCCATTAGAAATTGAAAAACCTACATTCAATAAATGTTCGGAATTTTTAGAACGTGAAACGTGGAATAGATTAAAACAAAAAGCAAGAGAAAAAAATCTTACCCCTACATCGGTTTTATGTGCTGCATATGCTTATGTCTTAGCATATTGGAGTAATCAGAGTCAATTTGCAGTAAATTTAACTGTTTTTAATCGGATACCGTTTCATCAAGACGTAAAAAAAATCATTGGGGATTTCACAACTCTAATGTTATTAGATATTAATGCGAAAGATAGTATTGAGTCATTTTGGAAATTTGCTGCGAAGGTACAGGATACATTGTTAGAAGCCCTTGAACATAGACATTATGATGGTGTGGATTTTATAAGAGCTATTGGGAAAAAACATAGAATGGTTAATCAAGCTATAATGCCTATTGTATTTACAAGTGTATTGAGTGAGGACTCAGATGATTCATTTAATCATTTGATAGATTTTGAAAAAATTAAATTTTTTAGTACAAGAACATCCCAAGTTTATATAGATAACCAAGTTTATGAATTAAATGGAGGTTTATATATTACATGGGATTACGTTGAACAATTATTTGAGATCAATGTTATTAAATCAATGTTTGAACAATATATAAATGTATTAAATCAGGTTATATTTAATGATCAAGTGTCAGGTATTAACCTTAGTGAGAATAGCATAAAAGTTATTGAAACCTATAATGATACAAACAAAAAGTTTGATAAGTGTACTTTACATGAAATGTTTGTGAATCGAGCAAAACTAGTACCTGATAAGGTAGCTGTAATTCATCATGATGATTCGATAACTTATAAAGAACTAAATGAAAAATCGAATCAAATTGCAAGATACTTAATGGATAAGGGAGTTAGAAAAGGTGATTACATTGGTGTGATAGGTAAGCGATGTATAGATACCATTATAAATTTGTTTGCTGTCTTAAAGGCTGGAGCAGCATATATACCGCTTGATCCTGATTATCCTGAAGAAAGAAAAGAATATATAAAAAAGAAAAGTAATTGTAAGTTCTTTATAACACCTTCTACCTATAAAGATGAAAATATTAGGGAATATTCTGGTGATGAAGTCAATATAAAAGTAGATGAAACAGATATGGCATATGTTATTTTTACTTCTGGTAGTACAGGAAAACCTAAAGGAGTTCAAATAACTCATGGTGCAGCAACAAATACAATTATAGATATTAACGAAAAATTCTGTGTGACAGAAAATGATAAAATTATGGGGATTTCTTCACTGTGCTTTGATTTGTCAGTTTATGATGTTTTTGGTGCATTGAGCTGTGGAGCGGCCCTTGTAATTATAGATGATCAAAGGGATGTATATAACCTAAAAAAAGTTGTAAAGAAAGAAGGAATCACAATTTGGAACTCAGTTCCAGCAATTATGGAACTGACAGTGGACTTATATAATGATAGTGAACAGGATGATAGTCTAAGGCTTGTATTGCTTAGTGGGGACTGGATACCGCTGGAACTTCCTCAGAAGATAAAGAAAACTTTCAAAAATGCGGAAGTTATTAGCTTAGGTGGAGCAACTGAGGGGTCAATATGGTCCATATATTACCCTATTAAGGAAATTAAGGATGATTGGAAAAGTATACCATATGGAATGCCGTTGGCTAACCAGAAAATTTATGTATTGAATCAAAACAAGCAATTGTGTCCCGTAGATGTAGAGGGAGAATTGTACATTGGTGGAGTGGGAGTAGCAAGTGGATATATAAATGATATTGAAAAAACTAAGATGTCATTTATTTTGCACGAAGAATTAGGATATATTTACAAAACCGGTGATTATGGCGTGTTAAAAGAGGACGGATATGTCGAATTTTTAGGAAGAAAAGACAGTCAAGTTAAGATAAGGGGATATAGGGTAGAATTAGGGGAAATTGAAAATTGTATAATCAAATATAAAGGTGTAAATAAAACAGTAGTAATTGACTATACAAACGATAATAAAATGAAAAGCCTGTATGCTTTTGTAGTTTCAGATGAAGACATAAACCCAAATGAACTAAAACAATATTTGCAAAATCAGCTCCCGAATTATATGATTCCATCAAGATTTTTCAAAATAGATGAAATACCATTGACTGTAAATGGAAAAGTAAATAAGAGTATTTTGGGGGAATTAATAAAAAATCATGAACTAGATGAAGTTGCAGCAACTACATGTGAAGAATCAGAAAATGAAACTCAAGCCCAAATATTAGATATATGGAAAGATGTATTCGAAATAGAAAACATAGGAATAGATACTAATTACTATGAAATAGGCGGAGATTCATTAAAAGCGATATCGATTGTTACTGAAATTAAAAAGAGAATGAATATAGAGGTGCCGATAGGAGAAATATTTAAAAATGACACTATAAAGGTATTAGATCAATATTTGAAAAATAGCCAAGACAATCATAGGGGAAATAGGATTGAAAGGGTATCGAAAAAGGATTATTATGCTACATCGCCTTCTCAAAAACGAATGTACATGCTTTCTATGATGGAAAATAATAGAGGAGCATATCATATTCCTATGGCGTTACTTGTCGAAGGTGAAATCGAATGTAATAGACTTGAAAAAGCATTTAGAAAATTTATAGATAGACATGAAATCCTGAGAACAGGATTTGAAGTATTAGATAATGAATTAGTTCAAAGGGTTTATGATAAAGTTGATTTTGATTTGGAATACCAATGTTTAGATATAGTCGTAACAGATGATGAAGGTTTAAGAGATTTAACTAGCAAAATGTGTAAGGAATCAACAAAGCCTTTTGATTTAAATAAACCATCATTAATGAGAGCTAAACTAATTAAAATCGGAGTAGAGAAGCATATATTGGTTGTTAACTTCCATCACATAATAGCAGATGGGGTATCACAAGGAATATTTATGAATGAAATACTCGATTTATATAACAATCTTGATCTACCTAAGATAAATATACAATACAAGGATTATGTAGAATGGAATAATACGTATAATCAATCTAATGCTATAAAAAAACAAGAGCAATATTGGCTGAATTTATACAGTCATCTGCCATCTAAATTAGAATTACCTTATGATTATAGAAAAGAAAATATTGATACCTTTGCAGGAGAAAATGCATACTTTCATATAGAAAAAGAGTTATCTGAACAGATAAGAAGGGTAGCTAAGGATACAGGGTCAACTTTATATATGCTTATGCTTAGCGCTTATCATATATTACTTCACAAATATACTGGAAAAACTGATATTGTTGTCGGAACAGCTGCATCAGGTAGGTTACATCAAGATTTACAAAATATTTTTGGTGTGTTCGTTAACACTATTGCTTTAAGAAACAATATAGATGCTACAAAAAGTTTTAAAGAAATTTTGGAACAGGTAAAAGAAAATACAATTACAGCATTTGAAAACTCAGAGTATCAGTTTGACGAACTAATTCGCAGTATAGACTATGAAAGAGACTCTAATAGAAACCCTTTATTTGATACCATGTTTGTATTGGAAGACGCTAAATTATTTACTAAGAAGCAAGGTGCTTTAAATCTTAGTCCAATTATATTTGAATTAGATAATGCAAAATTCGATATCACTTTTAATATTTTAGATTATGACGATGAGATCGTGTTAAATGTCGAATATAGTACTGGATTATTCAAAAGAGACACAATATTAAGAATGACAGAAAATTATATTAATATTCTGAGAGAAATATCAGGAAATCTTTCGATAAGTGTAAATAAAATAGATATGATCCCACAAGAAGAAAAGCGCTTTTTATTGTATGAACATAACGATACAAATGTAGATTTCTCTAAAAACCAGTTAATACACAAGTTATTTGAAGAACAAGTAGAACGAACGCCAGATAGCATTGCAGTTGTTTTTGAAGATAAGCAATTGACATATAGGGAGTTAAATGAAAAATCTAATCAATTGGCAAGAGCGTTAAGAGAAAATGGTGTTGGTTCTGATAAAATAGTAGGAATATTATTAGAACGTTCGGTTGATGTGATTGTGGGAATTATGGGAATTCTAAAAGCTGGTGGTGCGTATTTACCAATTGATCCTACATATCCTATAGATAGAATTAAATATATACTTCAAGATAGTCAAACTGAAATATTATTGACCCAGGATAAATTAATTAATTTAGTTGATTGTACAGAAGTTGATGATATTAGCATTATTAATATTCATAATGAGCATTTGTTTAAATACGGAACCGAGAACTTACGTATTGATAGCAGCAGTAAAGATTTAGTCTATGTCATTTATACATCTGGTTCTACTGGAAAGCCAAAAGGAGTTATGGTGGAGCATCATTCATTGGTGAACTTATGTAATTGGCATAATTCCTTCAATAAAATAAGTGAAACTGATAAAAATGCTAGTTATGCAAGTATAAGTTTTGATGCATTTGCTTGGGAAGTATTTCCTTATATCATAGCGGGTTCAGAGATTCATATTATAAATGATAATTTAAAATTAGATATTACGAAATTAAACAAATATTTTATTGAAAAAGAGATTTCAATAAGCTTTTTACCTACACAAGTATGTGAACAATTTTTAATGCTTGAGAATACATCTTTAAGAAGATTATTAACAGGTGGAGATAAACTAAATTATTTTGAAAATAAAAGTTACCAGATTGTTAATAACTATGGTCCTACAGAGAATTCAGTAGTAACAACAAGCTTTATTATAGAAAATTCTTATGACAATATACCGATAGGAAAACCAATATGTAATACAAAAGTCTTTATTTTAAACGAATCTAATGGGCTTTGTCCATTGGGAGTGCCAGGCGAGCTTTGTATCAGCGGAGAAGGTTTGGCCCGTGGATATTTAAATAGACCAGAGCTCACAGCAGAAAAATTCATTTCAAATCCGTTCATTCCAGGAGAGAGAATGTATCGAACAGGAGACCTTGTGAGAATGTTACCTGATGGAAATATTGAGTTTTTAGGAAGAATTGACCATCAAGTGAAAATTCGTGGTTTCAGGATTGAACTGGGTGAGATAGAGAGTCAACTTCTAAAACATAAGGAAGTAAAAGAAGCTGTTGTTATCGCAAGAGAAGATAATAATAATCATCAATATTTATGTGCGTACTTTACTTCCGAAACATCGAAGGGCGAGACTAGGGTTCAAGAAATTCGAAAGTTTTTGACAAAAGAGTTACCAGAGTATATGATTCCTGCTTTTTTTGTTCAGCTAGACAAGCTACCACTTACTACAAATGGGAAAGTGGATCGAAAGGCTTTACCAAGTCCTGATGGAAGTTCGGTTGCAGGAGTAGTAGAGTATGAGGCGCCAAGGAATACAGTCGAAGAAAAGCTTGTATCCATTTGGCAAGATATTTTAGATATAGAAAACATAGGAATTCAACACAACTTTTTTGAAATTGGAGGCCATTCACTGAAAGCGACTACGATGGTTTCTAGAATCCATAAGGAACTTATGGTGGAGATACCTTTAGGACAAATATTCCAAGTACCTACTATAAAAGAGATTGGAGAATTTATTAACTCTACAAAAGAAAGTGTATATGCATCCATCAAAAAAGTAGAAGAACAAGATTATTATCCGCTTTCATCTGCCCAAAGAAGACTCTACATTTTAAACAAAATAGAGGGTAGCGGAGTATCTTATAATATGCCTTTCGCTATGAAAATAAAAGGTGATTTGGATGTTCATCAGCTTGAACAGGCTTTCCGTAAATTAATCGAAAGACATGAATCTTTAAGAACTTCTTTTGTAATGGTAGATGGTGAACCAGTTCAAAAGATTGAAAAAGACATAAATTTCCAAGTGACGTATAGAGAAATGGGTACCAATAAACTAGATGATATAATCAATGGATTTGTTAAACCGTTTGATTTGGAGAAGGCTCCTCTTTTACGGGTTGAAATCATACATGTTACAGATGATGAGCACGTGATGGTATTAGATATGCATCATATCATTTCAGATGGTGTATCAATGGGGATTTTCATGCAGGAATTAGCTGAATTATATAATGGTCAAAAATTATCTCCATTAAGCATTCAATATAAAGATTATTCTGAGTGGCAAAGAGGCTTGTTTACTCAAGAAGAAATCACAAAGCAAGAAAAGTATTGGATGAATGTGTTCAATGAAGAAGTACCAGTACTAAATATGCCAACGGACTATAAAAGGCCAAAAAGAAGAAGTTTTGCTGGAGATAGAATCAATTTAAAAATCAATAGTGAAACTTATAATCAGTTAAACAAGTTGGCTACAGAAAATGAAGTTACTATGTATATGCTGATGTTAGCAGGATACACGACTTTGCTTTCTAAATATTCAGGGCAAGAGGATATAGTAGTAGGATCACCAATTGCAGGAAGAAAACATGTAGATTTAAATAATGTAATGGGAATGTTTGTGAATACCCTTGCAATGAGAAATTATCCAAAGGGCAATAGATCTTTTAGAGAGTACTTAAAAGAAGTAAAAGAAAATACATTGAAAGCATATGAAAATCAGGATTATCAATTTGAAGAATTGGTAGAAAAGGTAAATGTGAGAAGAGACATTTCAAGAAATCCACTATTTGATACGATGCTGGTATTTCAACACACTGATAATATGCTATTAAATTTGGATGGACTAAAGGTTAGCATGTTAGAAGATCAGAGGGAAATAGTTAAGTTTGATATTACTATACATGTAAGTGAGTTAGAGGATGGATTAGGATTAGAAATTGAATACTGTACGGCTCTCTATAAAAAGGAAACAATAGAGAGGTTTTTAGAGCATTTTATAAACGTCTTAAGAGAAGTAGTAGAAAATCCAGAACAGAAATTAAGTGAAATAGATATATTAACAGAGAAAGAAAAAAGTAAGTTATTAAACGAATTTAATAATACAAAAGGAAAATATGCTAAAGAAAAAACACTTCCAGAGCTTTTTGAAGAACAGGTAGAGAAGACACCTAATAATGTGGCACTTGTTTTTGAAAATCAAAGTATAACATATAAAGAGCTAAACGAAAGGGCAAATAGCCTTGCGCATATACTTCGCGAAAAAGGAGTTGGTCCTGACGTAGTAACGGGAATAATGGTGGAACGCTCTATTGAAATGATAGTAGGTATAATGGGGATTTTAAAAGCTGGAGGAGCTTATTTACCGATTGATCCAACTTATCCTAGGACAAGAAAAGAATATATGTTACGTAATAGCCATATAGAGATACTATGCGTAACGAATGAGGTTCATAGCGATATATCTTTTCATGGACAAATTATACAATTAGATAAATTAGAATATAAAGAAAATAGAGCGAATATCAGTAAATTAAATAGTCCCCGAAATTTAGCTTATGTAATATATACATCAGGTTCTACAGGGAATCCTAAAGGGGTAATGATAGAACAAAATAGTGTAAATAACTTAGTCAATGGGTTAAATGATGTAATTTATAAAAGGTTCAATACTAATGTTAATGTCGCGTTGCTAGCACCATTTATATTTGATGCATCGGTGAAACAAATATTTGCAACATTACTTTTAGGGCATACCTTATTTGTTGTGCCAAAGGAAGTAAGTTGGAATGCAATGAGTTTAATTGAGTATTATGCAACAAATAAAATACATGTATCCGATGCTACTCCGGCACATTTAACAATGCTTAGCTATGTAAATAAAATAGAACAAGAATTAGAAATTAAAGAATTTATTGTAGGAGGAGAGGCATTAACGCCTTATTTAATCAAAGGTTTATTTGGAAAGTTTGCTGATTTTAAACCTAATATCACAAATGTTTATGGGCCTACAGAGTGTTGTGTAGATTCCACAAGTTATAGAATTGAGTTTGATCAAATAAGCGGTGATAAGGTAATTCCGATTGGAAAACCAATTTTAAACACTAATATATATATAATAGACAAGGGAAATAATCTTCAGCCAATTGGAGTAGCTGGGGAACTGTGTGTATCAGGTGAGGGGATAGCAAGAGGATATTTGAATAATCTAGAATTAACAGCTGAAAGGTTTATTGAAAATCCATTTAATAACGGTAAATCTATGTATCGAACTGGAGATCTTGCAAGGTGGTTACCTGATGGGAATATAGAATTTTTAGGACGGATAGATCATCAGGTGAAAATACGTGGTTATCGAATTGAACTTGGAGAAATAGAAAGTCAACTGTCAACTCATCAAGATATCGAAGAAACGATTGTTATAGCTAGAGAAGATAAGGAAAGTAATCAATATTTATGTGCGTATATCGTTTCACAAAAAGAATTACATGCAAGGGAAATTCGAGAATATTTAGAACAGAAACTTCCGGATTATATGATTCCTGGATATTTTGTGAAATTAGATAAACTTCCGTTGACAACGAACGGGAAAGTAGACAGAAAAGCACTTCCTGAACCAGATGGAAGTATTAATACTGGGGTAGAGTATGAGGAACCGAGAAATGAAGTGGAAGAAAAGCTCGTTGAAATTTGGAGAAGTATTATTGGGATAGAGGATATAGGGATTAATCATAATTTCTTTGTATCTGGAGGAGATTCCATTAAGGCAATCCAAATTATATCTAGATTATCTAGAATTGGTCTTAAACTAGAAATGAAAGATTTATTTGCAAATCCAAAAATTAAAAATCTTGGAAAATATATAAAACGAGAAAAGAAAGAACAAAAGGTTCATGAAATAGTAAATGGGGAAGTAGAATTAACGCCGATACAAAGTTGGTATTTTGAGAAAAACCAAGAAGAGATACATCATTTTAATCAATCGTTCATGCTATTTAGAGAAAATGGATTTGATGAAAAACAGATAGAAGAAGTATTTAATAAAATTATGGAACATCATGATGCTTTACGCATGATATATAAAGAAAAAGAGGGAGAAATAATTCAATATAATAGAGGTTATGACAAGAACCTATTTGATTTATATATTCATGATGTTAAGGGTGTTGAGAATAAGGAAGAGAAGGTATATGAAATTGCTACAAATATTCAAAAAGAGATGGATATTAAAGAAGGTAAACTTGTAAAGCTTTGTATATTTAAATCTGATGAAGGAGATCATCTTCTGATTGCGATTCATCACCTTGTAGTGGATGGAGTATCATGGAGAATCCTACTCGAAGATTTGGAGACTTTATATTCACAACTAGAAAAGGGTGAAAAGCTAGAAATAGGATTCAAAACAGATTCCTATAAAGAATTTGCATCAAAGTTAAAAGCTTATAGCGTGAGTAGGGAATTAATGAAAGAAAGGGAATATTGGACAAGTATATCAAAAGAGAATGTACAGTTTATCCCTAAAAAGAAAGAAATCACAAAAAACAACTTTGAAAATAGTAGTACAGTAAGTATTACATTAGATAAAGAACTCACTACATCTTTACTAAGAAATACAAATAGGGCATATAACACAGAAATAAATGATATTTTATTAACAGCTTTAGCAGTTGGAACCAGAGAATTGACGGGGAAATACAAGCTAAAAGTAAATATGGAAGGGCATGGAAGAGAGGACGTAATAGAGAATTTCGAAATCAATAGGACTGTTGGCTGGTTCACGACGATGTATCCAGTGCTTTTAGATATAGGGAATGAAAATGAACTTTCGACCAACATAAAGACAGTTAAAGAAACTTTGAGAAAAATACCAAATAAAGGAATAGGTTATGGGGTATTAAAACATTTAGCAAAAGATAAGGGATTTATGAATGAAGAAAAGGCACCAATTTCATTTAACTATTTAGGTGAATTGGATCAAGATATTAACAGGAGAGAATTCTCTGCATCGAAATGGTCTATAGGTGAAACAGTGGGTAAGAAAATTAATAGGAATACATCTATAGAAATGAATTCAATGGTTTTAAATGGTGAATTGGTTATTCATACAACATTTAATAAATTAGAATACAGTGAAAAAATGATAAAGGACTTAAATCAGAAATATAAAGAAAGTCTTGAAATGATAATTAATCACTGTGCGAATAAAGTAGAACCAGACCAAACACCTTTTGATTATGGAGATATAAATATAACATTAGAAGAACTTGAAGAAATAAAAGAAAAATACAATGGTTTTATTATTGAGAAAATATATCCGTTAGCAAATATGCAAAAAGGGATGTTATTCCACGCATTAGAAGATAAAAATTCTAGTATGTATTTTGAACAAATTGTAATGGATATAAAAGGGACTGTAGATGTAGATATTTTAGAAAAATCATTTAATACAATAATGAGGAGACACGAAATATTAAGAGCAGCATTTGAGTATGAATTAGTGGAGGAACCAAGACACGTCATACTTCAAGATAGAAAAGTAGGTTTCAAATATTATGATATTCAAGACGAAAGCATTGAGCAGAAAACAAAGTTTATAGAGAATTATTTACAAAATGATAAACAAAAAGGCTTTAATTTAAGTGAAGACACATTAATGAGAATTAGCTTAATTCAAATGAATCAGGATTCATATAAATTGGTATGGAGTCATCATCACATATTGTTAGATGGATGGTGTCTTGGGATTATATTAGGTGAGTTATTTGATGTTTATGGAAGAAAGATGAAAGGTGAAGATAGCCATTTAGCGGAGCCAACACCATATAGTGATTATATAAGATGGCTGGAAGAACAGGATAAAGAAGAAGGATTAGCACATTGGAAGAGCTATTTGGATGGATATGAAGAACAAGCACAGGTTCCTAAAATCTTGAATAAAGTTAATGAATATAAAAGAAAAGAAAAAATGATAGAATTTTCAAAAGAAATGACTCGTAACATTATTCAACTCGCAAATAGAAATCAAGTTACTTTTAATACCGTACTGCAGGCAATTTGGGGCATTCTTTTAGCGAGGTACAATAATATAGAAGATGTTGTATTTGGAACAGTCGTATCAGGAAGAGAGGCAAAAGTAGAAGGAATTGAAGCGATGGTAGGATTATTCATTAATACAATTCCGACTCGAGTTAAAATGGAAAAAGATAGTAGTTTTAAAGAGGTTTTAAGAAATGTCCAGGATGAATCAATAGAAAATAATAAATATAACTATATAAATTTAGCTGAAATTCAATCTTTACATGATCTAAAAAGAAATCTAATTGATCATGTAATGGTATTTCAAAATTATTCACTGGATGATAGTAGTTTTAATCATGCAGAAAGTAATACAGGTTTTATGTGTCAAAATATAAGGGGAGAAGAGCAAACCAATTATGGATTCAACATTGTAGCAATTCCTGGAGAACAGTTAGTATTAAAATTAACTTATAACGAAAAGATTTATCCACAGGAAATAATAGACAATATAGAAATGCATCTTAAAAAGGTAACGGAACAAGTTGTTATAAATGAGGATAAGAAATTAAATGAGATAGACATAATCCCAGAGAAAGAGCGAGATGTATTATTGTATAGATTTAATGATACAAAGACGAATTATCCGAAGGATAAGACTATACATCAGCTGTTTGAGGAACAGGTAGAGAAAACGCCTAATCATATTGCCGTTGAATTTGAAGGCACTAAAATGACGTATCAAGAATTAAATGAAAGGTCTAATCAAGTTGCTAGATGGTTACGAGATAAAGGAATTACTGCAAATACAATTGTGGGAATTATGGTTGAGAGATCCCCTGAGATGATAATTGGAATAATGGGTATCTTAAAATCAGGTTCAGCTTATTTGCCGATAGATCCTAAATCTCCTCAGGATAGAATTAAATTTATGATACAAGATAGTGATATTCAAATTCTATTAACGCAGGAGAAGTTCATTAATGATTCCTCATTGGATGTAGAGATGGTTAGTTTAGATAAGAGTGAGAATTTTCAATTGAGTAAAGAGAATTTAGCTCCTATAAATGATTCTCAGAACATAGCTTATATCATATATACATCGGGCTCTACTGGAGTACCAAAAGGTGTGGTTACATCACATTCTAATGCAGTAAGGGTTGTTCGTGACACAAACTATATTAAGATTGATGCAGATGATATTATTTTACAGCTTTCAAATTATTCTTTTGATGGATCCGTATTTGACATCTACGGTGCATTGTTAAATGGTGCAAAATTAGTGATGGTATCAATAGATACAGTATTGAATTTAAGTAAGCTAACAAAATTAATAAAAGAAGAAAAAATTAGTGTTATGTTTATAACTACAGCCTTATTTAATACATTGGTTGATTTAGAAATAGAGTGTTTATCTAATATAAGAAAAATCCTCTTTGGTGGTGAAAGAATTTCAGTATCACATACAAAACGAGCATTGGAGTATTTAGGGAAAGATAAGCTGATTCATGTATACGGTCCGACAGAAAGTACTGTTTTTGCTACGTATTATTGTATAAATGAAATCAATGAAGAATTCGACACAATACCAATTGGGAAGCCATTAGCAAATACTTCAGCATTTATAGTAGATGGAAATCAGAGACTACTTCCAATCGGCGTAGCTGGAGAACTTTGTTTAAGTGGAGCAGGATTGGCTCATGGATATTTAAACCGACCAGATTTGACAGCAGAAAAGTTTGTCTCAAATCCATTTATACCAGAAGAAAAAATGTATCGAACAGGGGATCTCGTTAGGATGTTGCCTGATGGAAATATTGAGTTCTTAGGTAGAATAGATCATCAAGTGAAAGTTCGTGGTTTCAGGATTGAACTTGGTGAGATAGAGAGTCAGCTACTTAAATATAAAAAAGTAAAGGAAGCTATTGTTATCGTAAGAGATGATATTCATGGTGAAAAATATATATGCGCTTACTTTACTTCTGAAACATGGAAAGATGAATTAATAATTCAAGAAATTAGAAAGTATCTAACTAAAAAGCTTCCAGAGTATATGATTCCTGCATTTTTTGTTCAACTTGATAAGCTACCGCTAACTACAAATGGGAAAGTAGACCGAAAGTCATTACCAAAGCCTGATGGGAATGTAACAACTGAGGTAGAGTACGTACCACCAAGTAATTTTGTAGAAGAGACTATTATTTCAATTTGGGAAGAAATCCTAGGCATCAAATCTATTGGAATTTCTCATAACTTCTTTGAAATAGGAGGAAATTCACTGAAGTTAATGAGTGCTGTTTCTGCTATTAATAAAGTTTTAAATACAGATATAAGCATTCACAATTTCTTTGAGAATCCAAGTGTAATGGGTTTAGCAAATTATATCCTATCAACTGAACATGATCGTCAAAATAGTTCTTATGATTATGTTGAGGAAGAGGTATAACGGTTTAAAATGAAATTCATTTCTTTTGGAGGTAAAAGATATTAGTAATAGGTGTAAAAAGGCAGATTTTCTATAATGTTGATTGTTTTGAGATTTCAGATTTAATTATAAGAAAAGGGGATTTATCCTAGGAAAACTGTACAATCTATACTTCTTCTCAGCAGAGAAAAAGGAATAGATTGTGCAGTTAAGCTAGGCCCAATGGTTTGAATTTCAAAGATGTATATGGAATTTGATAGTTGTTTTAGTTATTTAATAATAGTGTGAGAAATTGAATGGGCACCGCGAAGGGAATGATTCTAGTTATGGATATTAAAGGGTTTATAAATGATTTGAAAAAATCAAACATTTTCTTATATCAGAATCAAGGGAAGATAAAAATTATTGGACCTCGTGAACTAATAACAGCTGAATTAAAGGGAAAAATAAAGTTATATAAAGAAAAAATTATTATAGCTTTAAAAAATGAAGATATAGAAAAAAAGAATGAAATTCCAAAAGCGAAACAATCAGAAAATAATTGTTATACCTTATCAATGGCACAAAAAAGGATGCTTATTTTAAATAATTTGGAATCTAAAGGTACGACATATAATATTCCTTTAGTTATCAAAATCGTGGGCGATTTTCAAATGCAAGTTTTTGAGAATGCTTTTAAGGTACTAATTGATAGACATGAAGCATTAAGAACATCCTTTGTAATGATTGATGGAGAACCAGTTCAAAAGATAGAAAAAGAAATAGATTTTAAAATTGAATATAGTGAATTAGGAGAAGATAGCGTATCAGAACGAGTGGCACGATTTATAAGACCTTTTGATTTAGAGATAGCGCCGCTTCTAAGGGTAGAGATTTTACGTGTTAATCAGAATGAGCATATCATGATGCTTGATATGCATCATATTATTTCAGATGGAGTATCAATGGGCATTTTAATGAAGGAGTTAGCTGATTTAGTTAGAGAAAAAGAATTAGCACCATTAAAAGTTCAGTATAAAGACTATTCGGAATGGCAAAAAGAATACTATAAAGGAGATAACATAAAGCAGCAGGAGGAATATTGGCTCAAGGTATTTGAGGGTGACATTCCAGTTCTGAATATGCCAACTGATTTTCCAAGACCACAAATACAAAGTAGTGAGGGAGATAGGCTTGGTTTTGAAATAGATTCTGAACTAACAAATAAGCTTAAAATGTTTGCAAGGGAAAATGGAGTTACTATGTATATGCTTCTTTTAGCAGTATATAAAACGCTTCTTTCTAAATATACAAGGCAAGAGGACATAATAGTTGGTTCACCAATTGCGGGAAGAACACATGATGATTTAAAAAATACAATTGGCATGTTTGTCAATACCCTTGCAATGAGAAGTTATCCAAAAGCAGATACTAAATTCATTGATTATTTAAAACAAGTAAAAGAAAACACATTAAATGCTTATGAGAATCAAGAATATCAATTTGATACATTAGTAGAGAAACTAAATTTAAGAAAAGAAACAAGTAGAAGCGCATTGTTTGATACGATGTTTGATATACAAACTCAAAATAATTTTGAGTTTAATATAAATGGAGTAACCACTGAGGTTTGCGATATTGATTTTAATGTGGCGAAATTTGATTTAAGTCTTACGGCGATAGAATATACAGATCATTTGAAATTTGATTTGCAATATTGCACAAAATTATTTAAAAAAGAAACAATCAAAAGACTTGCAGGTCATTTAGTAAATGTAATAAAGGAAATTACCAATAATCCGGGGCTTAAATTAGGAGAAATAAATTTACTTTCAGAAGAAGAAACGGAAATCATATTACACAAATTTAATGATACTATGGCTGAATTTCCTAAAAATAAGACCTTAAACCATGTATTTGAAGAGCAGGTTAAAAAAACACCAAATCATATTGCAGTTATATTTGAAGAGGAACAATTAACGTATACACAACTAAATGAAAAAGCAAATCGACTGGCAAGGTTGCTTAGAAAAAATGGTGCAAAGCCGGATACTGTAATAGGAATTATGGCGGATAAATCCCCAGAAATGATAATAGGTATATTGGCGATTTTAAAAGCTGGAGCAGCATATTTACCAATTGACCCTGAGTATCCTGAAGAAAGAATTGAATATATGCTAAAAGATAGTGAAGCAAAATTAGTTGTTACTCAGGAGCACTTACAATTCAAAGTAAGAACAGTTCCAAGTATTTTATTTAATGATGAAGAAATTAGTTCTTTAAATAAGGACAACCTAGAAAATTTAAATCATTCATCTGATTTAGCTTATTTAATATATACGTCAGGTTCTAGTGGAAAGCCTAAAGGGGTTATGACTACACATCGTAACGTTATTAACTATATTTATGCATTTTCAAAGCAAATTCCTTTAAATGAAGAAGATTCTATATTACAAGTAGTTTCATTTTCATTTGATGCTTTTACGGAAGAAATATTTCCTATTTTGGCTAATTCAGGGAAATTAATCATTGGTAAAAAAATTGGTGATCTGAACATAGATGAGCTAGTTAAAAATATTGAAAAATATAATGTGACTTTAGTAAGCTGTTCACCACTGTTACTCAATGAAATTGATAAAAATAAGCATTTAATACTTAATAAAAATATGAGATTTATTAGTGGTGGAGATGTTTTAAAGTATGAATATATAAAAAATATTATTGAGATTGCCGATGTTTATAATTCATATGGTCCTACAGAAACAACTGTTTGCGCAACATATTATAAGGTCAGTTTCAATGATTGTATGGGAATGAGTGTACCTATAGGTAAACCACTAAGCAATTATAAATTATATGTTTTGGATAATAACGCTCAATTACTGCCGATAGGAATACCTGGTGAATTATATATAGGTGGAGAAGGTGTAGCGCGAGGATACAAAAATAAAAAAGAATTAACTGAAGAAAAATTCAAGTCTAATGCTTTTAGTTTAGGAGAACGAGTGTATCGGACTGGAGATTTAGTAAGATGGCTACCTGATGGAAATATTGAATTTTTAGGTAGAATAGATAATCAGGTAAAAATTCACGGTTTTAGAATTGAACTGGAAGAAATTGAATATCACTTATTAAGACAATCGAACATAAAAGAAGCTAAAGTAATTGATAAAGAGGGGATAGATGGAAACAGATATCTTTGCGCATTTATTACAGTTAATGATTTGAATGAAGAACTGAACATAGATAAAGTGAGAGAGTTGCTTGCCAAAGAGCTTCCTGGTTACATGATTCCTTTGCATTTCATAGAGATGGAAAAATTGCCGATTACACTTAATGGAAAAGTGGATGTGAAAGCATTACCGGAACCAGATTTCAATAAATTTATAGAAGATCATTATGAAGCACCTCGAAATCTAGTAGAAGAGAAGTTGGCTTTAGTGTGGAAGGACGTTTTGGGTATAGAGAAAATTGGAATAAATCATAACTTCTTTGAAGCTGGAGGACATTCACTAAAAGCTTTTTCATTGGTATCAAAGATACACAAAGAATTAGATGTTGAAATACCATTAAAACAAATATTTAATTTTCCTACTATCAAAGGCATTGGCGAATATATAAAAGGGAAAGAAACGAGTACTTACTCAAAAATAAAGAAAGCTGAGGAAAAGCAATTTTATAATCTTTCATCGGCTCAAAAAAGGCTATATATTTTAAATCAAATAGAGGATAGTGGAATTACTTACAATCTACCAGTTGTTATACAAATGAAGGGGCGCTTTCAATTGGACACTTTTGAAAAAGCCTTTAAAGCATTAATTGATAGACATGAAGCATTAAGAACTTCTTTTGTAATGATTGATGGAGAACCAGTTCAAAAGATAGAAAAAGAAATAGATTTTAAAATTGAATATAGTGAATTAGGGAAAGAGAACGTAGCAGAACGAGTGGCGCAATTCATAAGACCCTTTAATTTAGAGGTAGCTCCTCTTCTAAGGGTAGAAATCGTACAAGTTAGTCAGGATGTGCATATCATGATGCTTGATATGCATCATATTATTTCAGACGGAGTATCAATGAGCATTTTAATGAAAGAGTTAACAGATATATTTGGAGAAAAAAAATTAGCACCATTAGAAATTCAATATAAAGACTATTCAGAATGGAAAGAAAAGTTTTGTAACGGTGATAGTATAAAGAAACAGGAGGAATATTGGCTTAAAGTATTTGAGGATGAGATACCAGTTCTGAATATGCCAACTGACTTTCCAAGACCACAAATACAAAGTAGCGAGGGAGATAGATTAAGTTTTGAAATAGATTCTGAACTAACAAACAAGCTTAAAATGTTTGCGAGGGAAAATGGAGTTACTATGTATATGCTACTTTTAGCAGCATATACAACGCTACTTTCGAAATATACGGGACAAGAAGACATTATAGTTGGCTCACCAACTGCAGGAAGACAACATGATGATTTAAAAAATACTATTGGTATGTTTGTTAATACCCTTGTGATGAGAAATCGTCCTAAAGCAGACAGCAGATTCATTGATTATTTGAAGAAAGTAAAAGAAAATACCTTAAATGCTTATGAAAATCAAGATTATCAATTTGATGAGTTAGTTGAAAAGCTAGCCTTAAAAAGGGATATTAGTAGAAACGCATTGTTTGATACAATGTTTTCTATTCAAAATTTAGATAATCTAGAGTTGAATATAAAAGGCTTAAAAATCGAACCGTATGACATTGATTTTAAAGCGGCAAAGTTTGATTTAAGTTTATCGGCAATTGAAAATACAAATCATATAGAATTTATTTTAGAGTATTGCACAAAATTATTTAAAAAAGAAACAATACAAAGAATTGGAAATCATGTAGTTAATATCTTAAAAGAAATTGTTAATAATCCTGAACAAAAATTAAGTGAAATAAATTTGCTTTCACAAGAAGAAAGAGAAATAATATTAAACAAGTTTAATGATACTGCTGTTGAATATCCAGTAGGTACTATACACGAACTTTTTGAAGAGCAGGTTAAAAAAACACCAAATCATATAGCTGTAGTGTTCGAAGAAAAGCAGTTGACCTATGAAGAATTGAATAAAAAAGCAAATAAACTAGCTAGAACTTTGAGAGAAAAAGGTGTTGTACAAAATAGTATAGTTGCAATAATGGTGGATAGATCAGTAGAAATGATTGTAGGAATATTGGGGGTTCTAAAAGCTGGAGGAGCATATCTGCCGATAGATCCAGATTACCCTACAGAGAGAATAGAATTTATGCTTGAGGATAGTAATGCGGACATTATTATTACCCAAGAACATCTAATGGATAAAAATGGTTCCTACGGTGAAGTAGTAAATATAAATCATATAGATATATATGATATCGATGAAGATAATTTGAATCATATTAATTCACCAGATGATTTAGTGTATATCATATATACATCAGGAACAACTGGAAACCCTAAAGGTGTGTTAGTAGAGCATAAAAATTTGGTTAATGCCCATTACACTTGGAGAGATCACTATGAATTGTCAAAGTATGAAGTGAATTTATTACAAATGGCTAGTATGTCGTTTGATGTATTTGCAGGGGACTTATGTAGAAGTTTATTAAATGGTGGGACAATGTATATAGTACCGAGTCATATTAAGCTAGAACTGGATTTATTATATAAGACAATTAAGAAGTATAAGATTAATATTTTTGAATCCACTCCAAGTCTTATTATACCTTTTATGAATTATGTATATGAAAATAATTTTGATCTCACGACATTACGATTATTAATATTAGGTTCTGATAGCTGTCCTATACATGAGTACAAAAATTTGGTTAAAAGATATGGGGAGAATATGAGAGTAATTAATAGCTATGGAGTTACAGAAGCAACTATTGATTCTAGCTATTATGAAGAAGAGTACGATTATATACCACAAATGGTAAATACTCCTATAGGAAAGCCGTTAAATAACACAAAATATTATGTTTTAAACTCTTTATTAGAACCACAACCTATAGGGGTGTATGGTGAATTGTACATTGGTGGAAAAGGTCTTGCAAAAGGATACTTAAACAAGCCAGATCTTACTCATGAAAGGTTTGTTTCAAATGGCTTTATACCTGGTGAAAAAATGTATAAAACAGGAGATTTGGCAAGATGGCTTTCAGATGGAAATATTGAGTTTTTAGGAAGAATAGACAATCAAGTAAAGGTTCGAGGGTTTAGGGTAGAAATAGGAGAAATTGAAGCTAAACTATTAGGTAATCAAAATATAAATCAGGCGGTAGTAATTGATCGGAAAGATAATGCTGGTTTTACCTATTTATGTGCATACATAATAGCTAAGGAGGCGCTAACTACAAGTGAATTAAGAGACTACTTGTCAAATTATTTACCAGATTATATGATTCCTTCATTTTTTATTCAATTAGATAAAATGCCTCTTACACCGAATGGAAAAATAGATAGAAAAGCATTGCCTCTTGTACAAGAGGGGGACCTTTCTAAGGGAACAGATTATGAAGCGCCTCGAAATGAAGTGGAAGAACATCTTGTATCAGCTTGGCAGGATGTCTTGGGTATTAAAGAAATTGGAATTAACGATAGTTTTTTTGAGGTTGGTGGAGATTCTATAAAAGCGTTACAAATAGTTTCTAAACTATCAAAAGTGAATCTTAAACTCAAAATTAAAGATTTATTTGAAAACCCGAAAATTAAAAATCTTAGTAAGTATGTAAAAAATGAATCGAGAGTAAAGAACAACTATGAAATAATTCAGGGAAATGTTCCTTTAATGCCAATACAGAAAAGACATTTTGTATTAAACGAAGCATTAAATAATAAAGAGCTAAATCACTATAATCAATCATTTATGCTGTATAGAAAAAATGGATTTGAAGAACAGATTGTAGAAAAGGTGTTTCGTAAAATTTGTGAAAAACACGATGTTTTACGAATGATTTATAAAGAGGAAAATGGTGAAATTATTCAATATAATCGTGATTTGAATGGGGATTTCTTTGATTTATATGTCCATGATATTAAGAATCAAGATAATCAACAGGAGATAGTGGGTCAACTAGCAACAAATATACAAAAAGAAATTTCGATTACTGACGGTAAAATATTAAAACTTGGCATTTTTAGAACAAATGAGGGTGATCATTTGCTTATTACTATCCATCATCTTGTAATAGATGGAGTATCATGGCGAATATTATTCGAAGATTTCGAAATGTTATACAAACAAGCATATCTCAATGAAAAACTTGATATAGGTTTTAAAACGGATTCATTTAAGGAGTTTTCAGAAAAGTTAATGGATTATGCGGTAGGTAATAAACTTCTAAAAGAAAAAAAATATTGGGCAGACATATCTAAAATGAAAGTAGATTTTTTAGCGAAAAATGAAGAAATAGATGTGACCGATTATAAAAATAGCAAGACCTTAACCATTTCACTAAATAAGGAGAACACTCAAAAGTTATTGGGAGAAACAAACAAAACATATAATACTCAAATAAATGATATCCTTTTAGCGGCTTTGTTAGTAACAGTAAGAGATTTAACAGGAGAAAACAGGCTGAAAATTCTCATGGAAGGTCATGGAAGAGAAGAAGTCATTGAAAATATAGATGTTAGTAGGACTATTGGGTGGTTTACTACAATATACCCTGTCTATTTTGATTTAGGTAAAGAAAAAGAAATTTCTATGAGTATAAAATTGGTAAAAGAGACTTTAAGAAAAATTCCTAATAACGGAATAGGATATGGGGTTTTAAAATACCTAAAAAAGGATCAAGATTTGTTAAATGATGAAACGGCACCTATATTATTTAATTATTTGGGAGAAATGAGTAAAAAAGCGACCAATGAAGAATTTTCTGCATCATGGCTATCACCTGGCGAAAGTATAGGTGGTGAAAATGCAAGAGATGCTTCTATAGAAATTAATTCAATAATTGTAGAGGATACATTAATAATAAACACTACCTTCAACGAAGGGGAATATTCTGAATTTTTAATCGCTGATTTTAACCAAAAGTATAAAGAGAACCTTGAAATGATAATCGATCATTGTATTAATCAAACGGAATCAGAAAAAACAGCTTCCGATTATGGTTACAATAAAATGTCACTAGAAGAGCTTGATGAGTTACTAGGTGAATATGAATTCATCGATAACTAAAGCCTGCAGGCAAAACACAATCATAGCGACTACTTAATTGTACAAATCATATTTATAATTTTTGTGCCTTTTCCGACGGAAACTATTTAGGGGGATAAATTTATGAAAGTTAATAAAGTTGAGAAAATCTATCCATTGTCAAATATGCAAAAGGGAATACTGTTTCATGCTATTGAAGATAAAAATTCAGATGCATATTTTGAACAAATTATATTAGATATAAAAGGTTATGTAGATGAAACTATTTTTGAGGAAAGTTTCAACGAGATTATGAAACGGCACGAAGTGTTAAGAGCATCATTTAATTATAAATTGGACGAGCCATTACATGTAATATTAAGGGATAGAAAAATTAAGTTTAGCTATAATGATGTAAGTGATTTAGATTTAAACACTAAAGATTTATATGTGGAAAAATATATAGTAGATGATAAGGTGAAGGGCTTTGACCTAACAAAAGAAACCCTTATGAGAATTTGTTTGATCAAAACAAATGATAACTCATATAAAGTAATTTGGAGCTTTCATCATATATTACTTGATGGTTGGTGTATTGGGATTATATTAGATGAGTTATTTACTATCTATTCACATAATATGAAAGGTGAAGAGCATCAATTAGAAGATCCTAGACCCTATAGTGATTATATAAATTGGCTAAATAATCAGGATAATGAAGAAGGATTGAAGTATTGGAGTAAGTATCTGGAGGGGTATGAGTTAAATGCTACCCTCCCTAAATTTAATAACTCTAGTGCTGGAAAGTATCAGAGAAGAGAAAAAGTGATAGAGTTTTCAAAAGAGTTAACTGATAAGATTACACAACTGGCAAATAAAAATAACGTCACCTTAAATACAGTGATGCAGAGTATTTGGGGGCTTATTCTAGCGAAGTATAACAATAGTGAGGATGTTGTTTTTGGAACAGTTGTCTCAGGCAGAGATGCAGCTGTAGAAGGTATAGAGAATATGTTAGGTTTATTTATAAATACAATACCAACTAGAATAAAGCTGCAAAGTGAAAAATCATTTAAAGAAGTTTTAAAAGCAACTCAACATGATGCAATAGAGGGTAATGATTATAATTATATTAATTTAGCCGAAGTTCAAGCTCTTAGCAACTTAAAAAGTAATCTTATTGATCATATATTAGTATTTGAAAATTATGCTATTGATGAAAAAGGATTGGAAGAAAAGGAAAGTGGATTAGGGTTCGAAGTTGTATCTGTAACCGACGAAGAGAGAAGTAATTATAGCCTAAGCCTTACTGTAGGAATAGGAGAGAAATTGAAACTAACAATTGTATATGATGAAAATGTATATGAAGAAAGACTAATCAATAATCTAGAGTGTCATATTCAAAATGTAACGAAGCAAGTTATCGAAAATGATGCTAAGAAATTGATCGATATAGATTTAATTTCAGAAGAGGAAAGAAACATTCTTCTTTATAAATTTAATGAAACAACCGTTGAATATCCTAAAGATAGGTTGATACATCAATTGTTTGAGGAACAGGTTGAGAAGACACCTGACCGTGTGGCAGTTAGCTTTAAAAGTAATAACCTAACTTATAGGGAATTAAATGAAAAATCAAATCAAATAGCTAGACTACTGCGAGAAAAAGGCGTTCAATCAAACACAATTGTAGGAATCATGGTCGACCGTTCTTTAGAAATGATTATAGGAATTATGGGGATTTTAAAATCCGGAGCGGCTTATTTACCAATTGATCCTGAGACTCCTAAAGAGAGAATTGACTACATGTTACAAGATAGTAATGTAAAATTTTTATTGACTCAAGATAGATGTATAAATCAACTTAATTTGAATGTGGAGTTAATTAATTTAGATCAAGAGAATTTTTTAAGGCTAAGTACAGATAATTTGAATTTGATAAATCATTCAAGTGATACAGCTTATATCATTTATACTTCAGGATCAACAGGAACACCAAAAGGAGTAGTTATTCCGCATTATAGTGCAATTAGAGTAGTTAAGAATACAAATTATATTGAAATTAATGAGAATGATACGATACTACAACTTTCGAATTATGCTTTTGATGGGTCTATATTTGATATTTATGGTGCGCTTCTAAATGGTGCAAAGTTAATAATGGTTGAGAAGGACACTGTATTAAGTCTTGTTAAACTAGCTAAGTTAATAAAGGAAGAACAAATAAGTATTATGTTTATTACCACAGCTTTATTTAATGCGCTTGTAGATTTAGAAATAGATTGTTTAGATAAAATAAGAAAAATATTATTCGGTGGTGAAAGAGTTTCAGTTTCACATGTGAACAAAGCCCTTGAGAAATTGGGCAAAGATAAAATTATTCATGTTTATGGTCCAACTGAAAGCACGGTATATGCTACTTATTATTTTGTTAATGAAGTAACTGAGGTTATCCCAATAGGAAAACCGTTAGCAAATACTTCGGTTTTTGTAGTAGATAAAAATTCTAACCTGCTTCCACTTGGTGTGCCTGGAGAACTATGTATTTCTGGAGACGGATTAAGTACAGGGTATTTAAATAACGAGAGATTAACAGTTCAGAAATTCGTTCCAAATCCGTTCATTCTAGGAGAGAGAATGTATCGAACAGGAGACCTTGTGAGAATGCTACCTGATGGAAATATTGAGTTTTTAGGAAGAATTGACCATCAAGTGAAAATTCGTGGTTTCAGGATTGAACTGGGTGAGATAGAGAGTCAACTTCTAAAACATAAGGAAGTAAAAGAAGCTGTTGTTATCGCAAGAGAAGATAGTAATAATCATCAATATTTATGTGCGTACTTTACTTCCGAAACATCGAAGGGCGAGACTAGGGTTCAAGAAATTCGAAAGTTTTTGGCAAAAGAGTTACCAGAGTATATGCTTCCTGCTTTTTTTGTTCAGCTAGACAAGCTACCACTTACTACAAATGGGAAAGTGGATCGAAAGGCTTTACCAAGTCCTGATGGAAGTTCGGTTGCAGGAGTAGTAGAGTATGAGGCGCCAAGGCATACAGTCGAAGAAAAGCTTGTATCCATTTGGCAAGATATTTTAGATATAGAAAACATAGGAATTCAACACAACTTTTTTGAAATTGGAGGCCATTCACTGAAAGCGACTACGATGGTTTCTAGAATCCATAAGGAACTTATGGTGGAGCTACCTTTACGACAAATCTTCCAAACACCTACTATAAAAGGAATTGGAGAATATATTGACTCTACGAAAGAAAGTGTATATGCATCGATCAAAAAAGTAGAAGAACAGGATTATTATCCGCTCTCATCTGCCCAAAGAAGACTCTACATTTTAAACAAAATAGAGGGTAGCGGAGTATCTTATAATATGCCTTTCGCTATGAAAATAAAAGGTGATTTGGATGTTCATCAGCTTGAGAATGCATTCTATAAACTAATCGAAAGACATGAGGCCTTAAGAACTTCTTTCGTAATGGTAGATGGTGAACCAGTTCAAAAGATTGAAAAAGAGATAGATTTCCAAGTGACGTATAGAGAAATGGGTACCAATAAGCTAGATGATATGATTAATGGATTTGTTAAACCGTTTGATTTGGAGAAAGGTCCTCTTTTACGGGTTGAAATTATACATGTCACAGATGATGAGCACGTGATGGTCCTAGATATGCACCATATCATTTCAGATGGAGTTTCAATGAACATTTTAAATAGAGAGCTCTGTAAACTGTATGAAGGGAAAGAGTTATCCCCATTGGACCTACAGTATAAAGATTATGCAGTATGGCAAAAAGACTTGTTTACTCAAGAGGAAATGAAGAAGCAAGAAGAATATTGGATAAATGTTTTTAAAGAAGAAGTACCTATTTTAAATATGCCAACAGATTATAAAAGGCCGCCGACACAAAGTGTTGAAGGGGCTCGAAGAAGTTTTGAAATAGATAGTGAGTTGACAAAGAAGCTTAATAGAATTGCAAAAGAAAATGGGGTTACCATGTATATGCTTCTGTTAGCTGGATATACAACTTTACTTTCAAGATATACGGGTCAAGATGATATTGTGGTAGGATCTCCAATTGCAGGAAGAAGCCATCATGATTTTGAAAATATTGTCGGAATGTTTGTGAATACCCTTGCGATGAGAAATTATCCAAATGAAGATAAAACATTTCGTAATTATTTAAGAGAAGTAAAAGAAAATGCATTAAAGGCTTATGAAAATCAAGATTATCCCTTGGATGAACTGGTTGAAAAGCTGGACTTACAAAGAGATATGAGTAGAAGTGCATTATTTGATACGATGTTTGTGCTACAAAACTTAGATACCTCTAATGAAGAGATTAAAGGGTTAAGTTTTGAAACATATGATAGTGAACTTAATATAGCAAATTTTGATTTAACATTATCAGCAGTAGAAACTAATAACATCATAAAATTTGATTTAGAATATTGTACAAAATTGTTTAAGAAAGAGACAATAGATAAAATATCAGAGCACTTTGTTAGTATTTTAAGAGAAATTACTAATAATCAGGAAGTTTGTTTAGGTCAAATAGATATGCTTTCGGGAGAAGAAAAGCACATTCTTTTGAATGAATTTAATGAAACTTATATGGATTATCCAAAGAATAAAACCATTTATCAATTATTTGAGGAGCAGGTAGAGAGAACTCCAAACAAGGTTGCCGTAGAATTTGAGGGGCAACAAGTTACTTATAAGGAGCTCAATGAAAAATCCAATCAAGTAGCTAGAGTACTTTATGATAAGGGTGTTCATCCAGAAATGATTGTAGGAATTATGGTGGAACGTTCTTTAGATATGATTGTCGGTATCATGGGTATATTAAAATCAGGGGCAGCGTATTTACCAATAGACCCTGAATATCCTGAAGAGCGAATTAAATATATGGTAGAAGATAGTAACGCAAAATTCGTATTAACGCAGACTCATTTATACGATAAACTTCATTTTATCAATAATGAATGTATAACTAAAATCTCAATTAATGATGAAACAATAAAAAATCAAGAGCAAATTAATATGGAAAGGCGTAATAATGGAAATGATTTAGCCTATGTCATTTATACGTCTGGTTCCACGGGTTTACCAAAAGGGGTGTTAGTGGAACATCATTCCTTAGTCAATTTATGTAATTGGTATGTAGATTTTCATAAAATAACAGAAAGAGATCGAATTACAAACTATTTGAAATTCTCATTTGATGCATCTATTGGAGAAATTTTCCCTTGTTTAATCACCGGAGCTACTTTGCACGTTTTAGGCAAAGATATTAGGCTTGATCTAGATAAATTAAATGAATATATGAATAGTAAAGACATAACAGTTGCAACATTCCCATCTAAGGTAAGTGAACAATTTATATTACAAGATAATCATTCTTTAAGAATGTTAGTATCCGGTGGTGAAAAGTTAATTTTAAATAAGAATACCCGCTATCAGCTTGTAAATGCCTACGGTCCAACCGAAAATACAGTAGTAACTACAAGTTTCTTAATGAATAACAATGATGATAATATTCCAATTGGAAAACCGGTGTATAATACTAAAGTTTATATAGTAAATAAGTATAATCAGCTTTGTCCAATTGGAGTAACAGGAGAGTTATGTATATCTGGAGTTGGATTGGCAAGAGGTTATTTAAATAATCCAGCCTTAACTGCCGAGAATTTTGTGGGAAATCCTTTCGTCAGTGGGGGAAAAATGTATCGTACAGGTGATCTTGTAAGATGGATGCCTGATGGAAATGTTGAATTCATAGGAAGAATTGACCATCAAGTAAAAATACGTGGGTATAGAATAGAACTTGGTGAAATAGAGAGCCAGTTGTTAAAACATCAAGATATAAAAGAGGTCGTAGTAGTAGCAAAAGAGGATAAGAAAAATCATACGTATATAAGTGCTTATATTGTGTCTGAAAAAGCAATATCTTCAGCCAAGATAAGAGAATTTTTAGAAAAGGAACTTCCTGATTACATGATTCCCTCTTATTTTGTTCAACTTGACCAGTTACCACTTACATCAAACGATAAAGTGGATCGAAAAGCACTTCCAGAACCAGATAGAAGTAGTCAATCAGGGGTAGAATATGAGGCACCAAGAAATGAAGTTGAAACACATCTTGTTGAGATTTGGAGGGATATCCTAGGCATAGAGGATATAGGGATAAATCATCATTTCTTTGTATCAGGTGGAGATTCTATTAAGGCTCTGCAAATTGTGTCCAGATTGTCTAGAATAAATCTTAAGTTAGAAGTGAAAGATCTATTTGCAAACCCTAAAATTAAAGATCTTAGTAAGTATGTAAAAAAGCAAAACAAACGGTTAAAACCTTATGAAATAGTTACAGGAGAAGTAATATTATCTCCAATTCAAAAATGGTATTTTGAGAAAAATAAAGAAGAACTAGATTATTTTAATCAATCATTTATGCTGTTTAGGGAAGATGGATTTGATCAAAAGAGAATAGAGAGAGTCTTTAATAAGATATTAGAGCAGCATGATGCCCTTAGAATGATTTATAGAGAAAATGATGGAGAGATCATTCAGTATAATAGAGGCTATAAGGATAACCTCTTTGATTTATACGTTCATGATGTTGAGGGAGTAGAGAATAAGGAAGAGAAAATATATGAATTAGCGACAAATATCCAAAAGAAATCTTCCATCAAAAATGGTAAACTCGTTAATCTTTGTTTATTTAAAACGAATCAAGGTGATCATCTGCTTATTACCATTCATCATCTTGTAGTAGATGGAGTATCATGGAGAATAATATTAGAAGATTTTGAAACTCTATATTCTCAGGATTTAAGAGGTGAGAAGTTAGACGTTGGATTCAAGACTGAATCCTTTAAAGAATTTTCCTCTAAGCTGAGGGAGTATGCTAGTAGCAATAAATTATTAAAGGAAAAAGAGTATTGGCAAGAGATAGCAAATACTGAGGTTGCATTTATACCTAGAAAAAAAGAGCTCAAAAGTGACACATTCGAAAATAGTAAAACAGTTAGTATTTCTTTAAATAAGGAAAAGACTATAAGTTTATTAAGAAAATCCAATAGAGCATACAATACAGAAATAAATGATATATTGTTAACTTCCTTATTATTAGGTGCTAGAGAGATAACAAGTGAAAATTGTATAAAAATAAATATGGAGGGACATGGAAGAGAAGATATCTTAGAAAATGTAGATATTAGTAGGACTGTAGGTTGGTTTACAACTATGTATCCAGTACTTATAGATTTAGGCAATGAGACCGATCTTGCTACTAATATAAAAATGGTAAAAGAAACTTTAAGGAAAATTCCTAACAAGGGAATCGGATTTGGTATACTAAAATATTTATCAAAAGAGAAGTATCTATTAAATGAACAAAAAGCACCAATTTCATTTAACTATTTAGGTGAAATGGATAATGATGTTAACAGAAATGAATTTTCTGAATCAAAATTTTCTTATGGGGAAACAATTGGAGGAAAGATTTCAAGAAATAATTCGATAGAAATCAATTCGATAATTATTAATAATGAATTGGTTATAAATACTACCTTTAATGAGCTAGAGTTTGATGAACTAACAATCAGGAAATTAAATGATAAGTTTAAAGAAAGTCTTGAAACTATAATTGATCATTGTGTTAGTCAAATAGAGGTGGAAAAAACGCCTTATGACTATGGGGATACTAAATTAACTCTAAGTGAACTTAAGGATATTAAAGAAAAGTATAAAGATTTCGAAATTGAAAAGATTTACCCGTTAGCAAATATGCAAAAAGGAATGCTGTTCCATGCTTTGGAAAACAAAAATTCAAAAGCATATTTTGAACAAACTGTCATGGATATAACAGGATACGTTGATGTAGAGATATTAAAAACAAGTTTTAATAAAATCATGCAAAGATACGAAATACTAAGAGCATCATTTGAATATGAAATAGTTGAGGAGCCTAGACAAATAATAATAGCGGATAGAGAAATAGGTTTTCAATATTGCGATATAAGTGAAAGAGGAACTATAGAAAAAGAGTTATTCATAAAAAATTATAGAGAAGAAGATACAGAAAAGGGATTTAACTTAAGTAAAGATACTTTAATGAGAGTATGTTTGATTAGAACAGATGAAAACTTATATAAATTGGTATGGAGTCATCACCATATTTTATTGGACGGTTGGTGTCTTGGAATCGTATTAGGTGAGTTATTCACTGTATATGGAAAATTAATAAATGGTGAAGAATATGAGTTAGAAGAAACGAAACCTTATAGCGATTATATAAAATGGCTGGAAGAGCAAGATAAAGAAGAAGGTAAAAGTTATTGGGAGCAATATTTAGATGGTTATGAAGAGAAAGCGCAAATACCAAAATTACAGATTACTAAGAATAATAGTGAGTATTTAAGAAGAGAAAAAGTAATTGAATTTTCGAACGAACTAACAAATAAGATTACACAGCTTGCTAATAGGAATAGCGTAACCTTTAATACAGTATTCCAGAGTATTTGGGGTATTATTTTGGCGAAGTATAATAATACAGACGAAGTAGTATTTGGAACTATTGTATCGGGAAGGGAAGCACCAGTAGACGGAATTGAAAAGATGATTGGTTTATTTATTAATGCCATTCCAACTAGAATAAACCTTGGAAAGAATCAGAAGTTTAAAGAGGTTTTAACGGTTGTACAGAGTGAAGCTATAGCTAGCAATAATTATAACTATATGAATTTAGCTGAAGTTCAAGCAATGAGTAAATTAAAGAATGATCTTATTGATCATATAATTGTGTTTGAGAACTATGCTGTTGATAAACGTATTGCCGGAAATGAAAAAATGGATATAGGTTTTGAGGTAGAAGATATACATGCAGAAGAGCAGAGCAATTATAGTTTTAGTATTGCTGCAACTCCAGGTGAGAAGTTAAATTTAGTTTTAACTTATGATGGCAATATTTATGATGACAAAATAATAGATAATATCGAAATGCACATTAAAAAAGTAACTGAACAAGTGATTGCAGATGAGAATAAGAAAATAAATGAAATAGACATAATTTCAGGAGAAGAAAGAACAACTTTATTGTATGAATTTAATGATACAAAAGTAGATTATCCAAAAGAGAAGACGATACATCAATTGTTCCAAGAACAGGTAGAAAGGACACCTGAAAATATTGCAGTTGTGTTTGAAAATCAACAATTGACTTATTGGGAACTTAACGAAAAATCTAATCAAGTCGCTACTCTGCTAAGAGAAAAAGGTGTGAAATCTAATACTGTGGTTGGTATTATGGTTGAACGTTCGATTGAAATGATAGTTGGTATGATGGCGATATTAAAAGCCGGGGGAGCATACCTTCCAATTGATCCTGAGTATCCAGAGGATAGAAGAAGATATATGTTAGAAGACAGTGGTATAGAAATATTGTTAAAACAAGAAAATAAACATGTAGATTATGATTTAACTTGTATTGATATAAATGTACAAAAGATTAAGGATAGATTTACAGAAAACTTGCCTAGTCTAAATAAGTCCTCTGACATGGCTTATATAATATACACTTCAGGTTCAACAGGAAAACCAAAGGGTGTTATGGTGAATCATAAATCTATTCTCAATACGTTATGTTGGAGAATAGAATCATATCAATATAGTGAAAGTGATATTACGTTACAGATGCCTTCTTTCTCTTTTGACAGCTCTGTTGAAGATATTTTTACTACTTTGCTTTCTGGAGGTAAATTAATTTTAATAGAAGATATAAGAATGAATTTCAGTAAATTTATAAATATTATTCAAAATAATAAAGTAACTAATTTGTTAGCTGTTCCAAGCTATTATAATAATCTATTAAACACTATTGATAAGCCTTTAGTAGATTTGAGATTTGTGACAATTGCAGGTGAAGGTTTTAATGAAAATCTAATTACAAAACATTTTCAGAAAATGCCTCACGTAAAATTGTTTAATGAATATGGTCCAACAGAAAATAGTGTTTGTTCTACAATATGTGAATTAAAACAGGAAGATCAGAAGGTACTTATTGGTAAACCAATAAGTAATAACAGGGTTTATATCCTTGATATGGAAAATAATTTATTGCCATTAGGAGTTGCAGGTGAACTTTGTGTAAGTGGGGAAGGTTTGGCACGTGGTTATTTAAACAGACCAGAGCTCACAGCGGAGAAGTTTGTTCCAAATCCATTCATTCCAGGGGAAAGGATGTACCGGACAGGAGATCTTGCAAGGTTATTGCCTAATGGGAATATCGAATTTTTAGGTAGAATTGACCATCAAGTGAAAATTCGAGGTTTCAGGATTGAACTAGGTGAGGTAGAGAATCAACTTTTGAAACAGAAAGAGATTAAAGAAGCCGTTGTCATCGCAAGAGAGGATAATAATGGTCAACCATATTTATGTGCTTATTTTACGTCTGAA
Source organism: Bacillus sp. FSL L8-0199 (assembly GCF_038005705.1). Taxonomy (NCBI): domain Bacteria; kingdom Bacillati; phylum Bacillota; class Bacilli; order Caryophanales; family Bacillaceae; genus Bacillus; species Bacillus sp. FSL L8-0199. Next base: position 3,425,183 of record NZ_JBBOTS010000001.1, on the reverse strand, counting down.
ACACGTAAGAAAGAATCCATATTACAAGAAATTCGGAAGGTTTTGGCGCAAGAGCTTCCAGAGTATATGATTCCTGCGTTTTTCGTTCAGTTGGATAAACTACCACTTACAGCAAATGGAAAAGTGGACCGAAAGGCCTTACCAGAACCTGATGAAAGTGCAGTTGTGGGAGTAGAGTATGAGGCACCAAGGAATGAAGTCGAAGAAAGACTTGTATCCATTTGGCAGGAAATTTTAGGAGTGGAAAAAATCGGTATCAACCAGCACTTTTTTGAAATAGGAGGTCATTCTCTTAAAGCAACTACGATGGTTTCTAAAATCCATAAGGAACTTATGGTGGAGATACCTTTACGACAAATCTTCCAAACACCTACTATAAAAGGGATTGGAGAATTTATTGACTCTACAAAAGAAAGTGTATATGCATCGATCAAAAAAGTAGAAGAACAAGATTATTATCCACTTTCATCTGCACAAAAAAGACTCTATATTTTAAACAAAATAGAGGGTAGCGGAGTATCTTACAATATACCGTTCGCCATGAAGATAAAAGGTGATTTGGATGTTCAGCAACTTGAGAAGGCTTTCCATAAATTAATCGAAAGACATGAAGCTTTAAGAACTTCTTTTGTAATGGTAGATGGTGAACCAGTTCAAAAGATTGAAAAAGACATAGATTTCCAAGTGATGTATAGAGAAATGGGTACCAATAAGCTAGATGATATGATCAATGGATTTGTTAAACCGTTTGATTTGGAGAAGGCTCCTCTTTTACGGGTTGAAATCATACATGTTACAGATGATGAGCACGTGATTGTATTAGATATGCACCATATTATATCAGATGGTGTATCAATGGGGATCTTTACACAGGAATTAGCTGAGTTATACAACGGGAAAGAATTATCTCCATTAAGCATTCAATATAAAGATTATTCTGTATGGCAAAGAGAATTGTTTACTCAAGAAGAAATGAAAAAACAAGAAGAGTATTGGATGCATGTATTTAAAGAAGAAGTACCAGTACTAAATATGCCGACAGATTATAAAAGACCGCCAATTCAAAGTACAGAAGGTGACCTTGTACATTTTGAAATCGATAGTGACACATATGTTAATCTTAAGAAGATGGCGAAGGAACATGGTGTGACGCTGTATATGCTTCTGTTAGCGGGATACACAACACTGCTTTCAAAATATACGGGGCAAGAGGAAATCGTAGTGGGATCTCCAATCGCAGGAAGACCTCATGATGATTTGAAACAGATTATGGGTATTTTTGTTAATACTCTTGCGATGAGAAATTATCCAAAACGAGACGTTTCATTCCAAGATTATTTAAAAGAAGTTAAAGAGAATGCTTTAAAAGCCTATGAAAATCAGGATTATCCATTTGATGAATTAGTTGAAAAATTAGATTTAAAGAGAGATATGAGCAGAAGTGCTTTGTTTGATACAATGCTCGTCTTACAAAACTTTGACTATGATGATTTTGAAATACAAGGTTTAACTTTCTCACAATATCAAATGAAGGCGCATGTTTCTAAATTTGATTTAACACTTACCGCTGTTGAAGAAGAGCGTAGTATCAAATGTGTATTAAATTACAGAACTAAATTATTTAAGAAGGAAACTGTAGAAAGATTAGCTAAACATTTAATCCAGGTTTTTAAAGAAATTATTGAGAAGCCAGAACAAAGCATTCAGGATATTATGTTGCTTTCAGAAGAAGAAGTGCAGATGCTATTGCAGGATGATAAAGATACAAAAGCTGATTATCCGAAAGATAAAACAATTTCACAATTATTTGAGGAACAGGTGAAACGAACACCTCACCATGTAGCCGTGATATTTAAAAATCAGAAACTTACGTATCTGGAACTGAATGAAAGAGCGAATCAAATGGCAAGGTTGCTTCAAGAAAAAGGAGCAAATCCAGGGATAACAGTAGGTATGTTAGTGGAAGAATCTCTTGAAATGATTATTGGAATTATGGCCGTATTAAAAGCAGGAGCGACTTACTTACCAATAGATCCTGAACAACTGGATAAAAGAACGAATGTCATTTTAAAGGATAGTAATGCTAGCCTATTGATAGTAAAAGGAGAAAGGAAAGAAACTCTCCAATTTAATGGAGAAATAATCTCCATGGAAGATGATTCTATAAAAGAGAGGGATACATCAAATTTATTAGTCAATTATAAATGGAATCATAATGCGTATATCATCTATACATCAGGTTCGACTGGTACACCTAAAGGTGTATGTGTTCAGCACAACAACGTTGTAAACTATATGACTTGGTTTACAAAGAAAGCGAATCTAAAAGAAACAGATAAGGCAATGTTAGTATCTTCCTATGCATTTGACTTGGGCTATACAAGTCTATATTCATCACTTTTAAATGGATGTGAACTGCATCTCGTTACAAAAGAAGTATATACTAATGCTCAGAAGGCATTACAGTATATAGAAGAACAAGGGATTTCTTATTTGAAATTAACACCGTCTCTCTTTAACGTCTTGGTGAATGATCCGAGTTTCTCAAATAATCAAAGCTGTAAAACTTTGAGATTAGTCGCGTTAGGTGGAGAGAAAATCAATCCAATAGATGTTGAAAAATTCTATACACATTACCCAAATCATGCGGTAATGAATCACTATGGACCTACAGAGGCGACAATTGGTTCGGTATATCAAGTTATTGAATATGATACAATGGCAGCTTTCAAAGAATGCCCTGTGATTGGAAGACCAATTCAGAATATGAAGGCTTACGTAGTGGATCAACAAATGAAACTTGTCCCAGAAGGTATTTATGGTGAATTATGCTTATCAGGAGATGGCGTAGCAAGTGGATATTTAAACAGAGCAGATTTGACAGAAGAAAAATTTGTTCAAAATCCGTTTGAACCAAATAAAAAAATGTATCGGACAGGGGATCTTGCTCGAAGACTATCAGATGGTAGAATTGAGCTTGCAGGTAGGATTGACGGTCAAGTGAAAATAAGAGGTTATCGAATTGAAACAGAAGAGATTAAGCGTCATTTAGTTAAACACGAACAAATTAAAGAAGCATTCGTGATTGATCGAGAAGGTCAGGACGGAAGAAGATATCTATGTGCATATATTACGTCCCAGAGGGACCTATCATTTGAAGAATTAAGAGCGTACTTAAAAGTAGAAATCCCTGAATACATGATTCCATCTTATTTTGTTCAGATGGAGCGTATTCCACTTACGGCAAATGGAAAAGTAGACGAAAAAGCCTTACCAGAGCCAGATGTGAGTAAGGGAGTAGATTATGAAAAACCAAGAAATCAGGTAGAAGAAAAACTTGTGAAGGTATGGGAAGATATATTAGGAGTCAAGCCAATTGGGATTAGCCATAACTTTTTTGCTTCGGGTGGAGATTCTATTAAAGCTTTACAAATTATCTCACGTTTATCACGAGAAGGTATCACGTTAGAGATGAAAGATCTATTTACCTATCCGGAAATCAAGTTTTTAAGCAACTATGTCAATATTGAGACAATACAAGAAGGCTCTTATGAAATTGAAACAGGAGATGTGTTGCTCACTCCAATTCAAAAAGCGTATTTTATGAATGGAAAAGAAGAAGTAAATCATTATAATCATGCAGTTATGTTGTATAGAAAAGATGGATTCCGTGAGGAAATGATAAAAGAAGTTATGGAAGCAATTTTTGTACATCATGACGCATTACGAATGATTTATAAAGAGGAGAATAATGAAGTACTTCAATTCAATCGAGAAGTGGAAAAAAATCAATTTGGTTTTAATGTTTATGACGTTTCGAGAGAAGATAATCCAGATGTGAAAATTCAAGAACTTGCGACAATATTACAGAAGAAAATTGATATACAAGAAGGACCTCTTGTAAATGTAGCACAGTTTAAGACGAATGTTGGAGACCATCTGTTACTTATTATTCATCACCTTGTGGTGGATGGAATCTCTTGGAGAATCCTATTTGAAGATTTTGTACTTGGATACAGCCAGCTACTGAAAGGCGAGCCAATAGCGTTTTATCCAAAAACGACTTCTTATAAAGAGTATGCTACTCAGCTCAACGAGTATGCTAAGAGTGCAAAAATCCTTAGAGAAAAGCAATATTGGGTGAACACATTAAAGGATAATGTTAACTTTTTAGAGAAAAAAGAGGAAGTTGGACTATTCCGATATGAGGATAGTGATACTTTTAGTACCGCTCTCGGAATAGAGGAAACAAGCCGATTGTTAAGAGAAACAAATCAAGCATATCATACTGAAATCAATGATTTACTGATTAGTGCTCTTTTAATAGCTACAAGGAGAGTAACTGGTGAAAATAAAATTAGGATTAGTCTAGAGGGCCATGGTAGAGAACGGATTATAAAAAATGTAGATATTAGCCGAACAGTTGGATGGTTTACAACCAAATATCCTGTATACATCAATTTAGGAGATGAAAAGGACCTTTCAATGACTATTAAAACAGTGAAAGAGTCTCTTAGAAGAATTCCGAATAAGGGAATAGGCTATGGGGTTTTAAAACAATTGAGTGGAGATCCAGATTTATGGAATATTGAACAGCCACCTATTTTGTTTAATTACTTAGGTCAAATGGATGCAGATCTCAATAATACAATCTTTTCTTCTTCTTGGATATCGGCAGGAGAGTCGATTGGAGGTAAACATACAAGAGAAACACCTATAGAAATGAATGCTATTGTCTTAGATGGAAAGCTCACTATTGATACGACTTATAATACAAAAGTATATGCAGAGGATGTCGTAGTGGAGTTTACAGAAGCTTTCAAGGCTGCTCTTCTTGATGTAATCCATCATTGCATTTCTAAGGAACAGGCTGAAAAAACACCATTTGACTATGGAGACAAAGAATTAAGCTTCGAACAACTAGAGGAAATCAAGGCGAAAAATAGGTGGGGAGAAATAGAAAAGATTTATCCATTAGCTAATATGCAACAGGGTATGCTATTCCATGCATTAGAAGATCCACAATCAGGTGCATACTTTGAACAACTTGTCATTGATGTCAAAGGGTTTATTGATGTCAACTTATTCGAGGAAAGCTTGAACGATATTATGAAAAGACATGAAATCCTTCGGACAGCAATTGAATATGAAATTACAGAACAACCAAAAAATGTAATTATAAAAGGTCGAAAGATTGGCTTTAGATATCGAGATATTAGACAGCAAGGAATAGATCAGCAAAAAGAAAGTATAACAACCTACATTGAACAAGATCGAGAAAAAGGTTTTGATTTTAGTAAAGATGTCTTAATTAGATTGGAACTTATTCAAACTGATGATAAGGCTTATACAATTATATGGAGTAATCATCACATCTTGTTCGATGGATGGGGCAGAGGTATTATTTTGGGAGAATTGTTCCATATCTATGGAAACAAACAAGTAGGACAGTATCCTAATTTAGAAGAGCCAAGACCATATAGTGATTATATTAGATGGTTAGGAGAACAGGAAAAAGAAGAGGGAATTCAATATTGGAAACAATATTTAGCAGGATATCAAAAACCTGCGAAAGTTCCATCGTTCAAAATTGATAGTACAAGAGAGTACCATGGACAAGAGACGCTCATTGAATTTTCAAGGGAACTTACGAAAAAAATGACTGAATTGGCTAATCAAAATAATGTTACGTTAAACACTGTGCTACAAACTTTATGGGGGATTATTTTAGCCAAGTATAATCATACAGACGATGTTGTATTTGGTTCTGTCGTTTCTGGTAGAGATGCCAAAGTAGCTGGAATTGAAAAAATGGTTGGATTATTCATTAATGCAATTCCAACGAGAATTAATATAAAAGAACAGAAGAGCTTTAAAAATATTTTAAAAGAGGTACAGCAACAAGCAATAGAAAGCCAAGCATACAACTATATGAATCTTTCAGATATACAGTCTCTTAGTGATTTGAAAAGGGATTTAATTGATCATGTAATGATTTTTGAGAATTATGCACTTGATGAACGTTTACTTCAGGAAGAAGAAAGTAAGAGTAGTTTCGTGTTTAAGGATATTAAAGGGATTGAACAAACCAACTATGGATTTACAATAGTTGTCGTTCCAGGTGAACAGCTTGTTCTCAAAATATCATATGATGGAAATCTCTATTCAGAAAAACTCATCCAGAACATAGCAAATCATCTAAAAAATATTATGGACGAAGTTGTGCAAGATGAAAATAAAAATGTGAATCAATTAGAAATCCTTTCAAAAGAAGAAAAGCATTATTTCTTGAATGAGTTTAATGAAACAAAGGCAGAGTATCCAAAAGAAAAAACAATTCATCGCTTATTTGAAGAACAGGTAGAACGGACTCCAAATAAGGTAGCTGTGGTATTTGATAAGCAGCAACTTACTTATAAAGAACTTAATGAAAAATCTAACCAAATAGCTAGGCTACTCCAGAATAAAGGAGTTCAACCAGACACAGTTGTAGGTATCATGCTTGAACGTTCTCTAGAGATGATTATAGGAATTATGGGGATTTTAAAATCTGGAGCAGCATATTTACCAATAGATCCTGAATATCCTGAAGAGCGAATTAAATATATAGTAGAGGATAGTGGAACAAATATAATACTTACAAAAGGTAAAGATGCAGTGAGGTTAAGCAAAGAAATAGTATTTTTAGATGAAGAGTATAATCATTATTCTACTGAAAATATAAAAGTAACAAGTAATACTAACAATCTGGCTTATATGATTTATACTTCGGGTTCTACAGGTATGCCAAAGGGAACTATGCTTAAGCAACGAGGCCTAGTCAATTATATAACATGGGCGAATAAGGAATATGTCAAAGGAGAGGCCTTAGATTTTGCCTTGTATTCATCTTTCTCATTTGACCTTACAATTACATCATTATTCACACCATTAATTTCTGGAAATAAAATAGTTATTTACAATAATGATGGGGATGAACCAATTATAAGAAAAATCTTTAAGGATAATAGAGTAGGTATAGTAAAATTGACACCATCCCATTTAAGGTTGATAAGAGATATTGATAACAGCAATTCAAGTATAAAACGATTAATAGTGGGTGGAGAAGATTTAAAGACTGAGTTAGCAAGAGAGATTTTAAAAAGTTTCAATCATAATGTTGAAATCTATAATGAGTATGGTCCAACAGAAACAACAATTGGCTGTATGATTTATAAATATAGCCTTAATGACGATAAACACATATCGGTACCTATTGGGAAGCCAATTGATAATGTTCAAATTTATATATTGGATGATAATCAAAAGATATTACCAGTAGGAATAGAAGGAGAACTTTATATAAGTGGAGATGGTGTTGCTACAGGTTATTTAAATAGACCTGAATTGACAGCAGAAAAATTTATATCAAATCCATATGTACCTGGAGCAAAGATGTATCGAACAGGGGATCTTGCAAGATGGTTGCCTAGTGGAAATATCGAATTTATAGGCAGAACTGACCATCAAGTCAAAATTCGTGGTTATAGAATTGAATTAGGAGAAATAGAGAATCAAATTCTAAAATTAGATAATATAAAAGAAACAAAAGTTGTTGCAAGAATAGACGGTGAGAATAGTCAGTATCTTTGTGCATATGTTGTTTTAGAGAATAAAGAAAAAGCAATTACTGTTACAGAGATGAGAAGATATTTATCAAAAGAACTTCCAAATTATATGATACCGGCATTTTTTACACAGCTTAAGGAATTGCCGTTGACAACAAATGGTAAAATAGATATAAATTCATTACCAGCACCAGATGGAAATGTCCAATATGGATTAGAATACGAACCGCCAAGAAATGATTTAGAAGAAAAAATTGTTAGCATATGGGAAGAAATTTTAAATATCAAAAAAATAGGTATGAATACTAATTTATTTGATATCGGAGCGAATTCTTTAAACGTTATGACATTTGTTTCAAGGATAGTTGCAGAGTTAAACTTTAGAGTACCGTTTAAAGATGTATTTGATAAACCTACAGTCCGAAGTTTTTCAGCGTTCTTAGAAGGTGCAAAAGAAATGTTAAAGGATTATACAGAGGATTGTATTCAACTTAGTAGCTCAACAAGCACCAATAAAAAACTATTTTGTTTCCCACCTGCTGCTTCAATAGGAATAGCATATATGGGGCTAGCAAAGCATATTGAGTCATATTCGGTTTACAGTTTTAATTTTATTAAATCTGAAAATAGAATTGCACAATATGTTAAAATAATAAAAGATATTCAATCAGAAGGACCGTACACATTAGTGGGATATTCAGCTGGTGGAATTCTTGCATTCGATGTGGCAAAAGAATTGAATAGACAAGGTTTTGAAGTAGAAAATCTTATTCTTATTGATTCAAAATACCGTACGATTGTAGAACAGAATCTTTATACAGAGGAAGAGTGTAAGAGAGAACTTCATGAAAAATTCAATCTGAAAAAATATAAAGATTTAGAAAAATTAGCTAGTGATTATTTGATAGAATTAATTATGAAGTCTTATATGTATGTACAGAGTACAACAACAAATGGCAGTATTGATGGAAATATAAGTTATATAAAATCAGTAAAAGAAAAAGAAGATGAAAATAATTTACTGTGGGAGAATGCTACTACGAAGAATTTCAGGATAATTCAAGGGTACGGAACCCATATGGAAATGTTATCAAATTCAAAGCTAGATATTCTTAAAAAGAATGCTAATATAATAAACGACATATTGGCGTTTGAAACAGTTTAATTTTTGAGAATTGGCATTTCTTTAAAGAAATGCCAATTTTCTTATTTTGATGACTTGTAAATTAAAGAGAATAAGCGCAATAATTTTGGACATGTATAATAGAAATTATGAAAGCAGGTGTTATTTTGCGAGAAATTAGAATTCTTATAGCGGATGATGAAAAAGAAATTAGAGATTTATTAAAAAAATATATGGAGCGAGAATTATATAAGGTTGATGTTGCTATAGATGGCGAGCACGCTCTTTCGTTATTTAATAAAAACAAATATGATCTGTTTATATTAGATCTTATGATGCCAAAAATTGATGGGATTGAGGTCTGCAGAAAGTTAAGAGAAAAAACGAATGTTCCTATTCTAATGCTCACTGCTAAAAATCATGAAACTGATAAGATATTAGGTTTAAGTATGGGCGCAGATGATTATATTACAAAACCTTTTAGTATAAATGAGGTAGTAGCTAGAGTTAAAGCTCTTATGAGGAGATTTTTAGTTTTAGGAAGTGAGGCAGGGGATAGAGAACAAACACGTATAGAGTTTAAAGAAATCTCAATTGATATGAAAAAATATACTGTTTTCAAAGAGGGGAAAGAGATTCCTTTGACTGCAAAAGAGATGGAACTACTAAGGTTTTTTGCTTCAAATCCGGAGCAAGTGTTTACTAAATCTCAGTTATTCCGTAATGTTTGGGGGGACAACTATTTAGAAGATGATAATACTGTCATGGTCCATATTCGAAAACTTAGAAAAAAAATAGAAGTGGATCCCTCTAATCCTCAATTAATACAAACAGTTTGGGGAATAGGATATAAGTTTGTAGGTGACCAAAATGTATAGCGATAAAATTATCTTACTTAATATTCTTCAATTATTATGTATTATAGGACTTTTTTTTACAGATTTAAATAATCAGCTATTAGGAATAAATAAACTTGTTTTGTACATAGTACTATTTTTCTTTACGACTTTTCTCTTACTGATAAGGTTTCACTTCGTTAATCGTTTGAAAATAATGATTGAGGGGTTACAACGTGTAATTAAAGGGAATTTAACAACAAGGTTAATTGTAAATGAAGATAATGTATTTAATAAAATGATATTTTCTGTGAATGAATTAATTGAACAGTTAGAGAGAGTTCAAATCGAATCCATTAAATCTCAAAATGCGAGAAAAAGGCTCTTATCAAGTATTTCTCATGATATCAGAACTCCTCTTACATCTATTATAGGATATATTGATGCTTTAAAAGATGATATAGCTGTTTCTCGAGAAGAAAAAAAAGAGTATCTTGAAATTATTTCAAAAAAATCCAGCAACTTAAAGCAATTAATCAATGAAATATTTAATATGGCAAAGTTAGATGCAGATGAAGTTTTAATAAATCCTGAATTTCTAGAGTTAACTGAAATTACCAGAGAAGTATTAATTGAGTATTTGCCTGAAATCAAGAAGAATAATTTGGAGTTAAAGCTTAGTTTACCAAAAACAAAATGTTTTATCACGGCTGATTATCTAAGTATTATAAGAATTATAGATAACCTAATAAAAAATGCTATTATATATGGGAAAGAAGGAAAAGTACTTGGGATAGAACTCATGGAATCAAATCAAGAATTCCAATTGCTTGTTTGGGATAAAGGACAGGGAATCGCGGAACATGATTTAGATCATGTATTTGAACGAATGTATCGTGGTGACCAATCAAGAAATTCTATTAATGGAGGTAGTGGATTAGGGCTTGCTATTGCTAAATCCTTAGTAGAAAAAAATCAGGGCAGGATATGGGTTGAAAGTAGTCCATGGAATAAAACAGTTTTTGGTATCTCTTTTCCAAAAACAGAAAAGGTTTAATAAATATAGATAATATATGGTTTAAATTAAAATTTGTCCCAAACAATGTAGTAAAATTGTTATACAATACAGGTTTACGTATTAGTGATATTTTAAGTTGCAAAAATAGTACGAATAGGATTAAAAAATTTATATAGAAATGCAAGAAACCAAAATAAAAAAGAGCAGTTAGTTGTAATAACTGCTCTTTTTAATAAAACTTGAGTAACAAACAGATTGTATTGTGATTATTAGTAGAATATTGGATTTTATTTAGTTCTTTAACAAAGTCCTAATCTAGTTAGAAATAAAAAGCGCCATAAAAAGTGCTCAATGACTACTCTGAGTTGCTCATAATTATTCTAATGTTAAAATGGAAATCACAAAGGAGTGCTAGAAATTATTTATAAAGGTAATGAATAGTAAATAAGACAAAATATACTCATTGTAAATGAAGAAGCCCTAGAGTTTAGGGCTCTAGGGCTTCTAGTGCACATGGTTTTATAAAAAGAAAAAACGTAATGAAGATAACACATGAATGTTTCATAAATGTATCAAAAAAGTGAACAATATAACTATATTGCTCACTTTTTTAATTGTATATTTCACAACAGCAAAAGAAAAACATGCTATATTATTGCGAACAAAGCCTATGTGTATGTGAAATAAAGAGGAGCCGTCCTATTGGATAGCTCTTCTTGTTTGATGAATTAATATTACTATTCAAATAGTTTATCCAATAAATTTTGAATTTCACGTCTGCTTTTTTCTGTTTCCTTTTTATCAATTGCATATTTACTAAACTCAATAATAAGAACATCACCTTTTTTTACAGTAGAAGGGAGTGTGAGCCTTGGTACTTCAATTGTTATGTTGTTAATTATAATAGATACAGCTCAGATATTGCTGAATTAGATACGAAACCATAATTCGACTACGAAGTAAATCCTAACATAATCTGAACAGAAAAAATATGTAATATTACATTTTTAGTTTTTAATTATTTTATTCAATATAGAGAAACAACGTAAATAAAAGGGCATGCAGTCGTATCTGCAGCCCTTTTTAGGAGGAATTCAAGACACCATTAGGACACGTATTGGTAAACAGGTTCAAAAATAGTATGTGTGAAAAGAAAAAGTCCTATACCAAAAGTAGACAGGACCTCATCTTTTTACATTTTAAAAAATGAAATTCTGTCCTTTTGAAATCAGTACAGCACACACTTGGTTTGAAATGAAATTAGAAAAAGTATACATGAAAATGGCAGACAACTATTTTGTTGCCTGCCGGTGCCAGTGGGTTGAATGAGTTAGTCAATTCAATAAATTGTGCTATCCCATTACCAGAAGAGTGAAGCCGCTAGTTCAAACGGCTTAGACATAGTTTGTCTAATAAAGAAAAAATTATGAGTAAAGATTTTGTTTGCTCTATATGAAAAGATAAATAGATATTCATCAGACAAGGATAATTTAGCATATCTTGAATAGGGTGTAGGAACGAATTAAAGAAAGGGATATTTGTTTAGGAAGGGACTGACTCAGGAGTGGGACTTTCGGACAGGGTTTGGGGAGCGGTGATTGCCTTTGGCATTGCGACTAATATCGTTGCTTGTATAATGGCAGTATACATTCAAAAATATGAGCTAATGATAAATCATCTTACAAATATTTTATTTTTAATAATTATCTCTTTAACGTTTATAAAGATGAAAATTAACAGATGGGTGGCTTTAGGATTTACATTAGTTGTAATAGAGAAAGGTATTAAAGCGGGCTATGACTTCTACACACATAATTATTATAGTGTCAGTTGGAGTTTAGCTATCATTGTCTATTGCATATACGAGATGGAAAAGTATCATATTGAAATAAACGAATAGGCGCAACAAAAAGGTGTTAGTAGGTGGAATTCTTTTTAAAATACTATAAAAAAGACACTACAAGAGTGTCTTTTTTTTGAAAATACTCTATAATTAACTTTGGGGAAGGTAATGTTAGAGTATTCGTTTAGCATTATCTTTATATTTGATAAACCATGAAATCGAAAGATTTTGTGGTTTATTTTATGAACAATAGATATTACAGTATTGGCAGTGAGTTATTAACCATTTTAAGCATTAGGGGAGAATGGATTAAAAGTCTAACATCGAATAACGGTTCTGGAATATAGTGTTGCGAAATGATCTCCCATATCCCAAACGGTACTTGCCTGTATATAGCCCTTAAAGCCTTCTGAAGAATAATAAATCTCTTTTGGTATACTTTCTTTAGTTTGGAAATGTGCTTTAGAGTACTTTACATAATGGTCTTTAACAACTTTTGCTTCTGGAACAATAGTGTTTTTTTGTTCCAATTTTGGCCTAGCACTAGAAGGTGGTATGAATTTTATATTGTCTTGGTAATTAGGATCTAAGGTGTCAGCTTGTACACTGTGTGACGAAACAAAGGTGCTTAGACTACTTCCCGCGATTAAAGTTGCAAATACTAACTTTGAGAATTTTGTTAATCTACTCATTCTATAATCTCCTTTTTATTATTTTGTAAGGTATCTCCTTACACCTCACAGTCTATATCCACTACAAAAGGGTGTACATACATATTGATAGACAAAATTCTACAAAATACCGCATGTTTTTGGGATTTATGTATAATAATCCAATGTCTAATAATCTATTAAAAGTAAAAAGGTAGGTCTTATATAAAAGAAAATGAATAATTTATGCAGGTAATGTATATGGAATTATTGTTTAAATATTCTAAAATGAGTTGATAAAGATGTTGGTAGTTTTTTTGGAAAACAAATAATTCCCTAGGTGAAATTTGGAAGGAAGATTCTCTGTTAGAGTTTTTATAAGGGAATTCATTTTCTTAGATTCAAAATGTAAAAATAACTAAAAGAGCAAGTGTTTCAATGGGTAAAAAGCTATGTTGAGTCTTTTTTCTCTGTCGGTGGTCGTCTAATCAATGAAATGACGGATGCTTATGATAGTTTGTGTCTAGCAACATTCGTGTATAAACGAATGAATTAAGAAAAGGGTGAAATATTGGATAACTCGAAATGGATGCCTTTAAGTAATGTTGATGATGATGAGGAAATTTGGGTAGGAGCAAGAGTTAGGTTGTACAATGTTGGTATGAATAGAGAAGATAAAGAAAATAATTTCTATGAATATATTATTTCTTATATCTACGACAACACTAACTACTTACAACTAACTAATTTAACAACAGGAAAAGCAGGTTATATTATTTGTGTCATTGAAAAAGAATTACCAAATAATTATGCTTTGGGCAGAACATTAAAGCAAAGAATAGGTTTAGAAAATACCTATTTTAGATTTGAATAATCAACAAATAAGGGAAGCACCAACTCTAAGGTGTCTTCCCTTATTTAATACTTTTTATCAATAATCAATATTAACAGAGCCTAAATAAAAAAGTGAGAAAAATGATAAACACTCTTCTCACTTTCATCAATTAGGGTGGCATATACATAAATATGCGTTTGGGTGGATTTTGGATGAAAAATCCACATGCATAGTATAACAAAAAAATTATGGCTTTTCGCGTGTAATATTGCATATGAAAAATAGTAAAGTTTTAAATTTTAATATTAACAACTTATATATATATGTTACAATGTAATTCTCTAATTTATTTTATTTTCCTATTTAGAATTTATAGTTTAGTGATTTAATAAAACAAAAGTGGTTGTAATAAATAGATAAAACGATGAAATAATACAGTTAGAATGGTTAAAAGGCAGTTAAATATAAGTATTAAAAGAAATAAATTTACTTATTTATGTTTAGTGAATGTATTATGGTAAGAATTTCATCCGATTGGATTAGCGCTAAACTAGATTTTTATCCAAACAAATCCAATAATTATTTTTTAAATGAAGTATTTGTTGCATCAAGTTTATTTGGAATAATTCGTAGTCTAATAATTGCTGAATCTAGAAAAATAACATATTCGAAAGGAGAACAGATAAAACTCTGTCTGTGAAAATTAAATCTTTAAATTATAAAGTATGGATAATAGGATGTAATTGTGGTTTCATTTCGAATGGTACCATAAATGAATGTGGAAAAGTAAAGGAGAAAAATTTAAATAAACTATATAAGTAGTAAAAATGAAAAGGAGAAGTAGCTAGTGTTTAATATAAAAGAAAGATTGGGGCAAATAAAGCTTAAAACGAAGTTGTCTATGGCATTTATAGCAATATTAATTATACCAAGCCTTATCGTAGGAGTATCATCTTATAATAAAGCAAAAACAGATCTTAATGAAACAATTCTACAATCTGCAAAAGATAATATAAGTATTTTAGATAAGATTGTTGATGATGAATTAGAAAATAAGCATACAGATATCACTCATTTTGCAAAGGTACTCACACAAGGGGATTATAATCCTGAACAATCGCAAAATGTACAGAATAAATTTGATCAATATATACAGTTACATCCAGAGATAGAAACGATTTATACGGCATCCAGTAACAATCAATTTATTCATGCACCTGTTGGAAAAATACCAGAAGGGTTTAATCCGCTAGAAAGCAGTTGGTATAAGGATGCAGTAAAAGCAGATGGAGAGATTATTGTTTCATCTCCCTATAAATCAAAGTCTACAGGAAATATGGTAATTGCAATTGCAAAGCAGAATGCAGATAAAAGTGGTGTCATTGGCGTAGATTTGAATATTAAAGATATCGTAAAAACATCCAAAATGATAAAAATTGGGAAGCAAGGATTTGTATCTATAGTTAGTCAAGATAAAACTATAGTTGTTCATCCATCACTAAAACCTGGAGAGAAATTAGATAAAACTTTAGTGGATGAATTGTACAAGACAGAAGATGGAGTAATTACTTATAGCCTCAATGGTGAAGATCGAAACATAAGCTTTAAGACAAATAAAAAAACAGGTTGGAAAATAGCTGGCGTAATGCCTACGAAAGAAATTGAAGAAGCTACCAATCCTATTTTTTATAAAACGCTCACTATAATAGGTGCTTCATTATTGTTAGGTGGAATTGTAATTCTATTCATACTCAAATCTATAATTACTCCACTAAGACAATTAGTCATTTCAGCTCAAAGAATTAGTCAAGGAGATTTAACCGAGAAAATAGATATTCGTTCAAAGGATGAACTTGGTCAATTAGGTGGTAGTTTCAATACAATGGCAGAGTCGTTACGTAATATTATTTCTCAAATTAACACATCTGCAGGACATGTAGCTGCGTCTTCTGAGGAACTAACTGCTAGTGTAGAGCAAGCAAGTGTTGCGACAGAACAAATTACAAAAGAGATGGAAGAAATCTCGAACAGTGCAGAGGTTCAAAATAATGAAGTTGAGTCTGGAGCTGAATTAATTGGTGAGGTAACACGAAATATTCAATACGTAGCTGAGAATGCTTCTGAAGTATCGGCTTCATCCATATACACTAAACAAAAAGCCAATGAAGGTGAACAATTAGTAGAACAAACTGTAACACAAATGCAGTCTATCCATCACTCTGTTTCTCAATCCGATAATGTCATAAAATTATTAGATAAGAAATCACAGCAAATTGGCAGTATATTAGAAGCGATTCAAAATATTGCGGAACAAACAAATTTATTAGCATTAAATGCAGCGATTGAAGCAGCTAGAGCTGGGGAACAGGGGAGAGGGTTTGCAATTGTTGCTGATGAAGTTAGAAAGTTGGCGGAGCAATCATCCGAATCTTCAATGGAAATTGGAAGTTTAATTAAGGAAATACAAGCAGACGTACATGAGACTGTAAAAGCTATGAATGAAGTAGGCGTAGAAGTACAGTCGGGAATTAAGGTTGCGAATGATACAAAACAAAGTTTTTATGAGATTTCAAAATCTGCAAATGATATTGTATCAAAAGTGCATGGTATGGTAGAACTATCAAATAAAATGACAACTGATGCAATGAAAGTTGATACATCGATTGATCAAATAGCTATGGCTGTAAAAGAAAATTCTTCAAGTATGCAAACGATAGCTGGTTCATCTGAGGAACAACATGCTTCTATGGAAGAGATAAATTCTTCAGCAATACAATTAGCACAGATGGCGGAAGAACTTCAAGAGTTAATTGGTGGATTTAAGATTTAAGTTGAGATTCTAGGAGAGAATGCTAGAATCTTGTTACAGAGTGGAAATGAAAAATCTTATAACATAGTAAATAAGTATAATATGTACTCTCTATGCTTATTGAACAGGCAGATAAGCCATTTAAAAACCCTCCATTTGGAGGGTTTTTAAATACATTTACATTAAATTTGTGGTGGTGCACCACTATAATCGCCAACACTATATGAAGGAGCAGGATAATGCCCATGAGTAGCAAGCTGATCTGTTTTAGAAAACTGAAAAATTCCCACCGTTAATACCCCAATAAAAGCAATGCCTGATAATAATAAACTAATTTTTTTCATTATTTTAACACTCCTTTTGCGATTGATTTTTGTCTTGCTTGATAACAAATATGGAAATAGTCACTTACTTTTTGGTGGTTCTCTAATTGTCTACATTTTGTGGCAAATAATTCGGCGTATTCGACAACATATTCCCATAATTCTTCTTCCTCAAAGTATAAGATTCCTTCTTGAATGATTTTTTCTAATTCTTCCAATGGAATATTTTCGTTTAATTTTTTTAAAATAGAGAAGTGGTGTGTGTATTCTTCGTTATGAATTTCTCTGCAAATCTGTAGTCCCTTATCAATGAGTTGGCTGGCCGTTGATTGTTCTCCTAACTTATAATGTTCCTTAGCTTGTAGGAAGATGGCCTTGAAGTGTGTAGGGATTTTCTCTGTTACTTCTGAAAGGTGACGAATAGCTAAAGTAGACATACTTTGATCAGAATACAGCCACCCCATAGTATTTTTTACGTATAACAAGGAATCTTCTTCCCTATTTTTTTGTAGTAAATCAATTGCACAATGTAGATATTCTTCTGCTTGTTCGTACTGTTTTAAATAGATGCAGCAACCACCTAGCAAACTATTACAAAAGGCTGTTTTTACTTCATAACCTTCGTACTTTGAAAAGATTGCTCTCGATTTATTTGCGTATTCGATAGAAGCGAGATTGTTATAGGTATGGTGATAGAAAGTAGCAATTCTATAGTAAAATTCGGCGTGTTCAATTTCATCTGGTATAGCTACCAATATTTTTTCTGCTAGTTTATAATGTTCCTCTGCCTCAGTATAATTTGATATAAAAGTGGAATGAATGGATTTGAAAAAATGATAATAGAATTGTAGAAATTGATCTGTAGGCATATCATAATCGCTAATAGTATCAAAACTATTTTGTTGAATACCAAGGCTATCTGTTAAGACCTTGTAACGAAATTCGAGTAGTGAATAGTATAGTAACAAATTTTGATCCTGATGCTCTTGATCCGGTTCAATGCTTAACTTATTAATTTTTTCATCAATTTTCTTTTTTAGATTAGTAGCTTTTATAACTTGCTGAGATAGCATAGATCGATACCAGTCGTTCAATAGAGAGGTTAATTGCTCATTTCCTTTTACTGAGACACTCATAATATACGCCCCCATTTTCTAAAAAAATCCTAATCCAATTTAATTATAAACATCATAACAAAATAGAAGAAAAAATGGAGTGATATTACAATATTTTTCAAGAAAATTCATAAAAAATAATCAATTCGTGTCGAATATGCTTAGAATAAAGCATCCAAAAATTATCAAAAGATGATATGAGTCTTTATACGTTCTATCAGGTGAACTTAGAAACTGTGATTGAAGATTTATGAAATTTCCTTTTCTTAAAACGGATTAATTACGTATTAATTTTCAAATTATTTTATCGGATACATATAGTATGTATCAACACCAAATATATAAATCTTGCGTATGTAAATAAGAAGAGAATAAAGAAAACAAAAAAAGAACTTGTAAGAATTCCTACAAGTTCTTTTTTTAGATAATGTAAAAAGGTGAAACAGAACATCTCATTATTTGTAATAGTGAAATTATCTTACTTATGGTTTTGTTTTATAGAAGATGTACTATATTGAAGATCTGTTCTTATTGTTGATTAAAGGCAAATTAAAGACTGATAGGGAAGAAGTGCATAAAAGAGAAATCCTTCTTTACTTATTCTGAAAAGATAATTCAAAAAGCAATTTGTGTATAGAATAAGCAATGCATGAATTCATCAACATTGGTGATAGTAAATTAGAGAATCAATATATAAGCATGAAGTTTAGTGGAATAGCTACAAGAAGGGGATAATTCTATAATAGTAGATATAATTATCAAAATTTTCATCTTAGTTACTTTTCAGGTAGGATAAGTAGAAGAAAATAGGAAGTTTTTCTTTGAAGAAAGCTCTTTTGACAGGAATAGATTTTTTCATAACTAGAACAAATAAATTAATAATCGCATATACTGTATTGTCGTTAAAGCAAGACATTATTTTCTCAGAACAGGGAAATCACTAGAAAAATATGTGATTCCTTTATTCTTAAGTATAATGTCAATAGTTGATTTGAAATAACCGCAGAAATAAAATCTTTGTTAATGGACAATCACATAATTTTAGGTATAGTAGGTTTATAATTTAGACTATAAAAATTAATGTATCTTTTATTATTTTAACCAAGAAGACTCCCTCCATAAGGAACTCACAGCAAGTATGGGTAAGTGGGAGTAGTTCAAAGCATGCAATATTGTTTGATTTGGCTAATACATAGATTTCTCATCTCAGAACTGGTGTAAGAATTATAATGTTTATACCATTCTATTGTATTTTCTAAAGTCTGTTGTAGGGACCATTTTGGCTGCCAATTAAGATTGAATTTTGCTTTGCTAATGTCAAGGTTTAGTAAATTTGCTTCATGAAAATTTATTGGACTTATATTTTCTGCTGTCCAATCCCCGCAGCCCCAAATATCTAGTAAACTGGTCACTAATTTTTCTACTGAAACAATATTGCTTAGGGATGGCCCGAAGTTCCATGCTCCTGAAAAAAGGATACCATTATTTATAATTTTTTCTGTAAGGAGTAAATACCCGCTTAAAGGTTCTAGTACATGTTGCCAGGGTCTAATAGCAGTAGGATTTCTAATAATAATCTTTTTGTTTGATTCTAATGCTCGTATACAATCGGGAATAATTCTATCTATTGACCAATCACCACCACCAATTACATTACCAGCTCGAACACTTGCAATTATTTTCTTGTGTTGAGAAAATTTTTCTTCTGAAAAGTAAGAATTACGATAGGAAGAAATTAAAAGTTCGCAGCATCCTTTGCTTGAGCTATATATGTCATGGCCGCCCATAGGGTCAATTTCACGATAACCCCAAGGCCATTCTTTATTTTCATAGCACTTGTCACTTGTCACCATAATTCCTATTTTAGCTGATTCATGTAATCGAATTACCTCTAGTACATTCATAGTTCCTACAACGTTTACCTCGTATGTTTCTCTAGGATATTCATATGAATACTTAACTAGAGGTTGGGCAGCTAAATGGAATACAATTTCAGGTTTATAATCTGTAAAAACCTTATTTAATTTATTAAAATCTCTAATGTCTCCACGAATATCAATTATATTATTTTGAAGGTTAGTAATGTTAAAGTTATCATTTTTATTTTTAGGATCTAATGAATATCCGATTACAGCAGCACCTAATTCATTCAACCATAGGGATAACCAAGAACCTTTAAAACCAGTATGTCCAGTAATTAAAATTCTTTTTCCGTAAAAAGCATTATTAAAGTTTTGGTTTAACAATTAGTCCACCTCCTTTAGTACCCTATTTTTAGGGAGTTAGGTATAAATGTTTATTATTTTTATACCAATTAACAGTTTTTATAATTCCTTCTTCAATATTAATTCTAGGTTCCCAGGAAAGAGAGTTTTTTATTTTTTGCACATCCGCTTCAGGAACCCATCTTTCATTTGTTCTAGAGGAAATTGCACCGTAATTTGGTCTGGAATTGGTTTTCAAATGTTTGAATAATAATTCTACATAATGTTTCAAGGGGTGAATAGTGCCGCTCCCAATATTAAAGATTTCATTTTGTACAGTAGTATTTTCTACTGCTAGGATACAGGCATCTATTACATTTTCTATATAACAATAATCTCTTAATTGATTACATAAAGTTAAATTTACATCTTTGTTTTGTAATACTCGCAAGATTATATAGCTAAAAATTTTATGCGGCTCTTCGCCTTCTCCGAATATGCCAAAAGGTCTTAATGTTATAAGATTAATATTGTTTTCGCTAGCAATTTGATGGGCGAGTATAGTAGCAGCAGCTTTGGTACTTCCATAGATGTCCACAGGAGTTAGTAACATATTTTCATGAATAGGTTCCATCTTGTTACCGTATTCAGAACTACTCCCAAAATTGATGATTTTTTTACAATTCACCAATTTTGCTGCTTGAATAATGTTACAAGTCCCTATAACATTTGTTTCTATAGCATGGATGTAATCTGTATGGGCAGAATTTACACCATAGGCTGCCAGGTGAAAGATATAATCGGGATTAATTTTCTTTATTGCATCTTGTACTTGTTTTTTATCTCGTATATCTATTTCATAGGTTTCAATATATTTTAGAATATCCTTTAGTCTCCAAGAGTTTGATGGTGTTCTTATGAAAAGAACAATTTTTGCTTGTAAATTTAAAAGTCTTCGTGCCAAGTGAGAACCAATAAAACCGTATCCACCAGTAATAAGGAAAGTTTTATTTTTAAATGAAGCAATCATAGTGATAATCTATCCTTTATTAAGATGTATTTTTAGTTGCTGAAATAAATAGATTTATTTTTAAATAAGGAAAGTATCAGTCTTAATTGTGATGAGGGGAGGGGTATTTAAAATAATTTTTTATTGTTGTTGTATCAATTTGGTCAGCAAATAAAGAGGAGGGAGATTTTTGAAAAGTATTATGAAGGGTATGACATGTCTTGTTCAATTGTTCAATATAAGGAATGTATATATAATCTAAAACTGCTGGAGGTAATTCTAAAGTTTCTTGTTTCCATAAATCGAACTCATTTGGATTAATAATTTGCATACTTCCAAAATGAAAAGCTATTAATTCATCTTGATCAATAAAAACTTTATTATCTGTTTTGGATATAGAACTGCTATTTAAAATGACATTCCAAGGTGCTGCATCAATACCTTTATGAGTCATGATTTTTATATTAGAAAAGATGTTAGGAATGTGATTTAAATATTTTTGGTCACCCCATCTATTCATTTCAACATCATATTGATTATTGCAATATTCTAGGCATTTATCTTTCCACCATGTTAAAATTTCTTTACTATTTTGATCGTTTTTGAAGCCTACTAAACCAGCTTGGTATATACCGTGTATGCTTTCAATTTCAGTAGAGCTTCTTTGAGGGCAAAGGAATACAGAGTACTTCCACCATTCATCAAGAATGATATTAGGTGCTGTAAAGAAATACATATCAGCATCACAATATATAATGTGATCAACTTCCGGATAAAGACTAAGGACATGTAGACATAGGGGCGCTTTTAATGTCCAACAATATTCTTGTAAACTTCTATCATTTTTTATACTGAGGAGTTCATGATTTTCAATATCCTTTACCGGAATTAGTATGGCGTGCTTTAATTTTAATTTCTCTAATATTTGATACGTTAGATCATCCATACAACAAATCCATACAGTAAATTTAGCGTTGAAATTTTCTAAGGAATAATAAGAAGTCAATCCTTGGATTAATCGTTCTTTACTTATAATCATGGAAAAGTTCATAAAATGATTGGATTGATTCATTTTTCTTCTTAATTGTGAATCTTTATATAAAGTTTGAGCTTTATTTATATCTTTTTTACTTAAAAATTGTTTAGTATCTTTATTGAATTTATCCTTTAATTGCTTTAAAACAAATTGAATTCTCTCTAAATATGGAGTGTAAATATGGTTTAATATATTATTGGGTATTGAAATTTCTCCCAAAGACCAAAGATCAAAATCATTTTCAGTAAAGATAGTAATACATGCAAAATGGTAAACAACTAGTTTGTCGTTTTCAATAAATATATCGTTTTTAGTCTTGTCAATTTTATAATCGTTATTATATATACAGTTCCAAGGCGCAGCATTTATACCTAAGTTATTTGAAATTTTTACTTTTGGAAAATATATAGGGATATAATCTAAATACTTTTGGTCTCCAAATTTCCCCTCCTCAGCCTCGGCACTGCACCAATCTATACATTTATTTTTCCACCATCTTACACTTTTTAGTCCATAGAGATCATTCTTAAATCCAATTAGACCAGCCTGATATTTTCCATACATTTTTTCTACCCAATCACGATCTCTTTGGGGGGTTAGGAAAATAGAATGGTCACCCCATTCCTCAAAAATAATATTAGGGTCAGAGAAAAAGCATAAATCACCATCACAATATAGAATAGATGGTAAATCATAATTGACCAATAAATATTCTATCAAGACAGATTTTAAAGTCCAACAATATTCATTTACTTTTCTTTTTCTCTTAATTGCTTTTAATTCACGATCTTCCAATTCTTCAACTTGTAAAAGGTTTACATTAATTAAACTCATTTCTTTTAATAGTGAATATACAAAAGGATCTATACAACAAATCCACAATGTGAATTTTTCTGAGTACTGCATTAATGATTGCTGTAAAGCAATAATTTTCAAGACATACTCACTACCTACAATGACGCAGAAATGATTATTTAGATCATGTTGTTGATTATAGAATTGGGGATCAATTCTTTTTTGAGTATTTTTTTTGGAGAGATTTGAAGCTTTAATTCCTGTTGAAAGTGGGTTAACTATTTTCTCATTAGAGGGGATATACAATCGAGGTAAACTTATTTTTTTATCATTAGAGTTCAATGCTTATTCAGTCCTCTCCACTAAAATTTATTTAGATTCCAACTTTCATTTACAGTTTTTAAATCTTTAGGTGTATCGACACTAGCCCAAAAGTCATTGTGTTCATAGACTGCGAGCTCATTGTCTTTTATTAAATTTCGAAGAGGATCTTCTTCTAGAACACAATCATCATTATTACTTAAATAATCGAATATTTCTTTGTTAAATACAAAAAAACCGCCATTAATTACTTCATCAAGTAATGGTTTTTCTTTAAAATCAATAGCAATTCCATCTTCGACCGCCAATAGGCCGTATTGACTATTTTTTTTAATTCCAGTTAATGTAGCAATTTTTCCTTTTTCTTTATGGAATGCTATTAGTTGATCAATATCTATATTGGCTAATCCGTCACCATAAGTTAATAAAAAGGTTTCACCCTGTACAAAGGATTCAAGTTTTTTTAGTCTTGCCCCGGTCATTGTATCAATTCCTGTATCTATAAAGTGTATATTCCAATTTTCTAATTTCTGAAGTAGCGTATATTGACTGGTTTTAAAATTCAAACTAAAGTCATTCTCTTTCCAGCTAAAGTCCATAAAATATTCCTTAATTTTCTCACCTTTATATCCTAAGGGCAAAATGAAATCAGAATGTCCATATTTTCTATACCAATTCATTATATGCAAGAGGAGAGGCTTTCCTTGAACTCGAACTAATGGTTTGGGAATGTCCTCTAAAATTCCTTGCATCCGAAGCCCTTTTCCGCCACACAAAATTATGACTTTCATAGATTTATTTCCTTCCTCTCTATATATTTTACTAATTTAAACTATGTAGTTTGTTTGGTAAATGTATACACGGTTGTACCATAATGATAATCAACTAAAAAAAATATGTTAGATTTATAATTCAGATGCTGATTAAACGTGGAGAATACACATTGTAGTTTATCATTAATTATATGTAAATTAGGTTCTTTTAAAATCTATGCTTTAGTTTATTTAATATTAATGAAAGAAATTGCTTGTTCTTAAGATAAAAGAAGGGGAAGGAAATCAAGGGAATTGAAGAAGCTTATAATGAAATATCCAAGAAGACAAAATATAAGATAAAGTATGGAAGTAAGTAGTCGTGAATGCACTACATAAGCAGAATATGCTGATCGCATAAATGATTATACAGAAATCAACAGAAGAATAACAAAGGGAATTAGCCATTTGAAGGAAAATGGAACAACTATTTTTACATTTTATAAATTCAAAAAAGAGCACCGCATAAAGGTGCTCTAGTGATAGAACTAATTTTGTAAAGAACTATTTATTCAATAAAGAAGGACTTACGAATTATTATATGAACGTTTTGTTAATTAAGTGTGTATCAATTAGACAGGAATTTTATTTCTCTACACCTATTTGATTTTACGGGCCAAATCATGTTAAAAGTAAGAAGAAAATTATTAAGTTAATGTTATTTTGTTTAAAATAACATCCCAATCGGAATCATCACCTTCCCATCTATCCTGATAACGTGGGAGTTCAATTGAACAAACCCGCGATATTCCCCAATTTTGTTCAACAATATTAGATATACCCTCCTTGAAATTAACAATAAGGATATTAAAATCCTTATTTGTAATTTTAGATAATACGTTTTGTAATTCAACCGCTTCATCTCGATTTCCCCAAATTCTAATGAATAAAATGGATTCACTACTATTTATTTTTTCAAGGAATTGATTAATTCTAGTGTCTAATTTAGCTTTAAAAGAAGGATAGGTTGATTTCAAATCCTTTTCTGAATTAATAGGAAAATCATGCATTGAAAAACAATTATAATAAGTGTCCTTTATACAGTAGGTAATTCGTTCTGCCCATTTAATTTGATTATCAAATTCTGATTCAATAAGACCGTAACTTTCTGAACCTTCTATAATCATATTTTCCAACTTCATAAATTTTTTAAATCGATTTTGAAGTAATCTGTTTACATCTGAAAGTGATGGATAATAAAACCAATCTAAAGGTCCAGAAAATGTTCTTAAATTGTGTCTTTTGATTTGGTTGGTGACTTGACACAATCCTCCTAAACTTACAATTACGCCATAGGATTTTTGTATATCTTCTAGGTTCATCCTCATCATCCTTTATAAAAGTAATTTAAATTATCTGTTCAGTATATGATGCAATAACATATTGATGTGGACCTATATATCACAGTACATAGAGCTAAGACATTTGTATAAATTTAAAAAGTCAAATACCTAAGTTGAGGGATTTCATCTTTGATGTTATATCATGGAGTTACTATTGGAATGAAAGCTGGTAGGGATATTGCGCCAGAGTTATATTTTCTGCAGTAACTTAATTTAGAAAACTGTTCTTGATTACTGTAGTAAAATTGTTGTTTTTTAAACATTACTTATCCGGATTCATGAAAAGTATTTTAATGTATTATTTTATATAACAATATTTAGTTTTAATATTAAAACTAAAATATGGAAGTAACATAGGGGATTCACGCATATAGTAATGTTAATGATAAAATTAACAAAATTTTCATTTAAATCAGATAAAACTATGATGTTTTTAACTTATAATAATGTTACTACGATGAAAAAATGGCTACTAATTAGTTAATTTAAAAATCAATTTTAGATAGGAAGAGGATAATGAAGACCAGAGATAGTTATAAAATTATTGTAATTGGTGCTGGGACAGCAGGACTATCTTCTACTGCACATTTATTACGAAATGTACCCCTATTGAAAGAAAGTATAGCAATTATTGATCCATCAAAAAAACATTACTTTCAGCCACTATGGAGTTTAGTGGGGGGAGGAATTGTTTCAAAGGAAAGTACGATGCGTAATCAGGAATCGCTTATTCCAAAAGGGGCAACGTGGATCCCTAAAAGTGTTGTTAAGTTATTTCCATCTGAAAATAAGATACTTTTAGATGACGGACTGCTACTTGAGTATGAAATTCTTATTGTAGCAGCTGGTATACAAATAAATTGGGACAGTATTAAAGGCTTAAAAGAGTCTATTGGCACTAATGGGGTATGTAGTAATTATTCTTATACATATGTTGATTCTACTTGGAGAGAAATCGAAAAATTTAAAGGAGGAAATGCGCTTTTTACCCACCCTAATACTCCTATTAAATGCGGTGGTGCTCCACAAAAAATTATGTACTTAGCAGAGGAGTATTTTTGTAATAGTGGTGTAAGAAACAGAAGTGAAGTAATGTTTTATTCTGCAAACAATAACATATTTCAGGTTCCACGATATGCAAATACTTTAGAACAAGTACTAGAAAGAAAGCAAATTATAACGAATTATAATAAAAATTTAGTGGAAATTATCGCCGAAAAGAGAGAGGCAATTTTTGAAGATACGCAAACACTAAAAAGAGAAACCGTACCATATAGTATGATACATGTTGTTCCACCAATGGGGCCACCTAATTTTATTAAAGAGAGTGAGATAAGTAATCATCAGGGATGGGTAGATATAAGCCCTTATACTTTGCAGCATGTGCAATATAAAAATATTTTTGGACTTGGAGATTGTACCAATTTACCTACCTCTAAAACTGGAGCAGCAATTCGAAAACAAATCCCCGTCTTAAAACAAAATATTATGGACGTACTTAGCGGAAGAGATTTACAGGCTAAATATGATGGATATACATCATGTCCGATTGTTACAGGATATAAAAGTCTTATACTTGCTGAATTTAACTATGAACATGAGCCTCAAGAAACGTTTCCATTTAATCAAGCGAAAGAACGGTATAGTATGTTTTTACTTAAAAGATATATGTTGCCATATATGTATTGGAATTTAATGTTGAAAGGGATTCTATAGGAGAAGATAAAAAGTGGTTACAAAAATTGAAAATTAATTTGAAATAACTAATTGGAGGGAATAGCTATGCTTTTAAAATATTTTTATGATGAAAAATTAGCACATGCTTCCTATTTAGTCGGTTGTCAGAAAGAAGGCGTAGCAATCGTTATTGATCCTAGTCGCTATATAGAACAATATATAGAATTTGCTAAGAAAGAGGGGATGGAAGTAATTGCTGCGGCTGAGACTCATATTCATGCTGATTTTCTTTCTGGGTCTAGAGAACTTTCTAATCTTTACCATGCAAATTTATATGTATCTGATGAAGGAGATTGTGATTGGAAATATCAATATCTTAACGAAGGTCGATACAAATTGGTTAGAGAGGGCACAGAGTTTAAAGTAGGTCATATAAAATTTGATGTAATTCACACCCCAGGGCATACGCCTGAAAGTATTTCTTTTTTAGTAACGGATACAAGTCAAAATAATTATACGAATGATAAGCCGATAGGGATATTCACAGGTGATTTTATATTTGTAGGAGATATAGGAAGGCCGGATTTATTAGAAACTGCTGTCGGTATGAAAGATACTGCAAAAATAGGAGCGAAACAATTATTTGATTCTATACAAAAAATAAAAATACTTCCTGATTATTTGCAAATATGGCCATCACATGGTGCGGGAAGCGCATGTGGAAAAGCATTAGGAGCAATTCCAACTTCTACATTAGGTTATGAAAAGATGTTCAATTGGGCATTTCAGTGTAATGAAGAAAGTGATTTTATATCGACTTTATTGACAGGACAGCCAGAGCCTCCAAAGTATTTTTCATTAATGAAGAATTTAAATAAGTATGGTCCGCCAATTCGTAAGAAGAGAAAAAGTACTGCTATTAATACAGTAGAAGAACTTCAAGAAATTTTGAAGAGCGTTCATCAAATAGTTGATATAAGGGATGTAGAGAGTTTTGCTGCAGGTCATATCGAGAAGTCAATTAACATACCTTATAACAATTCTTTCACAACTTGGTGTGGATGGTTATTAGATTATAAAAAAGAAACTTTAATAATTCTAGATGAGGAAAAGGTTAAAGTAGAGGCGGTTATTAGAGAATTTGAATCTATTGGGTTAGATAATATTATTGCTTTTGCACCCTTAAAAGTAATACAAAGACTTGATAGATTTGAAAGTTACAAAGAAAAAACATCGATTGAATTATATCCGCATATAAAAGTTGGAAGCGTTAAGGTTATCGATGTGCGTAGTAAAAAAGAGTGGGAGGAAGGACACCTTCATGATGCAATACATATCACTTTAGGTAATCTATTTGAACAACTAGATTATATACCGAAAGATTTTCCAATAGTTTTGCAATGTCGAACCGGATTACGTTCCGCTATAGCAGCTAGTATTTTACAAAGAGCTGGTATAAAGGAAGTAGTGAATTTAAAGGGAGGATTTCTTGCATGGAAAGAAGAAGGGCTTCCTTATACAACATGCAATCTCAATGTGTAGGAAAATATTATATGCTAGGTAAGAATAATTAAAAGAAGTTATAGATGACGTGTTAGAAAAGGGAATCATAATTGTCGCAGATTCAGGAAATACATTAGGATTATTAATTGATTATCCAGTTAAATATGAAAATGTAATATTTGTTTTAGCATTAAATAATTTAACATTGGATCCATCTTTTATGGAATGGCAGTGTTGGAAGTACTTAGGTATTATCAATAAGAACCCAATTTAAAATTCTCTTGGATGCAAGAGAATTTTTTTATTGGGAATAGTAAGGGGGAGGGGAGGTGCATTACATATGGGAAAAGGTAGAAGTAATAATGCTGGTAAAAAGCAACCGAATTTTGATGATTCATCTAATTTTGCTAAACAAAGCCAACCGACAGAAAAGAAGAAGAAATAAGAACAGGAGCTCTCTTGATAAAGGGAGCTCCTGTTAAAAGTGGACTGACGTTTCAGAATAACATATCGATGGATTAACCCAATAGCCATAAATACAAGGTTTTAATTTTTACGAAGGGCACCTAATTTAATATTATTGTCCCGCTTTTTTATACGTATTGACGCGTTAAATCCATTTGAAATGCTCCTTAATGGCGTTGGGCGTGACCTTCATTAAAATTTTTTAAACCTAATGGGACTTACCATTAAGAGGGCGAGGATTAAAGTAATCCATGCATTACTATATGAAAACAATGCCATACCAGCCAATGATAATCCTGCAGCTGGAATAGGTAATCCCTTAAAATATCCAATAGTTGGTTTAATACTAAATTTAGCTAATCTTAAAGCACCCATTGTTGGGAATAGGATAAATGCCAAAGAAGTTAAAATAGAAGGTGTTGCTATCGTATGAAATAAAAGCGCAGGAGCGACGCCGAAACTAACAATATCAGCCAAGGAATCCAATTCTACGCCAAACTCACTGTTCACTTTTAATTTTCTCGCAATTCTTCCATCAAGAAAATCTAAAACAGCTGAAAAGAAAATGAGAATGGAGGCTGTTTCTAAATATTCACTCATATTCAAGGTGATTGAGAAAACACCGCACAATAAATTTCCAATCGTAAATAAATTCGGTATAACTTTTACAAGCTGATTAAACAAGTTTGTTCCTCCTAAATTAATTAAACTTCACATTTCTGTAGCAATTTCTATATATTCTTCCGTTATTCTTAAAAATATATGACCACTGTATTACTGTAAGCTAATTAAATTTCGATAAGAGAAAAATTGATTTCTTAAATGTTCCACGGGTTTATAAAAATGTTTAATCATTTTCAGTACGCGTTATTGAATATTAGCACCTGATAGTTGATATTTCGAGTAGTCAGGGATTTTCCGGTTCTGGTGCAAAAAATTAAAGGTAATTAAAAATAATCTCTAAAAAGGAGACATAATGATACTATTATTTTAAAAAGGTTCGTGGTTGGTATCGAATATAAAAAAAAGAATTTTTATACAAAAATCACCCGAAAGGGTGCCTTTTGTACCTCTTAAAATGACTGAAGATGTGTTTACTTGAGTTCATTAGGTAGTTAGAGGTTGATAGACTATCTTTAACGAAAATGTTGAGTAGTTCATCTTCATTATATATCAATTTAATAATGAATGGGGATTTAGAAAGTTCCATGGAAAGTACATATCAACCTGATTGGAAGATTGGAAATTTAATAACTGGTGATACATTTTACTTAACGCAACATTTTGGTGCGCAAATGAAAATTTTTAAAGTCCACACAAATGGTACCCTAGAACGATTCCAAACAATAGAACCAGAATTAAAATGAAATTTTTGTAGCATCAATTAAATTCATTTCTTTTTATGCAAACACACTTTCAGCGGAACTAACTTCTTCACTATTTTGCGCTGGAAAGACTTTATAAAAAATGGTTACGTTTTCTGATCTTGAAATAACCCTCTCAAATTGCAATCCTGCTTTTTCTAAAAGCTTTACTGCATCAACAATAGAAGTAATTGCTACAAAAGTTTTTCAAATAAAATTTATAAAAGCTTGATAGGTAATACCAAGGGAAAAGACCGTAGCTACTATATGTGCAGTCCATTTAGGCATATTTAAATTTAATACGGTATTGTACAACATTCCATATACGATACAAATGATTAATATGAATGCAATGAATTGAAGAACTAATAAAAATAGCGGTTGTTCCATTTATTCTCACTTCCTTTATTTGATATATTAATATAATTTATTTAAATGTGAAAGTTTTATTTCTATGAATTTCCAAAAAATGTGATATGAAAGGCATAGTAGTAATCACAAGAATTACTGCAAAACTATAAATGGAACTAAAAGTATTATGACGAGATCAGTAAAATAGTAAAGAAGGTCACCATTCACGGCGACCTTCTTTACTATGCGTTATACCCAAATAATTTTAAATCTTCTCCTGAATCTGAAATGATTTTCTCAAATCGTAATCCTACTTTTTCTAAAAGCTTTCCTGAGGCGATGTTATCTACAGAAGTAATTGCTACAATTCGTTTCATGCCGAGCTTTTGTACACCGTATTCGATTATCGCAGAAGCTGACTCGTAGCCATATCCTTTTGAACGGAATGTCTCTAAAAAGGCAAACCCGATATCAACGTCTTCTAATGAATCTCTTTTAATAAGGCCACACATACCAAGTGGAGTGAGATCTTTTTTTCGTTCTACTAAGTAAAGGCCGAATCCAAGTTTGTTATACATATCGATGGGACCGTTTACAATATAATTTTTTGCATCTTCTAAGTTACTAACTCCTTTGTCACCGATAAACTGAATCCATGCAGGATCGTTTACTAACTCAAGAATAAAAGGAGCGTCTTTTATATCAAACCAGCGAAGATTAAGACGTTCAGTTTCAAGAACTATCAATAATTACACCACCTTTAAAAAGTTATAACAATTAGTATGGATTGTGTAAAACAAAAGTGCAACATATTTTAATGGGGGTGTTTGTTCACATAAAGTTCGTTTGTTTTGTATAGAGAGATATCTTATAATTAGGATTGATTGTAAAGAGTGAGATGCTTATACAATGACTCCTAGGTGACTAGGAGTTTTTACTATATAACTATCATTATTACTAAATATGACACACTATACATTCTACTCAAGGAGGTACATAATGAAGAAATTATATAATGCATCGTTTACGTATTTGATTATCGGTTTATTATCAGGGATTTTCGCTAGGGAGTATGGTAAGTATAAAGGGATTTTAGGATCTACTTTGTTAAATCTTTTGCATACGCATACACTTGTACTTGGCTTTTTCTTCTTTTTAATTGCTTTAGGATTAGCAAAAGTATTCGCGTTTCATGAAGTGCAAGGGTTTAATAAGTGGTTTGTTTTACATAATATTGCATTAACATTAATGTTAGGTTCGCTAGCAGCGAGAGGGCTTCTTCAGTTAAATGGAGCTGACTTTAAAGGGTTAACTTATATTGTAGGATTTTCTCATTCGTTGATGGCAGTTACTTTAATTTGGTTTATGTTGTTAATAAAGAAATCGTTTAAAATGTAGTGAAAAAGAACTTGTAGCGTGTGCTGCAGGTTCTTTTTTGTATGTTCAGGTTTAATAATCTTATTTTTCTAATTATTTCGTATAAAGATGGTATACTTGTTTTAAAATTAAAAAGGAGAGTTGATTATGGAAATAACAATTGAACATGTAGTAAATGAATTAAAAGGCATACTTCCTGAAGATCGAGTAGTAATAAATATGACAGTACGAGAGTTACATAGTAAAGATGAATCTTACCATAGTAGTAGTTTGCCTGATGTAGTTGTTTTTCCAAAAACGACCGAAGAAGTTAGCGCGATAATGAAAATAGCGATTCAGCACGGAACAGCTGTCGTTCCATTTGGAGTAGGGTCCAGTTTAGAGGGACATGTAATTCCTTACGAAAAAGGAATTACAATGGACTTTTCTCTTATGAACAAAATACTTGAAATAAGAGAAAAGGATTTTCTTGTGAGAGTACAGCCAGGGGTGACGCGCTCTCAGCTTAATAAAGAATTGAAAAAGTATGGATTATTTTTTAGTGTAGACCCAGGAGCTGATGCAACGTTAGGAGGAATGGCTGCTACAAATGCGAGCGGAACGACAGCGGTAAAGTATGGGGTAATGCGTGATCAAGTTCGAGATTTAGAAGTCGTTCTTGCTGATGGAGGAGTAATACATACCGGGAATTTAGCGGCGAAGTCATCATCAGGTTATCATTTAAATGGTATTTTCATAGGCTCAGAAGGAACACTTGGATGTTTCACGGAGTTAACTTTAAAAGTATACGGTATACCAGAACATGTTATGGCTGCGAGGGCATCGTTTCCAACTATAAATGATGCAGTAGAAGCTGTAATTAACATATTACAAGCAGGTATTCCAATCGCGAGAATTGAACTCGTTGATGAATTATCTATGAAACAAGTAAATTATTACAATGAAACAAGTTACAGAGAAGAACCGACACTGTTTTTAGAGTTTCACGGCAATGAAGCAGGGTTAAAGCAAGATATTGAATTTACGAAAGAAATCGTTCTTGATCATAAATGTATAGAAATTGCGTTTGAGACGGAAACAGCAGCGAGAAATAAGCTGTGGGATGCAAGACATAACTTAGCGTACTCTTACGTGCATAGTTATCCTGGTAAAAAGCTAATGAGTACAGACGTATGTGTACCAATTTCGGAATTAGCTGGAGCGATTCAACATGCGAAAGAGGTATTACATAAAGTAGGGCTTATTGGCGGTATTCTCGGTCATGTTGGGGATGGGAATTTCCATGTACTCTTAATGATTGACACAAATGATAAGGAGGAAGTGAAGAAGGCAGACGAAATAAATGAAAGTATCGTTCAGTATGCTCTTAAACGAGGAGGAACGTGTACAGGAGAACATGGCGTTGGAATCGGAAAACGAAAGTATCAAGAAGAAGAACATGGGGCGGCATTATTTGTAATGGAGAAAATAAAGAAAGTTCTTGATCCGCAAAATATTTTGAATCCGAAAAAGGTGTTTCAATTAAAAGATAGGGGCTGAGTGGATGAAAGTACTAGAAGCGATAAGTAATATAGCTGGAAAGTATTTTGCATTTTGGGTTATTTGTATTGCAGCTATTGCATATTTCATTCCCGCGCCATTTCTCGGGTTAACTAGTTACATAACGATTTTACTTGGGGTTGTCATGTTTGGGATGGGATTAACATTGAAGGCTGTTGATTTCAAAATCATAGCTACAAAACCATTACCAGTTATTATCGGTGTATGTGCTCAGTTTATTATTATGCCACTTGTCGCATACGTACTAGCCTACGTTATGAATCTGCCAGCGGAATTAGCAGCTGGGTTAGTGTTGCTCGGTTCAGTACCGGGTGGCACTGCATCAAATGTTATGGTTTATTTAGCAAAAGGGAACTTAGCGTTGTCTATTGCAATGACTTCAGTATCAACGTTACTAGCACCAATTGCTACACCGCTCATTCTACTATTACTTGCAGGGCAATGGATGCCAGTAAATGCTATGTCCATGTTTCTTTCTATCGTACAAGTCATTATTGTGCCTATTATTTTAGGACTAGTAGTGAAAAAGTTTTTCCCTCATATCGTTAATAAAGGAATGACTGTTATTCCTTTAATATCAGTTGTAGCAATTATCATAATTGTTTCTGCAGTTGTTTCAGCAAATGTAAGTAGCATTACTTCTTCAGGACTTCTTATCTTTATTGCGGTGATGCTCCATAATGCTTTCGGTTTTTTGCTCGGATATATAACTGCGTTCGTACTTGGACTAGACGAAGGGACAAGAAGGGCTATTTCAATAGAAGTAGGAATGCAAAATTCAGGTTTAGGTGTTGCGCTGGCGACAGCACATTTTGGACCGGTTGCTGCACTCCCAAGTGTATTAGCGGCAGTATGGCATAACATTGCAGGGCCAATATTAGCAACCATCTGGTCAAAAAATACAAAGGATACTTTCAGCGATGAAAATGTATCAATAAATATAGAAAAATAGGAATGATAAATAATGCAAAAACGTATTGTACATTTTGAAGGAATGGTTGTATTTTTAGCCACGATTTATATGTATTCGATATATGAGTTTAGTTGGATTATATTTTTTGTATTCCTTTTAGCGCCGGATCTATCAATGTTAGCATATGGGATTAATAATCACGTTGGTGCGAAAATATATAATGTATGTCACACATATATCATATCCATATTAATTGTTCTAATAGGTGTCTATTTTAAGATAGATACCGTTATAATGATTGGCTTAATATGGACAGCACATATTGGAATGGATCGAATGTTTGGATATGGATTGAAATATGAGACGGATTTTAAGGATACTCATATTCAGAGGTTATAATTTGTTTTGAGAAGAGGGGTACGTTGAAGCAGAGAATTGCTATCGAAGAATATAATGTCAAATGGGAAAGTGAATTTAATAAGCTACAAACTCTCATTAACGATGTGATGGAAGACAGTATTGTATCTATTGAACATGTTGGGAGTACATCTGTTAAAGGGCTTGCATCAAAACCAATACTAGATATTGATGTTGTAATAGAAGAGTACGAAATTTTTCATGAGGTAGTAAAAAAACTTGAGAAGATAGGGTACTATCATCAGTTAGAATGGAGCTTTAAAGGAAGAGAGGCGTTTGGAAGAAAGGATACGTTCGTTCCATGGAACGAGGGAAATACAGTTTGGATGGAACATCATTTATATGTGTGTGATAAAAATAGTGAAGAGTTGAGAAGGCATATAGTGTTTCGAGATTACCTTCGTGAACATACTGAAGTAGCTAATGAGTATGGAAACTTGAAGGAAGAGTTAGCAAGAGAGTCGAAAAATCGATCTAGTTATATTGAGGGTAAGACCGTATTTATTACAAATATATTAGAAAAAATAAACTAAAGCAGCATGGAATACATGCTGCCTATTGTTTTGAAATAGAAAGCTGCCATTATAAAACAAATACAAACTGGCCCTGTTGATTGATGCGGTTACTAAATATAATAGGAAATAAAATAGAAAAGAGCGGAAAAGAGGGAGCTTATGTACATACCAAAATATTTCGCAATACAAGATGAAGAGATGAAGTACGAAATAATGGAACAAAATAGCTTTGCGACATTATTTTCTCAACATAACGGAGAACCATATGCAACGCACTTGCCGTTGTTATTAAATAGGGAGACCCTTACTTTACATGGTCACTTCGCACGGCCGAATGAACAGTGGAAAGATATTGGGACTCAGCAAGTACTAGCTATATTTCAAGGACCACATAGTTACATCTCTCCGTCATGGTATGAAACAAACAATGCAGTACCAACATGGAATTACGTTGCAGTGCATGTATATGGTGAATTAGAAATTGTTGAAGATGAGAAGACATTAGTAGATTCTCTTCAAGATTTAGTAAATAAATATGAAGATCCAGAGAGCACCTACTCACTTAATGATGTAGATCCGAATTATATGGGAGGATTAAGTAAGGGAATAGTTGGATTCAAAATAAAGATAAATAAAATAGAAGGAAAAGCGAAGTTAAGTCAAAATCATTCTGTAGAGAGACAGAATTTAGTTGTGGAGAAACTTGAGAAAGTTGGTAGTGAGGAGAGTAAGAGGATTGCGGAGTTGATGAGAAAATAAAGCCTACATGAAAGGGAAATATTCTAAATAAGCGTATTTAAAAAGACCTTCTTAATTGAAGGTCTTCCGTTTTTTAAAGTGCTTTTTCAGTTGTTGTTGAGTTGTAGTCTTTACTTACGTCAACGGATTGAACAAGGTCAGGTCTTTGTGGTGCAGGGGTGTCCCCAATGTTTAATGCTACATATCCTAACTGTGTTTTCGGTGTTTCTGAGGTGAAGCTTAATCCAAGAGTTGTGATGCTAATAACAGCTAAGCCAATGATGCTCAATTTAATCTTTTTCATTATATCAAAGCTCCCTTTTCTTCATGTTTTTTTCTTGCTTGATTGGCCATGTAAAAGTATTGACTAGCTTTTATATGGTCTTCTTTTTCATAAAACATATTTGCTAGAACATCAGTGTACTCTTGTATACATTCCCAAAGGTTTTCTGTTTTAAAGTAAGAAATTCCTTCCAAAATTATCATTTCTAAATCATTTATAGAAGTTTTATTATTTAGTTCTCTTAAAATCATGAAACGATATTGAAACTCTTTGTTTTCTAGTTTATTTGAAATGTTTAATCCTTTTTTTATAAGTTCTTTAGCCTGGGTATATTCTCCAAGCTTGTAGTATTCACGTGCTTCAACAAAAAGTGCTTTAAAGTGATTTGGTTGCTTAGTTGTAACCTCTGAAATATGACGCATTGCTAACTCTGAAAGGTTTTGACTTGCATATAGCCAAGCTAAATTATGTCGTACTCTTAATGATAAAGTCTCCTCTGAATACTTCTGTAGAATATTTAATGCTGAATCAAGTCTAATTTCAGCTTGTTCAAACTGTTTTAAATCAATACAAGATAAACCAAAGATGTTATCACACAAAGCAACATTAATTTCACAGTTTATATGTTTTGAAAAAATCGCTTTAGCTTCATTTGCAGATTGGATTGCTACTAATGGTTGATATGTTTGATAATAATAGGAAGCTAAGCGGTAGTTAAATTCAGCATTCTCTAGTTCGTCAGATACGTGTATTAGCAGCTTTTTAGCGTTCTCGAAAAGGTGTTTTGCTGTATTGTATTTTCCAATAATTGTATTGTGAATAGCCTTAAAAAAATGATAATAATAAGAAAATAGCCCATTCTCTGGAAGTGGGAAAGAATCAATTTTATTAAAATCATCTTTATTAATATTTAAACCATCTGTTAAAATTTTGTATCTGAAATTAAAAAGTGAATAATACAATTGTAGGTTTGTATCTTCTTCTGAATTAGAGATGATATTTTCAATATCTTTTTTTATTTTTGTTGCATGGGTAGTTTGATGCTGTAACATAGCTCTATACCAGTCATTAAATAATTTTGTAATTTGTTCATTACCTTGTAGTTGAACGTTCATGAAATCCCCTCACTTTTTGAATATTCTTATAAAATATAGTATCAAAAATAAAAATATTTAGAAATGATGTTTTATATTTCTCAATATTTGTTTAACAAGCTTACGAGTAAGTCTATTGGAATAGTGTAGAATTTGTTTTGGATTAAAGAAATGGCATCGGGGGATGTGCATTTTAAAGTTTTAGTTGAGTGGGGGATATAAAAAGGGTGCGTTCACACAATTTATATGAACGCACCTTTTTACATATTAAACAATCAAGTCCCACAAAAAGTACGATAAGGGCGATTCGTCGGTGCAGGCGGAATGCAGTATTCTTCTTGATCTGTAGAATACGCATAAGGGTTTGATAAAGCTTCAAGAAGTTTCTCCATTACGCTATAGTCTCCATTTGTAACAGCTGCTTCTAGTGCTTCTTCTACACGATGGTTCCTCGGGATGATTGATGGGTTATTATTTTTCATCATTTCGTAGGCGTTTTCTTTCGATTGTTCTTGTCTTTTTAATCGAGATTGCCACAGTTTGTACCAATCTTTATATTCAGGACTTTCAAATAGAGCTGTATTTTCGATAGCATCAAGAGTTAATGAACGGAATGTATTTGTGTAATCCGCTTTATATTTCTCCATCATTTTTAAAAGTTGCTCAATAAGTGATTGATCTTGTTCTTCGTTACTAAATAGTCCTAATTTCTTTTTCATTCCAAGGAACCATTGGTTTTCATACTGTACGCTAAATTTCGAAATTTCGTCTTGGGCGATTTTTAATGCTTCTTCTTCATCTTCGTGCAGAATTGGTATTAAAGATTCTGCTAATCGAGCGAGGTCCCATGCGGCCATATATGGTTGATTTCCATATGCATAACGGCCTTGTGTGTCAATAGAGCTAAATACGGTTCCTTGATCGTAATTGTCCATAAATGCACAAGGACCGTAATCAATTGTTTCGCCACTAATCGTTATATTGTCAGTGTTCATTACACCGTGAATAAATCCAACAAGTTGCCATTTTGCGATAAGACTAGCTTGTCTTTTAATGACTGCTTGTAGTAATGCAGTATATCGGTTTTCATGGGATTCAATTTCTGGGTAATGCCTTTTTATCGTATAGTCAGCTAGTGATTTCAGGTCCTCTATTGAACCACGAGCTGCAGCATATTGAAATGTACCGACGCGTATATGGCTACTAGCTACTCTAGTTAAAATTGCTCCAGGTAACTTTGTTTCACGATATGTTGCTTCACCAGTTGTGACAACTGCTAAACTACGAGTAGTCGGAATATCAAGTGCATACATTGCCTCACTAATGATATATTCACGTAGCATCGGACCGAGTGCAGCACGGCCATCTCCTCGGCGTGAATAGGGAGTAGGGCCAGAACCTTTCAGTTGAATATCGAAACGCTCACCTGAAGGAGTAATTTGTTCGCCAATTAAAAGAGCACGACCGTCGCCTAACATATTAAAATGTCCGAATTGATGGCCAGCATATGCTTGAGCTAATGGATGAGCTCCTTCTGGGAGTGCATTACCAGCGAAAATAGCAATTTCAGCTTCCTTTTTCAGTTCTTCAGGGGTCAAGCCACATCCCCATCAAGCTAATAGTTTTAATTACCCCCATAACGAAAATTTTATGCATCGTTAACTATTGATAATGATAGGTTATGTTAATAAAAATTGTATGGGTGATATATCATAAGTATTTGTATTTCGAGTTATAAATTGTTATGATAAACTGGTTAATTTAGGGAAATAAAGGAGGGGAAATATGGATTTAATCAAAGAAGTGACTTTATTAAGATATCAATTTAGACTTATGCAAAGTATGATTCAGTCAGATGAATTCCCATTTTATAGATTTGTTATAGATCATGAATTTGAAGAAGAACAAGTAAATGCCTTAAGAAAAATTTTAATTGCATTTCATGATCGATTAACTAGAGAAGAAGTTTCGATTTTTGCCCAAAACGATCATTTATTTTCTAAATTTAAACTTCCTTTAGATATGCTATACAGCCCAGAAAAGCCTAATTTAGATGAGTTTAAACTATATATCACTAAGATTTTTTATCAAGAATTTGAATTGAAATACTTATTATTAAGTTTAAAAAAACAATGTATTTTTGTGAATGTCTGTGATTATCTTTTAGAGCAATTAAAAATAATTAATAACGTTTGATTATATAGATATATAAAGGTGATATAAATAATTATTAAACGGCTATTTGGTACCGTTACATCGATATAAAACTAAGGTTTTGCACTATCCATAAAGCAAAAAAGGCGTTATCCTTTCTGTAGAATTATAGGAAAGGATGGCGTTTTTTATGTCTGTTTCTGTGTCTGATGAATTACAACTATTTGCTCAAGAGATTCAAAGTTTTTTATCTCCAAATACCTTACGGGATCTTGCTAGAGATGTTGGTTTTGTACAACGAACTAGTAAATACCAAGCAAAAGATTTAGTCGCTTTATGTATATGGATGAGTCAAAATATCGCTACAACCTCTTTAGCTCAGTTATCTAGCTGTTTAGAAGCATCCACAGAAGTACTTATCAGTCCAGAAGGACTGAATCAACGGTTTAATACATCAGCCGTTCAGTTTTTACAACATATATTGACTAACCTTCTAAATAAAAAATTAACTTCATCTATGCCACTTTCTTCTCCATACACCTCTGTTTTCAAGCGTATTCGCATTTTAGATTCCACTGCATTTCAGCTTCCAGATATATTTTCAACCATTTATCCTGGGGCTGGAGGATGTAGCCATACTGCTGGGATGAAAATTCAACTTGAATATGACCTATTAAGCGGACAATTCCTGCATATCCATACAGGTCCAGGGAAACAACATGATCGAACCTACGGTTCTCTGTGTGTTCCAACTGTAGCACCAAATGATTTATGTATCCGTGATTTAGGGTATTTTCATTTAAAAGATCTTCAACATATACAAGATAAAAAGGCTTACTATATCTCTCGTATTAAATCCAATACACGTATTTATCAAAAAAATCTCACACCTGATTATTTTCAGGATGGAAGCATCAAGAAAGGTACAGAGTATATACAGATAGATATGGAGGTATTAATGAACTCTCTCCAACCAGGAAAAACCTATGAAATATCCGATGCTTATGTAGGAATGACTGATAAAATCCCAACTCGTGTGATCGTTCATCGGCTAACAAAAGAACAACAACAAAAACGATTACAAGATCAAACTGTAAGAGAAAAAAAGAAAGGAATGAAGTACTCTGCTCGTAGTAAAAGACTTAGCGGTATCAATGTATACATGACCAATACCTCTACAGATATTGTCCCGATGGGACAAGTACATGATTGGTACTCTTTACGTTGGCAAATCGAGATTTTATTTAAAACATGGAAATCATTCTTTCATATTCAGCATTGTAAAAAGATAAAACGAGAAAGATTGGAATGTCATTTGTATGGGCAACTGATTGCCATTCTACTCTGTTCGTC
This sequence comes from Bacillus sp. FSL L8-0199, assembly GCF_038005705.1. Taxonomy (NCBI): domain Bacteria; kingdom Bacillati; phylum Bacillota; class Bacilli; order Caryophanales; family Bacillaceae; genus Bacillus; species Bacillus sp. FSL L8-0199. The sequence continues at coordinate 3,383,740 of NZ_JBBOTS010000001.1, read as the reverse complement.
TACTATGTTTCAAATGCGACACTTACTTCTTATGAAAAAGAAACGAGAACTGAGTGAATATAAAGCCATATATATGATTAAAGATTATTTTCTTCTTATTTATCAAGCTACACAGAAAGACACCCAAGAACTATCAAAGATTCTCATTCGCCTGTTCAACCTCCTACAGCAGAACGGGCGAAAATCCCATAGATATGAGAAAAAAACCGTCTTTGATATATTAGGTGTCGTTTACAATTGTACCATGTCTGATGATCAAGCGGCCTAATTCAAAAAATGAAACCCGATAGGGTTTATTTCGCATGCAACTCTTTAAATTCTCTACACCTAGTTTTTAGAAAAAAGAAACAAGTTCTACTATACTTGACGTTGTAAGGGCTTAGCTTGATAGCGATGGGGTCAAGCCAAGAGATATCGCTAATGAATGGTTTAGTTTAACTAACTCCGGTGAACTTACGGGAGTAGGGGGGATTTCTGTATAAAATGATTGTGGTAAAGTCGTATAACTATTATCTAAATTCCAACCTGTTTCATTATTTTTAGTCATTGTATCTCCTCCTTTTTGTATTTTAAGTTATGTATTTGTACGTATGTATTCTTTGTAAAGTTAACTAAAAGTATAATATAATATTTCCCCTTGCAATCTATTGTAAGGACTTCATTGCACTATGTCTATTTAACAGCAAATTTAAAACCTCCATTTTAAGAAAATGGAGGTTTTTATTATTATTTAATTTTTACAATTATTTTTCCTTTTGCTCTTCCAGACTCTGAATATTCCATTGCTTTTTGAGCATCTTCAAAAGGGAAAACTCGATCGATTACCGGTTTGATTTTTCCGGCTTCAATATAGTTTGCAATAGTACGTAATTGATCCCCGCTTGGCTTCATAAATAAAAATGAATATTGAGCATTATGCTTTTTTTCAAGTGCAGTAAGTTTTTTGCTGGCTAATGAAAATAAGAGAGTTTTAAAGAAGCCTGAACCAAATTCTTTACCGAAGCGAGCATTCGGCATACCTGAAACTGAAACAATGTTTCCTCCGCTTTTTATAATATTGAATGATTTTTCAAGTGTTGCACCGCCGATTGTATCAAATACCGCATCATAATTTTTTAGTATATCTTCAAATTTTTCTGTTTTGTAATTAATAATTTCATCTGCGCCAAGAGACGTTACTAAATTTTTACCAGCTTCACTAGCAGTCGTTGTAACAGTAGCACCCATTATTTTTGCTAACTGAATTGCGAAAGTACCAACACCACCGGATCCAGCGTGAATTAAAATCTTTTGTCCTTTTTGTAATTGCATGATGTCATGTAATGCTTGATATGATGTTAAGCCAACAAGTGGAATCGAAGCCGCTTCCTCAAAACTTAGATTTTTTGGTTTTAAAGCAATATCATCTTCATGAATGGCTATATACTCCGCAAAAGTACCAATCTTATTTTTTCTTGGACGAGCATATATTTCATCACCGACTTTAAAACGAGTCACTTTTGATCCAACCTTCGTGATGACACCGGAAAAGTCATTCCCAAGGATTAGAGGCATTTCATATTTCAGTAACATTTTAACTTTTCCATCACGTATTTTAAAATCAATTGGGTTAATACTAGCTGCATGAATTTCTGCGAGCACTTCATACTCATTAATTTCAGGAGTAGGTACCTCTGCCATACGCATTGGGACTTTTCCATATCTATCAATTATCATTGCTTTCATTTCTTATACCTCCAAGTTTTAATAAAAGTTTTGCAATAGCTTCTCAATATCTAATACAAGATTTTTTAATAAACCTAATTTTGTACATATATCAATATAATAAAAATTCTTTGTACCTTCTTTTCTCATTAAAATAATGCCAGCTTCTCGTAAAATCTTAAGGTGATGTGATACTGCTGGACGGGAAAGGTGTGTTTGCTTCGTAATTTCTCCTACACGTAATCCTGTTTGACATTCCGTTTCCATTAGCACTAATAAAATAGCTTGACGTGTTTCATCACCAATTGCCAATAATACTTTTTGAGAATCAATAAAATCTTTTTTTATAATATTTAATTGTTCTTGTTTATTCATTTCAATCACTTTGCCTCCAGGTAATTAGTCGAAAGGTTTAAGATGATGAACCATTACTTCGATACGGTAATGCTACATGATTGTTGCATGAGGTGCAATATTGAGAAAGAAAATCGAGACGAATGAATTTTTTATTGTTGAAAATTATAGGGAGATAGAAAAGGGATTGGAAGGATTACATAACACAATAGATGAAGTTTTAAAAACAAAAAATGATGTAACAATAAAATAAGCGGTCGTAACCTTGTATAATCCATAAGGTTACGACCGCTTATAATGTTTGTATTATTTTTGATTTTTACGATAGAACATGGTTCAACGTAAAGTACATTCTTTTGTTTTACACTTTCATACAGACACAATTCAGGTGGATTATAGATGTATGAAAAGGTAAAAGGAATTTTGGGGCGTAATCTATCTATATGATAATTCAAAATGAAATATAAGTCTATATTTTAATGTTTTTTTTGATTATATTTATGTCACTGAGCTCAGAACAATGATGTGGAGGGTAAATATATGAAATCGAATTATGTACCAGTTTTAATTGTTGGAGGGGGATTATCTGGGTTAGCGTCTGCGTTATTTCTTGCAAAACATAATATTGAGTACTTACTTATTGAAAGGCATCCGTCTACTGCCATTCATCCGAAAGCAGGCGGTCTTACTTTACGTACAATGGAGTTATTTCGAGAATTAGGCTTGGAAAAAAGAATTAAATTGGCAGGTAAAGCATTAGAGAACTGCAGAGGAAGAATAGCGGTTCATACAATAGCTGAGGCGAATAAAGAAGAATTGGAACAAATGAGAGCGACGCAATACGGAAACGATGAAGAGTTACTTCAAAAAATAGAAAAGATTAGTCCATCAAAACAAACTGCGTGTTATCAAATTATTTTAGAAGAGATGATGTTACAAGAAGTGAAAACATTAGGCGAGCAACTATCTTTTTATCATGAATTAGTTTCATTTGAACAAAATGAAAACGGGGTAAAAGCAACGATTCGAAATCGTGAAACAGAAAAAGAAAGTGTCATACATTGTGACTATGTAATTGCAGCGGATGGAGCGAAAAGTAAAATACGTGAGCAGTTAGGGATTAAAACTGAGGGTCGTGGAACCATTGGTGGCTATTATATGAATATTTATTTTGAAGCTGATTTAAGTGAGTTTATACAAGGAGATGCATTCGGTTTTTCGATGGTACTTCATCCGGAGGTTCTTGGTGCACTTATCCCGGTTGATAACGTAAAAAAATGGATTTATCATGTAGCCTACGATCCATTAAAAGGAGAGGGGCTAGAGGACTTCACTATAGAACGTTGTAAACAAATTATTCAAATAGCAATTGGAAGTACAAATGTTGAATCAAAAATATTAAGTGTTTTACCGTGGGAAGCAGCCGAAAGTACAGCGGTGAAATTTCAAGGAAATCGAACCTTTTTAGTTGGCGATTCTGCACATATTATGCCGCCAACAGGAGGATTTGGTTCAAATACAGGAATACAAGATGCGCATAATCTAGCTTGGAAATTAGCGGCTGTTATAAAAGGGAAGGCAAAACCAAAATTGTTAGAAACATATCATGAGGAGAGACACTCTGTTGCAAAATTAACGACCGCTTATGCAAGTAGTTTACTGTTTCGTGCTGCGAATAGAGAGGAAGGCAGTTTGAATAATATGGATGGTTTAGCTGTTACAGTTGGATATCAGTATTGTTCAGAGGCGATTATAGATGATTCAGTCACTCCGCATAGAATGGATAGCATAGAGTTGAACGGAAGACCTGGAACGCGAGCGCCACATTTATGGGGAACGTATGAAGGGAAGAAAGTTTCTACATTAGACTTATTCGGTAACAGTTTTGTATTACTTACAGGAGTAGAAAATAGTTCTTGGGCTGAGGCAGCACATACTGTTTCAGCTAAATTAGGAATAAATATAAAAGGGTATCGTGTTGGCTTAAGTGGAGACTTTGTTGTTCCAGAAGATATTTTTAGTAAATTATATGGTATAGAGAATGGAGGTGCTGTATTAATTAGACCAGATGGCTTTATAGGATGGCGTTCGGAAAAAACGGTAGTAAATCCAGATATAGTATTGGAAGAGGTAATGAGAAATTTATTATGTGATTTTTAAGTAACTACAGAAATATTGTTTTATGTGCTTCACTGTACTGAAAAAAATATTCACAAATTTCAATAGGTTTGATATGATTAAATTCGACAAGTTAATAGAGGCCGGAGATATTTGAGAAAAGCCATAAATTTATTTAGGGACACAGGAGTGTATTCTAAATAATTTATGGCTTTTTTTATTGAATGAACCGTACAAAATAGGGAGTTACATGTGAAAAGGAGGGCTATAGGAATTAAATAGGATAATACTAGTTTTCTATATTAATAATATAGAGAAAGTATATTTGTAAGATTGGAATTTTAATATAGGTTTATAAAAATAATGAAAGTGTGTCTTCTATTTCGTGTAAATCTCATTAGCTTGTTGAAATTTACAACGTAGGAAGGGTTTGAAGGATGAGAAAGATTATTAGCGTTTTAGTTATTTTCTTTATGACGGGAAGCATCTTTGCTGGGGGAGCTGTTCATGCGAAAGCAGAAGGAAAGCATGAATGGAATACGAATAAGTTTTTAAATATTGCACATCGCGGAGCAAGTGGACATGCACCTGAGCATACTTTTGCTTCTTATGATTTAGTGAAAAAAATGAAAGCGGATTATTTAGAGTTAGATATTCAATTAACAAAGGATGGCCAATTAATTGCAATGCATGATACAGCAGTTGATCGCACTACAAATGGAACAGGCGAAGTACGCGATAAAACGTTAAGCGAAATAAAGAGTTTAGATGCTGGATCATGGTTTAATAAAGCGTATCCAGAAAAGGCTAAGCAAGAGTATGTTGGGCAAAAGGTTCCAACTCTTGAAGAAATCTTCCAAAAGTATGGAAGAAGTATGAAGTATTATATTGAAACAAAATCACCAGATGTGTATCCAGGAATGGAAGAGAAATTGTTGGCGCTGTTACAAAAATATAATTTAGTAGGCCAAAACATGTCTTCTAGCCGTGTTATGATTCAATCATTTAGTAAAGATAGTTTGAAAAAGATTCATAGTATGAATGAAAATATTCCGTTAGTTCAATTGCTTTGGTATTATCCAAATGAAAACAATGAAATTGTTGAATGGTCTGGCATTACACATGAACCGAAAAGTGTAACGAATGATGATTTTCAAGAAATTAAAAAGTATGCAGCTGGTATTGGACCAAACTTACGTAATGATAACGGAGAACTAATTATTGATGAGTCATATATGAAAATGGCTAGAAAAAATGGACTGTTAATTCACCCTTATACAATTAATGAGAAACCAGATATGAGACTGTTAATCAAATGGGGTGCTACAGGAATGTTTACAAATTATCCGGATCGATTACATAGTGTATTGAAGGGAAAATAAGTGGAAAAGGGTATACCAGTGTTTTAGGTATACCCTTTTTAATTTAACTCCCCGATAAATGTAATCTCTTTTTCATAGCATTCATCTACATCATAAATAATTTCTTGAGAGTGAAGCGTTTTGAAGGAATGACAAACTGACATTTCCCATGTCTCCCAAAAATCAATTTCATTTGAAAGAAGAATCCATTTTTGAAATTCACTATTTCTATTAAAGAAATTATGAAAGTAGTCCTCATTTTTAAATATAATGATTTGCGAATCCCACAAATTATTTATAGAAATTAAAACAACAACTCGATATGTATGTGTATCGCTTGGTTTCATATTTATTAAATGATTTGCTTGATTTAATAAGGTTTGAATACATAACCGTTTTACTTTTCTAGGTGTTTTACGAGAGTCAATAAAAGCTTGCGAAACTGGCAATAGCATATTCCAATATTCATCGTTATAGAAAGTAGAAGGGAACGTTTTTGTATGTTCCTCAATTCGCTTTATCATAGTGTTTGTTTTTCGTTTCATACCACGTATTTTCTTTTCACGCATTGTGAGTCATCTCCATAAATTTTTGTAATGCAGCAGAGTGATATATATCTTTTCTAGTAATAAAAGTAGTAGGAACTTTTTTGAAGCTATTTGGTAAAGGGTTGAATGATACGTCATGTTGATGACCATTTAAAATAGACTTCATCATAATTGCTATGCCCATACCTGATTTTACACATGCGAGTATCGCTTCAATTGTTCCAAACTCAAATACTCGCTTAGGTGAAATTCCTTCTTCTTGAAGCCAATCTTCTAATAAATTTCTATAATAGCACCCGTGACTAAATGCAAGTAAATTCATGTCTCCTATGTCTTTAAAGGAAGATAAAGGCTTTTTGCTAATGAGAACTAATTCTTCTTCACGAAATATATTTGTATGAAGTTCGGCATGCTGAGTAGAGCCAGCTATAAACGCTCCATCCAGTTTTCGTTCTAGTACAAGCCTAATCAATTGTTCTGTCGTATTTGATTCTAAAATCAATTCGATTTTTGGATATTTTTCATAATAGGCCGTTAATATAGATGGAAGTCTTACAGCGGTTGTAGATTCTGTACATCCAATTTTTAAAGTGCCTCTTGGTTCAATCCCATTACTTTGAACTGCTTTAACAGATTGATCCATTAAGTGGATAATTTGTTTGGCGTATGTTAATAAAATCTCACCGTTAGAAGTTAAAGTTACACCTTTTCCGTTTCGGTAAAATAAAGGCACACCTAATTCGTTTTCTAGTTGTTTCATACGCATTGTTACGCCAGACTGTACATAGTTTAAATTTTGAGCTGCGTGAGATATGTTTTTTTCTTTCGCAACTTCGAAAAATACAGTTAAATCTTTTATATCCAAGTATCATCCCTCCAGAAAAGGTATCATTTTTTTTGATGGATTACATGATAAATCTTTATTTTATATAATATCAGAACTTTCATACAATGGAAGGGGATGGAGGGATCATTGTGTTAATGGAAGAAAGGGTGAATAGTACTTATAAGTGGGTTATGTTAATTTTTGCGACGGTTGCTCAAACAACAGCAACACTTATAACGTATGGTGTTGGAGCGTTTGCTTTATTTTGGAAAGAAGAATATGCACTTACGAATACGGAGATCGGATTGTTAGTAAGTGTTGTAAATATAGGGCCGCTATTTTGTATGCTTTTTGTCGGGCGGCTACTTGATCAATACAATGAAAAGTTGTTAATTTCGATAAGTTCATTTTTATTAGGAGGTTCGTTTTTACTGACTAATATGGTCAATGGATTTAATGGGTTACTTTTTGTACTTTTATTAGTAGGAACGTTTTATAGTGTTTCGCAGCCAGGAGGAAGTAAGGTGATAATGAAGTGGTTCTCAAAAGAAAATCGCGGGTTAGCGATGGGAATTAGACAAGCCGGTATACCGATTGGTGGTACATTAGCGGGAGTGTTGATCCCGTTTCTTACAATAAAATATAATATGGCTTACGCGGTAAATAGCATTGCATGTATTTGTATAATTGGAGGGTTTTTATTTTTTATATTTTATAAGGAACCATATATTCAAGAGAAAGTTAAACAAGAACGTAGTAAACTTTCTTTTTGGATGCAGTTAAAAGAAGTGATGTGTAAAAAAGAGTTGTATGCAATTTATATAACTGGCATTTGTATGATTTCATTGCAAATGGTGTTAGTTGCACACTTTATAAAATTTTTAGTATTGAAACAATCAATCACGCCAATTTTAGCTGGAAAAGTATTTTCCGTTATGTTCTTTTCTGGAATGGTTGGTAGGGTTATATTAGCAGCTACTAGTGATTTGTTTTATAAGGGAAATCGGCGTATCCCCTTATTTATAACTGTTTGTATTTCTATTTTCTTCATTCTAATATTAGTAATGAGCATACATACAATAACGAATGTATTGTATGGTGTAAGTGCATTGTTAGGTTTCTTTTCAATTGGATGGTTTAGTCTTTATATAGCTGAAGTTGCGGAATCAGCAAGTGAAGAATCAGTAGGGATGACAGTGAGTTTTGCACTTACATTAAATCAAATTGCCATTATTGTTGCGCCTGCTTTATTTGGTTATATTGTAGATAAGAAGGGATATACGTATGCGTGGTTATGCATAGTTGTATTACTAACTATTTCAGCGGTCAGCTTATATAGGAAGTATAGAAAATGAAGGAATGGTAGCAATGTAAATTTTTTATGAAGAAAGTCTAAAGAAATGTTGAATGAGCGACATTTCTTTTTTTATTTGTTGTATAATCAAAATGTAAATGAGATTCGTTTTCAATTTCGTTCATTGCCTCTTTTGAAATTACCTGTAATTTTAGCCATAATTACCTGTTTTTCTTTATCGTTATTTGCATGATTTATTTTATTTAAAAATTTTTCAGCATCATTTCCTTTTAATATCACAATCTATTTTCCGTAATATTCAATTAATAACATGTTATTTTTTGTTATCCGATAATGAAACATCTTATCATCTAAACGATTGCGTTTATCGGTGTTTTTCATAGTACATCTCCATTCTTTTTAGTATGTAACAAATGTTACAAAAGAATTTGAAATTATAGTGTAATGCATCCGATTGTATGTTGGAAATTTTGCAAGAAAGAAATACAATAGAGAGTAGTCAAAATTGAAAATGAGAAAAAGGAATCTAGTTTTAACAGAGTGAATATTAAATAATATTATAATATACTTGATAATTAAAAGATATAAAATAGAATGGATATACGTTAAGTGAAACTAGATAAAAGAGGGTTCCTAGTATGTTAAAGAAATGGTTAATCATTTTCTTTATTTTTGCTGTTTTTTGTGGAAGTGTTGTTACACTAATACATGCAAATAAAGGAAAAAAATATGATGCAAAGGCATTTTCTAATGTAAATAGTAAGCAAAAAGATGTTAAGCAGGAAATTGATGCGAATGAGAAAAAGCGTTATGAAATTGCAGCTGGAAAACTAGATCAGTACTTAAAAGATAAAGGATTTAATGGGAGTGTTCTTGTAGCAAGTAAAGGTCATGTCATTTTACGAAAAGGCTACGGTTATGCGAATGTGAAAGATCAAGTATTAACAACGCCAAGAACGAAATATCGCATTGGCTCTATTACGAAAACAGTTGTTGCAATATCTATTATGCAACTAAAAGAAAAAGGGAAGTTGAACATTGAAGACAATGTAAATAAATATATCCCATCGTTTCCAGCAGATAAAAACATTACGTTACGAAACTTGTTAACACATACGTCTGGATTACCAGAACAGGGACAAGGTAGTGTTGACGCAGCATCACGGTTAAAATTAGTAACGTGGATTGGGGCACAAACGTTACAATTTCCAGCAGGGACAGGATGGAAATATACAGATTATAATTATATGGTGCTTGCATATATTGTAGAAAAAATATCAAATAAACCACTTGCTGAATATGTGAAAGAAAATATTTTGACTCCTGTTGGAATGAATGAATCTGGAATGGGCGCAACACTCCCAGAAGATATTTTCTTAGCAGAAGGGTATACGAAAAAAGATAATAAGTTAATAGCCACACCTCGCTTAAAAATGAACTGGCTGTATGGTTGTGGTGAAATGTATACGACTGTTGAAGATATGAAAAAGTTAGATGAAGCTATTATGGATGGTAAACTACTTTCTAAACAAAGTGTATCAGATATGTTTTCTGCATCACCTGCAAGAAAATATGGATTTAGTTTCTATATTTATCCAGATTATTATCATAACCACGGTGTATTAGCTGGCTGGAACACTTTTAATAATTTTAACTGGGATAAACGAACGTTTGTCATATTATTTTCTAACGTCCAAAATGGTATGAATGATGCATTTAATCAAGAATTTAGGAAAATGGCGAATGATTTAATAGAAGGAAAGGGAATATAAAAAAGAGCCTCTAGCGAGAGGCTCTTTTTTATAGAGCTGAAAACTCCTCAACAAGTTGAGTGAATTGTTTCAATGCACTTTCAATCGGTTCTGGCGTTGTTAAATCGACGCCAGCTTTTTTCAATAAGTTTAATGGGTAGTCTGAACTTCCGCCTTTAAGGAATTCAATATAATTTTTCTGAGCATTCGGATCACCGCTTAATAGTTTATCAGCGATTTGAATGGCAGATGCGAATCCAGTTGCATATTTGTATACGTAAAACGGGCGATAGAAATGAGGGATTCTAGCCCATCCGTATTTTACTTCTTCATCAAATACAAGTGAATCACCGTTATATTCTTTAAATAGCTTTTCATAAATTTCACTGAAGACTTGTGCATGTAATGGTTTACCTTGTTCAGCCATTTCATGTGTGATTTTTTCAAATTCTGCAAACATAATTTGTGTAAAGAAAGTACCTTTAAATTTCTCAATAAAATGGTTAACTAAATGGTTACGCACGTTCGTATCTTTTGCTTCTTTTAATAAATAGTGAATTAATAAGACTTCATTTACTGTAGAAGCGACTTCTGCGACAAAGATAGAATAATGTGCAGAAATTCTTGGTTGGTATCCATGTGAATAGTGCGTATGCATACCGTGACCGCATTCATGAGTAAGAGTGAACAGGCTGTTTAAATCATCGTGATGATTTAAAAGAATGAAAGGATGAACGCCGTATACACCAAAGTTATAAGCACCAGAACGTTTCCCTGGTGTTTCTCTTACGTCTATATATCTTTTATCTTTAAAACTTTTTAATGTCTCAATATATTCTTCTCCTAAAGGAGCTAGTGATGCAATCATAATGTCAAATGCTTCACTATATGGGATGTCTTGTTTTGCACCTTCTACTAAATCGACGCCTAAGTCGTATTGTCTTAGTTCATCTACGTTTAATTTTTCTTTTCGAATTTCATTGTATGTATGTAATGTTTGAATGTTTTTTTTCGTTGTATCAATTAGGTTTTCATATACTTCTTTCGGAACCATATCGCCAAATAATGATTTCTCTAGCGCTGATGGATAGTTTCTTAATTTCGAAACAGTAACATTATTTTTAATAGCAGCGGATAAAGTAGATGCGATGGAATTCTTTAACTGAACATATGGTTTGTAATATGCTTTATAAGCTTCTTTACGCTTTTCACGATTCGTATCTTCTATTAACTTTGCATACATTCCGCGTGTTAAGTTCACTTTCTCTCCATCGTCAGTCGTCACTTCACCAAATAATATATCTGCATTATTTAACATACCAAATGTGTGCTGTGGAGAAGAAAGAGCTTCACCCATTTGTGATAAAATTTCTTCTTGGTCCTTATTTAATACGTGTTTTTTATAACGGTATAATTCAAATAAGTCTTCTTTATAATATTGTAAGCCTTCTGTTTCTTCTATGTAAGAATGTAATGTGTTTTCGTCTATGCTAAGTAAGAAGGGGGAAAAGAAAGATTTTGCTGCACTTACTTTCACGTGTAATTGTGATACTTTATCGACAAGAGATTGCGCGTCAGTATCGCGTGTATCAAGGTCAGATTGTAATCGTGCATAAGCGAACATTAAAGATATTATGCTAGAAATTTCTTCACTCTTCGTTAAATAAGCTAATAAACTATTGCCGTCGTGAATATTTCCATTAAACTCGTGTAATTCCTTCGTTAATACTTCAATTTTATGAAAATCACTTTCCCAATCTTCAATTGTATGGTAAATGTCTGTTAAATCCCATTTTTCTATATCAGCTACTTGTAATCGATCTTTAAGTTCTGTCATAATCATTTCCTTTCTAAACATGTAGTTATATTTCTATATAACTATGAAATACAACAAATTGCAAAAAATCCCTGCTGAAAATTGAAAAGCCCTGCTAAAATAACAAGGCTTACTTACTTATAGTGTAATTCCGAATTTTGAATGTAAAAGGTTTGTATATTGCATGTTTGTAACGGTTTCTTTCGTTTTTTTACCATTTTTCGCTACTGTAAGGCTATCTTTCGTTAAAGAGGCATGCCCATCTTCAGTTAGTTTTACAATAAGAGGTACTTTATTAAAGGGTGATCCTTCATGTTCAACGATAATTTTTTGTGCTGTATTTGCTTTTTCTTCATCCACTTCTTCTATATAAAATGCATAGCCTAACGTCCAATCATCAGCAGAAGATTGATCCAAGAACTCATTGTTTTTCCGCATCTCTAAAATGTAGTTTCCCTTTTCGGTCATTTCTTTACGAATACGATAATCTCCTGTAACAGAGTGAATGACTTCACCTGAGAAAGGGACAGGGGCAAGAGGTAAGTATGATCCGAATCCTACTTCAATTAAATAAAGTTCATTATGATGTGTTAAAACGATTGCGATATGGCCAGAATCAACAGCCCATATGGAGTTTGCAGCGTTATAAACTGTTCCTGAAACGAGATGAACATCGAATCCAGAATCTTTCAGGAAGTAATACATAGTAGGATTGAGTTCATAACAAAGACCGCCACGGTTATTTACTAAAATTTTCTCTTTCAAATTTTCTTTTGATATTTCTTTAAAATTCTTTTCGAGAATATTTAAGTTTTCAAAAGGAACAGTTTGTGCCATTGCGTACATAATGTTAGATAAATCTTCAAATGAAACTGTGTCTTTTTCTTCTATATGTAATCGTGCGAAAAATTGTTTTTGAAAGTCTGTCATCGAAATCCCTCCGTTATGCTTTTATAGGTAAATTGTAAACAATCTTGAATAGGATGTGAAATTAAAACTACGTTGAATATTTGAAATTAGACTAAAAATAATATGGGAGAGTGAGAGATTGCTACTTTACTAACGGTGGGACGAATATTATAATAATTCTGATAAACTATGCAAACGCTTTCTTGGAAGGGGATGGTGTACAGATGTTTAAAAGAATAACAATAGTCGGATTGTCAGTTTTTATGTTTTTACCTAGTATATATGAGGGGAGTAAAGCATATGCAGACACAGTTAACAATGGAACGTTAATGCAGTATTTTGAGTGGTATGCTCCGAATGATGGGAATCATTGGAATCGTTTGCGTACTGATGCTGAAAATTTAGCGGAAAAAGGAATTACATCTGTTTGGATACCACCTGCATATAAAGGAACTACGCAAAATGACGTAGGATATGGAGCATATGATTTATATGATCTGGGGGAATTCAATCAAAAGGGCACAGTGCGGACGAAATATGGGACGAAAGCACAATTGAAATCTGCAATTGACGCTTTACATAAGAAAAACATCGATGTATACGGTGATGTAGTTATGAATCATAAAGGTGGGGCTGATTATACAGAAACTGTCACAGCAGTTGAGGTAGACCCGAGCAATCGGAATATTGAAGTATCAGGTGATTATGAAATTAGTGCGTGGACGGGATTTAACTTTCCAGGGCGTGGAGATTCTTATTCTAATTTCAAATGGAAATGGTATCATTTTGACGGAACGGATTGGGATGAAGGAAGGAAATTAAACCGAATTTATAAATTTAGGGGCATAGGTAAAGCATGGGACTGGGAAGTGTCTAGCGAGAATGGGAATTATGATTATTTGATGTATGCGGATCTTGATTTTGGTCATCCAGATGTTGCGAATGAAATGAAAAAATGGGGAACGTGGTATGCGAATGAATTAAATTTAGATGGTTTTCGTTTAGATGCTGTTAAACATATTGATCATGAATATTTGCGCGATTGGGTAAATCACGTTAGACAGCAAACAGGGAAAGAAATGTTTACAGTAGCTGAATATTGGCAAAATGATATCCAGACTTTAAATAATTATTTAGCGAAGGTTAATTATAATCAATCTGTGTTCGATGCACCACTTCATTATAATTTTCATTATGCTTCAACAGGAAATGGAAATTATGATATGAGAAATATTTTAAAAGGAACGGTAGTTGCGAATCATCCTACACTTGCGGTTACTCTAGTTGAAAATCATGATTCACAGCCTGGTCAGTCATTGGAATCTGTAGTGAGCCCTTGGTTCAAGCCGCTGGCATATGCATTTATTTTAACGCGTGCAGAGGGGTATCCTTCTGTTTTCTATGGTGATTACTATGGTACAAAAGGAAATAGTAACTATGAAATTCCAGCGTTAAAGGACAAAATTGATCCGATTTTGACGGCACGAAAAAACTTTGCATATGGTACGCAGCGTGATTATTTTGATCATCCAGATGTGATTGGCTGGACAAGAGAAGGTGATAGTGTACATGCTAATTCTGGTTTAGCAACATTAATCTCTGATGGACCAGGAGGGGCAAAGTGGATGGATGTTGGAAAGAATAACGCAGGGGAAGTATGGTACGATATTACGGGTAATCAAACAAATACTGTAACAATTAATAAGGATGGTTGGGGACAATTCCAAGTAAGTGGAGGATCAGTTTCCATATATGTTCAGCAGTAATTTGGTGATGAAATAGGAGAGGGAAATATAAGTTTTCCTCTTCTTTTTATATTGTTATCCTTCCTAAATCTTTATGTTTATAAATGAACTAGTCGGCTTTTGAAACACCAAGAGATGCATTGGAATAAATAATGTCATCTTATTCGTACTCGAGGAACATCTCCTTACTGTGATTGCTATAGAACTAAATATTAGTATGTTTTTAATGTGATTTTAATAGATATTATATTTGCTTTACGATAAAATTATTATAATGCAAAATTACACTATTATCATAAAATGATAGTTAATGGGTATTTTTATACTTGTGGTTATTAGTGTTTTCTAAAGCAAGATGATGAGTTTTTATTATTCAAGTTAGCGAAGATAGTTTGATGTAGCGCTTTTTAGAAGAAGTTCTTTATATAAATCGTAATTTAAAATCCATAGGCACATTTCTGTATAGGTGGTAGTAGCAAAAGGAGAGGCAATATGAAAAGAACAATAATGAAATATAGTATAATGTTTAGTTTATTACTATTAACATCATGTGATATATCGAATGAAGAAATTGAACAAAAAGCACAAAGTTATACAAAATCGGAGTATGGTATGGTTGTTAAATTAAACGGAGTTGAAACTCTGGATAACGGAAAGGACTTCCTTGGTCCAAAGGGGCGGATAGTTACTGTGCAGCAAGTCGATGAACCACACTTGCAATTTCAACTGTACTTCGAGGGGCAAATCTCTCCAGAAGTAAATAATGATAACTATGAAAAGAAAAAGGAAGCAAATAATTTACAAGGAAGATTTAATACATATTATGGAGAGAAAAACACTATATTTACTTTTGATCAAATGCAGACTGGGGATAATGTTTCCGATAAGAATACTGAGGAACAAATAGCGAAGAAAAATTTGCAACAGTATTATACGGCAGTTTTTAAAAGTAATACTGTTTTAGATGTAAACAATTCTGTACATATGGAAACATTAGCGGGGGTTGCAAGAAGTATTCAGGAATTTAATAAAACGATTGAAAATAGTAAAAGTAATGTAGAAGATATAACGATTCAGTTGCCAAATATTAATAAGGATGTACTACAAAATATTCCTGTAGATTATATAGTAACGGCTGAAGATGCGAAAAAGACCCTTGAGAAAAAGGTTGATTATATGAACATTTTACAGTCTGCAAGGAAATAGTTTGACACCTTTACTTCTTACAAAACATATAGTATGATGATTTCAGTAAATTAGATTTCAATGACTATAATATAAATTAATGAGAGGTGCTTTTTGTGAGTGCGGTAGGTACTAAATAGGAAAAATTTAATGAAATAAATCGGATAAGACCAGGGGATTTTTATGTACATCATACCCCTAATTTTGTCATGCATTTATTTCAAAACCTATGAAGATACCTACAATACTTTATAAAGCGTGTAATAAGGGACTGCCATCTATTTTTTTATGGCTTATTTCCTCATATGTTATTACAAATGCCTTGTAAATGTAAAAGCTGCGGTATCCCCGCAGCTTTTTTGTATATGTTTTTATTGTATAATTATGGGATTTTATATATGACTCATTGGAATCTAATGAGTAGGTATCTTCATTTATGATAAAAATCAATCATAGTGAGGAGAAACAAAATGAATACGATGACTTTTGAAAAGCTACAATATAACGAATTAAAGGATATAGTGAAATCTTATTGTGTAAGTGGATTAGGTAAGGAATTATTAAACAAATTAGAGCCGAGTACGAGTATAAAAGTAGTGAGAAATCGGTTGAATGAAACGACAGAAGCACGAGCTATATTAGATGCAGAAGGGCATGTTCCTTTCTTCGGCATTTCTAATATTGCTAGTACAATTCAAAAATTAGAAAAAGGGATGATTTTAGATCCAGAAGAATTAGTCAGTGTTTCAGACTTTTTACGCGGATGTAGAAAGATTAAAAAGTTTATGTTAGATAAAGAATTTTTTGCACCAGTATTAGCTTCTTATGCAAATTCAATGACTGAATATAAAAGTATTGAAGAGGAAATTAACTTTTCAATTAAAGGAAATAGTATTGATGCAGCTGCAAGTAAAGAGTTAAAACGAATTCGAAATAATATCGATTCTGTAGATGGGAAAATAAAAGAACGTTTAACAAAGTTTTTAAATAGTAGTGCAAATAAGAAATTCATTCAGGAATTCTTTATTAGTAAAAAGGATGACCGTTATACGATTCCAATTAAATCTTCCTATAAAAACCAAGTTGCTGGAAGTATTATTGAAGCCTCGGCAAAAGGTTCTACTGTATTTATAGAACCGCATACGGTTACGAAATTGAATGCGGAACTAGCGGGTTTGAAAGCAGAAGAAGCGGTTGAAGAATATCAAATTTTAGCGACTTTATCAGGAATGGTGTTAGAAAACATTTATAGTATAAAGATTAACATGGAGCTAATTAGTCAGTATGATATGGTATTTGCAAAAGCGAAGTTTAGTAAATCAATTGATGGAATAGAGCCGAAGTTAAATGATCATGGCTACATTCATTTAGTGAATTGTAAGCATCCGCTTTTAACAGGGCAAGTTGTACCCTTAAATTTTGAAATTGGTCAAGAGTATCGTAGTTTAATTATTACAGGGCCGAATGCGGGCGGAAAGACAATTGTGTTAAAAACGATTGGATTGTTAACATTAGCTACAATGTCAGGTCTTCATATTGCAGGAGATAAAGGTACAGAAATCGCTATTTTTGAAAATGTATTTGTAGATATTGGTGATAATCAAAGTATCGAAAATGCACTAAGTACATTTTCATCTCATATGAAAAATCTTTCTGAGATTATGAGGATGTCAAATAATAATACGTTGTTATTATTTGATGAAATAGGAAGCGGGACTGAACCGAATGAAGGAGCAGCACTTGCAATTTCTATTTTAGAAGAGTTGTACCTTGCGGGATGTATTACCGTTGCGAGTACGCATTACGGAGAAATTAAACGATTCTCAGAAATGCACGATGACTTTATGAATGCAGCGATGCAGTTTAATAGTGAAACGCTAGAGCCGCTTTATAAATTAGTTATCGGAAAATCAGGAGAAAGTAATGCACTTTGGATTGCGAATAAAATGAGCGTAAAAGAACATGTGCTGAAAAGAGCGAAAGAGTACATGGGAAATAAAGAGTACGCCTTAGAAAAAGTGAATGAAAGTAAAATTAGAAAACCGAAATTTGTACAAGAAAAAAGAGAATTTCATTATGAGTACCAAATCGGCGATCGTGTGAATTTATTAGATTATGATGATTTTGGTATCATCTATAAGGAAAAAGATAATTTTTATAACGTTGTTGTATATTATAACGGTGAATTCGTTGAAGTAAATGTAAAACGTATGAATTTAGAGGTAGCAGCGAAGGAATTATACCCAGAGGGATACGATTTAAATACACTATTTGTCGATTATAAAGAGAGAAAAATGCAACATGATATTGAGCGCGGATCGAAAAAAGCATTGCGTAAAATTCAAAAAGAAATAAGAAAGAATAGAGGATAAGTTAAAATGGTAACGATTAGACAAGAACAAAAAAATGATTATAGAAAAACAGAAGAAGTCGTAAAAGAAGTATTTTCACTTGAAGAATTTAGTGATAAAACAGAACATGAACTTGTAAAACGTATTAGAGAATGTGAAGCATTTGTTCCGGAGTTATCAATTGTTGCGGTAGATGAAGATATAGTTGGTCACATTATGTTATCGAAAATTACAATAGAACAAGGTGGAACTTCTGTAGAATCGTTAGCACTTGCACCAGTTTCAGTTGCTAGGGGTCATCAGAAGAAAGGAATTGGTGGAAAACTGATCACGGCTGCTTTAGAAAAAGCGAAAGAACTTGGATACGGATCAGTTGTAGTATTAGGACATCCAGAGTACTACCCGAAATTTGGTTTTAAGAAAGCAAGTGAGTGGAATGTAAAAGCACCGTTTGAAGTGCCTGAAGAGGTATTTATGATAAAGGAATTAACAGAAAATGCTCTTCGAGGTGTAGAAGGAATTGTACAATATTCGAGTGCTTTTGCTGAGTAGGAGTACCGGTTAAGAAATGTAATCATAAAAGATGCTATCTTTTTGTATGGATATACAGAAAGATAGCTTTTTTTATTAAGCGGATCTACTGACGTATATTTTGCTCAATGAATAATTGAGGTGGTAAAATTGATATAGAAACGTAAAGGGAGAGAATGAAATGAATAAGCGAGAAACAGATAGCAATGAGAATGTAGTGACGTTATATGTTACAAGACACGGTAAAACAATATTAAATACGAATCATCGCGCGCAAGGTTGGGCAGATTCTCCTTTAGTAGAAAAAGGTGTTGAAGTTGCCACAAATTTAGGAACAGGATTAAAAGATATTCATTTTATGAACGCATATAGTAGTGATAGCGGCCGCGCAATTGAAACTGCTAATTTAGTATTAAAATATAGTGAGCAATCAAAATTAAAACTTGAGCAAAGAAAAGATTTGCGAGAATTAAATTTCGGTATTTTTGAAGGTGAAAAACTTGAGAATATGTGGGATGTGGTTGGAAAAGCTGCAGGCGTTGCATCACCAGAAGAACTCTTGAAGCTTTCTATTCAAGAAGTGATTAATCTTATTAGAGTAGCAGATCCGACAAAACAGGCGGAAGATTGGGAATTGTTTTCTACTCGTATAAAAACAGAGATAGATAAAATTAGTGAAGAATCTGCTGCAAATGGTGGCGGTAACGTTTTAGTTGTCGTTCATGGGCTTTTGATTACTACCTTAATAGAAATGTTAGACAGTAGCAAAACAAAACTTGGAGTGGAAAATGCTAGCGTGACGAAGATTGTATATCAAGATGGAACATACACAGTCGAGTCTGTTGGAGATATGAGTTACGTTGCAAAAGGGAAAGAAAGTGTGGAAATATAAAAATAAGAAAAGGAAGGTAGAGAAATCTAGCTTCCTTTTTTATTGGAACGATTATGGGATCAATAAAATCTTCCCTGTGCTTTTTCGGCTCTCTAATAATTCATGAGCACGGGCACCATCTTGTAAAGAGAATGTAGTAGAACTTGCGATCTTTAATTTTTCGGTCGCAATCCATTCGAATAATTGAGAGGAGCGTTCTATTCTCTCTTCATAAGATGTAAGCACGTTCCAAAGGTCTCCGCCAGTTAAAGTTTTCGAAGTATCCATAAGCATACGTGGATCAACTGGCGCAGGATTACCGCCGGCCATTCCGTAAAATACGACAGTACCGCCAGTTTTAGTAGCATTAAAACTCTCCTCTAATGTAGAACCTACTGATTCATATACAACATTTACTCCATCACCATTTGTTATTTCAACTACTTTTGTATGCCATGTTTCCGTATATAAAAAAACGTGATCAGCACCAGCTAATGTAGCTATCTTTGCTTTTTCTTTTGATGACGTTAGGCCGATTACTTTTCCGCCTAGTAGTTTAATTATTTGAATAAGAAGTTGCCCAACACCACCAGCTGCAGCGTGTACTAAAGCTATATCACCTTGTTTTATTTCATAGCTATCTTTCGTTAAATAATGTGCGGTTAGACCTTGCAATAAGACAGAAGCGGCTGTTTCAAAAGAGATAGAATCTAAAAGCTTAATTGCTTTCTCAGACGGAACAGCAACTAGCTCTGCATTTGCAAATGGGACATCAGCAAATGCAATACGATCTCCAGGATTAATATTCGTAACGTCAGCTCCTACTTTTTCAACAATGCCAGCCCCTTCATAACCTAATATAAAAGGCGGGGTACCAGCGAGATGATAATCACCGCGGCGTCTATAAATGTCGGCGAAATTTAAACCGATTGCTTTCGTGCGGACAATAATTTCATTTGGATTTATGATTGGATCATTTAGTTCTTTATATTGTAGTACATCCGGATTTCCGAACTGTTCGAAACAAAGTGCTTTCATATGGAATACCTCCATTTTTATTGTTTGTAGATGCTCTTTATCATACAATACAAATATCAATAGACAAAGAGGATTATTTCGATGAAATCAATCGGGAATATCGATTGAAAAGAGGGACGATAAATGGAGATAAAACAATTAATTACATTTAAAGTAGCGGCGGATACTTTGAATTTTACACAAACTGCGAAGAAATTAAACTTTGCTCAATCGAGTGTGACAGCGCAAATTAAAACGTTAGAAGCTGAGTTAGGTACGCCGTTATTTGAAAGATTAGGAAAACGCCTTTTCTTAACTGAAGCAGGTAGGAAGTTTCAACTATATGCCGACAAGATGATTGCGCTCAGCAACGAAGCAAAAATGGCTGTGAAAGATGATGAAGAAATAGCAGGTACGTTAATAATTGGTGCACAAGAAAGTCAATGTACATACAGACTTCCTTCTATATTAAAGAAGTTTAAAGCACAATTTCCTCAAATAAAGCTTATATTTAAACCAGCGCATTCCAATAAAGATGCGAAGGAACAATTGATGGAGGGAAAAGTCGATCTTGCATTTATTTTGGACGAATGTAAAACAGAAGATACTTTACATGTGGAGCCGCTTATGAAAGAAGAATTAAAAATAGTAGCTGCTTCAGGGCATCATTTACTCGAGAAAGCTTCCATTTCTACAAAAGATTTAGAAAGTGAGACGTTGTTGCTAACAGAGCTAGGGTGCTCGTACCGGACTTTATTTGAAGAGCTACTTCGTACAGAAGATGTGTATCCAGCAAATAAAATTGAGTTCGTTAGTGTAGAGGCAATTAAACAATGTGTTATTGCAGATTTAGGAATAGCTGTTTTACCAGCGATAGTAGTAGAAAAAGATATACGAGAAGGGACGATAGAAGAGTTACATGTAGAAAGTGCAATCTCACCGATTTATACACAAATTGCTTGGCATAAAGATAAATGGATGACATTGCCACTGCAGCAATTTATTGATGTAACGAGGGAGTTTTTTACAACAGATTAAGTGGAGAAATATTTATTTTATATAAAAGAAAAAATGGCAATTTTGTATAAAGAACCGATGCTTGCATGTAACAAGTATCGGTTCTTTTATGTTTTAAATAAAGGATGCTATAAAATGTGTATTTCTCAACTTTTTTTCTTACAAGGATAAGTAAAGTTCTTCGTATATTCCAATAATCATAAGGGAATTTACAACGTTAATTCGTTTCTGTAAGATGCCTCTAGGAAGCATGGAAGGAGGGCTGACACAGCAGTATAGGTTGTGTTTAGTATACATAATCATTTTGAGGGGGAATTTAAAATGTTTAAAAAGTTAATGAAAGTATGCGTGTTAAGTGCGGCAAGTATAGGTGTATTATTTAGTTTTCAAGGAAGTACATTTGCAGCTACTGATTTAAGTAGTTATTATGACGGGAAAAATCCAGCAACAACGAAAGTATACGGGGGAAGTACAACGTGTGATGCAGATGGATTTAATGCAAAGTCTACAGCAGTTTATGAGGGTAGTAAAAAAGTAGGGACAGTGTATTTACGTTACAGTAATAAATGTCATGCAGCATGGTCTAAGCTTGTTTTAGATCAACCAGCTCCTTCTGTTTCTGGAGGGGTATATGCTTACGCTGTTATTAATAAATATAAAAATGGTGTATTCCAAAAATCAATAGACTCTAATAGTGGCAATGGAGCAATTAAAACAGGACAAACGAGTACGTATACAGGAATGGTGTTTGATTTAACTGCTGATTTTGGTTATACAGCTGATGCCGAAGCGGTGACGATTAATAATGGTTACGGGAAAACAGCACGTTATTAATAAAGGAGTGGAATTCTATGAAGCTTTTTAAAAAGGTAAGCGCATGTCTTTGTCTGGCATTGCTCATCGTAACTAGTGTGTTTAGTACGACCAATAATGATAAAGCATACGCGGAAGACCATTCATATGATGGAAAAAGTCCTTATTATAATAGCTGTAATCAATCCGCAGTAACGAAAGAAAAGAAGTGGATTGATTCAAACTCTTATGTGGAATTAAAATTTAGCACGACGTGTAAGACAGCATGGGCAAAAGTTACTGTAACTCGCCTGGCAGTTTATAATAATGAAGCTGATGCAAGGATTGTTAGAAAAACAGATGGAAAGGCATACACTTGCGGAAGTGCTGGAGGAAATGGTGTTGTAAATAAAGGGCAAACATCATGCTATACACCAATGGTATATGATTTAGATCCAAGAAAAGCACAAGCGCAGGGGAAACATGCAATTCCGAATAGTGATGCATATAATTATGCGGAGACTATTTGGTATTGATGAGGAAATGGAGAATGTAAGATAGAATATTTTAAGAGCATGTTTTGATTGGATTTCAAAACATGCTCGATTTGCATTCAGTCTAATTTTTTTAGTAATCATGGACCATTGAATTAACTAAGGTCTGTATCAGGAGGAGTATATCCAAGGTGCCTAGCCATTGATACAATTTGTCCTTTATGGTGAAACTCATGAGTCTCCGTATGAGTTAAAAGCCATAGCGGAGTTGTACTCCAAAGCTCTTTTTGCCACTTTACTTCATTTGCTATATTTTCGAGCCAACGGTCATTGTATTCATCTAAAAAACGTTGTACAGTCTCATCTACTAACTTAAATCTATCACGGACTTTCTCAACATCTGCATGCTCAATTTCATCATCATTAGCGAATGAAAAATTTGCTCGTTTTTGCTTGAATGCAAATGATCCAAGCCAGTATCGATAGCAATCGGCTACATGAATATGTGTCTTTATAATGCTACCGCTCCCGAAATTCGGAACAGTGCTATGTAATTTTTCTAGTGGGATTTCTTCCAAAAATGAAAATAGAGTTTCTCTTGTAGAGCTAATAAGATTATATTGTTGTTTTAAAATATGTAACATGTAAGTACACTCCTCTTTTATTTACATAGTAAGTAATTCTATATTTACGAGGAGGGAACCTTTTTATTATTTTTAATAAGCATATTAGATGTATTTCTTATTTATTTCTGATAGATTAAACAAGGTAAAACTTTAATGAATTGAGCATTCTTAGTTCATAATAAATTGTACATCAAGAAGGAGAACGATAAAGTGAATAGACTAGTTGGCTTAAAACAATTTGAAATAACGCGCGGGGCATTACTTAAATTTATGGAGACGCTAGATGATAAAATTGCAGATATGCAGCCAGAGGGTTTTAACAATACAATTCGTTGGCATATTGGTCACGTGTTAACAGCAGCAGAAGTTTTCATGTTTGGAAAAGAATTCAAACAATTACCAACTGAATATCCAGGTATGTTTGGATATGGATCAAGACCATCTAAATGGAAAACAGAAGGACCATCATTAGAAGTGTTAACGACTCAATTAAAAGAACAAGCAAAGCGTATTAACGAAATGCCAGCAGAAGCATTTGAAGATAAACTACCAGAGCCGTTTTTAGGATTGGAAACTGTTGGTGAGCTTTACGGTATGATGCTTTATCATGAAGCAGATCATATTGGGCAAATGAAGGCGATGGAACGTATTATTAAAGCTCTTTAGTCTTAATTGCATATAACAAGCAATACAGTTGTAATGTTAAATAATATATACAAAAAAGGTAGATAAATTATTATCTACCTTTTTTGTATAACTTCTTGAAGGATTAGAGAATTTTATAATTTTTTAGGTTGTGATTATTAATTGTAGTATTCCTAAATATGGAATATAAGTATAATGATAGAGAAGAACTAGAAATAGGGGTGAATACTATGATTACATTAGAGCAAAAGTTAGAGCAATATAAACATACATATGTACAGTTAAAGGGAGAACTAAAATGGAAAACGAGTGATTCTCGAACAGGAATGATGATTGCTGCTATGTATGCAGGTAGTGATAAATTGTTTAATCTCGAACGTTTTTTAGAAATTAGTAGTTATATTAAGAATGAGGTAGGGATGTTTTCATACTTAAAGTCTTATCATCGTTTTGTAGTGGCCGCAACATTAGATATTCACTTTACAGATTACAAGGAAGCTTTTCGGACGTTTTTAGATTTATATGAACAATTGGTCACTGGTGGCTTTAGCCGGAGTATATTTACTTATCTCGCAGCAGCTGTGCTTTTAACAGAAGAAAATGAACAGCATGGCGCGCACATTCAGCGTTCGATGCAAGTATATAAACGCATGAAAAAGGATCACCTCTTTCTGACAAGTACAAATGATTATCCGCTCGCAGTTTTATTAGCAGGACAATCAGAGCATGTAGAAACACTTATGGACCGAGTGGAACGTCTTTATCAGAAACTAGCGACAGCTGGTTTGCGTAAAGGGAATGATCTTCAATTTTTGAGTCATATTCTTTCACTAAAGAAGGATGTCAGGGAAGAACTATTAGTTGCAAAATGTACAAATATATGGAATTTGTTAAAGCAAGAAAAGGTAAAAGTAAAACAGATGCATTACCCAGCTATCGGGCTACTAGCGTTACTCGAGGACGGAGAAAAAGAGATTCATTCTATTAGAGCATTTATTGAAAAATTGCAGGGGGATAAATTGTTCCGTTGGCATACAGATACAAATATTCTTATTGCTATTCAACTGTTCGTAAGTCAGAAAGGTGAGGAAAGTAAAGCTACTAACACAGGTTTACAAACAATGATAGAAGTCCTCATACAAGCACAACAGGCAGCCATGATGGCAACGATTGCCGCTTCATCTGCAGCAACATCTTCTGCTAGTAGTAGTTCATAATGTGCAACTGCTTATACTCTTGTAAATTATAAATTCTTTGATAAGGACGTTTTAAAAAATATTACTAAAAAAAGCCCATCACTCTCTAATGATTGATGGGCTAACTGTTTTTACATAATTAGCATTATCTTTTTGATTGCTTCAAATGTTTGAGTTGCGTAACAATCATAATGCTAATAACAACGAGTAAAAACCATGAGCTAATTTTGCTTAAGTGAACGAGGTTCCATGCTTCCCGTTGATTTGGATATTGCCATGCACTGAAAAATGTTGCGATGTTCTCTGCAATCCAAATGAAGAATCCGATAAGGAAAAAGGAGAGAACGAGTGGCATTGTATATGTAACGCCTTGTAATGAAAATTGTACAAATGTGCGAGAGAAAACAAGGAATAGTAGTAAAGTTAATATCCATCTAAAATCGTATGTAAAGTGGTGTGTGAAAAAATTGAAGTAAATCATAGCTCCTAACGGCACGGCAAAAATAGCTTTCGGCCAATGATGCATTTTTAAATGCAACCTTCTCCACGCTTGGCATATGTAACTTGCGACACTTGCGTACATAAAGCCGCTGTAAAGTGGAACTCCAAAAATCTTTGAATACGCCTCTTCAGGATAACTCCATGAACCAAAATGAACTTTATATATTTCTAGTAAAAGGCCGATGAGGTGAAAGACAGTAATTACTTTTAATTCGTCTTTCGTCTCAAGTCCAGTCTTGTACATAATCCACTGCATAAGAAGACATGCAATGAGTATGAAATCATAGCGATATAACCCTGGAATAGAAACGATTTTTGAAAGGGCTAGTGTTAAGAAAATAACGACTGGGAATAAGCAAGATAATGCTTGCTCGTAAGTGAAGTGTAGTAGTTGTTTTATATATAACATTGGGTCACCTTCGGTATTTTTATTTGAAAACTCGAAATAATGATTAAGTATACTACACTTTTAAAAATAAGCTAGTAGTCTATTTTGCGTGTATTTGTAAGTTTTGGAAGGGAATTGAAATAAACATTTTAATATTTAGCGAAGTTAAAAAATAGTTTGCTATTTAAAAAAAGTGGCGATATAATATCTAAATGAAAATGATAATTATTATCAATAATAATTACAAATAAAAAATAATTATAAAAAACAACTGAATATAAAGGATGAAATGAAACATGTTACATAAGTCTACTGTACATGCTGGTAATAACCGCTGGATACATATTAAGTTCATATGTTTCATGAGCTTAACAATTTTATGTTTAATTGGATCTATATTTTTAGCCATTTCATTTGGTGCAAAAGATATTCATTTACAAACGGTGTGGGCAGCGGTTTTGGATTACAATCCGAAACTAACACAGCACCAAATTATTTATGAATTAAGGCTCCCGAGAGTAATTGGTGCAGCAGTTGTAGGGGCAGCTTTTGCGGTTGCTGGTGCTGTTATGCAAGGTGTAACACGAAATCCTTTAGCTGATGCAGGTGTACTCGGAATAAATGCAGGTGCGATGTTTGTAGTAGCACTTAGTTTTGCTTTTTTCCCACATATGCCGTATTCCTATTTAATGATTGTTTCCTTTATTGGAGCTGTTTTAAGTACAGTACTTATTTTTGTTATTGGATCAGCAACATCAGGCGGGTTAACACCAATGAGGTTAACGATTGCTGGAGCGGTTATGGCAGCGCTTTTACATTCATTAAGTTCAGGTGTTGCGATTTATTATGATTTAAGCCAAGATTTAGCGTTTTGGTATGCTGGTGGTGTTGCAGGGGTTAAGTGGGAACACTTGAAATTTTTAGTCCCTATTATTCTTATAACGATTATTTTTGCGACAATGCTAGGGAGATCTATTTCACTCATATCAATGGGAGATGATGTTGCTACAAATTTAGGAGTGAAAACGAACCGAACGAGAATACTAGGGATGATTATAGTAGTTATTCTGGCGGGTGTTTCTGTTTCAGCTGTTGGTTCTATTGGATTTGTAGGACTAGTTATCCCGCACATTGCTAGAAAATTAGTTGGTGTTCATTATAGACTCATTATTCCTATGTCAGCATTATTAGGAGCTATGTTATTAGTTGTAGCTGATTTAGGGGCAAGAACAGTAAACCCTCCTAAGGAACTTGCGATAGGGATTATGGTAGCTCTTGTTGGAGTTCCGTTCTTTCTCTATATAGCACGTAAAGTTGGGAGGGAATTATAAGTGAAGGATCTTTTTAACACGGATAAAAAGAGAGCTATTACTGTAACTACAATCTTCGGATGTATAAGTATCGCTGTAATTTTAATTAGTTTAAATACAGGGACACTGAGTATAGCGCCACTTAGAGTAATTGAAACCCTTTTTGGTTATGGTGATTTTGAGAGTGCAACCGTACTATATGATTATCGTATGCCAAGAATAATAATCACGATGTTAGCCGGTATTGGTCTTGGTATTTCCGGTGCAATTTTGCAAGGGTTATCCCGTAATGCACTTGCAGATCCTGGTATCTTAGGATTGCATTCAGGTGCATCTTTCGGTCTTATCGTATTTGTTACTCTCTTTCATTCTATTAA
Source organism: Bacillus sp. FSL L8-0199 (assembly GCF_038005705.1). NCBI lineage: Bacteria > Bacillati > Bacillota > Bacilli > Caryophanales > Bacillaceae > Bacillus > Bacillus sp. FSL L8-0199. The sequence continues at coordinate 3,355,992 of NZ_JBBOTS010000001.1, read as the reverse complement.
TGAGAGTGCATCCATTTTAATACCGTTATTTACATTTGGCGGAGGAGTATTAGCTGCATTTCTTATTATTTTACTTGCGAGTGATCGGTCAAAAGGCTTATTTCCCATTAGACTTATTCTCGTTGGTATTGCAGTTTCAGCTGGCTTTAGTGCAATTTCGTTATTTTTCTCTCTCAAGTTAAATGATGAGACGTATACATTCGCTTCTAGATGGCTAGTTGGTAACGTGTGGGGAAGGGATTGGATTCATGTCTTTGCATTATTACCTTGGATTTTCATACTAACCCCTTATGCGTGGCTAAAATCTAAAACGTTAAATGCATTGTCACTAGGTGATAGTGTAGCAGCAGGACTTGGTGTTTCTGTTCAAAAAGAACGGTTATTACTTTTAGCTACAGCGGTTGGATTATCTTGCGCAAGTGTATCGATGGCAGGAGGAATTGGTTTTATCGGTTTAGTTGCTCCGCATATCGCAAGGAAGTTAGTAGGTACTACATATCAACACTTTCTTCCTTTAGCTGGCATTATCGGAATGATTATTTTAGTGCTAGCAGATACGATAGGTCGTTCTATATTTGAGCCAAACTCTATTCCAGCTGGTGTAGTAGTGGCAGCTTTAGGAGCACCGTATTTTCTTTATTTACTTACAAAAACAAAATAAATACTTCAAAGAGGAGAACATATGAAAAAGAAACTTACTATTTTATTTAGCATGATGTGTATTTTAGTATTAGCAGCATGTGGTCAAACGAAAGCTAATGAAGAGGCAACGAAAAAAACGGAAAAAAGTAATGACCCAAAAATTGCTTCAATGTCTATTCATTTAACGAATGATTTACTTGCATTAGGAATTACACCAGTAGGTTCTGTTATTGGTGGAGATTTAAAAGATTTCTTACCGCACGCTAAAGAGAAGTTGAAAGATACGAAGAAGCTTGGTGTTGTAACAGATCCGAATATGGAAGCGTTACTTCAATTAAAGCCAACTGACATTTATGTTGATGAAAAATATGCTGGTAAAGATGTAGCGAAATACGAAAAAATTGCAAAAACACATTCTTTCAATTTAGATGAAGGTACGTGGAGAGATCATTTAAAACAAGTTGGTAAACTTGTAAACCGTGAGAAAGAAGCAGATAAATATATTCAAGATTACGAAGAGCAATCAAAACGAGTAAAAGGTTTAATAGATAAAGAGCTAGGTAATAACGAAAAAGTAATGGCAATTCGCGTTACTGCAAAAGAATTGCGTGTATTTAGTACGAAAAGACCGATGGGACCAATTTTATTCCAAGACTTAGGGTTACAGCCTGCAAATGGTGTAGAGAAAATTGATGGAAACCGCCCTTTCGAAGTCATTTCACAAGAAGTATTACCTGACTTTGATGCAGATGCGATTTTCGTTGTTGTAAATAGAGATGATAAAGCAAAAGCAGCATTTAAACAACTTCAAGAAACGCCAATTTGGAAAGACTTAAAAGCAGTTAAAGGCAAGCACGTATACATTATCAATGATCAACCATGGCTGGACTATTCTGCTTTAGGAAACAAAATGGCAATGGATGAAGCGGAGAAAATGTTTACGAAATAATATAGTTTTGCTATTAGGAAAGGCCCTCTAAATTTGGAGGGCCTTTCTATTATTGTTAGAATAAATAAAAAATTATACAATGAAGTTAATTCAATATGGAGGAGATGTGCCAATGTCAGCGCTTATTGTATGTATCCCGTTTAAAAAACAGTTTATGGAATAAGGGGATAAATAGTCTAAAATAAGTATCCCCGTTATTTAAAAGGGGGAGTTTGAAATGACAATGAATCTTTTTCGAAATAAAACGATTAAATTATCAGCTATGAGAGAAACAGATGCTGAAGTAATGGCTATGTGGCAAGAAGATAGTGAGTATTTAAGACATGTTGATACAGATGTAGCATTCCCGCAATCTTTAAATGAAATAGCAAGTGATGAGTTATTAAAAGGACGGAGATCGAATAGTGTTTCTTTCATGGTAAGGACAGTTCAAGAAGATCGCTTAATTGGTTTTGTGGCGATTCATGGTATAGAGTGGAACAACAGAACAGGTTTATTAGCCATTGGTATAGGAGATGCGAATGATAGAGGAAAAGGATATGGGAAAGAAGCAATACATCTTATTCTAAAGTATGCTTTCTATGAATTGAATTTACACCGCATCGGTCTCGATGTTATTTCGTATAATAAACCTGCCATTGCATTGTATAAAAAGATGGGTTTTCAAATGGAAGGCTGTATGAGAGAAGCGGTTCAAAGAGATGGGAAGTGTTTTGACCGTATGATTATGGGGATATTGCGGGATGAATGGATAGAGCTGCAAGGTTAGAAAGTACATTCGAAATTATATATGTAGTATGCAGGAGATATAATGGTAATTGGCGAAAATTTACAGTGTGTTGATTGAATTTATAAGGAGTCATGCAAAATGAATTTAGAAAAGGCAAAACCAGTAAATGAAGAGGTCGCCGAATTAAAAGAACTTATTAAAGAGTTACACGGAAGTGTGCACCAACTTCAAAGTGAAGTGCAGCAACTAAGGCACGAAAGACCAGTTGTTGAAGTGAGAAAAGGTGTTCAATTATCACCAACAATTGTCGGACAAATTGGGGGTATGATTTTAGGTGGTTTAGCAATTATCGGTATATTTTGGTGATGAAAAAAGGTTTGCAGCACGGATGCTGCAAACCTTTTGTATTTGACGATATAATTTCATGCAATACAACTTTTACATTAAATAACGTAAATATATATAAGCATGTGATAACAAGAGTGCAACAATAGTTAATGGTAAACCAATTTTTAAGAAGTCCATATAAGAGAAGCCATGTCCTTCACGTTTTGCAATACCAGCAACGACTACGTTTGCAGATGCACCGATTAGTGTTCCATTTCCTCCTAAGCAAGCTCCAAGAGATAACGCCCACCATAGTACTTCGATTTGCGGAGAATCGACAGATAGTCCGAGTCCTGTAGCTAAGTCTTGAATAAGAGGAATCATCGTTGCGACAAATGGGATGTTGTCGATTGTCGCAGATGCGATGCCAGATACCCATAAAATAAGTATAGCTGCGAATCCGATGTCACCGTTTGTTACGTCGATTACTTCTCTTGCAAGTGAAGAGATAAGTCCGATATCAATTAACCCGCCAACGAGAACAAATAATCCGGCGAAGAAGAAAATGGTTACCCATTCAACGTGGGCAAATACATCTTCAATATCATGTTCTTTCACGCCGATTAACATAAGAAGTGTAGCGCCTGTCATCGCGATAACAGCAGCGTCTACATGAATAATCGAATGAAGTACGAAGCCTAAAATAGTTAGTCCTAAAATCGAAATAGATTTTAAAAGGAGGCTTTGATCTTTAATGTAATCTTTTTCGTTTAATGCCATTAGTTTTTCGATTTGTTCAGGTGTTGTTTTTAGTTTATTACGATACATGAAGTAAATAATGCCAAGTGTCACGATAGAAATAATAATTACGATTGGAGCTAAGTTAAGTAAAAAGGCGTTAAAGTCTAAATGCTTGTTTGCTGATCCAATCATAATATTAGGTGGATCACCGATTAATGTTGCTGTTCCGCCTATATTTGAAAACAGCACTTCTGAAATCAAATAAGGCACAGGATTTACTTTTAAAATACGTGTAATGGATAGCGTAACAGGAACGATTAATAAAACAGTCGTTACATTGTCCAAAAATGCTGATCCGACAGCAGTTAATAGGGATAGTAATAATAAAATGCGAATCGGTTTTCCGCCAGCTGCTTTTGCCGCTTTAATGGCCACAAATTCAAAGACGCCTGATTGACTCGTAATATGTACGAGAATCATCATCCCAATTAAAAGGGTAATCGTTTCCCATTGAATATGTGATGTGAAAGCAGTATGTAAATCTACAACTCCAAAAATAATCATAATAGCAGCACCGAATAGTGCGATTACAGCACGATTCAATTTCTCAGAAATAATAAATCCATACGTGATTAAAAATACGGCAATTGCAAAATAATATTGCCAATTTGCTACTTCATGTGCTGACTGTTCCAATCATGTCACCTTCTTTAAATTATGTATTCAATTGTCGAAATGTATCTCGCTGCAATAATACGGGATAAAATATATTGTAGCAAATTCAAAAAAGAAAGAAAACTATTTAACAAAGTGAAGGAAAAAATGTATTTTTTACATATCATATAAAAAATATAAAAAACACAGTGCAAATTATTAGGAAAAGTGAGCGTTGTCCTCTAATATAGAGATAGCAATTTACATTATTTTTGCGTAAAATGGTTTAAAGAGGTGAATTCCGATGGAAATAGTAAAAGATAGTTCTCTTATTCAAAATGAAATTGAACGTTTTGTAAATAAAGATGTATATATTCATTTAGAAACGACAAACGGAGCGTATGCATCACACATAAATGAAAAGATGATGACAGTTGGTGCTTTCATTCGAAATGCGATTATCCGTTTTGAACGCGGGAAGATAACTGGAACAAATCCATACCGAGTTGGTCTGAAAATGGATCACGGTTGGGTATATGCTGAAGGTATTACGCACTGGGAAGTAGACGATCAAGAGCGTTTATTACTAGCTGGACATGATAATTTAGGTCGCTTAGCAGTTGCACTTGAGTTAAGCTTAACACCATTTAAGTAAGAAGGAGGGAAACTTATGGAGAGACATGTACTTGTTGTATTTCCGCATCCAGATGATGAAGCATATGCTGCGGGAGGAACAATTCGCTTATTAACAGATCAAGGAGTACCTGTAACATATGCATGTGGTACTCTAGGACAAATGGGACGTAACATGGGTAAGAACGTATTCGCTAACCGTGAAACGATTCCACATATCCGTAAGAAAGAATTGAAAGATGCTTGTAAAGCGATGGGTATTAAAGATTTAAGAATGCTTGGCTTCCATGATAAAACGTTAGAATTTGAAGATGTTGATTTCGTTGCTGACAAAATTGAAGCAATCATTCAAGAAGTAAATCCATCTCGAATTATTACATTTTATCCAGAACACGGTGTACATCCAGATCATAATGCATTTGGCCGCGCTGTCGTTCGCGCTGTATCACGTATGCCAAAAGAAGAGCGCCCAGTTATCCATGCTGTTGCGATTACGAAAAATCGTGAGGCAGTATTAGGAGAACCGGATGTTGTAAATAACATTAGTGAAGTATTTGATCATAAATTAACTGCATTAGGTGCGCACCGTTCACAAACAGAAGCAATGCTTGAAGACACGCATGCAAAAATAAAAAACAAAGATGCAGCAACATTAAAATGGCTGCAACTTGAACAGTTTTGGACTTATAAATGGGAGTAGGCTAGAAGGATACCTTCTAGTTACTCTTACATAGAAAAGCGCCGTCACTTGTGATGGCGCTTTTTTTATTGAAGACTATATATTTCTTAAGGGGCTTCAAAATTTTTAAATTAACGTGCAGTATAGCCTCCATCAACAAGAAGTGTTGTACCGTTAACAAAACTAGCTTCATCACTTGCTAAAAATAAGACAGCTTTAGCGACTTCTTCTGGTGTTCCAAGTCTGCCTTGTGGATGAAGTGAAGCTAAATATTCTTTCTGTTCAGGATTAACACTACCAAGTAAAGGGGTGTCAATATAACCGGGGCACACCGCATTAATACGTATTCCATATTTAGCGTAGGCAGTACATAAATTTTGAGTTAATAGTTTCACACCACCTTTTGCAGAGGAGTATGCTGTTGGGGTAGGTAATGAAACAAAACTATGAATCGAACCAGCGTTAACGATGACACCACCTGTACCTTGTTTAAGGAATTGTTCAATCGAATATTTATTAGAAAGGAATACTCCAGACAAATTAATATCAATAGTTCTTTTCCACTTTTCATAGGATAATTCGTTTGCTGGTGCATCATCAGCAACGCCGGCATTGGCATACATAATATCTAATTTACCGTATGTACTTACTGTCTCATGAATTAGCTGTTTAATATCTGCCTCTTTTGTTACATCAGTTTTAATAAATAACGTATTATATCCATGTGCATTCAATTCATCTGATAGTTCTTTTCCACGTTCAGAAAAGTCAGCAATAACTACTTTTGCACCTTCTTCGATAAAAAGACGAACAGTAGATTCGCCAATTCCACTTGCTCCACCAGTTATGATTGCTACTTTGTCTTTCAATTTCATATAAACCTCTCCATTCATCAATGAATTTAAGTCGAATTTTAAAATCTGGTTATGTCACTATTAACCTTAAATAGTAAGTAGATAGAAGAAAAAGCTCGCGTTTACTTAATTGTGAGAGTGCTATTTTTTCTTTAGTGTACTTTTTGATACAGTTATGGACGAAAATATTAATTTGGTCAATCTTATCATTAGATTGAATATTTGGTAAAGAGCTCTCGAACAGAGCGAGTACGGATGCTGAAAAATTAAAATAAATATGAAGTATTATTTGTAGGGTAAGGAACAAGGGGAGAGAAGCATAACGAAAACTACTACTCTATTTAAATAGGAAAAAACCTTGCAGGGGGGGCAAGGCTTTAAACAGGGTATTAAAAATTATTGATTTATTAAGAAGAACTTCTTCTTGTGAATAAACTAATTTTAGCATGATAACTTATATGTATGTGTTACGAATTTGTGAATAAAAACTCAATGATAAAAGTATGAGTGAAAGGAAATAATGTATTTGAAATATGTATTATTACAGAAAGTTTAGTTGAAATAGTGAGGAAAATAAAAAAGCGCAATGAGCAAAATAATTAAGAGACGAATTATATGAAAGATTAGTGGAACGCCTACTATTTAATTCTTTAGAACTGATTTTTAATAATGCATATAAGAAGCGTATATTTTGAATTATTTAATAGAATAATATATATTTATATTGATTTAGTGATTTTAGTTTGTTAAAAATGGGGAAATCGATATGAAGGTTAAATTTGCCGTAATAAAAGATGAGAGCTTTGATTGTAGTTTATTGGAAACAAAATTATTGAAAACTTTTAAAGAAGTAGATTGTGAAGCAGATATTGTAAAGGTTGAGGATGAAATTTTTGAAAACAATGATGTACAAACACATTTATCAGAAATAACCATTCATGTTACTGGAAAAAATATCGGATATAGATCCGTTTCAGCCAGTATATTTATTGTTCTAGAGAGTTTATCAATACAGCTATTTCGTATTCATATTAGTATACTTTAAGCAGTTCAAAAATTGGCTTCTTCAGAAAATCATACTGATTATATGGAGTTGTAAATATGAAAACAATAGAAATTATCGTAGGTGCTTCCGAATGTTGGATTGCACCTTGTTTGTTGTTAAATAAACAAGGGGTTCCTTTTAAAATTTTAATGTATCTTAACGCTAATTTATAAATAGAAGAATAGAAACATGTGAGTAATTCAATTAGATTGTACAAATAATTTGGTACGCGGATATACGCAATGTATTCACAGGTAAGAGGGTTGTCTCATAATATATATAGATTTTTCTATTAAGATGAACAGAGGGTGTGAATATATGGAAGATGTTTACGCTAAAATTGACAGTCTCAAGGCGGAGCAAAAAGAAATTATGAGAGACATTCGAAATTTAGAAACGCGTACCACTATTAATGAGAAAGACATAGCAACAATCAATAAGCAATTAGAAAAAATAAGTACAAACACAACTTGGATTTTGCGAATTATTATTAGCGCGATAATAATGTCAGTTTTAGGATTAATATTAAAAGGAATGATTTAGTCTTGTGAAATAGGACGATATAAAAGAAAGAGGGGAACTCCCTCTTTCTTTATGTAAATGAGAAACTATAAATTTTCCGTTTCCTTTTCGTCTGCATACTTATCCTCTAAGGAAATTAATAGAGGGATTGATACGGTTACTAGAATGATTAAAGTAGTTATAAAAGATTTAGAAAGAGAAAAAGAACCTTCAATTAAAGGTGATAAAAACTTGAATGAAAGTATACTTGTTATTAAGGAAATTACTAAAAAGCTCAAAAGAGATATATTTTTATTCTTTATAGATGTCTCTATAAAGTCTTTAACACAGGTTATTACGACAAATATAGTTAATATGATAAGAGAAACAAAATAATGTGTTACATTTGTCATACTAATAGTAGGATCGTCTATTATGTAAGCAAGTAACTTAGATACTAATATTCCTCCAAACAATAAAATAATAAAAGCAAGTAATCCTTCCGATATATAAGTGCTGAAATTGTCTTTCTTGTTAAAGAGTTTATAGTTCAGAGTAGATTGGATTATTTGAATTAGGAATAGGCTAATAATCCATACATAATATACAAATGGTAATTCTCCTGAGAATAGAGAAATTAGGAAATTTAATACTGTCTTTAAAATTTCAATCATTACGAAAGTCCTCCTGTTTGTAAGCTTGTGACATTAAAATATGCTAGTCTATCGTTTAATAATTAAGTTTATGAATTCAAACTATTTCTAATTATTCCATAAAAAGGTGAATGCATCAAGTTATCTTTTTAACAATCCTCCAAGGCCGAGCACTAGTAAAAGAAACGCAATATGTAATATAATTGAAAAAGTATATTTAAAAATCGATGTTAATATTACCCTCCTATAAGTATTAACATACGTAATTGAGGTGTTTTCTTTGTTGTTTTATGACCGGATTTCTATAATGGCCCCTCCTGTTCCGTAGCTAAGGAAAGTCTTTTTATTTCTGAGATTTTCAAAGTTATAGGAGGGTATGAAAAATGAAAAAAGTCTCAGTACCATCACTTTTGTTAATGATTATTCTTGTCGCATTTCCGCAAATTAGTGAAACGATTTACACACCGTCGTTACCTGACATTTCAAAGGCGTTACATGTAAGTAATAATGAGGTGCAGTTAACGCTTAGTGTGTATTTTGCTGGATTTGCTTTAGGTGTATTTTTTATTGGATGGCTATCAGATATAATTGGCCGTCGCCCAGCAATGTTATTTGGAATTGTCGTATATGGCGCTGGGAGTTTCTTGTGCTTTATTGCAAATTCCATTGAAGTTTTATTGGTAAGTCGTTTTATTCAAGCGTTTGGAGCAAGTGCAGGATCAGTTGTGACGCAAACGATTCTTCGTGAAAGTGTAGAAGGGCATAAGAGGCATGTTATGTTTGCTCAAATTTCAGCAGTCATTGCTTTTACACCAGCGATAGGACCGTTAATTGGTGGCTTTCTTGATCAAATGTTTGGATTTAAAATAGTATTTTTAAGTTTAGTAGTTATGAGTATCGGTATTTTTCTGTATACGTTTGTTTCTCTTCCTGAAACAAAAACGGGCTCAGTAACGAATAAAATAAATGTATTTTCAGTCTTGAAGAGGTTAATTACAAATCCAAAAGTGGTAACATATGGGCTGTTAATTGGAGGAGCAAATGGTGTTTTATTTAGCTATTATGCAGAAGCGCCGTTTATCTTTATTGAATACTTTCAGTTATCGCCTAGTATGTATGGCTTTCTAGGAATTGTTGTAGCGTCTGCTTCTATTGTTGGAGCGAAAATTTCAAAACGTTTACTTGCTACTTATAAACCAGAGAAAATTATATATATCGGTTGTCTTGTAATGACAGGAGGAGCAGTCGCTTTATCTATTATTACTTCAGTTGGATCAAATCCAAATATAATATATATGATTGTATTTTTAATAGCGATGTTTATATTGCTATTAGGAATTGGAGTAGCGTTACCTAATTGTTTAAGTTTAGCGTTAGTAGATTTTCAAGATGTCATTGGTACAGCTGGTGCATTGTTTAGTTTAGGTTACTATGTAATTGTAACGATGACAATTTTGGGAATGAGTCAGCTGCATACAGGCTCGTTAATGGTGATGCCACTTTATTTTCTGGTTATTGTAGTTATAATGGCAGTGTTTACTAGGGTGTTTATCTTTGGTAAGCAAACTTCGAAATCGATTTAAATATGAAATTGTAAAAGAGTCTCATTTTTTAATGAGACTCTTTTATATTTTATCCCGTTGTTTTGAGGCAGAAAGGTTTCTGCCTCAAAATTTGGCTGGAGTAAAGAAGTTAGTAGTTTATTAATATATTAAATTCCTTATTGGTATATGAATCGAATGTGTGGGAAATTACGTTATCAACTATAAAGGTTGAAGTATTTGAGATATGAAACCGAGGAAGATAGCATCTCCTCGTTTATTTATATTGTAATAATATACATGTCGGAATCATATTGAATAGATGTATTTTATTGTTAATTTAGTTAAAAATTAATCAGACTTATGTATAATAATTTATTGAAAAAATAATTGAATTTTTCAGATTAATGAATTAATATAAGGTAAGTAATTTTAAGATTTATAGAATATTGGAAGATGAAAGGTTCTGAGAATTTTATTAGGAGCACAAAACGATTTTAGGATAGCTTTAAAGCTAGTGTAAAATGACGTTTGCTTCATCATTTTCAGGGTCGAAAGGAATTAGGGGAAAGCATCTTGTGTTAAAATGCGGCTATGAATCATCTAAGAGGGGGAAGTGAAGTGGCAAACAAAGAATTGAAAAGAGGTTTAGAAGCACGTCATATTCAAATGATTGCTTTAGGCGGAACGATTGGTGTTGGTTTGTTTATGGGATCAGCCAGCACAATTAAATGGACAGGTCCGTCAGTAATGCTTGCTTATGCAATTGCAGGTATTTTCATCTTCTTCATCATGCGTGCCATGGGAGAAATGTTGTATATGGAGCCAAGTACAGGCTCATTTGCGACATTCGGTCATAAGTATATTCATCCACTAGCTGGTTATATGACAGCGTGGAGTAACTGGTTCCAGTGGGTTATCGTTGGGATGTCAGAAATTATCGCGGTTGGAGCGTATATGCAATATTGGTTCCCGGATTTACCAGCTTGGATACCAGGTATAATTGCAATGGTTATTCTTGGTGCAGCTAACTTAATTTCTGTGAAGTCATTTGGTGAATTTGAATTTTGGTTCGCGATGATTAAAATCGTTACGATTCTATTAATGATTATTGCGGGATTTGGCCTTATTTTCTTCGGAATTGGTAACGGCGGAGAAGCGATTGGCATATCTAATCTTTGGTCAAATGGCGGTTTCTTTACAGGTGGTTTCTCAGGATTCTTCTTTGCTTTATCACTTGTAGTTGGTGCATACCAAGGTGTGGAATTAATTGGTATTACTGCTGGTGAAGCGAAGGATCCAAAGAAGACACTTACAAGAGCGATTCAAAGTACAATTTGGCGTATTTTAATTTTCTACATCGGTGCTATTTTCGTTATTGTAACTGTGTATCCGTGGGATCAATTAAGTACAATTGGTAGTCCGTTCGTAGCAACTTTTGCGAAAGTTGGTATTACGGCAGCAGCTGGATTAATTAACTTCGTTGTTATTACAGCGGCGATGTCTGGTTGTAATAGCGGTATTTATAGTGCGGGGCGTATGCTTTATACGTTAGGTGTAAATGGACAAGCACCGAAATATTTCACGAAACTTTCTGGAAATGGTGTACCTTTATTCGGTACAGTTGGCGTAATTATCGGTTTAGCGGTTGGTGTTGTATTAAGTTATATTGCACCGAAAAACTTATTCGTATATGTATATAGTGCGAGCGTACTTCCTGGTATGGTACCATGGTTTGTCATTTTAATAAGTCAAATTAATTTTAGAAAAGTAAAAGGGGCAGAGATGGAAGATCATCCGTTCAAAATGCCATTTGCTCCTGTTACAAACTATTTAACGATTGCCTTTTTAATTATGGTATTAATCGGAATGTGGTTTAACGATGATACGCGTATTTCACTAGTTGTAGGTATTGTTTTCTTAGCTATCGTAACAATTAGTTTCTATGCTTTTGGAATAGGGAAACGACCGCCGTTAGATGTTCCAAATGATCAAGAGATTTCAAGTAAATAAAGATAGTAAAAAAGTCCGATTTCTCATTTGGAAATCGGACTTTTTGTTATTAAAATTTCTCTAAAACGATTTTTCCAATTGTACTTCCGCTTTCAAGCAGTGCATGTGCTTTCTTTACATTTTCAGCATTAATTGGTGATAGTGTTTCATGTAATGTTGTCTTTAAAATACCTTCATCTAGTAGTTCGCTTACTTTATTTAATAGTTCGTGTTGCGTAATCATATCGCCAGTTTCATACATTGCTTTTGTAAACATAAACTCCCAAACGAATGTAGCACTTTTACTTTTTAAAATACCCATCTCAAGAGGGTGCTCATTTTCTACGATAGAGCAAATTTTTCCTTGTGGTTTAATAAGCTCACATATTGCTTGCCAATGTTGATCTGTATTGTTTAAGCAGAAAATATAATCTACATCTTTTAGACCAAACTCTAATATTTGATCTTGTAAAGGCTGGTGATGGTTAATAATATAATCGGCACCAAATTTTTCAACCCAGTGTATCGTTTCAGTGCGGGATGCAGTTGTGATGACATTTAGTCCAGCCCATTTTGCAAGTTGAATTGCAATCGAGCCAACACCACCAGCACCGCCGATAATTAAAATGTTTTTAAATGTATTCTCATCTCTTTTATTATAATCAATACCTAAACGTTCAAATAAACCTTCCCATGCTGTAATAGCTGTTAAAGGAAGTGCTGCAGTCTCCGCATCACTTAATGTTTTTGGTTTTTTACCAACAATTCTTTCATCAACTAAATGATATTCACTATATGTACCTTGTCTCGTAAGGCTTCCAGCGTAAAACACTTCGTCGTCTTCTTTAAATAACGTACAACCTTCGCCAGTTTGCACGACAACACCACTAGCATCCCAGCCAAGTATTTTCGCTACATCTTCTTTTTTATCTTTCGGAGAGCGAACTTTTGTATCAACCGGATTAACGGAAATAGCGTTAATTTTAACGAGTATATCTCTTCCTGTAGCAACAGGTCTTTCAACTTCAATATCAATTAAACTGTTTTCTTCTTCAATAGGTAAGTATTCATGTAAACCAATTGCTTTCATTTGTATTCCCTCCATTAAAGTAAGAGTCATTTACTCTTTTATTATAGTAGGTAAAGTATGATTATGTAAAAAAGTTGAGTCCTTTCTATTTTGTAAAAGGCTTGTTTTAGCCTCATTTAGAAATTCGTAACTGCAGAGGGTCAGCCATCGTTTTGATTTTATAAGCTTTGGATGAAAGATATATATATTTTTTTCTACTGTACCTTGCAATGAACAATACTAAGTGGCATGTTATACTTGTAGTTACTCATTATAAAACAGTACTAAATAATAAATAGTAGTGAATATGAATTAGAATAGGGTGAATGAATATTGAATGTACAATTTAAAAAAGGAGTTTTGTAACTTTGTGTTCTTGTCTTACTGGATAAGCAAGACTGTTATGGATATGAATTAGTTCGAAGTATATCCAATCAAATTGAAATATCAGAAGGATCTGTTTATCCTCTTCTTCGAAGGTTAACAAAGGAAGAATATTTTACAACGTATTTACAGGAGTCTTCAGAAGGACCTTCAAGAAAGTACTATACACTGACGGATAAAGGTAGAACGTATTTGTATCAACTTTTGGAGGAATGGAATGAGTTTTCACAAGGTGTCAATTAATCAATTAATTAAAGAAGGTGTACCTTTTGGGAAGGTGTGATTGACTTTGTATTATGATTTTTTGGAAAAGGGGTTGCGAAATATATTGTAGGATACAAGGCGGTGAAATAGCATTAAGGGTTTTATAGTTAGAAATATCGGAATAATTAATAAAATATTAATTTACAATTTTATCCTTTAGTTGGTATCATTTACTTATTAAGGAGGGAGCACATGGGTTTAAACATGTATTTGGGAGAAGTACAAGCTCAAACAGAAAGTATGAATGCTTTTTGTGTAGCCACGATTCAAGGTATGGAACAAGCGATTCAGTCGATTGACGCTTTTGCAATGGATACGGTATTACAAGGGCAAACATATAGCAGTGCAAAAACATATCTTGTCCAAACATTTCGACCTTTGGCGCAAGGAATTATATACTTATGTGAAGAATTAATTCGTCAAAATGATGCGTTTCCAAACGATTTTCAAGCAAAAATTGCTTCGACAGATGTTATCGAACAAGAAATAAGAGAACAAATTCAAGAAATCAATCAAACAATTGCAAGTATAGAAGCAATAGAGGTACGTACACCAATGCCTGGAGTAGATGCAATTGTGGCTGTTTTAGTTGAGATGAGAAAAAAACTTGAAGAAAAATTAGAGCATCTATATGAATTTAATTATACATCTAGTAATAACTACAGCACGGCTCTTCAATTAGCAGCGAATATTGCTACAGGTCTTGCGGAAGTTCAAAGTGGAAAAGGTTTTAGTCCTGCGAGTGGAACATTCAGTGTACAAGATTTGAATATGAATTGGACTGTATCAATTCAGAAAATTACAGTGGAAAAAGCACGTGAATCTGATAAAATTGTGTATAGCGATTTAAATCAAGAAGAAACAATAAACAATGAAACTACATTAGCATCAGGAAAAAAAGAATTTGATGGTAATAAATTAGCCAGAGATATTACAGGTGAAATAAGTGGAGAATATGATGTTCGTCGTGCTTGGGAAGGTGTAGATCCGTCTACGGGAGAAAAACTTGGTACTTTTGACAGAGTCATAGCTGGAGGTATGGCGGTAGCTGGAATTACACCAGTCGGGAAGTTAGTTAAAATTGGTAAAGGTGTAAAAATGTCCGCTAGTGCTGTTAAAACTGTAAAGAGTGTTGAGTCGAATTATGTGCTTTTTAATAAAACGCATATACAATCAATGCCTAAACCAAAAGGGAAAGGTCCAAATGGAGGAAGGTTACAATCTCATCACGGTTTACAAGGGAAATGGGCAGAAGCAAATTTAAGTCAATATGGATATGATCCAAAACTTGCACCAACAGTGACGATTGAAACAGGAAAGGAGTTACCACATACTATTATTACTAATGCACAGAATTTGAGACGTGATGAACGTGTAGCCTTAGGAAATGGGAAATGGAGCTCTTCGTTACAAGAGGAATTAAAGAATATAGTTTCTGATTTTGAAAAAGCGGGATTTTCTAAAGAAACTATTAGGGGAACTTTAGAACAACAATATAGAATGCTTGATAAGTTAAAAGTAAAATATGAAAGGATTGAGTATTAATGAATATAATTGAAAACTTAAATGCAGTTTTCACTTTAGAAACACAAGAACCTCCAGCAACTAAAGAAACGATTCAAGAATTACAAGGTTTTTCATCAATAGATGTTCCCTCTGATTATCTAGAGATAATTCAACATTGTACAGAAGCGGAGATTAATGTAAATAATGAAATATATGTCCGTATTTGGAGTCCAGCGGGTTGTATAGAGATGAATGAAGCTCATAATATCCAAAAATATATACCTAACTCACTTGCAATTGGTGATGATGAAGGTGGGAAAGTGCTATTATATGCAAATGGAAAAGAAGGATTCGGATTATATATGGTGGATTTTGGAGATTTGGATATCGAAGAAGCAATTAAAATATCACCTTCTTTGAAACTATTATTAACGGATGGAGTAGGTGTAGAAAAGTTATTGTTATAATTTTAAGGACATAGAATACCACTGTATTCTGAAAAGGTAACGTTAAAGCATGTCTTATAAAACTTTGTACAGAAAATAAAAAGAACCTACATGAGGTTCTTTTTATTTTGCAAATAATTATTTGTGTTATGCATTGTAAGGGGTAATGATATAATTTTTTTAGTTTTACATTCCTTTATAATGGTTTAAACGTACTGACGTAAATATATTCTATTTTGCATCTATTATATTATAAAATTGCAGTTTCATCCTATTATAAAAAGCATCAGTACATATGACAGCACTATTTGATGGATCAATATCAACAACAGTCATATAGCTAGAGAGCAAATAACCATCCTCATAATATGTAATTAGTATTTCTTCTTCAGATAATAAGGAACATAATAACATGTTCTCAATTAGTTCTTTTTCTTCATCGGTTAAGATCGGCCGAGTTACTTTGTTTTTCTCTTTAATGATTTCACGGATACCAGCAAACTGTTCAGGCATCGCTGCAAACGGAGTGAATTTCACCATTTTATCAAGACTTTTTTTCGATTATTGTAGCGATATTAATGCCTCTATCGTTGTATACATATCTTCATACATAATTCTCTTTATAATAGATTTCTATATTTTAAAGTTTGTTAAGCAATTATTACATTTTGATAAACCTGGAAAATTAAAACACCTATGTAAGGTGTTTTTAATACACTGGGATTTTATATGCCAACTTAAGTACCTTTACAGTGGTGTTTAAATACAATGGTATGAGTAGTTACCATTGTATTTAAGTGTTCAATAAATATCAGAATAACGAAGGGGTTTGGCTGATGAAGAACAATATTAAAGGATTAATTGAATATGGCGAACGTATTCCACATTTTCATAAAGATTTCCCCATAATTTTATTTTGGAGTCACAGAAGTGGTTGCACTTCTCTGGCGAATTGGTTTTTCTTCCAAATTGGGTTATATGAGGAAGCAATGAAATATGCACCGTTCATTCATTACTATGAATCTGAAATATACAAAAATAAAGTTGATTACTACACAAATTTAGAAATGCAACTCTTGGAACTAAGTAAGGATACCATAAAACTTGTGCGCAACCCTTATAAAAGAGCTGTAAGCTCATTTTTAATACTTTATGACAACCCTTACGCCTCGAAACAATGGGAACAGATTAGAGAATATTTTTATAATGATAAAAATGAATCGAAAGGAATTTCATTTAAACAATTTTTATATTATGTAAAAGAAATAGGGGCTAAATCCATTCTGTTAGATCAACATTTTTCACAACAATATATTGAGGGAGAAGAAAAGGTCATCAAACAAAATATAAAACTAGAGAATTTTAATACAATAATTCCGCAGCTGGAGAAAGAATATGGATTACTTTCTTCTGATATATCACTCCTTACAAACTCCAATCACCATAGGGCACATCAAATGATTCATAAAGGAAATTATGCAGATGATGATATTACAAATCCACACTTCCCTTCATTACCAACCTATCGAAGTTTTTATGATGAAGAAGCTCTAAACCTTGTTTCAGAAATATTTACTGACGATTTTGAAGCATATGGATATAAGAAGAATGGAATTAATTTTTAACTAATATACCTATCACCCGACTATGTATAGAGTCTCTTTAAAAACTATAACCACTATGAAAAGCCAGCGGTATGGAAGGGGAATTATAATGAGCATTTCTATTATAATGATGGGTTTCATCATAGGGGGATTGGTTGGAGTAACAGGGATAGGTGGGGCCGCATTACTGACTCCATTTCTTCTAACATTAGGCATAAGTCCTTCTGTAGCTGTTGGAACGGATCTAGTATATAATTCTATCACTAAAATGTTTGGAATATCCCAACACTGGAAACAGAAAACCATCAATTTTAAACTAGTAAAATATCTAGCTATTGGGAGTTTACCTAGTGCAATTATCGCAGTAATAATAATTCATTTCTTGCCAATTTTTCATGATAATCGAGAGGGAATTATAAAATATATATTAGGATATGTTTTAATCCTTGCGGCAATTTCTATTTTTATAAAAACATTTTTCTATAATGAATCTACACAAAGTTTTTTTCAAAAACAGACTATGGTCCAAAAAAAGAACCTAACAATTCTTATCGGTGCAATACTCGGTTTTATCGTGGGACTTACTTCCGTTGGATCAGGCTCTTTATTTGCTATTGCAATGATATATTTATATCGACTGAAACCATCCGAATTAGTAGGCACAGATATTACACATGCGTTTTTATTAGTGACGGTTGCAAGCATACTAAATATGAATTTAGGAAACGTAGATTATCTTTTATTAATTCACTTACTCATTGGTTCTATCCCAGGTGTCATACTTGGTAGTAAATTCTCCACTAAGATTCCCGTTAAACCTCTTCAAATATTTTTAGCTATCATTATTGGTGTTAGTGGACTAAAGTTAGTTATCGCTTATTAAAAATATTTCATGTTTTGCTATATAAGAATGGAGGTTCAAAATGGATCATATAGAACTATATAATTTTATATACAAGCAAGGGCGTGTCCCTCATTTTCATAAAGATTTTCCCCTCATCTTGTTTTGGAGCCAAAAAAGCGGATGTACTTCGCTAGCCCACTGGTTTTTTTATCAAATTAATTTATTTAAAGAAGCGATAAAGTACAATCCGTTCATTCACAACTATGAGTATGAAGTATATAAGAACTCTACACATTATTTAGCACAATTAGCTAATGGATTACAAACTAAAGAGAAGAAGACGTACAAACTAGTAAGAAATCCTTATAGAAGGGCAGTAAGTTCTTTTGTTGCTCTGGTTCCACCACCAAATATTGAAAATCCCGTATGGAAACCCATTCGGCAATTTCTGTATGGTGATGAAACTTGCAATAAACCCATTTCCTTTAAACTATTTTTGTATTACTTAAAAGCACACATGACAAAATTAGATCAAGTAGATCCTCACTTTACACAACAATATATACAAGGAGAAGAAGAATTTGTTACAAACTATATCCATCTAGAAAATTTTAACACAGGTATTTCGAAGCTAGAAGAGGTATATAAATTAAAAAAATCACCATTAGATCTATTATCAAAATCTTGGCATTATCAAGGGAGTAAGATGATTTACAAAGGAGTTTATGCAGACGCTGATATTACAACCCCTGTTTTTCCACGATTACCTACTTATGATAGTTTTTATGACGCAGAAACAATTCAGTTGGTTCAAGAGGTATTTGCAAAAGATTTTAATATGTATCATTATGATTTAAATTCTATTTCTTAAAATAAAAATGTTCAAATCCTGCTTTATTAAGGGTGTTATTTTACAACTGATAGGACGATATCACATATTTATAAATTTTCATAAACCTTTCCTAAATCTTTTTTCAGTTGTGTTTTTAAGTGCTCATTTTCACTTTCTAATAGCTTGTTCTTATATTTTAAAAGATTGAGCTTATTCTTTAAAGTTTCTATGATTACATCCTTGGAGGCATCCGATGTCCTTCTTTTTATATTCTTAAAATCATGTATGCCTTCTTGCTGTTGACGTAAGTCTTCAATCGTTTTTCTGATTAAGGGTTCTCTATATAAATATGCTTTTGAAACCTGTGCTTTTTCTGAAACTGAATTAAAATTAATTTTTTGTCCTTCTTTAACCATTAACTGTATTACTTCATTCACTCTATATTGTGTTTCCCTCTTTTTTTTAGAGGCATGATTCAATAACCCCGTTGTATTCGGATGTTTGTTAACCATCAATTTTTCTTTCCTCTCCTATATATTCTCGTTTATGTTTCGGCATACCGAAAATTCCAATTTCATTTTTCAATGAATCCCTAATTTCCTTATACTTATTAAGTTTTGGTTGAATCAATTCAATAGAACGAATACGACCGCTAGTTTGATACTTTATAATATCTTCTTCCATCTTTGATATCTGCGCATTATAGTAATCTAAAAATGTTGTATCTACATGAAAACTCCTACAATTATTTTTAATACAAGGGGTTTCTAAAGAATAATCTAAGAATTCACAGCTAACCTTAGGACTCTTTATGCATAATCCATGATCCAAACGAATAGAGTCCATGTTATGGCGAATCCATTCTAGTTCCAAACCGTTTTCTTCTGCCTGCTCAGGGAGACTGGCTTGTATTAATTCTCCAGTTGTGTCAATACGCACTGAGTTTTGAACTTTTTCCCATTCCCTACGAAGAGTGTTATCTGAAATTTTTGCATAAGTTAATGTCATTTCAGGACTAGTATGTGCCATTAACTTTTGTACATGAAGAATATTCATACCATTATTAATTAGATTGACCCCATATCTATGTCGAAAAGCATGGTTCTTAAATAGAAATATTTCTCCATTTTTATCAAGGATTTTATATTTTTCGGCTAGTTGATTTAATGCATAGGTAACCGATTTTTGTGAAAAGGCCATCCCTCTATTTTTTCCAGTAAGAACAGGGAACAAAAATTGATTTAAGTTGTTATGATTCTTTTCATGATTGTTAATATATTCTTGTTGTATTTTAACGATTTCCACAATTTCTTCTGAAATAGGAACAATATGTTCTTTTACATTTACTTTTCGTTGATCTCCTACCAACCACCAACCATCTTGCTTATATGTTAGACAATTTAATTGTAACTGACATACATCTGAGACTCTAAATCCTGTTGCTTCCATAATGACTATTAATCGTGCAATTTCCGAATCTAAATCATGTAGATTTTCCAACACTTGCTCCCATATAAAATCTGGCACATGTTTAACATGTTCGTGATAGTTTTTCTTTTCTCTTCGAGGAAAGTCTTCGGGAAATATTAATCTGTTAACAGGGGTTTTAGGTGCTTCTTTCCATTCAAAACCTTGCATATATTCAATTATTCTTCTGACATTTGAAAGGCACTCTATTACATGACGATTACTAGGAACACGATTTTTCGTATAACTCTTTCCTCCCATTTCACGATTTCTAACATAAAATAAAAAATCTTCAATGTCCTGTCTTTGTAGATTCTGTAAATCTATCCACTTTGGATACGTTTCTACAATGTAATCAAAAAACAAATACATTTTCTTTAAAATATTTTGGGCGGTGGCAAAGGTAATTTGTTGGTGTATAAGTAATGTTTGATTTACATACTTTTTAACTAATTCCCGAAAGGGAAATTTTATACTGGTGAAATTAAGAAATCTGTCTCTTCGAGACATATTATATGGAATCCCTAGTCTTTTTATATTCCATTTATCTTTTTGATGTTCAGGTCGTTCGTCATAATAATTAGAGAAAAAATCATATAAACTTTTACATACTCCAAGATAAGGTGAAATAAATTCTCCTCCACGATGATGGGGGTATTTTAACGGCTTATTATTTTCAGTTAGATATAATTTGTATTCATCTAATAATGTAGTGTAAGGAATATCAATTATCGATGTGACTTGAGGGAATTTTTCGACTAAAAATTTTGAAAGAAAGTACATTTTATAAAAATGTTTCTCCATAAAGCTGGATAAAAGCCAAATTTCATTGGTTAAAGAATAAAAAGAATAGTACTTTATCTCCAGTTTAATATATTCATTACTAATTTTATTGAAATCAACAATTTTTTTTGTTTCTTTAATTTTTCCTCTTCTATCTGGCAGGGGAAACTCTTCGATTTTCCATTCATCTAAAGCCCAATAACCTTTAAGGTCGTTCATAACTTTACGTTGTATTTTATTGGAATTAATAGCTACGATATTCATTTTCTCATTCTCCTATGCTGCTGGGCTTCATCCCAGTACTTTCTTATAGTTTCTTCTGAAGGATGAATATACATATTTAAAGTAGTTTGTACCTGGGCATGTCCTAATAATTTTTGAATGATACCAGCGTCCATGCCTAGATCATAAAGTTGTGTTGCACATGTATGTCTAAGTGTATGAGCGGTAAAGTTTATTTTCGTTTTTTTAGACAATATACGTATAACAGCTTGCAAAGCCCAATATTGCATTGGTTGCCCTTTATTTTTCCCTTTTAAATTAATAAACACATGGTTAGAATCTACATCATTAGTATGGTAATCGATAATATAATCTTGGAATAAATTCATTGTTTCATTTGATACATATACTTTTCTTTTTTCTCCAGCTTGTGTTTTAGATTCTCTAACAGTGATACTACCATCATTGATATTGAAGTCCTCTATCCATAAACTTAATAACTCAGAAGCTCTTAATCCTCCTTCATATAAAATACGAATTATTAACTCATCTCTTATGTTATTACATGCTATATGAATTAATTCGGCCTGCTTAGTAGTAATGGTTTTTATTTTTCTTTTAGGTTCCTTAAGTTTTAAGATATTAATTTTGGTTGTTGGGGTATGTGTTATATGATCTAAAAATTTACGATACTTCCGCCTTGTATTATGGACTTCTTTTGTAACTTTGGATTTTACATTAAATAAAATTTGACCACTACGCCATTGGTAGTCCAAAAATTCAATAACACAATTAGCGATTAAGTTAACGGAAGATTCAGTTCTTTTAGCGTGCGCTAACTTCTTTGTGTCATTTAAATAGATAGTATTCATATCATCTGTTGATTTTCTTAACCAATGAATAAATTCTGTTAATAAACTTATATCCACTTCTCTGTAATCTTTATTCTTTTCGTTTAGAAAACACCAGAATATTTTCAAATGATAACAGTATGTTTTAAGTGTATTAGGTGCTTTTCCTAAAGAATCCTTATGTTTTATAAATTTCATGATTGGGATAACTGGTTCACCCTTGTTATGTAAAACCATCCAACGTTCTTCCCCAAACGATGTAATAATACTTTGTACTTTAAACATTTTTCCACCTCCAACTGTTCAATCTATCTATACTATAAATACTATCTCTTTTTTACTATTATTATAGCTTCTACAAAGAGACAAAAAAAGAGAACTACCTATCGTTGTATACGTTATCTCTACTCATATATTATACTATTGTTAACACCATACCTCTTCCCTTTGGTATATTAGCGTTAATCATGATCTATGTCCTCCTATTAGTGTGTTTCTATGTCTAGTTGTAGCGCTATGCGTGTAGGAAATCCCTCGTAAAATACTGTTCTTCTCAAATTTTGTGCGTATTTCATCCATTACTTTTGTTAACTTCACCTCTTGTTCTCGTTTCCTGACATTATCAAAAAGAGAAATTTGTTCTTCTCCTTCTTGAAGTAAGTTTGTTAAAGAGATGTTTATACTGCGTATGGGTTCACCAGTATACTGTTGATGTAAAAAATATGTACAAATCTTATAAATATCCATTGTTAAGTTAGTCGGACGGTTTAAAGTATGTGTTTTGCTAATACCACCGTTATAGCTCTTACTATAGCCAACAGAAAAATGAACGGTTTGAGCCAGTTTGTTTTGTCTTCTAAGGCGATAACAGACTTCTTCAATATGCTCTAGTAGAACAATTGGAAATTCTTCTATTGTATAGTCACGCATAAGAATTTGACTTTTTCCGATTGAAGTTGTAGCAGGAACGTATTTCTCTGAAATACGGCTGAAGTCAATGCCGTTACTATGTAAGTGTAATTCCTCCCCGATTTTACCGAAGCTTCGTTTTAAGTATTTAAGGGGATAATTGGCTAAATCCCCGATAGAATGTATACCTTTTCGATTCAACTTTTCTTCTGTTTTGTACGAAATGCCCCAAAATCTGTTAAGTGGGCGTATGGTCCATAATTTTGTTGGGACATCTTCATATTTCCAATGGACAATCCCTTCTTTGTTCTTCTTAGCTTCTATGTCTAAAACAATCTTACTCATTAAAGGATTCGGAGCAATTCCAATCGTACATTCAATTCGTGTATGTTCATATATTTCACGTTTAAATTTTAAAGCGAACTCATATGGATCGTTAGCGAATAAATGAATACTATCAGTAACGTCCATCAGAAATTCATCTATGCTGTATTGGTGGAAATCCTCATAAGGAACGTATTGTAAAGCTAACTTTGTAATGTAATTAGAGCATTTGATGTAAGTACTCATAATTGGAGTTACAATAAGAATATCTTTTCTTTGAGGAATCTCGTATAGCCTTGCCATCTTCTTTACACCCAACGCTTTTAATGGTGGAGTTGCGGCTAGAACGATTGAACCACTCCTGTTTACATCACCGACTACAGCTAATTTTGTATGCATAGGATCTAATCCCATTTTGATGCAACTAACAGAAGCGTAAAAGCTTCTTAAATCAACACATAAGATGATTCTATTCGGTAGGATTGAATAGTCATACACTGTGATTCCTCCTTGGAAAAAGAACGTGTGTTCTTATCATACTAGAACTTACGTTCTTTTATAAGGTGGCGAATATATTTTTTTGTAGGGATTAATAAAATTTCATAAAAATGGTTGTATTCTTTGTTCTCATGGGTGTACGTAATGACGAAAGATAAATTTTTACAACAATTAAATGTATCTCTAAAAAGGTTATCTGATAAAGAGCGTGCAGATATTTTAAAAGATTATGAAGAACATTTTACTTTTGGATTAGAGGAAGGGAAGAGCGAAGAAGAAATTGCAGCTTCATTAGGTTCTCCATCTCAAATTGCCAAAGAGTTATTAGCAGATTATCATATTGAGAAAGTAACAACAAGTGCGACAACAGGAAATATTTTCCGGGCAATTTGGGCAGTAATTGGATTAGGTTTTTTCAATTTGTTAATCGTGCTTGCACCTGCAATTACATTAGTAGCATTGATTTTTTCAGGGTGGGTTCTAGGTATATCATTTTTAGGCGCACCATTACTTGTTTTAGTTGATGCTATTATACATCCAAATACATTCTTGCTATTTAATCTTTTTGTTTCTTTAGCACTTTGTGGACTTGGATATTTCATTGTTATAGTTATGTTATTTTTAACAAACCTAGCGAAAAAGGGGTTTGTTCGTTATTTAAAGTTCAATATGGCACTAGTAAAAGGTGGTTTGAAGCATGATAAATAAAAAGAGTCTCTCAATCATTGCAGGTATTGTTTTCCTTATTGGTATTATCGGAAGTTTATTCACTTATCGTTCAATTGCTGCAGTACCAATTTCAGAAGAAAAGGTCATTAACAATAATAATGTGTCAAGCGTCATTATCGACACGAACAACGTTCGTGTTAACATCAATCCTACAACAGATAGTAGTATTAAAGTAAAATTAGATGGTGAAGTGAATCCTAATGTAAAAAGGAAATTAGCTACGGATGAGAAAGATTCAAAGCTTCTCATTTCTTACAAAGAAAAACAACAGAGCTGGTTTAACTTTAATATTTCTGAAGTATTGACGCCATTAACATTAAATGTGTATCTACCCGAAAAACAATATAATTCATTAAAAGTTTCCAATAATAATGGCTACGTTTCTGCTAAAAAACTAAACGCAACACATTTTAATATCAATACAAGCAATGGACGTGTTGAATTAAGAGAAATCAATTCGCCAAAAATTATCGCAGAAGCAAATAATGGAATTATGGATTTCAAAGATGTATTGGCACAAAATATTCATGTGAAATCGAACAACGGACGAATAGTGCTAGACCATGTTGAAGGTGAAATAGAGGGGCAAACTAAAAATGGAAGTCTTACTCTGAAAACGAATGAACTGGATCGAAATCTCAATTTTATGACTCACAATGGAAAAATCAATATTGAAACTAAAAAAGAACCAACTAATGTTCAATTTAATGTTTCTGTTGACAATGGTAGAGCGAATATCCTTGATAAATATAATGGAAATACGGTTATTGGAAAAGGAGAAAATGTAATTAAATTAAACACACATAACGGAAATATTACAGTGAAAAAACAATAGTATACTATCTTTTATAATCTCAGCTCGTCACACATAAAGAGCAATAATAAATAAAAGAAGAACCGACTCCTTTCCTCAACATATAGGTAGTCGGTTCTTTTATATGTAACATTCATTTAAGTGTGTATCCTTTTCATATTTCAAAATACAAACAGTTGTTTTCTTACTCTCGATTTTTAGGGAAATAACGAATAGAAATTAATAATGTAAGGAGAATTTGTGAATGACTCACAAATAATGGTTGAAACAGTGAAAGAAGAGAAGGAGTTTATTTCTAACAGGAGGAATTTTTTAATGTAAACTTTATCCAAAATTAAATGTAAAGGTGGATACATAATGACAGTAAAGAAGCTTTATTTCATCCCAGCAGGTCGTTGTATGTTAGATCATTCTTCTGTTAATAGTACGCTCACACCGGGGAATTTATTGAATTTACCTGTATGGTGTTATCTTTTGGAGACGGAAGAAGGTCCTATTTTAGTAGACACAGGTATGCCAGAAAGTGCAGTTAATAATGAAGGGCTTTTTAACGGTACATTTGTTGAAGGACAGATTTTACCGAAAATGACTGAAGAAGATAGAATCGTGAATATATTAAAGCGTGTAGGGTATGAGCCAGACGACCTTTTATATATTATTAGCTCTCACTTACATTTTGATCATGCAGGAGGAAACGGTGCTTTTACAAATACACCGATTATTGTGCAGCGAACCGAATATGAGGCAGCACTTCATAGAGAAGAATATATGAAAGAATGTATATTACCGCATTTGAACTACAAAATTATTGAAGGGGATTATGAAGTGGTACCAGGTGTTCAAGTATTGTATACGCCAGGTCATTCTCCAGGCCATCAGTCGCTATTCATTGAGACGGAGCAATCCAGTTCAGTTTTATTAACGATTGATGCATCGTACACGAAAGAGAATTTTGAAGATGAAGTGCCGTTCGCAGGATTTAATCCAGAATTAGCTTTATCTTCAATTAAACGTTTAAAAGAAGTTGTGGCGAAAGAGAAACCAATTGTTTTCTTTGGTCATGATATAGAGCAGGAAAAGAGTTGTAGAGTGTTCCCGGAGTATATATAGTGCAAAAAGTCATGAGTTCGCGTGCTCATGACTTTTTCATTTAAATAATTTTTTTAAATAAATTATAAACTTTTTTTGAACTATCTTCGTTTAACTGATAGTACGTAAGGTTTACATCATCAGGAGTATCTTGCTGAGCAATCATCACTTCGCTGCTGTGATGATCAACTATCCATATGAAATATTTTTTATAAGTTCCATCCTCGAAAGTAATCCACATATCACAATCTATTAAATCTGATCCTTCTTCATCCAATGTTAATTTGCCTTTTTTTGCGGTATTCATACTGTTAAGAAATGTTTTTAATTCATCTGTTTTTGTGAGAAAGATATCCTTTTTTGTTTTAATTGATTCTACATGTATATCTTTTATTTCCTGCTTTTCTAAAAAAACAGGGGGCTC
This sequence comes from Bacillus sp. FSL L8-0199, assembly GCF_038005705.1. Taxonomy (NCBI): domain Bacteria; kingdom Bacillati; phylum Bacillota; class Bacilli; order Caryophanales; family Bacillaceae; genus Bacillus; species Bacillus sp. FSL L8-0199. The sequence continues at coordinate 3,328,992 of NZ_JBBOTS010000001.1, read as the reverse complement.
ATTTGGATCTCGCGAGCTTGAAATAATAGTAGCTTTCTTTTTCGGTTTGTTTGCAGTATAGAGATCTTGAATAGATTTTCCCGAGTTTACAAACCATACAATTCCACAAATAATTAATACGCTACCTAGCAATAAAATACTTTTTTTAATAGGATTTTCTCCTCTCTATTACTTCGTGTGAAGAGCTTTTCTATTAATATATGATAGGTAAGCGTAAAGTATTATAGTTGAACTTGGTTATGCTTCACAGTTTTTATCGGGCGATCTATGAGTAAATTGTAAGTGAGCCCAATTAATACGAAAATGCCACCGATAACTTTACCAATTGAGAGTTCATTTGTCAGGAAGAAATCAATAATAGTCCCCGCAAATAATTGTCCGATAAAGATGAGTAATGTTAAATAAAAGGCTGATATTTTAGGAGTAATATAGTTGGATAATGAAATAACGATAAAGCCTACTAATCCGCCTAAGTACACAGCAATAGGAATAGATTGTAACGTCTGCATTGGAATATACAATGAATCTGAACTGAAAATTAAAAATAACATAGAGAAAAATAATCCAGTAATATAATTAAAAAACGTGCCTTCCCAATTTCCGATTTTCGCTGCTAAATTCGCGTTAATAATTCTAGCAACAACGATAGAAACACCAGCTAAAATAGCGATCGTAATATATAACATTTTCTTGCCCCCATTAATAAATTGTCATGATTATAATTCCAGAAGAGATGAAACATAATCCAATTAGTTTTTTCTTTTCAAACTTTGCAACTTTCATTCCTAATAAGCCGAAATGATCGATAATGATGGAAGCAATAGATTGACCGAGTAAACTTAATGCGATCGTAATAGAAGCACCAAGGACGGAGAAACTTATATTGTTAAAAAGAACAGTGAATACTCCAATCGCTCCAGCGCTATATAAAAAAAGTGGAATACTTTTATCGAAACGAATTTTATTTTTGTTTATAATTAAAATGAAGATAACTGCAATTAAACCGACAAGGTGAATGACAACGCTTGCTGTGTACTTGCCAATTAACTCAGATAAAATCCCATTCAGTGGAAGCATAACGGCGATGAGCACACCAATAAAGACAGAAAGAAAGTTGTACAATGTAATATCCCCTTTAATTTTCATATTTGTAATGACTGTATCATGCTGAAATTGTGTATTGTTATGACATATGTCATAGTGGAAGGGGAAAATTTTGATTACAATGGGGAGTAGTTGTAAAGGCGGGGGAACTATGAAGAAAATATGTAATTCTATTAAATTAACAAATTATATGAAAGAAAATAATATTGACTCCTTTTTTAGTAATGATATGAAACCATATATGGAACTAATATTTTTTAAAAAGAATGAGTTTATTTGTAGAGAGAATGAAGAGATAGATTATTTATTTTTCTTCGTTGAAGGAAAAGCGAAAGCGTTTAACACATTAAGTAACGGGAAATCCGTATTACTGTGTTTTTATGATAGTTTGCAGTTACTTGGAGATGTGGAGTTAATTCATTCCCAAAGGATTACTTCAAATGTACAAGTGATGGCAGATTCATATTGTGTTGGTTTACCATTAGGAAAAGTGAGAAATCAGCTATTTCATGATGCGAAATTTTTAAGATGTATTTGTGGATCGTTAGCACATAAGTTAAATCGACTTTCAAAAAATAGTACAATTAATTTACTATATCCACTTGAAAATAGACTTGCGAGTTACATGTTAGCAGCAGGGGAACGAGCGGTGCAGCATGGAAATAGAATCGTGTTTAGTGGGAATTTAACGGAAACAGCTGAATTGTTAGGAACGAGTTATCGACACCTATTACGTACATTAAATATTTTTTGTGATAAAGAGATTATAAAAAAGAACAATGGTTGCTTTGAAGTAGTAAACTTGGATGTTTTGAGGGAATTGGCGGCAGATGTTTATAAATAATATATTAAAATGGGGATTTAGATGAAAATAGCAATTATTTCAGATGTTCATGGAAATAGTCACGCTTTGAAATCCGTATTAGAAGATATTGAACGTCGCAAGGTCGAAATGATAATTAATTTAGGTGATAGCGTCTATGGGCCGTTAGATCCTTTAGGTACAATTGAAATATTAATGAATAATGAGATGATACATATTAAGGGAAACTGTGATCGCATGCTTTGGGAACCTATACAAGAGCAATCTGCTACACTAACTTTTGTTCAAAATCAATTAACAAATTATCATATAGGTTGGTTAAAACAACATCCTTCACAATTTATTGTAGACGATATGTTATGTTGTCACGGTACGCCAACTTCAGATGAAGTGTATTTGTTAGAAGAGATGAATGAGAATGGTGCAATATTAAAGAATGAAAAAAATATAATGGATCAACTCCAAAATATAGAACAAAAAATAATAGTATGTGGTCATACACATATTCCTAGAGTTGTTTATTTTGCGAACGGAAAGATCATTATAAATCCAGGAAGTGTAGGACTTCCAGCATACAAAGATGAGTTACCTGTTATGCATAAAATGGAATCAGGAACTCCGCATGCAAAATATGTAGTGATAGAAAAGGTTTTGGGAGAATGGGTAATTGAACAAATTCCAGTTCCTTATAATTGGGAGGAAGCTGCTGAGTTAGCTGTTCAACAGGAAAGACATGACTGGGCACAGGCACTAAAGACTGGGAAGATAGAATGAAGGGGAGTTTACTTTATGGTAAACTGCTCTTTTTTATTTTGAGTAGATATTGAATTATATAAAAATAAAATGTTATGATTATGGAAACGTATGAATATATGAACAAATATTCATATGTAAAAGAAGGAGGGATTAGAATGATAGACCTAATTATTATTGGAGCGGGTCAAGCTGGATTAACAATGGGATATTACTTGAAGCAAGAAGGGTATAATTTTTTATTACTTGAGGCAGGAAAACAAGTTGGTGATTCATGGAGAAATCGATATGATTCTTTGCAGCTTTTTACCCCAAGGTCTTACAGTAGTTTGCCGGGTATGGCGTTAATAGGTGAAAAAAATGAATTTCCATATAAAGATGAAATTGCAACTTATTTAGAAGAATATGCAAGACATTTTCAATTACCGGTACAATTACAAACGGAAGTTCTAAAAATAAAGAAAGAAAAAGAAATATTTGAATTACATACTCCTACAGAAGTTTTACAAACGAAAAAAGTTATTATCGCATCAGGTGGTTTTCAGCAACCATTTATTCCCTCAGTTTCAGCAAATCTATCATCACATATTTTTCAAATACATTCATCACAATATAAATCACCATCACAAATTCCTAAGGGGAATGTACTAGTAGTAGGTGGCGGGAATTCAGGAATGCAAATTGCAGTAGAACTTGCAAAAACTCATGAAGTTACAATGTCTATCAGTCATCCTTTAACATTTTTACCGTTACGTCTTTTTAGAAAAAGCATTTTTTATTGGTTAGAAAAATTGGGTTTATTGTACGCCGAAGTAAATACTAAGAGGGGAAAATGGTTTCAGAAGAGAAAGGATCCTATTTTCGGTTTTGAAGGTAAGAAACTTATTCGTAATGGAGCAATCAAACTGCAAGAAAAAGTAGTAAGTGCATCAGGAAATAACATTATGTTTCAGAATGGTGATATTTATAGTGCAGAAAGCGTTATATGGTCAACTGGTTTTGTTCAAAATTATAATTGGATTGAAATTGAACAGGCAGTGAATGAGAAAGGATTTCCTAATCATATAAAGGGAATCAGTCCAGTAAAAGGATTGTATTATATCGGTTTACCATGGCAATCTCAAAGGGGTTCCGCACTTATTTGTGGTGTAGGAAAGGATGCAGCGTATGTACTTTCTGAAATCAAAAAAATAGATCAGTAGCGATAACTACTGATCATCCATATGTACATGAATTAGGAGAGGTCAAACATTTATTAACTTTATTATAATAGATTTTCATGGAATTAAAAACTGAAAATTCAAATTTAATGTTGAGAAAGTTTTTTGTATCGAAATATATGAAAAAATAGGGATTTTTATTGAAACAGATATTTCTATTTTAGTAAATTATGATATAGTCTAAATAAGCGTGTTTTTCCATAAATGTAATTATTTTCATTGTAGTTTCGTTTATATGAGGGAAGGAGAAGTAATTATGAAGTTTGATGATCAACGCTTATTAGGAGTCCGATTAGGTTCTGTACTTGTGACAGAGGAAAATCAATATTTAGTAATTAAGAAAAAAGATCATTATGCACTGTTAAATATACATAATTTAGAATGCACACATGTTGAAGTGCAGTTAGAACATTTGGAAGAAATGTTGCGGGAAGATTTCCAAGAAAGTATAACGGAGATTATCGCACCAGAACATATAAAAATTGTTGCGAAAAATGTTATATAGATAAAGAAGCTGGAAGGAACTGCTTCTTTATTTTCATTATAAGGATAACGTTTTTACAACTTCACCAATGATCCCTTCCATTTGATGAACACCTAAATCGGAATTGGTCATAATAACAGCACCATTCCCACAGTATGGATAACAAACCATCATACATTGAAATCCAACGCCCCATCCGAGTGAATAAACCTGTAATTCTTCATTAGAATCATCTAGAAAAACACCTAATCCAGTCCATTTTGAGCAACCTTGAGGAGAAATCATGTCTATTACTAATTTTTGAGAAAGTTTTAGTTTACCCTTTCCTTGTAAGGAATGAATGATTTCAATAACTAAAGCTGATAAGTTAGTGAAATAAAATAAATGAAAGTTAGTAAGGGGGAACATTTATGGAATTCTGGATGGTTATACTAATATTAGCCTTTGGTTTCATTTATATCGCTGAAAAATTAGCTACAATTGAAAAGAAAAATGATGCGCGTTTAAAGAGAATTGAAGATAGATTACAATTAATTACGAAAGAAATGGGAATTGTAGAAAGAGAACCTGAAATTAATAAAGAACTACGCCAGCTTGTAGAAGAAGGAAAAAAAGTTACAGCAGTTAAGAGAGTAAGAGAAGCTTTTGGTTTTTCCTTACTAGAAGCGAAGAGAGTCATTGCAAACACCTCCGTTAATGGGCTATAAATAAATTATAGTCTGAATGTTATAATTTAACAAAATGCAATTTTGATTTTAAGTTTAATAGAAAAATAGAGTATTTGTGATAAGGGGAGATTAGGTATGAATATTGTGGAATTCCAGAGATATGTATCAAATTTCAGTAAAGAAAAAGGATTTCAAGATACAACAATTGAAGAGCGTACGATGTATGCGATGGCGGAATTAGGTGAATTAGCGGAAGTGATATTAAAGCGTGATGCAATACAGGATGCGAAAAGAGAGATTGGTTTAGAAATGTTTGATGTCATTTGGAATGTATGTGACTTAGCAAATAAGTTAGAAATTGATTTGGAGAAGGCATTTGAAGAAAAAATGAGGATAAATAAAAAACGTGAATGGTAAGTGGAATATTAATGTGTAAAGAAGGGGGATACGAGTGAAAAGGAAGCTTTTTATAGGAGGAATCTTTACCTTAATTAGTGTAATGAGTGTTGTCGCTTACTTAGTTTTTCAGGGTATATTCATTCCGAATCAAATAAGTGCGGATAAGTATGAAATAAAAGGTGTAGATGTTGCGTCGTATCAAGGGGATATAGATTGGAGAGAGTTGGAAAAGCAAAATATGAAGTTTGCGTTTATAAAGGCTACTGAAGGAAGCGCGTTTGTGGATAAGTACTTTTCTAAAAATTGGACGAATGCGAATAAGACAAGTATGCGCGTCGGAGCGTATCATTTTTTTAGTTTTGATAGTAAGGGTGAAACACAAGCAGAGCAATATATACGAACTGTTCCAAAATATAAACAAGCATTGCCCCCCGTAATTGATGTTGAGTTTTACGCTAACAAAAAAGATAATCCCCCTAAGCGTGAAGATGTTGTGAAAGAGTTGTCGGTTATGATTGAAATGCTAGAAAAACATTACGGTAAGAAAGTAATATTGTATGCAACGCAAGAGGCGTATGATTTATATATAAAGGATGCGTATCCAAAATGTGATATATGGATTCGTAGTGTTCTTACAAAACCGAGTTTATCTAATGGAAGAAAATGGAAGTTTTGGCAATACACGAACCGCGGAAGATTAAATGGTTATAATGGAAAAGAAAAGTATATTGATTTAAATGTATTTTATGGGAATGAGGAAGAGTTTGAGAATTATGGAATGAAAGATTAAGTTTTAAAGTGTACAAAATTTTGTACGCTTTTTTTGTTAATTACATAAAAGTATGCAAATGAAGATGGAACAAACATTTGAGATGAATTGTCTAATATAGGTAATAACTATTTGGCTTGAAAGAAAGGGTTGATGACATGAAAAAGAATACGTTGTTAAAAGTAGGATTATGTGTAGGTTTACTAGGAACAATTCAATTTGTTAGCACAATTTCTTCTGTACAAGCATCACAAAAGGTAGAGAAAACAGTAATAAAAAATGAGACGGGAACCATTTCAATATCTCAGTTAAACAAGAATGTATGGGTTCATACGGAGTTAGGTTCTTTTAATGGAGAAGCAGTTCCTTCGAACGGTCTAGTTCTTAATACTTCTAAAGGGTTAGTACTTGTGGATTCTTCTTGGGATGACAAATTAACGAAGGAACTAATAGAAATGGTAGAAAAGAAATTTCAGAAGCGCGTAACGGATGTCATTATTACACATGCGCACGCTGATCGAATTGGCGGAATAAAAACGTTGAAAGAAAGAGGCATTAAAGCGCATAGTACAGCATTAACTGCAGAACTAGCAAAGAAAAATGGATATGAAGAACCGCTTGGAGATTTACAAACCGTTACAAATTTGAAGTTTGGAAATATGAAAGTAGAAACATTTTATCCAGGGAAAGGGCATACAGAAGATAATATTGTCGTATGGTTACCGCAATACAATATTTTAGTTGGAGGCTGTTTAGTGAAATCTACGTCCGCGAAAGATTTAGGAAACGTTGCGGATGCTTATGTAAATGAATGGTCTACATCGATTGAGAATGTGCTGAAGCGATATAGAAATATAAATGCAGTAGTGCCTGGTCATGGGGAAGTAGGGGACAAAGGATTACTTTTACATACATTGGATTTATTAAAATAAGAAATTGTAGAAATACAAAAGAGAGGAGAAATAATTTTCTCCTCTCTTTCTTCTAACTATATTTAAATGCTGAATCTGTTGATTACGCCAGCATATATTACTGAGATTTTAATTCCAAGTATACAAATACTAATACTGTCATAATTGCTATAACAACGTAAGTAGCATCAAGCATTATAAGTGTTTTTAAAGTTTCAGTCATCGTAATTCACCCCTGTTATAAAAATATAACATGATCTTTTTATTGATTAGAGTAAGAGATCATAAAGATAAAATGTATATGAAATTTCTTAAGTAGCTTCTATATAAATATATCATATAAATAATGTAAGTAATGTTAAGATAGTGTAAATGTATTGTAAATAAAAAGGTTTACAATAAAGACTTTAATAAAAAATGGTAGTTTCTTAAAATGAAAAATATGCTATTTTCATATGCGATGAATTGCAACTATTTGTATAAGGGATTCGAAAAATTTTTCGTTGTATATATTTCTCCAAATTAATTATTTAGCTATTTAAAAGTATTGAAAGATGTGTGTACACTAATGCATGTTTTTTAGTGTCAATAAAAATATTATGTCAACAATATGAGCTGTCACAAATCTTTATATATTATTGTGATGGAAATCACATCACTTTTTTTCAATGGGTATTATGCTTAAGGTGTAATGAATGATTGGGAGAGGGTGGGATGATATGTTTTGTTATCAATGTGAACAAACGCCAACAGGCGGATGTAAAGTAATGGGTGTGTGTGGCAAGAATGAAACGATTGCGAGTTTACAAGATACGATTGTGTTTGGGCTAAAAGGAATTGCAGCTTATCGCACACATGCTGCTCAGCTAGGGTATACGGATGCATTTGTAGATGCTACAACACAAGAAGCTTTATATATGACATTAACAAATTCTAACTTTAACGAACAAGAGCATATTGATATGGCTATGAAAGTGGGGAAATCAGCTTTACGGGTGATGGAATTATTAGATGAGGCACATACGAATCATTTTGGTGTGCCAGAGCCTGTACAAATTACACAAAATCGTGTAGAAGGTAAAGCAATTGTAGTTACGGGTCATAATTTATTTGCACTAGAAGAACTATTAAAGCAAACAGAAGGAAAAGACATTAATATTTATACACATTCTGAAATGCTACCAGCACACGGATATCCGCAGCTGAAAAAATATAAACATTTAAAAGGAAACATCGGTAAGGCATGGTATGATCAAAGACGCCTTTTTGAAAAATTTACTGGTGCCATATTAGCTACAACGAACTGTGTTATGCCAATTAAAGGATCGTACTCTGATCGATTCTTTTCATATGATATTGCAGGTTTAGAAGGTGTACAAAAAATTGAAAATGATGATTTTACACCATTGATTCAAAAAGCACTAGAACTTCCAGAAGTACATATGGAGTCGGATGAACAGTTAGTAACAGGGTTTCATCATAATACAGTATTATCATTAGCCCCAGAAATTATTGATGCAGTAAAAGAGGGGAAAATAAAGCGTTTCTTTGTTATCGCCGGTTGTGATGCACCGGGAAAAGGCGGAGTATATTATCGTGAATTAGCAACGTCACTTCCGCCAGAAACGGTTATTTTAACAACTTCTTGCGGGAAATTCCGCTTTAATGATGTGGATTACGGTGTTGTACCTGGTACGGAAATTCCGCGGTACATTGATTTAGGACAGTGTAATAATTCCATTTCTACAGTGAAAATAGCGGCTGCATTAGCTGATGCTTTCCAATGTGAAGTGAATGAATTGCCAGTAAGTATTGTGCTATCATGGTTTGAACAAAAAGCGGTTGCCATTTTACTCGGGCTATTTAGTCTTGGGATTCAAGATATTCGCATCGGTCCAAAGGTTCCTGAATTTATTTCACCTGGCGTGCTTGATGTATTACAAGAAACATTTGGTTTAAAACTAATTACAAATGCAGCAGAAGATATGGCTATGATGTTATCGTAACAAAAAATGATCTGTCTTATTAATAAGAAGAGCTAGCCATATTCATTAACTTTGGTATAGTATAGCGCCCCAAAATAAAAATGTAGAATTTTTGTTTTGGGGTATTTTCTTTTCTTAGTGGGATAGGTATGGGGCAAAATAAAAAAAGAAAATAGGCTGTATCGAATAGGTAATAGTTGATTTTAGAAAAATATAAAAATCGAGTTGACATTCATTGCTACTTAGTCATACAATGTACTTGTAATAAGCAATACTGAGTAGTGTTGTTTCTCAAAATATTTTCAGTAGACAATAGGTAATAGCGGATTTTAGAAAAAATTTGAAAATCAGTTGACATCTATCGCTACTTAGTCATACAATGTAGATGTAATAAGTGATACTGAATAGTATGAATTCAAAAAAACTACTCAGTAAAAAATTCGCCTTAGTACTCTGTAATACTGAATATAAGTCAGACAGAATAGGGGGTAAAGGAGGATCAGGACATGGAAAATTTAACTGAAATGCTGAAAGGTTCACTGGAAGGGTGTGTACTGGAAATCATTAGTCGCCGTGAAACGTATGGCTATGAGATTACCCGCCACCTGAATGATCTTGGGTTTACCGAAGTTGTGGAAGGTACGGTGTATACCATCCTTGTACGATTAGAGAAGAAAAAGCTTGTGAATATTGAAAAGAAACCATCAGATATGGGACCGCCTCGTAAGTTTTATTCATTAAATGAAGAAGGCCGCCAGGAGCTTGAATTGTTTTGGGAAAAATGGGATTTTGTATCGTCAAAAATTAACGTCTTGAAGTCAAAATAGGTTCATAAGATAAAATGTTCCGGCCGATACTTTGGGAATTTCTTGTTCGGTTTTAGAAAAAAGGAGGAAAATAAGATGTTAGAAATGTTTAAAAAGTTAATTGGTGATAAAAAAGAGTACAAAATGATGATGGCACGAGTTGAGGCTCTGCCAGAGGACTATCAGTTTGTATTTAAGAAAATTCAAAACTACATGTGGAATTTCTCAGCAGGTAACGGTATGGATATGTTACACATACAGTATGAATTAATCGATTTGTTTGAAGCTGGTGCAGCGGAAGGAAGACAAGTGCTTGACATTACTGGGGATGACGTGGCTTCCTTTGCTGACGAACTAGTGGCAAATGCTAAAACTTACGTCTCCAAGTATCGTGAAGATTTGAATGAAAGTATTATGAAGAAATTGAGAAAAAAATAAATGCAATAAGTAATACCGACTGATTAGCTGGTTACACAAATGAATTGCCATCATAGCTATTCAGTTATATTTTTAGCTCAGTACTAAGTGATACAGAATATCAGTGGTACTAAATAGATAGAGGTAAATAAATTATATTCGCAAAACATTTTTATAGGGAGGAAAAATGTATGAGTCATGCAGCGATTTCTGTAAAAGGCTTGAAAAAATCCTTTAAAGACAAGGAAGTTTTAAAAGGGATAGATTTTGAGGTGCAGCGTGGAGAAATTTTCGCGCTGCTAGGCTCAAATGGAGCGGGAAAGACGACAACGGTCAACATCCTTTCGACGCTAATGAAGCAAGATGGCGGTGAAGTAAGTATTTGCGGATTTGATGTACAGCGTCAACCAAATCATGTACGTCAAAGTATCAGTTTGACAGGGCAGTTCGCAGCTTTAGACGGTATGCTGACTGGGAGGGAAAACTTGATAATGATAGCTAGGCTACGTGGTGTTTCCAATCCCGCTCAAGTTGCTGACAATCTATTTGCAAGATTTAGCCTGACTGATGCGGCAAACCAAAGGGCAGATCAGTATTCAGGCGGGATGAAGCGCCGGCTTGATATCGCGATGAGTTTGATTGGGGCGCCAGCAGTTATTTTTCTTGACGAACCAACGACTGGACTCGATCCTGAAGCGCGAATTGAAGTGTGGGATACAGTCAAGGAACTTGCTGATAGTGGTACAACTATTTTGCTTACGACTCAGTACTTGGAGGAAGCAGAACAACTGGCAGACCGTATCGCTATTTTGCATGGCGGAAAAATTATTACGACAGGTACTCTTGCTGAACTAAAAGAGATGTTCCCACCGGCAAAAGTGGAGTATATCGAGAAGCAACCGACATTGGAAGAAATATTCCTTGCGATCATTGGCAAAAAGGAGGAGATGTAAATGAAAAGTAAAACAGGTGTATTACTAGGTCGTTTAATGCGTAACATTATGCGCAGCCCGGATACAATTATTACAGTAGCGATTACACCGATTATGATGATGCTATTATTTGTCTACGTGTTTGGAGGCGCAATAAAAACTGGAACGGAAAACTACGTTAATTATTTATTGCCGGGAATTTTGCTAATGGCTATCGCATCCGGTGTAGCTTACACTTCTGTGCGACTCTTTACGGATGTAAAGAGTGGGCTGATGGCACGTTTCATTACGATGCCTATTAAGCGCTCGTCGATATTGTGGGCTCACGTTTTAACCTCTCTTATTGCTAATGTACTTACTATCGTGGTGGTTATTCTTGTTGCACTCTTAATGGGTTTCCGTTCCAGTGCGAATATTCTAGATTGGCTCGCGGTAGCTGGGATACTTGGGATGTTTACGCTGGCGCTAACATGGTTGGCTATCATTCCAGGGCTGACGGCAAAGTCTATGGAAGGGGCGACTGCTTACTCGTACCCACTAGTTTTTCTTCCATTTATTAGTTCGGCCTTCGTTCCTACCGAAACGATGCCGAAAATTGTTCGTGCTTTTGCAGAGAATCAGCCTGTAACTTCAATCGTGAATGCAATTCGTGCTCTTTTATATGAAGGAACTGTTGGAAACGATATTTGGATTGCGCTCACTTGGTGCGTAGGTATAATGATTATTTCTTACTTTTTCGCTAGTAAAGCATTTAAACGTCAGCTAGGGTAAGTGAATGAAATCATCCGGAATAATATATTTTTTTGAAAAAGCACGGGAAGATTTTCCGTGCTTTAATAATTCATTCATACTTCGCTTAATTGTAGTAGTTTTAAAGTAAATAGGAGAATAATAAATCGAATACACATGCCTGGAAATATGGTATGTTAACACTTAACTAAAATGACTTGTTAATAAACAGAATATTCCGTGTAAATATAGAGGTTATCGTTGTGATGTGTTATATTTATACTTATAAGGTATATAATGTATAAATTAATCGTTTAGGGGATGAAAAAGGGAGAGGTTCAAATGAAATGGTATTTATATACTCTCAAAAACTATGCGAAATTTAGTGGGAGAGCTACGAGAAAAGAGTACTGGATTTTTACTTTATTTAATAAGGTTACGTTTTGGTCATTCATATATTTGGCCTCTTATTCTTCGTCTGCCTTTTACTTAAGAGCCAATATTACCTTGCTATATATAACAATTTTTATCGTTCCTACTCTGGCAGTGGAAGCTCGTCGATTACATGATAGTGGAAAAACAGGATGGTGGCAGCTATTAAATTTGGTGCCATTTGGAGGAGCGGTTCTACTTGTGTTTTGTATCATTGAAAGTGATGAAGGTGAGAATAAGTATGGACCAAATCCACATTCAAATCTTAAACAAGCAATTTAATGTGTTTATAGAAAACTCTAATATAAAAGGTATGAACTAAAAGTTAGTTCATACCTTTTTTGTTGTATTATTCATAGAAGCCTCGTTCAGTAGTGATTGCTTAAACTCAATATTTTGAGGTTTAACTGATCACTGCTTATGGGGAATATAAACATAATCGCTCTTGTAAATCTTTTAATATTTCTTCAGGCATTTCCCTAATTGTAATATCCTTCCCTAGAAAAAGCAGCCAATTTATTATTTCCGTCACTTCATCGGGATTGTTAACATTGATAAAAGTTTTTAAAATGGCTGTGGATTGGTAAGGATTAGTATAAGATATTGAAATTTTTAAAGGATGGTATTTTTTGAACTGGGCAATTGCTGTGGGACCAAGTTCAAGTACAAGGTTAATTGCTTCAGCCTTCTTACTTAGTTTTTCTAAAATCTTTTTCTTATTGAGCCTTTTATTCGTCGTGTATGGTTCAATATTGATGAGATCATCGACAGGAAACATTAACTTCTTTTCTTCTTTTAAGTCAAATCCTTCAATAATCCAATGGCTTTTTTCTTGATAAAGGTGTAATAGATAAATTGGATAAGACTTAATTTTTTCATCTTCTTTAATGGTAATCAATAAATGGTTATCCAAAAGAAGGATTTGAATGAGTTTTTCTAACATAGGATGGGGGAGATCAGAAAGCTCAAGTAGATCGGGATTATGAGGATTAGTTCCTTGGAACAGCAAGAGTTGATTTAAAAGAACAAGGTCATCCTGCTGGGTTTCTGAGATGAGTCCTAGTAGTTTTTCGGCTAAAGATTGACGACTCTTTAGGTAGGGAAGTTGTTGATTCCTCGTAGCCATAAAGGCAATAAAAAGAGCTTTCACTTCATTATCAGTAAAGCGAACAACGGGCAGTATAGAATTATGCATAACAAAATACCCACCCGTTCTCCCAACTTCAGCGACAAGTGGCATTCCCATAGCTTCAATTTCTCTAATGTCTCTAATAGCTGTCGATCGTGATATGTTAAATTCTCGTATGATTTCAGAAATTGTAAAGTGGGAGCGGTTGTTAATATATCGCATAATTGTATTAATCCGTTCAACTTTTTTCATTTTGGTCTCCTAAACAGTATCATTTTTTGACATGGTTTAAAGATATTATAAACGTATCAGATGAAAAGATAAATCGTTTGATTAATAAAAAAAGAGGCAGGTTTTGTATATGAAAAATTATACTATAGAAGAAAAAGATAGCTTTATTGTGTTAGGTATTGGAACTGAAATTAAGAGTGAGTACACAGACTTTGCTGGAATAAATAAAGAAAAGGAAGACTTTTGGTCGGCTGTTAAAGAGGATGGAAGGCTGGACACTTTAAAAGCTTTAGCGACAAATGAATACATTTTTTCTGTGAGCGAAGCGGTGAATAACAAAATGATGTATTATGCGGGTGTCATGACAGAAGCACAAATAGAAGAAGAATCTAGAGTGATTCAGTTTCCGAGGGGAGAATACTTAGTAGTAAAAGGGGAAGACAAAACAGCTGAAGAGTTAAGTAAAAAGTTGACTGGCATCGCCTTCGGTCAAGCTTTACCAGATGCAAATGAATTTGCTTATGTTGGTGGACCAAATACGACGGTTGAGATGGGGAAAAGAAACGGCTTAGTGTTTGGTGAAATGTGGATTCCAGTTGTAAGGAAGTAAAGTGATAAAAGATACGAATATGGGAAGTAGAGGCTAACAATCTTGGATTGTTGGCCTTCTTAACATGAATATAATATTCATATGTCTATTGTATTTTTTGCGGCAAGATTAAATAGCTTTTTTGTTACTTTACAATAAAGTATACTTAATATCAGTAATTCATATAATTAGGAGTGGTTTCTATATTTAGAGAAAATACAAAAAGGATACTTCTGTCATTAGTAACAAATCCAATACTAATAATTGTATACGGGATCTTTTGCTATGAGTTGGCCTTATACTGTAAGTACGGAAGAATGAATTATAATATTTACATTTTGTTATTATGTATAGTACTTTTTATATCCATAACTACATTTACTACAATGCGGGTGATAAAAAATAGAGAATATGAATCTAAAAAATTAACAAATTCAATAGCATGGAGATCCATTTCTATTATCATTATTGTTGCAATTACATCATTTTATGGGATGCAGATTTATAAAAGTGCAATAAATTACAATGGTAAATTGGCATGGTTTATAGAAAAGTTAAAACATGAAAGGTCAGTTAAACTTAAACATAATAATATATATAAGTCTGGAGTAGAAGGTATTTTTGAAGATATAAATAAAAAATATCCTTTGCCAAAGAAATTGTATATGGCAACTGATTTTGATCTTACATTTCATTCAGATGGAACAATCACAGCGTTTGATACATTTGTTTATGGGAAAAATGTTGATGGGAAAGAAGAAACTTATTTAATCTCTTATAATAAGAAGAAATCAGAAGATATTACTATAATACGAGACGGATACGCAAAGCCTGATTATAATGATGATAAATTAGTAGAACCTTTAATTAAAACGGTTAAGGCGATTCCAGTTAAGCAAACGGTTAGAAAATGGAATGAAAGTAAGTATGGGTTGATTTATTATGGGAAAAGAAATTGGGGATCCAATACAGAGGGAATTATTAATATTACTGAGGATGGTAAGGGGCAGAGTCTTAAAGAAGCATCTTCTGATATCATTGGATATACTGTATCTATATTTGTCCCTGGAAAAGAGAAAGAGCTAGTCCCTGCTAGATATAATTTAATAAGTGACGCAAGTTGGAGTAAATCAAAGACGCCTCCAAAAGAAGATATGCTTAAAGAGAAGAAACAACAAGATTTAAAGAATGAAAAAGAACAGTTTTTCCTATCGAAAGAAATTGGTTATAAACTAAATATGACAGATAAAGCATTAGGGAGCGCTTTTTATTCATTAAGCAAGACTAGTGATGAAGGGAAAACATGGGAGGTTATCAATCCAGACCCATTTAATGGGGGGATTGGTAGTGTATCAGGAATCACTTTTATAAATGATAAACTTGGGTTTTTAGGAGCAATTAGGCCTTCTGGTAATGAAGGAGAGTTATATCGTACAGATGATGGGGGAGTATCTTTCAAAAAGGTAGAATATCCGCCGCATGAAGTGAAATTAGATCATACACAGTCCACAATAAGTCCTTTTGATTCACCTAGTATGCCATATGAGAAAGATGGGGTTTTTAATATGTTAGTTGGACAAGGGGCAGATGGAGACTACAATGGCGATAGTAGTGCACTTTATCAATCAAAAGATAACGGAGAGACATGGGAATTTGTAGAAGAAGTGAAAAAGAAATAATCAAAATGTTTTTTGAAAAAATAAGGTAACTACTGAGCTATACATTTCATTTAGAAGTTTGGTAAGGAGTACAGTTCCAGCCATGAAGAGAAAAATGGATCTATACCTCGCTGCCTTTCTTTGTTTTATTTCTTATGCTTACTATCAACGCTATATTTATAGAAAGGTATTTTGGTGATATACAAAAGTGGATTCGAAATATTACATGTTGCTTTGCTTTATTCGTAGTAGTTTTAGTAGCTCTACGGATAGGTTACTTTTGACTCCAAAGATTGCTATTTTGTATGTATCACTTCTACCTCAATTTGAAGATCCAGAGAAGGGATCGTTGCTTTTTCAAGGTGCAGTTTTGGGGCTTACTGTACGTCTTGCTTTTGAACGTCGACAGTAAGAGCCTCTTTACCTTCAGTTTCTATAATATAACCTAATAAATATTAATATAAGTTATGTATAACAGATATTTACCTTATAAAATAAGGGAGGCATATTATGACTGAGACAAACGAATCTTTAGGAGTTAATTTGAAAAAAGATGTGAAGTTTTCTATTATAATTCCTGCACACAATGAAGAAAAGTACATTAGAAAATGTTTAGATTCAATTGCAAAGGCATCAGAGGCATATAAAGAGCAAACGGAAGTTATAGTTGTTTTAAATCGTTGCACAGATAAAACAGAGGAAATAGCAAAATCTTATAATTGTATTATATTGAAAAATAACGATAAAAACTTATCTAAAATTCGAAATGCAGGGGCTAAAATAGCCAGTGGAGAAATAATCGTTACTATAGACGCTGATACGATAATGACAGAGTCTATGTTGTCTAATGTAGATAAATATTTAGCTTCAGGTAAATACATTGGTGGTGGGGTGAATGGGAAGTTTGAAAGAATATCTTTAGGAATATTTCTCTCCGCAATGTTAATCATAATCCCTTTACTTTTTAAGTACGGAGCTATATCTGTAGGGATTTTTTGGTGCTATAGAAAAGACTTTATGGCAATCAATGGATTTAATGAAAACATGCTTATGGCAGAAGATGCAGATTTCGCAAAACGTTTAAAAGAGTGGGGAAAGAAAAATAATAAGAAATTCGGTACTATTAAAAATGGAATGATAACTTCATGCAGAAGATTTGATACATATGGAGACTGGACTTTATTTAAAAATCCAAAAGTAATTTTAGCTTATCTAAAAGGAAATGATAGAAAATACGCAGATAAGACATATTATGATAACCAAGAAAGATAAAAGTGAAGAAAAGCGGCAGAGGATAGCTAGTACTTTTTTTAGATATGATGAGAATCCAACTTAATTTAATAGATACTATAAGAAAACCATCAATTTGATTACCCTTTTTCAAATTGATGGTTTTTATTTTTGAAATAAATATGTATTTTTTTATAAAAATATTTTTTGACCCCCATAAAAATTTGTACTCCTCCGAATATGTATAGTGGAAAAAATAAATAGAAGAAAAATGACTATGAAAGAATATAGAAGTATTAATAAAATTACTAGATTAAGTGGGCATCCAAAGTAAAAGGATGAAATTACCAATTATATAGAGGAGAGTTATTCAAGGATTGCAGATAAAATAGAAAAAGAATAAGCAAAACGAACGGTAGAAAATAAGAAAGTAGATAAAAATACAAACTTAACTTTAGTGCCGAGAGAAAAGGAAAAATCATTAAGAAAACGTTAGACTCTAAAAATATAACTAACAGCAAGAAAACAAGACCGAAGAAAAGTACCAAGAAAATCTGGTTAAATGGTCACTTGTGTAGTGACCATTTTGCTATTTGAAGGAGGCTGGGAGATTACAAGTGTTGAGTTTAGTAATGAAGATCTTAAGAAAACCGAAAATAGAAGATATCGTATGTAACATACAAAACAACGAAGAAGATAAAGAAGCATTTATCGTACAGTATCAGCCTTTTATTAGAAAATCAATCTCATCTGTCTGCCGCCGATATATTACAGAACAGGATGATGAATATAGCATTGGATTGTTTGCGTTTAACGAAGCAATTGAACAGTATTCCTATACAAAAGGAAAATCCTTTTTAGCGTTTGCTGATCTTCTTATAAAAAGAGATGTAATTGACTATATACGTAAGGAGTCTAAACATAACTTTGTCTTTTTAAAAGAAGATGAGCAAGAGGAAATGTTAGAAATGCAAGTGTCGCTTACGGAGTATATGAAAGAGATGGAAAATAGTAACCGTAAGGAGGAAATTCTTCATTTTCAAAGTGTGCTAGCTGAGTTTAAAATCACATTCTCAGAGCTTGCTAAAGAATCTCCTAAGCATCGTGATACGCGTGAGCACTTAATAGAAATTGTGAAAATTATTATAAAAGAAGAGGAAATGATGGAAGAGCTGTTCCGAAAGAAAAAGTTACCACTTAAACATATTGAACCGCGTGTTAGGGTAAGTCGCAAAACATTGGAGCGTCATAGAAAATATATCATTGCAATGTGTATTATCTTTGCAAACAACTATACATACATTCTTGATTATATAAAGGGGGGGAAAGCATGATGAATAAAGGAATTGTGATGGATATAAAAAAGCATAGCGTAGTTGTTTTAACACCAAATGGAGAGTTTATTACGTGTAAAAGAAAAGGGGATTCTTGCATAATCGGGGAGGAAATCTCATTTGATGAGCAAGAACAAAAAGTATCGTATTTTTCGATCCCTTCCTTTTTAAAGCCTGCATCAATACTTGTTGCTTGTTTTCTATTTGCAGTGCTGTTTTTCTACAACCAACCAGAAGAAAAAGTATTTGCTTACGTCTCAGTTGATATAAATCCAAGTTTAGAGGTGAGCGTAACAAAGGATTTTCGTGTTATAGATTTGCAGGCTTGTAATGATGATGGAAGGCGTATTTTAAAAGAATTGAAGCAATGGGAAAATAAACAATTGCAAGAAGTAATACGTACTATTATAAAGCAAAGTCAAGAGGATAAGTATTTAACGAATGATAAGCAAGTTATGCTAACAGCAGTTGCAAAGGACAAGGCACTAGAACCACTTTTGGAAAAGGAAATGAAAGAATTAAAGAAAGAATATGAGCTAAAACATATTACAGTTGAATATCAAAGTAGCACAATGCAAGTAAGAGAGAATGCTAGAAAAGCTGGAATTGGCACAGGTGTCTACATAAAGCAAGAGAATGAGAAGAACAAATCACTTACGCCTCCTGCCAACCCGTCTAATCCGGTGGAAAACGAAGAAGAGGTGCAATCACAGCCGGAGCCATCTCATGATACATCACTGGATTTGTCTCCTGTAAAAGAAAAAAAATATGAAAAGCAAGAGCAGAAAGAACAAAAGAAAACAGAGGAACAGCCATCCAAGCAAATAAAAGAAAACAATGGAAGAGGATCTCAGCAAGAAAATAGAGGGAATCAACAAGAGAATAACAGTAGAGAAGCTCAACAAGGAAATAATGGGAATCAGCAAGTGAACAACGGAAGAGGATCTCAACAAGGGAATAATGGAAATGGGCAAGTGAACAACGGAAGAGGATCTCAACAAGGGAATAATGGAAATGGGCAAGTGAACAACGGAAGAGGATCTCAACAAGGGAATAATGGAAATGAGCAAGTGAACAACGGAAGAGGATCTCAACAAGGGAATAATGGAAATGAGCAAGGGAACAATGGAAGAGGGTCTCAACAAGGGAATAATGGAAATGGGCAAGGGAACAATGGAAGAAATCCTCAACAAGGAAATAATGGGAATCAGCAAGGGAACAATGGAAGAGGATCCCAGAAAGAAAATGACGGAAACGAGCAAGGGAACAATGGTAGGGGGTCTCAACAAGAAAATAGAGGCCACCAGCAAGGGAATGAAAAGAAGAATCAATAGAATATGGAAGTGAGAGATTCATTTCAAAGCTAAAAGGATTTATTCCGCTATTTGCTGGGCAGCCCGATTGGTGAGGGCTGATGATTAGTGGGGGATGAACAAAACCCCCACTGATTAAAGTTGCACTTTATTATTCTATAGTTTTATTAAGAAGGAGTATGTGAAAAATATAATGGAGAAAAACATTCAACAAGAGAAAGATAAAGAAAAACCTGTTTTTTATGATCCGAAAGGAAGGAGAAACATAGCCTTTATTTGGTTTCTATGTATCTCAATAGTTAGTGTAAGTGTTGTATTTTATTTTTTCTTTCAAAGTATTTTTTCAACACCAGAAATTCCAAATATGAATACCGCTGTACAACAAGATACGAAACTGGTACCAATTAATCAAAAACTTAGTGATCAGCAGTTAAAGGAGGAAGCATTTAACCCAAATACCGAAACGAAGGATAATAAAAATTTGGTGAATCCGCCGAAGGATAGTAAACATCCTAAAGAAGTGTATGGTTTTTATGTAAACTGGGATGAAAATAGTACCGCTTCTTTAAAAGAAAATATCGATTCATTAACCACGTTAGTACCAGAATGGTATCATTTAAAAGAAGATTTAACGATTAGAAGTGAGATAAAACCTGAGATTGTAAAACTAGCAAAAAAAAATCATGTGAAGATTATGCCGTTACTTACTAACTATACAGAAAAAGCTTCTGGCCCTGATAGTGAGCTTATCCATAAGTTACTGAATTCGCCGAATGATGTGAAGACGAAATTTATTAATAATTTAGTAAGCGAAGTTAAAAAGAGTCAGTTTTCAGGTATTAATATTGACTTTGAGTCCGTACCTGAAAGTGATAAAGAAAACTTAACAAATTTTATGAAAGAACTTACTACGGCCTTTCATAAACATGATTTGCTCGTCACACAAGATGTTCCAGCTAATGATAAGGCTTTTGATTATAGTGCATTAGGAAAAATAATAGATCGTATGATTGTAATGATGTACGATGAGCACTATGGAGCCGGGGAACCAGGACCAATTGCTTCAAATAAATGGTTCCAACATACATTAAAAGAACTGAATATTCCGTCTGATAAACTTATAGTTGCTTTCGGTAACTATGGATACGATTGGGAAGTAAATAGTAAAGAAGCTGCAAAGTCTATGACTTTCTCAGAAGTTATGGCAATGGCTCATGATTCAAATATAAAAATTCAATGGGATAAGATGAGTGGAAATCCGTATTTTAGATATAAAACAGGAGAGAAAGAACATACTGCTTGGTTCTTAGACGGTGTTACTCTTTATAATCAAGTGAAAATCGCAATGGACAATAATGCAAAGGGGTTTGCGCTATGGAGATTAGGAGCAGAAGATCCTACAATATGGAAAGTTTTAAAAAATCCTATTGAGGTACAAAAAAATCCTAATGTATTACATAAAATCAGTAGTTTAGATGAAGTGAATTATTCTGGACAAGGTGAAATTTTACAGATTGAGAATGAAAGAAAAAATGGATTGAGAGATTTTAAAGTAGGCAAAGATGGTTATATTACAGATGAAGTATATCAATCCTTACCATCTGCATATGAAGTGCAACGATATGGAAAACCAAATGAGAAACAAGTAGTATTAACATTTGATGATGGACCAGACCCGAAATATACGCCAGAAATTTTAGATATATTAAAAGAGAATCAAATAAAAGCTGCTTTTTTTGTACTTGGTGAAAACGCGCAACTAAATACTAGTATTGTAAAAAGAATATACGATGAAGGGCATGAAATTGGCAATCATACTTTCAAGCATCCTAACGTCGCTGATACGTCTTTACTACGAACAAAATTAGAACTTAATACGACGCAACGTTTAATTCAGGAAATAACTGGACATTCTACGGTTTTATTTAGACCGCCATATGAAGCCGATGCTAACCCAGATTCATCAAATGAAATATTGCCTATTTTGCGTGCACAAAATATGAACTATACAATGGTGGCGGAAAAAGTTGATCCTGAAGACTGGGCAACACCATCAACGAATGAATTAGTAAAGCGTGCTCTTACTCCCATTTATAAGGGAGAGGGAAATATTGTTCTTCTCCATGATGCGGGAGGGAATCGTGCCCATACGGTAGAAGCGCTTCCCATTATTATTAAAGAACTTAAAAAAAATGGATATAGTTTTGTAACAATTTCAGATTTAATGAATAAAGAACGAGATGAAATTATGCCTCCTGTTTCTTCTGAGGGGAAGCAATATTTACTTTACAATAAAGCTGTCTTTTCAGGGGCAGGATACTTTAAGCATATATTAACAACTATTTTTTATATTGCTATTGGATTAGGGATTTTTCGATTTTTATTCTTAATTTATTTTGCATGGAAGCAGAAAAGAAAAACGTTATCTCGCTATATTAATTCGTCCTATCAACCTTTTGTTAGTGTTGTCATAGCAGCATATAATGAAGAAAAGGTGATAGCCAAGACAATTCACTCAATTTTGGATAGTAATTATAGAGAATTTGAAGTTATTGTTGTGGATGACGGATCGACAGATGGTACGTCAAAAGTAATGAAAGAAACATTTTATAAACACCCTAAAGTTCGTTTCATTCAGAAAGAAAACGGCGGGAAATCATCGGCAATGAACCTAGGGTTTCAACAATCGCGAGGAGAAATAATTGTCACTTTAGATGCGGATACTATTATTGCGCAAGACGCCATTTCTCTAATGGTTAGACACTTTGAAGATCAGAATGTAGCTGCAGTTTCAGGTAATGTCAAAGTGGGGAATAGACGGAATTTGTTAACTACTTGGCAACATGTTGAGTACATTACAGGGTTTAATTTAGAACGTAGAGCTTTTGATGAGTTAAATTGTATTACAGTAGTTCCAGGAGCTATTGGGGCGTGGCGCAAAAAGAATGTAGTTGAATCTGGATATTTAAGCGAAGATACGTTAGCAGAAGATACGGATCTTACTATTACATTTTTACGTCAAGGGCATAGAATTGTATATGAAGAAAAAGCTCATGCTTTTACGGAATCACCTGAAGATGTGAAAAGTCTCATTAAACAGCGGTATCGTTGGTCATATGGTACACTTCAATGTCTTTGGAAACATCGAAAAGCGTTATGTAATCCAAAGCATAAAACATTAGGATTTATTGCACTGCCTAATATGTGGTTATTCCAATATGTGCTGCAATTCATTGCTCCTTTTGCAGATATATTAATGATTATAGGAATATTTAGTAGTAATCCGCTAAAAGTTTTAGGATTTTATCTTGTATTCTTTTTAATGGATCTTCTCGCTTCTCTGTTCGCATTTAAATTAGAGGAAGAGAACCCAAAACCATTGGCATGGTTAATTTTACAACGTTTTATTTATCGTCAATTTATGACTTATGTTGTCATTAAATCTATATTCTCATCGCTTCGAGGAGTAGCGGTAGGGTGGAATAAACTAAAGAGACTGGGGAGTGTTAAACATTCCACGGAACATAAGGAGGCATCATAAAAGGGCAGACTATCTGCTCTTTTTTTCATTGGTTTTAGTTAGTTGAATGTAGAGGTGTAGTATAAAAACTGCTGCTTCTATAATGAGATTCCTATTCATCATTAATGGTGAGACATTATGTTAAGCTAATCCTTTAGTTTCGGATTAAAGTTTTTTTATATTTTTTTTCAATGACGGACACAAAAACGCATATACCTTCGAATTATATATATGGATAACATAAATATGTATATAAAAGGGGAGAAATAAGATGAAAGAAAAAAAAGAAATGTTTCAAGAAATCGCTGAGGTGTTAAAGGTATTGGCGCATCCAGTTCGTCTATCTTTAGTAAAAATAATGCTTGCAAAAGGTCCTACTAATGTAACAACAATGTATGGGGATTTACAAATGCCTCAAAGTACAATTAGTCAACATTTATCTAAATTAAAAGCTGCTAAAATGGTTACAGGTACTCGGAAAGGATTAGAAATTTATTATGAGGTAACTGACAATCGCACAAAATCAATATTAGCATGTTTAGTTTAAATGATGATTTCTATTTCAAAATAAAAAGCGCTATTCTTTTCTATGATTTTACAGAGAGAATAGCGTTTTTTATTTTTAAGGAGTATCTTTTTATATGCCTATAGAATGGAGTGAAAGGTTCATGGGTTTAAATGTACCTACTATTACCTTAGGTTCTAATGCGTCTAATAATGAAAAAATTCTCGGTTTAGGGGTGCTTCTTTATAGCTTACGTACAATTGAGATTAGAAAAAGTAGAGCGAGCGTTTAATGAGGCTGAAGTAGTGTTTATATGCGAAACTTTATAGAAATCTCATTTTTCTAATTGTATCTTTTTAGATTGATGGATGTGGGGTCACGTCCATCAATCTAAGAAAACAAGTTAGCTAAAAAATGATGAAAATAAACTTTATAGAAATAAAAAATATGAACGTAGAGGATGAAACAAAGTATATAGTGCTTTTTTAGTCATGTAATCTTTTAATCTGATGATCTTTTCCCCATTCAAACAGATTATCCATTATTTGCATTAAAGATTTTCCGTATTCACTTAGTGTGTACTCAACCTTTGGTGGAACTTCTTGATATACGGTACGATAGATAATCCCATCAGCTTCAAGTTGCCGAAGTTGTTGTGTAAGAACCTTTTGTGTAATGTTTGGGATTTCTCGTTTAATTTCATTTGTTCGCATTTTTCCATCCGACAAAATACATAAAATATGAACTTTCCATTTTCCACCGATTACATCGAGTGTTGTTGCAATTGGGCAATTATCATTTTGATTCATATAACACCTCCACAGGTACTTTAAGGTTCCTATAGCACTTTAAAGTACGTACTTTTCAATTATATGTGACTCATTCATACTAATACGTAAAGGGTTGAATAATTTATAAAGGGGATGAAAAAAGATGAAAACACTTGTAATTGTAGCACATCCTGATATTGAAAAATCAAAAATTAATAAAAGATGGATTGAAGAACTTGAGAAATATTCGGATGAAATTACGGTGCATGAATTGTATAAAGTGGCACCGAATTGGGAGTTTAATATTGAAGAAGAGCAAAAGTTATTAGTAGAACATGACAGATATATATTTCAATTTCCGCTTTACTGGTATAGCTCACCACCATTATTAAAAAAATGGTTCGATGATGTATTAACATATGGATTTGCATACGGATCTAAAGGAGATAAAGTGAAGGGGAAAGAATTTGGTGTAGCTATTTCTATAGGTGGATTAGAAAAAGACTATGAAAATAGTAGAATTACAATGGATGAGTTGACGAAACCATTCCAAGCTACATGCTTATACACAGGTATGGAATTTATACCTTCCTTTTATTTATATGGTGCAGAATATAAACTAAGTGATGAAGAGATTGATAAAAGTGCACCTGAGTATGTGCAATATGTGATGAACAAGAAGTATTCTAATATATAATGGGAAATATCCATTTACTTGTAAAGTAAATGGATATTTTATATTCTTCTTATATTCACTAAGTGTAATCTTTAGTAAATTAATAGTTAATCTGGTAAAATAAAAAACCTAACATATATAAAGGGGAGTTTTACTTGAGAACGATGCGACAATTATTACAAAAGAGAGCAATGCAATCACCAAATTTGGAAGCGCTTGTAGGGGGGAAGAAAAGATATTCGTTTCAGCAATATAATGAACGAGTAAATCAGTTTGCACATTATTTGTTATATAATGGTGTGCAAAGAGGAGATCGTATAGGAATACTATGCAAAAATAATCACCCATTTCCAAGCGTTATGATGGCAAGTTTAAAAATTGGAGCGGTATTTATTCCGCTAAATCATCAGCTGACTGTTTATGAATTAGAAACGATTGTAAAAGAAGCGAAATTAAAAGTGTTAGTTATTGATGAAGAATTTAATGAAGTGTTATTAAAGGTTGATGCTGTTAAAGAAATTCCTTATGTAATTCAAACGACAAAAGAAGACTTTGGTTCATTTGAATTAGAGTTGCAAAAACAGCCAACGACAGAACCGAACGTAGAAGTTCATGAAGAAGATGATGCCATTTACTTGTTTACATCAGGAACGACTGGACAGGCAAAAGCATGTGTAATTGGACATAAAAACTTACATCATTATTTTGCTGAAATTGCGGGACAAAGAGAAATCCCAGCAGGTGAACGCTTTTTATCTGTGCATCCATTGTTTCATATGAGTGGCGTGCTTTCTATTTTAAATTGTATTTATCATGGCGTTACGATGATCTTCTTAGCTCATTCGAATCCTGCTCTTATTTGGGATAAGATTGAAGAAGAGAAAATTACTACGATGCTTGCTTTCCCATCCGTTTATAGTTACATGCTTGATGAACTAAATAAAAAAGAACGTAACATTTCAACCTTTAAAGTAGCACAAAGCGGTGGTACAAAAGTGCCAGAAACACTCATTCAAAAATATATGGAAAAAGGCATATATATGGTGCAAGGCTATGGTAGTACAGAAGGTTGGGTTGTAACCTCATGGCATCCAATGATGGGAAAAGAAAAGATGTCTTCTGTAGGAAAGACCTTGAAAAATGTAGAGGTGAAAATTGTTCATCCGGAAACAGGACATGAACTAACAACAAATGAAGTTGGAGAGATTCATGTGAAGAGTCCATACATGTTTAAAGGATATTGGAATAATGAAAAGGCGACAAAGAAGGTAGTAAAAGATAACTGGTTTAACATGGGTGATGCTGGCATGATAGATGATGATGGATTCCTGCATATTATGGGAAGATATAAAGACGTTATTATACGCGGTGGTGACAATGTATATCCAGATCAAGTAGAAGATGTTATTCATGAAATACATGGTGTTTTAGAAGTTGCAGTAGTTGGAGTTCCAGATGACTTTTGGGGAGAGGTTCCGACAGCGTACATTGTAAAAGACATGCAAACATTTTTAACGGAAGAAGAAATTATACAGTATTGTAAAGAAAAACTAGCAAGCTATAAAATACCCAAAGTTGTATTTATGAACAAATTACCGAAAAATGCTTTAGGGAAAGTATTGAAAAGGGAATTAAGAGAAAATATACTTGTAAAATAAAAACGATTAAATGATGAGGAATCCAGTTATGTACAAAGCATAACTGGATTTTTTGTTTATGGTTCTGTTAGTAGACATCATAAAGATTTTAAAAATTTTGTGTTTTTGGTGTAATATTGAAAATAAAGGGATCTAACTAATTTCAGTACAAGGGGGAGAAAAGATGGCTATAAAATTAGAAACTGAGCATTTATGTATAGAACCTTTTACCAATGATGATGTTTTTAGAATTAAAGAATTGGCTAATGACAAGGAATTAGCTAATATTCTTGGGCTTCCGCATCCATATAAATTGGAGTTCGCGCAAGATTGGGTTGATATGCAACCAGAACTTATTAGGAAAGGAATTGAATATCCTTTAGGAATTGTCTCTAAAGAATCAAGAGAAATTGTAGGTACAATTACACTAAGAATTGACAAGGGTAACAATAGAGGTGAACTTGGTTATTGGATTGGTAAGAATTATTGGGGAAAGGGTTTTGCAACTGAGGCTGTAAACAGAATGATTCAATTTGGCTTTATCGAATTAGGTCTAAACAAAATTTGGGCATCTGCCATTTCCAGAAATAGATCGTCGATTAAAGTATTAGAGAAGTCGGGTTTACGTAAAGAAGGCACATTGAGACAAAATAGACTTTTATTAAATACATATGAAGATGTTGATGTTTATGGAATATTAAAGACAGAATACAACGTTTTAAATTACAGATAAGTTTGGTAGTATGATGACAAAAGGAAACCCTTTAGAACAGGGTTTCCTTTTTGTATTTCTCAAAAATTAATATTGTAGTTTAACAGGCCCTTGTTTATCAAAAACATAATAATTTACTAGATTTTGTATTTTGTGTAAGATAATAAAGAATATTCAAATATTAATCAAGGGAAGAGATGTAAATGAAGCTGCCGCTATTACAAATAGAGACAGAGAGACTTATGATCCGTCCGTTTCAAAAAGATGATTATGAAAGTTGGTTAGATGGATTTAATAAGAGGTTACCATCTCAGTATAAATATGACGATGGTTATCAAGTTATGGCATCATCAACAAAAGAATGGTTCACGGAATGGATAAGAGGCTTTGATGAAGCAGCACATCGAGATGAGATGTACGTATTAGGTATTTTTCGTAAAGAAGACGGAGCTAATATTGGTAAGTTAGAGCTTATAAAAATTTTACGTATGGACTATCAGTGGGCAATGATGGGCTACTCTATTCATAATCAATATTGGAAAAATGGATATGGGATAGAAAGTGTAAAAGCCGCGTTACCGTTATTTTTTAATCGTCTTCATTTTCATAGAATCGAGTTACATATACATGTTGATAATGAACCATCCGTTCGTCTTGCGGAAAGAGCAGGTTTTTCTTTTGAATGCAAGAGAGAGGCGTTTTCATTAGAGAATGGTAAGTGGATGGATTTTCTTATTTATTTTAAAAATAAGGAGATGAATATATGAGAGTGCTAATTACAGGTGGAAATCGCGGATTAGGGTTACAGTTAGTAAAAGTGTTTCATGAAAATGGACATATCGTTTATCCGTTAGTTAGAACTGAGGTTGCGTTAACACAATTGAAGAAAATGTTTAGTTGCAGATGTTTTCCTATATTAGCAGACTTATCAGTTGATGAGAGTACGGAGCAAATGAAAAACCAGCTTGAGGAATATGCAGAGTATATAGATCTAGTTATCAATAACGCAGGAATTACTGGAAAGGAGACTGAGGCTTTACATACAAATTCAGAAGAGTTAACGGACTTATTTAATATTCATTGCTTAGGTGTAATTCGAGCTGTAAAAGGTACATATATGGCTTTAGCTAAATCGGATCATCCGAGAATCATAAATGTGTCCTCTCGGTTAGGTTCATTGCATAAAATGGCGAACAAAGAGTTTCCACAAGGTCAGTTTTCATATTCATATCGAATTGCTAAAGCTGCACAAAATATGTTAACGCTCTGTTTACAACAAGAGTTTGAGGATAAAGGAATTCATGTAACTGCTATTCACCCAGGAAAATTAAAGACTGACACTGGTGCTTTTGATGCGAATATGACTCCGGCTGAAGGAGCAAAAAATATATATGATTGGGTAATAGATTCAAACGAGCATGTTTCAGGGAAGTTTATTGAGCCAGGTGTAGGTGAAATAAAGTGGTGATATACGATCTTGCAATCATTCAGAATCTGTTTGGCCCTTCTAAAAAAGTGTTAAATGGCTTACCAAATGCAGTAACGATTGAAGAAATCGAAGAAGACGTTTTGTATAACGTACAAACATATAAAGAAAAGATAAGTAGATTTGAAGAGGTTTGTTTTAATTGGGAGTTAAAAAGAGCGAGTATTGTATTAAACAAAAGGTTTAGTAGTCATAACTCAAGCGCAAAAGTGTTACTTGATGCCGGTTTTTCTTTGTATGCCGCAAAGATAGAAGTATGTAGAGAATTGAACAATGTAGAAGAGCTTGAAAGACAATATACATATTGATCAATAGCAGAAGGAACGTTATCGGAAAAAGATTTTAAATATATTTGGGAACAATGTATGTCGGGTTCAGGGAATCAAACTTCAATTTTAACTATCGATGAACATTTTTATTCTGTACAAACAGAGTTAGGTAAGGGTTGGGAAAAGTCATGTATTGTTTTTTATGATAAAAATGAGCCGATTGGTATGTCCATACCGCATATAGAAACTGGAACAGAAAGTGAAGGACGATTATTTTATTTTGGGGTAATGCCTTATTATCGTGGGAAAGGAATTGCTTCCCGGCTGCATCTTCAATCTTTACATATGTTAAAGGAAATAGAGGCTACTTATTACATCGGAAGCACACATACTTCAAATGAAAAGATGCAGAGAATATTTTGGAGAAATAATTGTTCGTTGAAAACGGAGGTAGAGCTTTATTATAAAATTTTTACAGAAGGTTAGGGAAAAAGAAAATGAAGACTATAAACGTATTTCATTACGACGCATTTACGAATAAACCAAATAAGGGAAATCCAGCAGGTATTGTATTAGAAGCAGATGGATTAACGGAAGAGGAAATGCAAATTATTGCTGAAAAAGTTGGATATAACGAAACAACTTTTGTTCTTTCCTCAGAAGTAGGAGATATAAGAATGCGCTATTTTACACCTGGTTTTGAAATGGATTTATGTGGTCATGGGACAGTAGGAACGATATTTGCCTTGCGCGAAAAAGGTTTATTAGAAGAGAAAAGTAACCTTACGATTGAAACGAAGGCTGGGATTTTACCGATACAAATAGGTGTAAATGAAAATGGAGAAACCTTTATTAAAATGAGACAGGCAGCACCTCAGTTTAAAGAATTTACAGGTTCAAAAGAAGAATTAGCTCATAGTATCGGTTTAGAAATAAATGATTTAGATGTAAGTTTACCGATTGTATATGGAAGTACTGGTAATTGGACTGTAATTGTACCGATTAAAAATCTTAATGCATGTGAGAGAATGAAACCTAATAATGCTGCATTTCCATCAGTATTAAAAGAAATACCTAATGCTTCTATTCACCCAATTTGTCTAGAAACTTATGATGAACTAGCACAAATGCACGGCCGTCATTTTTCATCAGCTTACGCTGGGACGATTGAAGATCCAGTGACAGGAACAGCTTCAGGTGTAATGGGAGCGTATTATGCGGAGTATTTAGAGAAAGGTTTTGAACATGAATTGAGTTTAATCGTTGAGCAAGGACAGGAAATAAATAAAGATGGTCGTGTAACTGTTTATGTAACGAAAGGGATAGAAAACGAGAAGTTACAAATAGATATTGCTGGAACAGCGGTGTATGTGAAAGAGTTTGAAGTTTCAATATAAAGTGAAACTTTAATCAGTGGGGGTCTTACTGCCCGGTGAATAGCGGGATAAAAAGAAAGCCCGGAATACATCCGGACTTTCATTATCTGTTCAATACTTCAATGTACGAAGCATTTCCAGTTGTTCTTAAAGCGGAGCGGAAATTATTATTTTCTAACGTTTTAGCAACTTGTTGTAACTGCTGTGCATCATCATGATGAATAAGTAAGCTGTCAGCACCGCTTTCCTCTATATGAATGTGTTCGACATTTCCGATTGCATCATGTACAGCTTTTAAAAATTCAGGTTTCATATTGTCCTCCTATATGTATGTAACGTTGTAATTTAGTATTTCCTTATTTATGAAATATAAAAGTAAATGAAAGGAGAAATAAAAATGAATATAAAGCAATTTAATGAACATATAACATCACTATTTGGAGAGCATCTTCATAAATATGGCGATGATGAATATGGTTTTACTTATATAAGTAAAGATGAATTTCACAAAATCGGTTACACAACAAATTTAACGTTAGAAACTATTGAAGAAGCGTATCGAAATGGAGTCGATATGATAGTTACACATCATGCGCCGTGGAGTTTTTTATTTGGTATGGAAGAGGCATGTATTGAGAAATTGAAGCAATATGAAATGAATCATTTTTGGATTCATTTGCCGTTAGATTTTGTAAAGTTTGGCACGTGTACATCGTTATTTAACGAAATTAGGATAGATACAATACTGGAATATTCAACCTATGAGGAAGAAGAACTACCAGGAATAGGAGAATATAAAGAAGCCATTCCTTTTTCAAACTTAGTTGGAAAACTTGAAGAAAAAATGGAAGAGAAAGTGAAGAGCTGGAGAAATCACGATAAACCAGTAAAACGGATTGCAATCTTAACCGGTGCAGGAAATAATACAAATTTGATTGAACGTGCATTAGAAAAAGGATGTGACACGTACATAACAGGTGAAAAAACATTATATACAGTGCAACATGCGAAATTTAAAGGAATTAATTTAATTGTAGGTAGTCATACGTTTACAGAAGTGTTTGGTGTAGAAAGTTTGGTTCTTAAGTTAAAAGAAAGAGATAATTCAATAGAAATTACTAGATTAAATGAAGATCATTTGGAGTGAAGAAATCACATCGCATTACCATAAATGGAATGAACTTTATGATGGAATATTGAAGGAAGCAGTTGAAATGAAATAAAATTATCTTTTGTTATATTAAGATTTTTAGGAGGAATTCCCTTATGTTTGTCAAATAATAGTAAAGTTGTCTTTTGAATTAAGGAAATATTCGGAGTTGAAGGGTGAGAGAATGGACATTTCAATAATCACTGCACAACTAGTTAAGGAAAAAGTTATTTCACATTATCCAAATAGCGTAAAAGCACTAAACGGGGGAACGACAAGTACTATATATTTGTTAGATGAACAATACGTTATAAAGTTGAATGAATCGGATGTCATACGTGAAGAAGCTTATTTTCTTCAGTTTTATAAAAAGGACGAATTATTTCCAAAGCTTTTATATAAGGAACCTTTAAATCGCTATATTGTTTACTCATTCCTTGAGGGCACAACTTCTTGCAAACTAGGCCATAAACGGAGTGTTCTTAGTAAACTTGTAAAGGAAGTTATCAATAAGTATGAAGTAGCTACAGAGGTTGATGGCTGGGGATGGAAAGAAAGCCCAGTTCAATCTTGGAATGAATTTTTAACGACAAATGTGATGGAAGCTCATGAAAATGTAAGACGTTATATAAGTGAGGAAGAGTATAGAACGGTTTTTAAGTTAGCAAATAGTCCAAGTAGGGGGACTGGAATAAATGAGCCATTTTTATTGCATGGTGATCTTGGATTTCATAATTTTATATTTCAAGAGAATAAACTGCACGGTGTAATTGATCCTTTACCAGTGTTAGGAGATCCTATATATGATTTAATTTATGCGTTCTGTTCAACTCCGGAAGATTTAACAAAAGAAACGATTGGTTATGCGATGAAACAATGTGTATTTTATAAAAAAGACCGTGATTTATATGAAGAAATAGTCATAGGATTATATTTGCGTATAGATACATGTTTACGGCACCACCCGAAAGATTTAGAAGATTATTTAGCAGCTTGGCGTTATTGGATGGGTGAGGTTGAGGTGACTTTTTAGTACAAATATTTTGGGGGAGATAGTGAGATGAATGTTGCAGAAGCGAAAAAGGATTTACTGTAATTCCATTATCGGTTACAGTTGCCTATTTACTTACTTTTATAAGTTTATTAATTGAAAATAAAAAAGTAGATTATTATCAACAAAAATCAGCTTAATAAAAATATAGGGATAGGGGGAATTATGATGAAAAATTTCGTTTGTACAACGTGCGGTGTGCAGTATGCAGCGAGTGTAGAGGAACCGGTGAGTTGTCATATTTGTGATGAAGAGAGGCAATATGTGAATCCGAAAGGGCAGTCTTGGACGACTTTAGAAAATTTGCAAACAGATGATACATATAAAAATGAAATAATCAAAGAGGAAAATGGACTTTATAGTATTACGACAAAACCAGGATTTGCGATCGGTCAAACGGCATTTATAGTGAAAACAGAGTCATATCGTTTACTATGGGACTGCATTACGTATTTAGATGAAACGACAATTGCGAAAATAAAAGAGCTTGGTGGATTAGATGCAATTGCATTGTCTCATCCTCATTATTATTCAACGCAAGTAGAATGGGCAGAGACATTTGATGTACCAATTTATATACATGAAGATGATAAAGAATGGGTGATGCGCCCAAGTAGTCGTATTATTTATTGGTCTGGTGAGTCTTTACAATTAGCGGATGGGATTACTGTACATCGTCTTGGAGGACATTTTAGTGGTGGTTCTGTATTGCATTGGGAAGAAGGTAATGATGGAAAAGGGATTTTGTTAACAGGTGATATTATTCAAGTTGTAGCGGATGAGCGGTGGGTAAGTTTTATGTATAGCTATCCAAACTTAATTCCATTACCAGCGAGAAAAGTGGAAGAAATGGTGAACCGAGTGAAGCCGTTACAGTTTAATCGTTTATACAATGCTTTTCATCGAGTAGTAAAAGAAAATGCAAATGAGGCAGTTGAACGTTCTGCTGAAAGATATATAAAAGCAATAGAAGGAAAGTTGTTTCATACGTAAAAGGAGAGTAGCTTAATGAAAACGTTAGTGTGCTTTGGAGATAGTATTACAGCTGATGAAACATTTTTTGATGGAATGCCGAGATTAACACCACGTTTGCAAGAGATGTTTCCGAAGTGGAAAGTAGTGAATGCAGGTGTTCCAGGGGATAATACATTCGATGCGTTACATAGGATTGAAGAAGATGTAATATCATATAAACCAGATTTCGTAACAGTTTTTCTTGGTACGAATGATGCAGTTTCTTTTTCTCAAGTGTCATTACAAGCATATAAAGAAAACTTAGAGAAGATTGTGAACCATATTTCATCAGATAAAGTACTACTGATTAGTCCTGCACCAGTTGATGAAGAAAGACAGCGTAATAGAACAAATAGAGTGCTTGGTCAGTATGCAGACGTGGTGGAGAAAGTGGCGAGGGAAACAGGAAGTTATTTTCTAAACGTATTCGCTGAAATGATTCAAGAACGGGATTATAAAAGATTTGTAGAAAATGGTGAAAAAGATGGATTACACTTTGGACCAGAAGGCTATGAGTATGTAGCGAGGTTAATTGGTGAAAAGTTAAAAGGAATTTTATAAGGAGCAAAGCACTTAGTGTTTTGCTTTTTCTTGTTTTTTTGCAGTCTATAAACTTATTCACCGCTGTAATTTGCACAGATATTTTGTTTTTTTATATGCGTAAAAGGTTAGCTCTGTTTTAAAGTAATATAAATTTATTTTTAAAAATTTATATTTCGTAGTTGAAAATCAATAAAGGTGTAACTATAATAGTTACAGTTAGTTTGTTATTTTGAAATATACACATTGAATTACAAGAATGAAAGGAGTTTTTATGTAAATCAAAAAGTTATAAAAATCTATTAATTTTTATAATAAGATAAAAAGATTTTTGGTTCATACACATTATTAAATATGTTAATTCTAATAGAAAACTAGAGGTGGAAAGATGAAAAATTTTAAAGGTATGTTGGTATCATCACTTGCAATTACAACTTTTGCTGGGGTAGGTACGACATTTGTAACAAATACAGTACATGCTGCCAATAACGATTCTAGTAAAATACAATTTCGTTCTAATAAGAGTATAAACACAACAACTAGCTCGAGATTGCCTGTATTATCAATCAATCCTTATGATGAACCTAGATTTTCGAGACAGGGATATCTTGAAGAGGCACCTTTAGGAATTAATGCTCCTTATGCTTGGGGAATTAAAGGAGGAGATGGTCAAGGAGCAACCTTTGTAGATTTGGAAGAAGGCTGGTTATTAAATCATGAAGATTTAGTCGGTCAAAATATTGAATTTATGTCTGGAAAAATGAGTAATGATCTTTCTCACGGTACTTCAGTTCTAGGTGTTGTTTCTGCAGCTGACAATAGGATTGGGAACATTGGGATTGCACCAAAAGCAAAGGCAAAAGTAATTTCAGTGATCCGAGATAATGGGAGAATCGATGTAAGAGATGCTATTTTAAGTGCCGTAGATTCTTTACAGGCTGGAGATGTTTTATTAATAGAAGAATCCTTTAAATATGATGGATATGGAGATGACCCTTTACCAGTAGAAGTATACCCGAGTATATTTAACGCAATTCGCAAAGGTACAGATAAAGGCATTATTATTGTAGAAGCAGCTGGTAATGGTGGGATTGATTTAGATGAATTTAAAGACCGTAATGGTAAACAGATTTTAAATCGAAATAGTCCAGACTTTAAAGATTCAGGAGCTATTATAGTTGGAGCATCTACTGCAAGAGTTCCTCATAAACGTTTAGGTTTCTCTAACTATGGTAGTAGAATTGATGTATATGGTTGGGGAGAGTATGTTGATACATTAGATACATATCAAAATCAAAATAGTAAAGGGCAAAAAGTTACAGATCAGAATATAATGAATCGTTATACTTCTAACTTCCGTGGTACTTCTAGCGCTTCGCCTATAATTGCTGGGGCTGCTGTATCAATTCAAGGGATTGCTAAAGAACATTTAGGTAAGGCATATACACCAAAAGAATTGAGGGCAATTTTAAGTAATCCTAATACAGGCACAAAGTCTAATAATCCATCATCTGATAAAATAGGGGTTTTACCAGATTTAAAAGCGATTTTGTCTAACCTTGGATTTCATAGTGATTTGACTACCAATGATACTATGGTATTTCCAGATAACGTAGAAAAAAATGAAGGAAAAGAAAATTCAACTTTCGTATTTCCAGGTGAAGAAACAAAAAGAACAGGTGATAAAAATTCAACTGTAACCTTCCCAGAAGAAGATTTAAAACAGGAGGAAAAAGAAGAGGGATTAATTGTTTTTCCTGATTAATAAAAAAATACTACCTTCCATTTGGAGGTAGTATTTTTTATTTCTTGTCATTAACAAGCAGGCATGAAATTTGTATTTGTTTATCTTTCATAATGAACTTAACCACAAAGTCGAATGTTTGACTGTTAATTAACTTTTTCGTCTCAATCAATTACATGAATTAATCTAGAAATGCTTGCTGCAATGCTTTCAGTCCATCGCTGTATATACCATGAAACAGATTTATTGCCTCTTCATCACTAACCTCAACAGGAGTGAACGTACCAGACCACTCTACTAATGATGTGTTACTTTCAGTACCTTTTTTCACCCGGATTGTAGATAAATAATTAGTGACCGGGAACGGTGCATTCATGATTGAATACGTGTAGTAGCGTTCCTTATCATTGAATACTTCTAAGCGTTCTATAATTGTATCACCATCTGGATTAGCTAGATGACGTACACGACCGCCTTCAGTTAATTTACTACTAGGTATATAAGGTAACCAGTCTGGAAGGGAGTTGAAACCTCCTATTAATTGCCATACTTGTTCAGGTGATCCGAAAATTTCCATAGATATAGTAGTATATGCCATGTTCATTACGCTCCTTTTCATCCCGGTATTTACGGGTAAATAATCAGTAGAGAATAAATCGCCCCACTGATTAAAGTTTCACTTTATAGGTCCATAACTTATAGTGAGAATGAATTTTATCGTGGATTTTTTATTTAATATATAATTATAAATTTAAAACTATATACTTTTAATAATTAAATTATATAATAAATATAGAAACGAAAATTTATGAGCAAGGAAGTTGAAAAATATGACATTAACAATGGGCTTTATTGGATTTGGAAAGTCAGCTAACCGCTATCACTTACCTTATGTAAACACACGTAATAATATAAAAATAAAAACGATTTTTGTACGTCAAATAAATGAGAAATTAGCGGCTCCATATAAGGAAAAAGGTGTTTACTTCACTACTGATTTGGACGAATTGTTGAATGACAAGGAAATTCAAGTGGTGACGATCTGTACGCCAGCACATACGCATTATGAATTAGCAAAAAAAGTTATACTAGCTGGAAAATCAGTTATCGTTGAAAAACCATTTTGCGATACAGTGGAACATGCGAAAGAATTATTAGCTTTAGGACGAGAAAAAGGTGTAGTAGTTATGCCTTATCAAAACCGCCGTTTTGATGGTGATTTTTTAGCTGTGAAGCAAGTAATTGAACAAGGATTCCTTGGTGATATTATTGAGATTGAATCACATATTGATTATTTCCGTCCTGGTTCAATCACTCATGAAGCTCCAAAAGAAGAAGGTTCATTTTACAGTTTAGGTATTCATACGATGGACCGTATGATTTCACTATTCGGCCGTCCAGATACGGTGACATACGATATTCGTAATAATGAAATGGAAGGTGCGGTTGATAATTATTTCGATGTTGGTTTACATTACGGAAATCAGTTGAAGATTAAGCTGAAAACGAACCATGTCGTAGCAAAAGATTATCCACGCTTTATCGTTCATGGAACAAATGGATCATTTATTAAATATGGTGAAGATCAGCAGGAAAATGATTTGAAAGCGGGGATTATGCCTGAGAGTGCAGGGTTTGGTGAAGATTCACCGATGTACTATGGAGTTGCTAAATATCGTAATGCAAATGGTGACTGGATTGAAAAACAAATTAAAACGCCGCTTGGTGATTACGGTCGTTTCTATGATGCCGCGTATGAAACAATTATAAATGGTGCACCAAAACTTGTGAAAGACGAAGAAGCGGTAACGAATATAGAAATCTTAGAAAATGGATTTGCTGCCCCATCACCTTCAGTTTACAAACTTGAGGCTTTACATTTGAATGAATAGAAGAGAGTTTGCAGTATAAAGGAGGTATGAAAATGGCAAGCGGATCAACACAAGTAAAATACCTCGGCATTTATCAAAAGATTAAACAGCAAATTTTAGACGGTGAATATAAAATCAACGAAAAAATTCCGAGTAGCCCCGTCCTTGCTGAAGAATTTGGTGTTTCAGCCCTTACTATTAAGAAAGCGCTGGATCTATTAGTTAGAGATGGCTACATCATCCGCCGGCGCGGAAGTGGAACAGTGGTGCAAGATTGGCGTCAACAGGAAAAGGCACGAATGATTCAAACTTTAACGGGTACGAAAGCTGTATACGGCAGTGAGGTAGAAAGTAAAATTATCGAGTTTGCGATTGTTGGGGCTGATGAAGTAGTTGCTGAGAAATTGGGAGTTTCAATCGGTGATTTCGTCTATAAAATCATTCGCCTCCGCATCATTCACAGCATTCCGACGATTATGGAGCATACATGGATGCCAATTTCGGTTATCCCAGGTGTTGAGGCTTCTGTTTTAGAGGAGTCGATATACTCACATATTCAAAATAAACTTGGTCTTGAAGTAGGGACATCTGTTGTCAGGGTTAAAGGAAGTCGCCCAGATGATAGGGAAAAGCAGTTTATGAACTTAACAAATCAGGATTTCCTAATGCGAGTTGAACAAGTAGCTTATTTAACGGATGGACGAACTTTTGAATATTCTTATGCAGATCATCTACCCGAAACCTTTGAGTTTGAAACAGTCATTACTGCAAAAAATTATAAAGAGATATAAAAATCGGTTGAGGCAAGTATTGTCTCAACTGCTCCTATTATACGTTAATAGAATGAATCCAAGACTTAACATTTGATTTATAGAACTGTAAAGTTTAAAATTACAGTATAGTTTTTAGAAGTGAGTTGTTATCGTCTGTAAAATGTAGATAAATTAAATATTCTCGAATAAATAATATTGCTTGTATTTGATTCTAAACTGTAATTTTTTTTAATACATTTCAATAACCGATGTTTAAAATGTACGTTTCATAACATTAAAGGAGTGAGTGAAATATGGTAATTCTATATACAACAGCAAGCTGTGCCTCATGCCGAAAAGCGAAAGCATGGCTTGAAGAGCATCAAATTGATTATATTGAAAAAAACATCGTATCAAATTCTATGACAGTTGATGAGCTTAAATCGATTCTTCGTTTAACTGAAGAGGGGGCTACTGAAATTATTTCAACTAGATCGAAAACTTTTCAGGACTTAAATATAAATATTGAGGAGCTCTCGCTCAATGAATTTTATACATTAATAATTGAGCATCCACTAATGTTACGTCGCCCAATTATGCTGGACGAGAAAAGATTGCAGATTGGTTTTAATGAGGAAGAAATTCGTAAATTTTTACCACGTAGCGTTCGAACGTTTTTGAACATTGAATTGCAAAAATTGGCCAATTAATAAGTAGTATTTTTAGAAAAAGTTTTTTGAAAGGAGGAAGCAGAAGATGATTGAAGTATGTGTTACAGTTAATTATAATGATAGAAATTATCAAACAAATGTTATTGTGAGTAAAGATACGATTTGGACAAAAATTAAACAGTTGGCAGAAGAACAAGTGAAGAAACAGTGGAGTGTTTAATTTTATTTTCAACTTAAAAAGCTAAATGAAGTTATCAGATATAGGTGGGACCGGATAGAATATAAGAGAATTAATTTTTTATGGCAAGAAGTATTCTATATGTTTTAACGTTCTAACCTATCTGTAATATTTATGGCTACAGTTAATATATGAGAAACAATATTTTTGATCGTAGGAGGAAAATCATGAACAGCGACTTTACCTTGGCCATACACAGTTTAACTTATTTAGCTTTACAGCCAGATCGGATGTCAACAAGTAATGCTATTTCAGAAAGTGCAGGTGTACATCCAGTACGCATTCGCAAAGTACTAAGTTTGTTAAAAAAACATAAGTTTATACAATCGAAAGAGGGGACTGGTGGCGGTTTTATTTTCGCTCGCGATTTAGATGAAATTAATCTTTGGCATATTTATCAGATAACCTCTGAAGGTGCTTTGCAGCCGAAGTGTCCAGAATCAAACAATCAGTGTGTTGTAGGTTCGAACATGCGAAAAGTTCTTTTCGCTATTTTCTTAGGTGCTGAAGAGCATCTAGGTGAATACTTAAAGAATTATACAATGAAAGAAGTTGTTGACCTTATCAATCAAGAGCGTTAAGCGGCTTAATTATTATATAGCCGTGAGTTCTTAACACTTAAATGTAATGAAAAATATTACAGTATAATTGTTTTTATATCTTTTTTATCGTCACAAAAAATATTTATAGGAAGGTGAAACGGTATGATGTCAAATAATAATCATGTTTTAAAAGTAGGAGATTGGGTTCGTGGAATATCAAATGAAGGTGAATTAATAGTTGGTTATATTGTATCACTTGATGATGTAGAGGATATAGTTACAGTTAGTATTGTGAAACGTGACGGCCAGTACACAATAAACGAAGCGATTTTACTCTTTAGTAAACACGTTAACAAACTCCCTGAATCAAAGGTAATAAATAAGGAACAAATCCTTTATCTTATAGATCTTGCATTATTAACAGGGGATGAAGAATGGTTTATCGAGCTTTCTTCAAAATTAAACTCGATAAAAGAGCTAGTTAATGAGGGATTTTAAAATTTAAACTTTTGAGGGTGCACACAATCCGCCTTATGGAGAGGACACAATTACTTTTCGCATAAAAGGAAATGATGTAAAAACGATTCATTACAAACATAGAGATATCCCTGAAGAAGAGCCGAACAAACTACAATTAAGATGATATTGAAGTGATTTGTTTGTGTATTCCTGATAACGATAATTATGTAAATGAGCTGTCCATATGGGGCAGCTTTTTTGCTTTTTGCTCAGTGTAGCTTTTTAAATTGTATATGAATTCAATATTAATAATATATATCCTAAAATTTGGTTTTTGTATTTTGGGATTTTTTTCTTTTTACCTACATTAATTATTTATTAGAATATCTTTTATGTTTAAAATAAGATTTTTTGATAAAAGGGGATATAAGTATCTTTATAATAAGTCACCTAGAAAAACAATGTATTATTGTATTTTTTTAATAACTAATTCAGCTTTAAGCGATAAAAACAATGGCTACATGCTAACTGTAAAATATTATCCATATAAAATTATTCCTCTTTAATATTTCTGAAAATATAAAAATATTAATTTTATAAATATACACGTTATAATGAGGGCGTCGAGAGAAATTTTATTATCTCTGGAGAAAATATAAAAAATGCGATTATTAGTAAGAAAGGTGTGTGATTAGAGGCGAAATGTATGTAATGTGCTTCAGTGGCTTGTGTAAGCAATATCATCAGTGCTACCGAAGTTATGAAGGTAATGTATAGAATTGAGAAAGAAATGCCTCGCAAATGAAGAGAGGCCGGTTTAGCTAAAATTACTGTTAAAAGTAAAAAAGAGAAACCATTAAAGTAATACACTGTTATTAGAAATGTTGCAACGTATTTATGAAGTCTATTCTATATTGTTCTCTTAAGGGGTCTTTATATAAAGAGCGGATATTACGAGTAAACTTTTTTGTGAACGCTAACAATTATATTAGGACGCTAATTAGTGAATGTTTCAATTTGGATTCATTATGATGAAGGACATACAATGTGGGGCAACTTGTAAGGAATTCATTTTCCAGAAAGGGAATATTTGTTAGATGCAAAGAGAGATGCAGGAATAGATACAAGGGGGAGTTATTATATGAACGGGAATACTGCAAAGAAAATAGAAGTTCAAGCTGAAAATACCGCACGAAAAAATGAGCAATATGCAGATCCGAAAAAGTGGCATAAGCAGGATACTACATGGGCACTGAGTCTATTTGGAACTGCAATTGGAGCAGGGGTGCTCTTTTTACCGATTAATGCAGGTTCAGGTGGTTTATTATCTTTACTACTAATTACATTACTTGCATATCCAGTTATGTACTACTCACATAGGGCGCTTGCTAAAATGATATACGCTTCTAATTCTGCTGATGAGGGGATCACAGGTACAATTAGAGAGTATTTCGGAAATAAAGCGAGTATCATTTTTAACATCGTATATTTCGGTTCAATTTATACAATCGTACTAATGTATTCGGTTGCGCTTACAAATACTGCAAGTAGTTTTATCGTGCATCAATTGCACATGCCAGAACCTCCAAGGGCTATTTTATCACTTGTATTAGTTCTTGGTCTTATCGCTATACTAAATTTTGGTCAAGATATTACTGTAAAGGTAATGAGTATGTTAGTGTATCCTTTCATAGTTTCTCTACTTTTTATCGCAATATCTTTAATTCCACAGTGGAATACGTCAATGCTTAGTTTTTCAGCTGTTTCAACTGCTTCAACAGGAACAGGCTATTTTGGGACGATATTGATGATTCTACCAATCATCGTATTCTCATTTAATCATTCACCTATGATTTCATCATTTGTTGTGAAACAGAGAGCTACGTATGGAATCGAAGCCACTGATGCTAAATGTGCGCAAATACAAAAGGTTTGTTATATCATGACATTCGCTGTTGTTATGTTCTTCGTTTGGAGTAGCGCATTGAGCTTGACTCCAGATGATATAAAAATGGCAAAAGAACAAAACTTATCAATTCTTTCATATCTTGCTAATGAGCTTAATTCGCCTGTAATCACTATTGCAGCTCCAATTATTGCTTTTGTGGCTATTACAAAGTCTTTCCTTGGCCATTATATAGGAGCATTTGAAGTAATGCGTGACATGATTATTAAGTTCGGTAAATCACGTGGAAAAGATATTGAAGAAAAAACAATTAAGACAGTAATCCTTACTTTTGTTGTATTATCATGCTGGTTCGTTGCTTATACAAATCCAAGTATTCTTGGACTTATTGATTCTCTAAGCGGTCCATTAGTTGCTGCTATCTTATGTCTATTACCGATGTATGCGATTCAAAAAGTTCCAGTACTAGCTAAATACAAAGGGAAAATGAGTAACGTATTTGTTATTATTGTAGGTGTACTTACTGTCTTAGCAAGTATTAAGTCATTATTCTAATTCACTATTATTCGTATTAGTGTAAAAATAGTTAATACGAATAACTTTTTGGACAAACTTCTCACATTGGAGAGTTTGTCCTTTTTTAGTCATTTTATCAACTTGCCGACAAACAGCCACCTTCCAGGCAGAAGGTGGCTTGTTTCGGTATTAATTTATTTTAACTATTCACGTCTGAATGGCCTTTTTGGAGCAATTAGCTCTAAATTAGTACCAGCTGAATCGGAGAAGTAGGCAACTCCTGTACCAAATCCAGTTTTCTAGCCGTCTTTTTGAAAGATAATTGGTTCGTCATCTGGGTGCTATCCTATGCCCATCAAGCTAACAAAATGGATTGCCTCTGAAACAAAAAATGATTTTTATTACTATAAAAAACGTAAAGTATCTGTTTTTAGAAAAAATTAATTTTTATAAATTGATGGAGGTATAACTCAATTCTTTTATATATGTAGTTAAATATGATTGTCAGAATGAACTTAAAGTAACTATGATTTCTAGAAATGCGAACTGATGT
Source organism: Bacillus sp. FSL L8-0199 (assembly GCF_038005705.1). NCBI lineage: Bacteria > Bacillati > Bacillota > Bacilli > Caryophanales > Bacillaceae > Bacillus > Bacillus sp. FSL L8-0199. Next base: position 3,285,118 of record NZ_JBBOTS010000001.1, on the reverse strand, counting down.
TTTGAATTGGTTTAAAGTTGCTGGAACAAAATAAAACCAATTGAGCAAAAAAACTTGCAAAAATAAAAAGAGAGATGTATATTAATTGATGTATCAATAATTGATATATCAATTAATGTTTTAACAAGAAAGAAAAGGAACATTTTATGAAGGAAATGTTCGTAAATATCAATGGAGAAGAGCGCAAAATACTTATTCATGTTCTATTACAGATGCAAAAAAATGTAGAGAATATTAAAGAATAGAGAGTGTAGGGGGCAGAATAGTGTGGAAATAATCGCAGCTATTTTAGTCGGGATCGTAGCATTAGAACATTTGTTTATCATGATCCTTGAAATGTTTTTTATTGATTCAAAAGTAGCGAAACGTGCTTTCAAATTACCGAAGCATTTAGAAGGAGATCGAAACGTAGCCATTATGTTTGCAAACCAAGGTTTATATAATGGATTTTTAGCGGCTGGTCTCATTTGGGGACTTGTACTTGGGCTCAATCCAATTGGTTATATGGTCCAATTATTTTTCGTGATTTGTGTGGTGATAGCAGCTATTTTCGGAGGTTTCACATCTAATAAATCAATTATTGTGAAACAAGGACTTCCAGCTGTTTTAGCATTGGTTGCCCTTTTATGTATAATATAGAATCAAAGTTTTTCAATAAAAGAACTCATTTTTGAAAAGAATACGCTATTCTTTCTTTAGAATTATAGGAAAGGATGGCGTTTTTGTATGTCTATTTCTATATGTAGTGAATTATAACTATTCTCTCAAGGGACTCAACTGCTTTTCAGCTTTTGGATATATTTTCATCCATCTTTGTTTCCTCCTATTGTTGGATAGTGTAATAATTGATAAAAATTTTGATGAAATTGGATTATAACGATTGATCAAAAAAGTTAGTGATTAAAAATATTATTCTTTAGTACATACATTTTTAAGATGTTAAATATATTTCATAATAGTCTCTGTAAGATAGGGATAAGTAGAATAGTACTTTTTATAACTTTGAATGTCATTCATAATAGCACCAGTAAGAAGAAAACAGGCTTTACGGTACTACTAGTTACCAAAGATGTTACAGTAGTTTATTTAGAATCAGATTGATTGAAAGGTTGTACTATATGGCCTAATAATTTCGAAAAAATGTCGGTGTGGCATAAAACAATTATGGAGGTTAAAGATATGAGTACTTCAAATTTGAATGAAATAAGTAAACAAATTTTAAAAGAGGAGGAAACACTTCAATTTTCCTCTTTTACAAATGAAGATGCCTTGCAACTAGGTTTATTTATCGTTGAAACAGCAAAGCGAGAGAGGAAATTGATTGCTGTTGATATAACGAAAAATGGTGTGCAATTATTTCATTTCAAGATGACAGGGACAAATGAGGAAAATACGAAATGGATTGAGCGTAAAAAACGAGTCGTTTCCCTGCATGATCGTAGCTCGTATTATATGCAGATACAAAGTGAAATAACTGGGGTCTCCTATAATGAAAAATATCTTTTAGATACTTCAGAATACGCTGCGTTTGGTGGATGTTTTCCTATCAGAATAAAAAACGTAGGGGTTATTGGAATGATAACAGTTTCAGGATTACCACCAGAAGAAGATCACAAATTGGTAATAAGGGCAGTTAAAAATCATTTGAAGCAATAGTAAAAGTAAATGTGATGGTTAAGTAAAAGCCAAGAATGAACATATTATTGTTCGTTTTTGGCTTTTTATTATTTTTTCTTATAGTCGGCTAAGAGGGTTCTTTTACAGGTAGTACTTAATTTTGCAATGTTCTTTAAATTGCATCGTTTTGTTCGAGTGAGCGAAATTGCTGTAATTGAAGATGCTCTAAATTAATGTGAAATTTGGTGATTAAAGTAGCTACATTTCATCTTTGTGTAAATATGAAACAAGCAGGATACATGAATAGAGAATGGGTAAAATAGTACCGAATGATGATTAGATTTTATGAATGATGTTATAAGGCTTTTTTTAGGAAAACTGAAGGAAGCAGTGTGTTTAGATTTAGAATGACTGGCAATGGGTGCTAGGAAGTTCAATGATTCAAAAATGAACTCATTTAAACGCATATTATCTTCGAGATGTATCATTTTGAAGAATATTAAAACTTAGGAGGAACGGAATTATGACAAAAGATTTCTATACTGCACTGAAAGAAAGACGTACTTACTATGGGATTAATAAAGAGGTACAAGTATCGGATGAAAAAATTAAAGAAATCGTGGAGTTTGCTGTGAAATATACTCCATCCGCTTTCAATTCTCAAACTGCACGATTAGTTGTATTATTTGGTGAAGCTCATGATAAATTATGGGATATTACCACTGAAACATTAAGAAAAGTAGTTGGAGATGGAGATTTTTCAGGAACGCAACAAAAAATGGATTCTTTTAAAGCTGGTTATGGAACAGTATTATTCTTTGAAGATGAGGCTATCGTTAAATCGCTTCAAGAAAAATTTGCTGCATATGCTGAAAACTTCCCAATTTGGTCACACCAAGCATCAGGTATGCACCAATTAGTCGTGTGGACAGGTTTAGAAGCAGAGGGATTAGGGGCATCATTACAACATTATAATCCATTAATTGACGATGAGGTAAAACAAGAATGGAATGTCCCTGCTAATTGGAAACTAATTGCACAAATGCCATTTGGTAATCCAACAGCTGCACCAGGTGAAAAAGAATTCCAACCACTTGAAGAGCGTGTGAAATTTCATAAGTAATATTCGAATGTAATAAAATAGAAATTTAATCAGTGGTGGTCTTACTGTCCGCAAATAGCAGGGGAAGCTAACTGTATTGTAAAAATAAAACTGTTTATTAATAAAAAAGCTTATTCGTTTTTTTTATTAATCGAGTATGTATGAATAAAAGATTTTAAAACACTATTTTAATCTGTAAGGGAAAAAGGTGATCGTTTTGATCACCTTGCTTTATTTCTTACATTTTATTTATTAAAAAACGCTAGCTTTTCATAAATGCTTGAAAAATTAGCGTTTTAATAATAGGTATCTGTAATTTGATTACTTAAAACTATATACGAAAAAGCTTTTATGTTATTCCTCAAGTTCTATCCATTCCTGTGACCATTCTTCTATTCCGCGAATAATAGCTTCTAAAGCAAATCCTTTTTGAGTTAAAGAATATTCTATACGAACTGGTGTCTCAGGAAAGACTTTACGTTCGACAATTCCTTCTAGTTCTAATTCTTTCAATCTTTCTGAAAGTAATCTTCCGCTAACAGGAAGAGAAGATTCAAGTGTACAAAAGCGCTGAGATCCAGAAAAAAGTTGGTAAATAATTAGTGCTGTCCATCGTTGACTAAAAAATTTCATTCCTTTTTCAAAGCGAGGGCATAATGTAGAATCATTCATTTTCCTTCACCTCCTAAAATAAATTATATAACATCTTACTATTAGTAACAAATGTTTTTATAATTAATTACTTGACGTAAATTGATTACGAATGTATACTCACTTACATAAAGTAACTAAGTTGTTTTATGTAACTAAAACTCTTTTCTTTAAATGGCCAAAGTTGTAATGATACATATTGCATATAAGCTGAGAGAAAAAAGAATAGCATCTGTAAAAACACTTACGTTGTGTAAGTTAAACAATAAAAAATATAACAATGGAAGAGAATTTTAGAGATTCTCTATACTAGGAGGTACCTAATGGTTACAACAGATACAATTCATATGTTAGAAGATAAAATTCAATTTATACATCAAGATGGAAAGGATATTTATTTAGTAGGCCCTATCAAATTGCCAATTAATTTATATGGGGAGACTAAAGTTTTTCAATGGTATTCTTGGTTACAATGTAGTGAGGTTACAAATAGTGTAGAAGGAATTATCGAAAAACTCTCATCTATTAATTTAGCTGATATGCAGCAATCTAGTGTACTTGTATATGGTGATTTTGAGAATTCTGAAGATGCCCTAATTCGTATGCATAGTATTTGTCACACCGGTGATATCTTTGGTAGTAAACGTTGTGACTGTGGATTCCAATTAAAGCAGTCTTTACAAATGATTACAGAACATGGTTCAGGTGCTTTATTTTACTTAGCGAATCATGAAGGAAGAGGAATTGGCTTGTTTAGTAAAGCTATGACGTACCTCTTGCAAGAAAATGGGTTAGATACAGTAGAAGCTAATCTGAACCTAGGTTTTGAAGATGATGTTCGAAACTATGATGATACAATTGAAGTATTAAAAGCGCTACGCTCAAAACCTGTAAAACTTATTACAAATAATCCGAAAAAATTAGAAGCGTTACAAAAAGCTGGATTAAATGTTACGAGTCGTGAACCGTTATGGGGTGATGTCTCAGAGTTTAATGAGAAATATTTGCAAACGAAGATTCAGCGTTCTGGACATTTTGAAGGGGGACACTTACATGCTTGAGCATGAATTGTATATGAAGCTAGCACTAGAAAATGCCAAGGCTATGAAGGGACAAACGACTCCAAATCCATTGGTTGGATCTGTAATTGTAAATGATAATCGAATTGTAGGGGTCGGAGCACATATGAAGGCCGGAGAACCACATGCCGAAATACATGCGATACGTATGGCTGGAGAACAGGCACGTGGTGGTACAATTTATGTAACTCTTGAACCTTGTTCTCATCATGGTAGAACAGGGCCTTGTGCTGAAGCAATTGTACAAGCAGGAATTAAGAAGGTAGTAGTTGCTACACTTGATCCAAACCCGCTTGTTTCTGGACGTGGAATTAAAATTCTACAAGATGCAGGTATTGAAGTACTTGTAGGAATGTGTGAAGAAGAATCTAAAAAAATGAATGAAGTCTTTAATAAATATATTTTGACAAAGCGCCCATTTGTAACGATTAAATCAGGAGTTACATTAGATGGGAAAATCGCTACGTCTTTATCGGATAGTAAGTGGATTACATCTACAGAAGCAAGACAAGAAGTACACCAAATACGAAACGAAAATGCGGCTATTTTAGTAGGAGCGAATACTGTTCAAAAGGATAATCCATCATTGACAACGCGTATTCCAAATGGCCGAAATCCAATTCGAGTAATATTGGACTCGATGTTACGCATACCGATGGAAGCTAACGTTGTTACAGATAGAGAAGCTCCTACCTGGATATTTACAACAAGTAATCATGCAGAGGAAAAAAAGAAAGCATTAGAAAATGCAGGAGTTAAAGTATTTGTTACTAGCGGAGAAAAGCATATAAACTTACATGAAATGCTTGATGTTTTAGGACAAAAAGGAGTTTCCTCCCTGCTTATTGAAGGTGGTGGAGAAGTAAATGCTTCGTTTATTGAAAATAAACTAATGGATAAAATTATTTTATATTTCGCACCTAAAATTATTGGAGGTAGATTGGCGCCTAGTTTTGTAGAGGGGACTGGTATTACTAAAATGAAAGATGCAATTGAATTTAAGGATATATCATTTACCCAGATTGGAAAAGATTATAGATTTATTGGCTATCCAGTATATCGGAAAGATGAGAAATAAGGGGAATAAAAACTACTTATATGTTCCGATAAATGGATTGCAGAAAGGAGCGATGAAGAGTGAAGTTTGGATTTGATATCGATGATACATTAATTGATTTAAGGCAGCATGCTTTTCATTTATATAATAAGAAATTAAACAAAAAAGTAGGGTTGGATGTATTCCATTCTTTAAAAACAATTGAAATTCATGAAGCATTTGGCATGACTTCGGAGGAAGGCGGTCATATGTGGAATAGTTTGCTGGATGAGATTTATTATACTTCTTGTTCACCGTTTCCATATGCTGTAGAGACATTGCAAGAATTAGAAAGACAGGGACATGAAATTTACTATATAACGGCGCGACCTAAAGAGCATGGAGAGCAAACAAAAAAATGGTTAATAGAAAAAGGATTTCCGGTACATGAAGATCGCTTTTTCTATGGAATGAAGGATGAAGAAAAAATACACTTCATACAAGAAATAAAATTAAACTATTTCTTTGATGATAAGCCGGCTGTTTTAGAAACGTTAATAGGAAAACCGATAAATGTATATGCAAAAACTACTTCTTACAATCAATATCTCAATATCCCGCGTATTACAAATTGGATGGAGTTAGGAGATATTATAAAGAAAGATATGTGAGGATTTAAATGGAAAATCAAATAGAGCCAAGAGCATATTGAGTATTACAATTTTAGAGGAAAGACATACGTATTATGTCTTTCCTTATTTTTTAATACTATCGTTTTTATTAGTGTGATGTGCTAGGAGTACTTCTAATAGAGGGGAAATAGAAAAATGAGCAATAAGAAAAATATTTTTAAGCTAGTCTTGTATGGAAGCGTAATTTATATATCATATCAGTGATGGTTTTCCCTGGTGCCACAGTATATGCGGATATTTTGGATAAGAAGTTCAAGAATTAATGAGATGTGTTCATAATCATGAATTTTTGGAAAACGAAAATTACAATGTTAGGTTATTTTGAATCAGTAGTGGACGATATGCAAAATTACATATTACAAAATAAACATCGTAATTTTGGGATTCTTGGTATAAAATACATTACTTAAACTATATATTAGAATGGAGAAAGTGAATTGGAATTATTAAGAAACAGTAAGGTTGGTACAAAACTAAACATATTAATAACTATATCAAGTATTGCATGTATAGTATTATCCCTAATAGGGTTTTGGGGATTAGAAAGAGGGAAAAGTACTTCCTCTAATATGTATGAGGATAATTTACTACCAATTGAGTGGATTGGAATTGTAGAATCTAATTTTTATCACGTTAATATGAACTTTATGGAAATAATGTTATCAAAAGATGAAAAAAGAATGAACGAATTAATAAGAGAAATGGATGGGATTCGTAAGGAAAATGATCATCTTTTAAAGCAGTTTGAGGCTAAGCTTATTTCTACTAAAGAAAAAGAATTATATAACACGTTTCATGAAACATTTAATGAATTAAGGACTCAAATGAAGAAAGCACAAGAATTAGGGAAGTCTAATAATGAGGAAGCATATGCATATTATCTAAAAGAGATTGAACCTAATATGCAAAAATCAATAAAATCAATTCGTGAATTGATTTTATATAATAGTAATAATGCAGAGCTTTTACAGAAGGAAAATAATAATAGTGCTCAAAATACAATGATAATGTTTGTTAGTATTTCGATTTTAGCAATTTTAATAATTATATTAATTGGATATGTTATTAAATTAACTATCCGAAAACCACTTGCATTACTACAAAATGATATGGAAAAAGTAGCAGCTGGAGATTTAACAACACGTACTCCTTATAAAGCAAATAATGAATTAGGGCATATTGTTCAGTCTTTTAATAGTATGTTAGATAACCTTCAACAATTAATTGCGAATGTTAAGATGACAACACAAGAGGTTATTTTTACTACGGAGGGCGTATTACAAGATACAAATCGAGCGTCTAGTATTTCAAATGAGGTTGTACAGACTGTTTTAGAAGTAAAAACAAAAATAGAAGGACAGGTAACTAGTATTCAGGAGAGCTCATCCTCAATGGAAGAAATTACAACCGGGGTGCAAACTGTAGCTGAATCTTCAGCAGTAGTCGCTGAGGTAGCAGTAACGACTACAGAACGAATAAATATCGGTAGTGAAGTGATAAATCACTCTATTCTTCAAATGAATAGTGTGCATGATGTTGTCGAGGAAACATCGAAAGTAATAAATAAACTTGTTACACATACACAACAGATTGATACAGCTCTCGCTGCAATTACTAATATTGCCGAACAAACGAATCTTCTTGCCTTAAATGCCGCTATTGAAGCGGCACGTGCTGGAGAGAATGGGAAAGGATTTGCAGTGGTTGCCGCAGAAGTTCGAGACTTGGCTGAGCAATCTAAAGAATCTGCAAAAGAAGTTAATCATTTAATAAAATCCATTCAAAAAGATACCCAAGATACAGTTAATGTCATGCAAAAAGGACAACAAAAGGCAGTAGAAGGAAAAGAAGCTGCTTACAAAGCGAATCAAACCTTCTTGTCTATTATGAGAGATATTGATAAGATTACAGGTCAAATTCAAGAAGTATCCGCAGCGACAGAAGAGATGTCTGCTGGTACAGAAGAAGTAAATGCTTCTCTTTCGCTAGTTTCTGAAACTGCAACGGATGTGAAAAAGGAGACTCTTCAAACTGTAAATTCAATTCAATCACAGGCCGAATCAATTGAACAAATATCAATCCAATCCAACAAAATGAAAGAAAAGGTGGAAGAATTAACGGAATTGGTTTCAAAATTTAATATTACAGAACAAAAAGAATGAGTAAATTGTAAAAGATTAGGTACGGCTATCAGCCTAAAAATAATTGATTTTTTACGATTAAAAAGATTTTAGTAATTAATTCAATCACAAGTGTAATAACATGTATAAAAAACATGAAGACTTAAGAGTCTTCGTGTTTTTTTATTGAATAATGTCTGAAAAAATATTGATAATTATACGATATTTTGGAATTTATCACAAAATATTCATATATGCAAAATTACATACATTTAATGATTGATAATCACGAGTTAATGTAACTATAATAATTACACTGATAAGTAACTTATTGACGACAATTATAAGTGAAGAAGGAGGGCTTTATTGTATTTTGTATATAAAAAAATAGAGAAGGAGATATGCAAATGAAAAGGTTACTTGTTATAGGCCTAATGTATACAATGTTTTTCCTCATAGGAAATATACACTTACATGCTGATGAACGAATAAATGCAAAAAAAATTACTAGTTTAGAAGAGCCTACTTGGATATTTCAGGCGGGCATAAGTAAGGGGAAATATCATGATCGACAAGATTTAGGATTTATTTTGAAGAGAAATACAGCATTAAAGGTAAGACAAACAAATCCTAATTTTAAAGACAAATTAACATTACGTTTATTGTCTAATGACTCAAAAAATGAAAAATCCATACAAGTAGGAAATGAATGGGTTACTATCCAAGGTGATACGTCTTTAGTTCCTTTCATAGATACTCCGTATGGTGAAGAGCACGCTGTACTTGAGTACCAAGTAGGGAATGAAAGTGCTACTAAACCCCTTCCCATTTATAAACAACAAGGAAGTGTATCTCAATTTTTTAGTACATGGGATCAATTTGATGGAGAGTATGCGTTACTTCAAGGGGAGAGTTTTCAATTATTTGTACCTAAAAAAGATAAAGAGTTAGTAAGATCTTTAAAAGATTTTCAATCATTGGATGAGTTAATTGCGTATTATGAAGATATTTTTGTGATGTATGATTCAATTATTGGTTTAGATGGCTCAACGTTTGAAAATAAAAAAAGTCAAAATCGTTATTTCTTAAAAGCAGATATATCTGGTGCTGGCGGTGCCTATTATGGCACAAATTGGACAGCGAATAGTACAGATAGTACAAAGATGTGGTTAGATAAACTAAGTTGGGGAACTTTACATGAAATCGCTCATGGATACCAAGCTGGTTTTGATAATCAAGGAATATTTACAGGAGAAGTTTCTAATAATCTATTTGGTGTTCAATATCAATATAGTAAATACGGCAAAAAAGCAGATCAAGTTGGTTGGTTGTTTAATTTCGGAAAAAAGGAACAGGTAGAACGGAATTTATATAATGCTTTAATGAAAGAAAATAAAAATTATGATGATTTAGATTTACGACAAAAACTTATTCTTTTAACGATGGCGAAACAAAAAGCTGGCGATGAAGCATTTGCAAAAATGTATCAAGGTTATCGAAAACTAGCTAGCAATGCTGCTTTCAAAAAAGGTGACCATTCTTTACCAGATTTAATGAATCAGTATTATAGTGAGAATGGACAAGTTGATTTTACACCTGTTTTTGAAAGATGGGGCTTTAAGCTTAATCATAAACAAATAGAGATGAATAGGGCGAAAGGTTTTCCGGCTGTTACTTCTTTAGCTTATATAGTGCCTGAATCACAATTAGCGAAAGCAAGAGCTATAGTTGATCCTGATATTCCGATAAACTCCAACTTCGAAATAGTTACGAATCAGCAAATTGCTCCACTTGGGCTAAAAGGGAATTTGCATATCCATTTAAATACAAATGAAATAGATACATTAAAAGGAGGAAAAATTAAATTAAAAGAAGGGAATACAGTTATTCAAGAGAAAACAATTGAAACAACAGATATCAATTTACAAGACGTACCAAATGGAGTGTATACGGTTGAAATTTCAGGTGGGAAAACGAATAGTATGTACCATTTCAGTTCGTATTATGCCTATGTAAAAGAAAAAGATAATAGTCTAAAGATTGATATTAACGAAATGAAAGTGAGTAAGTTGGTAAATGAAACGATTCAATTCCTAGGATTAGGAGATGACCAGTTTGCCGTATTAAATACAGACTTAGAGCAAAATCGAGCTATTTTTACGGTTACTACTAAAACGCCTCATAGCTATTATGTAGGTGAAAAATATGCATCGATAGAGGTCTTTAATGAAAAAGGTGAAAAAATTTATACGAAGGAAATGGAAGGAACAAATGTAACAATTGTAAAAGATATCATTCCACTAAAAGAGGGATATAGAATTAAAATCTATCATGATGAAATAAAAAAACGATTAACTAGTAAAGCTACTATTATTAATCCTATGAATAAAACGAATGAATTTATAATAACAAAATGGGGATTGAAAAATACTTCTTTGCAAAATAATCCAGAAGAAAATCTTATACAAAGAATTGATGAAGAAATGGAAGCGATTATAGGTAATCAGTTTTTAAAAGAGATACCAATGCAAAAATTAGAAATGAAAAAGAATGTGTGGATGGCAATAAATATGTTATCAGAACCACAAAAAATAACGTATATGAATAAATATAAAGATAGCTTATATAATGAGTAATTTTTGAGAAATGAATTGAATCTAAAAAAGTAGCAAACCAATCTATTAACCTATGTATGTAGAGGTATGTAAAAACGATTGGCCATAGTTAAAATTTTTTATCTATGCTTAAAATTCTAAAATACATTTATTTAATTTAATAATACGATTATAAAGGAGTAAAAATATGAATAATTTCGTAAAGGTAGGTTTAACTACAGGAGTGGTGTTATCGGCGATTATGCCTTATGGAGGAGTACATGCGAAAACAGAAGATTTAAAAGTGGAAACAAAGGAAGATACGTTCCGAACAGGTAATTTAACAGCACCTTCTCAAAATTCGGCAGAAAATGTAGCAAAGGATGCACTAAAAGGAAAAACAGAACAAGCATTATCATCAAAGCAAGTTAATACGGAATCCAAAGTTAATTATAATGTTACGCAAAGTCGTAAATCTTATGATGGTACTACATTGGTACGTCTTCAACAAACGTATGAAGGACGTGATGTATACGGATATCAACTAACAGCACATATTAATGATGATGGTGTACTTACGAGCGTTTCGGGAGATAGTGCTCAAGATTTACAACAACAGGAAGATTTGAAACAACCTATTACTCTATCAGAAGAGGATGCAAAGAAACAGCTTTTCAACATCTATGGAAATGATCTCACATTTATTGAAGAACCAGAAATTAAACAAGTGGTATATGTAGATGAAAATACAAATAAAGCTACAAACGCATATCAAATTACTTTTAGTGCATCTACACCTGAATATGTATCCGGTACAGTATTAATTGATGCTTTTGGTGGTAATCTATTAAAAGAACTCGTTCAAAAATTGGGTATACAAGTAGAGAGTAGTATTGTCCAATCTGCGACATCAAATAAATCAACAGATCCTTCAAAATTAACAGGTACAGGAAAAGATGACTTAGGTATTAATCGTACGTTTGGAATTACACAAAGAAGTGATGGAACGTACATGCTTGCAGATTATTCTCGTGGTAAGGGAATTGAAACATATACTGCTAATTATAAAGATTATAATAATTATAGAAGAAATGTATGGGGTTATCTCGATGATTTAGTAACAAGTAATTCTACAAATTTTACAGATCCTAAAGCAGTTAGTGCCCATTATTTAGCAACGAAAGTATATGATTTTTATCAAGAAAAATATGGCCGTAACAGCTTTGATAATAACGGACAAAAAGTAATTTCTGTCGTTCATGGTTGGAACACAAATGGTACGAATAAAGGAAATCCTAAGCAGTGGTTTAATGCATTTAGTAATGGCGCTATGCTAGTATACGGAGATCCAATTGTTAGAGCATTTGATGTGGCAGGACATGAATTTACACACGCGGTTACAAGAAATGAGTCTGGACTTGAGTACGCAGGAGAAGCTGGTGCAATTAATGAAGCGTTATCTGATATTTTAGGAGTAGCAGTTGAAAAGTATGCCAATAACGGAAAGTTCAATTGGACAATGGGAGAACAATCAGGTCGTATTTTTAGAGATATGAAAAACCCATCATCTATCTCTTCTAGATATCCAGAGGATTATAGGCATTATAATAACTTACCTATTGATGCTGACCACGATCATGGTGGTGTACACACGAACTCTAGCATTATTAATAAAGTAGCTTACTTGATTGCTAGTGGTGGAAGCCATAATGGAGTAAACATACATGGCATTGGAGAAGATAAAATGTTTGATATTTTCTATTATGCAAATACGGATGAATTAAATATGGCTTCTGATTTTAAAGAATTAAAAGAAGCTTGTATTCGTGTAGCAACGAACTTATATGGTAAAGACTCATTAGAAGTACAAGCTGTCCAACAAGCCTTTAAAGCAGCGTATATTTAATATTATTGTGATGAATTACAAACTCTTTCATTTTAATATAGTGATTAATTTGTATTTATGGACAAAAACCTTGTAGAATTTTTCTGCAAGGTTTTTTTGAATGTTATCCCGCTATTTGCTGGGCAGTAAGACCCCCACCTCAAAATTTAGCTGTTATTTTTTTACTTGTTGTAAAGGATGGAAAGCTTTTAAGGTTGTGGCACGCCTTTTAAGAAAAAGATAAGGCGAAGCGATCTCGCTGTTATTTTCCAACAACAAACATTTGTTATTTGTATTATTTAGTGAAAGTTACCAAACGTTTTTCAAAACTATTTTACCTATTGCTTTATTTGACTCCAAATATTCATGTGCTTGTGCAACTTCATCAAACGTAAAAGGTTTAGAATCTAGCAATGGACGAAGTTTTCCTTCTTCTACAATTTGCGTTATTTTCGTTAAGATTTCTCCGCAATCATTACGCTTATCTGTATGTAATATTTTTAATGCCATAAAAGTAACGTGCAGAGAGAGTCCTTTTGCGTGTAAAGGAGAGAGGTCATGGGTTGAACGAGCTGCAATAGTTACGACAGTTCCATTGACCGCAGCAGCTTCAAAAGAATGATCAAGATTCTTGCCGCCTACTGTATCAAATATAACTTCAAATCCGTTTCCGTTCGTATGTTTTTGTACATATTCTTGAACAGCTTCTTCTTTATAATTAATAGCTATATCGGCTCCTAAACGATGGGCTATTTCCATTTTGTTTTGCTGAGAAGCTGTTGTGAAAACTTTAGCGCCTGCCCATTTAGCTAGTTGAATGGCTACGTGTCCTACGCCACCAGTAGCTCCATGAATGAGAACATTTTGACCAGGTTTAATATTTGCACGATCAAATAAAGATTCCCAAGCTGTAATTGCAACTAATGGTAGAGCAGCAGCTTCTTCCATTGTTAAATTGTTAGGTTTGTGAGCAATTAATCGTGCATCAGCAAGCATAAATTCTGCAAGTGCACCTCCAGTTTCTTTAAAACCTCCGGCACATCCGTATACTTTATCCCCTGATTTGAATTTCGAAACACCTTCTCCTACTTCAATAACAATACCAGCTACATCGCCGTGTAATATAGCTGGAAACTCAGGAGCGACGGCTGAAACGGTTCCACTCCGCATTTTTGTATCGATTGGATTTACACTTGTTGCTTTTACATCGATTAGAACATGACCTGGTAAAAGTTTTGGTTTTGAAACTTCTTCTAATTGAAATACAGATGAATCACCAAAAGAATGGATAATTTGTGCTTTCATAGTTTATACCTCCTGTTTGTGGTTATAGCATAGCAAAGTACGAAAAATAAGTATAATATTTTGAATTTTGTTAGTGAGAATTTTATATAGAGAAGGGGAAAGTACGTGAAATAATGTAACGTACTTGCGAAAGCAATTGTAAAGCTTTATGAAGAAAGGGTAGATGGTATTTTTGCAGCATGATTTATTCATTATGTTTATCCCGCTATTTGCCGGGCAGTAAGACCCCCGCCTCAAAATTCAGCGGAAGCAGAAGTTAGGTGGAGGATCAACTGCCCGTAAAAGCCCGATTGGTGAAGGCTAATAATCAGTAGGGATGAACAAAACCTCCACTGATTAAAGTTTCACTTTATTCGGAGCGACAGGGGATTTAGCGAAACGCAAAATTCACCCTGCTTTATACAAACTATTTAGTAATGAAAATATACCGCAGTATATTTCAATTATCGGTATTGGTAGAAAGGTAATGTCAGATGTGGAATTTCAAACAAAGGTAGAACAATCCATTGCTAGATTTTCTAGAAGATCTACTGATGACGAATCAGGAGTAGAAGGATTCATTAGCACATTTCGTTATTGTCAATTAAATACAGCGAATGTAGAGGACTATCAAGATTTGTTTAGTCTTGTAAAGAGGCGTGAAACAGAATTAAACATTCCTGAAAACCGCATGTTTTACCTATCTGTTATACCAGAAGTATTTGATGTCATTGCTTTAAATATTAAGGAAAGTGGATTGTGAGCTATAAAAGGATTAAATCGTCTTATTATAGAGAAGCCTTTTGATTATAATGTAATGTCTGCTCGTGAGTTTAACGCAAAATTAATTGAATATTTAGATGAAACTGATATTTATTATAACGATCATTATCTTTGAAAATGAATGGTAACTAGGAATACACTTAGAAAAGTATTACGAAATAAATCGTATGTAATTCAAGACATTTTTATTGACGATAATAATTTATGTGGTTAATATATTAGACATAAGATTATTTAATTACTAAAAGTAATCAGATATAAAATGTTTTGTTAAATTCTATAAATAAGTAAGTTGTGGTAGAAATGCTTTGAATTGCCACTATTAATATTGGGGACAATTAAAAAGCGAAAGGTATAAAAAGAATTGGAATTTGATAACTCTTTGTTTTTATAAAACATGAGCTTCTGTACAATTCATTTTTAAAATATTGACAAGGATTATACAACAAGAGGGGGACTGAAATTGGAATCAATGACCTTTGTTTTATTTGGAGCGACAGGGGACTTAGCGAAACGCAAAATTTACCCCGCACTATATAACTTATATAGAGATCAAAAGCTTCCAAAGCAAATATCCGTTATCGGGCTTGGGAGACGTCAAGTATCTCATGTAGATTTTCAAGAAAGAATAAAAGAATCAATAGAGACGTTTTCCCGTCATAGAGAAGAAGGTACTCCGGAACTGGAAGGTTTTTTAGATAATTTTCGCTATTGTCCATTAGATGTGAGTAAGCCAGAAGACTATGAGAGGTTATTACAAGTCGTTCGTGAAAGGGAAGAAGAATTACATATAAAAGGAAATAGAATGTTTTATCTTTCCGTTGCTCCTGAATTTTTCGAGACCATTGCTTTAAATATTAAAGAAAGCGGACTTGATAAAACGGATGGATGGAAACGTCTGATGATTGAGAAACCATTCGGGCACGACCTTACATCTGCTCGTGAGCTTAACGATAAGCTTAGTCGCACGTTTGAAGAAGACGAGATATACCGTATCGATCATTATTTAGGTAAACCGATGATTCAAAATCTTGAAGCATTAGAATTTGCAAATCCTGTTCTCCAATCAATTTGGAATAAAGAACATATAGCGAATGTACAAATCACAGCGAGTGAAACAGTTGGGGTTGAAGAAAGGGCAGGATATTATGACCAGGCAGGGGCTATTCGAGATATGGTTCAAAATCATATGTTACAAATATTAATGATGACTGCTATGAATCTGCCGGAAAAGGTTAATGCATGTGAAATTCGAGAGGAAAAGCGAAAGGTAATGGAAACGCTTCGTAAAGTGAAAAAAGAAGACGTTCAAAGCCATATCATTCGCGGACAATACGCTGCAGGTGAGATAAAAGGCGGGCAAGTTGTAGCATACAAAGAGGAGCCAGGAGTAAATCCTTCTTCTAACATAGACACATTTGTTGCTGCTCGCCTGTGGATCGATAATCCATTTTGGACTGGCGTTCCCTTCTATATACGAACAGGCAAACGAATGAAAGAAAAGTCTACTCGTATTGTAATCGAGTTTAAAAATACGTTAAAACAGCAATATCAAGATAATAATCCAAATGCAGCACCTAACTTATTAATAATTGAAATTAGCCCAGGTGAGAACGTTTCATTACAGTTAAACAGTAAAAATCCATTGAAAAATGGAGAAATTGAACCGATGCGTATTAACTTTACTTGTGAGCAAGCGGATGTGGGAGTACCTGAAGCGTATGAAAGACTCATTCATGATGCTGTGAGTGGAGACGCTACATTCTTTGCACATTGGAGAGAAGTTGAATTGTCATGGGAATGGGTACAACCAATTCTTGAAGCGTTCGAGGAAAACTTATTGCCGCTTTATGAATATGAGTCTGGTTCATATGGTCCAGAAGCGTCTAATGAACTGTTGCAAGAAAGTGGATTTAAATGGTGGTTAGATCAAGAGACGGAAAAATAAGTACTTTCTTTAATGAAAGCATTTAGGGGGACGATTACTATGACACAAAACATAAATCAATTAGCAGTGAATACACTTCGTACGTTATCGATTGATGCTATTAATGCGGCAAACTCAGGTCATCCAGGTCTTCCGATGGGAGCAGCACCAATGGCTTATGCATTATGGGCGAATCATTTAAATTACAATCCTAATCACCCAGAATGGTTTAACCGTGATCGTTTCGTTTTATCGGCGGGACATGGATCAAGTCTGTTATATAGCTTACTTCATTTAGCTGGATATGATGTTTCAATTGATGACTTGAAAAACTTCAGAAAGTTAAATAGTAAAACACCAGGACATCCTGAGTTTGGGCATACTCCTGGAGTTGAAGCGACTACAGGCCCGTTAGGACAAGGGATTGCTAATGCTGTCGGAATGGCAATGGCAGAAGCTCATTTAGCAGCGAAGTTCAATAAGGATGGTCACTCTATTATAGATCACAATACGTATGCTTTAGTCGGAGATGGTGACTTAATGGAGGGTGTCGCTTATGAAGCGATGTCAATGGCAGGACATATGAAACTTGGCAAGTTAATTGTACTGTATGATTCAAATGAAATTTCACTTGATGGTGAATTAGGCATTGCTTTCTCTGAAGATATTCAGAAAAGGGCAGAATCTGTACATTGGCAATATGTAAGAGTTGAAGATGGAAACGATGTTGATGCGATTACAAAAGCTATTCAATCAGCGAAAGAAAATACGGATCAACCTACTCTTATAGAAATTAGAACCATTATAGGTTATGGAAGTCCAAAAGTTGCTGGAACGAACAAAGCACATGGTAATCCGCTTGGAGTAGAAGAAGCGACAGCGACAAAACAAGTGTATGGTTGGAATTATGAGGAAGATTTCTTTGTACCTGAAGAAGTAAAAGCTCATTTTAATGAACTAAGACAAAAAGGTATTGAAAAAGACAATGACTGGAATGAGCAGTTCAACTTATACAGAGAAGCGAATCCTACACTGGCAGATGAATTAGAAAAAGCGATTACAGGTGAGGTTTTAATTGAAGCAAAAGACATTCTATCTTTTGATACTGAAAAAACGATTTCCACTCGTGTTGCAAGTGGGGAAGCTATTAATCATTATGTGAAATCGATTCCTTCTATTTTCGGTGGAAGTGCGGATCTTTCTCATTCTACGATGACAGATATAAAAGGTGAAGCAGTATATGCAGTAGAATCATATGCTGGACGAAATATATATTTCGGTGTACGTGAACATGCAATGGGCGCTGCAGCGAATGGATTGGCGCTTCATGGAGGAGTAAAACCTTTCGTAAGTACATTCTTTGTATTTAATGATTATCTTCGTCCGTCCATTCGACTGGCTGCACTGCAAAAGTTACCTGTTACTTACGTATTTACACATGATTCGATTGCTGTAGGAGAAGATGGTCCAACGCATGAACCAATTGAACAATTGGCAGCTCTTCGAGCAATTCCTGGTCTAACAGTTATCCGTCCGTCAGATGCAAATGAAACAGCAAGTGCTTGGGCGTATGCTTTACAGCAAACGGATGGTCCAGTCGTTTTAGTACTGAGCCGTCAAAATTTACCGGTGTTTAATGAAACGAAAGCGAACATAGAGAATCTCTCTAAAGGAGCTTACGTATTAACACAAACGAATGAAAATCCGGATGTGATTTTAATTGCGACAGGTTCTGAAGTATCCTTAGCTGCTAGTGCGAAAGCAAAATTAGAAGAAGATCAAGTTTCTGTTCGCATCGTTGCAATGCCGAGCTGGGAGTTATTCGATCACCAATCGAACGAATATAAAGAATCCGTTCTTCCGTCTTCTATAACGAAACGAGTATCTCTTGAAATGGGTGTATCTCTCGGTTGGGAACGTTATGTAGGACAAGAAGGAAAAGTAATATCAATTGAAACATTTGGAGCTTCAGGTACTGGAGCTGAAGTCATGAATCTATTTGGATTTACGACAGAAAATGTTGTTCAAATTACAAAAAATGTGTTGAATTCTTAAGCTATGACTGTGAATACCTTTCTGTACATATTAAAATTTCAGTGCTGAAAGGTATTCCAGATTGTAGTGATATGGATTTTTAATAAAAGATGATTTGAGGAGGAATTATATTATGCAAGTAGGATTAATTGGGTTAGGTAAAATGGGATTAAATTTAGGGAAAAATTTAATGGATCATAAACATGAAGTAGTAGCATTTGATTTAAATACGAGCGCAGTAGAAGAAATGAAAGAGTACGGGGCAACAGGTACATCTAGTTTAAGTGAACTTGTTCAGTCATTACAATCACCAAGAATTCTTTGGGTAATGGTACCACACGCTGTTGTTGATTCTGTTATTGATGAGGTTACACCACTTTTATCAAAAGGAGATATTTTAATTGAAGCTGGTAATTCACATTATAAAGAGTCTATCCGCCGATATGAGCAATTAAAGAAAGATGGCATTCACTTTATGGATGCAGGAACTTCTGGCGGAATGGAAGGCGCTCGTAATGGTGCTTGTTACATGATCGGAGGAGATCAAGAAGCTTGGGACATCGTTGAACCTATCTTCCGCGATACTGCTGTAGAAAATGGATTCTTATATGCTGGAAAAGCTGGTAGTGGTCACTTCTTAAAAATGGTTCATAACGGAATTGAATACGGTATGATGGCTGCTATTGGTGAAGGATTTGAGATTCTAGAGAAAAGTGAATTTGACTACGATTATGAAAAAGTATCAAGAGTATGGAACAACGGTTCAGTGATTCGTTCTTGGTTAATGGAATTAACAGAAAATGCATTTTCTAAAGATGCAAAACTGGATGAGATTAAGGGTGTTATGCATTCTTCTGGTGAAGGAAAATGGACAGTAGAAACAGCATTAGACCTTCAAACAGCAACTCCTGTTATCGCAATGTCTCTATTAATGCGCTACCGCTCATTAGACAATGATACATTTACAGGAAAAGTTGTAGCAGCTCTGCGCAATGAATTTGGTGGACATGCAGTAGAAAAGAAATAAAGTGAAACTTTAATAAGTAGGGGCTTCATTCCACACAAATCGGGCTTTTACGGGATAAGCATATTAAACATGTAACTCATCAACGTTTAAAAACTGGAGGGAATTAATCATGAAATTTTTTATTGATACTGCAAATCTTGAGGATATAAAAAAAGCATATAAACTTGGAGTTTTAGCTGGTGTTACAACGAATCCTTCTTTAGTAGCAAAAGAGGGCATTAAATTTGAAGACCGTATTGCAGAAATTTGTCAGGCGGTTCCTAAAGTTGAATCTGTTTCGGCAGAAGTAACGCCAGATGCTGTTACAGCTGAAGAAATGATTGCTCAAGCAGAAGAACTGATTAAAATTAACGGTGGCGATGAAAAAGTTACAATTAAACTTCCGATGACGTTAGCTGGATTAGAAGCTTGTCGCTACCTTACTGAAAAAGGTGTGAAAACGAACGTTACACTTATTTTCACTGTGAACCAAGCACTTTTAGCTGCTCGAGCAGGTGCAACGTACGTTTCTCCATTTTTAGGACGCTTAGATGATATTTCTGAAGATGGTGTACTATTAGTTGCTAAAATTGCTGAATTATTCGATGTTCATCAATTAGATACACAAATTATTGCGGCTTCTGTCAGACATCCAGATCATGTAACTCGTGTAGCGATGGCAGGTGCTCACATTGCAACAATCCCTTATAAAGTAATTGAACAACTTGCTATGCACCCATTAACAGACCAAGGTATTGAGAAATTTGCTGCTGATTGGGCGAAAGCGCCTAAATTATAATGTTATGAAAGTGAAGGTGCTTTCCGAAAATTGTTTTTCATGAGAAGACAAATCCTAAGTAACTTCATCGTTTAAAGTGGATACTGAGTTTGTAGTCTTACTACGTGAAAACAGCAAGAGAAGAAAGTGTCATTCACTTTTAAAAAAGGGAAAATTGATCGCGCGAAGCGTTTATCACAATAACATTATAATTATGGAAGAGAAATCCCCTTATCAGAGAGGTGAGTTAACATGTATCTCTGATAAGGGAGATTCTTTTTGTATAAATTATTATTTTGTGAAGATGATTTGTATATCGATATATAAATTCTTGCTCATGAAAGAACTATATAGGTTCTCTTAATTGTATAGCAATTTTGAAAGGGTTTACATAAAGGGGGGAACTGCGTATGAATATGTACCTTTTAATGATTACATTATTATCAATCGTAATTGTTATTTTAGGGGTATCGTGGTGGAGATGGCATGCATTTATTAGTTTAACGATTGCAAGTTTGTTTTTAGCAATTATGTCTGGGATGCCAATGGATAAAATAGTGAGTGCTTATGAAACGGGAGTCGGCAGTGTTCTCGGGCATTTAGTAGGTATTTTAGTATTAGGTACAATTTTAGGGAAAATGATGGCAGAGTCAGGTGCTGGAATGCAAGTGGCAGAGTTCTTTATTAAATCCTTTGGGATAAAAAACTTACCATGGGCGATGTTAATTGCAGGTTTTATTATTGGAATCCCGGTGTTTTTTGAAGTAGGCATTTTAATATTACTGCCGTTAGTAATTTCAATTCATAAAACAACGAAACAAAATATTTTATTGATAGCATTACCAGCAATTGCTGGGCTATCTGTCGTACACGGCCTTGTTCCTCCGCATCCAGGGGCCATAGTTGCAATTGGTATTTATAAAGCGAATCTTGGGAAGGTACTAATGTATTCACTCATTATTACATTTTTTGCAGCGATTATTGCAGGTCCTATATTTGCGAAATGGATTCACAAACGTGTAATTCCTGAAAATGAGCCGGAATTGATTCGTGTAAATACAAAATCAACGAAATTACCAGGAATAGGAGTTTCATTTTTAGTTATATTGTTACCTGTTATGTTAATGGTTTTAGCTGCAGCAGCTCCTTATGTGCCTCTTTCTAATACTTTGATGAAGATTGTCACATTAATCGGTAGTCCTATAATTGCACTATTGATTGCATGTTTTGCGGCGTTCTATTTTCTTGGATTTCGTCAAGGTATCGATAAAAAAGCTATTAAGAAGATAACAGAAGATAGCTTATTACCAATCGGTTCAATTGTTGCGATTATTGGTGCTGGCGGGGGATTTAAGCAAATTCTCATCGATAGTGGGGTAGGGAATGCTATTGCTCAAATGTCTGAGCATTTAGCTCTATCTCCAATTGTATTAGCATTTATAGTAGCTGGGTTAATTCGAATTGCGACAGGGTCAGCGACAGTCGCTTTAACAACAGCAGCCGGTATCGTTTCGCCAATCGTTGAAAATACGACAGGTGTGAATTTAGAATTACTCGTCATTGCAACAGGTGCAGGAGCGTTAATGTTTTCTCACGTAAACGATGCTGGGTTCTGGATGGTAAAAGAATACCTAGGTTTAACAGTGAAAGAAACATTTAAAACATGGACAGTATTAGAAACATTACTTTCATTTATCGCTTTTGGAGGCGTTTTACTACTCGATATGTTTGTTTAAGATAAAGATGTTTCTATTTAGATAATTATGGCTTACAACGTTATCAATAGATAAAAGGAATGTATTTTTATGGTGGGATACTGTAGCAATTTTTTGTTAGGAGGAAGAAATGGTGAGCTCAAAATATATGATTGGTGTAGATATTGGGACAACTAGTACAAAATCAGTTCTATTTTCTACTGATGGATCTGTTATTGCTAGTCATGGAATTGAATATCCTTTATATTCTCCTACACCTGAAACAGCAGAACAAGACCCAGAAGAAATCTTTCATGCAGTAATAAATACGATTAAAGAAACTGTACGAATAAGTAGTGTACAGCCGAATGATATTCTTTGTGTGTCTTTTAGTTCAGCAATGCATAGTATCATTGCTGTAGATGAAAAGGGAAAGCCGTTAACGAGATGTATCACTTGGGCAGATAATAGAAGTGCAAGCTGGGCGGAGAAAATAAAGAATGATATGAATGGTCATGAAATTTACCTTCGTACTGGGACACCAATTCATCCGATGTCACCACTTTCGAAATTAGTTTGGCTACAGAATGAGCAAGCAGAGTTATTCGCAAAAAGTTATAAATTCATTTCTATTAAAGAATATGTTTTTTACAAGTTATATAAAGAATATGTAATTGATTATTCTATAGCATCAGCGACAGGAATGTTCAATTTAAAATCTTTAAAGTGGGATGAAGAGGCTTTACATGTAGCAGGAATTACAGATGAAAAGCTTTCAAAGCTTGTTCCAACAACGCACAGTTTAACAGGATTAGATGAAGAGTTTGCCAAAGAGATGAATGTACTTGTTTCTACGCCTTTTGTAGTAGGAGCGAGTGATGGAGTACTATCTAATTTAGGTGTAAATGCAATAGATCCTGGCGTTGTGGCTGTTACAATTGGTACAAGCGGTGCGATACGTGCTGTAACAAATCGTCCTGTAACAGACCCAAAAGGTAGAATTTTTTGTTATGCCTTAACTGAAGACCATTGGGTAATCGGTGGACCAGTTAATAACGGCGGTATGATTTTCAGGTGGGCTCGTGACCAATTGGGCACTTCAGAGATTGAACTTGCAAAGCGCTTAGGAAAAGATCCATATGAGGTGCTTACTGAAATAGCAGCAAAAGTGAATCCTGGATCTGACGGTTTATTATTTCACCCGTATTTAGCAGGGGAAAGAGCTCCTTTATGGAATGCAAATGCACGAGGATCTTTCTTTGGACTCGGATTGCATCATAAGAAAGAACATCTTATCCGTGCTGTTTTAGAGGGGGTAATTTATAATTTATATACAGTTCTTCTCGCTTTAAAAGAACTAATTGGCGAACCGAAAAAAATTCAAGCGACAGGCGGTTTTGCAAGGTCGGAACTTTGGAGACAGATGATGGCGGATATTTTCCATCAAGACGTATATGTTCCTGAAAGTTTCGAAAGCTCTTGCTTAGGAGCTGCAATCCTCGGTTTATATAGTTTAGGTGAAATAGATACATTATCCGTAGTTTCTGAAATGGTAGGTGCAGATTTTCATCATGAGCCAAACATGGAAAGTGTGGAGAAATATAAAGATTTAACGCCAATCTATATTCGTCTGTCCCGCCAATTGGAAGAAGAATATGAAAGTATAGCAGCGTATCAAAAAAAGTGGGTTTAAAAGTTATTTACCAATAAAATATGGTAACGTATAAAGAGGTACTCCGATTTTTTTGGATACTCTTTCAACATAAAATATTTTAAGAAGTATGATGAATGAAAAATATAGGGAGAGAGGGTTATGAAAATGAAGGATAACAAAGAGTTTATCGGATATGTTGGGACTTACACGAAAGAAAATAGCGAAGGAATATATAAGTTTATTTTAGACACGGAAGCAAAAAAAATTGGTAATGTAACACTTGCCGCTAAGTTGGATAACCCTACATATGTAACCATTAACCGAAATAATGAATATCTCTATTCCGTTGTTAAGGAAGACGAATCTGGCGGTGTAGCTGCTTATTCCATTGATAGTCATACTGGAGAACTAAAAGCGAAAAATAGACAAGTAGTAGAAGGGGCTTCTCCTTGTCATATTAGTGTTGATAGTGGAAATCATACAGTAGTTACAGCAAATTACCATAAAGGAACGATTGAGTCTTTTGAAGTAAATGAAGAAGATGGAACTGTAAATCCTGCTTCATCTATTATGGCGCATGAAGGTTCAGGTCCGAATAAAGAAAGACAAGAAAAACCACATGCACATTACGCGGGGTACACTCCTGATGAAAAATATGTGGTAGGTGTTGATTTAGGGATAGATAAATTAATTACGTATGAAATAAAAGATAGTACATTAATAGAAGTGAATAGCCTGTCTGTGAATCCGGGAAGTGGACCAAGACACATTGCTTTTCATCCAAATGGAAAATACGCTTATGTAATGACGGAGCTTAGTTCAGAGGTTATTGCGTTAACATATAACTCGGAAGAAGGATCCTTTACAGAATTACAGTATATTTCTACTCTTCCAGAACAATTTGATGAAAATAGTCAAGGCAGTGCTATCCATATTTCTTCTGACGGCCGCTTTGTATATGCAGGTAATCGTGGTCATAATAGTATTGCTGTTTTCAGTGTGGATCAAAACTCAGGTGAGCTTGCATTTGTGGAACATACATCTACAGAAGGAAATTGGCCGAGGGACTTTGTATTAGATCCTACTGAAAAGTTTCTTGTTGCTACAAATGAAAAGTCACATAATCTTGTGCTATTTTCAAGAGATGAATCTACAGGAAAGTTAACACTTTTACAATCTGATGTTGCTGTGCCAGAGCCTGTTTGTGTGAAGTTTTTAAATGTTTAAGTTGTGTTCGATATAATTTCATATACTCAGAAAACAATAAAAAGCAAAGCGATATCGCTTTGCTTTTTATTGTTTCTTTTTCGGCCTACGTACTAATTCGCCGCCGCAGTTTGGACAAACGTTTTGTCTTTCTTCTGTACATGGTGCGCAAAATGTACATTCATATACACAAATGTATGCTTCAGAATCTTGTTCGAGCGATTGATCGCAAATTTGACAGTTTGTTTTCATTTCTAGTGCCATAATAAGTCTCCTTTTAGTTAGAAAATTTATAATTTAATTATAATTCATTAAATAGAAATAGTCCTTTTCAATTGAAAGGAAATCGAATGATAAAGTTATGAATTGAAACGAAAGATGCCGGTTTATTTTAAAATTGATTATTTATTACAGTTGGAATATTATGAAATAGTCAAAAGACAACAGGGGGTATAGATTTTGACTAATCATAATGATCATTTAAAAGCAAACTGCGAAAAATGCTTCGGTCTATGTTGCGTGGCGTTACCGTTCGCAGCATCAGTAGATTTTGCGGTGAATAAAGATGGTGGTAAACCATGTTCCAACTTACAATCAGATTTTAAATGTAGTATACATAAAAATCTTAGAGGAAAAGGTTATAAAGGTTGTACAGTATTTGAATGTTTCGGTGCTGGGCAGAAAATTTCTCAGGGTACGTTTAAAGGAATTGATTGGCGGAAAGATGCTAAGCATGCGAGAAAAATGTATGATGCTTTTCCGGTTATGCATCAGCTTCATGAAATGCTTTGGTATTTGAATGAGGCGATTATTTTAAAGGCAACACAGCCAATTCATAAAGAGCTGGAGACCGCAATTGAGGAGACAGAGCGACTTTCGAATTTAAATCCAGATGAGTTAATGAAAATAAATGTTCCAATGCATAGGGCAGAGGTGAACATTCTTCTTTTAGAAACGAGCGAATTAGTATGGAAGGAAATGAATACTGCACGTAAGAAACGAATCATTCACCGCGGAGCAGATCTTATGGGAGCAAATTTGAAAAAGAAAAATTTACAAGGTGCAAATTTAAGGGGTGCTTACTTAATTGCGGCTAACTTAAATGGAGCAAATTTAAGAGGAGCAGATCTTATCGGAGCAGATTTAAGAGATGCAGATATTCGCGGGGCTGATTTTACAAATAGTATTTTTCTGACGCAAGTTCAAATTAACGCAGCGAAAGGGGATAAGCATACGAAATTACCGAAAATGTTATCCCGTCCATCGCATTGGAGTGCGTAAAGAGTGAGGAGTGTTTAGTGTGGATATATTTCAGTATTTAGAAGAGATGCAAGAGGATGTCTTTTCGTTAGCAGTAGAGCAAATAGAAGCGAAGTATTTTGAAATTTGTAGCATGTTAGCGTCTGCAGAATATGCAGAACGAATTAAAGCAATTGATTTAGAGTCATATAAGGAAAGTATTCGAGTAGGTTTGGATGCAGCTGTAGAAATGGCTACTAATGAAGAATCAAAAGCGATTTATTTTGAGTATGACCTTGATAACGAATGGGATAGTCAGTTTTATATTTGTGAGGAATATATTCCACTTGAAGAAGAGGACGATGATTGGGCATCTGAATGGACATATAATATTGAGGGGCCGGGGTCTGTAGAATTAGCAGATATGTATAATGGAAATGGCTTTGACACAAGTGAAAAAGCAGTCGGTGTAACTTTATATTTAATTGCTAAAACGCTGTGTAGTTTTATAAGTGTACGTAGTGAAGTGCAAAGTAATATACCGATTTGTATTGGTTTTCACGACCAAGATCCAATAATACGAACAGGCAGAGACTAAAAATCTCTGCCTGCTTTTTATTTCTTTTCAAAAGTAGTAATTAAAACGCTACATATAATAAGAATACCGCCAATAAAAAAGTTACTATTTAATGTCTCATTTAATAAGAGCCAGCCAAGTAATGATCCAACAATAGGTTGTAAGAAGAAAAATAAGGAACCGATGCTTGCATCTATTAATTCTAATCCTTTATTCCAAAGGAAAAAGGCACCTGCTGTTGAGACAATACCTAAGTATAATACGCCAAATATTACGTACGTATTTACTGTTCCGATAGAGGATGTTTGTAGTTCCCATATCATAAAAGGTGTAATAAAAAAGAGTGAAAAGAATATGGCATACGTTGTAATAACTAAGGATGAGAATTGGATTGAAGCGATCTTTACATAAATAGATAGTAAAGCCCACGTAATAGCGGCTCCAACTAAAATGATTGTTCCGATAAAATAGGAGCCAATTTCAATATCCCACCCGATTACGATAATAACGCCGATTGTCGCTAGTATAGTAGATAAAAGTCTACGGGCGCTTAGTTTTTCTTTCAAAATGAGCGCTGCAAATATAACCATAAATGCAGGTGTAGCTGATGTAACTAACGAGCCTGTATGAGCGTCGGATAATTTTGTTCCGATAAATTGGCATGTGATCGAAATGAAATAGCCGATAAATCCAATCCAAGCGAATAGGAGCCAATCTTTTTTGCGAATGGTTACTTTTTTCTTTTGCTTTTTCTCAGCTAGTTTCAAAATGCCATACAAAACAACAAAAGCAATGATAAAGCGTAGCCAAACGAGTGTTAGTGGTGGGATAAAATCGAGTACGTATTTGCTAACAACATACATACCACCCCATATACTTGCTGCTAGTGATAAACATATAGCTCCTAAAATTGTGTGTTTCATGTAAAGTACCTCCGTCTATTTTTAGGGTATTATGAGTTCCCTAAGACGAGGCGTAGTGTATGTGTTATATGATTGCCCGTCTTAGTTTATAGACGGCCTACAGGTTGATCGTTTTCGAATGAAGTGTTGTAGTACATGCGTGCATTCCTCCTCTTTAAGTTATAATGATATTATAACTTAATTTTCTGATTATTGGAGGGTGTTATGAAATATATCGTTATAAAATCACATGTTAGCAATTATCCTAATCCAATTCGCTTAGAAGAGGGGGATGTAGTGAAAATGATAGAGAGTTACGTTGGTCCGGAAAACTGGGAAAACTGGATGTTTTGTCACGAAGAGAAATATGACCGGACAGGATGGGTTCCGGAGCAAATTATAAAAAAAGATATGAATGGAACAGGAATTATTATAAAACAATATACTGCGAAAGAATTAAATGTGAGTATTGGAGAAAGAGTGATCGGATTAGAAGAATTGAATGGATGGGTTTGGTGCGAAGGAAGAGATGGTGAGAAAGGCTGGGTACCAAAGGAAAACTTACAAAAATATTAATAATAATATTTGATTAATAATTAGGAAACATATTTTTGCTTATGAGTATATTGGTTGTAGGATAAAAAGTAGATTAATAGAGAAAGAGGAGGAGATTATTATAACTACAACCGTTATTTCGCATTTTTACAATGAAGAGTATTTATTGCCATGGTGGCTTATGCATCATACGAAACTTTTTGATCATGGTATTTTAATTAATAAAGGTTCAACAGATCGTTCGGTTGAGATTTGTAAAAAATTCGCACCGCATTGGGAAGTGCGAGATTCTGTAAATCCAGAGTTTGATGCATATACGACAGATCATGAAGTGATGAGGATAGAACAAGAAGTACAAGGATGGAAAATGGTTTTAAATACGACTGAGTTTCTTTGCATGCAAGATAAAAATCAGTTTTGGAAATCACTAGATGAATTGGGAGGGAGGATGTATTGGCTGGACGGGCTTATTATGGTTGATGATCCTAACTACAACTATCCGGACCTTAACTTTGGAATACCTTTAATGAAACAGCGGTTTCATGGTTATTTACCAGAGGAGTGGAGACTATGGAGAAGAGGTAGATTTATTCATAATCATGAGCATGGAAGTTATACGGTTGGAAGACATTTATCTGCGCATGAATCGATGATTTATCCACCTCTTGCCTGTATATTATGGTATGGGTTTAGTCCGTGGAACGATGCGATGAGAAAGAGAAAATTACAAATTGGTCCGACTCTTTCTGAAGCTAGTAAGCATGGGGGAATGGGTACGCATCATATTGTTACGCCGGAAAGATTAGAAGAATGGTATAAGGAATTAGCGAGAGGAACGAAGGATTTACGTTTTAATGATGCATATCGTTATGTTTTTGTATAAATGATTTCCACCATAAAATTGTTTCTTCAATTCCTGTATTTAGATCGTATGTTGGTTTCCAGTTTACTTCAGTTTTTAAACGTTCTACATTAACCCCGACAAATAAAGGTTCATCTTTAGAGAAAGGGATTGCACCTAGTTTAATTAAATGTTCTTTTCTTATCTTTTTAGCAATGATAGAAGCTAACTCTTTAATTTGTACAGATTGACCAGAAGCGATATTGATGGTGCCTGTAACGCCGTGTTCTAATATTGTTACGAGAGCGTCAGCGACGTCACTCACATGGAGGAAATCTCTCGATTGTTTTCCATGTGTACATAGTGCTTCCTCGTTTTTTAATAAGGAAGTGATAATGTTAGAAACGAGCCGATTACCTTGTTCGTGAGGGCCATACATATGAAAAATGCGGCCCCAACACATGCTGAGGCCTGTTTGTTGTGCATACGTTTCTAGCCAGGAGTGCAGTGCATTTTTACATAAAGAATACGGGGTTTTATAGGAAAGGAGCGGTGAATCTTCAAATAATACGCCGTTAAACCATTCGTATTCTGCGCCAGTACCTGCAACGACAACACGCTTTCCGCCGCATGTTGTGAAGTGTTGAATCAATGAAATACTAGACTTTAGCCAATAGTAATTATTAATAGATACATAGCATGCTGGTGGCACTGCTTCCCAAGCAAGGTGAATGAGATGGCTAGGCTGAACGTCCGAAATGAATTGTTTTACTTCGTCATCGCGAAGCAAGTTTACTTTATGCCAATGGCAAGGGAGGTGAGAGGGTTTATTTTTATTATACGTGGCGTGCACTTCATATCCCTTTTGTATAAGTGAATGTACAACATATTTACCTATCCAGCCACTACCACCTGTTACAACAACTTTCTTCATGGCTCGATCACCTCAACTTCTGGAACCGTCACTAAAAATTTACCGCCCCATTCACGAATGAAAGAGCATTCTTTCATAATTTCGTCTTTCAAATTCCAAGGAAGTATGAAAATGTAATCCGGTTTTGTACGTTTAATTTCTGCTGGAGATTTTATTGGAATACGAGTTCCTGGTAAAAGGAGATTTTGTTTGTGAGGATTTTTATCTACTGTATAAGCTAGAAATTCTTTACCTATCCCGCAATAATTCAAAAGGGTGTTTCCCTTAGCTGGAGCACCGTAACCGATAATTTGTTTGTTTAAAGCTTTCGCTTCAATAAAAAACTTTAAAATATTTATTTTCAATTGTTCGATGCGTTTAGAAAAAAGGAGATAGCAATCTAAAGTATCTAACCCGTGGTCGACTTCTTTTTGAATTAATTTTGTAACATTGGAATGGATAGTTGATTGGGCACTTAGATGGTTTACAAAAATCCGTAAGGAACCACCATGCGTTGATAGTTCTTCTACATCAACAATTTGTAAATGATGATAACTTAAAACTTTTTGAAGGCTTATAAGTGAGAAGTAGGAAAAGTGCTCATGGTAGATAGTATCGAACTGTTTAAAGGATATGAGGTTTAATAAGTGTGGGAATTCAATTGTTATCGTGCCATCTTGTTTTAATAACGTTTTTAAACCGGCAACAAAATCATGCAAGTTTGGAACGTGTGCTAATACGTTATTTGCGACGATTAAATCAGCTTGTGGCAATTTTTTTGCTAAGTCATTACTGAAAAAATTCACATGAGTAGGAATTCCTTTTTTGATAGCAATTTCTGCTACGTTTTTCGCGGGTTCAATTCCCAATGTCTCGATATTTTCTTTTTTAAAGTATTGTAATAAGTACCCATCGTTACTTGCGATTTCAATCACTTTTGAATGTTTCGTTAAGTTGAAACGCTTAATCGCCATTTCTACATATTGTTTAGCGTGTAGTAGCCAACTTGAGGAGTAAGAGCTGAAGTATAAATAGTTATGAAAAATATTTTGTGGAGATTCAAATTCATCTAGCTGTACGAGTAAACAAGAGTTACAAACAAATGTGTGCAGCGGATAAAAAGGTTCCATTTTATATGAGCTTTCAGGAGCTACAAATGAATTAGCAAGAGGGGAAACGCCCAAATCTAAAAAAGTGTTGGTTAGTAATGAGTGGCAAAAACGGCATTTTTTCTGTTCCATTTTATAGCCCCCTTATAAATTTTTGAATGCATCGATTTGTTGTCGTGTGAAAGATTCTATCTTTTCACCAGATGCATATTTTTTGTACCAATCAACAGTCCAAGCGATAGCATCATCTGTTGATAACTTAGGAGTCCAGCCGAGTTTGTTTACTGCTTTTGTACTATCGAGTGTTAAAACAGGTGATTCATAAGGAGTATTTGTAGAGGAGGAAATGATTGTTAGTGGGTTATTCCATAATTTTATTACAGATTCAATGACATCATGAACGGTTCTGTTAGGTTCATTCATTGGGCCGAAATTCCACGCTTCTGCATATTTAGCATCATTCCAAAGTTTCTCAGCTAAAAGGATATAGCCATGTAGAGGATCTAAAACATGTTGCCACGGACGGACGGCATATTTGTTTCGAATACACAAAGTATGATTGTGCAAATATGCCCGAATGATATCAGGGAATAATCGATCTTCTGCCCAATCACCACCGCCGATGACGTTACCAGCTCTGACTGAGGCGAGTTTCTGGGTATTAGTGCGGAAGAATGATTTTTGATAGGATGTTGCCACTATTTCAGCGCAAGCTTTACTAGCGCTATAAGGGTCGAAACCTCCTAGTCGGTCATTTTCCACGAACGCTCGGTCGCCACTACCGTCATTCTCATAACATTTATCGCTTGTCACATTAATAATGGCACGTACGCTTTCGACGGACTTTGCTGCTTCTAGCACGTGGACAGTACCTAAAACATTCGTTTTGAATGTATCGATAGGATTTTTGTATGAAGCGGTTACGATTGGCTGAGCTGCTAAATGAAATATTATGTCAGGTTTATGTTGCTTCATGGCATGAAATAAAGAATGGTAATCTGTAATATCGCCTTTCATTGTCGTGCACTCTTTTGCTACGTTACCTTGTTCAAAAATGTTAGGAATGGATGGGGGATGAGAAGAAAAGCCTACTACTTCTGCACCTAAAGAACTTAAGAAAAGGGTGAGCCAGGAGCCTTTAAATCCAGTGTGTCCCGTAATAAATACTTTTTTCTTATTCCAAAAAGATGATGAAGCCATATTACCGAACCTTCCACGGAGCGTTATTACTTTCCCATAGCTCGACTAATTTATTTTTATCGCGCAATGTATCCATCGGATGCCAAAAACCAGAATGTTGATATGCGGCCAATTCATTTTTGTTTACTAACTGAACTAAAGTGTCTGTTTCAAAAACAGACTTATCTCCACTAATGTAATTGAAAACTTCAGGATTTAAAACAAAAAATCCACCGTTAACCCATCCGCCATCACCTAATGGTTTTTCTTGAAAAGATGTTACAGACTGTTTATCTAATATGAGAGAACCAAATCTACCAGGAGGTTGTACGGCAGTAACAGTAGCCATTTTTCCATGTTTTTTATGGAATGTAATAAGTTCTTTTATATTTACATTACTTAATCCATCACCATAAGTGAGGCAGAAAGGTTCATCTCCGACATAATTTTGAATCTTTTTCACTCGGCCACCCGTTTCGGTATTTACACCAGTATCGATTAGTGTAACTTTCCATGGTTCTACACGATGAGAATGGCTAGTAATTGTATTATCGTTTAACTGTATTGTGAAATCAGACATGTGTAAGTTGTAATTTAGAAAGAACTCTTTAATTGCATATCCTTTATAGCCTAAGCAAATAATAAACTCAGTAATCCCGTAATGACTATACAAACTCATAATGTGCCATAGAATAGGTTTTGTTCCAATTTCAATCATAGGTTTCGGTTTTAAATGTGTTTCTTCCCCAATTCTTGTACCGTACCCACCAGCAAGAATAACAGCTTTCATTTTTTCCTCCTAAAATAAAAATTTATTATTTATATAGTATTCATGTTTTATGCAAATGAAATTGTTTTTGATTAAGTGAATGAAAATGTTTGAGGTGATGACGATGCAGAAAATATTACGGTTTGAATTTTGGAAATAATTCTTGATATTCAGGGTTATGACGGAGGTCTTGTGTTAGGTTACTAAGCTCTAAAAAACGTATGTCCAGTACTTCGGGAGATTGACCGTAATGTGTTTGAAGTCCCATTTGAACACCCCTTTTTGAAAGGGTAGGTGTAATTTGTAATTTTCTTGCCTTTGATTGTTCATTCCAAGGGCTAAAATAAAATTTTAAAATAAATGAAGGATAGTCATAAATTATATATCCGTGCCGCGAATGATGTCTACCAGGTAAATATGCACCGTCTAGATGATTGTGAATAAATCTCCAAGCACATCCGAGATTTGGGTTATAAGGGAAGACACCGTGGTATCGCTGTTCTACTAAGGGGATAGAATATCTAGGCTTTGAATAATTATAATTATGATTATCTATCATTAAAATCATTCTAATCGCATACATGTTTTGGCCTAGTGTATGAAGAGATGAAAAAAATTCTTCAGTATTATTACAACAAAAGAATTCAGTAGTATTTAAAACGATTTTCCAACCTGAAACTTCTCTTTCAATTTCCATCACTTCAATATCAGTATTAGTTGGATCAAACTCAAGAAATCTTGAATTTCGTACTTCCCAATGGGGTGCTAATAGTTTACAAATCTCTACGGAACGATCTGTAGACCCTCTATTAATTAAAATGCCGTGATCGAATATTTTCGTGTGATGCATAAGCCACCATGGAAGTAGGTATTCTTCATTATAAAAATGAGAAATGATTGTCTTTTTCATATTAATTCCCTCCTATACAAGCAATCATTATTAGTAGGATATGCTTTTAAATAAGAAAGGTTAAAAGTGGCAGACAATGTAGTGATTAGGTAGTAGTTTAGTAATTTTATTGTATAAGTGTAGATTACTCGTATTGAATCATCATAGGAGGAGATTGGAATTTTGTATAAATTGTGAATAATAAACCGTCACGTTTGACTGTACAGTTTATGTGTTGTATGATGTAAGTAATATAAACAAGGGGGGAAGATCGTTGGGAAGGTGTATCGAATCGGACAGTTGGCTCTCATGGCTCACGTGTCGAAACGAACGATTGATTATTATACGAATCTAGGTATCTTAAAAGCGGAGCGATCTCAATCTAATTATCGCTATTATGACGAAACAGCATTTGAGACATTACAATTTATTGAGAAGTGCAAAGAAATGCATATGCCGCTTTGTGAGATTAAAGAGAAAATCGAGGAGAAGAAGAAGCTGCTCGGTATCAATGAACACGTTTCGAAACAAGTGAATGAAGTGACAGACCATATTCATCAATTAGAAGTGGAGCTTACTGAGTTAAAGCCGCTTTTAGATGGATTGACTGATTCACAACGTGAAAAAATATCGAAATCTTTATCTGGTCAAACGACAGCTTTAATACAGACACTTGCTCTATTATTATAGAATAAGTGAAATCCGACCTCTTTAATTTTTGTATCGGGCTATGTTTTCTAACGAACAAATAAGAAAACATTATAGTATACAGGAGGTGGACACCTTAGTTTTTTAACTAAGGGGATTCATTGGAAATATTTAATTTAGTCATGGTTGCGATTTTAATCGCATTTACTGGATTTTTCGTAGCAGCAGAGTTTGCGATTGTAAAGATACGTTCAAGTCGTATCGATCAGCTTGTTGCGGAAGGAAAACGCGGTGCTTTAGCAGCGAAAAAGGTAACAACAAATTTAGATGAATATTTATCTGCTTGTCAATTAGGTATTACAGTTACAGCTATGGGATTAGGTTGGTTAGGTGAACCGACAATCGAAAAGTTATTACACCCGTTATTTGAGAAATGGAACTTAAATCCTTCTATTTCATCAGTATTAACATTTGGTCTTGCTTTTATGATTATGACGTATTTACACGTTGTAGTAGGGGAATTAGCTCCGAAAACGATGGCAATTCAAAAGGCTGAAAGGGTAACGTTATTATTGGCAGGTCCATTAATGATGTTCTATAAAGTAATGTATCCATTTATTTGGGTATTGAACGGTTCAGCACGTGTGATAACTGGTTTATTCGGTTTAAAGCCAGCTTCAGAACATGAAGTAGCTCATACAGAAGAAGAATTACGTCTTATCCTTTCAGATAGCTATGAAAGTGGCGAAATTAATCAAGCTGAATACAAGTATGTAAATAACATTTTTGAATTTGATAATCGTATTGCAAAAGAGATTATGGTACCGCGAACAGAAATCGTTGGTTTCTACCTGGAAGATTCAGTAGAAGAACACATGAAAGTAATCCAAAATGAGCGATACACACGTTATCCGATTTTTGGAGAAGATAAAGATGATATTATCGGTATGGTCAACGTAAAAGATTTCTTTATTCGATATATGACCGAGGATCAAAAAGATTTATCATCTATTCGCTCGTATATGCGTCCGATTATTGAAGTGATGGAAACGACTCCAATTCACGATTTATTACTTCAAATGCAGAAGAAGCGAATTCCGATGGCTGTTTTATATGATGAGTACGGAGGAACAGCCGGAATTGTAACGCTTGAAGATATCTTGGAGGAAATCGTCGGCGAAATTCGTGACGAATATGATGAAGATGAAGCACCACCAATCCAACATGTAAACGAGCAACATATCATTGTTGATGGAAAAGTGCTTATCTCAGAAGTGAAAGATTTATTTGGATTACACATCGAAGAAGATGATGTGGATACAATCGGTGGATGGATTATGATGCAAAATCATGAAATCGAAGAAGGACAACACGTTGAGGCGGAAGGTTATGAATTTAAAGTGTTAGAAAAAGACGCTTACCAAATTAAACGTGTTGAAATTCGTAAGATGGAACAAGAACAAGAAGAAGAGAAAGCAGCAACTGTGTAAGTTGCTGCTTTTCTTCTAAAAGTACAAAAAATGAGAACTTAGGAGCGGATATTTTGATTCAAGAAGCCTTACGTGTATATCGATTACAATTGTATGTAATCTTTAGTGGTTTACTACTTATGTGGACGATTACTCCGTTTGGAAAACAAGTGACAGGGTTCGGTATTGGATTAGCAGTAAGCGCCTATTGTCTTTGGTTATTAGCTCGCAGAGTGGAAAAACTCGGAAAAAGTATCGTAATGAAGGAAAAGGCTCCTGGATTAGGAGTTTTAAACCGATTTGCAGCTGCTATTTTAGGAGCTATCATCATGTATGAAATTGAGCATGAAATGGAAATGTGGGCATTCGGTACAGGTATTTTAGGTGGTCACTTTTTAATGATTGCAAATTTAGCGTATGCAAATATGCAGTTAGTGAAAGAAGAAGAGAAGCAAAGGGAACATGCTTCGAAAAACATAGAGCTATGATGAAAGGGACCTAATCGGGTTCCTTTTTAGTTTAGCGATAATATACAAGTAATCAAATTAACGACAAATATAATACGCTTCTTTTTTGTGTTTTTCAATAGTATGAAAAATAATAAAAAATTTTTAAAAAACCCATCGATTTCTAAAGGTTATGTATGTTATTATGACAAAAGACTTTTTGAAAGAGGTGGATACCAATGTTACAAGCGCTACTTATTTTTGTGCTTCAAATTATTTACGTTCCAATATTAACAATTCGTACGATTTTGCTTGTAAAGAATCAAACAAGATCCGCTGCTGGTGTTGGATTGTTAGAAGGAGCTATTTACATTGTCAGTTTAGGTATTGTGTTTCAAGATTTATCAAATTGGATGAACATCGTTGCCTATGTCATTGGCTTTAGTGCGGGACTGTTATTAGGCGGTTATATAGAGAATAAATTAGCAATTGGTTATATTACGTATCAAGTTAGTTTACTAGACCGTTGTAATGAATTAGTAGATGAGTTACGTCACTCTGGATTTGGCGTTACAGTATTTGAGGGCGAAGGTATTAATTCTATACGTTATCGCTTAGATATCGTCGCAAAGCGTTCTAGAGAGAAAGAACTTTTGGAAATCATTAATGAAATTGCACCGAAAGCGTTTATGTCTTCGTATGAAATTCGCTCGTTTAAGGGTGGATATTTAACGAAGGCGATGAAGAAAAGAGCGTTAATGAAGAAGAAAGATGAACATGCATCGTAAAAAAGAGGAGTAGTGCTGCATTAAAAGCGCAGTATAAGTCTAAATGTAAAAGAGAGGAATCTATTTTGATGTAGATTCCTCTCTTTTTTTATGAAAAATATTCATCTATTAATTCAAAAAGCTAAATCGTATAATTATTTTTTTTACTCATTCTCAAATTAATGATTAGCCATATAATTTGAAAAAATACCGGTATGATAAACGCAATTAATAAAACGATAAGTGATATTGATTTAATTTCGGGTGTTTGAGTAACACCGGCCCCATCAACATCTCGTAGCCAAATAATAGCTGCCCATATTCCAAAAACGATAATCCAAAATATGTTACCAAACCACCAAGAAATCCATCGTTTTTTCATGTTAGCACCCCTTACATGTATCTACTGTTAAAAGTATATTTTCGTTCGTTACATTTATAATGAAACAACTTTAAAATTAGTTTTTAACTGTATATCTAACTTGTTTAAACGTTACCATTTCTCCATCATCATTATCATCTTTCGTTTGGAAAAGTTGAACTTTTGGTTTGTAGTCTGTCCGATGAGCGTGTTCGATATCTTTAATGTTAAGTTTGTAGGATTCACCATTCTTTAGCTTTTGTTCCAATACTTTTTTATTAGCAACATAAATAAAAGTTACTTTATTTTCATCAATGCCTTCGGTCTTAATTTCTAACTCATTATCTTTTGTTGTGATCGTTGGTGTTAATAATTCCATACTGCCTTTCCCGGTTTCTAAAGAATTCTCTGCTATAGTTGAACATCCTGATAATATGATTCCGATGAATAGAAGAATTAATTTCTTTTTCATAACATCCCCCGATTTCAATTGATTTTGGTATTGTTAGACTGCTAGTGTCCAGCGTAAATGTTTAGTTAGTACTATAATTAATTATACCATAATATGTAAAGTTAAAAAGGCTGTATATCCAATTTAAGGGAGATTGAAAAGTTTACTTATTGTTGTAAATTTGTGTATGTAAGCTTCTGTTTTATTCGAAATATAGACAGGATAAAGAAATTTTTTATAGAAATTTCAATTTTTACATCTTAAAATAATGATAAAGCGTAGATGAATTTATTCACTTCGGAGGTAGTTATTTGAACATTAACGAGAAGGCAATTGAAATGTTTGAACAAAATAAATGTGAGGAAGCAATGGAACTGTTTCATCGAGCAGTACATGAATCTAGAGGGGTACAATCTCTCAATAATCTTGCTTGGATGTACTTTTATGAGGAAGAGAATGATGAGAAAGCTCTTGAATTAATAAAAGAAGTTGTTAAGTTGAATCCTTCTTCATACTTTCCCTATAACATGTTAGGGGAAATTTATATGAAACAAAAAAAGTGGGAAGAAGCGAAAGAAGTATTACAAAAATCTATTTCAATTCAACCATCGGATGAAGCATATCATAATGTAGCTGTAGCTCATTATAACCTTGGAGAGCTGGAAAAAGCTTCGGAATTTTTTTTACGAGTTGCAGGGGATTCGGACTATATCATGTATAGCTATGTAAAATGTTTAATTGATTTAGAACGAACGACAGAAGCAAAAGAGAAGTTAGATACTTTTAACAGGGAATCTGATAATTTTTTAGGGGAAATTAATGTAGCAGATTTATATGTTGAGTTGAATTGCTATAAAGAAGCAATTGAATGGTTCGAAAAGGGATACAAAGAAGTTTGGAAAAGTCCTAACTGGATTAGTAGGTTTGTGTATGCTCTATATAAAGCTAATGATTTTTCCCGTATGAATGAAGTTATACGGGAATCTATTGAAGCGAAAACAGCAGAAATAGAAGATGTCCAGAATGAAGAAGTAGAAGAAAACTGGACAGAAAAAGATAAGAAAGAGTTAATTGAAGAATATACAGAAGAGAATCATTGTTATAAAAAAATGATAGAACGTATTAAATCTGGATATGTTCCAGGGTTAGAATTTGAAACTTATCATATAGGGGCTTGTTATTTGTTTGGTTGTAAAACACATAATCATCTTGAATATGAAGAATAAAAAATTCGACTGTCACATATGACGGTCGAATTTTTTATTATAGACTTTTTGTCTAAAGGTACTAGCTCAATTGTAATGTGTTAAAGGTGTTTCGTATCATTATATAGGTATATATCCTCTTTAGAGTCCCCTTGTTTAATATTTAAAATATGTAGTGAAATAAAACCAATAAGTCCTATTCCGCCAAAAATAAGCCATGGTGTATACATGCCGCTTAAGTTGGATGTAAAAGATGTACCGGTATAATTACCGATGATAAAACCAAATGCGAGTGATAGTTGATAAAATCCGAAGTAAGTAGCTGTATAGGATTCATTACTGTAATTTGCAATAGCGATATCAGCGTTAGGTAATACGAGTGTTTCACCAATTGTAAATAAAATTACACAAATAAATAGCCAATACGGGTGTTGAGATAGAGGAATGAGTAAAAAGGAAATACTCATTAATAAAACACCGTATTTAATAATTGAAAGTGTGTTGTATTTATGAAATAGTTTTCGAAATAACACCATAAATATGACGCCTGTTATTGCATTTATTGTAATAACGAGTGTAGCAAGCTGATTGCTATTACTAATGTTTTTCATATGAAGTGGAAGTGCGACAGTAAGCTGAGTAAACATAATATAGAAGAAGATCATGATAAATGAAAACAAAAGGAAAGGTTTGTTTTGTAAAATAGCCTGTATTCCTAATGTAATAGATGTATTTTCAGTAGTGACTTGGAAGTGATTTTTAAGTAAGTAAAAGATGAAAGCGAATAACAGCATAAGGGATCCTGTTAGAGAGAAAGCATAGATTGGATCGAGTAAGAGTAAGAACCCTCCTGCAATTGGTCCGATTATTGCACCGCAATTGAAGCTAAGGTTTAAATATGTAAATAAATTTTTTCTCATATGAGCTGGCTGTGAGCCAAATATAGCGCGAGCGGCAGGTTCGTAAAATGCAGTTCCGAAGCCAATAAGTGCAGAAGAAATAGAAATTGTATAGAAATCAGAGGATATCCCTAAAGCGATAAATCCGACTCCTCTTAAAAATAATCCGGCTATCATCATAATGATATAGCCTATTTTATCAGCAATTAATCCTGAGAATAAAGGGAGAACTCGTGATGTAATTGTCATAACCGTCAACACTGTTCCTACTTGAACAGCTGAAAAATGGAGAAAGTTTAATAGATAAATAGCTAAAAATGCGTATACCGCAAAATACCCAAAAGACATAAAAAATGAAGAAATAAGCATGAAACGTATCGGTATTGAGAAACTTTTCATAGAACTCCTCCTAATATTGTAACCAGTAAAATATTTTGATGGTTAACAGTTTTATATTATAATTATACATAAAGTCAGAAAAAAGTAAATTTTAAGAAGAAGGTGGATGGAATTGAATCAAAATGCACCAAATGAACTAGAATATATTCGAGAATTTTTAAATAAATGGAAAATACCAAATGATACGAGAGAAGCAGTTGATTTGTTGCAGACCGAAGATGATATAAAGCAATTTATGAATAAATATTTTCATGAAGAGCTTCCATTTTATACGATAGAGGAACTAAAAAGTTTTCGAGAAGATATTCGGGTGGCAATTGAAGGCGGAGAATCATTGCAAAAGTGGTTAGAGAAATACCCATTTCATGTACATATAAAGGATGATATGAAAGGTATTACATATGAACCAGTATATGAAGAGAATGTGTATACAAAAGTGTTAAGTATTGTGTTAATGTCAATTCAAGAAAATGTGTGGGGAAGGTTAAAAGCATGTCCAGATTGTCGCTGGGTATTTTATGATCATTCGCGAAATGGAAGTAAAAGATGGTGCGGTATGTATGCTGGAGAAGAAGGAGGAAGAGCGTGCGGTACGATTGCAAAAGTGAAAAACTACCGGGCGAAGAGAAAAGGGCGATCTGGTTATGGTATGTAAGTAATATTAGAGAAAGAAAAATGGATGGGGGGAATGATATGAAAGGTACACAAATGCTAGCTATAAATAAAAAGTGTTGGGATACAGTTGCACCTTATTATCTTTCAAGTTGATTGTTTACCTAAATATGCCCAATATACAGCGTCTGAAGATGAGATTCAATCAGAAATAAAAAAGTTCTTGATATTGGGGCTTGATCTTTCAAGTGCACAAATTGAAATAGCGAATGAAACGTTAAAGAGTTGGGATCCAAAGTTAGTATGGGGAGAAATGGAAGAGGAATTGAATATTCCGAAAGGGTATTTTGATATTGTATATTCTATTTATGCATTAAATTGGACTTCGGATTTAAGAAAAACGTTGGAACTGATTTATTCGTATGTAAAGCCAGGAGGAAGTTTTATTTTTAGTTGGGAGCACCCAGTATATTCAAATTTACAGTATGGTACAGAGGAAGTTGCTATAAAGTCTTCTTATCATGAGGAAACGTCCATTACGTTTGAAACATTTAAAGGAGAAAATGTACAAGCGAAATTATATAAGAGAAAAATAAGTACATATATAAATGAGTTAAATAGAGCA
Source organism: Bacillus sp. FSL L8-0199 (assembly GCF_038005705.1). NCBI lineage: Bacteria > Bacillati > Bacillota > Bacilli > Caryophanales > Bacillaceae > Bacillus > Bacillus sp. FSL L8-0199. Next base: position 3,243,121 of record NZ_JBBOTS010000001.1, on the reverse strand, counting down.
GGCTTTACAATTGAGAGAATAGAAGAACCTGAACCGTATAGCACGTTTGATGAAGAACTAGCGATGCATTCTACGAAGTATTATTCTTTATATAAAGCTAGAATGGTGCCGACTACTTTTATTATTAAAGTTAGAAAGTAAAGTGTTTTTTATAAAAGAAGCCTATCATTTCAAATAGATGAAATGATAGGCTTCTTTATTTTTAAAAAAATAAGGTCAGAGATGTACTTTTCTTATAAAAATGCATTTCATATAAAAAGTGTAATTATTTTTGGGGAGGGGGATTGTTGTGCGTCATCATAGAAAGTGCAAAAAATTTGGAGTGGCACTGCCTCTTCCGCTTATAGGAGCAACGGGTCCGACGGGTAATAGTGGTCCAACTGGAGGGCATGAAGGTCCGGTTGGACCCCCGGGAATTACTGGGCCTACAGGAGCAACTGGTCCACAAGGCCCTCAAGGTATCAGGGGAATACAAGGTCCACGAGGGACAACAGGAGCTCAAGGGATACAAGGTCCCGTTGGTGATACTGGAGAGCAAGGAATTACAGGTCCGGTCGGCTTACAAGGTCCTCAAGGATTAATTGGAGAGCAAGGTCCTGTTGGCGATATTGGATTACAAGGTATGCAAGGAATACAAGGAATTACAGGCCCTGCTGGTAGTCAAGGTATACAGGGCGCCCAAGGAATACAAGGAGAAATAGGTGAGCGAGGGGAAACGGGTGCACAAGGAATGCAGGGAGAAATAGGTGTAACCGGAATATCAGGTGTAACGGGCCCTCAAGGTCCTCAAGGGGCGCAAGGAATACAAGGGGAGGACGGAACTACAGGTATACAAGGAGAAGAAGGTCCACAAGGAATACGAGGAATTACTGGAGAGCAAGGGCACCAAGGTGATCAAGGGATACAAGGTGTAACTGGCCCGCCTGGTTCTACTGGAATACAAGGACCTCAAGGTATAAGTGGAATAAGGGGGATAACAGGTGTAATAGGTCCTCAAGGTCCACAAGGAATACAAGGGATACAAGGGGTAAGGGGATCCACAGGTTTTCAAGGACCAAAAGGAATACGAGGAATAACAGGAGCAACTGGGTCTACTGGTACACAAGGTGCAGAAGGTCCACCTGGAGGACCAACAGGAATAACCGGTCCGATTGGTCCATCTAGTGGAGTGACTGGTCCATCAGGCCCGCCTGGTCCACCTGGAGGGCCAACAGGTCCAACCGGTGAATCTGGTATCACAGGTGTAACTGGTCCTAAAGGTCCCCAAGGAGCGCAAGGGTTACAAGGAATAACGGGTCCCACTGGTGCTCAAGGTGCAAGGGGAGCACAAGGTTCTCAAGGGGTAATTGGTGTAGCTGGCGTACAAGGTGCACAAGGAATACAAGGAGCTCAAGGAATAACAGGAGCAACCGGTGTAGAAGGCCCAATAGGCATACAAGGTCCACAGGGAGAAATCGGTCCAACCGGTGCAGAAGGTCCTAGAGGTGTGCAAGGAATACAAGGAGTAACAGGTCCAACAGGAGCGCAAGGAATACAAGGGTTACAAGGGATAATAGGTCCTACAGGCACAACAGGAGCGGCGGGAGCCCAAGGTCCACAAGGAATACGAGGAGAAACAGGAGATGCTGGTCCACAAGGTGCACAAGGAATACAAGGAGTTCAAGGAATAACAGGAGCAGCTGGAGTTCAAGGTATACAAGGACCTCAAGGAATACAAGGAGAAAATGGATTGACGGGTCCGCAAGGTGCTCAAGGAATACAAGGAGTTCAAGGAATAACAGGTCCGACAGGTGCAATTGGTTTACAAGGGCCTCAAGGAATACAAGGTATAGTAGGTCCAACAGGAGCGCAAGGCTCTCAAGGAATACAAGGAATCATCGGTCCTACAGGTGCTCAAGGAATTAGAGGGCCTCAAGGGAATTTAGGAGAAAACGGGATAACAGGTTCACAAGGAGTGCAAGGGGCGCAAGGTATTGAGGGACCCGAAGGACCACAAGGAAATGTTGGGATTACGGGCGTAACAGGAGAAACAGGAGCGACAGGAGCCACAGGAGCGACCGGTGCACAAGGAATACAAGGCGTTCAAGGTATTCAAGGAATACAAGGAAGTACAGGAATGATAGGACCTACCGGTGCAACGGGAGTAACCGGAATACAAGGAATACAAGGCCCAACTGGAGCGAGGGGAATAACAGGGGTTAACGGTAGTGTAGGTCCAGCTGGAGTCCAAGGTAGTCAAGGGCCGATTGGAGCTGTGGGACCTACTGGAGCAACGGGTAGTCAAGGGCCTATAGGTTTTTTAGGAATTGTAGGTGCAACAGGAGCGACTGGTTTACCTAGCGGTGGCGGTTATTTCTTTTCTACTTCAACGAGTGCAATTGCAGCGAATGCGTTAGTACCAATTAATTCAGGAGCTACCACTTTTGGTTCTGGTGTCAGTTTAACAAATGCAACAACTGTAACGTTAAGTACGCCGGGAATATATTTAGTCAGCTATTATTTTCAAGGTGATCCAAATGGGGGGAATGAAACGATTTCTGTGAGTCTTACTTTAAATGGAACGCAAGTGGCAGGGAGTTTTATTTTTTATGTTACAGGAGGTACTTTTGTATTAGAACCAGCGGTTTCGAATACGATGGTCATTGAAGTTACTTCTTCAAATGCAACTTTGTCTTTACAAAATGGTCCGTTAGCTATCGGGCATGTAACGACATTATCTGGTGTGATAACAGCTAGTTTAAATGTATTAAAAATAGTTTGATACGTTAGTTATAACGGGGGAGATGCTTGTGAAGAATCAAGATAAGTGTAGTAAGTTTCAAGCACCTATTCCTTTTCCACCGCCAGGTATTACGGGGCCCACTGGTCCAACCGGTCCAACTGGTGCTTTAGGTGGACCAACTGGACCGCAAGGAATACAAGGCGTACAAGGTCCAATCGGTCCAACCGGCCCAACTGGTTTAACTGGACCACAAGGTTCTCAAGGTAATCAAGGACCTATGGGAGAACGAGGCCCACAGGGAATACAAGGTGTTCAAGGAATACAAGGAGAAAGAGGTCCGACTGGTCCAACTGGTATTCAAGGGATACAAGGAATTCCTGGCCCAATCGGTCCGACCGGTCCAACAGGAATACAAGGCATACAAGGAATGCAAGGAGAAATCGGTCCAACCGGCCCAACAGGAGTACAAGGAATACAAGGAGTGCAAGGGGAAATTGGCCCGACTGGACCAACTGGAAATACTGGTATACAAGGTGTGCAAGGTAATTTAGGAGGTAGTGGTTTACAAGGTGTAACCGGAATACAAGGAATACAGGGTCCGATTGGTCCAACAGGGCCAACTGGTTCTCAAGGAATTCAAGGGGAGCAAGGACCAATGGGTCCACAAGGGGAAACTGGTGTTCAAGGTTTACAAGGTCCCCAGGGAGAGATGGGGCAGGTAGGTCCAACAGGAATACAAGGAATACAAGGAGTGCAAGGTGTAATCGGTCCGACTGGTCCAACCGGTTTACAAGGTGATCCAGGTCCAACTGGCCCAACAGGAGCCACTGGGATAACTGGTCCGACAGGTTCTGCAACTGGCCCGACTGGAGCAACCGGTCCAACTGGTCCACCAGGAGGTCCAACTGGTCCAACCGGTCCAGCAGGATCACCAGGGGGTCCAACTGGTCCGACTGGAGCAACAGGGGCAACAGGAGCGACCGGAGCAACAGGAGCGACTGGAATTCAAGGGGTACAAGGAATCCAGGGACCGACCGGAGCAACTGGTGTAACAGGTTTGCAAGGAGTACAGGGACCAATGGGGGCAACGGGTCCAACGGGTGATCAAGGCATTCAAGGTCCACAAGGGATACAAGGAGTAACCGGTCCGACTGGTCCGCAAGGTCTACAAGGAATCCAGGGACCGGTAGGAGCAACCGGTCCGACTGGTCCACAAGGAGTGCAAGGGGCACAGGGGCCAATCGGTCCAACCGGCCCTCAAGGGATACAAGGCATACAAGGTGAGCAAGGAGTAAGGGGAGCGACCGGTCCAACTGGTTTACAGGGGCTACAAGGAATCCAAGGTTCACTCGGTCCAACCGGTCCTCAAGGTTTACAAGGAGTGCAAGGGATAAGTGGTATAACAGGTCCAACTGGTCCTCAAGGAATCCAAGGAATTCAAGGTCCACAAGGAGATATAGGTCCAACGGGAGCGACTGGAATACAAGGAGTGCAAGGACCAGAGGGTCCAACCGGTCCAACTGGTGCAACAGGCCCGCAAGGGATTCAGGGAATACAAGGGATACAAGGTCCAACCGGTCCACAGGGAATTCAAGGTCTGCAAGGAATTCAAGGTCCGATTGGTCCAACAGGCCCGACTGGACCTCAAGGCATACAAGGTATAACTGGCTCGACGGGTCCAACCGGTGCAACTGGAGCAACAGGTCCGACGGGAGTAACGGGCCCTCAAGGTCCTCAAGGAATTCAAGGTCCACAAGGAGTAACAGGCCCAACAGGAGCGACCGGCTCTACGGGAGTAACAGGTCCACAAGGAATCCAAGGAATTCAAGGTTCGCAAGGGATAACGGGTCCAACGGGAGCAACCGGAGTGACTGGAATAACAGGCCCACAAGGAATCCAAGGAATTCAAGGCCCACAAGGTGTGACGGGAGCAACCGGCGCAACAGGAGCGACAGGAGCGACTGGTGCAACAGGACCGACAGGAATCCAAGGAATCCAAGGAATAACAGGAGCAACAGGGGGAACGGGAGTAACAGGCCCAACAGGTGCTACGGGCCCAACCGGCTTAACCGGTGCAACTGGATCGTCTGCCATTTCAACAGGTGGCGGCTATTTCTTCTCTACCTCAACAAGTACAATTGCAGCAAATGCCAACATCCCAATTAATTCTGGATCCACTGTATATGGAACTGGTGTATCTTTAACTAGTGCTACAACTGTCACAGTATCCACACCAGGAATATATTTAGTAAGCTACTATTTCCAAGGGGACGCGACTGGTGGGAATGAGACAGTATCTGTTAGGGTGCTATTAAATGGAACGCAACTAACAGGGAGTTTTATACAAAACGTAACGACATCAACTGTAGTAATCGAACCAGCCATTTCAAATACACTTCTTGTGAATGTGACGAGTGCCAATTCAACATTAATATTACAAAATGGCCCGTTAGGTGTAGGGCATGTGACTACTATAGCAGGTGCCATTACAGCAAGCTTAAATGTAGTGAGAATTTTATAAAGAATATAAAAAACACAAGGAATGCCTTTGTAAGACACACCTTGTGTTTTTTAATATTAAATAAACATTTACTTTATCTTTTCGGTTGAAAAATATGCTGAAAGAAGTATTTGTGATGTAAGTTATCTACAACTTTATTTGCTTGATATGTGCGTTGTTTTTCAATTCGGAGTCTTTGCTCCATCATTTTTATTGCGTGATCAGATAAACGTAACATAATACATTCTCCTTTTCTATAAATATAGGTGACTATTTGATATCGATCCCATATTTATAATTAAGGAGGCAAAATGTGTAACATAGGCAAAAAGCACCTTCCTCTCCCATTACGCTTACGAGGTTAGCTGTCGGACTCGGGAAGTGAGAGTTTCCCTACTTAAAAAAGATTCGCCCCAAGTAGCATAGCTACAAAAATGGTTCCCCCGCTCCAAAATTTGGACTCAGCAAAAGGTTTTATAAAGTAAAAAATAACATAAAGGAGCAAACAAGTCAAATTATTTTGTGTATTCTGTCTTTTTTAATTGTGTAAGAATCATACCGTCAGGAAGTATTGTATCTGATACTGTAATGAATCCGTGTTTTTTATATAAAGTAATAGCAGGGGTATTCGCTTTACCTGTTTGTACAATGTATGTCATTGAAGAGGGAAACATGTTAAATATATAAATTAGGAGTTTCGTTGCGATTCCTTTTTGAAAAAAATCGGGGGATACAACTAACCTGTGGATATCGATTAGTTTTTCTTCTTGTACAAAAGAAATAAAACCGACAAGTTTATTTTCAGAAAAATATCCATAGAATGTTTCAACACAACTTTGAATATCGTTTACAGTATCATATAAACGAGGTATGGCAGTACTATTTAAGTAGTCTGCTTCAACTTTATAAGCTGGAATTTGAACCTGTAAAATGGATGTTGCTACTTCAAAAGAAGTGGAATTTAACTTAAGAATCATAGATAATGAAGCCTCCTTTAAATATGGTATATAAATATAATTGCTTTATGGGTGAGTTTGACAATATTTTTCTTTTTTGCATATAATATATGTATCTCCATATGTAAAATAGTAGTAAATATATTTCTATAGTGAAATATGATTAGCAATGATAAATACATATGTTTGTATTAAATCATACAAACTATAATAGAAATGGAGGGCTAAAAATGGGATGGATTATCACATTTTTAGTTGGTGCTATTATAGGTGCAATTGCTAGTTCTATAACGGGTAAAAATTTCCCAGGTGGTATGTTCGGAAATATTATCGCAGGTTTATTAGGTGCTTCGTTAGGTGGTAGATTATTTGGATCCTTTGGGCCATCATTTGGTGGGATTCATGTCGTGCCAGCATTATTAGGTGCAATCGTGTTAATTTTTATTGTATCATTTGTAGTGAAAGCTGCAAAGAAATAGATATATAGATTATGATGAAGAGCCCTGAATAAGGGCTTTTCATCATTCGAAGAGGTGGTTTCATTGGAGAAAATAAATATAAGAAAAAGAGATAAGTTAAGAAAGTTTTTTAGAGAACAAAATTATTTGGCGGTATTACTTGGATTTGCGTTATTGTTCATTAATATTTTATTGCTAACAAAAATATCATTTGTTTTTACACCGTTTATCGTATTTTTAAAAACAATTTTCTTCCCAGTACTATTAGCAGGCGTACTATTCTATATTTTACATCCATTCGTTTCGCTTTTAGAAAAGAAAGGTGTTTCAAGAATCGTATCGATAGCTTCCATATATTTAATCGTACTAGGATTATTTGTATTTTTAGTTGTAACGGTTATCCCTATTATTAAAGATCAAATTGATGCATTAATTGATAACTTACCGTATTTTGGCCATGAGATTGAACAAGCAGCACGTAGATTCGGGGAAAGTAATTTACTCGGTAAAATTCAGGAGAATTTAAATATTAATGTTGCGAATATGGTAAAAGAATACACAGTTGATTTTACAAAGTCATTATCATCAGTAACTGGGAATGTAACTGGATTTTTGAGTACTATTACAGAGGTTGTTTTAACATTTGTAATGGTTCCATTTATATTGTTCTATCTTTTAAAAGATGGCGAACAATTGCCGAATCACTTCTTAAAGTTTATTTCAGAGCAAAGACAACCAGCAGCAATGAGAATACTAGATGATATGCACTATGCGATTAGCTCGTATATTAGAGGGCAAATTATCGTGAGCTTGTTTATCGGTATTATGTTATTAATCGGTTACCTTATTATCGGTATTAAATATGCTGTACTGCTTGCTATTTTAGCGATGATTGTAAATATCGTTCCGTACGTAGGACCAATTATCGCCATTACACCAGCGTTAATTATCGCATTTATCGACTCGCCAGCAATGGTGTTAAAAGTAATTATTGTTATGATGGTTGTACAATTAGCAGAAGGTAAATTTATTTCTCCACAAGTTATGGGGAAAAAGTTAGACATTCATCCGATTACTATCATTTTTATCATTTTAACTGCCGGAAACTTATTCGGGATTATGGGCATTATTTTAGCCATTCCAGGATATGCGATATTAAAAGTGTTAGTGACGCACGGTTATAGATTTGTTAAGTTGAATACGTGAAAAAAGAGCTAAAACAGTATTATCTGTTTTAGCTCTTTTTTATTAACAATTCATTTGCATATTGGCGCGCCCATTGATCCGCTTCTAATATAGCATCTAGTGAAGGATCTTTTACGTTATGATGAGCTTCAACTGTTTTGTAAATTGTTTTTTCAATATCGAAAAAGACAATTTCATTTTTTAAGAATAGTGCATTCGCAATTTCGTTTGCTGCATTTAATACAGCGGGAGTAGTACCACCGATTTTGCCACATTCATATGCGTATTGTAGGCAAGGGAACTTCTCTAAATCTGGTTTTTCAAAATGTAAACTACCGATTTCTAATAAATTTAATTTTTCATAGGAAGAAGGTAGCCGAGTAGGATAGTGAAACGCATATTGAATCGGCATTCTCATATCAGGAGCACCGAGCTGTGCCATAACTGATCCATCAATAAATTCTACTAAAGAATGAATGATACTTTCTTTATGAATCATTACATCAATTTTTTCATACGGAATATCAAATAGCCATCTCGCTTCCATTACTTCAAACCCTTTATTCATTAATGTGGCAGAATCAATCGTTAGTTTTGCGCCCATTAACCAGTTTGGGTGCTTTAAAGCATCTTTTGCTTGTAAAGTTTTCATTTCTTCACGTGTTTTATCACGGAATGCACCGCCAGAAGCTGTAACAATTAATTTGTCAATTTCTTTATTATTTTCTCCGTTTAAACATTGGAAAATAGCTGAATGTTCGCTATCTACTGGAATTAAGCGACATCCGTTTTGTTGCGCTAGTTCAGTTACGATATGTCCAGCTGCAACTAACGTTTCTTTATTAGCGATGGCAATATCTTTCTTCACCTTTAATGCTTCAATCGTTGGAAGTAGTCCGGAAACTCCGACAACAGAACTTAATACAAGATTTGAATCAGGGTGAGTAGCTACCGCAATTAAGCCATCAGTTCCGTATGTGATTTTTGTATTCGCTGAAATACGCGTACGAAGCGTGTCTGCTAAGTCTTTTGTCGCAACGCTTACAATGCGAGGTTGAAATGTTTTGATTTGTTGCTCAAGAAGATCGATATTATAATTTGCGGTTAAACCGACAATTTTAAAATGTTCAGGATGAGCTGAAACGACATCTAATGCAGATGTGCCGATAGATCCTGTGGAACCTAAAATGGATATATATTTTACCATGAAAAAACCTCCAAAGTTGTTTCGAATATTTCTGCAAACCTATATAACATTAGACAATAGAAGTGGAAATTCCTGCTATATAAAATAGAAAAATCGGGTTTGTTTGGAAGCGAAATGTGATAAACTGTAAAAAATAACGAAAAAGCAATGAAAGAGAAGAGTACATATTCGAAACTTTTCAGAGAGCTGATATGTGGTGAGAATCAGTAAGGGATGAATATGGAATGGGCTCTAGAGCTTCTAACTGAAATGAGTAGGTAAAGACGGTTACTTCACGTTATTGAAGTATGAAGTGAGCTAATGATAGCTAATTAAGGTGGTACCGCGGGAGTCTCTCGTCCTTTTTTTAGGATGAGGGGCTCTTTTTATTTTGAGAAAGGAGGAGTTAGTGTGAGTGAAAAAATAATGTTAACAGGAATTAAGCCGACAGGTTATCCGCATTTAGGAAATTATATTGGTGCGATTAAACCTGCATTACAAATGTCAAAGAATAATGAAGGAAAAGCATTGTACTTTATAGCTGATTATCATGCATTAAATGCTGTGCATGATTCAGAAAAGTTCAGCAGTTATACGAAAGAGGTAGCAGCTACTTGGTTATCACTTGGAATTGGAGAAGATGTTATTTTTTATCGACAAACAGAAGTGCCAGAGATTCTAGAATTAGCTTGGATTTTAGCTTGCCTAACTCCGAAAGGTCTTATGAACCGTGCTCATGCGTATAAAGCGAAGGTGGAGCAAAATAAAGAAGCAGGGTTAGAGGTCGATGCGGGAGTGAATATGGGGTTATACACGTACCCGATTTTAATGGCAGCTGACATATTATTATTTCAAGCTACTCATGTACCAGTTGGAAAAGACCAAATTCAGCATATTGAAATTGCTCGTGATATTGCGACGTATTTTAATCATACATTTGGCACGGCATTTACACTTCCAGAGTATGTTATACAAGAAGAAGGAGCTATTTTACCTGGTCTTGACGGAAGGAAGATGAGTAAAAGTTACGGAAATGTGATCCCATTATTTGCAAAGCAAGAAAAACTACGAAAATTAATATTTAAAATCAAAACAGATTCTTCACTTCCAAATGAACCGAAAGAACTAGAAACCTTATTTACAATTTATAAAGAATTTGCGACAGAAGACGAAGTACAGTCATTACGTGAAAAATATGAGACTGGAATCGGATGGGGCGATGTGAAAAAAGAGTTGTTTCGTGTTGTAGATCGTGAGTTAGCTGGACCTCGTGAGAAATACACTATGTATATGAATGAAACGAATTTATTATATGAAGCGTTGGAAAACGGTGCTGAGAAGGCACGCGCTATTGCGAAGATAAATTTAGCAGAAATTAAAAAACGGATTGGATTTGAGAGGGAACGTTAAGCGTTCCCTTATTTTTTTAGATAATCTGTAATAATCCTCTCAATAACAGAAGGGAGATTACTAGGTAACTCATCAAGCGGAAAGAAGCGTAATTCTTTCGATTCACTTTGATCGCATACAAGTTCACCATGAAATTCTCGGCAAATATAAACAACGAGTACACCGTGTACTTGATCGCCGTTTGGATAGATTTGAAAGAAGTCTGGCCCTGAGTATGTACGGAATAGTTCTGGATTTTTAATAATAAGTCCAGTTTCTTCAAACACTTCTCGTTTTAAAGCATCTTCTAACGTTTCGTTATATTCTAGGGCACCACCAATAATGCCCCAGCGGTTAAAATCTGTACGGAGCTGCAGCAATACTTCATCTTTTTCATTTAATATAATGGCGTGTGATCCTATTAGAATAAGTGGATGATTTCCTACTAGATTTCTCATATCTTCAATATAACCCATGTCATTGCTCCTTGTATTTAATAATAGTTAGGAATTTCTTTTAACATTCTTTCTGTTTTACGTGCTGTAAAGGCTAAGTTATGGTCGTCTTTCGTTCTGAAAAATAATGTGCGTAAAAAGGTTTTAATGTTGGCACATAAAATACAATACTCATTAAGCGAAAGGCGTTTTCTTATTTGAGGAAGCCTTTTTATTTTTTTATGAATAATAGAAATTAACTCGTTTTGAGGAAAATCATGATACAGCATTGCTAGTAATGGCGTAACAATGCGCTCATCTTCGTTATTATGAAAAAGGTCAGATGGAATAAAGATTTTATTTAATAAACAATGAATTAATTCTTCGTACCATTCAAAAGTTGTATACGTATTATGAACAATTTCAGTAAAGGCATCAGATACGTGAGCAAGACAATGAGCCCATCCTTTATTTTCGATATAGCCCCGAAAATCCGTTTCTAAGTTTGTGTATGTAATGAGTTTATTTTTTATTTCTTCGATATCTTCCTCTGTACAAAAGTAGTGCGAATTAGCGAATTGGAGTATTAACGCAATTAACGAAACAGTGTAAGAACGTGTGAAAACCCCATCTGTATGTGGGGAGTAAATGTCACAATATAAATACTCATCACTTAAACAAGTTTGCAGAAGTAATTTCAGCTGATCGTCCATAAGGAATTCATGATGAATGAAATGCGCAAAACATTTATATATAAGTTGGTAACGAACGTAGCTATCAGTCGTTCCGATATACTGGAGCATGTTCAAAGTTAACTCATTTACGTCTATATGCTGTAGTTGCGTATAGTCATTTTGTTGTATAAGCTCTAACTGTTGTTGCAATGCTGTAATATCCACTGGAGAACCTCCTCCGCACTTTAAAGATGCGATCTTTTCTAGTATTCTATATATTCAAGGACAATCCTGCTCATGCAAGGAGAACGATTAGAAATTCGAGTATGATATAGATGAGGGAAGAATATGACGACGATAGAACAGTTAGAAAAATATTTTAAAATAAGAAGAAATGCTTCTTCTATTATGATAAAAGAAAATAATGCAGAGATTTTTACAGAAGAGCAATTAGAGGAAATGATGCAATATTGCGTTGCTGAAGCTAAAAAAGATGGATTAGAAAAACTACATTTTGAAATCTCTTCAAAAAGTCCAAATTATGATGTGTATAAAAAATGTTTTGAAACGTATTCATTTGAATATGTTACGGAAAACATGATTGTATTTAAAGATATATATGAAGTAGAAGATGTAGAAAGTGAAATTGATTTTAAGCTTATTGAAGAAGTTGGAGAAGAGGCTTTTTATTCACTGTGGAATGAAGCGACGGGAGAAACAGTCGTTCATGATCAATTTGTGCATATGATGCTACAAGAAATTGGTGAGCAATGGAAAGAACATTGTTTAACAGCGAGTGTAGGTGAAGAGCCGATAGGAATTGTAATCCCACATATTGAAAGAGGTACGTTAGAAGAAGGGAAACTTATGTACTTCGCAGTTACTCCAAATATGCGTAATAAGGGATATGAAGCTGCATTATTTGCAGGTGCGATGTTTGTCTTAAAGGAAATAGGTGCATCTTATTATATTGGTGAGACAAATATACAAAATGAATGGATGAAGGATGTTTTTGAAAAGAATGGATGTCAGTTGCTGAGTTGTACTGAGCGGTATGTAAGGAAGTTTTAGGATATAATCTGGGACACATTTAGTGAGAACCCTTGTACAAATTTTGAACAAGTAAAAGAACTTTTCGCCTGTTTGTAAGATAAAAAGAAAAATGAGAACGACAAAGTAGATATTTGTATAATACAATAGGGTGAGATTTGATTATATGAGAAAGCGTTGGTGAAAGAATGGGACAGCAAAGAAATTGGTTACAAGCAACTGTAGAAAGAAATAAAGATAATACGTTACAAATAAAGTGGGAAAATAATATAGAAGAAGTTCGTATTTATTGGAGTACTTCACCAGATCATATTGAAGAAAATGGAGAATTACTTGCAACAGTAAATGGGGAATTATCATATACAATTGAAAACCCAAGTGAAAATGAACGTCCATATTTTAGATTAGTAGGAAGTAATGGACAAGCAGTAACAGTAGCCGAGCGTAGATTGCCATTACAAGGTGCGTTTAACTTCCGTGATATGGGAGGATATGAAACGACTGAAGGCCGTAAAGTAAAATGGGGCAAATTATACCGCTCTGAAGAATTAGCAGGGCTAACTGAATGGGATATTGCCTATTTACAAAAGTCTGGTTTAAAGTTAATTTGCGATTACCGTACAGACTTTGAAGTGAAGCATAAGCCGAATCCAGAAATTACGGGTGCTCGTCAAGTGTGCTTACCAGTTATGCAAGACTTAGCGAAAGACTTAAATATAAATGAGTTTTTCCAAGTTGGTGACCTTTCTATGTTAGGAAAACCAGGTGAGTATCTTGTGAAAATGAATCAAGATTTCGTAAGTGGTAACGAGGCATTCGTGAGCTTCTTAAACTTAGCGCAAAACCCGGAAAACTTACCGTTAGTAAACCACTGTACAGCTGGAAAAGATCGTACTGGATTTGGTTCAGCATTATTACTACTTTTACTAGGTGTACCAGAAAAAACAGTAATGGAAGACTACTTACTAAGTAACGGATTCCGTGAAAAGCTAAATGAAAAAATGATGGCCTTTTTAGGTGCGAAATTACAAAACGATGAGAGCAGAGCGATATTAGGTGCAATGTTTGAAGCACGTGCTGAATACTTGCAAGCTGCGATTGGTGAAATTCAAAAGCAATACGGATCAGTTGAAGCATACGCTGAAAAAGCTCTTGGCTTTACGAAAGAGTCGTTAGAGGAAATGAAAGAGTTATTGCTAGAAGATTAATAATGAGAAGGAGGCTGAGCGGATTAGCCTCCTTTTACTATTGTTGCTATAATTTTGTTAATGAGGATGTTGTGCACAGAGGAGAAAATGGATGAAAAGAACTTAAGAATCGGGGGATAAAATGATTCATACACGTGTAAAAGCAGAGGGGTTAAGAGAGAAGCTGGCAACAATACTAAGTCAAGAGTATAAGGAACTAGCTATTCAAGATTTAAAGGTGATTGGAACGGGAGTGCAAAATATTGTTTTTCAAGGAGATTCAGAAAAGGGGTCTTTGGCATTTCGAGTACCGTGGGAAAGAGAAGTGGAAAATATAAATGAAGACTTATTTAACAGTCGGATTTCGTTGCAAAAGGAAGCGGAGCTGTCTAAGTATTGTCATTCAAAAGGTATTCCAGTACCAAGGATACACGGATTGCATCTTTCAACCGAACTTGATTTTTTAATTTCGGATTGTGTGTATGCTGATCATATGCCAATTTCCGCATGCAAAATAGGGGAGTTAGTGAGCAATCTTCATAGTATGCCAATTGATGGTTTGTATTACAAACAAAATATTAGAGAGCCCATTAGTAAGTATATAGCAGAACGAATTGTGAAACGGATAGAAGGGTTTAATACAATCACGAACTGCAAAATTAATCTTCCGGATACAAAAACAATTGAATATATTCTTAGTACAGCAGATCATGTAAAATGTTTATTACATATGGACATTCGACCAGCCAATTTAATCGGGTATAATGGAGAAGTTAAAGCAATAGTTGATTGGGATAATGCTTTAATTGGTCATCCATTGCTGGAGCTTATGAGAATAGCTGAAACAAATGAGGTTAGTTGGGATGAATTTAAAGATGGATATAAGAATGATAGTATCTTTAATGTTACTCCTCATATTGTTAGTTTATTTTATAGACTAGATACAGCAGTCATGCTAGCAAATTTATTTATAGCACATTTGAAAATAAAAGATAAAGGTGTATTCTATAAAGAGCGGGTTAAAGCGCTTCATCGCGACATATATATAAACTTATAAGCAATGAGAACGAAGCTTTTAAAATAGGAATTGAGGAGAACATCATGAAATACAAATTTATATTATTCGACGTAGACGATACATTATTAGATTTCCCTGAAACGGAAAGACACGCATTACATAATGCGTTTGTACAGTTTGGCATGCCTACAGGGTATAATGATCATCTTGCAAGTTATAAAGAGATTAGTAATGGATTATGGAGAGATTTAGAAAATAAAATGATTACGCTAAGTGAATTAGCCGTAGAGCGATTTAGACAATTATTTGCACTTCATAATATAGCCGTAGATGCGCAGCAATTTAGTGATGTATACCTTGAAAATTTAGGGAAGGAAGTACATCTTATAGAAGGCGCAGTACAATTATGTGAAAATCTTCAAGATTGCAAGTTAGGTATTATTACGAATGGATATACGAAGGTGCAACAATCAAGAATCGGAAATTCGCCTTTATGTAATTTCTTTGATCACATTATTATTTCTGAAGAAGTTGGTCATCAAAAACCAGCGCGTGAGATTTTTGATTATGCGTTTGAAAAGTTTGGGATTACTGATAAATCAAGTGTACTAATGGTTGGAGATTCGTTAACTTCTGATATGAAAGGCGGAGAAGATTACGGCATTGATACGTGTTGGTATAATCCGAGTTTGAAAGAAAACGGGACAGATGTTAACCCGACTTATGAAGTGGAGAGTATTCTACAAATTTTAGAAATTGTAGAAGTGGCGGAAGAAAAGGTAGCTTCATTTTAATTGTGCTGATATTTGTCGAAAAATCGATATATTGAAAAAATCGTTGATATATTGTAAGTTGCGATAGATATAGTTGAAAAATCGCTCATGTAAATTCGTATACTAAGATATAGAACAAAAAATAGCGCTACTATACAAGATCATTCACGTGTTATAATGCGTGAATTAAATATGCGTATATAAATAGTTTCTCAGAGTGATGCGATGTCATGTATGATTAGTGTAACAACTAGAGGTGAATAAAGGATGTTAACGTTTTTATTTGAGTTAGATAAGAGTATCCCGCAGAAGGATGAGCCACGGTATGATGCTTATTCAAAGGGTTTTATCGAAGGAGATGTAACGATTTGCGCGAGTGACAGCGTATTTTTTCAAAAATCATGTATGAAGGTTGCAGAGCTGGGTATTTATTTAGGTCAGTGGATGGAACAAGTTCAACATGGGCAGAACGTGCCTATGAAATATGAAACGGCTGACCGTGAAGAGGTAATTCTTGGTTTCTTCTATGAAGAGGATCATAATCAATGGAATGTTTCTTCCAGTTGGCAAGAATTTGAAATTCAAGAGCGTATAGCTACTACAACATTAATAGAGAGTGTTCAAAGCTATTTGTATGAGCTAAATAAAGAACTGCGCATGATAGAATATCCTGTGACGTTTGATCAGTACTTAAGAAGAGAGCGAATGATGCAGCTCTCTTACAAACGACCGTGTGATAGCAAAGCAGATACGACGCCGATAGAGGTTTATAATGGAAGTGAGCAAGTAGGCGTAGTACGAGGCTATTATAAAAATATGTTGATGAGAGTGCTGGATTTTATTCCGAAAATTGGTAGTAATATTATTTATGAAATAAAGGATAGTAAGGACAATATTCGCGTCATTGCAAAGGATGTAAGTAGACAGCGCCAAAGAAGGATTTTAGTAACGTACATCGATAATCATGATGCAGAGCATGAAATACTTGTATGTGACGGAAAGTTATTGGATGCAAATTTCTTATTTACCTTTACATATAGGGCAGAAGAATATGTTGTTCATAAAACTTCATTTGGAATGGGAAAGTTATTACGAAAAGGCTATGTAATTGCAGATTGGAATATTCGTCTTGAGGAAGATATGTATTACATTGAGATGAATGTATATGATGAAGATTACATGCAGGATCAATACTTACTATTAGGCGTATTTCATGCGATTTTATATGGATAATCAATGAGAAATACCGTCATTCTTCTTGGAAAGAATGACGGTATTTTTTTATGTGATTCTTGTGACTGGACGCCTTTAATCAATCCTCAAAAATAAAAATCTCATCAATCTTACTATGTAGTGCCTTCGCTATATCGTGAGCAAGTTGTAAGGAAGGATTGTATTTACCTTTTTCGAGATGACTAATTGTTTCACGTCGCACACCAACGCTCTTTGCTAAATCTTCTTGTGTCATGTTCAATTTGGCGCGGTATTCTTTTATCCTCGTTACGAACGCCATGGTGCATCTTCCATTTCATCAACAGGTTTATCATAAAAGAACATAGAAAAACCGAACGTAAGAATGAGTGTGCCGAAAATAAGAGCGATATCAATTTCTTGTAGCGCCGGGTTTGGAAATAACATTTCAATGAACATAATGATAGCGGTAGTTAGTAACGTAAAGATAAAAGCATTACGGCACGATTTATTAACGATTTGTTCAAACAGTTCATCGTGTTGAACCGTTCTATACGATGTGAAAAAGGAGAAGAAACAGAACATAGTAAACAATCCTTTTTCATAAAAAAATCCGAGGAAACCGAAGAAACCGAGAAATCCTAAATATTTTATCCAAGTTGTTTTCATGATAGGTCCTCCTTGTGTTGTTAGAAATAAGTCACGTTATGTTATAAATATATCACAATTGGATAGGAATGGTAATAATAGTTTTCCAGTTTGCTTCATAATAATAGTAAAAAGAGGAAATATGCTGCGAAATAAAGAGGATAATATTGTAAAATGGTTGTAAGGAGGGGGAGGAAGAAATGCTAACTTGGATCATGATCGTTGTATTACTTGTAGTGATTACTGTCATTGCGACGGTTTTAATTGGGCGGAATGGTGATGCAAATTATAGCAAAGCGACAAAGGGGAATATTAAACGCTTAACAATGATTTATATTATACTAGCTGTCGTTTTAGTTGTTGGATTAGGGGTGTATATTTATTTTAAAGGTTAAATAAACTGAAAAATGTAAAAATCTTAAAATAGAAGTATGCTATAATATCAATATAGTTATTTGGTAATTAAGGAAAGGATTGGATGGAATGATTGAAATTACGAATGTGTCAAAAAGTTATAATGGGTCTACCTATGCAGTAAAAGACTTAAGTTTATCTGTGCCTAGCGGCGAAATCTTTGGATTTTTAGGACCGAATGGTGCGGGTAAATCAACGACAATTAAGATGATTACTGGTATTCACGGGGTAGACAAAGGGACTATTACGATTAACGGAAAAAATATTATGGAAGAGCCGATGGAAGCGAAGAAGACGTTTGGTTATGTACCAGATAGTCCAGATATGTTTTTACGTTTAAAAGGAATTGAATATTTAAACTTTATGGCTGATATGTATGAAGTGCCAAAAGAAGTAAGGCAAGAACGAATAGAGTCTTTAGCGAAGAAGTTTGATCTTTATAATGCATTATCTGATCAAATTCAAAGTTATTCGCACGGTATGAGACAAAAAATCGTTATTATTGGTGTGCTCGTGCATGAGCCAGATGTATGGATTTTAGATGAACCGTTAACAGGGCTTGATCCGAAATCTGCATATATTTTAAAACAAATGATGAGAGAACATGCGGATAAAGGAAAGATTGTATTTTTCTCTACACACGTATTAGAAGTAGCGGAAAAAATATGTGACCGAGTTGCTATTATTAATAAGGGGAATTTGCAGTTTAAAGGAAATTTAGATGAGATGAGAGATCATTTTAAATCCAATGAATCACTTGAAAAAATGTTCTTGGAGATGACGGGAAATGAGTAAAATTTGGACGTTAACGAAGGTACTATTAAAGTTAAATTATGCAGATTTTATAACAGATAAGAAGAAGCGATGGGCGTATTTATTTTCATTTGCAGCTATTTTATTTGTTGGCTTTTTAATATTTGGTTCGATGACGCACGGAATGTATGAAGGTCTGAAACAATTAGGGCAAGGGCCGGGAATGATTATTGCAATGGGACTTGCGATTGCGAGTATATGGGTATTTTTAATGAGTATAACGAACATTTTAACTGTATTTTACTACAGCAATGATATTGAAATGTTACTGCCGTTACCATTAAAACCAGCGCAAATTATTTCGGCAAAATTTTTAACGGTATTAATTACACAATACGTAATGAGTTCATTCATTTTATTACCAATCTTCATTACGTACGGTTTAAAAAGTGGCGCATTTATTACATATTACATATATATGATTTTTATTTACTTACTCTTCCCAATCGTGCCGTTAGTATTAGCTTCGTTACTGATGACAATTATTATGAGGTATACAAATATAGCGAAAAATAAAGATCGAGGAAATATATTTATTGGAATCGTAAGTATATTATTTATTGTAGGAATTAACGTATTTATGCAGTGGAGAAATAAAAGTGCGTTTTCTGGAGACGGGGCTGCGGAATACCTTGTAAATAATCAATCTTCTCTTTTAGTACAAATGACAAATTATTTTCCAACTACATATTTTGGAGCAGTGGCATTAGTAGAAAATGCAAATTGGAAAGGTCCTTTATATGTAATAATCTTTGCAGTTATTTCATTTGTCTTCTTTGTGTTGTTTTATTACATTGCAGAGCGTACATATTTAAAAGGAGTTATTGGACTTTCAACGAGTACAGCAAAGAAGCAAGTTATTTCGGCGGAAGGTTTACAGAAATCAACAGTGCAAAGTTCTCATTTAAAAGCGTATGTGAAAAAAGAATTTAAAACGTTATTCCGTACACCACAATTTTTCTTAAATTGCATTGTACAAACTTTCGTTATGCCAATTATGTTGTTCTTTATTTTATTTGTGCAAGATGGGAATTTAAAGTTTATTACAGAGTATATTAACAATCCAGAGACAACGGGATTTGCAATTGGTGTTGGCCTTTGTGCATCGTTATTTTTAATGGGTAGTAACGTCATTGCAACAACGTCATTTTCGCGAGATGGAAGCTCTTGGTTTGTGAATCGTTATTTACCAGTAAAGGCTTCGGATATCTTTTTTGCGAAAGCAATCACTGCTTGGTTAATTAATGTGATCATTTTAGCAGTATTCGGTATTACGATGGCAGTTGTAGCTGGGATTTCTCCAGTCTTTATGATACTGTGGTTTTTACTAAGTGCGAACGGGTTGTTATTAATTAATTTAATCGGAACACGCTGGGACGCACAAACTGCAGATATTCATTGGGATACAGAGCAGAAATTATTTAAAAGTCGATATACCACTTTGTGGAATTTTTTGGCTAATATTTTAATAGCTTTAATTATTGTGGGGGGAGTAAGTGTATTATACTTCTTCCTTCATGTCGGACTATGGGTTATGTTTATCGTTTTATTTGTAATGTTTACGATTGTAAATTATATCTTTATTAAAATGTTAAAATTAGGTGCTGAACGTATACTGTCAAATATTCAATAAGAAGATAGATCCTCTGTATTCATGCAGGGGATCTGTGTATAGATGGAGGAGAAAAAGGTGAAGAAAATAGCAATTGTAACAGGGGCAACTCGTCTGAATGGAATTGGTGCAGCTGTATGCAAGGTGCTTGCTCAAAAGGGGATAGACATTTTTTTCACGTACTGGCCAAAGTATGATAAAGCGATGCCATGGGGAATGAGTGATCAAGAACCCTTTTTGCTGAAAAAGGAAATTGAAAGTTACGATGTTCGATGTGAAATGGCAGAAATCAATTTATCGCAATCTTATTCGCCAAATCGTTTGTTTTATATGGTATCAGAACGGTTAGGTGATCCATCTATTCTAGTTAATAATGCAGTGTATTCTACTCATACGAGAATTGAGGAATTAGATGTAGAGCAGTTGGATAAACATTATACAGTTAATGTTCGGGCTACTATGTTATTAAGTTCATTGTTTATAAAACATTATTCACTTAAAACGAGCGGGAGTATTATTAATCTTACTTCAGGACAGTCAGTAGGTCCAATGCCAGATGAACTAGCATATGCAGCAACGAAAGGGGCAATTGAAGCATTTACAAAGTCAGTAGCACCAGTTGCAATGGAGAAGGGGATTACAGTGAATGCTGTAGATCCAGGACCGACGAATACAGGATGGATTACAGAGGAGCTGAAGCATCATTTAGTATGGAAATTCCCGCAAGGTAAAGTAGGAGAACCGGTGGATGCTGCGCGCTTAATTTCTTTTTTAGTAAGTGAAGAAGCGAAATGGGTTACTGGGCAAGTCATTCACTCGAATGGTGGTTATTCATAAAAATATTATGTTAACAAATGTTGAGAAACAAAAAACGAAAGAAAATTTTATTTTTTTGTATAAATAAAATGTCAAGAAAGATAAAAATTTGATAGAAGAGTATATTGTCATATGAAGATAGTAATTCTTAATGTGACAATATACTCTTTTTCTTTTACTTGCGAGCAGAAAAATGAAGTAGAAGAAACTCGAATATTAAAATGAGTTTATCAGTTTTTGTACGTATTATTATGAAGATTACTGTCGGAAAGATGATAATTCGTATGAAAAGGGATTTTTTAAGGGGGAATCGAATCGTAAAGGGGAGGATAAATTATGTAAAACATAGGGGGATTTATATGAAAATGAAAAAGGTCGCTATCGCATCGATTACAATTGGTACAATGCTTACTATGGCAGCTTGTAGTCCTTCAGTAGATAAAGAAACGGAAAAGAAA
This sequence comes from Bacillus sp. FSL L8-0199, assembly GCF_038005705.1. NCBI lineage: Bacteria > Bacillati > Bacillota > Bacilli > Caryophanales > Bacillaceae > Bacillus > Bacillus sp. FSL L8-0199. The sequence goes on along the minus strand of NZ_JBBOTS010000001.1, from coordinate 3,221,637 downwards.
GAGCAAGTAACTGCGCAAAATGATGGAGAAGCAAAAACGACAAGTGCAGATGAAGCGTCAAAAACAACGAAAGATACTGAAAAAGAAACAAATACTTCTTCAAATGAAAAAACAGATAAGGATGCAAAAAATACGAAAGAATCATCAGGAACAGAAAGTAACGGCAAAACGTCAACTCAAAACGAAAATGTAAAAACAAAAGAAAAAGAAACGACAGGAAAAACGAATGATCAAACGACTAGCGGGAAAACAGCAGATCAAAGCACAAGTACAAGCACAAACAATAACGGAAAGACAACGAAAGATCCGAAGAAAAGTGTTGCTGTGAAAACGAACGTTAAAGAAGTTGTAGCATTAATTGATAGCTTGGACAAGCAGTTAGCTGCTAATCCAAAATTGGAAACAGTGAATAAGCTTGGCAAACAAATTAATGAAAAGTGGGATGTGATTGAAAAAGAGCTAGAAGCATCACATCCGACGGATTCTAAAACAATCGGTCAAAGTATGTATCCGTTAATTGTAGGAGCGGAGAAAGAAAAAATCGATATTAATAAAATGAAATCATTAACGACGAAAACGAAAAAAGATTTAAATCAGTTATTGACGAAACTTTCATAGTTTCAAAAGCCTACTCGTGTGAGTAGGCCTTTTTTAGGTTGTTGTAATGTGCACAGTATAACTTATTTATTTTCATTTTCATTTTCAATTACGATGCGAAAGGAACTGAATGCTTGTTGACTGATATAATCTTCTTCGCTAACTTTAAAAGGAAATGGAAAAGCGACGAGTTGAAAATTACTTTCCTGATCCACTAAAGGCAATGTGAAATTAAAGATTTGTCTCGTTTCAGGTGCAAGCTTAGTATAAATAACTTTTCTATTGTTAAATATTTCAACTTGTTTCCAATCTTTAAAAGCCACGATTGCGTAAGTCATTTCATCATTTGTTTCATTACCGTTTGATAGAATTAATTGCTTGCCTTCCTTTTCAAAGAAGACAGTTTGTAAATTCTCTTCACGGTTCGTAACAAATAATGGTTCGTAAAGACCATCTTTTAAAATAGCATCTGGATCTATAAGGGAGAGTTTTATTTTTTCGCTTTCTTTCTGAAGAGGATGCATTGAATATCGCATACTTAGAATATCTTCTAAAATAGCTGCTTTATTTAAGTTATTATCTTTTAATTTGTATTCAGGTTTTTTTATTATTAAAAAGGTTAATTCACTTGCATTAGGAGAGGTGTGTAAAGAGATTTTCGTAGTAATTGAACTGTTTGGTTTCATATCAAAAAAATAGTGTAATATTTCATTAGTAGTATCTTCTATTTTAAAAGGTTTTTGTTCGTAATCTTCTAGAACAATTAATCCATATTTTCGGTTTTCATTAATAGTATGTACGAATGATAATGTTACATTAATTTTATTATCCTCACTAGTAATTGTACTACCATTGTTAATATGTTGGCCTTGATTATCCTTCAATCCGTAAGAAATAGTATTGGTTTGTTGCTCTCGTTTATTTTCTATGGAAGGTGGATGAGGTTGTATGATTGAAGTATTGAACAAAATATAAATTGTAAGTAATGAAATAAGTAAAACACCGCTAATAATATATATTTGTTTCATAAATAGCACCTCAATATATGTAAAATATTATAGAAAAAAGATATGCAAGATGCATATCTTTTTTCTCTTTCTTACCAGAAAGCTTTTGTTTCGTGATTCACATCATTATAACCACTTAATTTATAGGTATGGTTACCGATAGCGTAATCATCTCCATAATAAATGCTTGTGTTGGCCGCTGTAGCACTTACAAAGGATGATTTTTTTGCACTATTACTTTTCGTATTTACTAATGAGCCATCGCCATTGAAAGTTCTTGCTTTTGCATAAACATAGTCTTCGGTCGTAGTTGATTTCGATTTAGCAACTGCATATGGGTTACCAAAAAAGGGAGTATATACGCTAATGTTAGAGTCATTCTTAGGTGCAGCTGCAACAGTCAAACTAGGAACACTAGATGTTTTTGTTGATTGAATTGTATCAAAGTCAACTAAAACGGGCTGCTTGTCTACAGCATCGACCTCTGAAGCACTTGCGTTATTAGTAAAACCAAAACCTAAAACCGCTAACCCTAAAGTTGTCACCGATAAAGATTTTTTCATATTCACTAATTTTCCCACCTTTTTAAATTTTTGAGTTCGAACTCAATTCATACAATATATGAAAATTTCGAAACTCTCAATGGTTTATCCCATACTTAACTTTTCTTTTACTTTCGATTCAACATGTCTTCATTTGCAAAAAAGCGAATATATCTTCTAATGCTTAGCCAGCAAGGGATACAGGTTTAACTTTATGAGATTCGTGTAAATTTAAATCTATTCATGTCAGAATCTCTGTTATTTTTAAGTTCATATGGGAACCTTATTAAGAAAAGGATGGTAACAAAAATGACAATCGATCGAATTTGTACAATTGGACCCGCAAGTAATAATAAAGAAACGTTAGCGCAGTTAATAAAGAATGGTATGAAAATTGTTCGACTGAATTTATCGCATGGCACGCATGAAAGTCATAAAGACATCATTCGTTTAGTGAAATCATTAGATGACTCTATTAAATTTTTGGGTGATGTACAAGGACCTAAAATAAGATTAGGTGAAGTGAAGGGAGGGCAAATTACACTTCAGGCAGGAGATTCTTTTATTTTACATACAGAACCAGTTACAGGGAGTAATACAGAAGCGAGTGTTGATTATGAAGGAATACCGAATGATGTGAAAGTAGGCAGTAGAATTTTAATTAATGATGGAGAAGTTGAATTAATTGTTGAAAAGATAAGTACGGACAAAATAGAAACGAAGGTAAAAACAGGTGGCAATATCTCATCCCATAAAGGAGTTAATTTACCAGATGCGGCTGTTCGTTTACCAGCTATTACAGAGAAAGATAAAAAAGATATTCAGTTTCTTTTAGAGGAGAATGTTGATTTTATCGCGTGTTCTTTCGTAAGAAAACCTAGTCATATAAAAGAAATACGAGATTTTATACAACAGTATAAAGAAACGTCACCTAATGTAATTGCAAAAATAGAAACGATGGAAGCAATCGAGAATTTTCAAGATATATGTAAAGAAGCAGATGGAATTATGATTGCAAGGGGCGATTTAGGAGTAGAGTTACCGTATCAATGCATTCCGCTTTTACAGAAAATGATGATTCAGGAATGTAATCGAACGAATACATATGTCATTACAGCAACACAAATGCTTCAATCTATGGTAGATCATTCTATTCCAACAAGGGCTGAGGTGACTGATGTGTTTCAAGCTGTACTGGACGGGACGAATGCAGTTATGCTTTCAGCTGAAAGTGCATCAGGAGAACATCCAATCGAAAGTGTGAGAACATTACGTCTCGTTTCAGAATTTGCGGAGCATGTTAAAAAAGATGGACCTTTTGCGATGAAAGATGTACTGGAGTTACTGCATAAATCACTGAATGAGTGATGAATAAAAACACGAGGGCGGATATGCATCCGCCCTCGTGTTTTTCATTCATACTATTCTTGCTCTTGCTCATCCAAAATCTTTTCAAACGCAGCAGATACTTTATCAAACTCTTCATCATTTTCAATGTATGAAAACTCATTATCTTCTTCTACTTTTAAAAAGAAAATATCAATGTCTTCCTCAGTTTCTGTTTGGATATCTTCAACAAAGGCAACTGCAATATATTCTGCACCTTCGACATCCATCGCTCCAAGTACTTCTACTTCTTGCTCTTCGTTATTCTCATCACTAAGAGTAAACACTTCGCCAACTTCAATATCAGACATATTCATTCTCCTCCTGTTCGACTCTAAAAATAGAGCACTCAAACTGTATACATACTAACATATCTTTCCATGAAAAACCAAATTCATACGTAAGAAAACAATTCATTCTTCTTTAGTATGAGTATACAGCTATTAGGAGCATTATTTGTCTGTGCTATATTACTTAATCCATTCAACAATTGTATCCATAGTCTGTCTTGTTTTATCACGTTTTGGATCTTCTTTACGGTAACCAAAGGCAACCATAACTGATACTTCAAGATTATCGCCTTGTATAATGCCTTCTTGACGAAGTAAGGAGTCTACTTTCTCTTTATCGAATCCTTCTATCGGACAAGAATCAATGCCGATTTGAGCTGCGCTCGTCATCATATTACCTAAAGCAATATAAGTTTGTTTAGATGCCCAATCAAATACAGTACGATCGGATTGTAATAAGTTAAAATCTGTTTCCTGGAACTTTTTGAAGAATTCATATCTAATTTTTTGAGTGTCTTCAGGCAATCCAATAATATCGTTCATCATATATTTAATATACTCTGCATCATAATGCATATCTTTAATGTTTCTTGAAAGAACAATGACGAAATGGCTTGCTGTTGCAAGTTGCCCACCAGCGCCCCATGAATACGGTTGTAGTTTTTCTCTTAATTCTTTATTTTGTACGACAATAAATTTCCAAGGTTCATATCCAAAAGAAGAAGGAGATAATCTGCCTGTTTCTAAAATGAATTTAAAATCCTCTTCTGAAATTTTGTGCATAGGATCGAATTCTTTACATGCATGTCTGAAATGAAAAGCCTCCATAATCTTTTCTTTTGTAATTTCGTTTGTATTTGTCATAAAAGTTCCTCTTTTCGTTAATTTATTTTGTAAGTAAATTATATTTTTAAAGTAACATAGATACAAGTACGCACATTTATGTGGTATAGTATCAAAAAAGATACTAATGTTAAGGGAAGGGATTTATTATGGATTGTCCAAACGAAAATAATATAAATTACCCATTTTTAAATAAATATTCTTGTCCAGTTGAAGCGATGGTAGAGGTGATTGGTGGAAAATGGAAAGGTGTTATTTTGTATCATTTATTAGATGGGAAAAAGAGGTTTAATGAATTAAAAAGATTAAAACCTAATATCACACAAAGAATGTTAACACTTCAGCTGAGAGAACTTGAAGCTGATGGCATTATACATCGTGAAGTATACCGTGAAGTGCCACCTAAAGTTGAATATTCGTTAACTGAGCTTGGTGAATCACTACGTCCAGTGATTCTATTAATGATGGAATGGGCAACTCATAATATGGAGAAAGTTTTGGAGAGTAGGAACACGAAAAATAATAGTTAAGAGTTGAAATTGTTATAGAAGAAATAATTGTAGAAATAAAAGGTGTTTTCATACGTGAAAACACCTTTTATTTTTAAATTTTTTTACTTTTTAACTTCAACTGCTGAAGTTGGAAAATTATTTAAGTTTGCAATTTGACCATACCAATCAGCGTGTTTAAAAACAACACCTTTTCCATATCCGTCCGTTGAAGTACGTTCCCATAGCGTTGTTGAATAGCTAGCAGTGGGGGATGCTGTACGTACAGAAACAATTTGATTTTGCCAACTAGCAGACAAGTTTTTATAACCGCTACTTAGAGAAAAATACTCGCTACCTTGATTTGTGTGTTTATAGAAGTCTGTACTACCAGGTCCGCTTCCACCAACACCAAGGGGAGTGATTGAATTATTCAACCTTTGTTTATCTTTTTCAATAAAAGACTCTAAACTTTCTTTGCTCGAAAATCCATAAGATAACCAGTCTCCATTTTGATTTTGTTTCGGTAGAACTAATGTTATTTTTATGTCTTCCTTTGATGGAGCACTCAATTTGTTAAACGAATCAACAGTCTTTTCATCTACAGTTACATATTCGAAAGAGGAAATCGAATAATCCTTTTCGGTACTAGCTGATACTAATCCCACTCCTCCAGTTAACGACGAAACAGTTAATAATGCACCTGCTATCAACTTTTTAAGCATGGATTCATCTCCTTAAAACTTAGATTTTTTACATAACTAAAATGTATGTTAATTTGAATGTTTTATAAATATTTAGAAATTTATAAAAATTAAACAGAATATTCTTTTATTATTCTGGAGTAAGGAAAGTAATTAAAAATGAAAAAAGGTTTACTTAAAAAGTAAATCCTTTTTGCCGGCCCATTTCAAAACTAGATGGATTAAAGTTTCATTTTATCCATCTATAAATCATAAACTTCTTTTGCATTCGTAGAAGCCGCATCTAATAAAAGGAAAATGGCTGCTATAATATGTAGAACGATTACTATATAAGGAAAGAAGGCAACTAGAGTAACGATAATGCCGATATAATGAGGGTACGTATTCATGTCTACTTTTTTAGCTAATAAAATAGTAGTGATATGCAACACAATCAATAGAAGTAAAGGTATCCCATATAGGTTAACGTGACTTAGAAATAAATAATAACAAGGAAGTAATAAAAGATGATAGATCCCTGTAGTCCACTTTAGTGCTTGGATGTAGGTTTTCAAAGTTAATCCTCCTAAAACAATTCATATCTATATATTGCCAAAAATAATGAATAATTTGATATTATATATTTGTAGCTTTGAGTAGATTATAATTATTTTATGTAAACTAATTATAATCTATAAAATAGAAAAACCACCCAAACGAGGGTGGTTCGTATTATAAATAACTACTTAAAGAAGAAAGGGCGACATTCACCTCACTACCTTCTTTCATATTCCGCAGCACAACAGTGTTTGTACTAAGTTCTTCGTCCCCAATAATAAGCACGTAAGGGATATTTTCTTTATTGGCATAATTCAGGGCACGTTTTAATTTGCGTCCTGCTAGTTCGAGTTCGATTTTTAAGGAAGTGGTAGAACGTAATTGCTGGGCGATTTGTAAGCATTGTAACTCTGTCCCGAGTGGGATGATAAATAAATTCGCTGTAGATGAGACTGTTTCTTTCTGTGATAGTGCTGTATAAATAACGTCTAAACCGAATGAAATACCGACTGTTGGATAGTTCATATTATCACCACGGAATGCTCCAATAATGTTATCGTAACGGCCGCCGCTACCTATGCTAGATGTAATTGAGCCATCTTTTAGGAAGATTTCATATACAGTTCCTGTATACATTGTGAGTCCTCGCGCTAAAAACGGGTTGAATATCGTATTTTCATTTATTCCAAGGGCGATTAAATATTGCTGTAATTGTTGTAGTTCGTTTACTCCATCGGCAACGAGTGGATTATTGAAAGCTTCTTTAAAGTCAGCGATAGTAAGCTTTAGACAAGATAATACGGTATTACATATCGTATCAGCCATTTCTTCAGAAATTCCGCGCTCTAATACATCTTTTTGTACACCATCAATCCCAATCTTTTCGATTTTATCTAATGATAAAATGACGTCACTTGTTAACTCAGTAGGGATGTTAATGGCCTGAAGAATACCATTTAACAATTTTCGGTTATTATATTGGATCGTTATCTCTAAGTTTAACGTTCGGAACAGCTCAAACGCCATACTCATGAGTTCCGCTTCTGCCATGACTGATTCTACACCGACTATATCAACGTCGCATTGTATAAATTCACGAAATCTTCCTTGTTTAATTGGCCCATCTCGAAATACTTTCCCAATTTCATACCGTTTAAAAGGGAGGCGGATGTTCTGGTTCATTGCCACGACTTTTGCGAATGGAATAGTTAAATCGTATCGTAACGCAAGGTCACGTTTTCCTTGATCTTGAAGTGTATATATTTCTTTTAATATTTCATCGCCACCACCGTACTTGTAAGACATAAGCTCATGCATATTTAACGTCGGCGTTTCTAAAGGTTTGCATCCGTATCGTTCAAACGTATCTTCACAAGCTCTTTTAATTTTATTTCGCAGCACTTGCTCCTCTGGTAAATAGTCTTTCGTTCCTTTTACATTTCTCATTTCCATTGTAATCACTCCTTTTTTAAATTAAAAAAAGCTATGCAGGTATAAAAATACCCACATAGCTTTATGAACGCTTCGTGGGTCAACAGGAAAAGCCCTGTACCCACGAAGAAAAATTTTTCTTCGGATACACGGCGTTACGTATGATGATGAAGTTGGAAAGAAGTATTAACATTTCGCATTGCAAATCTCTCCTTAACGTAAGTTTTTCCAAATTATATTAGATGATTTTTGAATTATCAATATTTTTAGTTTTGAAAAATACGTGAAGTTATGTAGGAGAAATGGAAAAGGGTGTATAATAAAGGAAAACTTAATGATATGAAATAAAGTTTTAAGGAGAACGCTATGAAAAAAGATAAAACAAATGCGATGCGAATATTAGATAAAGAAAAAATTGAATATTCGATGATGTCATATGATCCAGACGATGGGAAAATTGATGGCGTATCAGTGGCAGAGAAAATTGGACGAGAAGTGAGAGAAGTATATAAAACGTTAATCGCTCAAGGAAATAGTAAAAATTATCATGTGTTTATTATTCCGGTAGATGAGGAACTGAATTTAAAAGCTGCCGCAAAAGCAGTAAGTGAAAAGAAAATTGAAATGATTCCTGTTAAAGATATTACGAAAGTGTCAGGATACATTCGCGGCGGTTGTTCACCAGTTGGAATGAAAAAGTTATTTTCTACATGTATTGATGAAAGTGCCCAATCACTTGAAACGATGATAGTAAGTGGCGGGAAAATTGGTATACAAATTGAGCTTAAAGTAGATGACTTGGCGAAAGTGACGAGAGCGCAGTTTGGTGAAATTACGAAATAATGATACATAGGAAAAGAAGTTCTAGTTTTATCCCGCTATTTGCCGGGCAGTAAGACCTTCACCTCAAAATTCAGCGGAAGCAAAGAAATTAGGTGGGGATCAACTGCCCGTAAAAGCCCAATTGGTGAGGGCTGATTAAAGTTTCACTTTATTGAATTTAGATAATAATTTAGAGGATAGTTAGTCCATTATGGGGCTGATTGTCCTTTTTTATTTACAAACTGGATAAAGATTGAATGTTTAGTTTGATATAGGCATGTAATCTGAATTGTTTGTTTGGCTTTGGGAGAAGGTAAATCCTCGATGTAAGAACTTTAAATAAGTTACGCTTAAAGATAGACAAGTGACGGGAGAGTGTTCAATGGGGGTTCAAGAAATACTCTAAGAAAGCAAGTATTGGGGGCAGTGTTTTTGCCCCCTAAGCTAAGAGTATGCAAGATTTTATACAGTTTTTTGGCTAATCCAGTAACAAACAAGAGCACTAAAACCGCGTTAGGATAGGAATGTATAAAAAATGTATAGATTCATAGAACTAAAAAAGAAGTTTCACTTGTGAGAGCAGGGTTGTCCTTTTTCATTGCTACTGATAATGAGACGTTATGTTAACTAATTTTGAATATCGTATACAGACTAAAAACAGAGAAAACTTCCTGTTGTGTAGGGTATTTTTTCTGTTTTTTTGATGATAGTTGTTAACTAATGTCTCACATTTCAAAAAAACAACTTTTTTGTTTGCTTGTCCACACCATTTCACCTCTTTGTGAATTTTATAGTGTTAAAGGAGGTGAAAAGAATGAATGAAGATATTATTTCAATTGGAGCAAATTGTATAGTGAGAATTAGAAACAGATTCTTTCTTTTAGTAGAAATTGAAGTGGAAGTTGGAAATGTAGCCATAGAGGAATTTGTTTTTATTCGAATATCTGAGCAAGAAGCTAGAACATTGTTAGCAGGGGGTATTCAACGTTGTACTATTTCCAATTGTATTCCTAGGTCTAATGATGATTTAGAAGTAGAATTCATTTGTGTTTTAATCGTAGGTGGGGAAGCATTTGCGGTTTTTGATGTAGAAGACGATGTTGATGAAGCTGTACTTGTTCCAATTTCATTAAGAGAAGCCGAGCGTTTAATCTGTAGAGGAGCAAGACGATGTACAGTTATTAATAGATAAGAGTAAGCCTTTTGGGTACTAAAGAGGTTTCATTTTGTGTGGCTTCTTGTAAGAATATGATTATGGAAATATGTATATCCTCCAGAGTACTTAACTGGAGGATGTTTTTTAGACTTCTAGATGTATTAACTACTGATAATAAGACGTTATATTAATTTGGTTTGGACATTGTATACATCGTCTTTTCTTCAACTAAGAGTGCAGATTCATACAGTAAAAATTACTTTTTTAACTATAAAATAAGAAGAAATGAACCTATATTACTACTGATAGAGCTATGTTATAATGAAAATAAGGGTTTTATCCTTATTTTCATTATACTAGGAGAGTGTTTAACATGATTATCAAGTTCATTCGTTTACGTTAATTTTAAACACAATTCGTTATGCCTGACTATTTTTTTCAAAATGTGTGGGTTTATTTGGTTGTGTCTTTTTTTATTAACTAAATACGAATGAAATGAGGAGTTAATCATGACTGAACAGATTATTAAAATTAATAAAATTGATATATGTACAGAGAGCTTTGGTAATTCAGCAGATCCAGCAGTCTTACTAATTATGGGAGCCATGTGTTCAATGGTTTATTGGGATGAAGAATTTTGTCAACAATTAGCTGATACGGGCCGATATGTTATTCGTTATGATAATAGAGATGTCGGACGGTCAACTACTTATGAACCGGGGAGTTCCCACTATACTGTGGTAGATATGGCTGATGATGCGATTGGGGTACTCGATGCATATCATATTGACGAAGCACATATTGTTGGAATGTCATTAGGTGGAATGATTGCTCAAATTGTAGCCTTAAGGAACCCTGAGAGAGTTATAAGTATAACTTTGATTGCATCAGGTATTTTTGGTTCTGAAGATAACGACCGAAATTTGCCTCCGATCGATGAAAAGATACTCGCTTACCATACTAATGCGGCCAAACTAAATTGGTCGGATGAAGAATCTGTTGCAAATTACTTGGTTGCAGGATCAGCATTACTTTGTGGTTCAAAGCATAAATTCGATAAGAAGAGGGCTTATAAGCAGGTAGAAAACGAAATAAAACGGGCAAATAATCTACTCAGTATGTTTAATCATTCCCTTCTTAAAGGTGAGGATTCTTATGAGGGGAGATTAAAAGAAATCAATATACCTACTTTGGTTATCCATGGTACAGAAGATACAGTGCTTTCATACGAGCATGGTCTTGCTCTTGTTAATGAAATTCCGCATGCTGTGTTATTACCCTTAGAAGGATCGGGTCACGAGATTCACTGTGACGATTGGAATCATATAATCAATGCTATTTTGAATCATACTTCAGTCCTGTAATCATTATAGAAATCGTATAAAACAAAAAATATTTGGAAAAAGGGTTACAATCGAATCTGTAACCCTTTTTCTCTATTAAAAATCAATTTTAGAGCTGTTACTCATTTAAAGAATAGTAATACGCTTATTTATTGGTGTTTACTTCCAATAACGAAAATTATGTAAATAAGCTGTTCACTGGATTCTCGTAGAAAACTGTGGTGATATAAAATTTTTGATTTTGTAGCACTTCAAAATCTTAGCTAGATGCCTTTTTATTAAGTTTAATATCTATGACCTAAATATAATAGAATTTGAAGCTTCTTTTTATTTTAAATAAATTGAGTAATTAGATTATAACGTTAATACGTATGAATGAATATCATAACAATATAATGGAGGTGATGTTATATGGCTCTTACTACAGGACCAATTGAAAACGTAGGAAATCAACCTGCTAACGCAAATAAAGTTAGGGTGAAGATCCTTAACCGTACTGCGGGCCCACTTACTGGAGTAGCTAGAGTTTTTAGACTTGACGGTTCATTAGTATTAATTGAACAGGTAAACTTCAATGTGAATTCTAATGCTTCTACTTTTGCAACTCTAAGTTTAGTTCATCCTACTTTTGGACAAGCATTTGAATATGAAGTTCAAATTGTTCCTAATCAACCTGGTGGACTATATAGTGTTTATGGACTAACAGCTGAAAATGTTATTATTACTGCACAACGTGTTGTGAACGCAGAATTGACACAGTTTCTTTAATTAAAATAGATTGGTGCCTACATGGTATCCAATCTATTTTTGTGCGTATTATTCAGAGAAAGAAAGGTTTTACACAAAAATAAAGACAGTTATGGAAAAGGGAAAAGTCGAGCTATCATCTTGATTTTTATTATTTCTGTCTTAGATTGTATCTGTTTTGTGGCACGGTTTTCTTTGAATGCATTTTATTCAAACTGTTTTTTAAAGTATTTATCAAATATGCATTATTGCATAAATAAATTTAAATTTATAAGTTAATATTAAACTACTTTTAAATTGTAAAGAATATTTTAATAATCTTTATAGGAGAAGGATATTTCTTGTTAAAAGTGAAATTGTTTGGAATGTGAATAAATAAAAAGTTTAGAAGTGATACAGACTGGATAGAGTCTTGTATTAAATAAACAGAAAAGGGGTATGGGTTTCTAAAAGGTTTCGGGAGTTAGAAAGCATTTTTTAGTGAATAGCTTCAAATTATATTTTAAAGGGGAAATGGGTATATGAAGTTTCGAAATACAAAGATTGCTATGATTACACTGTCTTCATTTTTTATTTTAGGTTCTGCATCTCTATCATTCACAGATACTATACACGGTGAAGTAGCTTCTGCATCAGCACAAGAGATTATTGTGAAAAATTATGACGATACATATTATAATAACGCAATAGGAAAAACGGGGTTAGAATTAAAGAAGGAACTGCATAATATTATTGATAATCATACAAAGTTATCATACAGTGCGGTTTGGGAAGCACTAAGAGATACTGATGAAGATCCAAATAATAAAAATAATGTGATACTCTTATATACTGGTCGTTCGCAAGGGAAACTTACGAATGGATCAGGAGTAAATAACTGGAACCGAGAGCATGTTTGGGCAAAATCTCACGGTGACTTTGGAACGACTGCAGGACCTGGAACAGATCTACATCATTTAAGAGCGACGGATGTATCTGTAAATAGTTCACGTGGAAATCTAGATTTTGATAATGGTGGTGTGAATCATTCTGAAGCGACAGAGTGTAAATATGATAGTGATTCTTGGGAACCTCGTGATAGTGTAAAAGGAGATATTGCTAGAATGCTGTTTTATATGGCTGTTCGTTACGAGGGAGACAACAGCGAAATAGATTTAGAACTGAATGAAAAAGTAAATAACAATAAAGATCCATACATGGGGAAACTATCTGTCTTATTAAAATGGAATGAACAAGACCCGGTCGATGATTTAGAGCGAAAGCGTAATGAAGTGATTTTTACAAAATATCAACATAACCGCAATCCTTTTATTGATCATCCTGAATGGGTAAATAAAATCTGGAACTAAGATCTTTAAAGGTATTATATTTTGATAAAAGGGATTGATCATTATGATCAATCCCTTCTTATATTTTTACTAGAATAAATGATTTTTATAGGACTAGTGAGGGAAATAGAATAGATATTTATATGGAACGATAGTACTTATTTATCAAGTTAAGTATTTAGTAAGGTCCCCACTCAATATTCACCCCAACAATAAGAAAAACAAGTCCTATGATAAACCAAATGAGTGCAAGTGGAGCCATGAAACGAATCCATTTTCCATAAGAAATCCCGCTTGCTGCGAGAACGCCCATTAAAACACCGGAAGTTGGATTAAGGCAGTTTACTACACCCTCGCCGAGCATAACAGCCTGTACTGTAACTTGGCGTGTAATGTGCATGAAATCAGCTAATGGAGCTAATATCGGAATAAAAATAACCGATTCTCCTGTCCCGGATGAAATAAGGAAATGTAATGCAGCACTACTTACGTACATACCGATAACGCCAAATACAGGGCTTTGTCCTTCAAGAGACTGTGCGAGCTGGTTAACGATTGTATCAAGTAATTTTCCTTGTTCTAAAATGACTGAAATACAGCGAGCCATTCCGACGATTAAAGCACCATATATGAGATTTTGGCAGCCCGCTAGAAAAGTAGAAGCGATATCGTTTGCTTTCATGCCACCTATTATTCCGGCTGTAATTGCTATGAAAATAAAAGTAGCGGTCATTTCTGCGTCCGTCCAATGTAGACGAAAAGCGCCTATTAAAAATGCAATTAATGATAAAGCTGAAACGAGTAAAATTAATTTATGACGTATCGTCCAAGGAACTTCTTTTTTCTCTGCTTCTTTTTCGCTTGAAAGAGCGTTACTTGGAAACCAGTTGTCGCCAAGAATGCTTCCTTTATTCGATTTTTTCAAGCGCTTTACATACCAATTAATATAAAGGATAGTGGCAAGTAAAAAAGATATATAGATAGCTGTGCGTAAACCAATTCCCGAAAACATCGGAAGTTCTGCGATCTTTTGTGAAATGCCTAAAGGTGAGGGGGATAAAATAGTAGCGTTAAAACCAGCATAAGTGCCTAAATAAATAATTGCTACACCGACGATAGCGTCCCATTTTAATGTGCGTGCAACGATGATACCAATGGGGATAAAACCGATAACTGAATTAACGATAATGCCAGTCGTTCCAAGAATAGAAAAAAGTGCGGCGACAATACATATGAAAAGTAATTGCTGATTACGAAATTTGTTAATAACATGATAGATTAAACCGTCAAGAGCACCTGTCTTTTCAAGAATTGCAATGGCTCCACCTGTAAATAAAATTAGAAAGATAATAGGAGCAGCAAGTGTCATTCCTTTTTCAATAGCGGTAAAAAAAGAAACAAATCCTACAGGTGATTGTGGAACAGAATGATAGCTTCCCGGTATTGTCGTTGTAACGGTCCCATTTGTAACTCTTTTAAATTCTCCAGCGGGAACGAAATAAGTAGCAATGGCGCAAAGTAAGGCAATAAAAAATAGTAGTACGTACGCATCAGGCATTTTAAACTTTTGTTTACTAGGTTGTTTTTTTGCCCCAGTTTGTATTTGCATAAAATTCCTCCTTCTTCACCTCATTAATTTTAATATTCTGAATTTAATCCGTGAAATAGATTATAATAAAGGTAGCTTCTTAAGGCAATAGTTTTTGTATCCTTTTCCCGTACATACAAATTATTGCAATATTAGACAGGGAAACGATAATAAGCCAAGAATATGTTATGTAGAAAGAAAAAGGAAAAGAGGGAACAAGATGTGGAAAACTACAGATCTATGTGATGAATTTGAAAAGGAATTACAAATATGTCGCCAGTCTTTTCGGTCTTTTGGGAAGAAAGAACAATTCCACGGGAAAATTGCAACTGTAAAAGTGAAAGATGATAATGTACTAGTGAAGGAAGGATTGCAAACATTACCAGAAGGAACAGTATTAGTTGTTGATGGCGGGGCGTCTAGGAATTGTGCGTTACTTGGTGATAATTTGGCAGCTATTGCGGAAGAAAGAAAGCTAGCAGGAATTATTGTGAATGGGTATGTTCGTGATTCTAGTGAACTAAAGAATATTAATATTGGTATTTTAGCGTTAGGGACAATGCCAAATAGAAGTGTGAAAGAAGGAAAAGGAGAACGAAATATTTCATTGCATTTTGGACAAGTGGATTGGAATCCAAATGAATATGTTTATGCGGATGAAGATGGCGTCATTATTAGTGAAAAGAGTTTACATAGTTAAGAGTTAATAAGTTATTATTCTTAGAAAATAAATCCGATAAAGCATGGACAAAATTCTTTGTCAATAGTAAAATAATACAGAAATTTAAAATTTACAGAATGTATAGGTTTATCGTTTTACGATAACTTAAATGGAAGTAAGTTGTGCCAAGAAAAGTGAATGTTATCACAATGATACGTTCATAAACAAAATTATTTTTCCTATACAAATATAGCCGCGAATAATGCGGGTAGGAGGTGTTGTACATTTTTGTTCGACACTTACAAAAAGAGAGTGTCAATCGCACGCCCTTGAAGGGCCTTTTTTTGTGTAAATGGTAGTAAGGGAGGAAATTTTGGGATGGCAATGTTGAAAAAGTGGCTGCTTACGTCGTTAATGGCAGTGACACTTGTATTTGTTTCTTTTGCGAATACAGTACATATTACGTTTGCTGAAGAAAATACAGCAAAACTTGCAATTATTGGGGAATCACAAAAAGGCATTATGTTATGCCCGAAAGAAGAGCAAATTAAAGATGGGGAAACAGCTTTAAGTTTGCTGCAAAAGGTCATGGGGGACAAGGTAGAATCTGAAACGATGTCGTTTGGAACATATGTAAAAGGAATTGACGGTTTAATGGCCGGGGCTACAAGTGCTTGGCTGTATGATGTAAATGATAAGTCTGCAGAAGTCGGAGCAGATAGTTATAAATTAAAATCTGGAGATGTTGTTGTCTTTCGCTTTGTTTCAGACTGGAGCAATATAAGCCAGGAAACATTGAAAGAAACGTTAGATAAGTTCGGGACGTGTAAAACAGAAGAACCTAACGGTGGCAAAACAGAAGAACCAGAACCAGAAGGTAAAAATGGTAAACCGACAGTCGATCCAAAACCGGAAGATGAAAATGGTAAACCGACAGTCGATCCAAAACCAGAAGGTGAAAATGGTAAACCGACAGTTGATCCAAAACCAGAAGGTCAAGATGATAAAAAAACAGAACAACCACAGCAAGAGAACATTCAAGTTCCAAGTGCACAATTAAATGAAGCCATTTCTAAAACATCAGACAAGATGTTACAAGATGGAATTGAAAGTGATTGGGTAGCTGTAGCGCTTTCTCGTTCTGGAAAGAATGTGCCAATTGAGGCAAAATTAAATTATGTTAAGTCAGTAACTGAAAAAGTAGAAAAGCGTATTAACCGTTTTTCAGCGACAGATTTAGCTAGAACAATTATTATGATGAATGCAATGAGTGCAGACCCTAAAAATGTAGGTGGACATAATTTAGTTCAAAAATTGTATGAGTCAGATAAAGTGAATTCTGTTACAGGTTATGCATTTGCTTTACTTGCATTTGATACGAAGAAGTATGAGATTCCAGTTGAATCAAAATGGAACAGAGTTGCTCTAGTGGAAGCACTGTTAAATAATCAGCATACAGACGGTGGATGGACTTATAATAGTTCAGGTAGTAAAGATAGTGCTAGTAGCGTTGATGTAACAGGTATGGTTTTATCAGCATTAGCTCCTTATCAAGAGCGATCAGATGTGAAACCAGCTATACAAAAAGCTGTTGCGTATTTATATAACGAACAGCTGCAAAATGGCGGTTTTTCAGCTGATGGACAAGAAAATTCAAATAGTACTGCGCAAGCAATTATTGGATTATCGCTTGTTAAAGATGTAGATCAAAACCGTCTTCATAAGGCAATGCAAAACCTATTATCATATCAACTTTCAAATGGTGAATTTAAATGGTTACCAAGTGATCAAAATGGTAACGGAATGGCTACAGAACAGGCTCTTTTAGCATTACTTCAATTTAAGGAAATGGGAAAATCTATTTATGATTGGTCTAATGTAGACGCTGGTGATGTAATTAAGCCAAAACCGATTGAAGAGCCAGAAAAGGTCGTTGAACCAGAAAATAATGTAGTAGAAAAAGAAGTTACTGAAGAACCGAAAGAACAAAAACAAGTACAACAAGAAACAAAAGATGAAAATCTAAAAGTAGTTGTAGATAACGAACCGGTTAAGAATAAAAAAATCGGAAACGGTAACAGTCTACCAAAAACAGGAGCATCATCTCATAGTGCAGCAACAGAAGTAGGTATGGGGGTATTATGTATTGCTTCTGCATATGTATTATGGAGACGTAAAGCAGCTTAACAAAAAATTAGGAGCAATTATTTGCTCCTAATTTTCGTATGAAAGGTGAGAGATAGGATGAGTAAGGTGAAATGGTTCATTTCTTTACTGCTTTCGCTCGGGCTACTTGCCGGATGTGAAGAGGCAGCTGTAAAGCCTGAAAAGAAGGTAGAACCGAAGCAAGAAGAGGTAGCGAAACAAGAAGAACAAAAAGATGAAGCGAAGCCAGAAGAAAAAGCAGAAGAAAAGCAAGCTGAATCAGAGCAAAAGCAGCAAGAAGAACAGAAAGAGAAACAAGAACAAAAAGTAGAAGAGAAGCCGAAAGAGGAAAAGCCGCAGGCACAACCAGAGGTAAAGAAAGAAGAGAAACAACAGGAACAACCGAAAGAGCAACCTGCTGTAAATAAGCAACCAGAGCAGCAACAAGTACAAGAAGAGAAACAACAACCGAAAGCACCAGAAGTAAAAGAAGAAGCAAAGGTTGTGAATCAGCCGAAAGAAACACCGAAGCAGGAGCAAAAGAAAAAGCCAGAAGAGAACAATAGTGTACCAGCTCCACCAACACCGGTACCACCACCAAACCCAGTGCCACCACCAGTACCACCAGTACCTAAAGCAAAACAAGTAACAATCTCGGTAAAAGGAAATAACGGATATATAATGGGTGCGAAAAAGATGGATGTACAAGAAGGCGATACAGTGTATAAAGTATTGCAACGTACAGGATTAGATGTTGATGCAAGCGGATCTAGAGATAGTATTTATGTAAAAGGTATTAATGATTTATATGAAAAAGATATTGCGGATACTAGTGGATGGAAATATCGTGTGAACGGTGCTTTTCCAAACCATAGTGCTGGTGTAGCTACGGTAAAACCAGGAGATACAATTGAGTGGGTATACGTATTACAATAAGAAAGGCATTCGGTAAAGGGCTATGAAAATAAGTTTTTCTTCTTTACATCCTTTTGTGAATTTTTTCTATTATATCGGGGTGATGATACTATGTATGATGTGTCTTCATCCTCTTTTTTTAATTGGAGCAATAGTATTAATTATTATGTTAAATGTGATGCAAGGAAATAGCGAAAAGATAAGAAAGATGCTACCGAGCACAATTGTTTTCTTTTTTATGGTAATTTTATTTAATTCGTTATTAACGCATAGAGGTCGAACTACGTTATTTTGGTTAGGTGATGACCGTATTAAGCTTGAGGCGATTATGTTTGGAATAGTAATGGGGTTATTACTAGTTGCAGTTATGTTTACGTTTGCGTCATACAATGATATTATTTCCAGTCATAAATTTTTATATTTGTTTTCAAGAATTTCACCGAAAGTTGCATTGTTAACGATGATTACAGTGAGATTTGTTCCTTTGTTTATAAGGCGATTAAAGAAAATCACACTCGTTCAAAAGACGAAAGGTGTGCAGGTAGATTCAGGTTCGATAATTGAACGCGTCAAAAATGGTATGCAATTGCTGCAAGTATTATTAATTTGTTCATTAGAAGATGCACTGCAAACGGCAGATTCTATGCAAGCTCGTGGATTTGGTGTAACGAAGCGTACGACGTATATTCGCTATAGAATGGAAAGGCGCGATTGGTATACGCTCAGTTATTTAATCATTTTATTTATAGCGGCTATTATATGTAGTAATTATGGCGGGGGGAAATTGATTATTTATCCGAAAGTCGAATCGATTCTATTTCAGCAATACGATGGGATGATGTTTGTCGTATTTACGATGTTTATTAGTTTACCAATCATAATGGAAGGGAGAGAATGGATATGGTGGCGCATGCAGAAATAAACAATTTATCATTTGTATATGCTGATGAAAATGAAAAAGCGTTACAGCATATTTCTCTTTCTGTTCAAAAAGGTGAGTTTATTGCACTTGCTGGAGGATCGGGATCTGGGAAGACGACTTTATTAAAACATTTTAAAAAGGAGTTACTTCCAATTGGTACGCGTTCTGGAGAGATATTTTATGAGGGTGTTTTAATAGAGGAAGTAGCTGATTTGTTATCTGCCCAAGAAATTGGGATGGTATTTCAAAACCCAGAAAATCAGATCGTTATGGATACAGTGATTCAAGAATTAGCATTTTCTTTAGAAAATATCGGATTACCATCACATATTATTCAAAAAAGAATAGCAGAGCTTATTAGCTTTTTAGGATTTCAAGATTTATTGCATCAATCTGTTCACACGTTATCTGGTGGGCAAAAGCAACTTGTTAATTTAGCTGCGGTATTAGTTATGCAGCCGAAATTGCTATTATTAGATGAACCGACAGCGCAGTTAGATCCAATCGCTGCAAAAGAGTTTTTAGGATTATTAAAACGGATTAATGAAGAACTTGGAATTACGATTATTTTAAGTGAACATCGTTTAGATGAAGTTATCCCGCTTGCAACACGCGTTGTTTGTATGGATAATGGCCGTATTATGTATGATGGTAGTCCTAAAATTGTTATTACGGATATGTGGGGAGTAGAAACATTCCGTCCATTTATTCCGCAAATTCCAAGGCTATTTTTAGAGTGGAATGTGAGAGATATTCCGTTTACAGTGCGAGAGGCGCAAATGAAAATGAATGATTTTGCAGCGATATCATATGTAAATGAGCCAATAGCACAAAGTGAAAAGCAAGAGGTAATTTTAAGCGCAGAGCATATTTCGTTCCAATATGAAAAAAATAGTCCGCTTATTTTACGTGATTTATCAGTTTCGATTGAAAAAGGAAAATGGGTAGCACTCGTTGGGAAGAATGGTACAGGTAAGTCTACACTGTTAACGATTTTAGCAGGATTACAAAAAGCGAGAAGAGGGAAAGTAAAGTGGAACGGAAAAGTAATACATAAAATTGATTCGAAAGAACGTTTTAAAAGTATTGGGTATGTATCGCAGCATCCGTATTACCATTTTACATTTGATACAGTATGGGACGAGGTTTATGAACGTGCGCGTGAATTATATGGAGAACAAGGAAGAAAAATTGCAGAAGAGATGTTGAAAAAGTTTTGGTTACATGCGCTTAAAGAACGCCATCCGCATGATTGTAGCGGAGGAGAGCAACAATTACTTGCGCTATGTACAACGTTATTATCAAAGCCAACGCTATTATTACTGGATGAACCGACAAAGGGGTTAGATCCATGGAAGAAAGAAAGAGTAGGAGAGCTATTTAGGAAGCTACAAAAAGAAGGAACAACAATTGTAATGGCGACGCATGACATTGAATTTGCAGCGAAATACGTTGATCAATGTATGATGTTATTTGATGGAACAGTCATTATGAATGATGCACCGAAAGAATTTTTTAGCGGCAACTTCTTTTATACAACATCTATTAATCGATTCATTCGAAAAGAATTGCCATATGCATTAACGTGGGAGGATGTGTACGAAGCGTGTCCAAAAGATATGTTGCATTCATAATATGTATCTTTGCAGTAATAATCGGCACATTACTCTTTACGACACTTGTCATGGACGGTTATTACATGTTAAGTAGTTTGTTTATATTAGCGGTTATTATGTTACCTTTCTATATCCGTTTTGAAAGAAAGGCGTTTGTTTCACGTGAAATTGTTCTCGTTGCTGTATTAGCGGCAATTGCAGCAGTAAGCCGGGTGCCATTTTCTATTTTACCAAGTGTACAACCAACTTCTTTTGTCATTATCGTTTCTGCAATTGTCTTTGGAAGTGAAACTGGTTTTATGATTGGTGCTACAGCAGCAATCGTATCTAATATTTTTTTAGGACAAGGTCCGTGGACACCGTGGCAAATGTTTTCGTGGGGCATGATTGGTTTTATAGCAGGTCTACTTCGTAATACATTTT
The DNA here is from genome assembly GCF_038005705.1 of Bacillus sp. FSL L8-0199. Classification (NCBI taxonomy): domain Bacteria; kingdom Bacillati; phylum Bacillota; class Bacilli; order Caryophanales; family Bacillaceae; genus Bacillus; species Bacillus sp. FSL L8-0199. The sequence continues at coordinate 3,200,146 of NZ_JBBOTS010000001.1, read as the reverse complement.
TTATGAAAAAGCTATGGGGAAGACTTCTTTACGGAGTAATTGTTGGTTTTTTATTTGGCTGGATTATGAATTTCTGGGGCCTTCTCGGTTTTATACGAGAAGCAACGTGGGAAACTGTCATTTCGTATTATATCGCAAGTTTTTACTTTGATTTGAGCCATGCGATTTCGAATGTTATTTTCTTATTACTATTTAGTACTTCATGGATTACGATTCTTACAAGATTTAAAAAGAAATACGGTATATTAGATGAGCATAACGTGACATAGAAAAGCATACTCATATAAGGTAGGGTCGCGACTTACATATTCGTTTGCCTCTTTCATGCTTCTTACATATTGTAAGGAGCATTTTTTTGTCAAAAAATCGATTTAATATACATCCGTTATTATATAAAATTATTTGTATAATGGTAGGTGAGAACTTTTTTTAAAAGGGAGGTGTATAGTTAATGAAGTTAGTTATTCCGAAGCAACATGGTGCATGGGCCATGCTTGTTATTCCTTTTTTATTAAGTGTCATACTTGGGAAACCTACTATTTATCATATTCCATTGTTTTTAGCGTGGTTCTTTATCTATTTAGCCACGTATCCATTTCTTACGTACATAAAGCAAAGACGAAAAAAAGAGTTTTTACAAGCTGCCATTGTTTATTTCAGTATTGCGTTCCTATTTGGGATGATTTCTTTATTATATGAGTGGCGAATTCTTTTATTCTTAATAGTAATGATTCCATTATTTATAGTGAATATGTATTACGCCCGTCAAAAAAATGAAAGAGCATTGCTAAATGATATTTGTGCAATCATTGTGTTTTGTATCGGTGGGTTAATTAGTTATTACTTTTCAATGAAGCAAATCGATCATACAGCTATATTCATTGCACTTATTTCATTTTTATACTTTTTAGGTAGTACGTTCTATGTGAAAACGATGATTCGTGAAAAAAATAACCCGAAGTATCGTCTTATATCTTGGGGATATCATATCGTATTAACGATAATCATATTTGTGATTAATCCGTGGTGTTCTCTTATTTTTATACCAAGTGTCATTCGAGCGATTATGTTGTATGGCAAAAAAATTTCTATTATAAAAGTAGGAATTTTAGAAATTGCTAATTCTGTATATTTTTTAATCATAACGGCAATAATTATGAAGTATGCCATTTGAAAAAACTTCCCATCAATTGATGGGAAGTTTTTAATCTTTTTCTAAAATATGAACGGTGTACTCGCAACGTTGAATAGCTTGTTCAACAGCATAAAGTGATTGTTCAATACGAGCGCGATTAAAATCTTTTTCAACTGTTTCGAGCGCTTCTTCTAAACAATTTTTAGCTTCTTGTAATGATTGAAAAGAATCTTGTACATATCCGCGAGCATTTTGATGCATTTCATAATCCTCCTTGCGTGTTCGTATATGGGTAGTATGAACAGTAAGGAAGAAAATATAATTTGTTATATTTATTTGACAATTAAAGTGGAATTACGTATAGTAAGAATTAAGTGAATATTTTCTTATCCAGAGAGGTGGAGGGACTGGCCCGATGAAACCCAGCAACCGCGATGCAGGTGCTAATTCCAGCAGAACATATTTGTTCTGGGAGATAAGACGAAGATATATACGTAACTTCTTCTTATCGGAGAGGTTTTTTTATTGCAAAAAAACCGATTACGAAAATTTATATTAAGAAGAAAGGGGTTGCGCATTACTGTGACACTCGAAAAATACGTAAAACTGCGTAGTACAGTTTATGAATATATGATAGAGCAAGATAAGCCGATATCATTGTTAGATATTCAAGAACATATCGTTTCGCATCATGAAGGAAAATTCACGAAAAAGATGTTGCATCAATTTTATTTATCAAGATTATTAGACGAACTAAAACTGGATGGGAAAATTACATTAGCTGATGAATATCTCTATGCTGAAAAAGGGGTATTGTATAAGGCGAGAAAAGGGAGCTAAGCTCTCTTTTTTTCTTAAAATAACGGAGTATGTAGAGTAAAAGACTGCTAAAGCAGCCTGATACAGGGAATGGTGTTGAGTGTGTAGTGTCAAAAATTGAATGTGCCTGAAAGAGGCAATTCATATCGGCTGCAAATGAAAAGAGACACCTTCGCCGAATAGGTGTCAGTCGTTTTGTCATATAGACTTGCTATTTGACAGTTATTAGAATAACATACAGGATTTTTGAAGTCAAAAGGGAATTAAAGGAAGGCGTACAATTATGTACGCTTACTTATTAGAAGATATAACGAAATGGATCCCAAAGTACATTGTAGATAAGGGATATGAATATTATGAAGATGGACATGTAGAAGATGTTGAAATACATGATAAAAAAGTGTTTGCTTTCGTTACTGGAAATGCAGGAAATTATGAAGTAGTTATCAATCTCGAAGATTTTTCAGAAAGTAGCTGCGAATGTCCATATGAGAATCTTTGTAAGCATATGGCGGCAGTTGTTTATGATATTCAAGGTGCTGGTGAGAGTGCAGTTAAAGAGAAACTGAAAGATTTAGAAAAAGAAGAATTACTTATATTATTGAATCGATTATTGCAAAGTTCGAAAAACGTACAAATTTTAGAGAAGTTATTAAAGAAGGGGAAACTTTAACGTATAGAGGGAGTTGTTATGTAGTGAACGTACTAATTGTATACGCTCATCCTAATCCTTCAAGTTTTAACGCGGCGATTTTAAATCATGTGCAAAAAGGACTACCGGAAACAAATCATTCAGTTACGCTGCTTGATTTATACAAAGAACAATTTGATCCAGTCCTCGTATTTAATGAAGAGAAGAAAAGACGTGATTTAGTAAATGAAGAAGAAACAGCTCGGTACAGAACGTTAGTAGAAGAAGCAGATACACTTCTATTCATCTATCCAATATGGTGGTGGGGGATGCCAGCAATTTTAAAAGGATTTATCGATCGTATTTTCGTAGCTGGATTTGCTTATAAATATGAAGGGGCTCTGCCGAAAGGCTTATTGAAAGGTAAGAAGGCGTGGGTGATTAATACGCTAGATTCACCGTTATGGTACGTCGCACTATTATATCGATCAGCAGATTGGATTATGATGAAGAGAGGTGTTTTACGTTTTTGTGGCATTCGCGATATAAAACGTTCAGTGTTTCAATCTGTGAAAACGAGTAAAGTATCAAAGCGTGAAAAATGGTTATTACAAATAGAAGAAAAGGCTCGTACATTATGAATGAAGTCGACCGTATTATAAACTGTGTTCAGTATGACGGCGAACTTTTTCGGAAGTATGTTACGTGTTTACTTCAATTGAAAAAATGTAGTAAAACATTTCAGCAAATTCAAATAGAGTTAAGAAATGACTACTTGATAAGAGGAATTTGTGAAAGAGAAGTTGATGAGGTAGTACGGGGAAGTAAAGAATATGAAATGCATTTTCTTCCTAAAGCGTTACAGTGGAATTTTTTGAGGGAAAATCCACATCTAATTGAAAAAGTGTGTGAAGATTTTTTTGCATTTGAGTCATTACATCTTACGGAGATAGAGTGGGAGAAGGTTATAAATTGCGTGGGAAATAAGTGATTTATTATGTAAAAAAGCTAGTATAAAACTAGCTTTTTGTTTAAATAAATAAGAAGCATAGACTAATGATAAAACCCGCATATAGTAAGTTCACAACACAAAATCCCATAATGTCACGAGCACCTAAACCAGCTATCGCTAATGCTGGTAATGCCCAGAAAGGTTGAATTAAATTCGTCCAAGCATCGCCCCATGCAATTGCCATTGCTGTTTTTGCAGCAGGTACACCAAGTTCAGCGCCAGCTGGAATCATAATTGGTGCTTGCACAGCCCATTGACCGCCGCCAGATGGAACGAAAATGTTAACAATGCCAGCACTTAAAAATGTAAAGAGCGGAAAAGTCGTTTCATTTGAAATGCTAATAAAGAAATTAGAAATAGCTCCTCCAAGTGAAAGTCCTTCACTATTTGCTCCAATCATCATGCCCATAATTCCTGCGTAAAACGGAAATTGAAGTAAAATGCCAGAAGCACTTTTCGTAGATTCTGAAAAAGCGCGAATATACTGAATCGGAGTACGGTGGAAAATAAGACCTGCAATTAATAACATAAAAATCACGATATCGAGAGTAAGGTTAAAACCTTTCGTATAAAAGTAATTGAAAATATAAATGAGACCTAACAATCCAACGCAAAGTGTAATAATAATGCTATTTTCCATCTTTTCAGCGAATGTATTTTTTTCTACTTCTTGAGCAGCGGCTTCTTCATGGAACACGCTAGGATCTACAGTTATCGTATGTTTTTCATCTGGATGCATCGCCTTATTAATGAGAGGCATCGTAATGAGAAAAATAATAACTGGAACGAGAGCGTATGGTGAGAATAACGTTTCTGTTATTGGAATCGCCTCTTTAATACTTCCAGCAGTCGTTTTAATTAACGTTTCACCGCCTGTTGCTAACGTAAGAGGGATAGAGGCAGAAAGACCCGCATGCCAAATGAGAAATCCAGAGTAAGAAGAGGCGATTGCTAGTCTATAATCTAATCCGTCCAGCTGCCTTGCCACTTCTTTTGCGTATAAAACAGATACAACAATTCCAAAGCCCCAGTTTATGTATGCACCAAGTAAACTTACAATTGAAATGGCAATAATGCCTTGTCCATTCGTTTTTGGTAGTCTGGCAGCTTTCGTTAATCCCTTTTTAATAAGAGGAGCATTTGCTAAAGCAGATCCAGTCACGAGTACAAGTGCCATTTGCATAGAAAAGGCGAGGAGTCCCCAAATTCCATTACCCCAGTGATTAATCATTTCTACAGGGGTTTGGTGAGTCGCAAACATACCAAAGAAGATAACAAAAACAGTTAGTAAACATGATAAAATAAACGGTTCTGGCAAGAAGCGTTGCACTAAGGCGACGCAACCATTTGTAAAGGAACGAAACAAAATAGATCACCCTCCTTATGTATATGTATTACAATTATTCGAGGTTGTTTAGGAGATAACCTCCAACATAAAGAAAATTCAGATATTTGTAGGGTGGTAATTTATTGATAGGTTGATATAGAGCCTTGTATCAGATTCTGCTTTTAATATACTAGAAGAAAACGGTTGGAAATGGGGTAGCACTTATAGGGATAGTATAGAGAAAGGTTACTAGCTGGCTTCAAAGCAACTGTTGCAAAGGGAGAGGAGATTCAATACAATAGTGTTGCATTACATGAGAAATATGTTTAAGCACAAACCTAGCTAAAAATGTTTATACAAATACACTTAAAATTGATGGGGGAATTATGATCAAAAGTTTTTATCTTTTAAAGCCTAAAATGTTTACGGCAGATATGTATTATAAAGTTTTTGTTACAGGTGACTGTATATATTTTATAAAGATTGGCGGACAGTTTCATAGTCGACATGCTTATAAAAAACAATTACCTGGTATTTCAGAGCTATTGTTTTTGTTTTGGTTCAAAAAAATTGAGAAAAAACAATTAAACTTAGAAACTGAAATAGATACAAAAATACATACTGGCAATATACATGAACTCTTGCAATTAAAGAATACCTTTTCAATTGAAATAAATACAATTGAAGAGGTACTATTAAATAAACGAGGAACGTTTCATACAGGTTTTAATGATAATGGAACAATTTCCTTTATGTTAAAAAATGGTCAAAAAATAAAGTTCATCATCCCGGAAGAAACTTTATTTTCATCTATAGAAGAAATTTTCGACCAATATGAACAGACAATCTTTGTAAGGGAAGTGTTTTAACGAATTCTCCAAAAGGTGTGGATGTATTAGTTAAAAACTTAATTAAACATGTAAACTGCTTATATAAATTTTGATAGGCGTGTTATAAGCAGTTATTCTTTCAGCATCTTCTAATATGTAGGAGTATAAATAAAATATCCCATCATTTAGAAAAGCTTCCACTACTGTGGAAGCTTTTCTAAATGATGGGCAATATCAACATACATATTTGAGTAAGTCGAATGTATTTCATTACTTGGCGTTGCGTTAGAAGAGAAATGAACGATTACCATATTTGCTTTCGGATCGATGTAAAGTGTTTGTCCGTAACTACCTAACACTTCAAAAGCACCTTGTTCATTGTGCGGAATCCACCATTGATTATGATAAGAAATGGAAGCTCCAGGGCCAATTGCAAGTTCACCTTCTTGGACATTTTTTACACTTTCTGTAATAGAAGAAGGGAGAATTTGTTTTCTGTTATATTCTCCATTGTTTAATAGTAATTGCCCAAATCTCGCCATATCTCTAGCAGTTGCATTTAATCCAGCACTAGCTTGTTCTACTTTTGTTTCATCTGTAACGTAATACGCGTTTTCTTCCATACCAATTTGAGACCAAATTCGTTCACTTACATTTTCAGCTAGTGATTTACCAGTAATAGTTCTAATAATCCAAGCGAGCGTTTCTGTTGATCCGTTATTGTAAGAAAAGGAAGAACCAGGCGGTGCAGTTTCTTCGGCTTCTCGTAACATATCATAAATTTTCATCGGACCGTCGTAATTTTTGCCGCGGGGTAAAATATTGCTAGCTAAATATAATTGTGCATCTTGATTTTCTAGCCCAGGCTGCTCATATCCGTGGGTCGGGTATTCTGCTGAAACTTGCATGTCCATTAATTGCTGAAGTGTGGCATTACCGAACGGTGTGTTTTTTAATTCTTTTATGTAAGTGTCAGCTGTTTTTTCTAAGTCAATACGATTCTCTTCAGCGAGAGATTGTATAATTGCCCCGGTAAAGACTTTTGCTAATGATGCCATACCATGAGGTTCATTCTGTTTATACCCATTGAAATATCGTTCGTAAACAAGTTGTCCATTATGTACAACGACAAAAGCATCTGTTTTGTTATCGTCTAAAAGTTTTTTTAGAGGAGTTGTATTTCCGAATCTACGCTCCACAGCAAAATCGTCTAAGTTTTGCAATGCGGAAGGGAAGTGAGCAATTTGGTCAGGATTGTTTTTTACGTTATTAACTAAAGTGAATTCTTTCATATGGGTATATGACCAACGTAAGTAAGGGTCATTTAACCAGTTTTCTTTTGTCACATTATGTTTTGATGGGGTCGTTTTATTTTGTTTGAAGTAAGTAAACCCAAGCCCTGTAATTACAAATATGAATGTTAGTATAAGTAAGAGTAGGGGAGATTTTTTTAGTTTCATATATGGCCCTCCTTTTTATTTCTACTATAAGTATACGCTCGTCTTGAAAGAAATACAAAATAAGGAAAGTAAACGGGGAAGTTTACTTTCCTTATTAACGTTAAGCGGAAATTTTTCCGTCTGTAGGTTGTTTCTTGAATTTTTGTTTTCGTCCGTGTAATCCATAATATAAAAGTAAAGTGAACGCAACGATAATAGCTGCGATAAAATACATATTATGATAACTGGATTTCGCTGCGACAATACCTAAAATGAAAGAACCAAAGCCAATACCACTATCAAAGAATGAGAAATACGTAGCTGTCGCAGAACCACGTCTATGGTTTGGAGCGGCAGAAATCGCAATCGTTTGGAAACTCGGAATTAATGTTCCGTAACCTAAACCAATTAGCATACCTGCGCCAAGGAACCAAAATGAAGTTTGTGCTTGGCTTAATATGAACATTCCGATTGTGAAAATAATGATAGCAGGGTAAACGAGTACATTTTCACCGAAGCGATCAAAAATCTTTCCTGTAAATGGACGAGAAATGACAACAACAAGTGCGTATAAAATAAAGAAGTAACTTGCAATTTCACTTAAACCGAGTTCTTTCGCATAAATAGGAATAAAGGATAAAATACCACTATAAGAAAAGGCTAAAACAAATCCTGTAAGTGCAATTGGAATAGAAGATGGTTCGATTAAGTCTTTCCATTTCATTTTTTCACGTTTTTGTTTGCTAACAGGTGCTTCGTGTGGAATATCTACAAGTAGTCCTAATAAAAATGCAAGTAATGAAAATACGGAACAAACGATAAATAACACAGTAAACGAAAAATGAGAAATAATTGTTAAACCTAAAAAAGGACCAATTACCATCGGCAGACTCATAAATACGCCGAAATATGCAAGTGCTTCGCCTCGTCGATGAGCTGGCGCAACATCAGTTACGATCGTACCAGTAGCTGTCGTTGCCATCCCGAACCCAATACCGTGTAAGAAGCGAAGGGCAAGTAATAAGAATAAACTTTGCGCACCGAAATACATAACAGTAGCGGCTAAAAATAATGAAAGTGAAATAAATAATATTTTCTTTCTTCCTAAATCATCGAGCCATTTTCCTGTGAATGGTCTACATAAAACAGAAGAAATAAGAAACACAGTTGCAACTAAACCAATTTCCTCAGGTTTTCCTTTTAGGCCGTCTATTACATAGACAGGCAGAGTAGTCATAAGCATGTAAAATGTTAAGAAGAGAAATAGACTACTAAAACAAGTTCCGAGGAAATCCTTCGTCCAAAGTTTCTCACTTTGCATCGTCATCCCTCCAATTTAATCTAAATTTTTAATAATTTGTTGTAACACTTGAAATGCTTGATGTAAATCATCTTCATTAATACCTTCTAGCGTTTTTTCTTCGAAAGTATCAACTTCTTCTTGCCATATTGGAATCATCTTTATCGCTGTTTCGGATAAAGAAATGAGCTTCTCACGGCGATCTTTACCTTCTGTACGAATAATCCATCCCATCGTTTCCATACGTGTTAATGTACGAGTCATCGTTGGTGATTCAACATTTAAATACTGGCACAATTCTGTTTGCGTACAAGAACCAGTTTGATTAATGCGGAAAATAACAGCCCATTGCGCACTAAATAACCCTGTTGGAGATACACGTTCATTAAATTTCTTCGTAAACTTTCGAGAAGTCTGGCTGACGATGTGAAAAAAATGTTGTTTTTCGTCCATGTATTTTGATCCTTTCAAATTAGTTACCTAGCTAACTATATACTTTTTTATAATAATTGTCTAGTAATAGACATGTTGATTTATGTAAAAAATTCTTATAGGTTTTATGTTGCGAACGTACATTCTACGTGCTATTCTTTAATTAAGTAAAGAATTTTCTTTCTATTAAATAGAATGGGGGAACTTGTGATGATTAAGCCTGCAACAATGGAGTTTGTTTCACTATCGAACGGAGAAACGATTGCATATCAGGAAGTTGGAAGGCGAAATACAGATATTCTTGTACTCATTCACGGGAACATGACATCGTCACAACATTGGGATTTAGTTATTGAAAAGTTGCAAGATCAATACCATATTTACGCTCTTGATTTAAGAGGGTTTGGACAATCAACGTATAATCAATCGATAGATTCATTACAAGACTTTGCAGAAGATGTAAAATTATTTATCGACGAGTTAAAGCTAGAGAAATTCTCATTAATGGGCTGGTCAATGGGCGGTGGCGTTGCGATGCAATTTACAGCGAATCACCCAACTTTTGTAGAAAAGTTAATTTTAGTAGAATCAGTAGGAATGAAAGGTTACCCAATCTTTAAAAAAGATACGAATGGGCAGCCGATTGTATCAAGTTTAGTAAAGACGAAAGAAGAAATTGCACAAGATCCAGTACAAATCGCTCCAGTATTAGACGCGATAAAAAATATGAACAAACTATATTACCGTACAGTATGGAATCTATTAATATATACGCATAACCAACCTGAACCGGACCGTTATGAAAAGTATTTAGATGATATGTTAACGCAACGTAATTTCGTAGATGTGAATTATGCGCTCATTACATTTAATATTTCAGATGAACATAATGGGGTTGTAGAGGGAAGTAAGCAAATTCATCGTATTAAAGCGCCAACACTCGTCATACAAGGCGATAGAGATTATGTCGTACCCCAAGTAGTCGGTGAGGAATTAGCGAAACATTTGCCAAATGCAGAGTTGAAGGTATTAGAAGATTGCGGACACTCGCCGTTTATTGATTGTTTAGATGTATTTATAAAACATGTAGAGAATTGGTTAGAACAGAAATAATCCCCGAAATGAAAGGTATTGCATATACTATAACATTGTAGGTAAAAGGGGAGATTATCAATGCATCAACCATTTTTCATCGCTTATTCGCCATATAATCATTACGCATATACAAAAATGATGATAAACCCGCTGTATATGCAAGTTTCGCCAGCTGTAGTTCCTTTACAAATGCAATATCCGCAGCCACCAATCGCTAACGCACAGCAATACTTATATGAAACTGCTTTTTATAAACATCCATACTTTAAGCAATTTCATAACAATGTGAAAGCGCAAGTTTGGGAAGGATAAGATAACAAGCTAAAAGGTTCATTCTTTTAGCTTGTTTTTTATTGTGAATATCCGTACACGCATTTGCAGAAACAGTTTATAATGAAAAGTGGAAGCGTGAGAAGGAGAGGGAAAGGGATGTCAATGCGTTTTACTTTTTGGATTATGGTTGGGATTGTAGCAATCTCAGGTTTATCACAAGGAATGCTCTTACCTGCCATTGCAATGATTTTTGAACAAGAAGGGGTTAGTTCAAGTATTAATGGTATTCATGCGACGGCATTGTACATTGGGATATTAGTCATTTCGCCGTTTCTTGAAAAACCGATGCAAAGGTTTGGAATGAAGCCGATTATTGTTATAGGTGGGTTTCTCGTTATTATTTCATTATTCTTTTTTACACAAATATTTTCGTTTTGGGTATGGTTTATCCTTAGATTTCTAGTTGGAGTCGGAGATCATATGCTTCATGTCGGAACACAAACGTGGATCACGACAACATCAGACCCAAGTAAAATAGGGAGACAAGTATCGATATACGGTGTATTCTTTGGAATTGGTTTTGCCGTTGGCCCGTATTTAGCAAGCACTGTGCAGTACGGTCTTGCAACGCCATTTATTATATCTACTGTACTTTGTTTAATAGGTTGGCTTTTACTACTTCCAACAAAAAATGCATTCCCAGCGCAAGATGAAAGAGAAGCGAAGAGTGAATCATCATTTTCTCGTTATAAACAAGTTGTTGGATTAGGATGGATTGCACTGCTAGGACCACTTGCATATGGCGTACTTGAAGCAATGCTAAACAGTAACTTACCAGTATATGCACTTCGTAAAGGGTGGTCTGTTTCAGATGTATCCTTCTTATTACCAGCATTTGCAGTTGGGGGTATTATTACACAAATTCCGCTCGGTATATTGAGTGATAAATACGGAAGGGACCGTATATTAACGTGGACGTTTAGCATAAGTACGGGCATTTTTCTACTTGCCGCCGTATTTGATCAATATTACTGGATCGTCTTTGCCTGCATGCTTTTAGCGGGTATGGTTATTGGATCGTGCTTCTCTTTAGGGCTTGGATTTATGACTGATTTATTACCGAGACATTTACTACCGGCAGGTAATATATTATCCGGAATCGCTTTTAGTTTAGGAAGTATTATGGGACCTGTATTAGGCGGCGTATTTATAGAAAAAATACAGTATACAAGCTTTTTTATTGCGGTTATGATTATAATGGGAATTCTCGCAATGTTATATATGGTCTACATGAAAAATCAATTTGCATCAAGAAAAATAGAAAGTAGGTTAGGGCATGACAAAACAACCTAATAAAAAGAAATTTGAAGTACTTGAAAATGAAACAATTACAGACTGCTTAGCACGTATGGAACAAGAAGGCTACGCTCCGTCTCGTCGTATGGAAGAGCCAATCTTTCATGAAGTAAAGAAAGACGGCAAAACAGTAGTTGAGCCGTGCGGTAGGAAGATTGTTTTTGAAGGGAAATTGAAGTAATCCAATAACAAATTTTCTTTATAGTATAGAGCCATCCAATAGTTGGATGGCTTGTTTTTTTATTAATCAATGAAGGAATTGAATAGAATGAATCTCTCGTTCATTTCTCCTAATGGGCTTCTTTATATGGGACAAAAGATTGCTACTTTTTTCGTATATTGGTAAAATAAGTTCTTGGGTCTTACTTATTGTTATCGGTATAATGTTTGTCGCTTGAATGAAAGAAATTAGTTACAAAAATTTCGCACTATGTAAAGGGGTACAGCAACGATCCCTTTTTTGGAGGCACTTTAAACATAAAGCGAGAGAAGAGGCTATATGAACGATTCTCCTATCTTGTTTAAATATTAAACGAGTTATTGCAATTGGAATAGGTATATCAAACTAGTCGACATCCTGATGGATCATCTTTTTCTAGTAACCTATCACTTCTGATGGAATCGATAGATTGCTAGAAAGCGGAAAACAATTATTAGTATATTCCGAAGCAGGTGTAACAGAGTGTCCTTCCATAATTAAGGGTAAAACCAAAATACGTTGTTTTAAAGAATGATTTGTTAGAACTGGTTATAAGGAATAAAACAGAAAAGAGGATCACATGTTAGATACTTTACAGAGAAGTAAAAAGTTTTTTTTAGTATGTCTTATTTTTTTAGTGCTTTTAACCGCTTGTAGTAATACAGATGTTAAGACATCTAAAGCTTCATTACCACCGGCTGAATCCAATATAGATACATCATTAAAAGCACCGAATTGGGTAGATAAAAGTCCTATCCAACAGTCTCCTAATTTTACGGAAGATAAAAAAGTACAATCGGTTGTGAATTTAATAGCAACGGGTGATAATTTATATCATGACGCAGTAATTAAAGATGGCAAACAAAAAGACGGTTCATATGATTATAATTATATTTATGAAAATATCAAAAAAGCTGTTAAATCAAGTGATCTTGCTATAGTGAACCAGGAGACTCCGATTGCCGGAAATAATTTAAAAGTACAAGGATATCCGACTTTCAATACACCTGAAGAAGTAGGCCAATCTTTAGTGGACACTGGATTCAATATAGTGACGCAAGCGACAAATCACGCTATGGATATGGGTATTAAAGGTGTTGCGAATACAAGAGAATACTGGAAAAAATATCCGGATGTTATCCCAGTAGGTATTAATGAGAGTAAAAACGAGCGTAATGAAATAAAAACGATTACAAAAAATGGTATTCGTTTTGCGTTACTAAATTATACATATGGTACGAATGGAATTAAAATTCCAGCTGATAAGTCTTGGGCTTTAAATTTAATTGATAAAAAAGCGATACAAAATGATGTGGAAAAGGCAAAGAGTAGCTCTGATATGGTGATTGTTATGGTGCATTGGGGAGTAGAATATACCTCAACACCTTCAAAGCAACAAAAAGAAGTTGCTCAATATTTAACAGATTTAGGTGTAGATGTAGTAATTGGAAATCATCCACATGTAATTCAACCAATTGAGTGGAAACAAAATAAAGATGGACATGAAACGCTAATCTATTATTCTCTTGGAAATCTTATTTCTGCGCAAGAAAAATTAGAAACATTGGTTGGAGGATTATCTTATGTACAATTTGTTAAGTATGAAGATAAAACTTTTGGTATACGACAAGCGGCAATCGTACCGACAGTAACCGACTATGCTGATGGTAAGAAACAATTTAAAATTCAATTTTTAAAAGATTATTCGGATGAAAATTCTAAAAAACATGGAATTAAAAAATTTGTCGGCCCGGTTTCTTTGAAGGATTTCAAGGAGATTCCTAGAGACGTGTTGGGAAATTGGTATAAAGACTAATAAACAAAAAGGGAATGAGATACAATTAAAAAATTTATAATTTTAGCATTGGTATTAGCAATGGGATGGAGTCTTGCTGCTTGTAGTGGAAAGCAAACATCTCAGGCAACTACTAATAATAACGATAAAAATAAAAATGAAATACATGCGAAGAAAAAAGATGTTTTACCTATCTCTGATGTTAATGATTGGAGAATTATCCTTGTAAATAGAGAGCATATGTTATCAAAGGAACTAGGAATTGAATTAACAAGTATCACCCAAAATGCGAAGCCAAATATGAAAATAGATAGTAGAATTGCAACTTCCTATCAGGATATGGTAGCAGCTGCAAAAAAAGAGGGAATCAATCTTTATTTAAGATCAGGTTATCGAGCTATAAAATTACAACAAACTTATTATGATGCTTCAGTTAAAAGCTATAAATCTCAGGGCTTGTCGGATAAAGAGGCTAGTGCTAAGGCATTGGAATATCTTCAGTATCCTGGTGCAAGTGAACATCATACTGGATTAGCGTTAGACATTATTTCAGTTGAATGGCAGAATACTGTAGAAGATTTAAATGCAAAATTTGAAACTACCGATGCATTCAAATGGTTAGATAAGAACGCTGCAGAATATGGATTTACTCTCCGCTATCCAAAAGATAAAGAGAATATTACTGGCATTAAGTATGAGCCATGGCACTATCGTTATGTAGGGAAAGAAGTTGCTGTTTATCTAAAAGAAAAAGGGTTAACTTTAGAAGAATATAACGAAAAAATTAAGTCTGGTAAGTAAAAATATGCTTTAATTTTATTAAACATTATGCACTGCTACAAGAAAAGGTGAATCTGAGGATGTGTTAACCTTCCACCTAGTATTGTAAAAACTGAGTATGATAATTTGAGCACGTATGAACCAGTTATCGTGTAAAAAGATGTATGTATTATGAAATTAAAGTTAAGGATCTGATATTCATATCAGATCCTTTTTCTATTGTTCTTTTAAGAGCGACTGAGCCAAAATATTGGAATGAATATAGAAACAAAACAGCCTAAGGAATAGTAAAACGAGTCAGGGAGCCTACTCGTACGCTTCATTGGGATTATCCAGAAATAGTTGTTGATGAAATAAGAAAGAACTGGTCTTACTCTCAAGCAAGGATTTAATACGAATGAATTGGATAAAAGGTAGTAATAAATACATAGTCATATTGATTAAAGTTTCACTTTATTGAAGAAAAATGCGAAAGCCATTCATAAAATATGGAAATGTTAAAATCCCTTTGATAAAATAGCAATATGTAAAAAAATTATTTGTTAATTCTTAATGTAATGAATATTCATGTTTAAATATACGAATTTAACTACATAGTTATTGTGCTAAAGGGGGAGAAAGATGTTAGATGAATTGTACAATGCTTTTTTAAATGCGTCTGGTTTTACAGAAAGTGCGAGGAAACGAGATCGGTATGATGATTTACATGATTATTTAAAAGATAAAGAAAGAGAGTTAAAGCAATTCATTCAAGATGCTGAATCAGCGAAGAGAGATTATGAGAGTAAAAGTAATGGTTTAGAAGCTAATAAAATTCCGGCAGTTGAATTTGAACAAAAACGTCATGAAAAGGATGAAGAATTACATACATTAGTATCCTATTTTAAAAGTGCATTAAGCGATGTTGGATCTGCAAAAAGTACAGCTTATGCAAAGTATTTGGAATATAAAGCGAAAGCAGAATCGGAGAAAGCGTCAGCATACGCTGCAGCGACCAAGGCTTTTGAAGAAAAGAAAAAGGAATTTGAAAAACTTATCCATTAAGCATACAAAGAATGGAGGGAACCAACATGAGTGGTAAAGAGGTTGAAATTATAGGAAGTAACACTGCAAGTGCCATTTCTTACGCACAAAACATTGAAAATGGTATGAAGGATTCTTTAAACCAAGCGAAAGACTTAAAAGCATATGTCACAGGTGCGAAATGGAATGGAAAAACGAGAGATGCATTTTTAAGTTATCTTGATTTGATCATTCAATATAATTCAGAAATGGTAGAGGCATTTGAAGGACATACGAAAGCTTTGAAAGAGTTAGATAAAAGCATTCAAACGTACGGAGATAAATCGGAAGTAAGGGCGATAAAACAACTGTGATGGAGAAACGAGGGATAAAAGAATGGGGAAAGAAATGAGTTTTGCACCTGCTGAATTATATGTTCTCGCAGGTGCAGCTGGGGTTACCGATATATTTGGATTGCCAAACCGTGACGCAATTATTTTACTTGATGCAGAATGTGTCACGAAAGCAACTACGAGTTTAAAAGAAAAAGGCCTACTTACAAGTGAAAATGGAATTACCCCTGCAGCTTTTCAAATAATTGAACTATTAAAGGAATATGAAAATTGTCATGAATACACGAGAATGAATAATGTATTAATTGGCTTTTTAAAAGAGGATAAAGACCGTGTGGCTGTATTAACAGAAATAGAACCAAATAAAAAATACGAGATCGACTACATACCAAAGCCGGACGTATATTTTTCATTATTAACACGCATTCCTTTCTTATTGAGAGAACCGAGGGAAATAGAAGATACATTTTTCTCAAAGAGAATGACAGAGGCAGAACAACAAACATTTGAGGAAAAAGATTTATCAAATAAAGACGTTATAGCGATAGAAACGTATACGAGACCTCGAAGTAATAGAGGAGGAAAATGGGAATGTTTCTTATATTTTACTGAAGGAGAAGATTTCGTTCAAATCGATGTAGATCGTAATCGATATGACTGGGTGAGCCTCTATGCGATTAATAAGAAATTGTATGACGTGTTAAAAATGCCATATAAAAAGTTAATTGACCCGAGACAATTCTCGTTAGGAGGTATTCAATAATGCAAGTATCAATGGGAGATAGTGGTTCTGGTGGTGGAGAAGAAGTATTAGTTAATTTTCAAGAACTACTTGATATAGTAATGAAGTTAGAAAATATATATAAAATCCATGTAGACGTCATTGGAACGAATATTGAGAGTTTATTAAGCTGTGATTTTTATCAAAAAGGTGAAGCGATGAGAGTAATTGAAAAATATCCTGATATATTACACAAAACACTAGAATTGGCTGAACACTATTCTAGGTCAGCGACAGTTGTAGGAAATGTATGTGTAGAAATGCTTGAAAAGGACGAACAATTACGTGAAATATTAAGTAAGTTGTAGAAATCACCATACGGCTGGGGGGATGAAAACGAGATGGATGTGAAATATAGACCTGAACCATGGCAAAACATGGGGGATGGTATGAATCGAATTACAAAAGATGCACTCATGAAATTACGGGAAGCAAATGAATCATTAAAAAGAATTGATGGAAGAATACGAGATTTAGACTCGGATGGTAGTATCCATTTTAATCCTAAAGATCAATCGCAAAAAATCGGGGAATTACTTGATAGTTATTCGACATTACAAAAATATTGCGGAGAAGCAGGGCGATTAGTCTCTGAACATATAGATAAACCTTTTTTAGTAGAAATGGATAAATTCGCTCAAAAAATGAGAGATACATCTATTCTCAGTTTTGAAACAAATAACCGAATTGGCTCTACAACAACGACAGTATTACCAGGTGCGCATGCAGGCTACGGAAGTGTACCACAAACAATACAGAAGAAGAAAGATAAAATAACAGTAGAAGATATTTTTAGAGATTCACCTGCATTTGATAACGTACTGAGAGGGGAATACAAAGAACTAAAAAAACAAAATCCGGATGCAAAATTAAATTATGAAGAATACAAGAAAGTAGTCCCATCCACACGAGGATTTGAATACAAATCGATAGAAGATGAACAGAAAAAACTAGAAATGGTGCGAGACATAGGAATAGGCGTAGGAATCATCATCACAACAATCCTTTGTCCACCACTCGGGGCCGCTGCCGCAGTAGTATACGGAGGTGTACAAATAAAAAGCGGTATCGACGGAGAAGACTGGGGAACACATAGGAAATTGAGCCAAGAAGAGCGGGTAGGAAACATCATTTTTGGCGGATTAGATGCAATCCCAGTTGTTGGAGCAGTAGGAAAAGGAGTAAAAGCATTCAAAGGGACGAGTGAATTAGCTGATTTAGCCAAATTATTAAAATTCAAAGAAGGAATGCCTGGTTTTAATCCAAATTTGGGTAAAAATGTGGTACAATCGCTTAAGGAAAATAATCTATTAAAAAATTTAAAAATACAAGGCTGGAAAACCGTAGATAAGATTAATGATGCGGACTACTTCATTAAAGGTCTAGTGGCAAAAGGTGTGGACTCCGTAACCCCATTCGCTAAAGGTGTAGAAATAATGCCAGATGGAAGTGTCGTTAGATCTGGAACGAACTATAGCGGGAAATTCCAAGAAGCCCATGATGCCTCAAAGGCGAGTATTCAGAGTAAGATCTCGAATTTGGAGAGTGGTGGGGTTAAGGGTACGGGGGATAGTGGAATTCCTCCTAGGTACGGTGAGAGAAAGATTACAGATGAAGAATATGAAGCATTAAGAAAAAAAACACCGACAGCAAAAATAAGAAAACAAGTAAATAAAGGCCACAATAAAAAGATAGAAACGGAGGATCAGGCTCTTCCTGGAAAAACTTTTATAGGTTCACTAGAAGCAGATCATATTGTGTCTATGGACAGAATTGCAAGTATGGATGGTTTTGGTAATTTAACAGAAAAACAACAGTTAGAAGTATTAAATAACCCAGAAAACTTTACAGGATTAAGTAAATCTGCAAACACTTCAAAGCAATCTAAATCGTATGAAGAATGGACACATTATAAAAAGGGAACACCAGATGAGATAGAAGTTAGTCTTGACTTTAGGAGCAAGATGATTACAAGAGAAAAACAGCTTGAAAGAATATTGCAAAAACAAATTGATGATTTTAAAAAAGAATAATATAAAATAATATTAAAAAGGATGGGGAAAAATGAGTTCTAAGTTAGATATATTAAGAGAGTATAATGAAGATATTCAATTGATTAATGCAAATGAATTTAAGAATATAAATGCATCTTTAATTCCTGATTTATGGGTGGAAGTATTTAGTGAACATAATAGAGAAAAGAGAATCAAGAAAATTTTAAGTATATGGAAAAAATATGTAGATAATAATTTATCTAATACTATTGCTTACTTATCAGAATACCTTGAGGATATTGAACTGATGATAAGTGAGGACACCTATTCAATCTTGTATACAATAAAAAATCAAGGTGGAGAAGATTTATATTATGAAGGAAGAAATCCTAAAGATAGTTTTAATAATGAGGAATTAGAATCTTCATGGAGAGAAATTCCTGAATCTATTAGGGACTTTTATGAAAATGTTCATAATGGATTTTATGATTACACAAGTGAATCGATGGGATTGATGCCATTAGAAGCTATAACTTACTTTGGGGATGATGACTTAGAGTGGGGGATTATAGATGAATTGGAAGAACCTATAAAGATTAATTTAAAAACATCTTTTGGATTCTTTAGTAATGGTATGGGGAGCTACATAGCTATAGATTATGAAAATTGTAAGAATAACAATGCTACTTTTTGGTCAGCTAAGAGTCAGCCTAAATATAATGTTCACTTTTGGGATTTTGTAGATGAATGGATTGTTATCGGTTTTGAATAAAAGGTTTTTAAAATTTTGAGACAAAGTCTATAAACCTTTTGACGTGATTGTGACATCTGAGGGGAAATTAAAAATTTATTATGGGTATACTAAATGGTATCAATCTACTTTTGGACCGAATGACCGAGTGGATTATTTTGAATATAAATATTTAGGGAAGAAACCGAGTAATGAAAATGAGCGAAGAAAATTCGAAGAGATGAAAGAATATGAAGAGCAAAATAAATCTTAAAATATTCTCTGTTAAATTAAGGAATGCATTATTAGCGAGTAAATATGTAAAATATCCAAATCAACTAACTTTAGTTGGGCTATTGAAAAAAGAATAGTGACGGATTAATGTTACTTATAAAACAGATGAACTTAGAGCACTTGATTGTCAATTAAAGGCAACAAGTGCTTTTTTGCGTTTTAGCGTAGAAATAATGTGGTACAATCGCTTAAGGAAAATAAGACTTAAAAAAATGCACTAGATGCTATGAAAAATACTCCTATTCCAGCAGCAATTAGGACGGAGGATACTGGAATAGGAATGAAGCTTTCTTATATAGAATCTTCAACTGTTGGAGAAGTAGTTGGAAAGTTTTCAAAGGCAAGTACGGTAGCTAAGGATGACGCTTATCAACTTGCTAAGGGTACGGGTAACGCTGTTCATAGATCTGAAATTGACGAAGTAATTAAAAATAATTACGATAAAGACGGAAATTTGATTAATAGATCAATTGTGCCTAAGGGATATGATAGTGTTGAAGAGTTTAAAGAAGTTGTGGGACTAACAGAAACATATTCGAATACTAAAACGAAAATGAGACTAGATAAGAATTTACATATTAGTCCAGATGAGGCACAATTTAAGGAATGTACAAGGAAATTAAAAGAAGCGATTGATTCAGGCAAGATTTCAAAAGAATTGTTTTCTCCAGGTCAATTAGCTCAAATAAATGCTGGTAAGGCAAGAATAAAAGGATTAACATGGCATCACCATCAAGTCCCTGGCAAGATGCAATTAGTTATTTCAAAAGTACATAAAGTAAATCACTTAGGTGGAAATAAATTATGGGGAGATGGAATTAGATGAGAAAAGTAGAGTGGCAATTTGCTGATGCAACTGTAAGTGAAGATTTTGTAGGGGAAATTGGTAATGAAATAGGTGTTAAATTTCCAAACGATTATATAAAATGTGTAGCTGTGAATAATGGTGCTAATGTGGAACCAGAAATATTTAATGTGAATAATCATGAGAGAGTTTTTGGGACTTTATTATCTTTTGATGAAAATAGTGACGAATATATAGTTGAAGTATATAATGACTTTAGTGATACATTACCTAAAGAATTAATTCCATTTGCATTTGACCCAGCAGGAAATTTAATTTGCTTTGATTATAAAAATCATGAAGAAAATCCAATTGTTGTTTTTTGGGAACATGAAGATGCATGGGAAAAGGAAGCGCTGATGGAAAGTGAAGGGATTACGGCAGAAGAAGCAGAGAAAATCGCAAGAGAAAATGTATTTTACATTGCAGATACATTTACTGATTTTTTAAGTAAATTACACGATTAAAAAATATAATGATGAATGAAAAATAAATTTTATGTGAAGTGGATAGAAAAAATAATATGGCGTTTGAAAATAGATACTCCATGATGGTTGTACCATCATAGAGTGTTATGTGCAATGATAGAATAGAAAATAAAGTACGAGCTTAGGCGAGATGACATTTTACTGGGTGATGACTATAAACACATGGAATGTATATTAAACTAACGAACTCGTAAGTTTTAATGTAGTATTTGTTATGAAGTATAAAAAGTGTCATATTGTTACTACAAAACTTACAAATTTATGCTACTTAAAAACATATGAACTTAAAGCACTTGATTGTCAATTAAAGGAAATGAGTGCTTTTTTGCGTTTTAGCGTAGAAATAATGTGGTACAATCGCTTAAGGAAAATAAGACTTTAAAGAATGCACTAGATGCTATGAAAAATACTCCTATTCCAGTAGCAGTTAGGACGGTGGATACTGGAATAGGAATGAAGCTTCCTTATATAGAATCTTCAACTGTTGGAGAAGTAGCTGGAAAGTTTTCAAAGGCAAGTACGGCAGCTAAGGATGACGCTTATCAACTTGCTAAGGGTAGTGGTGGTAGTAACGCAAACCCAAACAAAATTAAACTAACCCCGGAAAGAGAAAAATACTATCGAATAAAAATAGATGAAGCCAAAGCACGGGGGGATTATAAGGAAGCAGATAACATTAGGTATAATCGTCATTGTGAAGAAACAAAAGAGCCTTTAGAACGTAAAGAGTGGGATGTTAAGCGTGAAAATTTAAAGAAAAGTCAAGAGCGTGGAAGAGAAGAAGAAATAAAAGGAAGAAAAGCTTTGGGAGAACACCTAAATCGTACATTAGAGGACAATAACTCTGGCAAGGTTGTTACGTATACATCCAGTGAAGGGCATCTTACGCGTCCAGATAGTATAGGTCGTAATGCTAAGGATGAAATCGATTTAGTTCATGATCACAAACACAAAATAAGTGACAAAGAACACGTTATTCATAATGACAGCCAAATGCGAGCTGAAAGAGAGATGCTCGAAGATAAAAATGGAAGTCATATTGTGACAATATCAAGCGATAAACCCGATTTGAATGGGATTCCTCCTCATCCAAGACCAAGTGGGCCTTTAGCGAAAGAGAGTGACATTTTCTATACTGATCCAAATAGTGGTAAAGTGACACATAAGTGGGAAGCGCACCCAGATATCCCTGGTGGAGGTATATGGATAAAAATATAGATAAGTATGTAACTTTACTTTTTAGTATTAAGGGGGATTTAAATGAAACCTAATTATTTTACAATTGCAATGTATCCTACAGTATCGATTAATCAGGAAGAGATACTAGGTCGTCTTTTGAGCGTGTTTGATTCGAATGAAAAATTTGCTCCTACTCATTGGGGTAACAGTGAAACTGTACGGGTAGAATATAATCGTGAGGAAATTCTTGAAAAGGTGATTTTGGAACGTAAAGTATCAGAAGTACATTTGTATCGTGATAAAGCAGTGCACTATAGAGGAAGCTTTAAAGTTAACTGGAGTCATAGGTCATATCTTGAGTTTGAGTTTCATAAATCAATACCTAAAAGTTTATGGTCTGCTTTTTTTGAGTTATCCGATCAAATCGCAGAAATTGTAAAACCACGTTTTGGGGTGTCGCAAATCTTTTGGAAAGCGTCTTATCCATGGAATACAGAACGTGAACGGTTACATATGTGGATGAATATGTCTGCCTTACCTATACCGGTAAGGTTTCTTCCTAACGGTCCTTTGGGGGTAGGCGCTAAAACATATTTGAGTGGTCATATTTTAGACATGTTTGATAAGGAATTATTACTAAATAGCCCAGCTGTCGTATCAGAGCTGGATTGGGGTGGGATTTGTATAGACCTTTTACAAAATCCATTAGAAGCCGATATAGATATGTTACTTGATAGTTGGTTACATGTAATGAAATACTTAGAACCAGCTCAAGTAATGGCCATGCCAAGTTTTCATGAAAGTCGAATGGTTGTAACTTATTCTCCAAATGTTGCTTGGAAGGAGTATCTGGAAAGTTAAATGAAAGGAATTTGTAATCATGGATGAGAAAAATAATGATAGAATAAGAGTCATGGAAATATTAAATAGATCTCAATACAATGATGAAATTATAGATGGGCTAGATATGAGCAATTTAGATCTTACTTTTTCAGATTTGTCAGAGGTGATGGCAGAGGGTATCATGGCAAAACAAGTCCATTTAAGAGCTTCTTCACTAATGAGAGCATCTTTTTTTGATTGTGATTTTGAGTTTGCTGATTTCAGGAGCTGTAATTTAGAGGAAATACATATTGCAGATTGTAGATTTGGTGAAGCTAATTTCTCTAAAGCCAATATGAAATATGCAAAGGTAAATATAAGTAGTTGTTTTGAAACATGTTTTGATGAAGTTGATTTTTCATATGGAGAATTAGTTGGAACGATATTAAATCATGCTACTTTTCGACGAGCAAATTTATATAAAATAGATGCAAAACAGGCCGACTGTTCGGGAACGGATTTCAGCAACGCGAATCTTACAGAAGGTAACTTTGAAAAAGCATATTTAGAAGATGCTAATTTATCAGAAGTAAACGCTAGAAATGCAGATTTTACAAACGCAGATTTAACAGGAGCGACCCTTTTAAATGGTGATTTTACTGACGCGAATTTTACCGGTGCTAAACTTGACAATGTAGTTTGGACAGGAGCAAAGGTAGAAGGAGCCAAGTTTGACGAAAATGTGAAGGAACAAATCTTAAAAATGATTTAAATATGATGGGAAGTATATACATTTAAGCACTCGAAAACCTATGATTGGTAGCGAGTGCTTTTTTCTTAGAGATATTAGAGATTGCTAAATTAGTGAAAATCAATATAGATTATTTTTAAGGATTGTTAGATAGATTAAGTCGGGAATATTATATAATTGAAAATACAGTAGCAAAAGGTGTGGAATCCGTAACCCCATTCGCTAAAGGTGTAGCAATACTGCCAGATGGAAGTGTCGTTAGATCTGGAACGAACTATAGCGGGAAATTCCAAGAAGCCCATGATGCCTCAAAGGCGAGTATTCAGAATAGGATCTCGAATTTGGAGAGTGGTGGGGTTAAGGGTACGGGTGAAACTCCTAAGATAACTGAAATAAAAGAGAAAGATCTTGGGAAGCACATTGTTAAAGGAAAAAATGGAAGGAAAGAACTTGCGCCAAACGTACGCTATATCACTGAGGATGGTTATAAATATACAACAGATGAACTTGGTAGAATAGTAGATGTTGAGGCGGAAGGATTAATACTTTAAAAAGGAAAACGAAACACAGGAATGCAAGTGGCTGCAGGAAGAGAAGATAGATTGCCTGATGATGGTGGGCACTTGATAGGGACGCAATTCCATGGATCCGGTGATATTGATAATTTAATCGCTCAAAATAAACAAATTAATCGTTCGGGTGGAGAATGGTATAATATGGAGAAAGAATGGGTTAATGCATTAGGTGGGAAGCCTCCTAAAAAAGTATCAGTAAAAATTGAACCAGTTTATCAAGGAACGTCATTAAGACCAAATTATTTTGAAATAGTTTATGAAATAGAAGGAAAAGGGATATTTGAGAAAACGATTAGAAATCGCGCAGGAGGTTGATTAAAGTGGAAAAAGAAATGAACAAGTTGTATAGAGAAATAGCTGAAACGGTTAATGAAATGATTCCAGAAGAATGGGAGAAATTTTATTTTTATGCTCAGATATCGGAAACTGGAGGGGGAACGTACTTTTTTTATAATACACCTGAAAATAGACAATGCTTTAATTATAGTGTGAAAATCCCATTTAACTATGCTATTGATAAAGAAGAATTTAAAAAAAATAAAAGAAAGCTGTTTGAGTTGAGTGATGAACTAAGAAATGTTTTTAAAGATAATCAGCAAGAACTTTGGTATTCCTTTACAATGACTCTTGAGAGTAGTGGGAAATTTAAGATGCATTATGATTATACAAATTGGTTCGATACAGAATATGGTTTTAGTGACCAAATGATTATTTGGAAAAATAAATACTTAGGAGAAGTACCAAATGATAGAGAATATAAAGCGTTAATCGATAAATATCATAGTGAATTTCCGAATAATCCTATTTAACTAAATGAAAGACAGAAAAAATAATAGGGCGTTTGAAAATAGATACTCCATGATGGTTGTACCATCATAGAGTGTTATGTGCAATGATAGAATAGAAAATAAAGTACGAGCTTAGGCGAGATGACATTTTACCGGGCGATAAATATAAACACATGGAATGTATATTAAACTAACGAACTCGTACAAACTCGTAAGTTTTAATATAGTATTTGTCATGATGTACAAAGGGTGTCATACTGTTACTACAAAACTTACAAATTTACGCTACTTAAAAACATATGAACTTAAAGCACTTGATTGTCAATTAAAGGCAACAAGTGCTTTTTTGTGTTTTAGCGTAGAAAATGGAAAAACAGCATTAGCATTTTGGAAGCAATATCCGTCACCCTCTTGTTTAGAGGGGGCAAATATAAAGCAATTAACGGCTTTTTTAGTAGAGGTTAGTCACAATACATGTTCGGTAAAGAAAGCAAGCGACATATTAAAACTTGTAAAAGAAGATGGACATACAATGAAGGAATATTAAGACACACGAGACTTTTTAGTGAGAAGTATTATACGGGAGATTGAGTTTAAAAAGAAAGAAATGAAATACATCGAAAGAGAATTAAAACAGCTAGTAAATCTACTAGATTATCAATTAGAGACGATGCCGGGAATAGAACTTGTGACGGCATCAGCATTAATTGCAGAAATTGAAGATGTAAGACGATTTCCAAATGCCAACAAATTAGCACGATTTGCGGGGATTGCGCCTGTTTACTTTGGTTCTGGTGGGAAAGGTAAGACACACAAAAGCAAACAAGGAAACAGGCGCTACACGCTTTATTTTATAATTTAGCAGTGGTGCAGCAAGTGCAAGTAGCAAAAGGCAGTAAGATGCCACGAAATCCAGTGTTTCATGCGTACTATCAAAAGAAGCTTAAAGAAGGAAAAACAAAAGGACAAGCATTGGTATGTATTATGAGAAGGCTTGTAAACATTGTATATGGCATGATGAAATATAAAACGGCATATGAATTGCCGATAGTAGAAGAAAAAGAAGTAGTTTAATAAGGTTTACATGGTTTGCTTTTTTATTGTGAGGGTTTAAGATTACAACATAGGGTTACGGGTGATATTCCTAAAGGTTATTATCAAGATGTAAATGGAAAATGGCACCGACCAGATGGGGGTTACGCAAGTAATAAAGAAGTGGGTTTACCTGAATTAAGTGGCAGCACTAAACGTTTGGAATATATGGGTAGTACACCTAGCAAAGCTTCCAGAACTGGTAAAGAAGTAATAGAGAGAATGAAAAATGAAGATCCACCAAAAATACGAACAGTACGTGGTAAAACTGAATTTTTAGACGGTAACAATAAGTGGCGTCCGTTAAGTGAGGCAGATATGGCACATAAAATAGATGCAGTTACTTGGTGGAATGAAGTTGGACGGAAGTATGGACCAAAGTCTAAAGAAGTAAGAGATTGGATGCGTGATCCAGATAATTATTATTTGGAACACTATAGTAAAAACCGTTCTGAGGGTGCTAGTTTAGGACAGACATATTTACCACCAGATAATTAGGGGGAGTTTATATTGGAATTACAGGATGAACTGTATGAAAGAATAGTAAGTATATGTTCTGAAGGTGATAACTTAGTTAATCGTTTTGAATATGAGAATGCAATAAAAATGTATTTAGAAGCTTTATATTTAGTGCCAGAACCTAAATATAATTGGGCAGCAAGTACATGGATTTATACAGCATTAGGTGACACATGTTATATAAATGGAGATTTTAGCGCTGCTAAAGAATTTTTATTTAATGCAATTAATTGTCCTGATGGAATAGAAAACCCTTTTATTATGTTACGTCTCGGTGAAAGTTTGTATGAATTAGGAGAAGTTAATAAATCTAAAGAGTATTTGCTTAGGGCATATATACTTGAAGGATATTCGATTTTTTATAGTGAAGATGATAAATATTTTGAAGTGATTAAAGATGAAATTTAGGAGGTAGATGTAATGGCTTATGTAACAGGTGAAAAGGGTGTTTATATACAAGGATTAATGGATAAGAGTAATGAAGCGTTTGATAAGGGAAATTTAGAAGAGTCTGTTTTTTTATTGGAGCAAGCATGGGGAGAGCTTCCAGATGATAAGGTAACTTATGACGAGAGCTTTTTAATAATATGGGGTATTTTAGATATCTCTATTTTATTAAATGATGTTGAACGGATGAAAAAATGGGTTGATAAAATATTTGTTGCAGATCCTGAAAGAGGAGATACAGGTGAACGAGAACTCTGGGCTGGCAAGGTGGCTTATGAGGTAGGGGATTTCTCTAAAGCTAGAGAGTATTTAGAAATAGCTAATAAGAAATCTAGAGGTAGATGCTTTAGTGTAGAAGATGGAAAGTATTTGAAATTTTTGAAAGACAAATAATAAACTTAGTGTTAATTATTACGTGCGTTAATCTGAACTAAAAATTTTATAATTATATTTAGTAATTAATGTGCTCAGTACATCATTAATTTGACCGTATTGAGCTTTTTTATTTCTATTAAAAACTTTTTATTTGAATTCAAGGATCAGATGATAAAAAGGTATTTACAATTGATTACAGTTCGAGAATGTAGTTTTATTGAAAATAGAAAATTTCTTTTAGTAGTTCAACGAAAGAAAGTAGTTAAACTAACGAACTCGTACAAACTCGTAAGTTTTTAGATAGTATTTGTTATGAAGTATAACAAGTGTCATATTGTTACTACAAAATTTATAAATTTATGCTGCTTAAAAACAAATGAACTTAAAGCGCTTGATTGTCTACGAAAGACAATCAAGCGCTTTTTTATTAGATAGGCATGTTATAAATGTTTAAAAATTATTTTTATGAATTAAACCTAACGGAAATTACCAGTATTATATAATTGAAAATACATTAGCAAAAGGTGCGGACTCTGTATCCCAAATCTTTAAAGGTGTAGAAATACTGCCAGATGGAAGTGTCGCTAGAACTGGAACGAACTATGGCGGGAAATTCCAAGAAGCCCATGATGCCTCAAAGGCGAGTATTCAGAGTAGGATCTCGAATTTGGAGAGTGGTGGGGTTAAAGGTAGTGAATAAAGTGAAACTGGGGGTTTTGTTCATCCCCACTGATTATCAGCCCTCACCAATGGGGGGCTTTTACGGGCAGCTTACTATGAACATCAGATTGCGTGTCATACAGGTGGTAGAGCAATTTTGGGTGGTGGAGATAACGGTAGAACAGGTAAACTGAAGAAAATTATTTTGGAGATGATAAAATGAGCCGAGTAACTTGGCTATTTACGGATGGAGCGATAGATGAGCAAGTAATTATTGCTGTGGAGAATTCATTTGGTGTCAGATTTCCAGATGATTACCGTGAATGCATTAAAAAAAATAACGGTGGTTATCCTGAGCCTAATATTTATGATATTAATGATGATGAGGGTGGAGCAGTCTTTGATTGTCTATTAAGTTTTACAAGCAAAGATGCAAATATAGAAGTTGTTTATGAATTAACTTCACTTCCGGAAGGTATTATTCCATTTGCAAGAGACCCATTTGGGGGACTGATTTGTTTTAATTACTGTGCTGAAGATTCTCCGTCAGTAGTTCTCTATGATCAGGAATCAGTGAATGAGGATAAAATTAAATTAATATGCGACTCTTTTTCTGAATTGATTGAGAGATTATACTCTGATTGAGAAAAACAAAATGAACAGGAAAGAAGGTTAATTGTATGAGGAATTTAGATTTTGAATATACTTTTACCCCTATTGGCATTGAAGATATCGAAGATTTCGAAAATAAGTATGGTATATTGTTACCTGCTGATTATAAACAATTTTTGCTGTCTAAAAATGGAGGGAAAACTGAGCAACGAAGATTTAAAACTAATGATACAACTAAGAAAGGCGTAATAACATCGTCTGTTTCAATGTTTTTTCCTCTATCAATAGAAAATGAAATAAATCTAGAAGAGAAATTAAGAATTTATAATTTGGTGCAAGTGGTACCAAGTAATTTGCTTCCAATTGGAATTGACCCAGCGGGGAGTTTGATTTGTTTATCAATTGATGGGAAAGATAGAGGTAGTGTATATCATTGTGATATGGATTACTTTGAAGAAGATAACGAGTTAAGAGAGGAATACATCCGACTAATTTCTAAAAGTTTCTCTGAATTTGTTAATGAACTTTCTGAAAAATAGAATTGCATTATTAGCGAGTAAACATGTAAAATATCCAAATTAACTAGCTTTATTTGGACTATTGAAAAAAAGAATAGTGATGGATTAATGTTACTTATAAATCATATGAAATTAAAGCACTTGATTGTTATTTTGGACAACAAGTGCTTTAAATGTATTTAAACTTAATGAATAATGCGCGGTATATATTAATAAAAGAAAATAGATTGTTAATATTGTATAATTGAAATTAGAAGAGCAAAAGGTGTGGATTAGTAGTGGTTCAAAGTATAATTTGAAAGATCATGTGTGGATTATACCAAAGAGTATTCTTTGAGAAATGATTTATTAACTCTTATTGAGGAGTGTGAATATGAAAGTTAATAATTCTGACTATGGAGGTTTTATTGTTTCTAAGAATGTTGTATCCGGAAAACCAATACGTTATACATTTAGAGAAAAATCAGAAGTTCCTCAATTAAATGGGTGGACTATTTACTCTTCAGAAGATAATGATGAATATGTAAATGATTCTAGTAATTTTCAAGTTTTAGGAGCAAACTCTGTATTGGAAATAGCCCCAGTTATGTTAGAAATTTTTGATGCGCCCTATGGAACAGACCTATGTTGGTTGTATAAAGAAGGTGTTCATGTAGGATTTTATGATTTGATAAGTGAAGATGAGAAAGATATTGGTCAAATTGTAAAAGGAAATTGATACTATTTTGTGAGTTCTTTGGGCACTGCCAAAAATACATTTCCAATAAGAAAAGTCAACAGCGACGTTAGGAGAATGTAGTGGTCTGTTGACTTTTTTAAGTGTCATTTCATGACAAGAGTTATTTAGCATCTTCGTTTAAGTTAATGGTTTCTTTGTTTTTACGAACTTCAAGGATAGCTTTTCTCGTGTCTCGTTCGATTCGTTGCTTGTAAAGAAGTTCTGTAAATGCTCAGAAGCATTCATTACCACTTCCAACATACACTCGAATCAATCAGTTTAAATAAAAAAGCTCGTCTTTTTCATCACTGTTTTCTCAACAAAAACCGATATTCGCCCGCAAATCCTCAATAATATTAATATCATTGGCATTACCATTGATATTATAGTTTGTCCGCTTGATATTCTAAGATTACAATGAGACTAGATAAAAGTTTATATATTAAGCCAGATGATATACAGTTTAAAAAGTGTAAAAGGACATAAAAAGAGGAAATTGAAAAAGGTAAAGTGCCAAGAGAATTGTTTACTCCACAACAGCTTGATTAGATTGAAAAGGGAGTAGCTAGAACAAAGGAGGTTATTTGGCACCATCATCAGGTTCCTGGAAAGATGCAATTAGTATTAACAGATATTCATGGCATTAACCATCTTGGTGGAAATAAATTATGGGGAGAGGGTATTAGATGAGAAAAGATTTAGAGTGGGAATATGCTGATGCAGAAGTATTAGAAACTAAGATTAAAGAAATTGGATTACAATTAGGCTTCCAGTTACCTCAAGATTATATTGATTGTGTAAAAATAAATGGAGGTGCGAGTGTATTACCAGAAGAATTTAAAGTAGGCAATGTAGAGCGTTGCTTTGGTAGTTTATTTAGTTTTGATGAGGAAAGTAGTGAGTACATTGTTAAAAAGTATGAAATATACAAACCTACGCTTCCGCAAAAAGTATTCCCTATTGCAATTGATCCAGCTGGAAATTTAATGTGTTTAGATTATAAAAATAATACAGAAAACCCAATTGTAGTTTTTTGGGAGCATGAGAATGCTGGCGAAAAAGAAATGTTAATGCGTCAAGAAGGTTTAACAGAAGCACAAGTAGAAGAACTGGCAAGAGAAAATGTATTTTTTGTTGCTAATACGTTTACAGAGTTTTTAAGTAAGTTACATGATTAATAGAAAGTTAAAATTAAAATGAACATACTACATAATATCAGTGCTATGTATACTGTTGATACAAAAGAACCTCCTTCGAAAGAAAAAGAAATTAAAGCGCTTCAGCATTTCTCAGTAATAGATGTACCTACAGAATATATAGAAATGATTCAGCTAGCTTCAAATGTTGAAATTAATGTTAATGACCAAATGTATATTAGGATATGGGGAGCTTCGGATTGCATAGAAATGAATGAAGCTTATAAAGTGCAGAATTACCTTCTTCATTCACTCGCAATTGGTGATGATGAAGGTGGGGGTGCATTAATTTATCTACAAGGTAAAGATGGTTTTGGTATATACTATAACAGTTTTGGAAATTTGGACATGGAGGATGCAGTTAAAATTGCACCATCTTTAACCGAGTTATTAGTAAATAATGTTGGTGTGAATATCTTATTAGACATTTGAGAACATGTAGAGAATTTGGTGTTATAGTTTCATTGTAATTTGTTTTCTAATAACTGTAGGGAATACAGCAAAGAAAAAATAACAATATCTATTATTAATATTCTTGGCTTAGTTTGTTAGTAAACAACCAGATACAAAAGAATACATATAAAGTATGAATAGGGATGTAGTAAAAATGACAATGATACAATTTAATTCTTATCATCAAAAAGTAGAGATAAAGAGAAATTTAGAACTTATTAACTTAGAATATAAAAAAATTAGAGAGTATGTAAATTTTGATGTATGTTCTTTTGAGCAATTAGATGAATTTCAAGTAGGATACAGCATTGACACCGATGGAAACTCACTTGTAACCGATGAGGAAGATACTTGGGATGCAAATTGGATTGTTATTGCATATGAAACTATGTGTGGAGATCCAATTATTATTGACTTAAGTGAGGAAGGATACCCTATATCTTCACTCATGCACGGAATGGATAGTTGGAGTGGTGGCGATTTTCTTGCAGATTCCATGGAATCATTTATTAATTTTATGAAAGATATAGGTGATTTTCTAACTGAGAAACAAGTGTTAGAAGGTAAAAGAATGATACAAACTAAAGAATTGGATATATTGTTAAATGAGTTTTTGGAAAGAAATAAATTTACTGATTTTGAAATGTGGAACTCTTTATTAAGTCCATTATTTGATATTGCAGAAGAATATGAGCAAACAATGGAGATAAAAGTAAAAAAGATGAAGGAAGAAGGAAAGAAAATAACGGAGATTGCCCACATGCTTAATATAAAACCTAAAGAAGTGTATGAGTATATTAAGAAAGTTTAATAGCAACTCTTCACTTTTAAGAGAATAATCAGGCACGATGATGGAGCAATACAGGCAGAAAATGCTTGGATTTTTTATAAAGCCCAATCAAAAATCTGCTGAAGAAGAATCCATTTTGATCAATCTTTTTTCAAGATGGATGTTTTTTATTTATCGTAAAACTTAGGATTGAGAGTTGTTTTTGATTAGAATTTATTTCGAAGCAAGGGCAATGGGGTTTCGAGGCAGCTCTGCATGAGTAAAGATACTTACAAAAAATCAATGAAATTCAAAAGAATATCCATAAGTGAATACAGTATGAAGAATGGGAACGAAGGACGACGGACGCGGAAGGTGGCTACAGGGATGAAGTATGGTGAAAATACTAAGTTAGTTGAGGAAGTTATCGGGTATATACAAAAAAGAAGATTATTTGATAGGGATGATATAAAGTTACATGAATTATTACATGACATTGAAATAATTCATGATTTTGATAAAGCACAGGAATTGGCTTGGTCTCAAGATTTGGATGTTACACAAATCGTTTGGGATGATATGAAATCGGATGAAAGTGCAAAATTATTAGAAGGAACTTATAACCCTAATATGGAATCAAAAAAAGATATGTTATATGAAGTTTTTTCTGATAACTATAATTATTATCAGGAGTTTATTTCTATTGATCATATAAATATTCTTGAGGAAGTAGAAAGAGACCTTGAGATGTGTGCACTAAATCGTTTAGTAAATGGAAAGGTGGATAATTTTTATGAAAAGGTATTTAAGGCGTATAAAATGGGAGGATGGCCCTGTGGATGGAAAGGTGAGTACCCCGAAGGGAAAATGATTGTCTACTTACCAAATGAAAAATGAAGGCTTACATACCGACATACTTTATGAATTTCATGAAATTTATTGCGAAACGATTATAGAGAGATGACAGGCGATACGTTTAAATATCTTAATAGTTTAGGAGGGATTATTAAATGATTAATCTATCTAATATTCCAGATTTGATAGAAAAGTCAGCAGCGAGTGATATTGAAATTCAAGCAGTAGAAAATCGCATGAATGTTACATTACCTAATGTATATAAGGAATTATTGAGATGTACAAATGGCTTTTCAATCGGTGGTGGTTTACTTATTTATGGTACGGAGTATATTGCAGAAAGGAACGAGGTTTGGGAAGTAGATGAGTATGCGAGGGGGTATGTCTCAATTGGTGATGACGGTGGTGGTAATGTATTTTTAATGGCTCAACATGCAGAGGAAAAAGAGGTGGTAGTAATTGATTCTGGGGATATGAATCCAAGCCATGCTACTGTAATTACCGCTGATTTTAAAAAATGGGTGAATAGTGGTTGTGTAAGTGAAATAGAACAGAAAACAATACATAAGTCATCTGATATTTGTAATATAGTGTTAGTGAAAACTCCTAGTGAAGGTTTGAAAGATTTAATAAGAATAAAGAACGTATTAGGGCTTGAGATTGCCGCGGTAGATTTGCTAAAGGGTTCAAAAAAACTTCCTTATATATTAGTAGAGAGATTTCCATACGGTAAGGCGAAAAAACTAATTGGAAAATTAGCAATTGATAGTACTATACTGAGTATAGAAATGACTGGAAAAAACAGTTAATATCAGAGGGTAACTTTCATACGAATAGAGAAATCGATATGAATCCAAGGGAGTAAATAGGGAGAGTTAAAAATGATTATAAATGATGCAGTTTTTGGTGAGATTGAGTATACATATGGATGGGTTAAGGACATTAACGTTGAATTTTGTGGAAAAGAAGTTGAAATAGCATTGATAGTAAAAGGTGAAGAAGACGGTAAGTTTGATGAAGGACAATATACTGCTTATAATTCATTATTGCAAAATTGGGAACAATTGCAGCAAGTTTTTTTACAAGTGATTTTAGACTATTACAAGCAAGAGCGTCAACAATTAGGGTATGATATTGGATTTAATGAAAATTATCCGTATATCGAAACAATTGACCAATTACTTAGGAGGATCACATTAGTTGGAATTGTAGTCCCATATGGAGATATTCATGAAGAGCGAGATATTGGGATAACTTTCGATTGTACGTGGGATAGAGAGAATGGATTAGGAATACGTTTACTAAATGAAAAAGTAACTGAAGTGGGGTATCAAGACGTTGCTATTTGAATTTTAATCTAAGGAGTGAAAAAGTAATATGAAAGAATTTGAGGAAAGGTTTAGTGAATTGCAAGCTGATATGATATGTATATGTTTGGAATATGTTGAAGATAGAGCGGATAAAGTGTACGTTTATGCTTCGCGTGAGGAAGGCATTATTTCGGGAAGTTTCTTTTATTGCATTAACAATAAATATGTAAAATGTCACAAAGTAAATGATGCATTGGAAGATGGAGACAGAAGATATGATGTGTCTATCAAAAGACAGTCTATAGTATTGCGCATTATATGTGAAGATATTGAGAAAATTGAAGAATTATGCAAAGGGTATGAGCGTGACATGCCAACTGAGATGAAATTAATATATGATGTTCATAGTGGCAAGTTTAAAGCTCAATATAAGTATGATTTAGTATATACGAATGATGAAGTTAAAACAGCTAGCCATATTGCTGATGAGTGGTTTGATGAAGTGAAAAATAATAACCTTTAAAAGGGGTACAGTAATAGTTATATCTTAGTTAAATAGATAATGAGTGGGAGTAGAAAATGGAGAAATCAGTATTAGAAAAAATAGAATTAATTAAGGGTATTTTAGGTAATGATCCATTTTGTTTGCTTATTGGTGAAATTGTAGAGGTAGAAAAAAAGATTGATGAAAAATTAGAAGAAGGCTCTTTGAAAGATTATAACTTTATTATAAAAAAATATGAAATGTTGAATGGTGGAGTAATTACTATATATGGTCATCTAAAACGCGAAAGTATTCAATTTTATACGGAGGACATGCCTGGTGGTGCTGATAATTGGATTTGTATAGGGAAAATTGAAAGATATCCATTGTTTATTAATAAGATGAATGGAGAAGTTTCTTGTTTGTATGGAGAATTAAGTAATCAAAATTTTATTATTGAGTCATATGGTGATTTTAATAATTTCTTACAACATTATTATGTAGGAAAAAGATATTGTGAATTAGGTAATAAGTTTGTTCAGTTTGGAGGAATTAGTGAGACTGTAGGAAGTAAAGAGGATGATTGGTATCAGTTATTAGAAAGTAATGGTTTATTATGATTGATTAATTGAACGTATTATGAACATAATGATGTGAAAATATGTGGAAAATTATAATAACAATGTTATAAAAGGGGGAGAAGTCAATGGATTTTAATGAGCGAATATCCACTTTATATAAAATAACTCTAAAGTATGTGTATAGGGTTATAAAAATAGCTTTGATATGCTTCGTTAAAATATCAATCTAGATAAATAAAATGGTTAAAACTAGCTAGGGGAGATTCGAAAAATATTTGAATGGCATGCCGAAAGCAAGGGGGAATTTGAAAGCAATGCCTTATGATTAGATGTACTATTGATGATTACTTTATGCAATTCTAGCCTCGAAAAGAATTAAATATTTATTAGAAGGTGATGTTATGTGGAGAGAGAAGATTAGTCATATCTCAAAAATAAGAGAGAACCAAAATCGAAAACTGAATTTACCTACTAATGAAAAGGAGTTATCGAGATTTCGTAAATCTGTAGTAGAAAAATTTGGTGAAGATGTATTGCCCCAGCAGTACTATAAATTTTTACAAACAGTTAATGGAATTGAATTTAATGGGTTAATAATATATGGGATTGACCAAAGTTTTTTAGATTTTAAGCCAATAAACCAGGTAGATAGTTTTTTTGACGCTAATGAAATATGGGAATCAATTAAAGACGAAGAGGAGCTGATTTTTTTCGGAGATTCAGATATAGCTTGGTATTGTTATAATGTTTCCAAAAAGAAATTTGTTGAACTAGACAAGCCTTCAGGCGAGCATATGGAAACTTTTTACGATTTTGATACTATGCTTAAATCTGCTCTCTCAGCAGCACTTAGCTAAATGTATAGTAGTCAATGTCTAACTGTTTAATCTAGATGAAAATAGTGCAGGGGGATTCTATGGAAAGTAAGGGAAAAGCGATAAAAATCTATGATTTCATTAAAAAAGGGGATATAGAACAAGCGAAAGAAATCATTATTACTGATAAAAGTTTGCTTGATTTTGTAACGCCTTATGGAACGTGGCTACATGCTGCAGCTAGAGCTGGTGAACTGGATATGATAAAATTTCTTGTTGAATCTGGTATGGATATTAACCTTAATGAAGGTGTACCAAAGTCAGCGCCTATTGCACATGCAGCTAGTGAAGGTGAAATTGGTATTGTAGAGTACTTATTTGATAATGGTGCAATATTAGATGTTAGTGACCCAAATAGAAATCCTCTATTCTCAGCGATTTATGGTGGGCATCTTAATATTGTAAAGTATCTTGTTCAGAATGGTATTGATAGTACTGTAAAGTATACAGGGGATACTATGAAAGAGATGGGAGCTTACGAATTTGCTATTGAAAGAGGAGAAGTGGAAATTGCTGAATATTTAAAAATGTAAACTTGAGATGGAAGGCATATATTGATGTAATAGAAAAGTTGAAAACTAATGATCATATTAATTTAATTATCCAATTCATTTAAAAGGAGAAATTTATATGGACTATCAATCTGAGGTTAAGAGATTATATAGTTGTAGATTTTTAAAAAATCAATCGGAATGTGAAGAGTTTGACAGTGTATTAGAAAACTTAGCAGATTGTGATGATGAGAAGCTTATTAAAGAGTTGTGTATAGTATTTGAGGATGAAACACAAGAGGAAGAAGTTATGTTTGGTCTAGTTCATTTTATTGAAGATTTTGAAATGGGAAAATATCTAACAGAGATGCCTAAAGCTTTACCAAAAATGGTTGAAAGTGCAAAAGAGTGGGCAATGCTACTAAACATAAGAATTTTAAATAATGATTTATATAGAAGTGAGTATGCTAAAGTACTTGTAGGAATGAATCATGATATACAACTAACGATAATTAATTTACTTAATGAAATTATTGCTGATAACCCTAAAAGATTTGAGGGCACTGCCAATGAGGTTATTAGTCAATTACAAGGAGTTCATAAAAATAAATAAGAATTGTAGAACTACTGTATTATAGATAAAACTAAGAAAACCCTAGCGAAGAGCTAGGGTGTTTGTGTTATATAGTTTCACCATACGCTTCCGAATTAGGAGCAGGAGTAATCAACGAATCTTTTGTAGCGTTTCCTATAATAGAATGAAAGTGTTTAACGTTTAAATATAGGAAGAAAAACAATTAAGCTTTTATTTTATTTAAAATGGATACTCTATTAGTAGTGAATAATAAATAATTTTGTTTTACTGTCTTAATTAAAATACGATCAGTTGTACCATATGCTGTTCCAATTCGGATTGCGCTTTTTTCTTCAACACCAGCATATGTATTATCTTCCGTTACCTCAGTGATTTCACATAATGGAATATGAATTTTAGAGAATTGCCATGAAATAATTAGTTCATCTTTTGTTTTTTCAACATGAATACCTAACATGTTACCAGAACCTTTCTATAATAAAATTTCACTCGTACTATTTTATTATACAAATTTACAGATTATATTTCTATTTTTTACAGAGAGTATACAATTAACAACGAGAAAATGTTCATTATTACTTTCATCCCTATTATAACGAATTCTACAATAGAAAACAGAACGTATATTTGGTATAATCGAAATATACTATATGAAACGACGTACATGAGTTTGAGATTTTTGAAAAAAGGTAAGTGATACATAATAATACATACGCTATAGGATTCAGTTCATGTTATACAAATCAATCGTTAGAAAGGAAAAGAAGTATGAATCAAATTTCATTCGAAGATTTATTTGAAGAAGAAAACAAACGAGGAAAGGTAGAGGTAGCTGAGATTCCCGTACCTTTATCGCCCTTACAAAAGGACATTTTAGAATTAATTAATTCTGAAGAAATAAGTGCACTTGAGTTATGCGAACAATTAATACGAGCTGGTAAAATATCAGATGAAAGATTCACAACGAATAAGCCTAAAGCATATGGGCAAGTATGCTTACTATTAGAAGGTTTTGTTAAAGAAGAAAAGCTTATTTTTGTCAAAAGTGATGAGAAAAGAGATAGAGTATATAAATTGAAAGACGAAGATTCTAACGAATAAAATGTATAAAGTATAGTAATGAAATAAGGAAGTCCTCATATTTGTGTTGAAAGATTATTTTCACATAAGCGTGGGGATTTTTTTGAGGGAGGATGTATGAAAGATTGGGAGTATGATGAATTATTTCATGCAATTCGGGAGGCGTACGAAGAGTTATTAGATGAAGAGAGAGGGTATCGATATGCTATAGCAAAACTAGCGGATGAATTTGATAATGTAGGAAAGATTGAAGATGTTATCGTTGATACTGCCATAGGAGAAATAGCAGTCAATCATCATATGGTTTTTGTTGGGCGTATTAAAGGTATAACAAAGAGGCTAAGTATGTTTAATCTTCAAGAGGCAGAAGGTGAATTGACAGTAGAGGAAATAAAAGATTTATCGATAAGAATAAATAATGTAATAGAAGGGTTAAAAAATGTAAAGAGTGATTATAAATCTTCGGTTGAATAATTCATGTTTCTGCAAATGTAAGAGACATAGCTAAACAAGAGAATAGAAATCGCTGCATACATAAAACGTAAGATAGATGAGAGATAATAAAGATTGGAAAAAAAATAAGACTAAAATAATGGGATTGATAGGCATATGGTTATCAAATATAAAAAAATTATCTTATAGATAGTTAAATGGCTATTACTATATTACAAATAATCAACTTTTGTTTTATTTTTTATAGGAAAACAAAAGAGTAATCGTAAAGACTACTCTTGGATTTTTTTCTTTTCTTCCTTTTCAATTTCGGAAACAGACTTTTCAGGATCTTTTATAAGTTTTCCTAATTCCGCAGAGCAGTCAAATTTATCTTCGAAATTTTCTGTAGTACTAATACGAGCTACAAAATCTAATTGTTGGTTATTATTTATATACCCTTTTAGTCTAGGAATGCCCATAGGACTAGTTTCACGTTCTGTAAATGTAATAGATTTCACATCTTTAATATTATAATGAATATACTTTTCTACACGTACTTCTTGTGCTTTCCAAAACTTTTCTTCTATTTCTTTATGTTTTAAGTATTCCATTGTAAAATACCCTCCTGCTATGAGCACCAAAGCAGATACAATTAAAATAATTACTTTCTTCATTAGAAATGCCCCTATTACATTCTTTTTAAAATTGGATAGGGAAGACAAGACAAGAATAGTGCAAAGACTATTCTTTTTTCTTTTCTTTCTCTTCCTTTTCAATTTCGGATACGGATTTTTCAGGCTGTTTTATAAGTTGTCCAAGTTCTCCAGAACGCCCCAATTTCCTTTCGAAATTATCATTACTATTAAGACCGGCATCAAACCATAATTCTTGATTATCATTTATATATCCTTTTATATGAGGAACGCCCATAGGACTAGTTTCGTGTTCTGTAAATGTAATAGATTTTACATCTTTAACATTATAATGAATATATTTTGCTACTCTTGTTTCTTGTACTTTCCAAAACTTTTCCTCTTCTTCTTTATGTTTTAAGTATTCCAAAGTAAAAAATCCTCCTGCTATGAGTAACAAAGCAGATACAATTAAAATAACTACTTTCTTCATTAGAAATGCCCCTTATAAAAAACTTACCATTACATTCTTTTTAAAATGGGATAGACAAGAATAGTGCAGAGACTATTCTTTTTTCTTTTCTTTCTCTTCCTCTTCAATTTCGGATACAGATTTTTCAGGGTCTTTTATAAGTTTTCCTAGTTCTCCAGAACGTGAAAATTTATCTTCGAAGTTTTCTGTAGTACTGATACTAGCATCAAACCATAGATCTTTATCATCATTTATATATCCTTCTATAGACGGAATTCCCATTGGACTTATTTTATGTTCTATAAATGTAATCGATTTAACATCTTTAACATTATAATGAATATACTTTTCTACTCTTGTTTCTTGTGTTTTCCAAAAAAATTCTTCTTTTTCTTTATGTTTTAAGTATTCCATTGTAAAAAATCCTCCTGCTATAATACAAATAATGGATAAAATAATTACTAATTTTTTCTTCATAAAAAATCCCCTTGTATTTGAATATAGTTAAAATATACCATGAAATGAGTTGAAAGATATGAGTGAATTTAAAAAGAATTCAATTGCGACAGATGAAGATTACTTCGAACTATCAGATAAAGTGTATGATGATAAATTTTTGCACAAAGGTGTAGAAATAAAAGGTGTTAATGGTAAAAATGGGTTGTTATAGAATCAATAGATGCAGATTGTCAAAAAGTGAAAAATGGATTACAAGCTATTGCAGTGGTACCGAAAAATGATTATAAAGAGAATAAAACTCACTATGAAACTATAGTATTTGCATTTCGTGGAACAGAGCCTAAGCAATTAGCAGATTTCGAAACAGATATCGATCAAATTACGTTTGGAATTAAAACACATTCTAAAGTAATTACTCCAAGTAATAGTCAAACAGTAAAACCAGATTTTGCAACATCTTTTAATACCGGATTGGAATGGGTAGATAAAGTAAATGAAACATATCAGCCAACTTATGTGCATGCTACAGGGCATAGTAAAGGAGGCGCAGAAGCTGATTATGTTGCTTCGGAACGGAATTTTTATGCAACTACATGGGCTGCACCAAACCCTTATCGTTTGCTAAGTCCTGAAGCGAAAAAACGAGTAGATAGAGGGGAAATGGAAAACAAAGCTACGGATTATACACATGAGAATGACCCAATTGGTAACCATACTCAATTCGGTGCACCTCTAATTGGTAAGCAATTTACAGTGAGACAGAATGATACAAAAGAAGATTTTTTTACACGTTTAACTATGGACGGACACGGCAGAGATACATTTAAGGGATCCTTTCATTCAAATGGAAGCCCCCTATTAAAATTAGAACCTGAAGATATTATAAGACAAGCACAAAAAATTCAAATGCTCAGTAATCGATTATCAGATATAGCAAAAAATATAGAAGAGTTTCAAAGAAAAGAAGCTGAAGCGGTTCAAAAGTTGAAAAGTCAATTAAAATATGAAACAGGGCCAGGTGGGAAATATCATCTATTAGAAGCATACGAAATAGATGAAGCCATCTCACGAATTGCTAAAACGAAAGAAGGTGGAAATGACTATTTTCACGATGTACACATGGCAGAAGAATTAATTCATCTTTTAAGAAAAGAACAAAAAAGTTTAAGTAGATTTGGGGATGAAATTAGTGATGCAGCAAATTCACTTAGGGATAAAGATAATCAATTAGCGGGGAATTTTCAGTTTAGATAAGGAGATAATTATATGATGGATTTTATGGGGGAAATTAAAAAGATAGAAAAGCAAATCGAAAATGTGACAGGAGATTTAGCGAGTCAGGTTGTTGAGGAGTTACAAGCTGCTAAAAAACAGATTGAAAGAGAAATGCAGCGTATGATGTTAAAAACAGAAGTAGGGTTTAAATCAATA
Source organism: Bacillus sp. FSL L8-0199 (assembly GCF_038005705.1). NCBI lineage: Bacteria > Bacillati > Bacillota > Bacilli > Caryophanales > Bacillaceae > Bacillus > Bacillus sp. FSL L8-0199. The sequence goes on along the minus strand of NZ_JBBOTS010000001.1, from coordinate 3,158,063 downwards.
GACATTATAAAAGAAGATACATATGCTCTTCAAAAAAACATAGGGGCATTTCATGAATTACAAACAAGTCTAAGAGATATAGCAGCAGAATTAGAGAAAAGTTTTGAAAGTAAAACTGGCAGTAAAATCAATGAAGAATTAAAGAAATATGAAAAACAAATTAACAACAACATTTTTAATGAACATGTTCACTTAGCAAACAGTTGTGGGAAAAAATAAGAGAAGAAGAAAAACTAATGATAGTTTCTATTGCTTTAATTTACTGAAAGAGATGCACTGTGTAAATGCGAGGTTTGGAGTGAACAGAAAAGTGTGTCTGGTGATAAGTTATATGAATGAATAGATAATACAAATTGTATAGAAATATATGAGTTCGTTGAAGGTGAGAGTGAATTAAGGGGAAAGGTTAAAGAAGAAAATAGATGTATTCATAGGAGGGATGCAGTTATGAATCAAAAAAAGTTAGAAATGGCTTTTAAAAGATATAGCAAAAATTTTGTGGATGGAATCAAATTTGAAGATGTTAAAGATAAATATAATGTCAGTAGAAGAAAGATTGAGAAAATTGTTGAGCAAAATGAAACAGAGAAAGATCACATACTATTAATAAATCTAAGCAAAATTTCTTCATATCACTTGTCACTATGGAAAAACGATGTATTGATCAACGGTGGAAACAATGCAGAAGGATTAAAAAACATGCAGAAGGTCTTATTTTACCAATGCATGGGACAGGATCTCTATACAATAAGGTATCCAAGAATGATCTTGGGATATTCGTTTAGCGAAGTCGTCCTCACATTAGTTCATTTTGCAATGTATGGATGGGAGAAAGAAGAAAATATATTATATGATTTTATGGCTCATCACTTCGGTGGACATTTAATAGATGCCAATGAAGAGGATAGACATATTTGGTTTTTGCTAGAGCTGTACTTGCAGTATAAAAATAAAACCATCATGGGAACGAATGAAAAATTGCATCTAGCCGTGATAAATAAGTTTAAGGAAGCTGAACTGCGATGTGACTTAATCCCTGAAGACCTAAACATTTATGATGAAGTGCTGGAACGTTGGTCGACTGGTGATTTAGAAGAAATAGAACATCTAATTTCGATAATGTCTCAGTATCATTCTGCATTAGCTTCTGAAATCGGACAGCTAGGTGAATTTGGTGATTTTGGATTCGGATTTTATCCTTATGAAATCTTGTTCTTGATCCATGTAAGAAAAAAACTAGGATTGCCAGTACCTACTCAATTCGATAATTTTCTGATGAATACTCCAGAAGCGAAAATGGTATTTGGAGAACGTGAGCCATACCCTGAGTGGGACTCTGTGCTTCAGATGATTGATCAATTTTATCGTAAAAACTACCCGGAATATATTCCTAACAAGCATGGAGAATTATTTCAATAAAAGGGAGGAAGCTAATATGCCTAATCAAGAAATAGCGCAGATTATATTTCCTGATAGCAAGGATTTGGAAACGTTTTTGAAGGAGCAAGGAAGTTATGACTTACATGAAGACCTATTAAAATATGGATTGACGACGAAACAGTTTTTATACGTTGACTATAAAGGTGAGCAATACCAAGAAATTGTAAATTTTATTCTTGATTATGAATTTGCCCACCAAATTGAATTAGCGACACAAGAAGAACTCGAGAAATTAGAAGCATTTAATTATGAATTTTTACCGGAAAAGATCCAGGAGGTCAACAAAATACTGTCACCAAAGGGGTATGGACTATTTTCATATCCTAATTCGGGCGATTTTTTCACATTATTCATTGCGAAAATAGAGGATATAATAAAGTTTCTGCAAGAAGAAGTGCTGTTTGATGATAGAATCCTTTTCCAAGAAAGATGCATTAAGTACTATAAATAGACTTAAGATAATGCAGTTTTGAAAGAGACATCACACTATCCCTATGATATAGTGCATTATCAAGAAGAGTAAATGTAAGAATCTACAGTGATATACTAGACTGTAGTTTTTTTATTTGTGCGTAATTAATACATACTGTGCAAAATGAAAAATAATTAAGGGGATCTGTTAGTTCATTAGGCGATTGAGGAGTGAATTTAAAAATCAGAAAAAATATGTATTTAAAAGTTAAAATTATATATTGATGGATATATACGTTATAAAAAAATATTAGAAAATCCCCCTCATTGTATATAGAAATTACATAATAAAAATAGAAGTGTATTACGATAAAAACTTACTTTTACATAAACAGAGCTTAACCATTAGCTAATATTGTAAAGGAGGATTGAAAATGTTAAATGGTGTGTTAACGAAGGAGTATATAATACAGAATAGCCTTGAGTTTGAAGAGTGTTTAGAATATGGGGGACCTTATGGGCTAGGAATAGTAGAGTGTGCAGATGATGGTAAAGAAAAATTGTTTACTGGCTTAGCTTATGATGTTTATGAGAATGGAAATATAGAATGTTATTTCTATGTAGAAAATGGTGTTAAACAAGGAGAGTATGTGGAATTGTATATGAATGGAAATATAAAAAGAATCAGCAATATGAATAGAAGCACGGTTGAAGGCTACCATGTTGAATTTTTTCAAAACGGAATGAAGAAGCATGAGTCTGAATGTATTGCGGGACGTGAAATGACTTTTAAAAGTATGATGAACAAGGGAATATTGTAGAACAAAAAAATGAAACCGAATTATTTTACAATCGCAATGTATCCGACTGTAGCATTTAACGAGGAAGAGATATTGAATCGTCTTCTAGATGTATTTGAATCAAACGAAAAATCCGCTCCTACTCATTGGGGAAACTGTGAAACGGTGCAGGTAGAATATAATCGCCAGGAAATCATAGAAAAAGTAATTTCGGAGCGTAGAGTATCTGAAGTTCACCTCTATCGTGATAAACAGTGCACTATTAACTCTACATCAGTAGAGTTAATAAATTATTTAAATAAAAAACTGTTAATAAACAACGAGAATTAATGACGGGTTATATTCACTTAAGAATATAACCCTATTTATTAGAACCAGTAGTATATAAGGAGATTATTCTACGAGTTATATACAAATATTAGACGAGGAATATTTGACGCTGTAAAAGAAAAAATATTGATTCTTATATCATTATTGATGTTGTCCTCAATTTTCCTCATGCAGCACTTGAAAATCAGTAACAAGTGAAACGATTTTTCCTGCTTCATCGATTCCCCAATAGGAAGGGTAAAATCCATCTCCATAACCTGAACGGAATATAATAATATTACTTCCTGTTTCCTCACACACCACGCAATTTCCCCAATCTTCATTATGTTCTGTTAGTATGTCATCTATAAGATCATCATACAAACTAGTAAATTCTTCTCCTAGTTCTTGTTGTAACCTATCTTCTATTTCTTCTAACTTATCAATTGCCTCAACATCTGCAAAGCACCCTAAGCCTGTATCAACTGGGTAACCAAAAATATATCCGTCTTCCAGTTCACTGACATTTTGTCCTGGTTTTGTTGCCATCTTCCATCTTACCGCTTTTGACTCCGACAATTTCAATTCGGCACCAGCAATGACTCCATCTTCCTTATGCCACCAAGCAACAATTGGATATGTACCTGGCTGAATTGTTTGTTCGAAGTGATTTTTATTAAAAATAAGAGGATCACAAGCAACAATTTTACCTGAAGTAACTTTCAACTGTTCTAGTGCTTCGGAACGCAGGGCCTCACTATCCGGTTTAGATAATTCACGTAATAACTTTGACATAATGTTTCTCTCCCTTTCCTTTTAAAATATTTGTTGGTGCTGCCTCCCATATATTTTTACATGAGTTACATTTGTGTTCTGTGGTATTTCTAGCGCCTTTGTATGTTCCTATAACTTCGATATTATCGCCATGAACTTCTAAAACCTCTGCGGCATATCATACCCGCGTTTTCTAATAGTTCCGCAACATATTCTTCATGCGTTTTACGTTTTCGGATATATTGCTCCCCCGTACAAGTGTAGATAGAACAAACCTTTATTCATTGAAAAGTATAACAAATGAATTTGATTTTAAAATTAGACCCAGTTTTGAGGATGTAAATAATAATCCACCCGTTGATTATATTATTTTAAGGGTAAAATTGCATTAATTAAAAATTCAATAAAAGAAGATCGAACTAGATAGTCTTTCTAGATTAATCTTCTTATTTTATATTCTCAAGGGATATTCCACTTCACTGCGACTCATTGCAATATGTCTACTTCTGTGACACATTACACAATTGTACAGAGATAATGAAGTAATATGAAAAATAATATAAAGATTGTAATTTAATCCTATATATTTTTTATAAATTCTAAAAGTAAATCCCTTATTTTTGGTATGATTGACAGAGACTATTTAATTTCTTGTGAATATTTTTGAAAAGGGAGTGATGCTGTATGAAATCAATAAATGTAAATGGGAATATATATCATATTGAATCTGTTCCTTTTGAAGATAAGAGTGAGCAGGATGAAGAGGGATACTACGAATATTTTTACAAAGGAGTCAATTTATCGTTTCACTCGGACAAAGAAATAATTAAAGCCCGAATTTATGATGAGGAAGAAATAATATATTTCTTAAAAAATCCATCTCTTGCATTTGGTAAAGATTTTGAAGCTATAAAAGTATATATAATTAAAGAATATGATGTAAATAAATTTAAAATTCCAGGTGAAAAAAAGCCTATATAGAATTATAGCTATAATTCTATATAGGCTTTACCATGACCAATTATAATAAAACAGGAAAACTCACAAAGTACTTATGCCTGTGGGTGATGAAAGGAATGTATTCGAAATTGAGTAAATCAAGTGAAATAAGTAGATTTGAAAATAGATTCTCAGAAAATGTAATTGAAATAGCAGCTGTCACAGGGGCATTAGGAATCGGTGCATCAAAAGGCAGTGACAACATTTTGTGGACTGCGTCAATTGATTTAATTGCGTGGGAAGACTTACATAACAATGAAACGATTACGAAAGAAGACATACGACTGGCATGGTTGGTTGATGATGCAATTAGTTATTTCGGATAAACGTGATGTGATTTGTTAGGAGGTGAAGTTAAATGAGAAAAGACTTAACATGGCTAGTACCGGATGAGCCAGTTTCAGCAGAATATATAAACAATGTGGGAAAAGAGATAGGGTATATATTTCCAAGTGACTATGTAGAATGTGCTACAAATAATAATGGTTCGGCTGTGTTACCTTATAAATTTGAAATAGGCACGATAACAAAGGTATTTGGAACTTTACTTTCTTATGATGTGGATAGTAGTGAGTATATCGTTAAAGTATATAATCAGTATATTTCTACTTTACCAAATACATTGGTGCCATTCGCATTTGATCCAGCAGGAAATTTAATCTGCTTTGATTATAAAAATCATGAAGAAGATCCAATTGTCGTCTTTTGGGAACATGAGGGGGCATGGGAAAAGGAAACATTGATGGAAAGTGAAGGGATTACGGCTGAGGAAGCAGAGGAAGTAGCGAGAGAAAATATATTTTTTGTGGCTAATGATTTTACGGATTTTTTAAATAAGTTACATAATTAATAATATTATCCATATAAAATGGTTCGTATAAATGTAAGCAGCAATAAAAGGAGGGAGAATGATGGAATTAGAGGATCTAAAAAAAGATATTTGGTATGGAAAAGTTTCTAATCATACAATAGAAACTCTTAAGTCTAACTTAAGGGGTAGTGCAACAGAGACAGAATCCTTTATTTTAATTAACGAATTGTTAAAGTTAGGTGATTTCTCCGTAAAGGGGTTACTAATTGAACTTATGAATAGTACTCGAAATGAGCTTGTTTTACATTTATGTACTAGACTATTTTGTTCAGTAGCTACTCACGATGATTTATTAGAAACGAATAATTTGAAATTCCTTTCAAGTGCTTCAGAGGATGGAGTTCATAATTTTGTAGTAAGTGCTGGTGAAACTCTTTCATATCATGTAGTACCATATCTTTTAGCATTACTAGAAGAGTGGGAAGATACCTTTGTTGAAAAAGCTATAAGAAATGAACTTTCATGGATGCTTGGAATGGAGGACGAGTATTATGAAGTATCGTTAGAAGAATTTAATGAAGCTTATTCTAAATTTATCGAAAATAACGATACGCAAGAATACTATTATCGTAATAGACTATCTTTTCCTGGAGATTTGGCAAAGGAGTTAGTTTCGGAAGTTATGAGTTCTTTAAGAGATAGAACTACTTATAATGTTGTTACTATACCTTCCGTTTTATCAATTTGGAGTGGAATCAAATGTCCTATTCAATACGATACGATAATAACAAATGAAAAAAATAGAGAGTTGATGTCATATATCGATGTTTTAACAAAGAAAGAATGGAAGATTGGTAAAAAGTATTTTTATGGACATGTAGTCGTATAAGAAAACGATATATGTGATGAATCATTCTATGACACTCTGTTAAGGAGTGATTTTTATTATAACGGAAAGCTTTAATAGATGTTTTATGGGAGAAAATAAAAAAACAACTAGTAGCTCAACTAAATGTAAAAAGTTATAAATACATCAAGAAGGTGAAAAAATGATACTACCAGAGGATTTTCGAGAGAAATGGGATGTTAATAAAGATGGCCCACTCATTACATTTCCTGAAAAAGAATTAATAAACAAAAACTTTTCAGCTGAAGTGAAACGATTTTTGGCTATAGGAGGCTTACCGGAAACACCGCCACCATATTTAGAATTTACTTCATCTCAGTCTTTCGTAAGGTCTATTATAAATGTATTTCATATGCCAGAAGAGTTTCGAAAATATTTGTATTTAGGAACAACAAGTTCTGGAGATCCAATTTGTATAATTGAAAAACAAGAAAATATAGTATTTCTAAATAATAGTGATGCGTATAAAGAAGTGTTTATGAATTCTTCTATACATCAATTTGCAGCATGTTTATTAGTATATTCAAAAATGATCGATAGGGCAGTAGAGATAAATGGTGAGGATGCCTTTATCGATAATAATATACCAGAGTGTACAATAAGTTGGTTGAAAGAAAAATTAGAAAAAATTGATGATAAGTGTATGGGAAAAGGTTCTTTTTGGTGTATGGAAATTGAGAGCTTATATGAATAATTGGAAATGAAAAGGGGATATTCCGGTATTTTTATAGTTGTAAAAAGTTATTCTAAAAGGGGTATGTTGGGTGAATCATAGACGCAAGAAAAAGAAGCCGAAACAAATAAGAAAAGAAGCTGTCCAGATAAAACCGATAGTAGAAGAAAAACCACTAAAGAAGAGTAGCAACAAGTTGGTTGATATTCTCCTAGGAATTCTTCTTTTCCCAATTCTTATATGGGCGGTCTTGGAAGGTTGTACAACACAAGTAAGCAAAGGGAAGGCTTTCCTTATTATCGTTTTCTTTCTCTTAATTGCAATAGGGTTATCTATGATAGGAAACAAATAAAGGAGGAGCTCAGATGTTTAAGAAGAAGGAGAAAAAAACATTCACGCTAAACTCGTTAACAAACAAGGAGAAGTCATTCGAGAGTTAAATGGTACAGAAGAAGACTTAAAAGAAATAAGAAAAACGGGTATTGAAATTCGTTTAGTTGAAGAGAACTCATATGAGATGGTAGCAACCGATGAACAACTAGAAAAATTAGCAAGAGTCGAAGCGGAAATCGAAGCAGAAATTAAGGCATGGGAAGACGCTTTAAATGAGAGTTTGGATGAACGCGAAGAAAGAGAAGCAAGACAAAAGGAATTGAAAGCAAAGAATAAATGGAGTACAAAGAAGAAAGTGACCGTATTTGGACTGATATTCTTTGTATTTATTGGATTATCTATTATCGAAGGGTATCAGAATAGTAAACTAGTTGAAGAAGGTACATCATTACATGCAGAAATTGTAGGTAGGCATGTAGAGGAGGAATTCATATTTACACACCCAACATTAGTAGTTGAGGTAGACGGTAAAAAGCATAATGTATGGGTAAGTGAAGAGACATATAACGGAGCAGAGTGGTTAGGTAGACTAAAAGTCATCAAAACAAAAGATGGTAAAGTGGAGAAAGACCCTAGATATGAGGATGAAGACTTAATCACGAGTTATTAAGGGACTAGATAAGATTCCTATAGGGATAAAAGGAAATGGTTCACTAGTTGTTTTAAATAATGTAAGTGGAAAGAACGAATTCGAGGATTTCGAACAGTTTAAATGAGTTGATTTCTAGTTTGAGATTACAAAAATAGTAAAGTGAAGAATGTTTATATGAATTATAGACCGGCTAGAGGGGCGTGGAAAAGTGGAATATAGTGGAATGGCTTCAGTTTGGTTTGGAATTTCTAAATCACTCCAAAATCTTGAGGAGTATGTCGATATAGATTACACGATAGATGGTGATTCAGTTCATTCAAAGTTTGGGACGAGCTTTGAATTCGGTTATTATGATGAAGATAATATTGAAATTTGTTTTTATGAGAATAACAAAAGGGAGGTTGAACATATTTTAAGTGATTTTTCTTATAGTGAACGAATTATTCCTAAAATAAAAAAGCTAGTAAATGGAGATAGTTTAGCGAACGATATTAACTTTGCTATTGTTCTTTATGATTTTAAATATAATGAAGCGAAAAGAGAAAATATGTTTGATGGTTTAGAGGTTACATTTATTGATTCTATGCCATATAGGTAGTTTGCAGGGAGATGCAAATTCATTTCATAAACACATGGAATAACCTTATAAAAGGGGGATACAAATGCATGCTTTGCCAAATTGCTTAGAAGAAGTTTTGGAAGAAGACATATATAAGCGGGCGGATAAAGATCAGGTGAATGAAGTAATAAATAGGTTAGGTGTAGTAGTGTCTAATACATTTAGAGAGTTTTATTATCGGTTTGCAGGACCTTTTTGGGATGAGCACATTCCTTATGAATTACTTGATATTATAGATGAAGAGAATAATATAGAATATTACACAATGATTGCTCGAAAGGAACATGGATTTCCTAATAAGTATTTAGTTTTAACGGAAATGACAGCAAATGCTGCATTGGTCCTTGATAGTGTAACTGATAAAGTTTACTCAGTAAATTTTGAAGGTGGAGATGCATTACTTTTAAATGGAGAATTAAAGGAGAGTTGGCCAACGTTTTATATGTTTTTGAAAGAATATTTCAAATGTTAAGTGTTGATGGGAGTTAACAATAAACAGGGACACCTTAGTAATAAGTGCGAGAGGAGTGACGGATAAATGAGAGTGAACGATTCAGTTTTTGGAGAGATTGAATATAATTATGCTTGGGGTAAGCGTATGCCTATAACTTTTATAGGCAATGTCACTGAGATTGATTTGATGATAGATGGTGAAGAAGATGAGATGTTTGATGAAGGGCAGTATGTAGCGTATCAATCATTAATAAAAAATTGGGAAGAGGTACAAATAAGTTTACTACAGTCTATATTAGACTATTACAAACAAAGGCGATGTGAATTGGGATATGATATTGGAGTGCAAGAAAATTATCCATTAGTTGAAACAACTGATCAAATACTAGAGATGATCGGTTTAGAGGGTATTGTTGTTCCGTATGCAGATATTACGGAAGGATGAGAGGTTGGAATTACATTTAATTGTACGTGGGATATAGAAAATGGTGTAGGAGTTCGATTATTAAATGAAAAGGTAATGGAAGTAGGTTATCAGGATATTATTTTTTAATATAAGTTAAAAGTAAATGAGGGGATATATAACCTGAATGAAAAAGGGATCAATCTTTATCAGATTGACACCCTAATACGAATCTTTTTTAACACCTTACATATTTACGCTTAAAACCAAGTCTTCCTCTATCAAGTTCTTTCTGAATACTCTCTGAAGCATGTAGCAAACTGCTTTTTTTATTATCACGTTTCACTTCAACTATACCAACTTCTTTTGCAGTTTTGACTGCTTTTTCATGTAGTGGTACATATGAAATTGCCACGGTGTTTAGGAAATTATTCATAGCGGATTTTGTTCGTTCTGGAGAATGATGAATTGTATCTTTCACCATTTCAAGCATATCGGAAATTTTACTTTCGGAAAACTCATTGTCTTTGCGATTTCCTAAAAGCCAACAGTAGCAACTCCATCCGGCAGACATTTTAAGCTCGTCCCCACTTGCAATCCATTTATCAGCAACATCTTGTGCAATATTTGACTCCGATAAAGTTACTGCCACTACATAATCAGATAGCATATAAAAATATGCCCCGTCTATCCAGCGATCAAAATCAGACTCACTCATAGCTTTTGGATCGGCAATAATACCTGCAAAGTACATAGCATCGTAGTTGCCTGTGGCATAAAGTTCTTCAGCTAATTCTTGATTTAATTTTATTTTTTTAGCGATTGGTTTCATAGCACCTGTAGCTACTCCGAATACTGGCTCATGCGCACCGTTAGATATGTATATTTTTTTCGTTCGTTCCTTACCTAGAGCTTCAAGTTCTTGCATAACTGTTTTAAGATCCATAGTTGTGCAACTTCCTTTCTTCATGTGAAAGCCTTTTTAAGCTTTTCGTATTTCATATGTTAATACTAATTGTATTCAAGAGGTATGTCTACTTTCTAAAGGTATCAAAACCAGTTAGTAATTTTGAAGCTTTTGATTTTGTGACTGCTACAAGCTATCTATAGTTAGAAGCAAAGTATAGTAGAATAAAAAATACATTTGTATAGTTTTTCCAGTGAATATTTGGTATGATGGTGAGTGGGAAAAATATACAAGTTGTTAGTGGTTCATAAAAGGGGGATTGAATTGAAAAGAACACCTGAATTCGTATTAGGTTTAATTGGTGGCATTTTGGGAATTATTATTTCCATAATATTAATAGTTGTAGCGTTTAATATTATGGAAGGTGTTGATTACGAACTTTTAGCTTATTACTCTATTATTTTAACGGTTCAAATAGGATTGTTCATTTTATCGTGTTTAGTAAACAAGGTTAATAATAAAGTTTATGGGGTTTGTATGATTGTGATTCCTATAGTTATGTTGTTTATGTCATTATTCTTTTTACTTATTCCGACAATTTTACAAATTATATCTGGTTCATTTGCATTTAGGACATTAAAGTTAGAATCGAATGTAAGCTAAATATAATTATTAACGTCTGAATATTCGGTTTTTTAAACATTTTCGTTTGCAGTTCAAATTAACATAAAGTACAAAGTTGTACGCTTTAGGAGGAGAAATAGATGATTATTTGGTCTGGTTGGGGTTTTTTAGTCGCAATTATTGTAATTATTAATACTCTTTTGGGTAAGGCTATCTTTGGATCTATAACGGGGGATGCTACATATTTTCAAGACCATAGTTGGCCAATGGCGGTAATGTTTATTATATCAGGGGTTATGTCTTGGTATTTAGGTAAATATATTAATAAGCCAGATGGGAAAGTTTATATAGATACCGAAACTGGTGAAAAAGTTATGTTTAACAAAAAGCACTCATTATTTTTTATAAAAATGGAATATTGGGGACCGATTCTAGGAGTTATTGCGATTGTAACTTTAATTACAAGATAAAAAAAGAGGATGGGTATAGCAAGAGTAATCTATTCAAGTAGAAGGAGAAATCAGTCATGAATGCAAAGAAACTACTAGGGGTAGCAGTTCCGGTCATGTTGTTATTTGGTTGTGGAGTTTCTGAGAAAACGAACACTTCTAAACAGGAGAAAACGGAAGAGTCTAAAGTAAAAGAATCGAAGTCTAATAGTAAGAAAGAAAAAGTTTCAAAGGAAGACTATCCTAATAAAGTGTATAAATTAGGAGTAGAGTTTGATAAGTTGTTTGCGGAGCATAACAATATTACAAGAGAGGTTTTTGACGGTAAGAAAAAGAAATCAGATATAGTAGATAGTGTGAAAGAATTAAATAAAGTGTTAGATAAATTTGAGTCGATAGATCCCCCTGCAGAGTATGTAAACCAACAAAAAGATTTTGAAAAAGCAATTAGTTATTTTAGAGAGTCTTTTTCTTTAATAAATGAAGTATTTACCAGAAAAGAAAAAAGAGAAAAAGGTGATAAGACTGATAAAGAGTTAATAGAGAAATCTGAAAAGCTAGTGAAAGAAGGAGATATTTACTGGCTTAAGGCATTCAAAGATCTTGAAGGAGATATTAAAATCGGTGACGGTACAGTATCAATGAAAGATTTGAAAGAGTTAGATAAGAAAGCTGGAATTAATACAGATAACGTTATGAAGAATGTGAAAGATGGTACGGAATTAATCGGTAATTGGGGATTCCAAGGAACAGACGGTTTCAATATGTCACTCATTTTAAAAGGTGATAAGACATTTGAAACGTATGGTAAAGGTGAGTATCCAAATAAAAAGAATTATATTGAAGGAACTTGGGAATATGATAAGGAAGCTTTTACAATCTATTTACATCTCAATAAACGTTTAGTAGACGGTGTAGAAGATACAATTCAAAAAAAGAAAATAGCATATAAAGTTCAAGATTATGATGGGGAAAACTTGCGATTATTTAATGAGACGTCATTTAATACAATTAAGTATGTGAAGCAAAGTTAAAGTTATGTAGGACTAGGTTTAAATGGCCTGGTCCTTCATTAAATTGCGAGTATGTAAATAATATGTTATCTTTCGTTCTGTTTACTTAGTATCATGTTATTCTTTAATAGAGTAATAAATGGAGTTTTGCATTAAATATATGAGGTTGGTTACAAATGATAAAGAAATTTACTAGATTAGTATTAATAGTGGTTATCCCAATCAGTCTTATTACAGGTTGTGGGGCTGCTGAAAAAACTGAAGCACAAAAGCCGAAAGCGGTACAAACGGAGAAAAAGGACTATATGGATTACTCATATGGTAGCAAAGGTATATTAGTAAGTGGCAAAGCGAAAGAACGGCAACAATACGAGATTGGATATATGGATGATAATAAGTTAATTGGGATTGACGAAAATATTGAAGACTGCATTATTTTAGATAATAAAGATGAAGCAGGTCTCATTTGGAAGCAAATAGAGCGAGGATCTATTATTGAAGTGCAATACGGTAAGGATCGCAATGATATCGTAGGCGTGCAATTCGTAGGAGATCGTGAGTCATATGAAATTAGTGATAAGTTTGATCGGAATACGATAAATGAGATTGTTGAAAACGTTAAAGGGAATTTGTAATAGATGTATTTCGATAGTATAGGATCTCTTATTATGAAATTGTATACCAGTTATTTGTCTAAGTTTAAATTGATTATTTTGACGGTATTTGTAATTAGTTGTAAAATAATGTTTGTTGACGAATTTTATAAAAAGTATGTTAGATGAAATTCATCTGTAGGGATGACATATAAATATTTTCTTAATGAGTATAAAATGAAATAATTAAAATATGTAAATAAAAAGAAAATATAATAGAAGTACATAGTAGATTCATATTTTTAAAAATTAATGTGACAATAAAGGGAGGTTGAGATACATACACGGTGGGAGTGTGTATGTATTTATTATAATAATGAATAAGACAATCAAACAACAAGTAATCGCACTATCAACAAGTCTAGTGATTTTAGGGAGTGTACCTTTATCAGCATCAGCAGAAGAGATAAACAAATCTCAAACTGATCAACTTAATATTGCCCAAGGAGAACATGGAACGAGCGGATTAAATTATTCTAATTTCAAGTTGGAAGTTCCTGATCATGTACAAATTAACGAAGCAGAAGTATCTGAAAATGAAAAAATGCTTTTAGAAGAATATAAGCATAAACATGATGAAACAGAAGAATTAAACAAAATGCAAGATGCTAAGAAGGGACAAGTAGCAGAAAAGGAAGCTATTTCAAACATTGAAAAGGCATTTGAATCTGTAGATGGTCGAAATGATGGGTCTGATCGTCAAATGAAACCTGTTGCAAAGCCAAGAGGTATTCAATATAGTGCACAGAGTACGAAGAAATATGGAACACTTGCAGGAGTTCCATTTGTGGAATGGATTGTTCCAGCAGGAAATCCTGATATTCGTCCTGCAAATCCGATGAAAGCACGTTACATTACAATTCATGAGACCGCAAATACAGCCGCTGGTGCTAATGCTGAAAATCATGCGAAATATTTATACAAGCAAGCAACTGAAGGCACTTTCCGAACAGCTTCATGGCATTTTACTGTAGATGATAAACAAATTTATCAACACTTACCAACAAACGAAAATGGTTGGCATGCAGGAGATGGAGATGGTTCAGGAAACAGGGAGTCTATCGGTATCGAGATTGCGGTTAACCAAGACGGTGATTACAATAAAGCGTTAGAAAATGCAAAACGACTTGCAGGTTATTTAATGAACAAAGAAGGAATTGGTGCAGATCATATTTACAAGCATCAACAATGGAGCGGGAAAAAATGTCCTGACATTTTAATTTCACGTGGTAATTGGGCTGGTTTCGTACAAGGAATTCAGTGGTATGCAAATATAAATGCGCAGATTGATACGCCTTTACAAGATAAAAATGACTCATTTAATCCAAATGAAAATAATCCAGCTGAACCTAGCATGGAACTAGTGGTAAATGGTAGTGGCATCAATGTACGTAGTGATGCGGGTATTGAACATCGTGTTGTACGTAAAGCTTCAAACGGAGATCGTTACAAAGTATTAGCGGTTAAAAATGGTTGGTATAAAGTAGGTAATGGAGAATGGATTTTCTATGACCCAAGTTGGATTAAAATTAACTACAATGTACCAAAGGAAGAAGTACAAAAACCAAAAGATGATATTACAGGTGGCTGGTTTGAAGGGCATATTCGTAAATTAAACAGTCTAGGTATTATGCAAGGCGAAGGTAATGGTGTATTTGCGCCATATCGAAATGTAACGAGAGCGGAGTTTGCGAAATTAATCTCGAATGCTCTTAAACTACCAGAGGGAAATAAGTCATTTGTAGATATTAATGAGGCACATCCATCACTTCATGACGGTATTAAACGTTGTGCAAGTGCAGGAATTATTAATGGTCGTGGTGAAGGGATTTTTGATCCTAACTCACCAATTACTCGTGAAGAAGTATCTATTATGATTGACAAAGCATTACGATATAAAGGAATTACAGGTGAGTTAGTAGCATTACCATTTACAGATAAGCATTTAATAACATACAAAGAATCGGTTCAACGATTATACAGTCTAAAGGTAGTTAATGGTATTGGAAATAATGAGTTTGATCCTCGAGGCACAGCAACTCGTGGTCAGGCAGCTGCCTTTATTGTGAAGATGTTAGATTCAATGCAAAAATAAAATGAAACTTTAATCAGTGAGGGTCACTCGCATTGCAATCGAGCAGTTTATTCACCGAATTTTGAAATGAGAGTGTTACTGCCCGCAAATAGCAGAAGAAATTGTATGTAGAAGCTGACATTGGTAGAAGTAAAAAATAAGAAGAGTTTGAAAGGAGCTATCCAAAATAATAATTTGGAATAGCTCCTATTTAGTAGGAAGAACAAATTGTATTTGATAGATTGTAATGTAGAATGCCCTTCCAAGCCCCTCATAAGCCCCTACCAAGTAATAAATCACTAAGAAAAAACAAAAACAAAAACAACTACAAGAACAAAACAAGCGCGAAAAAATGAAACCGGCGTTGTAGTAGTAAAAAAATTGTAATTCGAATGCCAAAACCATTCCCGTATGCCTATCTTTATAATGAAGGATTAAAATTTTCCTATTTACTAGCAAAGAGTGGAGGGAAACATATGGCGGTATACCGTAATGTGCAGGTGAACTTTTGGCAAGATGAATTCATATTAGATTTAACGCCAGAGGAGCGTTATTTTTACATATATTTGTTAACTGGTACGAAAACAAAGCAATGTGGTATTTACATATTACCGAAGCGTGTGGCAGAGCTTGAAACAGGTTATAGTATGGAGACTGTTGAGAAGTTGCTAAACAGGTTTGTTGAGTATGGAAAGATTTTATATGATACGGAAACGAAAGAGGTATTCATAATAAATTGGTTACAATATAACCCTATTTCAAATACGAATGTGGAGAAGTGCGTATTACGTGAGTTAAAGACTATAAAAAGTAATGAGTTCATACATATATTTTTACGTAAATGCCTTGAAGAAGAATACAAGATTCCATTATTATTGCAGCATTTTGGTATGCCAAAAGAAGAGGATAATAGTAGTTCACAAGTAGTTATTGAAGAGAAAGAAGAAGCGGAAGAGATAGAGGTGGAAACTATAGAAGAGGACGTTCCAAATAGTGAAGTTTATAAGTTTTATGAACAAAATATTAGTAGTTTATCCCCATATATTGTGAAGGAATTGAAGAATTGGATACAAAGACTTTTTGGAGAGAAAGTGTTAGAGGTACTTAAAATTGCGTTTGAAAATAATAAGAAAACGTTAGCTTATGTGAAGGGGATTTTGAGGAATTGGTGTAGTGAAAAATTAAAGGATTTTAGTGGGGAGAAGTGCGTAATGGGAAGTTTAGAGAGAAGGAAATGTATTTTGAGTAGTGTATTTTAATTTACATTAACTTAACATAGAATGTATGTTCGTTTTTGTGAGATTTATGCTATACTACCATTAAATAAGGGTATTTTTATAATAGATAAAAAGATGCGGGGGGTACAAAGTTTGACTACTAGTACATCTGAGTTGTTTCAATATATTAATATGACAGAAGAACAGAAACAATTATCACAACGATATTTACAGACAAAAGAAGAAGAGATTTTAAAAGATATTCAACTAACGACAATTCGTGATCAAAAAAGAAGCGATTTTGCGGAGCGATTTATAAACGATTTTAGGAAAGTGCATAAACAAGATCCGGATTTTTTTCGATTATTTTACCATATACTCGAGGAGCAATTATTAAATATTCTTGTAGTCCGTTTTGCGCATGTCAGTTTTTCTAAAATGAAGATTTATTTAGAAAAAAGTGCATTTCCTTTGGACAAACTTGTAACAATCGCATGCAAATATTTATCCAGTATTTCAAGTTATGTGAATGAAGCAGATGTTTTTCTTAGAGAGTTAACAAGAGAGAATCCGAACTATATAGAGGGACAATTACATACTTTACCAACTAACCAGCAAGTAACATTACTTCTTGTAATGTTTGATGTAGATTATGAAAAGTTTCGTACATATAGTTCTTTATTGAATGAGAGGTTAGAAGAACATACAGAATTTATATTGAAACTGCTAGGGGAAAAGGAAAAGGTTGAAGCAGTTAAACGGTATTTAAAAGGTATAGATGATAGTGAAGTATTTATAGGTGGGAATTTACCGGAACATATTTGGCGGCTATTATTTTGTGTTCATAAATATTCGAATGTTGCGAGGCGATATATTGAAATATTGGCGAAGAAAAATGTTTGGGGTTTTATAAACTATGCAACACGTTATATGTGTCACACTCTCGGTCAGTCTCAAAACTACAAAAAAACTGGTAGTGTAAATAGAGAAACATATGAAGAAATTCAAAGTTTTTGTACACAGTTTTGGATTTCTAAGGAAAGATTTTTTGCGCATCGTCTAAGGCAACATGATTTAAATAGTGAGGATTTTTGTAAGACGTATGAATATGAATTGCTATGCTTTATGTTGGAGGAAGATCCTGAATTTATTCAATGTACTTTGCAATATGTAAGTAAAATGAATTATCTCATCATCGCACGCACGTTAGCTGAAAAAGGATATGAGCTAAATATAGGGAAAATGCGAGAAGAATTTTTTGTTGCTGCTTTGCAAATAAAATTGTCTACAGTGCGGGATACATATCGTGATTATTTACTAGGGAAATTGTCACTTGAGGATATGGAGCAAATACTTAAAAATCCGAAATATAGAAGTATGTATTGGGGTATGCCGGTGTTAGAGGTTGCGCTTCTTTGGGATATAGATGATGTAGCGAAGAGGGAAGCTGTACTTACACTACAGTTTGGAAATGAAGATAGTGTTAATTTATACGAACTTCTTTACGAATGTTCTGTCAGAGGAGTAGAACCGAAACAAGTATTAGAAGATCTGCTTTCGTATGGATTAAGTAAGGAAAAGCTTATCGCTTATGCAGTTGAAGAAGCTGCATGCTACAGTGAAGAGCGAAATAAGGCGAAGGAAGCGCTTGTTTGTGTAATTGTAAAAGAACAAGCGTACATCATTGAACGATTTGATGAGTATTCTGCTGTGGCCAAAGCATATATTTTAGAAGAGTTAGCAAAGGATAACATGATTAAAATGCGTCCAATTTTAATTAAAAGCTTAGGAGATTCATCTAAAAAAATGCGTGAGTCTGTAGTTAAACTGCTTTCAAAAGATGTAGAAGCTGCAGCAGATGTAGCAGTTGAACTTCATAATAAAAAGAAAATTGTTCGTGAAAATGTGATGAAAATACTTATAGAGTATAAGCTTGAAAAATATACGAAACTTGTACAGGAAGCTTTGCAAGAAAGTAAAAATGAATCTTTCACAGGAAAATTCTCGTTTTTATTTCAAACGGAGGAAGAAAAGATAGAAGAACTATGTGCACGTATTTTAACTGAACAAACAAGAAATTCACTTCTGCAATTGATTGGGGATGAGCCACAAATCCGTTTACGTGACTCTGATGAAATTGCTGATGCTGCAATTCCGTTAGCCTATTTACAACAGTATATTTCAGATGCTGTTATTGAGAAGAAAGAAACAGCAGAAGTAATTGGTAGAGCTTTAAATGAAGAGGACTTAAAAGAATATGTGCAAACAATATATCAAATATGGATTTCTCAAGACGCAGATGTGAAGAAACGTGGAATTCTTTCGTTATACGGAATGTATAGTGACGACAAAATGGTCGACATACTTATAAAGCAAATTGATGAATGGGTGCTTCAAATGAGAGGAAAGATAGCAGCGGATGCCGTTCGTGCTTTAGGTTTGTCTTCATCTAAGCTTGCACTTATGTCTATTCATGCAATAGCATTTAAATATAAACATAAGCAAGTACGTAATGCAGCAAAAGAAGCGCTAAGTCTTGCTGCGAAAACACGTGGTATAACAGAGGAAGAGCTGGAAGATCAATTGGTGCCGGACCTTGGCTTTACTATACATGGTGAAAAAATAATGGATTTCGGGAATCGAAATTTTACTGCCATTTTAACTACAGAGTCAAAAATTGAATTAGAGACAGAAGAAGGAAAACGTATGAAGTCACTTCCAAAGCCGAATGCAAAAGATGATGTAGAAAAGGCTGAAGAGGCTAAAAAAGAATTAGCCTCTTTAAAGAAGGAACTCCGAAATACTCTTTCCATGCAAAAACAACGATTGGAAACGGCACTTTCATTAAAGCGTTATTGGTCACATAATGCATGGAAGTCTGTATTTATGGATAATCCAATTATGAAGCAATTTTCTATTTCACTCATTTGGGGTGAGTATAAGGAGGGGAAGTTGCTGAAGGCATTCCGTTATGCAGAAGGTGGCGTGTTCTGTACAATTGACGGGAAGAGTTATGAACTTTCATCTGGCACTGTTATTGGTTTCGTTCATCCGTTAGAATTGCCTGAGGCGGAGAAGAAATTATGGAAAGAGCAATTAGAAAGTGCGGGAATTGTTCAGCCGTTCCTACAAATTGAGCGTCCAGTGTTTGTAGTAGAAGAGAATGATGAGAGTGCTATTGAGAGATTTGGCGGTATTTTACTAAATGGTCGTTCGTTATTCGGTAAGATGACGAAGCTTGGATGGATCCGTGGGTCTGTTCAAGATGGCGGTGTATATTATACATTTTACAAAGAAGATACTCGTACCGGATTAGGCGTGCAATTGTCATTTAGCGGAGCACCGATTGGTTATGAAGATGAAGAAGATGTATGTGTATTTGACATTCAATTTTATAAAGCAGGTACAGTGAATCGTGGTTCATATGAATACGATGAGATTGATGATGAAAGACGCATTGTACCAAAAGAAGTAGATAAACGCTTCTTTAGTGAAATGTTATATGATGTGCAAGTAGCGACAGATTCAAATCTTGGGCATAATGAAAGTTGGCGTAGCGAACGATAAGAAAACCCCCTTCATTGGTAGGAAAATGAAGGGGGTTTTTCAATGTTTCAAAAGGTTCTTTCATAATAAAAGCGAATTAGGGGGAAGAGGATTTTTATCCTTTTAGAAGGGATTGGTATCATGATCAAATAGATGATTGGGTAAATGGAGAGTATCATACGACTACACTGAATACAGCGGGAATAGAAGGGAAAATGTTAACGTTACAGCCACGGTAATAATAGAAAAGACTTTTACTATATGTAAGAGTCTCTTTTTTTGTAAACGCGACAAAATTTGACAAAAAAATTTGCAGGAACTTGTTATAATTTCTGTTGGAATATTTTGTTTAACGAGAAATGGGTGTATAGCGTAAAAGATTTCGATGTCATACAAATACATTTTTTGTTTTACATTCAAGGATTTCATAAGAGAAGAATTACAAAAATGAATGACATGGAGAAGTCATAGGGGGAGAGGAGATTTAGCATGAGTATTAAAGTAATAAGAGCAACAGGGGTAATGGGAGGAGTAGCAAGAGTTGCTGTAAAGGTAGATAACGAAGTAGTAATGAAACTTGAGAATAACGAAGAATATACGCTTCCTTTTGAATTAGATGAAGCGAATATTAAAGTAAAACAATTCTTTTTTGGAAGTAAAGAAAAGAAAGTAAAGGATGGCGATGTAGTAGAAATTAAGATAAATAGTATTGCTATGCTATTACTGATGGTGTCAATGATGGCTGTTTTATTTGGTTCGTCAATTGGTATAAATATTGTTGTTTTTGGTGTGATAGGAGCTTTAGTTACATTAGTATACGGATTGAATAACTGGTTTCGTTTAGAGGTTAAATAATTATTGTATATATATTTATTTCAGTTGATTTACTATACATGGGATGAAAATATTTTTAAGTGGGAAATGGGGAGAATCAGTATGAAGAAAATGGTTGTAATATCTAGTTTGGCGCTAATAGTAGGTTTAACAACTGGTTGTAGCAGTGAAAAAACAAGTGGACCTAAAACAGTATCTGTAAAAAAAGAAAAAGAGTTAGTAGCGAAAGATATTTTTAAAAAAGCAGCTGACGGATTAAAACAAGAGGAATATCTTACATTGACATCTCTTATGTCAATGAAGGGGAGCGGCCAATCAGAAGAAATTAAAATGAAAATACAAATGGAGCCGAAACTGAAGAATTCTAGAGCTGAAATGAAAATAAGTGGTACAGATATTGTAACGTATGAAGTAGATGGAAAGGTCGCTGCTCAAGTGAAAAACCCTGATACAGGAGAGTTAGTTACGATACCTAATGATCAATTTAATGTAAATGATGTAATGGTCAGTAAAAATTTACTTAATGAGTTAGATTTACCGGAAGCTTTGGCTAAGAAAATGAAAGCAAAGAAAGATGGAGACACATATAAACTTACACTTGAATTAAAGGGAAAAGAAGCGGTAGATACGTTACAAAAAATTAATGGAGATATGAAAAAATTAACGGAAGGATTTAATATGGATGCGTTTAACATTGAATATATAATAACAAAAGATTATAAATTTGAAGAGATGCGAACAACTATAAAAGTGAGTGAAAGTAACTCAGATAAAAAAGCTAGTACAGATAAGGAAAAATTGGATGCAGTTGTGAGTATAAAGATTGATTCATATGAAAAGTTTGATTCAATTAAGTTACCAGAAGGGATTCAATAATTTCAATCGTAAAAGGATAAAAAGGAGCGGAAATCTGCTCCTTTTTTATTTTTCCTACTATTTTTAGAAGATTTATATGAATATAGTTGAATGGCACTTCATTTTTTTCTGGAATAAATGTGAAACGTTGTATAAAATAATCAAGAAAGCCAAAAATTATAGGGGGAAAGTTGTGAAGAAAAATAAGAGTTTAATAAGTTTTTTAGGAGTGTTTATTATGTTGTTTTCTTTTTGTTTTCAAGGAAATGTACAGGCAGATGTAAATACTGTTCAATCTGGAAAAATCAAATCAGGAAACGTAACAGTATGGGAAGTTGGAAATGTAGCGAAAGTATTAGCGGATGTGGAGCGCTTAAATTTAAATACAGTAAATGTACCGATTCAAGTAGATATCCCAAATGTGACTTCTACTAACATGGTAATTAATCAAGCGCAAAAGCAACAAGCTATTATTTTAATTCAAGAATTATTAAAGCGTAATATTCAAGTTATAGTGGAACCGTTCCCATATATTCAGCAGGGGAATGTTGGAGAGACAGAATGGAACCCAAGTAACATTAATGATTTCTTCTGGAATTGGAAGACGGTTATTCTGCAAGATATTTTTAATTCCATTACAAGTAAATACAATGTGTATGGACTAAAGATTGCTTCTAATTTCGTGAATATGGAGTATGCAGAAGGATACTGGAGCGATACAATTGATTTTGTTCGTAATCAGTATAAAGGAAATATTTTGTATCAAATGAACTGGTGGTTAACAGCAAGCTGGGACTCTTCTTATGAAGAGAAGTTTATAGAGAAAATAAACCGTCCGTATTTAAAGAAGGTAGATATTGTTAGCATAGACAGTTGGTTTGAAGTTTCTGGAAAAAGAAATCCGTCATATGAAGAAGTGAAGCAAAGTTTATTTGCGACGACAGTATATAATCGTGGGCAAAATGTTGTTCAGCAATTGGAACAATTACATAATGCAACAGGAAAGCCAGTTTATTTCGGTGGATTTAACGTTCCAGCACGTGAACTTGGATTACAAAATCCATGGAATCCAGATGTTTCAAATGTGTTTTCGAAAGATGTACAATTAAATGGATGGCGTGCTTACCGCGATGTATTAGAACCGAAATCATATTTTAAAGGTTTTTCAATTTGGTTTATTGGCTCTAATGATAGTACACATGCGTATCAAATACATAGTAAAGAAGCAGAGGCAGTTATTAGCGGGTGGTACCGAAAATAAATTTTATAAAATAGGTAAGTTTTGAAGTTTACTACATATATTTCTAGTGAAAGGCCTTTCACCATCTTATCACCTAGGGGGCAATCATAATGAAATTTTTGTCTTACCTTACAGTAATTTTGGTGATTCTCGGCGGTTTGAATTGGTTGTTTGTAGCGTTAGATTACAATGTAGTTGAGAAATGGTTTGGTTCTATGCCGGCGCTTGTGGACACTATTTATTGGCTCATTGGTCTTTCTGCTATTTATCAAATTTTTGATCGGTTCTTCACGGACAATTAGCAATTATACTTTATTACTAGAGTGTTAAGTACGATTATGTACTTAACACTTTTTTGTATGTTTATAAAAATAGTTTGCACATGCAAGCGATTCCATTGCGTCTTGCGCCGTAATAATAGAAAACAAATTGACCACGTATTATATTTTGGGTTATAATTCAGAAAGTTTAAAAATTAATAAAAATGAGAAATAGGGAGGTTATGAGGGTAATGGAGAGAGTCTATAATTTTTCAGCAGGACCATCAATACTCCCTTTGCCAGTTTTAGAGAAAGTGCAAAAGGAGCTTGTAAATTATAACGGGACAGGCATGTCTATTATGGAAATGAGTCATCGATCTTCTTATTTTCAAAGTATTATAGAGGAAGCGAGTAACTTACTTCGTGAATTAATGAGCATCCCTGATGAGTATGATGTTTTATTTTTACAAGGCGGTGCGTCATTACAATTTTCTATGATACCACTGAACTTAATGAATACGTATAAAAAAGCTGGATACGTACTAACTGGCTCATGGTCTAAAAAGGCACTGCAAGAAGCCGAAAAAGTTGGGGAAGTACAAGTGATTGCTTCTTCCGAGCAAGAGAAGTTTACTACGATTCCTAAACTGGACGGTTTACTAAGCGATGAAAAACTAGATTATGTACATATTACAACGAATAATACAATTGAGGGGACAAAATATGTGGATATTCCACATATAGAAAGAGTGCCGCTCGTTGCGGATATGTCTTCAAATATTTTGTCAGAACAATATGATGTTTCGAAGTTTGGTCTTATATACGCGGGAGCACAAAAAAATTTAGGACCAGCGGGCTTAACGATTGCTATTATAAAAAGAGATTTAATTGGGGGAGCAGATCGCTCTTGTCCGACAATGTTAAATTATGAAACTTACAGTAAAAATAACTCCTTATATAATACACCGCCATCCTTTAGTATTTACGTAACAAAACTTGTACTAGAGTGGTTGAAAGAGCAAGGCGGAGTATCTGCGATTGAAGAACAAAATAGAATGAAATCTTCACTTATTTATCATTTTTTAGATGAATCTAAATTGTTTACTTCACCAGTTGATCCTGCGTATCGATCACTTATGAACATTCCATTTACAACACCGTCAGAAGAACTTAACAATGAGTTTTTACAAAAAGCGAAGGAACGCGGCCTTGTTACGTTAAAAGGACATCGCTCAGTTGGCGGTATGCGTGCCAGTATTTACAATGCGATGCCAGCACACGGCGTAAAACGATTAGTAGATTATATGAAGGAATTTGAGCTTGAGAATAGATAGGGAGATGGGGATATGTTTCGTGTTCAAACGTTAAATCAAATTGCAGAAAAAGGCTTGCAAGTTTTTACTGAAGAACGTTATGAAGTAGGAGATAGAATCAATCATCCAGATGGAATTTTGCTTCGTAGCTATTCTTTACATCAAGAAGAGTTTTCAAAAGACTTAAAGGCGATTGCAAGAGCTGGCGCTGGTGTAAATAATATTCCTGTCGAGAGATGTACAGAAAAAGGAATTGTAGTATTTAACACGCCGGGGGCAAATGCAAACGCTGTAAAGGAACTCATTATTGCCAGTCTTATTATGTCTTCACGCAACATTATTAATGGTGTAAGTTGGACGAAAAACTTAGAGGGTGAAGAAGTACCACAGCTTGTTGAATCAGGAAAAAAACAATTTGTTGGATCAGAAATTGCAGGGAAACGTCTAGGTGTTATCGGACTTGGCGCAATCGGTGCTTTAGTTGCGAACGATGCGTTAGCGTTAGGCATGGATGTTATCGGATATGATCCTTATATTTCAGTTGAAACAGCTTGGCGTCTTTCTACACATGTGCAAAGAGCATTTAGCCTTGATGAAATTTTTGCAACGTGTGATTATATTACACTGCATATTCCTCTTACGAATCAAACGAAGGGGATCATTGGGGAACACGCTGTAGAGAAGATGAAAAGAGGGATGCGTCTATTTAATTTCTCTAGAGGAGAACTTGTAGATGAAAAGGTTCTTCAAACAGCATTAGAAGAAGATATTATTACACATTACGTAACGGATTTCCCGAATGAAAATGTAATAAAGATGAAAAATGTAACAGCGACGCCTCACCTTGGCGCATCAACGTCTGAATCGGAAGAAAATTGTGCAGTAATGGCGGCGCGTCAATTACGTGAATATTTAGAGACAGGAAATATTCGTAATTCAGTAAACTATCCAAACGTAGAATTGCCGTATATCGGAAAGAAACGAATTACAATTATGCATCAAAACGTCCCGAATATGGTAGGGCAAATTACAGGATGCTTAGCGGAACATCATATTAATATTGCAGATATGATTAATCGTAGTAAACATTCTTGGGCATACACAATGATTGATATCGATAACGGAATTGATGATATAATAAAAGAGAATATTGTGGAAAATATAAGCAAAATTACAGGTGTTGTAGCCGTTCGAATGATTGTGTAAAGGAGAGAGGAATGTGGCAAAAATCCGACCGTTTCGGGCCATTCGTCCAGTAGAGGAAAAAGCAGCACAAGTTGCAGCTTTACCGTATGACGTATTAAATAGTGAAGAGGCAAGGGAAGTTGTAAAAGGGAATCCATATTCTTTCTTGCATGTTGATAAAGCAGAAATTGATTTAGACCCTGCACTGTCACCGTATGATGATCGCGTGTATGAAAAAGCGGGCGACAATTTAAAGCAATTTATACGAGAAGAAGTGTTCATACAAGATGAAGAGCCAGCGCTATATATTTATGAACTGACGATGCAAGGAAGAACGCAGTCAGGCCTTGTCGTTTGTACATCTATTGATGAGTATGAAGATGATACAATTAAAAAACATGAAAGAACACGTCATGAAAAAGAGTTAGATCGTATTCGCCACGTAGATGTGTGTGACGCAAATACAGGTCCGATCTTTTTAACGTACCGTACAAAAGATGAAGTAAAGCATTTAATTAGAAGCTGGAAAGAAGAGCATGCGCCAATTTATACATTTACAGCAGAAGACGGTGTTAAGCATGTTGCGTGGAAGATTGCAGATGAAGATGTAATTACGACTTTAGTAAACGCATTTGAAGATATTCCTAATCTTTATATTGCAGATGGGCATCACCGTTCTGCATCAGCTGCAAAAGTAGGACTTATGCGAAGAGAACAATATCCAAATTACACAGGAGAAGAGGAATTTAACTTCTTCTTATCCGTTCTATTCCCTCATGATGAATTATCGATTTGGGACTATAACCGAGTTGTGAAAGATTTAAACGGTTTATCAGAAGAACAGTTTTTAAAACAAATCAAGCAATACTTCTATGTAGAAGAGGCACCTGTTTCTCCGTATAAACCAAATGAACCAAAAACATTTGGAATGTATGTAAATGAGAAGTGGTATAAGCTTACTGTGAAAGAAGAAACATTTGATGCGAATGATCTTGTTAGAGGTTTAGATGTATCTATCCTGCAAGATCATTTATTAAGCCAAGTACTTGAAATACATGATCCGCGTTCTGATTCACGCATTGATTTTGTTGGCGGAATACGGGGGCTAGAAGAACTAGAACGCCTTGTGAACAGCGTCGAATACAAAGCAGCATTCGCATTATATCCGACATCTATGGAAGATTTATTAGCAATCGCAGATGCCGGAGAAGTCATGCCGCCGAAATCAACGTGGTTTGAACCGAAACTGCGTAGTGGGTTGTTTGTTCATTCTTTAAAGTAAATATTGACTTCTATAGTTTTGAAAAACCGAAATGATTTGAGTTTCGGTTTTTCTTATTTTGGCTCAGTTAACGTTTAATGTTGATTTTCATGTTAAGATTGAAATATGTAACAGCAGGTCGCTACAAAAAAATGGAGGAAATACGATGAAAATGCATCTTCAAAAAAGTTTTTATGTTGAATTGAAAAATGCAATTCGTTGTCATTATAACGAACTTTTAACTAGGTGCGGTGTTGACACAATATATGGGTACTCCATATTAACAGACGATTGTGTCAATAGCATTGGACCAGTGGCTAATGAAGAAAGACTAATCAAAGTTAATAAATCGGACCCTTTATACAATTATTATAGATACGGAGCTGTTGAGTGGAGCGAATGGGACGATTTTGGAATGTTTGATGAAGTGAAAAAAATTATTAAGAAATATCATAATATTGTCGAAGATGACTTTAATATACGAGTAAATACACTGTTGAAAGAAACGTTAAATGTGTTAATGGAACTTGAATCAGAAGGATTGTTTGGAGATAGAGATGATAATCGATTTATTGTCATTTGTGTAACTGATTCTTCGAACGAAATCATGATTGAATCAGCTCGATTGCTTAATACATTAAAGACATACGAAGAATATGCTTCAGAATTTGCATAAGAATAAATATAAGTAAAACTGCTCTCTATAAGAGGCGATTTTCATTTGATCGAAAGTCACCAATTAATAGTAACGATTCGTTGTGACGTAACAATTGAACAATTAGAACCTGATGAAAAAAACGTACAAAGATAATTGCGATGTTTACATGTGTGAATCAAGTTGGAAAAGAAGTTATGAAGGGAAGTTTTTCGGGGATTATTCTTTAATAGGAGAAGTAATGAATAAGTGGGTTCTCCATGCCTCTCAGGCTTAGCGTTTTAATTCCCCCATAACGTATATTCTGTTCTTTTCTTAACTATTAGAAAATAGTTGAATAAGCTCGTCAACAAAAAGGACATTCCGAGTATTACAAGAAATGTCCTTTCTGCTAAAATGTAAGGTATTTTGCTAAAATTCAAACTCTAAAATCAGTTTACTAGTTTGACCTGTAAACTGATAATTATAGGACCCTCTCAGATTTTCTAAGTTACCGGTAGCTTTAATAATTGTTCCTGGGGAATCTAAATTTCCTTTATCAAATATTCCTTGCTCTATAGCTGTGAATGTCCCTTGTTGCCCCTTATAAATTCCTTCAAAGTGTAAAAATCCAGAAATTTTAGCCGTAGCCAAGTGACCATCATTTATATTTGAGTCTACATAATATAATAAGTATTCAACAAAAGCTTTTCCTTTTAATTCTCCATCAATATCATATTCAACATGGGCAATATTAATAGGGAAATCTTTTCTAGTATCATCAATTAGTTTTTCATCCCATTTACTTACTGTAAATGTTACTTCCATACACGTAAATCCCCCTTTATCATTAGATAAGTAATCTTCATATCATTTGAAAAGTACCAATTCACAGTCATATCTTATAGGAGTGTTTTTTATTTATTTGAGTCCTGTCATATCGTTATCTGCTCCTCCCCACGAAGGACTTACTGTTGCCACGGTATCTCCTTGCTGTAATCTCTTTGGTTTTTTTAACATGTTAACTCCGCTCCTACATAATGTAATGGACTACGATTATACAAACTGTATCATTGAAAAACATGATGTATGACATTAGTTTCTTCATCATCAATCCGTTTACCTGCTGGGATTCAAGAATTCAGTCTTAGTGTTGAATATAGGAATAACCGATTTATATTTGAAAATTACAGTATGCAACATTGCATGAGGAAAACGGTTGTTATTTTCACTACCTGTAACTATAATGATTACAGGTTGGTCGATACCAATCAAAAAAATAAAATCATCATGAATGGAGATGTTTCATAATGGGTATGAAAAAATTAATTTTAGCAGGTGCTTTAGGGATCGCAGCATTATCAGGAACAAATTTACCAGGACTAGAAGTAACAAAAGCGAGTGCAGCTTCTATTGAATCGAATTTCTCGACGTTAGAAGGACGAGTAGTAGAAGTAGATAACGGTGTAATTGTTGTAAAATCTAAGCAATATGAGGAACCGGTTAGTGTGTATATTGATTCACTTTCAAATGTGAAAGTAGGAGATGAAGTAAAAGCTACTGGATCTATGATGCGTAATTTTACAGAATATATGGTTGCAACTGCAGTTGAAAATACAACAAACAAGTTAGGTATGCACATGAAAGAAGATGGCTCACCTAATTATGTAATTGGAGAAGTATCAAAAGTAGGAACGATGGAAGATGAGGGAGACGGTGCTACTAAATATGTTGTAGTTGAGTATCCATCGCTAAATGGAAAGAAAGCTATTATTGATGTTTTCTTAACAAAGGGACAAGTATTTAATGCGGGTGAGAAAGTGAAAATTGATATGAAGTATGTAGGCTGGGGTGGTATTTCTATTAACTGGAACACAGTTGATCATATTGAAAAAGTTCATGAAGCAAAGACGAACGCTGAAAATAATGATGATGTATGGATTTGGTCTTAATAAGGCGAGTATAGGTCGTTATTTGCAATTTTCTCCAAACAATACATGTAAAAACTAAATGTATCATGCAGTACCCATCTCATTGCGTATGACAATTAGATGGGTACTTTTTTATTTGAAATTTGCGCAAGTCAATGTTCAGCATTTCTTTTTAAGAGTAAATTACGGTTGAAATCAAAACTTTATTTGCAGTACATAATAAATAATGTTGATTTTTTATCTTATATTAAAATAAAAACAAACCACTGTTCGATTTGAATATTCCACGATATAATGGTGAGAGTTTATGACAGAATAAATATTTACATAAGAAGTGAGGTACTGTATGAAAAAAAGAACGACAGACATTATTTTTATTATTATTGGTGCATTTCTTTTTGCATTAGGTGTCAATTTGTTTGTTATCCCGAACGAGTTTGGTGAGGGTGGGGTAACAGGTATCACGATTATTACGTACTATTTATTTGAATGGTCACCAGGCTTAGTTAACTTAATTTTAAATGCGATTTTGTTAATAGCTGGTTATAAATTTTTAAATAAGATTACAACAATTTATACGATTATCGCTGTAGTGACTAACTCGCTATTTCTTCATTTAACAGAAGGCTGGACAATTGCTTCGGATGAAATGCTTGTAAATGCCATTTTCGGAGGAATATTTATCGGGTGTGGTATTGGTCTTATCATTCGCGTTGGTGGAACGACAGCAGGTACTACGATCTTAGCAAGAATGACGCATAAGTATTTAGGCTGGAGTATTAGCTACGGTCTACTGTTCTTCGATTTAATCGTTGCGTTTTCATCTTATTTCATCATTGGTGCAGAAAAACTGATGATAACAATTATTATGCTATATGTAGCAACGAAAGTGATGGAATTTGTAATTGAAGGGTTAAATCCGAAGAAGGCTATTACGATTATTTCTGATAATCCAGATGAAATTGCCGGGAAGGTGACAACCTTAATGGGGAGAGGGGTTACCGTGTATTCAGGTCATGGCTATTACACGAAAACGCCGAAGGATATTCTTTATGTTGTTATTAATAAGCAAGAAGTAGTGAAGCTAAAACGGATTGTTCAAACTACGGATCCGGCGGCGTTCATCGCTATACACGATGTTCGTGATGTGTTCGGAGAAGGATTTGTTGATATTTCGAAGGCTTAGAAATTGTTTTTGATTAAAATAATTTTAATACTAAAACGTGAGAATCTATTTTGAATAGTCTTTTTTCAAAATAGATTCTTTTTCTTGCAAAAAATTCAATTGTTTCTTAAGGTAAGGATGTAGAAGGATGAACAAGAGAGGGTTTAATGAAGATGATACATATTTTATTAGCTGATGATGATAAGCATATTAGAGAGTTGTTGCATTACCATTTACAAAAAGAGGGGTTTAAAGTTTTTGAAGCAGAAGATGGAAAGGTAGCGCAAGATGTTTTAGAGAAGGAAAATATTCATCTTGCGATCGTAGACATTATGATGCCGTTCGTTGATGGCTATACGTTATGTGAAGAAATCCGGAAGTATCATGATATACCGGTTATTTTATTAACGGCGAAAGATCAGTTAGTTGATAAAGAAAAAGGATTCATTTCTGGTACGGACGATTATATCGTAAAACCATTTGAACCAGCTGAAGTGATTTTCCGTATGAAAGCTTTATTACGACGTTATCAAATGCTGAGTGCAGATATTATTACGTTGCACGGAACGACAATTGATCGAAAAGGTGTAGAAGTAAAGTGTAACGGTCAAACAATTTTGCTTCCTTTAAAGGAATTTGAGTTATTATCACAACTTGCTAGTTATCCTGGAAGAACATTTTCAAGAGAAGAGCTAATTGAATTAGTATGGGGAATGGATTTTGAAGGAGATGAACGAACAGTTGATGTTCATGTGAAAAGGCTGCGAGATCGTTTCTCAAAACGAACGGATGATTTTCAAATTACGACAGTGCGCGGCCTCGGGTATAAGTTGGAGTTGAACTAAGATGAAATCACTATATTCTAGATTTGTATTTATGACGGTCGGCATTATGCTACTTAGTAGTATTATCGGCTTTTTATTAACGAACGTATATTATCAAGTGAAGTTAAAACCGTATAACAGTGAAAAGATTTTAAAGTATGCTGAAGAAGTTAAATCGTTATATGAAAAGCAAAGTGAAGAAAATCAAGAGGCGTACTTACATTCTATCGCAAAGTTAGGGTATGAAATTTATATTGTCGATGATCAAAAGAATGGAAAGCGTATCGGTAATGCGTTTCGTAAGACGTCTATTAGCGATGCTACTGTTCATAAAGTATTGCAAGGAGAAACGTTTAATGGTGTTTCTACATATCCAACGCGTCTCTTTATTACAGGGTTTTTCGATAATGAATTAATTAATAGCGTCGGTGTCCCAGTACAACACGGTGATAAACAGTACGCTTTATTCATTCGCCCTGACGTTCAACAACAATTCGGCGAGATGAGAATTTTTCTAGCGGTATTACTAGGGTTTATCGTACTATTAAGTATTATTTTTATAGCGATTGCAGCAGGTTATATCGTTCGCCCAATCCGTAAATTTACGAAGGCTACGCAAAAAATTGCGAGTGGGGAATATGAAATTGAATTAGATGTAAAACGAAAAGATGAAATAGGAACGTTATCTACAAGCTTCCAAAAGATGACGAAAAGTATAAAAGAACTAGATGAAATGAGACAAGAATTCGTTTCGAACGTTTCACATGAATTTCAGTCGCCGCTTTCTTCCATACAAGGTTTTTCAAAGACGTTGCAAACAGAAAAGATGAGTGAGGAAGAAAGAAATCATTACTTACAAATTATTGAGGGTGAAAGTAAGCGAATGTCTAGTTTATGTAAACAGTTACTTACGCTCGCTTCATTAGATAAAGAGGAAAAGGTTCTACAAATAAGAGAATTCAATCTGCAGAAGCAAATTAAAGACGTCATTTTTATGCTTGAGTGGAAATGGCGGGAAAAAGATATCGCCGTTGAATTTAATGTGCCAGATATCACTATAAAAGGTGATGAAAACTTACTTCACCAAGTATGGAGTAACATTTTCACGAATAGCATTAAGTTTTCAAACGATGGTGGAACGATTGAGTTTTTCGTCGAAGAGTTAGAGTCTAGTGTCATTATTTCTATATCAGACAACGGAATCGGTATGGAAAAAGAAGAAATGGATCGTATTTTTGACCGTTTTTACAAAGTAGATACAGCAAGGACGAGAAACGTAGAAGGTAGCGGTTTAGGGTTGTCGATTGTGCAGAAGATTGTTGAACTGCATCATGGAAACGTTTCGGTGTATAGTACGAAGGGGGAAGGAACGACCGTTCGGGTGGAGCTTCCGAAATAGATGGAAAGAAAGAGGCTGTTTCGGAACGGCCTCTTTTTTTGTCGTTTTATGTCGGTAAGTCGATATAATCGGAAAATCGCTGATATAATTTGAGTTGCGCCGATATATTTTGAAAATCGCCGATATAATTCTATTTGCGCTGATATATTTGAAAAATCGCTGATATAAATTTCACGTACTGTATTCCTGTTACAAAGCAGTACCTTTTACCCGTTCTTCCTTAAACTGAAGCTCAAAAGTATCCGCCGTAATTTCATCTGCTTTCGGCAAAGCCCGTAATTTCGGATGAAGCAGCCATACGAGAGAAATGAATAAAATTCCAATGCTAGCGAGCGCGAAAATAAGTTGGCTACTATATACATTAGCAGTGTATCCGCCAATTAAAGAACCGAACGGCATAGCAATTGTGCCCATACTTCGTGTAACTGAATTGATGCGCCCAAGATACTGGTTTGGAATTACAATTTGACCAATTGTCGCAAATAATATGTTGGTCGCCCCAATTGGTATCCAAGCTAAGCCAAATAAGAGAATAGATAACCATTGAAACGGTACAATCGTAGAGAGAAACCAAAAGAAAGCGCTAGTCGCAAAGCTAATAATGGAGACACGGCCAACACTATGTTTACCAACCCATGAACTGAATAGTGCTCCAATTAAACTACCGGCGGATATAGCGGCTAAAAAGAAACCGTATAATTTCACCCCGCCTAAGGAATCAGTGAAAGAAGGGAGTATTGCCATCATCATACCGATTGAAAAATTAGCGACAACGGAACCGATTAAGAAGACGCCCATTAATGAACGAAATACGATTGAAAAACCTTCTTTTAAATCAGAGAAATATTGTTTAGTTGAAAGTGTTGTGTCTGATTCCGTTTGCTGTGGCATTTTCAATGAAACGAACAAAAGGGCAGTAATCGCGAATGTAAAAGAGTCGATTACATATAAAGTGATTGCGCCAAGTAGTGCTACTAATATTCCAGAAAGCGTCGTACAAATTAAATCAATGCCTTGATATGCAAATGAAAAGAGTGAATTTCCTTTTAATAATTGTGTTTTATGCAGTAGAAGTGGTAAAGCTTTCGATTGTGCGGGATAGGCGAATTGTTCGATAAAGGCTACGATTGGCATGATGATGAGTAGTAGTTGGACTGTTAATAGGTCGAAGTAGTGTGTAATAGGAATGATTAAAATAAGAATGCATTGCAAAACTTGTGTGATGACGAGGGTGTTTTTAATTGACCATCTATCAACGAATGGACCAGTAAGAAATTGAAGTGCAGAAGGTAATAACGTAAGGAAACCAGCTAATCCAGAATAAAAGGGATTGTCACTTAGCTTATATACGAGCCACATCGCTGCTACATAATACAAGCTATCTCCTATGTTTGTAAAAATTCTCCCTAAAAATAATAAGACGAAATTTCGGTTTTTTAATATGTCCACTTTATCTACTCCTTTATAATAATTTTATTCGGTAAAATAAAATTGACCGTCTTGGTAAAAAAAATCGTATTACGATTTTTCTTCTTCTTTAACAAATTGCTGCATTGTTCTCTCAGCGATTTGAAGTGCAGTAGTAGAAATATAATAAGGTTTACTATTCGGATCTTTATCTGCACCTTTTGTAATTTCGTTTAATTCAGCCATCAATTCATGAAACTTTTTCACCCAAACTTGAAATTGTTCTGGCGTAGCATCAAACTCCCAGCAGGATGAAACGTAATTCCACTCAGCTGGATCTTCACTTGCATTTCGTAATGTAAAAGCTTCTTCTGGCGCAGCGAAGATTTGGTTTTTTGTTCTTTCTATCATTTTTAAAAAGATTTGGCGACCTGATTTGCTTAATATTTCTAAATGAGGTAATAGGTCTGCGGCAGGGGTAAAGCCTCTAGCGACAGATTGATAAAACTTTTGAATGATTCCATTCTTTTCTTCTGTATAAACAATTTCTATAAGACTATTCTTTTCTAATTCTTTTAAATGATAATGAATTTTCGCCCTTGAAATGCCGAATTTCTCAGATAGTAATTGTCCTGTATAAGGACGTTCGCATAGACGCATCATCATTTCGGCACGTAGTGGATCGCTTAATGCTTTTAGTTGACTATAAGTAGTTAGTGTTAATACGGGCTTCAACATGATCAACTCCTTGAATTAAATTACTCGGTCAATATTATTTGACTGAATTGTATCAAGGATTTTAATTTTTTTCAATACTTTCTGAAAATTAAATCTTACTCTCTGTAATCTTCTGTTCATATTCCGTTCATATTTCTTTTTTATGATTAGTGCATAGAAAGAAAGAGGAAGGAGCGAGCGAAATGTTTTTAGCTCTGCGTGAATTGAAACAATCAAAATTAAGATACGGATTAATCGGACTGATTATGGTGTTATTATCATTTTTAGTTCTTGTTATTTCAGGATTAGCAAATGGACTATCATATGATAATGCTTCATCGATTCAAAATATGGAGGCGAATAAGTTCGTTTTAGCAGATGATGCGGAAAATAAATTACTTCGTTCACAAATTAAGAAAGACGATGTAGATAACGTAGTAAATCAAGTAGGCGAGAAAGAAGCCGTTCCGTTTCGTGTGAAAGTTTCAACATATGAAAAGAAAGATAGTTCGAAAAAGGTTGATATCGCTATTTTCTCAAGTGAACGGGATTCATTTTTAGAACCGAAAATTGTAAAAGGGGAGAAATTAGGTACAGCAAACAACGAGATGGTTGCTGACGAATCGATTAAAGAGAAGGGAATCGATCTTGGAGATACAATTATCGATCCTGTTTCAAAGAAAGAATTTAAAATCGTCGGATTTACGAAAGATCAAATGTTTAGCCATACACCAGTCGTTTATGTAAATGAAGACGTATGGGGATCCATTTCACAACCAAACCAAAAAGATTATAGTGCAATTGCACTTAACGCAGATAAAGAGATTAAAAATGCTCATGTTATCGATAAAAAAGAAGTACTGCAAAGTATTCCAGGATTTAAAGAAGAGCAAGGAACATTAACGATGATTATTGCGTTCTTACTTGTTATCGCTGCGTTATTAATCGGTGTATTCTTCTACGTTATTACACTGCAAAAAACACAGCAATTAGGTGTATTAAAAGCAATCGGTACAAAGAACTCGTATTTAGCAAATAGCTTAGTCGTGCAGGCGTTATTCTTATCAGTCGTTGCGATGGTAATCAGTATCGTTCTTGTACAAGGGTTAGAACAAATTTTACCAGCAGGTATGCCGTTCTTATTAACAACACCGATGATTGCGCAATATGCAGCAATCTTTATCGTAATTAGTATTTTAGGAACACTTATTTCGTTATACCAAGTATTAAAAGTTGATGCATTAGAAGCAATTGGAGGCGGGATGTAATGACTTCATTATTAAAATTAGACAAAGTAAGTAAAGTGTACGGAGAAGGGAATACGGAAGTAACAGCCCTTCATCCGATATCGCTTGATGTGAAAGCCGGAGAATTTATCGGAATCGTCGGTCCTTCTGGATCAGGGAAAAGTACGTTATTATCAATCGCGGGTGCATTATTATCACCATCAAAAGGGGATATTTACATTCGTGAGCAAAATATTACACAGTTATCAGAAAAGGAAATGACAGACATTCGTTTGAAAAAAATCGGCTTCATTTTCCAGTTTGCAAACCTTGTTCCATATTTAAATGTGAAAGAACAGTTACTTTACATTGCAAAGCTAAAAAAAGAAAGTAAACAAGAATCCGAAAAGCGTGCAGATCATTTATTAGTGGCATTTGGATTAGGAGAAAGAAAGAATCATTATCCAAATCAACTATCTGGCGGGGAAAAACAAAGGGTAGCAATCGCTCGTGCGTTCATGAACAACCCAGATTTAATATTAGCCGATGAGCCAACGGCAAGTTTAGACTCAAAACGCGCACGTGAAGTTGTTGAAATGATGAAACGCGAAGTGAAAGAGAGCCAAAAAGCAGCAATTATGATTACACATGATGAAAGAATGCTTGATGTATGTGATCGTATATTGACGCTTCGAGATGGACAGTTAATATAAAAAAAGGAAAACCGTACATGTATGTGCGGTTTTCCTTTTTTTATGGACTTATTTAGAGAATAACGTTTTAATTTTATTACGAGTAAGTAATAAAACACCGCCTAATACAGATAGCATTCCTAGAGCCATATTGTTTGATTGCTCGCTACCAGCGTTAGGAAGTTCTTTAGCGTTATTGTTTTTAGTACCATTATCTGCTTGCGTTTGTTTAGACTGTGATACTTCATTAATCTTGTTATCAACATTTTGCTTCGTTGTATGTAACTCAGCTAATTTGTCGTCAATTTTTTTCTCAGTATGCTTAAAGTCGTTGATTTTAATATCTAAGTCTTGTTTTTTCTTTGATAAATCATCTGAAACAGTTTGTTTCGATTGTTTAATTTCGTTAATTTTATTAATTAAATCTTGTCTAGCTTCTTGTAAAACAGCTAGTTTGTTTTTTACATCTTGTTTAGCTAATTCTAAGTTAGCGGAAAGACTGTCTAAATTGCCTTTAATTTTCTTAAGTTCCTCTAACGTGTTACCGGTATTCGGCTTGTTTTCTTTTAGTTCAGCGAGTTTGTCCTCAGCAGTTTGTTTCGCTTTCTTTAACTCAGCTAATTTTTCATCTACTTGTTTTTTAACTTCCTTAAGTTCATTAACCTTTTGATCAATGTTCTCTTTATGTTGCTTCATTTCATTCACTTTTTCATCGACAGTTTGTTTATGTTCTTTAATCTCATTCACTTTGTTATCGATATTTTGCTTATGTTCTTTTACTTCAGCAACTTTATCTTCTACTTGTTTTTTATGCTCTTTAATTTCAGCGATTTTATCTTCGGCGATTTGTTTGTCTTGCTGCAGTTTTGCATCTAGTTCTTGTTTATGCTGTTTAACTTCGTTAATTTTTTCATCAGCAACTTGTTTACGTTCATGTAGTTCATTCACCTTCGTATCAACATTTTCCTTAACCTTGTTAAGTTCATTTAATGTTTGATCCACGTTTTCTTTGTGTTGCTGCAATTTTGCATCTAACTCTTGTTTATGTTGCTTAATTTCAGCTAATCGATCTCCCGTACTTTGCTGAGGAGTAGCATCATTTACTTCAGCATGAGCAGAGTTCGCGCCAGCAATCATTGCTAAAGCTAGTGTAGACGCAGCAATTGTTTGTTTTGTTTTCATATTTTTGTACCTCTTTTCTTTCATATGCATGAACTGTTTTGTGTAAAAATGAGCATATAGAAGTAGATTCTTCCATCATTATATACCATCTGCGCCGTCTAGAGGAAGTATTTGCATAATAATCTATGATTATGTAATTTTTATAATCTCTTATTTTGGAGTAGGGGATAAATCTTTAGCTAGATGAACAATTTCTTCAATAGTAAAGCTTACATCTTTATTATTGCGAATAACAAACAAATAATCAGCCTCATTTTCTATAGGATCTACCACATCATCGTGAAGTGATTCAGTTTATTGTCGATCAAATACTTCTTTGAAACTAGAATATCCACCTCTAAAAATATTGGTACTTCGCGTGCTTCGAGCCACTCTTTCGTAAAGTACATCATCTGGAATGTCAAAATGAACGAGTATGCGTACATATTCATTCTGTGGAAATAATTCGTTTAGTAAATATAACCTTCCATTTTTACTGCGATTGGAGTTACTAATAATAAGGTGTAAATTTGAATGTTCTTTCGCATAATCAACAATGAATTTTGAAAGACCGTGCTTAAATGTATTAGGGCCTTTAGCCGGCTGTAATTTTTCGTAATGCGTGTTAATAAATTCAGCTTGATTATCTTGATCCATAACGAAAGAGTGGGGTAACTCTTTTTCTAATGCTCTTGCAAATGTAGTTTTTCCACTGTGTGTTTTTCCAACTGTAATGATGACTAATCTTTTCATGACGCCCTCCATTTGTATTGTTATGAACTGGAATATTCGGTGTAGATCGAAATCTTCCTGCTAGAGATTACACAAATTGTTGAGCGTTAGTAGGCTGAAAACTTTACAAAAAAACTTATTTATGCTATAATTTACCGATATAAAAATAAAGTGTATAATAGGGTTCTCCTGGCCAGGGGAACCCTATTTTTGTTGTAAAAATGAAGGAGAGTGTATGTACGTGAAACAAGGTGAAGCAAGTGTAACGTCGTTAGTATCAGCTTTCAGCAGGGCATATCATAGTGAATTTGATAATCCGAAGGTCTTTGATGATTATATCGCTAAAGAATTCATATCGCCAAAAGAACGTAACAATATTGAAACGAACATGGTTCAAGGGATTCACTTTTTCAATACAGACATTGCAGAGCGGTTTCAAGACAATCCAAAAGAAATATTAAAATGGATTACACAAGTTCAGTTATCACCAACACCTTTAGCACGTGCCGCATATTGTGAAAGAGTATTACTACATGAAATTACATTAGGAGCGAAACAATACGTCATACTCGGTGCAGGCTTAGATACGTTCAGTTTTAGAAACCGAGAGTTAGAGAATAAAATAGAAATATTTGAAGTGGATCATCCTTCTACGCAGGCGTTTAAGAAGGAAAGAATAAAAGAAGTAGAACTTGAAGTTCCAAATAACCTTCATTTTGTTTCAATGGATTTTACGAAAGGATTTTCCTATGAACAGTTACGCAATGAAGGATTTGAAAATAAAAAGACTTTCTTTAGCCTTTTAGGTGTTACGTACTATTTAACGAAAGAGGAACTTGCTAGTTTAATAGAGTGCTTGTTTGAGATAGTTCCAGTAGGGAGTTCTATCGTTTTCGATTATCCCGATGAAAACTTATTTACGAAAAAAGGACTGTCCAATCGAGTTGAAAATATGGTGAAAATGGCTGCGGTAGGCGGAGAACCGATGAAATCATGTTTTTCTTATGCCGAAATGGAAGCACTGTTAGAGAAGGCGGGCTTACTCATTTATGAACATTTATCGCCAGAAGACATAAATAAATTATATTTTGAAGGACGAAACGATTATTTGAAAGCTTTTGAGACAGTGCATTATGTGCATGCGGTGAAAAGGTAGGAGATTAGTAGGCATGGGGAGGAATCTCTGTGTCTTTTTTTATAAAAAAGGAAATGAGCTGTAGTGGTGGAAAATATAATTATAAATATGTATAAATTAATGTTTTGTAGAAACTAAAGGGAAGGGGAAATAGAAGATGTTGAAATTACGAGGAAAATACAATGAAGCAAAAGTATATACTACGAATGTAGAAGAAACGGCAGCAGGTCAAATTATTGATCTTTGTAACCAAGAATTCGTAAAGGATAGCAAGATTCGTATTATGCCAGATACACATGCGGGTGCAGGTTGCACGATTGGGACAACAATGACAATTCAAGATAAGATTGTTCCTAATTTAGTCGGGGTTAACTAATCGGCTCAGACTTTAAACTACTCACTCAATTGACTGGGAACCCTAACGATAAAAGGCGAGGGCAATCAGCAGCCAGTGGTTATGGTGACATAATCGAATGGTTCAGAGACTTGTACCATGTTAGCAGACTAAGGTACAGAATTATTCCTCATCCATTTTGAGTTGAAGAGGAATAATTAATACGGTGAGCCTACAGTAGAGACTGCATATCTCGATGACTGTAGAGAAGGTATAGTCCACACTTTCAGGAAACTGGGAGGTAAGTACGATATTGGTTGTGGCATGGAGGTTGTTATAATTAATAAGAAAAAAGAGGAAATCAACTTCGATTACTTAGACGAAACGATACGTAAATTTGTCCCAAGTGGTTTTCGTATTCGAGATAAGGAACATAGATTTTCAAAAATGATTGATTTTGATAGTGTAAGAGCCCCGTTTACATTGCAACGTGCTCAAAAAAGTATTGGTACACTTGGCGGGGGCAATCATTTTGTCGAACTGAATGAGGATGATGAAGGAAATGTATACATTGTTATTCATAGTGGTTCGCGTAATTTAGGGAAACAAGTAGCAGAGTACTATCAAAACTTTGCTTACGAGCAACTTATAAACGTTAAATCTATTAAAGAAGAAATGATTGAGCGTTTAACGAAAGAAGGCAGACAACAAGAAATACATGAAGCTTTACGTGAAATTAAGAAACCGGTGATTCGTAAAGAATTAGCTTATTTAGAAGGACAAGGATTTAAAGATTACATGAATGATATGAAAATTGCACAAAAATATGCGGAGTTAAATCGTAAAGCAATGATTGATGAAATCGTCACTAAAATGGATTGGAAAGTAACAGATCAATTCACTACAATCCATAACTACATCGATATGGACAATATGATTCTAAGAAAAGGTGCTATTTCAGCTCAGAAAGATGAACGAGTAATCATTCCAATCAATATGAGAGATGGTTCAATCATTGCATTTGGTAAAGGAAATCCAGATTGGAACTTTTCTGGCCCTCATGGAGCAGGGCGTATTATGAGTCGCAAGAAGGCGAAAGAAGTACTTAACTTAGAGGATTTTCAAAATACAATGACAGAGGTTTGGACTACATCTGTTGCAGAAAGTACTTTAGATGAAGCACCAATGGTATATAAGCCAATGGATGAAATTATTGAGAATACAAAAGAAACAATTGATATTAAACATATTATTAAGCCACTTTACAATTTTAAGGCTAATTAAAAGAGGAGTAACGTTTATTAAAGAAAGAGAACTTGAAAAGATAGCATATTTTGTGGCGGTTATATAACAGAGATTAAAAAGACAACATATTAAACTAAGAGATTCATCATATTCATTTACATTTATGTAATGTTAAAGACTAGAAAGCTATATTGGCGCGAATTGCTAATTGTGGAGTGTGAAAAAAGACAAAATCTCTTAAAAAACACTTAATTTTTTATTCCATTAATCTTTACAATCTCCCCCTATAATGTGAATTGGACAAGCACCTAAGAGAAAGCAGAATATGTCAGTTTGTACATTCTATTATTAGGGGGAGAATTTGTATGAAAAAGACAGTTGCTTCGTTAGCAGTTATGGCGGCATTATTACCGACATTTTCAGCACATGCGGAAGGGAAAGAGCAAGTTCGAAAATCAGCTACAACTTTTAATGTTATTAGTGACATTCAAGGTGATTTAGGAGATTTTGATCACGTATTAAAAGATATGAATAAAGTAACGCCACTTTCTAGAGCGCTTATTATGAATGGGGATATAACGCCGACTGGACAACAGTCACAATATGATGATGTAAAGCGTGTGTTAAATAAAAATAAGCATCCGGAAAATGTATGGTCTACTGTGGGGAATCATGAGTTTTATGCTGGTAAATGGACAGCGGATGGGAAACTCTCTCAAAGTACATGGCCAAATGGTGTAACGGAAGAAACACTATTTGGTCGCTACTTACAATTTAGTGGACAAGAAAAGGTATATCATAAAAAAGAA
Organism: Bacillus sp. FSL L8-0199; assembly: GCF_038005705.1. Taxonomy (NCBI): domain Bacteria; kingdom Bacillati; phylum Bacillota; class Bacilli; order Caryophanales; family Bacillaceae; genus Bacillus; species Bacillus sp. FSL L8-0199. The sequence continues at coordinate 3,115,637 of NZ_JBBOTS010000001.1, read as the reverse complement.
TTAGATGGCTATCCACTTTTATTTTTAGGAACTGAAAAATATATGAAATACCACGATTCAAAAATGTGGGACGAAGTATATATGAGTGATGAGCAATTAGGTTGGTTAAAACAAAATTTAGAAGAGTATAGTCAAAAAGATAAAAATAAGCCAATCTTTATTTTCTCTCATCACGTTTTACCTGATACGGTATCGGGATCAAGACAATCGCCGTATTTACAAGATTATTTAAACGTGGATAAATTGTACGATATATTAAAAGACTATCCGCAAGTTGTTTTCTTCACGAGCCATACGCATTGGGATTTAAACTTACCTGACTGGGCTGGTAAAAAGAAAATTAAAGGCGGAGATGAAAAAGGTTTCACTGTTGTAAATACGGGCGGGATTGAAACAGGCTGGATGTCAGCAGGACCAAATGGAGGAGAGAAAACTGCTCCAGATGGCTATTCATTTAAACAAGGGTTACAAGTGAAAGCATATGGTAACGATGTAATTGTGACAGCTTACGATTACAAACGTGATAAGGATATAAAGAAGTTATTAATTAGTGATTCAAAAATTGCGCAGATGGCACCAAATGTAACGGCAGATGATAGTAAAAATATAATTGTCGGTGCAACTGAATATATGGAGTATTCTATAGAAGGAACGAATGAGTGGCATACGTATAGTAAAGCAAATCCTCCGAAATTTAATGGAGATAAAGTCGTATACGTACGCCATAAAGGTGAAATGAATTTAGAGCCGGGATTAACACAGTTACTTCGTTTTTCGGTGAATAAGTGATTGGAGGGAGTCTGCATTTGAATGTGTGGGCTCTTTTTATTTTGTCACTTTTTGTCGGTAAGTCGATATATTTGAAAAACCGCCGATATAAATTTCATGTACCGAATTTTAATACATTTTTAACCGAGAAAGGTGACTTCACCATTTTTACGTGTAATAATAGTAACGTTACATATATTGTGAAAGAAGTACAAAAGGAGCGTTACAATGAATTTAGCTAAATTCCCGAGAAAAAAATATACAGAATCATATACACCAATTGAAAAGTTAAACAACTTTTCTGAAGCACTTGGTGGCCCGACTATTTATTTTAAACGAGATGATTTACTTGGTTTAACAGCTGGTGGCAATAAGACGAGAAAATTAGAATTTTTAGTTGCGGATGCACAGGAAAATGGTGCAGATACGTTAATTACAGCTGGTGGTATTCAGTCAAATCATTGCCGCCTGACACTGGCAGCTGCGGTAAAAGAAAAAATGAAATGTATCCTTGTATTAGAGGAAGGGCTTGAGCCAGAAGAGAAGAGAGACTTTAACGGAAACTATTTCTTATATCACTTATTAGGTGCTGAAAATGTAATTGTTGTACCGAACGGAGCAGACCTGATGGAAGAAATGCATAAAGTAGCAAAAGAAGTAAGTGAAAAAGGGAATACACCATATGTAATTCCAGTTGGTGGATCAAACCCTACGGGCGCTATGGGATACGTTGCTTGTGCGCAAGAAATTATGGCGCAATCATTTGAGCAAGGAATTGATTTCAGTTCAGTTGTTTGTGTAAGTGGTAGCGGCGGTATGCATGCTGGGTTAATTACTGGTTTTTCTGGAACACAAAGCCATATTCCTGTAATCGGGATTAACGTAAGTAGAGGAAAAGCTGAGCAAGAAGAGAAAGTAGCAAAACTTGTAGATGAAACTTCAGCACACGTTGGTATTCCAAACTTTATCCCGCGCGACGCTGTTACGTGCTTTGATGAATATGTAGGGCCAGGCTATGCGTTACCAACGCCGGAAATGGTAGAGGCAGTTCAGTTACTTGCGAAAACAGAAGGTATTTTACTTGATCCAGTGTATACAGGTAAGGCGGTAGCGGGATTAATCGACTTAATTAGAAAAGGTAAATTTAATAAGGAAGACAATATTTTATTCGTACATTCAGGTGGTTCACCAGCTTTATATGCGAATACTTCTTTATTTGCGTAAGTGTAAAAAGCATTGGGTATCCAATGCTTTTTTGTTATATACTGGAATTATCTAGAGGTGGGAGGATTATATGAACTCAAATTTAAAATGGATCATATATATGGTACTCGGCATTTCTATTCTATTAATCTTATTTGTGGCTTATGGGGTGTATTCTTATTTTACATTTTAAAACGTAATGGAAGTGAACCATAATGTAATGTATGTTATAGTTTGATATGTTAATTACTTACAATAATTTCTACAAGGAGAATACATAATGAGAGCAAAGAAACTAGTAACGTTAGCAGTTCCATTTATGCTGTTAGTCGGATGCGAGGTAGGAGATAAAGATTCTACTCATAAGACTGAGCAAACTAGTAAAGCAATAACGAAAACAGTAATTTCTGAACAACAGTATCCGTACTACATATGTGAGCAAGTGGTAGAGTTCCAATTTAAGAAGGATGAACTATTACTAAACTTAGGAGAATCCTTAAAGGACAAAGAAAAAGCAAAAGCTGTTTTAAAAACATCAAACGAGATAGATAAAATTTTAGACAATATGGAACACATAAAAGTACCTGATACATACAAAGACATTCACAAATCCATACAAGAAGGGGTAACAGAGGCAAGAAAAGCAACGAAGTTAATTAAGGATGCTGGTAAAGAAGATAAACAGAAGATTCAAGAAGCTACAATGAAAGGTACTGAATTTTTATCAGGTGTAGACGGAGAGCATTGGAAAAAAGCAATTTATGAGTTATCACAGGAAAACAAAGATGCTTATAGTAAAGCACTTGATAAGAAAGTAAAGGAGCACTCAAAGTAAAACGGCAACTTGTAACAATACATATCCACCTAAAATTTCCGCGAATGCTATGCTAGGAAGTTAGGTGGGAGATTACTGTCCTTAAATGTGGCTGATTAAAGCTACAGCCACATTCTCCTGTTCTAATTAACTAAAAGAAGAACTTCCCCATCCCGATTAGACTACTGATCATTCCTATTCCACTCATGGTGCCTTTTCCTGCTGCAAGTAAGTTTCCAATCATTCCCAGATGACCGTTACCTCCGTTATTTCCCCATCCCATTGGGGCCCACGGACCACCCCATCCTGGAGGGTTTCCAAAAACACCCGAGTTATTGGTATTGAAATGAAAAGGCTTGGCTGGCGGCGATAGTAAAGCTGCAAGATGACCTTGTGCGAACATCCCTGTATGATTGAATGGTTGCGCCCAGGGGAAGGGAGGTTTTTGAAAATTAAAACCTGCATGACCTGGTAATGGAGTCCAATTAGCAGGGTGACCTTGTGGTAGTATCTCTGCATAATTAATTGGCTGCTGCCCCCAAGAGAAGGGAGGAGGTTGGGGATTGGACCCCGTATAATTGGCTGATGAATCCCAACTAACTGGATAGACTCGGTAACTCCAATTCTCAGGAAGCTTCAAATCATTCATTACCTCAGATGTAGTTATTTCGGGCTGTGAATATAATGAAATTTGGTTAGTATATTGTTGCCCATTTCCCTTTGAATTCAAATACCAATATTGGTCCATACGCTTATTCTCCTCACTTTAAAAATGTAATGTTAGACTTAGCCTATGTAATATTCCTTTTTATGGATGGTTACATAACTAGATCTACAAGCCTGTATTTAAAGGAATGGGTGCGTAGTCTTTTTGATTTTTCTCGCTGCCTGTAAAATTCCCATTGATGTAAAGTTTCACTTTATTTTAGAAGGGGATTTTCAGTTGCTTCTTTTTTGTATTTCAGCCTAATTTAAATTCCGTTAACAAACATTTTTATAAAGGTTTAATCAACAAAAAGATTTTAAAATGGTATGTTGAGCAAGTGGAATTGCTAAAAAGAGAATATCCATTCGAAGAGTTTGGCAAAATACTGCAAGGGTAATATTTTCTTGTGCAAATATGTAAACGATTTAAACGAATCAATGAAATTTATAATGAAGGGGCAATTAAATATATGAGTGAAACATTACATAAAAGAAAACCACCATATGTAATGCTTGTAATCCTTTTTATTGGGGCATTTGTTTCATTTCTAAATAACTCCCTTTTAAATGTAGCCTTGCCATCAATAATGAAAGATTTAAACATTCAAGATTATTCAACGATCCAGTGGCTTTCTACAGGGTATATGCTTGTAAGTGGTATATTAATTCCGGCCTCAGCATTTTTAATAACGCGTTTCTCGAATAGGAGCCTATTTATTACATCTATGGTGATTTTTATTCTTGGTACTGCCTTAGCGGCTGTAGCACCTAACTTTGGTTTATTACTTACTGGTCGGATGGTTCAAGCGGCAGGCTCTTCAGTTATGGGACCTTTGTTAATGAATATTATGCTAGTAAGCTTTCCAAGAGAAAAAAGGGGAACAGCAATGGGGATTTTTGGACTAGTTATGATTACAGCTCCAGCAATTGGGCCGACACTATCAGGTTATATTGTAGAGTATTATGACTGGCGTTTGCTTTTTGAAATGATTTTACCGTTAGCAATCATTAGCTTACTGTTAGGGATTTGGAAATCTGAGAATGTCATGAAACAAAACAAAAATGCAAAACTTGATTATCTCTCATTACTATTATCTTCTGTCGGTTTTGGCGGTTTGTTATATGGATTCAGTTCTGCAAGCTCCGATGGTTGGACAAATAAAGTTGTCTTAACAACCTTAATCATAGGCGCTATTGCCCTAATTGCTTTCATTATTCGTCAATTAAAAATGGATGAGCCGTTATTGGATTTACGTGTTTACAAGTACCCAATGTTTGCACTTGCGTCTGTAATTGCAATTGTCAACGCGGTGGCCATGTTTTCGGGTATGATTTTAACACCAGCTTATGTACAAAACGTCCGTGGTATTTCGCCGCTGAGCTCTGGGCTGATGATGCTTCCAGGTGCGGTAATAATGGGGATTATGTCACCAATTACAGGTAAACTATTTGATAAATATGGTCCTCGGATTCTTGGCATAGTGGGGCTTTCCATTACAGCTGTTTCAACGTATATGTTGGCAAATCTGCAAATTGACTCTAGTCACACACATATTATTCTTATCTACACACTGCGGATGTTTGGGATGGCGATGGTTATGATGCCACTTATGACAAATGGTCTTAATCAATTGCCAACTCGCTTAAATCCGCACGGTACAGCTGTTAATAATACAGCTCAACAAGTGTCCGGTTCGATTGGTACTGCTATTCTTGTTACGATTATGAATTCTGTAACAAAAACGAAAGCTGAAAGTTTAATGTCTCATATAGATCCAACAACCTTCACAGAAACTACGAAGGCAATAGTAACTCAGAAAGCTTTATTATCTGGAATTCAATATTCATTTTATGTAGCGCTTGGCATGAATGTTGTTGCACTACTACTAGTTTTTTTCGTTAAACGTGTAGATACAAGTGCGGAAGCTGTCGAGAAGTTAAATCGGTAGAGAAGAATAAAACCTTAGATAATGATTCCTACAAGTTTTTTACTGCTAAGGCGCCGGTATTTAAAGCTGGAAAAGAACTAAAAGAAGCAGGGAAATAATTATATAGTAAAAGAGGACCTGATGTTCATATCAGGTCCTCTTTCACTAGTAACACGGTATATTTGCTTATCGTATTGGTTTAACTAAACTACTGATTTTTCGAATACTACAATCTTAAGAGCGTCAACTTCTTTGTTTTGGGGTGTTTTAGAAGAAAATGAATCAAAATAATCGTTTTTATAAACAAATACAAGAGATGAGATCCATTTGCAATTTCTCATAAACATTACAAGTTTAGATTATCTTTTAACCTCAACATTAAAAGGCTCCAACTATATTTATTCGCTTCATTTTAATTTAGTATTTTTCTACAAGTTATAAATCTAATTGCCAAGCTTATACGTAATATCATAATCATGAATAGTTAGGGAAAAGATAAAATAAGGTAATCAATTACATATCTTTATCCCAGGCGATTAGTTGCTATTTCCTCTTTATTAAATGGGATATGTTATTTCATGCTTTTTTGAAAGGGTGTTTTAAATGGAAAAAAAAGTATCTGCCATTCCTCAGCCGAAAACATATGGACCGCTGGGTAATCTCCCATTAATCGATAAAGATAAACCGACTCTATCGTTTATTAAGCTGGCGGAAGAGTATGGTCCCATTTTTCGAATTCAAACTTTAAGTGATGCCATAATTGTCGTTTCCGGACATGAACTGGTAGCAGAAGTCTGTGACGAAACACGGTTCGATAAAAGTATAGATGGTGCTTTAGCAAAAGTTCGTGCCTTTGCTGGAGACGGATTATTTACAAGCGAGACTCACGAGCCTAACTGGAAAAAAGCTCATAATATTTTGATGCCTACATTTAGCCAACGGGCAATGAAAGATTACCATGCCATGATGGTCGATATTGCTGTACAACTCGTTCAAAAATGGGCAAGACTGAATCCGAATGAAAACGTAGATGTTCCAGAGGATATGACTCGGCTTACGTTAGATACAATTGGTCTATGTGGTTTTAATTACCGATTTAATAGCTTTTATCGTGAGACACCTCATCCTTTTATTACTAGCATGACCCGTGCTCTAGATGAGGCGATGCACCAATTGCAGCGGCTGGATATAGAAGACAAACTTATGTGGAGAACGAAACGTCAATTTCAGCATGATATCCAATCTATGTTTTCTTTAGTAGATAATATTATTGCTGAACGTAAAAGTAGTGGAGATCAGGAAGAAAATGATTTACTTTCCCGTATGTTAAATGTGCCAGATCCGGAAACTGGTGAAAAATTAGATGATGAAAACATTCGTTTCCAAATTATCACTTTTTTAATAGCTGGGCATGAGACAACAAGTGGATTGTTATCTTTTGCAATTTACTTTTTATTAAAGAATCCGGATAAATTGAAAAAAGCCTATGAAGAAGTAGACCGTGTTTTGACAGATGCTACTCCAACATACCAACAAGTTATGAAACTGAAGTATATACGGATGATTTTAAATGAATCACTGCGTCTATGGCCTACCGCTCCAGCATTCAGTCTCTATGCAAAAGAAGATACAGTGATTGGCGGGAAATACCCAATTAAGAAAGGAGAAGATCGTATTTCTGTTCTTATTCCACAGCTACATAGGGATAAAGATGCATGGGGAGACAATGTGGAAGAATTCCAACCTGAACGATTTGAAGAGCTGGATAAGGTTCCTCATCATGCTTATAAGCCATTTGGAAATGGCCAGAGAGCATGTATCGGTATGCAATTTGCACTTCATGAAGCCACTCTTGTAATGGGAATGCTTCTTCAACATTTTGAATTAATCGATTATCAAAACTATCAGCTGGAAGTAAAACAAACATTAACGCTAAAGCCCGGCGATTTTAAGATTAGGATTCTACCCCGAAAACAAACTATTAGCCATCCTACTGTTCTTGCACCTACAGAGGACAAGCTGAAAAACGATGAAATTAAGCAGCACGTTCAGAAGACACCTTCTATTATTGGGGCCGATAATCTTTCACTTCTTGTTCTGTACGGCTCGGATACAGGTGTAGCAGAAGGTATTGCAAGAGAATTAGCGGATACAGCTAGTTTAGAAGGAGTTCAAACGGAAGTGGTAGCTCTTAACGATCGAATTGGAAGTTTGCCAAAAGAAGGAGCGGTACTTATTGTGACTTCTTCTTATAATGGAAAACCGCCAAGTAATGCAGGGCAGTTTGTGCAATGGTTGGAGGAACTAAAACCGGATGAGCTAAAAGGGGTTCAATACGCAGTTTTTGGTTGTGGAGATCATAATTGGGCTAGTACCTATCAACGGATTCCAAGATACATTGATGAGCAGATGGCTCAAAAAGGAGCAACAAGATTTTCTAAACGCGGAGAAGCAGATGCAAGTGGTGATTTCGAGGAACAGCTCGAGCAATGGAAACAAAGTATGTGGTCTGATGCAATGAAGGCATTTGGATTGGAGCTCAACAAAAATATGGAAAAAGAGCGCAGTACTTTGAGTTTGCAATTTGTCAGTCGTCTTGGAGGATCTCCTCTTGCACGAACATATGAAGCAGTTTATGCATCTATACTAGAAAATCGTGAACTCCAATCATCCAGTAGTGATAGAAGTACACGACATATCGAGGTATCCTTGCCAGAAGGCGCTACATATAAAGAAGGAGACCACCTTGGAGTGCTGCCAGTTAATAGCGAGAAAAATATCAACCGAATTTTAAAACGTTTTGGATTAAATGGGAAGGATCAAGTTATACTGAGTGCAAGTGGACGAAGTATAAATCACATACCTTTAGACAGTCCTGTTAGTTTATTGGACCTTCTTAGTTATAGTGTCGAAGTTCAAGAAGCAGCCACTCGTGCACAAATACGAGAAATGGTAACATTCACAGCATGTCCTCCTCATAAAAAAGAATTGGAAGCATTATTAGAAGAAGGAGTTTACCATGAACAAATATTAAAGAAACGGATTTCAATGTTGGACCTTCTTGAAAAGTATGAGGCTTGTGAAATCCGATTTGAACGCTTTTTAGAACTTCTTCCTGCGCTCAAACCGCGTTACTATTCTATTTCAAGCTCTCCACTCGTTGCACAGAATCGTCTGAGCATTACGGTCGGTGTTGTTAATGCGCCTGCATGGAGTGGGGAAGGGACATATGAAGGAGTCGCTTCTAATTACTTAGCTCAGCGTCATAATAAAGATGAGATTATCTGTTTCATTCGAACGCCACAATCAAACTTTGAATTACCTAAAGATCCAGAAACACCAATTATTATGGTTGGTCCAGGTACTGGAATTGCACCATTCCGTGGATTCTTGCAAGCGCGTCGTGTTCAAAAGCAAAAAGGTATTAACTTAGGACAAGCACATCTATATTTTGGTTGTCGTCATCCTGAAAAAGATTATCTTTATCGTACAGAACTAGAAAATGATGAAAGAGATGGATTAATCTCTTTACACACAGCTTTTTCTCGTCTAGAGGGACATCCAAAAACATATGTACAGCATTTAATAAAACAAGATAGAATCAATTTAATTTCGTTATTAGATAATGGAGCTCATCTTTATATATGTGGTGATGGAAGTAAAATGGCTCCGGATGTAGAAGATACCCTTTGTCAAGCATATCAAGAAATTCATGAAGTCAGTGAACAAGAAGCAAGAAATTGGTTGGATCGTGTGCAAGATGAAGGGCGATATGGAAAAGATGTTTGGGCTGGTATATGACTGTTTCTTAATTAGATACATATTAACTAATGAACTTCTTTCGAATAAATTTCACTTTATTAGTATAGTGTATTTAGATGAATAGTGATTAACTGGACTATTTAGTATCTACTAAATAAAAAACAGGACCTGATATGCATCTATCGGGTCCTGTTTCACATAGACATTATACATCGATATTTTCCACGCATTATTAATGTTTGTAATGTAGTTAGCCTTTTGAGTCAGCTATAAAATCAGATATTATTTTTTCAATATCGAAAGGAGTAATCCCTTTATCCAAAGAAAAAATGCTTTCTGCTTCTTCGATGTCTTGAACGAGTTCACCTCTAGCTTCAATATGTAATCGGAACAAGTCATATAAATTCGGTTTAACTAAATTAGTTAAAGCCTTTCCAACTAGTATCATACCTTTTTGATTAGCCTCGATGGTATTATCATAAGTTAGATCTCTTGTAAGAGACAAATCTGTCCAAATCAATTTTCGTTCCTTTAAGTCTAAAATAACTGGAATAGAGATTTGGGTGTCGGCAGTAATATCCACTTTATCTTGAACAGTAGAAGGTTCAAATATTTCACCTGAACCAGGATATTGACGAACCATCCAACCAGTAAAGCATTCTGGTAAATCTTTATACGGTTGGTCTGTGTAAGAAAGCAAAGTCATGACTACATAGCGTGCACCATATTTCAACACAGACGGAATATCGAAATCAATGAATTCAGATGCCCCCTTTGGTGCAGAAGTAATATCTCCGCTATGGTAGGCTTTGAAATTTTTTGAACGTAAGTTCGTGAAGGATACATGTTCTTTGTATTGCCAATCTTCGTCGTACATTGCAGCAGATAAATCAATGTCAACACGTCCTGTATGTTGTCCATTCACATAGCCTTCTTTCCACCATAGGAAAAAACGAATCGTATCTCCTTCTGGCAAATCTACTTTACTTCCTCGAGATAATGTGCGAAGCGCTTTGCTGGCTGAACGTTGAGAGAAGGGAACTAAGTGATTTTTTAACTGTTCATCCAAAAATACTTTTCCGAGACTTGGAAGTTCTGCGAAGCGATTTTTTAAAGTATCTTCACACATTTTTACAATCATTAAACAAATATCCTCTGAGATAAATGGAAGTGTATTTTCAATACCTATAGCTTTTGCTACATTTCCCTTTGGAAAAAAGGTGCGAAATTCATTTTTATCATTTCGATGCTTAAAATGAGCTGTGAGTTGAAGTAATACAGGAGTAGAAACGTTTCCTATTATACTTAGAAAATCTTCGAGAATATTGAAAACATCTGTTGACTTATCACTACATAAACGGATTAAATGATCCAAGCGTCTGGCAAATTCCCCCGGGCGAGTTTTTAAAAGATTTTTTGCTGTCATGATATCACGATTCAACAAAGCTGCTTCTATTTTTCCATTAAATGTTTCAACTTTAATGTTGTTGCGAAGAATCTCAAATGCTCGGTGAGTTTTTGGGAAACGAGTATGATATTCTGCTGGATGAAGAATTTCACCTAAACGAATCCAACGTTTTTTGTATCGAAGCATATCTTCGGTAATGTTTCCGCATTGCTCTAACAATCCTAAAAGGAAGCGTCTTTCTGCTCGGTTAAACTTCTTGAATCGGACGGAGGATGCTAAACTCACATCCCCTTCAGATAAAGCAACTGCAAGGCGAAGAACATCAGTTGCTGTTTTAAAATACTTTGCAGCAGCATCGGCTGATATTTTTCTGTTTATTAATAAAACCCCAATTATAAAAGACATATTTTCCTTATGAGGAATTACATTAGGTAGAAAACAGGAAACATCTTCAGTGTGTGTAATAGCCCATTCTACATCCGTCTTATCAGTTGAGGAAATAGAGCTGTTTGCACTAATCAATTGAGAAATCATTTGATTGAAATCTTCTTCACTTCCTAAGTCAATAACTTTCAAATCAACTCTATCTAAAAGAGGGAGTCGTTCTTCTACTTTTGATACAGGTAGGCGCAACGTCACATAATGAATAATAGCATTAATGTATAAATCAGCGTCACTTAAATCCATCATTTGTTGCGGAAAGTTTGGATACATAGGAGTAAACTGAATATGTGCTCCAACCATTTCTTTTAAATGTTTTACCAACTCTTTGTAAAACGATGTGAATGCATCAACCGAAAGTGTTTGCAACTCTTCTATTAAAGGCTCGGAAAAAGTAAATCCTAAATTTTCCAAGTTTTTTAAAACAGTGGCTAAATAAATGTTCGGTAGTTTATTTTCTTCTCTTTTTATAATTACTTTCAAACTTCTTCTTATGTAAATAGAATTTTTCATGAGAACGCCAGCTATTCACGCCTTATAAAAGAGGGGAATAGTCTGACTGTCCTCCTTTCAGTGGTAGATTTTTATTTTTATATGTATAAACACACTAATTGTAGAAAAATGTACAGAGGGTACATAGCTATTTTTTAGTGGAAAATTAGGGATATAACATTTAGTTGTTAAGTGGTAATTTGTTAATTAAGAAAAGAAAACCTCTACATCAATGGTTGATAAACTAAAGTTTATGCAATCCCAAAGAAGAAAGAGGTTTTATAGTCTAATTATTTTTCATAGGGAATTGACAACTCTAAAACAATTTGAAATTTCTACAAAGAAGGAAGAATTGTCATAGCCTATGTGTTTAGCAGGAAAGTAACATCCCTATTTGGCCAAAGAAGTTAGAAGGAAGGAACGTCATAGCCTGCTTTATTAGTATATTCTCTTGCGAAGAGCAATTCAAGTATACTGTCTGATTTTTTATTTTTTTCTTAAAGGGGAATTTTCATGATTATCCCGCATTAACGGGCAGCCAGATTGGTGAGGGCTGATTAAAGTTTCACTTTATAAATAGGGAGACCATCACATGCTCTTTTTATAATACTATTACGGGAGGATTTTTATTTTTGATATATTATACCATTTATTTAATGGTATAATATGGTATGTGTTCTGTGGAATGGAGTTGAATGAGTATTATAAATACAAAAGGTGAAATAAAAAAAACAAAAAGAAAAGTATTACTAACTATACTTACTATGTTAGTAATTATAATTGGATTTGGATATTGGAAACTTTTTAGTTTGCAAGGTGTTCCAAAAGGGGAATTCATTCGAACAGTGAAATCTCCAGATGGAAAATATCTCATCAAGACTTATTTTCATAATGCAGGATCATTAAGTGCGGATGCTGTTAGGGGTGAATTAGTTAACCTTGATACAGATTCAGAGAAAAATATATATTGGAACTATCCAGATACAGATCCATATATTGAATGGGTAAATAAGAATATTGTTAGAATTGGAGATCAAACTTTAGATGTTTCACAGAAAGAAACCTATGATTGGCGTGATGACGATAAGCACGTTAAAGAAATGCCTAAACAGTTTATTAGATAAAATAAGAAAAATTAAATTTATTTAATCTTATTCGTTTAACTATAGATAGGATTATATGAGCGAAAAAGTCCATTTAGATTTTCTAAATGGACTTTTTTAGGTTTCTAGATACGACTACTGATAAAAATGGAACAAACTTGTTATTTAGGTTGTCTATTAAGTATACGTATAAAACAGGGGTTCATGATAGTTCACTCATTTTATGAAAAGTGAGATGCAAGAGAGTGATATCCGATACACTCTTTAATTGTATCGATATGTATAACACCTAAAAAAACATATATTCTTGAAAGAGGTTGAAAATGTATGATAGTCTTAAACAAGTTTTTTAACATTTTACATTACAAAAAGGTGGTACCTGTAGTATTCCTTTCATGTGCAACGCTTATAGGCTGTTCCGATGGTAATACTCAATCTGAATTATCTAAACAAACAAAACAAACAAAACAAACAAATCAAACCAAACAAGAAACTACCGGTAATGATTCTTTTGTTAAACTTGAAAAAGAATTTGATGCTAAACTCGGTATTTATGCATTGGACACTGATACGAATCAAACCGTTACTTATCAATCAGATGAACGGTTTGCATACGCATCTACCCACAAAGCTTTAGCTGTGGGAGTACTTTTACAAAAGAAATCAATAGAAGATCTAAATCAAAGAGTTTTGTATACCCGTGAAGATCTTGTTAATTATAATCCAATTACAGAAAAGTATGTTGATAGTGGTATGACCCTGAAAGAGCTTGCAGATGCTTCTCTTCGATATAGTGATAATACTGCACAAAATCTTATTCTTAAACAATTAGGTGGACCTAGTGAATTCAAAAAATCACTAAGAGAAGTAGGAGACACCGTTACAAATCCTGAACGTTTTGAACCAGAATTAAACGAAGTACATCCAGGAGACGTACATGATACTAGTACCCCAAAGGCATTAGCTACTAGTCTTCAGGCTTTTACGCTAGGAGATGTACTTTCAACTGAGAAACGGGATTTATTAATAGATTGGATGAAAAGGAATACTACGGGAGACAACTTAATTCGTGCTGGAGTTCCAGGAGGATGGGAAGTAGCTGATAAGACGGGATCGGGATCTTATGGAACCAGAAATGATATCGCAATTATTTGGCCACCAAATAAAAAGCCAATTGTTCTTGCGATACTTTCTAATCATGATAAAGAGGATGCTAAATACGATGATAAGCTTATTGCAGAAGCAACCAAGATAGTGTTAGATGCTTTAAAAGTGACAAATAAATAATAATAGTAACTAGTTATTATTATTTTCCCGGTTTTTCGTCACAATATTGTGAGTCATGATTTTGCTAGCGGACTAATGTTTATGGGGTTCTTCGTTGGAGTTGCATTTTTAGCAATGATGGAAAGTTGCTTAATGTTTAAAGTTCTGTCGGGAGCATCAAAAGATGTGGCACGTTATCAAATGCTTTGTAAATTTGTTGTCCGCCGAGAATTATTAACAAAATTAATCTATAAAGAGTTATACTTCATATTTTATTCCCAGCAATTGTCGGGATTACTCATATATTATTTGGTATGAACATGGTTAGTCCTATTTTAATCGATCCGTACTCTCGTATTTGGTTACCACTTGTTATTTTTGTAGTAATTTACTCGATTTATTACTTGATTACAGTTCAATTATATAAAGGAATTGTACTCCCGAGAAAAGATTAATGTAATGGTGCTATTTATCCCGCTATTTGCCGGACAGTAAGACCCCCACCTCAAAATTCACCGGAAGCAAAGAAGTTAGGTAGGGGCGGCCTGCCCGTAAAAACCCGATTGGTGAGGGCTGATTAAAGTTTCACTTTATCCTTTACTGTACCTTGTAACTACATTTTACCTTGCTGTAAAGAAACAAAAAACACTTTTTTATTCAATAATTCCAATTTCTAGAGCCTTTTGAACAGCTTCTTCTTTGTTAGAGACTCCTAGCTTTGTATAAGCTGTAGAAGCATAATTTCTGACCGTGCCATTTGACAAATATAACCTTGATGCTATGGTAGTGTATCGAAGTCCCTTTGCTACTAGCTGTAATATTTCTATCTCCCTAGCTGTTAGCTCATAAGCGGCTGCTTTTGATTGTGGTGTCTCTTTTTGCTCATCGAACTTCTCAAATATTTTGTGAGACATTCCCTGATCAATCAGTGTTCCACCTTTGTGAATAAGTCGGATCGTATTAGCTAGCTCCAACGTTTCAATAGATTTAAGTAAAAAGCCATCCGCACCGTTGCGAAGTGATTCCAACGCCTGTTCGGTATCCTGAAACGTTGTGAAAATTAATACGCGGATATGTGGCCATTGTTGCTTGATTTTTTTGGTTGCTTCGACTCCATCCATGTGCTGCATATCTAAATCCATAAGTATAACATGGGGTTGAAGGCGCCCACACAAATCGATGGCTTCATTGCCATCTTCAGCTAAACCGACTACATTTAAATCTTCATATCTATCGAGTAGTGTCCTCAAACTTTCCCGGACAAATGGCTGATCGTCTACAATTAACAAACGAATAAGTCCATCTTTTATTTCAGTTTGTCGCGGTATGGTACAAGTAACAAGCATTCCTTCCTCTGGCTTTGTATATACAGACAATTGACCTTGCAAGTTCATTGCTCGTTCTTTCATCGCATTCATACCGAAGCCTTCCTGCCATTCTACATTTCCTTTTCCATTATCTTGAACTTCTAATCTCGTATATTGTTGTTCAAACTGCAATGAAACTATAATTTCAGTTCCCTGACCATGGCGTACTGCATTCGTAAGGGACTCTTGTAAGCAACGAATGAACGCTATCTTTGCTTGCCGAGACAATTCATATTCCTCTCCGTATGCTCGAAAACTTACATTAACCTGAGCGTGCTCCTGAAATTCGGCTCCAAGATTTTGGAGAGATTGAATTAAGGAAGGCGATTGACACGGAGAATCCATTTGATGTAGGTAACCTCTCACGTCCTCGATGCTTTTCCGTCCCATTTCAAGCAGAGAATCTAGCCTCTGTATACCCATTTCAGTAGCAAGTTCGGTGCGCAACGTTTCCATCCCCATAATAATAGAAGTATAAGCGTGACCAACTGTATCATGAAGCTCACTCGACAGTCTGTTCCGTTCTTCCGCCAGTGTGATGCGTTCAATCTGAGACATATATTGCTCAAGTACCGCGTTTTGTTTACGAATTGATTCATTTTGTTTATGATTGACGATTAATAAATGAAAAGCGAAGCCCATTACATATGCGAATCCATAATAGGTGACCATAACCCAATAGCTATTACTTGGCGCAACCGCATAGAAAATTCCAGTCGTTATAAAAACTGTTATTGGAGCTGTCCAATAATAGGACAAATGCTTACTATTCGCAGCAATTAGAAACACTGATATAAGAAATATGTTGTAAGCTTCCGGAAATAATGAGGTTAAATATATACATTGTCCACCATATAGCAGTATTTCTGTGAACAAATAATATTTATAATTGAATAGTAAGGCTACCCATGGAACAGAGAAGGCAATAATTTCCCAAAGAATAATAATCCAAAGTGGTAATGTTAAACCATCCTGAAAATTTAATGTAGCTAGGATGATAGACACACTAGTAAGTAGACGTATCCCTAACATAATCCAATCGTACCAAAACCAATACTTAACCATATCTAACAAGTTCTTTACCCCCTAAATAGCCTACCATTTTCTTCCTATATTATAATTTAATCCTTCCTGCCTTATTATACTTTTTAATTTAAAACTACGATACTACTCACAGACTGCAAACTTTTATTGATTTAGTTGCCGAATCATACTACGTGTATAGCCCCCAATTTTCTTTGTCAAACCTTCTACTATTCTAATACTTATGGCGGTAAATACTATCCCCATAAACATTACAAAGAGTGACTTGGCAAAAGTATCTATCTGTATGAATATAATATTCATATCGATGTATCGATACAGTAGTGGTGCCAACAGGAGCATAAGTGGCATTACATAAAAAATGATTGCACTAATGAGACTGAAAATGCCAATCACTAATTTCTGCATTAACCAAAAGACAGCAGACCAAGTACGACGATCTGTAAGCACTAATTTCACCTGAGCCCAGTTCGATGTATCTATTGTTATACTTTTATCATAAGAGTCTGTTGAAATATCTGTATAAATTTTCGTCTGTATGCGCTCGAATTGGATAAAAGGTGTCGTAGTCTGTAGTACGCGCATAATTAATGGAATCCCAACAACAGTAAATGAAAGGGTGAAACTAAATAGCAGAGCTATAAGATAAAAACAAAAATAAAACAATCCTGTAACGAAAGTTAGCAATAAAAAATAACCATTCTGGATGAATTTTGATTTCATAAAGTTCATCGCTCCTATCTATGTAATAACCGAATTGTACGGCTTTTTTTGTCATTCTCACTAGTGTAAAAGTGTCATATGACAGTTCTAAATGATATTAAAAAGGGGGAGAGCAGTTTACTTCTAGTTAACAAAGATGCTTTTATCCCGCTATTTGCCAGGCAGTAAGACCCCCGCCTCAAAATTAAGCGTTAGGTGGGGGGGCAGGCTGACGGTAAACGCACGATTGGTGAAGGCTAATAATAAGTGGGGGATGAACAAAAACTTGCTGATTAAAGTTTCACTTTATTAATCCCCACAAAACAATCCCGTTCTTACATCTGCAAGAACGGGATTGTTTTGTACTTTTATTTAATATGAGATGGACTTGTTTTTCGAATATGAAAAATAATATCAAATTGCTCAAGCAATGAAGTATCAAAGTATACCGAACTGTTGGGGATGATTTGTCCTCCTATACTTAGTAATGGTCTTTTTGCTTTAACCCATTTCTCTGCTGGTCCTTTAAGGTGACGGTTATCCAATAAAAACATGTTATATGGTACTTTTCCGAGGGTATAATTGAAACTATTTACATTTTGTGGAATCGCACGCGATGTAATTTTACCTCCAGTGGAAGGATCATATTCACTGTATAAGGTGAAATTCCCCTCCGTAGTTGTACTACCAATTGTGACATAATTATTGTTTAAACGTTCCTTTAAAAACTGCCCCGCAACATCAGGATATAATTGCTCATCGATAATTCCTTTAGCTATATGAATATTGTGTCCCCATACCATCGTTTTACCACCAAATGTCTCTTGTGCCCACATTGCATGATCGGCCAAGTATTGCTCATGTAGCTTTATCATACTTGGATAGTCGCTAGGAAGTAGCATTGTGGTAAATTTCTCTATTGCACTTGCCGTTGCTTTCGCCCAGATGTACTCAGGTGAAACTATTTCTGTGTTGGCTTGCTCACTCTCATCTTTTAGTAATCGAGCTACCCTCTCAGCATTTCCTTTGAACTTTTCTTTTATTTCAGGAGCAAGTTTTATATATTCCTGTATACTTTCAGTAAAAGACGATAATTCTTTATAATTTTCTTCTACTTCTGCCAACAAATCCGGTCGATGCACCCTTACATAATCAATTACTTTATTAAAGCTGCCTTGGTCCAACGTTTTTAAGTCGAGCCCAATAAATTGGATCTTTTTTTTATTGGATGGATCAGCATTATAATCTTTCATCCACTCAATCATGGCTATAATTTCATCAGTAGGATATAACAATTTTAAAAATTCTCTAGGGTTTCCTTTTCCTGTTTGGATATATTCATTTAGTTTTAAGCCGTTTCCCCAATCTTCTTCCATTGTGAAATTTGTAAAACCCATCTCAGTAACCAAATATTTCACAAGGCGAAACTTCATAGTGAAAATTTCAGAGCTTCCATGAGTATTCTCTCCTAATCCTACATATTGTGCGCTCCCAATCATTTTCTTAAGTGGTTTTAAATCCTCAAATGATTTTGACGGCTCTATCGTTTTTAATGGGTAAGCCTGTGATTGTATGGATTTAACTATATTTTTTTGTATTGATTGACTTGAATTTTCGACTGCTACTGTTTGAGCGTTACCTACTTCTACACCTCCTGTGACTAATAAAGCTGTACTAACCATTGCAATTATTCTTTTCTTATTCATTTTTTCCACCTCAATTGAATTATTTGTAAAGCAAGATTGATTCATTGTACTTGCACGAATCAATTGCCTTAATTCAATTGTTATCTATTCCATATCATATTCTCTAGTTACATATTGTCATGAGGTTAATTGACACAGGTCATAGACTAATCATTACACTTTTGTACTATCCGCTATGACAACTTATAAATAATAATCACATTGATGAGTCGTAAGTAAGACTAGATTATAAATTGGGGAGGGATTTTAAAGATGAATGAATTTGTATACAAAAATATTTTTATTCTAAGTTGTGTCTGTGAAAATGACAAGAAGTATATTCGATAAACAAGTGAATTATAGGGGAAGGGCGGATTAAAATGATATTACACGCAAAATCGTTCCACAATAAAGATAAAATCCAACGTGCTAAAATAGGACTTCAACTTTTTCTGAGTATCTTAATCATTACTTCAATTATCCTAAATGTAGTAGTAATAATTACGAAAAGTATGCTACTTATTGTGGTATATATGTTTACCCCAGCATTATCTTCTATTTTGACTCGCATAATACTGAAAGAAGGGTTTAAAGATGTATCTTTTAGTCTCGGTAACTTAAAGATATGGAAAGGGATTGGTTTTGCTCTGCTAATCCCTATGATTATTTGTGGAATTACGTATTCTATCGCCTGGTTGAGCGGAATTGCGGGGTTTCAGTATCCCGAAGTTGGTATGTTTATTTTAGAACCGATCTACAATATGCTTGGGCTTCAGTATGTAACGGCACCATTCAGCTTCATTTATCTAGTAGTATTGAGCGGCATTTTCGGAAGTTTGCTTGGCTTAATCCCAGCTTTGGGAGAAGAAATGGGTTGGCGAGGTTATATGCTCACAAGGCTAGTCGATGCAGAGTTTTCACGGCCCATCCTTATTAGTGGATTGATTTGGGCAACGTGGCATGTTCCAATAGTTATTGCTGGTCTATATGTAGCGGGACCATCTGTCGTTCTTTCAGTACTTGGTATCTATCTTTGTATTGTACCATTCGGTTATATTATAGCTTATTTACGACTTATCACAGGTAGCATTTGGCCTTCGGTTATCATCCATGCTACTTGGAATGCCATTATTCAAGGACCTTTCACACGTGCAAGTACAGGGTATCAAACTGAGATTTGGATTGGAGAATCTGGCTTGATAACCGCTAGTATTATCTTGATTACTGCAATAATTACGTCTCGAATCGTAAATTTTACTAAATAGCATACGGATGTGTTTTAAATTCAATTAGTGAAATATGACGAGGCGAAATAAGATGCTCCTAAAAATATTAGAAAAAATCTAGTTGAACAGACTCTTACTTCATCTTAGGCTGCTGGAGATGTGGGGGACATCAAGCTAAGAAAATAAACTTGGTTGCCATAAAAAACATAATGTTTTCATTTAAAGGCTATGAGATGAAATTTCATCATCTTCATCAAGTTTGACCTTCAGGAAATAAAAAGTTAAACGATTATACAAATACTCTAACTGAAAAAACGATAGTCCTTCTACATTTTAGATAGAAGGACTATCGTTTATTTTTTTGACAAAATTAGGAGGTGATGTTTATAAAATGGATAATATAATTCGTGTTTTACGTAAAGAGAAAAAGTTTTCCAAAAAAGATGTAGTTAATTCCTTTGGTATAACGGTTGATTGAAATTTCATTTTATAACTTGTAAAGGGCTGTGCAATGCATCGTACTATTGAAAAATCTAAATTTAATCATTAAATTGCGATAAAATGTGGTCGGAAATAATGAAATTTTAGGAAAAATAAGGTACACTAGTTTATGATTTTAGTTGAAAATCGTTTGACGTTAATGCATACGGGGGAAAGATTGATGAACAACAATACAACAAATGAATCAGTTGAAGAAATTGATCAAAAACGAGTAAGATCAAAAAAACGTTATACAAATTGGAAGTTTATTGCAGCGGGTATTGGTGTATTTGCACTTCTTATTGGGGGAATGAGTTATTATCAGGCAACTCACTTCAATTCGAATGTTACAATTAATGACACAAAAGTTGGTGGTCTGAGTGCTGATCAGGCAATACAGAAATTAAAGACATCTGGACTAGCAAACAAAGTCTATGTTGATCAACAACAAATTTTAGATGAAAAAGATACAAAAACGGAACTTACGGAAAAAGATTTGCCTCAAGTTAAGAAACTATTAAAAAACCAGTGGACATTTTTCCCTTCCTCAAAGGGAGAAAATTATTCATTGCTACCAGAGAAGGCAGATCAGTATCGTAGTGAAACGATGAAAAAACTTGTAGAAGAAAAGCTCATCTCTATGAATGAGAAATTAAAAGCGCCTCAAGATGCTATGGCGAAGCTAGAACAAGGGAAAATTGTTATTTCGAAAAGTGTTGAAGGAAAACAGTATGATGTTACTAGTCTACTGAAAGATTATGATAAACAAAAATATAAAAGCGAAATTCATCTGAAGTCTGCATACATAAAACCTATTAAAGAAGACGATCCGATTGTCAAAAAAGAGGAGAAAGCACTACAGAATCTTCTTGGGCAGTCTGTTGAGTATAAAGTGCAGGATGAAGTTTATCCTTTAAAAGCGAAAGATTTAATTCAAAATGCCTCTATGTCAAAGGATATGAAAGTTACAATTGATGCGAGTGACATTAAGAAGAAAATTACTGAAATTAATAATGCCAAATCAACATTAAATAAAGATTTCTCATTTAAAACTCATTCCGGTTCAGTCATATCAGTAAAAGGACAGGGATACGGCTGGGCACTAGATGTTGAAAAAGAAACTAAACAAGTTCAACAAGCCTTTGAGAAAGGCGACAAATCGCTTTCTGCTTCTAATATTCAAGGGAATGGTTGGGAGAAGGAAGGTATCGGTTATAAAACAACATCGAATAATGGCATCGGAGACACGTATGCAGAAGTTTCAATTGCAGAGCAACAAATTTGGATTTACAAAGATGGAAAATTAGTCGTTACAACAAATGTAGTAACTGGTAAACATAGTACTGGTGAAGATACATCACCAGGTGTGTGGTACGTCCTATATAAACGAACACCATATACGCTAAGAGGTAACGCAGTAGGAAAAGCTGATTATGCGGTTAAAGTAGATTACTGGGTTCCATTCACAAATAGTGGTCAAGGATTCCACGATGCCGGCTGGCGAAAAGACTGGGGAAATAATGCTTATTTAACAGGAGGATCAGGTGGGTGTGTGAACCTTCTTCCTAATGTTGCAAAAACTGTATATGATAGTTTGGACACGTATGATCCAGTTATTGTTTATTAAAAAATAGCTACGTATCAAGAAATAAACAAAGCAGGAAGTCTTACCTGATGGTATATGAAAAAACACCTCTTGCATTCGCATACTAAGTGTGCAAATGTAATGGAGGTGTTTTTGTTTGAATACAAGAGTGTATTGCTTATAAGAAACAAAGTAGAAAGAAATAATAAGTATTCAAATAGTCAATAAAATTGACGATGAATATCATTTTCATTTAATATAGAATCGTTGCATTTAATTAGACATGAATTTTTTGTTAATATAATAGATTTCTATTAAGTTGTCACATTTAAGAACTATCATTAAATATTTTAAGAATTTAAACGTAGGAAAGGGTAATATAAAATGAACTGGAAAAAAGGCGGATTATGGGTTATTATTTTTTTCGTTGTAAAAGGCACGATTTCTACACTTTTAATCGTTACAGGTGCTAAATATTTTGATTTATCATTTATGCAACTTATCTTATTAATTCTGACCTTATTAGTGATTTCTCTAATAAGCCGAAAATTGCTGTATAGATATAAACAAAACAAAAAGCAAAAAGAGCTAAATATATAAGGAAGCCCCAGAGACCATTGGATTTCTGGGGTTTTATTTTGATAGTTTTTTCGCATGTATATCAATTTAACAGAATAGGTTGTCCAAAATGATAAAATCGATGATGTTTAAAATGCGTCAGTTATTTTTAATAACGATTGATACCCGTATTTCTACAATCTATATAAATGACTCAAGCTTCGCATCTTATGAATTCCCTGAAGTGCTAAACCTAAGCAAAGTAATGAACTATCTTAAGGAAGAAAGTTGAGTTAGCCAATCGCATATGTTTTATTGAAAGGATGTGATTGAATTATGGAACGGCCGAATTGGGGAATTGGAGGATTAGTATTCGTTGGCTGTATGTTTCTTGGTGGAGGAGTGGGATCTATGTTAGGTAATGCCCAAACTGGATGGCTAATAGGAATGGGCGCTGGATTTCTTGGTATGGCTTTAACGAGACTGTTCAGAAAATAATGTAACTGAGATTCTTCTTCTGGTAAATAAGGAAATATGTAAGTAAGTCATGGCATAAGAGTTCTATAAATTATAGTTAGAATCTTCTCTTTTGTATTTGTTTTTTCTAAATTTCTCCATACATAGATACGATTCTCAAGTCGGAGGATAGCACCTTAGGGTGTCTTTTTTATGCTTTTTAAAAATGTCTTACCATATAATAGCTGAGTTTTGCTTTCAGTCTCCGATGCCCATTAAGCATAGAATAAAAATTCTGCACCATTTAAACTCTGATAACAATTCATACAATCAAGAATAATTGAGTTAATAGCTTTCGGTAGATTGCCATCATTTTTTTATAATAGATTAGATTCATTGCCGTTTCAGACCTATGTATGAATTCATAATCTAATAGTAAAAGGAGGAATGATTAAAGGTATGGCGGTTAATGAGGAATCAATTTGTCAACAGTTTGCAAGAATCATTGGCGGTCAAGAAGGATTCGCCGGTGGGAAATGCGTGGCAACAATAAACCGAGATGAAATACGAGCAACAATCTTGGGAAAACGTTTTAGAGTAACAACTTCCTTTTCATTCGAATCACGAGACAATAAAACCGGACGGGCATTATGCCTAGGCCGAGTAGCACTCTTACAAAAAGAAGTCACTGAATTTGTGGCGACAATTATTAAACAAGGAATAATCGTTTCGTCTATACACAATGAGTGGTTATGTGATGATCCAAATTTAATTTACGTTAATATCGAAGACGTTGATGATCCACTAAATTTTGCAAGAAAAGTGAGAAGAGCGTTATGCACGTAATTAATTTCTTTAGTTAAACGAGTCATTATATTAAATTGAAAAGTTCAGCGTGTTGGATGGTTTTATAAAACGAAAGAAGGTGTTTCATATTTGGAATGCCTTTTCTTTATGTTTTCGTTACTAATGTGGGTGGTTAACTGATTACATGCTGTTTATCTTGCAACAGCAAGAACTGGATGAGGTATCTTTAAAGGTGTTTGACTGTCTATAGATACCATATTTTATCAAATGTTATTAGCATATCATAAAACGATAAGGGAGAAATCGCCTTCATACCAACCAATCAAAATCTTGAGGTACTATTCTTTATGTTGTAAGGTTCCACTATTATTTTCATCAATTACTCAACGTACTGCTTCGATGTTTTGATGAGTCATTTTAATAAATCCTTGCTTTTCATGAGATAATACTTTTTGATGAGTCATTTTGTGCATGGCATTGATTATATGACGATTAGAATTGAGGTCAAGTATTACCTCTTCACCTTTAATTCTATCAGTCTGCTTTTCCTTAACTCCTGATTATATTAGCTTCAATAACATATGATCATTCTTAAGAATATCATTGAAATGTACGAATAGATGTTAGTGCAGCAAAATAAATTGTGTTATGATATGAGGAAATATAAAGCTATGTAACGGAGGGAATA
This sequence comes from Bacillus sp. FSL L8-0199, assembly GCF_038005705.1. NCBI lineage: Bacteria > Bacillati > Bacillota > Bacilli > Caryophanales > Bacillaceae > Bacillus > Bacillus sp. FSL L8-0199. The sequence continues at coordinate 3,091,149 of NZ_JBBOTS010000001.1, read as the reverse complement.
ACATGCCGCATGTTGTGTTTCGTGGAATTACTACTGAACAATTAAAAAGCATAAGCAAGCCATTAGTAGAAGAACTCGCAGATATCTGTGAGTGTGGTACGGATAATTTCACCTTGGAACTACCAAGTTCTACGTTTGTATTCAATGGAGAAGAAATAGAAGCGTTTCCTCTTATTGAAGTGAAATGGTTCGAGCGTGGACAGGAAATTCGTGATCGATTTGCCAAGGCCATTACTACATATGTAATGGATTTTGGACTTCCAGAAGTAGAGGTTGTATTTACAGTTTTCACAGAATCAGCGTATTATATTAACGGGAAGCATTGTGCAAGTTAGAGCTATTAGAAAGATTTTTATTCCTATAATAAAATATGTTTCATTAAAAACAAGGGCCGGAATTCCGGCTCCTTTTCTATCCTAAAGCTTCATTTTATCTCTCCGTCTCAAAAAACTCAATCCATTCTCCATCAGGACCAGCGAAGAATATGTAACGTGTTCCATCTGGTAATGTTTCAATTTCTTCTCCTAGTAAAAAGGTTACTTTTTGTTTCTTCAGTCTTTCGATCTCATCCTCTAATGAATCCACTTTAAAGCAAATGTGATGTACTTTTCCTTCTGCCGGAAGAGAAGAGTTGTAGCCTTCAATGAGTTCTAGTATCGTTTCTTTTGATTCTTCCACACCTAAAAAAGCGAGTTTTAAGTCTGGATTCGGGTGTCCCATACGTTTCATGAGTTGTAAGCCGACTACTTCTTCATAAAATGAAATAGATGTTTCTAAGTTTGCAACCATAAGTCCGACGTGTTCAATTCTTCTAACTGGCATGTAGATTCCTTCTTTCTGAAAATTATATACAATATGTTATTGAAAATTAAGAAAATAAGCAAGATAAAAACCTTACAAATTTTAGCGTTTTATATGGTATAGTGAGAAAGTATGTTTGGGGAGAAGGAAGGAGATTATACGATGAATACAACTACTCAAACTCCTTCATTATCGGAAACGATGAAAGAGTGGCATTATGCATTAGCATATGAAATTAAACATTGGAAAACGATAGGTGGTAGTAAAATTTCTATCATGAATGGTCGTTTTTTATATACAGATTATGAAAGTACAGTATACGTATTTCAGCTTATTTCGGAAGTAAGCTTACCTGAAGGTTCACCCATTCGAATTGAGTTTGATGGTGAGGAAGCGACAGGAGAAGTATTGTCTGTACATGGATTAGAAATAGAACTGAAATTAAATGATTATATACAAGGTGAAATACGAGAAGCTGTTTTATATAGTGAACCGTGGCAATTGTTAGAGCAACTACAAGAGAGGTTGAAGGAAGCACGTAAAGATAAGCTAAAACGTAATCGTATAAAGCGTCTTGTTGATGGGACGAGCAGTCCGAAACATATTGAGAAGATGAAAAATCCGAAAAATGAATTGGCATATCGTGCGTTTTATAATCCGACAACTTACGTATGGGGACCACCAGGAACAGGGAAGTCTTACAATTTATCACGTATTATTTCGGCTCATTATCAAAAAGGAAAATCGGTACTTGTGTTGGCTCATAGTAATGCGGCAGTAGACGTATTAATGAGTGAAGTAACGAAGCAAATTGAGAAGAAAAAGAAATGGACGCCTGGCGAAATTGTTCGTTACGGTTATAGTCAACATGAACATATACGAAATCATGAAACGTTACTTGCGTCGAAGTTAGTTGAAACGACGAACGGATCTTGGGGTGAGGAAAGACTCTATTTAGAAGAGACGCGACAAGATCTTCGTGAAAAAATCTTATCGTATAAAGCAACATCTGCTGATAAGAAGCGTATACAAGAGATTGAAAGTGATCTTCGAAAGCAAAAGGCTAAAATTAAAGAAGTAGAAAAAGAATATATTGAAAATGCGAAAGTAATCGGCGCAACTTTATCGAAATGTGCCATTGATTCACTTATTTATGAGCGCACATTTGATTTAGTTGTTGTAGATGAAGTAAGTATGGCATATGTTCCGCAAATTGCATTAGCTGCTTCACTTGGAAAACGTATCGTCGTTTGCGGTGACTTTTTACAGTTACCTCCAATTGCGATGGCAAATCATGAACTCGTTCGCAAATGGCTTGGGGAAGATATGTTTTACCATGCTGGGATTGTTGAGTCTGTTAATAAATCAGAAGCACACCCAAACCTATTTATGTTGCAGGAACAAAGACGTATGCATGCGGATATATCGAAGTTTACGAATTCGTTTATTTATAAAAATAGAGTATACGATCATCCGTCTGTTTCAGAGCGTAAAGAACTTGCGCAATTGCAGCCGTTCGCAAATGAAGCGAGTGTTTTATTTGATACGAGCCAAATGGGAGCTTTTTCGTTAAAAGATGCTGCTTCTGGTTCACGTTTTAACATTATGTCTGGTTTAGTAGCAATGCAAATGATGTTAATCGGATTGTTAGACGGTGTGCAATCAATCGGTATTGTGACACCTTACAGGGCGCAGTCACGCTTTTTATCAACGTGTATTAGAGAAATGTTGCAGAGAACGAAATATCAAAACATACCAGTTTTAGCGGCGACAGTTCATAAGTTCCAAGGTTCTGAAAGAGATATGATGATCTTTGATACGGTTGACAGTTATCCGCAAGAACGACCTGGCGTATTATTCTTTGATCACAAAAACCATCGCCTCGTCAATGTAGCAGTGACAAGGGCGAGAGGGAAGTTCATTCAATTATCAGATTGCCATTATATGCGTAAAAACCTTTCAAGAAAACAAGCGTTATCGCAATTAACAGCTCATATAGAACGTCACGGAGATGTGTATGATCGTACGACATCAAGACAATTGTGGGAACGGAAAATTTCGAAACGTTTACGCTGGTTTATGGAAATGAATCTTGAGGAAACGAAAGGGTTATTGAAAGATGTTTTAGTCGCAAAACGAAAAATTATTATTTCACTTCCAAGTACAAAACAAGTGGATAAACGAGTATGGCAAGCGTTAATGCGTACAAATGCGCAAATAACAGTGTATAGTGATGGACCAGTTCCACTGAAAAATGTAAAGTTACAAAGACAAAATAAAGCATTCCCGTTTATCGTAATTGATGATGAAATCTTCTGGGCAGGCGCACCCCTTACATCCCAAATGATGTTTGAAGGTAGTACGGAATTTCCGTACGTATGTGCAAGACTGCAAGCACCTGAGACAATTGGTGTATTAAAAGGATTTTTAGATATTCGGTAAATTCGGATAGGAATTCCTTGACTTTTACTTGGAATGAACTTAGAATAAAAAATAATTTAATATAATTTTATGAAAATTCTTATCACGAGAGGTGGAGGGACTGGCCCTATGATACCTCGGCAGCGGATTCGTTATGAATACTGTGCCAATTCCAGCAAGGTAACTTGAAAGATAAGAAAGAAGCTCATTTTGACTGTATATACAGAAGCCTCTTTCTATCTTTTAGAAAGAGGCTTTTTTATGTGAAAATAAAAGGAGGAAGAAAAATGGGAGCGACAGGAGTAGCGTCACAAAGAAAAACAATTGAAGAGAGTATCGAAAGAAATAAGGAAAAGTACATAGAAACAAGTCATGATATTCATGCGAATCCGGAAATTGGTAACCAAGAGTTTTATGCATCTAGAACGTTAAGTTTATTGCTAGGCAGTGCAGGATTTCAGTTGCAGCACAATATAGCTGGACATGAAACGGGATTTATCGCGCGAAAAAGCTCTGGAAAACAAGGACCTGCAATCGTATTTTTAGCGGAGTACGACGCTTTACCAGGACTAGGTCATGCGTGTGGTCACAATTTAATTGGCACAATTAGCGTTGCAGCAGCAATCGCATTATCAGCAACGCTTGAAGAAATTGGCGGGGAAGTTGTCGTGTTTGGTACGCCAGCAGAAGAAGGCGGGCCAAATGGTAGCGCGAAATCAAGTTATGTAAAGGCAGGTTTATTTAAAGACATTGATGCGGCGCTTATGATTCATCCGAGCGGAAAGACAGCGACAACGAGTCCTTCATTAGCAGTCGATCCACTTGATTTTCATTTTTATGGAAAAACAGCTCATGCTGCAGCTTCGCCAGAAGAAGGGATTAATGCATTAGATGCGGTTATTCAGCTCTATAACGGTATTAACGCACTTCGCCAACAACTTCCGTCAGACGTGAGAATTCATGGGGTCATTACAGAGGGCGGAAAAGCACCTAATATTATTCCTGACTACGCTGCAGCAAGATTCTTCATCCGTGCAGCAACGCGAAAAAGATGCGCGGAAGTAACAGAAAAAGTAAGAAACATTGCACAGGGAGCAGCGTTAGCAACAGGTGCAAAAGTAAAAATCCATCAATTCCAAAATGAAATCGATGAATTACTCGTAACAAAAACATATAACGATATCGTAGCGGAAGAACTAGAACTATTAGGTGAAGATGTAAATCGTAAAGAAAGAGTAGGGATTGGTTCAACCGACGCAGGAAACGTAAGTCAAGTCGTACCGACAATTCATCCGTACATTAAAATCGGACCAGATGATTTAATTGCACATACGAATGAATTTAGAGAAGCAGCACGTTCAGAACTTGGAGATAAAGCATTAATTACATCGGCAAAAGCACTAGCGAATACGGCATATCGATTAATTACGGAAGAAGGGTTGTTAGAGAAGGTGAAGGAGGAGTTTAGAGAAGCGCAGAAGAATCAGGGGTAGATGGTTAAAGGGAGTGGGGGATCCACTCCCTTTCTTTTTTGCGTAACACTGATGCTAAGATTTTTTTGCAGTAAAATCAATATTAGTAGAATTTTTTTAATCAAACTTTTTTCTAAATGAACATAAATACTTGCAATATTTAAATTAGTACTATATAGTTCTAGTTATGACAAAGGTAAAATTAATGAATCAAAGACGTGTGATTGAAGTAGCTGCAACATTATTTTTAGAAAAAGGGTTTGCTTATACAAGTATGGATGAATTAGTACGTGTAAGCAAAGTTTCAAAGTCTAATGTGTATTATCACTTTTCTAATAAGGAAGTATTATTAGAAGGGGTCGTTGATTATTGGATTGAAATGTATCAATCTGCAATTGATGACGTACTTTCTCAGAACCAATTTTTAGTTGAAGATCGTATCCAACTGTTTTTAAAGCAATTATCACAAGGAGTTCAGTCGAGAGAGTATAAGGGGAGCTGTCCATTTATTACTCTTTATATTCAAAGTCCTAAACAGGCCACGCAAATAAAAGAAAAAATAGGTCTTTTTTTTACAGGATTACAAAAGAAAGTTTCTCTATTACTTAAACAAGGGGTAGAGAATGGAGAATTCAGAAATACGATTCATATTGATGAGGTTGCATCACTTTTTATTACAAATCTTGAAGGAGCGTTATTTATTTCAGAAACATTGAAGGATGCAACTGTAATCACGAAAACAGCAGATCATTTTTTTAAATTGCTTCGATAAAAGAAGCATTTTTTTTACATCAAATTAGTACTGAATAGTACTAAAAAGGGGGATTTTATATGAGAACAGTATTTTTAACTGGTGGAACAGGCTTTATTGGAAAGCAATTAGTGAAAGAGTTAGCCAAAGAGGATGTGAAAATTCTTCTTTTAGTGAGGTCGAAAAGTAAAGCAATACGCCTTTTTCAAGAAAGAGGCATCTTAAAAAAGGAAGTTATGCACTTTATTGAAGGTGATTTGACGAAAATAGATTTAGGTCTAAGTGCTGAAGATAAGGAGAGGGTATTGAAAACGGATGTGATTATTCACGCAGGAGGCCCCATGGATATTCAAGCGACAAGTAAAGAGGCAGCTTCCGTATTTTTAAATGGCGCGAAACATATTAGTGAATTAGCTAAAAGTATTCATCAATTGAAGGGCTTGCAACAATTTATTCATGTTGTAGGTTATATGAGTCCCTTTGATGATAAAAATAGCAAGATTGCAATTGATGTGTTTCAAGAAGGAAACAATTATTTGAAAATAAAAAATCCATATGAGAGAACAAAATTTTTAGCAGATCTTTATATCCGTCAGCAGGCATCAGCAGTAGGTTATCCGCTTTCTGTAATTAATCCGCCAACTGTAGTCGGTAGTAGTAAAACAGGGAGTACAGAGCAGATAGCAGGATTAGGTTTGCTTGTGAAGAGTATGCGAAGAGGGCTCATGCCAATGATTCCTGGAGGTAAGGGATATAGGTTACCACTTATTTCAAACGATGGGCTTGCGAAGTTTATTGTGCAGGTTTTCAGATTGGAGCAATCGACTATTCAAACATATACACTTGTTGAAGACAAACCGCACGATCAGAACATGGCTGAATTATTAAGTATTATGTCGGAAAGTATGAATATGAGGGCACCAAAAATCTCTGTCCCAATGCCACTTATGAAAGCAATTATGAATAGTGGAGTAGGTAAAATAACAAAAATTCCTTCTGATGGACTGAATTTTATTACAAAACGAAAATTTTCAAATGTTTCAGCGAAAAAAATTATGGGAGGAGATTGGTTTAAGAAGGCGAGTGTAATGAAAGTTTTCCCTGCCGTAGTAGCTGATTTGGATTATCGAATGATGTATCAAAATGGCCAGCATAATCATGTATTTAAACGAACATTATGCGATAGCACTACCCTTTACCAATTACAAGGAGAGGGTAAACCGTTTATTTTATTACATGGTTTATTGAGTGATGGAGAGGATTTATTTCCTTTGGCACAAGAGCTTCATGAAAAAACTGGTCAACCTGTATGGATCTTGGATCTTCCAGGTTTGGGACGTTCTCCTTTTAAACGAGAGAAAAATCTTCTAGCTATCTATTTGAATGTAGTGAAAAAGTTATTGGAGAAAGCTACGAATGGTGCACATCTAATTGGCCATTCATTCGGTGCGTTTATTCTTCTGGAAGCATTGGTACAAGAGTACATAGATGAGAAGTATACAATCACTTTACTTCAGCCACCTGTTGCTAAAAAAAATGCTAAATCGCTAAATGTTCCTCAATTTATAAACAAATGGACATTAAAATTGGCAACTACTAATTTGATAGGGCGTTATTTATTAAGTAATGGTTTGTTTGAAAGTATGGAGAGTATCCCTGAACATTATATTGAAAAAATAAGGAACAGTTTTACTTCTCCTAGAATTTTAAATACAACGGTTCAGCTTAACAGTTTACTACTGAAAAACGATCAAGATGATTTCAATGAAGTAACAAAGTATAATCTTCACATTATTTGGGGGGAGTATGACAGAGCCTATTCTGCTCCATCGCATCTTGGTAAAGTTGATTTTGTTCCATATGGCCATCATTTTCCTCTTAGCCATCCGAGTGAAACGGCAACATTAGTAATAAAAAATAGTAATACTAGCAGATGAGAGTGTGGGATAAATAAAAAGTGTGTAGTAAGATTGTTGTGTCTTTGAAATAAAATCGTACTGTGTGGGGTCTCGCGAACAAGACGCGAATTTTGCACGCTAAGCAAAAAAACAATAAGCTGCCCACATGGACAGCTTATTTACATTATTCTCGTTATTGGAAGTTATTTGAACTTTTCCTGATCCGAAAGAGTCAATCTTTGTTTTGTTCTTCTAACAGTTGAATAACCTTATCTAATTTTGTGCGACTGAATCTTGCTTTTTACGATTGTTAGTATGACGAATTATACGTATAATGCCCCTAAACATTGCACAGATAATTAATAAAATAATAGCAACTCCTATGGAATAAATAGAGTTTTCCATAAGATAATTTATCAATAATTATTCTTTTTTCTCCGGCTGATAGGAAAGAATAACGACACCTGAACTGGTCGTTCTTGTTTCTATAAGTTTTAATGCTTTTGTATTGTTCTGGTCTTTAAAGAGACGCTTTCCGCTCCCTACGATAACGGGATTGACTATAAAGTGATATTCATCAATGAGGTCATGTTGCATTAATGTTTGTGTAAGATCACTGCTGCCATAGATTAAAAGGTTCTGACCAGGCTGTTCCTTCAGTTTCGATATTTCTTCTACAATATTACCCTTGATAAGATTTGCATTCCATTCGGTTTTTTCCAAAGTTGTTGAAGTAACAAATTTAGGCATGCTGTTCATCTTATCAGCAAAACCCTCTTCATCAGTCATAGAAGGCCAAGCAGCTGCAAAACCTTGATAGGTTACTCGCCCTAGTAGAAGAGCTTCACTTTCAAACAGTAAATCGGATTGAAACTTTGCTACTTCTTCATTGAAATATGGAGCAGTCCAAGCTGGTTCCTCCATGACACCATCTAGTGAGAGGTACATCGATACAATTATTTGTCCCATTTTGTTCTCCTTTAGTTTTAAATTGAGATTTTTACATATTGGTAACACAATTATTAATTCTTCAGCTAGAGAAATTCTCCCTTTTTAATAGTTTCGACAAAATATATTTATGTGTGTTTCGGAATAATCTAATATATATTAATAACTTTGAAATATTGTATAACTTCTAATTTTTATGCATTATTGATTAGAATTGCTTATTGTGCTAACGAATCAGGATAGTGTGGCGACCGACTAAATAGTTGCTTAGCCTCAATTATTAGAAGGGAAGTTCTATCATTTCGCGAATTTATTAGACATAGACGAGTGCTATAATTTTCTATATCTACATAAAGAGGTGACTACGCATGAATCAAAGACCGTCAGAAGAAGAATACGCTGGGAGCTCCGGCGAATATATCCGTTTGGTGCCAGACGGTAACATCATCGACATTTTGCTCGCTCAGGAAAAGCAAATGACCGAGCTCCTGGCATCGTTGACCGAAAGCCAGGCCGCATATCGGTATGCGGAAGGAAAATGGACACTGAAAGAAGTTGTGGGCCACATTACAGACGCGGAACGCGTCATGACCTACCGCCTGCTCCGGTTCGCAAGAGGGGACCAGACTCCGCTGACCGGTTTCGATCAGGAATTGTTCATGCCTCCTTTTGGAAGCTGGACAATCGCGCAACTGGCCGAAGACTACCAGGCCGTCCGGCAATCAACGATCACATTGCTGCGCGGGCTACCGGCTGAGGCGTGGAATCGTAAGGGTACAGCCAACAACCTAAGCATTACGGCGCGCGCCCTCGCGTACGGCATCGCAGGACACGAACTTCATCACATGGGGGTCATCCGAAATCGGTACTTGAGTTAATCGTCGGCTGAGGCCTTTTGAATGGAACTAACACTTAGATACCGTTCTTATTGGGGCCCGCCCCACAACCATCAACTTAAGGATTTAAACTATTTTTATGAATATGCACCAAAAACAAGAGTTATATCGATTTTTCTCATTTTGGGGTATTTGTTTTTCTTAGCTTGATGGGGCACTACTCTATAATGGTCAAATTAAAATTTAAAACAGTTATAGAGACTCCATCGCTGGGAAATATTATAACTATTAAGTTGTAAAAAGAACCGTAGTTTTTCATTGTTGAAAAAGCTATGGTCTTTTTTACTGTAACAAAGATAGGATGCGAGGAAGTTTTTTTGATAAATCAAAAAAACTTGATTAATTAGTTGCATATAGAACCCATCTGCGTATATACTATAAATATCAAAAAAAATTGATGAAGGGAGAGGAAACTACAGTGGCACAAGATTTTAAGTTATATGAGAAAAAGTTTAAAGCGTTGGCTGATCAGAAGCGTTTAGAGATTATGTATGAACTTTGCCAGCGAGGCCAGACTTGTGTATGTGATTTAACAGAGATTTTTGAAATGACGCAATCTAAGTTGTCCTATCATTTAAAGATTTTATTAGACGCAGGTTTAATTGTAAAAGAAACAAAAGGTACGTGGAGTTATTATGATTTAAATGATGCGGAAGTAAATAATTTATTATCAGAAGAATTATGCTGTATCTTTAGAAAAACAGGTAAAGGTAGCTGCTGTTAAAATTTTGAGTAATTAATCAAAAAAAATTGATTAATAATATATAAAGAGGAGGAATAAGGTATGAGATATATTCACGTCGGTATAAACGTTACGAATTTAGAGAAGTCTATTGAATTTTACGAAAAGGTATTTGGTGTATCACCAGTTAAAGTGAAAACAGATTATGCAAAATTTTTATTAGAGACGCCAGGACTTAATTTCACGCTGAACGTGCGAGATGAGGTGAATGGAAATCAAGTAAATCATTTTGGTTTCCAAGTGGATACAGCTGAAGAAATTACATTGCATAAAGAACGATTAGAAAAAGAAGGTTTCTTCGCGCGTGATGAGATGGATACGACTTGTTGCTATGCAGTACAAGATAAGTTTTGGGTAACGGATCCCGATGGGAACGAGTGGGAATTCTTTTATACGAAAGCACAGAGTGATGTTCATAAAATAGAAGAGGCATCTTGTTGCACGACTTCTAACGTAGTAGAAAAAAATTCTTGTTGTTAATAGGAGATGGAAAATAAAATGAAACGTTTATCTTTTCTAGATCGATATTTAACACTATGGATTTTTCTAGCTATGGCTGTTGGGATTGGTTTAGGGTTTGTATTTCCTAGTGTAGTAGATGGACTGAATACATTACAAGTTGGAACAACGTCTATCCCGCTTGCTGTTGGTTTAATTATAATGATGTATCCACCGTTAGCGAAAGTTCGTTACGAGGAAATGGGCCGCGTATTTAAAGATGTAAAAGTATTGGTTTTATCTTTAGTACAAAACTGGATTATTGGACCTGTACTTATGTTTGTTTTAGCGATTATTTTTCTTCCTGATAAGCCAGAATACATGGTCGGGCTCATTATGATTGGTTTGGCACGCTGTATTGCCATGGTAATTGTTTGGAACGATCTTGCAGATGGGGATAAAGAGTATGCAGCAGGTTTAGTGGCTTTTAACTCAGTATTTCAAATGTTATTCTTCTCCGTTTATGCATACGTGTTTGTAACAGTCATTCCAGAATGGTTAGGGATTGAAGGGGCTATTGTCGATATTACAATGGGAGAAGTAGCGAAATCTGTATTTATCTATTTGGGAATTCCTTTTATAGCAGGCATGTTAACACGTTTTGTACTCGTTAAGTTAAAAGGAAGAGAATGGTATGAAAAGGTGTTTATACCGAAGATTAGTCCACTTACATTACTTGCATTATTATTTACAATCATCATTATGTTCTCTTTAAAAGGGGAAATGATTGTTAGCGTACCATTAGATGTAGTAAGAATAGCAATTCCATTACTCATTTATTTTATTGTGATGTTTTTTGTTTCTTTCTTTATGGGAAGAAAAATTGGTGCAAACTATCCGGTGACAACAACGTTAGCATTTACAGCAGGTAGTAATAATTTTGAGTTAGCAATTGCTGTAGCAGTTGGTGTGTTTGGTATTCATTCGGGTGCAGCATTTGCAGCTGTTATTGGGCCGTTAGTGGAAGTACCTGTAATGATTGCACTTGTAAACGTCGCTTTTTGGTTTAAGCGTAAATATTTTAATGATCAACCAGCATAATTAAAAAACAAAGGCGGAAAACAACATGGAAAACAAAAAGACAATCTATTTCTTATGCACAGGAAATTCATGCCGAAGCCAAATGGCAGAAGCATGGGGTAAACAATATTTAGGGGATAAATGGAATGTATATTCTGCAGGAATTGAAGCACATGGAGTAAATCCAAATGCTATTAAAGCGATGAATGAAGTAAATATTGATATAACGAATCAAACATCAGATATAATCGATTCAAATATTTTAAACAACGCTGATTTAGTCGTTACGCTGTGTAGTCATGCAGATTCTGTTTGTCCTTCGACACCTCCGCACGTAAATCGTGTTCATTGGGGATTTGATGATCCAGCAGGAAAAGAGTGGTCTGAATTTCAACGTGTTCGCGATGAAATTGGAGAACGTATAAAGAGATTTTCTGAAACAGGGGAGTAAATAAAGGAAAGAGCCAATCTTCTATCTTATAGAGGATTGGCTCTTTTTTTATTGTACATAGTCATGACTGTATTGGTTCGCATAAATTACCGGAAAATAGAGGGTATTCTATTGAATTGATAAAATTAGAAATCTATTTAATCATGTAGGTGTTCACAAATAATAAATTCATTTAAAAGATAATATAGTTGCTTAGAATTAGAGATGGTATGATGAATAATTACAATATCTTCCTTGTTTTATGTATAATTTAATAAGGGGATTTTTAGATATTGAAATAAAGGGTAGTATATTAGCGCAAGGGGGAGAATGATGGATAAGTTGTTACAAGAAATTATAAATTGGTTAAGGATGAGCGATGAAAAAATTGTTATTGGTATTTCAGGACATGGTGCAGCTGGAAAAACAACGTTTGCTAATAGACTCGTAAATCTACTAAATCAAAATGAAGTAAATTATATTAATACAGATCCTTACATTGTCAGTTCGGATATCCGTAAGCATGCAGTGATTCACTATACATATCAAAATGAAAATCATCGTTATAAAATGACAGCTTGTCATCCAGCGGCACACCATTTGGCAGCTTTAGAAAGAGATATTCAGATGGTTAGAGCTGGGCTAGATTTTTATACGATAGATACGCATTATATGAAAAGTAAGTTGATTTCTTCGAAAAATAAAGTAACGATTGTGGAGGGAATGAGTGCCGCATTTATTAACCCTGATTTATTTGATTTGAAAATTTATTTTTATACAGATGGCGAAACGGAACTAATGAGAAGATCAAGCCGGGATATAGCTGAAAGGGGAGCGGATATAAGTTATTTAAGGCAGTCTCATGAAGAACGACGGATTCAATATGAAGTATTTATGCATTCGTATAGTCAGCGTTTTGATATCATTATCAAAACTTCTGATGAAACAATATGTTTAGAAAAGAATACATTTGAGTTTTATAAAATTTAAATGAAAATCCTCACTTTGTTAATTACATTATGACGGTTAATTTTTCTTACGGAGTACTTGTATTAAACAAATGTATTATTTAATCAATAATACATTCACTATGAAATATCTAAATTTTTAAAAAGATTTAGTAGCCTTCTTTCATCTACATAGATAGAAGGCTACTGTAATTTTTGCATGAAAGGAGAATAGAATGAAACACATAATAAAAGACATATTAATAAATTATTTTAAAGAAATTCATTCACTAGCAGTGGAAGAAGAATTGCATAAGGATAGTTGGAATACGGATCTGCATTATAAAATAATGGTAAATGGAAAGCGATATTCCGCAAGATTTATAAATAGCAAGCGAACAATCAATCCAGCCTTTGGGGCGTTATCAAACGAACAACTGATAGAGCAAGTACGGTTTACCTATTATTTACGCGAACATGAAATTCCTTTTATGCAGATAAACAAGAATAGGGCAGGAGAGCCATTTACACTTGTCGCTTGGAATGATGAACAATACCGATTTGTATTGTCTAATTGGATTGAGGGAGAACATATTATGCATTGCACAGAAAATATTGTAGAAGCCTTCGGAAAGGAAGCAAGAAAGATTCATGATATTTCTTGCGAATTTCAAAGCTCGATTTTTCAAAAAATATCTCATTTGGATGGGTATGTTGAGTTTATTAATATGTTAGAAAGTAGGGCAAGCGCATGTAAGGAATTGCGGGAGTATATAGATCTTGCTAAATATCATATAGAGTGCGCATATACGAGTGAACTAGAATTTATCGTACAAACAGATTTAAATCCTTTGAATGTTTTATGGGACTCAAGTCAAAAGGTAAAAGGAATTGTGGATTTTGAATCTATTAGTTATGTTGACCGCATTGAAGGACTAGCCTTTTTAATAAAATGGTATTCTCGAACAGAAGGAGTACAGTCTCATGAGGTGTGTTCGAAGGTTGCTAGTTCATTTTTAGTAGGGTATAAGGCCCATAATATTTTAACACCAAATGATTATAAGAGATTTTCTTCCTTGTTATGGTTATCCGGTAGTTTGAATTGGAATTTTGTGAAGAAAACGCTAGGTGTAATAAGTGATGAGAGGGAATTAGAAGAACATTTGGAAGTTTATAGAGTGAGGGGAGAAAGACTATCTTCATTATTAACTTGTACATAACATGTATTCTCCTAGTCTGGGACTCAAATAAGAAACCATTTTGTTAATTGTACCTGGTGGTGGCTGGAATCATAAAGCAGAGCATGGGGCACGAAAGCAAGCAGAGCTTGGAACTTTGACTAAAATGATTAGCGAGATGCACAATGCAGGAACAATCGTTGCTGGTGTGTGTACAGGAGGTATGCTATTAGCTGCCTCTGGTATATTGAACGGTCGAAAGGCAACGATGCACTATTTGGCACAGGATGAAATGAGTGAATACGAGGCAGAGCTTCTTCATTACAGAATTGCGGATCAAGGGGATGTTATCACTGCAAGAGGAGTCACTTCAGGAGTTGATTTGGGACTTGGGATCACGGAAAGATTCGCAAGCCCTAAAATTGCGGCTGCTGTTGAATACAGAATGGAATATGAGAGGCGAGGTGTTGTTTGGAAGTAATTTGCTTTCTTTTTTATCCTATTTTAAATGGGAGGGGGCGCTGCCCATAAAAGCCCAATTCATATGTACTAATAATCAGTCGGGATGCCAAAACTCCTACTGATTAAAGTTTCATTTTATAATTTTTACTTTATTAAAAGTTGATTTGTTAGAAAGGATAATCATTTATTGATATAATGAATGAATGCGTGGCAGGAAATAGATAGAAAGATACTGCTAGTAATTTATACTTAAAGTGTAGGGAGCTTGAACAGAGTTATGGAGACAGAAAAAGAAATTAGTTCCGCTAAATTAATATGGAAGATGACGCGCCCGCATACATTAACGGCGACGTTTTCTCCTGTAATTTTAGGGACAGTGGCATCACTTTATGTTGCCAAAATTGATTGGCTGTTATTTATTGCGATGATGGTTGCATGTTTAGCATTGCAAATAGCAACGAACTTATTTAATGAGTACTATGATTTTAAACGTGGATTAGATACCGCTGAATCCGTTGGCATCGGTGGCGGAATTGTCCGTCATGGATTGAAGCCAAAAAATGTGTTAACAGTTGCGCTTTTATTATATGTCGTAGCAGCTTTTATTGGCATTTATATTTGTATGAATAGCAGCTGGTGGTTAGTTGTCATTGGTTTAATTGGGATGGCAGTTGGCTATTTATATACAGGCGGTCCATTACCAATTGCGTACACCCCGTTTGGAGAATTAGTTTCCGGATTGTTAATGGGGACATGTTTTGTACTCATTGCTTTCTTTATTCAAACGAATACGATAACGATTGAAAGTGTATTGATTTCCATTCCAATTGGAATTTTAGTCGGTGCAATCAATATGTCGAATAACATCAGAGATATCGAAGAAGATATTAAAGGTGGAAGAAAGACATTAGTAATCCTCCTTGGGAGAGAGAAAGCTGTGGTAACACTAGCGGTAGCCTTTTTCATTGCGTATTTATGGATTGCCGTAATTGTATTAATGGGTTATATAAGCCCTTGGGCATTAGTTATGTTCCTAGGTTTGAGAAAGCCAATTTCTGCGATTCAAAGTTTCCAAAAAGGGGCAAAGGATCCTGGTTATATGCGCATCGCAATGAAATCAACAGCGATGACAAATACGATTTTTGGCTTCTTATTATCAGCAGGATTATTAATTAGTTATTTGTTTTAAATAAAAAATATGGTTAAATAACTTAACCCCAGTTTCTCAATTTTAATATAGAGAGATTGGGGTTTTTATTTTTGTATTTCTTTAATAATGATTAAACTCTTTTATAAATCTACACTATTTAATAGTTTAGTTGAGATAAAGGTCAGGATGGTTAGAGGAATGATTTTTATATTTGTTTAAGTTTAGTACTTACTGTCATGTAGTATTCCTCCTTGTAAATGTACTTCAAAATATAGAGTGCCTATTTTGAAGTACATTTACAATGTTAGGGTTATGCGAATGAGAAATTTTATAGTTAATCATTCAAAGAAGGAATGCATGGAATAGTTTTGTCCCAATAACAAAAACTAACAGAAATAAAACGATAATATATAAAGGAGATTAAATATGCTGAAAAAGATAGGAAGAATTTTCCGAGTATTCCTCTTTTTATTTATCGGTGGATGTTTAGTTCTGTTTGTTTGGGGTGAAATTGACAGAACGATAGCCGAAAAAAATGAGGTATTTAGCCAAAATTCTAGTCAATATCCTATGCGTCAAAGTGATATTACTTTGTATACAGATGGGAAACAGTTAAACAATCAACTATTCTCAGATATAGAGAAAGCAAAGCATTACGTGCATATTAGCTTTTTTTCTATTGCTGATGATAAAGTAAGCCATCAGTTTCTAGAGTTATTGCGGAAAAAAAGTCAAGAAGGTGTAGAAGTATACTATGCTTTGGACAGGTTAGGTGGAATTTTACTAAAGAAAAAGGAAAGAGAATTATTAGTTAAAAAAGGAGTTCATTTTACATATTACAATAAACCTGCTTTCCCTTATCTTTTTTCTTCTTTGGATCATCGGAATCATCGTCGTATTTCAGTTATTGATGGAAAGGTTGGTTACATTGGTGGATTCAACATCGGAAAGAAGTATTTGGGGGAAAAAGAAAAACTTGGTTATTGGAGAGATTATCATCTTCAAATACGAGGAGAAGGAGTTCAAGATTTAGAACAACAATTTGTATTAGACTGGAAGAGAAACGCAGAGAAACCGATTCCGATACACAATGCGGTAAAGGAAAAGGGAGCAACCTCGCAACGATTTACTGCATATTATAGTGGAAAAAAACTTGGGCAAGATTATAAAATGCTGTTTGAACAAGCAAAGGAATCCATTATTATATTAACACCTTATTTTATACCAAAAGACAAAACTATTTGGAACGCATTAGTAGATGCAAGAAAGAGGGGAGTCCGTGTCAAAATTCTATTCTCACCTCATTCGGATGCACTATTAGTTAAAGAAGCAGCATATCCATATATCCGAAAAGCATTAAAACAGGGTATGGAAGTATATGGTTATAAAAAAGGGGTGTTACACGGTAAAGTATTTTTGATTGATGAAAAAGTATTGATGGTTGGGACCGTGAATTTTGATTCACGCTCATTTCATTTAAATGAAGAAATGAACTGTTATATTCATGACCCTATCTATATTTCGAAAATAAAACCGGTGATTAATGCAGACTTACAAAATTCAAAGCAAGTAACATCCTCTGACGTCAATCAATTATCTATAAAAGAAAAAATAAAAGAAAAGGTTGCAAAAATGTTTGAGTATTATTTGTAAAGACAATGTATTTTTATACTTGGGTAACAGGGGTTATATGTTTAGTGATTTTACGTATTCTCCATGGAATCAGCTGGACAGTTGCTACAAGTTCGATAGAAAAGGCTGTAATTGATGTATTCCACGAACTCTTCGTGGAGAAGTGATGGCATGGCTTTAGGACCAGTATTAGATCTTTGGGTAATAAAATCATTTTCATTCTATTATCTATTTCTTCTATGTACAGGATTAGCACTTGTTGCATTCATACTTGTACTTGGTACAAAAATACCATCAATTCAACATGCATCAAAAAAACGCTAAGCAAAAAATACAATAAGCTGCCCATATGGACAGCTTATTTACATAATTTTCGTTACAGATAGTTCATTATTTATAAGTTAAACTCATTTATTTTTTGCTCTCTTTACTTGACGTTGTTATAGAAGAAAAAGTATAAATTATAAGAGCTAACCAAATAAAGGTAAAAGCTATAAAATGAGCTTTTGTTAACGTTTCGTTATAAAGAAAAACACCGGCTATTAGTGACAGAGTTGGTGAAATATATTGGAGAATACCAAGCATAGATAATGAAACTTTTTTAGCACTCTTTGTAAATAATAAAAGTGGTAGAGCTGTTACTACGCCACTCCCTATTAATAATAAACTGGTTGAAACAGAATTGAAAAATTGTATTTGAGATTGAAACATCAAATAAGCCAAATATACTAACGCAATAGGCGAAATTACCATCGTTTCAAGTGTTAATCCAATGACTGAATCTGTTTTAATCATTTTTTTGGCTAAACCATAGAATCCAAAGGTAAGCGCCAAACTAAGAGAAATCCAAGGAATCACACCATAATGGAACGTTAGTGTTAATACACCAATGCCTGCTAATATAAACGCAAGAATTTGAGAACCACTTAACTTTTCTTTTAATGCAATTACACCGATTAACATACTTGTTAAAGGATTAATGTATTGACCAAGACTTGCTTCTAATATTTTCCCATTGAGCACTGCCCACATAAAGATGCCCCAGTTTGAACTAATCAGTACTGAAGCAATAAAAAGTGACCAAACTAATTTTGGATTTTTAACAATTTCTTTCATGAATTCAACATATGTAGACCATTTCTTCATGAAAAATAAAAGTACAAGCATAAAAATAAAGGACCAAAAAACTCGTTGTGCTAGAATTTCTCCTGAAGATACGTGTTGAATAAGCTTCCAGTAAATTGGAGTAATACCCCACATAATATAAGAAAGTACTGCAAACACAATGCCATCTTTTTCATTATTTAATTTCATTCTGAGCCTTCTTCCTAAATATTTAAGTGTTAAATTAGCTGGTTTGTTTTAAATAGCTATTAGTAGTAGGGGAGTAGGGAAAGTACTGGTGTAATCCATTTTATTACAAATCATGATTTTAAATCAATATATTATCGTTCTTTTTTGATCGGAAAAGGAACGTCGAGTTTTTTTATATCGTCCGAATGAGATAGCCTATTTTCAATAAAATTCATATTTTCTGCGAGTGATGGAAACATAGGCTTTATTTTAGTTGTTGACTGCTTTGAGTTTTGATGAGTCTGTTTTATAATTTTTACCCCATATCAAATAAAGTTAGGCTGTTACCTTTTGTCTTTTATAGAGACATTATGTTAATCATTTCATCATATATAGCTTTTGGATTCTTATTTTATTTGTAACTAAACGATTTTTGGCTGAATTTATAGACATTGAACAAAATTTAATGTCCTTTATCTATTTGCAATCTAAATATAGAGATCTAAAATATTCACATTTAATTCAACAGAAAAGATAATGTCTTTTTTGCTTTATAAATAGTGCAAAATCTTAGTTTAATATTGGTGGGATGTTTTTAAATAAATTTTTCGGTACCTTGCAATGAACAGTAGCATATGGTAAGTTATTACATAATATGTATCAAATAATGTTCAGTACTGTTTAATGAATAGTACTGAACATTCAAGAAAGGAGTGAGGATTTATTAAATATACAAATATAAAAAGGATATTTTGGAACAGTTTGTCCTTGTGTGGGTGCATGAGTCGGAATCTTCAGTCTATTGAATTTTAAAGAAGACTTCAACTTAAATCAAAATGAAAAAATAGTAACAAGAGTGTTCTAAGGAAAAGAAGTAATTTCTAGGTTTAAAATACATGTGAAAAGAGTAGGATTACCGTTTGTTAAGACAGAGTGATGCTTGTAAAAATAATCATTATGAAGATGATTACGAATTTGATGTTACCCTTTTAACATTGGTGGAGATAATAGAGCTAAGTAGTTAATACGAACAAGCAAGCAACTACACTTACAATACGAATAGAGGAGAGGAATGCCTTTTGAAAATACGTAGTCAAATTACATGTGCAAGTCTGGCCCTTTTAATAGCTGGAAGCTCTCTATTATACACAACACCAACTTCAATTGTAAAAGCAGAGCCCACTCAAAATATAGTTGGTTCATTACAAACAAGTACTCAACGAAATCGTACCTTTGTCAAACAAGCAATGCAAGATACATTGCAACTTGGATACCCAGGAATACTCGCTAAAACTTCTCAGGGTAGAAAAACGTGGGGGTATGCCGCTGGTGTAGCGGATTTAAGAACTAAGAAACCAATGAAAACGGATTTTCGTTTTCGCATTGGAAGCGTGACGAAGACGTTCACGGCAACAGTTATCCTTCAATTGGCCGGAGAAAATCGATTAAACCTAGATGATTCAATTGAAAAATGGTTACCGGATGTTATACAAGGAAATGGATATGATGTTAAACAGATTACTATCCGTCAAATGTTGAACCATACAAGTGGTATCGCTGAGTACTCAAGATCAAAAGAAGCTGATTTTACGAATACCAAAAGATTGTATACCGCTGAGGAGCTAGTGAAGATTGGAATCTCAGCACCTCCAGATTTTGCTCCAGGAAAGGGCTGGTCCTATTCAAATACAGGATACGTATTACTGGGTATGCTTATTGAAAAAGTAACTGGAAATAACTATGCAGAAGAGATTGAAAATCGAATTATTGAACCACTTGAATTGTCAAATACATTCTTACCTGGAAATTCAAGTATCATTCCAGGCAACAAGCACGCCCGTGGCTATGTCCAACAAGAAGAGGGAAGCGAGCTAAAAAACGTTACTTATTTTAATCCAAGTATAGCTAGCTCAGCTGGTGATATGATTTCTACTGCAGACGACTTAAATAAATTTTTTTCTTATTTGCTTGGTGGCAAATTACTGAAAGAAAAGCAACTAAATCAAATGTTTACTACAGTTCCCGCAGGAAGGGGAGGAATCAATGGATATGGTCTAGGAATTTTTGAAATTAAACTTCCTAACGGTGTCCCGATATGGGGACATACAGGTGGCATTCCAGGGTTTGATACTTTTGTTGGAGGGACACATGGAGGTAGGCATATGTTGGCCGTCAATTTGAACAGTATGGGTAGAACTGAGAGTCCTGGTCTTTTTAAAAGTATTTTACTTGCTGAATTTAGCAAGTAGATAGAAAGATAAAATGGTAATTTATGAGATGTTTGTAGTTGAACAAATAAGGAATGAAATCAATCATTTATCTAAGGAGGTAGTTCTCTTATGGAAAATAAACAATTTGGGATGTTAGCCGCTACCTTGGCTCTAACGATGACCCTACCAACAGGAGCGATAGCGTTTTCTAGCAGTAAGGATCCGATTGTAGCTAGCCAAGAAGTTGCTAGTAAAGAATTAGAAAAGATTGCTGCAGAGAACGCTGCACTGCTTACGAAGTCCTATGAGACGACTAGCGTGCAGTATGCGGTAATTGATAATGGTAAACTGATTTTGTCGGGTCAGACAGGAAAGAACGATATAGAAGGAAAACAGCCATTAACCAAAGATACTCTATACGGGATTGGTTCAACTAGTAAAGTATATACAGCTGCGGCTGTTATGAAACTAGTAGACGAAGGAAAAGTTGATTTGGATGCTCCTGTTGCCCGCTATATTCCTGAGTTCAAAATGAAAGATAATCGATACAAGCGCATTACACCACGTATGCTATTGAATCACTCTTCGGGTTTGCAAGGTATGACGTTCAATAATGCATTTTTATTTAAAGATAATGATACTTATGCCCATGATATGTTGTTGCGGCAACTATCCAGTCAAAGCTTGAAGGCGGACCCTGGCGCATTCTCGGTATATTGTAACGACGGCTTTACACTGGCTGAGATTTTGGTAGAAAAAGTAAGTAGGATGAGTTTGACTGAATTTCTACATCAAAAGTTTACAAAGCCATTAAAACTAGAGTATACGCAAACACCTCAGGACAAATGGAGGGACGAAAAGCGGGCTGGACTTTATTCTCCGAAGTACCAAGGACAGCTTCCCATTGAAATGGTGAATGTGATTGGTACGGGAGGAATCTCTTCTACTGCAGAAGATGTGGTGCGATTCTCGCAATTATTTATGGGACAGGGAAAAGAAATCCTTTCTAATAAAGCAATCAAGGAGATGGAACAAGAGGAATATAACAAAGGAATGTGGCCAGAGGATGGAGATAATGTGTTCAACTATGGCCTTGGCTGGGATAGTGTGAAACTATACCCATTTGATAGATATGGGATAAAAGCTTTGTCTAAGGGTGGCGACACGGTCCTGCAACATGCGTCATTGGTCGTGCTTCCAGAACAGAAGCTGGCAGCAGCTGTATTGTCCTCCGGCGGCTCCAGCATGACTAATCAACTGTTGGCAAACAAATTACTGCTAGCCAGGCTTAAAGAGAAAGGGACAATTAAGGATATAAAACCAGATAAATCTTTCGGCAAGCCAATCAAGGCTAAAGTGCCTCAAGACGTGGTAAAAAAAGCAGGATTTTATGGAAATAGCTACAGCCATTTCAAAATAGAAATTACGAAGAAGGGAGAACTGTTTTTACCAACTAAACCAGAAGAAAAATATGTATATACGGCGGATGGAAGCTTTATAAATGAAAAGGGTACTTCCAAGCTTAACTTCGTCACTGAGAAGAATGGAAAAGTTTATTTAAGAGAGAGCACATATGAATTATCACCGGGATTGGGGCAAAATGTGCTGACTCACTATTTAGCTCAGAAATTAGAAAACAATGTGTTACCGAAGAAAACAGCTGCTGCATGGGCGAAGCGCGAGGGCGGCAAATTCTACCTCGTTAACGAAAAATTTAATTCTATGAACTATCTAGGACAACTAATACCTCTTAACACACAAATTACGCTCAAAGATGGATATTGGGACGGCAAAAAAATTACAGGTCCCAATACGGCGACGCATCAAATTCAGATTCCCGTGATGAATGGGCGTGATACGAAGGAAGCACATTTCTATAAAGAGGACGGTAATGAATACATGAAGATGGCCAGTTTTTTATACGTCAGTGAATCCAACGTGAAATCACTTGATGCAGGTCAATTATCAAAGGTTACACTGCAAGCAAATGGGCATGCGAAATGGTTTACGATCCCGCAAGAGGCAGCAGGGAAAACAATGACGGTGGATTTGCCATCAGGGAGTTCATTCTCGGTGTATGATGAGAATGAAGTATGCATCAATTTTACCGTTGTGAGCGGCAATAACATAGTGAAACTACCGGAGAAGGGAACGGTTGTATTTGCTGGCGCACCGAACTCAGAATTTACTATCACATTGAACTAGATACAATTCAGGATAGACTTCAATAAAACAATACGACATGGAAACGATGTTTTATTTGTATTTTAAGCATTTCCTTTACAAAGAGAAATTCCACGAATGATATTACTCTTAAATTCTTAGCTTAATATTAATGGGTATTTCTTTTTGTTCGTAAATTTAAAATGTTTAATATGAGGGATTGTGTTTCCGAACGACGCTCTAGCGCTCTAACCAAAAAGGCTTGGGGAAAGAAAAATAAAATTTTATAGATTAATATTCCAATTATATTCTATATATTTACATTTAAGTAATTAATTTGTATTATTTGTTTGTTAAAAATATAATTAAAGGAGTAGTTAAAATGAAAAAAAGAATTCTTATTCCTGTAATGAGTATAGGTTTTCTAGTCTTTGGTGCATTTTATAGTCCTGATCAGAATACAGTTTCTGCCCAAATTAACACTGAAAAATTATCCGTTAATGAAAGTGAGTTTTGGCTTAGTAATGGAAATCCAATAAAATATTCCCCATATTACAACACTATTATTGGGAGTGCTGATTTAAGCTCATCTAACGAAGGAAAAAGAAGCTATGTAGTATTTGAGTTTTATAATTTACGAGGTGATTTATCACATGTAGCAAGTGCCAATATTCTTCATCACTCGAATCTTCAAAAATTCTCAGTTCCTATAAAATATTTAGAAGAAGGTAGTTATTCCGTAAAGGTCAAGGTTATAAACGCAAAGGTAAATCCAAAAACCATTAAATTTGTTCATAAATAGTAAGGTGTTAATGCAATTCAATAATTAGTACAATATGATGGTTTAAATAGCATAGAGACACCTTTGGGTGTCTCTATGTATACAAAAGCCCTACTATCCTATGAGAATGGTAGGACCTTTCTATACTATTTATTATCCAATCCATCATTTTTTTATAAACATATTGGGTTTCTCAAAAATACACCAGTATTCCATTCGTCACTATAATGAGCATACTTGTATTTGTTGGGGCACTTATTTTCGATTAATTAGAAATTATTAATCTTAAAAGGAGAATTAATAAATATGAGCACGAAGAAAAAAATAGGGAAGAAGTTATTACTTGTTAGTGCACTTTGTGCAACAACAATTCCTTCAGTTTCCTATGCGGAGGAAGGAATTTCACCTAAAAATTTCGAGGGTACTCCAAGCATGTTTGAGGGGCAGAATAAGGATGTATTGAAATCAAATCTATATCCCAATACATATAAAAATCCGTTCAGCCACCAATTTAAATCGACATTAAAGGAAACAAACACAAATATAAGAAAAATAGACAATATTGACGATAAAAATCCATTTATACCTAATGCTCTTTCATTTATCCGTTATATGCATAATGAAGATTATAAATCTGCATTTGATTTAACTTCTCGGTCATTACAGAAAGTAATATCCGAAAAATGGCTGAAGAACTATTGGAAAGAAATCCCTACGCAATTACAAGCGGGTTCTTTTATAGAAATCGGGAAGGTTTCACAAAAAGAGATAAATTCCGTCCATACAAATGTAGAGATTCAATTAGTTTTTGAACAAATTACTGTACCTTTACTAATGAAACTGGATCCATCTGGTAAAATAGATGATTTTCAACTCAGTATGCCGTTTAGTCCTGTTGTAAATCGGCCATCGTATAGTAAGCCTGAATCATTTGTTGATAAAGAAGTAGTAGTTGGAAGTGGTGCATTTCCATTACCAGGAACATTGTCTGTTCCAAAAGGGAAGGGTCCTTTCCCAGCGGTTATTCTTGTTCACGGAGGTGGAGCAGCCGATCAGGATTCAACTGCGTATGCTTTAAAACCATTTCGTGATTTAGCTGAAGGTCTTGCCTCGAAAGGAATTGCTGTCCTTCGCTATAATAAACGAACCTATGAACATGGATTGAAAACAGAACTTAGTCCTTTTTATACAGTTGATAAAGAGACAACAGATGATGCTCTTCTTGTGACTCATTTTCTTCAAAATGAACCTATGATAGATAAAAAACAAATTTATATTCTTGGTCATAGTCAAGGTGGGATGGTGATTCCAAGGATAATTGAAAAAGATCAAAATCAAAATATTGCGGGGGCAATTGTGATGGGAGGAGCGGCCCGTACAATTCAAGATGCTGCTTTAGACCAATTGAAGTATCGTTTGTCTATTGGAGCAATAAACCTAGAAGAATATCAATTTTACAAATCGCAATTTGAATTATTAAACAACCCTAATTTCTCTAGTCAGAATCCTCCAAAAGATTTTTATTTAGGATCACCAGTATTTTGGGATTCTATTCGCAAAATTAAAGCAGCAGAAATGTCAAAAAAACAACAGACACCGTTATTGATTATGCAAGGAGAAAGAGACTATCAAGTTCAATCCAAAATCGAAATTCCTCTTTGGAAAGAACAATTAAAAGAGCGAGATAACATTGATTATCGACTATATCCAAAATTAAATCACTTCTTTACAGAAGGAGATGGGGAATTAAGTAAACCGGATGAATATTATAGTCCTGCTAATATTCCTGAGTATGTTATAAATGATATTGCTAATTGGGTGCAAGGAAGATCGAAATAAAATTAGCAACCATATTTTTTAGTAGCTATTTTCAGTTCTTAAGATAGACTCATTTTTAATAAGATAAATATAATTATATCATGATGTAAATAACTATAACGAACGGATTAAAGTTTCTTATTCAAATACTTTAGATACTCATATCTGGGGACATCATCCATGCTTATTGATTTAATATTTGGAAGTATATACAAATACCCTAAACAAAAAATGTTTAGGGTATTTGCTTTTCTTAGGTTGCTGGCGATGTGGCGGTACCTCTGGTTTTAAGTTAAAAAAATCCCTGGAAATAAACCTTTTATAAATAGGATTATTTTATTTCGAGGGGCTCCTTATAAATCTTAGCTATATATTTTACGAAATCAATGACGGGATAGTGTATGAGTGAACGGTGCTGCGTAAAACGGATCCCTTCTTTTTCCATTTTTGAAATGAGTTGTTCAATTTCCAACTCTTTTTGTTGTATCCTATTATAATTTTGATATACAATGTTTTTCCATTGATAGGAAGAACCGTGAAAAAAATTCTCTCCTTTTACCCTGTGACTAAATATAATTTCTATTTTTTCTCTACGTTGTTTTTCCTTCATATGCGCTTCTGTTGACTGCATGTTTATCGCCTCTTCCCTTTTTGTTGTATACTGTTTCACAAAATTTGGTCTAACTCATCATAGCCAATGTACATTAAGCTTGTTGGGAATTGTCGTTTAAGGCTATCTCATCAACTGTATTTTTTTCAAGCGCTTAATCTAATATATTGGATTATAATCTTACGTCTAAATAAATTGATAGTGTACATAAAACACTATCAATCTTTATTATAAAACGATTCTTTATAGGCATGCACTTTTTTACACTCACCAAAATTTACAACATGACGAGTATCTTTATCCATGAATGTTATTCTGTATTTACTGAGGTTAGTTTTTTATTTTGACTAACTGACATATTGTATGCCTCATTATCTATTTTATAAAAAAGAAAATAGCTATAACGTTCCCTCTTTTGATAAAAAAATTTTATGAAAATATAGCGCTCTTAAAGAGTTTTGTTACAAGTTTGTTATGTTTGATTTAAAAAAAGGAAAGTAATATTTATTTGTAGAAAATTTTTAAGGATAAAAATAAGCTGAATATTCATGATAAGAAAAGGGGGCACTTATATGCTAACAAATGATTTAGATTTCCGATTAGAACCACGTTTAAAAGAACTGTATGAACAACATAAAATAAGAGCGCAGAAGATAGACTGGGGTTATCATGAGTTTTTACCATGGGATAAGGGAATGGACTTTAAAAGAGTTCCTTGGGATGAAAGTCAAGTTACTCTCCCTTCTGGTGTAATTACGGCCATTGAAACAGCTTTATTAACAGAAGTGAATTTACCATGGTTTACAACGTATTTATCTGCGACTTTTAAAGGTTCCCTTTCTGTTATTACAGACTTTATTCATACTTGGACCTCAGAAGAGGATCAACATTCGAATTTATTAGAGACATATTTACTACTCACTCGAAGTGTAAACCCTAAACGTATACATGAATTAAGAAAATCAGTCGTTGAGTGTGGATTTGAGCCTGATTTTCATACACCAATCGAAGCCATGACATATACGACGCTACAAGAACTTGCAACAATGGTGTTTTACAATAATGTAGCTAAGGTGGCAAGTAAGCATGATCCAGATCTTGCTACATTATTACGCCGTCTTGCAAAAGATGAAACACTTCATTATGCGTTTTATCGAGACGTTATTCGAACACATTTAGAATTGGAACCAAATTATTGCTACTATATTGCCAATGTGATTAGGAATTTTAAAATGCCAGGTGCCGTCATGCCTGATTTTGAAAATAGAATGGCTGTGATTGCAAAAGAAGCAAACTATGGGCCACTACAATATTTTGATCAAGTACTTGATGTAGTGGTTGAGTATTGGGGGTTAAAAGACTTACGACCAATTGCCCCTCTAGCAGAAAAAGCAAGAATTGAGATTTTGGAGTATCATATAAGATTGAAAAAAATACGGGATCGATTTGGCCGTTTTCAAGGAAAAACTGATCTACGTTAATGAGTAGAGATTTCAGAATATACGCGTGGGAATTCCCTTTTCTTTTATTTGAAATCTAGAACGCTCTCTATTATTTTGAGGCTGTTTTCCTTAATTTAACTTCTGAAGAAAAAGTAATTGACACCAAAAATAAACTCATGATATTATTAAATATTTGATAAAAAATAACGTATGTGTTAAGCTTGAGAAGGTTACCACATATGGAGGTGGGTTATATGTTTCAAATTGGCGATAACATTGTTTATCCAATGCACGGAGCAGGTATAATTGAAGCCATAGAAGAAAAAGAATTCTCAGGGGAAAAACAACAGTATTATGTAATAAAAATGTCAATCAGTAAGATGCAAGTCATGATTCCTACGGGTAAAATATTGAATTCGAATATACGGCCAGTTACTGATATACTTGCATTAAAACACATTATACACATTTTTCAGCATGAAGAATCATGTAAATTACTGCCGTGGAAACAAAGGCATAAAGTGAACACGGACAAAATAAAAACGGGTGAAATACAAGAAGGTGCTGAAGTTGTACGTGATTTAATGCGTATGAAGAAAGAAAAAGCACTGAATACAAGCGAAAAAAAATTGTTGGATGATGCATATAAATTTTTGGTCAGTGAGCTAGAATTAATTAAAGGAATCACTGAAAAACAAATAAAAAGTTTCTGTTAAGATTTATTATAAATACTGTATAACATCCCTCGGAAATATCCTGAATTTTCTGGGTATATGTTGATTATTAAAAGGAAAGTATTTCAAAGATATTCAATTTCTTCAACTCACTTTTAGAGTAGATACCTCTTTTGTTATTACTTCAATCTAATCCATTTTTATTTTTAAATTTCTTTTACGAATGTTTGAAGTTTCATCAAATAACTCGATTAAATAGTCACTTGATTTTTACAATCCTGATTCACACTGGCACGGACAAGGAGCCGTAAGGATGAAAGAGAGGTAGGGCTTTCATTGTTTTAGGTAATATACTATCTAAGTCATTATTTCTAGAAGAAAAAACAATCAATCTCACCACTATCTGTAAGAGTGCCTTATATCTACTGAGACGGTGAATAGTAATTGTTTATCTTCTTTACGTAAAATTGATAAACGAACTGGTAACACCATATGGTCAACTACAAAAAATTGGTTTCCAGACCAGGAAACCAATTTAAATTTTATTTACATACCAATAGTAAATTAAGCAGTAAGAAGGAGTACACACATGAAAAAAATGTTAACAAAAGAATTAAGTAATGAATTAAAGAAGCGAGAAGGGATCATCTCTATTACAGTTGAGTCTTATGAAAAAATCGAAGTTGGTGGAATTCGTGTAGATGGACCAGCTATTATTCTAATTAATCAAGAATAGGTAAAAATAGTTGCATACAAGGAGAAAAGGATCGGCCTTTAAGAGAAGGGGGATCCTTTTTGTTTGTTGCAGCCAATATGGGATATAAATAACTTTTATCTGATGTGTTGGGGTTAAAAGGAAGGAGAGGATGGAAATTATCATGGTGGAAAGCTTAATATTGGTAGGATTTCTTTTTACGTTATATAAATTAGTTGATAAAAAAACAAACTAATTATTTAAAACGATAGATTGTTTCTTTTTTTAGGGCGAGATTTATCTGAGAGTGAAATGGATCATCTAAAGGAGGAATTAAAATGGATGCAAGGAAAAAACGCATAAAATACGAGAAGATGTCAAAGAATTATGATCGTATTTATTTAGTTTCGTTTATCCTATTAATTGTACTTGTTTGTAGTAGTGTGATTATCATAGGAGCTACAGGGGGAAAATATGGAGTATTTTTATTGTTAGCAATTTTACTTAACGCACGTATTACGAAAGAATCTCAAAAAAAGTATGAGCACTATTCTAATAAAGGGCGTATTTAAAATGATACATAACCAGAAAGGAACAACCTAGATGTATATTCAAAATATCCCTTTATCATCTCCTATTAACTAGTAAAAGTAACTTTATATAAATAATTTTTTAGCAATGTAGAAATAGAAACCGTACCCTATTAAAATGTTATTTCCGTCCATATAATGAATTATCCTTCTAGCATATTTATAAGATTTATATCATATATTAGTAGAAAGAATGCAAGTTAGAAAGGAGTCTTATAGAATGAGTTATTTGGAGGGAAATGACTTTAGTAAACAAAATATGGTAAGTGTGCCTAATCCCTATGTATATCAGACATTACAATCAGTAATTGGTAAACATGTGGTTATTGAAACTGTAAGAGGAAATATAAGAGGGAAATTAAAGGATGTGAAACCAGATCATTTGCTCATTGAAGATACGGTGCCATATATTGTACGCATTCAACAAATTGTATGGATTATGCCAAAACAATAATCAAATTACATGTAATTTGATTTATAACAGATTAGCGTTATAAATCAAATAAAAACACAGGGTTTTATCTCTGTGTTTCTTCAAATTTTCGTTTTTGAATATATGCTTGAGCATGGATAATTTCTTTCTGAAGTTCTTTTAATTCTTCCGTAGATCCAGATTCAATCCTCATGTACGTAGTAACTAGACTAATCATCATATCCATCTTCTCTACTATATTTTGAATGACCTGTTCAGATTGCTCTTTTTTAGGGTGTTGTATTGCTATTAAAGCATTTTCTATATAATTGTTCTTTCGTTGCTGGATATCATAAATAAACTGTTTTGTGTTTGAGTTCATTTGTTATTCCTCCGTTTTGGATATACTTCTATTCTATCATATTTGAATGGAAAATATGATATTACCCTAAATTCACACCTGTCCAGGTTTTAAGGTATTCATAATGTGTTCTAAATCAACTTTGATGTACTGAGACTGTTTTTTTACTGTTCCATTTCGAAAGTATTCAGGAAACTCATTTTTGATATACGCTATATTATTTAGTTTAAGTCGCGATATCATAGTATTTCTTTTGGTTTTTTATTTGATTCAAATTGATTCCAATTACAAATTATAATAGCATTTCAATAGTAAGGCTATCTCTGCATTTTATCTTTATACCGTCATGCTATTATCTTGATATAATTATGTTGAATGTAGTAGTGACGGAAATAGTGAAAGATTTCTAATTGGTTAACATATAAAATGAACTATTTCTTCCTTACAATAAAATAAATCGTGGAGAAGATAAAAGATGCAAAGAACAATATTAATTGTAGAAGATGAAGATATTTTACGTGAAATTATGAAAGATTACTTATTAAACGAAGGGTATAACGTCTTAGAGGCGATTGATGGGAAAGAAGCGTTATCTATATTTGAAGAGTATGAGGTGCATTTAATTATTTTAGATATTATGTTACCGGAATTAGATGGTTGGACGGTTTGTCGGCGAATTCGGAAGAAATCTAATGTACCTATTATTATGCTAACGGCTCGGGTGGATGAAGATGATACTTTACTTGGATTTGAACTAGGAGCAGATGATTATGTTACAAAGCCATATAGTCCTCCTATTTTATTAGCAAGAGCAAAACGATTAATGGAAAGCCGATATTCTTCCGCTGCTAATGTACCAGCTGAAGACACATTAACGAGTAGTGGTATCCATGTACATTTTCCTTCTCGTACAGTAACTATAGATGGGGAAGACATAAATTTGACGCATACAGAATTTGAAATAGTAACGTATCTCATGCGAAATCAAGGAATTGTAATTTCGAGAGAACAACTAATCAATAAAATTTGGGGTTATGAATTCGCTGGGGATGATCGCACTGTTAATAGTCATATTCGTAATTTGCGTCATAAATTAGGACAAAAAGCAGCTTGTATTGTAACTGTTGTACGAGCTGGTTATAAATTTGAGGGACAAGTATGAAAAAAGGAATTGTATTAAAGTTATTTATGTTAACAACAGCATTATGCACACTTATTTTAGTAATTATTTTTATGGGACAAACTATATTTTTTAAGCAATACTACGCAAATCGAAAAGTGAATGATATTAAAACAAATATTCAATTCTTTGAAAAAGCATATATAAAAGCTGGAGATGATGCGAAGGTAATTCAAGAATTAGAACAAAATTTCTATCAAGAGAATGCGACATGGATTACAACGTTAGATCGTGTAGGAAATATAAAATATGCAAATGATTTTTCTATAGAAATTCAATTAGACCCAAACGAAAATAAGATATTTTCTGAACGTTCCATTCACATACCGTTGTATAGTTTTATCAATTTAGAAGATATACAAAGGATGAAATATAGCTTAGAACAAGGGAGTCATATTATTATCGACGGAGTACAGAAGGGGAATATAGTAGTCCCTGCGATGTTAACAATAAAAGAGAAGAATGTTGGGCTAGAGAACAAGCAACTGTCAGAAAGGTTGTATGGGCCAAAAGCCGCATCTTCAAAAGAAAGTTCACAGTTATATCTAGCAGGAAGCATTAAGAACGTGCAGTTACCGGAGGGGACTGTAGGAACTAACTCTATTTATGGAAATCGTGTGCTTATAGATAGAATAAAACAATTTCAGACTGATTTAATATTAAATCAAAAACCAAATAATATTACTTCTACAGAAATAATGGATTATGAAGAAAATGATATTAAATATAAATTATTAGTCAAACCAACAAAAGATGCAAATGGTAAGACAAATTACATATTTGCTATGACATCATTGCAGCCAGTTGATGAAGCTGTGCAAATGATAAAGGATTATTATATATATTTAATTATCTTTGTATTAATTTTAATCGTTTTGATATCGTTCTATTACTCAAAAAAAATCGCCAAGCCATTATTACAAATAAATGATACTACAAAAAAAATCGCGGGTTTAGATTTCTCTGAGACGATACCTATTACTACAAAGGATGAAATAGGTGATTTATCACAAAATATTAATACACTTTCTAAAGCTTTGCATTCGTATATTCATCAATTGCAGCAAGATATAGAAAAAGAAAAGCAATTAGAGAATACACGTAAAGAATTTATCGCTGGTGTTTCACATGAGTTAAAAACACCTTTAAGTATTATGAAGAGCTGTATTTCAATTTTAGAGGATGGTGTTGCTAGTAATAAAAAGGAGTATTACTTTAAAGCAATGTCAAAAGAAGTAGATAAAATGGATATGCTCATTATTGATATGCTGGAGTTAGCGAAATTCGAATCTGGTACATATAAAATGGAAATGGATGTTTTCCATATTGATGAAATGATCGATTACATATGTGAGCAATTAACCTCGGATATAACAGCTAAGCAATTACATGTTCATAAACAACTTTCTAAAATTGAAGTTGTTGCAAACCAGCATCGCATAGAACAAGTTATAACGAACTTTATTACAAATGCGATTCGTTACACACCAGAACAGGAGAATATTATTATTTCTACAATAGAAGAGAATGAACGTGTAAAAGTATGTGTAGAAAATAAAGGGGCTCATATCGCGCCAGAACATTTAGAGAAAATATGGGATCGTTTCTATCGAGGGGATACGTCTCGTCAACGTTCAAAAGGTGGAACAGGATTGGGACTTGCTATTTCAAAAAATATATTAGAGCTACATGATGCGGAATATGGTGTTTCAAATACAGAAGATGGAGTATTATTTTATTTCTATTTAAATAAAAACGTGTAGAATTTTTTCTACACGTTTTTATCATTTTTAAACAAAATCGACATTATCTGCATTTTATCTTTATCAGCATTCATTACTATTTTCATTAGAAAGAGAATGAAAAGTTGATAAGGAGATTGTTAAAATGAAAAAAAGAGCGATATTGCTTTTGCTTATTATAATAATAATGGGTACAGGCGTTAGTTTCATACATGCTAAAGGGCACAAAAACATATCAAAAGAGGATTTACGATTAAAAGGAAAAACTATTGTAATTGATCCAGGGCATGGTGGAGGAGATAGAGGGACGAAAGGAAAGAAATTAGGAACGATTGAAAAAGAGCTTAATTTAAAAGTAGCACAAAATATAAAGAAAGAATTAGAAGAAAGAACGGATGCAAAAGTTATATTAACACGTGAAAAAGATACGAGCTTACTTCCAGAAACAAAGCAAAAGGAAGAATTACAAGCACGTGTCAAAGTAGCGAAAGACCATGCGGCGGATCTTTATATTAGCATTCATCATGATGCTTTTGAGGATACAAATGTAAAAGGAATAACAACTCATTTTGGATCTAATAAAAGGAAAGATAAAAAGTTAGCTAAGACCGTACAAGAAGCTATTTTTGATCAAAATATAGACAGCCGTGATAGAGGTATTCATGGAAGTGATTTTCTTGTCTTACGAGAAAATCCTTCTCCGGCTATCTTAATTGAATTAGGGTTTACATCTAATGCGAGTGATGAAAAAAGAATGAATTCAGAAGAATTCCAAGCAAAATCGCAACAAGGTATTGTGGATGGCATTATTAATTATTTTACGATGTAATAAAATAGGTAAATAGAAAAATACTATTCTTTCTAAATCTTAATTAGAAAGAATAGTATTTTTTATTTTGGGTGTATATCCAGTTTTCAAATTTAAGAATTAACTTAACCTTATTCTTTAACTGATTTCGACACTATCTGCATTTTATCTTTACCTCTCTCTATTAATCTATTTATTGTAAACACCGGTTGAAACGAATGATTCAGTCGAATAAAGGCTCAGCCTTATAAATAATGAAAATTAATAGGGAAAGGATCGGAAAATCATGAAAGAATCGAAAAGTAAGAAAAAAACAAGTGTAGTAACGAAGGCAATCATATCTTTAGGAGTTGTTTTAGCAACGACCTTTTTCACATTCTTTTTAATTGGGAAATGGAACTCTACCCCAGCGAAGGGAGTAGCTAATGAAAGTATTAAACAAGTTAATACGCAACAACAAGAAAAGAAAAAAGAAACACCACCGGAAAAACAGAAAAGACCTGATGGAAAACCGGTAGGAAAGGTTGTGTATTTAACATTCGATGACGGTCCTAGCGAATTAACTGGAAAATTTTTAGATGTACTAAAAGAGCAAAATGTTGCTTCGACATTTTTTATGCAAGGTAGTAATTTACAAAATACAGGTTTTCAGGAAAACGTAAAACGAGCGGTAAAAGAAGGACATTATATTGGTGCACATAGTATGACACATAATAGTGATAAACTATACAAAAAGGGACAATTTGTACCGGAAATGAAAGAAACGTTAGCTCTTATCCATAATATTACGGGTACAACTCCTAAACTAGTCCGTCCACCATATGGATCTGCACCAGGATTAAAGGGTGAGGAAATTCGTAATCAAATTGTAGAAGCAGCAATAAAAGTTTGGGATTGGACAATAGACTCAAATGATTGGAAATTAAAAGATAATCCAACTCAGATTATCGAAAATGTAAAGAAACAAACAACAGAAGAAGTAGAAGTTGTTTTAATGCATGAAAAGGCGCAAACATTACAAGCACTTCCGGAAATCATTAAATTCTATAAGGAAAATGGATATGAATTTGGTGTTTACAATGATGCAGATCATTTTCGACTAAATTTCCAAAAAGATCAACGTCTATAGTATAAACATAGTTATTTTAAAAGGTGTTTTTATTACTAAATCAATAATTAAGCAAAAGTCGATTTCCTATTTTATAAAGAAATCGACTCTTTCGTTTATGTATTATGTCACAAGAGTTTCCTTATTTTCTCCGGAATGTCCTTTTTAGAAATCTATGCAACAGAGCCTTTATAGTAAGAGTATCTTGTTGGGAATGATCAAAAAAATCTATATTGTAATATAAAAAATCGCTATGATATGAAAGGATACCATACAACAATCCCAATAAATTCTTCTCAATAATTGAAAATAAAATCAATCCGGATTATTATATTGTTATTGTAAATTTATTTTATTGAAGGAGGATACATAGATGAAAAGCTCAAAAGGCTCTATTGAATCAGAGATAAGCAAAGCAATTACTCACTGGGAAAAGGACTACCTAGGACGCGGGTCTATATCCGTTAAGACAGATATATTACGGGATATGATTATCGTAAATTTACAAGGTGTTTTAACGCCGGCTGAATATAGTGTTTGCGAAACAAAAGACGGGATGCTAACGATAAAGAAGAATCGTTCGGAGCTAGTTGAATCTGGAATTGATGATCTGAAAGATATTATACTAGAATTAACTGGAGAGAAAGTGAAAAGCTTTCATACGGATATAAGCTCCCGTACAGGCGAACGAGTAATGATTTTTAAATTGCTTCATAATCTTGAGGAGAAATTTTAAAAATACCTTAAGGTTAGTGGAAGGATTAAGAAACCTACAAGTTTTGCACTTTATTAACAGGCTAATAATTAAAAACTTGAAGTTATTTAGGTATAATAAATCTTAATTCTAATAACTCTTAAAAAACGGATAAAGAAATTGACAAACTGCTTAATATGGTTTATCTTATAATTGTTTTAAAAAATTGATAGATGCTCATTTTAACAGCTTGCTATAATTAAGGCTTTAGCATTTTTTTAATATGTAATATTGACTAAATGAAAAAGTTTCTTAATTAAAAGATAGCGTATAACATAAATTGATATATTGATTGCATAATCTAGGAGATCAGAAATATACATTTCTTTTTAACAGGAGTAATACATACATTATTATCCTCTATAAAATGGGAGCTCTTCAAAAAACTTTATTGAAGTTAGTTGAAGGGAAACCGACAATCTCCATAATTCAATGATGATATAAAATCATTGAATTATGGAAGTTGTCGGTTTTTTTTATGGGAAAAAACGATGCAATAAAAAGAGTGAATGAAAATTGAAATTCAAAAAACCATCTTAATTAAAAGGAATTTTTATAGGTTATTTTCGCTTAGAAGGGAGTATTTAACATGTTAATTTCGCTGAGTTCATCAACACTGTTAACATTATTTTTTATGGCGCTTAGTGCTTCTTGGCTAAGTGGATTATTGTTTTTACATGCAAGGATGCCTTTACGTTTTGTTCATATCCATATTGGTATTGCTGCTTTACCTTCATTGGTTTCTTTACTCGCACTTGTAAATAACAATGGAGATAGAGTTGTGGGGCCTTGGCATCTAGATACTTTAGCTTGGTTAATGGCTTTCTTTGTTCTTACAATTGGCTTAATTATTCAGCGCTTTTCTGTACGTTACTTAATGGGGGATCACTCATATCGAAAATACTTTGCACTTTTTACATTTACTACAGGTGTATCTTCGGTTGCATGGTTAAGTGACGATCTTCGCTTAATGCTCATTTGTTGGGGAGCAACGCTTATAGGATTGGTTCTACTCATAGGGCTAAATAAAGGTTGGAAAGTAGTTAGTGAAGCAACTAAAATCTCTGGCTATTTATTTACAATAAGTTGGATTGCCTTACTATCAGCTATCATTTGGCTGTTTCAAGTAACTGGACAGTGGCAGTTAACATCAGTTTTAACGAATGAAAATGTAGCGCTACATGGAACATTGGGGAGAACAGGAATTAACTTATTAATTATATTAGCGGTGATGATTCCAGCAGCACAATGGCCTTTTCAAAGATGGTTAATTGAGTCTGCTGTTGCTCCAACTCCTGTTTCTGCTATTATGCATGCGGGTTTAGTAAATGCTGGCGGTATCATGTTAACTAGATTTTCATCTCTTTTTCATGATGATATGGCACAAATAATTTTACTAATTTTCTCTAGTATTTCTGTCTTAATAGGTACAGGAATTAGTTTAGTCCAAGTTGATTATAAACGTCAGCTAGTAGGTTCAACTATTGCACAAATGGGATTTATGCTTATTCAATGTGCATTAGGCGCCTATTTAGCGGCTGTTATTCATTTAATTTTACATGGTTTGTTTAAAGCTACGCTGTTTTTACAAGCTGGTTCTTCCGTACAACGTTTTGGGGCAGTGAAGCAGTCTAATGAAAAGATGTCTAATTTATGGACTATGGTTGGACGTGTTTTCGGATTATTTATAGCGATTGCTTTTTGGCTTACGACTTCTGGAGAAGGGTATCAATTCGTTAGTGCGTTCATCTTAGGTTGGTCATTATACGTTTCATGGAAACAGCTTGTTGTTTTTGGAGAGGGAAGAATGGGACGAATTGTTGGCGTATTTATTTTAGCTGGATTTTCTGTCATTTACTTTACCGTTCATAACTCTCTTTATAAATGGTTGCATACTGACATGTATCAAAATGTTCAACCTTCAGCTCCAGTCGTTATTTTTGTTGTATGTCTCTTATTATTTGGTAGTGTTATTAGTACTCTCGTTACTCGTAATCAATCCTCTACAATATTTGCTGTAATGTATCTTTGGTTCGTTCGAGTAGGTGAGGCGAGACAAAAGTCAGTAGAAAGTCATCCAAGCTATCTGAAACATTATGTATCAAAGGGAGGTAATTCGTGATGAGCATACCGTCAATATTAAAGAAAGATACAAACATTGATATACAAAAAAATAATATAAATGATTTAGTTGCATCTGCTAGCCGAGTGATTGCACCACTTTGGCCGATTGCTACATTTGCAGCTCATCACCCTTGGATGGGACTTGAAAAACAATCATTTGAACAAGTTGCAGATTGGTTAAAAGAAATTCGTAATGTGGATATATATCCTAGTGCTTCTATGATTCATTCGGCAAAGGCGAAAGGTGAGATTGAGGAATCATTTTTACAAAGTTGCTTGTCTCGTTGGCTTGATTCACAATCTTTTCATATCCCGCGAAAGAAAGCGGAGCAGTTTTGCCAAGCAGCTTTAAAATTAGAGAAATTACCTTCTAGTCTATTATCATCGCCAGAATTAAATAAACTGGCAGACGAAATGAGTTATATAAATACAGGGAGTATGAAAGCCTCTGTTATGCAACCAATAAGTTCGCTTATAGAGAATCAAAAGGGTGACAACCTATCTGATATTCTTAATTATCACATCATTAAATGGTGTAAATTATATTTGGATGATTCCGGGTCAAGTTGGACGATGCCAAATCGAGAGAAAGGTTTGTATCGTGCATGGCATCACCTTATTAAATTTGATCCAGCGCTCAGTAAAAATGAGCGTAGCATTTTAAAAGATTGGCCAGAAGATGCCGAGGTAGCTTTAACAAGAGCGTTATCTGAACTAGGAATTTCTGAATCTAACATGCAAGCTTATCTTGAAGGGCACTTACTTTCTTTACCTGGGTGGGCAGGAATGATACGATGGCGCTCACAACAATCAATTCAGGAACAGGGGCTCTTAATAGAATATTTAGCAGTTCGAATTTCTATGGAGTTGGCTATTGCAAAACCTTATTTACCTTTAAAAAATCAAAAGGTTGAGAAAAAAGTTTCGATCGTCCCACTTATAGCTTCTTGGATCTATTGGGGGAATATTTCAACACGGGAATGGCTACGAATGCCTGCAGCTGGACAAAGCGAATTATTAACATTTGCTTATCGTTTTGATGAAAATATTCGCAAGAAACTTTGGCTCGAAGCTTGGGAACAGACGCATACAGAGCAATTAAGGGAGAAGATTGCTTTTAAACAACGTGCAACTAATGATAAAAAGCGTGTATTAGCTCAATTAGCATTTTGTATTGATGTACGTTCAGAACCGTTTCGTCGCCACCTTGAAAAATTAGGTCCGTTTGAAACATTTGGAATAGCTGGTTTCTTTGGATTACCAATTGCAACTAGTGAACTAGGTAGTAATAACAACCATCCTTCTTTGCCAGTTATATTAAAACCGAAACATCAAATAAAAGAGCTCACAAATGAAAATGAACTTAAATCTTATGAGCAACGTAAGAGGATAGATAGTTCGGTGCGTTATACATTTAAAACGATGAAACAGAACGTACTGACAAGTATGGCGCTACCTGAGTTAAGTGGTCCTTTACTTGGTCTACAGATGGTGACAAGAAGCTTTGTCCCAAGAGGAGTTGGTGGTTTCATTCGTAACCTTCGTAAAACTATGTTACAAAAACCTGATACAACATTCTCGCTTAATCATGTTCATGAAACAAAAGGTGAGATACCTATCGGTTTTACGAAAGAAGAAAAAGTGAACTATGTGCGTCAAGCTTTAAAAATGGTGGGACTGACAGAAAAATTTGCTCCTTTAGTTGTAATGTGTGGACACAGTAGTCAAAGTACGAACAATCCTTATGCTGCAGCACTTGAGTGTGGTGCTTGTGGCGGAGCAGCAGGGGGATTCAATGCAAGAGTTTTTGCTACTTTATGTAATCTTCCAGAAGTGAGAGAAGCCTTGTTTGCTGAAGGTATTGAAATTCCTGAGGATACCATTTTTGCAGCAGCTGAACATAAAACAACAGTGGACGAATTGGAATGGATTTACGTCCCAGAACTTTCGGAAAATGCGCAAGAAGCATTTGATTGTATCAAGTCGATTATGCCAAATGTGAGCCAGCATGCAAATAGAGAGCGTTTAACGCAATTACCAAATTTAAAAACGAAAATAAAAAATGCGAGTAAAGAGGCACATCGATTTGCAGAAGATTGGAGTGAAATACGTCCAGAATGGGGATTAGCGCGTAATGCATCTTTTATTATCGGACAGCGTGAATTAACTCAAGATTGTGACTTAGAAGGTAGGGCTTTCCTTCATAATTATGATTGGAAACAGGATGAAAGTGGAGATATATTAGCTAATATTATTGCAGGACCAGGAACAGTTGCGCAGTGGATAAATCTACAATATTACGCATCAACTGTAGCTCCTCATTATTATGGTAGTGGAAATAAAATAACCCAAACCGTAACGGCAGGTCTCGGTGTTATGCAAGGGAATGCTAGTGACCTGTTGCCAGGCTTACCTTGGCAATCCGTTATGCAGTCAGATAGTGAGACGTATCATTCACCACTTCGTTTACTAATTGTCATTCAAGCACCTATTGAATATATAGAACGTTTGTTAAATAATGATTTCACATTTCGAGAAAAAGTTCAAAATGGATGGGTTAGACTTGCAAGTGTTGATCCAGAGGGACGCTGGAAAAACTGGTAACAATTATTATTGTTACTAGCTTAAAAGTTTCATAAATACAATAATGAAGAAGGAGTGCTCCATATGAATTCAAAGAATAAAAAAGTTTTATTATTAACAGACATTGAACACGGAATAGAGCCTATTATCCAGCAAGTAACAAACATTCAACAAGAAAACATGTTGACTATACACAGCTATGATTCTGTAATTGTACATCCTTATGGAGATATAATGAGATCTGTTATTATTGCTATTTATGAAGAAAATGTGGAAGAAATTTTTGTTGTCGGAATAGAGGATAAAGAAACTGATGTAGTTAATCTACAAATTCAACGTGATTCCATAAAAAATAACAGAGAAATAGACTATCTCTTTAAAAATTGCATGCCTGAATTTTCAAGTGGTAGCCTTAATCAATGGCTGAGTGGACAAAAAAATGTTAGTGAAAATATTGAAAAGAGTATAGATATGATTCGTCATCATCCGTTAGTACCTTCTGATATTAAAGTTCATGGTTTCATGATTGATAGAACAGGTGAAAAAGAAACGGTTGTTAAAATTGCTACTAATAAAATAGTTGAAAAAGTTAATTAATCTATGAAAGACAAATAAATTCTTATGTATAAATTGTTGTTGTATAATAAATTTTATTATGTTTTAAGAATCAGAAGAGGTAGCCATGCAAAATAAAATTATCGTTATGTTTCAAAAAGATTTTCGTTTATATGATAACCCAGCTCTATTTGAGGCTGTTCAGTCCGGGGAGGTTCTTCCGGTATATGTACAAGATGAAACTTTTTCAATAGGAAGTGCAGCAAAGTGGTGGTTACACCATGCTATAATAGATGTCCAAAAGCAACTTGAGGCATTGGGCTCTACTTTAATAATCCGCAAAGGAAATACACAAGAAGAAATACTTTCTCTTATAAAACAATTAGATATAACAGCTGTATATTGGAATAGTTGTTATGATCCAGACAGGTTAAAATCTAATCAAAAAATGAAAATGATGTTAGAAGATAAAGGTATTATTTGTAAGGAATTTAATTCGCATTTATTATTAGAACCGTGGATTATAAAAAAGAAGGATAACACTGAATATAAGGTGTTTACGCCTTTTTACAATGCATTTCAAAAGCAGGTAATACCTAAACCTATTAGCAGAGTACAGAGTATAAAGTGGGGAAGCTCTTTACCAGCAAGCTTATCTGTTTCAGAATTACACTTGTTGCCGACTATACCGTGGACATCTCATATGGAAGCAATATGGGAGCCTACAGAGGAAGGGGCATACAAAACATTTAAGAAATTTTTCTCTAGTAAATTAGCCTCTTATAGTGAAGGAAGAGATTTTCCAAATCAAAATGCTCATTCGATGTTGGCACCATATCTTTCATTTGGCCAAATATCAGTGAAGTTAATGTATCACTACTTAATAAATAAAAGTACCGAAAGACAATGTAGTTTTTTTGAAAAACAAGTGATTAGTTTTATACGCCAATTAATTTGGAGAGAGTTTTCTTATTATTTGCTATATCACTATCCGTTTACAGTATATAAACCTCTTAATAAAAACTTTGAACATTTTCCATGGAATAAGGAAGAGGAGTTATTAAGAGTATGGCAGAAGGGTGAAACTGGTTATCCGTTTATTGATGCGGGAATGCGAGAACTATGGCAAACTGGTTTTATGCATAATCGGGCAAGAATGGCTGTAGCCTCTTTTCTTGTAAAGCATTTGTTAATTCCGTGGCAAGAAGGTGCAAAATGGTTTATGGATACACTACTAGATGCTGATATTGCAAATAATACAATGGGATGGCAATGGGTTGCTGGAAGTGGAGCAGATGCATCACCGTACTTTCGTATTTTTAATCCTATCACACAAGGAGAAAAGTTTGATAAAAATGGAGAGTATATAAGAAAATGGGTACCAGAATTAAGAGATATACCGAATAAGTATATACATAAACCTTGGG
The DNA here is from genome assembly GCF_038005705.1 of Bacillus sp. FSL L8-0199. Lineage (NCBI taxonomy): Bacteria > Bacillati > Bacillota > Bacilli > Caryophanales > Bacillaceae > Bacillus > Bacillus sp. FSL L8-0199. Next base: position 3,048,574 of record NZ_JBBOTS010000001.1, on the reverse strand, counting down.
AAGCACCTGAGCATATTTTACAAAAGGCCAATATTAAGCTTGGTCATACATATCCTTTGCCAGTTGTTGAACATAAGGCAGCACGAGAGAGAGCGCTTTGTGCATATAAAAGTATGAAAGAACTTGTATAAAATAAATGAATCAATATGAATTTCATATGTAAAGATTATAATGTAAAGTATAGGAATGTCCATTTACACATTAAAATTTTATTCATTGAAAGAGCACACGAATCAAATAGAGTTTCTAAAACTTTCTATTAAAAAAGGAGAATGTTTATGAAAAAATCTAGTATTATAGTATTTTTACTAACATATGGCTTGTTTTATGTTTCTAGTATTTTATTTCCTATTGATCGTGCTTGGTATGATGCGTTAGAAAAGCCGTCTTGGACACCTCCTGGTATGACAATCGGCATAGTTTGGGCTGTATTATATGGACTCATTGCATTATCAGTTGCAATTATTTATAACAAATATGGATTTAAGCCAAAAACATTTTGGTTTATATTCCTTTTAAATTATATGTGCAATCAAGCTTTCAGCTATTTTCAATTCAGTCAAAAAAATTTGTTTTTAGCAACAGTAGATTGTTTACTTGTCGCTATTACTACGTTACTTCTCATAGCAGTTTCTTCCAAATTATCTAAAGTATCGACATGGTTGCTAATTCCGTATTTTTTATGGTCTGCATTTGCTACATATTTATCTTGGACAATTTATAGTATAAATTAAAGACGGAACTAAAAACTTGAGCATAATAAAAATGCTCGAGTTTTTATGTGTGTTAATGATAATCCGAAATATGGAATATATACATCTTAGGGAGGTCATCTTTGTGAAGAAATGGATAAAAATTATGCTGTACTCTTTACTAGCTATTTTAATTATAGGAAGTATTACTTTTTTGACTTGGTCTCAGTTTACTTATAAACCGACGAAAGAGGCTTTGTCGTTAGTAGATGATAAAAAAGATGAAGATAATATCGTTTTTGGAGCGAAAGATGCGAAAGTAGGGGTTATTTTTTATCAAGGTGCTAAAGTAGAAGCTGAGGCTTATAGTTATTTAGGAGAAGCTCTTGCAAAAAATGGGCAATTTGTAGTAATGCCTAAGTTACCATTAAATTTAGCGATACTTGGAATAAATGAGGTAGATAGTGTAATTGAAAAGTATCCGGAAGTTCAAAAATGGTATGTTGCAGGGCATTCAATGGGAGGAGCTATGATTTCTAAGTATGCCTTTCAACATGAAGATAAGGTAGACGGGATCATTTTCTTAGGTTCGTATCCTGCAGATGACTTTTCTACGAAATCAATTCCGATGTTATCAATTTATGGAGAAGTAGATGCTTTAGCAACTGTAGAAAAAATAGAGAACAATAAAAAGTTAATGTCGAAAAATACAACTATGCACATGATAAAAGGGGGCAATCATGCTCATTTTGGCATGTATGGTGAGCAAAAAGGTGATAATGCGAGTTTAATTGCGCCAAAAGCACAACGAGATGAAACAGTGAAAGTAATTGAAGAATGGTTGTTAAAACAATGATAATGAATGTAATAAATCTACCGAAAGAATTCTCCAAACGATAGATAGGAGCGATAATAAAGAGCCAACTCGTACGAATTGGCTCTTTTATTTATTTGCTATCTCCAATTGTCCCCTTATTTTCTCTGGAATGTCCTTTTCAGAAATAACGTCGTAAGAATAGACATACTTTCCTTTCACATGAATTTTCAAGTAAGTTTTTCTTCTAAAATCATTAGGCGTGTTCGTTCCAACTTTATATTCTTTTTCATTGCTTAATTCATCAACACCTTTTAGTGAGTACATAGCTCTTCCTTTATGATGATAATCTGGAACACCATATCCTTTCGCAACGGCATATACATTTTTTTCTTCAGCAATCGGATTAAATCTGTCTAAATCTCCGCGTAATATGAAAGGTAGTAAGTATATAGGGAGGCCTATTCCTAGTATGCAAATTACAAATTTCTTCATGATCGTTTCTCCTTTTGTCTATTTACATTTTTGAGTATAGAAAAAAGTTCTTATGAATATAGAGGGAAATTCTTTAAGTTTTTCTTAATAAAGTTTAACTTTGTGAAAAAACTAATTTGAGCATTAAGTTTACGAAATGAATAGCAAAATAACCTGTTTTCTTTATTTTTTGATGGTAGGTTATTAGGTTTTATATTGGTATGAGTGAATTAAGAAATAAGTGAGATTTAGGAAATAGAATGAATTTATCTTACAGTAATAAGAGAATTACCTAAATAAATGATAGTGAGAACAATTAAAGAAAGCATCTAGTGGGGTGCTTTTTTCTTTTGAAACAGAGAATCTCATGGGTAGGTTACATGTAATTTCGTGCTGTGCTTCTAGGTCATTGGAAAATCCAACAATAAAAAAAGAGGGGGAAGGCGTTTTTTATTGAAGTTGGTTAATGATAGATTTTTAACTTGAGAGGGGGATCGTAAAATAGATTATTAATCTCTTTGGTAATTTTTATTTTCCTTATAGTTGGCATATTGTATTAGAAATTTTAAATTTTGAAGGGAGAATCAATAAGTATGGGTAAGAAAAGAAGAATAAGTAATAAGTTATTACTTATCAGTGCAATTTTTACAATAGCAATTCCCTCAGTCTCATATGCGGAGGAAGTAATTTCACCTGAAAAGTTTACGAGTTCTTCAAGTTTGTATAAGGCACGGAATACGGAAATTTTGAAAACAAATTTATATCCTAATACATATAATAATCCATTTAACCACCAATTTATTTCAAAATTAAAGGAAGTAAACACAAATATAAAAAAAATAGACAATAGTGATGATGAAAATCCTATTATATCTACTACTCTTTCATTTATTCGCCATATGAATAGTGAAGATTATAAATCTGCATTTGATTTAACCTCAAGGTCATTACAGAAAATAATATCCGAAGAATGGTTGAAGAGCTATTGGGAGGGACTGCCAGTTCAATTACAAGCAGGTTCTTTTATAGAAATTGGAGAGGTTACACAAAAAGAGACAAATCCTGTTCATACAAATGTGGAGATTCAATTAGTTTTTGAAAAAATGACTGTACCTTTACTAATTAAACTAGATCCATCTGGAAAAATAGACGATTTTCAACTAAGCATGTCGTTTAGTCCTGTTGCTGAGCGTCCATCATATAGTAAGCCTGAATCATTTGTTGATAAAGAAGTAGTAGTTGGAAGTGGTGCATTTCCATTACCAGGAACATTGTCGGTTCCAAAAGGAAAGGGTCCTTTTCCAGCGGTTATTCTTGTTCAAGGATCAGGAGCAACTGATCAGGATGAAACAGCGTTTGCTTTAAAACCATTTCGCGATTTAGCTGAAGGTCTTGCATCGAAGGGAATTGCTGTCCTTCGCTATAATAAACGAACGTATGAACATGGGCTGAAAACACAATTCAGTCCCTTCTATACAGTTGATAAAGAGACAACAGATGATGCTCTTCTTGTAACTCAATTTCTTAAAAATGAGCCTCTAATAAATAAGAATCAAATATATATTCTTGGTCATAGTCAAGGTGGAATGATGCTTCCGAAAATGATTGAAAAAGACCAAAATCAAAATATTGCTGGGGCAATTGTAATGGGTGGGCCAGCTCGTACGATTCAAGACGTTGTTTTAGATCAATTTGAGTATCTTTTTTCTATTGGAGCAATGAACCAGGAGCAATATAAATTCTACAAATCGCAATTTGAATTATTAAATGATCCAAATTTCTCTGGTCAGAATCCTCCAAAAGATTTTTACTTAGGATCAGCAGTATTTTGGGATTCTATTCGGAAAATTAAAGCAGCAGAAATGTCAAAAGAACAAAAGACACCGCTTCTTATTATTCAAGGGGAAAGAGACTATCAAGTTCAATCAAAAATCGAAATTCCTCTTTGGAAAGAACAATTAAAAGAACGAGATAACGTTGATTACCAGCTATATCCAAAGTTAAATCATTTCTTTACAGAAGGGGATGGAGAAATAAGTAAACCGGATGAATATTATAGTCCTGCTAATATTCCTGAGTATGTTATAAATGATATTGCTGCTTGGGTGCAAGGAAGATCACAATTAAATTAGCAACTATATGTTTTAATAAAGACTTTCTTTCTGTAATCAAACTAGAAACATTAGTAGGTTATATGTTTTTTAGCACTCTTTTAAAAAGAGTGTTTTTTTATTTTCCTTTGATTTAATTAACGAAAAAAATATCTTGTACTCCTTTTGTAACTTTTTAAATAGAAATTTTCTATAAAATAATGGACTTGTCTTCCAAACAAAGCGTTATTTGTAACACTGTTATCAAAGCAAAGTGCTCGTGACATTTCCTTGATATTCAAAAACATTAATAACCTATTATGTGAAGTTTTTTGAAAATTTAGGTTTAACATCTTTAAAATAGGTGTATTACATATTACATAACAACTAAATAAGAAAATAAAAAATCTAAGGGAGGAAAAATACGATGCATAAGAATGAAAGAAAACCGGTGGTTCATGAATATGATAATGAACAGGAAGTAGTTATGAAAATAAAAGAGCTAGAATTGAAAGGGATTCACCAAGATGACATTTACGTCTTAACACATGAAAAACATATAACAAAAAAGATTGCGGATGATACAAACACAAATACGATTGGAGTAAAAGAACAAGGATTGGGCACAAGTATTATCAACTTTTTCTCCAAAAAAGGGGACGAGCTCCGAAATCAAATGGAGGAAATGGGGTTGTCGAAGGAGGAAGCTAACTTATATGAAGAAAAACTAGATCAAGGGAGAATTTTACTTCTAGTAACAGATGAAACACTAACGGCGAGTGATAGGCAGCCGCAAAACTATCATTCTCTCTAATAGATTGCAATATCTAATAAATAGATAAGTTAATTATTTTAGGTTGTAGCATGGAAGAAAATAAAAGTAGAGAAGGGTGAGAAAAATGAAACATACAATATTTAAATATGCTGTGATTGGGATTACGACCGGAGTCATGGTATCTCTGTTAAAAAAAGAAAATCGGAAAGCTATACAAACAAAAGGAAAAAGCGTAAAAGACAAACTACAAGAAGGAAACATAAAGGAAACATTAGAGAAGGTAACCGAGACAAGTAAACAATTCTCTGTAACTGCAGCTAATGTTGCAAAACAAACATTACCACAACTGCTTACAGCCACACCAGTTGTCATTTCTACTATTAAAGATTTAACAGAAAACGAAAATAACAAAAAGAAAAAAGATGAAAAGGATAATGAAATAAATCAAAATAGTAAGGACATAGACGGAGAAAAAACGGAAAATGAAAAGAAATATGTGAAAGAAGGGAAAGAAGAGAGTGCTTAGATTTAATTCTAAAAAGAGAAAGTGAGGAAAAAAGTATGAAATCTCTGTATGCAATTGATGTAGGAATTGGTTTTACTAAGCGGGCATATCGACAGGATGTAGATTCTGAGGTGACGATTAAGAGTGAAGCTGCCACACTAGCTCCTGTACCTAATCACGCTGAAAGTGAAGATTTAACAAAGGTAAGTTTTATAGACTTAGACTTTGCATACTACATGGGAAATGAAGCACATCAATCTGACGCTTCATTTCTTCCTCCATTTGACGAAGAAATAGAAAATTATTATGAAAGCGAAGAGTTTAAACAACAAATATTTGGTTGCATTGCAAAGGATTATAAAGAAAATGTCGTGTTACCTTTAGTTGTTACCGGGCTTCCAGTCACTTGTTTTGGTAGTCAGCATGAGCAATTACAACGTGCACTAAAAAAAGAAACTTCCGTACAAATTGATGGGAAATTTATTAATATTACGGTGGAAAATGTTTTGATTCTTCAGCAACCGGTCGCTTTACAAGCCTATTTCTTAAAAGAGGGAATCATTCAGGAACAAGATCGTATCTTAATTATTGATGGTGGATTTCGTACATTAGAAATGACAGATATGAAACAGAATGTCATTTTAAATCATTATGAGACGGAACTAGGATGTAGCAAGCCTTTGAAAAATATTAAGAATATCCTGCAGAATCATGCGGGTGAAAGTAATCAATTGCATATTAATGACATGCCAAAAATATTAGAAAAAGGATATGGAGATAAAGAAGAAAATTATGAGACAAGTCAGGTGAATATTTTAATTCAAAAAGAGTTGGATACACATTTCCAAGACATCATGCGTGTATTACAAGAACAATTTAAGTTAGACCAGTATGATACTATTATTTGGACAGGAGGAATAGTAGATCTCCACAAAAAACAAATTGAAAAAATGCAAGGTGAAATTGTTTCTTTCCGTATGGTAGACGCTTCAAAAGAGGCCGCGCTTCATGGATACTATATTATTGGAAGTCAAGTATTTGAGGACATCACCAATCAATCTGCATATAAATCCAAATTATAATGACGACCGAAATGGAGTTCGTTGAATAGACGTGCCAAATTGTGTGGCTTCTTTTCCACATATAAATAAGAAAAGATAAAAAGTGCTTGTATAGAGGAAATGTTTAAAATTGAGAATAAAAATAACTAATATATAGGGGGTCTTCCTTTTAAAAGAATAAGACCTCCTCTGCCATTTATTTTGTAATTTAGATGATTTAAAAACTTTTCCTCCAAGATATGGATACCTACATACAAATTTCATATTACGGATATGATTCGATTAAACATAAAACTATTTAGAAAGGAAGAATAATATGGAATGCATAAAAATGACGAAATGGAGTTGGTATCATGTGAAAACTAGTGAGCTTGAAGAAATTTCTTCTATAATCTCCCGTGATGTAACATCTTATTTCTCTCAATTTGTAAAGAAAATAAGTTCTCCTTGTGAAAATGGATTATATGTTTATACGTTATCACCAAGTCAAACTTGTGTATATGGTTCGTTTTTATATGATCAAGATAAAAAGGACGCCAAAATTCAAAAATTTCTTCATTATTTTGTAGCTCATGGAATACTGATAACGGTTCAAGAAAAAGAGGAAGAGGATTTTCAAAAATTAATACATAATTTCTCTATGGGTATAAAAAATTGTAATAGTTCTGCTGAAGGAATGTGTGCTATCTTATCAATATTTATATCTCACTATTTACGAAAGGTTGACTATTTTGAAAACAATTTCAGAAATGTGTTATGGGATTTTTATCATCATAATAACATAGCAGTTTTAGAAAGAATTTATCATATTCGTCATGAATTATTTATGAACACACATGTGTTTCGCTTAATACAAGAAGTGTTGCAAGGCTTGGAGGAAGCTTGGTTAGAAAAACTAACAAACACCCTTTGTTATAAACAAACGCACGTAAAATTAGAGCGTGGATTACAACTCGTTAAAGAGTACCAAGAAGAATTAGACACGATGATTCATTTACAAGAAGTTGTTTCTTCTCATCGTGGGAATGAAATTATGAAAGCTCTTACTGTATTAACTGCTGTAAGTACGCCTTTGACAGCCTTAGGAGCATTATGGGGTATGAATTTTAAATACATGCCTGAACTTGAATGGAAATATAGCTATTTAATTGCTCTCTTATTTATTATTTTCACAACAGGGGGTATGTATATGTATATGCGATTCAAAGGGTGGACAGGTGATTTATTACGAGTAAAGAAAAAGAAATCTTTTTTTAAATCTAATTGATCCTGTTTATAAAAAATATGATAGATATGAACCATAGATATATGGTTAGTAATATTTATTAATAGAGGTAGTGCCATATCCCCATCAAGTTAAAGTTTTGATGTCTCCGCAATAATAAAAAAGGTGAAAATTTATATGAAAGATTAGAGCTCTCTTTCTTGTAGGAGGGCTCTAATCTTTGTTTAAAAACTATATCATATACATGGGCAGACTCAATATGTGAACTTTGTCCGGATTCAATTTAGAATATAAAAAAAGAGAACTTGCGTTAGAATACAAGCTCTCTTTAAAAGAAATAACGTAATTGAGATACTTATATAGTAACAATTTTTTTCTTCTAATTCCATATGTCTTATGTTGAGAAATAAATGATAAGGGGCTTAATAAAACTAAAATGAATTATTGACATAATATTTCGACGATAATATAATAAATCTCGAATTCAAGATAACTTGTAAAGGATTGGTAATTATGAGTGTGATTAATGATGAGAGCTTATCTTTAAAGTTATTTGTTACATTATCAAGGTCAGCACAGGCAATTACTAAGCGTATTGAAGAGGATATAAAAAGTTATGGGCTTAATCCAACTGAATTTGCAGTGCTTGAGCTACTATATAGTAAAGGCAATCAGCCTATACAAAAAATTGGAGGGAAAATATTACTTGCAAGTAGTAGTATCACGTATGTAGTGGATAAGTTGGAAAAGAAGAGGTTCTTAATACGAAAACCATGTCCAAAAGACCACCGTGTCACGTATGCGTCAATTACTTCAGATGGTATTCAGTTAATGGATAGTATTTTTCCTCAGCATAAAGAGGCGATTCGGCATATATTTGGTGGTTTGAACTATATTGAGAAAAAAATGATAATCGAAAAGTTGAAAAAATTAGGGTATTATGCACTAGAATTATAAATTTTTAGAAATATATCTCGAATTAGTAATGTCCTAATTAAATATAAGTTAAATGAATAGGAGGAAAAATTAATAAATGGTAGTAAATTTATTATAATACAAAATGAATAAAACATGTAATTTCAAGTGGTATAGTAGAAAAGATGGTTGTTATGTTAACGTATACATATCGTCCTTTAAATTATAAATCTTTCATAAAGCGGAGAGTGGGTATCAAGAATGGAATTACGTCATTTAGAGTATTTTATTCAAGTTTGTAATAATAATAGTTTTACTAAAGCTGCGGAAGTTCTAGGTATTTCACAGCCGACTTTAAGTCAACAAATCCGTGTGTTAGAAGGTGAACTTGATACACCCTTGTTTCATCGAGTTGGAAGAGGTATCAAAATGACAGAAGCGGGTAAGCTGCTATTTGATAAAGGAAAATTTATCATGCAACAATTTGATGACGTTTATAATGAAATTTTTGAATTAAAGGGTGTAAAAAGAGGTGTAATTACTGTAGGAGGTTTATTAGAGGATCTCACTTATTTAACACCTTATATTATGAAGTTTCAACAACATTATCCCAACATCGTAGTAAAGATTATAGAATCTGAAGTTGCTGTAAATCAAATCGTTGACAAAAATATTGATTTCGGGATTACACGTAGTGCTCAAATTCCAGACACATTAACAAACACCCTTTTGTATAGTGAAGAGCTCGTCCTTGTCATTCCCAAAAATCATCCTTTGAATGAAAAATCATTTGTTTCTTTTCGAGAATTAGTAGGGCTGAGTAGAATAATGGTTTCATGTAGTTGTCGTGAATCTATTAAAATATATTGTGAGAGTTTAGGGTTATCTTTATCTGAAGCAAATATAGAAACAAAATCTTCTATTTCTCTATTGAGCCTTGTATACAATGGACATGGGGTTGCCATAATACCTCTTTCACTGGTTAACTTTGTTAATAATGATACTTTGAGCATAGTTCGTATTACTGACCCAACACCAAGCCAAGATATTAATCTTATTCACTTTGATGATAAATTTTTAAGTTTTGCAGCACGTATCTTTATGCAGAAGTTAAATGATTCGCAAAAAGTATCAGTGTAATAGAAATAATAATGATTCTAGTGTGAAATTTGAAAAAATCTATAAGTCTTAAGATAAAGCAAATATTAAAGTCAAAGGGTAGTGGCTTTATATGTGTGGTGTGATCGATTTTTGACTTTTACTTAAGGGAAAGGGGTAGACTTTGCACGGAGAGAAGGATGTAAAAAACAAATCAAGTTTAAGCTATCAACTCTTTGGTCCTATTGAATAGTAATAGATTCCATGAGGGATATACAATGCTATTTCGAATCTACATACCCTTATTGCAGAAAGAAAACCACCGGCATTATACCGGTGGTTTTGACTTAGAAAGCAAAGCAAGTACAACCGATACCCCATGTAGTTCCATCTTTTCCTATTACGGTATGAGTGTGTTGATGGAGAGGGTTACTGCAACTATGTAACTTGTTATCATGGGAATCGTGGGAAAGTATAGTGTTGGCTAGGTTAGCACCACCATACCCATAAACTCCCGTCGGTGACCAATCAGGTGATGCTGGCGGCAATTCAGGTGATAAATTTTTAAATTCATCATTTCCATAAACAACCTGTCCACCCATAATGGTGAGTAATGATTCAAGGTTTTTGATTTCTTCTTCTGGCACAGTAAAGTAGTCAGCAGACAATACAGCAATATCAGCAAACTGACCTACTGCCAGGGTTCCTTTTTTACCTTCATCACCAGAGAACCACGCACTTCCTTTTGAATATAATTCCAGGGCTACTTTTCTATCAAGTTTATTTTTTTCATCGTATATGGAAAGCCCACCAATGGTTTTTCCAGCAACCATCCAGTAAAGGGCAACCCAAGGGTTATAGCTGGAAACCCTAGTTGCATCACTACCGGCGCCAACAGGTATACCAAGGTCTAACATACGATAAATCGGAGGAGTACGCTTTGCAGCTTCCTTTCCGTATAAATCAACAAAGTATTCACCTTGAAAAGCCATGCGGTCTTGGATGGCAATACCGCCATTTAAAGCTATTTCTTTGAAATACATTTATGCATTTTGTTTACTAAGATCGCGCTGAGCTCCCATATAGCTTCCAATTATATTTTGATAGCCTGGAAGATTGCTAGCAAGCAAATTGCCAAAACCTTCGACATCGTTGCGCCAATCGCGTTGTAATTCGCAAGCTACGCTAAACCAGTTCATAAGTTGCACACCACTATGTGCCATACGAGTATTGGCAGCATCTGCAACTTGTTTACTGAAAGTTCCTGAAGCATCAGTAACAGCAAATACTTCATATCCAGCTTTTATAGCAGAAAGTGCCGGGAAAGCAACACAAACGTCCGTAACTACGCCTGCGATGATAAGTTGTTTTTTTCCAGTGTCTTCGATTGCTTTTACAAAATCATCATTATCCCATGCGTTAATTTGTCCAGGTCGAGCTATTTTTGGTGCATGAGGAAAGAGATCAACCAATTCTTGCATTAAAGGTCCATTAGGCCCGTTTTCAAAACTTGTTGTTAAAATAACTGGTAAATCAAAAAACTTAGCAGTATGAGCAAGAGCTAAAACATTGTTCTTGAATTCATCAACACCATAGTCACGTACTAGTCCAGACATAAGACCAGTTTGATGATCTACTAAAAGCACGACAGCATCATCTTTGTTAATACGAGAATAGAGATCAGTCATTATGTATTCCTCCTAAAAATTAAGTAATCGAAGAAAGTTTTATTATAAGTTTCTTCGTTTATAACTAAGTTGACCAATAATATTGGTTATAGCAGCATTCACAGAACATGAAGTGCTATACAAATTTATAGTATTTGAAAATTGATTCGTTAATCAATTCTGAATTATCTATAATTTGTATAGGTCGTAACTATAGTTGTTTTCACTATAAAATAGATTGGTTTTACCTATACATCCTATAGATAGAACAATATTGATAGTCACCTATTTTTGTTATTATAATTGAATATGAGGAATGTTCAGAAATTATATTATGGTGAAAAAGGTATTAGAGGGGGAATTGTCCAAAAGGAGAAAATGAATTCTTTGGAATAATAGAGTTTCATACTTAGAGTTCACAACATAAACGTGCATGAATAGGTTATGAGATTCATCTGGATTATTGAAAAAAAGGATATATATTAGAATATTTTTTGGAGGTAGAAGCATGGCTAAAATTACTGTAGGAACTGAAAATCAAGAACCAATTGAGATATATTATGAGGATCATGGCACAGGAAACCCAGTTGTACTCATTCATGGTTGGCCGTTAAGTGGTCGATCTTGGGAATACCAAGTTCCAGCTCTTGTTGAGGCTGGATACAGAGTTATAACATATGATCGTCGAGGATTTGGAAAATCATCTCAGCCATGGGAAGGGTATGAATATGATACCTTTACTTCTGATTTACATCAACTATTAGAACATTTAGAGCTTCAAAATGTCACACTTGTTGGTTTTTCTATGGGTGGAGGCGAAGTAGCCCGGTATATTAGTACGTATGGAACAGATCGTATTGAAAAGGCTGTTTTTGCTGGAGCAGTTCCTCCATATTTATACAAATCAGAGGATCATCCTGAAGGGGCATTAGATGATGCAACAATTGAAGCATTCAAAAGTGGTGTGATTAATGACCGACTTGCATTTCTTGATGAATTTACTAAGGGATTTTTCGCGGCTGGTAATCGAACAGATTTAGTTAGTGAGCCATTCCGTTTATATAATTGGGATATTGCAGCCAGTGCATCACCTAAAGGAACGCTTGATTGTATTACTGCCTTTAGTAAGACTGATTTTAGAAAAGACTTGGAGAAGTTTAATATACCTACTCTTATTATTCATGGTGATTCAGATGCAACTGTACCATTTGAATATAGTGGGAAATTAACACATGAAGCAATTCCTAATTCTAAAGTAACGTTAATAAAGGGTGGTCCACATGGGCTAAATGCAACGCATGCTAAAGAATTTAATGAAGCACTCCTATCATTTTTAAAGGACTAATTACAACTATATAATTGTTAATTGATAAATTATAAACAAGTAAAAATAAATCTAAAAAAAGATGCTCTTGGATAAATCCAGGAGCATCTTTTTAATGGTGATATTGAGATGTTAGGTTGATAAATCTCCATTAATTTTGGATTGAATACTCTTCTTAACAGCTAAAATATATTGATTAGAGTTTTTTAGATTTCTTAGAAGTATTGTTATATTACTATCAAGATAATATTTTGAATAATCCTCAAAACAAAGAAATATACATTTTTTTGAGGAAGAAATATCTTGTCAGAAAACAATAAAATCTTATTAATTTTTATAATTGGTAGAATTTTTGTGGAAATAATTCTCTTAATATATTAAAATAACATCGTATTATGTCAGATTTTAATTAGGGGAGAGAAATTTTATGTTGAAAAAAATCATTCCAGTTGCTTTAGCATTAAGTACAGTTACTTTTACTAGTGTATTTGCTATGCCTTCAGCCCAAGCAAGTACAGAACCAAACCGCTACATAGATGTACAAATGCTCGGTATTAACGATTTTCATGGGCAACTAGACACTGTAAAAAAAATTAACAATAAAGATGCAGGGGGAATTGAGTACTTAGGGGCTTATTTACGTGATCGTGAAAAACAAAATCCGAATACATTAAAGGTACATGCTGGAGATGTTGTTGGAGCAAGTACTCCTGTTTCAGCATTATTACAAGACGAACCTACAATTGAATTTCTAAATGATTTGAAATTCGATGTTGGAACGATAGGAAATCATGAATTTGATGAAGGTGTTGAAGAAATGAACCGCCTTATTTATGGTGGATACCATGAGAAAACAGGAAATTTTAAAGGAGCAAAATTCCCATATGTTGCTGCAAATTTCTATAATAAATCCACCGGTCGTTTATTTTTACCACCATTCACTATAAAAAAGGTACAAGGAGTTCCTGTTGGATTTATCGGAGTCGTAACAACGGATGTTCCTAACCTTGTTATGCCTACTATGCTAAAGAATGTAGAAATTACAGATGAAGTTGAAGCTATTAACAAATCCGTAAAGCAATTAAAAAAACTAGGTGTTAAATCTATCGTTGTTCTTGCACATAACGGAGGTATAACAGATGGGAACGGCGTAACAAATGGTGATATCGTCCGATTAGCAAATGAGACTGATCCAGAAGTCGATGTTATTTTTGGTGGCCATAGCCACACTTATGTAAATGGAACTGTTAATAATAAACTTGTCGTACAAGCAAATTCATATGGTATGGCTTTTGCTGATGTTGATGTAAAGATTGATCGTAAAACACAAGATATTGTTGAGAAAAAAGCAGAAATTGTTACAACTTATCATGAAGGCATAGAGCCTGATAAAAAAATAAAGAAGAAGATGGAGAAATATCAAGCAAAAATCGCACCTCTTGTTAATGAAGTTGTAGGTAAGTCTATTGCGCCACTAGATCGCAAACTCAATACGGCTGGTGAATCTACTCTTGGAAATTTAGTTGCTGATGCCCAGCGTACAACAATGCAATCCCAAATTGCACTTATGAATCCTGGTGGTATTCGTAATGACTTAGATGCTGGTGATATTACATGGGGAGAGATATATGGTATTCAACCATTCGGAAATCAATTAATAAAAGTAAATTTAACAGGTCAAGACATTCGTGATATTTTAAATCAACAATGGCAAAAAGACATAACAAGAATGCTTCAAATTTCAGGGATCCAATACACTTGGGATGCGAACAAGCCCAATGGAGAAAAAGTAACAAGTATTCGCTTAACAAATGGAGAAGAAATTATTCCTTCTAAAACTTACAGCGTCGTTGCTAACGCATTTCTAGCTTCAGGTGGAGATGGATTTGTATCCTTTAAAAACGGTAAAGATGCTGAAACAGGACCAACTGATTTTGAAGCATTAGTAGATTATATAAAAAAATCAAAAGAACCAATTCAGTCTGTTATTGATGGAAGAATTCAAAAAATAAATTAGGTTTTTATTAATCTCAAAAACAAATAGATTACCTGTGCACTATACTTTTTCGTGTGCAGGTAATCTATTTTTTTGATTTGAAATAGTCTAACTGTGGCCAATGGGTATACCGTCTAGATGCAGAGTGCCGAAAAAAATGAAGTGAACAAAAAATAACCCCTAAATTAACTCTATGATAAAGAGACTACAAACAATCAAAATTTGGAACTTCATATTAACCATATATTAACTACGTTAATAATACATACTGAAATTGAATACTTTAGATAACATCATTTATAACGAATATCTGTACATTATAATGTTATGCAATGAGGAATTTACAATACAATGAATTGAAGCTTATTTAGTTTTATATTCGTATAAGTGAATTAAGAATTTCTTAAGAACCTATTAAGAAATAAGTGAGTTTTAGGAACTAGAATAAATGTATCTTAACAGTAATAAGAAAATGAATGTTTTAAACGGAAGTTGGCAGAGTATGTCAAAAAGCTATAAGTAAATATTTCAGGAGGTTTTTTATGAAAAAGAAAATAATGATTGCAATTGTTGCTTCTGCTATAACAATGACTCATTTTGTAGGAAATACTTATGCAGATTCGAAAACAGAGGTTTCTGTTACAGCTCCCTATAATACAAATCAAATAGCGAAATGGTTAGAAGCACATGCAAAGCCTTTAAAAACAACTAATCCAACTGCATCTCTTAATGATTTGAAACCACTTAAGGATATGGTAGGTTCAGCTTCAATTGTAGGTTTAGGTGAAGCTACGCATGGGGCTCATGAAGTTTTTACGATGAAACACCGCATTGTTAAGTATTTAGTATCTGAAAAGGGCTTTACCAATCTAGTTTTAGAAGAGGGATGGGACAGGGCCTTGGAACTTGATCGATATGTTCTTACTGGTAAGGGAAACCCAAGCCAACATCTAACACCTGTATTTAAGACGAAAGAAATGCTAGATTTACTTGATTGGATTCGGCAATATAATGCTAATCCAAAACATAAATCGAAAGTACGTGTCATCGGGATGGACATTCAATCAGTAAACGAAAATGTTTATAATAATATAATAGAATATATTAAAGCGAACAATTCAAAACTGTTGCCTAGAGTAGAAGAGAAGATAAAAGGGCTTATTCCTGTAACAAAGGATATGAATACTTTTGAAAGCCTTACGAAAGAAGAAAAAGAAAAGTATGTTTTAGATGCTAAACAAATTAGTGCTTTATTAGAGGAAAATAAAAGTCATTTAAATGGGAAATCTAAAGAGTTCGTATGGATAAAGCAAAATGCTCGTATTATTGAACAGTTTACTACAATGTTAGCGACACCTCCTGATAAACCAGCGGATTTTTATTTGAAACATGATATTGCAATGTATGAAAATGCGAAGTGGACTGAAGAACATTTAGGAAAAACCATTGTATGGGGACATAATGGACACGTTTCGAAAACAAATATGCTTTCTTTTATATACCCTAAAGTAGCAGGGCAGCATTTAGCAGAATATTACGGAAAACGGTACGTATCTATTGGAACGTCAGTTTATGAAGGACAATACAATGTGAAGAATAGCAATGGTGAATTTGGCCCCTATGGAACATTAAAATCGGATGATCCAAACAGTTATAACTACATTTTTGGACAGGTCAAAAAAGATCAATTTTTTATTGATTTACGTAAGGCGAACGGCGTGACAAAAACTTGGTTAAACGAACAACATCCAATTTTCGCTGGAATAACTACCGAAGGGCCTGATATACCAAAAACTGTTGATATATCATTAGGTAAAGCGTTTGATATACTTGTTCAAATTCAAAAAGTGAGTCCATCTCAAGTACATCAATAAATTTAGAATCATGTGCCTTAATGACAAATTTCATAGTGTGTCATATAACACAATGAAATTTGTTTTATATAACAAGAAGAATAATCGCATTAGAAAAAATCAGCAGTTTAACCTGTTAAGAGTAAAACGAATCTTACAATATGTAAAGCGCAAAAACACTGAAGCGAAAAGCATCGGTGTTTTTTGCGCTTTCGGGCACAGATGCTACTTCAATCCTATTGTAGAAGTGATTTTGTATGTAAGGAATTTGTAAGGAATAGGTAAGAAAAAAGAGATTTTCATTGTGTAGGATAAAAATATAAGGAGGCATGAAGGGGGGAACAAGTACGGCCTACATATAAAACAAATAATCAGTAACAAGAGTGTTTTAAGGAAAAGAAGTAATTTCTATGGTTAATATGTATGTGGAAAAAGAGTGATTTAGAGATTGTTAGAACACAATGGTGTTTGTGAAAATAATGATTAGTACGTTGATTGTAAATTCAGTGTTGACTTTTATCATTAGGAGAGTTGATAGCTGTGTGGTTAGTATATGAGACAGCTATCAGCCATCAATACAATTTAAATAGAAGAGAGGAATTCTTTATGAAAACACGCAGTAAAATTACATGTGCAAGTCTAGCACTTTTAATAGGTGGAAGTTCCCTGTTATACATAACACCAACATTAATTATAAAAGCAGAACCTACGCAAAATGTATCTAGTTCGTTACAAACAAGTACGCAAAGCGATCGTACTTCCGTTAAGAAAGCAATGCGAGATGAACTGCAACTTGGATACCCGGGAATACTCGCTAAAATTTCTAAGGGGGGTAAAACTTGGAGTTATACAGCTGGGGTAGCGGATCTGAAAACTAAGAAACCAATGAAAGCAGATTTTCGCTTTCGCATTGGCAGTGTGACGAAAACGTTCATTGCAACAGTTCTACTTCAATTATCTGGAGAGAACCGTTTGAATCTAGACGACTCCATTGAAAAATGGTTACCTGGTGTTATTCAAGGAAACGGATATGATGGTAACCAGATTACGATCCGGCAAATATTGAATCATACAAGTGGTATTGCTGACTATATAAATTCAAAAGACTTTGATATTACGGATATAAAAAAATCGTATACGGCTGAAGAATTTGTAAAGATGGGGATTTCACTTCCCCCAGACTTTGCTCCAGGAAAGGGTTGGTCTTATTCAAATACAGGATATGTAATACTAGGAATCCTTATTGAAAAAGTAACAGGAAACAGCTATGCGGAAGAGGTTGAAAATCGGATTATTGAACCGCTTGATTTGTCAAATACATTTCTACCTGGTAATTCAAGCGTGATTCCAGGCACCAAGCATGCCCGTGGCTATTTGCAACTAGACGGAGCGAGTGAGCTAAAAGATGTTACTTATATTAACCCAGGTAGCTCGGATGGAGATGTGATTTCTACTGCTGACGACTTAAACAAATTCTTCTCTTGCTTACTAGGTGGCAAATTACTGAAGGAACAGCAGTTAAAACAAATGCTTACTACAGTTCCTACAAATAGAGAGGGAACCGGATATGGTCTTGGAATACTTGAAATTAAGCTTCCGAACGGTGTCTCGGTATGGGGACACAGGGGGGCCGTTCCAGGGTTTTCCACTTTTGCTGGTGGAACACTTGGAGGTAAACATACACTCGCTATCAATTCGAACAGTCTAAACCTTAATAACCCGGAAGTTTTTAAAAACATTTTACTTGCTGAATTTAGAAAGTAGGAAAAACGGATAAATTTTTTCATTTGTAATTTCCATCGGAATGGATTACCGCTTGAAAGAGTATAGAGGGATTAAGTATCTATAATTGTGTAGGAGGAGCATTTGCAAAATTAGAAATTGAAATAGATTCAACCATTAAAGATAATATTAGCGGGAAAAAATTGAGGGACATTAAGGATTTTGTGAAGAAGACTTCAAAAATGAACTGAAATCTAATAAACAACGTAAAAGCTAAAAGATTTTCACTGTGAGAACATCTCAAAATATTAAATTGATGGTAACTTTGTTGTAGCTCTTTAAACATACCTATATTAAAACCCAAATATCTCAGCATTAAATTGAGAAATTTGGGTTTTTCTAAAGGAATCAATTTTTTAAAAAATTTTTAGAAATTTAAAGATAAAGTATTGTATACATGTAAGTATGATTAAAAATGAAAAGTTGTAAATGCTAAATTTAATTAAATATGCCTTACTCTCTTTAACGTTGGCCTGAATGAATAGTTTATAGGAGATTACACTGGCTAAAGATGCGATAATTGTTCCAAGTCCTCCAATATTTACTCCTAGTAATAAAGCTTTCCAATCAGAAGTAAAGTTTGATAGAAGAATTGAAGTAGGAAAATTGCTAATCAATTGACTCAAAAATATGGAACTAAAGAAGACTGAAGTATCTCCTCTTAAATTAGCGCGAGCAAATGTCCCCAGTGCATCGGAATGGGAAATGTTTCCGATAAAAATAAAAAAACAGACAAAGGTTATTAGAAGAAAGTAATCGATCTTAAATAGTAAGTTTCTATCTAACGTAAATGCTGCTATCAGTGTGACTATTAGCGCAATGTAATAATTAATGACACCAAAAATAGATGCAATGATAGTGATAAGTATCAAAATCCAGACGGTAGCTTTTTTTCGATTTTTCACGGTAATAACAGGTAGTTCTATTTTCAAATCTGTTTTTTGAAGTTTTTGAGTAAATATAAATAATAAACTAATTCCAAGTACAGCTAAAAGCAGAATTGAACCTAAAAATGGGATGAGCTTAATTCCATAGTAAGAATATAGGTATAAATTTTGTGGGTTTCCCATAGGCATCAAGCTACTACCGATGTTTGCTGCAATTGTCTGCAGGATGATTGTATCCATCATGTTCATTTGTGTTTTTTTACTAATGACAAGTGTTATTGGTACAAAAGTGAGGAGAGCAACATCATTTGTTACAAACATGGAGCAAATAAAGCATAACAAAATTAGAATAATAGATATTGACCTGCTGTTATTGCATTTATTTAAAATCACAACGGCAAGTTTGTCTAATATCTTTAGCTGTTCCAAGGCCTTAATGGCTACCATCAGATTAAATAAACTAATTAACACTTCAAAGTTAATATATTCGATCTTTGGCGAATGTATTAAGCAACTGACAATTGCTAGTATCAGTGAAATGGTAAGTACTAAATCCTTTTTAAAAAATTCGAATTTCATAAGGAGTCTTTTTTTATTTTGAACAAATACTATTTCTTTCACAATACACCACCTGTAATTTATGTTAGTAAATATACGTTTTTGGGATAACTCGATATTGCTAGAAAAGAGGATGACATAAGGTCCTAAATAAGAGTTTTGTAATGTTTCATCCCTTCAACAAAATCCTTTTTTTCTTAGTGTCTTTCATGTTGTAAATATGTGCAATATAGACGAATCCAGCTAGGGGGATTAATTGAGAAAACAAATGTTTTTTGTATGATACCATAAATAAATTAAATGTTTTATTTTTTAAATATTCCTATAATATTCCGTTGATTCTTGATTTCAAATAATTTATATGAACTTCTAAAAGAGAAAAAGTATGCATGTTTATATGAAGAAAATAGAGGCTTGTCAAAGGTTAGGTAGAACAGCATCTGCGACGTTTGGATACTGTATAAAATTCACAAAATCTCACTGTTTTTTTAGATGAAAAATCTTAAAAAATTTTTTGTTTTTATAAAAATCTGTACTTTTTCGTAACATTCTGTACTTTTAATTATAAATTAAAGACAAGCTTCTCTTAGTTGAAGATTGAAAGCGCTTCATAGTTTTTCTATAAATTTTTTATCTAGCCTATTTTTGAGATTAGTAGTGAGAAAGGAGATACTTTCATGTTCTTGAGAAAATTAACAAATAACCAGTTAATCACTATTGATTTTAGGATTTAAATGTAAATCACCGGTAAACGAAACAAACATAATAGTACAACAACATTAGTGGATAAGAATATTAGTTTTACAGAAGGGAATAGAGCAACGGGTGTATAAACGTTAAGTTCTTCAAAATTTCAGCTTTACAGTTACATGTTGTGATGTTTGCTTAACAGGTCAATCCTATTAATATAGAAAACTTTTATCCTTGTTGTATTTGAATATGAAAGAGGTATTTATACCAGGAAATATAGGTGATTTTATATAGATTATGATATAAAAATTTTGGCATGGAGTGATGATATGGAAAGGTTTTTTGTAGAGTTAGTCGGATCAACAAATGATTTTTTATGGTCTAAATTGTTAATTATTATGCTTGTTATTTGCGGAATTTATTTTACATTTAAATTGAATTTTGTACAGTTTCGAATGTTAAAAGAGATGGTCCGTGTATTAATGGAGGGGAAAAGTGGTTCTAAAGATCAAATCTCTCCTTTTCAAGCGTTTTGTATTGGTATGGCAGCCCGCGTTGGAACAGGGAATATTACAGGAATTGCGATTGCAATTGCATTAGGTGGTCCTGGAGCTGTATTTTGGATGTGGATTATTTCTATTATTAGCTCGGCCTCCAGTTTTGTCGAAAGCACATTAGCACAGATATATAAAGTAAAAGATAAAACTGGTTTCCGCGGTGGTCCATCCTATTATATGGAAAAAGGGTTGAATAAACGTTGGATGGGAGTATTATTCTCTATTTTAATCACAATTACTTTTGGTCTTGTATTCAATTCAGTACAATCAAATACAGTTACAATTGCTTTTCAAAACTCATTTGGTACAGATCGTCTAACAGTTGGGATAATCATGGCCATTGCTTTCGCTGCGATTATTTTTGGTGGTGTACAACGTATTGCAAAAATGGCTGAATACAAGGTGGTATTTTTAGCAGTATTATACATTGGAGTTGCATTATTTGTTGTAGTTACCAACATATCAAAAATGCCGGAAGTTCTTTCTCTTATTGTTCAAAACGCATTTGGTTTTAAACAAATAGCAGGCGGTTCAATTGGTGCAGCACTTATGAATGGAGTTAAACGCGGTTTATTCTCAAATGAAGCTGGTATGGGAAGTGCACCAAACGTTGCCGCAACAGCAACAACAAGTCATCCGGTGAAACAAGGACTGATTCAAGCATTTGGTGTATTAACGGATACACTAATCATTTGTACTAGCACTGCCTTTATTATTTTGCTGTCTGATGCATATAAACAACCGGGGTTAAATGGTATTGCACTTACACAAGCAGCATTAAGTGAACACATAGGTCCTTGGGCATCGGGTTGTCTTGCTATCTTTGTTTTTTTATTTGGATTTGGTGCGTTAATTGGCAACTATTATTATGGTGAAACAAATATTCGCTTTTTACATACAAGTAAAGTGTGGTTAATGATATACAGAATAAGTGTGTTGGCTATGATTGTATTTGGTTCTGTTGCAAAGATTCAAATTGTATGGGATTTAGCGGACTTATTTATGGGCTTTATGGTTATTATTAATTTAATTGCTATTACCTTACTTTCAAAAGTAGCATTTGCGGCGTTACAAGATTATATAAACCAGAAAAAAGCTGGTAAAGATCCTATTTTTTATAAAGAAAACATTAAAGGGCTTGAAAATATTGAATGTTGGGATAGTTATGAGAAAACTTCAAAAAAGAAAAGTGTGTAATAAGAAGGATATTCAGACTGCAATATGTCTGAATATTTTTCTTGGTTCTAGTGCAAATATTATTGATTATAGTAAAGAAAAAATCATTCTATATAAAGTTAATAGTACGGGGGAATATGATTAAATGATAAAGGATTCTAGCGTTCAAGTTGAGGGGCAAGAAAAAGTTTGCTTAGATCAATGGGTAGCTCATTATCGAGCGTATGCAGCTAAGGGACGAAGCGCCAGTTATATTCCCGCTCTGGGGGAAATAAATGTATCGCAGTTAGGTATTTGTATAGTAAAGCCAGATGGAACAATGATAAAATCAGGAGATTGGGAGATACCTTTCACATTACAAAGTATATCAAAAGTAATCGGTTTTATAGCCGCTTGTTTAAGTCGCGGTATTTCTTATGTATTAGAACGAGTTGACGTAGAGCCAACTGGAGATGCCTTTAATTCAATTATTCGTTTAGAGATACATAAACCAGGAAAACCTTTTAATCCTATGATTAATGCTGGAGCGATTACGATAGCTTCACTTTTGCCAGGGACATCGGTGCAAGAAAAATTAGAATCTCTATACGTATTAATTGAAAAAATGATAGAGAAGCGTCCCGTTATTAATGAAATAGTATTTCAATCAGAATGGGAAACGGCTCATCGTAATAGAGCATTAGCATACTATTTAAAGGAGAATGGTTTTCTAGAATCAGATGTGGAGGAGACACTAGAGGTTTACCTAAAACAATGTTCGATTGAAATAAATACAGAAGATATTGCCTTAATAGGGCTTATACTAGCACATGATGGATATCATCCTATTCGCAAAGAACAAGTGCTCCCTAAAGAAGTAGCTAGGTTAACAAAAGCTTTAATGCTAACTTGTGGAATGTACAATGCTTCTGGAAAATTTGCTGCTTTCATTGGATTACCAGCTAAGAGTGGGGTATCCGGTGGAATTATGACACTTGTTCCCTCAAAATCTAGGAAGGATTTATCGTTCCAAGATGGATGTGGTATTGGTATTTACGGACCAGCCATTGATGAATATGGGAATAGTTTACCAGGAATTATGTTGTTAGAACATATTGCAAAAGAATGGGATTTAAGTATATTTTAAAAAGGAGCACAGATATTTTGGTGTTAGAGCGAGTCCAAAAGTGTTCAGACCTTATATTGTGTCTGAACATTTTTGAGTTATAAAGTATCTTTCTAAAGTAGAAGGGTGTAATGAATACTCACAATCTATAATGCTTTCGTTTATATCTTATTTATCAGTTTTTGAAAAAAATAGAGTAAGTATTGTATTAATGCAAATAGGTTTGTATACTGACTGTTAGGCGAAAGTGAGAAGTGATTATTTTGAATCTTAGTAATTTAGTAAAAAAAGACATCTATATTCTCGTTTTAATGATACTTACAGTACCCTTAGTAGGTGAAATAAAGTCATTTCCTTTAAATGAAACATTTAGAATGAGCTTTGGCGCACCAACATTTTTCTTTTTTTTGTTATTGTTTCGACGAATTCCAGCATTTTTACCGGGTTTTTTAACAGCGATAGTCGTGGTAGTATTTCGTATCTCAATGGATGTCATTATAAAGGGAAATATGGATTGGCTAGCCGCTTTTCATACTCACTATCCTAGTTTTTTCTTTTATTTTACTTATTCGTATCTCTTTCATTTAGCAAAAATCAAACGTTTTTATCATCAACCACTAATGATTGGTTTTATTGGTTGCATGATTGAAATACTGTCAGACTGTGTGGAATTAATGATTCAATATTTTGTATTAAAAACATCAATCACATCCGAGGCAATAAATGAGATCATTGTTATCGCATGTTCCCATAGTTTTATAGTTCTAAGCTTTTTCAATATGATGAAATTGTATGAAGCGCAATCAAGGGAGAGACACATAAAGAAACAAAATGAACACATGCTCATGCTTATCTCTAATTTATATGAAGATGCTGTTCATTTAAAAAAAACATTACAAGATGCTGAGAATATAACAAAAAAATCCTATGATTTATATAAAACCTTAGACTCTTTTGAGCACAAACAGATGGATTTTCAGTTTGGGGATTTAAGGCAACAGGCATTACAAATTGCTGGTGAGGTCCATGACGTTAAAAAGGATAACCAACGTATTTTTGCGGGACTTTCAAAACTAATTTCTGATGAAAGTTTTACAGATTATATGTCTGTACATGAACTAGTAAATATCATTATACGGGCAAATACGAAATATGCACGCTTGCTAGAGAAAGACATCCAATTTTTGTATAAAATTGATGGTGTGCATCCTCATTATCATATTTACACAATCTTATCTATTATAAATAATATCGTTACAAACGCTGTAGAAGCTATCCAAGGTATGGGAACCATCACAATTGACATTAATAAAGACCACCATTTTGTTGAATTTCAAATAGGCGATAACGGTCCTGGTATTTCTTCAAAATATAAAGATTCAATTTTTGAGCCTGGGTTTACTTCTAAATATGATGATTTAGGCAACCCATCGACAGGTATCGGATTATCGTATGTTAAAGAAATGGTCGAACAACTTGAAGGTGATGTTACGCTTGAGGACAGAACCGAAGGAAAAGGATCAATTTTTATAATTAGATTAGGGATTGATCATATAATTTCGAAAGGGTGATTCTATGTATTTTTATATAGTAGATGATGAAAAAGCGGTTCGCTCAATGTTGGCTCAAATTATCGAGGATGAAGATCTTGGGGAGGTTATAGGAGAAGCTGAGGATGGTTTATCTTTAGAGCAACAAATGCTAATCCTTAAAAATATAGACATTTTATTTATCGATTTGTTAATGCCGATTCAAGATGGAATAAAAACAATCCGTCAAATAAAACCTTCGTTTAAAGGGAAAATCATCATGGTCTCTCAAGTAGAATCAAAAGAATTAATTGCTGAAGCTTATTCGCTTGGTGTTGAATACTATATTATTAAGCCAATTAACCGGATTGAAGTATTAACAGTTGTTCGGAAAGTCATTGAACGAATTCGTTTGGAAAAATCGATAAAAAACATTCAAGAATCGCTTAATATGGTACTAAAATTGGATAGTAATTCAAGTGCGCAAGAAAAATACCGTAATGAAAAACATTTAAATACTTTTAATCATTTTCAAAATTCCATTCATTTTCTTTTGTCTGAATTAGGAATAGCCAGTGAAAGTGGAAGTAAAGATTTAATGGATATGCTAGATTATTTATATAAATATGAACAAGATAACACGTTGGAACAAGGCTTTCCCTCACTAAAAGAGATTTTTATGAATTTGGCTCAAAAAAAACTTGGGGATTCAGCTGAAGATGCCGAATTAAAAAGGTTCATAGAAGCTTCCAAACAACGGATTCGGAGAGCAATTTATCAATCATTAAACCATTTAGCATCCCTTGGACTTACTGATTTTTTAAACCCGAAGTTCGAAAATTATGCTTCTAGATTTTTTGATTTTACTACCGTAAGGAGAAAGATGACAGAATTGAATAATGAACCAACATTACCTGCTCGTATTGATACGAAAAAATTTATTCAAGTTCTTTATTTTGAAGCAAAACGAATACACCTGGAATTAAGATGATAAATGCTTGCTAATTATTATTTTCGATTAATAGATTGATAATTGTTTTCATGTTATTGGTTTTATATAGTTTTTCTAAGAGAGGATTTTCCTTTATTTCATATTGGTTTTAAAATCAGAAAATTCCGTATCGATTCGGTAGAAATGTACTAACTTAAAACAAAAGAATATGTATTTTTTACACATTAATATTCATTTAAAAAAACGAGTATTTCCACAATAAAATATAAATACATAGTAAGTTGAATTTAAAAAAAGATGCTATCTTCTAGCATCTTTTTTCTTTAAGAGGAAATATCATTAATACTTATATTATTTGAAATTCAAATGCAGGCATATAAATAAGGGAAAAGGAGATAATATTTAACAAATTATAATTGGAAATGGTATTTTAGGTCAGAAATGTTTTTATACTAACTAGGTTATTTGTACTAAATAAGCATAATGTCTCGCTTTTCTGCTCTTTAATCTTATCGTTATTTTTTATTAAGTACATATCGTTTTTTAGAAATCTCAATCCTAGCAGAGTATATAAATTGGGTGATAAAAATGTGGAACATAATTACTTCTTATCTTCCAGATTGGAAAGTCTTTGTACAAGCTTTTATCTTGTTTTTAATTCCGTATACTATCTCAAGATTTTTTCATTGGGTTCGTATGTCAGAGAAAGAGTGGGAAGAATGAGTTGGTGGAAGTCAAGAGACAAACAAGTGAAAAAAAATAATATTCAAAGTAAAACGAAACAAGAGCATAAACCATCTCAAAATGCAAACGTTCATTTCACAAATGATTTTGCCTCTAACTTAGAACTTATAAAGCAACAAATCGGACATAATTCTGATGTTCGCTTTCGGAAGTTTAATATTGGACGCACAGACATTCAGGCTGGGATCGTTTTTGTTGATGGTCTATCAGATAAAGAGATAATTGACAAACATATTATGAAATTACTAATGGATGATTTTTCTGATGAATATAAAAATGAATCTTCTTATGTGGAGGGGACTGTTTCAAAAGAATATATTAAAAATAAAGTTCTTACAATTAGTGAAGTAGCAGAAGTCCATTACATAAAAGATTTAATACCCAAAGTATTGATAGGTTCAACAGCTCTTTTAATTGATGGTTTAGCAGATGTGTTTATTCTTGGTACAACAAAAGCAAATAAACGAAATATTGAAGAACCAGTATCGGAGGCATTAGTCAGAGGGCCACGGGTCGGTTTTACTGAAGTATTAAGTGATAATACCTCACTTTTGCGACGACACTGTGCGGATGAGAACTTATCATTAGTAAAGCTACCAGTAGGAGAACGTGCAAAGAAAGAGTTAGTTGTCGCATTTATTAAAGATCTTGCTAGTACAGAATTGGTGGATGAAATAAAAAACAGAATTCAGAAAATTGACATAGACAGTGTACTCGAATCTGGTTATATAGAGCAACTTATTGAAGATAATTATCTCAGTCCTTTTCCGCAGATTCAAAATACAGAACGACCTGATCGTGTTATTAGTGCTTTAATGGAAGGTCGAGTAGCTATTTTGTTAGATGGAACACCATTTGTTTTAATTGCTCCAGTTACATTTAGTATGCTGCTGCAATCACCAGAAGATTATTATGAAAGGTGGCTTCCTGGTACGCTTCTCCGTTTATTACGCTTCATGACAGCTTTTGTTTCATTATTTGCTCCAGCACTGTATATTTCTTTTATTTCATTTCATCCAGGATTAATTCCCACTAAGCTCGCTATTTCTATTATCGGATCGCGAGAAGGAGTTCCTTTTCCCGCTTTAATAGAAGCGTTAATTATGGAAGTAGCTATCGAAGTTTTGCGGGAAGCAGGTTTACGTCTGCCTAAACCAATTGGACCTGCAATGGGAATTGTGGGCGGTTTAATAATTGGTCAGGCTGCCGTAGAAGCAGGAATTGTTAGTCCAATAATGGTTATCGTTGTTGCGGTAACAGCTATTTCTTCTTTTACTATTCCGCAATATAGTGTGGGAATTACGTTACGCATTCTTCGTTTTATAGCTATGTTTTGTGCTGCGATATTTGGCTTGTATGGAGTTATTCTCTTCTTTCTTTTACTTTGCAGTCATTTAGTGAAACTGAAAAGTTTTGGCGTTCCTTATACCAGCCCTGCTGTTCCATATCGATTCAGTGACTGGAAAGATTTTATGGTTCGCATGCCATTAAAAATAATGAGACGTAGACCGAAAATAATGCATACCAAAAAAAATATCCGCAAAAGGTAGCTGATGACGAAAGGAAGTGGCCTTCAGTGATTACGAAACCTAAAGACCGAATAACAACTTCACAAGCAGTTGTTATTATTGTAAATTACATACTTGGGACAGGAATTCTCACTCTGCCCAGAGCATCTGTAGAAAAAGTGAAAACACCAGATGTATGGCTAAGTGTGATATTAGGTGGGATACTCGCAATGGTTTCAGGAGTAATTATGGTCAAATTAAGTCAACAGTTTCCAGATAAAACATTTTATCAATATAGTCAAGATATTGTAGGGAAATGGATAGGCAGGTTGCTTAGTTTTCTTATTATAGGGTATTTTCTTACAACTTCAGCCTTTCAAATTCGTTCAATGGCAGAAGTAATAAGCTTTTTTTTGCTGGAAGGAACCCCCACATGGGCTATTGTTATGCCTTTTATGTGGATAGGTCTCTATTTGATTATGAGTGGTATTAATTCAATTGCACGGATGTTTGAAATAATATTTCCTATTACTTTTTTTATTTTTTTACTCATTTCCTTTATGAGTATCGGAATATTCGAGATAGATAATCTCCGTCCCGTATTAGGTTTAGGAATTAAACCAGTGTTAGATGGGATAAAAACAACCTCTCTCGCATATACAGGTCCTGAAATTATGTTGATTCTTTTGGTGTTTATGGAACAACGAAAGAAAGCAGTAAAAGCTATTTTAGTTGGAATTTCAATTCCGTTAATCTTTTATGTAATAACAGTTGTAATAGTCATTGGTGCATTATCAATTGATGGGGTTGTAACAAGAACATGGCCGACAATTGATCTTATGCGCAGTTTTGAAATTTCTGGATTGATATTTGAACGTTTTGAATCTTTATTGCTTGTAATATGGATTATGCAAATATTTGCTACCTATACGATTAGTTATTATGCAGCTGCATTAGGATTAGCACAACTCTTTAAAAAGAGAATTCATCCGTTTATTTTTGCTTTGATTCCAATCATTTACATCATTGCTATGACTTCGAAAAATATAAATGACTTGCTTAAATTGGGGGATATGCTCGGTAATGCTGCTTTATTTTTATTTGGTTTACTGCCACTGCTTCTTCTTATTATTACGCGATTAAAAGGAGGAGTAGTGTGAAAAATAAATTTAATTATATGCGGTTCTATTTGGCTTTGTTATGGACGCTTTTGCTTCTATTTTTAACAGGATGTTGGAGCAGTAAAGAAGTAGAAGAGTTGAGTTTAACTGCAGGTATAGCACTAGATAAAGGGAAGGATTCAACAATTGAGAAAGAGGATGAGGAAGGAGGTTATCCTAAAAGAAATCTTATAACAGCTACTTATCAAATTGTTAGTTCGCAAGCACAAAGTAAAGGAAATGGACAACAAAAACGTTATATAAATGTTTCTGAGACCGGTGATTCCATTCATCAAATTGTTCGTGAGTTTTCATTGAAAAGAGAGAGCACAATGTTCAGCCCACATTTAAAAAACATTGTTATTAGTGATAGTCTTGTACGTACATTCAGTTTAGAACAATTACTTGAACAGTATCTCCGTGACAATGAAGTTCGGCTTAGCTGTATGCTCTTAATTAGCAAGGGTCTAGCGAAGGAGGTACTGGAATCAAACAAAAAAGGAGAAATCCCAGCATTTCGTTTGTCTGGAATTGCAGATAATAGAAATAGAACAACAAGGATTTTACCTCCTGTATCGCTCGCTAAATTGGAAGGAAAGATGCGGTCAGGGTCCAGTTTTCTTTTGCAAAATGTAATCTCGATAAAAGGAGAAACAAAATTTGCAGGAGCTGCTGTAATTAAAGGGAAGACAAAAAAGTTGATGGGCTTTTTAAATGAACAGGAATTGGAAGGAGTAGTATGGATAAACGGAAAAAGGAATGGTGGTGTGGTAAAAACTTTTGATAAAGAATCAAAGAAACTCATTATATACGAGATAAAGTCAATAAAAAGCAAAATCATACCACATGTTAACGGAAATAATATTTCCTTTGATGTAAACATTGAATCAGAAGGGCGTTTGTCTGAAAATTGGATGCAATCAGGAAAAGATTTTGAAAATGAATTTTTAAAAAGGGAAGAAAAAGCTATTGAAAAAGAAGTAAAGCACTTAGTACATCATGTTACAAAAAAAATACAAAAAGAATACCAAGTCGATATTGCGGGTTTTGGCAACCAATTAAGAATTAAACACCCGAGAACATGGGAGAAAGTCAAAAAAGATTGGGATCAAACATTTAGTAAAGTACCGATTAAATATCATATAAATGTAACTATACAAGATTATGGAGCGTCAAGTTTAAAACGGTGAGATACATTAATTGAAATTATATTTACATCAAAACAAAAAGTTATAAAAGTTTTAATTTGAAAATTTTTGTAACTTTTTGTTTTTTTATGTCCTTCTTATTATAGATTAAAGAAATGATTTTACCCTATACATTTCTTTTGCGTTATAAAAGTAAATCACAATAGTTACTATTGGCGTGTTATTTAACGTTAGGAAAGAGGAATCGCTATATGTCTTGAATAGGAGGGAGTTTGAAGTGCAAGCGAAAGCAGTGCAAATAGAAGAAATCTATCAAGAAATATTAGACGGTAAAAGAAGTAGGTTTCCACCGAATACATGGAAAGAAGATAGCAATAGAGAGCTATCTAAAAGGGTCACAAAATATTTAATTGAAACAATTTTAAAATGGAATGAAGAGGATATTAAACAAAAATGGAATACGCCTTTAATTATAAAATATCGATTACTCGGCGCGCTCAAACATAGTTATGATAATAGTCCCTATAAGATGATTGACGACTTATATCCCAATAGATTTAAAGAGTGGGAGTTTGGTATGGCACCATTAAATTTTTGGACTAAAGAAAAAGCTCTTGAAGCATTAAAATGGACTGTTGAAGAAAAAGAAAAGCTAAGTAAAGTAGAACTACTCAAATTCTATAGTAAAAAATGGTTAGAGAAAAATAAACTCAGTGCACCATTAGTTATGTATTGGAATGGTAGTCCTTATGCAATGATAAATTCTTTATATCCTAATAAATTTAAAGAGTGGGAATTTAGTATGACTCCTAACAATTTTTGGACTAAAGAAAAAGCATTGGTAGCATTAAGGTGGACTATTGAAGAAAAAGAAAAATTAACTTCTTTTCAATTATTACAAGTTTACAGTGTAAAATGGCTTACTATTCATAATTTAATTTCTCCTTGTCAAATATTCTGGAATAACAGTCCGTACGCCATGATCAATGACTTATATCCTGGTCAAAATAAAGAATGGGAATATAAATTCACACCTACCGGATTTTGGACTGAAAAAAAAGCATTAGAGGCGCTGAAGTGGACTATTGAAGAAAAGGAAAAACTAACAGAGGGGCAATTACTATCTATTTACACACAAAGATGGTTAATTAAACATAAGTTATGGACACCATTAAGAAGATATTGGAAGGGAAGTCCATACAATATGTTAAATACTTTATACCCCAATCGTTATGCAAAAGATATGTTAAAAGGTTATAAAAATAAATAATGATTATATTAGAAGTCTTACTTATATCATACAATATCAAGTTTAAGATAGAGTTAATGAACTCTTAACTTAATTATAGGAGCGAAATTATATGTCACCTTTACGACATGAAGCATTAAAAATGCATAAAGAAAAACAGGGGAAGATTGGTGTTTATTCTAAAGTTAAAGTACAAAATTCAACAGATTTAAGTCTCGCTTACTCACCAGGTGTTGCTGAGCCATGCTTAGAGATTTATAAAGATGAAAGCAAAGTATATGATTATACAATGAAAGGGAATCTAGTTGGAATTATATCTGATGGAACTGCAGTATTAGGTCTTGGGAATATTGGACCTAAAGCAGCTATGCCAGTGATGGAGGGAAAAGCTTTACTTTTCAAATCATTTGCTGAGATCGATGCTTTTCCTATTTGTTTAAACACTAATAATCCGGATAAGATTGTTGAGGTTGTTAAATTATTAGAACCAAATTTTGGTGGGATAAACTTAGAAGATATTGCAGCACCTCAATGCTTTGAAATTGAGGAGCGCCTAAGAAAATCTTGTGATATTCCTGTTTTCCATGATGATCAACACGGTACAGCTATTGTAACGATTGCTGGCCTAATTAATGCACTTAAGTTAACAAATAAAAAAATTGAAGATGTTCAAATCGTTGTAAATGGCGCTGGTGCTGCTGGGATAGCCATTGTTAAGTTGTTACTCCATATGCATGTGAAAAATATTATTTTGTGTGACACAAAAGGGATAGTATATGAACAGCGACCTATTGGAATGAATGCGCTTAAAGAAGAAATAGCTCGTATTACAAATATAGAACATAAGCGGGGAAGATTAGCAGAGGCCCTTATTGATGCTGATGTATTTATTGGCGTATCAGCTGCAGGTGTAGTTGATGAGGATATGGTTCGTTCTATGAATCATAATCCTATTATTTTTGCCTTGGCTAACCCTACACCTGAAATTATGCCTAATAAAGCAAAAATAGCAGGAGCACTAGTAGTTGGTACAGGACGTTCTGACTTTCCTAATCAAGTAAATAATGTATTAGCTTTCCCTGGAGTTTTTCGTGGAGCCTTAGATGTACAAGCAAAAGAAATTAATGAAGAAATGAAGCTAGCAGCTGTTTATGCAATAGCTGATTTAATTTCAGAAGAAGAGCTTCATGTCAACTATGTCATTCCAAATCCGTTTGATCCTAGGGTGGTGCCACATGTAGCATATGCTGTCGCACGTGCTGCAGTAGAAACCGGTGTTTCAAGAAAAAATATCAGCATGTCTGAAATTAAAAACAATCTATTCAGGTTAACAAAAGAGACAAATATATTAAAATAAATATTTTTCTTAAGAAAATATTATGTAGTAAAGGTTATCTACTTAGTTCTTAGCGTATAAAAAGTTAAATTATGTATACCTCCCTTTCTGATATTGGTAAAACGCATATATTTATTCCTTGTGAAGTATGAAAATTAACAAAATTTTAAAAGGAGCGAGTTTAAAAGATGATTGTTCTTCAGGTAGTTTTAGCAATTTTTATTGTAGTAGGGGGATTCATAAAAATTTTCCGTATATCTTTTCAGGTAGAACATTGGCAACAATATCAATATTCATTATGGTTTATGTCTATAATTGGTTTTGTTGAAATTGTTGGAGCAATAGGTATAATCGGTGGTATTTGGAATCAATACTTAGCGCTAGGAGCAAATACATTAATAGCAGTTCTCATGGTCGGAGCTATTCATGCTCATATGTTTCGAGCAAAACAATCTATTTTAATGGCAATTCCTGCATTACTTTGTTTCATACTATCTATGGGGATAATTATTTGGAATTTAAATACATTTTCTTAAGCTTAACTATAAATTGTTAAAATAAGTAATTATTAGAGGGATGTGTAAGCTCTATTTAAAATGTTGAATAGTTAAAGATTATTAATTCATAAAAATTATCACCATTTTACTCTCGTTTTTAATAGTTCTATGAATAGAAAGTCTCTTCATTTTTTTAATGCATGCTTGTAAACGAAATACGAAAACATAACTCATTATAGGAAGGAGAATTTTGAAATTCTATTGATAAACCAAGTAATTGTAATAGCCCTTATTTAGAATAATAATTTCAAAATCAATAAAATTTAGAGTAGAAGGAGTAAGAGCAAATTATTATGAATAAACAGATAGGATTCATCGGATGTGGAAACATGGGTATTGCTATGATAGGTGGGATGATTAAAAAAAATATAGTTTCTCCAGATCAAATAATTTGTTCAGATTTAAATGTCATTAATTTAAAAAATGCTAGTAATGAATATGGCATAACTATAACTACTAACAACAATGAAGTCGCTAACAGCGCTGACATTTTAATTTTATCAATCAAACCAGATTTATACTCATCGGTAATTAACCAAATAAAAGATCAAATAAAAAATGATGTAATCGTTGTAACTATTGCTGCAGGAAAAAGTATTAAGAGCACTGAGAATGAATTTGGTAGAAAGTTAAAAGTTGTTAGAGTAATGCCTAATACACCGGCACTTGTTGGAGAAGGAATGTCTGCGTTATGTTTTAATGAAATGGTTACAGAAAAAGATATAAAAGAGGTACTGAACATATTTAATATTTTCGGCCAGACGGAGGTCATAAATGAAAAACTAATGGATGTTGTTACATCTATTAGTGGTTCTTCTCCAGCATATGTGTATATGTTTATAGAAGCCATGGCAGATGCTGCTGTACTTAGCGGTATGCCGAGAAAACAAGCTTATAAATTTGCGGCTCAGGCTGTATTAGGTTCTGCAAAAATGGTATTGGAAACAGGAATACATCCAGGTGAATTGAAGGATATGGTTTGTTCTCCAGGTGGAACGACGATAGAGGCTGTAGTAACGCTAGAAGAAAAAGGTTTAAGAACAGCTATCATTTCAGCTATGAAACGTTGTACGCAAAAATCTATGGAAATGTCTAGTTTAACTAGTAAGTGAGAAGCGAATTTATATAATATTTTAAATCTATTTAATGTAAAAGAAATATTATGAGGCTAGTTAATAACTAAGTAAATTTATATACAACACTAACGAGAAGAATAAACCTTATTTTAAAGGGGATACAGAAAATATGAGTAATTTACTAAAAAAAAAATCCGTTACACAATTGTTAGAGCATAATCAAAGCAAGATTTTAACGAAAACATTAGGAGCATTTGATTTAATTATGTTAGGGGTAGGCTCGATAGTTGGAACGGGTGTTCTTGTGTTAACTGGATTAGTAGCAGCAAGAAATGCTGGTCCAGCAGTTGTTTTTTCATTTATACTTGCGGCAATTATATGTGGATTTATAGCATTATGTTACGCGGAAATTGCTTCTACACTCCCGGCGTCTGGTAGTGTATATACGTACTCATATGCAACAATTGGTGAGTTTGTTGCTCATCTAGTAGGTTGGTCATTGCTATTAATATATATCGTGGCAACAGCGGCTGTCGCTGCTGGATGGACAGGCTATTTCCACAATTTAATAAAGGGATTTGGATTAGAGATACCTAAAGCTCTAGTAACGATTCCTTCGCATGGTGGTATTGTGAATCTACCAGCAGTAATCATTACATTGATATTAGCATGGATGTTATCCCGTGGTACGAGGGAAAGCAAACGAATCAATAATACAATGGTATTGATTAAAATTGGAATGATTTTGTTGTTTATTACGGTTGGTATATTCTATGTAAAACCAATGAACTGGATACCAATTGCACCATACGGTTTAAGTGGAGTTTTTACGGGTGGAGCAGCTATTTTATTCGCTTTTACGGGATTTGATATATTAGCAACTTCAGCAGAAGAAGTAAAAGACCCGAAACGTAATCTTCCGATCGGTATTATTGCATCATTAATCATATGTACAATTATTTATGTTATGGTATGCCTTGTTATGACAGGAATGGTTTCCTATAAAGAATTAAATGTTCCTGAGGCAATGGCTTATGTAATGGAAGTTGTAGGACAAGGAAAAGTCGCTGGTGCAATTGCTGCAGGTGCTGTAATTGGCCTTATGGCTGTTATTTTTTCCAATATGTATGCGGCAACACGAGTATTCTTTGCAATGAGTCGTGATGGATTGTTACCGAAATCATTTGCGAAAGTTAATAAGAAAACTGGAGCACCCACTTTTATAACTGGATTGGCAGGAATAGGGAGCTCTATAATAGCTGGGTTTATTGATTTGAAAGAATTAGTTAATTTAGTTAATATCGGTAGTTTGGTGACGTTTGCGTTAGTGTGTCTATCAGTTATTATTCTACGTAAATCACACCCAAATTTAAAACGTGGATTTATGGTACCTTTTGTACCTGTATTACCATGCGTTGCAATTGTATGCTGTTTGTTTTTAATGCTAAATTTACCGTTAAGGACATGGGTGTACTTTAGTATTTGGATTACTATTGGGGTAGTAATATATTTCCTTTATTCGATAAAACACAGTAATTTAAATGAGGAAACGATCTCGAAATTACATGATAAAATTGCGAGATAATAACGATAGAAAATTTTATTAATAATCATATTGATAGTTGAGGAACATAGAAACAGTTTTTTGACATTTAGCAAGAGATAAAATAAGAGATGCTAGAGCAGCTAAGTACTTTTTTAGAAACCTTGCTTGTTTTTTACGATTTAAAACTGCTAAGGAGAGAGAAGTATGAGTGAATTGCATTTTATGAGTATAGAAGAATTGGATAATAAATTGAAAAAATCTGACAGTGGTATTTATTTCATTAAAGATTATAATGACAATATTATTTATGTAGGCAAGGCTTTTAGTATAAAAAGTAGAGTATTAGCTCATTTTAATAGTTATTCCAATATTGAGGAATATGTACATTTATTTAATAAAGTAGCGTATCTCATTGAAGATAGTTTGTTAAAACGCTCATTGTTACAAGTTACTTATATGATTAAATATAAACCAGTATTAAACAAAGAAGTACAAAAAGAATTCCCAGAGTTGTATACTCAATACATTAAGCAGACAAATAAAAAATCTATGTTGTTAGAAATTGATGAAGCTAAAGAAAAAGGGGATGAGTTAAAGAATAAATTAGTAAAATTAGTGGGTGGAAAAACTATGTTTTATGACATAATTTCTCTGTTAAACAATGGATATAACTATCATGTCCTCGCAAAAGTATTGAACATAGAACTTCAAACTTTAATTATAATAAAAGAACACCGAAATAAATTCCCGATACCACATAATTATAAGAGGACAATAAAACATCAAGATATAATGTATGCTTTATCTGGAAAAAAGAATTTAAGTACTTCAAGGTTAAACACTTAACTTTAAAATAGTAAATTCGTTGCTTTTGTAGCTTTTATTGTTATATTGAAATGCAATGTACATTTGTGTTTCAAATTTAATTGGTGGAATAAGGGGAGGGAAAGGGTTCCTATAAAAATACTGGAATAAATTAGGTTGCTCATGCATAAATAGCATAATTAGGTACATGTTATTTATAAATATTCAAAGATGCGAAAGTAATACA
Organism: Bacillus sp. FSL L8-0199; assembly: GCF_038005705.1. Classification (NCBI taxonomy): domain Bacteria; kingdom Bacillati; phylum Bacillota; class Bacilli; order Caryophanales; family Bacillaceae; genus Bacillus; species Bacillus sp. FSL L8-0199. Next base: position 3,011,474 of record NZ_JBBOTS010000001.1, on the reverse strand, counting down.
AATGAAATTCTTATTTCTGCTACTACAAGTACTATTGAGCAAATGAAGTATGAAATTGCTTTTGAACTAGGAGTCACACTGGGACCTGATACATCACATCATCTGCAAATGGTTCGGATCGGTGGAGAGATTACAAAACGCTTAGTTCGAATGGCTGAAAAACAGTTAACAGGTCAATACAGAGTACACTAAGAAAATAATCCGTATATATATATGGATTATTTTTCCTTTAATTTACAAAAAAATAAATTTCGGAATTGAAAAAACCTCTCAGATTCCTTTGTAATAAACTTTTTTAGTTGTGTTAATGACATAGGTATCAAAAGATAATAAACCTGATATGAACGATGTATGATCCTTTAAAAGAGTTTTGGTGTTATTTGCAATTTTAATTTCATAATACTTAAGCCGATATAATAAAATGTTTTATGTCTAAATTGATATAAAGTAATAATTATTAAGTGATATTTCTTTTTTATAGAATAAGTAAAAACTGATACTGTAGTAATTACTGTTTTGAGGTCAATTTACTGTGCACCTTAATTATTGAAGTTTTTTTGTTGATTAACAACTATTGTATTTGGAAATTAATAATAAGTTTATCCCGCTATTTGCCGGGCAGTAAGACCTCCACCTCAAAATTCAGCGGAAGCAAAGAAGTTAGGTGGGGGGCGGGCTGCCCGTAAAAGCCCGATTGGTGAGGGCTAATAATCAGTGGGGATGAACAAAACCCCCACTGATTAAAGTTTCACTTTATGTGATGCGGTAATAAAACTATCTAGTTTGCTATTCTTAGTATTTGTAAAGTCTATATATTTTTTCCTCTTTTGTGGAAAGTAAAACTATTGTTACGACCAGTAATATAGTGTCATTTTTTTGAATATTCCATTCGTTTTTTATTTTTAGTTGATGAAAAGACCTTTCTCTCAATTAAATGTTTAATTGAGTACTTGAATTTCCTCCACCTTGTACTTTTCAAAGTATAGTGCTTCAAAAATAGCCGTATCGCTTTCATCTGTTTCCAATTTCACAACTTCTTTATTATCTTTTTCTAAAATTTGGAGCAAAATAGTTTTTCAGTTTCACATTTAAATTAGCAGTATTTATTTTTTGAATTCAATTTGTATAAATGATTGAATTGGAACTTTGACTGTTGTTTCTTGCGGTGGTACAGTACCTCTTTTTACTTTCGCTTTATTTTAAATCTTTTTCCAGCTTGGTCCTCGCATTGACTACCACTGTATTTTGTAGTACTTCACTGTTTTCTCAAGTTCAATAATATATCTTGTAGAATTAAGAAAAGAACTTAGTGTATTTCCTTTACTTATCTACTCTGATATTTAGATGCTAACTACAATTAAATAATATATGATTTTTATAAAAAAGATATAGTAATATTTTGTTGTGAATTGTACTAATTTGATATTTTATAGTATTATTTGTCGTGAATTATTTATAACAGAATATATTTTATGGATCTATAAAGGAGAATGTAATGAATACTTTCATCGATATACAACACTTGTGTGATCTTGCACATAAAGCATTTAATGCCCCTGTGCATATTTTGTCTACAGACAGAAAAATTTTATATCATTCTACATCTGATAATGTTTGTAGTCCTTTTTATTCTTCAAAAGAAGAACATCTTAGTGATATTTATCAAGAAAACGATCCCTTTAACTTGCCACTTTTCCGAAGTAACAACTATCTTGAAAATTTTGTTCTAATTCATATAGAAAATCATGATGATATTAAAGGGACTATTATAATCGGTCCTACTATACATTCAAAAGATTCAGATGATATGATCATAAAATTTCAGAAAGAATTTAAATCAAATGATAACATTCAAGAAAGACTTGCCTATTATCAGTGTTTATCTGAGATTAAAAAAACTACATTAATTGATATGGGAATTTTATTACATTACATGATTTTCAATGAAAAGTTAGATGTAGATATTGTCTTGGAAAAAAATAAAGTACTAGAGGAAACTCCTAATAAAAATGTGAAACCTGATTTATATATTTTAAAACGTCGACAAAACAAACCTAAAACGCACAATATGGCATTAGTAAATGATTTCTTTTCGACTATCAAAGAAGGAAATAAAAAAAAGTTAATACAGTATATGTATGCGGTTTCGCAAGAAGATGTTGAACTTATGCTAGTAGAGGATCCGCTCAGGAATCAAAAAAACCTTGGAATTATTGCGATTACCTTAGCCACTCGATATGCAATAGAAGGAAATCTGCCACCAGATATTGCTTTTGCCCATAGTATTTTATATATACAAACCCTAGAACAATTAGATAATGTAGAATCTGTAAAGCGATTATCAGGGGACGCTTTACGTACCTTTGCAGATCGTGTGAAAGAATACAATGCAAAAAAGTATTCTTACGCGGTTACTACATGTATAAAACATATTAATAAAAATGTTTACGATGGAATATCTCTGAATGAACTTGCTAATCATTTAGAAATTACGCCTACTTATCTGTCTAAACTATTTAAAAAAGAAATGGGAATTACTTTAAGCGAATATATTCAAAGGGAACGAGTGGAAGAAGCAAAGAAATTATTAACCCTCACTACTTATTCGTTATCAGATATCTGTGCTTGGCTTAACTTTAATGACCAAAGTTATTTTATAAGAGTTTTCAAAAAAATCACTAGCATGACTCCTAGGCAGTACCGTGAAAAATATACAATAATATAAGCTTGTTATTTGCTGTCTCCAATGTAAAGACTTAAACATGGGTGTAAGTATCCCAAAAGATGAAAATACTGGACTTATTACTCTAGGAAGAGTTTGTGATTTGTCTAGAAAAAGAACTTGTATTCAAATAGACGTATGAGATTAACCAGATATTATCTTGTTAGCGGAACAGTTTCAATTTTTAGGAGTTAGAAAAATAATGGAGAAACAAAGTATATCTATTTTTTTAATAACAATCATGTGCTGAATTTATCCCGCTATTTGCCGGGCAGTAAGATCTCCATCTAAAAATTCAGCGAAAGCAAAGAAGTTAGGTGGGGGGCGGGCTGCCCGTAAAAGCCCGATTGGTGTGGGCTAATAATCAGTGGGGATGAACAAAACCCCCACTGATTAAAGTTGCACTTTATCGGTATAGTTCTGAATCAGATAAACTAGTCTGATGTCAGCTCAAACAAATAGCTCTTGAAGACTTTATAAACACATATGTGAGCAAAAGCTCAATGGAAATCTTTGTACCATATTGTTAATTTGAAAAAATACACTAACCGTTATTTTGCAAAAGGGAATAAAAATACAGAAGGCTGCAAAGTGTTCCAAGGAAGCTTTGCAGCTTTTTTGTAATTTAAAACCTATGTTTATAACGAAGATAAGTTTATAGACTAATATCTTCATATTAGATATTTATTAATAATGATATTAGGATTTTTTTGTGAAAAATCAACAATATAACATATATTACTAAATATATCTACATTTTATGCAATTATACATAAGTAAATAAAGGTAAAAAAGTATAAAAAGACCTATTATATTATTCTATAAGTATTTTTTCTAAAATAAAATTTCTTGGTTGAGCTAAAATAGTTATTTTTAACCGTATACACATTAATTTGTAATCATTCCAATTACAGAAATGAAATTTACGAATAACTATATTTATATAATTTTTTTCGGGACATATTTTTATTTAACAGTGAATTATCGAGCTTAATCGACAAAATTTTTCTATTTACGCATTAAAAATTTAATGTTTTAATGAACAACATAACTGGTATGACCAGACAGAAAGGAGAAGGTTACGCTAATAGGAATTATAGTGAAGTTGTAAGTAACATTATGTTGGAAATGTTTTTCTGAATAGTCTTTTTGTTTACGAGAGGTCAAGAATCAAATTGGTAATAAACGTGTTCTAAGTTTCTGCATAACAAAAGTGAAGTTATTCCGCAATAAAAGTATAAGCAATGTACAGTATAATTTCACCTTTTGTTGTCTAGTAAGGAGTTTGCTGACAAAACTAAGAGGGATATTATCAAATTGAAATTAAACAATGTTATGACAAGATTAACTGTAAGCATTGGTTTATTGATCCTCACGATTCTGTAAGTTAAACCGCAACTTTAGGAAAGAATTAATAATTTACTACTCATAAGGTGCCTGATTCAAATATAGTTAATAAATTTTTGTTATTTATATTTAAAAAAATAGAGTATCGAAATGAGAGATAAATAAAATCCTTACATCCTATTAGAAGTAAAAAACAACGATATTAACGTATCTTAAAGATTTCTCCTTCTTATCCAGTTTACAAAGAGAGCGGTCGTACAAGTTATATGAATTAAGTTATAAAAACAATGGTAAAGGAGTGTACGGAATGAAAACTAAAATAATGACAGGATTTTTAATAACATCCATTGTAACTGGAGCAACTATTCCTATCAATACTCTTGCAACACCAATCGTTCAAGCAGAAACTCAACAAGAAAACATGGATATTTCTTCATCATTACGAAAATTAGGTGCACATTCTAAATTAGTCCAAACGTATATTGATCAATCTTTAATGAGTCCTAATGTACAGCTAGAGGAAGTCCCAGCTTTAAATACCAATCAATTCCTAATCAAACAAGATATGAAGGAATGGTCATCGGAACTCTATCCACAGTTAATTCTATTAAATTCAAAAAGTAAAGGATTTGTAACAAAATTTAATAGTTATTACCCGACATTAAAATTGTTTGTAGACAATAAAGAAGATAGAGAAGGGTTTTCGGATAGACTTGAAGTACTTCAAGAAATGGCTATGACGAATCAAGAAAATGCGCAACGACAAATCAATGAATTAACAGATCTTAAATTACAGCTTGATAAAAAATTAAAAGATTTTGATACTGATGTGGCAACTGCGCAAGGCATACTAAGTACAGATGGAACAGGAAAAATAGATCAGTTAAAAAATGAAATATTAAATACCAAAAAAGCAATTCAAAATGATTTACAACAAATTGCATTAATACCAGGAGCTTTAAATGAGCAGGGATTTGCTATATTCAAAGAAGTTTATAGTCTTTCAAAAGAAATTATTGAACCGGCTGCTCAAGCAGGGGTGGCAGCGTATAACAAAGGAAAAGAAATTAACAACTCTATTCTAGAAGCGGAGAAAAAAGCGGCGCAAGAAGCGACAGAACAAGGTAAAACTGCTCTAGAGATTGAATCAGCAAAAAAAGCAGCTCGTGAAGCAATTGAGAAAAGCAAACAAGGTGAAATAGCAGCCGCAGCCGCAGCAAAAACACAAGAGTATGACCTGATGAAAGCCATTGATACCGAAAAGATTAAGAAAACATTTGGCGTTTTTGCTGAAGTAAATAAATTAACAGCAGAACAGCGAGCATATTTAGATGATTTAGAGAAACAAAATCAAAAAATATATGATTTAACAACGAAATTATCAATAGCTGATTTACAAAAATCAATGCTTCTTCTTACACAAAATGATTTGCATACGTTTGCAAATCAAGTAGATGTAGAACTTGATCTACTAAAGCGCTATAAAGAAGATTTAAATCTAATAAAAAATAGCATTACAAAATTATCTACTAATGTTGATACAACTAACGAGCAGTCTCAAAAAGATACATTAAGACAATTAAAAAATGTAATAAGTTACCTTGAAGAACAAGTATATAAATTTTAATATTGCGTTTTTTGGGAATTCATAAAGATTATAAGCATTTAGCGAAAGAAGGAGAATAGTCATGAAAAAATTTCCATTCAAAGTACTAACTTTAGCTACATTAGCAACTGTTATAACTGCTACTACCGGTAACACTATTCATGCATTTGCACAAGAAACGACCGCTCAAGAACAAAAAGTAGGCAATTATGCATTAGGCCCCGAAGGACTGAAGAAAGCATTGGCTGAAACAGGGTCTCATATTCTAGTAATGGATTTATATGCAAAAACAATGATTAAGCAACCAAATGTAAATTTATCTAATATCGATTTAGGGTCAGAGGGGGGAGAGTTGCTCAAAAATATTCACCTTAATCAAGAGCTGTCACGAATCAATGCGAATTACTGGTTAGATACAGCGAAGCCACAGATTCAAAAAACTGCTCGTAATATTGTAAATTACGATGAACAATTTCAAAATTATTACGACACATTAGTAGAAACTGTACAAAAGAAAGATAAGGCAGGTCTAAAAGAGGGTATAAATGATTTAATTACTACAATCAATACAAATTCAAAAGAAGTTACAGATGTGATTAAGATGCTACAAGACTTCAAAGGGAAACTATATCAAAATTCTACAGATTTTAAAAATAATGTTGGTGGTCCAGATGGGAAAGGTGGATTAACTGCAATATTAGCAGGTCAACAGGCAACGATTCCACAACTTCAAGCTGAAATTGAGCAACTTCGTTCTACTCAGAAAAAACATTTTGATGATGTATTAGCATGGTCAATTGGTGGTGGATTGGGAGCAGCTATTTTAGTTATTGCAGCTATTGGAGGAGCGGTAGTTATTGTTGTAACTGGCGGTACAGCAACACCGGCTGTTGTTGGTGGACTCTCGGCTCTTGGTGCAGCTGGTATCGGTCTAGGAACAGCGGCTGGTGTCACAGCATCTAAGCATATGGACTCCTATAATGAAATTTCTAACAAAATCGGAGAATTAAGTATGAAAGCAGATCGTGCTAATCAAGCAGTTCTTTCGCTTACTAACGCGAAAGAAACATTGGCATATTTATATCAGACTGTAGATCAAGCGATATTGTCTCTAACAAATATTCAAAAGCAATGGAATACAATGGGTGCAAATTATACAGATTTATTGGATAATATCGATTCTATGCAAGACCACAAATTCTCTTTAATACCAGATGATTTAAAAGCCGCTAAAGAAAGTTGGAATGATATTCATAAAGATGCAGAATTCATTTCAAAAGATATTGCTTTTAAACAGGAGTAGAACTGAAATTTAAAACCTAAATTGGAGGAAAATGAAATGATAAAAAAAATCCCTTACAAATTACTCGCTGTATCGACGTTATTAACTATTACAACTGCTAATGTAGTTTCACCAGTAACAACTTTTGCAAGTGAAATTGAACAAACGAACAATGAAGATACAGCACTTTCTGCAAATGAAGTGAGAATGAAAGAGACCTTGCAAAAGGCTGGATTATTTGCAAAATCTATGAATGCCTATTCTTATATGTTAATTAAGAATCCTGATGTGAATTTTGAGGGAATTACCATTAATGGGTATGTAGATTTACCTGGTAGAATCGTACAAGATCAAAAGAATGCAAGGGCACATGCCGTTACTTGGGATACGAAAGTAAAAAAACAGCTTTTAGATACATTGAATGGTATTGTTGAATACGATACAACATTTGATAATTATTATGAAACAATGATAGAGGCGATTAATACAGGAGATGGAGAAACTTTAAAAGAAGGGATTACAGATTTACGAGGTGAAATTCAACAAAATCAAAAGTATGCACAACAACTAATAGAAGAATTAACTAAATTAAGAGACTCTATTGGACACGATGTTAGAGCATTTGGAAGTAATAAAGAGCTCTTGCAGTCAATTTTAAAAAATCAAGGTGCAGATGTTGATGCCGATCAAAAGCGTCTAGAAGAAGTATTAGGATCAGTAAACTATTATAAACAATTAGAATCTGATGGGTTTAATGTAATGAAGGGCGCTATTTTGGGTCTACCAATAATTGGCGGTATCATAGTGGGAGTAGCAAGGGATAATTTAGGTAAGTTAGAGCCTTTATTAGCAGAATTACGTCAGACCGTGGATTATAAAGTAACCTTAAATCGTGTAGTTGGAGTTGCTTACAGTAATATTAATGAAATGCACAAGGCGCTTGATGATGCTATTAACGCTCTTACTTATATGTCCACGCAGTGGCATGATTTAGATTCTCAATATTCGGGCGTTCTAGGGCATATTGAGAATGCAGCTCAAAAAGCCGATCAAAATAAATTTAAATTCTTAAAACCTAATTTAAATGCAGCGAAAGACAGTTGGAAAACATTACGAACAGATGCTGTTACATTAAAAGAAGGAATAAAGGAATTAAAAGTGGAAACTGTTACTCCACAAAAATAGGGAAATATTAATTCTGTTGTAAAGTGAACTAAAACATAGAAAGTCTATGATTACACTGTTAAACAGAAAAGTAATAATTAATAAATCCTTATATAACAGAAAGGCGGAGTCTCATTAAAGACTTCGCCTTTCAATTATATATAAGTATGATTCGAATAAAAAATAACCTTGTAGTTTAATTGCTTTTTTAAAATTTGCAACAGAATCGGTTAATTTGAAGCAGATTATATACATTTTCTTTAATACTTAATGATTTGAAGGCTGCTAAAGAAAGTTCAAACGATACTGATAAAAGATGTAGAACTCATTTTGAAAGACATCGCTTTTTAATAAGATTAGAACTTGAAACCATACCTTATATAGGAGGAAAACGAAATGATGAAAAAAATCCCTAATAAACTACTCGCTGTATCAGCGTTTTTAACTATAACAACTACTTATGCAGTCATACCACTAGAAACTTTTGCAATTGAAATTGAACAAACGAACACTGAAAATATGTCTCTTTCAGCAAATGAAGAACAGATGAAAAAAGCTTTGCAAGATGCTGGTTTATTTGCAAAAGCTATGAATGAATATTCTTATTTGCTAATTAATAATCCAGATGTGAGTTTTGAAGGAATAACTATTAATGGAAATGCAGATTTACCTAGTAAAATTGTACAAGATCAAAAGAATGCAAGAGCACATGCTGTTACATGGAATACACAAGTAAAAAAACAGCTTTTTGATACATTGACAGGCATTATAGAATACGATACAAAATTTGAAAATTATTATGAAACATTAGTAGAGGCGATCAATACTGGAAATGGAGATACTTTAAAAAAAGGGATTACAGATTTACAGGGAGGAATTCAACAAAATCAAAAGTCTGCAAAAGCATTAATAGAAGAATTAATTCAATTAAAAAATGCTATTGGAGAAGATGTTAGAACATTTGGAAGTCATAAAGAGACATTGCAATCGATTTTAAAAAACCAAGGTGCTGATGTGGAGGCTGACCAAAAGCGTCTAGAGGACCTTTTAGGACAAGTAAAATATCAGAAAGACATAGAATCTAAGGGGTTAGACATGGTGAAAATCCCCTTTATTCCAACCTTGATTGCTGGTGGCATAATGATAGGTGATGCAAGAGGTAAGTTAGGTTGGCTAGAACCTGAATTAGCAAAATTGCGTCAGACTGTAGATTATAAAATAACATTGAATCGTGTAGTTGGAGTTGCATTTCATAATATTAGTGATATGCATAGTATGCTTGATAGTGCTATCACTGCTCTTACTTATATGTCTACGCAATGGGAGGATTTAGATTCTCAATATTCGGGTGTACTGGGACATATTGATAAAGCTGATCAAAAAGCTGATCAAAATAAATATAAATTCTTAACCCCTAGCTTGAATGCAGCGAAAAACAGTTGGAAAACATTAAAAACAGATGTTGTCACTTTGCAAGAAGGGATAAAAATTGCAGAGAAAAAAGAACAGGATTTTTTGAATCAGCTTCGTCCATCAAACGTTTTCTACTTTTATAAAAAAATTCATAACGCATACACTTTTGAAATAAAGACTGGAACAAATGCGCCAAATGCGTCTTATAAAGTTATGAATTTAACTAAAAACACTGTTCATAATATGTGGAGTGGAGGGGCTAATACTAACATGTGGGCTGATTGGCTTTCATTCAATCCAAATGATGAATTTGCGGTAGTAGCAGTAGTGGATGGTAAAGAATATGTTGTGTATAAAGACAAAGTACAAAATATAATGAACTGAATCTGAAAGTAACGAAGTAATTGGAGCTGGAGAATAAACTAGACACCAAGTTAATTGAAAAATCTCCTTATATCCTAGAATATTTTGCTCAAGAAAAAGAATTTGTTCAGCGAAAAAGTAAATATTGAATCCAAGGAGTTAGTTGTATTATGTGTATGGTTTTACCGAAAGGTTTCAAGTACATTACTCATACAATTATGTAGTTATCCTGAAGCATCTACAGGTGTTCTTATCGACCTTGAAGAACTACTTAGCTTCCTAAGTGGAGTGATTTTATGCAAAATTAAGTGAACGTTTTTGTACATAGATTAGTTGACATTTATATAGTTTTTTTCCATTTTCATAGATAGTTTTGTTTTTTATGTTATTTTTCAAAAATGACTGCTGAAATTTCTATATTCATGACTCAGTATATAATCATTGTTTGATGAAATGACATACCATGTCCCTTAGAGTTTCAGACATATTACGATAACTTAAAGAAAAAAGATAATAGTAGTCAACGGTTACTATTATCTTTTTTGAACTATTTTTCATTAAAATATCTCATCTGCTGTGCCCCTTATTTATTTTTCTAGATTTTATCCTAGTTTAAAATTTATGCATTTGAACTGTTTATACAATTTGTAGGATTTTTAGCTTTTTTGTCGAATACACTTAATGCAAGGAGGGACATTACATGATTATTAAAGATTATTTCATCAACCTTTCTATTTTTTCTTTATTAGTTAGCGCAGCAATATTTATTCAAGTGTTTACAATTAATTCTAGTCGACATTTCGAAAAGCTCTATGGAGGGATTATTGCAGTTACGTTAATGTTCTTTTCTTTTCCATACATGGGATTTTCCTACGATCTTCGAGTTGTTCCTCTTATTCTATCTTTTATTTACTTTGGTCGTATTGCTGGTTGGATTACGTTAATTAGCATAATTGTAATGCGTATCTTTTACACTGGAGGGTACTGGGAACCTCCTGTGATTGCTTATTTAGGTATGGGGATTCTATTTTCTACCTTTAAAACTTATTTTAAAAAACTACATCCTTTTAAAAGTGCATCGTTATATTTTTCTGTTTTTATTGGAATAAAGTGGTTAGTTGGCGTATTATTTAATACTACATTACTTTACACAGGAGGCTTATTATATATAGCATTAGGACTTTTAATTGGGCTATTTCTTATGGAAGCCTACCAGAGATTGTATTATTTAACACAGGACTTATCTAAAATGAATCGAGAATTAAAAAAATCGAAGCAAGAACTTGCAGATACCGTACATGAGCTTCAAGGAGGAATTTTTAAATTTAAAAAAGTAGGTAAGCACTTTATACACACTTTATGTGATGGACAGTTTTATTATCAAAACGGATTTTATTCTGAACAGGTGGTAGGAAAAAGCTTACGTACTATTGATGCTTCTATTGTTCCTCCACATTTAGTTCCACAATTGATGAAGTACTATCTTCAGGCATGGGAAGGAAAAGAAATTATATTTGAATTACCTTGGCCAAATGATAAAACTATTATTCTTATTGCGCTTAGGCCGATTAAACGAAATGGACAAGTTATTGAAGTTGTTGGTTCTACAGTTGATATAACCGAAAGGAAAAAGGTAGAATCAGAATTAAGCGCTACCAAAGAATTATTGGAATCATTTATAAAGCACAATCTAGATGCTATTACCATTTCTGATCGAGAAGGGCATATTTTACAAGCGAATAAAGCTTATGAAAAGATATTTGGGTGGTCATCACAAGAAATCATAGGTAAGAGATTACCTTGTGTACCAGATTTTTTAATGGAAGAATCGCTTAAAAATATTCAGAAAATTCTAACGGGTGAATCTGTGGTTACTAGATTAGAAACTGTTAGACAAAGGAGCGATGGGAGTCTTCTTGATGTCAGTCTGACAGTTTCTCCTATACTAGATGTAAGAGGAAATGTGATAGCTTTATCAGCAATATGTAGAGACATCTCTGAAAGAAAACAAGCAGAAAGAGAACGACATCGATTACACCAGCAATTAAGAGATAGTGAAATGAAGTACCGTGCACTAATCGAACAAGCAACTGATGCGGTATATGTAGTAGAGCTGAATGAAGATAATGCTCCAAGTCGATTTATTGAGGTAAACCCTGTTGGGTGTAGAAGATTTGGATATAGTAGAGAAGAGTTGCTCTCATTATCATTTTCAAATATAGTACCACAAGATTCTCAAATGATCGTAAGGCTATTAGAAAAAATTAAAAAGGGACAAACTTCCTTCACTTTGCAAGATGAATATGTTTTTCCAACAGGAAAAGTAATAACAACTGAGTTTAGTGTTCGTGTTTTTAACTTAAATGGGAAAAAAGTTTTCCTAAGTATTTCTCGTGATATCACTGAACGGCTAAAAACAGAAGAATTATTACGAAAATCTGAAAAACTTGCTGTTGTAGGACAATTAGCGACTGTAATGGCTCATGAGATTAATAATCCATTAACTGCAATGAAAGGGTTCATGCAATTACTAAAATCAACGGAAAATGAAAATAATCAAGGTTATATAAATATAGTATCATCAGAGATTGAGCGTATAGAGAGTATTACAACTGAATTTATGGCGGTAGCCAAACCACAGGTGGTAAAAATAAAACCTAATGATATTAGTGTGCTAATGGATCAAGTTTTAATGCTACTACAACCTCAAGCAATGATGAATAATATAAAAATTAGAATCGATCTTAACCCTGGTATTCCATTGATTTCATGTGAAGGAAATCAATTAAAGCAAGTATTTGTTAATATATTGAAAAATGCAATTGAATCTATGCCGATGGGAGGAGAAATTCTCATTCAATTAAATATACTTGATAATAATCAATTAAGTATTCGTTTTATCGATCAAGGGTGTGGGATTCCAAAAGAACGTATACCATACCTCGGAGAACCTTTTTATAGTATTAAAGAAGAGGGGATTGGCTTAGGGTTAATGATCTGTTATAAAATCATTGAAACACATCAGGGAAAGGTATTTATTGAGAGTGAAGTGAATAAGGGAACTACAGTTGAAGTCACTCTCCCTATTTGTACACTTCAAAATTAATATGTTCTTTTATTGAAATTTTTTAAGAAACCATACAAAATGTAATGCTATTAAACAAAAACTGAATAGAACTTTCTATCGTTGTTTACAAGAGGAAATGACAAACGTAATAAGACATGGAGAAGCAGGAAACGATACAAGTCTTGTTACAATATCATACAAATCATGTAATACTTCCAAAACAAGATTGTTTGTATATGTCGAAGAGTTATATCCATATACGTCTCCCGATACACTTAATCAATTGATTATAGAAGCTGGTGAATAAAACGAAAATGCAAGTATCATAGGCATCATTTTCTATCTTCGTGTGTATGGTTAATCAACAAATCTCTTACTTAACTGCGAAGTCAGTTTAGAAATCATAACAGGGATTTTATTAAGCTTGGAGGGAATTAATCGACACTTTAACTTAGCTTCTGCAGCTGTCTACTGTTCAAAAAATAATTTCTGTATGTTATACCAAAAATAAAGAATGTACTTTTAGAATTTATAAAAAATATAATTAGGATTAAATTAAAACCTTCCAAAAAGCATGTTATAAAAACATCCTTTCTTTAGAACCAAAAGAAAGGATGTTTTTAATATCGTAACTATGTTTTAAAAAAAATCTTATTTTTACTTTTAATACATTTTTTAACTAATTTTGGTTAAGTTATTTTCAAAGAGGTTATTGCTAATTCGATGGATATATCTATATATCACTATGCCTGATTTTTAAAATAGAAATTTCTTAAAAACTATATGTAACTTCTTTCTGAAAGGAAGGTATTATCAATTGAAACCGTATGGAAAAATACCTGATAACTCTATAAAATCTTTACAGGATTTAATGCAATTACTAAAAAAATCTAAAGATTTTATAACGTTGGAAATTGCTTCTAATAATTCCTCTATAGTCATTTCATATTTTAGAACCTTAATCGATGTAAATATATTTCATGAAGAGGTTTTGACTTATATAAAAGAGAAGAGCTTCAATTCGTTACAAGATATTCACTCTGTCTTACCTTTTGAGAATTCAAAAATAACAAATCAAATTGAAGATATTCAGGATAGTATTTTAAATGGCTATATACTTATTCAGTACGATACAGATAAATTAAATTGTTTGTTAGTAAATGTGTCAAAGAAAGAAAAAAGGGATATTACAAAAGCTGAAATTGAATACAATATTGTGGGTCCGCAAATCGCATTTGTCGAAGATTTAGATGTGAATTTAAATTTAGTACGTAGAAAGCTTCCAACACCGTATTTACAAATGAAAGAATTGAAAGTAGGATCTCTCTCTAACACAACTGTTGCGATTGTATTTATTGAGGGAATTGTAAATGATCAAAATCTACAAGAAATTATAAAAAGGGTAAGTCAAATAAAAACAGACCATGTTTTAGATAGTACTTATTTGATGCAGTTAATTGCAGACAACCCGAATTCTATATTCCCTCAATTTTTAAATACAGAACGTCCGGACCGTGTGGCAGCTGTATTAGCAGAAGGGAAAATTGCACTTTTTGTAGATGGCTCGCCTTATGCCATCACTCTTCCAACAACATTAATTGATTTTTTTTCTACGACAGAAGATTACACCATGCCTTGGATTATAGCCTCTTTTTTTCGTCTATTAAGGCTTTTTGCTTTTATATTTTCTGTCTTAACGACTCCATTATATGTCTCGATCTTAACATATCATTACGAGCTTATCCCAAAAGAACTTCTTGAAACGTTAATCATATCGAGAAGTAAAGTACCTTTTCCTCCATTAATTGAAGCACTTTTTTTAGAAATAACAATTGAATTACTGAGAGAAGCGGGGGCACGTTTACCAACTAAAGTGGGTTTAACTGTCGGTATAGTAGGTGGTATTGTGATTGGACAAGCATCGGTAGAAGCAAGTCTTACAAGTAACGTACTTATTATCATTGTTGCACTTTCAGCTCTTAGTTCATTTACAGCACCAATATATCGTATTGGTAATACAATTCGAGTAATTCGTTTTCCTTTTATAATATCTGCACACCTATTGGGCTTATTAGGAATTGTTTTAACAAGCTCTTTGCTTTTAGCACGCTTATTACGTACAGAATCATTAAGACGTCCTTATTTGTTTCCTTTTTATCCTACACGCCCTACAGATTGGAAAGACAGTATTATACGTATGCCGATCTCAGCGATGTTTCGACGTCCTATTTTTTCAAGGTCTAAACAGCGTTTTCGCTTTAATCCAGAAGAGGTAGAGAAAAATAAAATACTATCAAGAAATGATTTCGATGATTGAATTTAACAGGGAGGAGCATTATGAAACAGATCCCAATTGAGTATCAAGTCTCTCCATATATGGTATTTTTTTTAATTATTACTATACAGATGGGAGTTGGTATGCTTGGTTTTGAAAGGATTAGTGCAAAATTAGTTGGAAATGATGCGTGGATTAGCACGCTACTTTTTGGAATATCTGTTAATGTTATGATTTGGATCATATATCAGATTTTAAATCAGGGTAATGGAGACATCATTGCAATCAATCAAAACGTACTTGGAAAATGGATTGGTGGATTGCTCAACTTCATTTTTTTATCCTATATTGTATTGTTAGGTGCAACAACACTACATACTTATATCGAAGTAGTACATGTTTGGATGTTTCCTTCAATTTCATCTTGGGTTATAGCGGGGGCTTTTTTGGGTCTATGTTATTACATTGTTACTGGAGGATTTCGTGTAGTTGCCGGAATCGGCTTCTTTGGAATCGTTATCCCAAGCATTCTAATCTTCACATTTTTTTATCCTTTGCAGTATGCAGATTTCCGGAATTTATTTCCAATTGCACAGCATTCATTCCTAGAAATTATGAAAGGAATGAAAGGAAATATGTTTAGTTTTTTTGGATTCGAAATGTTATTGTTGTACTATCCATTTATTAAAAAGGCAAGAACGTCTCAAAAATATGCGCACTATGCAAATTTAGTAACGACTATTGTCTACACATACCTTATGATTTTAACTCTTGCATTTTTTAGTGAAAAGCAACTTGCGAACGCGATATGGGCATATTTAAGCATGATTAAAATTATACAATTTCCCTTTATAGAGCGGTTTGAATACATTATTGTTTCTGTTTGGGCTTTTTTTATATTACCCAATGTTTCCTTTACATTATGGGGAGTAAGTCGTGGTATAAAAGAGGCACTGGGAATAAAGCAAAAATATGTTTTGCCAGTTATCATCCTATTCATCTTTATTTTGTCATTTTTCTTGAATAACCGTAATAAAATTAACTTATTAAATACTTGGACAGGTCAAATTGGCTTTGTATATATATATGTATACCTACCTGTACTATGGCTAATTCAAACGGCCAAAATAAAGTTAAGGAGATAAACATGAAGCGATGGATACTTTTCCTTATATTAAGTGTCTTCTTAATAGGTTGTGCTAAAACGAAAATTGTGGATGACATTGACTTAGTTCAGGTTGCGGCATATGATACCGAAGCAGAAGGTAAGCTAAAAGGAACCTTTGCGATTTCAGCTTATAAAGGAGGTGGGGAAGGTGAAACAAAAATCTATTCAGCATCAGGCCAGACTGGTAGAGAAGTTCTTGCAAGAGCATCCGAAAAATCTTCTGGACCTCTAGAGTTGGGTCAATTGCGTGTTATTATATTTAATGAAAAAATAATTGAAAAGGGAATGCAGGAAATTTTAGAGACTTTGAACCGAAATCCTAGTGTAGGAAATGCAATTTATTTAGCAATTACAAATGTAAAAGGGGAATCACTATTAAAGGGGAACTATTCTAAAGAAAAAGAAATTGCTTCTTATCTATCCTCTTTACTGGAGCAAAATATGAACAATGGGACGCAACCAAAAACAAACTTTTTTATGTTTTTAAATCAACTTGATGATGATGCGAGAGATTCCTATTTACCGATGATATCTAAAAAAGGGAATGTGTTGGAGTTAAATGGAATAGCACTTTTTAAAAGATGTAAAATGGTTGATAAAGTGAACCCTAAAGATTTATTTGTATTTAAATTGTTGACAGATAATTTTAAACAAGGTACATACCAATTCAAACTACCTGGTTCTTCAAACACTTATGCCACGATAGAGAATATAAAAGCTAGAACAAAATATAAGATGGAGGGGAATAGTAAGCATCCATTCGTAAATGCTCATATTCAAGTTAAAGCTGAAATTCAAGAATTTACAAAAACAAAAAATCTAGATAATCCTAAAGAAATAAAAAAATTAGAAAAAATTATGGGAAAAGAAATAGAAAAAAAAGCAACTACATTGATAAAGAGATTTATTAAAAAAGACACAGATCCTATAGGACTTAGAAAGCTTGGTAGAACTCACGTAAGAAAATGGAACAGTCAAGAATGGGAAGAATCCTATAAACATTTACGTTTTCGTGTAACTGCTGATGTAAAAGTAACCCAATCTGGTGTTACAGAATAAATCAAATAAGATATGGGAAATTTTAATAAAAAATATAGTCTCGCAGGAGATTAGGGAGAAGAGAAACTATTAACAAAGAATTTCATAAACATTAAGATGCTTTGTTAATATTTTTTATACCTGTAGCTTTATCACTTACAGTAATTATAATAAAAGAACACCGAAACAAATTCCCGATACCACATAATTATAAGAGGACAATAAAGCATCAAGATATAATGTATGCTTTGTCTGGAAAAAAGAATTAAGTACTTCAAGGTTAAACACTTTTAAAGTAGTAAATTCGTTGCTTGTAGCACTTCAACTAGACTGTGCCCCCGAAAGTTAGAAAGGTCGGTTTATTAAGTAGCCTCTAGGGAATGAGCCTAGTATAATACTGGATTCATTTCCTTTTATTTTTCCTTGATTCTTTCATGATTATAGTACTTTATATACTTTGCTAAGTCTTGTTTGAATTCTGTTATACTTTCAAATTCTTTCGATACAGAAATAGACATACAAAAACGCCATTCTTTTTTATAAATCTACAGAAAGAATGGCGTATTCTTCAAAAGTGAGTTCCTTTATTGAAAAGCTTTAGTTCTATATGACAGATAAAAGGGCAAGCAACGCTAAAATAGCGAGAAGTCCTTGTTTCATGATAATTGATTTATTGGATGTGAAACCTCCGAAAATAGCTACTACCACTACACAAATGATGAAAAATAATTGAATCATATAACCAATGGGATTGTTTCCAAGTATAAGTCCCCAAATGAGGCCAGCTGCTAAGAATTCATTATATAAACCGTTTACAAATTAATTGTCTAAGTATTTCTAAGTTTAAAGAGTGCAGTGTCTTCGTTTTTTATTGAATTAACTTTTACATGTTGGTTCAATATTTTCTATTCTCTTGGAACTTAGTTCTCGTTTACTTCTCACAAAAGCAATAAAATCTATTATCTCTTCTGTTGACAGTGCTTCTCCATCTATTAAAAGTGTTGAATCTGAATCGTTTAGGAGTCTTGTAATATCAATTACATCTTTGTTTTGATGTGAATGTTCAATTCGACCTAATATATAATCTACAGATGTATCAAATAAATCGGCTATTTTAGATAAAGATTGTAATGAAGGTAATCTATAACCATTTTCATAACCAGCATAGGTGCTTTTCGCAATCCCAAGTCGATCTGCTGTCTCTTGTAAGGACCATTTTTGATTTTTTCTTAATTTAGATAAACGTTCCAGCATTCGTCTCATACCCCATCTAATTTTATTAAATTAATTATAACATAGAAAAAGAATCAAGAATAGAAAAAAAGTACGCGTATTGAATGCAAAATCTTGATTAATTCAAATTAAGTTCTATAATGATAAATATAAATACGCATTACGCGAACGATATATCGTTGTTTATTTTATGGAGGGGTTGTGTATGAAGAAAATTTTATTACTTGCAACTGGTGGGACAATTGCATCTGTGGAGGGGAATGAGGGGCTTGTTCCAGGATTGTCCGCTGAGGAATTATTGAATTATTTTTCGAAGTCTTCTCGAAACTTAGAAATAGATTGCAAAATCTTAATGAATATTGATAGTACCAATATGCAACCTGAGCACTGGAAAGAAATAGCTAATGCTGTTTTTAATCACTATGATGACTATGACGGGTTTGTGATTACACATGGAACGGATACGTTAGCTTATACATCTTCCGCGTTATCTTATATGCTTCAAGGTTTAAGAAAACCAGTTGTTTTAACAGGTTCACAAGTACCTATTAGTTTTAAAAAGACAGACGCAAAGAAAAATGTAGCTGATGCTCTTAGATTTGCCTGTGAGGATGTTGGCGGTGTGTTTATTGTTTTTGATAGTAGGGTGATTATTGGGACGAGAGCAGTTAAAATGCGAACAAAAAGTTATGATGCATTTGAAAGTGTGAATTATCCATATGTTGCTGAGGTAAATGAAGATGAAGTGAAATATCATTGGAAGCCAACGTCCTCCCATAATGAACTTTCAATAAATACTAATTTATGTACGGATGTTTTTCTTATGAAATTGTATCCAGGTACAAAACCAGAGATATTTGATTGTTTAAAAGATTTGTATAAAGGGATTATTATTGAAAGTTTTGGTAACGGTGGATTACCTTTTGAAGGAAGGAACTTGCTTTCGAAAATTCAAGAGTTGACTGAAATGGGGATTGCTGTAGTGATTACTACTCAATGCCTGGAAGAAGGAGAAGACATACTTCTCTATGAAGTAGGACGGAAAGTGGCACAACATCAAGTAATATTGTCTGGAGATATGAATACGGAAGCAATCATAGCAAAATTGATGTGGGCGCTTGGGAAAACTAATAAATTAGAAGAGATTAAAAAAATTATTGAAGAGCCTTTAGCCTACGATTTAACAATAAAATCTGATAAGGATTGGTAATGACTTCATATGATTTATTTAGGTTTTACATTTAATATGGGGGAGAAATTAAAATGGCAATGACAAACAAGAACGTGCGAGTGGAGAATGATTTTTTGGGAGGAAAGGAATTACCTATTGAGGCATATTACGGAATTCAGACTTTACGCGCTGTTGAAAATTTCCCGATTACAGGGTATAAAATTCATGAAAGTTTAATTAGAGCGTTCGCAATTGTAAAAAAAGCAGCAGCGCTTGCGAATACAGATGTAGGAAGATTGGAATTGAACAAGGGCGGCGCGATCGCAGAAGCTGCTCAAGAAATTCTTGATGGAAAATGGCATGATCATTTCATCGTAGATCCAATCCAAGGCGGAGCAGGTACTTCAATGAATATGAACGCAAATGAAGTCATTGCCAATCGTGCTCTTGAATTATTAGGAATGGAAAAGGGAGACTATCATTATATTAGTCCAAATAGCCATGTAAATATGGCCCAATCAACAAATGATGCATTCCCAACGGCGATTCATATCGCAACGTTAAATGCACTAGAAGGCTTATTACAAACGATGGGTTATATGCATGATGTATTTGAATTAAAAGCAGAACAGTTTGACCATGTTATTAAAATGGGTCGTACACATTTACAAGATGCGGTGCCAATTCGTCTTGGACAAGAGTTTAAAGCATACTCTCGCGTACTTGAACGTGATATGAAACGAATTCAACAATCGCGTCAACATTTATATGAAGTAAATATGGGGGCAACTGCAGTTGGTACAGGCTTAAATGCAGATCCAGAATATATTGAAGCAGTTGTAAAACATTTAGCTGCAATTAGTGAATTACCGCTTGTTGGTGCAGAAGATTTAGTAGATGCGACGCAAAATACGGATGCTTATACTGAAGTATCTGCAGCGCTTAAAGTATGTATGATGAATATGTCTAAAATTGCGAATGACCTTCGCTTAATGGCATCAGGTCCACGTGTTGGTTTAGCGGAAATTATGTTACCAGCTCGTCAACCAGGTTCATCTATTATGCCAGGGAAAGTAAACCCTGTTATGCCAGAAGTAATTAATCAAATTGCGTTCCAAGTAATTGGTAATGACCATACAATTTGCCTTGCTTCAGAAGCAGGACAATTAGAATTAAACGTTATGGAACCAGTACTTGTTTTCAACTTACTTCAATCGATTAGCATTATGAATAACGGTTTCCGTGCTTTTACAGATAATTGCTTAAAAGGAATTGAAGCGAATGAAGATCGTTTAAAAGAGTATGTTGAGAAGAGTGTAGGAATTATTACAGCCGTGAACCCTCATATCGGTTATGAAGCAGCAGCTCGCGTTGCGAAAGAAGCAATCGCGACAGGGCAATCTGTTCGAGAACTTTGTGTGAAAAATGGTGTACTGTCACAAGAAGACTTAGAATTAATTCTAGATCCATTCGAAATGACACACCCAGGGATTGCAGGAGCAACTCTTTTAAAGAAAAATTAAAAGAAGAGGGGGGACAAGCCCTTCCTCTTTTTTTCAATATAGGGATGCTATATGTGAATAGAGGTAGGGATGTTATGAGTAGCTTCTAATGCTTCATTAGAAACGACATTAAGAGGAGCAGAATTATAATTAACATCACTTTTAAATAAAGAGGATTTATTTAAAACATCCTATCATATTAACAACAAGCTTACATGAATCTTTATAAAGAGCTATGGCCAACCACGAATAAATAGTTGGCCATAATGATCTTAAAGATCCATATCTTTTAATCCGGGACTATGCTCATTTGGCATTTCAGGAAGTTCTGGTACAGGAAAACCTTTTGGTGGGTCAGTTACTGTTAATGTTCCTTTATTTCTACTTGGAGATTCACCTTGGAATATTTCCCCCATTCTTGTTGGATCTAAACTAAAATTAAATTGTGCGTTATGGAATCCCATGTCTACATACTTTCTGCACTCTGGGTATTTATTAATATCATAGTTCGGCACAGGGAAGAGTTTCCCCCATTCAACGCCTAATGTTTCTAAAGCTTTTGCGAAAGCATTTTGATGTGCATTATCACGTACAATTAAAAATGCAAGTGTTTCTCTAAAAGTTTGATTGGAACTCATTTCATAAATTCTAGTTTTTTGAAGTACACCTGTAGATTCAAGTACTACGTTATCTAATAAATCGCTAATTAAATTCCCATGACTATATACCCAAGATCCATTCCATGGGTTGCCAGCTGCATCAACAGGCAATGAACTTTGAGCACCTACAATAAAGTGGTGAGGATTTGCATGTTTAACCGCTTCATCAAGCGGTGCTTTGTCAATACCAGCATTTCCTGGCGTAGGTTCACCAGATCCAGTTAATAGTTGATTAATTGTATGTTGTACAAGTTCTACATGGCTTATTTCCTCTAAAAAAACACCTCGAAGTAAATCGCGATATTGCTTCTCTTTGCCTCTAAAATTTGAGCTTTGGAAGAAATATTGCATCATTGTACGCATTTCACCATAATGCCCGCCTAATATTTCTTGTAAAACTTTTGCGGCAGCTGGGTCTGGTTTATCCGGCTTAATCATATTAATTATTTCTTCTTTATAATAAAACATGAAGGACACCTCTTTTTAAGTTAGTTAACATTGTTATCGTGTCCGCTAGTTGGTTACTTAATACTTAAATTCATTTTTTTACCAATAAATCGTTACCTTAAAATGCAAAGTCTTTTGAAATAACTCTTTTCGATGTGAGATGAAAGTGAGGGAATAGCTACTTAGCATGTAATAAAAAAAGATAAGATTATGGAGTGCAATCTTACCTTTTTATAAAGAATAACAAATTGTATCTTCAAGGTTTCAAAATGACTTTTATACAATCATCTTCACGATTATTAAAAATTTGATAACCGTAGCTCGCTTCTTCAAGGGGGATTTTGTGTGTAATAATCTCTTTTGGATCAAATTCTTTATTTGTTATTTTTTCAAATAGTTCTGGCATAAAATGAATGACAGGTGCTTGTCCCATTTTAAGATTAATATTTCTAACCCAAAATGCTCCGAGTGGAAATGCATTATAATTGCCACCATAAACGCCAGTCATTTGAACCGTTCCATATTTTCTTACAGCTTTTGTAGCAATTTGAATAGGGCCGAGAGTTCCGCCTTGTAATTTCAATTTTTGTTCCAGAAATTCTAGTGGCGATTTCTTTCCATCCATTCCCACGCAATCAATGACTACATCGGCACCGCCATGTGTAATTTCCTTTAAATGTTCTCCCATATCTGGAAATTTTGTAAACTCAAATACCTCAACGTTGTTAATCTTTTTTGCATAATGTATCCGATAATCTAAGTAATCCACTGCAATTACACGTTTAGCGCCTTGCATCCAAGCAAATTTTTGTGTCATTAATCCAACAGGTCCACAACCAAGGACGATAACAGTATCACCTGGCTTAACGCCTGCATTTATTACACTCCAATAGGCTGTAGGTAAAACATCTGATAAAAATAGTAGGGATTCATCTTCAAGCTCGCATGATTCCGGTATAACAAATGGAGTAAAATTTCCAAATGGAACTTTTAAATATTCTGCTTGTCCGCCTGGATGATTACCAAATTTCTCCGTATAACCAAAGTATCCACCAGAATCGTAATGAGGGTTTGAGTTATCACATTGACTTTCCATTTCATGTTGGCAATAGAAACAATGTCCACAAGAAACGTTGAAGGGGATGACAACACGATCGCCTTTTTTCACTTTAGTGACATCTGGCCCGACTTCTTCAACGATTCCCATTGGTTCATGGCCGATAATGTATCCTTGAGGTAAGGGCATGTTACCTTGATATAAATGTAAATCAGAACCGCAAATAGCGGTTGAAGTAATCCTTACAATAATATCATCTTTTTTCTCTAACTTTGCATCATCAACTTGTTTAACTTGTACTTGGTTTGGTCCTTGATAGGTTACAGCTTTCATCTCATATCTCCTTAGAAATCATTTTTCATAATTTATATGTATCTCTTGGCAAAACAGAAATCTTTAGTAAAGAGAAATTTACACATATTGTTGTTATGAAAGTACGTTATAGCAACTCTTCTTTCTTATGTCTTTTGCTCTATTTTAAGAAGAAACTCAATATTTATTCACAATAAAATTTCCATAAAAAGGATAATTATTATTTCATAATTTGTAACATATTAAAAACATCGGAGGTGAAATAATATGGCAAACAATAATAGTGGAAATCGTAATGAATTATTAGTTCGAGGCGCTGAACAGGCTCTTGATCAAATGAAATATGAAATTGCACAAGAGTTTGGTGTACAACTTGGTGCAGATACAACAGCTCGTTCAAACGGATCTGTTGGTGGTGAAATTACAAAACGTTTAGTAGCAATGGCTGAACAACAACTTGGTGGTAGAGCTAACCGCTAAGTAAATGGGCATACAATATAGCAGGTATGTAAATCAATTTCTTTTGTATATGTATAAAAACAAACCCTTATAGTAAATGAATTCTCACTCAAAGATTATCGATAATCTTCTTTCATAATCTTTGAGTATTTGATTTGTAAACTACTTTCCTAAACAATAAACACACAGTGTTGGAAAGGTGTTTTCCATGCATAGTAGAAAATCTTTTGCAGGAAAAAGCATACTTAAAAATTTGGTTTCAATATTGAAATCAATATTTATTATGATATTTTCGAAAGGGAGGAATTTAAAGATGGGTATTTTAAGTGGAAATCCTCAAAATGAACCGTTACATTACGGAGAAGTATTTGATATTTGGAGTTATCTTTTAGCTGCACAAGGTGCAATTGCAAGCCATCAAGTGTTTATGAATCATACAGGTGATGAAGATTTGAAGAAGTTTTTAGAAGGCTTAATTGAAAATGATATGAATTCGGAGATAGAAGAGTTAAAAACTCTTTTAAAGGTTAATGGCGTAGCTTTACCACCTGCTCCTCCAGAACGACCAGTTGCATCTATCGAAGACATTCCCCCAGGGGCACGTATTAATGATGTTGAAATAGCAGCAGCTGTTGCTACAGGATTAGCAGCTGGACTTGTGACATGTAGTCAAGTGATGGGAAAATGTCTTCGAGAAGATGTAGGCATGCTATTCGGACAATTTCATATGAAAAAGGCGCAAGCAGGTGTAACTTTGCTGCGTTTAAGTAAGAAAAAAGGGTGGGTAGTACCACCTCCGTTACATGTAAGAAATTCTGATCAAGCTTAATAAACAAAAATAAAAAAGTGGCGTTGGCCACTTTTTTATTTTTTAGATGTATCCTCAAGCTTGGATTTATTTATTGTGGAAGAATCCATATATTCATCTGACATTTCCATAGCATATTTATCATGGCGAATATGATTGTGATTTCTTAATTCATCGTCGTTATGCAGTACTAACCTCTTCATATAAATGTGGAAGAAAACCTCTATTCCGCCAATAATTAATGTGGCCATAAATGAAGAAAATCCAATATTACGAGTAGCATCTAAATTAGTAAATAAGGATGTTAAAAGCCAAATTCCGAAGAAGGTTAAGCCAAAATCTGCCATTGTAGCAATCATATTTCCGTATTTAGGCAAAATGAAGAGATCGCCAATTAAATAGGCAGCTCCTGTTAAGAAAAGAGAAATGAGTAATACTCTAGGAATGGAAATGCCTTGAAAGATACCAAGTACGATAAGTAATACTGCAGTTATCGCTGTGTATTTAATTAATAAAGCAACAATATGTTTCATTATTTTCCTCCATTGTTTAAACGTATATGGAATAAAAGGTTTCATTAAAAACGGGTTATGCTATATAGCGTAACCCACTTTAATCAACCTTTAATGGTAAGAAGTACAACCTGGGTAAGAAGCAGGCTTATACTATGGATAGTATTTGCGGAATATCGAGCTTTATTCATAAAGGGTAGTTCCATTCTTATAATAGAGATGTTGCCTAAGTACAGTGTTTTTTCATATTAAACTTAATATTCGTTGGTGTTTTGATTCATTAATATAAAAATAAACAAAGTATTTCCGCATTTAATGCATCTTTTTATCTATATATTTTCCGTAATCAGGTACAGCAATTTTATCAAATTCTTGAACCAGTGTTTTGAGGCTTGTTGATAGCAATTCACCTGACATTGGTATCCCATGTCCAGTAATAGCGACTAGAGGCTTTAATTCTTCTAATTTAATGACTGATTCTTTAGCTGCTTTCCAGTCTGTTGTTAAATAACGAGGCGGACCGCTTATTTCCTGTTCTTGAGTTATTACTTTATACAGATACTCCTGTTTCACTGTAACAAAAGCGTCCCCAGCAATTAAAGTTCGGTCTTTCTCTCTGAATAATGAAATATGCCCAGGAGTATGCCCTGATGTATGAATCCATCTAAACTCTGGCATATGGGGAACAGTTCCATCGGTAGGTAGTGCTTTTACGCTATTTCCTAAATCAATCGGTTCATTAGGGAACAGGGGAGACATTTTCGCTACCATACCACCTTCAACTGTTGGATCTGGTTCAGGATAGCTTTGTTGTCCAGTCAAAAACGGTATCTCCATTTGATGGGCATAGACTGGAACATCCCAATATTTAATGAGTTCAATTATTCCTCCAACATGATCAAAATGGCCGTGAGTTAAAATAATTGCTTTTGGGCGACTATTGGTACCAAATCGATCCTCAGCGATAGAGATAATTTCATTTGCACATTTAGGCATTCCAGCGTCAACTAAAACAAAATCATCGGTATGCGGATTCCCAACAAAACATATGTTGACGATTTGAATCGTGTAGCAAAACAAATCAGGCAATACTTCGATGCCATGACCACTTTCAATTGAAGTTGCTGGAATAAACTTGTAATCACTTCCGTAATTCATCTCATTGTCCACTTTTTATCCCCCTTACTATATGTTCATACGACATTATAGTTCCCTAATTTCTCAAATCCATTTTGGAGGATTTGAGAAAAGAATGAGTGGGGGGATTAAAAAAGCAATAATTTACTCCTAGAATTAAGATGGAGACATATCAATTTATATAAAGTGCAAACAAAAAATATTGATTGTAAAGTCGTAGTTTCTACTATTATTTTGAGTTTAAGTGTATATCTTTTAAGAGGATATACCAAGTTCTTTTATTTTGATAATTACTTGAAACTTGAATAGGGAAAACATGATCAAGCCCCCATTCTAATTCGTTTATTTCATTTTCAAGTCCTGTTGGATAGAGTAAAAGAATCTTAAAATTATTTTTAACAATATTTGATAAAACGGTTTGTAATTCTAGTGCTTCAGTCAAGTTTCCGCCCCATCTAACAAATAAAATGGATTGTGAATGATGAATTTTTTCGTAAAAGTTATCAATTCTTCGATCTAATTTTTGTTTAAAATCATGGTATGTGATGAACCAATCTTCATTTGGAACAACAGGGAAATCATGATAAGATGTTACGTTATATTTTGTGTCTTTTATAATATGAGAAAAAACAGGTTGTATCACACCATCATTAAACACAATATTTTGTTCCTGCATTGCGTGCATGTTTTTTAAATCCATAAAGTCTATAAAATTATTTTTCAATAATGTGTTGATAGAAGAAAGATTCGGTGATTCAAACCAATCTAGAGGACCTGAATATTTCCGCAGCCTATATTTTTTTAGATGAATAGCGGTATAACAATTTTCCCCTAAACTAATAACATCATCATAAATTCCTTGAAGTTTTTTCATTTCCAATACAATCATCCTTTTTTTGGAAAGTGGGAGAACTAATTCATTATAAATAATATATGTATGTATAAAACCTCCTGTGAAAAGGCTCACAGGAGGTTAAACTAAAGCGTATTTCGAGTTATATACTATTTGTCGAGGTAAGAATTGTGTGTGATAATTAATGGCGTGTTATAAAAAAGGAGAAAAATAGAAGTACATTGAAGTTAGTTGTGAATAAATTATAATTTAAAATTGAGCGGAAATAAGGAGCCCCAGTTACTTCATTATGCAACTGGGGCATTTTTTAATCTCTTCCTAACTTAATTATATCATGTAAATCAAGTTCGAAATAGACTGTTTCTTCTCATTTACTACTGTTACAATCAAGTACACATGCAAAGTAAGGAGAGATGTTACATGAGTTCTTTCGTTCTCGATTTTCAGGAAATAGAAAAAACGCAGCTTTTTCTCGTCGGTGGAAAAGGATTGAATTTAGGGGAGTTAACAAACATTCAAGGTATACAAGTACCCGAAGGTTTTTGTGTTACAACGGTAGGATATGAAAAGGCTATCGAGCAAAATGAAGAGCTTCAAACTTTGTTGCAGCAGCTAACAAAGTTGAAAATGGAAGAGCGTGCTCAAATTGGTGAAATGAGTAAGAAGATTAGAGAAGTCATTATGGCAGTAGAAATCCCTACTGATGTAGTGGAAGCAGTAGCTCATTATCTCTCGCGTTTTGGAAATGAACATGCGTATGCCGTGCGTTCGAGTGCTACGGCTGAAGATTTACCGTATGCTTCATTTGCAGGTCAACAAGATACGTATTTAAATATTATTGGAGAAGAAGCGATTTTACAGCATGTAAGAAAGTGCTGGGCGTCTTTATTTACAGAGCGAGCAGTTACGTACCGCATGCAAAATGGTTTTGAACATAATCAAGTTTCTATATGTGTTGTCATTCAAAAAATGGTTTTCCCTGAGGCTTCAGGGATTTTATTTACTGCGGATCCGATTACTTCGAATAGGAAGGTGTTGTCAATCGATGCCAGCTTTGGACTTGGCGAGGCGCTAGTATCTGGATTGGTTTCTGCCGATAATTATAAGGTAAAAGAAGATGAAATCGTCGAAAAGGTCATCGCAACGAAAAAATTAGCCATCTATGGACGAAAAGAAGGCGGAACAGAGAGAAAGAAAATTGCTCCTAATCAGCAAAAACTTCAAACATTGTCTGAACAACAAATTTTACAACTAGCAAGTATCGGAAGACAGATTGAAGCTTATTTTGGTTGTCCGCAAGATATTGAATGGTGTTTAGCCCATAATACATTTTATATTGTCCAAAGTCGCCCCATTACGACTTTATATCCAATTCCTGAAGAAAATGATGGGGGAAATCATGTATATATATCAGTTGGCCATCAACAAATGATGACTGATGCGATGAAACCACTTGGGTTATCTTTTTTCCTGTTAACGACTAATGCTCCTATGCGTAAAGCGGGAGGACGGCTGTTTGTTGATGCTACGCAACAATTAGCTTCACCTGCTAGCAGAAATTACTTAATAAACACTTTAGGAAAATCAGATCCACTCGTAAGAGATGCATTAACGACTATAATCGAGCGAGATAATTTTATTACATTGTTGCCGGATGATGAAAAAGAAAAGATTGTTAGTAAAAATAAGCAACTTGCAAATTCGCAACCAGAAATCGAAAATAATCCGGCAATCGTTACGAATTTAATACAGAATAGTGAAGCATCAATCAAAGAGTTAAAACGAAACATGCAAATGAAATCAGGGGTGGATGTACTTAATTTTATTTTGGAAGACATCCAGCAATTAAAAAAAGTATTATTTAACCCGCAAAGTATCGCTGTTATTATGGCAGGAATGAATGCTTCAGCATGGATGAATGAAAAAATGGAGCAATGGCTAGGCGAAAAAAATGCAGCAGACACGCTTTCTCAATCGGTACAAAATAATATTACATCTGAAATGGGTTTAGCATTAATGGATGTCGCTGATGTGATTCGGTCATATCCAGAAGTTATTACGTATTTACAACATGTAGAAAATGAGAACTTTTTGGATGAAATAGTTCAGTTTAAAGGTGGAGAAGAAGCTCGAGATGCCATTCTAACTTTTCTAAATAAATACGGAATGAGATGTAGCGGAGAAATCGACATTACGAAAACGCGCTGGAGTGAAAAGCCAACTACAATTATCCCGATGATTTTAAATAATATAAGAGATTTTGAATATGGTGCGAGTAAGCGGAAATTTGAAGAAGGACTGCAAGAAGCTTTAAAAAAAGAAGAAGAGTTAGTAAATCGATTACAGCACTTACCGGGTGGAAAACAAAAAGTAGAAGAAACGAAGCGAATGATTCGTAATATCCGTAATTTTATCGGCTATCGTGAATATCCAAAATACGGTATGATTAATCGTTATTTCATATATAAGCAAGCGTTACTGAAAGAAGCTGAGCAACTTGTGCAGAGCGGTGTCATTCATGAAGTTGATGATATATACTATTTAACTTTTGAAGAACTTCACGAAGTAGTTCGCACGAATAAACTAGATTATGAGCTTATCCAAAAACAAAAAAATGATTACAAATTATATGAAAAACTAATGCCTCCTCGTATAATGACGTCTGATGGAGAAATCATTACAGGTAAATATAAACGAGAAAACCTCCCAGATGATGCGATTGTAGGTTTGCCTGTTTCTTCAGGAGTGATTGAGGGGAGAGCTCGCGTTATTTTAAACATGGAAGAAGCGAATTTAGAAGAGGGCGACATATTAGTTACAGCTTTTACTGATCCGGGCTGGACACCATTGTTTGTGTCTATAAAAGGGTTAGTCACTGAAGTTGGCGGACTTATGACGCACGGAGCAGTAATTGCACGTGAATATGGATTACCGGCAGTTGTTGGAGTAGAGAATGCTACGAATTTAATAAAAGACGGACAACGAATTCGGGTACATGGAACAGAAGGGTATATTGAAGTGTTGTAATGAAATAAAAGAACATCCGCTATTATAGTGGATGTTCTTTTATTATATAGCTGAATTATTTCTTTAAGCCAGCTGCATAAAAAGGCCCATGAACTGCGATTGTTGATAAAAAGTGAGCAATCTCCTCAGGTGTTTCTTTTTGCCCGTTATTTAGCCATTGCTGAATCACACCAATATGAGCAGATGCCATATTTGTCATTGGGTTCGGTCTTACATGGATCGCGGATGGTATGGTAGGGGTAAATATTTCGAACTTCACAGATACGGCACTGTTTCTATCTATTACATCCTTTAGTTTCTTCTTAATGATATCGGCGGTACTTTCATTAGTTGGACTAAAGGGAATCGGTGTATTCGCTCTCTTACTATTCTTCGGGGCACCGTTATTATCGTTAGCACCGGAAATGTTGTTACCATTTTATCAAGACTGGGTGTACGCATGGTTGCCAATGCGATTTATGATTGAAGGGCTTAGAGAAATATTCTTCTTCGGAAAAGGATTAAGCTGGAGTACACCTCTTACTGTGCTCGTTTGGATTGGTGCAGTAAGTATGATGATTATTTTAGCGACTGCTTTCAAACGTAGTGGAGTAAAGGAACAAAAAACTGAAGTGAATGCATAAAAATTAATAAAGGAAAAACCGTTTCACTAGTAGTGGAGCAGTTTTTTATGTTGAAATACATGTAAGTGTACAAAATATATTGATATAATGAAAAGGGAGTTAGTTGTTTGTTGAACTAACTGTCCCTTAGCTAGGCTTGGGATGTAGAAATCCTCCTGAAAAACCTGTTGTACTATATAAT
This sequence comes from Bacillus sp. FSL L8-0199, assembly GCF_038005705.1. Lineage (NCBI taxonomy): Bacteria > Bacillati > Bacillota > Bacilli > Caryophanales > Bacillaceae > Bacillus > Bacillus sp. FSL L8-0199. The sequence goes on along the minus strand of NZ_JBBOTS010000001.1, from coordinate 2,980,048 downwards.
GATTATCTCTGATATGCTTTAATTTTGTTAGTTTTTCTGCATTTTCTACCACACAACGTGAAATCGTAGAGGGTGTTGCAAAGTTAACAAAATATAAACATGCAAAAATAAATGCATAAAGAAATATAGTACTCAAGATTATTTTTAAAAAGTAAGGATTTCATAATAAAGCTCTTTGAAGAGGGGATAAACAAATAGACTAGTTTAAAATTGAACGTATGAAAAAGGAATGAGAGGAAGAGTAAAATGAAGCAGATTTCAATATTAATAGCGGATGATGAGGTGGAAATTGCGGAGTTAATTGGGATACATTTAGAAAAAGAAGGTTATCATGTTGTGAAAGTTACTGATGGAGAAGAAGCAGTTCTTATCATTCAATCGCAACCAATTGATTTAGTTATTTTAGATATTATGATGCCAAAAATAGATGGTTATGAAGTAGCAAGACAAATTCGTATCAAACATAATATGCCAATCATTTTCCTAAGCGCGAAAACATCTGATTTTGATAAGGTGACAGGTCTTGTACTAGGTGCGGATGATTATATGACAAAGCCTTTTTCACCAATTGAATTAGTTGCACGTGTAAATGCACAATTACGCAGATTTCTTACGTTAAATCAACCGAAAGTAGAGGAGAAGAAATCCGTTTTAGAAACAAGCGGAGTGGCTATTAATCTTGATCAACGAAAGGTAAATGTATATGGCGAACAAATTGAATTAACTCCAAAAGAGTTTGATATTTTATATTTATTAGCGAGTCATCCGAAGAAAGTGTACAGTGTGGAACACATTTTTCAGCAAGTGTGGACGGGTGATTATTACGATGGTGGAAGTACGGTTGCGGTACATATTCGTACTTTACGAAAAAAATTGGGGAGGATACAAGAAAGGATAAGTTAATAAAAACGGTATGGGGGGTAGGTTATACGTTCAATGGCTAACATGATGAGAAGTTTTCGTTTTAAAATGATTGCCTTGTTTGCGCTAAGCATGGTATTAGCAGCTGGTGGAACATATATAATTTATAAAGTATTACAGCTTTATTATAGAACGATGGTACGTTACGAAGATTATTTAGCTCAATTTAGACCAATTGTAGATATTAAATTCTTTTTAATGTGTTTTATCCCACTATCTGTTGTATTCTTTTTCTTTTTAACAAAACCATACTTAAAATATTTTAATGAAATTTCTAACGGTATTCACCATCTTGCTAACGGTGATTTTACAAAGAGAGTTCATATTACTTCAAATGATGAATTTGGCGAGATTGCGCGTGAAATAAATATAGCGAGTGAAAAACTAAAAGAGGCTGTTGAGAGAGGTGACTTTGCAGAAAGTAGTAAAGATCAGCTCGTTGTTAATTTAGCTCATGACTTAAGAACGCCTTTAACGTCTGTTTTAGGTTATTTAGATTTAATTCTTAAAGATGAGAGTTTATCGAAGGAGCAAATTAAACATTTTTCTATGATTGCATTTGCGAAATCGCAGCGACTTGAAAGTTTAATTGATGAGTTATTTGAAATTACGCGAATGAACTATGGCGTGCTAAAGTTAGATAAAAAAACAATTAATATAAGTGAATTGCTTATACAATTAGATGAGGAATTATATCCATTATTGGAGAAACATCATTTAGAAGCTAGGTTGAATGTTAATCCTCATTTATATATTTATGGTGACGGGAATTTGTTAGCTCGAGTATTTGAAAATCTTGTAACAAATGCGGTTAGATACGGAGATACTGGCCAATTTATTGATATGAATGGATATATTGAAAATGGAGAGGTTATCATACAAATTATTAATTACGGAGATAGCATTCCAGAAGAAGATTTGCCCTATCTTTTTGACATGCTTTATACAGGTGATAAAGCAAGAACAGGGCAACAAGGTGGTACAGGCCTTGGGTTATTTATTGCAAAAAATATTGTTGAACAGCATAATGGAACGATTTCAGCAGAAAGTAATGTAATTAGAACAATATTTGAAGTAAGATTGCCAAAAGAAGAGAGTTCAAGAATTTAATAAAAATTTAATGTTTACCCCACTTTTTATTTAATTAGTTTTTTCTATCCTATACGTATGTTAGGTCAAGGAGGAACTGGTAATGAAAAAGTGGGGCTTTTTATATTGTACATAGTATGTACGAGGCTTTATATATCATTTTCAAAAACGTTCAAAAATTATTAAAGAAAAGGACGTACAGTTTCTAAAAGTAAAACACATGAAAAAGTGAGGATATTATGATATGAAGAAAGCAAAAAAACTAGTCATCGTTGGTATGGTCACAATTGGTTTAGGAGTAGGGTCGTATATGACATTTGCAGGAGAATCTGAACCAGTTGAAACTTATAAAACATATGAAGTGACAGAAAAACAAATAGAGGAGGAGCAAAAATTAGGCGGAGAGGTTATCCCAAATGGTATAGAAACAATTTCATTCGATCCAACAAAAGGTACGTATGAAATAGCTGTTAAAAAAGGTGATGAAATAAAAAAAGGGCAACTTCTTTTTAAATATAATGACCCAATTACTAAACAAGGTGTAACAGAAGCGGAAATGCAAAAGAAAATTGCGCAAAAAGAAGTAACATTGCATCAGAAACAAATGGATGCAGCGAAGCAGAAATTAAAAAAAGATAAAAACGCTGGTCTTCCTGAGGGAACGTTAAAAGCATCAGAAATCGAAGTACAACAATTAGAATCACAAATTGAAATGAAAAGGTTTGAAGTAGAAAAAGCTGATGAAATGATTAAAGCAGCAAAAGAGAAAGTAAACACACTTTCAGTAACGAGCCCGGCTGATGGTGTAATTGATGACATCGTCAAAAATAATGATGCTGGAATGAGTGGGATTACGCTTCGTCACGCTGGTCCATTTAAAGTAAAAGGTCAACTGTCTGAATATGAGCTTGCGAGTGTGAAAGTTGGACAAGAAGTAATAGTTTCATCAAAAACTGTATCTGGTAAGACGTGGTCAGGAAAAGTTACAGAAATCGGATCTACACCAGTAAAGAATATGGATGAAAACAAAAGAGTTTCTAGCTATCCATTCACTGTTACATTAAACGAGAGTGAAGGATTACAAAACGGTTTCCACGTAAACGTGACAAATAAAACAGGCGAAGCAACAGGTACAATCGTTCCGAAAAGCAGTATGGTGAAAAAAGGTGACAAAGATGTTGTATTCGTTGTCAAAGATGGAAAAGCGAAAGAACAAGTAGTTACGGTTGAATTTGAAATGGATCATGAAGCAAAAGTTTCTGGAGTGAAAAAAGGTGTACAAATTATCTCTGAACCTATGAAAAATGTAAAAGATGGTATGGAGGTTAACACAAAATGATTCATTTAAAAGACATCACGAAATCTTTTCAAAACGGTACAGAGTCCGTCCAAATATTACATGGAATCGATGTAATACTGAATCAGGGGGAATTCACTTCCATTATGGGACCATCAGGTTCTGGTAAGTCAACCTTAATGAACATTATCGGTTGTTTAGATAAACCAACTGCAGGTACGTATGAGCTAGCTGGTCAAAACATTTCAACTATGTCTGAAACAGAACTTGCACACGTACGTAATAAAGAAATCGGCTTTGTATTCCAAAATTTCATGTTACTACCAAGGCTTACAGCCCTTCAAAATGTAGAATTACCTCTTATTTATGCAGGAGTTGATAAAAAAGAAAGACGCGAGCTTTCGTTAGCTGCTTTAACGAAAGTTGGGTTAGCTGAACGTGCTACTCATCTTCCAAGTGAGTTATCAGGTGGTCAAAAACAGCGTGTTGCTGTAGCGCGTGCAATTGTAAATAATCCGAAATTTATTTTAGCCGATGAACCAACTGGTGCACTTGATACGAAAACGAGTGAACAAATTATGGAGCTCTTTTACGAATTAAATAAACAAGGTTCAACGATTATTATGATTACTCACGATCGTGAAATCGGAGAAGCAGCAGCACGTCAAATTGTAATTCGTGACGGCAATATCGTACAAGATTGGAGAGAATAAATTTGAATACGAATGAAAATATACGCATGGCCATATCTTCTATTTTTGCGCATAAAATGCGATCTATATTAACAATGCTAGGTATTATTATTGGAATAAGTGCAATTATTACAATTATTTCAATGGGAGATGGACAGACTGCAAAGATGCAAAAGGAACTTGCAGAGAATCAGCATATGGATGAACTTAAAATAGAATACTTCAACCCGGATTTTCCGACAGAAAAAGCAAAAATTACACCACATATGGTAAAGCAATTGCAAGTGATACGAGGTGTAAAAGATGTGTATCCCAATGTGCATAGGGACGTAAAAGTATATACGGGATCAAAAAATGTTTCCTTTAGTTTAAATGGGGGAACAGGAAACTTTATGCAGGACTTTAAAATGAAGATGGTGCATGGGCGAGAGTTAACAACGGATGAACTGAAAAAGCCAATTCCTGTTGTAATTGTAGCTGAAGATTTATTTAAAACACTATTTGATACTTGGAAAGATTATTTGTATATAGATATAAAAGGAAAACCATATAAAGTTGTCGGGGTGTACAAATATGAAGACGGTTTTCAACGTCAATTTAAATTGTATGAAGGATATACATCTATCGACAATGCATCTTTAATTGCAGGGATTGAGGAATACGATACAGTGAAAATTAAGTTATCTTCTCCAAGTGAGCGAGAGGCTGTAGAAAAACAAGCTATATCTGTATTGAATGAATTGAAATCCCCAGAATTTGAGCATTCTTTTACAGTGGAGGATACGAAAGCATATGGTCAAAAAATAGAAGAGTCAACACGAACGATGAAAATAGTATTTGCTAGTATTGCTGGGATTTCCTTACTTGTAGGTGGTATTGGTGTGATGAATATTATGTTAGTATCCGTTACAGAGCGTACACGTGAAATAGGTATTCGAAAAGCGCTCGGTGCAACGAGAGGAAAAATATTAACACAATTTCTCATCGAAGCATGTATTTTAACGTCATTAGGCGGGGCGATTGGTTTTGGATTAGGTATGTTTTTTGCTTGGATCGCTTCATCAATAGGTGAATGGCCACTAGTTATTTCTGTAAGTCTTGGATTACTCTCAGTTGGAATATCGATGTCAATTGGTATTGTCTTTGGCATACTGCCGGCTAATAAAGCGGCTAAATTAGATCCGATTGAGTGTTTGCGATATGAATAAGTGAAAAGGTAATTTTTTAGTAAGGTGTTTTCAAAAAGTCATTGATGTAATGTCTTCTATTTCTGGAGGGCTGGCTGGTGACCTTATCTAGCTGTGCCCTTTGTCATATTTTACATCAATTATTTCCTGGAGGTTCAGATAAATGAATTTATTTGATATAGTTCAACGTAACATACGGCGTAATTTTAAAGAGTATATACTTTATTTTGTATCGTTAGCTTCAAGTATGCTTATCTATTTTATATTTGCATCACTTCGATATAGTACTCAAATAAAAAAAGAAATGGTTAATAATGTGATGATTAATAGTGTTCTTCAATCTTCAAAAGTGATTCTCATTATTTTTATAGCCATATTTATTATTTATTCTACTAATTTTTTTATAAGGAAACGTAAAAAAGAGGTAGGATTATATTCTTTACTAGGAATAACTAAAAAACAAATTGGTACGATGTTATTTTGTGAGACTATGATAATGGGAGGCTTTGCTTTAGTAGTTGGCATACTGATTGGCAGTATGAGTTTTAAGTTATTTTTAGAGCTGCTAATGAGTTTAATGAAATTAAATGTACCTATTCATTTTGAGTTATCTATAAAAGCAATAATAGACACGTTCATCGTCTTTTTATCTATTTTATTATATACAGCATGGAAAAACTCTCGCATTATTTATAAATTTCCATTGATTGAAATGTTTCAAGCTAATCATCAAGGAGAACGGATGCCAAAAGGTTCTGTACTTAGGGCGTATATAGGTCTTATTTTAATGGGATTAGGATATATATTAGCAGGCTTCTTCCGTGAAGTAGTAAATATTGTGCGGAATCCCATTGATCCTATGAACCCTATTATAAATCCTATAATGATTCCAGTTTTTATTTTGTTTTTAGTTGTTTTTGGGACATATTTTCTATTCACTTCTTATACAGTTATTGTTTTAAAGAAAATTAGAAGTAAAAGAGAAATATTTTATAGCGGTATAAATATAATAAACATTTCGCAATTACTATACCGAGTAAAAGGGAACGCTAAGTTACTTGCAACAATTGCTATATTAAGCGCTACAGCTTTAACGGCAATTAGTACAGTCGCAGCAGGGTATTATGTAGGGCAATCTGAAACAAATGGAGATTTTATGCAACTGTATGGAGTTGCGTTATTTATTGGAAGTTTTTTAGGGGGAATATTTGTTTTGGCGACAGGTTCAATTATATATTATAAACAATTATCTGAAGCGTATGCTAATCAGAGATATTATGAAACTCTTCGGAAAATAGGTGTTACGAAAAAAGAGGTAAGAAAGTCAATTTCGAAACAAGTTAGCTTTAGTTTTATTTCACCTCTAATAGTCGGACTTGTTCATAGCTTATTTGCGATACCGATAATTAACAATATACCTATAAATAACATCATTATTCCAATTTTAATTAGTAGTGGTGCATATTGCATAATTTACTTTGGGTATTATGTATTAACTGTTTATTCCTATTTTAAAGTTGTGTATAAATGAAATGTGTAAAAGATAAAACCGGTTCACTATTAGTGAACCGGTTTTTTTGAATTCATTATTACTCTATAGGAAAATAAAGTAGTGATAGATAGGTTTTTTAATCGAAGAGTTCGGATTTGCGTTTTCCTTTTATATACATGCTCCTGCTATTTCAAATTGCATAAAATGTTATGTGAAATAATGGAGGGGATACGATGTATAATTCGAATGATTATGATTGGTATAGGCAAAATGATAAGTTGATTCGTGATATTGAGAAAGCAATTAATGGAGAGTTTAGTGCAATAAGTTGCTATGCGAAATTAGCCAACATGGCTCCAAATGCGGCGGAACGAAATCAAATTCTTGAAATTCGTAACGATGAAATAAAGCATTTCCATCATTTTGTACAGATCTATACAAATTTAACTGGTCAGCAGCCTAAACCACAAATTACAGAAGAATGTCCAAATACGTACTTACAAGGATTAGAATTCGCAATACAAGATGAACAGAAGACAGTAGATTTTTACTTGGAAATTTCAGATGAAGCATCGGATGCACATATGAAAGAGTTATTGCGCAGAATAGCTGCCGATGAACAAAATCATGCGGTGTGGTTTTTATATTATTTTGTGAAGACGAAGTGAGCATTAAGAATAAATGGCTGATGTGATGAATATATTAGAATTTATTTTAAAGCGCAGTGCAACAATTGCATGAAAAACTTAATAAGCATAAAGAAACCGTTTCATAAGTAGTGGGACGGTTTTTTTTCGCGGTGAAATACAAGTTACATAGATATCGACAAAATATGGTAATTGAATTTGGTATATAATGTATGAAATGAAAACGAAAATAAATAAGCTAGGAGCAAATAAATGAAAAGAGGAATTACAGTAGATATTCCAAATGAATATGATAATTTACTTTGGAAAGTGTTAAAGCCAATTGATATTTCTTCATATGATTGGTGGGTAGGGAGTGAGGAGTCATACTTAATAGCACGTGGTGGATTGGATGAGGCATTATTTCCAGAAGAACCAAGTATAGTGGAAGGATCAGATTTGAAAATATTATTTAAAGACAATATATATTATGTTATTTTTGCAGATTTAAAAGCGTATTCAAAGGGAGAGGAAGTAGTAGATATTGAAACATATGAAGAATTTAAAGAGAGTAAGTGTGAATTAGTTTTACTAGTTGCGGATTGTACATACGTCACAATTTACGCTAAAGATCAAAAACAGATTGAATTGATGTATGAAAACGCAAGGAATCAAGGTTATTATGTTGAATACGTTACCGACGAAAATGACGGTAGAACGCGTTTATCAGTATGATAGCGATAGGAAAGGGGAACAGCGATATGGAGAGAAATACAGTTAAAGAATATACAATTCGAACTGCTACTGAAGAGGAAAGCGATAGCATTATTACTCTATTAAAAGAAGTAGCACAATGGCTACAATATAAAGAAGTGGATTAGTGGCAGTATCTTTTAGGAGAGGAAGCTACGGCTGAAATACTAGAATGTATAAGAGAGAAATATACATATGTTGTTCTGAAAGAAGATGAAATAGTTGGTACGGTTACAGTTTCTCCTAAACAAAATGAATGGGATGAACATATTTTTGGTAAAGAGGAAGTTTCTAATTCATTATATATTCATAGATTTGCGGTGAAACGGAAGTATAAGGGGAACGGAATTGGAGAATGGATTTTACAGTGGATAGAAGAGAATGTACAACATGACAAAGAGTATTTGAAGTTAGATTGCGTGGGGCATAATCGTACGTTGAATGATTTTTATAAGAAAAATAATTTTGAATATGTTGGAAGTACGGATGGGCTTAGTAAGTTTCAAAAGAAAAGGAGAATGTGAATGCATCCAATTAACGTAAGTTTAGTTGAAAAGTTAATACAGGAACAGTTTCCTGAATGGGCCCATTTAGAAGTGAAACCTGTAAAGTTTAGTGGGCATGATAATAGGACGTTTCACTTAGGGGATGAGATGAGTGTAAGATTGCCAAGTGATGCGGCATATGCACCGCAAGTAGAGAAAGAAAATAGTTGGCTTCCTATATTAAGTAAGGGACTTTCTTTACCAATTTCTACACCAATTGCGAAAGGAAATCCGTCTGAAGCGTATCCATTGCCTTGGTCTATTAATAAGTGGATAGAGGGAGAAACAGTTACGAAACAAAATGTTCGTGATTTAAATGAATTTGCGGCGGACTTAGGATCCTTTTTAGTAGAATTGCAATCTATTAATGCGAGTAACGGCCCTTTAGCTGGAGCACATAATTTTTACCGAGGCGGACTTATATCTGTATATGATGAAGAGGCGAGAGTTGCTATTGAAAATAATAAGGATGTTTTTGACGAGGCATTATTAAAGCATCTTTGGAATGTAGCACTTAGTTCAACATGGGACCGTAAGCCAGTTTGGATTCATGGAGATGTAGCACCGGGGAATTTACTCGTTAAAGAGGGAAAACTTTGTGCTGTAATTGATTTTGGTATTTTAGGTGTAGGAGATCCTGCTTGTGATGCGGCGATGGCATGGACTTTTTTTGATAAGAATAGCAGAAACGTATTTAAAGAAGTATTGCGCATAGATGAAGAAACGTGGAATAGAGCAAGAGGATGGGCACTTTGGAAAGCGTTAATTACATATGATGCGAATAAGACTAGTAATAACATAGTGGCAGAAGAATCGCATCGTGTTATTCAAGTAATTGTGGATGATTATGAGAGGTAGTAGAAAAAGCCTATTTTAAAATAGGCTTTTTTTTATATGATGAAATATTAGAAATGGGAAGAAGGAATATAACATAATTATACAGAATATTTAGATAATAGGAGGTGTCGAATTTTGAGTGAAATTGAATTAAAGAGTAATGTAATTAAGACAGGGCGAGAGAAGGGGATTATTCTTCGGTTTATACTTGCTAGCCTCGTTGGGGTGTTTATGTTTTTCGTTCCTGTTACGATAAACGGTGCATCGTCTATTATGATTGATCATATCGTATCGTGGATTAGGGCTTCGGTTCCAGGCGTAGTACCTTATTATGCATTGTTCGTTATGGCGATTGGTGCGATTTATCCATTTTATACGAAGAAATGGAATGCATCTATCGTAGACATTTGTTTTTCTATTTTAAAAGTAGTTGGCGTTGTATTTGGCATATTATATTGTTTAAAAGTAGGACCAGCTTGGTTCTTTGCGCCAGATGTTGGACCGTTTTTGTATGAGAAGCTAGTCATATCAGTAAGTTTGCTCGTTCCAATTGGCTCGGCGTTTTTAGCGTTATTAGTCGGATATGGATTGCTTGAATTTATCGGTACATTTTGTCGGCCGATTATGAGGCCATTATGGAATACGCCGGGGAGATCGGCAATCGACGCAGTTGCGTCCTTCGTTGGAAGTTATTCGCTTGCTCTCCTTATTACGAATCGCGTGTATAAAGAAGGAAAGTATACGACAAAAGAAGCGGCGATTATCGCTACAGGATTTTCTACAGTATCCGCTACATTTATGATCATCATCGCAAAAACATTAGATATTATGCATTTATGGAATGTTTATTTTTGGACTACGCTTGTTGTAACATTCATCGTGACTGCTATCACCGTAAGAATCCCACCCCTTAGTAGAAAACCAGATACATATGTAACAGAAGAAGGGTTCCCAGAGCCTGTTTATAAAGAGAAAATGTTAGAACGTGCTTGGGAAGATGCGTTAGAAGTATCAAAATCTGCACCGAGCATTATGAAAAATATTGCAGTGAATTTAAAAGATGGATTTATTATGACGATGGGAATTTTACCATCTATTATGTCAGTAGGATTAATTGGTATCGTCTTAGCGAAGTTCACGCCAATATTTGATTGGATTAGTTATATTTTCTATCCATTTACATGGCTATTACAATTACCGGAAGCAGAATTAGCTGCTAAAGCCGCATCAGTTGGTATTGCAGAAATGTTTTTACCGTCATTATTAGTAGTAAGTGCACCAATTGTGACAAAGTTTGTCATTGCAGTTGTTTCCGTATCATCTATTTTGTTTTTCTCCGCTTCCATTCCTTGTATATTATCAACAGATATTCCGTTAAAAGTGTCTGAACTTATTATTTTATATGTGCAGAGAACGATTTTAACGTTACTTATTATTACGCCGATTGCTTATTTATTGCTTTAAAGTTTTAATAAGGTAAAGTTATAAAAAAGAAGCCGTTTGTAAAAAGAGGGCTTCTTTTGTTTAAAAGCGGGATATTCTTATTTATTTTTCGTATATGACGTAACGCTTCTTAAGAAGATTCCTAGTCCCGCAAAAAAGAACCCTAAGCATAATAAGCTGCCTGGCGTTCCCCAAGTAATTTGATCTAGCATTTTTTATCCCCTCCCATTTATCATTATATAGAATTTATTGGAAATTACCAAAAATTTTTTTTTAAGGGTTACTGATGAGTCTTCCTACCTTATACGAGAAGAATATATTTGAAAAGAATTCTTTGCTCTATATTTTTTATATTCTTATAATACGTTTTATATTCTTATGATATAGTAACAACAAAGGGGGCTTAAAAATGGAAATTATTCACGAAAGAGCAAAGTTGCGGTTAATGGATAATACTGATGTCGAAACTTTGTTTTCGATTGTAGAAGGAAATCGGGCTATTTGGGCGTATTTAATCTCTAAAATGGATAGTGTGCAAGATATGCAACAATACGTTCAAAAAGCGATAAAAGGTTACGGAAGAGGTACTCAAATACCTTTCGTAACCGTAGATCAACAGTCGAATAAGATTGTAGGAAGTACACGTTTATATAATATTTCAGTAGAAGATAAGACAGTTGAGTTAGGGCAAACGTGGTATCATCCGAGTGTGCAACGTACGAGTATAAATTCAGAGTGTAAGTATATGCTTCTCCAGTATGCTTTTGAAAAACTGCATATGCTTAGGGTACAAATTAAGACGGATGCAAGAAATGAAAAAGCACAACGAGCAATTGAAAGGTTAGGAGCAGTAAAAGAGGGTGTGCTTCGAAATGAAAGAAAATTACCGAATGGTTATGTGAGAGATGCGGTGGTGTACAGTATTATCTCGAGTGAATGGCCAGGCGTAAAAGAACAATTGTTAGAAAAATTAGAGTTATATAAAGAAAAGTTATAATTCGTGTTTTGAAAGGTATATTGTTCGTGACATATGAAAAATATACCTTTTTTCTTACAAAATGCTACTTTATTTTAATTCCTTTTGTTTCATCGTTCCCTTCTGAGAAAAAATTCGTTACAATGTAGTTGTATGGTAATAAACTTATGAATTTAAAAAATGTAATGAAAACCGCAAATGAAAATGAATTGATAATCCTCAATTTTAAATGAAAACCCTTTTATACATAAATAACAAGTAAAGTTCCTTCTTTTAAATAAACTCAAACAAAACGATTTGATATAAATGTTTTTTATAGAAGTATGGATGATGTACGGAGGCAATTACAAATGAAAGAAAATAAGAAGAGTAAGAAAAGACGAATCTTTCAAGTATTTTTACTAATGATTTGTTCTGCTATTTTATATGTAAGTTATGCAGCTTACGATATTTGGAGTTATCGTTTTAAAGCAAATGATGACGTGAAAACGGATGCTGGTATCGTACTAGGAGCAGCTTCGTGGAACGGAAAACCATCTCCTGTATTTAAAGAAAGAATTAATCATGCGATTTCTTTATATAAGAACGGAAATATTAAAAAGATTATTTTTACAGGTGGTACAAAGTTCGAAGCAGAACTTGAGGAAGCACGTACTGCAAGAGTATATGCAATGAAACAAGGTGTAAAAGAGGAAGATATTTTAATTGAAACTAAATCCCTTTTCACTGAAGAAAATTTAAAAAATGCGAAGCAAGTTGGAATAGAGAACGGAATACGCACATACACGATTGTAAGTGATCCACTTCATATGAAACGCGCAATGAGAATTGCAAAACATATTAATATTGAAGCGTATGCTTCACCAACGCCGACATCAGCATATAAAACGTTAGACACAGAAATTCCATTCTTCTTTAAAGAATTATTCTCGTATATTGGATATGTAACCTCTTTGCCATTAAAGGCATTGAAGGGAGATTAACATAAGAAAAGAACCTATCCTTAAATAGGAACTTTTCTTATTAGTCAAAAACATTGTATTTTTATCGGAATAGTGAAACAATAGAGAGGTAGCTTCATATAATCATAATGAAAAAGTGAGCGGTTGATGAATCGAACATAAAGGAGATTATAGTATGGCACTCTCATTTGTTGAAACAGAAGAACAATCTTTCATTATTGCACAAATAAATAAATTGATTCCGAAGTTCATGGAAAGGGAGCATCAGCTAAGTGAATTGGGATCATTTCCGTATGAAAATATAAATGATTTGAAAGATATCGGATATACGAAATTAACGTTACCGAAGGAATTTGGTGGTAGTGCGATTTCTTTATATGACTTTGTTTTATTTCAAGAGAAAATCGCGGAAGGCTGCGGAGCTACAGCATTATCGATTGGCTGGCATCTTGGCATTGTGAAAGAGCTAGCGGAAAATCGCTCTTGGAATGATGAGATGTTCAAATGGTTTTGCGAAGAAGTACGTAATGGTGCGCTCTTTAACAGGGCAGCAACAGAACCGAAAACAGGGAGTCCGACGCGTGGCGGCAAACCAGAAACAATAGCGGTTCAACAAGGCGAGAAGTGGGTTATAAATGGAAGAAAAACTTTTACAACGATGGCGCCAGTACTTGATTATTTTATTATTTCAGCAAGTATGGAAGGCCAAGAAGAAGTTGGTGAGTTTGTTATTCCAAGAAATACACTCGGTGTATCTATTGAAGAAACGTGGGATAGCGTTGCAATGCGAGGGACTGCTAGCCACGACCTTGTCTTACAAAATGTAGAGATAGAAAGTCGCTTTTTTACAGATATAAAAGGCGGGAAAGTAAAACAAAAGGGTGTTGGCTGGTTGCTACATATACCAGCATGTTATTTAGGAATTGCACAATCAGCAAGAAATTATGCAGTTCAATTTGCGGAATCATACAAGCCAAACAGTTTAAACCATTCTATTAGTTTATTGCCGAATGTTAGAAGATTAGTTGGAGAATTAGAACTCGAGCTTATGCAAGCTCGCGTCTTTTTATATCAAATTGCGAAAAAGTACGATGAGGCAGAAGATAAACTATCACTGCAAGCAGAATTAGCAGCCGTGAAATATGCTGTAACAAATGCGGCGATATCTATAGTGGATAAATCGATGCGCATCGTAGGAGCAAAAAGTTTATCAGAAAAAAATCCGCTCCATCGTTACTATTTAAACGTCAGAGCAGGACTGCATAATCCACCGATGGATGATGCAACATTGTCTATGCTGGCGGATGCGGCGTTTCGGTCGTAGTTTTTAAAGCTTACATTTTATTGTTTATGGATATTATATTTGTTTTGAAAGCACGGGTTTGATTAGTAATCAAACCCGTGCTTTTTATGTGTATGAAGTACTTAGTTGAGATGTAGGTTTTTAATATAAATGATTATCATGGTTTTTTGGTTGTTTCTTGTTGAAAAATTCTTATTGTAATGCCAGTTTGGAGGTTGTATAAACATTTTTCGTATTTAATCCCAAATTAAAGGTCTTTCCAAGTTTACCATTCGTAAATATTGTAAAAATTGACCTGCATGGACCGCATCATGATAGGCAATTCGTAATAGCATGTCGCCTAAATATCTTTGATAGCCAACATCGCTTCGATCAATAAGGGTTGAATCTAGCTCAGCTATGCTTATGGATTGAACATATTCTATGAAGTCAGTAAAGTATACTTGTGCCAATTCAATTTCTTTTTTTACACAAGTAATTGGCTCGTCATCATACGGGAAATGTATATCATGTATTGAGCCGTTGTTTTTTAAAATCATATGATAGTAAAAAGTTGAGCTCCATACATGACGAATCATCTCACCAAAGGACATAGCTTCATGATCAGGCTTCCAATTAAGAAAATTATCGGGAAGAGAATCCCATAATTTTTCTGAGCGTCTTCTCGTTTCTTTCAAATTTAATATACTAAGATCAATTGCATTCATAATACATTCTCCTTTACTATTAAACTTAAAATAATTGTATCAGTTTAATAGTTAGGGTATCATCGAAATATGAATGTATATCCGAATATCTCATATATAGCCAAACTAATTGCTGAACCTACAAGAGCAATTATCTTAGATTGTTTAATGAATAATCAGGCACTACCTGCCAGCGAATTAGCTTATATGGCAAAGGTGTCACATCCAACGATTAGTTCTCACCTTTCAAAATTAGTAGAGGGGAATCTACTTACAGTTGAACAACATGGTAGACATCGTTACTATCGACTTGCTAATCAAGAGGTAGCAGAAGTTCTTGAAAAGTTAGGAACAATTGCACCAACAGTCCAAGTTCGGTCTTTAAAACAATCGGACCAACTAAAACAAATTCGTTATGCTCGAACTTGCTATGATCATCTTGCAGGCAAACTCGGTGTAGAGATAACTGAAAAATTACTAGATAGGCAATTTATAATTTTAGAGGATGGAGAATACATTGTAACGGAACAAGGTAAGCAATGGTTTCTGAATTTTGGAATAAATGTTGATGAGGCAGATACAAAAAGGAGGGTATTTGCAAAACCTTGCCTTGATTGGAGTGAACGGCGTTATCATATTTCTGGTTGGTTAGGGTCTGCAATTGCAAAACTGCTTTTTGAACAGGGATGGATTACGAAAATGGATAAGAACCGAGCTGTCCATCTTACAAAGAAAGGTGTAAAGTTATTGGAAGATCAATTAGGCATTGATATGAAAACTGAGGAAAGAAAAGCTTGAAATTAGAAAAGTCCGTCAAAATGATGGGTTTTTTCATTATGGTAGGAGTGTACATGAATAATAGGATGTTACCAATAATTGTTGCCAATAAAAAAATCTTTCTTTTCATTCTTCTTTTTTAAGTTTTAAAGGAGAAAGCTAGGCTTCTTATTTTTACTAATGTTATAATAAGAAAAAAGCACGAAAAGAGGTCATCTCATGCTAGAGGTTATTGCAACATGTTTAGAAGATGTAAAACGAATTGAAAGCGCTGGCGGGAAGCGGATTGAATTAATTTCATCTTATACAGAAGGTGGTTTAACGCCGAGCTATGCATTTATTAAAAAAGCGGTAGAAGCAGTACATATACCGATTCACGTTATGATTCGCCCGCATGCGAAGTCTTTTACATATACGGAAGAAGAAATTGAAATGATGAAGGAAGATATTATCATTGCACAGAAGTTAGGTGCAGCTGGTGTTGTATTAGGTGTATTAAACGAACAAAATGAAGTGGATGAAAAGAAATTAGCAGATTTACTATCTGTTGTAGATGGAATAAATGTAACGTACCACCGTGCGATAGATGATATAGAAAATCCAGTAGAAGCGATGAGAACTTTAAAGAAGTTTCATAAAGTGACTCACGTTTTAACTTCAGGTGGACAAGGAAATATAGTAGAGAATATTCCGGTGCTTACAGAAATGCAAAAGGTAAGCGATGGTCAAATTCAGCTTGTAGCTGGAGCTGGCGTGACGAAAGAAAATATAAAGCGATTGCTAGATGAAACTGGAATCACGCAAGCTCATGTCGGTACAGCGGTAAGAGAAGGAAAATCATGTTTTTCTGAAATAGACCCTAATTTAGTACAAGAATTAGTTAAAATCATAAAATAAGTGCTTAAGAAAGAGGAGAAACGATGAAGGAAAATACGAAGAAAGAATTATTCTCTTGGGCTAAAACGATAGGTTTTACCCTTGTATTAATTGCTATTATTCGCGGTGTTTTATTTACACCTTCTTTAGTGCAAGGTGAATCAATGATGCCCACTTTAAAAAATAACGAACGAGTTCTCGTGAATAAGATTGGTTATAGTATAAGTGGATTAGATCGCTTTGATATTATCGTCTTCCACGGAAAAGAAGGATACGATTTAGTAAAACGAGTAATTGGTTTGCCAGGCGATACAGTTGAGTATAAAAATGATGTTTTATATGTAAACGGAAAAGCGATGGAAGAACCATATTTAAAAAAGTTTAAAGAAAAAGCAGTAGGCCGTGTATTAACTCCAGACTTTACGTTAGAACAAATCACAGGGAAAACGAAAGTGCCAGAAGGCCAAGTATTTGTTTTAGGGGATAATCGTGAAGTTTCTAAGGATGGTCGCATGTTTGGCTTTATTTCAGAAGATGAAATTGTCGGAAAAGGACAAGCTGTTTTCTGGCCGTTGGAACAAGTAAGAGCGTTATAAAGTGTGGTGAAGTATGGGAGAAATATTCTTCCATACTTTTTTATTTGCTTAAAATCTATTGATTGAATTGAAAGAATATTTTATAATTTTAAATTATATGTTTGTTTCGAAAAATGGAATTTAAGTTCCGTAATTTGGAACGAAAGGGAGATAGAATGAGTATAAATAAAACGGCAGTTAAGACAATGGATATTTTAGAGTTGTTTTATGAGCATGAAGAGCTAAGTTTAACTGAGATGGTTCGGCTTACAAATATGCCGAAAACATCTGTTTATCGTTTAATTGGCTCGTTAGAAGAGATGGCGTTTTTACAAAAAAACGAAAAGGGGAAATATCGTTTAGGGGTCGTATTTTTACGGTTCGGTCAACTTGTTTCACAACGATTATCAGTAAGAAATTTAGCAATTCCTTATATGAAAGAACTTAGAGATAGTTTAGGACAGGCAGTTAATTTAATAATTCAAGATGGTAATGACGCAATTTATGTTGAAAAGATGGAGGGTGTTCAGCCGGTACGCGTGTATACGGCGGTTGGAAGAAGAGCACCGCTTTATGCTGGTGCATGTCCAAGAATTTTACTATCGTATTTCTCTGAGGAAGAGAAACGGAGATACATAGAGGAAGTGGATTTAAAACAGTTTGCAGATGGAACAATCGTGGATAAGGAACAATTGTTAGAAGTGTTGCAAATGGCAAAAAAGGAAGGCTACACAATTAGTTATTCTGAGTTAGAAAATCATACAGCCGCGATAGCAGCACCCATTTTCGCGAGCGATGGAACGGTTGTAGCAGGCATTAGTATTTCAGGATTAGCAATTGAGTACAGCGAAAGTAACATTTCATATTTTATTGCGAAGGTGAAAGAAACAGCGCATCGCATTTCGAAAGAACTCGGCTTTTTGGCATAGAAAGAGGGAGTAGGATGAAATTTTCTGCGTTAGGGGATCAAGCAATTATTGTTACATTTGGTGAAGAAATTAAGATGGGTATATATGAGAAAGTACAGCGGTTATTTCAAGCACTGCAACAACATCCGTTTGCAGGAATGATTGAGTGTGTTCCGTCGTTTACTTCATTAGCTGTTTACTACAATGTATACGAAGTATGGAAGAGAAATGAGAGAAGTGAAAGATCATATGATTACGTTCGCCAGTATATAAAGGAGCTGTGTGATTCTTATAAAGAAGAAGTAAAACAGGATGTGAAACATATTTCTATACCAGTGTGCTACGGGGGAGAATATGGACCTGATTTAGAAGAGGTTGCACATTATAAAGGTTTACAAGTAGAAGATGTGATTCGAATACATAGTGAAACTACATATTTTGTATATATGTTAGGTTTTACACCAGGGTTCCCGTATTTAGGAGGACTATCAAAAGAATTAGAAACACCTAGAAAAGAAACACCACGGTTACAAATCTCTCCTGGTTCAGTAGGTATTGGCGGAAATCAAACAGGTATATATCCGCTTGAAACACCAGGAGGATGGAATATTATCGGCCGAACACCTATTACTCTATTTAATCCGAAAGAAGAAATACCAACATATATTCAAAGTGGTATGTATTTACGATTTATCCCGATAACGAAGGAAGAGTATGTATCTCTTGAGGGGGCTAAAGAATGGATGTAGAGGTTTTGCATGCAGGAATGTTTACAACAGTCCAAGATTTAGGGCGATCTTATTATCAACAGTTTGGTGTACCTGTTGGGGGTGCTATGGATAAAAATGCGCTTAGGCTCATCAATATGTTAGTCGGTAATGAAGAGAATGAAGCAGGATTAGAAATGACGATTTTAGGTCCTAAATTGTTAATAAAGAAAACGACTTTACTCGCAATTGGTGGGGCTGATATGGAACCGTTGTTAAATGGAGAACGTATCCCATTATGGCGTCCCATTTTAGCGGAAGAAGGTAGTATGCTTTGTTTTGGAAAAGTGAAAAGTGGTTGTAGAGCGTATGTGACTTTTGCGGGTGGTATACATATTGAGCGTACAATGGGAAGCAAAAGTACGTACATACGTGCTGCGATTGGTGGTATAGAAGGAAGAATGCTGAAAAAAGGAGATTGTTTTCAAATTGGTACGTACTCAGAAATGGCGAATCGTTTCATTCAAGACTTACAAAAAGATGAGCGAATAAAAACGAAATGGGTAATTAGCAACAGCGTACTACCAAAGTATAAGAAACATCCTAAGCTTCGTGTCATAACTGACTTTGAATACGATCAATTTATCGAAGAAAGTAGAAAGGCATTTTTTACGAAAGAGTATAAGGTATCTAATTATGCTGACCGTATGGGCTACAGGGTTGAGGGAGAAGTTTTAAATAGGATTGAAGAAAAAGAGATTTTATCGAGTCCTGTTACATTTGGAACCATTCAAGTTCCTAATGGTGGACAGCCGATTATATTAATGGTAGATAGGCAAACGACAGGTGGCTATCCGAGAATGGGAAATATCATTTCAGTAGATTTACCTCTTCTTGCCCAGCTAAAGCCGGGGGACTATGTTTCTTTTGAGAAAATTACGCTTGAAGAAGCGGAACAATTGTACATAGAACAAGAAGTAAATAGCAATCTATTAAAGAGATTTATCGCTTTACGAAGTTAAAATTAGGAGGAAAACAGTGTGACTACAATCGATTTAAACTGTGATTTAGGAGAAAGTTTTGGAGCTTATAAGATGGGGAATGATGGTGAAATTCTTCCGTTCGTTTCCTCTATAAACGTTGCTTGCGGTTTTCATGCGGGTGATCCGTCTGTTATGCGTCAAACTGTTGAAAAAGCTTTGGAGCATAACGTAGCAATAGGGGCGCATCCTGGATTTCCTGATTTAATTGGATTCGGTAGAAGAAACATGAATGTTTCAGCAAGTGAAGTATACGATTATGTTTTATATCAAATCGGCGCATTAGACGGGTTTGTAAAAGTGGCTGGCGGGAAGATGCATCATGTAAAGCCGCACGGTGCCTTATATAATATGGCGGCGTCTAATTCGGAAATTGCAGATGCAATCGCAAAGGCAATTTATCGTATAAATCCAAGTCTATTACTTTATGGATTAGCAAATAGCGTGGCATTTATACAGGCTGCAGAAAAATACAAAGTAACTCTCGTACAAGAGGCTTTTGCGGATCGTACATATAAGCAAGATGGTACATTAACGAGCCGTACAGAAGAAAATGCGCTTATAAAAGATGAAGACGAAGCGATAAAGCAAGTACTTCAAATGGTGAAAGAAGGCCATGTAAATTCGATCAATGGAGAGAAAGTAGCAGTTCAGGCGCAAACGATTTGTTTACACGGTGATGGGGAAAAAGCAGTGCAATTTGCAGAAAGAATATACAGAACATTCGAACATAATGGTGTTTCTATATGTGCACCGAAATAAAAAATGAGGGGAAGTGTTGGAATTGGTGAAATTAATCGGAATATTATTAGTGGCAGTGGGCTTTTTATTTAGATTAAACACACTTTTAGTAGTTATGGTTGCAGGTATTGTTACTGGTATGGTTTCAGGATTAAGTTTTTATGATGTGATCAGCATGTTCGGTAAATTTTTCATAGAAAATAGATATATGTCTATGCCAATTATATTAACTTTACCTGTAATCGGAATTTTAGAGCGTTACGGTTTAAAAGAAAGAGCCGAAGCACTTATAACGAAATCAAAAGGAGCAACAACTGGAAGAGTATTAATGTCATATTTTACGATAAGAGAATCATCAGCAGCACTAGGGCTTAATATTGGTGGGCATGCGCAAACAGTAAGGCCGCTCGTTGCACCGATGGCAGAAGGGGCCGCGCAAGGTAAATACGGTAAACTTCCTGAAAAATTAAGAGAAAAGATTAAAGCAAACGCAGCTGCTGCGGAAAATACAGCTTGGTTTTTCGGAGAAGATATTTTCATCGCAACTGGTGCTATTTTATTAATGAAAGGATTCTTCGATTCAGTAGGTATGCATGTCGGTGTATGGGATATGGCACTTTGGGGCATTCCGACAGCAATATCTGCACTTATTGTAAGCTGGATTAGATTTAGAAGGTTTGACAAATATATAGAGAAAACAATGAAGGCAGAAGGAAAAGAAGGAGGCAATCTAATATGAACATCATCACAATGGATACAATCTATTATGTATTAGGGATAATTGTTGCTTTTATCGCTGTTCGTATCGCATTCGATCGTGAACATCCAAACAGATTCGGTTCTAGTTTATTTTGGGCATTGTTTGCAGTTACATTTTTATTTGGAAATGTAATTCCTTCGTTTTACGTGGGCTGTATCGTGCTCGCTATGGTCGTTTTAGCCTCGCTAAATAAAGTGACAAAATCAGAGGAAAAAGAAGTTCCAGTACAAGAACGTGTGAAACATGCTGAGAAATTAAAAAATAAAATTTTTATGCCTGCACTATTAATTCCTATTTTTACAATTATCGGTACGTTAACGTTAGGGAAAATTAAATGGGGAAATGTCTCTCTTGTTGATCCAGATAAAGTAACGTTAGTAGCGTTAGCGCTTGGTGCATTACTCGCATTCGTCGCGGCGATGCGTATTACAAAATCAAAAATAACAACGCCTGTTCAAGAAGGAAGCAGACTATTACAAGCTGTCGGCTGGGCTGTCATTTTACCACAAATGTTAGCAGCACTTGGCGGTATTTTCGCGAAATCTGGCGTTGGACAAGTTGTTTCAGATTTAGTCGGTCAAGTATTACCGACAGAGTATCCGTTCGTTGCTGTTATGGCGTACTGTTTAGGCATGATGCTATTTACAGTCGTAATGGG
This sequence comes from Bacillus sp. FSL L8-0199, assembly GCF_038005705.1. Lineage (NCBI taxonomy): Bacteria > Bacillati > Bacillota > Bacilli > Caryophanales > Bacillaceae > Bacillus > Bacillus sp. FSL L8-0199. The sequence goes on along the minus strand of NZ_JBBOTS010000001.1, from coordinate 2,958,197 downwards.
AAATGCATTCGCAGCGTTTGCTGTTATTACTGGCGGAATTGGCTTACCTTTAATAGTTCAAATGCACGGCGGAAACCCAGCAATTATGGCAGCACTCGGTATGTTTGCTGGATATTGCGGAACGCTGCTTACACCAATGGCAGCAAACTTTAATATCGTACCTGCGATGCTTTTAGAGCTAAAGGATAAAAATGCGGTTATTAAAGCGCAAGTACCAATTGCTCTTTCAATTTTTATCATAAATATGTTTATTATGTACGGCCTTGTATATCGTTTTTAATTAGGAGGATAAAACTATGAAAACAGTATTATTAACAGGGTTTGATCCGTTTGGCGGAGAAAATATCAATCCAGCTTGGGAAGTAGCAAAAGGTTTGCATGAAAAAACAATTGGAGAATACAAGGTAATAAGCAAACAAGTACCAACTGTATTTCATAAATCAATAAGCGTATTAAAAGAGTATATAGAAGAACTAGCGCCGGAAATTATTATATGCATTGGACAAGCTGGGGGCAGACCAGATATTACGATAGAACGTGTTGCAATTAATATTGATGATGCAAGAATCGCAGACAATGAAGGAAATCAGCCGGTAGATATACCGGTTGTAGAAGAAGGAGCGATTGCGTATTGGTCTACACTTCCGATGAAAGCAATCGTAAAAAAACTTCGCGAAGAGGGCATACCGTCATCTGTTTCACAGACGGCAGGCACATTCGTTTGTAATCACTTATTCTATGGACTTATGCATGAACTAGAGAAACATGATAAGAAAATAAAAGGCGGATTCATTCATATTCCGTTTTTACCAGAACAAGCGAGTAATTATCCAGGGCAACCGAGTATGTCACTTTCTACTATTAGTAAGGGAATAGAATTGGCAATTGAAGTAACGATGACAGTTGAAGTAGATATTGTAGAGATTGGGGGCGCAACGCATTAAGTAAAATGAATTGTACAACACCTCCTGTAAACAACTGGTATAATAAGAATAGGAAAATACATAGAGGTGATTTTTGTGCAACAATTTGAAGAAGTACGTTCAATTTTAGAAAAAGCGAAGAAAATTACAGTATTAACAGGCGCTGGTGCAAGTACGGAAAGTGGTATCCCAGATTTCCGTTCAGCAAATGGATTGTATGCTGATGCGAATGTGGAGATGTACTTATCAAGAGGGTACTATAACCGAAGTCCGAAAGAATTTTGGAAGCATTATAAAGAAATCTTTCAAATTAATACGTTCCATCAATATAAACCAAATCGTGGACATCGTTTTTTAGCTGAGCTAGAAGAACAAGGGAAAGATATTACGATTTTAACGCAAAATATTGACGGTTTACATCAATTAGGTGGCAGTAAACATGTCATTGATTTACATGGAACACTTCAAACAGCACATTGTCCGAAGTGTAAAGCGGGATATGATTTACAGTATATGATTGATCATGAAGTGCCGCGCTGTCAGAAGTGTAATTTCATTTTAAATCCAGACGTTGTTTTATACGGAGATACACTGCCTCAATATCAAAATGCAATGAAACGTTTATATGAAACAGATGTACTTCTCGTTATGGGAACGTCATTAAAAGTACAACCTGTCGCTTCATTCCCACAAATCGCAAAGAGAGAAGTAGGGGCAACAACTATTTTAGTAAATGAAGAGTTAACAGGACAGGAATATAACTTTGATTATGTTTTTCAAAATAAAATTGGTGAATTTGTTGAAGAGGTATCTTTAATGAAATAAGTTATCGAAAAAACTGAGGTAGATACCTCAGTTTTTTATTTGAGTAATCGCTGTTTTAAGCCATATGAAAACATTTTGATAATGTAGTAACAACATCTCTATAATTTATAAAAAATTGTTTCATAGGTAAAATAGCAGAGTAAGAAGTAATATTATCTTTAGTGAATACACAATCGTCATAAAGTAAGCTAATATGTAGCTGTTGTAAAGGCTCTATTTCGTTTTGCTTTAAGTATAAAACTAAGTCATTATAAAGTTGTTCACTATAATTACTTACGGAACATTCTATTGAAAGCTGACCTACTATGCTAGTCCACCATACTTTAAAGCTACATATTAATTCTTTAAATGATTCCTCATCACATAAATTAGCGTCAAAAAGTTTCTTATAAAATATATGATTCTCCTCGTGGAAAATTTGTAAATCATATCTGTCGTTAGCAGTTTGCTTACGAAGAGTCAGCCATAATTCTTTGAAATTTGTTTTAAAGTCAGTGGAGAAATGTAATGTTTTTGTTATGTAAGGAAAACGAAAATTTTCTTTTTTTCCTTTTTGATTGAGATAAATATTTTGAATGTAGATCATAAAGTTTAAACAATGTGGCGTTTTAGTATGTATGATAAACGAATCTGTCATTTTCGTTCTCTCCTTAAGTAATGTCTTTTATGAATTTATTTCTTTAGTATACAAAGAAATGTAAACTAATGGTATAAAAATAAATTTGCCCCATTTTTCTTTTAGAATAATATTCATTTTATTGTGCATTAAGGGAATGGTAATAAATAGGGTATAAAAATAAAAAACTGAAAATTAAATCTTTTATTTCTTTTATAATTAATATAAAATTCTATATATATCATATAAATAAATTTGATACATAATGACTTTGCGTAGAAATGTTAATAGAATGAAGCGAGGGAGCGAAATGAGACAGAAAAAGGAGCAGAAAAAACTATCGAAAAAGAAAAAGACTCATATTCCATTTCGGTTAAATGTACTATTTTTTATTGTCTTTCTTTTATTTTCAGCTATTATAATTCAATTAGGTAAAGTACAAATCATTGATGGAGAAACGTATAGAAATGAAGTAAATAAAAAGGAAGATGTAACGGTAAGCACTCCCGTTCCTAGAGGGAAAATGTTTGATCGGCAAGGCCACGTTATTGTAAATAATAAACCATTGCGAACCGTTACATATACGAAAATGAGAGGAGTAGACTCGAAAGAAGTTTTACAAGTAGCAAGAGATTTAGCTAAGCTAATTGAAATGTCGCAAGAGGACATAGACAAGTTAACAGAAACAGATAAAAAGGATTTTTGGATGCAGTTAAATGAAAAGCGGGCAGCAGCGAAAGTAACGAAAGAAGATGAGAGTAAATTTAGAAAGCAGGAGATAGAAGGGAAAGAATTAGATAAAAAAGTTGAAGAGTTACGTAGGGAAAGAATTACACAAGAAGAATTAAGTGAACTTTCAAAAGAAGACCTAGAAGTACTAGCCATTAAAAGCAAAATGAATGCGGGATATAAAATGACGCCGCAAATCGTTAAAAAAGATGTAAGTCAAAATGAATATGCTGTCGTTAGTGAAAGGTTGGCAAGTTTACCGGGGATAGATACAACAGTAGATTGGGAACGTGAATACCCAAATGATAAAATACTGCGCTCTATACTAGGTAGCGTTTCTAATGAAAATGAAGGGTTGCCAAGAGAACAATTAGATTATTATTTAGTTCGTGATTATAATCGAAACGACCGTATTGGTAAAAGTTACATCGAAAAACAATACGAAGATGCACTACACGGAACGAAAGAACAGTCTAAAAATATTATGGATAAAGCAGGGAAGATTGTTCGAACAGAAAAAGTGACTGAAGGAAAAAGTGGAAATAACTTGATGTTAACAGTCGATATGGATTTACAGAAAAGAGTAGAGGGAAGCCTTGAAAAGAATTTACGAGCCTTTCATGCTGCAGAGCCGATGATGGATCGTGCGTTCGTAGTAATGATGAATCCGAAAAACGGTCAAATTTTATCAATGGCAGGAAAGAAAATTGTAAATAAAGATGGCGGTATGCAAATAGAAGATTATGCATTAGGAACGATGACAAGTTCTTATGAGTTAGGGTCAACTGTAAAAGGTGCTACTTTATTAACTGGATATCAAACAGAAGCGATTAAGCCGTATACACATTTCTTTGATGCACCAATGTATTTTAAAGGAAGTTCTAAGCCGAAGAAATCGTGGAAAGAATTTGGGGATATTGATGATTTAAGAGCTTTGCAAGTGTCATCGAACGTTTATATGTTTAATACGGCTTTAAAAATGGCAGGCATTAATTATGTCCCAAATAATCCATTAGACATTAAACAAGAAACATTTAATAAAATGCGCTACTATTTTAGACAATTTGGCCTAGGTGTGTCGACTGGTATTGACCTGCCAAATGAATCAATTGGTCAAGTAGGTAGAACTGATAACATACCCGGATTTTTACTTGATTACGCGATTGGACAGTATGATACATATACGCCGCTGCAGCTTGCACAATATATTTCAACCATTGCAAATGGCGGTTACCGAATGAAGCCACAAATTGTACAAGAAGTTAGAGAGCAACCAAATAGACCAGAGGATGTAGGAAAAGTCGTTCGGTCGATTGAACCAGTTGTATTAAATAGAGTGGATATGGACACTTCGTACATTAATCATGTAAAAGAAGGATTTAGAAGAGTTTTTCAAGAAGCTGACGGAACAGGTACCGGAACGTTTAAAGGTCTACCATATAAACCAGCGGGAAAAACAGGAACAGCTGAGACAGTATATGGTGGAGAAAGTGATATTGGAAGAGATGAGAACAACAACCGAAAAAAATGTTATAATTTAACTCTTGCCGGTTATGCACCATATGATGCTGATCCGGAAGTAGCTTTTTCAGTTGTTGTACCATGGGTGAATGATGATAAATCAGGAATTAATTCTGCGATTGGTAAAGAAATTTTGGATGCGTATTTTGAGTTAAAAACAAATAGATCAAATGCAAATTCAATTCCAGTAGAACAACCGAACAAGGCACAGTAAAAATAGTATCACTGCATGGAAACATATTGTGCAGTGATATATTTTTTGAGTTAAAAAGCGCTTTATAAGGTGGGAATGGATATGAAAAAGGAGATTAAGAGAGGCTGGGGAAAGTACATACTATTTATATTGGTGATAGTCATAGGCTACCATTCTTTTACTTTATGTAAGGTGGAAGGGGAATCGATGCAGCCCACTTTATATGAAGAAGACTACGTATTTGTAAATAAAGCAGTAGTACGTCTTTCTAATTTACAACACGGAGAAATTGTCATTATAAAAGAAGAGGATGAATCGAAATATTATGTGAAACGTGTAATAGGGCTTCCTGGTGATGTAATTAACATAACGAACGGAAAGGTATATGTGAACGATAAAAAGCAAGAAGAACCATATACAAACAAAGATTTATTTAACAACACACAAGTGTTTTATAATTTTCAAAAGACAAAAATTCCGCCAAATAAGTTATTTGTAATGGGAGATAACCGCGAAGTAAGTAGAGATAGTCGAAATGGCTTAGGATATATTGAAGAAGATAACATAATTGGCAAGGTGGAATTTGTATATTATCCTTTTTCAAAAATGAAAATAATAGAATAAGTGGGAGAGGAGCAAAACCCCACTTATTAAAGTTTCACTTTATTTTCTTTAAAAAACCTTTTGGATTAAATGATATGAAAAATTTATGTTTAGACTCGTCGATTATGAAGTTATTATTTTTAGTTAAAAACTCATCCACAGCCTCCATCGGGCCAGGCCCCCAATCGGGAAGAAGCGGATGTCCATTAATGGAGGTATCTTCTACAATCATATAACTGCCAGTAGTGACGATAGATTTATATAGTAATAGTTCTTTGGATACATGCTCTTTACTATGATCAGAATCTAAAATAACTAAAACCACATCATCAGGTTTGCGCATGCTTACTATTGTTTGGACGGCCTGTACAGAAACAGAAGATGCTGTTAAATACGTAATCCGATTATGTGATGGTCGATTTGGCTGCGGAGTTATATCGATAGTAAGTACGTGACCTTTTCCAATTAAATCTAACATAGAAGCTAAATACAGTGCACTACCACCGTGAAAAGTCCCGCATTCAATAATTAAATCGGGCTTTAATTCATAAATAATTTCTTGATACAAAAAGAGATCAGAGGGAAGTTTACAGATTGGAACCCCGAACCAGTGTGTATCGTTTAACCATACGAGGCTGTTGTAATATTGGTTTAGAAATTCATTGCTTATAGTATCGATTTTAAATTCTCCTTTCTAAAAAGGATTCTCTCGTTTGACGTAAAGTGTTTACGCATGAAAGTTGTACTATATATTATGTAGTAAGGAATTGTAAGGCGAGTGTTTTTACTTGAAAATAAGCCAAATAACTCATGTGGAAAATGAAAGGAAATGATCGTATGTACAAATACACAATTTGCTTTATTAGAAAAAGCGATAAAATACTGCTATTAAATAGAAATAAAAAGCCGAATATGGGGATGTGGAATGGTGTTGGAGGAAAAATAGAAGATAATGAAACGCCATACGAAGGAATAATTAGAGAAACATTTGAGGAAACGGGCATAGAACTTTCAAGTGTAACGTATAAAGGGACTGTTGGTTTTAAAGGTAAAGATGAGCCCCAGGCTAGTGAAGGAATGTATGTGTTCGTTGCTGATTTGCCAGATGGAATGCAAATGAATATACCATTACGTACGGCTGAAGGTCTATTAGAATGGAAAGAAATTGATTGGATATTAGATGGTGATAATAGAGGAGTAGTTAGCAATTTACCAAAATACTTACCGACAGTATTAACAGAAGAAAATAAGTTAGAACATACGTTTACGTATGATAACCGGAATATTATTCATTACACAACTGCATGTTTGACAGAAGATGATGCGAACAAGCGATATGAAAAACAACTCATTTCTCAATAGAAGAGGAAAGTGAAAAATCACGTTTTTGCTCTCATCCTATATGCGAGGTGATTATATGTTTCAGAAATACAATTCATTGGTCATAATTGTAATATGCATGATATAACTTTTCTTATTATGAAAGAGTAGAGAACATATGTAAACGGAGCAAAAAGGAGGTGGCTTTGCCACCTCTTTTTGTTAGCTACAAATCGCCTTAATCATAAAACGATGTTGTTTCACATCAAAATATCCATTTTGCAAAATAATCTCATGTATACGATATAACTCCTCAAAGTACCTTTCGACAGTAAAATCAGGAACTTGCCACGGAATTGCTTTTAAATAATAGACGATAGCGCCAATATCATAAAAGCGTTGGAAAGGGAATTCCTCTTTTGCATCTAAGATAGTAAATCCATTTTGCTTTAACTCACTGCATGCGGTTTCGAGAGACCAACTTGCAAATTCGCTATTTAGTGGTGAGCCAAACTGCTCATTAAGTTCCGCGCAATCAAGACTGCCAACTTGTTGTGTAAGAAAAACGCCACTTGGAGAAAGAATTCTGTTTACCTCAGAAGCAGCATACGATTCATGTTGATTTATAATTAAATTAAATTGACCATCTTGAAATGGCAAAGCAGTATCATCGGTCACTTCTACAACGGTAACCCCTAAAGACTCTAATTTCTTTCGAGCAATTGGCACATTTGGAGCGTAGCCCTCAGTAGCGAATATAGTTGACGGGAACGGTTGTAACATAGATAAAAACTCTCCGCCGCCAGTACCCATATCGAGCATTGATTCTGCACGTTGCATAAGCTGAAAAGCAGTACTGCCGTATGACCACGATAAAGGTTCGCTCTTCATTCGACCTGTTTCTGAAATGAAAGAAAAATCCCAGCCGCTAAAATGTGTATTTGCACTTTCTAATAAAGTTAAAAATAATGGATCACGTTTCATAATTATGTCCTCCTATTTTTTTAATGGATGATATGATGAGAAAAGAAAAAGGGAGGACCTCTTATTAAAGTGGAACGGTTTTATGTTTCGTGTTCGAATAGATTCATATAAAGTTACTCCTTGTGAGAATTGTTATTTATATATTCGGGTTAATTGAGTGAAAATCCTTTGAGGGTATAAAAGAAGGCAGTTGTTTAATGAAAAAATAAATTGAGTTATCTAATTTTATAGTGTAATTGTTCATCCATACGCATAAAAAAATTATTCTCTCCATAAAATAGTAAAATTATATTGGAGGTTGAATTATGAAAAAATTTAGTGTATTTTCAATAACATTGATGACTTTTGGAATGTTATTATTTGGATTAAATAGGATAATAGATAGCTATTCTGAGCCTATTATCCTATTAGGGTATATTTCTTTTTTGATTGGAGTGGTTCTGAGTATTATAGCGATTGCTAGACGTGAAGATGGAAGATTAAAATTCATATCACTTATCTCTTTCTTTGTTCTCCTGTTTTTCATTACTTGGTTTGAGTCGTTTCAGGTACTACGAATTATTACTTGGCTAAAAAATATCTATTAAAATTTAAATTGTTGGTAAAAATGGGAAACCTTAAATTTAGGTTTCTTTTTATTATATTCGATTATCAATATTAAAACTTATTAGAGCCATTAATAAAAGAAATAGATATATAAACCGAGTGTAAAAATATTTTAATTCTTTGAAAACATTCAGCGATTTAGTATTCTTTATATATGGAATATTTTGTTTATGCAAAAAGAGGGCAAGGTGCTATATGAAAAGAATGAAAAATGTAATGTTAGTATTGTTATGTTTCTTATGTTTAAGTGGGTGTAATTATAAAGATGACGATCAGGTGAAAAAATATGTGAAAAAAAAGCACGGAATTGATGTGATTGTAACACATTGGGGTGCTATAAACGAAGGGAATATGGGGCATACATATCATACTGTTCAAGCAAAAAATAACAAAAATATTCAATTTAGAGTAGAGGTAGATGGCTTCTTATATTCAAGAATAAAAGGTGATGAATATCAATACGGAAAAAAAACATATGAGGAATATAAGAAATTTAAACCAATGCTAGAAGAAATTAAAAAATTAGGTTACGTGGAACCTGAAAATAAAAATGTTTTTCAATATATAGTGGATGATGATATAGAGGAGAAACCAACGGATAAGTTATTATTAACTTTAAAAACGAGTGACAAGATTGATTACAGTCAATTTGAATCAAAAGAATTAGATCGTTTATATGCTCTAATTCAATTCATTCAGAAGAGTAATAGAAAGATAACAACACTTGAAATTGAGGATTATAATGGTGAATCTATAGGTTTCCCTTTTCAAAATGTGCAAAAAGCTATAACGAAAGAAGAACTGCTTTTAACAATGAAAAACACAGTAAGCGGTTATTGGACATATTTGATTCAAACTGAAACAAAAGTAGGCGTAAGGTTAAATGAAATTCAAAATGATCGTTTTGTAATTGAGGATATTACTTGTCCACACCCGAAAGACGGCAATTGTCTAGAGTATGAATTGACTTTAGTTTTCAATGACAGTGAGATAAAATATAGAAATGATCCATATGTAATAGATGATTTGAGAAAGGTAGTCACTATTCTTAAAGAAGAACTATATAATAAGGAATTTAACATATATTTAAGGAACAAGGATGGAACAAGTTATTCACTCTGGCTATCATCCGAAAAAATTAAGGAAAGTAATAACATAGAAGAGTTAGTAAAATAATGATATAAAGAAGAAATTTAAAGTACTTTTTATGTTTGTTATTTCTGTATTCAAAAGGAAAACCGCTTATGCTTCATTTTTGAAGCATAAGCGGTTTTGTTTAAAATACTTAAAAAGAAAAATTTTTTGGTAAAGTACCACTTTTTATTACTGTTCTTAGCCCATGTTTTATAATCCAAGGATTAATAGGATGCTGTTTATCACGTAATTGCTGTAACCACTGAAAAACGAGTTCTTTATCTTCTTTCGTAATATCGTTAATATGATTGGCTACAGATTTTTGAACATATTTAGAAGGGTCATTCATTAATGGTTCAAGAAGCTGTAAATTGTACTTAAAATCACCTTTTAGAGCTCCTGTTTTTTTAGCCCAAGGAAGTCTTGGTCTCGTACCTTCAGAAACTAATCTTCTAATGTGGCTGTTTTTATCATGAATCCACTTTTGTAATATGTTTAGTGTGTCTTCATGGTATGTTTGAAGAAAAGGCCGAATGGCATATTCAGCAGTATTCCTTTTTGTTATTTCATACATGGCGTTGAATGAGGTTTCAAAGTCGTTAAGTCCATATTTTTCAATGTATTTTGCAAGAGGCATGTACATATATCCGTTTGTAAATGTGCCTACTTCTGTTGTATTTTCTGGGCCTAATGTTTTTAGTAATATATGTATTGCTTCATTAAAATCTTTTTGTAATGCATTATGTAATTCATCTGCTATTACTTCAATACGTTGTTTTAACCCTAAACCTTCAACTTTACATGTTACAGAGGATACAAAGTTTTTTTTAGAGAAATTCGGATCGTATTTACAAATAGAATCAGCTATTTTTTCTGCTAATTCTTCGCTAAATAAAAATTTTAACGGAACATAATTACCCATTTTTTCACCTCGGTGGTCAAATGAAAACAATTTTTATTTTTTAATCGACAAACCATAAACTAACGTCTCACTCGGAGTCGTAATACTAAAACCAGTCGTCTTATAATCAAGCTTCACTGTATCACCAGTGTAGTCTTTCGTGAATGAATCCATTTGTACGATAAGATCTGCATCTTCATATACAACATCATCTGCGTTATATGTATCCAAAATTAAATCGACATCAACGAAAATACTACAAGAGTTCGTCATTGTTCCTCTAATGCGAACGATCTTTTTATCTTCAAGTTCTAATCTATGTATAGCTGCTTTCGCTTCATCAGTAATGCGAATGTTCATTGTATCCCAACCTTTATTTATATTTCCTTTATTATTGCAAAAACAGGAGCAATAGGGAAGCAAAGAGGTTTGCAACAAAAAACGAGCAAACAAATTTGTTTGCTCGTTTCACTTTATTTTAGTTCACATTTATCAAGTGGAATCACTTTCGTTTTTTTCGTAAATTTATATCCTAACCATAGTACTAAGAAGAGTGGTAAACCGATGTAAGAAACAAGTACGCCGTTCCAATCGATTGATTCACCCATAAATGCGCCATAGTTTTGTCCTAAAATTACGATAATACAAAGAGTAAATGCGAAGAGTGGACCGAATGGGAACCATTTTGCTCTATATGGTAAGTCATTTAAATCTTTTCCTTGTGCGATATATGCTTTACGGAAACGGTAATGACTAATTGCAATTCCGACCCATGCGATAAAACCAGACATTCCGGATGCGTTTAATAACCAAATGTATACAACTCCGTCACCGAATAAAGAAGCAATGAAAGCAATACTACCAACAATTGACGTTACGATTAACGCGTTAACAGGTACACCGCGGCTATCTAATTTACCAAGAAACTTTGGTGCTTTTCCTTGGCGAGCTAAATCCCAAAGCATACGAGTTGATGCATACATACCAGAGTTACCAGCAGATAGTACAGCAGTTAAAATAACAGCGTTCATAACAGAAGCAGCAAAGGCAACGCCCGCTTTTTCGAAAATAAGTGTAAATGGACTTACTGTTACATCACTTGCGGCAAGACTTTCAGTTGTATAAGGAATTAATAAACCGATAACGAGAATCGCAAGAATATAGAATAAAAGAATACGCCAAAAGATCGAACGAATTGCTTTCGGAATATTACGCTCTGGATCAGAAGTTTCACCAGCAGCTACCCCAAGTAATTCAGTTCCTTGGAAGGAGAAACCAGCTGCCATAAATACACCGATAATTGCCATGATACCACCGTTAAATGGTGCATCAGCAACAGTGAAGTTTTTGAAGCCAACAGTTTCGCCCCCCATAATTCCGAAAATCATCATAAAGCCGACAATTAAAAAGATAATAATTGTAACTACTTTAATAAGTGCGAACCAATATTCAGATTCACCAAACCCTTTAACAGATAAATAGTTTAAAAGGAAAATAATAGCTAAACATAATCCGCTCCAAATAAGAGAAGGGGTATCTGGGAACCAAAATTTCATAATTAATGTTACGGCCGCTAGTTCTGCCGCAATTGTAATCGCCCAGTTATACCAATAGTTCCATCCAAGTGCAAAACCAAGTGATGGATCAACAAATTTTGTTGCATACGTACTAAAAGATCCAGTAACAGGCATGTAAGCTGCAAGTTCAGCTAAGCTTGTCATTAAGAAATATACCATAATTCCAATTGCGGCGTATGCGATTAATGCACCGCCAGGACCAGCTGAATGAATGACACCACCGCTGGCAAGAAATAGTCCGGTACCAATTGTACCACCGAGAGAAATCATCGTAAGGTGACGCGATTTTAATCCGCGTTTTAATTCACCTTGTCCTTGTGTAGTTTGCGTTTTAGAGGTAGATTGATTTGTTGCGCTATTCATGTTCAACACTCCTTTTCTTGTAGGTTAGGAAGGAGCGGGGGAGAAAAATACAAAAAACCGCCAAAGGAATTTGGCGGAACGTTTCACAAATAACCACCCCATCATACCCTTCCGTTAAGATAGCACCCCACGTTTACACGGTAATTTTGTAAACGTGACAGTTCTGTTCCTTTCGGAGACAGCCCCAGCTCATATTTCCAGAGAAGAAATATAAACTTCGGCAACTTTTCCTTTCAAACGGAGTCAGCTGACATTCTCTGTGTCTCGTCCGTTTTACTATTAAAAGTCGCAACCTCTACCTCATCGGATTGATGAGGATTTATATATTGCTAAGATTTTTAATATATGGCAATTGTAATGACTTTCTGAATATATTGCAAGATATTTTGTTAGGAAAAGTCAAAAAATATCGGTTATTGTATAGGAAACGCTTGCGAAACTCCACCCGAACCTACTATTATGTAGCAATAAGCAAAGAAAAAATTGTTATACAAATGTTTCGCAAAAAATATTGAAAAACCCTCTAAATAAAAAGAAAATTCAGAAAAATATAATTCGACATTCATGATAAAGTCATATTATTTGTTATAATTAAAGTAACGTTTAAGCAAAAAGGGGAAATCAAAATGAAATTAGAAACAGAAAGGCTCTATATAGTGCCGTGTACAGAAGAGAGTATTCAAGTCGCTAACGAGCAAGGATATAATAGCGGTCCGCATATTGTAGGGCATGTAGAGAATGTAAAACAAGATTCGGCTTTATTACCATGGGGGGCGTGGTATGTTCTTCGGAAAGAAGATGATAGCGTTTTAGGTGATATTGGGTTTAAAGGGAAACCAAACGAGGATCAAACAGTAGAAATTGGCTATGGATTCATTGAGAAATATTGGAATCAGGGCTATGCAATAGAAGCTGTAAGAGAACTAATCGATTGGGCTTTCAAAACAGGAGAGGTAGAAACAATAATTGCAGAGACACTCATAGATAACTATAGTTCGATGCGTGTTTTAGAAAAGTTACATATGAAGAGAGTAAATGCTACAGAAACGATGATTAATTGGAAAATAGAAAAATAAAAAATACCGCTCTAAATTGAGCGGTATTTTTTTATAGTTATGGTAGCATTTGCTTCTGATCATTTGGATACTCAGCCGTTGATGCGTTAGGACGATTGGAATGATTTCGAACAGCAATGAAAATAGAAATAATAACGACAAGACCAACTGCAACGTAAGAAAGTGAAATAACAGTTGGATCCACTTTAAATGTAGTAAGCAGTGTACGAATATTTGTAAAGATAATAAGACCACCAACTAATACGCCAAGTAAATGGGGTGGAACGATGCGGACTAACCATGCAGCAATTGGAGCTGCGACAATACCGCCAAGCATTAACGCAAATACCCAAACCCAGCTTACTTGTTCCCAGCCAAGTGAGATGAAGAAGCCGATTGTTGCAGCGAGTGAAACAGGAAATTCACTCGTATCTACAGATCCAATAACTTTTCTAGCTTCATTTCCTCTTGCTAGAAGAACAGGTGTCGTAATGGGCCCCCAACCACCGCCACCAGTTGAATCAACGAATCCAGCGAATAAACCAAGTGGCACAAGTTGTTTTGCAGACATACGCTTATTTGAAGTGACAATTTGTTTTTGGATGATGAATCGTAATAAAATATAAACCCCTAAAGTAAATAAAAATACGGAAATGTATGGTTTGATTACATCTCCGGGCAAATTACTTAAAAAACATGCCCCAACAAATGCGCCGATTGCCCCAGGTAATGTAAGCCTGGAAACTGTATATTTATCAACGTTTCCAAATTTGATATGAGATGCGCCGGAAGCTGCAGTTGTAACGACTTCAGCTAAATGAACTGATGCAGATGCAACAGCTGGTGCAATACCAAACATTAATAATAAAGAGGAAGACGTTACTCCATACGCCATTCCAAGTGCTCCATCGATCAATTGAGCGAAAAATCCAATAATAGCAAAGACAATTAATTTCTGCATAAATAATCCCCCTGTAATAATAAATGAAAAAGACACTTTTCCCGTATGAGAAAAGTGCCTTTGGTTTTTCCAATCAGCAATAATTAAATTTGTTTCATTATAATACATATTAATCGTATAAATCAACTAGGTTTTAAAGTTTTTGAATTGAATGAAAGAAAAATAAAATATACAATAAAAGGATGGAGAGAAAGGGGAGAAAGACATGTTACGATTTGATCATCTCGTTCACGCAGTTCATGGTACACCGGAGGAAGCGGCAAAACAAATGCAGGAACTTGGATTTCATACTGTATTAGGCGGAGAGCATACGAATTGGGGTACTTGGAATAGTTTAAGTTATTTTGATTTATCATATATAGAATTTTTAGCAGTTCAACATGAAGAAAAAGCGAAAGAAGCAGAAAATCCATTAGTACAAGAAACAGTGGTGAAACTACAAAATGGAGAAGGAATGCTACAAATCGCGATCCGAACAGATGCAATTGAGGAGCTAGCAGTTAACTTTAATAAGTACGGCTTACATACGATAGGGCCATTTGAAGGGAAACGTATGAGAAAAGATGGCCGACTTTTAGAATGGAAAATGTTATTCGTTAAGCAAGAAGAGAACGGACCGAAATTACCTTTCTTTATACAGTGGAATGAAACGGACGAAGAAAGAAGAAACGATTTACGTAACAGTGGGACGATTACTGAACATAAAAACAAAGTGCAACAAATTGAAACGATTCATTACGCAGTAAAAAATGTTCGAGAAACAGTACGGAAATGGAAAGAAGTAATGGAGCTATCTACAAGCTTAGTTGTGAAAAATGAAAAATGGAATGCCGAGTGTCAAAGTGTAGTATTTGGAGATATTCATGTGCAGTTTTGTGAACCGATTGGAGAAGGGCTAGTACTAGAACATTTGAATAAGAATGGCGAAAATCCATTTGCAGTAGAGTTTAAAGGTGGAAATAAACGAGAACATGAAGTGCTAGGTAGTTTGTACATATATTAATAGAGGTGAACGTTGTGAAAGAAATACTTAGAGAGATAGAGAGAATACTAGAATGGCCTCGTATTGCAACGTGTACAGCTATTTCAAAAGGTTTTTCACATGAAGAGAAGTATAAAATTGAATTAAAGAATCAAGAAACCTATTTTGTAAAAGTATGTGATGCTGTTCATTTTGAACGTAAACAAGAAGAATATACGTATATGAAACAATTAGAGTCATTACATATTCCAACACCCAAGTTAATTCATTTCATAATAATTGAGAAATTAAATAAATGTGTTCAAGTATTTGAATGGACCCGAGGTATAAATGGTGAAGAAGGTTTAAAGAAGTTATCGGTGGAAGAACAGTATAATGTAGGAAGAAAAGCAGGGGAAGTATTAAAGAGGATTCACTCAATTGAAAGAGAAAGTGCAAGTAATAAATGGGAAACATCTAGATGGAATAAATACGAAAGATACATAGAGGCACTAACAGATTACGAGGTGAATTTTCTGGATTTGAAGCCAGTATTAACCTTTGTAGAAAATCATAAAGATTTATTGGGAAATCGTCCAATAAGATTTTTACATGATGACTTCCATCCAGCAAATAGCATGATTCATAATAAGGAATTTATCGTTATCGATTTTGGTGGATATGATTTTGGTGATCCAATACACGATTTTTATAACGTAGCGATTTTTACTATAAGAATAAGTAAACCATTTGCGGTTGGACAAGTTCACGGTTATTTCGGAGGCGAACCATCGCTTCATTTTTGGAAACTGTATACATTGTACGTCGCGATGACATTCCCAGCGGATATCGTTTGGACGAATCGAAGTACACCGCATTTAGTAGATGATATGAAGGAAAGATTAAATGGAATTTTAGAAGATCATAATCATTTTTCATCTTATATTCCAAAATGGTATCAATCAAGCGAATTTAATAAATAAAGGAGTAATTTATATGGATAAAATAGCAGTAATTTCAGATATTCACGGTAATATTCAAGCATTAGAATCCGTGTTGAATGATATTAAATTAAGAGGAATCGAGCGCATTATTTGCCTTGGAGATTTAGTAGGAAAAGGACCTCATTCCAGTGAAGCAGTTGAAATCATTCGTAAAGAATGTGAAGTAGTCGTAATGGGAAACTGGGATGATTTTATTACAAAGCCGACTGAATTTGAAGCATTGAAATGGCATCAAAAACAATTATCGGAAGAACAAAATGACTATTTAAGAAACTTACCATTTTCAATCGAGTTTTATATGAGTGGGAAATTCATTCGTATGTTTCACGCTTCACCGAGAAGTTTATATGAAAGAATTCAACCACACGCTTCAAGAGAAGAACGTATTAGTATGTTCGAAAATAGTGATCTGACGGAAAATATAGAAGGGGAAAGAAAACCAGATGTCGTTTGTTACGGTGACGTTCACCAAGCATTCGTTCAAAATTTCAGAGGGAAAACGTTATGTAATGCCGGTAGCGTAGGAAACCCACTTGAAATAACACAAGCTTCCTATTTAATATTTGAAGGAACTTACAATGAAAAAGAAGCAGCGAGCTTTTCTATTCAACTTGTACGAGTACCGTATGATATTGAATTAGCTATCAGACTAGCAGAAGAACTCGAAATGCCAGAAATTGAAGAATACAAACAAGAATTACGGACTGCTTTATATCGAGGGTTTAAGGGAAAGTAAGCTAATAATATATCAACGATTTTTCAAATATATCTATCATAACTTAAAATATATCAATGATTTTTTCGAGATATCAGCGATTCGAGAAAGGATATCAATTTACTGACAAATAGTGACATGAATTATTATCTATAATTATATTATGTCAACTAATTATAAAGGGAGATATCATGAACCGAAAACAAAGAATCAAAGAAATTGCAGATCATATTGTAAAGCTAAACTTAACCCATCCAATAAGAGTTGGAGTAAGCGGTATTACAGCCTCAGGAAAAACAACATTTGCAAACGAACTAGCGGAAGAAATAAAAAAACGAGGATTACCAGTAACACGCGCCAGCATTGATGATTTTCATAATCCAAGAGTGATTCGCTATGCAAAAGGAAAAGAATCTGCAAGAGGGTATTATGAAGATGCACACGATTATACAGCTTTCAAAGAAAGATTATTAATGCCTTTAGGACTTAACGGGAATTTACAGTATGAAACGATTTCTCATAACTTAATAACGGATATGCCTGTACATAATGAGCCGCTATTGGCTACGCAAAATATGATATTAATAGTAGATGGAACGTTTCTATTGAAAAAAGACGTTACGCATTTATTTGATTACAAAATCTTTGTAGATACAGATTTTGAGATTGCGAGAAAACGTGGTGCAAAGCGGGAGACAGAAGCTTTTGGAAGTTATGAAGAAGCAGAGAAGATGTTTTTAAACAGATATCATGCTGCCTGTAAGATGTATATAGATGAGCATAATCCAAAAAGTTATGCGGATGTTGTATTTCGGAATAGTGATTTAGCAAATCCAGAAGTTATATTTCAAGAGCGAAAGTAATACATAATCAAAATTATATGTATAGCCTTTTATTTATAGTTATAATTCTCTTATAATTAAATTAACTTTAGAAAGTAAAAAACGGGGGATAAGGCAATAAAAAAACGTAAAAAGGGGACAGGGAATAGAATGAATGAAGTACTAGAACTAAAAGAAGAACTACTACAAATTAAAAATAATAATTATGCTGTACCAGAAGACGTAGATGCATATCCATATGCGCAGTGGATGCTAGATTATATCGGATCACCTGACGCTGAATTACGTGATGATTTAATTTATAGTACGCTTCATACATGGATTACAAATGATGTGTTTAGACAAAAAGAATTACGAGGGTTAATGCTACAAGCAATTAGTCCTGATTATTTATTTTATAAAATTGGTGAAAAGGGAACAGACTCTGTATTTAAACGTGCATTCTCCGTATTAATTCCACCACTTATTTTATCTGTTCATGAAAGAGAACCGTTGTTATCCGAAGAACAACTGTACAGTGTAGCAGAACAAGTGCTGGAATATGTATATTTAGAAGAAGATGTAAGAGGTTACGTAGAAGGAAAAGGCTGGGCACACTCTACTGCACATGCAGCAGATGCGCTTGATGCGTTAGCACGTACAATCCAAAGTCGTGAATTTTCGTATGCGATTCTTGCAGCTGTTCGTCAGAAGGTACGCTTACATGACTACGTATACATTCACTTTGAGGATGAGAGATTAGTAGCACCAATTATGTCGTTACGTAACCAAAATCTTTTAACTGAAGAAGAGTGGAGCAATTGGCTACATAGCATAGCAATTGTTGAAGACATCCCGCATCCTCAATATGATATTTTAGTACAAAATATTAGAGCTTTCTTAAGAAGTTTATATTTCAGAGCTTTAGAGACAGAGGGTAGTACAGCCTTTACAGATGATATATTGGAGACTTTGAAGGGTTTGCGTAGGTATTAAAAATTCGTTTTTCTAACAGAAAAGTACATAAAACCAACACCTCCCAACCATACTAATAAAATGTTTTGGAGGTGAGTTTAATGGACAAAAAAGACTTTGAAAAAGTATATAATGATTATTTACATCAAGGGGAAGAGCAAGCTCAATTTGAAATAGCTCAGGAAGTTACTTCAGGAGCAGAACAAATTGTTGCTGTTCGTAAAAATGATGAAGGTGATTTGATTGCTTTTAAAACAAGTAGCGGGAGAGAGTTAGATTATATGACTGCTCTTAGTGAAGCAAAATCAGGGAAGTTAGCTCATGTGGACGTATTTCATAAGTATGGCAGAGATATTATACGTAGTGAACCTGATGGAATAAAAGAAAATAACTTAGATAATTTACCTTCATTTTAAACGGGTAAACCTCAAGAAGAGAATGTTCATTACGATATTCTCTTCTTTGTTTTGCGAAGTTTTCCTTGCAAATAGACGATTCATTTTTAAAGTGCGATCATACTTTTAAAGAGCTCTCTAAATTTCTCTTTATCTTCTGCTGTAAATGGTTTCGGTCCCTTTGTACGTTTACCACTTTTTCGAACCATTGCACTTAAATATCGTGTTTGTAACAATTGTTCAATGTTATCATTCGTATACTTATAGCCTTTATGGTGTAGAACGATACAGCCTTTTGCTAAAGCGAGCGAAGCAAGACCGTAATCTTGTGTTACGATTAAATCTTCTTTTTTTGCTAACTGCATAATTCGGTAATCTGCAGCATCTGCTCCGGAATCAACATAAATTGTTTCTACACCTTTAGGCTGCTGAGCATTAGAATAATGAGAAAAGCTAGTAACTAGAGTTACAGGAATTTCTGCACTCGTAGCTTCAAAAATAATTACATCTTTTACAGGACAAGCATCTGCATCAACGTAAATTTTCATTTTTACCACTCCTATAAAGTGAAACTTTAATCAGTGGGGGGATTCACCCTCCACTGATTATTAGTTGAACCAATCGGGCATTTACGGGCAGTTAATCTCCCACCTAACTTCTTTGTTACAGCTGAATTTTGAGCTGGGAGTTTTATTGCCCGTTAATGCGGGGTAACTAGGTTCGTGTTGATAATAATGGTAGATTTTTCTTTTGTCAAACGATAGAGCTTTATGTAAAGTTATTTTTCACAAACCAAAATAGCCTCCCGCAAACGAGAAATACCTTCCTCAATTTGATCAATATCCACTTTTCCATAAGATAAACGAATATAACCATCTTTCGCGCCGAAAATACTACCAGGCATAAAAGCAATTTCTTGTTTTAAGCTTTGCATAATGAGTTGTTTTTCGTTTATCGGTTCTTTTAATTTTCCCCATATGTAAATACCACCAGTAGGGTTTGAAAAAGAGATTTTATCATGAAGTTGCTCGTTTAGAGCACGAACAATAACGTCTCTTTTTTCTGCTAGTTGTTTTCGTAACGGTACGATATGCGACTGAAATGGTACAGTTTCGAAAAACTGCTGCATAAGCCACTGCGGGAAAATACTCATTCCTAATTCCATTTGATGCCTTGCGTCGGATAACCTTTCTACTACAGATTGCGGAGCGACGAGCCAGCCGACTCGTAATCCTGGCGCAATCATTTTTGATAAAGAATGTACATAAATAACTGTTCCATTTTCATCAATCGATTTTAAAGTAGGGCAAGGTTGTTTCTTTTCTAGCGTAAGTAAACTGGACGGGTCATCTTCAACGATCGCAATTCGTAAGTCTGCACAAAGTGATAATAGTTTTTTTCTACGGTTTGGATGCAGCATCGTTCCCGTAGGATTTTGGAAATTTGGATTTAAAAAGATCATTTTAATACGGTGTTTTCTATATAATTCTTGCACATCATCCGGATTAATACCATGTTCATCGACAGGTAACGGGAAAATACGAATACCTGCTGATTGGAATAGCGGTAAGGAATAACAGTGCGATGGACTTTCGAAAGCGACGGCATCACCGGGATTTAATAAACATTGTACGATAAGGTGAAGTGCTTGCTGTGCGCCAGATGTAATCATAATGGATTGTTCAGTTGCCTCAACTTTTAAATATTCTTTCATATATTTTACGACCGCTTGTCTTAGCGGGAGATAGCCTTGCGGATGATCATAACTTAATGAATGCGTTAACGGTTGTTCTCGTAAAATCGTTTGTAGTTGATCATGAGGATAGAGATTACAACCGAGCTCTCCGTTTGCAAAATCAATAATGTTTTCATTTTGTTGTACTTCTGCCCGAATATGGCGAAGTAACGGTAAGTTTGGTAAAAACGTACCACCTTCTACGAAATTTCTCCAGTTCGGCGTTAATGTTGGAGAAACGCCCCACATATGTGTACTTACACGTGTACCTTTACCAGTCGTACTTTCTACAATTCCCATAGCACGTAACTCATTATAAGCAGTCGTTACTGTACTACGGTTTACATTTAACTGCGTAGCTAATTTCCGTTCGGAAGGTAGGAAGCTTCCTGGAGGAAGTTCTCCGTATGTAATACGTTTCTCAATAAAGTCAACAACTTGCTGATAAATAGGGATTTTACTGTCATTATCTAGCTTCCATTCCATAAAAAACGCCTCCGTATCTCTTATATAAATCCAGTATAGCAAATTGGCTGGGTAAAAAAACAGCCAATTGGACGGTGTTATATCCAGCCAATTTTACTATGCTAAATATGGAAGGGGAGATTCGGATGAAACGATGGCAAATGGAATGGCTCCTAGTATCAGTTGCGTTAGTATGGGGAGCAAATTATACAATAGGAAAGTATGGCGTGGCATTTATGTCATCCATTCAATTTAATAGTTTACGATTTTTAGTAGCATCACCGGTATTATTACTTATTACTTTTATGATGGAACGCTCATTACGTATTGAAAGAAAAGATTGGTTACGATTAGTAGCAGTCGGCATCGTTGGTACGACAATGTATCAAACGATGTTTATGCTATCCGTGAAATATACTTCAGCAACGAACGCCTCATTATTAATTGCGATGTCCCCTATTTTTACAGGGATATTAGCAGTATTGCACAAACAAGAACGTTTTTCGATGAAAGTACAAATTGGTTCAATCGTAGCGTTTATTGGTGCAGCATTCGTTTTATTAACAGGACACACAGGAGGAGCTACTTACGAGTATGCGTGGCTCGGAAATATAATTGGATTAGTCGCAGCAATTGCGTGGGGATGGTACCCAATTTTAGCACAACCTCTTATTACAAAGTACTCCGCAATGAGAGTCACATCATGGTCTACTTTAATTGGAATTGTACCTCTCGTTATATACTGTTTATTCAACGTAAACACACTAACGTGGCCAGTAGATACACTAAGCTGGGAATCACTAGCATATTCAATCGTCTTTGCGACCATATTCGGACTTGCAATGTGGTATGTCGGTATTAGTAAAATAGGCTCAACGAAAGTAATGGTTTATATGTATCTTGTGCCATTGTTTGCAGTGATCTTTGCGGCAGTAACAATTGGAGAGCAAATTAATTTGATGCAACTAGTTGGCGGGCTTATTATCTTCATCGGTTTATATGTTGTAAAAAAAGGTGGAATCAAAAAGCCAGCTCTCAATTTGAAAAAAGTAAGTTAACAGTAAAAAGGATCTCTTTCATATAGAAGGAGATCCTTTTTGTTTTTGTAATAAAAGCGCTTGTTCAACGGCCCATTTTTGATGATCGTGTATGAGATGCTTTATAGCATGCAATGGAGACATCCACCTTAGAACATGATCCTCCTCACAGTTTTCAGTTTGTTTCTGCACCATATTCGCAATATAAAAAAATCCATCGTTTAAATAATATATATCTTCCTTTTCTGCATAAAAATATCGAGCCGCATTACCGATATACTGATCAATTTTAATTGCCCATCCTAATTCCTCTAGTAGTTCACGGTGCAAACATTCTTCTTTTGTTTCATTACCTTCCATACCGCCACCAGGTAAAAAGTAACGGTCACCTTTTTGGATAACAGCAATCTTTGAAGAAGTTGAGTTGAAAATAATTGCATAACAACTAGGTCGTAATACATATTGCTCAGTAGGCTTTTTATAGCCAAAAGTAAGTTTAGATATCATAAAACACGTCACCTCTCTATAAAATACATAAAAGGAATAATAAGGTAAAACAAAATTGTATAAGTATAATCTTACGAGATTGGAGTGATAACAAAATGATAAATCGAAAGTGTACGCGCTGTAAAGAAATTACAGGTACATTGCACGGTGGTAAAAAAATTAAGGAAGAATTTCTATGTGAGGACTGTTTGCAAAAAGGAATTAAAAGCGGGGAAATCGAATTATCACAAGTGGAGCAAGAACAAACTTCGTATCTTTCTATAAAAATATTAAAAATAATGAGTGTGATTTATTTAATAGTATCTATTATAATCGCTATTTCTGCTGGAGCATTTATACAGGATCCAGGGTTTGGTGGAATATCCTTTTCAATAACAGGTGCAGTTGGTGTTATGATAATTGGATCGATATTCCAGTCTGTTCTCGTATTTTGCGGGATATGGGTATTTATCCTTTTAGTAGAAACAGTCATTAAAATTTATGAAAAAATGAAGTGAGTGAGAGGGAGAAACATATGCGAGTAAGAAACATCCAAGGGGAAGATTATGTAAAGATTCATTCTGTTTTAAATGATTGGTGGGGCGGGAGAGACATGGCTGCCATGTTGCCAAAATTGTTTTTCGTTCACTTTCAAGAAACGAGTTTTATCATTGAAGAAGAAGGAGAAACGTTAGGTTTCTTATGTGGATTTTTTTCACAAACATATAAAGATGAAGCATACGTTCATTTTATCGGTGTAAATCCGAAGTATAGAAGAAGAGGAATCGCATCGACATTGTATTCTTATTTCTTTGATGTCGCTCGTGCAAATAATCGTAAAGTTGTAAAAGCAATTACGTCACCAACTAATAAAAAGTCGATACAGTTTCATCAAGAAATCGGTTTTCGAATTGAGGCTGGGGATGATGAAGTAGAGGGTGTATCGGTACATACAAATTATGATGGGAATGGCTTGAGTAGAGTTTTATTTTTGAAAAATGTGTAGATAAAAGGGGAATGATTGCATGGATATGCAGCAACGGAGAATGTTAGTAGCAGGAATTGTTTTAGCAGTAGTGTTAGGGGTAGGCTATTTTTCGACAAACGTATTACAAACTTTCTCAATCGTATGTTTAGCAGTAGCGATTGTATTTGGGGTTATAGGTAGCATACAAAAGAAACGTCAAAACAAGAATTAAAAATTTGAAAATTTTATGATACCTCAAAAATTCTCGTTTTAGGGTATTTGTTTTTCTTAGCTTAATGGCGATTGGATTGTATCACAAATTCTATTAAATTAAGTTTATATCAAAACACCATGCTTGCCCTGTTGTTGCAGACATAATGATATCCTTTTTTATTTTGTTAATTTAATAGAAGTGAGTGGGATGTCAAAAGCAATTTCTGTAAAATAATTTCATCAAAAGAAGGGGATTTATATGCATTTTGAAAGAGATAGATATTTTTTGGAGATGGCATTGGAAGAAGCAGAAAAGGCATTAAAAGAAAATACATATCCAGTAGGAGCAGTTATTGTTGATGGAAATAATAATGTCATTGCAAGAGGAAGAAATAGAGTGCATCCACAAAAAGACATAACAGCTCACGCAGAGATAGACGCTATTCGCAATGCAGGGGAAGCAATGTTTGATGCAAAAATAAAAAATGAGAAGTTTACTATTTATAGCACGTTGGAACCGTGTCCAATGTGTACAGGTGGTATTTTATTCGCAAAAATACAGAGAGTAGTCTGGTTACTAAATGACGACTTAGGTTTTGGTGGATATAAAAAGATAAAAAATGCTTTAGTTTTCGAAGGGAAATTTAATAAAATCGACATAGTGGAAGAACCATTTGAAGACTTAAAAACAAGACAAAAAGAACTTATGAGACAATGGGAGCTAAATCCCAATAATATTATTAATTTGCGTAGGGCCATAAAAAAATAGTTGTTTCTTTCAATTAAATCGAGATACTGCCACATTACCATCAATTTAAAAAATATAGTGAAATTATATCGATTTAACAATAGAATATGGAAGAATCTATTACGAATAGAAAGCCGTCCTAAAAGTATTCTAGGATGGTTCTTTTTGTTGTGAGGAGATAAAGAGTATGGAGAATAAACAGAGTAGAAATGAGTATGTAAGACGCATACATAAGGTTCAAGATTATATAGAATCAAACATAGACAGTTCATTATCCATTGAAGAGCTAGCTGATATAGCAGGATTTTCGAAGTATCATTTTCATCGGATTTTTAAAGGAATAGTTGATGAGCCATTATCTCGGTATGTGAATCGCTTGAAACTAGAAAGGGCAACACATTTACTTACATATCGCGCAGACATGACGATTACAGATATTGCGTATCACTTCGGATTCACAGATTCAGCAGTTTTTTCCCGAACATTTAAAAATTATTACGGCGTAAGTCCGTCTCAATATCGAAACGATAATAGCAAGAATTGCAAAGACGTAAGGGGAATTCCTCAATACAATGAATGTAAGAAGGTTCGAGGAAATGTTGAAATTGTAACAGCGGATAATATAAACGTCGCATACATAAGACATACAGGTACATATGAAGAGTTAGCTATAGCTTTTCCAGAAATGATAGAAAAATTATTTCGTTACGCGGCGAAGAAAAACTATCATGTATTTGAGGATACGAAAGTATTAACCATTTACCACAATCATCATGAATTTACTGAGGACTATCATTTAAGAACAAGTTTATGTATAACAATTCCGGATGCGTCCGCAGTAGAAACGAGTGATATTGGAATAATGATAATACCTTCAGGCAAGTATACAGTAGGACATTTTGAAATATTCCAAGATGAATATAAGGGAGCGTGGGACTTTATATATGGTGAGTGGCTGCCAAATAGCGGATATAAACCGAGAGACTCGTATCCTTTTGAAGTATATAGAAATGACCCAAAGCAGCATCCAAAGCATAAACATATAGTTGATATATATGTACCTATCGAACCTTTTTAATTACAGGTTAAAGGAGAAAGAATAATGAAAACTGCTGAAAAGTTAGATCAGATTATAAAAGAAGAATATGAAAATATGAGTGGTATGTTAGTAGTGCGGAAAGGTAATGTTATTTTTGAAAAATATTATAACGATTACGGACAAAATGATACATTTCATGTAGCGTCAGTTACAAAAACGATAATCTCTGCGCTAATTGGAATATGTATAGATAAGGGCTATATAAAAAGTGTTGATCAAAAAGTAATAGAGTTTTTCCCTGAATATAAAGTAAAGTCATCTGAAGTAACAGTGCGACACCTACTTACAATGACAGCTCCATACCCTTTTGTAGACTGGCAGGAACCGTTAGAAGAATTATGTACACAACTAGACTGGGTACAGTATACACTTCATAGAATGGGGAACGGTGGAGAGATTGGAGCTTTTAAATATTCATCTGCAGGAGCTCATATACTATCAGCGATCATAACGAACGCAATAGGAAAAAATGCGCGTGAATTTGCGAATGAATACTTATTTCAGCCACTCGGCATGAGAGAAATTCCAAACTATAATATGAAAGCATTTGGATTTGATGACTTATTCGGAAAAGATGTGAAAGGATGGGTTCACGATCCAAATGGTATTTCGACGGGCGGCTGGGGACTAACGTTAACGGTTAGGGATATGGCTAAGTTTGGACAGATGTATTTGAATGAAGGTATTCATAATGGAAAACAAGTTCTATCAAAATCATGGATAAAAGAATCAATAGCGATGAATTCAAATCAATATGGTTACTTATGGTGGTTACGAGAAGAAGAGGGTGTCTATTCGTATTGTGCAATGGGTGATGGTGGGAATATGATTTGTTGTATTCCAGAGAAGGAATTGGTGGTGGTGATGGCTTCTGAAGTTGTGCCAGAAACAAAGGATAGATGGAGATTAATCAAAGAGTATATACTTTTAAAAGAGTAATGGTGAACTTGTAGAAAAATTTAAACGCTCCCCGTAACTTTCCGCAATAAAAAATCGTTAAACATTAGGAAGGGTTATTAATCACGAATGGGGGAGAACCATGAAAATTCTAATTCTAGGCGGTACACGATTTTTAGGAAGAGCATTTGTAGATGAGGCTTTACAGAGAGGGCATGAAGTTACATTATTTAACCGCGGAACAAACAAAGAAGTTTTTCCTGAAGTGGAGCAGCTGATCGGTGACAGAAATGGTGATGTATCAAGTTTAGAAAATCGAAAATGGGATGTTGTTGTGGATACATGTGGGTTTTCTCCGCATCACATTAGAAATGTTGGAGAAGTACTTAAAGATAATATTGAACACTATATATTCATCTCAAGCCTTTCCGTATATAAAGATTGGATTCCGCATGACATAAAAGAAGACTATATATTACAACCTGAACCGACGGAAGAGCAAATAAAGGCTGTAGAGAATGGTGAAATATCTCCTTATGAGCATTATGGTGCGCTGAAAGTATTATGCGAAAAAGAAGCAGAGAAGTATTGGCCGGGGCGTGTTTTACACGTAAGAGCAGGACTTCTTTCAGGAATGTTCGATTATACAGATCGACTTCCATACTGGATCGGGCGTGTAGCAAAAGGAGGTAACGTGTTAGTTCCAGGAAGAAAAGACCGTCCAGTACAGATAGTTGATATAAAAGACGTCGCAAACTGGGGACTAAACATGGCAGAAAACAAAAATGCAGGTACATTCAATGTAACAGGTCCGAATTATGATTTGACGATGGAAGAGCTATTAAATACGTGTAAAAAAGTTACGAATAGTGATGCTGAATTCGTTTGGATAGAGGAATCGTTTATGAATGAACATAAAGTGCAGCCTTGGACAGAGATGCCTTTATGGCTTCCAGAAACTTTTTCATTAGAAGGTGAAACGAAGCCGTGGAAAGGTGGATTTTCAATTAGTATTGAAAGTGTTGTTAAAGAAGGACTTACTTTTAGAAGGTTAGAACATACAGTTACAGATGTGTATGAGTGGATGAAGAGTGTGGAAGAATGGGAATTAAAAGCAGGTATTTCAAGGGAAAGAGAAAAGATGTTATTGGATAAGTGGTATGAAATAAAGAGAGTTTAAATAAGAATCTTGTGAAAAAAGGACTCTGTTTATTGCTTAAACAGAGTCCTAATATGAATCTACCACTCAAACGGTTCTTCTCCATACAGTTCCCATAGCTTAGGAAACATCTTTTTTAAACCTTCTTCATCGTCTTCATTCCAGTCAAATTCAAAATCTACATCGTCGAATTCTTCATTAGATAAGACATGGTAAAGTGTAAAGTAAGTATCATCTTCGTCACCAGTTTTTTCTGCATATACAGTGAAACCGAAATATAAAGAAAGTTCTTCTATTTCTGGGACGTCATACTCACTCGAATTTTCTAATACAGGAATTAATCGTTCTGGATCTTCAATACAAGCTTCGTATGTCTCTTTTCCTTGATATAATAACCATCCGCGGAAGTAATCGAAAGTATCATCTGAACAGCCACCCATAATAATATAGGCTGCTGCCCATAAACGGGAGGTATAGGAGTCTTTCAAAAGGCGATGCATATGCGTATCAAAAGCTACAATTTCATGTACTGTACGTTTAGCAAGGTGAGAAGTAAGCCATTCTATTTGTTCTTCTTGGTCCTCACCTTTCGTTTTTGCACGATGAAGTAGCTCCCAAAATTCTTCTTCGGTTATCGTTTTTTCTTTTATGTAATCTTCCCCAGGCAACGGGTCTGTATATCCTTTTTTACGTTTGGAAGCAACTAGTTTATTAGCTTCTTTCATACATTCTTCTTCTGTTTCAAACTCTTTCGCTTTCACACTGCCAGCTGTGCCAATTTTTCCGTAAAACACAACATAGTCTTTTTCTTTCACAACGATTTTCCAAAACTTATTTGATTTCTCAGTTTGCTGGATTAATAACGTTTCCATCCGTACCCCCATAATGTTTTCTAGTGTGCAATATGATTGTAACATATGTATATACACTTGTAATGATGAAAAATAATAGTTTAGAAAATTCAAAAACCATTGAATGGAGTGGATAAATTTAGTAACCTTATTTGTACAGTAATTACATAATTGTTTTGTAATAATTCGATATTTATATAAGGGGGCGTTACGGATGGATCTTACGTTTAAAGTTGAGGAAACATGTTTTAATTACCGCGTTGGAGCAATTTGTAAACATGATAATAAAATACTCATTCTGCAAGGTGACGGTGAAGATTTTTGGTATGTACCCGGCGGTAGAGTAAAAATGCTAGAGAATAGTGAAGATGCATTAAAACGAGAACTTGCGGAAGAGATAGGTGTTCCTATTAAAAGGAAAAGGTTAATATGGTCAGTAGAAAATTTCTTTACACTTTCTGAGCGAAAGTTTCATGAAATTAGTTTTTATTATGAAGTAGAGCTACATGAGTTACCTGCGAGTGGAGCGGATCAATATATTTTGGAAGAAGAGGGTAGAACGTATTTGTTTAGATGGGTGCCAGTAGAAGAACTGCATACATATAACTTACAGCCTGCATTTATAAAAGAGAAAGTAAAGGATGTATCAGTTCACACAGAACATATCGTATTACAAAAGTAAATGTATTCGGAGGGGAAAATGGTGAAGGGAACTAAAAAAGAGGTACATATAAATGACAAAGTAATTTATTACACACATATCGAAGAAGGTTCTAGTACCGTTTGCTTTATGTTTTCAGGTTCAGGATACAATTATGATAAGCCGTTATTTTATTACGCAACGATGTTAATGCTTGAACATAAAATAGATGTTGTACATATTCATTATTCTTATGATGGACAATTAATGAATAAACCAATGGAAGAAGTAACGAAAGTAATGATGGATGATATTAATCCTGTAATAAATGAAGTATTAAAAGATGAGCAATACAACGAGACTATGTTTTTAGGGAAGTCACTCGGAACAATTCCGATTGCAAATGATTTAATGAAGAGAGAAGAGTTCGCGCAGTCAAAAATGATACTACTTACACCTTTACTGACGTTTGATACAATTTTTGATTCTATCTTACATAGTCGACACGAAGGGTTTTTAGTTATTGGGGATAAAGATCACCAATACAATGCAGATCAAATTGATCAGTTATATAAAACGAATTTACAGATTGAAGTTGTCAAAAATGCAAATCATTCTGTAAATGTTGGGGGATATGAAACGGAAAATTCAATTGAGGCTATAGCGAAAATAATAGGAAAACTTAAAGAAGTTGTTAGGACAAACTAACCTATTAATACATGCAAAAGAGGTGCGAATTGCACCTCTTTTACTTTAATAAGCCTTCAAAACATGAAGTAAATAATCCTTACGATTCAGCGGATTATAATCAACACGTTTTCGAGTAGGGAAGGGAGCCATAAGTTTTGTGAAACCAGCTGGCTTCGTTGTAAATATGCCTTCTCCTTCTGTAAATGAATGTAGTATTCGTTTGAAACTCTCTGTTTTCGCAACAGGTAATGATCCTGTTAACTGATAAGAATTGTTATTGAATATAGGCTCTGCAAAAGTTGCTGGAACGGCAGCAAGCTTATACATTGCAGTACTAATTGCGTGCTCCGGTACAGTTAATTCAAATTCATTTACTGGTTCATATACATATGTTTCAGCTTGCTTTAAAGCATCCATTAATACGATCGGTGTCAAATTTCTAAAGTCACTCGCTGTTGTAACAGGACTAGCATAACCAGTATGTGTTAACGTGACGATAATATCTGTAACTTCCCATCCATATAATCCTTGTTTTAACGTTTGAAATACCGTATCTTCAATCGCTTTATGAAATGCTAAAGGTAGTGAGCCGAGCTCAACACCTAATTTATATGTTATACCGCAATTAAGTTCACCACGTTCAACTTTGAATCCGATTGTTGCGTAAAATGGATTCTCTTTTTCACCCATTACTTCAACAGAATTGCCTACGCCAATTGGTTTCTCGATACATACAACTCGCGTATTTGAAAAAGTAACCTGCAAATTATATTTCTCATAAAGTGTTGTTTCAATTACTTCTTTTTGTACCTCACCGAAAAGGCGAATATATAGTTCATTATGAACATCGTCTTTCCAAACTTTAATGAGCGGATCTTCTTCACATAGTTCCATAAGAACAGCGTATAAATTATGAATTTGCTCTTTAGGTACCGCATCAATGGCAGCTTCCATTTGTGGTTCGGCAAAGTGAATATCTTTTATATAATCCGTACGTTCACCGATAATATCACCAATTTTAATATCATTCAGCCCCCACACTTTACAAAACTCACCGCTAGGAACGGTAGAAGTTTGAACGGTATCTCCATTATGAAATAGGCACATTTTTTTTATCTTTTCTTTATGGAATAGAGACTTACTGCGCTGTATATTAACATATTTTCTAACATGTAAGCTACCTGAAAAAACTCTTATATAAGCAACCTTTTCTCCAGAAGGTTCACGTTCAATTTTAAAAACAACACCGGATAATGGTTCCTCTTGTGCCGATGTAAGAGCCGGAATGAGAGCCGGAAGTTTTTCAAGAAGTTCTGTTACGCCCATACCAGTCATTGCTGAACCGAAAAAGATTGGATACACATTCGCTTGCTGTATTTGCTGTTCTAGTTTTTCTCTTAATAGTGCGTCCGGTATTATTTCGTTATTTACATATGATTCAAGTAATGATTCATTAAATGGTGCTAACAGTTCCATACAATCGTCATATGATTTGTATTCAATGATCCGGGCTTCTTTCGTTCCTTCGTTTAGAACAGAGTAGAAGGGGAATGCTTCATTTGAAAGAACCTCTTTTATTTGTTTCATAACTTTTTCACTGTTTGCGCCACTACGATCAATTTTATTAACGAATAAAATAGTCGGTATGTTTAGTTTCTGTAATGTTCGCATTAAAATTTTTGTTTGTGCTTGCACACCTTCAACGGCAGAGATAACTAAAATCGCACCGTCTAGAACGCGGAATGATCGCTCCACTTCAGCGATAAAATCAGCGTGTCCAGGTGTATCAATGACATTTACTTTTACATCATCAATAAAGAAAGAAACGACAGATGCTTTAATCGTAATTCCGCGCTGTCTTTCTAATTCCATTGAGTCAGTTTGTGTATTACCACTATCTACTCGGCCAATTTCTTTAATCACATTCGTTTCATAAAGAATACGCTCAGTCAAACTCGTCTTGCCAGCGTCTACGTGCGCGACGATCCCTATATTTATTGTTGTCATTTGTGAATATCCTCATTTCATTTTCCATTTTCAATTCCTCATTTCTATTTGTATATTGCCGCATTATCAATCACTCTCCAGTTCTTTAAATTAGTATTATTATAGTGCAATTAACATTATTTGTAACGCTACAAAGCGCCTTAATTTGGAAAAAATAAAATAAAAACAAAATGCTTGCATTCTAAATCGATATAGATTATATTAATTGACATATCAACTATTGATACATCAAACATTTTTATTTTGATTGTAAAGGAGGGTTAATTTGACAAGTTCATGCTCAAAAGAAGCGATTATTTTATATAAATTACACTTTCTAAATAAAGAAGTAAGTTCGAAATTTGAAGGGTGTACGGGTATGAGCCAGTCTCGATTAGAGCTTATACTTCAGTTATATGAAGTAGGTGAAATTAGTCAAAAAGCACTTCAACAAGAAGTGAATATTGATAATGCTGCGATAACAAGGCATTTAAAGCAGCTTGAGGCCAATGAAATGATTGTAAGACGTAAAAATCCAGATGATAACAGAATTACGTTAGTTTCTCTTACTGAAGAGGGACGAAATAAAATTCAAGCATTTCAAGAGGAAAAAGAACGTTTTGCAGCATCTGCATTTAAAGGATTAAGTGAGGAAGAACGCGATAATCTTTTAAATATGTTAAATCACATTCAAGAAAATATAAAAGAATTATAAAAAAGGGAGAATACAACTATGACTAACTCAGTAAAAACAAATGATTTTAACGAAATTTTAACAGGACGTCGTTCAATTCGTAAGTACGACCCTTCAGTGAAAATTAGCAAAGAAGAAATGACAGAAATTCTTACAGAAGCAACACTTGCACCATCTTCAGTAAACATGCAACCATGGAGATTCGTAGTGATTGAAAGTGACGAAGCGAAAGCAACACTTGCGCCACTAGCGAAATTCAATCAATCTCAAGTAGAAACATCTTCAGCAATGATTGCTGTATTTGGTGATTTAAACAACTTTGATAACGCAGAAGAAATTTACGGTACAGCTGTAGAGCGCGGACTTATGCCAGCAGAAGTAAAAGAAGATCAAATGAAAAAACTTTCAGCTTACTTCTCAATGGTTACACCAGAAGTCATGAAAGATACAGTACTAATTGACGGTGGTCTTGTAGCAATGCAATTTATGCTAGCAGCTCGTGCTCACGGTTATGACACTTGCCCAATTGGCGGATTTGAAAAAGATCAAATCGCAGAAGCATTCGGATTAGATAAAGAACGTCACGTACCAGTAATGTTAATTTCAATCGGAAAAGCTGCTGACAGTGGTTACCAATCAGTACGCCTTCCAATTGAAAAAGTTGCTGAGTGGAAGTAATTTCAAAGAAATAAGTGGAATATGAGAGGGGAAACACCATGATTATTATTCACGCAATATTTCAAGTAGATCCAGCGAAACAACAAGCATTTTTAGAAGAAATTCGTCCGCTTATTCATAGTTCAAGAGAAGAAAGTGGAAATGTATCTTATGACTTATATAAAGATACAGAAAAAGAAAGTGTTTATACGATGGTAGAAGTATGGAAAGATGAAGCAGCAGTTGCGAGCCATAATACGAGTGAACACTTCACATCTTTCGTTAGTAAAGCAGCACAATTTTTAACTGCTCCGCTTAATATAAAAGCTTATAATGGAGAATTAGTAAAATAATAAGGTAGAAAAAGATGACTTTAGCATATGGCTGAAGTCATCTTTTTTGTATAAGTAGAATCCATTTTGGATTCAGTTATGTTGATTGATAAGTGTTGCTCGTATCCTCAGTAACTGTGGTGAATTGTATGTTAAATTCGAACATTCGGTTTATTGGGATATTTTTCCGTGTTATAATTTTCTTGTAAATAAAAGGTAGAGGGGAGTAAGTAATGGGAGAATTTCAAAGTAATTTGCATACGGCAACGCAACTTGCAACGAAAATGAGAAATGCTTCAGATAGAATGCAAAGTGCTACTAGTCGCTCTATAAATAAGGCAACGCGTACTACACTATCTGTGAACTTCAAGGCACAAGAAGCAAATCAACAAAATTTACAGATCACGAAACAATTTTGTACTGCTTTTCAACAAACAATTGATAATATCCATTCCGTAGCAAATGAATTTGAGAAAATGGATACAGGACTTCAAAAGACTTT
The DNA here is from genome assembly GCF_038005705.1 of Bacillus sp. FSL L8-0199. Classification (NCBI taxonomy): domain Bacteria; kingdom Bacillati; phylum Bacillota; class Bacilli; order Caryophanales; family Bacillaceae; genus Bacillus; species Bacillus sp. FSL L8-0199. The sequence continues at coordinate 2,923,857 of NZ_JBBOTS010000001.1, read as the reverse complement.
TCAATAATGTAACAACCTACGTAAAGGGGAAAAGGTAGGAAGAAAAGATGAGTCAAGGAATTGAAACGAGAATCAATCAATGTAATCAAAAATTACGAATTATATTTGAAGAACAAAATGAAAACCGAATCGCGCTGCAAAATCAAGAACGAGCTGAGGCTAGTTTTCATGAATGGAAAAATAGAAGTAATCGTTTATTTAACCGAATACTAGAAACTTGGTATGGTGACAAAGAAGCATTTCACTTTTTTACGAATATGCGGCAAGAGATCGGGCAGTATGAAAGAAAACTTACATTCGAATTAGAAAACGAAAAAGAGACGTTGCTTAAAGAAAAACGGCATCTCAGTGAGAAAGAAAACAACCTTTCCTATGAACAGCAGCAACTACAAAGGGAGGCCAATACATGAGTTTAAACATGTATTTGGGAGAAGTACAAAGTCAAACTCAAAGTATGAACGCTATATGTAATGCTACGATTCAAAGTATGGAACAAGCCATTCAATCTATTGATGCATTTGCGATAGACACAGTATTACAAGGACAAACATACAGTAGTGCAAAAGCCTACCTTGTCCAAACATTTCGGCCATTAGCACAAGGAATCATATGCTTATGTGAAGAATTAATTCGCCAAAACGAAGCATTTCCAAACGATTTTCAAGCAAAAGTTGCTTCAACAGATGTTATCGAACATGAAATAAGACAACAAATACAAGAAATCAATCAATCCATTGCAAGTATAGAAGCAATAGAAGTACTTACACCAATGCCTGGAGTAGACGCAATTATTGCAGTCTTAATTGCAATGAGAAAAAAACTAGAAGAAAAACTAGAGCGTCTATATGAATTCAATCATTCATCCAGCAACAACTACAGCACCGCCCTCCAATTAGCCGCTAGCATCACAGCCGGACTCGCTGAAGTGCAAAGCGGGAAAGGGTTTAGTCCTGTGAGTGGGACGTTTCATAGTGAAAAGTTAAATATGGAATGGGCAAAGCAAATTCAAATAATTATAGAAGAGAAAATACGGAAATCTGACAATAGTATTGGAAAAAGTGTAGATTTAGAGCACAATGTGTATAATGACATTGAAGGAATAAGCAGCGAAAATCAATCTATCAATAATAGATTTACAAAAGAAGAGATACAAGCGACACAAAAATACCTTGAAGGAATTAAAAATGGTACAATAAAAGGGAATATAGGTGAGGATTTCCAAGTTGAAACCGATGATTATGAAATGGAGCATAACATTTTTGGCCAGCCAGTCGGTGGTAGAAGGCCAGAACTCGATCCTTTTTTAATCGGTGTGGCGAAGTTTGGATTCGATTTTCTCTTTGGTGATCTTTTCACACTCTTTGACCCAGAAGCTACCTATGGTGAAAAACTCCTAGCAGTTGGGATGATGACTCCATATGGGAAAGGTGTAAAAATAGTTGATAAACTTCATGATTTAAAAAAGGTTGGAGATGTGAAGAAAGCAACGTCTGGGAGTGCGGGGGTTGCTAAGGGTACGGGTGATCTAGGAATATCTAAAATAACTCAAAATTCGCCTAAAAATGTTATTTTTGGTGAATTGGATAACCTGGGTCGACCAACTGGAGTAACAGCTACAATTACACAGGACATGATTGGTACTGGTAGTAAAGCTAGCCAATCAATTAAACCTCCTGGTTTCTTAGGTGGTGGACCAGGGAGTCCAGGTCATGCCCGAGGGCATTTATTAGGTAACCAGTTAGGTGGCTCTGGAAAAGATGCTCGGAATTTAGTCACACTTTATCAAACACCTGTAAACTCACCTGTTATGAGAGATTTTGAGAGTTCTGTCCGAGCAGCTGTTGAAAAAGGTGAAGTTGTAAGATACCAATCAATTCCGATATATGAGGGCAATAATTTAATGCCTAAAGGTGTTACGTTAAAAGCAAGGGGAACAAATGATTTTTCTTTAGATGTTACAATAATAAATAAAAAATAGGAGTCGATTTATTTGGATAAGTTAATTAAAATACTCCCTCCTCCAGAATTCCCACAAAAAACTGGGGATAAAGAACAATGGGGAGAATTTTTCGGCGCTCTTGGTACGGAATTGCCTACAGACTATGTAAAATTTATTGGAATTTATGGCACAGGCGGTATTGACAATTTTTTGTGGATATTAACTCCTTTTGTAAACGATGAAAATGTAAATTATCTTGGTAGGCAGAAGGAAATGAAAGATTCATATATTCAATCTAAGAAAAATTTTCCGCAATATTACAAACATGATGTTTACCCTTCAAGTGGGGGGATACTTCCATGGGCATACACTGATAATGGTGATGAATTGTACTGGTTAACAGATGGAAAACCTGATGAATGGAAAATTGTAGTATACGAATCGAGATCACCAGAGAATTATACTTACTCACTTACGATGGTAGAATTTTTATATCAAATAATAACGAAAGAATTAATATGCAATGCATTTCCTGATGATTTTCCAAGTAATGAAACTACGTTTGTTTCAGTAGATGTTGAGTAGTTATTTAACCTTGATTGGCTATCTGCCTTTCAAGGTTTTTTAGTAAACTAAAAGGTTTTACGCTTTGAAAAATTTCACGTATGAATCAAAAGTTTATGATAGTAAATTGATATTCAAATATGGCGACAAACCTTACAGGGAAATAGTTATCTGTTAAAAGAAAACACAATTCATAAGTGTGGATTTCTTTTTATGGATTTGAATAACAAATATTATATCTTTCCTTGGATCAAGGCAAATAGCTACTTCATTATTGGGTAATAAGGCACTAAATAAAATAGGCCAGTGCAAAAGAATTGAAGCCTACGCTTGAAATGTTACAATCATTTAAGAGAGAGGCTTCCTATGCATTCTCTAGTGTTGGTGGAACTATTATAACCAAAATACCACAAGGTGAATTGATAGAAGCTTATTATAAGTTTGCGAAGTCTAAAGATGGTGGTAATGGTAAACCTAGCAGTAACAAAAACACAAATGTAGATAATTTTGATGCAAAAACAGCTACAAATAAGCAAAAAGGTAATTATGGTGAAATAAAATCTAGTGACAATTTATTGAATAATCAAAGTTTAAAAGAAGCTGGATTTGATTTAAAGCCAGTCGGAAAAAGTGCACCATCAGGCATAAATGATAAAATAGTAAAAGGAATTGATGGATTATACGAAAATGCAAATGCAGAGTCAAAGATCAAATACGTTATAGATGAAGCTAAGTTTGGTAGTTCACAATTGGGGAAAACTAAAGATGGACGACAAATGTCAAATGATTGGTTGAATGGTGCGAAGACCAAAAAAAGTAGAATATTTAAAGCTGTTGATGGAGATAAGAAATTGGCAGATAAGATTAAAAGAGCGCTGGAAAGAAATCAAGTAGAAAGAGTACTATCACAAGTCGATAGTACCGGAAAAGTAAAAACATATAGATTAGATGCAAAGGGAAATATTATTGGAGAATGGCCATAATTTAGAAGCTAGGAGGAATCAAATAGAATGAGAGATTATTTAATTATAGAAGAAAAATGTAGAGAAGGAATTGAATATAATAAAGAGTTTATTCAAGAAAATAAAGAGGATATTAAAAGTTTAGAAGAAGATGAGAAAAAGGGAATTCAAAGATATTCTAAGGATAATAATAGTATTATAGAAGGAACCTACTTATCAAGCTTTAATTATGAGTTAGAGGATATTATTGCAAAATATTCCCTAGGAGAAGCTATCCATACAATAGAAGGAGATTTTGACAACGCTCTTATTGATTTGGGGCATATAGGGGAAAGAGAAGTTGGATATTTAAATCTAATTTGGATAATATCTCTAGGGATTTTATTAGAAACGGATAAAAAGAATCTTGTAAGTTTAGCCAAGCTAGTTGAGAAGGAAAATATGAACGACGCAGTAATCGATTTCCTCTTATGCGCTAGTGATATCGGATACACAAAAATGACGAACAGATATTATAAAGAAAATCCATATGCAAAAACGAAAGAGATTATAGAACTTGCACAAACAGATAAAAGAGAAGCATCTAAAAGATTACAAACGTACATGGAGAAAGAATGGTTTAAAGGTCATTATGATTATGAATGGAAAAATGCCCATAAAGAACCTGGATATGTGGGGTATTGGAGCTTTGAGACAGCTGCAATAGTAAAGATACTCGGACTTGATGATACAAGTTTAAAAGGTAATAACCATTATCCATATGATTTGGCACATTATAAAAATGAAATGAAATTTAAGCATATAGACCTAAGTGAATATCACTATGAAGATGAGACAGAAGAAATCGAGGATATAGTAGAAGGAATTGAACATAATCCTACATTGGAAAATATTATTCCGCCAAGATGGCATTCATTGGTCAATGAATTAATACATGATTATGAGAATATGGATGATAGTAGTTTTTATGAAAAATACAAAAAAACGATAGGAATAGGTCAAGTATGGTTTTTACCACAAGAGTATGAAGAAGAAAATGAGCAAAAAAATCTATTAGGAAGTTTAATTGTGTTTGCCCTGACGGTAAGAGATTATATATTACAATTGGATTATAAAGAGGATTTAGAGGACTACATTGATAATCTTAAAAATTTCTGGAATGGATCAGAAACAAAGTTAATTCAATTTATTTTAGAGAATGATCAAAATTATTATGCATGGGTACCAAAAGAAGCAAACATCCCAAATATGTATGAAGTGAAGATTGAGAGTGTTGATGTAGAGGAAGTTCTATAATAAGCAAATTAAAACATTGTGTATCATGAGTAATGTTGAAAAACTAATTTATACGGAATTTAATGAATTAAGAGGTTAAAAATAGTGGTAGTTTGGAGAATCCAACTACCACTATTTTTGTGTTTGGGAATGGTTCTGTAAATTAAGTAGAGTATTTCAGAGTATATATATTATGTAGGAGAAGTAAATAAGTTAAAGGCGCTAAATAAAATCGGTCATATCGCAAAGACATTAAGTGGAGTAAGTACATTTGCTAATGCAGTAAAACTAGCAAAAGAATTGAAGCCTACGCTTGAAATGTTACAATCATTTAAGAAAGAGGCTTCCTATGCATTCTCTAATGTTGGTGGAACTATTATAACCAAAATACCACAAGGTGAATTGATAGAAGCTTATTATAAGTTTGCGAAGTCTAAAGATGGTGGTAAGGGTACGGGTGAAACTGTAAGCAATTATCTTGATGATATAGTCGAGGCTGGTGGTACCAGAAGAGAAATAAATTCTAAACTTCGAAATCCATTAGATAATCCTAAGATAGCAAAGGAGATTGAGGGAAATACTGAAGCTGTATATGGATATTCACCTAAGAAGGAATCTGCCTTAAATAAGTTTGGGGTAGACTGGACAAATGGTGATGAAGTTGCTTATGCAAGAAGCGAAAGAATAAAGTATCATGAAAAAATACAACAAAAAAGAATACAACTAGAACAAGATATTAAAAATCTTCAAAATGATGGGCTATCTATGGAGGAAATTGCTAGATTGAAAGTCGAAGAGCGAAATCAAGGAAGAATGGAAACGTATATAAAATCTAATAATTTAGATGGATTGAATGCAATGAAAGAAAGAAATATTCTTGAATATGGCAGGGCAGAAGGACCTACACCTGAACAACTTTATAAAAAGTATGGTTCATGGGAAGATGTGATATATGGCAGTTTAAAAACAAATCCAGCAATGGATGTCTTGACAGGATTATTTCATAGTATGGGAGGAAAATAATTATGAAAGAAGAAAAAATACAAGGTAATATAAAGTGGATTGCATACAATAATTTAAGATTTAGAATAGAGAAGGTTAATGATGATTCATCCGTAATTTGGGTTTCTGATAATTTTGTAAATTTATGTTTTACCTTAGTAATGAATGACTTTTTAAGTAAATGTGAGGATGAGTTGAATATAAATATCGAAATTGATTTGACTTGGAATAATCATAGAGGTTTGATTATAAAAAATCATGATATAAATCTAATTTTAGGAGAAATAATTAATTTTATTAGCGAATGGGAGTTAGAAGGAAATTCAAATGCTGATAATTTTTCTACGGAAGAGTGGTATTCAGCATAAGCTTGCAGGGTATGCTAGCTTTCCATCATTTTTAGGAATTTAAAAATATGGAGGGAAATTTAAATTTAATGTATGTTTAGGGGACATTGAATGTGAATTGAAACTAACGAGTTAGATAAATATTTTAAGCAACTAGTGAGGAATGAATTCTGTATAGTAAAGAATTCATTCCTTTTAAGTTTGTTTTAATTTACTTGTAATTATAGTAGTTAATATTTGAAGAGGCAATCACCCTAAGTCGTAAAGACACGAAAGCCTATACTCAAAGTAAGATTTCAAAGCTTTAGGAAGAAATTGGTTGAGTTAAAGGGGCTAAGGATGATACTTAGGATACGGCTAACGGTAAACCTAGCAGTAGCAAAAACACAAATGTAGAAAATTTTGATGCAAAAACAGCTACAAATAAACAAAAAGGTAATTATGGTGAAATAAAATCTAGTGACAATTTATTGAATAATCAAAGTTTAAAAGAAGCTGGATTTGAGTTAAAGCCAGTCGGAAAAAGTGCACCATCTGGCATAAATGATAAAATAGTAAAAGGAATTGATGGATTATACGAAAATGCAAATGCAGAATCAAAGATCAAATACGTTATAGATGAAGCTAAGTTTGGTAGTTCACAATTGGGGAAAACTAAAGATGGACGACAAATGTCAAATGATTGGTTGAACGGTTCTGAAACTGGAAAAGTAGAATATTGAAAGCTGTTGATGGAGATGAAGTATTAGCAGAAAAGATTGCGAATGCATTGGAAGATAGTGAAGTTGAAAGAGTATTATCAAAAGTCGATAGTAGTGGAAACGTAAAAACATATAGGTTAGATGAAGAAGGAAACAATATTGGAGAATGGCCATAATTTAGAAGCTAGGAGGAATTAAATAGAATGAGAGATCAATTGTGCATAGAAGAAAAATGTAAAAAAGGAATAGAACTCCATAAAAAGTTTATTGAAGATAATAGAGAGGAGATTAGAAGTTTAGAAGAAGATGAAAAGAATGGTATTCAAAGAAAGGCTAAAGATAATAAAAGTCTTATAGAAGGAAGGTATCTATTAAATTTTAATTATGAGTTAGAGGATATTAACGCAAAATATTCCCTAGGAGAAGCTATCCATACAATAGAAGGAGATTTTGACAACGCTCTTATTGATTTGGGGCATATAGGGGAAAGAGAAGTTGGATATTTAAATCTAATTTGGATGATATCTCTAGGAATTTTATTAGAGACGGAGAAAAAGAATCTTGTAAGTTTAGCTAAGCTAGTTGAGAAGGAAAATATGAATGACGCAGTAATTGATTTCCTCTTATGCGCTAGTGATATCGGATACACAAAAATGACGAATGTTTATTTTAAAGAAAATCCATATGCAAAAACGAGAGAGATTATAGAACTTGCACAAACAGATAAAAAAGAAGCGTCTAAAAGATTGCAAACGTACATGGAGAAAGAATGGTTTAAAGGCCATTATGATTATGAATGGAAAAATGCGCATAAAGAACCTGGATATGTAGGGTATTGGAGCTTTGAGACAGCTGCAATAGTAAAGATACTCGAACTTGATGATACAAGTTTAAAAGATAATAACCATTATCCATATGATTTGGCGCATTATAAAAATGAAATGAAATTCAAGCATATAGACCTAAGTGAATATCACTATGAAGATGAGACAAAAGAAATCGAGGATATAGTAGAAGGAATTGAACATAATCCTGCATTGGAAAATATTATTCCGCCAAAATGGCATTCATTGGTCAATGAATTAATACATGATTATGAGAATATGAATGATAGTAGTTTTTATGAAAAATACAAAAAAACGATAGGAATAGGTCAAGTGTGGTTCTTACCACAAGAGTATGAAGAAGAAAATGAGCAAAAAAATCTATTAGGAAGTTTAATTGTGTTTGCCCTGACGGTAAGAGATTATATTTTGCAATTGGACTATAAAGAGGGTTTAGAGGACTACATCGATAATCTTAAAAATTTCTGGAATGTTTCAGAAACAAAGTTAGTTCAATTTATGTTAGAGAATGATCAAAATTATTATGCATGGGTACCAAAAGAAGCAAGTATCCCAAATATGTATGAAGTGAAGATAGAGAGTGTCGATGTAGAGGAAGTTCTATAACGAACAAATCGAAATGGTTTTTATTATATGTAATATTAGAATGCATTTTACTAGTTAATTCAAAACAATGCATGCGTGGCAGAAAAAAGGATGTATTGTTACTAAAAATTAGAGGGAAAGAAGGCTGTTGGATTGAGTTAAGCACCTCATTGTCAATATACGACAATAGGTGCTTTTTTGCGTGCAATGAAGAAAAAATAAAAGATTTATTTTCACTCTATTTCATCTTCGAATTACATGTTATAATTTGGAAAAAAATATATTCTTAATTTTTAGATAATTAAAAGGTGGTAGATTACTATATGAGTACATTAAAGAAAATTACTAATAATATTTCGAAGGTTATTATAGGAAAAGACGAATCGATAGAACTAGCAGCCATTGCTCTAATAGCAAGGGGACATATTTTATTAGAAGATGTACCTGGGACAGGAAAAACAACATTAGCGAAAAGTTTGGCTAAAAGTGTGGACGCTAAATTTCAAAGAATACAATTTACAGCGGATACTTTGCCTGGAGATGTTATTGGTCTTGAATATTTTCATGTAAAGGAATCGGATTTTAAAACAAGGTTAGGACCGATTTTTGCAAATATCGTATTAGTGGATGAAATTAATCGAGCTGTACCGAGAACACAATCTTCGTTACTTGAGGTTATGGAAGAGCGTACTGTTACAATTGCGAAACAGACACATTCATTACCAGAACCTTTTTTAGTTATAGCAACGCAAAATCCACTCGAATCAGCGGGCACATTTCCGTTACCAGATGCTCAGTTAGACCGGTTTTTACTCACAATACGCCAAGGTTATCCTACGAGAGAAGCTGAAAAGGAAATGATGAATCGGTTTCAAATGAATGATCCATTAGAAACGTTACATTCTATTATTTCAAGTGAAGAAATTATTACGATGCAAAAGTGTGCAAGAGAAGTGTTAGTAGGGAATGATGTGCAAGATTATCTCCTTGAAATTATTGAAGCAACTCGTAACCATGAGTTAATTGAAATTGGTGTAAGCCCTCGGGGAACGTTGGCATTTATGAGAGCAATTCAAGCACGGGCAATATTAAATGAAAGAGATTACTGTACGCCAGATGATATTAAGACGCTCGCTGCATCAGTTTGTGCTCATCGTTTAACGTTAACGATTGAGGGAGAGATGAAAACGACGAAAGAACAAATTATGAAAGAAATTCTTCATACGATTAGTGTGCCAGTGGAGAATGTACAATGAATCAACAACTTGTGTATACACCGTTAGCGGAGCCTTTTGTAATGGGGGTTATGTCAGTTGTAGCCGTTATTTTAAGTGTATTTTCAAGTAATCTACTGTTTTTATCTCTCGTATTTTTATATGTAATTTTAATAGGTGCTATGCATGTATATATACGTAAAGTATCTCGTGTTGAATGGGAATACAGTCAAGGGAATTCGAACGTTTTTATAGGTGAAACGAATATGTGCAAAATGAAAATTTCAAACAAGTCGATATTTCCTATTCTTAATATCGTATTTCGATTTAAATGTGAAAATAAGCTAACTTGGAATCATGATGAAATAAACAAAAATCATAGTACAGGTTCAAATTATTATATGAATTTTAATTTAAAAGGAAGGGAGTCAGTTTCATTTGATTTGCAAGCTGTAGCGTTAAAAAGAGGCATCGCGAAATGGGAAGAAGTTGAAATTGTTATTACTGATCTCTTTGGATTTATAACGAACCATATAACATATAAACAAGTTGATACGCCCTCTTATTTAGTCTTACCAGCTGTTCCGAAAATACAAGTTCCTGAATTACAAGAATGGTCACGAGGATTTCGAAAAGCGATGTCTTCACCCTTATATGATGAAACGAAAGTAATGGGAGTAAAGTCTTATGAAAATGAAGATTTTCGTTCCATCCACTGGAGTGCAACAGCGAAAACAGGGACGATAACTGCGAAAAAGTATGAGCGAACACAATGTGATAAATACGCGATTTATCTCAACTTGCAAAATAAAAGTGGTGTTTCTTTGCGAAATGATATAGAGGAACTAATTGAATTAACAGCAGGTATATGCAAACAACTTCTTATGCAAAACTGTTCGTTTGAAGTATGGATCAATAGTGTAAAAGATAACGGTTTGCTACATATAAAAAATGGGGATAATCGGAAACATTTGCAAAATGTATTAAAGGTACTTGCCTCGATATCAGACCAAGATACGCCTATATCTTCTTCTTACTTTTACACAGCAGGCTTTCGTCGAAAGGAACTGGATGCGGTTCCTTTAATTATTGGTACTTCACCAAAGAAATACAGTAGAACGAATAAATGGATTGTAATGAAAGAATAAGAAGGGGCTTATGTCATGGTGAATAAGAAGCGGCATATGAAAGTGAAGTTATGGAGTGTAAGAACTTTAATCATACTTTTCTTTGCGATTAGTGCGATAACGTTATCACAAGGTGTTGTGTATGTACAAGACATAGTAAAAGAGCGTTTTTTCAGTAAGACTAAGACAATATCGGAAAGAAATTATGATTTTACTAGTATAGGTGAAAATTTCGATGATTCCAAAATAGATGAAGATGAATATGAAGAAGTAGAAGATACAGGTATAAGAACGAAAACGGGTAAAAAATTTCAACCTTTCGAAAGAGAAAGTCTATGGAGTGACGTGCTTTCTGTTCTTTCAAATATATGGATTACTATAGCTTTTTATGTGATAATTGCAATATCAATTATATATGCCATCTACAAGTATATTAGGAAAAAATTGACGAAAACAGAAATAGTACAGGAGAAAGAATTGATTACAAAGCACACTGCGGTAAGAAGCATAAAGAATGAAAAAGTCATTCATCAGTTAGAACAGCCGTTACCGACAGATAAGATAAGAAAAACGTTAGTTGAATGGGAAAGAACATTACCATTTCATGAACAGAGAAGGTCCTATGAAACGATGCAACAATGGTTAAAAAGAATTTGTAGAACAAGGGATATTATCTCGTTATATGAGTCTGTTCGTTATGGTGAAAAGACGTATACGGATTTAGATGTGGAAGAAATAATGAAGTGGGTAGAGGGAGATGGGAAGGTGGATACATAAATATTCACCTTTTCTTTTTTATATGGAAATTTGATTAACATGAATTATTTTCTTATATGAAACCGTATTCGAATAGGTAAACAAAATTAACTTTATTTACTTATACTTCATTACATGTTAACCTATACTTAATTTTTATAAATTATAATTAATTTTTGGTTTTTTAAGGGTGTGAAAATGTAATGAAATCGGTATTAAAAAGCATACTTATTTCCTTTGTTTTTTCAGCAGTAGGTATGTGTTGGTTACTGTACGTATTATTCAAAGGGGACGGAGACTGGTTATTGTCTTGGATAGGTGTATTAATGGCATATTTATCTTTATATACTTTAATAGATTTATATTGTAAAAATACATACGATAAAAAAATAAATAAATGGCTTATAAAAACAGCGGTGACTAGTTTTAGTTTTTCTGTATTAGGAATCTCATTTTGTATCATACATGAGCTATTAACACCATGGAGTCTTAGTTTAATGGTGTGGTATTGGTTGCTAATGTTAGTATTATTTTTAACAACTATAATATCATTAATCAGTTTAGTATTTGTTAATCGTAAAAATCACAATTTCACCGTTGGATATAGAATGCTCATACTTCTAAATGTATTTCTTACACTAGGACCAGTATTATGGCCGCTATTACTTTCTATTATTGGAAATGGTATGAATGCTAGTGCGGGCTGGTAAAAAGGAATATAAATTAGTTGTGTAAAGAATAGGATGAAAAGTTGATATAGAATTTTAAATGTTTAAGAGAACATGTTTACATAAAAAATGAAAACATGTTCTCTTTTTATTTGCATGCATAACTCTTCCTCAGTTTACCGTATTTAAATTTAAACGTAAGTATTTCGTAAGGAATGGATAAGAAAAAAGAGAGATTTATCATATAGGATGAAAGTATAGCTTGAATCAATCCGATATTAATGGAGGAGAGAAAGCCTTATGAAAAAATGTAATTCAATTAAGTTAGCAAGTTTTGCAGTTTTATTAGCGGGTACTGCTCTATTCACACCTGGTTTTACTGTGACTGCAGAGTCAACTCAAAATATTTCTAGTTCGTCACAAGTACATGATCAAAAGAATCGTAATGGCTGGAAACAAGTAATGCAGGAAACAGTACAGCTTGGTGCTGTAGGAATATTAGCTAAGGCGTCTAATAACGGAAAAACTAGTAGTTTTACTGCTGGCGTGGCGGACTTAAGTACAAAGAAACCGGTGAATTCGGATTATCGCTTTCGGATTGGTAGTGTGACGAAGTCGTTTACTGCCACGACTATTCTTCAATTAGTAGGAGAAAAGCGCTTACAACTTGACGATCCAATTGAAAAGTGGCTACCGGGTCTCGTGCAAGGAAATGGGTATGATGGTAATCAAATTACGATACGACAACTTTTGAATCATACGAGTGGTATCGCTGAATACTTAAAGTCAAAAGACGCGGACATAATGAATTCGAAAAAAACGTATACAGCAGAAGAAATAGTGAAAATAGGCCTTTCGCTGCCTCCAGATTTCTCGCCGGGTAAAGACTGGTTGTATTCAAACACAGGATACGTAATACTAGGAATGCTTATTGAAAAAATAACTGGAAATAGTTATGCGGAAGAAATCGAAAAGCGAATTATTGAACCTTTGGACCTATCAAATACGTTTTTACCAGGAAATTCACCCGTCATCCCAGGAAAGAATCATGCTCGTGGATATGTAAAAATGGAAGGAACAGGCGAGTTGAAAGATATTACTTATTATAATCCGAGTTTAGCTAATGCAGCTGGAGATATGATTTCTAATGCGGATGATTTAAATAAGTTCTTTTCATCTTTACTCGGTGGTAAGTTACTGAAGGAACGCGAGCTAAAAGAAATGCTTACTACAGTTCCTATAGAAGGAAAAGGGGTTGGTGACGCATACGGTCTTGGAATCTATGAGACTAAACTTCCAAACGGTGTTTCAGTTTGGGGGCATGGAGGAGGAATTCCTGGATTTACAACTTTTGCTGGGGGAGTAATTGGAGGCAAACATACATTGGCTATCAGTCTCAACTCTATAGGTGGGGTCGATATTGTTCCGCAGTTTAATAAAATGATGCAAATTGAATTTAATAAATAGATGAAAAGAAAGTGAATGGAATTTTGTTATAGTTATATTTAAAAGAGGTGCTTTTTTAAGTTCGCAACTATGGACAGTAGTTGCATTTATGATATGGCATCAATTGTATTTCAAAGTGAAAATCAATCTTAATGCTTACGATAAAAATAAAAAGGATGTCAGTTACATGACATTCTTTTTATTTTGGATAAAAAAGGTATGTGGTTCTGAAAATTGTTATTTTTAAAATTATTAAATATAATGAAGGATATAGGGGCGCCAATAGGGGAGTTATGAATGGGAAATACTTTAGTTAGTTAATTATTTCTCGTTTTAATCAAAATAATTATGAGTTGATTTGGAGTTGAATACAATGGGAGAAAATCATTATAAATGGAGTAATAAACAATTACGAGAACATGTTGAAATAATAGATGGTAAAAGAAGTCCGCACATTTTATGTAAGAACGCAACTTATTTAAATTCCTATATGCGCGAGTGGATGCAAGCAAATATTTGGATCTATGATGACCGGATTGTTTATGTAGGGGAAAAGCTGCCAGTGCAACTGCATGAATGTGAAGTCATTGATTGTGATGGAAAGTATGTAGTTCCAAGTTACATAGAACCTCATGCACATCCATATCAATTATATAATCCTGAAACTTTAGCGAATCATGCGATGCAGTTTGGGACAACAACTTTTATTAATGATAATTTAACTTTATTTTTCACATTAAAGCGTGAAGAAGCATTTCGTTTATTAGATGAATTTGAAAAGATTCCAGCAAGTATGTATTGGTGGTGTCGTTTTGATGGACAAACTGAATTGCAAAACGGGGAAACTTTATTTAATCGTGAAGAAATAATAGAATGGCTTAAGCATAAAGCAGTTCTTCAAGGCGGCGAACTAACAGCGTGGCCAAAACTATTACATGGCGATGATGAAATGTTAACTTGGATGCAGGAAACGAAGCGATTGCAGAAGAAAGTAGAAGGACATTTTCCAGGTGCATCTGAAACGACTTTAGCGAAGTTAAAACTGTTAGGTACAGATTGTGATCATGAAGCGATGACAGGGCAGGAAGCTTTCACTCGTCTTATGCAAGGTTACACTGTTTCCCTAAGAAATTCTTCAATCCGCCCAGATTTAGAAGTTTTACTGAAAGAATTGTTGGAACTAGGCGTAAAGCAGTTTGATAGATTCTTTTTTACAACAGACGGCTCACATCCTTCGTTTTATGAGAATGGAATGACAAACGTTATGATTTCTACCGCGATAAAACAAGGAGTGCCAGTAATAGATGCATACGATATGGCAAGTTATAATATTGCTCGCTATTATAATATGGAACATGTACATGGTTCGATTGCGACAGGTAGAATTGCTAATATCAATATTTTAGAAAGTAAAGAAAACCCAGTACCAATTAGTGTCCTTGCAAAGGGGAAATGGGTGAAGCGTGACGGTGTAAATACACATGAGGCATTACATATAGACTGGAGTAAACATAAAGTAACTCCATTATCATTAGATTGGTCAATAGAAAAAGAGGATATGATTTTCTCTAATAAAACGGGGATACACTTATTAAATAACGTTATTACAAAACCATACACTAGTGAAATCAATATAGACTGTGATGAATTGTCCACAGATCATGATGAATGTTTCCTTATGATGATTGCTCGTGATGGCAGTTGGCAAGTGAATATAGCTGTCAAAGGTTTTGCAAAAGAACTAGGTGGGCTTGCTAGCTCTTATTCTGGTACAGGTGACATCATTCTTATCGGAAAAAGAAAAGAAGATATGCTTACAGCTTTTCGTAGAGTAAAAGAGCTCGGTGGTGGAATGGTCATAGTAGAAAACAATGAAGTGTTACACGAAATAGCATTACCATTGCTCGGGATTATGTCTAATTTAAAAATGAGGGAATTAATACAGGAAGAGAAACAGATGGTGAAATTACTACAAGAGCGTGGCTACGCGTATGATGATCCAGCATTTACAATTTTATTCTTTTCTGCGACGCACTTGCCTTTTATACGAGTAACACCTATAGGATTATATGATGTGAAAAGTAGTAAGGTAGTTGCCCCGCCCGTGAATTTGATAAAGCAATATTAAAAGGAAAGATCCTATAAAAATTTTATTTTATAGGATCTTTCTTATTATTAGCATAAGAATATTGTAAGCCTCAAATGATATAGTATCTAAATCATTTGAGGTGATATGTAAATATGAAAAAAATATTTTACATTTTAAGCGTATTTATTCTGTGTGTATCGATACAACACGTTGTACATTCCCAATCAGATGCACCAGAGTTATCTTCGGATTGTCTCGAAGAAAGAAAAGTTAGAGATGAAAAGTATGTGAAGAATATAATACAGGACATTAAATCCACATTTAATTTAAATATTGATGAACATAGTTTTTGGGAAGTAAGTAAAAGAGATCTGGAGGCTGCTCATTTGATGTATGGTGGAAAGGAAAATGATTCTTATTATACTTCGCTAACTAAAATTTATGATAGTGGTGGATTTAGCGAACAGCCCAGCTTATTTGTGAGGGCGCAAGAAGCATTTTTACTTTATAAAGAAAAAGATAATATTAATGTAATGAAACGCCTTAAACTAGACGTTGAAAAAGGGGAATGGCTCGTTATAAAAACGAAAAAGAAGAAAGGGAAAAAAGTGAAATTCAAACCGTTACAATGTGAAAAAGATTATCTAAAAAAGAGAAATGAATAACAAAATACTTATTAATACTATTTTTATTCAACGATATTTTGCTGTTGATTTGAAATAGAAAAAGGTAAACGAACATATTAGCTTTATGGAATATGTTTGTTTACCTTTTTTTGAGAGATTTAAAAATTGGGGATATTGTTAGTTGGAAATTTTTCACTGCCTAATGAATTTATAACATTCAATGAATTTGTTCTTCATAAACATTAGATTTTGTGTCAAATGATTTATACATTGCCGAAACACCTATGTATATTTTATTCTACAGTATTTATAAAAGAATGTTGGCTATTCATAAGAAATATGATTGGCACGGTTTTTGCTTGTATTACATGTAAGGAAGGGAGATTGTATGTAAGGAATCTGTACTCGTAATAGTATAAAACAAGCTACTATTGCATTATTAATCATAGTTGTATTTATAGCGGAACTGTAAATACATACAAATAAGTGGTTTTTTTGATTTTAAAATTCTGAATTTTCATTTAAATTATTAGGGGGCAATGGTATGGTTAAATATTCGAAAATTTCTAAGTGGATTCTTGGTGTTGGACTAGTGACAATAACATGTAATGGTTTGCAAATTCAAGCAGAGACAAAAGAGAAAAATGTGAAGAACGTATTACAAATGGAGCCGGTAGGAATACAGAAATCTGTTGATGAATTGGCGCACCCTTCAAAAGTACAAGAAAATGAATCTTTTACAAAACGGTTAAAATTAGCGGATTTATCGCAGCGTCCACTAGCACCAACCGATAATATTAAGCCGTTAGCTGAAGAAAAAAAGTATTCGATGGCTGAGTTAAATCAATTAAATAATAAACAATTAACTGATCTTCTTGTGACAATTAAATGGTATCAAATTCCGGAATTATTTCAGTTTAATAGTGATAGTCTTAAATTCTATCAAGATGATAGCCGAATGCAAGCGATTATTAATAAACTAGCAGAACAAGGACAAGCTTATACGCAAGATGATTCAAAAGGGATTGAAACATTAGTAGAAGCTCTACGTGCAGCGTTTTATTTAGGTTTTTACCATGATGAATTAAGCAAACTAAATGAGCGTAGCTACCATGATAAATGTTTACCAGCTTTAAAAACAATTGCAAAAAATCCAAATTTCAAACTTGGTACATCAGAACAAAATAAAGTAATTGCATCATATGGAAAATTAATTGGAAATGCATCAGCAGATGTTGAAACGGTTTTATATGCAGGTGAAATTTTTAAACAATATAACGATAATCTTGCAACTTTCATTGAAGACCGAACAAAAGGAGACGCTATATATGAGTTGATGAAGGGAATTGACTTTGATATTCAGACGGATATGTACACGACTGGAAAAGAGCCAAAAGATACGATGTGGTTTCGAAATATTGATAACTTTATTAATGAAATAAATCGTTTTGCACTACTTGGTACAGTAACAAATAAAAACGGATGGTTAATTAATAATGGAATTTACTATGCTGGCCGATTGGGCAAGCTTCATAGCACGCCCACAAAAGGACAACAAGTTGTTACAGATGCAATGCGAATTTATCCATATTTAGGAGAGCAATACTTTGTTGCGGCAGAACAAATTACTACAAATTATGGAGGAATAGATGCGAGTGGAAAAACTGTAAATTTAGATCAAATTCGAGAAGAGGGTAAAAAGAAATATTTACCGAAAACGTATACGTTTGATGATGGTGCAATTGTCTTTAAAGCTGGGGATAAAGTTAGCGAAGAGAAAATTAAACGTCTATACTGGGCGGCAAAAGAGGTGCGTTCTCAATTTTATCGTACAGTTGGTAGCGATAAACCACTTGAAAGTGGACATGCTGATGATGTGTTAACGATGGTTATTTATAATAGCCCAGATGAGTATCAATTTAATCGTCAGCTGTACGGATATGAAACGAATAATGGTGGGATTTATATTGAAGGGACAGGGACTTTCTTTACATATGAACGTACACCAGAGCAAAGTATTTATAGTCTGGAAGAATTGTTCCGCCATGAATTTACGCACTACTTACAGGGAAGGTACGAAGTTCAGGGATTATGGGGCCAAGGGGAAATGTATCAAAATGAACGTTTAACATGGTTTGAAGAAGGGAATGCAGAGTTCTTTGCAGGTGCAACGCGATTAGATAGTGTAGTACCACGAAAAAGTATAATTGGTGGGTTATCTAATGATCCTGCAAAACGTTATACAGCATCACAAACATTAAATGCGAAATATGGAACGTGGGATTTTTATAATTATTCGTTTGCACTGCAATCATATATGTATAATAAGCGCCCAGAAATGTTCGATAAAGTACATGATTTAATTCGCGCAAATGATGTTTCAAGTTACGATGAATACCGTGCTACATTAAGCAAAGATAATAAGTTAAATGAAGAATATCAATCTTATATGCAAATGCTTATTGATAATCGTGATAAGTATACAATTCCACAAGTATCAGATGAGTATTTAACTCAGCATGATCCAAAATCGCTTTCGGACGTTACTTCAGATATTACGAATGAAGCGAAATTAAAAGATGTGAAAGTAACAAAGAATAAATCACAATTCTTTAATACATTTACACTACAGGGGACATATACAGGAAGTGCGGCTAAAGGAGAAGTTGAGGACTGGAAAGTGATGAATGAAGCAACGAATGATATGTTGAAACGTCTTTCAGGAAAAGAGTGGACTGGATATAAAACATTGACTGCTTATTTTGTAAATTACCGTGTAAATAATGCTGGGCAATTTGAATATGATGTTGTGTTTAGCGGAGTGAATACGGAAGAAGGTACGGCTGTAGAAAAAGAACCAAATAATTCATTTGAAACAGCAAACCCACTATCTTTGAGTATTTTGTTAAGAGGAACCTTGAGCGATCAAGATCAGGGGGATAAATTTGTTATTGATGTAAAGGATCAAAAAGATTTACAAATTTCTGTTACGAACGAACAAAATCTTGGATTGAACTGGGTATTATATTCTGAATCAGATTTAAATAATTATGTAGCTTATGCAACAAAACATGATGGAAACAAATTGCTTGGAAATTATAATGCAAAGCCAGGGAAATATTACTTAAGTGTATATAAGTATGGTGGTGGAACAGGGAATTATACGGTACAAGTAAAATAGTTTACTATAGTTTGTTTTGAAAGGCTACTTATTACATTTTTTAGCGAAATAAAGTATTTAATGTTAAACATTAAACTAATTCAACATATCCCTGTTCTAATTATAGAACAGGGATATGTTGGCTTTATATTTTTAATTTAAATAACCTCATTGGATTTTGATAAGAAAATAATTAATATAGATCTGAATTCTCATTCGTAAAGCATGTTTTAATCTTCTTAATGCTCTTTCATTTTTGTCTCAATGCTTGTTTTCAAATCAGTTGATACTTGATTGAAATACCCCAAAACGATCTCCCTAATATCATCGGATATAACTTTCAAATCACTAGCTAAGTTTTCAGCGAGATGTTCTTTTTCCATTGGCTGTAACTTCGTATAAAATTCACCAGCTTGTGTAAAGTCATCCTGTTTCGTTATAGAAGCTCTTTCAAGTTTACCTTCAACGTACCTTCCTTCACCGGTTGTAATTTGATTAGCAGGTGTCCAATCTTGCTGCTGGTTAATCGTTAATTTGCGAAATTCTGGACCAATTCTTCTTCTTTGTGAATCACTGTAAATGTTAGCGCGCCCTTGCAGCATTTTATCATCTGATAGTTCTGCACCATCCAGTAAATTAGAAGGAGAGAATGCGACTTTTTCTACTTGTTCCATAAAATTTTCAGGATTTTTATTTAATACCATTTTCCCGACTGGTATGAGAGGATACGTCTGTTCATCCCATACTTTTGTGTCATCTAAAGGATCATAAGAAAGGTGCGCTTCATCTTTCGGATCCATGAGCTGGACGTATAAACCATACTCCACTGGTTTACCATTTTCAATAGCATCATATAAATCTTTCCCGCTATAATCAGGATTTTCGGCAGCTAGTTTAATTGCTTCTTTACTAGTAATGTACTGTACACCTTCAAACGGGTACCAATGATACTTTACATACTTTCGATTACCTTCCGCATTTCTCCATACATATGTATTAACACTATGCCCTGGAATGTGGCGAAGACTTTTGGCCGTACCATTGTTTGAGTATAAACGGACAACAAAATGAATAGATTCAGGTGCTTTAGCGACAAAATTCCAAAATCTATTAGGGTCTATTAAGTTATTTTTAGGTGAAGGCAATAATGCTTGAATCGTTTCAGGGAAACGCATCGGATCACGGACAGAAAAAACAGGAATGTGATTACATAAAAGGTCAAAAATGCCTTCTTTTGTATAAAATTTTGTAGAAAAACCGCGTACATTTCTAGCAGTATCCGGTGTTCCTTTCGTACTAACAGCTAACGAAAATCGCACCATAACAGGAACTTTCTCATTAGAATTTTGTAAAAAACTTAATTTAGTATGTTCAGACATCGAATATATCGTTTGAAAATAACCGAACGCACCAAATCCTTTTACATGAACAGGTCTTTCTAAAATTTTTTCATGAATAAATTGTTGTAATGACTCATGTAGTACACTATCTTGCTCTAGTACGGGTCCACGTGAACCAACTGTTTGAGAGTGAAGGGTAGCTAGTTCATTACGTTCGCCTTTTTCATTAAAGTGATTCCCTAGTAAAGATTGCCCCTGTTTATCATAGTTTTCATTCATCGATATAGCCTCCAAATTTATTTCGTCTATTGTTACTAAATATGATTTTATAATCTTGATTATGTATGATATGCAAAGTAGTAACAGACCGCTAGATGAAAAAAACGTGTATGTAGTGGACCTGTTGAAATAGAAGAAATTATGGAAAAATGAATATCGTGAAGAAAATTACTATTAAAATTTTAATCTAAAAAATGAATTTATACATGAGTTTATAGAGAATGAACAGAAATAAACAGGGAAAATAAATAGGAGGAATTTAACATGTCGGATTGGTTTCAATTAGATAAAGAATATATGATGTCTACATATTGTCGTACAGAGGTTGCAATGGAAAGAGGAGAAGGATGTAAACTATATGATGTAGATGGTAAAGAGTATTTAGATTTATTTTCTGGCGTAGGAGTAAATGTATTAGGATACAATCATCCTAAAATTGTACAAACGACAATGGAGCAAGTTACAAAATCGTTGCATCTGCCGTTTCATTTTTTAAACCCAGTTGCGATTGAGTATGCAAAGAAATTAGTGGATTGCTCATTAAAAAACGGAAAGGTCTTTTTTACAAACTCTGGTACGGAAGCGACAGAAACAACTTTGAAATTAATTGATAAATATAGAGCTAATACGAATGAAGAACGCGAAGGAATTGTAGTGCTGAAGAATAGTTTCCATGGGCGTACGTTAGGGGCACTTCATTTTACGAGACAAGAAAGTGTATATCAAAATTTCCCTAAAACATCGATTCCTGTATATGAAGTAGAGCGCGAAAATATAGAGCAATTAGAAGAAACAATTATTCATGAAAATCCAATTGCGATTATGCTAGAGCCGGTTTTAGGCAGCGGGGGGATTTATCCTTTATCGCGTGAATATTTACATGGCGTTCAAAACTTATGTGAGAAATACAATCTACTACTTATCGTTGATGAAATTCAAAGTGGTATGGGGAGAACCGGGAAACTGTTTGCGTATCAAAATTTTAATATCACACCGGACATTATTCAAATTGGTAAAGGAGCAGGAGGCGGGATACCGCTAGGAGGAATTATTGTAGGTGAAAAGCTATGTGATGTATTTGCACCTGGAGATCATGGAACAACATTTGCTCATTCATCAATGGGAACGGCTTTAGGGTTAACGGTATTAAACACATTGATTGAAGATGGTTTAATGCACGAAGCGTATGAAACGTCACTATATTTAAATGATAAATTACAAGAAATTCAGAAAGAAAATTCTTATTATATTCAGGAAGTACGTCATGCTGGTATGATGTTTGGAATTAGTTTAAATGATACAAATGAAAATGTGAAAAAATTACAGGTAGAGCTAATGGAGAAAGGGATATTAGTTGACGTAACACAAGGGAATATCATCCGTTTACTTCCTCCATATATAATTACAAAAGAAGAAATTGATACATTTATTACTCAATTTATTACTTGTATGGATAAGGTTGCTACTGTAGTAAGTGCTTAAAAATTAAAAGCTATATTTTATATAAAGTGCACTCTAATTGTTGGGGATAGTTTACAATTGGAGTGCATTTTTTATAGTTGAATTTTGTAAAATACAGTCGTTTGTATATGATAACGGAAAAATAGAAGGAATTTCGTTATATTTGAGTGGTGAAGAAAAGGGAAAGTATAAAGATAGTAGATAAAGCGGGTGGTTTAACTAACTAATGATAGAACGTTTTGAAAATAATAGCATACGAATATATAAATAATAAGAATGAGGTGATATATTGGAAAATAATGATATTCAATTTACTTCTTTACAAATGAGAACGGATAAATATGGTTGGGCTAGTATTCAATATACAAATAAAAAGCAGGCTATCTTATATACTCGAAACGGAGGAGTAGAATGGGATGTTGTCAATCCTCTTAATTCAATTGTATTATTTGGGTATCCAATAAACGCTCGAAGCTCTTGGGCATATGGTTTAACAAAAAAGAATGACGATTTATTGCCAGCTATATTTTATACAGTTAATAGAGGAGAAAGGTGGAGTGAGTTTATTTTACCGGTTGAAGAAGATTGGGAGAAATCGACTGATGTTCAAGTACAATTGCATGCTACGAATATGGATAGTATATGGATTGTATTATCTAGAAAGCTTGCATCAAATAAATTTGAACATAATTTATACTATTTGAAAACGAAAGGGAAAGTTTGGAAAGTAATAAAAAATATAAGTATTAGTGATAGTATTTCAGGGATAACATTTATAAACGATCTAATTGGGTTTATTTCACTACAAAAACATTATGAAACATCAACGGTATTTAAAACAATAAATGGTGGGGAAAGTTGGCATCCTATAAAAGATATTCCAAGTCTTGAAGGAATTAATAATGGGACTGCTATGGCTTATAAAGCAATCTATAAAAATAACTTATTAGTAATACCAACTAAAATGAATGATGATGTATTTTTAATGAATTACTCATTTGATAAGGGGAATTCGTGGCATATTTCAAATAAAACAATAAATACTAGTAAAGTGGCTGTTTCGTTTTTTAGTTCCTATTATGGCTGGGTTATAAATAGTGAAAATGGGAGTGGGTATCAAATAATAAAAAAAGGAGCAAAATGGATTAAAGTATCAAGCAATCCATTATTAAAAAATGTATTTTGTTTGCATTTTTTTAATCGGCGTAAAGGTTGGGCGTGTAATAAAAAAGAAATATTTACTACAAAAGATCGCGGTATAACATGGAAAAAGGTAGTATATAAAATTAATAATATTGATAAATTTATTTAAAAAAGTCCTAAAGAAATTAGGACTTTTTTTGTTTTTTATGGTGAGAGTTGTAACAAACAATGATAAGAGAAAGGAGGTAAGTGCAGAACTTATATTTTTAAAAATAGACGGTTGTTTTTACACAGTATAATTCACTTTTGAATATGTTAATAAAGTAGCAAATTCATAGGAAATGGTAATACTTAATATTTTATGTCACATAATGTGTAAAGGGGGCGTGTAATGAAATCGTTAACGGTTATTATTTTGTACAGTGAAAGAGAGCAAATGTTAGAAGAGTCAATTCAATCTATATGGAAGCTAAATCCTCTTGAAATTATAATTTTCGTTCCTAACGATAGAAGTAATTTGTATGAAATAGCAAAGAAACATAAATGCCATATTGTTTTGATGGATAAATATAGTACGTATTATGATGGGTATGAAGCTTCTGTAAAGGCAGCAAAAGGAGATGTATTGTTATTTGTAGATAGTAATTTTTTATTATCTTCAACTGAAATGAAGAATTTTATTGAGCCAGTTGTTACAAATCAGGCGGATGTAGTATTAAACAGAATAGATAAATTTATAGAAGTTGGTAAATGTCCGAATATGGATATTGTTTGGAGAAAAATGTTAAATGAAATTTTAAGTCGACCAGATTTAAAAAGCAATTCAATACTTTCATTACCATATGCACTTACGAAAGAAGTAGTGGTAAATATCGGCTTTGATTATATAAAAGATATCGTTCTAGCTCATATGAACATAGTGAATCAAGGCTGGCGGATTAACAATCAATATGCAATAAGAACGTTATCTAAAGATGAAATGTTAGAAGAAGAAGGGTATTTATTTAAAAAAGAATTATTAGAAAATGAAAAAGAGAAAGTGGAAAAATATTTAATTGGTATATCCAAATGGATAGAGAAAAAGGGAAGAAGAGTAGGATTTACTGATGCAGGAAAAAGAAGAGATATTATTCAAAGATTAGGTGAAAGCAAGCAGTATCCTTCGTATCATCGAGGCTGGGGAATGCATTCTTCAATTTATAACGGGAAACAACTTTCTGTCATTATACCAGTACAAAATGAAGAAGAGACTATAGAACAAGTAATACTTGAGGCGAGAAAAATAGAACCACTAGAAATAATTGTCGTTGTAAATGGTTCGACAGATCAAACGGCTAATATTGCTAAAAGACTTGGTGTTACTATTATTGAATATAACGAACGACTTGGTCATAATGTTGGACGTGCTATTGGAGCGCTTGAAGCTACAGGAGATATTCTTTTATTTATTGATGGTGATTTTAGTGTTTCAGGAAGTAATTTGCATCATTTTACAAAAGCAGTTTCAGCTGGTGTAGACATAGCATTAAATGATTTGAATCCGATGTTACATCCTCCGTTTTATGTTGTAGACGTCGTAAAATATATGCTTAATTTAGCATATAATCGTCCAGAATTAAGCAATGGCTCATTAGTAGCAATTCCACATGCTATGAGTAGATCATGTTTAGATGCAATAGGCTGGGAAAGCTTACTATGCCCTAGTCTTGCACAAGTAAAAGCTATATTACAAGGGTATAGAGTAGAATGTGTACATTACGTTGATGTTGTAAAACCGAATAGAATTCGTTTAATGGAGAATGTAAGTTACAATGGACATCCTCCGGCAGTATTAAGAATAATTGGTGATCACGTTGAAGCTCTCTCTTACTTAATAGAACATCTTGAAATAGATGGAAAGGGTGATTAAACTGTTAGACCAGTACAAAAAAATTAACATTTCATATGAACAATTATGGCAAATGGATTTTCAAATTACAGAACCATTTATACTCAAGGTTGATTGGGATAAAGTAACGTATGAATTTTTAATTCGTATTAAGCCCGATACTTCTAACACTATTGTTTTTGGATCCGGAGCAGGTGGGTTTCAAGAACAGCCAATTGGTCCACCTATTTTTCATCGACATTCTTGGATGGATGAATTTGAAGATACTGTTATATATTATAATGACCCTACGTTATATCTTGGAAAATTATCTTTAGGCTGGGGACAGGGAGAGTTAAATAGATTTTATTTACAAGATATAGCAAATATTTTAGAAATAGTATTTGCAAAGTTAAAAGTTGATTCGAAAAATGTGTTGTTTTATGGCAGTTCCGGGGGAGGATTTATGTCTTTAATTTTAGCTGGATTCGTTAAGGGCTCCACAGCTTTAATTAATAATCCTCAAACAAATTTATTAAAATGGATACCTGTACCAATAAATCTAGTTTTCGATTTGTCTTATCCAAATTTATCAAGAGAAGAAGTTGAGGAGAAATTTGGCGAAAGAATTAATGTTGTGAAATTTTTTAATCACATTAAATATGTACCGAATATTTATTTTTTGCAAAATTTCGCGTGTGAATTTGATGTGCAAAATCATTTGCTACCATTTATTTCCGAATTAGAGCAACTTGATAAAGACACGGAAGTAAATCAAATTATAATTGACTTATATTTTGATAAAAAAGCAGGGCATGCAGCTGTAGGGAAGAGTGAAACAATTGAATATATAAAAAAAGTAAAACCTAATCAGACTGTAAAAGAAGAACAAAAAGAAGTGGACCTATCAGTCGTTATAGTTTTAGGAGAAGAAAAATCAAAATTGAATCAAATTTTAAATAAAGTGCAGCATATAAAACCGATAGAAATTATTATTGTAGCTGATGATAGAATGAGTGCGATACAATCTATACCAACATTTGTTGAAAGTAACGTTGTTGTGATTGAGGAGAAAAGTAAACGGAAAGCACCAGTTCATGGGGCAAAAATCGCCAATGGTGATGTAGTCTTATTTTTAGATGGGGAAGATGTTATTTTTTCGGTAGAATTAGAGCGATTTATAGAACCGATACTGAAAAAGGAACAGGATGTAATCTTAAATAACATAGACTCCGTATGTTTTGAAAAGATGAGAGTAGAATGGCCAAGTATTGCTATGGTGTATAGAAAAATAGTAAACGATGTATTGGGGCGTATGGATTTAAAATATGATTCGATGTTATCTATGCCATATGCTATTACTAAAAAAGCAATTGAAGACATTGGATATGATATCTTGCAGAACCCTATTCTGTCCCAAGTAACTCTTATTGAGAAAGGGTGGCGACTACAATCCTCGTCAGCCATCACTAACACCTCCTTGAATAATATGCTCGCAAACAAAACCTCTTTCTATAAAAGTGAATTAACTAAATTAGAAGTATATGAGATTAAAGAAAATATAAAAGCTTTGGAGAGTTGGTTACAACGAAAAGATGATAGAGGTAACTATACAGATGGAGGAAGAAAAAGAGAAATTATAGAGCAGTTAAAAAAACAAAAGAATTATTCACGTTTCCATAAAGGATGGGGAATGAATTCATCAATTTATAATGGAAAACAGTTATCAATTATTATACCAGCACAAAATGAAGAATCAACGATTAAAGAAGTTATTCTTGAGGCAAGAAAAATTGAACCGAAAGAAATAATTGTTGTCATTAATGGGTCAACAGATCAGACAGAAGTAATCGCTAAGCAATCAGGGGCAACAGTAATTGTTTATGAAGAAAGATTAGGGCATGATGTAGGACGGGCAATTGGTGCACAAGAAGCCACAGGGGATATACTTCTCTTTATTGATGCTGATTTTGCTATTCCAGCAAAAGATCTTCATCCGTTAACGCAAGCTGTTGCGGATGGTGTTGATATGGTTTTAAATGATTTAAATTTAAATCTTAGATTTCCTCTATATATTGTAAGTTTATATAAATATATATTGAATATTGCTTGTAACCGTAAAGATTTAGGGGTAGGATCTACAATTGCTGTTCCCCATGCTATTAGTAGAAAATGTTTAGAGGGAATTGGCTGGGACACTCTTCACACAGCGTGTGTTGCACAAGTAAAGGCAATATTAGAAGGGTATAAAGTCGAATGTGTCCATTTTGTAGATGTAATGAAACCAAATCGTATTCGTCCAAATGAACACTTTGCAACAGTAGGACATCCACCAGCTGTATTGAGAATTACCGGCGATCATGTAGAAGGGTTTTCTTATTTACTAAAGAATAGGGATTTTAAAGATTTATTTTAATTTGGAAGCTACTTTATTAATCGGCTTGAAATAGCAACGGATAAAGTATGAGTTACGTATTGGGATAAAAACAAAATTTTAAAAATTGCTTTTTTAATTCAGTGTAAGTGAAAAGTAAAAACTTCTTCAAATACATGAAGAAGTTTTTACTTTTTTATTTCAATTTATTATAAGTATATAAAGTAAAGAGTAAATAAAGCAGTAACGAAATTAACTTAATATTAGATGTAAGAAAGGAGAGAATACCTTTTTTTACATCAATAAAAGGTATTTAAAGATTTATTTAGAAACTAAAGTCAATCCAAATGGTGGCGCAGAAATATTCGTAAGGTGCAATGATGAATGTATGTCTAATTTTAATGTAATACCATTTATCGCATGTATTTCTATTGCAGTGAAAGATGATTTGAGTTTCTTAGTTAATTTAGATAGTTTAATCAAACGTTAATTGCCTATAAAACGAATAGTAAAATAGCATCTAATTTATAAAATTTAGTAGGAGAGTCGTGTCCGAATTTAACTAACTGCATATATTGTTAAGAGAAAGGAGGGAGAGTTATGGCATGTACTACGAATAATGTTTGTTTAGATGTGTGTCTTAAAATTACAATTACCCCTGGTAGTGGAATTGATGCAGTAGTCGATTGTGGAGGCACATGTGGGACAAGTCCTACTATTGTAATTAGTCCTAGTGGATCAATTGTTATTACTTTACCATTAGTTGCATGTTTCTCAATTGCACTAAATGATGATTTAAGTGTTGACTCTTCATTAACAAGCCTCTCTTTTCAAACTTCTTAAGAAGATACAGAAATGAAAAACCTGCCTTCTACTTTTCTTTTGAATTGATGTAAAGACAAAAAAGATGGTTACAAACCATCTTTTTTATTCGGTCATATATTTAAAATGAAATAATATATTATTTGGTAGATTGGATGTGTAATTAAAAGCACTCTTTACCTCTTTTTTGTTCAATGAGGTAAGAAATTGCTTCTATATGATCACCAATGATTTGTTGTGTTGCTAATGAAAGGCAACCTTCCTGTGAGAAGTGTTTTTCAGGTCGAACACGATTCAGCTTATCGACGTCGACAGAATGGACATTTTGCACATGAAACCCTGCTAAAATTGTTTTCACTTGACTTAAGGTTGGAGAAAGAAGTGAATCAAACCCAATTGTATGAATGCATTTTCGACTAAAAGCATGAGGGACAGCAGTTGTGGATCCCATACCTAAATCTTTTCGATTACATGCTAAATTAACAGCATATTTACATGCGGTGACGATAGAATACGGTAGACGATACATATAGTAGTGCTCTAGTTTATTTAAAGCTAAGTCTGTGCCGTTTTGAATAGATTGTACAAATGGTAATAAATCATGACTAGAAATTAAGAAATCTCCATCTATAAATAATAGTATTTCACCTTTTGCAAAAAAGGCACCAACAGCACGTCCTGTATCATTTCCAAGTGCTTCTTCGTAGCTTATAACTGTTGCACCGCAACCCTTCGCCAATTCCTCTGTTTTATCTGTTGATCCATTAACAATAATAATAATTTCAAAAGGTTTTAATTTTTGTACCTCAAAAATGACAGATTCTATCATTTTTTCTTCATTTTGAACAGGGATGATAACTGATAATTGTTGATCTCCATAAGTATTTGAATAAAACTCTTTACCTGTAATTATTTTTGGAATGGATTTTTGTTCTCCGTTTTGAAGCCCTAAAATAATATCCCGCTTTCGATTATTATCGGTATAGTTTCCTCTTGGATCTTGCATTTTACTTATCCAATTTGCAATGGCTTCAAGATGATAATGAATGAGTTGAGTTGAAGGAAAAGGGAGAACTTGAGGGATAGGAATGTTTAATTGATCGCAAATCCGAAATTTATGTTCAATAATTTTCATTTGTGCCAATATGGGATTTGATAAATTATCTGGATTAATTACCTCAAGTACTTCTTTTGTCATTGCATAGGGGGGAAATAATAAGGAGTTAATATTTAAATCTGGGCGATAAAAAAAATGATTTGTAACTTGCTGCCAAATCATTGCTAAATTGGGCTGTTGTTTTTGATAAAAAAAATCATCTAAATTATTTAATACGACGTCAGCACATCCATTTAGTAATGGTTGAAGAAATTGTATAAGTAAGGAGGGGGGAACCATGTAATTTTCATCTAAAAATAAGAGATACTGCCCCTTTGCTTTTTTTGCACCAATTACATAAAGATTAGGAGATTCTATCGGTTCTTCTAGTGTAATAATTTCACAATTGTAGGAATCTGCACTCCCAATTGAATCCTGGGTATATCCGTTAATAGTAAGGATAATTTCTAAAGGCTGTAGTTGTTCACATGCTTTCAAAATTCCAGTTAAATTTTTTATTTTATGTTGTATGGGGATAATAATAGAAATTGAATGTTTACACATAAGCAGTCTCCTTTTTAATCAGAGGTAGTTGTTAATAAGATTAGATAAAATAGGAGATATATTTTCCTTTTGTTATAAGCATAACAATCATTTGTTTTTATCAGACTCACAATTTTCATTACTTGAATTAGAGTTTTTATTTATTCCAGAAGCGAGCAAATTATTGAGAACACTAAGGTCTAATTGCAACGGGACGGAGTTCTCAGATGAAGTTTTCTCATTTTCTTTTTTTGTAGTTAATATAGTCTTTATATTTTTAATTTCTTTATATTGTTTTAAGGTAATGAAAAATCCAGAAATAATAAAGAGAAAAGAAACAGTAGCAAGTAAAAGTATTATTTCCAACATAAAACAACCTCCTTTAAAAATACAATAATATTAATAGTTGAATGTAATAAAACAGAATTCGAGCTAATGAGTTCACTTTTTAAATATATGCAAATCTTTAGTAAAAGTTACTGATTTCTAAGTTAGAGGAAGCAATTATAGAAACGTTATAAATATAAATAAATGAAAGGTTCATTTATAGTGTAAAGGTATATATTATATAGCCTAAACTTCATTTTATAAAAAGTTAAATAGGGTGTAAATTTATACAAAAAGAGCATTTAATT
Organism: Bacillus sp. FSL L8-0199; assembly: GCF_038005705.1. Classification (NCBI taxonomy): domain Bacteria; kingdom Bacillati; phylum Bacillota; class Bacilli; order Caryophanales; family Bacillaceae; genus Bacillus; species Bacillus sp. FSL L8-0199. The sequence goes on along the minus strand of NZ_JBBOTS010000001.1, from coordinate 2,892,991 downwards.
GGACAAATAATTAATTATGTGAAATAATAATAACAGACAAGGAGACGTTGATTTCCCTTAAGTGCTTCGAATTAATTTTATTCAATAAGAGAAGGTGTGCTTAAAGAAGTTAAATTAAAAAAGGAGCTGTTTTATTATATGCAACAAAATAATGATTTAAATTTTGAACCTCAAGACGTTAATATTGTCAATCCTAAACAAGCCAGGAAAGCAGTAATTGCTACTGGTATAGGGAACGCAATGGAGTGGTTTGACTTCGGATTATACGCGTATTTAGCGGTAATTTTAAGTCAATTATTCTTCTCAGGTGTTGATAATAGTGGATTGCAACTTGTACTTACATTCGGTACATTTGCAGCAGCCTTTCTCGTTCGACCAATCGGAGGTGTATTCTTTGGTAGAATAGGAGATAAGTACGGCCGAAAAATCGTGTTAAGTACTACTATTATTTTAATGGCACTTTCTACATTATTCATCGCATTACTACCAACCTATGAACAAATTGGTGTATGGGCACCAATACTACTTTTAGTTGCCCGAATGATTCAAGGCTTCTCTACAGGCGGCGAATATTCAGGAGCAATGGTTTATATCGCAGAATCTTCTCCAGATAAAAAGCGTGGTATACTCGGTAGTGGTCTTGAAATTGGAACACTCTCAGGTTACATTGCTGCATCGGTAATTGTTACCATTTTGACGTTATTGTTAACAGATGAGCAAATGCTCAGCTGGGGATGGCGTATTCCGTTCTTAGTAGCTGCACCAATTGGTTTGGTCGGTTTATACTTACGCCGTCATCTAGATGAATCTCCAATCTTTGAAGAGATGGAAAAAGCACAAGAGGAATCTGAAGACAATGAACAATTTTCATTTATGGACATTATTAAGTATCACAAAAAAGACTTCTTATTAAGCACAGTAATTGTCGCCTTCTTTAATATTACAAATTATATGATTCTTTCGTATATTCCTTCTTATCTAACTCAAGTACTTAAAGTCGAAGAAACAACAGGCCTATTAATTATTTCTATTACGATGGCACTTATGATTCCACTAGCACTATATTTCGGTAAATTAAGTGATAAAATTGGTAATAAAAGCGTTGTGCAAATTGGTTTACTTGGTTTAACTGTATTTGCAATTCCAGCATTTTTACTAATAGGTAACGGACATATTGCAGCTATATTTGCAGGTATTTTCGTATTAGGTTTCTTTTTAAGTGTATATGAAGGAACATTACCTTCATTATTACCATCACTCTTTTTCACTGATGTACGTTATCGAGCACTTTCGATCTCATTTAATATTTCTGTATCGATATTCGGTGGAACAACACCGCTCGTATGTTCATACTTAGTTCATGCAACTGGTAACCCGCTCGCACCGGCATTTTATTTAGCAGGTGTAAGTATTATTGGATTAGTTGTATTTAGTGTACTATTCGTTACGACTTCAGGGCGTGCGCTAAAAGGTTCATATCCTACAGTAGAAACGAAAAAAGAAGCACACCTAATCGCTAAAGAAGACCCTGAAGAAACACTTTGGTGGCATGAAGAGTCATTAGAAATTGAAGCAGGGAAGAATGCTTCCATTTAAAAAGCAACCTAGAAGTATAAAAAGACTCCTATGAAAAAATAGGAGTCTTTTTATTACGTTATTTCTTTCGTTTCTTCAAACTTTTTTGATATGCATAAAGCTTATGAATCTCTTCCTTAAATTCATGTAGAAGTACAGTGTTTGCACCATTTGAATAACGCACAGTATTATAAGCATCTATAATAATATCACTTTGAATATTTACATCTTCTTCATCGTTTATTCTTTCTAGCCAAGTCTCAACAGTTTCTCCCCGTTTTCTATTTAAAGGAGGGGTTAACTTACTCTCTAGCTTGAAAATTTCCTTCCGAATTTCGTTATGTGGCGGTTTATTTCGTTTAAAAGGATTTTGGCTCATTCCTTCTTTATCAGTAATGATAGTAGATTCGAAGGCGGGCATATTTGGTAAACTTAAATGTTTTCGTTTTTTTACTATTTTCCAAACGACGTAAATAGCGATAGCTGTACAGACTATTATTGTAGCGCTATTTATGAGTATTGGATCAAAATCAGGAATTTTTTTTCCGTCTTCAATTTTTGGTTTTAAGAGATGTCCTTTATTTGCCCAAACATCTTCAGTATCTTTTAATTCCGCTGCTTTAATTAATGGCATTAAAGCATAGCCGACGCCTAATGCGACTACTTCCGTTATAAAACCAAAAATAAGTCGAATGAAAGGAAATATTTGAACAATTAATATACTCATTAAGCCAATCGTAATGATAGAAGCAAAACGTAATAGTTGTTGTTTGCGATTTGCCCCGGTTAACCAAAATGTAATCATAAGATGCAAGGCTAACATTAATAGTTTCCACAACGGTGGAAAGGGTGCATAAAATATAACTGAAACGACAAACCATACAATACCACCTAAAGATTTTTGAACTGGATATCCAGGTCCGACCACATGTACGATAAAGAAAAATAGTGGTAATATGATTGTGCCAAAAAGAGAAAAAGGTAAAAATAAAGAGAAAAGAACGATTTGAAGAACTAAAAGTATTACAAATCCTGTTGTTTTTTTCTGCATAAATTTATGAATAAGAAATACTCCAATATAGCCTGTTGTTAAAAATATTGCAATACTAATTAGTTCATCTCTTTCTGTTAATAATGAAAGCAGGAGGAGCAGAATGAAATCATGAATGTGATATAGCCAAGTTTTCAACCGATTCCACCATCCCTTCACTAGTAATGAGAAACGTTGGCTGCGAGAGAAGAGGGAGTTCATTTCTTTGTAAACCAATGTATATCATTGTAGACGATCGTTCTCTCTTTCTCTTTACATAATGAAGGAATCCTTGTTTCGGAAGTAACGTACTATCATCTGAAATACGGGCTAATTCTTCTAAAGCTTTTGCATATTGTGTTTGTCCTTCATTTAACGGTACATGTAATGCACCGCCTTCTGCTAATACACTAATAAACAATTCAAACGGAATGTGGTGCTTCGTTGTGTACTGGAAAATGTATGTTGCATATGAAATAAGTTCTTCTACATTATCTTTCCAACCAAATCCACGATCGGCAGCTAAAGAAAGACAAATCGTCCAACTATAATTTTTTACAGGTTCATATTGCTTGGCTTGTAATTCCTGCATTTTAGCAGATGCCTTCCAATGAATAGAGCGGAAAGACTCACGCTCATATCGCTTTACACCGATAATAGATGTTTCATCATTGTAAAAAGAAAAATTCGTTCGATAAAATCCATTCAAAAGTTGCTGAAGTTCTTGCAAACCTGCTACTTCTTTAGGAGAAGGATACACAATAATTTCAGTCCTTAATTTATCAAAAACAGGTAAATGTACAGTTAATAGATGAAATGGATCTTTTAATACACATTCAAACTGTTCAATTTGAAACACACCACGCTTCGTTGCGGTTAATGTTAAACCCCATTTTTGTGCCGAATGTGCAGGTTGTGAAAATGGGAAAGAGAATAATGTTTTTGATATTTGTTCAATGCCTTGCTCTTTATGCGGTATAAGGGACGAATTTAAATGAAAGTAACAAACACCATTAACGAGCGGTATGCTGGCTCCATTTTTTAAATGAATAAAAAACTGTCCAGATTCCTCAGGAAAAAGCCGTGTAGTTTGTTTCTCATTTATGATTTGAAACTTCTTCTCTATGAAAGCCACATATTTATAAATAAAAATCGCAAATATATAATAGAAGAAAAAGAGAAACATAAGCATTCGTTGCGGGAAAAAGAATGTGAAAAGTAACGCGATTGGAACGGTTAGTTGAATAATATGGAGTTGAAAAAATAAAGGTACAGTTACAACACGCTGTCCATTCATGCTTGCTCAATCTCCACAGGTACGTCAACTTCTTTTAAAATACTTTTCATAATATCATTTTTTGTCGTACGTAATGCACCTTCCATTGATAAGACGATACGGTGATTCCAAACAGAAGGAACTAACAATTGTATATCTTCTGGTGTGCAATATTCTCTCCCATGTAAAAAGGCTAAAGCTTGAACAGCACGTACTAAAGCTAATGTGGCACGTGGGCTTACACCGTTAGCGATATAATCATGATTTCTTGTAGCATGAGCAAGTTTAATAATGTAATGTTCTAACGGTTCCGAAACAAATATTTCTTTTACTCGTTTTTGAGATTCTAAAATATCTTCTAATGAGATGACAGATGTGACACTTTCTAATGGTAAATCGTTCCGAAAACGTCGCATCATTTGTAGCTCATCTTTAGGAGTAGGATAACCGATTGAAATCGTCATTAAAAAGCGATCAAGCTGTGCATCTGGAAGAGGGAAAGTCCCTTGTGATTCAATTGGGTTTTGCGTCGCAATAACAAAAAACGGTTTTGGCAGAGGAGTTGACTGCTTCTCAAGCGTCACTTGTCGTTCTTCCATCGCTTCTAACAAACTCGACTGCGTTCTCGGCATTGCACGGTTAATTTCATCTGCTAGCAAAATGTTTGTCATAACTGGTCCAATTCTTAATTCGAATTCGCTTGTTTTTGGGTTGAAGTATTCAATACCTGTTACATCACTTGGAAGTACATCAGGGGTGAATTGAACGCGAGAAAAACTACCACCAATACTTTTGGAAATGGTTTTCGCCAGTAACGTCTTCCCAGTACCAGGCACGTCTTCGAGCAGTACATGTCCATCAGCAAGAAGTGAAACGAGCAGTAGATCAATAACATTTTCTTTCCCAACAAACACAGATCCGATGTTTTCTTTCAATTTATGTATCATATGTACCATTCCTTTCATTATAAAAGAGCTAATATTCCTATATTTTAACAAATTATTCAGAAAGTTTGTATCATTTTTTAATTCAAAGAAATGGATATTTAATTATTAAATTACTCTTGCATATTTTGGAATATGATTATAAAATATCGATATACGATGTATCGCTAGTCGATATATCATAAGGCGATGTATCGGAGGTAGTTATAATGAATGCGAAGGCGCAAAAATATATTCCGTTAACTGAGGCGACATATTACATACTGTTATCACTAGTGAAACCAATGCACGGATATGGAATTATGCAAATGGTAGAAGAGATGACAAATGGGGAAGTAAAGCTCGGTCCTGGTACTTTATACGGGAATACGACGAAATTACTTAAAGAAAAATTAATTGTTGAAGTTGCCTCTACAGATAGAAAGAAGTGCTATAAGTTAACGCCGTTTGGGAGAGAAGTGTTAGAGCTAGAATATAACAGATTGCAGAGATCTGTAAGGAATGGAAATAGTATATTAGGGGAGTGAATGGGAAATGGAGACAAAGAAGGTATTCAAACCTTTTGCGATATGGAGCTTGGAAAAAGAAGAAGCTTTTTTAAGAAAAATGCATCAAAAAGGATGGGCTTTACAAAAGTATAATGTAATGTATACGTTTAAGAAAACTGAACCAAAAGATGTAGTATATAAAGCGGATTTTAGACTGGATTATAAAGATTCAAAAGAAAAACAAAAAGAATATATTGAAATATATGAAATGTGTGGATGGAAACATGTAACGAGTTTTGCGAAGTGGAATTATTTTTGTAAAGAAGTAGACGAGGAAAATGAGTTACCTGATATTTATTCAGACAAAGAAACGAAGATACAAAAATTTGTTGAATTGATACAGTTCGTTGCAATTATGTTTGTAATGTTAATTCCAGTGCTTTACTTATGTTTTCTTGGAGTATCAGAATCAGGATTATATAAAGGTATGGTTGGGTTTTTAGTTTGTATATATTTATATGCGTTTATTAATTTATTTAGGAAGATTAAAAAGTTGAAAAAGGAAATATTTTAACAAAGAGTGATATTCTTAGAGAAGATATTGATGGGAATCAACTTCTCTAATTTCTATATATATTTATTTTGTTCATTCTTTTTTATATAATAAAAGACCAACTTTTTAATTCATAGAACTAACAGTTACAAAGATAATACCATAATACCAGTAACAACACCTAAAAAAATCATAAATGAAGAAGAAATAATCAATAATAACGAACTAGCAATTAATATTAATTTATTAGATTTTTAATTTTTAAAATGGTAGTAAAGTAAAAGACTATAAATAGTAGAAACAAACCATATTGTTAGACCGTAAGGAGTCGTTATTTTCTCCCAATCGAAGATCCAAAAGTAAAAGATGACTATATGGCAAGTTAATAGTAGAAATATTGATAGAAGCGTTATTTTTTTATTATTTGTTTTACCTCGCTTATGTAAACATTTCCAAAAGAGTGCGAAGTTTAACATATAATAAGGAAGAAATACATTTTTAATTAAGTTATTAAACGGAAAAATCCCTTATAGAAAAATCTATTTCTACAAGGGATAATCATGTTTTTATTAGAAAGACTGATTTTGCGCAGGTTTAATAAATTGTTCAGGGTTTTCAACAAGTCCGCATACAGCACATTGGACACGGTATGTAGGTCCTTGATAGGCCATATGAAAAGCATTCATCGTTTCATTTGTGTATTTTTCTTCTACTTGACCAGTTTGTGGATTTATTTTGACTGGTTTTACTTGTTGCTCAAGAATATTAAAGCGAGTACGATTCGTTTTACAGCTTGGACATAGCATTGGTTCCATATGTATACACCTCCATTTGTATCATTTCTTAAAATCTTTAATTTTATGCAAGCAAAAAACTTTCTCAATATAAATAGGTGTTTAATGTATTTAAAATTCAGAAAAAATAAAATATAATAAAAGTACGAACTGGTTATGTCCAAACCAAATCTCCTGTTTTATGCCAATAAGCTGGGGGGCCGAGAAATCGGCCTCATTTTTTTTGCTCATTACTACAAGGAACAAGGTTTTTGTGAGACTTTTGTCGAAATTTTAGGGATAGATACAAAGGGGGATGTAAAATGGATTTGAAAATGAAGTACATCATTTTATATGTAGAAAAGTTTGAGGAATGTTTAAAATTCTATAAAGATATTTTACAGTTACCTATAAAAGCAGAGCACGGTACATATATTGAATTTAATACTGGAACTACCATTTTAGCGATGAATACGCGGCAAGATGTGAAAGAATTAACAGGACTACCGCTTACAGAAGGTAAATTACAGTCTTCTCATTTCGAATTAGGATTCGTTGTTGAAAATGTATTAGAAACGATTGAGCAATTTAGAGGACAAGGTATTAAGGTTTTAGTTGAACCAATTGTAAAACCGTGGGGGCAAACAATTGCCTACATTGCTGATCCAGATGGAAATTATATTGAAATTTGCAGTTCATTAGAATAGAGGGAGAAAGAGAGATGGGATTTCCGAAACTAGAAACAGAACGTTTACGATTAAGAGAACTTACACTATTAGATGCAGAAACGATGTTCCAATATTTTTCGAAAGAATCAGTTATACGTTATTTCGGAATGGATTCTTTTGAAAATATTGAGCAAGCGAAAACAACGATTCAAACGTTTAAAAATCGTTATGAAGAGGGCAGTGTATTTCGCTGGGGAATCGAGAAAAAAGGGACGGGCCAATTAATCGGAACGTGCGGATTTCATTTAATTAATAATAATCATAAACGAGCTGAAATTGGTTATGAATTAGATGATACATATTGGGGACAAGGATATGCATCGGAAGCATTACAAGCGATTTTAGCTTACGGATTTGAAATGCTGCAACTAATAAGAATCGCAGCGGTTGTATATGTAGAAAATAAATCTTCTCAAAAATTGTTAATAAAAGCAGGATTTCAAGAAGAAGGATTACTTCGAAAACATATGATTCAAAATGGAGTTGCTCATGATACTATTTTATATTCTTTATTAAAAGAAGAGTGGAAGAAGTAATGAGCACAAACGAACTTATAACGATTATGAAGAAGCATAGGGAAAATAGATTCATTTTAGGTATAGATGGTTTAAGTCGATCTGGAAAAACAACATTCGTAACCAATTTAAAAGAAAATATGAAACAAGAAGGCATTCCGTTTCATATTTTCCATATTGATGATCACATAGTGGAGCGTAATAAACGATATCATACTGGATATGAAGAATGGTACGAGTATTATTATTTACAATGGGACATTGAATGGCTAAGGCAGAAATTTTTTCAAAAGCTACAACATGAAACAAAATTGAAATTACCTTTCTTTCATGAAGAAACAGATATATGTGAAATGGAAAAAGTACAGATTCCTATTGTAGGGGTAATTGTTATTGAAGGAGTTTTTCTGCAGCGAAAAGAATGGAGAGATTTCTTTCATTATATGGTCTATTTGGACTGTCCAAGAGAGACAAGGTTTCTACGTGAGAGTGAGGAGACACAGAAAAACCTTTCAAAATTTGAAAATAGGTATTGGAAAGCAGAGGATTATTACTTAGAAACGGAATTGCCGAGGGATAGGGCGGATTTAGTCATTGAATGATTTGAAAATAGAAGGTGAATAGAATGAATATTTTATGGGATTTTGATGGGACGTTATTTGATACGTATCCTGCATATACAATGATGCTTTCTGAAATATTAGGTGACTCAGTAGAAAAACAAGAAATATACAAAAACTTAAAAATATCATACTCTCATGCAATTCAGTATTATAATATTTCATGCGAGCAGGAAGAAAAAATTAAAGTTTTGAAGGAGAAATTCACGCCAAAAGATATGAAACCTTTTGCAGGTGTCGAAGAGGTTTTGAAATTTGCAGATAAAAATGTGATTATGACCCATAAACATAGGGCAGGGGTTATGAACATTTTAAAATATTACGGCTGGGAAAAATACTTTGTAGATATGGTTACAATTGACGATGGCTTTCCCCGAAAGCCCAACTCTTTAGCTTATAATCATTTACATAAAAAACATAATATTGATTTAGCTATTGGAGATAGAGAATTAGATTTATTACCTGCAAAAGAATTAGGTATTTCAACATGTATGTTTCAAGGTGATTGTGATGTAGCGGATTATTCTTTATCACATTACTCGGAGTTTTTTAAGATAGTGAGTGATAGAGAGTTTTCTTTATAAAAAAAGTTATTAATAAAGACTGAATCTTTCATTTTAAAGGTACAGTCTTTATTTTTTAGAACTCTTTCATTTTATTCCGCAATAACGGGCAGCCTGATTGCTTCAACTAATAATCAGTGGAGGGTGAACAAAACCTCCACTGATTAAAGTTTCACTTTATTTTCTGTATATAATAATTACTAGAGGTTAAAGGATAATCGTCCATCTTTAATAAGGAAGTGGTCAGTTTGTTTTAACCAAATTATGGTTATTCATGTTAATATGAACTCATAGCTATATAGAAGGGGTGGGGTTAGTATGAAAACTGAAATAGGTCCTAAAAAGAAGTATAGTATAATAAGTTATGTATCTTTACTCATCGGCATTTTGTGTTTTCTATTCGTTTTTATAACGCCAACAAGGATAGCCAATGCAGGTAATATAGTTGGAGATTATATTACAATTGCCCTGACAGGTGTAGGTATCATGCTTTCAATAATCACAATGACGAAAAGAACAGAGAAGAAGGGAATTGCTATTCTTTCATTAATACTGTCCTCATCATTTTTTATATTTTGGATCATAGCAATTATCCTATTGTTTACTGGTCAAATTAGTTTTGCGCCGTAATGTGTAATAAAAAGAGTCCTTCTCGTATGAAGGACTCTTTTTACTCGGTATCTTCAGGTTGATATTCTAAAATATCCCCCGGTTGGCATTCTAATGCTTTACATATTGCTTCTAAAGTTGAAAAACGGACTGCTTTTGCTTTTCCATTTTTCAAGATAGAAAGGTTAGCCATTGTAATTCCAACCTTCTCCGAAAGTTCTGTGACACTCATTTTTCTTTTTGCTAACATTACATCAATATTAATAATAATTGCCATATTATTCACCTCAGACCGTTAAATCATTTTCTGATTTTATATCTATAGCATCTTTTAATAGTCTTTGGAGAACGGCAGCAAAGACCGCGATTACCATTGAAGCAAAAATCATAATCATTCCGATAATAATAATGCCAGGGGCGTCATCTCTCTCTGCCACGAGATAGAAAAGTGGCATACCTAATACATATAATACACTAATTGCCAATGCGCTGTACTTAATATTTTTTAAAGCTTGAACAGATAGCTCTGAGAATGCGTTATTTTTATCAATATAGTTTAAAAGCTTAAATGTTTGGTACAGTGCGAAGTAATAAGGTATTGCTGTTGCGTATAAATTGATAAATACAAGATATTTAATATATGCAATATCTGGATATAATTCTGCGGCAAAATTTCCTATTTTAGGGACTAAAAAAATGCACATAGCAAGAACGGGGATTCCGATCAGAATTACAACGGTCTTTAAAAAGAGTGTGGATCCTTGTTTCATAAAAAGCACCTCATTTATTTAATATCTTATTAATTTAACATGAAATTTATTGTTTAACAATAAATCTTTATTTCTTTTAATCGAGGATTTATTGTTAAACAAGTAATTAATGAAAAGGATGTTAAATCTTTTTTATAAGATAAATGATACATATCGATATTTAATTAAAGAAAGAGAAAGTAACTATTGTTAGCTTTATGAGAATTGGGAACTAATAAAACATATGTAGGTTTTGGTATGGAAAAGGAAATAAGGTGTATTGAAATGAATGCAAAGTTTATGGAGGAACAATCATGTTGAATTATGGTGTGAAGATGAAAAAGTTACTATTGGTGGGAGCTATAATAGTAAGCGTATTAAGTATGGAAAGTATGATGAATTATCATGCGGCCAAAGCTAAGGTGAAAAAAGTAGAACACCAGCCTAAAAATATAATTATGATGGTTATGGACGGAACGAGTTCAACGGCGACAACATTGGCTCGCTGGTATAAAGGGGCACCGCTTACGTTAGATCAAATTGTAACAGGAGGTGTTCGTACGTTTTCGGCGGAATCAGCTATTACAGACTCAGCGCCAGCAGCAACAGCTTTAGCAACTGGAAATAAATCGAATTCAGGATATGTAGGTGTATTACCTTCTATTGTAAGTTCGCCTAGCTTACAGCCAATAAAAGAAGAAGAAAAGTTACGGCCGGTCGCAAACGTATTAGAAGGCGCAAAATGTACTGGTCGTGCAACTGGCATTGTTGCTACATCTGAAATTCAGCATGCTACTCCGGCCGGATTCTCCGCTCACCATGTCAATCGCAAACATTTTGACGTAATTGCGAAGCAGCAAGTATATCAAAATATAGATGTCGTATTAGGCGGGGGAAAAGCGGCGCTGTTACCTATGAAAAGTAATGGAATCCGAAAAGATGGTGAAAATTTAGTAAAGGTGATTCAAGACAAAGGATACGATTTCGTTGAAACGAAAGATGCGTTATTGAACTCCAAATCTAATAAAATTTGGGGCTCTTTCTCACATCATGCTCTTGCGTTTGATATAGATCGTATAGCAACAAATCCAGAACAACCAACACTTTCTCAAATGACAGAAAAAGCAATTCAAACATTATCAAAAGATAAAGATGGCTTCTTTTTATTCGTAGAAGGTAGTAAGCCTGATTGGGCAGCTCATGCTAATGATCCAATTGGGATGATTAGTGATGTATTGGCATTTGATGAAGCGGTAGCAAAGGCGTTACAATTTGCGAAGAAAGATGGGGATACGATGCTCATCGCTTTAACTGATCATGGTAACAGCGGCATCTCTATAGGGAATAGGAATACGACAAAAGGATACAATACTACACCGGTTTCTGCATACATTGATCCATTGAAAAAGGCGAAAATGACACTTGAAGGAACTATAAATAAACTGAAATCTGATTTATCAAATGTAGAAGATGTAGCTAAACTATACGGTTTGGATAATCTAACTCATGATGAAAAAGAAAAATTAAAAGTGGCAAAAAAGAAAATGGATGTAGGACGAATTCTTACTACATTATTGGCTAATCGTGCAAATATCGGCTTTACGACAGGAGGACATACAGGTGAGGATGTATTCTTACATTCTTATGGACCTCAAAAACCAGAAGGCTTAATCCAAAATACAGACATTGCGAAGACGATGGCGAAAGCGATGGGCTTTAACTTAGAAGAAGTAACGAATAAAATATTTTTAGAGAGTGAACAAGCCTTTAAGAAAATCGGTGCAACTGTAACAGCCGACAAAACCGAAGGAGCAAACCCGTTACTCGTAGTAAAACATAATAAAGTAGAAGCACAATTATTTGGTAACAAAAATATAATTCGTATCAATGGTAAAGGGTATGAATTAAGAAGTATTATTGTAGAGAGTAATGGAAAGTGCTATGTACCAGAAGAAGCAATTCAACTATTTGTAAAGCATTCTCGTTAAAAAATTGCCAACCAGTTAAGTTAACTGGTGGCAATTTTTTGTGTTTATTCTAAATGTAAGTGTTCGAATTGTTTTGTAAAGTTTTCCATATGAGACTTGTATAAATGTTAAAGGGAAATTATATTTTTTTCTTACATTAAAAAATTTCGTTTTGTAGAATAAGAAGTTATACATATAGTAAAGTCTAATGTGTATTAATATTTACGAAAAATATATTAATACTTTAGAATTTCTTTAATGTTCATTATTTTTTATTTAAGGTTATCCGTTATATTTATAATATGTTTATTTCAATTTATTGTATTGAAGCTCAGTTTTATATAATTATAAAGCAATCATCAAAATAAAATCTCCACTAGAGTAAATTTATTATTTTTTTGCGGAAATTATTATGCAGCTAAGAAAATTGTAGTTTATTGGATTAGAAATATATTAGAATTTACTTGAAGAAAGAGAGAGGGAATAAAATGAATATAGTGCACTTACGTCCTAAACAGCGGTCTAAGTATCGCATTATGCTAGGGAAGTGGTATTACTCTACAAAGAGGTATATTCAGTGGTTGGCAGACGGAAAAACATATGCAAAAAGGTTCCAACAAGAAAAGCTACCTTGTACAGCAATTCAGCACCGAACGATATTACTTCGTAAGCTCAAAGATGTAGATATGTGGTATCAACAGAATAAGGTTGTTAATTTGAAAATTGCTGTTAAAAAACTAAATGGTATCGTCATTAGACCGGGAGAAACATTTTCTTACTGGCGTTTAATAGGTAAGCCAACGAGGAAAAAAGGGTATGTAGAAGGTATGGTATTACATTACGGATCTTTTCAAACAGGTATTGGAGGAGGTCTTTGTCAGCTTTCGAATTTAATATATTGGATGACTTTACATACACCACTGACAGTAACAGAACGATATCGTCATAGCTTTGATGTCTTTCCTGACTCTAGGCGAACTCAACCGTTTGGGAGTGGGGCGACTTGTTCCTATAACTATTTGGATTTACAAATTAAAAATGAAACGGACCAACCGTATCAACTTCACCTTTATATGACAGATGAACATTTAGTTGGTGAATGGAGAACAGTCTATCCGCAACTTTATCAATATGAAGTGTATGAGAAAGAACACTCAATTCAACCGGCATACTGGGGCGGTTATATACGACATAATGTGATTCAACGTAAAGTATATAATCAACAGAAACAGTTAATAGAAGATCAATATGTAACAGAGAATCACGCTATAATGATGTACGAACCACTATTAGCTTGTAATAATGAGAATAGTGAGTAATATGGTAATCCATAGATTAAATAGTATAGAAAATATTTAATTCTTATTTTTATTAAAAAAGTATGAATCCCAGATTTACTGGATTTTGATTGTAACTAAGAACATATAAAAGTTCACTGTTATTTATAGAAGAGTCTGTTTGTTTTTATATCTTATGTATTTCACCCTGCATAAAAAAATATTTCTCAACATTTTATTTGTTGAAAAAGATTGAATATTCGTATTATAACATATTATGTTGTTATCGGCAAAAAACGATAATTTGCAGGCACTGGGGAGGAAATACATTGAAAAAGAAAAAGAAATTAAAACCATTAGCGGTATTAACAACAGCAGCGGTACTAAGTAGTACGTTTGCTTTTGGAGGTCACGTAGCGTATGCTGAGACACCAACATCATCTCTACCAATAGATGAGCACTTAATACCGGAGGAGCGTTTGGCTGAAGCGCTAAAACAACGGGGGGTAATTGATCAATCTGCATCACAAGCTGAGACTTCAAAGGCTGTCGAAAAATATGTTGAGAAAAAGAAAGGGGAAAACCCTGGGAAAGAAATCTTAACAGGAGATAGTCTTACGCAAGAAGCCTCTGACTTTATGAAAAAAGTAAAAGATGCAAAAATGAGGGAAAATGAACAGGCGCAGCAGCCTGAAGTAGGCCCAGTAGCTGGACAAGGTGCAGCATTGAACCCTGGGAAATTAAATGGAAAAGTACCTACTACATCAGCGAAGCAAGAAGAATACAATGGAGCTGTTCGAAAAGATAAAGTACTTGTTTTACTTGTAGAATTTAGCGATTTTAAGCATAACAATATTGATCAAGAGCCAGGATACATGTATTCTAAGGACTTTAATCGTGAACATTATCAAAAAATGTTATTTGGTGATGAACCATTTACTTTATTTGATGGATCGAAAATTAACACATTTAAGCAATATTATGAAGAACAATCTGGTGGTAGCTATACAGTTGATGGGACTGTAACAGAATGGCTTACTGTTCCAGGAAAAGCATCAGATTATGGTGCTGATGCGGGTACTGGGCATGATAACAAGGGGCCTTTAGGACCAAAAGATTTTGTGAAAGAAGCATTAAAAGCAGCGGTAGCAAAAGGAATCAATTTAGCAGACTATGACCAATTTGATCAATACGATCAAGATGGTGATGGAAATAAAAATGAGCCAGATGGCATTATTGATCATTTAATGGTTGTACATGCTGGCGTTGGTCAAGAAGCTGGCGGCGGTAAATTGAAAGATGATGCGATTTGGTCACATCGTTCAAAACTAGGTTCAAAACCATATGCAATTGATGGCACGAAATCTTCTGTTTCGAACTGGGGCGGAAAGATGGCTGCATATGATTATACAATCGAGCCTGAAGACGGAGCAGTTGGTGTGTTTGCACATGAGTATGGCCATGATTTAGGCTTACCAGATGAATATGATACAAAGTACTCAGGACAAGGTGAACCTGTTGAGTCATGGTCTATTATGAGTGGTGGTAGCTGGGCTGGAAAAATTGCAGGAACAGAGCCAACGAGTTTCTCGCCACAAAATAAAGAGTTTTTCCAAAAGAATATGAAGGGGAACTGGGCGAATATTCTTGAAGTAGATTATGACAAACTTAGCAAAGGAATCGGTGTTGCAACATATGTAGATCAAAGTACTACAAAATCTAAACGACCTGGAATTGTTCGTGTTAACTTGCCGGACAAAGATATAAAAAATATCGAATCAGCGTTTGGTAAGAAGTTCTATTACAGTACAAAAGGAAATGACATTCATACAACACTTGAGACACCAGTATTTGACTTAACAAATGCAAAGGATGCTAAGTTCGATTATAAGGCATTTTACGAACTTGAAGCGAAGTATGATTTCCTTGACGTATATGCGATTGCAGAAGATGGAACGAAGACACGCATTGATAGAATGGGCGAAAAAGATATAAAAGGCGGCGCGGATACAACTGATGGTAAGTGGGTTGATAAATCATACGATTTAAGCCAATTCAAAGGAAAAAAAGTAAAACTGCAATTTGAGTACTTAACAGATATTGCAGTAGCTTATAAAGGATTTGCGTTAGATAATGCAGCCTTAACTGTAGATGGAAAAGTTGTTTTCTCTGATGATGCAGAAGGTCAGCCAGCAATGACGCTAAAAGGCTTTACTGTGTCTAATGGATTTGAACAGAAAAAACATAATTACTATGTAGAGTGGAGAAATTACGCTGGGTCTGACACTGCGTTACAACATGCACGTGGCCCAGTGTTTAATACAGGAATGGTTGTATGGTATGCGGATCAAAGCTTTACAGATAACTGGGTAGGCGTTCATCCAGGTGAAGGGTTCTTAGGAGTAGTAGATTCTCATCCAGAGGCAATTGTAGGGACATTAAACGGACAACCTACTGTGAAGAGCAGTACACGTTATCAAATTGCCGATGCGGCATTCTCATTTGATCAAACGCCAGCATGGAAAGTAAATTCACCAACACGCGGTATCTTCGATTATAAAGGATTACCAGGAGTGGCAAAATTTGATGATTCTAAGCAATACATCAACAGCGTTATTCCTGATGCAGGACGTAAGTTACCGAAGCTAGGACTGAAGTTTGAAGTGGTAGGCCAAGCTGAAGACAAGTCTGCAGGTGCAGTTTGGCTTCATCGATAAAATAAGGTAAAAAGAAGAGAAGCTGCGATAAGTCGGTGAAACTGACTGATTGCAGCTTTTTTCTTCTTGTGAAAAAACTCGCTGTTTTTTATGTACTTATTGGAAAAATACGAAGTTTCTTTGATACATAAAATGTTCCGTCTGTCCAATTATAGAAGCTATTTTGGACGTAAGAAATTTGTAAGTAATGAGTAAGAAAAAAGAGATTTTCATAGTATAAAATATTTATTATAGCTACTTTTAACACCTGATACTAATAGTGTGCTATAATATGAATTAGCAACAAAAAGGAAAGGAATTAGAACAATGACCTTAGAAAATACTAAAAATTTAAAAAAACAAGTTGCTCCTTTTGAAAAATCAACGATTAAAAAAAGTGTTTGGCAACTGATTAACACAATCGTGCCATTTATTATTTTATGGTACCTTGCTTATAAAAGTTTGTCAGTTTCTTATTGGTTAACATTAGTTCCAGCACTGTTAGCCGCTGGATTTATGACAAGGATTTTCATTATTTTTCATGATTGTACCCATTATTCATTCTTTAAAAGTCGACGTGCAAATAGAATAGTTGGAACGTGTATGGGTGTTTTAACATTATTCCCATTTGATCAGTGGGGGCATGAGCATTCTATTCACCACGCTACGAGTGGTAATTTGGATAAGAGGGGTACAGGGGATATTTGGACGCTTACAGTAGATGAATATGTAGCAGCACCATTTAGACTCCGTTTAGCATATCGTTTATATCGCAATCCATTCGTTATGTTTGGGTTAGGCCCGATTTATGTTTTCTTGCTTAAAAATAGATTTAACCGAAAAGGTGCTAGAAAAAAAGAACGTATGAACACTTATTTAACGAATATTTTAATCGTTGCTATTATAGGGATGCTTTGCTGGGCAATTGGATGGCAATCGTTTCTTTTAGTACATGGTTCTATATTTTTAATAGCAGGTTCAATAGGGATTTGGCTGTTTTACGTACAGCACACATTCGAGGATTCTTATTTTGAAGAAGATAAAGAGTGGGAATATGTGAAAGCGGCAGTGGAGGGAAGTTCTTTTTATAAACTTCCAAAAATTTTGCAATTTCTAACGGGTAATATTGGATTTCATCATGTTCACCATTTAAGTCCAAGAGTACCTAACTATAAACTAGAAGAGGCACACAACAATACCCTTCCTTTAAAAAATGTACCAACGATTACGCTTGCTACAAGCTTGCGTTCACTCCGTTTCCGTCTTTGGGATGAGAAAAGTAACAATTTTGTTAGCTTTAAAGATGTCAAAAATATAATTAAAAATAATGTTTCTGTTCGGGTGAAATCTGAACTATAATTGCATCGTATATAAAATTCCCCTTAATCATTTTCGATTTAAGGGGAGTTTTTGTTTCAAAAGTAGATGCCAGATAAGAAGAAAAATTAAATGATTCAAATTATAATTGAAGCAGATTAGGAATTGCTCGTACGTAAGTACAAATGCAAGATGACAATAAATGCATTATGTTAACAAGTGGAGTTATCATGAATTTTCTATTACGATAACTGTTCATAAATCCGACGAAAATTAATAGCAAAAGGGGGATCGTACAACAGTATATCTAAAAAATTAGAAAAGACTTGAACGGAAATTTCATTCATTTTTCTTGGTGTTCCGCATTCCATACACTTAAATAGGATGCATATTCTAATTCATCTGGATTGTCATGTAACATAGAAATGAATTCTAATTTATTTCTATCACAATCTAGAAAGTATACACTTGCAGCGGGCATCCACCTTTGGACAATTGGCTCTTGATTTCCTTTTCCTTGACTTCCTATCACTTCTATTCCACGCTCCTCTAACCACGCTTTAGAAGTCATTAAAAACTCTAAATTTACACCAAAAGCAAAATGTTTCAGCTCAAAGTCTTCGATATTATTTACTTCCCATAGTCCAAGCATTTGTTTTTTATTTTCTCCGACCCAAAAGAAAGCCACTCTTCTTTTGGAGAGTTTTCTTGCTAACGTTAATCCTAGCTTGTTTTGATAGAAATTTATCGCTTTTTCTAAATTTCTTACATGTAAATGAGTCTCGTATATGTTCTGTATCATTATGATCATTCCTTTCTTTCTTGGTAACTACCAGTTGAGTAATGAATGTAATTCTAATAATGTACAGCTATATCTGATATACCTATTTATTATTATATCGAAATTGAAATACGATAAATCCAACTGAGGTAGCAAGTTCAAATGAAATTTTTACTACTTTTGTAGGAGAAGAGAAAAATCCATTAAATTCAGGTGAACTCATATTTAAATAATGAAAAAAAGACCACACATGAAGTGAAACGCCACGTGTTGTCTTTTTTGTATCGTGCAATATTACGAAGTTTCGCTAATTTTAGTTTCACTTTGAGTGTTAGTTGCAATTCTTTTCTTAACTTTAAAGTGATAGTAGGTATAGCAAAAGATGATAAATGGTACAGTACAATAAATGCCTAGTCTTTGATCTGGGATAAAGATAAGACTTACTAATATAATGCCATACAATCCAAAACCAAGAATTGGTACAAGGGGATAGAGTGGAGTTCTGAACTTCAAGTCTTCTAATTTTCCACCTTCAGCTAAATAGTGTTTGCGGAAAAAGAATTGAGAAACACAAATTGACATCCAAACAATGATTGTTATGACTCCAGAAATGGAAATTAACCATAAGTAAACCGTTTCAGCAGCTACGACGCTTGTTAAAAGAGAAAAAGCAGAAATAGCTATTGTCATGATTAAAGCGTTGAGAGGAATCCCACGTGATGATAATTTCTTTAAAAATGCTGGAGCCATTTCGTTTTTTGATAAAGACCAAAGCATTCGAGTAGCAGCGTATAGTCCTGAGTTTGCAACAGAAAGAACAGCAGTAAGAATAACAAAGTTCATAATATCAGCTGCATATGGAATACCGATATTATCAAAAACAGCAACGAATGGGCTCTTTGTGAGTCCAGCTTCTTCCCAAGGAATTAAAGCAACAAGAACAAAGATTGCTAAGACGAAGAAAAACATTGTGCGCCATATAATATTTCTAATAGAACGAGGTAAAGTTTTTGCTGGATCTTCACTTTCACCTGCTGCGATTCCGACAAGCTCTGTACCTTGGAAGGAATAATTGACTGTAACCATTGTTAATAGAATAGCTGCAAGTCCATTCGGAAATAAACCACCATGATTTACGAAATTTGAAAGGAGTGGAGCTGGTTCGTCGCCTTTTAAATCAATAAAGCCGAACATAGCGGCGCCACCAAGAATTATAAAAGCTATAATGGCAGATACTTTTATACTTGAAAACCAAAATTCTGTTTCTGCATAACTACGAGCAGATAATGCGTTAATAGTAAAGATTGTAACGCCAAATATTAAACACCAAACCCAAACAGGAATATCAGGAAACCAGCGCTGCATTGTAATACCGGCAGTTGTAAATTCAAGACCGGTCGTATTCGCCCAGCTTAACCAATACAACCATCCGATTGTAAAGCCAGTTGCAGGATTGATGAATTTAGTGGCATATTCCTGGAAAGAACCCGAAACAGGCATGGCTACAGCGAGTTCACCAAGACATAGCATAACGAAATACATTAATAATCCACCGGCCATAAAGGCAAGTACGGATCCACCAGGTCCAGCTTGACTTATTATAAAGCCAGATCCGTTAAATAACCCCGTTCCAATCACACCACCGAGTGCAATCATGAATAAGTGTCTACTTTTCATCGTACGTTTTAATTCATTGTTTGTATTGTTTACTTGCGCCATTGTTTTCCTCACTTTCGTAGTTGATAGAATAAAGTTTGATGTTTTTCCGTATTATGGAATGTATTCCGTGATGTGAAATCTTGTTATAATTTTCAGATAATTAAAAAGAAAAGTCAATATTTTTTTGTTTGCGTTTTCAATTCGTTGTTAGTGATATATTTTTATTGTTAGAAAATTGAATAAATAGATTGATTTCATTTCGAATGTTTGCTAAATTGATAGTTAATTAAACGTACTAACATACTACGAGTAAAGTTGAGGCGAGTTATGGTACAGTCCATTGATCGAGCGATAAGTATTATTAAATTATTGAATTCTACAAATGAAAAAGAGTATTGGGCTATTTCTGATATAGCAGATGGAACACATCTCCCAGTTAGTACAGTACATAGATTACTTAACTCTCTAATGGAGCATGGGTTAGTTACACAAATACCAGAGACAAAACAGTACAAAATTGGACCAATGTGGATGGAAATAGGGTTACGTCAATTGGAGAAGGTAGACTACAGATCAGTTGCAAGAGAAGTGATGAAGCGGTTGGCCTTTGAAGTCGAAG
The DNA here is from genome assembly GCF_038005705.1 of Bacillus sp. FSL L8-0199. NCBI lineage: Bacteria > Bacillati > Bacillota > Bacilli > Caryophanales > Bacillaceae > Bacillus > Bacillus sp. FSL L8-0199. The sequence goes on along the minus strand of NZ_JBBOTS010000001.1, from coordinate 2,872,252 downwards.
AAAGTGTCTATTTAAATATTCCAAACGGAACACATTCTATTATCATTGAAAGAATTGATAGTCCTTTAAAAATTCGAGTTATCGATAATCTAGGGGAACAAATTCCACTTTCAATTGGTGCCGCAAATAAAACGATGCTTGCCAATATGAAAACGAATGAAATGGAACATATTGTAGAACATTTACTTTCTTCATTACCAGAACAAAAGCAAATTCTTCTTAATCAAATAAAGCAAATAAAAAATGAAGGATATGCTGTCAGTTATGGTGAAAAAACAGAAGGGACAGCTTCAGTAGCTGCACCTATTATCGGATTTAATCATAAAGTAGTAGGAGCATTAAGTGTTGGGTTAATTAGTCATCGTATTAATGATGATCGACTATCTTTTCTTATTAGCAAGGTAAAACAAGCAGCTCATGAAATATCAATAAAAATCGGCAGTACATCAGAACTATAATTTTGATAGCTGTCGTCATTTTTTATTCATATACTGGAATTCGTTTTCATAATGCGGAAAAATAGGGGGATTTATATGTCAAAGTGGCAATCAAAAGAACAATTGATTCAATTATTAAGCAGTCTTGTTGAAATTCCTAGTATTACCGGTTCAGAAGCTGAAGTAATATTGCCAGGCTTTGTTGTGGAACAATTATCTGAATTACAGTATTTCAAAGAAAACCCGCATCATTTACAAAAAAATCCGACAGGGGACGGACGATATTTTGTTACAGCACTAGTAAAGAAAAAAGATAGTACAAAAAATACTGTAATTCTAGTAAGTCACTTTGATGTTGTAGATGTACAAGATTACGGAGTGTGGAAAGAAGATGCATTTAATCCTAAAAAGTTAACATCTATGTTTTATTCTCATAAAGATGAACTTCCAGACCATGTGCGTGAAGATATAGAACATGGGGAATGGCTGTTTGGTAGAGGAACAATGGATATGAAATGCGGTCTAGCATTACAAATGGCAATGATTGAACAAGCATGTGAAGGAAGATTCGATGGGAATGTTCTTTTATTGGCTGTACCAGATGAAGAAGTGAATTCTGTAGGGATGAGGGCCGCTGTTCCGAGACTGTTAGATTTAGCTAGAGAGCATAACTTAGATTATAAAACGGTCTTAAACTCAGAGCCTATGTTTTCAAGACATCCTGGTGACCAAAATAAGTATATTTACACTGGCTCTATTGGTAAAGTGTTACCTGGTTTTCTTTGCTATGGAAAAGAGACACATGTAGGTGAACCTTTTGCAGGCTTAAATGGGAGTTATATGGCTTCATTAATAACAGCAGAATTAGAGTTAAACACAGACCTTTGTGATATTGTAGAAGGGGAAGCGAGTCCTCCGCCAACTAACTTACTTCAAAGGGACTTAAAGGAGGATTATTCTGTACAAATTCCGCATCGTGCAGTTACATTATTTAATTTGTTTTTATTAGAAAAATCAATGATAGATGTAGTTTCATTGTTACGTCAAAAAGTAACGAAAGTAGCAGAGAAAATAGAAGAGTCGTATGAAAAACATGCATATCGTTTTTCTAAATATAATCCATTTATACCACCTAATCTCAAAGTAAATGTATTAACGTATGAAGAGCTTATCACATATGCAATTGAGCAACATGGACAAGAAAAAATAAATCATATTCAATCTAATATTATAAAAAATAGAGAAGATAAAGATGATCGTGCGGTAACGATTGATTTAGTAGATAAATTAGCGATTTTATGTAAAGAAAAGGCACCGATGATTGTACTTTTCTTCGCTCCGCCGTACTATCCAGCTGTGAGTTCACGCAACAATCCTTTAATAAAAGAGGTAGTTGTAGAAATGGAAAAGTATGCACACTACAATCATAAGATTACATTTGAAAACCAAAATTATTTTGGGGGGATTTCAGATTTAAGCTATGTAGGCTTGCAGTATCCACTAGATTCAATGAGTTCGCTTGTAGACAATATGCCATTATGGGATAAAGGTTATTCAATTCCGCTTCAGGAATTAGAAGAGTTTGATGTTCCAGTATTAAATATGGGGCCGGTAGGAAAAGATGCACATCAATGGACAGAACGTCTAGATGTAAACTACGCATTTGAAACACTATTAGATATGTTACCGAAATGCATTGAAAAATTATTAGTTTCTAATAAAATTACACAATCATAGTAGGGAATAGGTAAGGGATAAAACAGAACCTTTAAAGAAAATTCGAATGAAATTATTTTAATATAATTAAAAAGTGGAACGGCCAAGCTCAATTTTATATGAGTTTGGCCGTTTATCATGTAGTGAATTTTTAATTAAAATTATGTGAATTCATAGCTAACGTAATCTCTTTTATAGTTTTATTTTTTAGTTTGACCAGATAGTTCAACAGACTTTTGCGTACAACGCTGCATAGCTGAAATAATCGCTGTTCGTAATCCTTTTTCCTCTAATGTTGCAACAGCTTCTATTGTCGTTCCGCCAGGAGAACAAACCATATCTTTCAATTCACCTGGATGTATTCCTGTTTCTAGTACCATTTTTGCAGAGCCTAACACAGCTTGAGCAGCGAATTTATATGCTTGATTTCTTGGCATACCATCTAGTACAGCAGCATCTGCCATCGCTTCTATAATCATATATACATAAGCTGGTGAAGAACCACTTACAGATGTTACAACATCCATTAATTTTTCACTTACGATCTCTGTTTGACCAAAACTATTGAAAATGTTTAGTACATCTTCTAAATCTTTTTCTGTCACCATTTCATTAGGGCATAATGCAGACATTCCTTCTCCAACAAGAGCAGGAGTATTAGGCATTACTCTGACAACCTTTACTTTTTTATTAAATGCATTTTCAGTACTTTCAATACTTTTCCCAGCAGCGATCGTAACGATGATAGCATCGTTTTTGATTACTTCTTTTATTTCATTAATTATTGATGCGTATAGGTCTGGTTTGATTGATAAAATTAAAATATCAGCATTTTTAGCTACTTTATTGTTGTCGGTAGTTGTAGTTAGCCCATATTTTTCACTAGCATTTTTTAAATTAGCAGTGTTTAAATCTGAACAAATAATTTGATTTGAAGACACTATATTTTTGTTTATCATTCCGCCAATCATAGCCATTCCCATATTTCCGCAACCGATGAATCCAATTTGTTTATCCATAATAACTCAATCTTGCTCCTTTTATAATCAATTATATCGGTTTGATATTATTTTCTTAGAATAAGAATAACATCCCTGTGCAATATAAAGAAACATTCTAAGAGAATATATTCCTTTTTGCAACACTAAAAGATAAAAATTAATTATATTCGACATTATGTAAATATATACACTATAATGTAAGGTTTTATGTTTATGAATATGAGTTAAACTTATATCATTTTGTATTTTCATTCAGTAGGGCGATAATTTCATACAAATAACTTGTGGCTCTATTTATTTTTAAAAATACCTCTTGACACCGAATCGAACTATATCGCATAATATAAAAAAATTAGATTGAAAATCGTTGAAGGGAATTAGTACATATGTCTTCTTGCGAAAGAGAGTGGAATTCACCGGCTGAAAGATTCCTCGTATAGAATATATCGAACCTATCCCTGAGTCTTAAATGAAAGTTTAGGCGTTCGCCTGCGTTATAGGCACCAAGTGGATATCTATGTATATCAATTAAGGTGGTACCGCGGAACAATGACCGTTTCGTCCTTTTTATTTTATTAAGGGCGAGGCGGTCATTTTTATTTTGCTCTTAAATACTTCAGTGCAGCATTGATGAGAATAGATATAGTTACAAAGTGAATGAAGTGTAATTTATAAAAAACTTTGATTTTAGACTTGGGGGATAAAAAAGTGAAAAAACAACGAGTTGTTGTAAAGATTGGGAGTAGTTCCTTGGCAGATAGTCACGGAGGCATCTCTACAGAACAGCTTTCAGATCACGTTGCCGCATTGGCTCGGTTGAAAGAAGATGGGCACGAGGTTGTGTTAATTACATCTGGAGCCGTCGCTGCAGGTTTTTCAGCGCTAGGATATCCTAGCAGACCTGTAACGATTAAAGGGAAACAGGCTGCAGCAGCTGTCGGACAAAGTTTGTTAATGCAGGCGTACACGGAGGAATTCCGTAAATATGGCATCGTTACTGCGCAACTTTTGCTGACGAGAAGTGATTTTTCTAGAAAAGAACAATATAGTAATGCTTACGCTACGTTAGGAGAATTATTAAACCGTGCCGCTCTTCCAATTATTAATGAGAATGATTCCATCTCTTTAGAGGAGCTAACGTTCGGTGATAATGATATGCTATCAGCTTTAGTAAGCGGGCTTGTTTCGGCGGATATGCTTATGATCTTTACGGATGTGAACGGGTTATATGACAAAAATCCTCAGAAAAATGCGGATGCAAAAAAATATTATTTTCTTCCTGAAGTTACGGAAGAAATTTCTTCTCTTGCAGGAGATGCTGGCTCAAAACTTGGGACTGGCGGTATGAAATCAAAAATCGATGCTGCAAAGACAGCACACTCTCTTGGTGTGAGTGTATTTATCGGAACAGGACGTGGACAGGAAAAGTTTGTAGATGTTTTGAAGGGTAAGGGTGATGGAACGTATGTTGGTAATGCTCCTCAAAAAGAAATGAAGATGAACAAGCAATGGATTGCCTTGCATTCGCTTGTTAGTGGACAAATCGAAGTAGATGCTGGGGCAGCTACTGCCATCATTCAGCATGGGAAGAGTTTACTTCCAGCTGGTGTTACGAATGTATCAGGATTTTTCCAAGTGGGTGAAGTTGTAGAGGTTGTAACGCAACAAGGACGCGTAATAGGAAAAGGACAATGCACATATAGTGCAGAGGAACTAAGAGATGTAAAAGGTATGCAAAGCCAACATATTCAAGTAAGAGGCGAGAGACATAGTTATGAAGTCATCCATAGGGATCATTGGGTTTCACTTTAAAAAGGAGGAAATAAAAATGAATGAAGTGTTGGCAAAGGGGATAAAAGCAAAAGAGGTTGCTAGAGAACTTGTGCTTAAAACTACAGATCAAAAAAATGAAGCACTTGCTGCAATTGCTAATCAGCTGATAGTAGAAACAGCTTATATTTTAGAAGAAAACAAACGGGATATTGAAGAAGGTAAGGAGAAAGGATTTTCTCATTCACTCCTTGATCGCCTTATGCTGAATGAACAGCGTATTGTTGATATGACAGAAGGGATTAAGCAGCTAATTAAATTACGTGATCCTGTAGGAGAATGTGTAAGTGCATGGGAAAGGCCAAATGGACTATCTATTCAGGAAATGCGCGTACCACTTGGTGTTGTTGGGATGATTTACGAGGCAAGACCGAATGTAACAGTGGATGCTGCTACAATTTGTTTGAAGACAGGAAACGCAGTCATATTACGTGGTAGTTCTTCTGCTATTCATTCTAATAAAGCCATCGTTGCCGTTATTCACAGAGCGCTCAAACAAACAAGCTTACCTCAAGAAAGTGTACAGCTTATAGAAGATACAACGCGAGATAGCGCGAAGCAGTTGTTTACAATGAATGATTATCTAGACGTTCTTATTCCAAGAGGTGGCAAACAATTAATCGATACTGTTGTGAGGGAAGCGTCTGTTCCAGTACTTGAAACAGGTGCGGGGAATTGTCATATTTTCATTGATGAAACAGCGGATAAACAAATGGCATTTGATATTATTATAAACGCAAAAACGCAGCGTCCATCTGTATGTAATGCAATTGAAACGATTGTACTTCATGAGAAGTGGGCAGAGCAATATGGTAGCGAGTTGTTTTCTTCCTTGAAGGAAAGAGGAGTGGAGCTACGTGGTGATAATAAAGCAGTGGAGATTGATCCTTCTATCTTACTTGCGACAGAAGAAGACTGGGAAACTGAGTTTTTATCTCTCACACTAGCAGTGAAAGTGGTTTCCACTGTTGAAGAAGCGATTCATCATATAAATACGTATGGATCTATGCATTCTGAAGCAATTATTACTGAAAACGAGGAAAACGTCAGCAAGTTTTTTACTTCTGTAGATGCCGCGGCACTTTATCATAATGCATCGACTCGTTTTACAGATGGATCCGAATTTGGATTCGGAGCGGAAATTGGTATCAGTACACAAAAGTTACACGTAAGAGGACCAATGGGGCTTCCAGCATTAACTTCTACAAAATATGTGATTCGTGGAAATGGGCAAATTCGAAAATAATAATAAAAGACACTCAATTGGCTTGGGTGTCTTTTATTATAAAAATTATTTACCATACAAATAGCCCAACGAGCATAGCACTTAATAAAGAAACAGCCATCCCGCTAACAAGAAGCTTCCAAACATTTTTACCGATGACTGATGATTTTTCTCCGCCAAATAATGAATTGTAAGTTCCGTAAATCATACCTACTGTACTAAAGTTAGCAAAAGAAGCTAGAAATGTCGTTACAACCGCAACCGTATGCGGTTGTAACGACTTTAAGTTTGATTTTAAATCCATCATTGCAACAAATTCATTCGTCGTTATTTTGATCCCCATTAATTCAGCTACATACATAGCATCACTGCCTGATAAACCGAGTAAAAATGCAAAAGGACTAAAGATAATGGAGAAGATTTTTTGAATTGTTAACCCCGTTACAAAAAATCCTAAAATCCCATTTAAACATGCTGTTAAAGCTACATAACCAATTACCATAGCTAAAATAACGATAACCATATTCATCCCAACTAACATACTGTTTGAAATAGTAGAAAAGAAATCCTTTTTTTCATGTTTTGAAGGTGTGTAAACAACGTCTTCTTCTTTCGAAACTTCCACAGGATTTAATAGATTGGCTAAAATTAATGCGTTAATACAATTTAATGGAATGGCGCTGAAAATATATGTTGCTGGCACCATTGATAAATAAGCGCCAAGAATGGATCCGCTAACGCTACTCATACTCATAATTCCAAAAGTTAATAATCGATTTTCTTTTAACACAGATAATTGATCACGAACAACCGCAAGTGCTTCGGTGTTTCCTAAAAACATCATTTGAATCGAAAAGAAACTTTCTAACTTTGGTAAACGAGAAATCTTTGAAATAACTGCACCTACTTTATCAATAATCCAAGTTAAGATTCCGAAATAAGATAGAATATCGAAAAAAGTAATAACAAAAATGATAGGAAGTAACGCACTAAAGAAGAAATCAATGTGCTGACTTTCCATAGCTGAAGGAAATGCAAATCGAATACCTTCATTCGCACATGCTAGTAGCCAACTGAAAAATGACGCAATTTTATTAATGATAATACTGCCGAGCTTTGTGCCTAACATAAACCATGTAATAAAAAGCTCCAATAGGATGAGAATTACAATTGGTCTCCATTTTATATGTTTTTTATTAGGCGAACATAAGAAAACGATTAATATGACAACGAAAATCCCTAACATATTCAATATGAAATACATGTCAACAACTCCTTGAGGCTTATTATTTGTATATAAAAAAGCCTCTATTCTTCCAAATTTGGATTATGATCAGAAGTTATGAAGAGGGTAAATGATGTTTGGGATTCACGTATTTTAATTTGCTTTATTTTGAGCAATCGCAGTAATTACAAAACAAGTAGCTATTTTCAATTGCTTTGTTGGATATTAAACGTATGCGATTTTAAACATCGTTTATCTCGGATTAACGGGCAGTAAGACTTTTACCTCAAAATTCAGGGAAAGCAAAGAAGTTAGGTGGGAGTGGGCTGCCCGCAAAATCCCGATTGGTAAGAGCTGATTAAAGTTTCACTTTATAAATAAGAACGGTGAGTTGGCCATGAACCTTGAAGTTTCCGAAGCTGTATAATTTGTCCTGTATGATAAGCATCATGCAAAAGGATATTCATATATTGTTGCCAAACTGGTAGAGAAGGACTTAGTTGATCTAGTTCTGCTTCTTGAAGGGCGGTTAATGAAGATTGTAAGGCATCATGTACTTGAAGTGTTCGCTTTACTGTTTGTTGCCAAGCGTTATCATCATTAGGCTCACCTTGGATAAAGGTTTCATCATTATTTTGTGGAGCAACAAATGTATTATCTTCATGTAAGCGGGAAAGTAAGCGCTCTTTAAAAATTAATAAATGGTTCACATTTTCCCAAATCGTATTACTGGCAGCACCTTCTGGTTTCCAACATGCTTGTTCAGCAGTAAGATTTTTTAACGCTTCAGATATCGGTGGGTACCATTCTTCCTCGTAAAAAACTTGTTGGACTCCATTTTGCAACATTTCTTTTCTTCCCATTCTTATAGCCTCCTGTTCATTTTTCTTAATAAAATCAATTCGCTTTTCTCTTCAATAAACCTTCTCTATAGTTGAACAAGAGAGTGAAATACAACTTATAACAGAGTCATTAAAAAACTTCATTTTTAATAATCAAGGCTTTCATTGAGTCAGAATGAAAAGAGTATAAACCTTTTTCTGTTTGCTCATTGATCAAAGTTTTTTTTAAATTGCAAAACGGTTCTAAAAATATAGAAGGTAAAATTCGATAAAAATAGAATATGTTATATAGCAAACAAGGAGGGGATAAAAATGGAGGTCTATCACATAACGAGCAGAAAAAGGGAAACATACAACGTTCAGGTGAAATATTCGATACTTTTCGAATGTGCACTTGGCATTGCTGCGATTACTCATAAAAGGTTAATTGATACACTTGAAAAGACTCAAAGTGAATGGGAAGAAATTAAGGAAGCATTAACAGAAGAAATGAGAGAACACTTACAGTTTGTAGAAGAACATAATACGTGGAAAGCATTACTCCAGTTATTGTATGAAGAGGATTTTCAAGATTTATCGCAGTTTAAGTTTAAAATTGATTCACTTTCAGAAGAAGATTTGAAATTTATATGTTTACCGTTTTTAGGAAAGAAGTATGAAGAGAAAAGACGTTTAGCTGCAACGGGAGTTGTATGTGCAATACACGAACTAAAGGAACTAACAGATAATCATCAGTTTTTTTCTACTTATATTAGCTTTATATGTAATGTAGATGTACAAGTGCTGAAATCGCATTTAATCGCTGTTATGACAGGTTGGTATGAGAGTGTTATTAAAAGAGAGGAAGAACAAATACTTTCTATATTAAAACGAGATTATGAAGCAAAAAATGAAATGAATAAAAAGATGAAACCAGAAGAGTTTGTTGAGTGGGCTACTGGTGGCATTAACTATATGCCAGAACCAAGTGTTCATCACGTGCTTCTTATCCCGCAAATGACGTACAGACCGTGGAATATTGAAGCGGATATTGATGATACAAAAGTATTTCATTATCCAGTTGCGAATGAAAGTATTCATCCTGAAGATCCGTATGAACCGAATTATTTTTTAGTTCAAAAACATAAGGCTCTTGGAGATGAAGCGAGATTGCGAATTGTAAAAATGTTGTTTGAAAAAGAACGTACATTACAGGAAATAACGGAAAGATTACAGCTTGGTAAATCGACTGTACACCATCATTTGAAATTGTTACGTGCAGCGAAGTTAGTTGATATACATGACGGAAAATATGTATTAAGAAAGAAAGCAGTACAGTCTTTAGCGAAAGAATTAGATATGTTTTTGAATAGATAATTAACAACGGGAATGTACATAAAGGGAGGAATATAAAAGAAAAGTTGGTGTGTGAAATTGAAAAATATATTGAAAAATCGTTCTTTCTTTTTCATGTGGATTGGTAGTGCAATCTCAGAATTAGGAGGGGCTTTCGGAACGTTATGTAATTCAATTCTAGTATATGAGTTAACAGGATCGGAAATGGCTTTAAGTAGTATGTGGCTATTATATTTCATCCCATCACTCATACTGCAATTAATAAGTGGCCCATTTATTGATAAATGGAGCCGAAAGTGGATTATGATTTTTTCACAATGGATACGGGCGTCCGTATTCTTATTACCTTTGGTGATGCTAGTTACAGGTAGTATAGAAGTTTGGCACATTTATGTTGTTCAAATTGTAGTGGGACTTATTACACCTCTTTATACACCTGCGAGTCAGGCAATTACACCGAGCATTGTAAGTCAAGGACAACTTCAAGCCGCAAATGCGTATATTGATGGAATGACTCGTCTCATGATGTTTCTTGCGCCAGTATTAGGTGGAGTAGTAATTCATTTCATTGGAACAGAACTTACATTATCTTTCGTATGTATTTGTCTATTTGTTAGTGGTGCTTTCTTACTTTATATAAAAGAAAAGAGAACTACAACAGATATACGAAAAACGTGGCTAGAACAATTTCTTCAAGGTTTTACATATTTTTTTACAAAACCAATCATCGTTTGGCTCGGTATATTTCTTACTTTCGTGCAGTTTGGAGTAGGGGTAACGATGGTCACAAATCTTCCTTATATAAAAGACGAGCTGTTAGCGGGATATGCAGAGTACGGCTATTTTATGGCAGGTTTTCCACTTGGCTACGTAATTGGATCAGTAGTAGTCGGAAAAGTAACATATAAAAGCCGGCGTATACTTATGCTTGGAGGATTGTTTATAGGGGGGCTCACATACATTTCATTAGGGTTCAATCATAGTATTATCATTGCAATAATAATTGAAGTAATAGCAGGGATTTGTATTGCATTTTTCAATGTTCATAACACAACAATATGCCAACAAACCGTGCCGAATAATATGATAGGACAAGTATTTTCAGTGCGTTTATTTTTCATACGATCCGCTATGCCGTTAGGTGTGTTAGTAGGGGGAATATTGAGTGAAATGTGGGGAGTAAGAGTGCTATATTTAATTATCGGTGCAATTATATGTGTCACCTCTTTAATAGGGATGTTACTTCCATATTTCAAATTTTTAGATGAGGCGATAGAAAAGAAATCAGCATAATTCAAAAAATTAAAACTTTACAATTGAAAATAATTATCATAATCAATTATAATAGAAGAATACTAGTATTCGTATTACGAAGAGGGAGTGGGATATATGTTTATCGAAACGAAAACATTTACAGTAAAAGAAGGTACATCAAATATAGTTGTAGAACGTTTTACTGGAGAAGGCATAATTGAAAAATTTGAAGGATTCATCGATTTAAGTGTTCTCGTTAAAAAAGTAAGACGCGGTGACGAAGAAGTTGTCGTAATGATTCGCTGGGAATCGGAAGAAGCATGGAAAAACTGGGAAACAAGTGAAGAACACTTAGCTGGACATAGAGCGGGACGTGGTAAACCAAAACCAGATCATATTATTAATGTGGATCATGCGGTTTATTATGTGAAATCATCGAAATCGGCTTATCAACGTTTCAAAGCTTAATAGTAATCATCAAGAGTAATCATTTGAAGGTGTATAGAATTTAAGTATGTATCATATTAGAAGAAGGATTATGAAAGTTTCACTGTAAAGTAAAAAAGACAGACTAATAAATAGTCTGTCTTTTCACATTAATTCTTCACATCATCATAAAGTTCAAGTGCCTCTTTCACATTCAATCCATTTTTTACAATGCCATGTATTGCTTGGATCATCGCAGCTGGGTGCTCGGATTGCCATATGTTTCGGCCCATGTCTACTCCAATTGCGCCTTCTTGCAACGCATTGTACGTAATGTTTAATGCGTCTTCAATTGAATCTAGTTTGGGGCCGCCCGCGATGACTACTGGGGCAGGGCATGTGCTCGTTATTTTTTCGAATCCTTCGCAGTAATACGTTTTAATAATATCAGCACCCATTTCAACACATACGCGGGAAGCAAGTGCTAGAAAGCGAGCTTCACGTTTTTGTAATTCTTTTGCGACTGCGGTAATGCCGAGTACTGGCAGGCCGTAATCATGAGCTTCAGAAACTACATTTGCGAGATTTGTAACAGTTTGTGTTTCATAGTCTGATCCAATGAAAACAGAAACGCCGACGCCAATTGCGTTTTGTTTTACTGCTTCTTTCACAGGTGTAACAATTGTTTCATTCGCTAAATCTTTACCGACGACAGTAGCGCCGCCAGATACACGCATAACCATCGGTGTGCTGCAGTTTTCAGGAATACAGGAGCTAAGTACACCACGCGTTAAAAAGAGAGAATCCGTGTAAGGAAGTAAGTTTTTAACAGTTTCAAGTGGCTGTTCAAGCCCGTGAATTGGCCCTAAAAAGTAGCCGTGATCTATCGCTAACATTACCGCTCTGCCATTAGGTAAAATTGTATTTAATCGATTTTTAAATCCCCAAGTCATTCCAAATCACTCCTTCGTTAATGTTGGATTTTCCGTTTGTACTGTATCTTTATTTGGTAAATGTGGTGACTTTATAAAAACAGCTTTAAAAGGTTTGTCAGAATGGTTAATCAGATAGTGAGATTCATGAGGACGAACTTGCAGGACATCACCTTGTTTAATTGGAACTCTTTCATTATTCACATAGAAATCAATTTCACCTTCTAATGCATAAAAGACTTCCTCGCACGTCGTATGGTAGTGATTTTGAAACTCCTGGCCCGGTTGAATGACAACAAGGCCAAGATCAATATTTGGACCTTGTATTAAATATTTCGGCCCATTATCACCGAAGCGATAGGAGAAGTCATTTTCATTCGCTTTTAACATACATTTTCACTCCTTTATGTAATGTGTTACAGAGCACCAGGCGCAATCCACATATGTGAGGTGAGCCCTTTATCAGCTAAAGCGAGTTGACTGTCATACACAGTTTTCCATGTTTCATAGAATTCTTTATATAGTTCATGATTTTCAGTAATTGGCTCGAATGTGTGCTCCCACTGTACAAACTGTTCAGCAGTTTCTTCCATAGATGAATAGATGCCTGCGCCAACTCCAGCAGCAATCGCAGTTCCTAAAGAAGCTGCTTCTTTCACAACGGGTACTTTTACAGGAATACCAAGGACGTCCGCTAGAATTTGTGGCCATAGTTTTCCTTTAGCGGCACCGCCAGCAAAAATGACTTCAGAAGGGAATGTTCCTGTGAGATTTTCTATTAATTTTAAGTTACCAAGTGTAACGAAGGCAGCATTTTCTTCAATAGCACGGAACAGTTCTTTTTTTCCACATTTGTCAGCATCTAAACTTAAATTTAAAAAAGAAGGTGCGGCATGACGCCAAGAAATGTAGTTCATTACGTTTGAAAAAGTAGGGATAATACCATGTGAGCCGACAGGTACGTCTTTCGCTTGTTCTTCTAATAATGCATAAGCATCTACACCGAGCTTATCAGCTAGTTTCTTTTCCTCTTGGCAAAAAGCGTCTCGAAACCAGCGCATAACGAGACCTGGGAAAAAGGCGATTGTTTCATATTGCCAAAGGTTCGGAACGACGTGACAATTTACTCGAATCGCAGCATGTGGATCTGTTATTGGCTCAGTAACATTCACTTCTTGTTGCCAAAAGCTGCCGCCGCATATTAAAGTTTGATTTGGGTTTACGACTCCAGTCCCGAGTGCTGCCATTTGAGCATCACCGCCGCCAGCGACGACAGGAATCCCTTCAAGTAAACCAGTTAGTGTTGCACACTCTTTTGAAACATTACCAATCACAGTGCCAGCTTCATTTACTTTTGGTGAAAATGGCAAATTTATACCACACTCTTTAGCGACATCGTTATCCCAATTCCTATTTTGTAAATCAAAGATTCCGGACGTACAACCGTTGGAAGGGTCGATTTGCAGTACGCCGCTTAATTTATACAAAATCCAATCATTTAACATCGTAAAGGAGTGAATATTGCTATAGACGTCTGGTTCATGTTTTTTAATCCAAAGTAGACGTGGTAAAGCACCCAATGAAAAAGTTTGCCCAGATTTTCTGTATAAATCTTTTTCAAGATGTGAGCGGATTTCTTTTAGCTCACTAACTTCAGCGGATGCACGGCCATCAACATTTGCACATGCCCATATTTCTTGCCCATGTTTATCATATAAAACAAAACCTTCTCGCATACTTGTAGCGCTAATAGCAAGAATAGAAGAGGCAGGGGTATTGCTTTTTTGAAGAACCTCTTTCGTACATTCTTGTACTAGCTTCCAATTTTCTATTACATCAAAGTTCATAGAGCCTGGATAACGAGGGTCAGATTTGTGAATCCATTCTTTTTGACTTACTGCAATTTGATTACCATGTAAATCAAAAAGAACTGCTCGAATGCTCCCTGTACCAGCATCGAAAGCTAATAAATGGGACATTAACAATCACCATCCTTTCGTAATAAGGAGAGGGCAGTTTCCTCATCGGTAATTAATGAATGAATAAACTTTCCTTTTAAGGCACCATAAATTGCATCTATCTTTTCAGTACCTCCAGCAACACCGACGACATGATTCATATTGCGCAAAATAGAGAGGGGCGTGCCAATTAGACGATTGTGATGCGAGAGCTCTAATAAATCGCCATTTGTATTATAAAACTGTCCTAAAATATCGCCAGCACCGTTTTGACTACGAATATATGTCATCTCACGTAGTGTTAATTTTTCTTCTTTTACAATCGTAGCGTCTTGAGATAATCCCCCAATACCGACAACAGCCGTATGAGCAAGTGAAGCGACTTGAAGCATATCTTTTACACTCGGTTCTGATAGAATACTTTGTGCCATTTCGGTTGTAGACGCTAGAAACGGCGTAGGGATAATGTGAAGTTCGCCTTGCATGTAGTGTAAATAGTTTTGTTTTCTCGGGAGATAGTGATTTACCCCGCCTGTTAGCGTTACGATTGAAAGGTTGATAGAACTTTCAAAATGAATGTTTTCTAGCATTTTACTTATCGTTTCACCCCAGCCGATGCCGAGTAAATCACCTTGTTGGAGATGAGTCTCTAAATATTGTGCAGCGGCTTTTCCGAGAGAAGTAGCATAATTGTTTATTGGAGTAGGGATAATGAAAGCATCTTTTAAGTGGAACTTTTTCATTAAGTCACGTTCAATGCTCAAGCAATGCAAACCGGTTCCTTTTACGTGAAATGTAACGATACCTTCACTGCGCGCTTTATCTAATAACCGGACGACTTTATTTCTTGAAATATGAAGAAGTGACGCGATCTCCTGTTGTGTTAATTGGTCTTTATAATAGTACCAAGCTACTTTAGTTAATAAATTTTCTTCAAAGTTCAGCTGAGTCATACTCTTCATCCCTTTCAACAATTGACCACAGCTTAAACATATGTACCATATATTTTGTTTATTCCAGTTGGAACGATTAATAGTACGTAGAAAAAAGTGTTCTAGATATAAAAAAAGGAATATACAATGCTACAAAACAAGTAGAACAAATAATCATTTTCTTAAAAAATGTTCTGGGTAAAGGCAGGTGACATCATGTGGAGAATGTGCCCTTATTACAAGTGAAGAAAATGAGTAAGGCGTTTTCGAATCAACTTGTGCTAAAGGAAGTGAACTTACAAGTAGAGCATGGTGATATATACGCTTTAGTTGGTGGAAATGGCGCCGGGAAATCGACATTAATGAAAATATTAACGGGGTTATATTCGTATGATGATGGAGAGATGTATGTAAAAGGAATGAAGCAACAGTTTTCAAATCCATCAGAAGCACACCGAAAAGGTATTTATTTAATACCGCAAGAACCACTCATTTTTCCGCATATGACTATTGAAGAAAATATATGTATCGGGTTAAAAGAAAAGAAAAAGAAACTAAAAGTACAGATTCAGCAATTGATTAGCAGCTTAGGATGGGATATTGACCTTAATAAACTAGGAGGAACATTATCGATTGCGCAACAACAGTTAGTAGAAATCGTTAGAGGATTAATAAGAGAAGCTGAGATTCTTATTCTAGATGAGCCAACATCGACATTAACAACACACGAAATTAAGAGTCTTTTTGTGTTGATGAAAAGTTTACAAGAAAAAGGAATTGGGATGATTTATATTACGCATCGTTTTCCAGAAATCTTTGAAATTGCCAACAAAGTAGCAATACTACGTGATGGAATGGTTGTAAGCCAAGGTGATGTATGTGACTATACATATGACATGCTGATGGAGGGACTATTGCCAAAAGGATATAAACAGAAAGAGAAAATAGAAGTAGTTCAAGAGACAGCAAAGACGAAAAAAATATTAGAAGTGGTTGATATAAATGGTCACGCATTCGAAAATATATCATTCACTGTACATGAGGGTGAGGTTGTAGGTGTTGCTGGCATTATAGGATCTGGCAGAACGGAATTAGCAGAAGCGATATTTGGATTGAAAACTATAAAATCAGGGTCTATCTTATTGGGTGGAAAATCAATTGATACGTGTTCTTTGCATAAAAGGCTAGACGAAGGCCTAGTTTATGTGCCAGAGGATAGGGCGAGGAATGGAATTTTCTCAATTGCTTCTGTTAAAGAAAATATTGCAGCAGCAAGTTTATATCAAAATAATCGCTTTTTTATAAATCAAGAAAAAGAAAGCGCTTTAGTTAATTCGTTTATAGAACAGTTCCGAATTGTTGTGCAGAATATGAATAAAGAATTGGCATCTTTATCAGGAGGTAATCAGCAGAAGGTCGTGCTTGCGAAGTATCTTGCATGTAATCCGAAAATTATTATTCTTGATGAGCCGACTCGCGGAATTGATGCGAAAGCAAGGCTTGAAGTGTATGAGACGATAAAAAAAATGAAAAGGGAAGGACTCGCAATTTTATTAATCTCTTCAGATGTTGAAGAAATTATCCAATTAGTAAACCGTGTATATGTAATGAGAAATGGGCGATTTGTTTCTCATATGGAAAAAGAACAACTGAGTGTGAATGAAGTTACACGCCTTGCATACGGAGGTGTAACGGAATGAAACGTATGTATAAAATGCACGAAACGTCTATCATACTGTTACTACTAATTTATATAGCTATTGTAGGGATGATAAACCCTAGTTTTATTCAATTTACCTCGTTATCTTTACTGATGAAATCAAGCGTTATTTTAGTCGTGCTAGCAATCGGTCAATCGTTCGTCTTATTTACGAAAAATATAGATGTATCAGTTGGTTCAAGCATGGGATTAAGTGCAGCAGTTTGCGGAATGATGTTAACGAATGGGTATAGTGCATTCTTGTCGATATTTGTAGCTATTATACTTGGGGCCATTATCGGTTTCGTAAATGGTATTGGAGTTGCGAAGTTTCGGGTACCAGCCATTATTATGACATTAGGCATGTTAGGAATTGTTAGAGGTGCAATGTTAATTTTCACAGGCGGAAAGTGGATTGAAGATATTCCAAACGATTTTAAGCAGCTGTCATCTATCATCATTCTTGGTTTACCTATAACTGTATGGTTCGTTCTTATTATTTTACTACTACTATACTTCTTTTTAAGAAAAGTGCCATTGGGAAGATACTTTTATGCGGTAGGTGATAATGAAGATGGCGCGAGGCTTATTGGTATACCTGTTAATAAAGTGAAGATATATGCGTTTATGATTTCAGGCATAAGCGCTGCGCTCGCTGGTTGCATATTTGTTATGAATATCGGGTTCGTTCCAAATCAAACTGGTACAGGAATGGAACTACAGGTGATTGCAGCTGCTGTGCTAGGAGGAATTCATCTAAAAGGAGGAACAGGTTCTATATTTGGAGCTGCACTAGGAGCATTGTTTTTAGAAGTGATAAGCAGTTCACTTATCTTTTTAAAAATACCAGCATTTTGGAATAATGCTATTTCAGGTTTTTTACTATTACTTATTATCATATTAGATAGCGTCATGAAGAAGTGGAAAGCAGAAAGGAGAATGAATCTATGAAGTATTTTTACAGATGGGAAGGTGTGTTAATCATATTACTTCTTATAGAATTCATTCTCTTTAGTTTTATAAACAGCAATTTCTTAAATATTAGTAATCTCCTTTTTAGTACAAATGATTTTCTATTCATAGCAATCGCGGCAATTCCAATGACTTTCGTTATTGTAACAGGAGGAATTGACGTATCTGTAGGATCAATTATGGGGCTAACCTCGATTTTAATTGGTGTGTTTTGGATGAATGGAATTCATATTTTACTAGCAGTAATAATGGCACTTATAGTCAGTTGCTTAGCAGGAGCTTTAAATGGGCTTATTATAAAATTGACAGATGTAGAACCACTAGTCGTTACACTCGGAACGATGTTTTTATACAGAGGAATTGCACTCGTTATTTCAGGAGGGGCAGGTGCTTCTGGATATGAAGGGATAAGCGGTTTACCTGATACTTATGTACAACTAGCAAATGGTAGTTTTATAGGAATACCCAATTTATTATGGCTACTTATTTTATTAACAATTGTATGCACGATTTTGTTTCACCGAACGATATATGGGCGCCACGTAAAATTAACAGGCGCGAATGAAAATGCAGCAAAATACACCGGGATTAAGACGAAGAAAGTAGTAATCATTGCTTACATACTTTCTGGGTTAGGAGGTGGATTAGGAGGAGCTTTCTTAACTGCATATTTCGGTTCTGCACGTGCTGATATAGGAAGCGAAACAATATTACCAATCATTACAGCAGTAGTATTAGGCGGGACACTTATTACAGGTGGAAAAGGAAGTATTTTCGGTACTGTACTGGCGAGTATTTTCATTGGGCTCATGCAGTATGGCTTGCAAATGACGGGTTTAACAAATGAACAATCCAATGTAGTAATAGGTATTATCCTTATTCTTTCAGTTATTATGAGACATTTCAAATTACATCAATTTTTAGCGGGGAAAAGACAGAATTTGCATAAGGGGGAAATGTCATGAAGAGAAAACTAGGGATTGTATTGATTGTATGTATTTGTTTAATCGGTTTAATTGCGTGTTCTAGCCAAACGGCAGATAAGAAAAAGGCTGATGATGTGAAATTTGCATTTATTCCGAAATTAACAGGAGTTGGTTTCTTCACATCGGGAGGTGAAGGAGCAAAGGAGATGGGAGAGAAGCTAGGCGTACAAGTGAAATATGATGGGCCGTCTGAAGCGAGTGTATCAGGGCAAGTAAAGTATATAAATAATTTTATTAACCAAAACTATGATGCACTTATGGTTTCCTCTACATCAGTTGATGGTTTATCGCAATCACTACAACGTGCTAAGAAAAAAGGAATGACCGTCTTAACATGGGATTCTGATGTGAATCCGAAAGATCGTTCTTTTTATATAAGCCAAGGAACACCAGACCAACTTGCTAACTTATTAATAGAAATGACTTCTAAGCAAATTGGAGATAAAGGAAAAGTAGCATTCTTTTATTCTAGCCCGACAGTAACGGATCAAAACCAATGGGTAACGAAAGCGAAAGAAATTATTAAAAAGAAATATCCGAACTGGGAAATTGTAACGACGCAGTACGGTGAAAATAATGCACAAAAATCTTTATCCGTAGGGGAGAACATATTAAAAACGTATCCAGATATTAACGCAGTTATTTGTCCAGATGCAACAGCACTCCCAGCAATGGCGCAGGCAGCTGAAAACTTAAAAATGGATAAAAAAGTAGTGGTAACTGGATTTTCTACACCGAACGTTATGCGTGATTATGTAAAACGAGGAACAGTACAACAATTTGGTTTATGGGATGTAAAACAACAAGGTGCTCTCGCAACGTATGTAGCAAATGAAATTGTTGTAAAAGGGAAGAAGTTAAAAGTAGGGGATAGCTTCGAAGTAAAAGGAATTGGAAAAGTGAAAGTAGAGCCAAACTCCATTCAAGGATATGATTATGAGGCAGAAGGGAACGGAATTATCGTATTACCAGAACGAGTTGTATTTACGAAAGATAATATTGATAAGTATAATTTTTAGTAGACAAAAAAACGTCCGAATATATCGGACGTTTTTTTATTTCTGCATTAATTATGAACAGTTTCTTTTTCGTTTAATCCAAGTGTACGACCAGTAGAAGTGTGAAGGTCTTGGAACAATCTTGGATTTTCAGTTAGTGAAATGCCATATGAAGGAATCATTTCTTTTATTTTTTCTTCCCATTCTACCATGCGGCTTGGGAAACATTTTTCTAATACTTCGAGCATGACGTGAACAGCAGTAGAAGCACCTGGTGATGCGCCTAGTAATGCGGCGATTGAGCCATCAGCTGCACTTACTACTTCTGTACCAAATTGAAGTGTTCCTTTACCGCCAGCATCAGTATCTTTAATTACTTGTACACGTTGTCCAGCAACTACAATATCCCAATCTTCACTTTTCGCGTTCGGAATGAATTCGCGTAATTCTTCCATACGTTTTTCATGTGATAACATAACTTGCTGAATTAAGTATTTTGTAAGTCCCATTTCTTTTACACCAGCGGCTAACATCGTTAAGACATTATTCGGTTTTACAGAACCGATTAAGTCAAGATTTGAGCCAGTTTTTAAGAATTTAGGTGAGAAGCCTGCGAATGGTCCAAACAGTAAGGCTTTTTTATTGTCTATATATCTCGTATCTAGATGAGGTACAGACATTGGCGGAGCGCCAACTTTAGCTTTACCGTACACTTTCGCATGATGCTGCTCTACAACTTTTTTGTTTTTACATACCATAAATAGTCCACTTACTGGGAAGCCACCGATATGCTTTGATTCAGGGATACCAGTCTTTTGAAGTAGAGGTAGGCTACCGCCACCGCCGCCAATAAAGACGAATTTAGCAGTATGATGCTCAATTTTACCACTATTCATATCGTGTACTTTTACTTCCCATAAACCATTTTTCGTGCGCTTAATATTTTCGACACTATGCTTGTAGTTTAGCTCGACATTTTTTGTTTTTAAGTAATCAAACAACATACGTGTTAATGCACCGAAGTTAACATCTGTTCCAGAGTCAATCTTCGTTGCCGCCATCGGTTCATTAGATGTGCGACCTTCCATAATGAGTGGAAGCCATTTTTTTAATGTTTCAGGAGCATCAGAAAATTCCATTCCTTGAAACAGTGGATTTTTTGAAAGCGCTTCAAAACGGTTTTTTAGAAACTCAACATTTTTTTCCCCTTGTACTAAACTCATATGAGGTAGTGGCATAATAAAATCTTGTGGATTACGAATTAATTTGCTCTTTACAAGATATGCCCAAAATTGTCTTGAAAGCTGGAATTGCTCATTCACTTTTACAGCTTTACTAATATCTATAGATCCGTCAGCTTTTTCGGAAGTATAGTTCAGTTCGCATAGCGCAGAATGCCCTGTACCTGCATTATTCCATTCGTTAGAGCTTTCTTCCCCGGCACTTGCGAGTTTTTCAAAAACTTTAATTTCCCATTCTGGTGCTAATTCTTTTAGTAATGAGCCTAACGTTGCACTCATAATTCCTGCACCAATTAAGATAACGTCTGTTTTTTGCTGCATGTTGCTCATGATAATCTCTCCATCCCCTATATTGGCAAAAAAGTGTAGGTGTTTTCTATGTCTAAGCCGTAAAAGAGAAACACCGCCTAGGCCCCACCTAGGTGTATACTTTTTTGTCTCAATTATATAACCATCTCATACTCTATTATAATAATTAATAGACTAAAATATCTAGTGTTATCTGATAATTTTAAACTATTTAACGTTTTATTCGCTAAAAATCTTATTTAACAAGCTCTTTTAAGGTGGTAAATAGAAAAAAATTACAGTTTGAAATTATCTCGAAAAAGCTTACGTATCCTTAAGTGACTAAATCGAGTACCTTTTTATGGGATTATTCTTTCTGTAATGGTAAGATTATTCTGAAAAATAAAAAGGAGGGACTCTAATGTGTACAAAAGAACAAATTTCAAACTTATTTCGAAACTTTTCAATAAAGGAATGTAAAGGGTCAAGTGATTTATATGAATATTTATCAATGAAAATTGCTGAAGATGAGGAAGTACTTACACTATCGTCCTATGCTCAGGTAGGTCAACCAGTCCCAAACTTACTATTGGGTGCAGTACATTATTTATTGCTAGCAGGGAAAGAACATCATTTAAAAACGTATTATAGTAGTTTAGTTGAAAATGCTGATACAAATTTAGATAAAGCTTTTAATCATTTTAAAGATTTCTGTAAAGAGTACCGAGAAGAAATCATTACTTTGTTACAAACGAAACTCGTTCAAACAAATGAAGTAAGACGGTGCGCATACTTATACCCAAGTTTCTGCTACATATTTAACAAAGTGAAGAAGCCGTTAGCGTTAATTGAAATTGGGACAAGTTCTGGGTTGCAACTGTTCTGGGACCAATATCGTTATTCGTACGGGACGGATGAAATGTACGGAAATATAAATTCAAATGTGCATGTAACTTCTGAAATAAGAGGGGAGAATGTACCGCATTTTCTAAAAGAAAGCCCATCTGTCGTAGAAAGAATCGGACTGGACTTACATGTGAATGATTTACATAATGAGGAAGATTATTTATGGTTACGTGCTTTAATTTGGCCAGAACATAAAGAAAGGCTTGAGATGTTTGATCAAGCTGCATCTTTAGTGAAAAATGAATCTGTCCAATTAATAGAAGGAGACGGTGTAGAGCTATTATCATCTATTATTGAACAAATAAGTGAAGAAGCTGTTATTTGTATTTTCCATACACACGTCGCAAATCAAATACCAGAACAAGTTAAACATAAATTAGAAAAACAAATACAAGAAATCGGCGCAAAACGTGATGTATTCCACCTGTATAACAATATGTGGGATCGTGACCTTCATATTGATTATTATATTAACGGAAACGAATATCGTGAAACGGTTGGAGAAACAGAAGGACACGGGAGATGGTTTAGCTGGAAGATTGGAAACGAGACGCTTATTTAGATTAATAGGGGCGCCCTCACTTGTAAAAGAAGGGACCATAGGCTCAAGCATTGACTAAATGGTTAAGGAATAAATGTATTAGTAACATACAAAAAATGCTTCGGAGAAATCCTAAGCATTTTTTGAATTACATTTAAACCCCATAATGGATCATGTACTTCTGTTCTGCTGCAGCTTGTACAATGTAAGTTAAATCGTAATTTCTATTTGATTGCCTTCTGGATCGCCTATTACACTTTCATAATAGCCATCTCCAGTAAAACGTGGTCCATTTAATAAAGGATAACCAGCATCTTTTATCACCTTTGTCAGTTCATTCACTCGTTCTTCACTACCGACAGAAAAAGCCATATGAGCATAGCCGGTTATGTTTAAATTAGGCTTATTTTCAATCCCTTTTTTACGCATAAGTTCAAGCCTTGCTCCAGATTCGAACGTAATAAAATAAGATTCAAATTGTTTCATTTCATTATGGTATAACGAGTTTGCTTTACCATTAAAATATTTTATATAAAAATCACGCATACATTTTAAGTCATTTACCCAAATTGCAATATGTTCAATTTTCATAGGTTTCACCAATCCTATCTGTATCAATTAGGCTTCCACTGTATTAAATTTGCATTTGCATTGCAACAATTTTGCTTTGCTATTAAAGCTAGTTGTTAATTTTTGATTATGTACGTACATACAATATGTAATTAAGTGAATGACCATCATAGTAATTACAGAAAAGGGTGAATACAGTATATGAATCAATTTGAACAAATGATGTACGTTGGTGTCATCATGTCTATTGTACTATCTGTAATGATTTTAGGGTCCTTATATTATAATCCTCGACTTTCGTTAACTGATTATCCGAAAGATATTCAAAAAGTAGTTTTTCCAAAATCGATTCATGAAAAAAAGCAAAGCATTTATTTTAATATTGTATATAATACTATTCTTTTCGGTAGTCCTTTCGTTTCTACATATATACTACATAAGCATGAAAAGTTAATGTATATGGATGCCTATTTACACAATTTTGGTATTTTAATGATTTTCAATTTAGTAGATTTACTTATAATTGATTGGCTAATTTTTTGCTGGATTACTCCAAGGTTTGTTGTGATTCCTAGTACGGAAGGTATGAAAGGATATAAAGATTATAAGTTTCATTTAAGAGGGGCTATTGTCGCTACTCAAATTTTAGCAATCGTAAGTTTATTTTTGGCGGGAATTGCTACAACTATTTAGTGTGAAGAAGAGCATGGAGCTTTTATAAAAGATAAGGAGATTTATAATATATAGAATTAGAAATGAGAATTTGATAGTATTGGAGTAAGGAGTTTTAATAACGGTATATTAAACAATATTAATATACTGTTGCAAATGTTTTGATATTATGTAAAATTATACAGTTTTACGGAGACATTTGATAAAATTCGAAAAAATATAATGGAGGCTAATATGAAAAAAGTAATTGGCGCAGCAACCGCAACTATTTTTGGATTGGGGGCGTTTACCTCAACTGCTACCGCAGAAACAATCGTAACAGCAGATGTACTTAACGTACGTGAAAAACCGACTACAGAATCAAAAGTGGTCGAAAAAGTAAAGAATGGGCAAGAGTTAAAAGTCATAAATACCGAAGATGGCTGGTCAAAAATTGAGTTGAATGGTAAAGAAGTGTTTGTAAGTTCGGAGTTTACAAAAGATGTATATCATGTAACGGCGAATTTGTTAAATGTACGTACTGAAGCAAACACGGATTCAGAAATTCTTGGCAGACTAAAAAAAGATGATGTAATTGAATCAACGCATCAAGTAAAAGACGGATGGCTGCAATTTGAGTATAAAGGAAAAACTGCTTATGCAAACGTTTCTTTCCTATCAAGTACAGCACCAACTGAAAAGAAAACCGAAGAGAAAACGAAGCAAGTAGCGAAAGTACAAAAATCAGTTAAAGAAAAGAAAGAAGTAAAGACGCAGAAAGTAGCAAAAGCGAAAGAAACAACGAAAGCACAAGAAATAGTAAAGCCTAAAGAAGAGGTAAAAGTCAAAGAAGAAGTAAAAGTTAAAGAAGAAGCGAAAGTGCAAGAAATAGTAAAGCCTAAAGAAGAAGCAAAAGTCAAAGAAGAAGTAAAAGCGCAAGAAATAGTAAAGCCTAAAGAAGAGGCAAAAGTCAAAGAAGAAGCGAAAGTGCAAGAAATAGTAAAGCCTAAAGAAGAAGCAAAAGTCAAAGAAGAAGCGAAAGTGCAAGAAATAGTAAAGCCTAAAGAAGAAGAAAAAGTCAAAGAAGAAGCGAAAGCGCAAGAAATAGTAAAAGCTAAAGAAGAAGAAAAAGTACAAGAAATAGCAAAAGCTAAAGAAGAAGAGAAAGCAAGAGAAATAGCAAAAGCTAAAGAAGAAGAGAAAGCAAGAGAAATAGCAAAAGCTAAAGAAGAAGAGAAAGCAAGAGAAATAGCAAAAGCTAAAGAAGAAGAGAAAGCAAGAGAAATAGCAAAAGCTAAAGAAGAAGAGAAAGCAAGAGAAATAGCAAAAGCTAAAGAAGAAGAGAAAGCAAGAGAAATAGCAAAGGCTAAAGAAGAAGAGAGAGTAAGAGAAATAGCAAAGGCTAAAGAAGAAGAAAAAGCAAGAGAAATAGCAAAGGCTAAAGAAGAAGAGAGAGCGAAAGAAGTATCTAAAAACAACATACAGTCTGCTAAACGTGAATTAACGGTAGTAGCGACAGCGTATACTGCTGATCCAAGTGAAAATGGTACATATGGTGGACGCGTTTTAACTGCGATGGGTCATGATTTAACGGCAAATCCGAATATGAGAATTATCGCAGTTGATCCGAAAGTAATCCCATTAGGATCTAAAGTATGGGTAGAAGGTTATGGAGAAGCTATCGCTGGTGATACTGGAAGTGCAATTAAAGGTAATCGTATTGATGTTTTAATGGGTTCAAAAAGTAAAGCTATGAATTGGGGAAGACAAACTGTTAAAGTGAAAATTTTATAATAACAATAATTATCCAAATAGAAGTCAGTTCTCTTTATTGAGGCTGGCTTTTATTTTTTTAGTAGAAGGATAATAGGATTTTTAAATGGCTTATTACTAAATCTGTAATTAAGTTACCAGCTTCATTACCAAAAACAACGGTAAAGCTTATAAATATGAAAAATGAAGATATACCTACAGATGAAGATAGTTACTGGGAAGCTTTTAACTTGTTCGGTTCTGAATATGTATGTAGATTATTAGGGGTACCGTTATATGATGATCTTCCAAAGGATTTGGCGTGTCCAACTTGTGCGAAAGAGATGAAATATGTTGCTACAATTACTCAAGATATTGAGGAACGTGGACTTATTTCAGTAGTTGATTTCCAGTTTGGGGAAATGAATATATACTATTATTTATGTATAGATTGTTTAATTATAAAAACTGAAATACAAAATACATAACAAGCCTAACATATTATGTTAGGCTTGTTTTTTGATCGCAACATCATTAAGAATTGCATCAAATATATCTTTTTGCGTAAAGTTATCTGTAAAAATAGTTTCTCTGGCAACCTTAATAGTATCGTGCGGATTATACCATTTTTGTAGGGAATCTTCACCAAATTCATGTCGTTTGTCCCTTGTGTTATGTCGTCTAATAGTTTCCTCTAATGATAAATCAAAGTAATATGCAAATGCATTTTCATCAAAATAACGAATTAATTCTTTTAACATCTCACCATACCTATGACTGTTCAATATACCTTCTAAAATAACAAATTCACATTTTCCTTTTCCGTACTTCGTAATTTCAAATAGTAAATCATGTGATAAATTACCCATTGTGTCGTGTACTCTAAGCATATCTCTACGTACAACATCCTGTGATACTAAAAGTGTCCCTTGTCCGAAATGTTCTTGTAGTTGTTTTGCAATCGTTGTTTTACCACTTGCGGAGTTTCCTCTAAGAATGATTAAAGTGGATGTAAATATAGGATTAGACATAATGTATTCCCCCCAACAGCATTAATTATATAGAAAATTTTAACAAATAAAGTGAGGAAAGTGTATAATCAATATGATGGATATTTAAGGAGGGGGTAAGATGGGGGATATATTAAAAAATGCACAACCTATATGGAAACGGACTTGGTTTCATTATCTAGGGGCATTTTTTATTGTTCAGTTACTGTTTATCCCGCATTAACGGGCAGTAAGACCCCCACCTCAAAATTCAGCGAAAGCGAAGAAGTTAGGTGGGGGATCAACTGCCCGTAAAAGCCCGATTGGTGAGGGCTGATAATCAGTGGGGGATGAACAAAACCCCCCACTGATTAAAGTTTCACTTTATTTTGTATGAAATCACTGCGTGGGCGCCAAACTTTAGGCCAGGCGGAGAGTTTTTTAATAGAATATTAAATTCTCAATTTTTCACTGAATGGTTCACACTCTATACAATCCCGCAATTTAACGTATTTACAGCATTTTTTGCGATTACATTACTACCATATGCATTAGTAGGTGCAATGAAAGATGTAACAGCAAGAAAAAATATAAAGGAATAATAGAGGTATAATATGCTTTTTCAAAAAGAAGGTTTATTGATTAGATACGTAATGGAAGATGATGCATCTATCATTTCTAAATGGTTAATGGACCCAGCAGTCCTGCGGTATTACGAAGGACGAGATAATCCGCAATCTGTAGAAAAGGTGCTTGATCATTTTATACATAGTCCAAACAGTAATGAAAAAAGATGTTTAATAGAATTTGATACGGTTCCGATTGGTTACATACAAATGTACCCAGTGGATTCAGAGTGGAAAGCGTTATATGGCTATAAAGAATCACAAAATGTATGGGGTATGGACCAATTTATCGGTGAACCAGCCTATTGGGGAAAGGGAATTGGAACAAAACTCGTTCAGGCAGCAATTACATATATTATGGGTGAAATGGGAGCAGAAGCAATTGCAATGGATCCGAAAGTAAATAATGAACGAGCAATAAAGTGTTATGAAAAAAGTGGATTTAAAAAAGTAAAGATTTTAAAGGAACATGAGTTGCATGAGGGGAAATTAGAAGATTGTTGGATGATGGAATATAAACAATAATAATGGCTTATACAAACAAAGGGGGATGTGTGAAATGAAAAAAGCATTAATCGTAATTGATGTGCAAGCGGGTATGTATACAGCTGGAATGCCAGTACATAATGGGGGAAAGTTTTTACAAACATTGCAAGAGCTTATTATGGAATGTCGTTCAAATGATATTCCAGTTATTTATATCCAACATAACGGTCCTAAAGATCATCCGTTAGAAAAAGGTACGGATGGATGGCGAATCCATGCGGCCATCGCTCCGCAAGAAGGAGATAATATAGTTGAAAAGACGACTCCAGATTCATTCCATAATACAAACTTAAGCGAAGTGTTACAAGAGAAAGGAATTGAACACGTTATTCTTTCGGGAATGCAAACAGAGTATTGTGTAGATACGACAACGCGCAGAGCATGTAGTGAAGGATATAAAGTAACGTTAGTGAGTGATGCACATAGTACATTTAATACAGAAGTGTTACGTGCTGAAGATATTGTGAAACATCATAACGCAGTATTGGGAGCGTTTGCGGATGTTGTTGAAGTAAAAGACTTAAAAGTGGCTGCCTCTAAATAAGAGGCAGTTTTTTATTAGAAAAAATAGCGTCAAATATTGTTAGTAAGTCGGTATTTTGAAATAATCACTTATATAATTTCACGTACCATAATGAAAAAATACAAAAAAGGAGCACCACATAATTAAAAAGGGCGCTCCTGTATTAAAACGTTACTTTTTTTTATCTTTATCCAATATATTTTGTTCTTCAGCAAACTCTGTACCATATGCAAAGCGACGATTAATACGAATGTTATCATTGTTGTGCCTTGTATGAGAGTTAGAGAAGCGATGAACGATTACTTCAGATAAAGTGAAGACGATGGCAGAAAGGATACTGCCCCATGCAATTTGCATATAGTTGTCTAATAAAATATTACCGAAAATCCATACGCTTAAATATGTTAATAAGAAATCCGACATAATGGCACCAGTATTGCCAATTCGATTTAAAATGATTTTATCAACGAACATGTAGGATACGATTGTAACAAAGAGACTGAATGAAATAATTTGAACAAACGTTGCAGGGAAAAATAAAGCAAGCCCAATGCTAAATGCGATAATGCACGATATAAACTTGATAAGCACTACTGTGAAATCATTCAAAATTTACACCTCCGATTTATACATAGTTTTTCAATAAATTCTGGAGTTCATACATTGTAACGGATTTATTTACATAAAACTTTTTCATGTTCGGAATTTAGTCTAAATATTATAAAAACAACGAAAAAATGTTATAGTAAAATGAGAGTGTATGACATTTTTAGGTAAGGGGGAATCCAAGATGTGGATTACTTCAGAAGTAGAAATTCCAGATGAGTTAATTGATCACCTTGAGCAAGGAAAGTTAGTGTTATTTGTTGGAGCGGGAGTTTCTATGAAAGGGAAATCAAACTTACCGAATTTTGATGATTTAGTTGATGAAATTGCAAAAACGTTATATGTCGAAAAACGTGAAATAACAGAACCACATGATTATTATCTTGGTAAAATTGCGAAAACAAAAGATGTACATCAAGTCGCAAGAGATCTTGTTCATATAGAGAAATCAAAACCGAATCCATTGCATTATGCAATTCCAAGGTTATTTCCTTTAGATACAGATATCCGCATTGTAACAACAAATTTTGATCAACATTTTACAACTGCAATTAAGGAAATACATAGAGATATCAATGTTTATTATGCTCCAGCTTTACCGACTGGGAGAGCATTTAAAGGTCTTGCTTATATACATGGTAATGTAGAACAGGAGAAAGAGGCTTTAATTTTAACAGACGGTGATTTTGGAAGGGCTTACTTAACCGAAGGGTGGGCGAGAAGATTTTTAGTCGATCTATTCTCGAATTACACCGTTTTATTCGTTGGATATAGTCATAATGACCCAGTAATGAAATATTTAGCAACTGGTTTACCACCAAGTACAAGACGATTTGCTTTTGTCGCACAAGGGGAAAATACGTACCACTGGGAACATTTAGGGATAAGACCAATTGTGTATCCGAATAAAGTGAATAATCATCAATCCCTCGTAAAAGCGGTAAAACGCTGGGCGGAATTAATGGGCGATAATTATATTACGAAAAGAATGCGTATTCGGGATATTGTAACGGTTCCCCCGTCAGTAGAACAGGAACAATTATCATACATAAAGCAATCGATTAAAAAAATTGAAACAGTTCGTTACTTTGTGGAATTTGCTCATGATTATGAATGGGTCGAATGGTTAGAAGCAGAAGGTAAATTACAAAATTTGTTTATGCTTACGCCAAACTATAATGAAGTAGATGAATTACTTGCAGAATGGTTAGTGGAACAATTTCTTTTTAGTCATCAGAAAGAATTATTTCAATTAATTTATAAAAACTACTCTAAAATATCACCGTTATTATGGAGAACAATTTGTAACTACTTAAACGAAACGAAGAGTAAGATGGACCCGTTGTTGTTTGCAAGGTGGACACTCCTTTTATTAGAAACAGCTGAAAAAGATAGTAGCTCTATAGAAAAGATTTCTAAGTTACTGCAAAAATGTTCTTTTCCTGAGCATAAAGAAATTGCCTTATTGTTACTAACTTTTATTTTAGACGGAAAACTGAAGTTGAAACGTGTAAGAAAATGGGGAAATGATACGCAAGAATCAATAGAACTCGAGGAATCGAGTCGCTTACCAGTATCTACATTTTCTCATGTGGAGCAAATTTGGAACGAAAAGATGAGGCCATATATCGCTTATTATGCTGTTCCAATTATGATGATTGGATTAGAAAAATTGAGAATGTTGTCGTTAAGACAAACGGCACTGAAAAAAAGAAATAAGGAAAATGTAGAGAAAGAGTTTCATCAAAATGATCTTGCATTTTTAATACGAATTGTAAAAGAGTGTCTAACTTATTTATGCGAAAACAATGAGAAAAAAGCGGATTATTATATTACAGAAATGATAGAAGCAAATAGTGTACTTCAAAAGCGAATTGCAATTGATGCGATGAATAAAAATATTTTTGTTCGTGTAGATGACAAAATGAAATGGTTGTTACATGAAGGACTTCTTTTAGATTTCACTTATAAACACGAAGTTTTTCAACTTTTAAAAAGGCATTATGCACATTGTTTAGAAAAAACAAAAGAAGAAGTCACTCGAACTGTAATAAAGCATCTTACAGAAGAGAGGGTATTTGATGCATGTCTCGTATTAGACTTATTATTCAAGTGTGATTCGAATAGCCCATCTACGGCAAATGGGTATGAGTTAATGAAGCAAAAGCATCCTCATTTTCATTCTGAACGATACAGTGTACAAAAGAAAGAAGATACAGCAGAAAGCATTACTTGTAATGTAACTGCTGACGGATTATTGCAGCTGAAAGATGTTGAAATTATGAAGCAAGTTCAGCAATTTTCGCAAGATGGTGTTTTTGAACAACGCCATTTTTTAGAGATGTTATCAAAAGCGTGTAAATTAAACACAGAGTGGAGTATTTCATTTGCATACCAATTAGTAGGAGTGCAAGAAATAAGTAATGAAGTATGGTTTGTTTGTATTAGAGAATGGCGAAATAATCGAGGAATGACGAATGAGCAAATCCAAAAAATTATTCCGCTATTGCAGAAATTTGTTAGAAATACTGCTTTTCATTGGTTAATTAGTAGTTTTCTATATGAAATTAGTAATCGACTAGAAGAGTTAGAAGAGAATAGTATACGTGTTGTAAAACGATTTGCTTTTTCAGTGTTTCCTCAAGTTATGAAGAGTGATACAGACTTTAAGCTTGGGAAACAAGATTTTTATAATGAATCAATTCAGCATCCAGTTGGAAAAATGACGGCTGTATTATTAAAGTTGTTATCATATGATCATTTATACGATCGTAATGTATATGAATATTTATTTTTATTTGAAGAACAAGTAAGAGTTAATTCGGAACGAACAAACTTTATGTTTGCTCGTTTAATAGCAGATATTACATTTCTATATCATATTGAAAAACAATGGTGCCGAAAATATTTGTTACCATACTTAGATTTAAAAAAACAAAATGAGATTACGGAATATGCATGGGCCGGCTTATGTTACACGCAAATAAATTTACCTTTATTTACAGAAATGAAGCGATTTATTAAGTATGCGATAGAACATTTGGAAGTATTACATCCGCATACGAGAGAAGCTTTCTTGAAGTGGCTTAGCTTTGTATTTATTAAATGTGTACTATATTGGGAGCAAAAAACAGATTGGTTATACCCGTTACTCATACTAGAAAATGAAGAAAATAAAATTAAGTTTATGAAGTTTTTATGCTATTACGTCAAAACATTAAGTGTAAAAGAACAACAAAAATTTTGGACAGCTTGGCTCAGTGTATTTTTGCGAGAACGACCAAAAATGGGTGAGATAACTGCAAGAGAATATGTAATGCTTTTACGTATTATTTTATACATGGATGAAATATTAGAAAAAGGATTATGTATTATGTCTCGTGCATTTTCAAGTGTACATGGTAAATGTACAGGTGAGGAAATGAAGCAGTTATTGATTGAAATGCTTCATAAAAAAGAAAGTATGAAAGCGCATAAAGAAATATTTGCAAATGTGTTTTTTATTTTACTACAAACATGTCACGAAGCCGTTTTATTTGAAAAAGAAATCATAAAAATAAAAGAATTATTAGTTCAGTATGAAGTAGAGGAATATGTTTTACATTTACTAGAAAATGAAATAATTCGCATAGGAATTGTAATGGGTGATTTACAAAAAGAATTATAGGACGAAAGTGGAATTTAAAAAAATATATAAAAAGTTGTTGACAGTGTTTTGAAAAGCGTTCTATAATACGAATCATACTTATTCAATTTCAAAAACATTTGAATAAACAAAGTGCAATGAAGAGATCACAGTAGTGGTTAGTCTTACTGTAACAGAGAGCTGGTGGTTGGTGTGAACCAGTACAGGGATAATCATGAATTACAGTCTTGGAGCATCTTTTTCGTAATAAAGATAGTTTGTCTTTATGAGGAAAAAGCGGTCAATTGATCGTTAACAGTGAAGAGAGGTAGACGGAAAGTTAGTCTACAACTAGGGTGGTACCGCGATAAATATCGTCCCTACTGATTTATTCAGTAGGGACTTTTTGTATTTTAGTGGTTCAACTTGAAAATTAAATAGTCATGCATTGAAAGGAAAAGCAGTAGTTGTTGTTTCCCTGTAACAGAGAGCTGGTGGTTGGTGCAAACCAGTACATAAACAAGAGCGAATTACAGTCCTGGAGCATCTTTTTCGTAGTAAAGATAGTATTGTCTTTATGAAGGGAAAGACGGTCAGATGATCGTTAACAATGAAGAGAGGTAGACGAAAGAAGTCTACAACTAGGGTGGTACCGCGATAAATATCGTCCCTACTGATTGGATCAGTAGGGCTTTTTTGTACAAAAAAGTGGGTTTTTAACTAGTAGTTCATGTCTTTGTACGAATTATTAGTTTAAAATAAGAAGAGGTATCGATTCCACTATAAATTTGTATAATTAGTCAGTTCAGAAAATAGAGAATCTTTTATTCTCTTACTATACTTTTAAAACATTAGAGGAGGATTTCCAAATGGCAAATCATGAATTAGATCAATTACGTAAACAGGTAGATGAAATTAACTTACAACTATTACACCTTTTAAACAAACGTGGTGAAATTGTTCAAAAAATTGGAGAGCAAAAGCAAGTACAAGGCACGAAACGCTTTGATCCAGTACGTGAGCGTGAAGTACTTGATATGATTGCAGAGCATAACGAAGGACCATTCGAAACATCAACAGTTCAACATATTTTCAAAACGATTTTCAAAGCAAGCTTAGAGTTACAAGAAGATGATAACCGTAAAGCGTTACTAGTATCACGTAAAAAGAAACAAGAAAATACAATCGTTGATGTAAAAGGTGAATTGATTGGAAACGGAACACAAACGTTCATCATGGGACCTTGTGCAGTA
Source organism: Bacillus sp. FSL L8-0199 (assembly GCF_038005705.1). Classification (NCBI taxonomy): domain Bacteria; kingdom Bacillati; phylum Bacillota; class Bacilli; order Caryophanales; family Bacillaceae; genus Bacillus; species Bacillus sp. FSL L8-0199. The sequence goes on along the minus strand of NZ_JBBOTS010000001.1, from coordinate 2,838,367 downwards.
GAAAGTTTAGAACAAGTTCGTCAAGTAGGGCAAGCGATGAAAGACCAAGGCTTAAAATTAATGCGCGGTGGTGCATTCAAACCGAGAACTTCTCCATATGATTTCCAAGGTTTAGGAGTAGAAGGACTTCAAATTTTACGTCAAGTAGCAGACGAGTTTGACTTAGCAATTATTAGTGAAATTTTAAATCCGAACGATGTTGAAATGGCATTAGACTACGTTGATGTAATTCAAGTTGGCGCACGTAACATGCAAAACTTCGATTTATTACGAGCTGTAGGTAAAGTTAACAAACCAGTATTATTAAAACGTGGATTAGCAGCAACAATTGATGAGTTCATTAACGCAGCGGAATACATCATTGCGCAAGGTAACGATCAAATTATTCTTTGTGAGCGCGGTATCCGCACATACGAAAGAGCAACACGTAACACATTAGACATTTCTGCAGTACCAATTTTAAAGAAAGAAACACATTTACCAGTTATCGTTGATGTAACACATTCAACTGGACGCAGAGATTTATTATTACCAACAGCGAAAGCGGCACTTGCAATTGGTGCAGATGCAGTAATGGCTGAAGTTCATCCAGATCCAGCAGTTGCATTATCAGATTCTGCACAACAAATGGACATTCCAGAATTCCATAGATTCATGGATGAGTTAAAAGGTTTCAAAAATAAATTATCTTAATTCCATATCATATATGCGTTGAAGAGGAAACAGTAGTGCTTATCTCACTGTTAAAGAGAGCTGATGGTCGGTGTGAATCAGTACAAAGGTAAGCATGAATTACAGCCTTGGAGCATCTTTCCCGACAACTTTTGGAGGGTAAGACGGTCGAACGATCGTTAAAGAAGAAGAGAGGTAGACGAAAGAAGTCTACAACTAGGGTGGTACCGCGATAAATATCGTCCCTACTGAGCGCTCAGTAGGGACTTTTTTGTACAAAAAAATAGTAAAGGGGCAAGAGAAATGAGATACATTACAGCTGGAGAATCACATGGACCGCAGTTAACAGTTATTTTAGAAGGTGTACCAGCAGGTTTGACACTTACGGCGGAACATATTAATAAAGAATTATTAAGAAGACAAAAAGGTCATGGACGCGGAAGACGTATGCAAATTGAAACAGATACAGTTGAAATTGTAAGTGGTGTTCGTCACGGGATGACACTTGGATCACCGATTACGTTAATTGTAAAAAATGATGATTTCAAACATTGGACGAAAGTAATGGGTGCAGAGCCAATTTCGGAAAAAGAAAGTAAAGACATGAAACGTACAATTACAAAACCACGTCCCGGACATGCAGATTTAAATGGAGCAATTAAATATGGTCATCGTGATATAAGAAACGTATTAGAGCGGTCATCTGCAAGAGAAACGACAGTTCGTGTAGCTGCTGGTGCAGTTGCAAAACAAATTTTAAGCGAATTAGGCGTGGAAATTGCAGGACATGTTCTTGAAATTGGTGGAGTAAAAGCAAAACATATTTCAAACTTATCGATTGAAGAAATTAAAACAATTACTGAAAACTCACCAGTTCGATGTTTAGATAAAGAAGTAGAGCAAGAAATGATGAATGCGATTGACAACGCAAAAAGTAGTGGAGATTCAATCGGTGGTATTGTGGAAGTCATTGCAGAAGGTATGCCAATTGGAGTTGGTAGTTACGTTCATTACGATCGTAAATTAGATGCAAAACTTGCTGGCGCAATTATGAGTATAAATGCATTTAAAGGTGCTGAAATCGGCGTAGGTTTTGAAGCCGCACGACAACCGGGAAGCAAAGTGCATGATGAAATTCTGTGGGATGAAGAAAAAGGATACACGAGAAAAACGAATAATGCCGGCGGTTTAGAAGGCGGTATGACAACAGGTATGCCAATTATCGTAAGAGGCGTGATGAAGCCAATTCCTACTTTATACAAACCGTTAGCAAGCGTTGATATTGATACGAAAGAAGCATTCCAAGCGAGTATTGAAAGATCTGATAGTTGCGCAGTACCAGCAGCGGGTGTAGTAGCTGAATCTGTTGTGGCATGGGAACTTGCAGATGCACTAGTCGAACAATTCGGAAAAGATCGTATGGAATTATTAAAACAAAACATTATGCAACACAATAACTACGCAAAAGAATTTTAATAAAAAGGTGGGTTTAACGTGCAAGTAAAAGATCAACTATCATCATTACAACCATATAAACCAGGTAAATCACCAGAACAAATGAAAGAAGTGTACGGAGATCATTCGTTTGTGAAATTAGCATCGAATGAAAATCCATTCGGTTGTTCACCGAGAGTTTTAGAAGAGTTGCAAAATTCTTGGTTGGAACATGCTTTATATCCTGACGGAGGTGCTACAACGCTCCGTCAAACAATCGCAGATAAGTTGCATGTGCAAATGGAACAAGTACTTTGTGGTAGTGGTTTAGATGAAGTCATTCAAATCATAAGTCGTGCAGTACTCAAGGCAGGAGATAACATCGTGACAGCTGGTGCGACATTCCCGCAGTACCGTCATCATGCAATTATTGAAGGTTGTGAAGTGAAAGAAATTCCTTTAAATAACGGTGTATACGATTTAGACGAAATTTCATTAGCAGTAAATAATAATACGAAAATCGTATGGATTTGTAATCCGAACAATCCGACAGGCACATATGTGAATGATCGAAAATTGAATCAATTTATTGAAGGTATTAGTGAGAATACGTTAATTGTCATTGATGAAGCGTACTATGAATACGTAACAGCAAAAGATTTCCCTGAGACATTATCGCTTTTAGAAAAACATAAAAACATTCTTGTACTTAGAACGTTTTCTAAAGCGTACGGATTAGCTTCTTTCCGCGTTGGATATGCGATTGGACAGGAAGAGCTAATTGAGAAATTAAATGTCGTACGTTTACCATTTAACGTATCTTCATTAGCGCAAAAAGCAGCTACGATTGCTTTTGGTGATGACGAGTTTATTAAAGAAATAGTTCACGTGAATACAGAAGGATTACAGCAATACGAGAGTTTCTGTAAGGAAAACGAAATACCATTTTATTCGTCACAAACTAATTTCATCTTTTTACCGGTAGATAATGCTGGAGAGATTTATGAAGCTTGTGCACATGCAGGATTTATTATTCGTCCATTCCCAAATGGTGTCCGTATTACAGTTGGAACAAGGGAGCAAAATGAAGGAGTGATTTCAGTGTTAAAACAACACTTTGAAAATAAAAAAAATAAGTCTCGAGATGAGGCCAATGCGTAAAAAGGTAGTATTAATTGGAACAGGTTTAATAGGAGGCTCTCTCGCATTAGCAATTAAGAAAGAGCACGATGTAACAATAACAGGGTACGATATATTTAAAGAGCAAGTAGAGCGTGCAAAAGAATTACACGTAGTAGATGAAATAGCAGGTGATTTACAGGGTGCATGTGAAGAGGCACATTTAATTGTTTTTGCTTCTCCAGTTGAAGAAACGAAGAAGCTATTACACAAACTTGCGTCATTCCGTTTACGAGAAGATGTTATAGTGACTGATGTTGGTAGTACAAAAGGGTCTATTATGAACGAAGCGGAAGCTTTATTTTCAAAGGATGTTTCTTTCATTGGTGGACATCCGATGGCGGGTTCTCATAAAACGGGAGTTGAAAGTGCAAAGGCACATTTATTTGAAAATGCATTTTACATTTTAACACCGATGAATCACGTGCCAAATAAACAAGTGGAAGACCTTAAAGTATGGTTAAAAGGAACAGGGTCACATTTTCTTGTTTTAAATACGGAAGAACATGATTATGTAACAGGGATCGTTAGTCATTTTCCGCATCTTATCGCAGCAGGTTTAGTAAAGCAAGTTGAGAAACATGCAGGAGATAATCCGCTCATTCATCAACTAGCTGCTGGAGGTTTCAAAGACATTACACGTATCGCATCTAGTAGTCCAAAAATGTGGAGTGATATTGTAAAGCAAAATCGAGAGCATTTAATGGTATTATTAAAAGAGTGGATCTCTGAAATGGAAGATTTATATAAAACAGTTTCTACCGGAGATGCAGGCGAGATTCAAAACTATTTTGCAGATGCGAAAGAATACCGTGATTCTTTACCAGTAAGAAAGAGAGGGGCAATTCCTGCCTATCACGACTTATACGTCGATGTATTAGATAAGGTGGGGGCATTGGCTCATATTACGAGTATTTTAGCGCGCGAGGAAATTAGTATTACGAACTTGCAAATATTAGAAGCGCGTGAAGGACTGCTTGGGGTATTACGTATTAGCTTCCAAAGGGAAGAAGATCGTATGAAAGCAAAGCTAGCGCTTGGAGAAGAAGAATACCAAACTTATGAAACAATTTAAATGAGAAGGTGAAAAACGTGAAAGAAAGAACAATACAACCTGTTAATAACGGATTGAATGGCAATATTACAATCCCAGGTGATAAATCCATTTCACACCGTGCTGTTATGTTCGGTTCTATTGCAGAAGGGAAAACAACAATTAAAGGTTTCTTGCCCGGTGCAGACTGTTTAAGTACGATTTCATGTTTTAAAGAAATGGGAGTAGAAATTACGCAAAACGGTGATGAGGTTACTGTAGTTGGTAAAGGATTAGAAGGTTTACAAGAACCGAAAGCTGTATTAGATGTTGGTAATTCTGGTACAACAATCCGATTAATGTCAGGTATATTAGCTAACACACCATTTTTCTCTTGCGTACAAGGTGATGAATCTATCGCAAAAAGACCGATGAAGCGTGTAACAAACCCATTAAAACAAATGGGCGCAAACATAGACGGCCGAGAAGAAGGAACATTTACACCGTTAACAATACGTGGCGGAGATTTAAAAGCAATTGAATATATTTCTCCTGTTGCAAGTGCACAAGTAAAGTCGGCTATTTTACTTGCAGGTCTTCGTGCAGAAGGTGTAACAGCTGTTACAGAACCACATATTTCACGCGACCATACGGAAAGAATGCTCGAAGCATTTGGTGTTAAAGTAACTCGCGAAGGGAAAACAGTGAAGTTGTCAGGTGGACAAAAATTAACAGCAACAGACATTCAAGTGCCAGGTGACGTATCATCAGCAGCATTTTTCTTAGTAGCAGGTGCAATCATCCCAAATAGTAAACTAGTATTACAAAATGTAGGGATGAATCCAACCCGTACAGGTATTATTGATGTTTTAGAAAAAATGGGTGCTACGTTCACTGTAGATCTAATTAACGAAGGGGCATCAGAACCAGCTGCAAATATTACAATCGAAACATCTTCATTAAAAGGAATTGAAATTGGCGGAGATATTATCCCTAGATTAATCGATGAGATTCCTGTAATCGCATTAGCGGCAACGCAAGCAGAAGGAATTACAGTAATTAAAGATGCACATGAATTGAAAGTAAAAGAAACAAACCGTATTGATACAGTCGTTGCTGAGTTAACGAAACTAGGAGCTCGCATAGAAGCAACTGATGACGGTATGATCATTTACGGAAAATCAGCTCTAAAAGGCAATACAGTAAATAGTTATGGTGATCACCGTATCGGAATGATGCTTGCAATTGCTGGTTGCCTGGCAGAAGGAAAAACAATTATTGAAGATGCAGAAGCAGTAGGTGTATCATATCCTACATTCTTTGACGAACTTCAAAAATTAGCTAAATAAAAAGGATGGAAAGCAGATACGTGATGTATCTGCTTTTTTTGTTGAAACGTCCTTGTAGTTTCACTTACCGAATTATAATAGTGAGAATTATGATATAATTCAAACAGGGAATGGAGGAGAATTATATGAATGTCATACAATTAAAAGAAGATAAGTTCAGAGAAGCATTACGTTTATCAGAATACGCTTTTCAATATACAGTAGATGAGGAACGATTACAGCAGCAACTTACAAAAATGAAGGAAAGTCATGAAATATACGGCATTATGGAAGGGGAAGACTTAGCTACAAAACTACACCTCATCCCGTTTCATATTTACATAGGTAAAGAAAAATTTAAAATGGGTGGCGTTGCAGGAGTAGCGACGTATCCAGAGTACAGAAGAAGTGGGTATGTAAAAGAGCTACTTCAACATTCACTTCAAACAATGAAAAAAGATGGCTTTACAGTCTCTATGTTACATCCATTTGCTGTTTCATTTTACCGTAAATACGGCTGGGAACTTTGTGCGAATCTACTCAAATGTCATATGAGTAAGAGCGATTTAGTGATGAAAAAACAAGTAAATGGTACTGTGAAACGTTTTAATAAAGAAAATCATCCAGAAGAAGTCGAGAAGCTCTATGAAGCATTTGCAGAACGTTTTTCATGTATGTTAGTTCGAGAGAAGAACTGGTGGTTACAAGCGGTTTATGATGATTTAACATTAGCGATTTACTATGATGAAAATAAAAAGGCAGCAGGTTACATGTTATACAAAATAGAAAACTATAAAATGACAGTAGAAGAATTTGTACCACTGCATAATGAAGCACGAAATGGTCTGTGGAACTTTATTTGTCAGCATGATTCTATGATTAAAGAAATTGAAATGACAGTAAGTGAAAGCGAACCGTTATTATATTCATTGCAAGAGCCACGCGTGAAGACAGAAATAAAACCATATTTTATGGGAAGAATTGTAGATGTGGAGCAGTTTTTAAAACAATATGAGTTGAATTGGAACAATGTACAGCAAGAAGTGATCCTAAACATTACAGATGCATTTGCTCCGTGGAATAACATAACAGTGAGACTTGCAAATCATGAAATAACAATTGTAGAAGAAAAAACTGAAAAAGGAATTAAACTGGATATAACTGCGTTATCGGCAATAATGCTTGGATATAAACGGCCATTAGAACTAAATGAACTTGAATTCATTAGTGGAAGTGACGAGGCAATACGATCATTTGAGAATTTAGTACCAGTGCGTAAGCCGTTTATTTATGATTTCTTTTAATTTGCATGTATGAAGGCGGGCTATCCCAAGTGAAATTTTGGGATAGCCTCCTCTTATATTGTGAACTTCTTTCGGTAAGTCGATATATCCTGAGAATCGCTGATATAATTAGAGTTTCGCTGATATATCCTGAGAATCGCTGATATAATTAGAGTTTCGCTGATATATCCTGAGAATCGCTGATATAATTAGAGTTTCGCTGATATATCCTGAAAATCGCTGATATAATTTTAAATTGCGCCAATATATCTAGAAAATCGCTCATATAATTTCATTCATAAATAGGGGATAAAAAATCACAGCTATACTTTGCCACACACTTGACTTTTAGCGCATCTAATTTATAATTAAAAACGGAATGAATTTTCATTCCTGGAAATTGAGGTGGAAAAATGGCTAAAAACAAACAAGAAGATATTTTTGATGCTGCAATACAACTTTTTGCAGAACGAGGTTATGATGGTACAACAATTCCCATGATTGCTGAAAAAGCAAAAGTAGGTGCAGGTACAATTTACCGTTATTTTGAAAATAAAGAAGCGCTTGTTAATTCTTTATTTACGAAAAGTGTTTTACAACTATCGGAATTAATAAAAAATGATTTCCCGGTCGACGCAAATATTCGTGAACAGTTTAGCCATACATACAACCGTTTATTTGAATTTGCGAGACAAAATGCAGATGCTTTTCTTTTTACAAATTCTCACTGTGATAGTTATTTTCTAGATGAACATAGTAATGAAATATTCGAGGACTTCATGGGTTTCTTCATGAACTTGATTGAAGATGGAATCGAAAAAGGTTTGCTTCGTCCATTACCACCAATTGCTTTAATTATTATTGTATATCAACCAATAGAAAAATTAATTAAAGTAATGGAAACAGGGCAGTTAGAATATACAGATGAATTGGTAAAGGAATTGGAAGAAAGTTGTTGGAATGCTATTAGAATCATTTGATTCTATAGCGTTATAAGGACAGGAATGAACATTCATTCCGAAAAAAGGTATGAAAAAGAATAACAGGAGATAATAAATCTTTATAACCGAAGGAATGAATATTCATTCCGATTTACCTAGTTTAATAAAGTTAATTAATAATTTAATAGAATGATAGGAATGAACGTTCATTCCGAAAATTGTTTTCAAAAGAGTAGAAATGAATATTCATTCCACATGTGAATTTCATATTGGGAGATGATTCAAATGAGCAAGTTAAAAAGTTGGAGAAGTTTATCTTTTCTATTATGGATAGTTATTACTATTACAATGGTCGTAACGATGCCTAATATGGATCAATTAGTGAAAGAAAAAGGGAAAATTACAATCCCTAATACAAAGCAAAGCAGTATTGCTGACAAGATGATGAAAGAGATGGATAAAGAAGGGGTTGAAAAGTATGAAATTATAGCCGTTTTTAATAGTGGCAATAAGGCAGCTTTAACAGATGAACAAAAAAAGGAAATAACAAAAACAATCAACGCCCTGCAAAATGAAAAAGAGCAATTAGGAATTAAGGAAGTTGTTTCACATTTAGACAATAAAGACTTGGAGAAACAATTAGTTTCTAAAGATAATACGACTATTTTAACGCAAATATCGATAGATAAAAAACATGGTGAAATATCAAAAGTTTCAAATAATCTTCATGAAAAAGTGCAAACGAAAGGGGTAAAAACGTATTTAACAGGAAGTGACTTAATAGCGGGTGATTTTCTTAAATCCTCTCAAGAGGGAGTGAAAAAGACAGAAGTTATTTCAATCATTTTCATTCTTGTAGTATTAATCCTCGTATTCCGTTCACCAGTTGTTCCAATTGTTTCTCTTCTTACAGTTGGTATATCGTATTTAGTTTCAATGGGGATTATTGCCCAGCTTGTAGATCAATTTAATTTTCCATTCTCAAACTTTACACAAGTGTTCGTAGTCGTCGTCCTGTTTGGGGTAGGAACAGATTATAACATTTTATTATATACGAGGTTTAAAGAAGAATTAAGTAAACAAGAAAATGCATTTTTAGCTACGAAAGAAACATTCAAATCAGCAGGTAAAACTGTATTATATAGCGGAATAGCGGTGCTAATTGGTTTTGCATCACTTGCGTTAGCAAGTTTTAAATTATATCAATCTACTTCAGCGGTAGCAATTGGTGTTTTAGTATTATTACTCGTATTAACGACTTTAAATCCATTTTTTATGGTGCTTTTAGGAAAAGGAATGTTTTATCCAGTTAAAACATTTAAAGGTCATGAGGATGGTCGCTTATGGGGATTCTTTGCGAAAAACTCAGTAGCAAGGCCATTTGTCGCTTTAATCATCGTATTCGTAATATCGATTCCTTTCGTATTAAAATACTCTAATACACTTAATTACAATGATTTATTTGAAGTGGATAATAAGTATGAATCAAAGATGGGTATTAACGTAATAGAAGATCATTTTCCGCCTGGTTTCTCTTCACCGAGTACATTAGTCATTCAATCTGATAAAAAGCTGGATGAAGGAACTTCTCTACAAATTTTAGATGAATTAACTGATAAAATTTCGAAAGTTAAAGGTGTGTCAGAAGTATATGCACCAACACGTCCAACTGGTGAGAAGATAAAAGAATTATATTTAAATAAGCAAGCGGGAGAATTGAATACAGGATTAGGAGATGCCGATGGTGGCATAAAGGAAATTAATGATGGATTAACGGATGCGAAAAATAAAATGGGAAGTAATGATTCAAATAGTCTTGCGAATGTTCAAAAATTAATTGATGGAACGAACGAGGCGAAAAACGGGGTATCAGCATTAGGAACAGCTTTACATCAATTATCAAATGGCATAAACGACGGTGTACAAGGAGCACAGCAAATTGAGAGTGGTTTAGCTTCAGTAAACGAAAATATAAATGTTCTATCTAATGCAACGTCGCAGCTGCATGCTGGTTATGCACAGTTAGAAAAAGGTTTAAACTCTTACGATCAATACTTCGGAAGTATTTCTCAAGCGATTGATGGTGCGAAAAAGGGGTATGAACAAATTGAAATGTTAATGACCAATTTCGTTCAAACGAAACCGGAATTAGCGAATGATCCAAACATACAACAAACGATAGGAATTGCTAAAGAGGCTCAAAAGAAATTAAGCGTACTTTCAAATGAATTAAATCAATTAGCAACGCAGCACAAAACGGCGATGAGTTCATTTAAAGAAGCGAATCAATCGTTACTGAAAGTGGATAACGGCTTAAAAGAAATGAGCAATGGAGTTAATAAGTTACAAAAGGGAGCAGCCGATCTTAAAAATGGATTAAATGAAGGTTCTTCAGGTTCAAAACAAATTGCAAATAAATCAGTTGAGTTACAATCTGGATTAACGAAAATAAACGATGGGCAAGGACAACTTTTAACGGGCCTTAAAGACCTGCAAGAAAAGATGGGGCAATTACAATCTGGTTTATCTAAAAGTACAGAAGGGCTTGGAAAAGTAAGTAATGGCCTGCATGACGCACAGAAATATTTAGGGGAGCTCAATGAATCGAAGAGCTCTGAGAAGTTTTATATTCCAAAAGAAGTGCTAGAGGGAGAAGATTTCCAAAAAGCATTGAACACGTACATGTCACAGGATAGAAAAATTGCTAAAATGACTATCATTTTAGATGTAAATCCGTATTCAAAAGAAGCGATGCCAATTATTCAAGAAATCAATAAAACAATCGATGGCACTGTAAAGGGAACGGAATTACATGATGCGAAAACAGCAATTGGCGGAACAACAGCTAGAAACGTTGATTTAAAAGAAGTAACAGGGCAAGATTTCTTACGTACAGCTACGATTATGTTGATTGGCATTGCGATTGTATTAATCGTAATTACACGCTCATTACTAAACACAATATTTATTATTGGCTCATTACTATTGGCGTACTTTGCATCACTCGGTATAAGCGAACAAATTAGTGCACATGTATTACATGTAGAGTCATTAAGCTGGAATGTTCCATTCTTTAGCTTCATTATGATTGTCGCTTTAGGAGTGGATTATAGTATTTTCGTAATGATGCGCTATAACGAGGTAGAAGGGGATTCGGTAACGAAAATTGTAACTGCATCTCGTCATATAGGAGGAGTTGTATTATCAGCTGCGCTAATTTTAGGCGGGACATTTGCAGCATTAATTCCATCAGGTGTATTAACACTTATACAAGTTGCGTCAGTAGTTGGTGTTGCACTTCTTCTATTAGCTTTAATTGTGATGCCGATATTATTACCGGCGTTAATAGGGTTAACGAGTAAAATGAAGAGTTACAAAGAGAAAATAATAAATACGAAATAAGAAGAGACTGTAGGGAATGATTTCTCTACAGTTTTTTCGGTATATAATATTTCAGATGAAAATGAATCCGATATATTACAGAATGAGCAGTGAAAGGTTATATGAGAAAGAGGTCGATGATATACATACAAATAGCTAGGGGAATGGACAAAAACTATCCGATTTCATTGTAGAAAGGTAATCAACCGTTGCTATTCATCCAGCTTCTACTATATAATAGCTATAGTCTACAATAATTGAGTCGTAATATGCGATTTTTTAAGACAATCGGTGAGAAAACGCTGAAATAAGCGGTATTAGTAGGAGGACACAAATGATTACAGTAAGTAACGTTAGTTTGCGTTTCGCGGATCGCAAATTATTTGAAGATGTTAACATAAAATTCACGCCAGGTAACTGCTACGGTTTAATCGGAGCAAACGGTGCTGGTAAATCTACATTCCTAAAGATTTTATCTGGAGAAATTGAACCATCAACAGGTGACATACATATTACGCCAGGTGAGCGTCTAGCAGTATTAAAACAGAACCACTTCGAATATGAAGAGTTCCCAGTATTAGAAACAGTAATTATGGGTCACACGCAACTTTACAAAGTAATGCAAGAGAAAAATGCTATTTACATGAAAGAAGACTTTAGTGATGAAGATGGAATGCGCGCTGCTGAACTTGAAGGTGAGTTCGCTGAGCTTAACGGTTGGGAAGCTGAGTCAGAAGCTGCAATTCTTCTTAAAGGTTTAGGTATTGGTGAAGACCTTCATGATAAGAAATTGTCAGAATTAACTGGGGCAGAGAAAGTAAAAGTATTACTTGCTCAAGCTTTATTCGGTCAACCTGACATTCTATTATTAGATGAGCCTACCAACCACTTGGACTTAAAAGCGATTCAATGGTTAGAAAACTTCTTAATGAACTTTGAAAACACAGTTATCGTAGTATCCCATGACCGTCACTTCTTAAATAAAGTATGTACGCACATGGCTGACCTTGATTTCGGTAAAATTCAACTTTATGTTGGTAACTATGACTTCTGGTATGAGTCAAGCCAATTAGCTTTAAAATTAACACAAGATGCTAATAAGAAAAAAGAAGAGAAAGTAAAAGAGTTACAAAACTTCATTGCACGCTTTAGTTCAAACGCTTCTAAAGCGAAACAAGCAACTTCTCGTAAAAAATTATTAGACAAAATTACATTAGATGATATTAGACCGTCATCACGTCGTTACCCATTCGTTGGCTTCACACCTGAGCGTGAAGTAGGAAATGACTTATTAACTGTTGAAGGTCTTTCTAAAACAATTGATGGTGAAAAAGTGTTAGATAATGTGTACTTCACTTTAAATAAAGGTGATAAAGTTGCATTTATCGGCCGTAACGATATTGCGATGACAACATTATTTAAAATTCTTATGGGTGAAATGGAGCCGGATAGCGGTTCATTCAAATGGGGTGTTACAACCTCTCAATCTTACTTCCCAAGAGATAACTCTAAGTACTTTGAGAACAGTGATTACAACTTAGTTGAATGGTTACGTCAATTCTCTCCACAAGATGAGTCTGAAAGCTTCTTACGTGGTTTCTTAGGCCGTATGTTATTCTCAGGTGAAGAAGTTAAGAAGAACGTTTCTGTATTATCTGGAGGCGAAAAAGTTCGTTGTATGTTATCTAAAATGATGTTAAGTGGTGCGAACGTAATCACACTTGACGATCCAACGAACCACTTAGACCTTGAGTCAATTACAGCATTAAACAACGGTTTAATTGCATTCAAAGGTACAATCTTATTCACATCTCATGACCATCAGTTCGTGCAAACAATTGCAAACCGCATTATCGAAGTAACACCAAACGGTGTAATCGATAAAGAGGCTACTTATGATGAGTTCTTAGAAAATGAGGAACTTCAAAAACAAGTAGATGCAATGTACAAAGGTCAATAATATATAATGAAAAAACTCGCTCTTTTTAGAGCGAGTTTTTTTGTCGAGAAAATGTAACATCGCTGGTCGGTCAAATGAATAATTATTCAAATATAATATTAATGAACAGGAGAATTCTTTCATGTATGGAAGGGATGTAATGACTTTAAGATTTAAAGAGTTAGTTGAAGAAGGGAAATGTAAGTGGAGTAATATAATCAAATCGTATTATTTTGTCATGTGAAATATGTACCAAATTTGGAGATAGAATAGTTTGCGAATGAGTTTATAAAGGTATATAGTATGGGGTGTCATAATTAGTGGATGAATCTTGGGAGAAAACAGGAAATGTTACAAATTTATTTTGTTAAATAGAAACCAAGGTCAAAATGTCTAGAAAGAAATAGTTGAATAAATACTAGCTTCAAATTATAATTACTAATATTCTTCATATAGTTAAATAAAGATAATCTATTTGAAGAAGAAAATTTGAATAGAGAGACAGACTTATAAAAAAATAAGCCTTGGATGATCAAAAGAGGTGGAGAAATGAAACAGTTCTTATTAAAGAGCAAAAGTGTGTTAAGCAATCATTTTGGATTCTTTCTGTTTGCCGTTATTTTATTGTGGCTCAAAACATATGCAGCTTATGTAACAGAATTCAATTTAGGAATTTCAAACACAATCCAAAAATTCTTGCTGTTTTTTAACCCGCTTAGTTCAGCAGTTCTATTTTTAGGACTAGCATTATTTGCAAAAGGGAAACGATCTTATATTTGGTTAATTATCATTAATTTGTTATTGTCGATTCTTTTATACGCAAACGTAGTATACTATCGCTTTTTCAGTGACTTTATTACGTTCCCGACATTAACACAAACGAATAACTTTGGAGATTTAGGTGGTAGTATTCTTGCATTGCTACATCTTTATGATCCATTATACTTCTTAGACACGATTATATTAATTGTGTTAGTCGCAACAAAATTTGCAAATCCAAAACCAATTCGTGTTGCGAAGCATAAATTATCTCTAGTATTTGTAGCAGGTATTTTATTATTCAGTGTTAACTTAGGTCTTGCAGAGTCTGACCGTCCTGAATTATTAACAAGAACGTTTGACCGTAATTATATTGTGAAATATTTAGGTGCATACAACTACACAATTTATGATGGAATTCAAAGTGCGAAAGCATCGACAGAACGAGCATTAGCTGATGGTGATAATATGACAGAAGTACGAAATTATTTAACATCAACTTATGCAAGTCCAAATCCTGAGTATTTCGGTAAAGGAAAGGGAATGAACGTAATTTACATTCATTTAGAGTCATTCCAAAACTTCTTAATTGATTACAAATTAAATGGTCAAGAAGTTACACCGTTCTTAAACTCATTTACAAAAGATGCGAATACACTTTATTTTGATAACTTCTTCCATCAAACAGGACAAGGGAAAACATCTGATGCGGAGTTTATGTTAGAGAATTCAATGTTTGGTTTACCGCAAGGTTCTGTCTTTACAACGAAATCTCATAATACGTATCAATCAGCACCAGCTATTTTAGGACAACAAGGATACACATCAGCAGTATTCCACGGTAACTACAAAACATTCTGGAACCGTGATGATATTTATAAATCATTTGGTTTTAATAAATTCTTTGATGCGTCATACTACGATATGAATGAAAAAGACGTAGTAAACTACGGGTTAAAAGATAAACCGTTCTTTAATGAATCTATTCCGTTATTACAAACGTTGAAACAACCGTTCTATACGAAGTTTATTACGTTATCGAACCATTTCCCTTATCCAATCGATAAGGCAGAAGCAACGATTGAACCAGCAACAACAGGTGATTCATCAGTAGATACGTACTTCCAAACAGCACGCTATTTAGACGAATCTGTAAAAGGCTTCATCGATTACTTGAAACAATCTGGTTTATATGATAACTCAATTATTGTTATGTACGGAGACCATTACGGCATTTCAGATAATCATAACGCAGCAATGTCAAAAGTAATGGGTAAAGAAATGAACTCATTTGAAAATGCACAGTTACAACGTGTACCATTAATCGTTCGTGTACCAGGAGTGAAAGGTGGCGTACAACATCAATATGGTGGTGAAATTGACGTTCTTCCAACGCTATTACACTTACTAGGTACAGATACAAAGAATTATGTTCAATTCGGTTCTGATTTATTATCACCAGATCATAAACAAGTCGTTGCGTTCCGTAACGGTAACTACGTAAGCCCAACAGTTACTGCACTAAACGGCAAATACTATGATACAACTACTGGAAAACCTGTAGAATTTACAGATGAAATAAAGAAAAATGAACAAATGGTTCAAAACTCACTAAAATACTCTGACCAAGTCGTAAATGGTGACTTATTACGATTCTACACACCGGAAGGATTCACTCCAGTAGATCGTTCGAAGTATAACTATAACAACCGTGATAAAAACAAAACAAAGGTAAAAACGACTCCGGAAGGGGAAGCTAAATAATAAAAGGCGCTATTCATATGAATAGCGCCTTTTATTTGTAAATATACCATCATTATGAGACAGAACCAGCTGTTGCTTTTTGTTTTGCCTTTCCGAAGAAAACTACACCGACGATGATAATAATGATAAATGCCCATTTAACGAAAGGGTTACTTTCGAAAAATCCAGCGAACCACTTCTCATCTACAATCATTTTCGCGGCAGTATAAGCTAAAACGGCTGCTCCGATCGTAATGATGACAGGAAAACGATCCACCCATTTTAAAATTAATGTACTGCCCCATACGACTACTGGAATAGACACTAATAGTCCGATGATTACTAAAGAAAAGTTACCATGGGCAGCTCCTGCAACAGCGAGTACATTATCAATGCCCATTAACGCATCAGCAATAATAATGGTTTTAATAGCAGACCAAAATCCTTCTTCGGCTTTAATATCATGATTTTTGCCCTCAGCGATCAGCTTGTAAGCGATCCAAATAAGAAGTACACCACCAATTAGGAGTAATCCAGGTATTTTTAATAACCAAACGACAACTAAGGTAGCGAGGGCCCTAATAGCGATTGCTCCAATGGTTCCCCAAATGATAACTTTCTTTTGTTGGTCTTTCGGTAATCTTCTTGCTGCTAATCCAATTACAATGGCGTTATCTCCGGCTAACACTAAATCGATTACAATAATGGCAAGCAAGGCAGACAAATATTCAGATGAAAGAAAATCCATATACATATCACTCCTTAAGAGTAATATGTGCTAAAGTGTTGATAATATAAAAAAAAGGATTGAAATTGTATATTCAATCCTTTTTTGACTGTATTCTGATATGTATGTTTTTATTTTGAATAAGTCGCTTTTGTAGTTTTTTACTTATCGCGTTTCTTTCTTAAATTGATTCCAAGCTTCTTCAGTTTGCACTATAAATACGATTATATAACATCCACTTATTTAAACTAGGTTAAAGATAGCATGTGATATTTCAAAGTTAAATTTATTTGATAAAAGGAAAGGGACGTATACTATTGATATGGTGCAAGCGTGTATAGGTTTTCTCTATAAGGAAATTCTAAAAACGATAAAAAAGACTTGATAACCTACTAGAGGGAATCAAGTCTTTTCATTACATACGATTATCATGCCAGAAGTTTAATGGGAAGTGTTCGTTCTCATTATACGCTTCTAATTCATATCCTTTTTCTTTCAGTCCTTTAATAATTCCAGGTACTGCTTTTACTGATTGTGGATGAATATCATGCATAAGGATAACTTCTGTTGGATTTGTAGAATGAGCTAGAACGTTTTCTACAATTTTAGCAGATGCAGCATCAACTTGCATTTTGTTATATTTCCAGTCTAAAGAATCAATTGTCCAATCCCAAACTTTTAAGCCATTTTCTACAACTTTGTTGCGAAGAGCTTCGTTTAATCCTGGCATAGAGCCGTAAGATGGACGAGTTAATACTGGTGATTTACCTAAAACACCAGCGATTAAGCCTTGGTCTTCCTTCATTTCATCTACGTAATGACCTTCAGTGTAAAGTTTCTTGTAGTTATGAGTCATACTGTGCATCCCAACGTAGTGGCCTTCAGCATCTTCGCGTTTTACAAGATCAGGGAAAGCTTTTACGTTTGAACCAATTAGGAAGAATGTTGCTTTTGCATTTTCTTTCTTTAACATATCTAAAAGCTCAGCTGTGTATTTTCCAGGACCGTCATCAAATGTTAAATAAGCGACTTTTCTAACTTGCCCGTTATAATGTTTTGGAGCTTCTTTCGGAGCAAGAGATGTTTGAATCTCACTTACAAGTTGAACAGATTTTGCTTCATCCTCTGTACTAGCTAGAGCAGTATGTACTGATCCAAAAGCCACTTCGTATGTGAATAATACCCCCGCACAAACTAACATAGCCCTTTTTACTAAAGTTGTCATTCGAATTCCATTGTGCATAATTTTCCTTCTCTCTATAAAAGTTCTACTCTACTATATTAGCAATTATAGGTAGGGAAATGCAAAAAAACTTTTTTACAAGTGTAAAAAAGTTTACTCAAAAGTATGCAAGATTTTATATCAATTGCAGTTTTGAAAAATAGAATGAATTTAAACTTTATTATTTAAACTTTCAATCACCAAATCATACTTTCGTATCACTTCGTTTTCGTTCCAATTATTGATTCGAATATTTTTGATTTTTATTAAAATATTGATAAAGAAACAATTACATGAAAAAAGGAGCGGGAATATGAATAATTATATTTGCACTACATGTGGAGTACAGTATCCCGAAAATGAATAAGCACCTTCTCGCTGTAAAATTTGTAATGAGGAAAGGCCATATGTTAATCAAATTGGGCAGTCATGGATAACATTAGAAACAATGCAAAATAGCAAATTATACTAAAGTCCTATTGTTTATTAACTAATAGGTCTTTCAACTTAGGAAGCTCACACTAATGAGGGATGTTAAAGGGAATATATGTAACTTATACTAATTACTATAAAGCTTTGAAAAATGAAAAGGAGGAGATTTGCATGAAGAATTGGGTTCGATTTAGAATTGCAAGACCAACAGATAAATTTGAAGAAGTGATCAGTTTTTATGAAACAGGATTAGGACTAAAACGTATAGGGGAATTTCAAAATCACGAAGGATATGACGGGGTTATGTTTGGATTACCAGATGAAGAGTATCATTTGGAGTTTACTACACATGTTAATGGAAGTCCATGTCCGGCACCGACAAAAGATAATTTACTAGTTTTTTATATGCCTAATAAAGATGAAATTGAAAAGATAGTGAATCGATTAAGTAATATGGGCTATCATGAGGTGGAACCAGAAAACCCGTATTGGATAGAAAAGGGAACCACAATAGAGGATCCCGATGGTTGGAGAATTGTGCTTATGAATGCATCTGAATAAGGAAACTATTTTCATATGAAATAGAGTGTAACAAAATGATTTAGACATAAATCCCTACAGCGTTTGTAGGGATTTTTATATAAGAAGATTTAGTTAAGAGAGTTATTAAAATGTAGAAAGTATTTTGGTTAAGAATAAATGTAATCAATATCATTTATGCAGGAGGTATAGAAGTATGACATTAAAACATTTGTATGAGTTTTCTAAAAATGTCGGGAATACACCTCTCATTAAATTAGAATGCGAAGAAACGAAGAACCTTTCTATCTATGCTAAATGTGAATGGCATAACCCTACAGGATCAATTAAGGGTAGGGCAGCACTTGGAATGATTAATAAATATTTACAAGAAGCGGACGAAAAACAAAATATTTTATTCTACGGAAAATTGTTACCATCAAAAAACTGTACATGTTAAACATACAGTTTTTTGATGGTGTAGCTGTGCGATGTTAAGAAATTTCACATACCGTACTTTCAAAATAAATATAGGAAAACCAAAAAGTAATGTAGAATATATCGTACATACATATATACAGTCAACATAAAAGATAAAGAGGTGGGTATATGTTACTTGAGGAAGTAATGCGGCAACTAGAGGAATATGGAACAGAACAAAATCGAAAAACGTATAAAAACCACGGAGCGAAAGAGCCGTTATTTGGAGTTAGTTTTGCGAATTTAAAATTGTTAAAAAAGAAGATAAAAAAAGATCACGATTTAGCAGTTGGATTGTGGGAAACGAACAATATGGACGCAATGACATTAGCAACTTATATTTTAGATCCGAAAAAAATAGCGACAGAACAGCTTAATAGTTGGATTCAGAATGTTGATTATTACTGTTTAATGGATGTTCTTATGAAATCTATATGTACTTCGCCAATTGCAATAGAAAGAATGGAAGAGTGGACAAAGTCTAATGATGAATGGATTGGAAGAGCTGGCTGGTCTTTATTAGCAAATATAGCGATTAAAAATAAAACGTTACATGATGATTTCTTCTCTCCGTACTTAGAAGAGATTAAAGAAAATATACATAATGAAAAAAATAGAAAAAAAGAAGCGATGAATAGTGCTTTAATCGCAATAGGAATTCGCAATGAAGACTTAGAGCGACAAGCGATTGAAATTGCACGTGAAATTGGAAAAGTAGAGGTTGATCACGGTGCAACGTCATGTAAAACACCAGATGCAGAAAGCTATATAAAAAAAGCGAGAGAAAGAGCTGAAAAAAGAAAGTGAAATAAGAAAAGAGGAACAGTTATGAAACCAATTGAAGCAGCACAAAACATAATTATATCACAATTTCCGAATTGTGATGTAGCTTTACTCGGCGGAAGCGTTGCACGAGGAGAAGCGACGAAAACATCTGACCTTGATATTGTAATAATCGATCAAAGTTTAACTTCTTGCTATAGAGAATCTTTCTATAGTAATGGATGGCCTGTTGAGGTGTTTGTTCATAATTTTGAAACATATAAAACCTTTTTCAAAATGGATTGTGATCGAGGGAGACCGTCGTTACCACAATTAGTTTCAGAAGGGATTGCATTAAAAGGGGAAAAGGAAATTATTGAGAAATTAAAAAAAGAAGCGAATGATTTACTACATAAAGGACCAGCTAAATGGTCCGAAGAAACGATTAAGCAGAAGCGATATTTTATTACAGATACTTTAGATGACTTTATTGGTGCAACAAAAAGAGAAGAAGAATTGTTTATCGCTAATTTATTAGCGGATTTAGTACATGAATATGTATTAAGAGTAAATGGTAAGTGGCTTGGGAGTTCAAAATGGTTTATTAGAGTGCTAAGAAGATATGATGAGCAATATGCAAACAAATTTGTAGCCGCTTTTGATCATTTTTATAAAACGGGAGAGAAAAATGAATTAATTCATTTTATAGAAAAGACGTTAGAACAGTATGGTGGAAGAGTGTTCGAAGGATTTTCTATTGGTAAATAAAAAGGGGCGAGAAAAATGAATGTACCATATGTTCAATTAAGAGAATTGACACTAGATGATGTAGAAGATCGCTATCAATGGTCATTAGATAGAGATGTAATAAAGCATTTAGTCGTACCAGATCGATATCCTCCATTCACTCGTGGAGATACGAGAAACTGGATTGAAGCTTGTATAAGCCGAAAAAATGGTTATGAACAAAGGGCAATCGTTACTGAGGCAGGTATACATATTGGATGGGTAGACCTTAAAAATTTTGATAAAACAAATAAAAATGCTGAACTAGGAATTGCGATTGGAAATAAAGACTATTGGGGTAAAGGATTTGGAATGGCAGCTCTAAACAGCATGTTACAAATAGGTTTTTCTCAGTTTGAATTGGAGAAAATTTGGTTACGTGTAGATGAAGATAATACAAAAGCTAAAAAGAGTTATGAAAGTGCCGGATTTGTATGCGAAGGGTTAATGAGAAATGATCGATTGAGACAGGGGAAGTTCATTCATCGCAATCGTTACAGTATATTAAAAGAAGAGTATGAATCAAAAAAGTAGCCTATAAAAATATTATGTAAATTAAAAAGGGGAAGATAAAATGATTCGATTACTTACAAAAGCGGATGCAAAACAATATTGGGAGTTACGTTTACAAGCATTACAAGTAAATCCAGAAGCATTTATAACGACTTATGAAGAAGCAGTACGTCAAGAAAATCCTCTTGAACGAGTTGCTAGTAATCTTTCATCCAATAGTAGTTTTACATTTGGTGCTTTTAATAATGAAAATCGTTTAGTTGGGGTTGTTACTTTATTAACAGAAGAAAAAGACGCATATAAGCATAAAGGACATATCGTTGCAATGTATGTAGATACTGAAAATCGAAGAAGTGGTCTTGCACGTGATTTAATACGTAAAGCAATTGAAAGGGCAAAAGAGATGAAGCTAGAGCAATTGAATTTAGGGGTTGTGTCAACGAACGAACCAGCCAAACGATTATATGAATCAATGGGATTTAAAACATACGGAATTGAAAAAAGGGCTATAAAAATGAATGGTGTGTATAGTGATGATGAACATATGGTGTTGTTCTTTTAAGAGAGGAAGTTTTGTATGAAAGATCTCTATTTAGAAAGAAATATGGACCCTCAAGTAGCGATTTTGTATGCGACGGTTGCTGATACGTTTAATAGATTGCAAAGGTTAGTCGAAGGTACTGAAGAGAACGAACTATCCTATAAAGGGTCTGAAAATAATGAAAATAGTATTGGGCAGTTACTTCAGCATTTAGCAGTTGTTGATTTACATTGGGTGTATCGTTTCAAGGGAGAAGATGTTCCGCCAGCATTTGAAAATAAATATGGTCCTATGTTAAATGAAGTAGGAGAATTACCATGTTTAAGAAAAAACACATTGCAAGAGTTAATGCAAGATTATGAAGCAGTGCAAAAATTGTTTTATGAAGAATGTATGAAACTAACAGAAACTGATTTAACGCGGGAAGTTTTGTATGAAAAAGGGGAAACTGCGACAATAAGATGGGGAATATGGCATATAGCAGATCATAATCGGTATCATCAAGCCCATATAAGTCGATTGAAGAAATTATACAGAGAATATAAACTACAGATTCTTTAATTTTTGAATGAACGAACGCCCCTAAATAATAATTAAAGGAGGCGTTTGTTTTTATTCGTTCGCTTTTCTTCCCAAGCTATCATTAAATTTTTATGATAATCTTTTGGTTTCTCAATAGAAAACCAGTAAATTGAATGTGCAATAGTTGGTAGCCATCTTTTATAGCGGATGCGTATATTTTCATGGTGAGTATAGTGGGGCGAGATTAAAGTAGATTTTGACCCTTGAAAATTTTGATATGTAATGGCCTCGATTTCATACCAATGCACTTTATTCCCATGTAAATCTACTACAATTCCTTCATCATCCCAAAGTGAAATGTAAGTTTGAATGTAGATTTTTCATCGCGTATACTAAAATATATGTCATAGAGATAAAAAATTAAATACAAGGGGTTTTACAATGAAAGCAATTGTTATAGGGATATTGGCATCCTTTTTCTTTGCCTTTACTTTTGTTTTAAACAGGGCAATGGACTTAGAAGGTGGAAGCTGGATTTGGAGTGCATCATTACGGTATTATTTTATGGTTCCAATGCTATTACTTATTGTTATGTATAGAGGGAACTTAAAGCAACTCTTTCAATATATGAAAAACAATCCGAAAGAATGGTTAGTGTGGAGTATCGTTGGATTTGGTCTCTTTTATGCACCACTTAGTTTTGCTGGAGCGTTCGGACCAGGTTGGCTTGTTGCATCAACATGGCAAATTACAATCGTTGCAGGGATTTTGTTAACACCATTTTTTGCGGTGGATCCACTACATAAAAAACTTCCGATGAAGGAATTAGTTATGTCGGGCATTATTTTATTCGGTGTTGTTCTTATGCAAGTAGAACATGCTTCTTCATTAGGTATTCGTGAAACCGTTTTATGTGTAGTTCCTGTACTTATTGCAGCATTTGCGTATCCTCTTGGAAATAGAAAAATGATGCAAGTTTGTAAAGGGGAATTAGATGTATTTCAGCGAGTACTCGGTATGACTTTATCAAGCTTACCATTTTGGTTTTTATTATCTGGTTACCAAGTATCAACTGGCGGATTACCGTCAAGTAGCCAAGTTCTTCAATGTTTTATTGTAGCAGTTAGCTCTGGGTTAATCGCGACAGTATTATTTTTCTTTGCAACAGATCTTGTGAAAGATGATCTGCAAAAATTAGCAACAGTGGAAGCGACGCAGTCTGGTGAAGTTTTATTTGCGCTAGTAGGAGAGCTGATCTGGTTATCTGCACCAATTCCGTCATCATTATCTTGGATTGGTATGAGTCTCGTTATTATTGGAATGATACTTCATAGTTATGTGGCTGTCGTTGTAAAAAAAGAAGAAAAAATAACGGCGTAATGAGATTAGCTCTTTTTATTAAGAGCTAGTTTTTTTCATAGAAAGGGATGAAAGTATGAATATACATCGCGTTGAACAAATTGAAAAAGATTCAATATTAAATGTGCTACAATATGCCGTCGGTCCAAATGATATAAGCTTAAAGAAGGCAGTAATATTTTATCAAAGTAATAAAGGGACTTTGTACAAATATGAAGAAAAAGCTTGTCTAGGTATTGAAATAATCGGAGAAACTAAAGCACGAATATGTCATATAGCAGTGGCTCCAGATTATCGTCAAAAAGGAATTGCACTACAAATGATTAAAGAGATTGTAAGAGTATACCAATTGACTTATATAGAAGCGGAGACAGACGATGGGGCGGTAGAATTTTATAAAAGAATTGGTTTTCAAGTTAAAAGTTTAGGAGAAAAATATCCAGGGATAGAAAGATTTCATTGTTACATGGAAAAATAGCATGAAAATATATAATTGTACATATTGAATATAGTTTGAAAAAAATAATAATTTCATTATATAATATAGGTATCTGGAAAAATATAGATAAAAGAAGATAGGTGTATAACACGTGAGAATGGAGAAAAGTAAGTTTATAAAAATAGCTACTTCAATAGGGGTGTCATCTTTTTTATTAACAGGTTGTGGTGATTATGAAGAAGAAACTGCTCAGCAAGAAAGTACAGCTGTTAAAACAGATGGTGCAAAACAAAGAAATGAACAAGAAACATTAAATTGTGATGATAAAGCCCCAACCAATGAAAATGTAGAGATAGATGCGTTATGCAAGGAAAATAATCCGTCATTTTCATCTTATCATGAAAACTCTCATTTACCGATACTTCCATTTGTAGCAGGATATTTATTAGCGAGTAGAACTTCAAATATGAATTATACAGCAAAACCAAATTTAATGAAGAAACCGTATGCAAATAATGTTATTCCATATCGTGAAAAAGATGAGCGTAGAACAGGTGGCGGTAGTAGCGGTGGTTATTCTGGTGGTTCTAACGGTAATAATAATATTTCCAATAAAGTAGATTTAAATAAACAGCAGCCAAATCCATCCAATAAAGTAACACCAGATACAAATACGCCAAAATCATCTACTACGCAAACACCGAAAGTAAACTCTGGTTCAAGTGGAATTGGAAACGCAAAAGCGCCAGTAGGATCCTAAAACGAAAGGGTAATGGAGTAATGTATACAGAACGAGAGCAAGAAGAGTATATGAAAGTATGGTTTTCACTTGCAGAAGAGGCTAGTAGGAATGGTTTCACTTGGCCTAGTCTGTTAGAGAATGAAGAATGGAATCAATATATGGCAACAGGGATGTATCGCATGCCAGCAAAAACTTATACTGCTATCTCAAAAGCGACAGAAGAAATCATGTATGTGTTATATAGAACGTATCAATATATTGTAAATACGACAAAAGATTTTCAAAAACTTGGATTCCCAGCTGAAGCGTGGGAAATGGCGAGAATGAAACATAATGGTTTATTTTCATATTTTACAAGGTTTGATTTTATCGTAAATGGTGACGATATAAAATTAATAGAAGTAAATTGTGATACGCCAACAGGCTATTTAGAACCGTCTGTCGCAAATGAAGTGTTATGCCGTTATCATGATGTAAATCACCCAAACCATATAGAAGAGCATATTGTGCAGGCATGGGAACAAATTAAACATGACTATCATATAGGCCCTGAAGAGACGATATATTTTACTAGTTATGATTGGCACGATGAAGATAGTCAAACGGTTCAGTTTTTAAGAACGTATTGCTTAAATCAGTCAACGGACTATGTAGGAATACAAGACATTGTCGTTGCGGAAGATGGTATATATACGCCAAGTGGAGAAAAAATAAAATATTTATATAGACTGTATCCAATAGAGTATTTAGTAACGGACGTTGATAAGAATGGAAAAAGGATTGGTTTACAATTTTTAGATCATATTGCGCAAGAAAGAGTGAAAATTATTAATCCGCCAGCCGCGTTTGTTATGCAAAACAAAAGTGTACTCGCACTAATTTGGAAGCTTTATGAAGAAAGTGTTTTCTTTACAGAAGAAGAGCAAGACATTATTTATAAATACTTTCTACCAACATATTTTTCAAATAAGCGATTTCTAGAAAGACATGAATCATACGTTTCAAAACCTGTATTTGGTCGTGAAGGTGGCGGAGTATCTATATACGAAAATGATGAATTATTAGCTGAAGATAAAACAGAGTATTACTTTGAACAAAGGAAGATATACCAGCAATACATAGAAATGCCTGACTGTACCATTGACACATGGGATGGTCCATATACTGGTAAACTATTAATTGGCTCTCACTGTATAAGTGGAAGAGCAGCAGGCTTATTTTTACGTGTAGGTGAGAAAATAACGGGAAACTTATCAATGTTTACTGGGGTTACAATTGAAGGATAAAGTAAACAAAGAGCTCATCATTTGTGATGAGCTCTTTCGTCTATGTATAAAACAGCTTTTTATGGTGGGGATGTAAAATCTTCACTTTCTTTTTGTGTTTTAAATCTGAATATCATAATTCAAATATTTTTTGTGTAATAATATTACTATTTTTTATAGATGTGAAAAATGATTAAGTTAAAAATTAAGAAAAATATGATAATATATTTATATAAAAGTTTAAATTTACGTAGCTAGTGGGGGAACCAATATGAAAATGAATGAAATAGTAGCAAGTACACAATTTCCAAATACAATCGAAACAATAACAAAAGATTTAAAAGCATTAGGAGTCGAAAAAGGAATGACAATTATCGTTCATTCATCACTAAGTTCTATCGGGTGGATATCTGGTGGTGCGGTTGCTGTAGTAGAAGCATTAATGAAAGTTGTTACGGAAGAAGGAACGATAATAATGCCAACGCAATCTTCGGATTTGTCCGATCCGAAACATTGGTCAAGACCACCTGTACCGGAAGACTGGTGGCAAATTATCCGAGATAACGTCCCAGCATTTGATTCACGTATAACCCCAACAAGGGGAATGGGTGAAATAGTTGAATGTTTTCGTACATATCCGAATGTAGTACGTAGTAATCATCCGTTAGGAAGTTTTGCTGCATGGGGGAAACATGCAGTAGAAATAACAATGAACCATTCGTTATCAATGAGCTTTGGAGAAGAATCTCCATTAAGAAAAATATATGATTTAGACGGGTACGTATTATTAATTGGTGTTGGATATGATTCTAATACGTCTGTTCATTTATCCGAGGTGCGTTCTGGTGCATGTGAGTTAATACAAGTAGGAGCACCTATTATAGAAAATGGTGAAAGAGTATGGAAAGAGTTTTTTGAAATGGATTACGAATCTGAGAAGTTTGTAGAAATTGGTGTGGAGTTTGAGCGAAAAGGAACTGTAAAAAATGGGAAGATAGGGAATGCAACGTGTCGTCTAATGAAACAACGTGATATAGTTGACTTTGGAACAGAATGGTTTCGTAAGAAAAATTAGTAAGGGATGGTTACAATGAAGGGGAAAAAGGTATTAATTACGAGCGGTGGTTGTCTAGAAAAATGGGATCAAGTACGCGGGCATACGAATATGGCCAAAGGTACAATCGGAAGGATAATCGCAGAAGAACTTCTAGCTAAAGGGGCACATGTTATATATTTACACGGTTATTTTGCGGAGAAACCGAGTGATGTACATAGAGGGTTAGAATTACATCCATTTGAAGGAATCGTTGATTTACAAGATAAAATGAAAAGTATCATATCACATGAAAAGATTGATGCAGTCATTATGGCAGCGGCTGGATCAGATTGGATTGTGGAGAAAATTTGTGATCAAGATGGTAATGTTCTTAATATGAACGGAAAAATTTCAAGTGATATAGCACCGATTATTCACTTTCAAAAGGCTCCAAAAGTATTAAAACAAATAAAAGAATGGGACCCAGAAACAGTACTTGTTGGTTTTAAACTTGAAAGTGATTTAAATGAAGAAGAACTGTTTGAAAGAGCAAAAAATAGAATGAAAGAAGCAAGGGCGAATGTAATGATTGCGAATTCACCACATTCTTTATATTCGCGCGGAGCTGTGCATTATGTAATTGGACAGGATGGTAAAGGGAAGTTGTGTAATGGGAAAGATGAAACAGCGAAAGAAATTGTCAAAAGCTTAGAGTTATTATGTAATCGTGTCACTGCTTTTTAAAATTAAGTTTTTAGATGAGAATGAATCCGCATAGTAATAAGTAAGCGAAACTTTAATTGGTGGGAATTTTACTTTTACACGAATGTGAAGCGTATACCAATCAAGAGCTATACACAGAATAATTGGTGAGGAGTGGATTCTATGGAACATTTATTAAAGCAAGCTATTAAACTTAGAAACGAAAAGAAATATGCGCAGTCTAAAGAGATGCTTATAGGATTAACAAACTTTACAAAGGATGCAGAAGTACTGTATCAGTGTGCGTGGATACATGATGTAATGGGGCTAGAAACAGAAGCAGTTCCGTATTATGAGCAGGCAATCGCAAATGGACTTGATGGCGAATCGCTTTGCGGTGCTTATATTGGTTTAGGAAGTACATATCGTTGTATAGGGGAATATGAAAAGGCAATTACAGTATTAGAAGCTGGGGTGAAAAAATTCCCAGAGAACGCTCCGATGAAAGTATTTTTATCATTAGCAAAATATAACGTAAACGATCACGAATCAGCGATGAAATTATTACTTGAAACTGTCGTGAAAGTAGAGGAAGTAAAAGAATTTGAACGTGCCATTTCATTTTATAAAGACCATTTAAATGAGGTTTTTAAATAAAGGAGTGAACGTATGGAGGTTACACTATCACGAAGGCGAAAAGGTGTTTGGATTGGACTCGTCTCTTTAATTATGCTATCAAACTATTTATTGTATGCCCTTCCAATTGTACCAGTTGCGCCGAAAGAAGTTGTGCTTGGGTCATTATTAGATTACATGTTTGTCATTCCAATCATCACGTATTTCTTCATTATTCGAAAAAGATACTCGTTAACGTATATAGTTCCTGTTGTAATAGCTGGTTATATTTTTGCAAGATTTATTATTCCAAGTGACTATTTACAAGCTTTTTCATTCATCTCTTATATTATTGTTGCGGCTGAAATTGCATTTGTAGGTCTAGAATTATTCCTTCTCTATAAAATTGTTAGAGTGCTTCCTAAAATAATAAAAAAATATAAAGAATATAGAAGAGAAAATTATTCCTTTTCTTATGCAATTGATGCAGCGTTTGACGCTACTATGAAAAGAAGTAAGTTAGTAGATGTCATTCTAACAGAGTGTAAGTTAATCTATTATGCGTTTTTATCGTGGCGTGAAAAAGTACCAACAGGTAAATCTGTATACTCATATCATAAAAAGACTGGTGCTATAGGTGTGTATATCATGATTATTCATGCAACAATAATTGAAAGCATTGGTTTTCATTATTTACTACATCAGTGGAATCCAGTAATAGCATGGATTTTACTTATTTTAAATGTATACGCGATGATTTATTTTATAGCTGAAATACAAGCGATGCGCAAAAATCCCCTTGTCGTAACAGAAGAACAAGTAATCATTCAAATCGGATTAGGAAAGAAAATTGTTATGCCATTTACACAAATTGATAGTATTGCGTTCTACAAGGGGGAATTGCTAACGGCAAAAGAAAGGAAACAGGTATTGGATGCAACTGTTATGGAGTTCATAAAAGAACCTGCTACTTTTGAAATAACATTAAAAGAGCCAGTGAAAGCGCAGTTGTTATACGGATTTTCTAAAACAGTAAGTCGTGTTTACTTGAATGTTGATGAAGAACGAAAATTTTATGATGCGGTTAAGGAAAAGTTAAAACATGAGTAATAGTGCTGTTAGTTACATAATAAAAACTCTTTCTAAATAAGAAGGAGTTTTTATTATGTACTTGTATAAATCATTATATAAAAAACTATACACTTCTTTATCGCTATATAAATGGATATAATTGAGGATAGAACTAGCATAAGGGGAAACAAAATAATGAATAAGTTACTTACATCGAAAATTGAAATTATAGAAAGAAAAATCCAGTATAACTCAACAATAGTAGATCACAATTGCTTATTACTTGAAAAGCAATCACAAAGTATCGTTTTATTTCACGAGGTGCAGTATTCATTTACAATGACTGCAAATGATACTAAGTTAACAATCCCAAAAGGAAGTTATACAATCGCATATTACTGGAAAGATCGTCCGTACAATTTATACGTATGGAGAGATATAAAAGGAAAGTATTTAGGTTCCTATTTTAATATCGTAAAAAACACACAAATAAAAGATGCAGTGGTTTCCTTTGAAGATTTAATCATCGATATTATGGTACTTCCAAATGGAGAATACTTCATATTGGATGAAGATGAATTACCAGAACCATTAGGGAATTTCGAAGGTGGTTATGTGAGGAAAGCTCTTTATGGATTAAAAGAAATCATTCAAAAAGAGCTGCCACCAATAGTTTTGGAGACAGCCAGGGTGCAGAGGAAATAAAATTTAATTACATAAATATTTTGAATGGGAATGAGTAGTCTCAAGTTATACGATCTAACTTTTTTAATAAATCTAAGGTTAGTAGCATATTTCTTGAAATTACTCTTTTTTTGTAGAAATTTCGTCGCTTAGTTATTAAATCCCATCAACTGCATTTAGCGTGTGAGTTTTCTTATTGGTTACAGTAGATTAAAGATCAGAAAAAATAGTAAGTAAATGATATTGTTCAAATAAACAACAGTAAAAATGTTCAAACGAATCATATGTATGTTTTGACAAAACCTAGTTGACTTATCGGAAATATTTGTATAATATGTACTTAATTCCATAACGTATTGCCGATTGGAGAAACCAAAGGCATTTTATCTGTTGATAAAATGCCTTTGGTTTTTTTATTGCACAAATACTGAATCTGTTCATTTATATGAATCATTTTAAGGAGGGGAAGAAATGACTGTTTCAATTGATGGGGTATCAAAATATTTTTTGAAACAAACTGGTACGGTTCAAGTGCTAGAGAATATTAATTTTCAATTAGAGAAAGGGGATTTTGTTACAGTAATTGGTCCGAGTGGGTGCGGAAAAAGTACATTACTAAAAATTGTTGCAGGTCTAGATAATGATTTTGAAGGTGAAGTTGTTATTGACGGGGAGCCTATCTTAAAAACGAGCAAGAAACAAGGTTTTATTTTTCAAGAACATAGGCTTTTTCCATGGTTAACAGTTGAAGAAAATATAGCGGCAGATTTGTCGTTAAAAGATAAGTATGTGAAAGATAAGGTGAGAGAATGGGTTGAAATCGTTCGGTTAGATGGCTTTGAAAAATCGTATCCGAAAGAAATTTCAGGCGGGATGTCACAACGTGTTGCGATAGCGAGAGCGTTATTAAGAGATCCAAATGTATTATTACTTGATGAACCTTTTGGAGCGCTGGATGCTTTTACTCGAAGTCATTTACAAGAAGTATTGCTAAATATTTGGGAGCATAAGAAAACAACAATGATATTCGTTACACATGATATAGACGAAGCGATATATCTTTCAAACCGAATCATCATTATGAGTGCAAAACTAGGGAAAATACATAAAGTGATTGAAAATAATTTGCCTTATCCGCGGAATAAAACTTCTCAATCGTTCCAACAACTTCGAACGAAAGTATTACAGCAGTTTGAATATGGAGGGTTGATTCAAACAAGTATATAGGAAAAGGGGGATTTTATATGTATAAAAAATTAAAAATTCTTTCTTTTGTTTTAGCTATATCAGTATGTTTATTAGGATGTGAAAAAAGTACAGCAAGTAGTAAGAAAGAAGATGTAACAATACAAATTGGTATACAGCAAGGATTAAGCCCGCTATTACTAGCAAAGAAAAAGGGGTGGTTTGAAGAGGAGTTTAAAAAAGAAGGAGTTAAAGTGAAATGGACAGAGTTCCAAAGTGGACCTCCTTATTTTGAAGCAATCGCATCAAACCGATTAGACTTTGGTGAAGTAGGGAATTCTCCAGTCATTTCAGCGCAAGCAGCAGGTATTGGATTTACCGAAATCGCCAATACAAGTTATGCGAGAAAAGGAACTGGAATTCTCGTTCAAAAAGATAGCAAAATTGCGAGTGTAAAAGAGTTAAAAGGTAAAAAAATTGCAGTAGCAAAAGGAAGTAGTGCTTTTAATTTATTGTATCGAGCACTTGATAAAGAAGGGATTGATTCAAAAGATGTAAATGTCATTCAATTACAACCAGATGAAGCGCAGCCTGCATTCGAATCAGGATCAGTAGATGCATGGGCGATTTGGGACCCTTTCATATCATTACATACGTTAAATAAAGGTGCGAAGGTGATTGCAGACGGTGAAACATTAAATGTCTCTTCACCAGAATTTTTAATTACGAGAACAAAATTTGCGAAAGAACATCCAGAATTAGTTGAGAAATTCCTCAAAGTTTATGAGAAAGCACGTGTATGGCAAGATGCTAACTTAGATGAAGCAATAAAAGTATATACTTCTGTAAAAAAGATAGATGCGAAGATCGTAAAAGAAGTGTTTAATCACGACAAACCAATTTTAGTTCCAGTAACGAAGGAAATAATAGCAGAACAACAAAAGACAGCGGATTTTCAATATAAGCTCGGTTCTATAAAGAAAGAAATTAAGACGGAAAAAGTTGTAGATAATTCTTTCGTAGAAAAAGCATTGAAAGCGAAGTGAAAAGAGGTTTTGTAAAGTGGGAAATACGAAAGCTGTTATTAAACCAGCGAGTATAACGATTGAGAAAAACAACGTCAAGAAGATGCGAAAGTTAAATGTAAAAGTTTTAGTAAGGGCGATTACTATACCGGTTATTATATTAATAATTTGGCAGTTAGCTGGTGTATTCGGTCTTGTTTCTAAAACAGTTTTACCAACACCATTAGATATTTTTCTAGCTTTCCAAGAGCTTATTAAAACAGGAGAGTTATTCGGCCATTTAAGTATTAGTGTATTTAGGGCTGCGGCTGGTTTCTTTATTGGTGGGGGCTTAGGAATCATTTTAGGAACGATTGTTGGATTTTCAACGAGAAGTGAGCAATATTTAGATCCATCTGTGCAAATGTTAAGAACTGTACCTCATTTAGCTGTTGCACCGCTTTTCGTATTATGGTTCGGTTTTGGTGAAACATCGAAAGTGTTATTAATTGCAGATGGTGCATTTTTTCCTTTATACGTAAACGCATTTTTAGGTATTAGAGGTGTGGATTCAAAGTTATTTGATGTTGCGAGAGTGTTAGAGTTTAGTAAAAGAAAATTAATCACGAAACTAATTTTACCAGCTGCATTGCCTAACCTTTTACTAGGAGCAAGGTTATCGTTAGGTGTTGCATGGGTGAGTTTAGTAGTAGCAGAACTTATGGGGTCTACAGAAGGTATTGGCTATATGATTATGGATGCAAGGCAATTTTCAAATACAGATATTGTATTTGTCGGCATAATTATATTTGCATTTGTTGGGAAGTTTTCTGACTCTCTAGTACGTTTACTAGAAGTGAAGTTTTTAAGATGGCGAGATAACTTTAAAGGTGAGACAGGGAATTAACATATAAATTATTAGGGGTAATTTATATAGAATGTGTTAGTATACGATTCAAAATAAATAAGGGGTGTGTAAAGGTATGGAATTATTATGGTTTATTCCGGCTTATGGAGATGGTCGATATTTAGGAACGACAAAACGAGGAAGAGCAGCTGAATATGGTTATTATAAGCAAGTTGCTGCGGCAGCTGATTATTTAGGATATACGGGTGTTTTACTTCCAACTGGTCAAGGATGTGAAGACCCTTGGGTGTTAGCTTCAGCTCTTGCTGCTGAAACAGAAAAACTAAAATTTTTAGTAGCAGTGAGACCAGGACTAATGTCCCCTACAGTTGCAGCGAGGATGGCATCTACATTTGATAGAATTTCACATGGGAGGCTGCTTATTAATGTAGTAGCTGGAGGAGATCCAGTTGAACTACAAGGAGATGGATTATATCTTGATCATGATGAAAGATATG
Organism: Bacillus sp. FSL L8-0199; assembly: GCF_038005705.1. Classification (NCBI taxonomy): domain Bacteria; kingdom Bacillati; phylum Bacillota; class Bacilli; order Caryophanales; family Bacillaceae; genus Bacillus; species Bacillus sp. FSL L8-0199. The sequence goes on along the minus strand of NZ_JBBOTS010000001.1, from coordinate 2,804,704 downwards.
AAGCAGCGGATGAATTTTTAAAAGTTTGGAAATCGACATTGCAAGGTGAAACGATCTCTTTAGAAGGAAAACATATTAAAGTTACAGATAGTAAAGTTGTCTTCCCACCAGTTCAAACACCATATCCTCCTATATATTTTGGAGGATCGTCAGCTGCTGGAAAAGAAGTAGCAGCTGAACATAGTGATGTATATTTAACGTGGGGAGAGCCGCCAGAGCAAGTGAAAGAGAAAATAGAAGAAGTAAGAAAACTTGCAGAAGAGAAGGGGCGTACAGTGCGATTTGGCATTAGATTACACGTAATTGTAAGAGAAACAGAAGAAGAAGCATGGGAAGAGGCAGAACGTTTAATTCAATATGTGGATAATGAAACAATTGGGCTTGCTCAAAAGACATTTGCAAGATATGATTCGGTTGGTCAAAAACGGATGACCCATTTAAATAAAGGTACGAGAGAGTCGTTAGAGATAAGCCCTAATTTATGGGCTGGAATCGGACTTGTAAGAGGTGGGGCAGGTACTGCACTTGTAGGCGATCCGCATACAGTAGCAGAAAGGATAAAAGAATATGAATTGTTAGGAATTGATACGTTTGTTTTATCAGGATATCCGCATTTAGAAGAAGCGTATGAAGTGGCAGAATTGTTATTCCCATTATTGAAAGACGAGAAGAAAGAAGAAAATAAAATTGTTGGTGAAATGATTGCTGATGCATATGCATTAAAAAAATAGTGAGAAATAAAGTTTCACCTATTTATTGCTTCATTTTGTTTACTGCCTGTTAATACGGTATAAAAAAACCGCAAGTTATTCGCTTGCGGGTTTTCATCGTAAATTATTAGAAAATATGGTAAAATTAAAGGGTAACTTAAGGTGCGGTTGGTTGTTCAATTATCACTTCTCCAAGTAGGAGGGGGGTGATAATTCGTGAGTGAAATAGCGTTGCTATTGCAAGGTGGACTGTTTCTCGTTGCATTGTTAACGTTCGTCGTCGTTTTAATAGACAAGCTCAAAAAATAACAACCCACCTATGCCTATAGAATGTGGGTTGTTTTGTTTGTAAGAAACAAATAGGATAAATGAACAATCCAATCTGCTAAGTTACGTGGACTAGTGTGTAGCCGCACACTAGTCTTTTTTATTTATATACAATTTATAATTGGTTTATGTGATTGTATTGTTCTTTTCATACTCATTATAACACAGTGTCTTTTCATCAAGAAAGGAGACCATACGTTCTGGTTCCTATTATATAGTAGGTGCTTTTTCTTTAAACAGACCATCCATATACTGTTTTAAACTTTGGACATAAAATTTCTGTGTATTCACATTATTTACACCGACAATGGGTGATGGAAGGTCAAATCTTTTTTCTGATAAATGAACGACAACATCAAAGATGTCAAACAAACGAATGAAGCAAAACAGACCGTCTTTATCGCTAAGTAAAATAAAGTAATGATTTTCACTACTTGTATTTAGCGTATTCCATAAAGAACTTTTGCTTAAATCACGTACAATGCTTTTTTCTTTTAGTTCCACGAAATCTGCATTTGAGAGAATGGTAGAGATATCAATCGCATCTTGATTTTCAAAGTAGCCATCAACTGTTTGTACAGCGAATGTATAAGCCATTTTTAATATACTCATTTTATATTTACGGTTATCCAATAGCAATTCACGTTGAATAGAACTCGCTACTTTCGTTACACGTTCCTCTTTCCAAATTTCATTATGTAAGGAAATATCGTGCTTTTTACATAGTTTCATAATTAATGCATTAGAATAAAGAATTTCGTCGCTTACTTCGACAACATCAGTCTCAGCAGCCGCAAGTTCTTCACCGTGCTCATTCGTATAGAGTGGGGAATCAATTTGTCTTTTCATTTGTTCAATCTTAAATTGACTCAATTTATGCCTAATTAAAGGACGATCAATATTTGTTGTCATTTGTTCATGACAAGTATCACAAATTGAGTTTGTGAAATAATATCCACATAATATTTCTGGAATGACATATTGTTCACTAAGTTCTTTCGTATCTTTTCTGCAAATGATGCATTGTGTCATTTTTATCACCTTTACCTGCAAATTTGTATGTAATCTCATTGTAGTGTATTTATTGGTATTTTGGAATATTGTAAAGGAAAATATTATGTGAAATTCATACTTATTTTGGTACAATGAAGAGAAGTGCTAGTTTAAAGGAGGCCATTTTTTTGAAATCAAAAGTGCACTTTTGGACATTAGAAGTGCTAATGGTTGTAGGAATCATATTTATTTGCACAAAAATATCATTTTTATTTCAACCGATTGGTATCTTCATATCAACATTATTTTTCCCAATCTTAATCGCGCTTTTTTTATACTTCATATTTAATCCTGTATTAATCTTTTTGGAGAATAAAAAAGTACCTAGAAATTTAGCGATATTGCTGTTATATCTTTTTATCATAACATTAACTGCGGTTGGCGTTGGAGTAGTTGTTCCTACGATTTCACAACAGCTAATGGACTTGGTTAAAAATATGCCAGGCTACATAAAAGAGGGAAAAGTATACATACAAGAATTATCACATCATAGGTTGTTTGAATGGTTATCTACACAAAACTACGTTTCCATTGAAACAATTGAAAAAAATGCGATTGAATACTTAAAAGATATACCAAATACAATTACGTCGAGTGCAACGGCTTTATTTGGTATTATCACGAACGTTGCATTAGTTGTATTTACTGTACCGTTCATTTTATTTTACATGTTTAAAGATGGACATGCCTTTCCAGGGAAAGCGGTAAGTTTATTACCAGAGTCTTACCGTGAAGAGGGGCTTCGTATCATTAAGGAAACGAACGAAACATTATCTGCATATATTCAAGGGCAAGCGCTCGTTTGTATATTTGTAGGTGCGTTTACTTTTATCGGTTATTTAATTATCGATTTACCGTACGCTTTCGTTTTAGGGATTATCGCAGCATTTACAAACATCATTCCTAACTTAGGTCCATTTATCGGAGCAGCACCAGCTGTTATTGTAGGACTGTTCGTATCTCCGATGCAAGCCTTATACGTAATTATTATCGTAACAATTGTACAACAGTTTGAAAGTAATATTATTTCACCACGTATTATGAGCTCGAAATTAAACATCCACCCATTAACAATTATTATCCTAATTTTAGGGGTAGGTAACTTTGCTGGAATCATCGGAATGATTTTAGCAGTACCAGTTTATGCAGTAACAAAAACAGTTGTTTCGAACTTAGTGAGATTGTTTAAGACGAAGAGAAGTAATCGGAAATAGTAAAACCTGAGAAAGATACACCTCTTTTTAAGTGGTGTATCTTTTGTTTATAAAAAATAATTAAAAGCGGGTTGATTTGATTTTATTATATATTTTTTATACATCAAATTCAGTGATGAACTTGTGGGATATAAGCTCTATAAAACTATGTGGAATCCCTCTGAACTATCCAAATCATTTCCTTACAGCGTGCTATCATCATCATAATCGACTCCTTTCAATTCTATATAGTTAAACGATTAAAGGTGAGTGTAGTACTTGCTTCTACGATCTCGAATTTCATCAATAACTTGTTTATATTGTCTTTCTTGTTTTAATTCATTTTGAGATATTGTTTCTTTTTGAATCGTAATCGTTAAAAAGAATAGGTGAAACTTCATATGTGAATTCCTCCTTTCGAATTGGAATTACAGATGACTACAGTAATGACTTTGTCTTTCTTTTACAGAATCCATAGCCTGATTAATTTGTCGTTCATGAAGCATTTCAGACTCAGAAAATTTATTTTTTTGAATGGTAATGGTTAAAAAGAATACTTTAAATTTCATAAAATAATTGCCCCTTTATAAGTGATTTAGAAAAAACGAGTGTAATAAGAAATTACAGGTGACTACAGTAATGACTTTGTCTTTCTTTTACAGAATCCATAGCCTGATTAATTTGTCGCTCATGAAGCATTTCAGACTCGGAAAATTTATTTTTTTGAATGGTAATGGTTAAAAAGAATACTTTAAATTTCATAAAATAATTGCCCCTTTATAAGTGTTTTAGAAAAGACGAGTGTAATAAGAAGATTGGCGTTCTTTTACTTCGTCCATAATATTTTGGATGTGTTGCTCACGTAAAATCTCTTTCTGTGAAAGTTTACGTTTTTGAATGGTGATTGTTAAAAAGAATGCTTTAAATTTCATGAATATATTACCCCTTTAAAATATATTTTTAATACATTTGAGTGTAGTATGAACTTTTAATGTCAGTTATTTTATCAGTCAGTTGTTTTAACTGTTGTTTACGATTAATTTCAGTTTCAGATAAAGTATTTTTTTGAAGTACAGTCGTAAAAAAGAAAATATGAAAAGTCATAAATGAATTCCTCCTTTCGAAAAGGAATTACAGGTGATCACAGTAAAGTGCTTGGCGCTCCTTAACATCATTCATAGCTTTTTCAATTTGCTCATTATGAAGAATTTCATCTTTGGAAATTGTATTTCTTTGAATCGTAATACTTAAAAACAATACGCTAATAGTCATTGAATGTTGCTCCTTTCTTAGAAAAATAATGTAAGAGACTAAAAAATCGCGCAAAAAAACCACAGGAAGATACAGTTCTCCTATGGCTGGGCGTGAAAAAGCCACAGGAAAGTATACGACCTCCTGTGGCGAATTTATGAATTAAATGAAATAAAGTACGATTTTCAATTCTCCATTAGGGTGGTCGAATTCATATTTAATTGTCCAGAAACCACAGGTGCAGTTAACGCTAAAGTTAATGCATGTAATTGTAATTTCATCATTTCCTTCGACCTCCTTTTAGAATATTTTTCTTACGTTAGTAATTATATACAATTAATGGATAATTGTAAACGGAAAAATTGAAAATTTTTAATTTTGATTAAAATGCGTATGTTTTAAAGGGTTTTGAGAAGATGTATTGTAATTAACGAAATATCGATAAAAATGGGGGATGCTAAATGAAATATATGCATCGTAATGTAGTTGTTATGCTAACAATTTTTTTATTTATTACTGCTTGTTCTAGCGGAGAAAGAATAAAAGAAATATGTGATGTGAAACCTAGTGACTTTAAGAAATATGCTGGAACATATGTTGGTAATAACTCAGATGTGGTTGCAATTGTTAATCATTTACCCGGTGGTGGAACAGTTCAAAGTATAAGTTTAGAAAAGTTTGGCGGGAAAATAATAATCATGCTATATGAAAACTTCTCATTTGAGAAGTTTTTTTATTTTTATAGGTAAGCAAAACAAGTTGTTGAAGGGCAGGCTGTCATAGAATATGATACATATTATAATGAGGAAAAGTTGAGGGGATAAAAATGCGTACAATTTTACTTTTTCTAAACAACATGTCCATCGATAAAATAGAGAACATTAGACATAAACATGATCCTTTATTTGGATTAATTCCACCGCATATAACAATCGTATTCCCGTTTAAGAGTAATATTTCAAATGATGAATTAAAATCTCATATTTTTAATGTATCAAAAGGGGGAGGCAAAATTGAAATTGAGTTTGCAAATCGTATCACTAGCGTAGGAAACTATTTGTTTTTAGAAGTTGATAGAGGAAGAAAACAAATAGAAGAACTACATGATAGCCTGTATACAGGACCTTTATTACAATTTTTGAAAGAAGACATTCCGTACATCCCACATGTAACAGTCGGAAGAAAAGAAAGTGCCGAATTAGCTGCTGAAGTAGTGAAGGAGATTCCTAGTTTTCATGGGAAGTTAAATTGTGTGATTGATAGAATAAGCGTGGAGCGAATTGGAGAGAATGGGGAATCAATTATTGAATTTGAAGTGCCATTTTTTAAAAGCTGACAAAAGTCAGCTTTTTATTTCGTAGCATGAAGTAATGCACCAATTGCACCGCTATTACCACCATCTTGTAAAAAGATTGGTGTTTTATTTTGATATTCGGTGTAGCTACTCATAATATGTTGAAGTTGTACGTTATTACATAAAGTCGAACCAATATAAATAATATGTTCAATGTTTTTTGTTTCAGCGAATTGAAGGCTTAATGCAGTAACGACTTCACCGACAAGTCCTTGTATAGTAGCAAGTATGTCTGAGCTATTATATTTCGATTCTGAAATAGCGGCTTTACCAAAATTGCTAGCAGTTAAGCTATTATCAATAGGTGAGAGAATACCACTATAAATATCTCCAACCGTAATATCTAGTTCTTTTCTAGATCCTACTTTTGTTAGAGGGATTACATCTTCAAAATGATCTATATTTGTTAACAATTTTGAAAGTCCCATAATAGTCCCACCGCCAACTCCGGTTCCACCAGCGCGAATATATTGTTCATTATAAACATAATGGATAGAAGTACCTGTACCGATATTGGTTAAAATAAAATTGTTTATAGTGTGTTTTTCTTCTTTTAATATGTATTGGACACCTGCAAGAGTAGATTCAAATTCGTTTAGCTCTATTATTTTATATGAAGCTGTAAGCAGATGCTGTAATAGTTTCGATTTACCACCCGTAATACATATTTGTTTTATGCCATTGTTGTTTTTAATCCAATCTATTATTTTATGTTGTTCATGCGAATAAAATTTTTCAAAAGTTAATAGCTTTTTTTCGTTAAAATAAGCTATTTTCGTTAATGTGCCTCCAGCATCGATACCGATAGTACGTTCCATTTTCCTGCTCCTAACTACGTAATATGTTTTCCTATTTACTTAATTGGTTGAGAATAGATATTTCCAACTGATATAAGGAACACTTTAATCTGCTTGATATATTAATAGTTTTTCTATAGTTACAATAGGCTGGTCGTTTACAGTTGCAATACCTTTACCAAGAATAAAACCTCGGCGATTGCGCGTTAGCTCATAATGTAAATCAAGTTTATCACCGGGATATGCTTTTCCGTGGAATTCAACTCCATCTAAAGAGGAGAGGAATCCTAGTCCTTCAGAATCACTTGTATGTACAAATGCACTAAGCTGGGCAAGTGATTCTACAATTAACATATGAGGCATATGTTTTTGACTATCATTTATAAACCATTCGTTATTTGTAATGAGTTTATATCCTGTAACGGATTCACCTTGTTTTACATTTGTTACTTTATCAATCATTAAAAATGGATAACGATGGGGAAGCGTGTCTTTAATATGCATATGAAAGTACCTCCAATTAATAATACCCCTGCTAAAGTTAAGCAGGGGAGTGGGAACTAATTTTTAACTAATTCATCTACTTTTTCAAGGACGAAAATGCCGCTATTTCTAATATTTTCAACAACTTGTTGCAAAACTTCTTTATCTTGAACGAGTGCAATACGTACGAAGCCTTCTCCATGAGGTCCAAATGCATGACCAGGTGTAACAACGACATTCGCACGATCCATTAATGCATAAGCGAAGTCTAGAGAAGTCCATCCTTGTGGAATTTCAGCCCAGACAAACATACTACCAGCTGGCTTATCGACATTCCAGCCAAATGTTCGGAATCCATCGACTAAAGTATCTCTCCGTTCTTGATAAATATCGCGGTTTTTCTCACAAAATGCAGCGCCATTTCTTAGTGCTGCAGATGCCGCTTTTTGAATTGGTAAAAATACACCGTAATCGGTATTAGATTTAAATTGAGTAAGTGCACGAATAATTTCTTCGTTTCCAATCATATATCCAATACGGCTACCTGCTAAACTATAACTTTTTGACAAAGAATTGATTTCTACACTAACTTCTTTAGCACCAGGTACAGAGAGGAAGCTAATTGGCTTATTACCATCGAAATAAAATTCAGCATAAGCAAAATCATGGACAACGATAATATTATGCTTTTTCGCGAATGCGATTACTTCTTTAAAGAAATCTTCATGAGCTATTGCTGGAACGGGATTCCCTGGGAAGTTTAAAATCATCATCTTCGCTTGATCGGCAATTTCTTCAGGGATGACTTCTAAGTCTGGTAAGAAATCATTCTCTTTCGTTAAAGGCATGTAGTAAGATGTTGCACCAGCCATTTGAATACCTGTTTCATAAGCTGTATATCCTGGATCAGGAACTAATATAATATCACCTGGATTTGCATAAACCATAGGTAAATGAACGAGCCCGTCTTGTGAACCCATTAATAATAAAACTTCTTTATCCGCATTTAATAAAACGTTATGAGTGTTGTTGTAATATTCAGTTACAGCTTCGTGAAATTCTTGAATACCGGATAATGTATACCCGTAGCTCTCTTTTTCACTCGCTGTATGTACCATTGTTTCTCTTACAAAATCAGCGGGCGGCATATCAGGATTTCCGATGCTCAAATCAATCATGTTATGACCTGCTGCAATTTTTTCTTTTTTATAGGCTCCTAATTCACTAAATATAGAAGATTGGAATGCTTTCATTCTAGTTGCTAACGTGTAAGTCATCAAAACCCCTCCTAAAAACAGTGCTTTCATTCTGCGTTTTTAATTATTCTGAAAACACATGTTTACATTTTATCATTTTTTTATGAAAATTAAAACGATTGATAAATTTAGAGGGAGGATTAGCCTATTTTGAAAAGTAACGATGTAAATAACGTAGATATATTAATTGAAATGTGTATTATATAATTCATTTTATATAACTTAAGGTATTTTCTAGTTTTTATTAAGTATATTTCTCATGTTTTGAATGAAAAAGAATACGAAAACAAGGGCTATTTTTGCGGACGATTTCTAAAGTGAAATAACGCAGAAAATATTTTCTGCGTCTCCTCTGAAATGTAATCATTTCTTTTTATATGTGCATAATTTTTCGGCTGTCAAAAAGTATACATTTAATGTACCGTCGGCAACTTTTAAAGTTTGGTCCGATGTAAATGAATTACCATAATCAATGTGATATACATTAGAATTTTTGACAAATGAGCCTTTATATAAATCGTCTTTATTCTTTGTTGTTTGCATTTCTACTAAATTTTGCACAATTTCCTCTTTATTTTCTTTTTTGACAACTGTTTCAAATTTATAATATACAGGGCATTCACCTTTTTTATTGTCAACGACTTCCCAAGAACCGTATATATCGTTATTGCTGCATCCACTAAGTAGGATGATTAGTATAGGAATTGTAAGTAGAACCTTTTTCATTTTGTGCTCCTTTCTTTTAAATTTGAATAAACGTGCGAATACGATAGGGATATTATAATAAATAAAGTTTAAATTTTTTTAAAGAATTATTTAATTTCATATAAAAATTTAGGAGAAATTAAATAAGCATGAATCTAGTGTAAAGTCAGATTCATGCTAGTACTATAGCCTATGTTATGTCTTTTTTGAGGATAAATAAAGAGGAAAGCAGAATTACTATTCCATTTAATATATATACGCTTGCGATCATAAAGGCTAACGTACCTGCATCGAATATAGAAGCAAATGTTGCGATAGTCAAAAAGATAATGGGAGTCAGTATTAAAAATATGAAACCTGCCACGATTCTTTTTTTAAAACTATGTCCAGATAAGGAAATGGCTAAAAAGTTTAGGATGCTAAACAGAGCAATTGCAAAGAGCAGGACAATAAATACTTGGATGCCATCAGACATTTTACCACTCCTTTTATAAAGAGTACTTTTTATAATCTATTCGAAATAAAAGGGGGATACTCCTTTAGGTAATTTCAATAAACGTAATAAATAGGCGTATTATAAAACAAAGAAGTATGGATTCAATATTAGATCCATACTTCTTTGTTTATTTTATAAATTCGCAGATTGTGAATGCTGTTTTTCATAATGTTTCTGCTTAGAAAGGGAAATAGAAATAATCAATAATGAAACGACTCCGAAGATGAGAACCATATATTGTAACCCAATTGTATCTAAGAAGAAGCCTGTTCCAAGTAAGACGATTTGGAACATAACCCTCTCAAACATATTACGGAATGAGAAGAGGCGACCGTGATAACTTTTTTCCACTTTCGTTTGGAAAATCGTCGACATAATAGGGAAGAAGCAGCCAACACTAAACCCAAATAAACCAAATGATGTAAGAGCCATCCATTTTATATCGCTAAAGAACAATGACAGATGTGCAAAAGCAGTACAAACTGCGAAGAAATATAGTAATTTTTCAGGTTTGAAATGATCAGATAGACGTTTAATTACGAAGGCACCTAACATAAATGCGACACCTTCAATTGTATATATGAACCCTTTAATCGTAGGATCATGTTGCATTTCGCTAATGTTAATAACCATTAAATTAAACCCAGCTATAAATAATAGAGGGATGATACTTAATATAAGTGCTGTAAAAGCAATAGGAATTCCTTTTAAAATACGAAATACTTCCATAAAGCTATTATCTTTTGCAGCTTGTTTACTTGGTGTTGTTGATTTCTTGTCTTCGAATTGTAGGAAGAAAGTCGAGAGGAATAATAAGGCGTATGCTGCCATTGAGAAGGCATACATGTACTGTAAACTCATCACAACTAAAAGAATTCCACCTAGTGAAGTACCTGCAATACGAGCGATTGTACCAACATTCATATGTACACCATTCATTTGTAATAACTCATGCTCACGTACGATGAGTGGAATTACAGATTGTAATGCAGGGAAATAAAATGCTGCTGAAATTTGAAGAGCAACCATAAATGCAATCATAAATGCGATACTTTCAAATTGAATAGCAAAAAACATGAAAATAACACTTAAAACTCGACCAAACCCAGCGTAAAGAAGAACTTTTTTCTTTTCATACTGATCGATGACACGGCCAGCCATAGGTCCAACTAGAACACCGGCTAATAGTCCGATAAATAATATAACTGATTTCATGAAATCAGAAGGGACATATTTTTGCATAAATTCAAGGTTGCCAAGAATACCAAGCCATAATCCTAGACCTGCAATAAACTCCCCAATTAAAACAATCCAAACGTTTTTATTACGCCACATAACATAAAACCTCTCCGTCTTTTAAAATGAAAAACGCGTATATAAAACCTCCTTATTTATGTAGTATTTTTATACGAACTTTTTTAGAGTCAGAGTCTATATTACGTGTTTCATAATTGGATTTCAATCTTTTTGATTTGTCAAAAATTTGATGTGTTAATTGATGAAATAAGTGAATCAAAACGTAAAAAATTTATGATTAAAGCTAATAGAAAGTAAGGGGACATATAAAAAAGCAAGAACGTATAACTACGCCTCGCTTTTCTCAAGTACAAAATTAAATATTAGATTCACTTAGCAACATTTACGCTCTTGTCCAATAGCTAAAGCGCTAAAAGATAGTGGGCCAACAACTTCTGCGCTTGCACCACTAGTAAGGTTTTCTACAGTTAATGAATATTCGTGTGTTCCACTGCTAACGTTTTGATCTATAGCTTGAAATGTTTGTACATAGAATTGTTCAGAATCTGTAGATTCAATACCTACTTGTGCATTAAAAATTTCAATATTATCACGGAAAATTCGGAATAAAACTTGTGAAGTCTCAGTTATACCTTCTATACCAATTGTAGCGATTAATTCTACTCGATTATTACGTGAATCTCTACTTGAAATTCGCAATTTCAAATTTGCTAAAATTGCTTTATTTGGAGAAGATGGGATTGCAAAAGTTGTTTCACCAGTTTTACTAATAGATTGAGTAGCTTGGTAATCAATGATATGAGTCATATTCTTCACCTCCTCATATACTAGAATATGAAAATAGTGAATAATTAGTTTGGACAAATACTAGATTATTTAATAGAGTCAACAATAATTATTGAAAAGAAGAAATTCACATAAAAGCATTAAGAATATATCACAATAAGATGATATTTTTCTTAATGCTTTTTGTAATTAAGCAGAATATTCTTCTTTACGTACTTCAAAAAATTCATTACGTCGTAAGTAATTATAAATTTTCTCTGAAACCTCTTCTTCTTCAGACACTAAGAAACGATGATCAAAAGCGTAGAAAGATTGACCTTTAATTAATTTTACGTAATACATATTAAACGCCTCCTGACACTAGATTATTACTTGCTTCATATTATGATGGCCTATATGTCTGCTAAAAATACTTGGAGTTTCAAAGGGGATAAGTAAAGGGATGAAAGAGCTTACAATTCTGTAAGGTTTATGTCACCTTTTTCGATAGTTTGTATTTACCAGTTTCTTCTATAATGCAAATAGGTTACATAAAATAAGGGGGTAAAAAGATGGATGAAATAATTGGAGAAGTTGTAGCTGGTATTTGTGAATTTGTAGTGGAAGTAACAGCGGATGCTATAGGAAATTTAGTTTCTGGAAATGATGAGGAAAAAGAAACATTATAATAATTTGTAAAAGAATAAAGTTGATCAAATTATAAAGGCTGATTTCTAAAGAGAAATCAGCTTTTTTATTTTTTACATTATATTAACTTAATTTGAATATTCATTTGTTATCATATTTAAGAAGCCTATATAAGGAGGTGAATAAACAAATATGTCGAATTCAGGGCCTGATTTATCTGTTTCTCGTTTGATTGTGGTAAATATAGAAGAAAAAGAATATCATTTTATTGTTCGTGAACATCCGATTGTAGGGAAATTTATATCGCTATTTGAAAATGGGAAAGAATACGGTTTAATAGATAAACAAATCGCTAATAAAGATAAATTTATTACATCGGAGCTTACTAAGTTAGATTATTTTAATATAGATGTTTTATATCTTACACCTGGGTGGATATGGATTGGTATGGATCAATTTGGTTTACATGCTCGTGAGGCTACTTATAACGAAGTAGATGTTATTATGAAGTTGAAAGAGGATTTATATTATATAGATATATACGAAGAAATAAAAATGTAGTAAATATTTATTCAGGTTAGGGGGGAAGTTCCCATAGCCTTTTTTTGTTTAATAATAAAATGCAAAATTATATTATTTTAATGAAAGGTAATATGATAAGAAGTGAGATGAAAAGAGGATTTGAAAATACATTAAGAGAATTGTAATAATTATATGAGTCGTATATGTAAATAACAATAGAAAGAAGATGCTAATATGAGTAAAGAAGAGCTTGTGAAAAAACAGTTTGGCAGCAATGCAGATAAATATGTAAATAGTAAAATACATGCTAAAGGACTGGATTTACAATATGTAGTTCAACAAGTTGAGTCTCGTCATAATAATCGTCTTCTTGATGTTGCTACTGGTGGCGGGCATGTGGCAAATATGTTAGCACCTATGTTTGAAGAAGTAGTTGCACTTGATTTAACAGAACAGATGTTAGAAAAAGCAAAAGTTTTTATAAAGCAGAATGGTCATGAAAATGTATCTTTTGTAGCAGGAAATGCAGAGAATTTACCATTTGCAGACCATTTTTTTGATACAATTACATGCCGGATTGCAGCCCATCATTTTACGAGTCCGGCTCAATTTATTTATGAAGTAAATCGTACGTTGGAGGATAATGGATTATTCATCTTAATAGATAATGTTTCGCCAGAAAATAATGAATATGATACATTTTATAATTTTATAGAAAAAAAGCGTGACCCAAGTCATGAACGAGCTCTAAAAAAGACAGAATGGCTTACTTTATTAGAAAAAAACGGTTTGCAAATGCAGTCATGTCTTACTTTTGATAAGAAGTTTGATTTTGACTGGTGGTGTAATATGATGGATGTCCCTTTACAAAAGCGTGAAAAATTAACAGAATGTATGATGAAAGCACCAAACGAAATGAAGGGATATTTTAATATTCAATTTAAAAATAATAAAGTAGAATCGTTCTATACTGAAATGGCTATGTTTATATGTAAAAAAAGTACAACGTTAAAAAGATAAATGTGTTGCAGTCTTTCTGAAGTACGATATACTTAGTACAGAGAAACTGAGAATTGAGGAATAGTTATAATGATTCGTGTACGCATTGAAGGTACTGAGGAAGAAATGCTTGAATTTATGGGGAAAATGCCAGACATTCCTGGATTTGAAAAGACACATATGAGAGAGCCGAGAAAAGGAAATAACCCGAAATACGATTCAAGTAAAAATGTACTTGCATATTTGTCTTATAAAAAGATTGAAGTCGCCAATAAATAGGCGGCTTTTTTAGTTTGCGCTGTTTCACCGCCTTGTCTTTTTTACATAATAATAATAGTAGATTATGCTCAAGAGGGGTGAGAATAGTTAATAAGAAAATTATCTTTTTTGGAGACTTTGGTATTGATGACGCCGTAGCGTTAATTTATGCAAATAAAACATGTAAATTAGATATTCTAGGTATTGTTGCTGAGTACGGGAATGTATCACGAGATATCGTTACGGAAAATGTTTATTTTTTAGAAAGGTACTATGCTACACAAGTGAAAATTATTGAAGGTGCGAGTAGACCGATGACAGCTGAAGAGCCTTTGTTTTTCCCTGAAATCCACGGGGATCACGGTTTAGGTCCTATTATTCCACCTGAGATGAGAATTTGTAAACGAGAAAATTTTTGTGAATTAATCAAATTAATCGAACCTTGTCCAGAAGATATTATAATTGTGGCGACAGGGAGACTAACGACGCTTGCTACGTTATTTTTATTGTATCCAAATATAATGGATCGTATTTGTTCGTATTATATAATGGGCGGCGCTTTCCTATTTCCAGGTAATGTTACACCAGTATCTGAAGCGAATTTTTATGGTGATCCAATTGCAGCAAATATTGTTATGAAATATGCGAAAAACGCTAGCATATACCCGTTAAATGTAACACAGGGCGCGCTTATAACACCTGAAATGGCCAATATAATAGATAAACAAGGAACTGGACAGGCGAAACTCATTAAACCAATGATTGATTTTTATTATGAGAACTTTTATAAAAAAGAATATCCGGGTATTGGTGGAAGTCCTATACACGATTTACTACCGTTTATCTCGTTTATAAATGACAGTATTTTCGAATATAAAAAATCGGCAGTGTGGATTAGTACGACAAATGATGTGACTAGGGGCCAAAGTGTAGCAGACTTTAGAAAAATAGCTGAGCCAACAAGGTTTGATGATCGGCCGATTCAAAGAATTGCTGTTGGTTTTAACTATGCAGCTTTTAAAGAAGAGTTTATGCGAACAATATTGAAGCCAGATTGTCCTTAATGTGTGTAATAACAAGTCGGATAAATCGTTAGTTCAAAAAAAGGTTTAATCTGTGTGTATTATTCTCAAAAATCTTAAAGTTGAACAACATGAATAACTTATGAAAAATGTCACATAACTAATGGTAAGCAATTGTTTCTAATTATATTTTGATTGGTGAAATGTAAAGGAGGTTATTATATGATTTGGTCTTTAATCGTCGGTGGTATATTAGGATGGCTTGCGAGCTTAATTACTGGAAAAGACGTACCTGGTGGTGTAATTGGTAATATTATTGCTGGTATTATCGGTTCTTGGGTTGGTTCGAAATTACTTGGTAGTTTTGGTCCAGTCATTGGCGGATATGCAATTATTCCAGCTTTAATCGGTGCGATCATTTTAATTTTCATCGTAAGCTTCTTATTACGAGCAATGCGAAAATGAATGTAAGGACTGTTTACATTTGTAAGCAGTCCTTTTTATATGTTATGCTAGTATTATACAATCAGGAGGTGTCAGCATTGAAAACATTCACAGTAAATTTCCATCAAGAAGATAATGCTAAAGCGACAACAGTACATAAATTAAGTGAAGAGGACTTTAACAAAGCAACAGAAAAAGGCACTCGTCATCTATTTGATTTAGATACAAACGTTGGATTCTTCGTATTCTTTGATGCAGAAGATGCAGAAGGAAACGATCAATACTTAATGTTACAATACGAAGGTGATCATGAAGAGCCAACTGCGTGCTACGGATTTGATTTAAAACTATACTATCAATTTTTAGCACTGTACTTAAACGATCTTGAGTTCCAAGGTGAAACAGATGAGGAAGAGGAAGAATACGGTCCAATTCATCATTTAGCGCATTTACTTTATCATATTGTTGAAGATGGTAAATCAATCGAAGTGTAATATACATATTTGAAGCTGCCCTTTTTGGGCAGCTTTTTTATATGACATTGGAATGGTGTACTGTGAGCTAAATAAAGTGAAACTTTAATCAGTGGGGTGTTCATCCCCACTGATTATCAGCCCTCACCAATCGGGCTTTTACGGACAGCAGGGCCCCCACCTAACTTCTTTGTTTCCGCTGAATTTTGAGGTGGGGATCTTACTGCCCGGCAAATAGCGGGATAAATTAATAATAGAAATTTATTTATTACTTTCATGTTAGCATCGTAAAACACCTGTTATAATGATTGTAATTAAATTCATGGAGGCTAATTTTATGCTTGTAGATGTAAAAGCTTTTATTAAAGCTGCAGGTTTAACATGTATTTCATCATTAAGTGGAGATAACACGTTTGCTTATAATTTTGAAACTGTAAAAAATACTATCGCTACATTTTTTAAGAAGCTAAGATTTACCGTATAATTTTATTTTAACCAGTAGGAAAAGAGTAATCACTTCCTACTGGTTTTTTTCTGTTTCAAGGAGCTGTTGTGAGAGCATGTTTTAAGTTATAGATAGAGGATATTATCATTGAGAAGAGAAGGTTTAAATAAGGAGATGAAAATGGTTTCGTTTATCAGGAGGTAGTTACTTCGGATATAACAGACTTGGTTACTTTTTAGAAACAGCTTTTGTAATATATTTTGTACAAGCTTTTGGAGAGAGTGAAGCACTGACTTTTTTGGAACAAACATAATTTGAAAAGTAGTGTAATGGGTTGGTTAACGAAATGAATAAGATGCAATAGGGGGTAAAGATGATGAAAATATATTTAAAAATAGTTATGTTATTTTTGGTGTTTACATGTATGTTTGCGCTAGCCGCATGTAAAGAGACAGACGAAAAAAAGGAAACAAATCCAACCTCGGAAAATAATAAAAATGAACAGAGTAATTTTTCAGAAGAACAGAAAAATCCTGAAGCAAAACCAAGCAATGAAAAAACAACAAAACCATCGCCTGACCCAGATTCGAAAAATAGAACACTTAATCAAAAATCAATTAACCACGTTAAAGATTTGTTTGAACTCGCAAAAGAAGGAAAAGTACCTAATGTACCATTTGGAGCCCATACAGGGGATATTGAAGAAATTGAAAAAGCGTGGGGGAAAGCAAATAAAACCGAATATGCAGGGAACGGAATGTACGCAACTTTTACAAATAAAAATATTGTTTTCGGATTTAATAAAGGGTCACAAGTTTTTGATGTACGCTCATATCATGCAGAACTAAAATTGATTACATTACAAGAAATTGAAAAAGCATTAGGAAAACCATCTTCAGTTAAAGAGAATGGTGAAGATAAAATATATGTATACAAAGTAAATAACCAGTATGAGCTGAAATTTGTCATTCCAAAATCGACTGGTAAGGTAGATCATATTTCTGTATTTTCACCAGAGGATAGTATTAATAAAATGGCAGGATAAGAAATTAAGTGATTTCAAAAACACCTCACTTTCCTTAAATGAGGTGTTTTTAGTTGTAAATAAGGAACGTCTCCTGCCATATAAAACATACTTTCATACGCGAAATACTTCACTTTTGTTTTTTAATATTCATCCAATAAGAAATATTGATCTACTGAAAAAGTAGTAACCTATAAATTATGTGTAGGCTGGTTCGTGATTTTTTTACGTTCTAAATTTTGAACAAACAGTGCTTGAACAATACCTCCAATTAATAAGAAACTAGCACAAATATAAAACAGCATACTTCCATTTAACTTACTTAATAAAACTGCACCAATAACTGGTCCGCACGTTCGAGATATATCCCAGTGTATACCGTAAATTGAAAAATATAAACCACGTTTATTGTGAGGTGCAATTTCTGAAACGAATCGTAATAAGTGGTTTAGAGCAATACTTTCTCCAATGACTAAAAAGAGTAAGGTGAAGAATAACGACAATATCGTCGTTGAATAACTAAAGCCAACTGCAGCTATTGTATAGCAGGCGTAAGAAATAAGGATGATTTTCGCCATAGAAAATCGTTCAGACCATTTTACGAGGAAGATTTGTAGTATGATTTCCAAAATGGCTTTGCATGTTGAAATAAATGCGAGTATGAATACGAGATTAGGAAATACATGTTCTGCAAAAATACGATAATTCGTCTCAGTTTGTGCATAAAAAAAGCTAATAGGGAGTGTAGAAACCATAAGACCGAATATAGCATAATGTTTAAAAATAAATTGCTTTGGTGAACTTGCCTCAACTGTTTGTTTCGACTTACTCATAGGTGGAACGGTTTCTGGGAGCTGGGTCCAAACAACAACGGCATATATCGTAAGGGTTACACTTTGCACGATAAATAAATATTCTGGGTGAGTATTATAAAAACATGCACCGATTAAAGGGCCGACTACGGATCCAATTGCTCCCATCGTTTGTAGGAGAGCAAAAATTTCTGCTTGCTGCTCTTGTTTTGTTAAATCAGCAATTTGTGCACGCTGAGCTGGAATGTATAAGGAACGGCCAATACCATTAATGACATATAACAGTGCAAATATAAAAACAGATTGAGCGAAAACGAAACTGCCGATTGCAACACCTTGTAGTAATAATCCGAGTAACATAATCTTTTTTCGGCCATATTTATCAGTAATTCCTCCTTTCTATATTGAAATGATAAGATGAAAGGAGAGTTGGAAAAAGGGTAGAGACTATAGGGAGGATTTTTCACCTTTTAGGGGGAGTATGATGTTTATTTTAGATCAATACATTGAACTATGGATTGCTTATGGAAAAGGAAAAAAAGAGGGAGAACGATTGGAAGTAACAGTGCAAAATATATCTGGTACATTATTTTGTACAGAGCGCAATAGTAAGTTAATTATAAAAAAATTAGATGAGTTAAATTGGATCAAGTGGTTTCCAGGTCGCGGCAGAGGAAATCGGTCTAAGTTAATATTTCAAAAGCACCCGATATCTTTAATTTTAGATAGAGGAAAAGAAATAACGAAAAAAGGGGATGTGAAAAGCGGAAGTATATTTGTGGAACGCTATAGCTCACATTTTCCATCAGTAAAGGGAGAATATCATTCCTGGGTGGATTCAATATTTGGTCATAAGGTTGAAATGACATCTGAAGGGAGAAGAGATGTACTCCGGTTGCAAGTACAAATGAATTTAGATATCACATTAGATCCTGTATACGCTACAATGCGCTCAGAATGCCATATGGTAAAACATATATTCGACACACTCGTGTATGTAGACGGTAATACAAACATTATAGAGCCAAGACTTGCATTTCACTGGGAATATAATGACGCTGAAAAAATATGGACGTTTTACTTACGAAAAGGAGTTCACTTTCATAATGGAAAACAACTTACTGCACATGATGTTATATACTCGTTGAATCGATTTATGAAGCTGGAAAATAATGCACACGCATGGATGTTACAACACGTTGAAAGTATCCGTTCAGTGGATGACTACGTTTTCGAAATTCAATTACATACAGAAAATCGAATGTTTTTACATATGCTAAGTGCAGAACAGTGTTCTATCGTGAATGAAGATGAAGCAGGAGGGCTAATTGGAACCGGGCCTTTTCAATTATATAAAAGTAATGAAAATCTGTTCATTTTAGAAGGACATCCTTTATATTTTCGTGAAAGACCTTTTTTAGATCGTGTTGAGTTGTGGAATGTAGAACAAGGTGTAGGTACATACGATGTTTTAGTAAAGGCGCAGTATAAAGATAAAGAAAAACATAATAAAGAATTGTCTCGGCTTGAGTCGAACGTGACATATATAACATGTAATCTTACGAAAGAAGGACCAATGCAAGATGAGTTATTTCGGAAAGCGTTATATAACATCATTCATGGTTATACAATCGTTCAAGAACTCGGCGGAGAACGTGGAGAAGTGGCAAAAAAACTAATATTAGCAGGTGAAAGCATTGTAGAGATTGAGGAAGATGTAGAAAGTTTAATTAAAAGGAGTACTTATCATAATGAAGTGCTACAACTCTACACATTTACAGGACGAGATCATGTTGAAGATGCACAGTGGATACAAAAAGAGTGTGCGAAATATGGGATTCGTGTAGAAAATAATTTTCTTGATATAGAAGAGCTATTGGAAGTAAGTACGATACAAAAGGCCGATATGATGCATGATAGTGCCACAATTAGTGAACGAATAGAAGATAGTCTATTATATATGTTTCTTACAAAAAATAGTTTTATTCATGGACAAAGCAGCATGGACTTTCATGAAAAGTTGTCTCCTTATTTTAGACAAGAAGAATTAGAGAAAAGAGTTACACTGTTACGTGATATCGAGGATACTTTGTTACGTCAAATTCATATTATTCCTTTATATCGTAATAAACAAGAGGTAAGTACACATGAAAAAGTTCAAAATATAATGATTAATTCACAAGGTTGGATTGATTTTTATAATATTTGGTTTAAGTCTTGATATATAAGGGCTTTTGCACATTTTCATAAGGTGTGTAAGAGCCTTTTTTGTATGTAGGAATAGGTTTGTTTTACACATTGTTACGCTACTTGTGATAAAAGTTTATTTACAGCGTAACAGTGTTATGTTACATTATTATCAGGAAGGAGTGTTATACAGTTGAGTACAGATTTAATTTCAAAAAAAGATTTATTAGAACTAACTGGTATTTCATATGGACAGTTATATAGGTGGAAAAGAAAAAATTTAATTCCGGAAGATTGGTTTGTACGAAAATCAACGTTTACAGGTCAAGAGACATTTTTTCCGAAAGAAAAGATATTAGAGCGTATCGATAAAATCCAAACGATGAAAGAGGATTTATCACTTGATGAACTAGCTAACATGTTTTCACCGAGTGTGAGAGAAATTCTTTTAACAAAGGAAGACATTTTACGCAAGGGGATTGCATCAGAACCAGTTTTACAATTTTTCATAGAACAAACGAATAAAAGAGCAGATTTTCAATTTGTAGATATTCTTTATGTGTACATGTTAGAAGAATTACTACAATCAGGAGAGATTAGTTTAGAAGAAGGAAAAATGGTCTTGCAAGTTTTACGTGAAAATTATGAAGCAATTAAACATAAAACTTGTGACTTAATCATTGTCCGAAAGTTAGGGATTTCTACATGTTTATTAGTTTCAAACGTGGACGATTTAATTTTTGAAAAAGGCACCAAAATCGTTTTACGCGAAGCGATTATGAAATATACCGAAGCATTAAAAACTAAATTGTTGTAGTGGAGGAGAAAGTATGCGTACAGATAATTTGATTATAAATGGTTACGGTTCATCGAATGGCGGCGAGTTTCATAAAGTGCAATTAAACGGAAAAGGAACTGTGAATGGAAATGTTGAATGTGAGCAATTTGAATGTAACGGTTACGGTGCAGTTACTGGCAATTTGAAAAGTAGTAGTGCACGAATTAGCGGATCTGGTAAAGTTGATGGCACAGTTCATGCTGAAACGATGCGAATTGATGGAAAAGCAACAATTACGCAAAATGTAAAAGCAAACAGTTTGAAAATTGCAGGAAAAGGTACGATAGGTGGAAATGTCACTGGTGAAGAATTTAAAGTCAATGGTCAAGCTACAATTGACGGTAATTGTGAAGTGGATACTTTTTCTTCAGAAGGACAATTTACAATCGGTGGTTTATTAAACGCAGATGAAATTAATATAAATATTCACGGTACATGTCGAGCGAAAGAAATTGGTGGTCAAACGATTAAAGTAAGACATAGATCAGGTACATTTAGTAGGCTATTTAAAACAGTGTTTGGCTTGCAGTTAGAAGCTGAACTATTAGAAGGTGACAATATCGATATTGATTATGCTCACATAAGAACGGTAAGAGGAAACAATGTTACAGTAGGAGCAAACTGTGAGATTGAACTGATTGAATATACTGGTGTTCTTACTGTTGATAAAAATGCAAATGTAAAAGAAATTAAGCAGGTTTAACGGAAGGGAGAAATCAGTATGGAACATCCACATAGTCTGACAGTAAATGGTTCTGGTAATTCAGCAGGCGGAGATTATAATAAAGTGAAGATTCGCGGTGAAGGAACAATTACGAATGATATGAGTTGTAATGAGTTTAAAACGTACGGAACGAGTGATGTACGCGGTAATGTGAAAGTGAAAAATTATGTCGTGTATGGAGATAACGAAGTACAAGGAAATGTAGATGCGGAATATGTAAAAGTATATGGTAATACACAAATTCATGGTGATGCTCATATTGAAAAAACAAAAGTTAGAGGTATGATAAATATTGAAGGAAAGTTTTCAGGTGATTTCGTAGATGTAAAAGGTGCTTTAAATGTAAAGGGAGATATTGAAGTAGAAGATTTATCATTAACTGGTGGTCTTGAAAGTGATGGATTACTTAATGCTGAAAATATTGAAATTTCACTTCGTTATGAAGGCAGTAAGATAAGAGAAATTGGTGGTAAAAAAATTACCGTTCGTAAAAAGGCGAGATTTATTCCTTTTACTAGTCATGCTGGGAGCCTCCAAACTTCGATTGTTGAAGGAGATGATATCTATTTAGAACATACGATCGCTGAAGTGGTAAGAGGCAACAACGTCACAATTGGTCCTGGATGTGAAATTAGTGTTGTAGAATATCATACTAGTTTTAATCAAAAAGGTAATGCAGTCGTAAAAGAACATAAACAAATATAAGTAGTATGAGGGAGAGCAAGAGATATGGTTGAGAAGAATAATAAGCTCGGCTTTGTTGTGGCGGGCTTATTGCTAGGTATTTTAATGGCATCGATGGATAATACCATTGTTGTAACGGCGATGGGAACAATCGTTGGTGACTTAGGAGGCCTTGAAAACTTTGTATGGGTCGTTTCTGCCTATATGGTCGCAGAAATGGCAGGCATGCCGATTTTCGGTAAGCTATCAGATATGTATGGTAGAAAGAGATTCTTTATTTTCGGTTTAATTGTCTTTATGATTGGTTCGGCACTTTGTGGTACTGCTGAAAATATTACACAGTTAGGTATTTATCGTGCCATTCAAGGTATTGGTGGCGGGGCATTAGTGCCGATCGCGTTTACTATCGTTTTTGATATTTTTCCACCTGAAAAACGCGGGAAAATGGGTGGTTTATTCGGAGCTGTATTTGGATTATCTAGTATTTTCGGGCCATTACTTGGCGCATATATTACCGATTACATTAGCTGGCACTGGGTATTTTATATTAACTTACCACTTGGCATTTTAGCACTTATTTTTATTACATTCTTTTATAAAGAATCACGCGTTCATAGAAAGCAAAAAATTGATTGGTTTGGCGCAATTACTTTAGTTGGTGCAGTAGTTTCTTTAATGTTTGCGCTTGAACTAGGCGGACAAAAATATGATTGGGATTCTAGCTTTATTTTAAGTTTATTTGGTGGATTCGCTATTTTAATCATCGCATTCATTTTTATTGAACGAAAAGTAGAAGAACCAATTATTTCATTTGAGATGTTTAAGCAGCGCTTATTCGGAATGAGTACAATTATTGCATTATGTTACGGTGCTGCATTTATGTCAGCAACTGTTTACATTCCGTTATTCATTCAAGGTGTATACGGCGGGACTGCAACAAACTCAGGATTATTACTTTTACCTATGATGCTAGGATCAGTCGTAACAGCGCAGTTAGGTGGATTTTTAACGACTAAGCTGAGCTACCGAAACATTATGATTATTTCTGCTGTTATTATGTTAATCGGATTATTCTTATTAAGTACATTAACGCCAGAAACAAGTCGTGTATTATTAACAGTTTATATGATTATTATCGGATTTGGAGTAGGTTTCTCATTCTCTGTACTAAGTATGGCTTCAATTCATAACTTCGGTATGGAACAGCGTGGATCTGCGACTTCAACGAGTAACTTCATTCGTTCATTAGGAATGACACTAGGTATTACAATCTTCGGAATGATCCAAAGAACAGGTTTCCAAGATCAATTAGAAGAAGCATTTAAAGGGATGAGCGGGGGAATGAATACAAAATTAGGGGATTCAAGAGCCATTTTATCAGAATCGGCAAGATCTCAAATCCCTCCGCAAATATTAGATAAAATTATTGACGCTCTTTCTAGTTCAATTGTTCAAACATTCATGTGGGCATTGGTACCAGCTGGATTAGCATTCATATTCATTTTCTTTATGGGAAATGAGCGTATGGTAATTAAGAAAGAACAAATGAATAAAAAGAGTGAAACATCAAAAGCGTAATGAAAAAGCTCCTTTCCAATTGGAAAGGAGCTTTTTCGTATGTACGGTGTTAGATTAGCCTTCGATAATTTCGTATTCTTCGTCTGCAAGTAATAAAATTTGCGTTTTCTTGCCTTTGTTTTGAACTTCGATTACATCGTATGCGCCTAAGTCTCTTACTTTGCTTTGAGAAGCGTTAACCATAACTTCAATAGAATCAATTAAGATATCTTCTTCAATATATGATTCAGGCAATGCCATATCTTCAGTATCTAATACACACGCATATAGATTTTGTAAATTTTCAGTAGTTGGGTTTTGTTCCTCAACATCAATGATATTTTTTACTGCATCCATATTTTCTTCTTTTGCTTGGTACACTTTAATTTTAGCCATAATTTTAATCTCCTTTATAACGTAATCGTAGAGGCTACACCTCATTATAACGTTTTTTTTATGAAAGATGAAATTGTTATATGTATTTATAGTAAAAATTATGTGTCCTTACTCAAAATTGGTGTAATTTCCATATAAATGTACAAGTAGGTAACGATAATGTTACGTTAAAGTTATATTGTCCAAGCTTTTCTTATTTTCTTCTCATATATATGTAGTAGCAATTCTATATAGAGAAGGGATGGAGTGTAAGTGGGTTGTGAACCGAGAGTTTCTAGAGATTTTGTTCAAGTACCTGAACTGGTAGGTTTTCGATTACTTTTATCACATCCAGCTGGAGACCCTTTAAACTACGGATTATTATTTATTAATTTTCCTGATACGATTTTTATTTTTATATTGGCATCAAGCGGATACCTTTCCATTTCGAACTGTTTAAAAATAGAGGGCGGAACTGGTGATGCCGAAATAGAAGAGATAAAAAAATGATAGAGGATGACGTTAACACGTACAAATCAGTTGTTAAATTGACTAAAGTATATAAGAACGGTGAGACGGAATCTTTTATTTATAAAAATGAGTTATAATACATGTATTTAAATGCACCCTCAAACTATTGTTGAGGGTTGTTACATAATTAATTATGTTGGTCCTTCAAACCGTTTGTTAACGGGTAAGAAATATATTTATTGTTGACTTATTTTATAGGTTGATCATTTCATAGTTAGTAGATGTTATAATCATTTTATGTTTACTGATATTTTATAAATATTCGAAGTTTTAATTTAATAGTCAATTGCTTTTATGATGAACAGGTGGGTATGTATATGAATACGAATTATGGAGCGCTCATGAAAATGTTAAGAGTAGTTGATTCTAAAGAAGGCGGGAATGTAAATGATATATGAAGCGAATATACATACAAGAAAAAAACTAGTTTCTATGTTTGAGGATTTCAATAACGTTGTTTTACTTTCTTATTTACAAGGGCATATGGGTACTGCTTGGGTAAATGACCTTGAAAATCCAAAAGTAGCACAAGTTACGGTAGGGATTTTTACATTTTACGCTGGAGACCCAAATACGAAAGAAACAGAAGAGTTATTACGTAATATTCCAGAAAGAATTTTAGTTATCGTAAATAGTGAAGAGTGGAAACAACGCTTAGAAACATTCCATGAAAGAAAAATAGATAAGTTTTTACGTTATAAATTCAAACGAAATCCAGAAGTTTTTAATCGTTCAAAATTACAATCTTTTATATCAACACTTCCAAAAGAATATGAGTTAAGAAGAATAGATGAGCATATCGCAAATAGCCCCAAATTACATAAGATATCTGAAGATTTTACAAGTCAATTTCATTCGGTAGAAGATTATATAAACCGTGGTATAGGTTATAGCATTTTATATAACGGAGAAGTTGTATGCGGTGCATCCTCGTATAGTATTTATAATGACGGGATTGAAATTGAAGTTGCGACTGATCACAATCATAGAAGAGAGGGCTTGGCAACTGTAGTTAGTGCAGCTATTATATTGGATTGCTTAGAAAATGGAAAGTATCCAAACTGGGACGCAGCGAATACTACATCTGCTAAACTAGCAGAAAAGTTAGGATATGAATTTGATAAGGCATATGATACTTATTTTGTAGATAATAGATGAGTGAAGGAGTTACATACTAAAAAATAAATACGCCCTAGTACGTAAGCCTAGGGCGTATTTATTAGTTGGTAAATATCTTCATAACAATTTTATCATATTTTATCTTTTGAATGTTTGGAATTAAAGATATTTATGTGACTTTTTGAAAAAATAAAAGAGCAGCTAGCAAAAGCTAACTGCTCTTCTCCAAGGGGGAATGGAGAAATACAATCATGTTACCTATAGTATTGACAGAACATTGAGTTTTAATCAGCCATTTATAAAAGGAGAGATAAAATATCTTTGATTAATCCTTAGCTCCAATTAGGAGTACTGATAGAAAAACGATTGAGAATATATTTTTTTATTACATTTACAATTTGAAGAGTAGAACGTGTTTATCGTAATTCTCCAAACACCAATTATATTTTTTTAGAATGATTGGATGGACTGCTTCTTTCGTAGTATCGACTTCAGTATATCCATATTTCTTATAAAAGTTTTCTAATTCCTCAAAAGGAAGACAATATACATTTTGTATTTGTGATTTTTTTGCAGTTTCTACTAAAAATGAAACAAGCTCACCAGCTAATTGTAGCCCTCTAAATTGAGGCAGAATAAAAATTCCGCCCATTTCTAAAGTATCTTCATCTATTTGGACTAATCGGCCAACACCTGCATACTCGTTGTTATATGTAATAATTGCAACTTTATCTCTCTTTAAATCACTCCGTACAAATCCTATTGAGTCATATTGGTTATTAATCCATTCTAAATCGTTAGATGTGGCCAATTGAATACTCATATACATCCTCCTTCGGAATACTAGCGCTCTCTTCATTATATAGAACATAAGATACTATATCAAAAGAACCTTGAGATAGCACATTTGTTTAAGTTATTAGTTAAAAGTGTGGGATTGCTGGCATTGAAATCATGGCTTCACCAAACATAGGATAATAATCTTGTGAATTTAGTGTTACATAGTCAAAATAAAAATTAGTTTATGTGTTCGGTAACGTACGATTGTTTAAGTGTAGAGAAAATCATAGGGTTATTTTAATTAGTAGCTACTGTATTCATTGAAGCTATTAAGGAAATGTGGTAATCGCCAGCCCTAGTGATACAAATCATATTAGGATTTAGTAAAAAAAATTCTTCCTGAAAAAGAGGGGGATTAAAGATAAGAGCACTTCGAAAAGTGCCCTTCAGTAACGACTACTCATTCTAAAAAGAGAGGATGCAATATATCATATGAAGTTAAGTGTATTTAAGTATGGGTCTTTTATATAAATGTGAAATAAAAGAGGGTTGTCTTCTTATTAGAAGGCAGCTTTTTGTTATTACAAAAAAGAATTAGAAATAAAATATAAATTCAGTTACTTGTCCAAACAATTTTTTAAAAAATACATAAAATGCTAGTAGTTAGCCAATATTTTTATATTGCTAATTTTTTAGACTAAAAGGGGTGATTTTATGTGTGATTGTGAAGTTTGTAGAAGAAAGAAAAAACGTGATCCATTAAATCGGGGTTCTGAACCAAAAAAACAGGATTCCGAATCAGTGAATTCTTATTCATTTAGTAAAAATGCAAATTTTTTAGAAGAAGCTATACAAACAGATGAAATCGATCAAGTTTCTGAGGAATATATTGAAATAGTAGATTCAGCAGATGTACAAGTTACGACTACAGATACAAAAGCTGCACTATCTATCCAAGCCGCGTTACAAGCAGCTATTGTGGTTGTAGTAAGTATTTCTATAGCAGATAGTGAAAAGGCAGATAAAATAACACAAGAATTGTTTCAAAAATCATCTATTAAACAAATTAATAGACAAAAAACATTTATTAAAAATTCCAGAAACGTAACCGTAACAACTACTGATACAGATATTGCAGTGAATATTCAAATTCTGCTTCAAATTTTATTAGCGTTACTAGTTAAACTAAACATTTTATAAAGTGTCTATCCTATTTATATTTAGCTATAAGGGTTCACACTAAGTAAATATTTTTTGTTGTAATATGTGGTACAAGCTTGGACTTTCTCATTATGACCGAATTAATATTCAAGATTGATGGGAAATTAAGTGTGGAAAACTACACAATAACAAAGGTGAACCTATTATTTAACAGTGAATAAAACTTATATATGTGAAGTAAAGGAAAGCTGTCTTCGTATTAGAAGACAGCTTTTTAATTTTATTAGTAAAAAGCCGTGAAAATAAAAGATTAAGTTACTTGTCCAAGCATTTTTTATTTAAATACATATAATGCTGGTAGTTAATCTAAATTTTTATAGAAAACTGATAGGAGTGAATATTGTAAATGGATGATTTAAATAAGTTTTCTTCCTTTAAGTTTGATAAGGATCAAAAGAATATAATTATAGACCTTTTACTCTCAGATATTTTTAATAGGCATGGGATAAATGAAGAAAAACTAAAAAATTTATCGCCAGAAAAAAAGCAGCAAATTAAAAGTATTGTTTCTGAAATACAATCACAAGTTAATAATTATTTAGATTGAAAGGGGGTGAATGTATGAAGAAAACATGTCATTCAGATGAAAATAAAAGGTGGAGTGCATTAGACTCCTCAAATCCTCATCCATCTTTTAAAAATGATACCGTTTCAGAAGCTGCAGCACAAGAAAGTAAAACTTACCAAATTTCTGAAGAATCTATTACAATTGTAGATTCAGCAGATGTAGAAGTTACGACTACAGATACAAAAGCTGCGTTATCTATTCAAGCTGCATTACAAGCAGCTATCGTGGTTATAATAAGTATTTCTATAGCAGATAGTGAAAAAGCTGACCGTGTAGCACAAGAATTGTTTCAAAAATCATCTATTAAACAAATTAATAAACAAGAAACTGTTATTAGAAATTCTAGAAATGTTACAGTTACGACTACAGATACAGACATAGCAGTAAATGTTCAAATTCTTCTCCAAATTTTATTAGCTTTACTAGTAAAATTAAATATTTTATAAAATGTTTAACCTTTTTTAGATATAGTGCATCTTACAGGTAAATATTCACTGTTTTAATTATAGTACAGGCTATAAATATTTATCATAACTGGACTAATATTCAACATCACCAAAGTATGAATGTAAACAAACAATGTGATGGAAAATAAAGTTTGGTTATTTTACGAAAATTTAAAAGCCATTTCCTTTATTGGATTTGGCTTTTAAATTTTAAACAGTATAAATTTGAAAAGATAATATTAAGTTAAAGAAGTAAAATATACTGATACAAAATACTTATAAAATTACTCGTGTTATAGAAAAATAATAAGAAAAGGATGTTTAAAATAGAATCATTTTCATTAATAGTTCAAGTTTTGAAGAATAGTGCATACAATATAAAGTGTTTTCCTTTCTTCATTTAAGTTTTACGTATATAATTTAAAAGTACTATTTTTATTTTATTATTTTATATTTATAACAGAATAGAGGTTTAAAAATGAGTGTTAAAATCATTACGGATAGTGCGGCGGATTTACCAGTAGAATTGCTGCAAGCATATGATATTGATTTAATCCCACTCCGTGTATATGATGAAGCAGAAACAGAGTATTTAGATGGAGTAACATTAGAGTCAGTTACATTATTGCAAAAAATGAGAGAAGGCGCTGTTTATAGAACGTCATTGCCTTCGCTTGAAACTTTCCAAGAAAAATTTGTTTCTTATGCAAAAGAAGGTAATCCTTGTATATATTTAGCTTTTTCATCTGAACTGTCTGGTACATATCAATCATCAGTTGTCATTAAAGAGGAAGTAAAAGAAACATATGCAGATTTAGATTTAGAAATTATTGATACAAAATGCGCCTCGCTTGGTCAAGGTCTTGTCGTTTTAGAAGCTGCTAAAATGGCAAAAGACGGCGCATCAAAAGAAGATATTTTAAACCGTGTCGCTTTTCTAATGAACCATATGGAGCACATCTTCACTGTAGCTGACTTACAGTACCTTGTTAGAGGTGGACGTTTAAGTAAAGTAGCTGGTTTTATCGGTGGTTTACTAAACATTAAGCCTATCTTAAACGTGGAAGAAGGAAAACTTGTACCACTTGAAAAGGTAAGAGGGAAAAAGAAAGTATTAAGCCGAATTGTTGATATTATGGAAGAACGTGGTAAAGACCTTAAAGGTCAAACAATCGGTATGACTCATGGTGATGACTTAGAAACAGCGGAAGCATTAAAATCATTAATTACGGAAAGATTCGGTTGTGAAGTATTTATCGTAAATACAATTGGTGCAGCAATCGGAGCACATACAGGACCTGGCGTTATAACGTTATTTTTCTTAAATGAAGTAGAGTAAAGGATTGATCATTTGATCAATCCTTTTTTCTTTAATCTGTGATTACCGGTCGATATGGTATTGGTGAAGATAAAATCTTTGAAGTTTTCCTATATGAATTGCTCTCTTGTAGAGGGAGTATTTTTTATATGTGGAATGATACTTAATGGTAGAAGAAAAGAGTATAAATAAGAATGTATTTGTAGGAATTTAAATATTTGAAGATATCAAAATTTTGCCATTTCATATATAATTGTGTGGGGAGAAATATCTGTAACTATTTGTAAAAATAGGGGGTGGCTATAAAAATGCAAGAAATTGCTAGATGGGATTTAAATCGATTGTATTCGAATGAGGATATTCTATTTCCGATTTTGGAGTTGAAAGAGCAATATTTTGTAACAAAAGATGTAGAGGTTCTTTCAAAGCTAATACAAGCTATTGAAAAAGCAGAATACTATTTGTACTGTAGATCAGTTGAAGAAAGTGTACCATCTGACCTTACTAAATTGACCGTGAAAGTGAAGGAACTAAAAAATGAATTACAGCAAGTAATAAAACATAATGAAGTGGAAACTTCAGATAATACTAAGTTAATAAAAGATGAGCTTAATGCGTGGGAAAATATGTACATACAATTACGGGATAGGATAGAAATAGAGCGCAATAATAGACAATTATCCTTTGGACAAGCAAATACTATTGCAATGAATAGTGATAATGAAAAGGAAAGATTAGAAGTATTCGAGTTACTTACAAGTACTTTACATAAGGATAAAGAAATTTTTGCTACTGTATTAAATCAAATAGGGAGATTGCGTAATGCAAAGAGTAATGAAATAGAAGATAGAGAGATTTTAACACAATCTTTTCATGCGAATGGCATTTCAGAAACTGTATTATTCCAAATGTGGAATGCGACAGAAGAAAACCTTGATAAATTAGTAAGTGCTTTAAACGTGTATAAGAAAGGAAAAGCTTCAATTACATGGCATGAACTTATGACGGTAAAGGAAAGTAATGAGGTCATGATTCCTTTTTCAGTAGCAATACAAAACGTTTATGATGCATGTAAGAATATTGATGAAGAATTAGCAGAATTTGCACGTAATGCGATAGAAAGTGGTTGGGTAGATGCTGAACCGAGAGAGAATAAACCACCAGGTGGGTTTTGTGCTCCATTTTTCAGTGAGAAAGAATCGCGAATTTCCATTCGTTATGATGGGAGTATAGATAGTGTAAGAGTGCTCGCTCATGAATTAGGACATGCTTGGCATTTTTATAATATGAGTTTTGAACAATCTACATCTTTTTTAGATGATTACTTGCCAATGAGTACGGCTGAATCAGCATCTATTTTCTTTGAAACGGTACTCTTAAATTATCTAATTGAAACAACGGATAGTAAAGATATGAAAAAGTCATTACTTAGCTGGAAAATAAGAAATAGTTTTAATTATGTAATGGCAATACGAGCATCGTATCAGTTTGAAAAAACATTTTATGAAAAATGTAAAGAGGGTCCTTTAAGTGCTGATGAAATTGAGAAATTATCTATAATTGCACAAAAAGAAGCTTATGGAAAAGCTTTAAGTGAATACCAGCCGTTTGTATGGATGAAATATATTCAATTTTATATAGCAGATGTTCCTTTTTACAATTATCCATACACATTTGGATATTTAGTAAGTTTTAGCTTATTAGAAATAGCTCAAGAAGGTAAAAGTACTTTTCATTCGAAATATAAAGAGTTCTTACGAGAAACAGGAAAGGCTCCAGTAGAGGAGCTTATGAAAAAACATTTTGAAATAGATATAAGAAATTATGAATTTTGGAATAAAGCTTTTATTCAAATTTCTAAAGACATTGATAAATATTTGCAGCTTATGTAAGGGGAGAGTACAGTGGATCAGCAGTTTATAAAAGGTATACCTTTTTCAACTTTAGAATATGCAAAAGCTATAAGTTTATTAAAAGGTTGGCTACATGAACAACAAGAGAAACCCAGGTTTGTAGTAACTGCAAATCCTGAAATTGTTATGTCTGCAAAGGAAAATACGGAAAAATCAAAGGAGTTTAAAAAGATGTTACTATCTGCGGATTTAATAACAGCGGATGGGATTGGTGTCATAATTGGCTCGAAAATATTAAAAGGAACTTTGAAAGAACGTGTTACTGGGGCGGATTTAACTCACGATTTAATAAAATATTGTAACGACAATGAATATCGTGTCTTTCTTTTTGGAGCTGCGCCAGAAAGTAATAAAAAGGCATTAGAAAAATTAAATGAGCAGTTCCCAGGAGCACAATTTAAAGGACAGCATGGATTTGTAAATGGTGAAGAAATAGAAGAAATAAAAATGAAAATTAAGCAGTTCAAGCCGCATTTACTACTCGTAGGACTAGGCTCACCAAAACAAGAAGAGTTCATCTATGAAAACATACAAACATTAAACGTTCCGCTATCTATTGGTATCGGAGGTATGATTGATATAATATCTGGTACTGTAAAAAGAGCACCAAAAATAATGAGGGATACTGGAACTGAATGGCTGTATAGGTTACTCTCACAGCCGAAAAGATTAAAGCGACAACTTGTACTTCCGAAATTTTTATTATCGGTTATGTCTGAGAGGATTAAAGGGATTAATTAATAAAGGGGGCTACATACATGAACAGAATCGGCATTATCGGAGCAATGCAAATTGAAATAGATTTACTTTTAAAAAAGCTAGTAATACAAGAAGAACAGAGAATTGCGGGAATGCCATTTTATATTGGAGAATTCATGGGAACAGAAGTAATTATTACACGTTCTGGTGTAGGGAAAGTAAATGCTGCTGCATGTGTGCAAACATTAATTCATAAATTTAATGTAGACTCTATCATCAATACGGGCGTTGCTGGTGGATTACATCCAGGTGTAAAAGTTGGCGATTTAGTTATTTCAACTAACGTTACCCATCATGATGTAAGTAAAAATCAAATGAAAAAATTATTCCCGTTTCAAGAGGAGTTTATTGCAAGTAAGGAATTGATAGAGTTAGCACGTAAAGCATGTAACAGTAATAGTTCAAATATTCAAGCTCACGAAGGAAGAATTGTAAGTGGTGAATGTTTTGTTGAAGATTCAAAGTTAAAGGCAAAATTAATAGATGAATATGCACCTCATTGTACAGAAATGGAAGGGGCAGCAATTGGACATGTCGCCTACATAAATGATATACCGTTTCTTGTTATACGATGTATTTCTGACAGCGCAGATGATGAAGCTCAAGTTTCTTATGATGACTTCGCGAAAACTGCTGCGAATTATTGCTCAGAAATTATTATTGAGATGCTTAAAAATATATCTGGTAAAACTATAGTCCAAAAGGAGAGATAGGAATGTTACAAGCATTAATTTTTGATATGGATGGAACATTATTTCAAACAGATAAAATTTTAGAATTATCGTTAGATGATACTTTTGATCACTTAAGATCACTTCAATTATGGGATACGGTAACACCGATTGAAAAATACCGTGAAATTATGGGTGTGCCGCTACCGAAAGTTTGGGAAGCTTTATTACCGGACCATTCTATTGAAATAAGAGAACAAACAGATGCATATTTTTTAGATAGATTAATTGAAAACATAAAAAGCGGAAAAGGCGCTTTATATCCAAATGTAAAAGAAATATTTACATATATAAAAGAAAATAATTGTTCAATTTACATTGCTAGTAATGGTTTGAAAGAATATTTACGAGCAATCGTAACGTATTATGCTTTAGACAAGTGGGTGACAGAAACGTTTAGTATTGAACAAATACAATCGCTAAATAAAGGTGACTTAGTTAAAAGTATTATGAACAAATATGATATAAAAGAGGCAGCGGTAGTTGGTGACCGGCTATCTGATATAAATGCAGCGAAAGACAACGGTTTACTTGCAATTGGGTGCAATTTTGATTTTGCGCAAGAAGATGAACTTGCTCACGCTGATATAGTAATAGATGATTTAATAGAGTTAAAGCGGATACTGCCTGCTGTACAGAGATAAATAAAGTGTGTGCATTTTTTCCAAGTCCTATATGTCTTATTTTATGGAGGGAGTATGCTTAAAAATAATTTTAAAATTAGTAATATTCCTGCGGTTTTGTGGGGAGAGAAGAGTGAAAAAGTTTTTATTGCAGTACATGGAAATATGTCAAATAAGGAAGATGCAGTTATTCAAATATTAGCTGAAGAAGCCAATCGAAAAGGTTATCAAGTATTAAGCTTTGATTTACCTGAGCATGGAGAGAGAAAAAATGATAACACTCCTTGTAAAGTACAGTTTTGTGTTAATGAATTATCTATAATTATGAACTACGGAAAAGTACATTGGAAAGAAATAAACGTATTTGCATGTAGTATGGGAGCGTATTTTAGCCTTTTAGCTTATCAAAATGATGTGCTAGAAAAGGCATTATTTTTATCACCAGTAGTTAATATGGAACGAATTATTGAAAATATGATGAAATGCTTTAATGTAACACCGGAGCTTTTGCAAAAAGAAATGACTATAGAGACACCTATTGGTCAAAAGTTATATTGGGATTATTTATGCTATGTAAAAGAGCATCCTATTAGTACATGGAATACAGATACATATATTATGTACGGAGCTAAGGATGAACTGTGTGAACTTGAAACTATTAACTATTTTACAAAAAAACATCGTTGTGAATTAGAAGTTATGGAGACGGGTGAACATTACTTTCATACCGAAGAACAGTTAAAGATATTTGAACAGTGGTTACACAAACATATCGATTAACAAATTATAATTTATCTTGAACCTGTTAGAGAAGAATGAGGAATATATAAACTGATAGTATATTTGAGAGAAATTATAAATGGTGAATGTATACACTTAAACAAACAGATGCTTTAGTTCAATAAGAATTAAACAACTTTAAAGAGCCTTACGACACACTAGATTGTAACAAGGCTCTTATATTTTCATAATAAAATTAATCGACTGTATTATCGATTTACATATGAAGTGAAGTATATGCATACTATGAATTAAATAAAGTAATAAGCATAAAAATGCTCAGAATAAATGGTTCTCGAGCATTTTTATGTATTTTCGTACTTAGGGGGAATGGACTTGAAAGATATACATATTCAACAAATAGAAAATTTAATGGAATATGAATTCAGTCATCTCGTTCAAGACAGTGAAGAAGAGGGCTTTAATTTCCTTATAAGGCTAATAAATGAATATAAAAACAAAATAAATGTATTCAATAAAACTGGAGAATGTTTATATGGTATTTTCCAAGGGGATATGTTAGTCGGAGTTGGAGGTTTAAATAAAGATTCGTACATAAAAGACAATAGGATTGGGCGGTTAAGGAGATTTTATATTTTAAGGGATTATCGGCGTATAGGGTTAGGGAACTTATTATTAAACCAGCTATTAGGTCATGCGGAAAAGTATTTTGAAGTGATTGTTTTACATACTGACACGAAGCAAGGGGATGTGTTTTATACTGCAAATGGATTTGTGAAAGGGGGATTATATAAGGGATCAAGTCACTACAAAGTATTATAGAGATTGCTATCCAAACAATAGCTACGGAAAGGTATTTTCGTTGATAAATCGATATATCTTAAAAAATCGCTGATATATATGAAGGTGCGACCCTTATATTAGAAACAACTTTTATAATTTCATTTACCAAATTGTTATTATAAAAAAGAGCACCTTAGCTTTTAAAATTTAGCTTATAAGGTGACTCCTTTTCAGTCAATTACGTTTTAACCTTCATTTGTTTCAATAATAATCCTGGTTTACCTTTTACATAATAAAAATGCGGATTATTTTCATCATCATAAAGCATAATATAAGGCTTTTCTTTTAGTGGGAGTAGTATAAGTACTTCGTCTATTGTAGTGTGTAACCATTGATTAGTAATAGAAACCGGCTTAGATAAAGGGATTTTTATCATATAGCCATCTTTTGGAACGACATTTAAGTTTTTAAATGGACCAGTAATTGATTTAGCGTATTGAACTGCTTCTTTTTGGATTACTGGATCTAAAGATTGTTTTTGAATGACCATTTCTTTTTGACAATCAAATACTTCAATTTGTTGATTTGTATTTGCGAACGCATTTGTTGATAATAGAAATAGAAGAAGAGAAATGACCCCGATTTTTTTTATCATAGTACAACACCTCACCATTACTATCCCCTCAAAAGCTTTAAATATTTTTCTGTCACATTCATGTAACAAAGATGTTGTATGATACAATTGGTTTTTGTTTAAAAGCAATGGAGGAAAAAATATGAAAGTTTTAATTGCAGATGACGAACAAGATATGTTAAGGATTTTAAAAGCTTATTTTGAAAAAGAAGGCTTTGAAGTATTATTAGCGAAAGACGGAGAGGAAGCACTTCAAATATTTTATGATGAAAAAATTGATTTAGCTATTTTGGATTGGATGATGCCGAAACATAGTGGTATTACTGTCTGTCAGGAAATAAAAAAGAATTCAAGCGTAAAAGTATTAATGCTTACGGCGAAAAGTGAAAGTGAAGATGAATTAGCAGCGCTTCAAAGTGGGGCAGATGAGTACGTAAAAAAACCATTTCATCCAGGAGTACTAATTACACGAGCGAAAAAACTTATTCAGCATGATGATATTATTCAAGTACAAGATGTAAAGATAAATTTCGCCAAAAATAAAGTATATAAAAATGATATAGAGTTAGAAATTACAAAAACAGAGCTCGAATTAATAAAATGCTTTTTAAATCATAAAGGAACTATTTTAACTCGTAAAAAATTGTTAGACATTGTATGGGGATTTGACTATTTTGGAGAAGAGAGAACGGTTGATACACATGTAAGAAGGCTGCGTAAAAAAATTGGAGAAAATATTATTAAGACGCATCGTGGGCTGGGTTATAGTTTGGAGGAACAAAGTGAATAAACTTGGGAAAAAGCTATTTCTCAGCATTTCTTTAACCGTTATTCTTATATTTACAATTTCTTTATTATTAATTAACTTTCTCCTGCCGAAATATAATATTTATAAAACACGTGAAAACTTAAATGAATTTACAACTCAAATACAAAATGCGCCAGTCAATGATTTAGAAGATGTTATTCATACAATTGAAAGTGAAAATAATGTTACAATTGCGTATACGCCAATTAATCAGTCAGAAGATGCTATGAACGACGCGTTACGCATGCAACTTACGAAAAAGAAAGTAACGTTAAATAAGCTTTGGATTACGAAAGACGAAGTTATGAAAGTGAAGACGGAAGGGCAATCGAATAAACTGTACGATCAAGGAAAGGTAAAAGCGAGTTTTTTTGCTAAATATATTGCGAAAGATGATACGATAATTTTAATTGGGACTTCCATTGCGAATTCAAATGAAATTATAAATACGTTAAATACATTTTACTTATATATCCTATGTTTCTCGCTCCTTCTTATTATTTTACTTGTGTGGATACTTTCAAAAATAATAACGACACCACTGAAAGAGTTAAGTGATGTGGCTCAGGATATTTCACATTTGCAGTTTAAAAGAACGAAAGTGAAAACGAATGATGAAATAGGAGAGTTGGCCAATAGTATTAATATCATGAGTGAAAAACTACATGAAGCACATCAAGACTTAACTGATCGTAATGAACATTTAAAACGATTTATGGGTGATGTAACGCATGAATTAAAGACACCGATCGCATTAGTAAAAGCATACTCTATGGGGATTAAAGATGGATTAGATGATGGGACTTATGTAGATACAATTATTAAACAAACAGATCAAATATCAAACTTAATTGAAGAACTATTACGATTTTCTAAACTAGAAAGAGATATTTTACAAAAAGAAGAATTCCCCATTGAACCACTGGTCCAGAGTATATTAGATAAGCATCAGATTGAACTGGATTCGAAAGAAATTAACTTGCAAGTAAATTGTAATGCGGGCGATACAATCGTTTATGCAGATTTAAATAAAATGAGAATGGTGTTTCAAAATTTAATTTCTAATGCGATAAAATATACAGCAAATCAAAACATAATAATTACATTAGAAGATAGAAATAAAAGTATATATTTCCAAATAAAAAATGGCATTCCTACGGATAAAATTAAGGATATCGAGAAAATTTGGGAGCCTTTTTATGTACTAGAATCTTCTCGTAGTAAAGAAAAATCAGGTACAGGATTAGGTCTAGCGATAGTGAAAAGTATTTTAGAAAGGCATGGTTTTGAATATGGAGTTTCCTCTATAGATAGAGAAATTCAATTTTATATAAATGTGAAAAAGGACTAATGAAAATATTAGTCCTTTTTGCAGCTTTAGAGATTAGCGATACAGGATGAATCACCATAATTTTCAAAATTGATGTATTAAATGGAGAATTAGCAAATGTTCTACTTTCATTAAATTCACGTGAAGTTCACAGGAAAACGTTATATTTACATAGTTATATTTGAATTTAATGAAGTGAGGTATTCAGATTTGAAAAGAAAGAAATTAGTAATTGGTAGCATTTTAATGGGTATGACGTTATCTTTATCTGCATGTGGTTCATCAGATAATATTGTAACGACAAAATCAGGAAGCATTTCAGAAAGTGATTTTAACAAAAAATTAAAAGAAAACTACGGTAAACAGAATTTATCTGAAATGGTAGTAGAAAAAGTATTAAATGATAAATATAAAGTTACGGATGAAGAGGTAACGAAACAACTAAAAGAATTAAAAGACAAGATGGGCGATAATTTTAATACATATATGGAATCTAATGGTGTGAAAAATGAAGATCAGTTGAAAGAGAAATTAAAGCTTACTTTTGCTTTTGAAAAAGCTATTAAAGCAACCGTAACGGAAAAAGATATTAAAGATCATTATAAGCCAAAGCTTCAAGTTAGCCATATTTTAGTAAAAGATGAAAAGACAGCAAAAGAAATTAAAGAAAAATTAAATAGTGGCGAAGATTTCGCGACATTGGCTAAACAATATTCAGAGGATCCAGGTTCTAAAGAAAAAGGTGGGGAACTATCTGAATTTGGACCTGGTATGATGGTGAAAGAATTTGAGGATGCTGCGTATAAGTTAGAAGTTGGTCAATTGAGTGAACCTGTTAAATCTTCTTTCGGATATCATATTATTAAGCTAACGGATAAAAAAGAGCTTAAACCGTATGAGGAAGAGAAAGAGAATATTCGTAAAGAATTAGAACAGCAACGTATACAAGATCCTCAATTCCATCAACAAGTTACTAGAGAACTGCTTAAAAATGCAGATGTAAAGGTATCTGATAAAGACTTGAAAGATACCTTTAAAGAGTTAGAAAAATAATAAATGGAATGTAAGGCAAGCGATAGAAATATCGGTTGTCTTTTTCTCTATTTATCCCGCTATTTGCCGGGCAGTAAGACCCCACCTCAAAATTCAGCGAAAGCAAAGAAGTGGCCCTGCTGCTCGTAAACGCCCAATTGGTGAGGGCTGATTAAAGTTTTACTTTATAAAGAAGGAGGA
Organism: Bacillus sp. FSL L8-0199; assembly: GCF_038005705.1. NCBI lineage: Bacteria > Bacillati > Bacillota > Bacilli > Caryophanales > Bacillaceae > Bacillus > Bacillus sp. FSL L8-0199. The sequence continues at coordinate 2,764,507 of NZ_JBBOTS010000001.1, read as the reverse complement.
AGCGGGAAAATACTTTCATACCTGCATTAAATTTTACTTAATAAGAAATCTTTGAGTTTCTCAACTTTTATATAAAAATAAAACTGAATTTTCAGTTATTTTGTTATATAGTAAAAGAGAACGAATAAGGGGAGGGAACATTTTGAGTAAAAAGAAAATGGCAATTACACTGTCAGCAATGCTATCTGCAACAATTATACCTAGCTTTACTATGAATGTGCATGCAGAGAAGAAGGAAGAGATTAAAAATACGAAAATTGAATTAGAAAATGGGATGACAAAGCCGATTTATTCTCTCGATGAAGCTATTATCGAAAATTTATATGTAGAGACAGAAGTTGATAGTGATCGAGACGGTAAGAAAGATAGAGTATCGATAAAAGTTATGCGTCCAAAGACAGATCCGAATGTGAAAGTTCCTGTTATTTATGAAATGAGTCCATATCGATCTGGATTAAAAGCTGTTCCTGTATATAATGTAGATGAAGAATTATATGCGTATGAAGGAAAACCGTATGGAGCGGTTAATCTTGGTTCGTATGGGAACTATTACGTGCCAAGAGGTTATGCAGTTATTCTAGGCGAAAGTATCGGTACTGGAAAATCAGATGGATGCCCTACAACTGGAGATGAACAAGAGATACTCGGGACAAAATCTGTTATTGATTGGGTAAACGGTCGCGCGAAAGCATTTACAGAACAGGGTGAGGAAGTTCAGGCAAATTGGTCTACAGGAAATGTAGGTATGACTGGAGTTTCCTATAATGGTACTTTACCAAATGCTGTTGCGACTACTGGAGTCGAAGGTTTAAAAACAATTATTCCAATCGCAGCAATTAGTAGTTGGTATGATTATTATCGTGCAAATGGTGCAGTCATTGCTCCAGGCGGATATCAAGGAGAAGATACAGATAATATGGCAGAAGCAGTACTGACAAGGGAAAATCCTGAAGTTTGCGGACAAGTTATAAAAGAATTAACGGCTGGACAAGACCGAAAAACAGGTAATTATAATGATTTTTGGGATAAACGTAACTATGTAAAAGATGCTAAAAATGTAAAAGCGAGTGTATTTGTTGTTCATGGTTTAAACGATTGGAATGTTAAGACGAAACAGTTCGCGCAATGGTGGGAAGCACTTGCGGAAAATAATGTTCCTCGTAAAATGTGGCTACACCAAGGTGGTCATGGTGGGACATCAAGTAATAACTGGCAGCAAACACAAAATAAATGGTTAGATTATTGGTTGTACGGAATTGAAAATGGAATTATGGATGAACCAATGGTTGATGTGCAACGAGAAAATAAAACGTGGCAAAAGATAAAAAATTGGCCAGATCCAGCGGCTGTACCTTCAAAAATCCGTATGTATTTAAGTAATAAATCAGTCAATTTACCATTAAGTATGGGAGCGGCTAATAAAGTTTTCTCAGTCTTAGATGATGCACAAATGAAATCAAACCAATTAGTAGCAAACCCAGAATTAGAAGTAGCAAATCGATTAGTATATACAATGCCTGTACTGCAAAAAGATACGCGTATAAGTGGTACACCAAAGATTTCAATTACAGGAAATATTGATCGATCTGTATCAAATTTAACAGCATTACTTGTTGACTATGGAGGAGCGAAGCCGGAAATCGTAACGAGAGGCTGGATGGATCCACAAAACTTAAAGAGTATAGAAAATTCAACAGCGATTCAACCGGGCAAAGATTATACATTTACATGGGACATGCAGCCAGATGATTATGTATTTAAAGTGGGGCATCAAATCGGAGTTGTTTTAATTGCAAGTGATTATGATTATACAATTAGACCGAAAGCTGGCACGAAACTTACAGTGAAATTAAGTGAAGTGACATTGCCGATTGTGAAATAAATATTTTTTCTAAAGAACTTACTAAAGTAAGCTCTTTAATTTGTAGTCTGAATTTTTAATTTTTATATTTCAAATTGGAAGGTTATGTAATACAATATCATTATATTCTATGGAAAGTGAGTGATATATTATGACAGTCAGCTCTTTCGAAATATCATTAAAATTAGAGGTACAGGAAGATTAGTTGAATTGAAATCTTCCGTACGTAAAAACGGAGGAGAAAATAAATGTTTAGCTTTTATAGTACACTTTGTACGGAACTGTATGATTACACAAAACCAGTCGGTTATTCTTTAAATGGTGATATTGAGTATTACAAAGAACGTTTAAAAGATTGTAGAGGAAGAATCCTCGAAGCTGCAGTAGGTTCAGGGCGTGTCATCATTCCGCTTCTAGAGGCTGGTTTTAAAGTGGATGGGATAGATTATTCACCTGAAATGCTAGATTCTTGCCGTAAGCGCTGTAAAGAGAGAGGCTTACATCCTAATTTATATGAAGGAAGCTTGCAACAATTTTCACTTCCGCATAAATATGACGCAATTATCATTCCTACTGGATCTTTTTGTTTAATTGAAAATCGTGTGGATTCTATAAATGCATTGAAATGTTTTTATGAACATCTTAATCCAGATGGACGATTAATCGTAGATATTATGCTTCCGCATGACTGGAAGACTGGGGAAATTCATACATCGACTTTCTCTTTGCCGAGTGGAGACGGAATCACATTAGAAAATAAATCAATTGAAATAGATTGGCTGAACCAAGTTACTGTATCATATTTGAAATATGAAAAGTGGAGTAAAGGACAGTTAGTACAAACAGAACTACAACGCTTTGCGGTACGTTGGTGTGGAATAGAAGAGTTTAAACTTCTGTTAGAAAGTATAGGTTTCTCTAACATTACTTGCTCTGCTGAATATGATTATGAAAAAGAACCGTCAAATGCAAATCAAATGATTACTTTTGAAGCTATGCGAAAAGAATAGAACTAAAACTATGAATAAAAAATAAGGCAATCGATTTAAAATCGGCTGCCTTATTTTTAATTTTATGTAATGGTTTATAGAGAAAGATTGGAGGGAAATAAATGAAACTTATATTAATATTTGGCCCACAAGCAGTTGGAAAAATGACAGTGGGGCAAGAATTAGCAACATTAACCGGTTTAAAACTTTTTCATAACCACATGACAATTGATTTAGTAAGTCCAATTTTTGATTACAGTACGAAAGAAGCAAAAAGACTAGTAAGTTTATTTCGTAATGAAATATTTGAAGAAGTATCTAAAAGTGATTTATCTGGAATGATTTTTACGTATATATGGGCATTTGACCTCCAAGCGGATTGGAATTATATACATCATGTAGAAAGTATTTTTGAATCAAAAGGTGGGACAGTGTATTTTGTAGAGCTGGAAGCGGAATTAGATGAAAGATTAGAACGAAATAAAAGCCCGAATAGATTAGAACATAAACCGAAAAAAAGAGATATTGAGTGGTCTGAAAATAATTTGAAAGAAACGATGAAAAAGCATAGATTAAACTCTCTTCATGGTGAAATTGAAAAAGAAGAGTATATAAAAATTAATAACACGTATTTGAGTGCAAAAGAAGTAGCGGAAATGATTAAAGAGAAGTTTCAATTGTGAAATTTTTGAAGTCTATTTCGTTTTCGTTGTCCAAGCATTCTCCTACTAATTACACATACTATTTATGTTAAAGTCGGCTACTATTTTATATAGGGCTGTTATTTTCCTATAAATGCTATTTTAGTGAAGTGGGAGGAATCAATTTGGAAAACGTAGAACAAGATAGAATTGAAAATCAAGTGTATTCAAATCGTGTAGTAAGATCAGAATTTGATTCGAATTGGGAAACTTGTATATCAAAGAGTGGTTATGTAATTTATGTAGCAACAAGTAATAATGCTGAAGTAATAGTGCTTCTTGCAGATGGTTCAAGTAAATTATTAATTTTCGAAAAAGGCGGTAAAGTAGTAGTAGGTGGCGGTGAAACAAGTCATTACAGTAAGCCGCATATTGCAAGAAATATTTAAGATAGAACATGTTAATTAAGAAGAAGCTGGAAAACGGTTGTCATTCATGTTTAGGGCATGATAGACGAACCGTTTTTATTTGTTTATAAATTTAGAAGAACTTCATTGATTACAAATACATCGGGATGACCAGCAAAATTAGAAGAAAACTTGGCGGGTAATGGTACAAAATATTATGTAGGTTTGCAAAAATGTTATAAGCGATATAAAAAAGCATTTCCTATTTGGGTAAACACTACTTCTATGTTATAGTATAATAGTGTTTTTAGATGGTGCTATTTTAATATATTTATAATTTTGTTATGTATTATTTTTATATTAAATAAGCGTCTAAAGTATTTTTTTATATAAGGAGTAATAATTAGAGAAATGAAAAATATAGACTTTATACTAGAAAGTGATGAGGCATTAAAACCGTCTGAACGATTAGTACTATTATTATTAGAGAAGCATAGAATGTTATATACGAACGATCTATTGGCATTATCAAATTTATCATATAAAACATTAACAGATTCATTAACGGCGCTAGTTTTAAAATCGTATGTGTTAAAGGAAACAGGTAAGGGAAGAAGACAGAATTGCTATAGATTAGTATGATAAGGCAGCTGTTTTAGAAACTTTTACATATGTTTTTTTCAATCGTAAGGTGAAATTGTATTTTTGTTTCAAACGAAAAACTTACTATAAGAGGGGCTAAGATAGTAGCGTTTCATTTTTGTAAATGTAATTATTTCATCATTGAAAATACAAAAATAAAATAAACCGCATAAAACAGAAATAAAAAAACAATCCATTTTAAAAATGGATTGTTTTTTTATTGGAATAATATTATTTGATATGTTGAAAGCATAAATAGCAGAATAAACATTACCTGTTTTAGTTCATGCAACTGAACAAATATGATGAAAACTATGTGTATAGTTTTTTGCTTGCTTTTTCAGTAACTCTAATGAAATCATGGTCTTCATTGTTTAAAGGTAGTATTTTTAACATTATTGCTATTCAGCATTAAGCACAAAAAGTAATATATATAATATTATTATGTAAACTTAAGATTTTAAAAGGAAAATATAATAATTAATAGAACATGTAGAAGGAGATGCTTAAATATTTTGAAGGATGGGAGATTATTATGGAGCATTTACAATCAATAGCACAAGCTGTTATAAGTGGTAATAAGGAAAAAGTAGTGAAGTTTATAAAGGCGAGTCCAAGTATTGTTAACGAATGTAGTGAAGATGGCTGGACACCACTTCATTTAGCAGCTTATTTTGGACAGAAAGAAATAGCGAGTTTTCTTTTAGAAAGCGGTGCAGATATACATAGTAGAGCGAAAAACGAAAATGAAAATACAACTTTGCAAGCGGCAATTGCGAACAAGCAAAGTGAACTTGTCGCTTTCTTAATTGAAAAAGGATCAGATGTAAATATTATGCAAAGTGGTGGCTGGACAGGACTCCACGAAGCAGCATTATTATGAAATGAAGAAATAATTATGTTGCTCCTTAAAAATGGAGCTAATAAGATGATTAAGAAAAATGATGGGAAAACAGCGTATGATATTGCATTAGAAAAAGGATATAATCACCTTTTACATCATTTGAAACAGGAAGTGAACTTATGATGAATAAATGGAGTGTTGGTATATTTTTATTTAATGAAGTAGAAGTGTTAGACTTTGCAGGGCCATTTGAAGTTTTTTCTGTAACTGAGGTGAATGAAGAAAAAACATTTACTGTTTATACAGTTAGCGAGAATGGGGAAATGATTACAGCAAGGAATGGATTGAAGGTACAGCCAGATTATAGTATTGAAAATTTACCACCAGTGGATATTTTAATAATTCCAGGTGGGCTAGGTGCTAGAAAATATGAAATAAAAAATGAAATAGTAATAAAATGGATTCGCCAACAAATGAAAGAAGTAAAGCTGATGACTTCAGTTTGTACAGGAGCGCTATTACTGGCGAAAGCAGGTTTACTGGAAGGTTTAAAAGCAACAACACATTGGGCTAGTATTGAAAAGTTTAAAAATGAGTTTCAAAATGTTGAAGTTATAGAAAATGTAAAGTTTGTAGATGAAGGACATATTATAACATCTGCCGGAATTTCAGCTGGAATTAATATGGCATTTCATATTGTGAAAAACTTGTTAGGTGTGTATGTTGCGGAGGACACAGCGAAGCGAATGGAGTATGATATTAGTTTGCCAATATAAAAAGCCCGGATTGGGCTTTTTATATTGAATGAATATAGTTAAGCTCTTCATCACTCAAAATAGGGCGAACAGATGCATTTGCATTTTCTTGTGCTTGTGTTCCTGTTTTTGCACCAGGAATTACAACACTTACTGCCGGATGAGAGAGTACATAGCGAAGTGCAAGTTGCCCTAGGGTTTGATTTTTATTTGAGAGCAACCGAAGTTTCTCTACGGTTTGTAAGTCTTCTTGAAACCAAGTTTCATTTGGCCAATCTTTGCGTAAATCTCCATCTGGAAAAATTGTTTTATTTGTGAATTTTCCAGTTAAAATGCCCATTTTTAATGGACCACGAATAACAGCTCCTAGATTTTTCTCTTGTAAGAATGGTAATATATCTTTTTCCGGTTTTCGATTTAATATATTGTAATCAAGTTGTACGATATCAATTTCGTTGTTGTTATTGAAATGATGAATGTATTGTAAATCATGAGTCGAAACACCGACTGCTCTTACTTTGCCATCACGTTTTAATATGTCAAATGCACGTAGAAATGCTTCTGTTTCTCTACGATTATGCCACCAAATATGACAAAAATAAAGATCAATATAATCTGTTTGAAGACGTTGTAAACTTGTTTCGAATACGGCGATGATTTTTTCGGGAGTATCATATACAGGAACTCCATTAAGGTCGTAGTGATGTCCGATTAAACCACCTTTTGTTGATAGGATAATATCATTACGATGTCCTTTAATCGCGGTAGCCACCAACTTTTCACTATGTCCTAAACCATACACATCCGCAGTATCAATAAAATTCACACCACATTCAATTGCTTTTTTTATAGCGGTTATAGATTGTTTATCGTTAACAGGTCCCCATTCATCACCACCGATTGCCCATGCGCCAAAACCTATTTCAGAAACAGTTATTCCAGTTTTACCTAATGTGCGGTAATGCATATTCCCCCTCCTTGTAAGCATGTTATAACATGGATATGTGGGGAAGGAATTTTGTGTGTGAAAAAACTCTTCTACAATAGTAGAAAAAGAATTACAGAAACTACTATTTTATAGCAGCATGTATAAAAAAAATCGGTGTAAATATGGAAATGTCGTCGAATGCTATCTTTAATTGGTTAATTTATGGGATATTTTTGTGAAGGAGTTTATTTTATAAGAATAGAATTTAGTTTAGTAAGAAAACGTGCCGATGGTAGTGAAAAATATGGGTTAGGGGGATTTGAATGAGGAAACTCGAGCGAGTAAATGTTCCTAATATACCAGAGCAATTATCACAACCTAGTGACAAGCGTAGGGTAAATAAAAAGAAGTTAAGGCGACTTATTTTAATGGTCCTTTTTATTGCGGCAACTACTCTATATGTTCAATATATTTTAACGAAACAACAAGAAGTAATTGATAAAAAGAAAGATACGATTACGGATCAAAAGAAACAATTAGTATCTTTAAAGAAAGATAAAGATTCTTTAAAGACTAACATAGAAAATTTAACAGACGATGAGGAAGAAATTTTGAAGTTAGCGAGAAAAGAGTATCAATTTTCTAAGTCAAATGAAACTATATTTGTGATGCCAAAGTAATAAAAAACAGTTAGCTATTGAACTGCACCCCCAATTGTTAGACGCCGTCTAACAATTGGGGGTGCAGTTTTTTATGTATGAATGTCATGGTACAAGGAACAATCACATATTGTAGAAATGAAGAGTTTAAGCTATTTTCATAAATATGGAATATGCACTGAAATAAATGTTGTTAAAATTCTGTCAATTATATTATAATAAAAGGTAAGCGGATACATTTTTTAATCAACGTTGAGTTCCTCGCTCATACGACTATTAAGAAACCCGTTATCCTCGTATAAGAAAGGAAGATAGCTGTGTACGCTTCAAATACAATTTATATCGTAGGGGATGCGAAAGCACCTCAAAATAATCCCATTACTGAAAAGTTTAAAAGCTATTTTGTAGCATTTATACTTGTTAAGGATACAGGGGAAATTGTAGATGCAGACTGCTCAGCGACAATTGCATTAACATCTCAATTTGTTAAATATTTATTTCTACATAAAAATATAAATGACCCGGCATTAGTAATGGAAGTAAAGAACCGATATTTCGGTTCTTCTCAAAAAGCGTTACTTGTAGCGCTAAAAGATGCACAGAAAAAATATAATCAGATTGCTGCTTTGTCTACTCAATCATAGACAAAATCCAGCCGTAAGAATCATTCTTATGGCTGGATTTTTTTATTTCACATTATCGTTCTACATCAAAAGTAAACGAAAACAAAGTAGAGTGATAGAAGAGTAAATGTCCAATGGGTTTACCTAATAATTCGTGGGTATAAATCTCCGGTGGATTAAGATTTCACTTCATTGGGGAACGAAAGGATGAACAAAATGAAAATTACAGATGTAAAAGTAAATCGTAGACGTGTAAAACTGCATACACCGTTTAAAACCGCACTTCGTACTGTAACAGAAATTGAAAGTATAGATGTTTATATTCATACAGACGAAGGAGTGATTGGTAAGGGGGCTGCAGCCGCAACGCCAGTTATTACGGGGGATTTCACCAGCGGAATAGAAGAAGCGATTTTAGGACCGATGCGTTCATGTTTAATTGGTCAAAATATCATTCAGTTTCAGCAGTTATTACAGGACATTCAAATGAGTTGTATTGGAAATTCAAGTGCGAAAGCAGCGGTAGATATCGCTTTATATGATGTATATTGCCAATATCAAAATGTGCCGTTATATGCATTGTTAGGCGGGAAGAAAAAAATTCATACCGATATTACAGTGAGTGTGGATGAACCTGTATTAATGGCAAAAGAAGCGAAGAAACATATAGAAAAAGGATTTCAAACATTAAAGATTAAAGTGGGTAAAGAGGCGCATTTAGATTTGGAACGTATTGAGGCAATTCGAAATGTGGTACCAAGAAATACGACATTACGTTTAGATGCGAATCAAGGTTGGAGTCCAAAAGAAGCGGTCTCTATCATTCAAGAGATGGAAAATCGTAATTTAAATATAGAATTTATTGAACAACCAGTACACGCGAAAGATTGGGATGGGTTAAAGTACGTCAAAGATCGTGTGCAAACGCCAATTATGGCCGATGAAAGTATATTTTCAGCAAGTGACGCATTAAAGCTCGTTCAAGGAAGATATGCAGACTTCATTAATATTAAATTAATGAAGTGTGGTGGCATACGTGAAGCATGGCGTATTGCAGATATCGCAGAAACAGCTGGTGTGAAGTGTATGGTGGGCAGCATGATGGAGTCTTCACTTTCCGTTAGTGCTGTTGCGCATTTAGCGGCAGCGCATCCTAATATTCATTATTTTGATCTTGATGCACCGCTTTGGTTAATGGAAGAGCCAGAAGGAATGACTTATTCTGGATCAAAGATAAACCTTCAATCGGCAGTGAATAGTAAGTTTTAGGAGAAGAGACTAGTAAACTATCTTTTAAGGGGGATAAATATGAAAAAAGTAGGAACTGCATTTTTAACAACTTTATTTATATTTTCATCGTTTACATCGGCAAATGCTGAAGAAAAGAAGGATAATAAAGCATTTATAGATGTATCTGCTGCAACGTTATGGACAGTACCTGATTCATTAAGGCCAATCGATACACCGAGTGCAACAAATCCAGTGGATCTATGGAAATGGACGAAATCAATGACACTTGACGAGAAACTATGGTTAACAAATGCAAATAAATTAGAAACACAAGCGTTACTCGGTCAAGAAGTAACTGTTATTGATAAGAAAGGCGAATGGGTGAAGGTATTAGTGCATGGACAGCCAACACCACGAAATGAAGAAGGTTATCCGGGCTGGATACCTGAAAAACAATTAACATATAATCAAGAATTTGCAGATAAAACAAATGAACCTTTTGTCTTAATAACCAAACCAACAGCGATTTTATATATAAACCCTTCTGAAAAACATAAATCACTTGAAGTCAGTTATAATACAAGACTGCCGCTATTAAGTGAAGACACAATTTCATACCGTGTATTGTTGCCAAATGGTCAAAAAGCATGGATACGTAAAAATGATGGAACAGTTTACCAATCTCAAACTGATATTCCAACTCCGGCGGCTGATGATTTAATTAACACAGGGAAAATGTTTTTAGGATTACCGTATATATGGGCTGGTACAAGTGGTTTTGGATTTGATTGCTCTGGCTTCACGCATACAATCTACAAATCGCACGGCATTACAATTCCGCGAGATTCTGGACCGCAATCAAGAGCAGGAGTTGCAGTTGATAAAGAAAATCTACAAAAAGGTGATTTAATTTTCTTTGCACATGATCAAGGGAAAGGTAGTGTCCATCACGTTGCAATGTATATTGGTGATGGCAATATGATTCACTCACCAAGAGCTGAAAGATCGGTAGAGATTATACCGCTAAATACACCAGGATATATAGAAGAATACGCTGGTGCTCGTCGTTACTTACCTTAAAAAGTAGAGGGGGTTTTCAAATGAAAAAAGTTGTTCGTTACTCATTAGTTAGTACTCTATTAGTTTCTTCATTTTTAGTAGGATGCACAAAAGAAAAAACAACGACAAAGCCAAAAGATGAGAAAAAAGTATTACAGTTACTAGAAACGGGTGAAATTCCGTCTTTACATTCAGGGAAAGTAACAGATGCGGTATCGTTTAACGTTTTAAATAACGTAATGGAAGGATTATTCCGTTTATCGAAAAATGATGAAGTGATTGAAGCTGGAACACAAAAATATGAAGTGAGCCAAGATGGGAAAACATATACATTCCACTTACGTGATGCGACATGGTCTAACGGAGACCAAGTAACAGCACAAGATTACGTATACGCTTGGAAGCAACTTATTAATCCGGATACTGCTTCTCAATATGCATACATTGCGTACGATGTGAAAAATGCAGAGAAAATAAATAAGAAACAACTAGGGTTAGAGGAATTAGGGGTAAAAGCGAAGGATGATAAAACGTTTGTTGTAGAGTTAGAACATCCAGTGCCGTATTTTACGAAACTACTTATTTTACCGTCCTTTTATCCAATTAATGAAAAATATGCGAAAGAACAAGGTGATAAATACGGATTAGAAGCAAATAAAGCGGTATATAACGGGCCGTTTACATTATCGGAGTGGAAGCATGAAGCAAGCTTTACAATGAAGAAAAACGATAAGTATTGGGATAAAAAAGAAGTGAAGCTAGATGAAGTAAACTATCAAATTGTTAAAGAAGTTTCAACTGCGGTAAATTTATATGAAACAGATAAAGTGGATAGAGCTGTCATTTCTACAGAATTCGTCGATAAATATAAAAATAATAAAGAGCTAAAACAATATACAGATCCGGTTATGTACTTCTTCCGATTCAATGAAAATGTACCGATTCTTAAAAATAAAAATGCACGTCTTGCGCTAAGTACAGTGTTTGATAAGAAAGGACTTGCGAATTCATTTTTAAATGATGGTTCGGTTGCGGCGAACTATTACGTGCCAAAAGGATTTTTAAAAGGTCCAGATAAGAAAGATTTTAGAAGTACAGCAGGTGAGTTTAATAAGACGGATGTAAAACAGGCGAAAAAGTATTGGGAAAAGGCGAAGCAAGAAACAGGTACAAATGAAGTGACACTTGAGTTATTAAACTATGACTTAGAAAACTTCAAAAAAGTAGGAGAATACATTAAAGAAGAGTTAGAGAAAAACTTACCAGGCTTAAAAGTAAATGTAAAATTACAACCGCATACGCAAAAACTAGCGTTAGAGAAGAAGAAAGAATATGAAATGTCATTATCACGCTGGTTACCGGATTATCCAGATCCAATGACTTACTTAGAAGTATTCCTTTCTGGAAGCAGTGTGAACAATACAGAATATGCAAACCCAGAATATGACGCGTTAATTAAGAAGATTAAAACAGAATTAGGTAATGATGAAAAAGCTCGTTGGAAAGCAATGCAAGATGCGGAGAAAATGCTGCTAGATGACGCAGTAATTGCACCGGTATTCCAGCGAGGATTATCGTACTTACAAAAGCCATATGTGAAAGATTTATACGTACATCAATTCGGTCCGGCAACTAGTTTAAAATGGGCCGATGTACAAAAATAAAAGTATGGAGAAACAGACTTCACATGTGTGATAGCCTGTTTTTTTTATACCTCCTTTTAAGTAACAAGAATGATGCTTATGGTATGAAATGAGGACAAAAAACATTGATTTTATGAAATGAAATATTATTGGACTTTCTTAATTTAACTGTTGAACCTCTAGTTACTTGAGGTTTTATAATGAACTTATACTTTTGATGGGGGGATTTAGATGAGTAAGGATAAAATATTTTCTATTGGGAAATTTTCAGAAAAAACGGGCATACCAATTCCTACGTTGCATTACTATGATGAAATCGGATTGTTACAACCAGAAAAGAATCCTTCTTCAGGGCACCGCATTTATAAGTATGAAGATATTATAACGTTACAAAAAATTCTAAGTCTAAAATTTCTAGGCTATAGCTTAGATAAAGTCGCTAATTTGTTACATGAATCAAGTTTTAGCGTTGATCTAAATGAAAGCTTGTCTCTTCATTTACAAGTTTTAGAGAGAGAAAAAGAACAAATTGAGCAATCTATGCAAGCAATTAAAAGAGTAATCAAGTTGGTCGAGGAGGAAGGAGAAGTAGATAGTAATGTATTATTTAGTCTTGTTTACGGTATGAATACAGAACATACTCACAAAGATTGGATGGAGCAGCATAGATTACCGAACATTATGGAAGAACTATCAAAGAAATCAGAAGAAGATAAAATTAATTTAGATAAAACGTTAATTCAATTGTCTAAAAAAGTAAAACAATTATATGGTAACCCCGTAGAAGATTCGAAAGTACAAGAGATGATTAAGGATTATTTGGAAGCGTCTATTTCATTCCTTGGTGAGGATTTGATACAAAAGCTAGCTAATACTAATGCGAAAGAACTGGATATTCAAGAACTTGAAAATATGATACCTTCACCTTTCACAGAAGATGAACAAAAATGGCTTAATCAAGCGATGGAATATTATACGGAGCAAGTAAAAATGGAATAGTAATAGATTTAATGATTTATACATTTTGTATATTGTAAGTGATTAATCTTCGTTAAAAGAGACAATTATTGAATTATAAAACTTTCTTATGTTTAACCCCGTTCTAGTTTTAAAACGGGGTTATGTGTATGTAAGACCATATAATTATACAATTTTATTTCTCAAGATTAATTTAAAGACTTTTTTTATGTTTTTTCATCTTTGAAAAATAAAATTATCACTAAATTTCCAGTGTGAAATTTATGTAGAATCTTGTATAATTAACGTGTTTCTATGGAAACATTTTCTTGTGATATTTCTATAGGACTGAATAGAACAAGAAAAGAAATACATACATGTATATAATAGATAAATAGAATGGAACATGTATAGAGAAAAAGGAGAGAAATGATGGCGTGTCAAAAACAAGGGTTACAATTTAATAGCAATAGAAAGAGGAAGAGACGATGAAGATGAAGCATGCTTTTGGCCCGATAATTTTAGCATGTGTGCTTTTTTTTATTATTATATTAATCCCATCGAAAAGTTTAGTATCACTTATTAGTGATAAAAAGGTAGAAGATGCGGCAACTTCCTTACAAAAAGAAAAACTACAAAGCGTTTTCTTACAGCAAAAAATGTTAGAGAATTCGCAGTATTTACCGATGTATGGTTCATCTGAATTTTTACGAATGGATGCATATCACCCGTCTAATTACTTTAAAGTAAATCCGGCTGGTTTTACACCATATTTAATGGGGATTGGCGGTACGCAAAGTTTAGCTCATATATTAAATATGACGTCTACGATAGATGAATTAGAAGGTAAAAAAGTAGTCTTTGTTTTATCGCCACAATGGTTTACAAAGACTGGGGTATCACAGGGGGATTTTACGAACAATTTCTCTAAGCAACAAGCATATCATTTTATTTTTAATGATGAAATAAATGTTGAAATGAAGAAGCAAATTGCGAAACGACTATTAGATTATAAAGTTGTTCAAGAAGATGATATATTAAAAAATTCATTAGAAGGTATTGTGTATAATGATACGAAACATAACATAAAAGCAGGTTTAGTTAAACCACTTGCTTATATGCATCGTAATATTTTAGATCATAGAGATTTGTTTAACTCTTTATTTAAGATTGAACCGATGAAAGAAAAAACAAATATGGGACTCCGTTCAATTTCTTGGGTAGATGCACGTAAACATGCGGAGGAAGAAGGGAAATTGGAATCTACTACAAACACATTTGGAATTGAAAATCCGTATTACTATAAACATAATTTAAAGAAAAAATTAAAAGGTTTAAAAAACTTTAGAGCAAATGAATCGTATGAAGAATCACCTGAATATGATGACTTACAAATTGTTTTAAATATTTTTAAAGAGAAAAATGTCAAGCCACTCTTCATTTCTGTACCTGTAAACGGACCATGGTATGATTACGCTGGTTTCCCTAAAGAACGCCGCGAAGTGTATTATAAAAAAGTTCGGGAACAAGTTGAGAAAGCAGGATACCCAGTAGTTGATTTTTCTGGCCATGAATATGATAAGTATTTCTTAAAAGATACAATTCATTTAGGCTGGAAAGGCTGGATTTATTTTGATGAAGCAGTGCAAAACTTTTATACTGAGAAATAAGTGTGGAGAAAAAGGAACGGCTATAAGCTGTTCCTTTTTTTAGTATAGAGGATTTTGATGTGGGCAATTCGGAAAGGCATGTATATCTTGAATTTGTCTGAAATCATAATGCTTCATTGCGAACTGAGCTTGGTAAAGGTATTCATACACATATAATTGACCATCATGTGCTGAACATAATACACCAGAAGTTCCTTGCCCATTTAGGAAGGAAATACCGATAGGGCGTCCGATTAAGTATTGTATTTTTTGTTGCCAATGCATAAGGGGAATCACTCCTTTTTGAGATAATATACGAAATGGACGAGTGAATTGTTGCTTATCCACATAAATATGGAGGCTGTTTATTCAATTTCTAGAAGATATTAATATGAATGAATTACAAGTGCGAGAAAGGAATGAATAATGAAGAAAGAAAATATTTTAGAAGAAAAGTTAAATATAATAGAATGGTGTCAAACATTGAAGGAAGTACATGATGATATATGGTTTCAATCATTTAAAAATGGTACGTGGGGAATTGCAGATGTGATTTCACATTTTATTATTTGGGATGATTTTGTAATAAAGTATCGAATTCCTTATTTTCTAAGTGCCAAATCAATACCTTATATCCCAACAGATGTAGAGGAAATGAATAATAGTGCAACTATATATGCGAGATCAGGTATTTCAAGAGAAGAACTTATTAACCAGTTTAGCTATACTCGTAAACAATTAGTAGATGAAATTGAGCGAATTCCTGTCTATAATTTTAATGATGACTTTCAAATTGGTACTAAAAAAGTAAGGCTAAATCATTATTTTTCATCACTCATTCAGCATGACTTAAAGCATAAGGAAGAAATAATCCGATTTTTAATACATAATCAAGTCTAATATAAAAACCGCTAACATTCGCAATGAATGTATAGCGGTTTTTATATTATCTTAAGCAAGATTTTTACGTTTTTTTGTCCATTTTTTAAGGATGAAGTATAGTAGGATAAGTATGACGCCGCCAATTGCGAAAGACTTCACATACGGTCCCGCAATATCGTTTATATTCTCCCAATTTTGACCTAGTTTTTCACCTAAATAAATGAAAATGATAGACCAAGGAATGATTGCAAGTGCTGTTAATGTAGTGAAACGTAATAATGGCATTTTTGTAATACCAGCAGGAATTGAAATCGCATGACGTACTACTGGAATAAAGCGTGCAGTGAAAATTACACCAGTTCCGTAACGGTTAAACCAATCTTCAGCTGCATCTATATGTTTTTTATGAATGAAAATATATTTTCCATATCGTTCTAATATAGGTCGTCCACCGTATCGTCCAAGCCAATAAATAAAGATTTGAGCAATAACGCCGCCAATTGTACCGAATACAACTGCACCTACAAATGAGATACTACCATTGAATACTAGGAATCCCGCATAAGCAAGGACAATCTCACTTGGGATAATCTCAATCATAAGTCCAAGCATAATGCCCCAATAACCTAATCCTTCAAAAAACGTTAATACTGAGTGAATAAAACTACTTACCATTGTTGCACCTTCTAGTTTATGTATTTTTGAATAGGTGAACCTAATACTTAATAACATAAAAGATTCACTATGTGTAGATTATACCTTATTTGTATAGGGGATTGCTATTTCAATTCTTTTATGTATCACATAAGTATTATAGTAAAATATATAAGTTCAGTTTTCATGAAGAGATAATGACAAGATGATTAAGAATTTTTCATAAAAAAATAGAAGCATTTCTGCTCCTATTTTTTACGGCTTCACATCTAAGTTCTGTAAAAATAAAGTTGCTGTTACGTAACGCTTTGCTAACATTTGTACATAAGCGGTATGTACAGAAAGGGTCGCAATAATAATAGCGTTACGAATTGCTTCGCGTTGTTCGTTATTAATTTGATCGAACTTACTTGCGATTTTATCAGCTTTTTCTTTTACGATGTTTTCAATTGTATGAACGGTATCTGTTGCATTTAATTGTAAGCAATTTCCTTGATTGAGTTCTTCAAATAGAGAAGAGTATGCTACATATAAATGAACAGGATTGATTAAATCATCACTTCGATCAGCTGGATCATTTACAATAAGGCGTAATAGCTTACGAATGGATTCAAAATCAAGTGCTGTTTTTAAATCTTCGACAATAAATAGTAAGGCTGCTTGTTCAATTGAATATTTTTTCCCTTTTTGAGGAGAGCCAATCATTTCTTTTATATCTCGTTTCACCCAGTTTTGCATAGCAGTTACAGAGAAACTTGTGTTTTCAATCTGATTGCCAAGCGCAACTATTTCATTTAAAGAAAAACCGACATCAGTATCGTCAATTTTAATCAGCTTTTCAAAAATAGGTGAAAGTGCGGTAGTAATAAAAGCTGTAACGCTTTGTCCGCTTTCAATATCTTTTTTATGTGACTTTGCCCAAGCTTCTTGTAAAATACCGAGAGGCTTTTTCGTATTCCATCCTCTTAGTGATAGAAGAAGGGTAGCCATTTCGTTTCGTGTGAGATGAAATGTTTCCATCTTTTCACCTCCAAAATAATAAAAAGTTCTTATGAACTTATAATATGTTTTGTTTCATTTAAAGTCAATTCTGTTTTGCTTAATTTTTCCTTTGTGACCAAACTGTTGAAAGTAAATAATACTTGCATATTTCGACAAAAGTTCATATAATAAGTTCATAAGAACCTTTAAAATGTTCTTAAAAACAAATCTATCATTCTGAATTTACTAGAAAGATAGATTTCACATATATCTATATAAAAGGAGAATGGATATAATATGTTGAAAAAACTTGTAGCAGTAATGACAGCATTCATGGTTATCTTTGGGGCTAGTAGCTTTATGTTCGTAGATCATGCAGCAGCGAAAAGTTACAAATCTGGTAAAAAATCATTTACACCAAGTTCAGGTCAAAAGTCAAAAGTTGATTTAAACAAAAAAGACTCAAATGTAAATTCTCAAAAAACGACTCCAGATTCAAAAACGAAAGCAACAAACACGGCACCAAAAAGTAATAAAGGAAGCTTTATGAAAGGTTTATTACTAGGTGGTCTTGGTGGTTTACTAATGGGTAGCTTATTTGCAAATATGGGAGCTCTTGGTTCTGTATTAGCGTTTATGGTAAATATGTTAGTAATGGCTGGTATCGTAATGTTAGCAGTTCGTGCATTTAAATACTTCAAAGACCAACGTAAGAAGAAGGCAGATGAAGTAGCATGGAAACAATAAAAATTTCTGAACAAGAGCTTATAAATGCGCTTTGTATATATATCGCTGAAAAAAGACAAGTGGGTCCAGAAGAAGTATTAGTTGAACTCATGTATGATGACGACTACGGTTTCTCTGCGGAAGTAGAGGTAAATGGTCGCCAGCAAATTTTAATTCAAGCAAACTTAATCGAAGCTTTACGCTTATTGCTTGACAGAGAATATAATGTCAATCCATTCGCAGCGAGATTACAACTTGAATTAGATGATGAAGAAGGCATTTACGCATTAGCGAAAATTAATAACTCAGATGAGTAGAGAAGAGAGCTGTTGAGAATAATCTCAGCAGCTCTTTTTAGTATGTGCATATGTAGATGAGTAATCACGCCAAATTTCATTCATCTTTCGTCTACCGATATCTACCATCGGATTAAACTGAATTGCAGCTTTCTGACGAACAAAGTGAACGTTTTGAATGGCGTGAGATAATTGTTGGTCGACTATATCACGTTTTTTGCTTGCATATTTAGCAATAGATAGACCTGCAACTGTTCCTTGCGCCATCGCAATTTTTCCGCTTTCAATGCCTGTAATATTGCCGGCTACAAATAAACCAGGAAGAGGGGTTTCCATTGTTTCGGAATGGAGAGGAACGTGTCCGCCTAATTCTGAAATGTAATGGAAGGGACAACCAGCTACAGCTGCAAGTTCGGCAAGTGGGTATAATCCTCCGGCAATACAAACAAAATCTGCTTCATATATTTTCTCTGATCCATTAATAACATTTCCTTTAGAGTCAATATTAGCAATACGTACACCTTCAACTTGATCTGTTCCGATAATTTCAAGAGCTGCTTTCCGAAGGTGAAGTGGCGTTCCGTTTATTTTCATTCCGTTGTTTGGATAGAATGTTAATCCAGCTTTTCGAATCCAATCAAATTTCATAAAGTGGCTACCTATTCGCAAGAAAGCAGAAGGAGCGAGGTGAGCTGCATTTAAAAGAGAGTTTAAAACTTCTTCAGGTTCACCAGCTTTTTGACTTAACTCGCTTTTCTCAGGGAGTACAATATGATCCACTGTAATTCCCGCTAATTGCAATTCACTTAAAATGGCGAAAGACAAAATGTTAGCACCAATAATAATTCCTTTTTTTCCAACTTGCACGCGATGAACATTTGTCATAACTTGAGCTGCTCCAATTGACATCACTCCTGGAAGTGTCCAGCCAGGAAGGGGAATAGAATATTCCGCAGCTCCAGTAGCAAGTAGTACGAAAGGTGCTTCTAACGTACCGATATTAGTATGTACAAACCAATTGTTTTCATCTCTATCTAAATTATAGACCGAAACACCGCACCTGATATGTACTGAAAGTGATTCTGCTTCTTCATGAAGTCGCTTCGATTCTTTTATTCCGTTCCACCATTCTCCAGTAGGCTCTTGATGCAACTGTCCTAACAATCTCCCGCCTGGCTTCATAAATTCATCAATAACGAGCACTTTTAGTCCGAAACGAGCACAAGAAATAGAAGCAGATAATCCCGCTGGCCCTGCACCAATAATAATTACATCACTCATCGTTTTTTCACCATCTCTCTCACGATATTCGGATGCTGTTTCCCGCTTTCAACAACCATGTTTTCTTCTACAACAGTTAAGCATGCGCGTACATTTGTTTGATTATTTACTGTCATGCGGCATTCGGAACAGTGCCCGATATTACAATAAATACCTCGCGGTGTTCCGCTATCTTCATGAACTCTTAATGTCCGTATTCCATTTGCTAACAGGGCAGCAGCTATCGTTTCATGTTCATATGCTTCGTATTGATGACCGTTAAATTGAAAGGTAATACGCTTACTACTTTGTAAAGTGCCTAAAATAGGGTGATGTGTAATTCTACTCATTTACTTTCACCTACCGATCCAAAAGTAACTGCACGTATTGGTGGTTGATATTTTAACGGTAGTTCATTAAGAGTTACGTCAGGATTCGCATTTTCAATCATTCGATCTATCATTATTCTGCATGTGCGACCACCGCAAAATCCCATGCCAGCACGTGTTCTTAGTTTTAATTCTCTTGCCGAGCATTTATATTCAGCAATTGTCGATTGAAGTTGCCCATATGTAACCTCTTCACAACGACAAACGATTAAGTTGTTTTTATTTGTCATGTGTATTCCTCCTCTAGTTCGGTTTTCACAAATTACATATGCAAAAATCATGCCAATATAGAGGAGGAGAGGGCTATCTGTAAATGCCTGATCGGTGCATACTGCTTCTTTATTGAAGTCCAAGTTTCTTTAAACGGTTATATAAAGTAGCCCTTGTTACACCAAGTTGTTTTGCGCATTCTAATTTATTCCCATTTAAAATTCGTAAAGCCCTTTCGATAACTTTTTTCTCATGCTCATCCATCTCTTCTTGTAAAGAAAGGATTGTATTATTGTTGCTGAGTAATAGGGAATGGGCTGTATGGTTGTCTAAAGTTTCAGTCGTATGAAATGGTAAATATTCTTGTTTTATAATTCCGTCTGTTGCGAATACCACAAGCCGTTCAACAACGTTTCGAAGTTCGCGAATATTACCTGGCCAATTGTAATGAAGCAGTTCATGCATAATGCTTGAAGGTAAGTCACGAATTGGTCTGTTATAGTTGATTGAAAAATCGTTTAAGAAAGAATAGGTTAATTCAATAATATCCTCGCGTCTTTCGCGCAACGGTGGAATCTGCAAGCTAACTACATTTAAGCGGTAATATAAATCTTCTCGGAAAGTTCCTTTTCTCATTTCTTCTTGTAAATCACGATTTGTAGCAGCGATAATACGGAAATCAATATTAATTTCTTTTTCACCACCAACTCGGTAATACTTTCGCTCTTGCAGTACACGTAACAGTTTTACTTGCATATCAAGTGGCATTTCACCTATTTCATCAAGAAATAAAGTACCGCCTTGCGCGAGTTCAATTTTACCTTTTTTTCCTTTACTATTTGCTCCAGAAAACGCCCCACGCTCGTAACCGAATAATTCACTTTCAAATAATGCTTCTGGAATTGCCCCGCAGTTAATCGAAATGAAAGGCGCCTTCGCTGCTTCACTTGCTTCATGAATTGCTTTCGCAAATACTTCTTTTCCAACTCCGCTTTCCCCAAGTATTAAAACAGTTGATTTCACCGAACAAACTTTTCTAGCTAATTGTATCGTTCTTTGTATAACAGGACTTTTTCCATTCATCGCAAGGAATGGATCGGATTCATCTTTATACTTTGCCACTTCTTGTTCTAAACGGTGCATTTCATGTGACATATTAAATAGTTTTTCATTTAAAGCGACTTGATTTGTAACATCTGTTTCTGAAACGACTGCTCCTATAATTTCATCATTACAATAAACTGGATTTGAATTAATTAATACGAATAAATCGGGACGAGGCTGATGGAACTGAGCGACTATGCTTTTTCCATCATGTAAAGATTGTAAAATTTCCAAGTCTTTATAATCAAAAAAACGAGTAATCGGTTGCCCAATAATCTCATTATGGTTGACTGAAAATATTTTTTCAGCACCATCTGTCCAAGTTCGAACGCATTCTTTACTATCAATTACTGTAACAGAAGAGTCAGTTGTTTGTATTACAGTGTCATAAAATGACTGTAGTTCATTGTAGGACTTATAAAGAAATGGAATCATTTGCTGAGAAGTTATACAGCATATCGGCTCATCGTTTTCGTTAAGGATGATAACAGCTAATTCATAAGAAAAAGCGTCAATTAATGCAGTGAATGAGTCATCTACATAAATAATTGCGCAATTATATTCTTCTGTAGTAGAAGGGAGGTAATAAAACCTTTCGTTTATTTTCTTAATGGGATCAAGGCTACATGTATGATTGATTAAAACGCTTTCCAAAAATTCTTGTATAGTCGGAAATGAGAATTCCATAATGTCCTCCTGTTATGTATAAAAATTTTGACAGTGATAAAAAAATAATACACCTATTTACTATGAATTTAAAATATTTTTACAAATAAAAATATTATTTATAAAAATTGTATATGTACAGAATTGGCACGTCAATTGCATAAAAAGAAAGTGAGAGGGCTAGGAAAGGAGGAGTATATTGTGAGGCACTGCGACGTTTTAATTATAGGTGGTGGAATAATAGGGTGTTCTATCGCTTATTACACTTCAAAATACGGAAGAGACGTAACAATCATTGAAAAAGGGGAATTTGTCAGCGGGACGTCTTCACGGTGTGATGGGAATATTTTGGCCATTGATAAAGACCCGGGATTTGATAGTCAAATGTCTTTAGTAAGTCAAAAATTAGTAACTGATTTAAGTGAAGAATTAGAGCATTCATTTGAATATAGGGCACCAGGAAGTATTCTCGTATGTGAGTCAGACGAAGAGATGGAAGCTGCGCAGCAATGGGTAAATCGGCAAAAAGAAGCTGGATTACCGTTTCGAATGCTTGATAGGCAAGATATAAGGGAAGAGTCGCCTTTTTTTGCTGATGATTTATTAGGCGGTTTAGAATGTGCGACGGATTCAACTGTGAATCCATATCTCCTTGCTTTCTCGCTTCTGTCAGAGGCACAAAAGTTTGGCGCAAAAGCTTTTAAGCAGACGGAAGTAAAGAGTATGGAAATAGAGACGGATGGTTCATTTGTTGTAGAAACTACGAATGGAACTTTTACAGCACAACAAGTTGTAAATGCAGCCGGTGTGTGGGCTCCTAAGATTGGTCAGATGTTAAATATAAATATACCAATTGAACCGAGAAAAGGGCATATTATTGTAGCTTCAAGGCAACAACACGTAGGATGCCGTAAAGTAATGGAATTCGGTTATTTAATTTCTAAATTTGGCGGAAAACGAAAAGTGGATGCTTTAACTGAAAAATACGGGGTTGCGCTCGTATTTGAGCCTACTGAAAGTCAAAATTTCTTAATTGGTAGTAGTCGTGAATTTGTAGGATTTCATACGAGGATAAATAATGAAGTCATTAAATGTATCGCAAATAGAGCAATTCGCTTTTATCCGAAAATGGCAGATATGATGGTAATTCGTTCTTACGCTGGTTTACGTCCGTGGACAGAAGATCATTTACCGATTATTTCACGAGTGGAACATATTCCGAATTATTTCATTGCCGCTGGACATGAAGGTGATGGGATTAGTCTTGCAGCAGTTACTGGAAAAGTAATTGAAGAGTTATTAAATGAAAAAGAGACAATTATTCCTATTGAACCACTTCGTTTGAGTCGTTTTACAGAAAGGGTGTTAAACGGATGAGGTCACAAAGAGTCTTTACGACGATTGATACACACACAGGTGGGAATCCAACGAGGACATTAATTAGTGGACTTCCAAAGTTGATTGGAGAGACGATAGCAGAGAAGATGTTACATATGAAAAAGGAGTATGATTGGATTCGAAAATTGTTAATGAATGAACCGCGTGGTCATGATGTAATGTCAGGAGCATTATTAACAGACCCGTGTCATCCTGAGGCTGATATAGGTGTTATATACATAGAGACAGGTGGATATTTACCGATGTGTGGTCACGATACAATCGGTGTATGTACAGCGTTAGTTGAATCAGGTTTAATTCCGGTAGTTGAACCGATTACTTCTTTAAAACTAGATACACCGGCTGGCTTAGTTGAAGTAGATATTGCTGTTCAAGATGGAAAAGCAAAAGAAGTATCTTTCTGTAACATACCAGCTTTTTTATTGAAAAATATTACTGTACAAGTGAAAGACATTGGAACTATAGAGGCTGATATTGCGTATGGAGGGAATTTTTATGCCATTATTGATGCGAAATCAGTAGGTCTAGAATTAGTACCAGAAAATGCATCTACAATCATCGATAAGGCGATTCATATAAGGAACACAATTAATGAGAAGTTTGAAATCACTCATCCAGAGTATTCGTTTATAAGAGGATTAACGCATGTTGAATTTTATACAGATCCTACTCATGAATGTGCGCATGTGAAAAATACAGTTGTTGTACCACCAGGCGGAATAGATCGATCTCCATGCGGTACAGGAACATCTGCGAAGCTAGCTGTATTATACGCTCAGAAAGAAATCGAAATTGGTGAAGAGTTCATTCATGAGAGTATCGTTGGTTCTTTATTTAAAGGATATGTCATGAATACGACACATGTTGAAAATATTGAAGCTGTCATAACGAAAATTACGGGATCAGCTTGGCTTATGGGTATGCATAGATTTTTTTACAATGAAATGGATCCACTTAAAGAAGGATTTTTGCTAATTCCGCCGATGGAACATGAAACGGAGGATATAAAATGAACATTCAAAAAATGTATACAGCAGTAGA
Organism: Bacillus sp. FSL L8-0199; assembly: GCF_038005705.1. Lineage (NCBI taxonomy): Bacteria > Bacillati > Bacillota > Bacilli > Caryophanales > Bacillaceae > Bacillus > Bacillus sp. FSL L8-0199. The sequence continues at coordinate 2,740,013 of NZ_JBBOTS010000001.1, read as the reverse complement.
CGTACATGTAAATGGCGAGGCATTTCGTGTAATGAAAGACGTACCATGCAAATACTACTACAGTTTGGAGCAATTAAATGAACAATTTTCAGGTGAATTAGCAGAAGAGATGAAGCTTTTATTAAATGAACCACGTGGTTTTATCGGTTTGAATGGGTGTATTGTCGTTCCATCTATCTATAATGAAGTGGATGCAGCTGTATTATTTTTTAATCATGAAGGTTCGGTTCCGCTTCATTATGGAGGCATTGTTGCAGTAATAACGATGTTACTCGAAAGTAGGTATTTAAAAAAGAGAGAGTCCAATCAATACAAAATTGAAACGTTATGTGGAATATTTTTAGTTCATGCGTATGTAGAGAATGATGAAGTTATATCGGTTTCGTTTGAAAGCAAACTATGCTATATGATTGAGAAAAATTTACAGGTTGGTAATGTAAGTTATTCTCTTATACAAGCAGATAAAGTATATGCAGTTGTAGAAAAAGGTGCGTATTCGCCAGAAATTCGCATGGAAAACATTTCTGAATTGAAAAGATGGGGAGAAGCTACACTGCAGGCTATACAAAAACAGTCGCTAATAAAAAGGCTTATTTTAGTAGATCCTTCGCAAAAAGAAAAGAACCATATAAAATCGATTACATTTCATGAAGATAACTTTATCGTACGTTCGCCAGGTTTTGTTTCTACTATTGTATCCTATGTTCATGCGTTATTTAAAAATGATTATATGGCGGATAAACCTTTTAAAAATGAAAGTATATTTAATAGTTTTATAACTGTGGAAAAAGTGAAGAAGGAGGAACTAGGATACATTTTCCGTTTTGAAAGTAGAGGATTTATTACAGGGATGCAGACGTTTCTATTAGACCCTACGGATCCATTTCCGGCAGGTTTCTTATTAAAATAAAATGTGATAAGGAGAGATAAATATGCAAAAAATTAAAGGGGCATTCCCAGTATTAATAACACCGATGGATGAATTTCAGGAAATTAATTGGGATGGGGTAAAGCAAAATGTAAATTACTTTATCGAACAAAACGTTGCAGGTATCATCATTAATGGAAGTACAGGAGAGTTTGTAAGTTTATCAAAAGAAGAGCGATTTAAAATGGTAGAAACCGTTTTGAAAGAAATTGATGGCCGTATTCCAGTTATTGTTGGAACTGCTGCGGAAACGACGAAAGAAACAATTGAATATACGAAGCATGCAGAAGCACACGGAGCGGATTGTGCATTAATTATAAACTCTTACTATTGTAAACCGAAGGAAGAGGAGATTTATTTTCATTTTAAAGAAATCTCAAACTCTGTAAATATACCAATTATGTTATACAATAATCCATTTACTTCTGGTGTTGATATGAGTACAGAGCTAATGCTCCGTATTGGAAAAGAGTGTGAAAATGTTACACATATTAAAGAATCTAGCGGAGATATTCGAAAAGCGAGAGATTTAGTAAGACAAAGTGAAGGGGCTTTCCAAGTCTTCTGTGGTTCTGAAGATTTAGTTATGGAATCATATTTAGTTGGTGCCTCGGGATGGGTTTCAGTAGCAGGAAATATCGTTCCCGGTCTCGTTACAAAAATGTATGAGCATTTTCAAAATGGTGAATTAGAAAAGGCGTGGGAAATAAACGATGCTATTTTACCACTTTGCGAGTTTCTTGAAGGATCAGGGAAATATGTTCAAATCGTTAAACGTTCTATGGAATTACATGGGCAAGCGGGAGGACCTTCTCGCTATCCAAGACTAGGGTTAACTGTAGAAGAAGATCAAAAGCTTCAAACGATTTTATCAAATATTGCAGCTCATGCAGCTGTTTAAATAAGGAGGAGGACATAATGTTAAAGACAAATATTGAGCTGAAACCAAAAGTGGAAGCGTTTTTAAATGAAGAAATTAAAATGTTTATTAATGGCGAATTTGTTTCTGCTATTGGCGGAAAGACGTTTGAAACGTACAATCCAGCAACAGAAGATGTTCTAGCTGTCGTATGTGAAGCGCAAGAAGAGGATATTGATGCTGCAGTAAAAGCGGCAAAATCTGCATTTGAATCTGGCCCGTGGGCAGAAATGACTACTGCTGAAAGAGCGCATCTTATTTATAAATTAGCAGATTTAATTGAAGAACATAGAGAAGAATTAGCGCAACTAGAAGCTTTAGATAATGGAAAGCCATACCAAGTAGCACTTGATGATGATATTTCAGCGACTGTAGAAAATTATCGTTATTACGCAGGATGGACTACAAAAATTATTGGGCAAACAATCCCGATTTCAAAAGATTACTTAAATTATACGAGACATGAACCTGTTGGTGTTGTAGGACAAATTATTCCGTGGAATTTTCCGCTTGTTATGTCTTCTTGGAAAATGGGAGCTGCACTGGCGACAGGTTGTACGATTGTATTAAAGCCAGCAGAGCAAACACCTTTATCTTTACTATATGCAGCGAAACTCTTTAAAGAGGCTGGATTTCCAAACGGCGTTGTAAACTTTGTACCAGGCTTTGGTCCTGAAGCAGGGGCTGCAATTGTAAATCATCACGACATTGATAAAGTTGCTTTTACAGGATCTACTGTTACAGGAAAGTACATTATGCGTCAGTCTGCAGAAATGATTAAGCATGTAACGTTAGAGCTTGGCGGAAAATCACCAAATATCATTTTAGAAGATGCGGACTTGGAAGAAGCGATTAATGGTGCATTCCAAGGTATTATGTATAATCACGGTCAAAATTGTAGCGCAGGATCACGTGTGTTTGTTCATCGTAAACATTATGAAACTGTAGTAGATGCACTTGTGAAAATGGCGAACAACGTAAAACTTGGAGCAGGTATGGAGAAAGAAACGGAAATGGGTCCACTCGTATCTAAGAAACAACAAGAGCGTGTGTTAAATTACATTGAGCAAGGGAAGAAAGAAGGCGCTACAGTTGCGGCTGGTGGTGAACGTGCACTTGAAAAGGGTTATTTCGTTAAGCCAACTGTATTCACAGACGTTACAGACGATATGACAATCGTTAAGGAAGAAATATTTGGACCAGTTGTTGTTGTTCTGCCATTTGATTCGACAGAAGAAGTAATTGAACGAGCGAACAACTCATCCTATGGCCTTGCTGCGGGTGTATGGACGCAAAATATCAAAACGGGTCATCAAGTGGCAAATAAATTAAAAGCAGGAACAGTATGGATTAATGATTATAACTTAGAAAATGCAGCTGCACCATTTGGTGGATATAAACAATCTGGTATTGGCCGCGAATTAGGTTCATATGCGCTTGATAATTATACAGAAGTGAAAAGTGTTTGGGTAAATATAAAGTAATAGGGCGTTTTACTGATAAAAATTGAGGGATGAAATAATGAAAGATGCGGACAACTAGAAAGTTTGATAATAGTTGTCCGTTTTTTTTATATACAAAATTGCTTTTCAAAAGAATGATAAGGGGGATTTGGATGGAGAATTTAGTAGAATGGTTAGTAGGGCAAGTGTGGAGTATCGGTTTAGTTGTTTTTGCATTAGGGGCAGGCGTATATTTCACGATTGCAACACGCTTTTTGCAAATCCGTTATTTTAAAGAGATGATTAAACTATTATTTGAAGGAAAGAGTTCAGAGACGGGAATATCATCTTTTCAGGCATTTTGTTTAGCCTTATCAGGAAGAGTTGGAATTGGTAATATTGCAGGGGTAGCGACAGCAATTGCTTTCGGCGGTCCTGGAGCTGTATTTTGGATGTGGGTAATGGCTTTGTTAGGGGCAGCGAGCGCGTTTGTAGAATCAACATTATCTCAAGTATACAAAAGTAAAATAGGGAATGAATATCGCGGCGGTACTCCATATTTCATTGAGAAAGGTTTGAAAATGAAATGGTTTGCAGTCATTGTAGCAGTAGTTGTAACACTTTCATATGGCGTTTTATTACCAGGTATTCAATCTAGTAGTATCGCAGTTGGATTTGAAAACTCTAATGGTATTAGCAAATATATAACTGGTATATTTTTAGTCTTGTTACTAGCAGCAATTATTTTTGGTGGTGTAAAGAGAATTGCTGGCGTTTCTCAAATGCTTGTTCCATTTATGGCAATTGGTTATGTAATTGTTACATGTATCATATTAATTGCGAATGTAACGGAGATTCCAAGTATGTTTGCTTTAATTTTCTCTAGCGCATTTGGTGTAAATGAAATGTTTGGTGGAATTGTTGGTGCAGCTATTGCATGGGGCGTAAAACGCGCTGTATTTTCAAACGTTGCTGGTGTCGGAGAAGCGACGTATAGTTCGGCGGCTGCTGAAGTATCGCATCCCGCAAAACAAGGATTAGTTCAAGCGTTTTCCGTATATATCGATACAATTGTCGTATGTACAGCGACAGCTCTTATGATTTTAATAACAGGTATGTACAATGTTATACCTGAAGGGAAAACCACCATTGTACAAAACATAGGAAATGTGGAAGCTGGTCCAATTTATACACAACAAGCAGTTGAAACTGTGATAACAGGGTTTGGTCCAATATTTATTTCAATTGCGATTTTCTTTTTTGCATTTACAACGTTACTCGCTTACTACTATATCGCTGAAACAACACTTACTTATTTAGATCGTCAACTGAAGTATGGCTGGTTAAAACCAGTTTTAAAATTTGGATTTTTAATTATGGTTTACATCGGTAGCGTTGAATCAGCGTCGCTTTTATGGAATCTTGGAGATTTAGGAATCGGTAGTATGGCATGGTTAAACTTAATCGCAATCTTACTTTTAAGTAAAACCGCATTAAAAGTGTTAAAAGATTATGAAACGCAGAAAAAAGAAGGGAAAGATCCAGTATTTAATCCTAAAAATGTGGGGATTGAAGGATTAACATTTTGGGAAGAAAGAAGTAAAGAGGTTGAAAGAAAAAGTTCTAGAGAAAAAGTTATTGTAGATGATAATTTAAAATTATAACTTAAATTAACTGAAAATTCTTAATTTAAAAGAAGGTATATTACCTCCATATTATCACATACTACAATAAGTATGGATAATATGACTGGAGGGAATAAGATGGAACATGAGCAACATAGTTCGATAAATGATATTCTACATCATTATAAAGAAGGTATAGGTAGTTTTACAAATCAAATTCCTGAAATCGCTGAGACATATAATGCGTTCACGCAAGCTTGTTTTCAAGAGGGTGCTTTAACAAAAAGAGAAAAGCAACTTATTGCATTAGGAATTAGTTTAGCAACGCAAGATGAGTATTGTACAATTTATCATACAAAAGGTTGTCTTGATCAAGGATGTTCGGATAAAGAGATTCTGGAAGCATGTGGTGTTTCAGCAGCATTTGCTGGCGGAGCTGCGATGAGTCAAGCGGTAACTTTAGTGCAAGAGTGTTTAACAGAACTGAAAAATCAAAAGCATTGAATAAAAAAACGTTTTAAACTTTATGTTTAAAACGTTTTTTATGTGAAATTAAATTTGAGTATAAAAATTATCTAGGATGGGTTCAATTTATGGTTATACAATAATGGGAGAATTTTAAATTTAGTAGGAATGAGAAATAACAACTATTTATTTAGTTTTAAGGTTTTGTAAAAAGCTTCAATTGTTTCATATAATCAATGGCTTTTGTTTTGTTTTTCTGTTTAGAAACATACATACAAATTTTTATCGTTTTCAATTTAATATTCTATATCTTCATAAATAGATTTTTCTACATCAGGAAGAACTGTGTATATACTCTTATCGATTAAAGCTTCTAATTCTTTCTTAATCGCATAAAACCCTTTCCAATGTAAAGATGTATGAGATGTTGTACCATGACGCAAACCAACAGAAATTAATCTTCTTTCCAGCGTAGTAAAGCCATCCGCATCAGCAAGAGCGTCACAAAGAGTAATTACTTTATTGTATAAATCGTAGTTACAATGTTCATTTAATATTTCAACTAACCGGCTTCTCATATGGTCAGGAACGAGACTCCATTCCGCTGCGATATCTATATGTTCATTTTTGCATGGGAATGAGTGTGTCACACAAATAACAGCGTTTCCTGTATACCCTAAATCATTCATATACATATAACCATCATAGGAATGAATGACCGATTTGGTAAAACCTTTGTATCTTCCGATATCATGCAAAAGGGCAGCGTTATATGCTATGTCAGCATCTAGCTTGTACCCTTTTTTTATAAGTTCTATAATTATGTTTTCAGTTGCATGAGCAACATGTAGTGAATGTTCAAACCAAGGGCCCGGGTTTTGTTCATATGCCCATTCGAGTAATTCTTTTGCGTATGTTCTATCTAATATATATTTCATATCGTTATCCTTTCACAAAAAATCATATCTTACTATAAATTCCTCTTATTATTTCATTATTCCTTCTTTAAAAATTGTTACAATGAAACAAAAGGGGGAAAAGTAATGCGAAATTTAGTAATTGAAGAAATTAAGAAACTAGAAAATGATATAGAAGAACTTTCGAAACTTTTGAAAATGGTTGTAAATGATGGGGCATCAATTGGTTTTTTGCCTCCACTGGAACAAAAAGATGCAACAAAGTATTGGCAAACAGTATTAGCGCCAGAAGTGATATTGTATGTGGCTAAAATAAACAACGAAGTAGCAGGGAGTATTCAATTACAGTTAGTTACAAAGCCTAACGGAATTCATAGAGCTGAGATTTGCAAATTAATGACTCATCCAAACTTTAGACGTAACGGTATTGGACGAGCGCTTATGCAAAAAGCAGAGGAACGAGCAAAGCAAGAAAACAGGTCTCTTTTAGTATTAGATACAAGAGAAGGAGATCCTTCCAATAAATTGTACAAATCACTAGACTACCAAGAAGTTGGAACAATACCAGGGTATGCAATTTCTCTGAATGGAAAGTTAGGTGCTACGGTTATTTATTATAAAAACATTTAAGGTATAATCAAACGGGGAGAGTGCTTAATTATTAGTAAGTGAATAATAAACGACTATTTTTAACACCGTCTATATTTTTCTGGCGGTGTTAAAATAGTTAATTATAATCTAATTAACGCACTAAATGAATTTGAGAAAGTTTTTAGAGGGTTCTTTTAGTAATGATTCTCGTCTTATAATAAATGTAGAGAAGATGACTAGCCAACTATAGTTATTTTCGCTTTATTATGGGAAGGGGATGAAAGAATGAAAAAGAATAGTTTACAAAAGATGAAGAAAGTTATTTTAAGTGGTGGCGTATTACTTACGGGATTATTAACATTTGGATTTTCAGAAAAGGCTTCAGCTCATGGATATGTAGAATCACCAGCGAGCCGATCTTATTTATGTAAGCAAGGGGTAAATGTAAATTGTGGACCGATTCAATATGAACCTCAAAGCGTAGAAGGAATAGGTGGATTTCCGCAACTAGGACCTTCTGATGGACAAATTGCAGGGGCTGGTCATTTTCCCGCTTTAGATGTTCAAACTGTAGATAGGTGGAAGAAAGTTACGTTAAATGGCGGGACGAATACATTCAAGTGGAAACTAACGGCTCCTCATAGTACGAAAGAGTGGAAATACTATATTACGAAAAAAGGTTGGAATCCCAATAAACCTTTGACGCGATCAGATTTAGATTTAGTGCCATTCTATGTGAAAAATGACGGTGGAGCTAGACCAGGAACAACAGTAACGCACGAAGCGAATGTACCAACTGACCGTAGTGGATACCATCTTATTTTAGCTGTTTGGGAAATTGCAGACACTGGAAATGCGTTTTATCAAGTTATAGATGTAAACCTTTTGAATAATGGCTTATCCTCAAATTTCGCTTTTAACAATGTAGTGCAAGCTCCTACACTATTTTAATTGAAACATACATTTCGATCATCTAATTCATTTTAGATGATTTTTTTTATGAAAATGATGAAAAATATAGAAGAAAGTGCAATTATTTATAAAAAAATATGCTTTAAATATTGTCATATTTGCTTCTTTAAGATATCCTTTTCATGAAGAGGTGGAAAACATGGAAAAAGTACTAGTTTTCGGGCATAAAAACCCAGATACAGATGCAATTTGTTCTGCAATTGCTTATGCAGAATTGAAAAAAGAATTAGGAATGAATGCTGAGCCTGTACGTTTAGGCGAAATCAGCGGTGAAACTCAATTTGCGTTAGACTATTTTAAAGTAGAAGGACCGCGTTTTGTTGAGACAGTAGCAAGCGAAGTGGACAACGTTATTTTAGTTGACCATAACGAGCGTCAACAAAGTGCTAACGATATCGAATCAGTTCGTGTGTTAGAAGTTATTGACCATCACCGTATTGCTAACTTTGAAACAAGCGATCCTATATACTATCGTTGTGAGCCAGTTGGCTGTACAGCTACAATCTTAAACAAAATGTACAAAGAAAATGGCGTAACAATTCGTAAAGAAGTTGCAGGTTTAATGTTATCTGCAATCATTTCAGATTCTTTACTATTCAAATCTCCAACTTGCACAGAACAAGACGTAGCAGCTGCTCGTGAATTAGCGGAAATCGCTGGTGTAGATGCAGATAACTACGGCTTAGAAATGTTAAAAGCTGGTGCTGACTTAAGCGGAAAAACAATGGAGCAATTAATCTCTCTTGACGCTAAAGAATTCCAAATGGGTAATGCGAAAGTTGAAATCGCACAAGTAAACGCTGTTGATACAAACGACGTTCTTGTACACCAAGCGGAACTTGAAAAAGTAATTTCTGCAGTAGTAGAAGAAAAAGGTTTAGACCTATTCTTATTCGTTGTAACTGATATCTTAACTAACGATTCTGTCGGTCTTGCAATCGGTAAAGCAGCAAACGTTGTTGAGAAAGCATACAACGTATCACTAGAAAACAATACAGCTACTTTAAAAGGTGTTGTATCTCGTAAAAAACAAATCGTACCAGTATTAACAGAAGCATTCCAAGCTTAATCGTATTGCGTACAGATGAACAGTAAGGACAAGTAGTCAGATTGGCTACTTGTCCTTTTTTATTTATAATAAGCAGAAATTTTTAACTTTTAAACAGTCGCATTGTGTATGCTTAATGATATGGAAGTATTGAAAAGTAAATTACAGGGGCTTTTTGAAAAAATATTGAATCTGTTTCAAAATTAGAGAGCTGGATTTCGGAGGAACTGCGTTTAACTTTTTAGAAGAAAGGATATAAAGTTTTGATTAACGAATTAAAATAAGGATAGCGTTAGCTATCCTTATAATCGTTTATTCGTAAGATTTTTTCTTGTTTATATAAAATGTGATTATCGTAGTAATGAAGAAAATAGGTATCGCATACACTTGCCCAACAAATAACTTCCAGCCGACATAATTATAGCCTTCAGATGCTGGGATGATAACGGAAATAACGCAAACGATAAAATAGACTAATAGTGCAGGGATAATATTTTTCATTTTTATGAACCTCCTTTATTGTTTTATTACTACATGCTAGTATTATAATTTACTTTCATTATTTTGAAGAAAAAATGAAAAATTTTTATGGTATTATAATATTTGCAATGAGAGTAATCTATAGTACGTATATGGTAAAATGTGTAATTTAAACTTTCAGAATTATTATATAGTATTTCGAGAGAAAAATGTACAAAATAACGAATTTTATTTACCAAAGTAAAGGGAGTAGAAATATATATGAAAAGGCTATGTATAATTCCATGTGGAAAAAAGAAAATTTGGGATAAACATTCAGACTACGGACCGATGGAAGCAAAAGATGTATATATTAGTCCGTTCGGAAAAGCATGTCAGGCGTACGCAACTATGTTTTTCGAAAACTGGGTTATATTATCAGCGAAACATGGATTTTTAAGACCAAGTGATATTGTATTAGAAAACTATGATCTTGCATTTGATTCAAAAAGCGATGAGGTAATAAGTATAGAGCAATTACAAAAACAGATGGTAGATAAAAGTTTACTACAGTTTGACGAAATCGTCTTATTAGCAGGGAAGAAGCATAAAAAAGTAGTGACAAAGTTATATCCAGAAGAAATGATTACATATCCGCTAGAGGGGTGTAAAGGGATTGGGTATATGTTGCAGAGGTTGAAAGAAGCTGTGAAGGAAGGGGAGGAAATATAGGTGTAGTTTCAGTGATTTTAAACTCTATTTATTTAGGGAGCTGAAAAGTAAAATAGAGTTTTTAGGCATCGCCGAAAGGGTGATGCTTTTTTGTTCGTGTCGTCATTCATGTAAAAGTAATTTAGAGAATAAATCATTCGATTTATGAAGCGATAGCTTTTTTATATCGAAAACAAATTGCGTCACTTTTAGAAAATGTAGGACGTATGGGCACAGTTAAGATTGCAAGTGGGAATAGCAATAAGACAAGTTTTGAATAAGATATTAAGAAAGGAGATGTTGATGAATAATGGCTAGATATAGTTTGCACGGAGGACACAATAGTATTGTTCAAGGTGCTAATTTCGGGAATCGGAAAGAACACGTTCTAGATAGGCAAGTTAAAGATGCCGTGGCGGCTAAGTTAAGAGCCCTAGGACACACGGTTTATGACGATACGGACGAGGTAGGGGCAACTCAATCACAAAATTTAAATAATATCATTCGGAATAGCAATTCCCATGCTGTGGATTTAGTTATTTCTTTTCATCTTAATGCAAGTGATGGAAATGGACAGGGTGTTGAGGTTTTATATTATGATCAGAAAGATTTGGCGGCTAAAATCTCAGCTCAACTAGCAAAAGATATTGGATGGCGTGATCGAGGTGCGAAACAACGTACAGATTTAGCAGTATTAAATGGAACGAAGGCACCGGCTATTCTTATTGAATTAGGATTTATTGATAATGAATCCGACATGGCAAAATGGAATGTTGATAAAATCGCTAATTCTATTGTATTTGCTCTTACAGGACAAACTGGAGGAGGTGAAGCGAATTTGCTCAAAGTAAAAACTGGTGGTGTAGCATTTAGTAATTTACAAGCTTTGGCTCAAGCTATGGTTGATGCGGGTATTGATGGACAAATTGTCGTTCAAAAAGATGACATTGGTTATGCTATAACGAATGGCTATCCGTCCGGGAATATCGATAAATTTACAGCTTGGTTAGATGCACGTAAATGGTACTATGAGTACGTGAGATAAAACGAAAATTGGTTTGATTAAAAACTAAAAATTGTCTTATTTTTAGTTAACAAGTATATTAAGTAACTATAAAAATATGGACAATTTATATGTAAATTAGTACACAAAACCACCTGTCAGAAAGGTGGTTTTATTTATCAAGCTATTTGCGGGAAGTAAAATTCTCACCTCAAAATTCGGATGAAGCTAAGAAATTAGGTGGGAATTACACTGCTCGTAGCCTCCTACTAATTATCGTTTCACTTTATATAGTTTAGAGTTTTGTAAATCTTTACTTATTAAACCCGTAATAATATTTTGTTTTCTCAATACATAAGCCGAATTTTAAATTATTACCCAATAATATAATACCTCTCATACTATTTATTAGTTGATAATAACAAAAAAACAAGCTTTGAATATAATAATGAAAAAGGAGATGTTAAATAATGGGTTATATTGTAGATATTTCGAAATGGAATGGCGACATTAACTGGGATATCGCAGCACCACAATTAGATTTCGTAATTGCACGTGTGCAAGATGGTTCAAACTATGTAGATCCTTTATATAAAAATTATGTACAAGCAATGAAAGCAAGGAATATTCCGTTTGGTAATTATGCGTTCTGTCGTTTCGTTTCAGTAGAGGATGCACGGATAGAAGCAAGAGACTTTTGGAACCGTGGTGATAAAAATGCAACAGTTTGGGTAGCTGACGTAGAAGTAAGAACAATGAACGATATGAGAGCGGGTGCACAAGCTTTTATTGATGAATTACGCAGATTAGGAGCTAAGAAAGTCGGTTTATATATTGCTCATCATATGCATGCTCCATTTGGAATGGCAAATGTCAATTGTGATTTTGTATGGATTCCTCGTTATGGTGGTAACAAACCGGCGTATCCATGTGATATTTGGCAATACACAGAGACAGGCAATGTGGCTGGTATCGGCAAGTGTGATTTAAATAAGCTGATTGGAAATAAGCCGTTAGCTTGGTTTACAAATCAAATTGTTGAGCCGATAAAAAAACAAGAAGGGGTTGGAATTATAGTGAATAAATATAACAAAGTAGTTACTTATGAATTTGGTGTAAATTTAATTTCTGACATGATTCAAATGATGGATAAGCTTGGATATACTTCTAAAATAATATCTCGTGGAGATAACCAAGGGCTTGTGTATTTCGAAACAGATTATCGTCAAGGGAACGAACTGGACAAAGCGACTGCTTGGTTAGATATGAAAGGAATTAAATATTTTTATACAAAAGAGTAGTTTGCAAAAATAAGAGCCGTCATGTGACGGTTTTTATTTTTATTTAATCTTTTAACTCTACTTATAATATGGAGAAAATAGACTAATAAACAAGCCTTTGTATACTTTCAAACATAGAATATGATGAATTCTATCAAGGAGGAAGCATATTTATGAGAAATACTTGTCATTGTGGACATTTTCAAGATTGTAATAAATTTTGGGATGATTTAATGTTTGGGAGATGTAGATGTAAGCGCAATGATTTTCACGAGTGTTGTTGCAAAGAGAAACCGAAGTGTGAGTGTGAAAAATGTCATTGTAAAACAAAAGCGAAATGCCATTGTAGGCATGAAGAGGAAGGGTATTAATAATAAAAAAGAGTACGATGCGTACTCTTTTTTGGGGTGATTATATTCCATTTTGAACAGATTTCTTTACAATTACCCATGTGTCTTTCTTTTTAACCGTTATAGCTACATTAGTTCCATTAGATTCCTTATAAAAGATATATCCATTGTTTGAGTTTACATATGTAACTGGTTCACCTATGCAATCTCGCGAGCAGGATTTGTTGACTAGTTCAATTAAGGATAGTTCACTTGGATCGGTTTTACTGGCTTCTATAACAGCATCAAGGCTTGTTTTTCGATAACCTTGCAAGTTTATATGAAAAAGCTGCTCTATTTCTCCTGTAATGCTAGTGTTCATTACTTCTACTGAATTCTTTTTTTCTTGAAGAAAGCCGTTTTCATAAAGTAATTTTGTATAGCCAATCCATGCTATTAACACTAGCATGAAAAACATACCCGTCATTTTAAGTATTCGAAGTCGTTTGCTTATAATTGTTTCTGAGTATTTCATTCACTCTAATCCTCCAATGTTTTTAATTTAAAATATGCTTGGATACATACTTTTAGAAGAGGATGAAAGTTAATGAGTTTTTAATAAAAAAGAAAACATCCAGGGTTAGATGCTTTCTTTTTTTGGTATTTTTGGCTATCTGTTAGTTACTTGTTTCATAAGTGGTCTTATTTCTTTAACTGGTGGTTTCTTATCATAGGCATCAACGTAAGAAAAGTAGTAGTTTAAGTTTCTTAGAAGACCTTTTCCTATTTTTGCACTTAAGAAAGGAAAGACTTGTCCGGTATAATCATCGAGAGATTTACAGTAATATTTTTCATCTAAATATATACTGTATTTACATGTTAGTTCTACTAAAGGATTCCCTTCATCATCAAATACTTCTTTAGAATCAATAATATCTATTAGTGCAAATTTTTCATTTAAGTAAACTTTCTTTTTTTTCTCGTGTTTATTTGTAAGTATAAAAACGAGACCAATCGCGTTAATCAAACTATTTCCTCCTATAAAAAACGGATATTAATAAAATATATCGATATAAGCTAAATGTAAAGAGGAGAGGTGAAATATCATGGAGAGAAAACTAAATAAGCCGATTGGTGAGAGCTGATAATCAGTGGGGGATGAACAAACCCCTCACTGATTAAAGTTTCACTTTATTGAAAGACTTGCGGGAATTGTTTTACGATTGCGTTTGTTATCATGTCAGCCATTTCTAATGCTTCTTTTTCAATTTTATCGTAAAGTTTTACTCCTGCTTCATAATCTTTATTTAGGAAGGCAAGTGCTTCTGCTTTCGTTAGTGCTAAATGTTCATAAAACATTTTTCTAAATTCTTCTTTATCTATATATGGGTTGATACTGTTAAGAAATTCAATAATTGCGTCACCATTAGCGTACCATTTTTTCTCTATAGCGGCCGCTGCATTTTGATTACCAGCTTTTGCCGCTTTAACAAGATCCGCTGCAATTACTAAGTGATCTTTAATTAATGCACTATATTTTTTTACTGCATCTTCACCGTAAAATGGTTCAAGTGATAGTCCCATATGTGTTGCGTTTTGTAGAAGTCGTCCAACAGTAACGTTAACATCTGGTAAATTAAATACTATACTTATAATAGCCAATCTCGTCCAAGCGACGTGTTGTTCCCATAAAGAACGCATATATCCTTTTAAAAAATTCTCATTTTTACTAATTCGGTAGTTCCGTACGGATAAATCATAGTTTACATAAGGGTTATGGTAGGGAGAGTAATACGATTGCCAATAAGAATACATAAATAGTAACACTCCTTTGAACATGTATAACTCAAAGTATGATGAAGATTTATTTTTAGTTCCGTGTCCTAGATTATTTTTAGGGAATTTGAAATGGAGAAATTCAATGAATGATGTTGTGATATATATGAATAATTTGAATATAAAGTAAAAGAGGGTCTGCAAGGGAAGTTACAGACCCTCAAAAGGGTATTGCCGAGATGTCGGACTCGACTACGTAATATTATCATAAAATTCTTTTGAAAAAACCTGGTAAATGTGTCCAAATGAAATTGGGACCTTCATACAGTCAAAGGGACCTGCTTCCCGCGGCAGATCCCAATAACTAGATAATGTCGATGAGCAAAAAACTCATCTGGAGTACTTTTATAGTAACAAGTAAAATGTGTTTTGTGTATTGAGAAAGAAGAATTGCATAATTATATACGAACAATTTAACTCCCAACAATTTATGATTATCATTAATTGTTGGGAGTTAAATATGGTTATAAAATGGAGAAAAGACTTGGAAGTGAGATCGAGGTACACAGAAGTATGTAATCATGAAAAAGACCTGCTAATATAAGCAGGTCAACTTAAGGGGTTTATCCAACAGATTATTATATATGTTAACAACTCAATTGTAGTAAGTCTATAACTTCTGTGAATAATATATTTTTTGGGCATATATTAACGTTTAAAAAGTTGAGAAAGAAAATTAAAAAGCTTTTTATAAGAGAATAATGGCTGATACTTATAGTATGATTCATATTTCCACGCATCATTATTAGAGAATTGGAGTTGTTTTGTTTTCGTTTTTGCCGTGATGGACCTCATATTACGATGTTTCATATAGTAACCTCCTGAATTTATATGTATACGATTAGTAGTATTCAAGAAAGGGAAATAAAATGAACATTTAAATTGAAACTCTTTCTTCTTGTGTACTGGATTTACGTTATAAATGTTGTAAAACATATAAAATAATGATGCTAATTCATATTAAATAAGTGAAGAAACATAGAATAATGAAAAAACAATAAGCATCTAATCATCCCTTTCAAGTCGCATAAGTGATTGATATAATAGAAGTAGATGAAAGATAAAGAAAAGCAGGTGACTCTTTTTTGTTTACTAAAGCACAAGAACTTTTAGCGTCCTACTTTGGTTATTCTTCGTTTCGAAGAGGACAAGATGAAACAATTAAAAATGTACTAGATGGGAAAGATACGGTTTGTATCATGCCAACGGGTGGCGGTAAGTCGATTTGTTATCAAATTCCGGCATTAGTATTTGAAGGAACGACGTTGGTTATATCACCTTTAATATCACTTATGAAGGATCAAGTAGATACATTGGTACAGAATGGCATTTCAGCTACATATATTAATAGTTCTATATCTATTGCAGAAGCAAATCAGCGAATTCAATTAGCGAAACAAGGACATTACAAGTTACTTTATGTGGCGCCTGAGCGTCTTGATTCGATGGAGTTTGTTGACCAACTTATCGATATGAAAATCCCTATGATTGCGATTGATGAAGCACACTGTATTTCACAGTGGGGACATGATTTCCGTCCAAGTTATTTACATATACATCGCATATTAGATTATCTTCCAGAAAAGCCGCTCGTATTAGCATTAACAGCAACAGCAACACCGCAAGTACGTGATGATATTTGTAATACACTTGAAATTAATCAAGAAAATACAATTATGACAACGTTTGAGCGTGAGAACTTATCGTTTTCTGTCATTAAAGGGCAAGATCGAAATGCATATTTGGCGGATTATATTCGTCAAAATCAAAAGGAATCTGGGATTATATATGCAGCTACTAGAAAAGTAGTCGATCAGTTATATGAAGATTTAATGAAGGCAGGAGTTTCTGTATCAAAATATCACGCTGGTATGAGTGATATTGATCGAAATGAGCAACAAGAACTCTTTTTACGAGATGAAGTAAGTGTAATGGTAGCAACATCTGCATTCGGGATGGGTATTGATAAATCGAATATTCGTTACGTAATTCATTATCAGCTTCCAAAAAATATGGAAAGTTACTATCAAGAAGCAGGACGTGCTGGTCGTGACGGATTAGATAGTACATGTATATTGTTATATTCTTCTCAAGATGTACAAGTACAGCGTTTTTTAATTGATCAATCAACTGGAGAATCACGTTTTTCAAATGAACTTGAAAAATTGCAAAATATGACCGATTACTGTCATACAGAACAATGTTTACAATCATTCATTTTGCAATACTTTGGAGAAGAACCGAAAGAAGATTGTGGACGCTGTGGTAATTGTACAGACAATCGCGAGAGCATCGATGTGACAAGAGAATCACAAATGGTTTTATCATGCATGATTAGAACCAACCAACGCTTTGGAAAGCAAATGATAGCGCAAGTATTAACTGGGTCGAAGAATAAAAAAGTTATTGAATTTAATTTTCATACTTTACCAACGTATGGGCTTTTATCGAACCGTAGTGTAAAAGAGGTCAGTGAGTTTATTGAGTTTTTAATTTCAGACGAGTTAATTGCAGTTGAACATGGCACTTATCCGACGTTAAAAGTAACTGAAAAAGGGAAAGAAGTATTACTTGGTAAAGAGAATGTTTTACGAAAAGAACGAGTAGAGACAAGACAAATTGTTCAAGACCATCCTTTATTTGAAGTGCTTCGTGAAGTACGTAAAGAAATTGCACAAGGAGAAGGTGTACCTCCGTTCGTTATTTTCTCTGACCAAACATTAAAAGATATGTGTGTGAAAATGCCGCAAAGTGATTCCGAATTGTTGACGGTAAAAGGTATCGGAGAACACAAACTTGTGAAATATGGCTCGCACTTCTTACAAGCAGTTCAGCATTTTATTAAGGAAAATCCAAATTATGCTGAAACGATTAAGACAGAAGTAGTTTCAGAGCGTAAAAAGTCAGGAAAAGCGTCCGCAAATTCTCATTTAGAAACATATGAAATGTATAAACAAGGTATTGATTTGAATGAGATTGCAAAAGAACGTAACTTATCAAGACAAACAATCGAAAACCATTTAATTCGCTGCTATGAGGATGGAATGGAAGTAGATTGGCAAAGCTTTGTTTCAGCAGAGTATGAATCTCTTATTGAAACTGCCGTTCAAAATGCAGATGGTGGTCTGAAATCTATTAAAGAACAGCTTCCGAATGAAGTGAGTTACTTTATGATTCGTGCTTATTTACAAATAAGAAAGTAGAGGCATATAAAGGGGATAAGAATTTATGTATCATGTTTTCGTTTATGGAACGTTAAGAAGAGGACAAACGAATGCTCATTATATGCTAGGTGCAACATGCATCGCAGACAGAGCTTGGACATATGGAAAATTATTTGATACGAACGAAGGATATCCAGCCATGACTTATTCGATTGAAGAACAAGTGTATGGAGAAATTTATGTAGTAAATGATGAGATATTGTGTAAGTTAGATGAACTAGAAGAATATACAGGCAATGCGGAGACTGATTTATATAATCGAATCACGCAAACAGTATATGTTGCTGATAGGGAAATTGAGGCATATGTGTATATCGCTCAGGATAAAAAGATGTTAAAGAAAGTGATAGACTCTGGTGACTGGCTTATGTATCAAAAAATATAATAAGGTAGTTTTAAAAATTGGAAAGCAGATAATGACGAATTCATTATCTGCTTTTTATTGTGTGAATAATTGTCGTTCTCTTTTTATTCTTATAGTTCTTAGTACGATTCCAATTCCGAGAAATAAAACAGTAGCAGCGACCCCGCTAATAGGATTTAACCAAAAATCACTACTGTTTGTAAGAGTAATAATCCCTGTTATTGTAACTAAAACAGTAGGAACAGCATCCTCGATCGCATGCATGATAACACATGGCCAGACGGATTTTGTAAGTCTATATATTTCAACATACATAATTGACCAACAAACCATAAGGATACAGCCAGATAGAAGCATATTTAATCTTGAGATAGATTCAAAATACTCATTTGGTAAAAAGACTAGATAGTAAGCAGCATGCCAAAGTGCCCAAATGAAACCAGAAATAATATAAATGTACCAATCGTTTAGATTTAGTTCAATCAACTTTGGAGTTAAATAACCCCGCCAAGAAAACTCTTCAAAAATGTTTTTAATAAAGTTACCAATAGTAGACATGACTATGAGTGACAATAACGTGGATATATCAAAACTAGAAATATGAGCTATTCCAAAAATGAGCGATATGCTTATCGTTATTACTGTAACAAATGGATAAATAAGTAGTGCAGTGAAATACCATATAAAATTTCCTTTCAAATTTGGCTTGATGCCAAAATCATTCCAATCTCGGCTAATAACTCTAAGTAAAATGCTTACGAGGAAAGGTAATATTAGCCATAATCCCATACCTAAAGTGTTTCCTTCAGGTTGATTTGTTAGAAGAGAATCTAGAAATACCCCAATCCACCCACTGGCCAAAACAGTGAATACAAAAATAAGTAAATATAACTTTAACGGTTTCTTTTTCGCGACATTCATTTGAAGAGCCTCCTTTACTTTTATTTATCCTACTATTTGTGGGCAGTAAAACGCCCATTGATTAAAGTCTTTCATTTTTACAATGTTTTTTAATAGATAAATTAAATAGGAGACAAATAGAAAGTAGTATCTTTTGTATGCATCACTATACTATATGTGTATTTCTGTGATTTAGATGTTGCATATTCTTTTAAAATTAGAAAGATGAAAAGTAAGTTTTTTCGGAAAATTTAAATGGAAACTATTGACTTTATGATTGGGTTTTTAATACAATGATACTTCGACTGAAAAATTAGAACGGACAGGAGGGAATCGTCGAAATGAGCAACATATTTGAAGATGAGTTACAAAAAATGAAGGATACTTTACATACGATGGATGAGCAATTGGATAAGCTTGAAAAAACCCCGGTTTATTATGGAGAAGATTTTAAAGAGCAAATTCTTGAAAGTATGAGGGAGTCTAATAGACAAAACTTACGTATTGGTGTGCAAGAGCCGTACTTTGGAAGGTTAGATTTTCAGGAAGATGGAAAAGAAGAAGTTATGCCGATTTATATCGGAAAAGTAGGGGTTTCGGATATGGACACGATGAAGCCAATCATTATTGATTGGCGAGCGCCTGTCGCAAGTATGTTTTATTCATTTACCGGTGGAGAAGAATTAGCATTTTATCAATCACCAGATGGGTTAGTAGAAGGTGATGTGTATTTAAAACGAAACATTTCCATTCGAAAAAGAGAACTTGAACGTGTTGTTGATACATATGTAAAAGGAAATGAAGATGTATCGCATGCCGATGATTTTCTTCTATATCGATTAGGTGAGAATAAAGATAATAAGCTAAAGGATATTGTTTCAACAATTCAATCGGAACAAAATGATATTATTCGAGCGGAAAGAAATTTACCATTACTTATTCAAGGGGTTGCAGGGAGCGGAAAGACAACAATTGCTTTACATCGCCTTGCTTTTTTAATTTATGAATATCGTGAACAATTAGAAGCAGAAAGAATGATCGTATTTGCGCCGAATAGTCTGTTTTTAGACTATATTTCGAGTGTACTTCCTGAATTAGGTGTAGGAAATATTAGTCAAACAACGTTTCCGGATTGGGCATTACGTACGTTAGATGATTCAGTGAAACTAAAGCAGACAGAAGAAAAATTGAAAGAAGCATTTTCAATTAATCGTGATGAAAAGAAGGTAATGCTAGGTAAATTAAAGGGTACGTTGGAATTTAAGACGTTTATTGAAGAGAGAATGATCCAATTTGAAAATGAGTTAGTTCCGACAAAAGATTTTGAGGCGTGGGATAGAGCGACTATTCCAGTAGAAGATATTAAAAAATGGATGCAAGTTGAATATAAACATTATCCTTTACAGAAAAGAAGAGAACGATTAGTAGGACGAATGAAGCGCTGGATTGAAATTGAACTTAAAAAATTCGGGGAAACAAACGAGAAAAAATTACTTAAAAAAGAAGCGACTAAGAGACTGAACGCATATATGAAGTTTTGGCCGAAAATGAGTGCTCTTTCACTGTATAGTTCAATAGTAAAAAGTAAAGAAATACTCGAGGTATTACCTGAAGAACTTGTTAAAGAAACAGAAAAGAGTTGTCGTAAAAAAGAAGTGTATGTAGAAGATTTACCAGCTTTAATATACATACATCATCGTATAACAGGGATTGAAATCGGGCAGAAGTTTCATCACGTTGTTATTGATGAAGCGCAAGATTTTTCGCCTTTCCAAGTTTATGTATTAAAAGAAATTACATTAGGTAATTCTTTCACTATATTAGGTGATTTATCGCAAGCGATTTATGATTACCAAGGAATTGAAGATTGGAATGCTTTTAAGGAAGTATTCCAAGAAACCGGTTATTATGAATTGACAAGAAGTTATCGTTCTACAAAAGAAATTATTGAATTTGCAAATGAAATAATTAAAAATGCAGAAATCCCAGTAGGACTCGCAACACCAGTCTTCCGCAGTGGAGAAGATGTGAAAGTAATTCATGCGGAAAATCAATTTACTGAAATTGTGAAGACGGTAAAACATTTGCAAAATGCAGATGTGAAAACAATTGCGGTAATCGGAAGAACAGAAGATGAATGCCGTGATATATATGTGAAATTAACAAATGCAGGATTAACGGTAAACGTAATTGAAGCAAACCAAAGTAAATATGAAGGTGGTATATCAGTAGTACCTGTTTATTTAGCGAAAGGTTTAGAATTTGATGCGGTGCTTTTAATTGATGTGGATGAGGAACATTACAAAAACACAAAACATGATGCAAAGTTACTATATGTCGGATGTACGAGATCACTTCATGACTTATGGATTTTCCATAGTGGGGAAGCGTCACCTTTAATTAAAGGATTAAAATAAAGTGAAACTATAATCAGTGGGGAGTTTTACTGCAAGCTAATGTGGGATAAATATAAAAAGAGGATTTTCTAGTACTGTATGAAAATCCTCTTTTTTATATTAAAATGGTAGACGTGTAAAATGACAATAAAGTTATTTAATTTTCGATATAAGATACTTCACTGTACTTAAAAATATAACAATAAAGTCGTTTAAAAATCTAAACATTATTCAACAATAGCGCCCGATTGTTGAATAATGTTCAATTTCAAACGAATAAAGCCATTAATATTAAATCTTGATAGCCACCATCCAATTTTACACCCTTTGCTTTTCTACCCTCTTCAAAGAAGCCTAGATTCTTATATAACTGGATTGCACTTAGATTATCTTCCATTACCTCAAGACAAACTTTTTCAATCTTACTGTTATTTTTAGCCCAATTGATTAACGTTTCTAGAAGAGCTCTTCCAATACCATAATTTCGATATTCAGGTAGTATGTTCATCGCAAAAGCCCCTTGATGACTGATTTTTTCTTTGTTTCCGTTCTTAAAATCTATTGCACCGACTAACTTACCAGAAACTTCAGCAATAAACTGTACATAATTTGGATTTTCATGATAAGATTTTAACGTTTTTTGAATAACATCGATACGCACCTTTTTTACATCCTCAACCGTACTTAGCATGTATGGAGCGTTTATTAAAGCTTTTGAAGCAGAATCTAGTATTCTTTCTGCATCCTGTTCTTTAGCTTCTCTAATTATTATTGTTTTTCCATCCTTAGATTTATAAGTAAAAACATTAGTTGATAAGATACTACACACACCCTTTCGGAATATAATTAGTTGAATTTTTTAACTATCGTGCAATTATTAAGTAAGAAAAAGTCGTATCACCTTTTTCTGCAATCGCTCTGCTTCAACTTAATGATGATTATTTCAAATATTTTTAATTTTTACAAGGATTTATTCCTTAATATAGCCCGATTGTTGAATAACATGACTAGCGTTTTTTAAACAATTTTATTATGTTTTAAACAACTTTATTATCTCTGTACAAGATGAATTAATGACTTGAGCTGTTGTGTAAATAATATACAATGACCTTTTCTAATTCCTTAGTTTGTTCTTTTTCCCATATACGAACGGCATCTACTAGAGTTTGTGTGTGTTTTAACCAATCTAGAATAAGATGTAGTTGTTCTTGTATTTGCCCAATGTTTTGCTCCTTTATGTTCTTATTCTGAATTCTATCAATTAATTGAAGCATATAGGGAAGTTTTTCTATGCATTCGCTTAAATCTCTGCAATAACCTGAAGGGAATTCATGTGTGCCAAATTCTAAAGTATTGATGTAATTAGAAACTAGGTATATCATAGCTTCTTGTTCGGTATCACCACCTAATTCAATCGCTTTTCGAAGGAATTTTTCTAAATCGTCTTCTTTATTGCTAGAGTCCATATAAATTCCTATCCATCTAAAAGGTCTTGAATCAAATGGGTTGTTTTCTGTCCATCTATATAGAATGTCAATTAGAAAACTATTTAGTGAGAAAGTTAAGACCTCATCTTTTTCGTTTAATGCATCTAAAATAGTAAACAGCGAAATGGCAAACTCTTCTTGAACTTTTGATTCCCATTTTTTTACATTTGTAATAAATGTCCCTAAATGTTTAAAAGCTAATTTTCGAAGTCCCGCTTCGCGATGCTGACAGTAACAAATAAAATCATGCCAATGCTCATTTGTATTCATATGTATAATAATAGTTTGTAATGCAGTGAGAGGTTTATCCATTATAAGTCCCCAATCTATTAAGCACGTGTTGAAAATTTAGTGTTGCTATATCATTACATAAATTAAAGTGGGAAGAATTTAAGATGGATTTTATTGGTCACGGGATCTAATCGATTGGTAATGTAGCGATTCTAACAGGACCCATTATTGACTTTGAAGATGAAACGAAAAAAGTTATTATGTTTATCTGAATATTGAGGGGATATGTTTATTTAATTTTTAGAAAACATAGACTATTAAATTTGTAAATGGTATAATCTTCTTATTATTGGAAATAAAATCAAAATATTTGAAAATAAAGGATAGGGTTGGTTTTAATGGGGGATTCTGATCACAAAGAAACAAAGGCAATATTAAAGTTATGGTTTATTTATATACCACTTGCATTTGGAGAATTTGTCTTTTCGAATATCATAGGTTATTTAAAAAAATAAAGATTTTGTATTTGAAAAACAATTAACCTAATTTAATTGTTTTTTTATTTTCCTCTAATAAACCAAACAAAAATAGAGATTTTGAACAAGATGAAGTTTATGAAGGAAATAACGTTGATTAGGTGCTGAAAACGGGAATCATTCAAGCATGGTAATTCACCGTTTTTATAGCTTCCTATAGTGAGATGTTATGTTCACATCATATGTATACGATATTTGTAACTTAATATAGCATTACTGGAACTTCAAAATTAGTAGTTAAGGTTGTTACCTTTTAGAGTGTTATATATAACTTAGCTAAAAAAGCACAAATCATATAATTTGCGCTGTTCATTATCTGTTTTTTGGTAAAAAATTATAGTTTTTGTCACATTAATACTGTACGATACATAGTATAAAACACATACTGTATGACATATAGTAATGGAAATGAGGTGAGTGAATGGATACTTTATTAAACTCGTTAATTACTGAGTTAAGAAGAGGGACATTAACGTTAGCTGTTTTAAGTCAATTAAGAACGCCGCAGTACGGATATTCACTTGTCCAGTTATTGGAGCAATCAGGGGTTACAATTGATCAAAGTACTTTATATCCACTACTTCGCCGATTAGAAAAGCAGGAATTAGTGACGAGTAGTTGGGATAAAACGGAGAGTAGACCTCGTAAGTATTATGTTTTAAGTGATTATGGATTAGAAATATTTTTGCAGTTGAAAAAAGAATGGATAAAGGATTCGAAAGAACTTTATAACTTATTAAAGGAGGAGGAAGAGAATGAATTTAATTGATCTCTATATCCAAGAGGTTGCGAAGAGATTACCTGAAAAAAATCGTGAAGATATTACACTTGAACTAAGGTCAACTATAGATGATATGTTACCTGAAGATTATAATGAGAAAGATGTAAAGAGCGTTCTCGAAAAATTGGGGAGTCCGGTTTCATTGGCTAATGGTTATTTGGATAGACCGATGCATTTAATTGGACCACGTTATTTTGATGTATATACAACGTTGTTAAAAATGATTATACCAATCGCAGCTGTCATTGCACTCATATCAATGGTTGCAGAAAATTTTATAGGCTATAGTGGTGATCAAGCAGTATTAAATGTTATTTTTCAATTGATAGGTAAAGGCATTGGGGAAATTTTTGAAGTGGGCCTCCATGTATTTTTCTGGTTGACACTTGTGTTTGTTATTTTAGAAAGAACAGATACAGACAAAGGTATCGAGCCGTTGACGACAAGTTTAAAAAAATGGACACCAGATGATTTGAAAAACATCTCGTATATTCCAAAGAAAAAAGCAATCTCGAAGTTTGAAGTTTTTGGAGGTTTAATGTGGACAGCAGTTTGGGCTACACTTTACTTTTATGCGAATCATCTTGTTGGCGTATATAACGGTACGGCAAATGGACTGAAGTTTGTCTCGCCAACTTTTAATCAAGATGTTTTATTGCAGTACTGGCCAATCGTTGTAATTATGATCGTTTTTGAAATATGTATATCCCTTTATAAATTAGTGCAGGGACAATGGACGCAAAGATTGGCGATTGGGAATGCTATTCTTCAGGTAGCTGGGACGATAGTATTCATTGTAATTGTAGTAAATCCACATGTATTTAACGCAGGGTTTATTACGTATTTGGCAAATGCATTTACTATTTCCCTAGAGGGATTTAAAACGTGGTTAGTTGGCGGTGGAATTGTAATTTACACATTATCTGCTGCAATAAATATATTTGACGGTTTCCGAAAAGCTAGTATTCGTATGTAGATAAAAATCGGAAATTTCGATAAAATAAAACTATTGAAAAGATAGTGATATAAGGTGAACATGATGAAAGGAAGAAAACAATGATAAGGGAAGCAACGAAAAAAGATTTAGCATACATTTTAGATATTTATAACGATGCGATACTTTATACAACAGCTGTATATGCGTATAAACCTGTAACCCTTGAAAATAGAATAGATTGGTATGAACAAAAAAAGGCTGAGGGGTATCCAATTTTCGTATATGAATTAGATAATAAAGTAGTAGGATTTGCGACATTCGGCCCATTTAGAACGTGGCCTGCTTATAAATATTCAGTTGAACATTCTGTGTATGTAGATAAGGCATATAGAAAAAATGGCATTGGGTCTTCATTAATGAAGGAATTAATCAAAATTGCAAAGGAAAGAGAGTATATGACCTTAATTGCTGGAATTGATGCAGAGAATGAGAAAAGTATTGCCTTGCATCAAAACTATGGATTTGTTCATGCAGGAACAATAAAAAAAGCTGGTTATAAGTTTAATAAATGGCTAGATTTAGCTTTTTATCAGCTGGAACTTAACGGTCCTGAAAATCCTATAGAAGAATAAATATTTTTCGGTAGCAAGAAAAAATTCATGCTACCTTTTTCTTATTTAAATAGCTCATATGAGCTGCTGAAAAGGTTTTTTATATTCGATATTGAATTTATTGGTATAATAGGAATGTTTAACGAATTTCCACTTCTTTATGTGATTGGGGGGAAAAGATTTACCGAATCGCCGTGAAAATAAAGAGGTAGATGAAGCTTTTGCAGTAGTTTTAAAGTACATATACAAAGAATATAGTGAAAGCATGCTAGGAGTGAGCGATTGAAAAGAAACTTAAAGACTTCAACAATCATTATTTTAATTTTAACGATTATTGCTCTTGAAGTTGGAATCGCACTATATGATCACAATTTGTCATTAGATACAATTTACTTTGCAGCAATTCTTATTTGTATTGTATTGCTTTTTGGCACACGTGTTTCTGAAGAGAAAGAAAGTACATCGAAACGAGGACGAAGAAAAATAGCTGTTATATTTTGGCTATCTATTTCATTGTCTATCGCTTGTTTTGCAGTTATAAGTTACATAAGGGTAGGCTATGTCTCTGTACCAGGGATAATTGGCTTTTCATGCTTTGTTACATATGGTGGATTCGTTTTGATTAGTATTTTAAAGGGGAAAAATAAAATGTAGCTTACTAAGTTGAAAGGAAGCAATGTATATGAAACATATAGAGAACGGTACACGTATTGAAGGAGAATACATTAAAAATAAAGTCATTCAATATAATATGTCCATCTTAACAGATGAAGTAAAACAGCCGATGGAAGAAGTAAGTCTCGTAGTAAAAAATGAAGAAGGAAAAATATTTGGTGGTGTAACAGGTACGATGTATTTTTATCATCTTCATATCGACTTTTTATGGGTTGATAAATCAGCTCGTCATGACGGTTGGGGGAGCCAACTTTTACATAAAATTGAAGAAATTGCGAAGGAAAAAGGGTGCAGATTAATATTGCTAGATTCATTTAGTTTTCAAGCGCCAGAATTTTATAAAAAGCATGGTTACCGAGAGTATGGTATCGTTGAAGATCATCCGAAAGGTCATAGTCAGCACTTTTTTGAAAAGAGATTATAATAATATTATGTATACTGATTGATGGGAGAAAGCATATGTACACGTATAAATTGCAACAAGAACAACCAATCTGTGCAGAAAAAATAAAGAAGCTTTATGATTCTGTCGGTTGGTGGCCAGAAAGAAAAGAAGTCGATATTGAAAAAATGTTAAAGAATAGCATAGCCATTGGAGTATGGGAAGAAAATGAATTAGTTGGATTTGCTAGAGTCGTTTCTGATGGTGTTTTTCGAGCATACATTGAAGATGTTGTCGTACATGAGAATGTAAGAAATAAAGGTATTGGAGAGAAAATGCTTACAATATTACTTCGAGAAATATCTCATATTGATATTGTTAGTCTATTTTGCGGAGAGAAGCTAATAAAGTTTTACGGTGAGCAGCAATTTCAAGCAACGAAGCAAATTGTGATGCATCGTAATCAAACAGGGAAAGAATAAGAGGTGCCAATTAAAATGAATGCAACAAGAGCGTACTGTTTATCGAAAAGAAAAGCGACAGAAGATTCTCCAGATGGCTGGAGTGCAACATGTATGAGGCTTAATAATAAAATATTTGCGATAGTAAATCATGAAGAAGGTGAAAAGGCTGCGATTACATTGAAGTGTGATCCAGAAGTCGCATTAAGAATAAGAGAAGATTATCCAGAAACAATTATTCCAGGGTATCATATGAATAAAAAACATTGGAATACCGTTTATATTCATAAGGGTATAGAGCAGGAGCAAATTAATAAAATGATTGATTGGTCGTATGATTTAGTACTACAATCATTTTCAAAGAAAAAGCAGCAGGAGTTAATGGATTAATATGTATTAGGAGTGTGTGTAATGAAAGATTCGATTAAAGATACGTATGATAAATTAGCGAGTACATATAAAGAAAATCTAGATTTCGCAAATCCATATAACAGTTATTATGAAAGACCGGCGATGATGGAGCTTATTCCAAAGGAACTAGAAGGAAAAAAGATATTAGATGCTGGATGTGCAGCTGGATGGTATACTTCTCAATTCATAGGAAGAGGAGCAAATGTTACAGCAATTGATGTAAGTCCTGAAATGGTAAAAGCAGCAAAAGAAAATATAGGAGAAGAAGCGACGTTCCTTTGTCATGATCTGCAAGAAACATTGCCATTTGAAGATAATACGTATGATGTGATTGTAAGTTCATTAACTCTTCATTATATAGAAAATTGGAATCAAGTATTTCAAGAATTTCGTCGTGTATTGAAGCCAGGTGGAGAACTTATATATTCTATTCATCATCCTTTTATGGATTTCACAAAGTTTCCATGTGAAAATTATTTTGAAAAACAGTTATTAATAGATACTTGGGTTAAACCGAATATTACTATTGAAGTCAAGTTTTTTAGAAGATCATTACAAGACATACTAAATGAAACTACAAATTATTTTGTATTAGAAGAGATAGTGGAACCGAAGGCAATTGAAAAAATGAAAGAAGTAAGCGAAAAATCATATCATTATTTAAATATGAATCCACATTTTCTTATCATAAAAGCAATCAATAAATAGCTAGTAAAATAACTTTGTTTTACTAGCTATTTACAGTTTTACATTACATATTAGGAGACTTTAAAATGAATACGAAACGAAATAGAGTAGTATATGCACTATTTACTATAGTTGTTATTATTTTAGGTCTTAGCTCAAGAAAGTTTGCTTTTGCACTACCACACCTATTAAATGATTATTTAGGTGATGCATTATGGGCATTAATGATTTTCACTGGCTTTGGATTTTTGTTTCCTAAAACAGAGACGAAGAAGTTGGCTTTTATTAGTTTAATGTTTTGCTACGGGATTGAAGCGAGCCAATTGTATCATGCGGAATGGATAGATAGCATTCGTGGAACGACTTTGGGCGGACTCGTGTTGGGATACGGTTTTTTGTGGAGTGATTTAGTGGCTTATACAATTGGTGTTGGAGTGGGAATACTGTGTGAGGTTATTTTTCGGAAGAAATAAGAATTGTAAAAGGGGTATTGTAAATGGAACAAGCACTGGAAATTGCAAAGCTTTGGTTTCGAAATGAACATGTCACAGCTACTGTAATTCAACCAAAAGTAGCGAAGGTTTTATGCAAGAATAAAGAGTACATTTTAAAGAGAACGGGATCGATAAAGCAACTTCTAGTTGAATTCGATGTTTTGAAGCAACTGTATGAAAAGGGAATTAAAGTACAGAGAGTAGTAAAGACAGAAAATGATGAACAATATGTATTATATAAAGAAAAATATTATTGCTTATATGAGTATGTTGCCGGAAGTGTTTTAGAAATAAAAGATACGAATAAGCTGGAAAGGCTAGCAAGTACAATTGGAGAAGAAATAGCTAATCTGCACAAAGCATTACATTCGGTGAATAGTGACCATGAGTTAATAAAAAGAGATTTATATAAGATGGTATTTGAATGGGCTATACCGATTTTAGAAAAGAATGAGCATGTTCATCGAGAGGTAATTCAAAAGATGGAGCGAATGCACGCAGCTTTCAAGGAAACGGTCCATCCATTACCGAGACAAATTATTCATCGTGATATGCACCTATCAAATGTAATCTTTAAAGATGATAAACTGGAAGGGTTTATAGATTTTGAGATTTTGGAAAATAATGTAAAAATATTTGATTTATGTTATTGCTGTACAAGTATATTAAGCGAGCTATTTAGTGATGAAAAATTAAGAGGGAAATGGTTACATATCGTTAGCAAAGTCTTTGAAGGTTATTATAAACAAAATGATTTAACGAAAGAAGAACTAAAAGCCATTTGGTATGTTATGCTTTCAATTCAAATTATCTTTATTGCTTATTTTGTCCAGTTACCAGATTTATTAAAGTTAAATGAAGAAATGTTCTTCTGGATTTTTGCTAATAAGGAAGCTATTGAAGAAGTTATAGAAGGTATCGTAAAGGTATGAAAAAAATAATATTAATTGGTTCTGGTGGTTCAGGAAAATCTACATTAGCAAGGCAGTTAGGAAATAAATTAAATATTAAGGTGCATCATCTTGATGCATTATTTTGGAAACCGAATTGGGAAGGTGTTCCGAGAGAAGAACAAATAGCAGTTCAAAATAACTTAATTAAAGATGAGAAGTGGATTATTGATGGGAATTATGGCGGGACGATGGATATCAGACTGAATGCAGCTGATACAATTATCTTCCTTGCTATTCATAGAACAATTTGTATTTATCGTGCGTTTAAAAGAATTGTAAAATACCGGAATAAAAAAAGACCAGATATGGGCGCGGGATGTGAAGAAAGATTTGATTTGCAATTTTTTAAATGGATATGGAAATATCCTAATGCTAAACGACCTACAATTTTAAAAGGGTTAGAGCAATTGTCCGAAGAGAAAAAGGTTATTGTTTTAAAATCTCCAAATGAGGTTCGGAAATTTTTAGAGCACATATAATAATACAATGTGACACAACAATTCTTTTTGGATCTTACCGATTAGTTTAATTAAACTAATCGTTTTTTATTATGAAAAATTTAACGCTTTTTGAAAATTGTATTTTGTAATGAGTATATGACTATAAAATCATATAAAATGAACGTTTGGAGGAATAGAAAATGACTAATGATTTAATTCAACTAATTGATTCATTAATGGTAAATATTCCAGCTGGAGAGGTAGTATTAAGAGATGATCGAATAAAAAAAGAATGGCTAGTGCAAATTCAACCATTTCTTCTTGCGAAGTATGCTGTAACAATCGAACTATATGATGCTATTACAAATAGTACATTAAATAATTTTGATAAAAATCATAAACCAGTTGTCAATATTTCATGGAACGATGCCATTGCGTTTTGTAATGTACTTTCAAAAAAAGCGGGATTAAAAGAATATTATTCTATTAGTGATGGTGGTCAAATTGTGAAATGTAATTTAGATTCAAATGGCTACCGATTACCATGTGAGGCAGAGTGGCAATATGCATGTAAAGCAAGTACAACCGGATATACATACGGGAAACTTCATGATATAGCGTGGTATAATGAAAATTCAAATGGAGAGATTCATGACGTTGGCCAAAAAGAACCGAATGAATGGGGACTTTATGATATGCTAGGGAACGTTTGGGAATGGTGTTATGATTTGTACGATGAAACAGTGTACGGATCATACCGCATTTTTCGTGGTGGTAGTTGGGCTGAAACAGTGAGAGGGTGCAGCGCTACTTGTCGTCGTCGAAGCCATCCTACATTTCATATAGATGATCTCGGTTTTAGACTCGCTAGGTCAATTTAGTAGGAACATGCTACGAACAACTAAGAAAAGAGTATGGAGAAAATCCGTACTCTTGCCAACATAGAAACGATTTAACGTAAGGAGTGTTTATTATGGCGCGTGTTTTATTTATTAACGCTGGATCAGAAGGACATATAAATCCAACTTTACAAGTTGTAGAAGAATTGATTTCTCGTGGTGAAGAGGTCGTTTATTTTTCAATAGAAGCTTTCAGGGAGCGGATTGAGAAGACAGGTGCTACTGTACGAACGATTGATGATCAAAAATTTATAAAAGCGTTTCTATCTGGAGGCAGAAATTATTTACAGGAAAGAATAAATGGCCTTCTACATACAGCGGATATTGTAATATCTAGCGTTCTAGAACAAATTGAAGGTGAACATTTTGATTATATGATTCATGATTCTATGTTTGGTTGTGGCCATTTAATTGCTCAAATTCTTAAACTTCCAGCCATAAATTCATGCACATCTTTTGCGCAGGATGAAAAATCCTTTGAGCAAATGTTAGGTCATCTGTCAAAAAATATCCCAGTAGAAATTCATGATAAAATACAGAATGATTTTCAAAACTTAACAAAGGGAATTACTGAAAAATATGGTGTTGAAATAAAATCATCGTATGAAGTTTTCTGTAATCCTGCACCCCTTACTATTGTGTATACAATTAAGGAGTTCCAGCCTTTTGGTGATACGTTTGATGAAACATATAAATTTGTAGGACCATCTATCTCTGCACAAATGAAAAACAGAGACGTTGATTTTACTTCAATTGAAGAAAAAAGTCCGATTTATATTTCATTAGGTACTGTTTTTAATGAAGCGATTGACTTTTATAAACTGTGTATGAAGGCCTTTGAGAATAGTGAGCATACAATTGTTATGTCTATTGGTAATAAAACAAAAATAAGTGATCTAGGCGAAATCCCTAAAAACTTCATTGTGAAAAACTATGTGCCTCAAACCGAACTGCTTACTTATACGAAACTATTTATTACACATGGCGGGATGAACAGTACGCATGAAGGACTATATAACGGGGTTCCGCTCGTTGTAATACCGCAAAGTGCAGATCAGCCAGCAATCGCAAAGCAAGTGGAGAGTCTTGGAGCAGGAGTTCAATTACATATGAATGAATTAACCGTGGAGAAATTGCGTGAAAGTGTGGAGTTAATTTTAAATAACCCTTCATATAAAGAGGCTGCTTTGAATTTGAAGGAATCATTCCGAACATCGGGTGGATATAAGGAAGCTGTTGATGAAATTTTTACATTTGTAGGTCAGTAATAAATATAAAGTTATACATGAAAAAAGTGTCTATATTAAATGATATAGACACTTTTCTGTTGTAAGAAGAGAAGAATTGTTTAAATGGAAAAAATGAAAATACTAAATGTGAATTTTGAGAACTAAGTCTACAATTTCTGCTGCACACTTTTATTTTATCCCGTATTAACCGACCGTAAAACCCCAACTAATTAAAGTTTTACTTTATGATTTCAGGATGTGGTTTTATATGTTAGTAATAATTTCACTGTTTCTGCACAACTTCTGCACATGCTTAGGCGAGTTCTATGTCATGATATATTCATAAAGTGAAATGTTTCACAAGGAAAAAATATATTTTCACTGCGGTGTATGCATAATTAATACATACATCGGTACAAGTTTGTCTCTTTTTATTCTTTTACATCAAAGCCCACATTCCACTACAAAGTATAAAAAGAAGGAGACATGAGCATGAATAATCGATTTTTAAAACAACTACAAAATATGAAAATGAACAAAAAAAGTTTAGGAGCTGTAGCATTAACAGCTGGAATTATTAGTACGACACTTATTCCTCAAAATGCTTATGCGCACGGTTTTGTTGAAAAGCCCGGTAGCCGATCCGCTTTATGTAGTCCAACTTATGGTGCGCTAAATGTAAACTGTGGAAGTGTTATGTATGAACCACAAAGTTTAGAAGCTCCAAAAGGGTTCCCGCAAGGTGGTCCAGTAGATGGACAAATTGCTTCAGCAGGCGGAAAATTTGGTGGTATTTTAGATCAACAAACAGAAAATCGTTGGTTTAAAAATACAATCACTGGTGGGGAAAATACATTTACTTGGAAGTATACTGCGCCTCACTTAACGAGTAAGTGGCATTACTATATTACTAAAAAAGGATGGAATCCAAATAAAGCGCTAACAAGAGCAGATTTCGAACCAATTGGAACTGTACAACATGATGGTTCTGCAGCTTCAAATAATTTAACTCATAAAATCAATGTACCTACTGATCGTAGTGGATATCATGTGATTTTAGCAGTATGGGATGTAGCTGATACAGCAAATGCATTCTATAATGTAATTGATGTTAATCTTATTAATGATGTGAAACCAGACATAGAAGCGCCAAGTAGTCCAAATGGACTTCAGACGCAAAAAGTAACAGCGAATAGTGTAGAACTAACATGGAACGCTTCTACGGATAATGTAGGGGTAAAAGGATATCAAATCTTCCGTAACGGAGAGATGATTGATACAGTACCAGGGACTCATTTTATTGATAAGAAGTTACAACCAAGTACAGAATACTCTTATACTGTAAAAGCAATTGACGCAGCTGGCAATGTATCGAAAGAAAGTACAGCGCTTACAGTAAAAACGACAGTTGAGACTCCTGATACAGAAGCACCAACACAACCAAAAGGATTACATAGTATGGGAACGACAGCGTCAAGTGTGGATTTAATGTGGAGTCCATCTGACGATAATATTGGTGTAGACCATTATGATATTTATAGAGAAACAGAAGGGTCAATGAAAAAGATTGCAACATCCAATACAACTTCTTATTTGGATAAAAATCTGCTCGCTAATACTACTTATAAATATGTAGTGAAAGCTGTTGATGTAGCTGGAAATGAATCCGTACAGAGTGATATATTCACAATTACTACAAAAACTGAAAGCGCTTCACATGAAGCGTGGGATGCAAAAAAAGCATATAAAAAGGGAGATAGAGTTCTACACGAAGGAAAAGTATATGAAGCAGTCCAGAGTTATCAAGGAAATGGTGATCCAAACTGGATTTATGCATTATCATTATGGAAAACAGTGTAAGTTTTACCTAGGTATGAACTAAAAGATGATGGGCTTTGATGCAAAAGGTAATTTTGAGAATTCACTTTTCTATTAATAAAACAGGGTAGTGTATGAATACATAAGATTCATATACTACCCTTTTTATTATGATAACACTTTCGTCATAAGTATGTGCGGAATGCCATCTTCCATAAATATATCAGAAGAAGTTTGATAGTCTAATTTTTTATAAAATCCTTCAGCTTGTGTTTGACCGTGTAGCTTCACTTTTGTAGCTTGTTCGTTACGAGCAATTTCTTCTAACGTTTGAATGATGACTTTACCTAATCCATATGTACGATAATCTTTTAAAATACAAATACGTTCTAATTTTCCGACACCATCAACAAATCGTATACGCCCTGTGCCTACAGGAAGATCATGATAATAAACTAAAATATGTTTACATTGCTCTCCGATTTCATCGAATGTATCGAATTCATCTGTAAGAGGAACACCTTGTTCTTTTACAAATACTTCTTTTCGAATATGAAAGGCAGTTTCTAAATCAGTAAGTTCTGTTATAAGTTTGGATTGCAAAATGTTCAGTCCTTTCTAGTGTAATCAGTTTGCGTTTTCCTAGTATATCATAATAAAGCACTATTAAGAGAAGAAGAACATACTAAAAAGCCAACTTTAAAAAGTTAGCTTTTATTACAATTTCTTTATCCCATTTTTAGTGCCAATAATTGCTGTACTCGTCATACTTATAAACAACCCTGTTTCAACTACACCAGTAATCATTTTTAATTGGGTGTGTAAATGGGCAGGATTAGAAATATGATTAGGGAATATACAATCGATAATCATGTTATTGTTATCGGTTATATAGGTTTCATTATTTTTTAAACGTAACGTTGTTTGACACCCTAAAGACTGAATTTTATTTTCGGTTTGTTTCCATGAAAAAGGGATGATTTCAACAGGTAATGGAAAATTACCTAAATGTGTTACAAGTTTCGATTCATCAGCAATGATAATTAGTTCTTTAGAGGAAGAGGCAACGATTTTTTCACGAAGTAATGCACCGCCACCGCCTTTTATAAGTTGTAAATTTGAATCAATTTCATCCGCTCCATCAATTGTAAGATCAAGACTTTGTACGTCGTTTAACGAAAGTAGGGGGATATTTAGTTGATGTGCTAATGCTTCAGTTTCCTTTGATGTTGGTACAGCTTGAAATGATAATCCTTCTTTTACACGCTCACCTAATTTTTGTATTGTCCA
This sequence comes from Bacillus sp. FSL L8-0199, assembly GCF_038005705.1. Lineage (NCBI taxonomy): Bacteria > Bacillati > Bacillota > Bacilli > Caryophanales > Bacillaceae > Bacillus > Bacillus sp. FSL L8-0199. The sequence goes on along the minus strand of NZ_JBBOTS010000001.1, from coordinate 2,704,282 downwards.
ATATACAGTAGAACCTGTACCAAGCCCAATCTTCATGCCATCATTTACAAAGTTAGCGGCATATTCGCCAGCGAGCTGTTTTAAATTCATCGCTTTACTCCGCCGGACGCGGCCCGGCATCAAGACCTGAATTTTCAACTGTAAGTACCGGACGAACGACTATATCTTTATGTACACGCATTTGACAAGATAATCGTAAATGATCTTCAATTCCTTTTTCCGTCATTGCATGTTTCTCATTCGCACTTGCTTCACAGAAATCACCTGCTAGTATTTCTACTCTACAAGTTGTGCAACGTGCATTCCCGCCACAACGATGAAGAATGTTGACACCGCTATCTTCAATTGCTAATACTAACTTTGTTCCTTCTTTCACATCAAAAGTTCCCGCACCTTCAATTGTTAATTTTGGCAAATTTGTTCCTCCTCACGTAAAATTGTACATAACATATTTATGACCGCGAATTATTGAACATAAACATTATTTTTTTATATCCCCGTAACTTTTTTTAATGTTGAATCGTTTATTAAGTAAGCGCTGAAAAGGAGTGGTTATTTTGTGCACAAAAGTAACTCATGTTTCAAAGAACCATATCGATATGAATCATTCAAATATAAACTTTTTAATTGAACAATATGGAGAGTTAAAAAGATACTGTACTTTTTTAACGAAAAACAAATGGGATGGGGAAGATCTCGCCCAAGAAACAGTGTGTAAAGTGCTTCAAAAATATAGAAATAAAGATATTTGTATGACACTCGTCTATAAAATAGCAAGAAATCGTTGGTTAGATCAGATGAAGTCTAAGTCTGTTCATGAAAAAATAAGAGCACAAATCACTTTTGAAGAACCACATGAGAACATTGCAGATTTGCATGAAATGGTAGGGAAAGTATTGTCTTCATTAAATGTACAGCAATCCGCAATTTTATTATTAAAAGATGTTTTTCAATATAGTATCGCTGATATTGCTAAATTGTGTTCTGTATCAGAAGGTGCAGTGAAAGCTTCTTTATTTCGGAGTAGAAATAGGCTGAAAACTGTAAGTGAAGAAGGGATTGAGATAGTCGAATTCACAGAGGATATTGAAGTTGTTGTAACATCTATTCGTGAGGAAAGACCAGAATTATTAACGAAGCTTCTTCCGACAATAGATTTTACTAAATTACCATCTAAACAGCCAGTCTTATTATTTAATGTGAAAAACCCTTCTTCCTACAGTTATATGCTTTACGCAGCATAACAAGTATTGGAGGGATTTAAAATGAATGCAATTCCATATGTAGTAGAACAAACAAAATTAGGAGAACGTTCCTATGATATATATTCAAGGTTATTGAAAGACCGCATTATTATTATCGGCTCAGAAATTAATGATCAAGTAGCGAGTAGTGTCGTAGCGCAATTATTATTTTTAGAAGCAGAAGATGCAGAAAAAGATATATTCTTATACATCAATAGCCCTGGCGGTTCAACGACAGCAGGTTTTGCAATATTAGATACGATGAATTTAATTAAACCAGATGTGCAAACGCTATGCATGGGCTTTGCGGCATCATTCGGTGCATTATTATTATTATCAGGAGCAAAAGGAAAACGGTTTGCTCTCCCTAACAGTGAAATTATGATTCATCAGCCGCTTGGTGGTGCACAAGGGCAAGCAACAGAAATTGAAATAACTGCGAAAAGAATATTAAAGTTAAAGCATGATATTAATAAAATGATTGCAGAAAAAACAGGCCAACCGATTGAAAGAGTAGCACATGATACAGAAAGAGATTATTTTATGACTGCAGAAGAAGCCAAGGCATATGGGATTGTAGATGACGTTGTTACGAAAAAATAAGTTAAAAACAGGCTAGAGGATATGCTAACCCTCTAGCCTATTTTTATTAATCTTTTACCCATTCATCAACTAGCGCTTGATTCTTCTTAATCCATTTTCGCGCCGCTTCTTCGGGATCTTTCGTTTTATTTAACTCGACCATTAACGTACCAAGCTGTTCATCGTTCATCTTCCATTTGTCAAAGTATTTTATGATATCCGGATGGTCTTTTTCGAAACCTTTACGAACAGAGTAATAAATGTCATCTTTTTCACCATATACTTTCTTAGGGTCTTTTAAATATTTTAAGTCAAATTCTGAAAAGCCCCAATGCGGATTCCAAAGCGTAACAGCGATTGGTTTCTTTTTCGTATATGCTTTCTTTAGTTCACTCATCATCGCAGCTTCAGAAGATTGGACAAGTTTTAGTTTTATATCATATTCTTTCATTGCTTTATTCGTTAAATTCATAAGACTACTACCGGGTTCGATACCGACAATTTTATTCTCTAGTTCATCTTTATGAGCATTTAAATCTTCGATACTGTTTATGTTTTTCATATAAGAAGGGACGACTAAACCTAGTCCAGTACCTTCGTACCATTTTGATTTTAAGACAATATCATCTTTATAACGATCGTTTAGCGGTTTATCTGTAACTGGTAGCCATACTTCTAAATTCGCATCAACATCACCACGAGCGACACCAGTCCAAATTGCGGCTTTTTCTAAATACATAAGTTCAACTTTGTAGCCTTTTTCTTCTAATAAAACTTTCCACATGTTTGCGGTTGCAATATTTTCTTTCCAACTTGTTACACCAAGTTTAATTTTTCCTTTCGAATTTGCATTTGTTGCATTACATGAAGTGAAAATCATAGTAATAAATAATGCAAGGCATATAAACCAAATTTTCTTTCGCATCGAAAACCTCCTAAGTAACGTTTGCCTTATAAAATAAATGTATAAGTAAGCATTCTTATTATGAACGGAAACGAGAATTTTAAAGAAATCTTATGAATGTCATTTTTATGTAATATTTCTTTGTAAAATCGCAACACTATGTGAATAGATGGGTAGAAAAGGAGTAGTGACATGGATAATACAAAGGTGCGTGTTGAAAACGTAACAAAAGTATTCGGGAAACATCCGCAAAGGGCCCTTTCCTTATTAAAAGAAGGAAAAAGTAAATCGGAAATTTTAAAAGAGACAGGAATGAACGTTGGGGTGAAAAAAGCAACGTTTGAAGTTTACTCTGGAGAGATTTTCGTTATTATGGGTTTGTCTGGTAGCGGGAAATCTACGCTAGTTCGTATGTTAAATCAATTGATTAAACCAACTGCAGGTCATATATACATAGATGGTGAAGACATCGCAACGATGGGAAAAGAAGAGTTACGGAGAGTAAGAAGAACGAAAATGAGTATGGTATTTCAGAAATTCGCTCTATTTCCGCATCGTACAGTTATACAAAATGTTGCATATGGTTTAGAAATTCAAGGAGTTCCGGTTGAAGAGCGAGAGAAAAAAGCGTTAGAATCGCTACAGTTAGTAGGACTCGATCATCATAAAGATAATTACCCAAGTCAACTTAGTGGTGGTATGCAGCAGCGCGTTGGAATCGCAAGGGCACTAACGAATAATCCAGATGTATTACTAATGGACGAGTCATTCAGTGCATTAGATCCACTTATTCGAAAAGAAATGCAAGATGAATTGTTAGAGTTACAAGATAAAATGGAAAAAACGATTATATTTATTACGCATGATTTAGATGAAGCGCTTCGAATTGGAGATCGTATCGCATTAATGAAAGATGGAGAAATTGTCCAAATTGGAACACCAGAAGAAATTATGATGAGCCCCGCTAATGAATTTGTAGAAAAGTTTGTTGCGGACGTGAATTTAGGAAAAGTAATTACGGCTGAGTCTATTTTAAAACGACCAGAAACTTTATTAATTGATCGTGGACCTCGTGTAGCCCTTCAAATTATGAGGAATGCAGGTGTCTCAACTGTATATGTTGTAAACAAAAAGTATGAGTTTTTAGGTATATTAACTGCGGATGATGCGAGTAAAGCAGTACAAAAACAGTGGCCGATTGCTGATTTATTACTTAATGATATTCCGCATGTGTATTTGGATACTTTACTGGAAGAGACTTATGCAAAAATGGCGGAGATGAAATATCCGTTACCAGTAATCGATGAGAAGAAAAGGCTAAGAGGAATTATTAAACGTGAAAGTGTCATTCAAGCTCTTGCAGGAAACATTGAGGAAGAGGTGAAAGACGATGAATAGTATACCGCGTATTCCATTAGGGGAATGGGTCGACTCATTTGTTGCAAGTTTATATGAGCACTTTGAAGGCTTATTCCGAGGATTCTCTTATATTATTGGCGGATTTGTTGATTTACTCACTAATTTTTTAACAATAATACCTGCCATATTGATGATTATTATCTTATGTTTCCTCATTTGGTACACAACGAGGAAATTATCTTTAGTCATTTTTACGCTCATTGGATTATTATTTATTTTGAATATTAACTACTGGGCACAAACGATGCAAACATTGGCACTCGTACTTACGTCTGTTATTATTTCAATTATTGTCGGAATTCCAATTGGTATATTAGCATCTCAAAATGAACGTTTCTCAAAATTTTTAAAACCAACATTAGATTTTATGCAAACAATGCCTGCATTCGTATACCTTATTCCAGCAATTACATTTTTCGGAGTAGGTGTAGTACCTGGAATTATTGCATCAGTAATCTTTGCAATGCCACCGACAATTCGTTTTACTGACTTAGGAATTAGACAAGTTCCAGAAGATTTAATTGAAGCAGCGAATGCATTTGGATCCACAGCATCACAAAAACTATTTAAAGTACAATTACCACTTGCAACCGGAACGATTATGGCTGGTGTGAACCAAAGCATTATGCTTTCGTTATCGATGGTTGTAACAGCATCACTTGTAGGAGCTCCAGGACTTGGAGTTGATGTATATCGCTCTGTAACACAAGTTAATATCGGAATGGGATTTGAAGCTGGATTAGCTATCGTAGTAATCGCAATTATATTAGATCGAATTACACAAGGGTTCCATACGAAAAGAAAATAATGAATAAAAAACACACTTTTATAATACAAAGTGTGTTTTTTATTGCATCCAGATCACATACGAACGATAACAGAACCTCCAGCTGGTGCACAAACTTGGTTTTTTTGTTGTTCCATTGATTTAATTAATTGATTATTTTCCTCGATTAATGAGATTAATTTAGTTAATTGATTTTCAAGACTTGCAATACGCTGCATCATATATTGTGAATCATGATGCAATGTATTCCTTGCGGGATGAGGGGAATAAACATACTGTTGATTTATATTTGGATTCCAATGAGGATACATTTGAATCGTTCCTCCTTCAATAAATTACGAAGCTTTCTTATAGTAAATGCCTATGTATAATTAATAGTTACTTGAAAATTTTCCAATATAAAAGGAGTATGTACAGAAAATGGAAAATATTATATGTGAAGTTACAGGACATTTTTTGGAAATATTTAAGCGAGATAGTGCGTATATTAATACATTCAAGTAAATGTATGTTATTTAGGGAGAAATGGTGGGAGGAGATGTAATTTTGGCTAAAAATAAAAAAAGAAATGATGCTTTGGCAATAGGTGTCGGTATAGGGGTTGTAATTGGTGTATTTCAAGGGCACTTTACAAATAATTTAGTAATCGGAATTGTGATTGGGATTATAATTGGGATTGCGTTTTTGAAGAAGTAATGAGATGTAAATTCATTTCAAAAATTATTGTATCAAAAGAATGAAAATTCGGAATATGAAACCTGTTTTTCCTTTTATTGTGATATTATATATGAAAAGGAAGGTGATGGATATGTCAACAAACAATCAAATAGAACAAAACTGTTTCATTTGCAAAAAACATATAGGAAATATTATAGTTCCAGGTGGAGCTATTTACGAAGATGAACTCGTTTACGTTGGACATGTCCACCGGGATAGTGAAGAAACATACCTGGGTTATGTAATGATAGATATAAAAAGACATGTACCTGGCCTTGCTGAACTAACAGATGAAGAAGCGAAAGCGTTCGGACTTATAACAAGTAGAGTAAGTAAAGCGCTAAAAGAAAGCGAAGGTGCAGAGCATATTTACACTTTTGTTTCAGGAAATGGTGCACCACATATGCATATGCACATTATTCCGCGTTATCCGAATACACCAAAAGAGTTTTGGTCACCAACCGAGATAGCGAAATGGACTGGCGCACCATATGGTGACGAAGAGAAAATAAAAAAACTATGTGAAAGAATACGAAAGTATATGGTAAATGAGTATGCATACAAAAAATAATACACAATATTCATGGGTTGGAAATATAGAAATGTGTTTAGGAGAAATTTCAGTTAAACAATATGGTGATATTGTACTTGGTAAATATGGCGGGAATAAAAGTGCTGGAGCGAAAAAGAATGAAGATGGTGCATTAGTTTGGTCAAATGGTGAATGGGAATTTGCAGCTATTCTAGATGGACATAATAGTGCGGAAAGTGTTGAGTTAGTAGTAAATACAATCGAAAAAGAATATGAAAATATAAAAGTAATTTTGAATGAACCAATTAATTCAGTATTTCAGTCTGTTGAAAATCATATACTTACAATTTTTCAGTCATCTTCATTTAAGGAAAAGTGCAAAAAAATTAAAGGTGAAACAGCTTGCTTACTATGTGTAAGGAAAGAAAATTATATATGGTGGCTTTCTATCGGTGATTGTTTAGTGTATGTATTTCATGAAGAGTTACATAAGTTAGGACAATATGCATTAAATCAACGTCATTTTTACGAATGGATTGGAAATGTAAACACATTTGATTTACCTGTTCCTTGCTATTCATCAGGTATTCGTGAATTACGTACTGGAAAGAACCGAATTGTAATGGTGACAGATGGAGTATTAGAATGTGGGGAACGCCGATATGAAATACCTGTAAATTTGTATAATGCTATGAACAGAAATGATAAAACACTTAAAGAAAATATTCACAATGTTTTAGAACACGTGCATCATCAGTTGGGACGTGATAGTGCGACAATTATTAGTTGGGACGTAGAAAATAAAAGGAATGCTACGTATCCGAGTGATCAGCCGGAGAAAAGGTAAAGGAGGAAACATCACTGTTTTGGGTTAAAGGAATTTTATTAATAGTATGGATTATATCCTTAGTTGTTTTTGAAAAAGTAGTGAGGAAAAAACTAAATATACCGAAACAAACAGACTGGAATAGTAAATATGTAAACAACTTTCATAAATGGGGCACTAGGGCTCTTATTATTTCTTATATAATTTTTACGATGATATGTGCTACTTTAAATCCCGTTTATATTAGTAATTTACCCATTTTATTTTTAATAACTTTATACTGCTTTCAATCATTTATGGAGTGGAAATTTGATAAAGAATCGAGGGAATATGTCATTTCTTTAGGAACGGTTCCGCTATTAGTAATAACAGGAATTATTCTTAATTTTTTCTTTTATACCTATTGGATTTAATCATATGTGGAATGAATGGGGAGACAAAATGAAAAATCCTAAATTACGTGCTGAAGCAATGATTTTAAATGAAGATCATTCTAAAGTACTTGTACAATGCGATGAAAATGGATCATTTTATCGTTTTCCAGGTGGCTCTATTGAATTTGGTGAAACGTCAAAAGAAGCAATAATTCGAGAGTTAATAGAAGAATACGATTTGAAAGTTGATGTTCAAGAGTTAGCAATTGTAAATGAACACATTTTTGAGTGGGACAACGAAAAAGGTCATCATTGTACATTGATACATTGGGGGACTGTTGAAAAAATCATTACAAATGAAATAAGGCATAAAGAGCATGAGGATATTATATTAATTTGGAAAAGTCTAGAGGAATTACAGGAGAAGCCGACATATCCTGAAGGCATCATAAGTTATTTAGAAGGGGATAACCGTAATATAGTCCAATTTATTTCAAGTAATTAAATGAAATAACTAATAAACAAGAAACCATTTACTACTAAATGGTTTCTTGTTTATTTAAGCATTTATTTTAGTTAATATAGATGTAATGAAATTAGTTTTATCCTCTGCATACTTATGTTTATCAGTAGGATTAGCTTGTGAAAGTTGAATCTTTAACTGTTCATACTGCATGCGTGCAGTTTTATTGTCTATTAAGTAATCACGAAATTGTAATTGTTCTATTAAATATGTATTCCCTTGTTCATACATATGAATTTGATGAGTTCTTGGTTCACCTTTATTAAAATAGTATCTTTCGGGTAATACTTCTTTTCTATATTTATAGTTTAGTAGTTCTAACTTTTTAATACAATGTATACCGTCCGTATAATTTTCTAATTCAATTGCTATATCAATAATTGGCTTTGCACTTAAATATGGAATAGAAGTACTACCAATATGGTGTATCGCTAAAATATGTTCGCCAATTTGTTCCTCAATGAGTTGTTTCTCTTTCATAAACTCACTTTCCCATACGGTAAACCTAACATTTAATTAGCATCCCTTTCAAAATAGTTTTCAAAAAGTTTATTACATTTTCTTAAAGCTTCTCAAAACAAGGTGTTCCCACAATCTCCAAGGAAGAATCTTCTTCGCAAAGATCATAAATTTCACACCTTTACCGATTGGATATCGTAAATTTGTACGCTTAGATTCAGCAATTTCTACAATTTTATTAGCAACATCTATCGGATTACCAAATGTATCACTACCGCTATTAATATGTTTTTGTATTTTATCCATATACTCTTTGTAAGGAGATGTTGTATCAGATTGGTTTTCAGCTAGTTGTTTCCCAACCTCCCATATGTTTGTGTTATAAGAACCTGGTTCAATTAAAGCAACATCTATTCCGAAAGGTTTTACTTCTAAGCGAAGCGATTCACTCCAGCCTTCTAATGCATATTTTGAAGATACATAAGGAGATAAACCAGGGAATCCAACTTGGCCGCTAATGCTGCTTATATTAATGATTTTTCCACTTCTTTGTTTTCTCATATACGGTAAGACAAGCTGGGTAATTGATATAGCTCCAAATAGGTTCGTTTCAAATTGTTTACGGTATTCCTCTACTGGAATTTCTTCTACAAAGCCGCCATTTGCATATCCTGCATTATTAACAAGTAGGTCTACTTTTTGTATTTCTTTTAAAAATAATTGGAAGTTATGTATAGAGTTTTGATCGGTTACATCTAATTGTTGAATTTTTATGTTTTGTTGTAAGTTGAGTTGAGCGGCTTGAGATAGTAAGTTCACTTGTTTTTCAAGGTTCCGCATTGTAGCAATAACTAAATAATCTTTTTTTGCGAGTTCGAGTGTAGTTAATAGTCCAAATCCACTTGAGGCTCCTGTAATTATTGCGATTTTTTTATTCATTTTCCGCCAGCTTTCTTTTTCTTTTATCATAACGAGTTATGATAAGAAAATCTATTATTCTTACATTCAGTATGAAATCAATTTGTATGTAAAAAAGGGGATTATAGGGAATGAGCGTATATAGAGTAGTGTATATTAATATGATAATGAAATGAGGGAAGAAAAATGGTCCATGTGAAGGATGTATTAGCAGATCAATTGTTGGCGAATGCAAACGATCCCAGTTGGTATATTCCATTTTCAGATGCAGTGAAAGATCTATCTGAGAGAGAAGCTTTCTGGAAACCGAATGAAGAGAGTAATAGTATAGCTGATTGTACAACATTTACTGTATTGGAACTCAACGTGGCAAACTAGGTATAAAGAATCACATGTGAATGCAGTACCCGCTATTGGAGATAATAACAAAAGTTTTATGCTTTCAGATAATCAAACTTTCGATGAATTACGGGAAAAACTATTAGAAAAACTGTTACAATGGCAAAATCTTATAAATGAAGAAAAGGTTGAAAGTGATGTGGTAGGATTTCCTGTTTCTGTAAAGTGGTGGGAAGTGTTAGCGAATGTAACAACTCATAATGCATATCATATTGGCCAAATTATTTACATCCGAAAATTACAGCAGAGCTTTGATAATGAATAAAATAATAGTTCTCAAATTAGGTGAACAAAAGTGGACAAAACGAGACAGATGTCTCATTTTGTCCACTTTTTTATTATGAAAGAAAAGAGAAAACCTATTAAATCAAGGATTAGAATTTGGCACGGTACTTGCAATATAAAAGATGATCAAGAAAATAGGAGGGCTGGATATGTTAAAAACAACTGAAAGTAAAGAGAATGAAATTACGAAAGAACAAGCTTGTTGGATGTACGAAAAAATGTTAGAGATTCGTAAGTTTGAAGATAAGGTGCATGAATTGTTCGCGCAAGGCGTTTTGCCAGGTTTCGTTCATTTATACGCAGGTGAAGAAGCGGTAGCAGTTGGTGTATGTGCCCACTTAACGGATAGTGACAGTATTACAAGTACACATAGAGGTCATGGACATTGTATCGCAAAAGGTTGTGATTTAAATGGTATGATGGCTGAACTTTTCGGGAAAGCGACAGGGTTATGTAAAGGTAAAGGCGGTTCCATGCATATTGCGGATTTAGATAAAGGAATGCTTGGTGCTAATGGCATTGTAGGCGGGGGTTTCCCACTTGCTTGCGGTTCAGCATTGACAGCTAAATATAAAGGAACAAAAGATGTAAGTGTTTGTTTCTTCGGTGACGGAGCAAATAATGAAGGAACATTCCATGAAGGGGTTAATTTAGCGGCGATTTGGAAGTTACCAGTTATTTTTATTGCAGAAAATAACGGTTACGGTGAAGCAACTACATTTAAATATGCTTCAAGTTGTGATTCTATTGCGGATCGTGCAAAAGCTTATAATATTCCAGGCGTTCAAGTAGATGGAAAAGATCTTCTAGCTGTATATAAAGCTGCTGCAGAAGCAGTGGAACGTGCGCGTAATGGTGATGGTCCAACAATTATTGAATGTATGACATATCGTAATTACGGTCATTTTGAAGGTGAAGCGCAAACATATAAAACATCAGAAGAAAAAGAAGAACATTTAAATGAAAAAGATGCGATTGTGAATTTCCGTAAGCATTTAATTCATGAAGGTTTATTAACGGAATCTGAACTTGTTGATATGGAAAAAGCAGTAGATGATGCAGTACAAAGATCCATTGAATTTAGTGAAAATAGTCCATACCCAGACGATGAAGAATTATTAAAAGATGTATACGTTTCTTACAAATAAGAGGAGGGTGGAAAAATATGACTAGAACAGTAAGTATGTCAACTGCAATTAATGAAGCAATGAAAATCTCAATGCGTCGTGATGAAAATGTAATTTTAATAGGTGAAGACGTTGCAGGCGGTGCACAAGTTGATCATCTGCAAGATGATGAAGCTTGGGGTGGTGTTCTTGGTGTTACGAAAGGACTTGTACAAGAGTTTGGCCGAAATCGTATATTGGATACACCAATTTCTGAAGCGGGTTATATGGGAGCTGCGATGGCAGCTGCTGCAACTGGGTTACGTCCGATAGCTGAATTAATGTTTAATGATTTTATCGGTAGTTGTCTTGATCAAGTATTAAACCAAGGTGCAAAATTCCGCTATATGTTTGGTGGTAAAGCGAAAGTGCCAGTTACGGTACGTACGATGCACGGTGCAGGTTTTAGCGCAGCTGCACAACATTCACAAAGTTTGTATGCCTTATTTACGAGCATTCCAGGTATAAAAGTTGTCGTTCCTTCTACTCCATATGACGCAAAAGGCTTATTATTAGCGGCAATTGAAGATGACGACCCGGTAATCTTCTTTGAAGATAAAACACTTTACAATATGAAAGGTGAAGTGCCGGAAGGGTATTATACAATTTCTTTAGGAAAAGCAGATATTAAACGAGAAGGTTCTGATGTAACAATTGTCGCAATCGGAAAACAAGTTCATACAGCACTTGCAGCTGCAAAGCAATTATCGAAAAAGGGGCTTGAAGTAGAAGTAATTGATCCACGATCTTTATCACCGCTTGATGAAGATACTATTTTATCATCTGTTGAAAAAACAAATCGTCTTATCGTTATTGACGAAGCGAATCCAAGATGTAGTATCGCAACAGATATTGCGGCAATTGTAGCGGATAAAGGTTTTGATTTGTTAGATGCACCTATTAAACGAATTACAGCGCCACATACACCTGTTCCGTTCTCACCACCACTTGAAAAGTTGTATTTGCCAACGCCAGAAAAAGTAATTGAAACTGTATCAGAAATGATTGGAGACCAATCTTTATTACATGTGTAATAAAACGATGAGAAGGGAGAGAGACACATGGCTGTAGAAGTTGTAATGCCGAAGTTAGGTATGGCGATGAAAGAAGGTATTATTACGAGCTGGAATATTAAAGCAGGCGATAATGTAGCAAAAGGAGAACTAATTGCTAGTATTAATTCAGAAAAAATTGAAACGGAAATTGAAGCGCCAGCTGATGGTACGGTACTTGATATAGCTGTAAGTGAAGATGAAGGAGTGCCGCCTGGTACTGTAATTTGCTACATCGGTAAACCAAATGAAAAAGTAGAAATGCAGGAAAGCACACATGTGGTAGAAGAAAAAACATCTAATATAGAAGTACAAAATCAAGAACCAAATGGGAAAGAAGTAGCGAAGCAAAGAATTAAAATTTCACCTGTAGCGAAGAAAATTGCAAAGTCTGAAAATCTGGATATCAAGGCATTAGTTGGTACAGGTCCTGGCGGAAGGATTACAAAGGCAGATGTATTAAAGGCGCTAGAAGAAAGAGTAGCAAATCCAGAAGTACCTGAACAAGAAGAAAGTACAGTCGTTCCTGTTACTGGTATGAGAAAAGCAATTGCGAGTCGTATGCATGCAAGCTTACAAAATAGTGCGCAATTAACGTTAACGATGAAAGTAGATGTTACAGATTTAGTTGCATTACATAAAGACATAGCGGAAGTTGTGCAAAAACGATACGAAAACAAACTAACCATTACGGATTTCGTTTCTCGTGCTGTTGTATTAGCACTTAGAGAGCATAAAGAAATGAACAGCGCTTATATAGATGATGCCATTCATCAATTTGAACCTGTGCATTTAGGCATGGCAGTCGCATTAGAAAAAGGATTAGTCGTTCCAGCTATTCGCTTTGCAAATAATTTATCTTTAGTAGAGTTGTCTAAAGAGATTAAGGATATGGCACAAAAGGCACGAGCAGGTAGCTTAAGTAGTGATGATATGCATGGAACGACATTTACAATTAGTAATTTAGGTAGCTTTGGTATTGAATATTTCACACCTGTATTAAATACACCTGAGACTGGTATTTTAGGTATTGGCGCAATTGAACATGTTCCTGTATATAAAGGGAAAAAAATTAAAAAAGGTAGTATGTTACCTTTAAGTTTAACATTCGATCATCGTGTACTAGACGGTGCACCAGCAGCAGCATTTTTACGCACAATTAAACATTATTTAGAAGAACCTATAACAATTCTTTTATAAAGAGGAGGTGAGAGAATGAGTAAACTAGTTGTAATTGGAGGCGGACCAGCTGGATATGTAGCGGCAATTACCGCGGCTCAAAATGGAAAAGAGGTCACTCTTATTGATGAAGCTGACCTTGGCGGAACGTGTTTAAATGTTGGGTGTATGCCGACGAAATCACTGTTAGAAAGTGCTGAAGTACATGACATTGTGAGAAAAGCGAATGATTATGGGGTTACGCTTAATACAGGAAGTATATCAATTGATTGGGATCAAATACAGGCGAGGAAATCACAAATCGTAATGCAACTCGTCCAAGGAATACAATATTTAATGAAGAAAAATAAAATTAAAGTTGTAAAAGGAAAAGCGAAATTCGAAACGGATCATCGTGTGCGAGTTGTACAAGGAAATAAAGAAGAAGTAGTTGATGGAGAGAGCTTTATTATCGCAGCTGGTTCCGAACCTACAGAATTACCATTCGCTCCGTTTGATGGAAAATGGATTTTAAATAGTAGCCATGCGATGTCTCTTAAGAGTGTACCATCTTCATTGTTAATCGTTGGCGGTGGTGTAATAGGATGTGAGTTTGCAAGTATTTATAGTCGCCTTGGGACAAAAGTTACGATTGTTGAAATGGCACCGCAATTATTACCAGGTGAAGATGAAGATATCGCACATATTTTAAGAGAGAAATTAGAAAGTGATGGCGTAGAAATATTTACAGGAGCTGCTTTAAAAGGATTAAATAATTATAAGAAGCAAGCTTCATTTGAATATGAAGGTAGTATCCAAGAAGCTAACCCGGAATATGTTCTCATTTCTGTCGGCCGAAAACCACGTGTACAACAATTAGATTTAGAAAAAGCAGGGGTTCAGTTTTCAAATAAAGGGATTGCTGTGAACGAACATATGCAAACGAACGTATCACATATTTACGCAGCTGGTGATGTGATCGGTGGAATTCAGCTTGCTCACGTTGCCTTCCATGAAGGAACGACAGCAGCATTACACGCAAGTGGAGAAGACGTGAAAGTAAATTATCACGCTGTGCCTCGATGTATATACACAGCTCCAGAAATAGCTAGTGTCGGGTTAAGTGAAAAAGGTGCAAGAGAACAATATGGTGATATTCTCATCGGAGAATTTCCTTTTACAGCGAACGGAAAAGCTCTTATTTTAGGAGAACAAGTAGGGAAAGTAAAAGTCATTGTGGAACCTAAATACCAAGAAATTGTAGGGATTTCTATTATTGGTTCTCATGCAACTGAACTGATTGGTCAAGGAACTGTAATGATTCATACAGAAGTTACCGCTGATATAATGAGAGATTATATTGCAGCACATCCAACTTTATCTGAGGCGATTCATGAAGCGTTAATGCAAGCGGTAGGACATGCTGTACATGCTTAGAGGGAAATATAATAAACCACTATTCTCTAAATAAATAAGAGAATAGTGGTTTGACTTTTAATAATACCTTATTACTATTTAATTTCAATCGCTGAAGTAATATCGTTCCAATCAGCAGCTAAATTAGCAGTTTTACCGTACCAATCAGCATGTTTAAATAAAACGCCTTTTCCATATCCTTGTGTTGAAGTGTGCTCCCAAAGTGTCGTTGAATAACTTGCAGAAGGTGACGCTGTACTTACAGAAGAAATTCTGTCATTCCAGCTAGATGGTAAGTTTTTAAAGCCGCTACTCCAGTAAATATATTGGCCACCTTTATCTTTATGTTCATAAAAATCAGTACTACCAGCACCGCTACCTAAAGGATTAATTTTATTTTTAATTGCTTTTTTATCCTTTTCAATATACGCATCTAATGTTTCACGGCTAGTAAAACCATAAGCTAGCCAATCTCCATTTTCATTTTGCTCTGGTAATACCATAGTAATTTGGATATCTTTCTTATCCTGATCACTTAATTTTGCAAATGAATTAACATTTTGTTCATCCACTTTTAAATAATCAAATGACTTAATTGTGTTGCTTTTTTCTTCAGCACTTACCGCACCTAGTCCTCCAGTTAATGCAAAACCCGCTACTAATGTTCCTGCTACTAATTTCTTCAACATATAACCATCCCTTTTTGTTTGAATTTTTGTACAGGTGAATCTTGTACAGCTAAAATGTATTCTAATTTTATACTTTTGTAAATATTCTGAAGTTTTAGAAATAATAGGCGGAATATTTACAGTTTTACATTTTTTCTTTAGAAAAAATAGTTATTGGAATGATATAATAAGTGGATATATTGTTTTTACTGGATGTAAAGATGTTTTAGGAGAGGTGTCATTGAAATATTTTACAAGAGATTGGTATAAAAAAATGCAAGTTTTAGAATTTGTAAGTTTTATAGAGTCTATAAAAGAATGGTCAGAAATGGATATAAAAAGTTTAAAGGAAGAAATAGAGGAAAGGAAAATAGATTTATTAAAATTCCTTCCTGAATCGATATACTCAATTATACAAAACATCACAACTAATTCAAAATACCCATCTGGTGAACTGAAAAAACGTATGCGAGAGTGGTCAACAGATTATGAGAAAAGAGTGGCACAATTAGATCAATCATACGTAGAATATTTTAATTCCATTGAGAAAAAACTTCCGTCAAACGTCGCTCAGTTACACAAGACATCACTACACGATAGTGTAATTAAAGTAGTAAAGAGAGAATCAGAAGATACTTTGTCTATCGTATTAGATTGCAGTGGTACTTTTAGTGAATTTGATAAACTTGAAGTAACCTTTATCCCGCATTAACGGGCAGTAAGACACCCACCTCAAAATGCAGCGAAAACAAAGAAGTTAGGTGGGGATCAACTGCCCGTAAAAGCCCGATTGGTTAGAGCTAATAATCAGTGGGGGATGAACAAAACCCCCGCTGATTAAAGTTTCACTTTATAGGAGTAACAAAGTGTTCTATGCCGGAAAACTTTGAAGATGCTTGGTGGTTATATCATGAAATAGCTCTTACTGAAGATGGTTTTGAACTAGGTGTTTTATTTGACTGTCCATTTAGAGAAGTGACGATTTGCGCGGCAGATGCATTACTTGTGAAGAAATAACTTTTTATGGAGCATTACAAACGTTTGACATAATAAAAAAATAAAGTTATTGTAGAGACATGAAGTCTACAATAGGGGCTGTACTATGAAATATTCTAAAGCTACAAATTATGCTCTTCATACAATACTTTTTCTGGCAAAGGCTACACCAAATAAGTTAGTTAGTGTTCACCAATTAGCAGAAATGCAAAATGTTTCACCAACGTACTTGTCTAAAATACTAACTAAGTTGACGAAGGAAGGGATGATACATTCATCATCTGGTCCAAAGGGCGGTTACTCGCTTAGTAAGAATTGGGAAGATATTTCATTTTTAGATATTATACATGCAATTGAAGGTAAAACATCATTGTTTGAATGTTGTTTACATGACAAACCTGGATGTTTAATTAATGAAGTAATGCTTGCAGCAGAAGAGAAAATGGAAGAAGAGTTACGAAATCAAAAAATCGTAGATCTTGCGAAAAAATAAAAGTGGATTTTTAATCTGCTTTTATTTTTAAATTAATTAAGGATAAAAAAACTCTTTGATATCTTTAATTGTAGTTAGAAAATGATATGAAGAAGGAGAGAAGATGATGACTAAATTTTGGAATGATCGATATAAATCAGATGAATATTTTTACGGGGAAGAACCTAATACATTTATTAAAGAACAAGCATTTCGTTTAGCAAATCACAATAAAATAATAGCTTTCGCGGAGGGAGAAGGTAGAAATGCTGTATTTCTAGCAAGACAAGGGAACGAAGTAACAGCTATTGATTATTCGGAAGATGGATTAGAGAAGACAAAAAAATTGGCAGAGAAGCATAATGTAAACGTGCATACAAAAAAAGTAGATTTATTAGCTGATAGTTTGCCAGAAAATGAATATGATGCAGCAATTATGGTATTTGGACATTTTCATGATGATTATAAAAAAATGATATTAGGTAAAATGATACAAACGATAAAGTCTGGTGGTTTAATTATGTTTGAGGTTTACTCAAAAAAACAAATAAACTATAGTACTGGTGGACCAAAAGATGTTGATATGCTGTATGATCCAATTGATATTCTTACTTGGTGTGAAGAACATAAGGTAATTCATTTCTTTAATGGAGAACAAGAGCGAGTTGAAGGGAAAGGGCACACTGGTTTAGCTGATGTTATTCAAGTTGTTATTAGAAAATGAATATAAGTGTTAATGAAAGGTAAATGTATGAATGTAAAAAGACCAGTCATGTAAGACTGGTCTTTCTATTTAGATACTAAATTATCAAGCTTCCAATATGTATCTGTTAACGGCGCAGCTTTGCTATCTATGTATAAATACATATTATTTAAATCTTTTGGTGAAGTTTTCAGTTCAAACACAACGTCAGTAGTTAAAGAGAATTCGTGTGGAACATTTTTATAGTGCTCGTCATCTATCGGATGAGCTTCACCTTCATATTTCTGACCAGTTTTTTCATCTTGTATGAAATATTTTATTTCCGAAAGATCAATAGTTTGTCCATCGTCCCGAACATTATTAATCATAACACGAGTAGTAAGGCGCCGCTCTTTGTCTATTTTTTCAAACTTTGCATTTTCAACTGTCGCTCTATAGTATTCGTTTTTAACTATTTCTCCATAGTGCATTGCATTCTTTTCGAGAGCGCTCTTTTCTTGTTTTGATGTAGTATTGCTATTACATCCTGTCAATATTCCAGTAAATAATAATGCTGTACATGTCGTTTTGATTAATGATTTCATAGTAATCCCTTTCTGTGTTAAAAAGTAAAACATAGGAATAATTTTACATCAATAGGAAGGTGAATGGAAGTATTTTTGCGTAATATACAGATATACATTTATTTGGTTGTCAAGTTAACAGGATAGAAAGAGGGAGAAGACTGTATAAAACGGAATAAATAAGAATTGAAAATATTGTAAAACAGAAGAGGCATGCATATAATTAAAATAAAGTTTAAGTTTCTGAATCTTCAATAACGGTGGTGATAACATGTTTACTGAAGAGCGTCGAGAGAAAATTTTAGAACTACTTAATACAGATGGAAGAGTAATCGCAAAGGATCTTGCGGAAAGATTTGATATGTCTATTGATTCTATAAGAAGAGATTTGTCTATTATGGAAAAGGATGGTTTATTAAAAAGAACGCACGGAGGTGCAATTGAACTTACGCGAGTGAGAAATTTAGCCGCGGAACCAGCTAAACGTTATAGTGATAGCTCAATATATGAGGACACAATTGCAAGAGTTGCGGTATCTTATATACAAGAAGGTGATTCAATTTTTATTGGCGGGGCTCCCGTTCATAATGCGATGCTGAAATATTTACCGGAAGTATCATTTACGGTTATTACGAATTCTATAGAAATAGCTGGTTATCTACGAGAATATAAGAATATTGATACGTATTTAATTGGCGGAAAAGTAAAACCTTCAGGGAATATTACTGATACACTTGCCTCTGAATTGATAAGTAGATTTTCTATTGATCTTTATTTCTCTACAGGTGGAGGCATTTCATTACAAGGTAT
The DNA here is from genome assembly GCF_038005705.1 of Bacillus sp. FSL L8-0199. Lineage (NCBI taxonomy): Bacteria > Bacillati > Bacillota > Bacilli > Caryophanales > Bacillaceae > Bacillus > Bacillus sp. FSL L8-0199. The sequence goes on along the minus strand of NZ_JBBOTS010000001.1, from coordinate 2,685,309 downwards.
TAGTACTGCAACACCTGAAGTTGCTTATTTTAGTAAAAGAGTAAGTGAAATTGCTAGAAGAAATATTTGTTTAGCTCCGCATAATAAACTTGGAATAGATTGTTTTATAAGAGGAGAGTCTTTAAAAGAAATTGACATTATTATAACTGACGAACAGGCGAGTAAAGAAACTGTTCAGGACTTTGAGAAACAAGGTAAACAAGTTGTAATAGCGCCATTATATTGATTTGAAAGGAGTTTGACATGATTGTAAAAGAGCAAGAGTTTCATATAAATGGATTAACTTATACAATTCGTTCTGCAGCTGAGAAAGATGCTGAGCAGTTATCGAAAATTAGAGTTCAGATTGATGGAGAAACTGAAAATATGGATAGAGATGCTGGAGAGGGATTTATAGATGACCTAGGGTTTCAAAAAATAATAAAAACAGATAGTGAAGAAACGAAGAATCTCTTTTTAGTTGCAGAAGTGCACAATCGAATCGTTGGATTTTCAAGGTGTGAAGGATCAAATTTTAAGAGATTATCTCATAAAGTGGAGTTTGGTGTTTGCATTTTAAAAGAGTTTTGGGGATATAAAATGGGTAAGAGCCTATTACAACAATCTATTAAATGGGCTGACGAAAATGCAGTAAATAAAATATCTTTACAAGTATTAGAGACAAACGAGAAAGCTATTCATCTTTATAAAAAAATAGGTTTTGAAGTAGAAGGCATTTTGAAAAATGACAAAAGACTATCGGATGGAAAGTATTATAATACGGTAGTGATGGGAAGATTTACTAATACTTTTCATAAAAGAGGGGAAGAGGTATGTTTTACAGAAGGAAGTACTATGTAGTGAAAAATGAATTCATAGAAGTATTTAATGATCATTTCAATAATACGAACTTACCTAATCAATTAAAGCATGGTTCTAGGCTAATAGGACGCTGGATGAAAGATAATAAGAATGGTACGTCTGAAGTATTTGCCATATGGGAATATGATAGTTATGAACAGTATAATGAAATAGAATCGAAAATTAGAAGTGACGAGAGGCATATTAGAAGAATACATGAATGGTATGAAAACCATGGCGGGAAAGAATATGTTTTACAGGAGTACATAGTAGAGATGAAAAATGAAGAGTTAGTATGTACTGTAAAATAATAGGAGTGAAGACTAATGCAGGTCAGAACGAAATTATATATTAGTTTATCAGCCGCTATTTTATTTGCAATAGCCGTGATTGTTTTCTTTATAAATGGTAATCCACAAAAGTGGTTTTGGTTATGTATTTTCTTTGCGGCCATTATACAAAATATAGTACTACTAAAAAAGAATAAAGAAGTGTATTAGGATATTCAAATTATTAATATATTTGTGTCGTCTTGCTAGTTGTATTGAAAACGCTTTTATTCAGTTTTATAATAAAAGTATGTTTTATAAATCTCCAAAACAATTAAAAGGGAGATGATACAATGTTAGCTTCACCGTTTTACTTACATACATGGAAAAAGTTTATTGATGAAGGAGTCCTTGATTCGAACCGTATAAACGAAAGAATTTCAGAATCATGGTACCGATGTAAACAAGCAAATGTGAATCCTCATATGAGTAAAGGTCAGAAAATTTTGTCTTCTAATTTTTTTCAAGAACAAAAGAAAAAGAGTGAAATTTTCCTTGATATAGCATTACCTCAAATACAAAATATGAGAAAAACCATTGATGAACTACAAATGATGGCATTATTAATCGATCCAGATGGTTATGTTCTATCGTTAAGTGGAAATAAACAAACGTTAAAGCGAGCGAAACATATTAATTTTATTGAAGGTGTAAAATGGACGGAAGCAGCTGTTGGCACAAATGCAATTGGAACAGCGCTAGAAATTGAAGAAGCTATTATGATAAGTGGTACTGAACATTACTCCGTGGTATCTCATAGCTGGAGTTGTGCGGCCGCTCCCATTCATAACGATGACGGGAAATTAATTGGTGTTCTAAATTTCTCATGTCCAATTGAATTTTCGCATCCATATATGCTCGGTATGGTAACTTCAATGGCACATGCAATAGAACGTGAATGTAGCATAAGAGTTCATCAAAATGAATTACACTTAATCCATCGTTTTTTAGATGTCATTGATAGTGATGAACAAGTAGTTATTTGTAATCATCGTGATGTTATCGTTTCTGCGAGTAAGAGCGTTCGTGAACGAATAAATAATTGGTCAAGAATGAAACTTGAAGAGTTAATGCACCATGGATTGGAAACTAAATTAGAGATACCAGTATATAGTAATGAAAGAATGATTGGGAAATGTATGTATTTAAAGGAAAATAAACAAATGAATACATATTCTGCTCTCACATTTATAAAAGGGATTACTTTTTCAGGAGTTACCGGGACAAGCAGAGCATTTCAACACACACTAGAAGAAATTAAGCTTGTTTCACCGACTGATGCTAGTGTGTATGTATGTGGTGAGACAGGAGTAGGAAAGGAATATGTTGCGAGAGCGATTCATGAAAATAGTCCAAGAAAAGACGGGCCCTTTATAGCTGTTAACTGCGGTTCTTTGCCTAAAGAATTAATGGAAAGTGAATTGTTCGGTTATGCTGAAGGTGCATTTACAGGTGCGCGACGTCAAGGATATAAAGGGAAATTTGAACAAGCAAACGGAGGAACATTATTTTTAGATGAAATTGGTGAAGTACCACCAGAGATGCAAGTAGCATTATTGCGTGTTTTACAAGAACGCACAATAACTCCAATTGGGAGTTCAAAATTGGTACCAGTAAATATTCGTATTATTACTGCCACACATAAAGATTTACTACGGTTAGTAGAAGAAGGGAAATTCCGTCAAGATTTATATTATCGTTTGCACGTTTATCCGTTATATGTTCCATCGTTAATAGAAAGAAAAGAGGATATCCCATATTTTATACAACACTTTTGCGAACGGAAGAATTGGAATGTTGTATTTCCAAAGAGTATATACAATCAATTTTTACAACATACATGGCCCGGAAATATTCGGGAACTAGTAAATGTATTAGAACGCATTTACATTTTGTCGCAAGGACGGGAAATATGCGAAAAACAAGTAGCTTTTTTGTTACAAACAATGAGGGGAAATCAACAACAACTTGAGTTACAAGTTGAAAATAAAACAGAACATACATTACATTTTCGCGAAAAAATACAGCGTGATAGCATGATTGAAGCATTACAAAAGACAAATGGAAATGTTTCGTTAGCTGCAAAACTATTAAATGTACCCCGTAGTACATTTTATAAACGAATGCAAAAATATAAGTTATAAAGTAGATTTTTGTAATCTACTTTTTCTTTGTGGGCTCATGTTCTGTCGGAATGTGCGCTTACCGGGGAAATAATAGAATTGTTAGAAGGGAAATTTCCTAATGGAGGTTAGTGTGTGAAGTACATTGAAATTGGAATCGGGAATAGGTGGTTTGTTCGAACGGAAACTGAAAATAAAGATGGGACTGAATTTGAAGAACGAGGTATTATAAAACCTATTTATTTTGAGTCATTATACGTACGTATTTGGTTTCGGAAAACTTGTTTTATTTTTGATACGAAAGAGGGTTTTAAGAAAGATAAGAAGAGAAGGGTTGAATATAAATTTATTGTTGGAATTGTAAGTAGACTGAATAAAGAAAAAGTGGGCTAACATGCGTAGTTATATTGGACAGGAAATTCTTTTGACTTATATCAAATTCATGAAAAGCACATTTACTAAATATAAATTGTTAATAAAACCGCTAAGAAAACTTAGCGGTTTCTTTTTAAAAAGGGAGGGTTTGCGTATGAATAGGATCGTAACTGTTTTACTTGCAATTATTATAATGGGGTATTCCATTTATAGTTGGAATGATACTTCGGAACTGAGTATGCTAATTTTACAAACGCTTTTAGGGTTTATGTTAGTTAGCTTAGGCGTGCAAAATTTAAAAAATAACGGAAAAGAAAATAGAAGTATAGGAATTGCTTTACTACTCGTGGCTTTGTTTTTAATTGTTGTATCTTTAATAAAATATTTTATATGAATAAGTTTTTAAATTAATAAAAAATGATTATTTATTGAATCCCCCTCACAATAAAAAGTTGAAATTCTACTTGTATTTCACTATATAAAATATGGCATAATGATTTAGTTAAAATAGAAATGGATAGGGTATTTGAGAGGGGCAGTATAATGAGTTTTGCAATTGAAATAGTAATAAAAGCACCATTGGATGTTGTATGTGACTACATAATAGAAGATGAAAAAATAAAAGAATGGAATACGTTTATAATAGAAAATCGCTATCCTTCAAATATGGATAAAGAGAATCCACGTGTAGGAGATAAATATATTACTGTTCAAAAAGTCGGTAAGAAAATATTCGAGGCTGAAGTAGAAATCCTTGAATACGATGCACCGCATATTATTTCACTTGGTAGTGAAATGAAGCAAGGATATTCAGCAATGACTTATATGTTAGAAGAAGATGAGGAAGGTACAGCACTAACAGTAATTTCAGAATATGAATCTAGTAATTTTTATTATAAAATTATGTATAAGTTAACAGGCTGGATATCACGAGGTATAACTATGGAACAAATGGAGCGTCTAGCAGAATGTGTAGAAACTGCTTATAATAAAGAAAATTAATATTAAAGAAATATTAAGGGGAAAACGTTACTCAAAGGATTGAGTAACGTTTTTATTATTTTAAGATTTTTCATTGGAAATCTTAAAAGCTCTTTTTTATATTTCTTTATCAATACAAAATCTCTTTGTTATCCAATAAGTAAGTTCAGAAGAGGTAAGGTTATGTTCTCTTTTCTTACCTTGGAAAATACGGTATATGTATGTCTCAATGGAAGGAAAAAAATGACCTGTTTTATTACCTTTTTCCCAGTCAATTATTTTAGTAAGAGTTTCCCACTTTACTTTTTCTTGATGAGCTTTAATAAGTTCATTTAAAAACTTTAAGCTAGTATGCTGTTTTGTAGCACCTAAAAATGATAGAAAACTATTTACTAGTTGTTCTTGAGACATTTTCTTGTCCTTTCTATATAGGAATTGTTATTGGTATTATTATACAATAGATGTCAGGAAATAAAGGTATTTACTAATGAAGTGGGGGAGAATTTTATGTCTATGTCGCTATATTATAAAAAAATCCGTGAGCAATTAGGACATGAACTAATATTCATGCCAAGTGTAGCTGCTGTTATAAAAAATGGGCAGGGAGATATTTTGTTTCAATATCCTGGCGGGGAATACTGGAGTTTGCCAGCTGGAGCAATTGAACTTGGGGAAACTCCAGAAGAAGCAGTAATTCGGGAAGTTTGGGAAGAAACAGGATTGGAAGTACAAGTAAAAAAACAAAAAGGAGTATTTGGAGGAGAAAAGTACCGCCATATATATCCGAATGGTGATGAAGTAGAATATATTGTTGTTGTGTTTGAGTGTGAAGTTACTAGTGGCGAGTTAAGATCGATAGATGACGAATCGTTAAAACTAAAATATTTCCCTTTATCTGAAAAGCCCCTTTTAGCATTGCCATACCCAGATAAAATATTTTTATAAATGTAAAATAGCACACCGTATTTATTACAGGTGTGCTATTTATATAACCCCGTCGTATACATTTCCGTCAATGTATGTATTATCTCTTCTAACTCTAATTTTTTATCATTTTTCACAATCGTCCAAAGAAACATCTCATTCATTGCGAACCAAGCACGTGCTACAATTTCTTTATTTAATTCAGGCTGTGCTAATCCACTTTCTTGAGAGTATGTAATATCCTGCGTAATATTGTTTATGAAGCGTTCCCGTATCTCGTCCCAGTTTTGACGTATCTCTTTTGATAATCCGATTGCTTCTTCTACAACTTGTAAAATAGCTCGTTCTTTCTTTGCTAGTTGTAGAAATGCTCTAACTTGATTTTGAATCATTTTATGTGCTTCTTCCTTCGTTTGAGGCAAAAAGGAGCGCTTGGTAATATCATAAAATTGATTCATAACATCTTCCATTAAAACGATAAGGAGATTATCTTTGTTTTTAAAGTATACATATGCTGTACCATATCCGGTTTCTGCATGTTTAATAATTTGTGTAATTGTCGTTTTTTGAAATCCGTTACGTATAAAAATAGTGTAACCAGAGTGTAATAGTTTCTTCTTGGTTTCTAAGGAGCGGTGTTTTCTTGATGAAAGGGTACTGTTTTTCAAAGAATCACCTCTTTATACTGAAATATCTGAAAATATAACTGTATTGTAAAAGAAATTCATATATAAAGTCAACTGACATAATATCATTGACGTCGTATCAATTGAGGTGATATATTTCAATTAGTTAGAATAAAAAGAAAATTAAGAGAAGGTGACACCATGTATAAAGAACCATTTCAACCGAATTATGAATATGCGCTTGAATGTGATAAACATGATGAACTGAAAGATTTTCAAACTGAATTCTATAAAAAAGAAGGAACGATATATTTAGATGGAAACTCATTAGGACTACTTTCAAAAAGAGCAGAGAAATCGTTACTTACTTTGCTAGATTCATGGAAAGAGTATGGCATTGACGGCTGGACAGAGGGTGAGCATCCGTGGTTTTTCCTCTCGGAGAAATTAGGTGAGTTGACTGCACCTCTTATTGGAGCTTTACCAGAAGAAACTATTGTAACCGGTTCCACGACGACAAATATACACCAAGTGATTGCCACATTTTATGAGCCGAAAGGAATACGTACAAAAATTCTTGCGGATGAATTAACATTCCCGTCAGATATATATGCACTTCAAAGTCAAATTCGTTTAAAAGGATTAGATCCAGATGAACATTTAGTAAGAGTGAAAAGCAGAGATGGTAGAACACTTTCTGAAGAAGATATTATCCATGCGATGGAAGATGATATCGCTTTAATTTTATTACCTTCTGTTTTATATAGAAGTGGTCAAATTCTTGATATGAAACGTTTAACAACGGAAGCTCATAAACGCGGTATTCATATTGGATTTGATTTATGCCATTCAATAGGATCTATTCCGCATCATTTCAAAGATTGGGATGTCGATTTTGCTGTTTGGTGCAATTATAAATATTTAAATGCAGGACCGGGTGGCGTTGCAGGAATTTATGTAAATAGTAAACATTTTAATAGACTGCCAGGGTTGTCTGGATGGTTTAGTTCTAGAAAAGATAAGCAGTTTGATATGGAGCATACATTAACAGCTGCCGATCATGCAGGTGCTTATCAAATTGGTACACCGCACGTATTAAGTACAGCACCTTTAATTGGTTCTCTTGAAATGTTTAAAGATGCTGGTATTGAACGTTTACGCGAAAAATCTTTACATATTACAAGATATATGCTGAATTTAATTGATCACGAATTAAAAGATTTCGGATTTACAATTGGAAATCCATTAGAGGATGAAAAACGTGGCGGGCACATATATTTAGAACATGCAGAAGCAGCACGTATTTGTAAAGCGCTAAAAGCAAATGGAGTTATCCCTGATTTCCGAGCACCTAATGGAGTAAGACTGGCGCCGGTCGCTTTATATAACACATATGAAGAAGTGTGGAAATCTGTACAAATATTAAAGAAAATTATGAAAGAAGAAGAGTATAAACAGTTTGAAAATAAGCGAGAGGTTGTGGCATAAGCATGAAAACATCAGAGTGGATTGATATTTCACAACCGCTAAATAATGATATTGCAACGTGGCCAGGAGACACACCGTTCTCATATGAAGTTTCATGGTCAAAAGAAGAAAGTGGCTCGGTAAATGTTGGAAAGTTAACGATGAGTATTCATACAGGCACTCATATTGATGCACCATTTCATTTTGATAATGATGGAAAGAAAGTATTGGATTTAGATGTTCAAGTTTATGTTGGCCCAGCACGGATTATTGACGTTTCTAATCTTGAAAGCATCGGGGAAAAGGAATTAGAAAGCTTTCATTTAGAAGGTGTAGAACGATTATTATTACGTACATCTTCACATGGAAAAGCTGAAGAATTTCCAGATGTGATCCCTCATTTACGTGCAGACATAGCACCTTTTCTTTCGGAGAAAGGTATTCGTTTAATCGGAGTAGATGTACCATCAGTTGATCCGCTAGATGATAAAGAATTAGCAGCGCATCATCAATTATTTAAACATGGAATTCATATTTTAGAAAATGTCGTACTAGATCATGTAGCAGACGGTGATTATGAATTGATTGCATTACCACTTGCATTAACTGATGCAGATGGAAGTCCAGTTCGAGCCGTTATTAGACCAATATAAGTAGAATCATATAAAAGGGGCGTTTGGCTAATATGAAAGAAAATGAAAAAGTAATTATGGAAAAAGGGATTCATACGGATTTTAAAGAGAATATGACGTATGGGGAATATTTACAATTAGATAGTTTACTATCTTCTCAAAAAAGATTATCAGACCATCATGATGAAATGTTATTTATCGTTATTCACCAAGCAAGTGAGCTTTGGATGAAGCTCATTTTACATGAGCTAAATGCGGCGATTGAATCTATTAAACAAGATAAATTACAACCAGCTTTTAAAATGTTAGCACGTGTATCAAAAATTCAGTCTCAAATTATTCAATCTTGGGATATTCTTGCGACATTAACACCATCAGAATATATTGAGTTTCGTGATTCACTCGGTCAAGCTTCAGGTTTTCAATCGTATCAATATCGTATGATTGAGTATGCACTTGGCTATAAAACGCCACATGCATTAAAAATTTATGAAAAGGATCCAGAATTACATGCACGACTTCATAAAGCGCTACATGCACCAAGTCTATATGATGTCGCGATTCAAGCATTAGTAAAAGAAGGATTCCTTATTCATAAAGATGTGTTAAACCGTGATATTACGCAGCCTTATGAAGAAGATGCAACAGTAGAAGCAGCATGGTTAGAAGTGTATGCGGATGTGAAAAAATATTGGAACTTATATCAGCTTGCTGAAAAATTGATTGATATTGAAGACTGGCTACAACAATGGCGTTTCCGTCATATGAAAACAGTAGAAAGAATTATTGGACATAAAATGGGTACAGGTGGATCCTCCGGTGTTTCTTATTTAAAGCGAGTACTTGATCAACAATTCTTCCCAGAGCTTTGGAATGTTCGTACGAAATTATAAAAATAAACCTGTCAGTTCATTATGGCTGACAGGTTTATTTTTATTTGAGCACAATTATGTTTAAAATGAAGGAACAAGATATAATAAATGGATTAACTATTTAAATGGAGGTAAAGTTTTGGATTTCAAGCAACTAGAAAATAAATTCGAAAAGAAAAAAGTGAATACATTTCTTGTTTATCAAAAAGGACAATTAACAACTGAGTATTATAAAACACCCGAATGTGCAAATAACTTATATAAAATAAATTCGATTACAAAAAGTATCGTATCTTTATTAATTGGTATTGCAGTTGATAAGGGCTATATAAATGATATACATACACCGATCACAGAGTGGATTGAAAATGTACCTAGGGGAAAACATAATTTAACACTATATCACTTATTAACAATGACTACTGGTGAGGACTGGAAAGAGTTTGGGAATGGAGTAGTATTCCCAAATGACTTTGTAGAATCAGAGAACTGGGTACAGTACATATTAGAAAAGCCAATAATTGAAGAACCTGCTACAAAAATGAATTATAATTCAGGTTCTTCTCATTTACTGAGCTATATTATTCAAGAAGCTACTGGAATGTCGACAGAGCGGTTTGCAAAGAAATATTTATTTAATCCATTAGAAATTAACGAATACGAGTGGCAACAAGATCCGCAGGGTATATATGTCGGCGGCTTCGGTATGAAAATGAAATCTACCGATTTATTAAAATTAGGAAAATTATGTTTGCAAAATGGATATTGGAATGAAAAAGAAATTGTATCAGCGAAATGGTTAGAAGAGTCAAGTAGGGCGCATTTTGAAACATATGAACATGTCGGCGCATATGGATATCACTGGTGGGTATTACATACCGAAAGATTTCACATACCGTATTGTATATATTTCGCTATGGGATACGGCGGACAATACATCGTTATCATTCCTCAGTTAGAAGTAGTAGCTATTATAAGTAGTCATATGCCAAAACGTGGGCTCGTTCCATTAAAACTATTTATTGAGCATGTACAGGGAATTTCTAATTATATATAAGAAAAGGAGGGAATGTATGAAGGATGAAAAAATTTTATCTTTATTTAGATTCTGTTTAAGTCTTCTAGTATGTAGCGCCATTATTACGCAATTCATAATCAGGGCACAAGTGAAACCGTTCAATCCAGTTAACTTTTTTAGTTTCTTTACTATCGAAAGTAACATTTTAGTTGCATGTATTCTCCTTTTAAGCAGTATCGGAACAGCTACATTTGGTCGCTCAGAACAGTTTAGTATACTTCGTGGTGCGGCAACGGTATACATACTTACGACAGGACTCGTTTATTTTTTGTTACTAAGAGGGTTAGAAGAGTCACTTCAAACGGCAATACCATGGGTAAATACTGTGCTACATTATATCATGCCGATTGCAATGCTTTTAGATTGGATTTTAAATCCACCTATTAAGAAAATCACTTGGAAACAATCTGCAAGTTGGCTCTTATTCCCGTGTTTTTACGTTGTATATAGCTTAATACGTGGCCCAATCGTGAATTGGTATCCATATCCGTTTTTAGATCCAAGAATAGGTGGGTATGGTAAAGTACTTTTATACAGTATAGGGATAGCAGTTGTAATCGGTGCTATTTGTATATTGGTAAGATTTTTAGGGAATCGAAACTTTAGAAAAGAATTTTAGAAATGCAAGAACCCCACTGTGTCTGTTTTTAACAGTGGGGGTTTCACTTTATCCAGCTATTTGTCGGGCTGCCCGTAAAAGTCCGATTGGTGAGGGCTGATGATTAGTGGGAGATGAACAAAACCCCCACTGATTAAGGTTTCACTTTATCTACTCGTCTTCTGAAACGACAACTTTATAAATTTCTCCGTCTTCGTTTCAAATTCTACATCAACAAAAACACCGTATTCTTTTCCATCTTCACGTAACCACAATTTAAATTTTTCAACAGTTATTTGAACTGTTTTTGGTTTTCTACCTATATGAAGATAGTCAATAATTTCTGCTTTTGGGTATTGTTCTTTCGTCTTTTCTACGGCAAGCTTACCCCATTTGGCATACGGCGGCTGCGCATGAACAATTGATGAGCCTGTATATATATTTGAACATGTTGTTAGGAACAGAATGACAAGTGCGACACGCTTTAACAATTTCTTCATGATGAACTCCTTTTATCTTTTTTGTATATTGTTTACATATTTTTTCAACGATATGAGTTTGGATTTTTTTGTCTTCTTTACATAAAAGCGAGGCTTTTACAAAACATAACCAAGAAATCATTTCCGTAATTAAGGAGGGAAAATTATGCGCCAAAAGGCTATTTTTAAAATAGCAGTTTTACTTGCGTTCATAGGACTGTCTTTAATGGTCAGTAGTATACAACTAAAGAATGTAGAAGCTTTTTCTAATCAAGTCATTCAAAGAGGGGCATCTGGCGAAGATGTCATTGAACTGCAATCTCGTTTGAAATATAACGGATTTTATACGGGAAAAGTGGATGGTGTTTTCGGATGGGGTACATATTGGGCACTTCGGAATTTTCAAGAGAAATTCGGATTACCCGTTGATGGTTTAGCTGGAGCTAAAACGAAGCAAATGCTCGTGAAAGCAACAAAGTATGACAAGTCAACTGCTAATAAAGGGACGACAACGAATAAAGGAAATAGTGGTGGCACTGCACAAGAGAATAAACCACCTCAAAATAAAGGGACAAATGTTCCGAACGGTTATTCTCAAAATGATATTCAGCTTATGGCAAACGCAGTATACGGAGAATCACGCGGTGAACCATATTTAGGACAAGTTGCAGTAGCTGCTGTCATTTTGAACCGTGTTACAAGTGCATCATTCCCAAATACTGTTTCAGGTGTAATCTTTGAGCCTAGAGCATTTACAGCGGTAGCCGATGGACAAATATATTTAACGCCAAATGAAACAGCAAAAAAAGCAGTTTTAGATGCGATTAACGGATGGGATCCAACAGGAAATGCTTTATATTATTTCAATCCAGATACTGCGACTAGTAAATGGATTTGGACTCGTCCACAAATTAAAAAAATCGGTAAACATATTTTCTGTAAATAGAGCGGAGGTGGGACAATGTTACGAGGTATTATTATTGTATTATTAACAGTCGGTGTAGTAGGAACAGGATATTGGGGCTATAAAGAGCACCAAGAGAAAAATGCGGTTTTAATTCGAGCGGAAAATAGCTATCAACGTGCATTCCATGATTTAGCATACGAAGTCGATTTATTACACGATAAAATTGGCACAACACTTGCGATGAATTCACGATCATCTTTATCACCTGCATTAGCAGATGTATGGCGTTTAACATCTGAAGCTCGCTCAGATGTAGGACAACTTCCTTTAACATTAATGCCATTTAATAAAACGGAAGAATTTTTAGCGAATATCGGTGATTTTAGTTACCGTGCAGCCATTCGTGATTTAGAAAAAGAACCGTTAAATGAGCAAGAATATAAAACGTTGCAAACTTTATATTCAAATGCAGGAAATATACAAGATGAACTAAGAAAAGTACAACATCTTGTTTTGAAAAATAATTTACGCTGGATGGATGTAGAAATGGCACTTGCATCAAATCGCGATCCAGCAGATAACACAATTATTGATGGATTGAAAACTGTAGAGAAAAACGTAACATCATATTCTTCTACAAACTTCGGACCGACCTTTACAAGTGCGCAAAAAAATAAAAAAGGCGGATTTGAAGCGGAAGGAAAGGCAATTTCTAAAGATGAAGCGGCGAAAATTGCCAAATCGTTTTTGAATTTAAAAGGAAATGAAAAAGTAGATGTTGAGAAAAGCGGAAAAGGTGCGAAAGAATCCTTCTATAGTGTGAAAATTAAAGATGAAGCAACGAACAATGAGTTCTATATGGATATTACCGGAAAAGGCGGATATCCAATTTGGGTTATGAATAACCGCGAAATTAAAGAACAGAAAGTTAGTTTAAACGATGCAGGTAGTAAAGGTTTGAAATTTTTAAAGGACCATAAGTTTAATAATATGGAGCTTTATGATAGCTCTCAATATGATAATGTTGGTGTATTTACGTATGTAGTAAATGAAAATGGAGTACGAATTTATCCAGAAGCAATCCAAATGAAAATTGCTTTAGATGATGGTTCTATTGTTGGGTTCTCCGCAAAAGAATATTTAGCATCACATCAAAAGCGAACAGTTCCATCGGCAAAGCTAACTGCAGCAGAAGCAAGAAAGAAAATCAATCCGGATGTAAAAGTCATGGAAGAACGTAAAGCTTTAGTAGTCAATGATTTGCATAATGAAGTACTTTGCTATGAATTTGTAGGCACTTTAGGAAAAGATACGTACCAAATATTCATTAATGCTAATAGCGGGGCCGAGGAAAAGGTAAAGAAAATGCAAGCTGTTGAAAAAATTTATGATTAAACCTTAATAGTGAAGTGGTGAAAATAATGAAAACTCTAATATATATATTGATGCTTTGCTTTGTTATAACTGGATGCAGTATTGGAAAAAAAGACAATCCAAACGAAAAAACGGAACAAAAAAATGTTTCAATGAAAAATGTTAATTATACGAATAAATCAAATAAGCCAAATGAAAAAGCAGCAGATCATTTAGCATCTTTAGCGGCAAGTGTGCCAGGTGTGAATGATGCAACCGCGGTCGTTGTTGGAAAATATGCTATTGTAGGTATTGATGTAAAAGCAAAACTTGATCGAACTCGAGTTGAATCAATTAAATACTCTGTTGCAGAAAGTTTAAAAAATGACCCTGACGGTGCTAATGCAGTCGTTGTAGCAGATGTTGATACGTATGAACGCCTCAAACAAATTGGAAAGCAAATTAAAAAAGGAAAAACAGGTGAAGGTATACTAGATGAATTAGCCGCTATTGTGGGCCGAGTAATGCCACAAGTTCCAAATGATATGATAGAAAATAGAGAAACGAATCCAATTAAAGATAATGATAAACAATTACCAAAAGATGAAGAACAAGAGTTAAGAAAAGAACAGAATGATCAATCAAATAATCATTTGAATAAATGAAATTAGCCTCGTACTTAATTGTACGAGGTTTTTAAATATAATATTAAATATTCAGTTTATTTTTAAGGGAAAATATGGTTTAATTATGATGGGAGGGACAACTGTTATGATGAAAAAAAGCGCATGTATATTGTTTAGTTTATGCTTAGGTTTCAGTATGACAGCGTGTGAACAGAGAAAAGAAGTGAAAAATCAAACAGCAACTTCTTCTACTGTGATGGAAAAGCAACAGAAAGAGTCTATCAATATAAATCATTTCTCGAGTATAAATGAAGGGATGACTTATACAGAAGTGAAAGATTTAATTGGTTTTGAAGGAGATTTACTTATAGAAGAAGGGGTAGAACATTCTACACAAATTAAACAAATTTTTGCTTGGAAAGGAAACAATCCAAATTCATTTGTTGAAATTACCTTTTTAGATGGAAGAGTGCATTCAAAAGCACAGCAAGGTATAGGTTAATAAGCTAAAAAATGGGAGAGTTTAGCATGAACATACACACAGGGGAAATTCAATTAGTTCCGTATAAGGAGAAATATAAAGAAGTTATACAAACATTTACTTTACCAAGTGAACAAGTTCAGTTTACATCAGATCCAAGCGCATTACTGGAGAAAGCAAAAAGTGATCGTACAAAAAATGTGATTGTTATTTTAGATTACAATGGGGTACCGGTGGGTCTTTTCTCATTGCAAACAGGCGATAGAGTACAGGAATTTACAGACAATAAAAACGCTTTACTTTTAACCTCATTTTCTATAAATCACAATAGACAAAGAAAAGGATACGCCAAAAAGTCATTGTTATTATTAGACGAGTTTGTAAAACGTTATTTTCCAATAAAAAATGAAGTTGTACTTGCTGTGAATGAAAGAAATATTCCTGCACAAGATTTATATGCAAAAGTCGGCTTCCAAGATAAAGGTTTTAGAAGAATGGGACCAATAGGCCAACAAATAATAATGCATTTGTCTATAATGAAATAATGAGATAGAAAACTTACTCTTGAATATTCATGTAGTAGGTTTTTTTATTTTAACAATATATAATATATGTATATAAAATGAAATAGAAATGAAGGATATAAAAAATGAATCAAGATAGAAAATGGAATATCGTTGGGGGAAGAGTGATTAAAACTGGGATTGCAGTTTTTCTTACAGTGTTAGTTTGTGAATTTTTTAATATCTCAACTTGGAGTTATAAAAATGATTTAAAAGATTATAAACCAAATCATTATCATCACCATTTTTCAAGTGAGTATATTATTTTATTTGAGGTATTATCTATTCATGATATGTTAGAAGAATTAAAACAAATATCCGAGAAATATGAGTGGGAAAATCGATTCAATTGATAAGTTCATTTTATTGTGGGGGGAATAGTATGACACTTTATATTGCATTACTAAGAGGAATCAATGTCGGTGGACATAAAGTAATCAAAATGGCTGAGTTAAAACGAGTGTTTGAATCAATAGGGTTAAAACAAGTGAAAACGTATATACAAAGTGGTAATATAGTGTTCGAATCTGAGGAAGATATAAACTTTCTAAAAGACCGAATACAAATGGAAATAAAAAATGAATTTGATTTCGATGTTCCAGTCATGCTAAGAACACATGATGAATTTATAAATATTATTAAGCAATGTCCGTATGAAGTTCATTCATTGTTAGAAGGAGAAAGTGTTCATATTGCTTTATTAGCTAATGTACTTTCTGAAGAAGAGAGTAGTCAATTGCTTATATTTAAAAGTGAACTTGAAGATTGCTATATAGATGAGAAGGTCGTTTATTTGTTTTTCAAAAATAGCATTCGAAATTCTAAATTAATGAACCAGTTTCAGAAGTTACATACACCAGCTACAGTTAGGAATTGGCGGACTGTGAACAAATTAAAAGCAATTGTAGAGGGTATGTAAATATAAAAAGATGAGGTTTTCTACATGTAGAAAACCTCATCTTTTTATTTATATTGTTTTGCAACTACGAGTTCGACAATAGGATAAATAAAGAATGAAGAGCAAATTGCGATGAACAGAGGGAGGTTTTTTACTCCATCTAAATTAGCCCCCATAGAAAATCCTTCAGAGAAGATTAATATAAGGAACATTACAACTACAAGCACAAAATATGCAATTTTAAAGCTTTTATATGTAATTTGTTGTCCCATTTCATCTTGACTTTCTTCTGATACACCGTGGGGATCTCCCCAAGTAATGTAATTAATTAAATTACTAAGTATTAACGAAATAGCAAAAATCGTACCGCCCAAAATAGAACCTTCAGTTATGTATTTATATGTGCCATGTACTAGTATTGCAATTAATGCTAAAACAATGATTATAAAAATAGTTTTTTTAGTATTCAATAAATAATTGCCCCCTCGATTGTAAAAAACTCTTTACAAATATAAGTATAAAATTGGAAAAGTATCATGTCAAATACTTTTTACATGAAATATGTAAGTATGTAATATTTTAGTTCTATGATAAATAAAAAATTACAATACATTTGAATGTAAAAGAATGGGCTCGCATATATTTGGAAGGGATGTCAGATTAATTTAGGGGGTAGTTATGTCTATACTTTTAAAAGCTGGTGCAGATGCAGGAAACAACGGTTTGAAGTTAATGGTGAAAGGGCAAGACCCTATTTTTATTCCGAGTATTTATTCTTTATATATAGGTGAGCCTACAGGACTCTTAGATGAGGTAGATGTTTCATTATCTGAATTAGAAAACCACATTGATGTGACTATAAGTTCGCCATCGTTAATGCTAAATAATGTACGATACATCGTTGGAGAAAAAGTCATTCAAGATCAATTAAAAGGTACTGAGGTAGAGAAGAAATCAAATAAGTCAACGGATGAGTTAATGGTTATTACAATACTATCAGGTTTGGCGGTAAGCGCTATGCGTCAAAGTCCAACTTCTAGCCATATTAATATTCGTTATGATTTATCTGTCGCTCTTCCTATGCAACTTATTACACAAGAAATAGCTGCTGAAAATGCAAAACGTTATATGGGAAATCATAAGGTTATTTTCCATTATCCGAACGGACGCGATGTGACAATTAATGTTTCAATTGAGTATTGTAAATGCCTGCCTGAGGGTGCTTCTGGGACGTGGGGCATTGTATACGATGAAGAAGGAAATGTTGTGAAACATAAAATAGAATGTGAGCAAAATCAAGTTTCTGAAATTGATTTTGTAGATAAAACTCTACTCTCTTTTGATATTGGCGCAGGGACGACAGAAGAAGTCGTTTCATTAGGGGTGAATTTCCGTCCGCAACTAAGTAAAGGTTTATCTTATGGTGTAAAAGAGACGTTACTACAAATCATTACGAGATGGAACCGGAAGTATCCAACTAAAACGATTGATAGTATTACAGAATTCAATCAAATTTATTTAAATGATAAGCATCCGAGAAATACATTATTAGTTGAGGAATCACAGCCAGCACTATTAGGTTTAGCAGCACGTGTTGCAACAGATATTATAAATAAAATTGATGATATGAAAGACGATCCATACGTGTTTATTTATGGCGGGGGTGCAGTAATTATTAAAAACAGTTTAAAAATGATTTTAAAGCAAAAAGGACGACTCAAAAATGTAATCTTTGTAGATAATCCGTTATTTACAAATGCACGAGGATTATTAGTCTATACTTGTTCGCCAAAATATAGAGAGCATAAGCAAAAAGAGTTAGGATTTACAAACTTAACGATAAGTTAGTTGGTGGAAGTATGCGATCTAGGCGATATAAACGTGGTGATCGAGTAAAAATCAATATTCATAAATCGGTATCACCTGAAATGCTTGCGTGGCTGAATAAACAATCAAATCCAACTAATTTCTTCTTCTTTGCTGCGCAGCAACTATTTAAACAAGTAGGAGATATTGACGTTTCTAAAGCTTTACCAAGCAGCCATGTTTTCTCATTATATGTGGAGCCTTCATCCTTATTAAAAGTCGAGGTAAACCCTTTTAAAAACATGACACTAGACACAAATACATCCACCGAAAATGCAAAAAAAAAATTATGGGAATCTGTTGATCAATTAGATTGTCCATTTTTTTAAACATAGAAAAATATAAGAAGTCCCCATCACTATACATACGAATACAGTGATGGGGTTTTGTTTGTAAATAGAAGGGGGCACAATACAATTTGTGCCCCTTCCATTAGTTATTTATCTAAATTTTAGATGTATGTTTAGAAACAGCATTAATTATGCTTTCCCAGTCATCTGGATGGTTTTCATGGCCGGCCCCTTTAAGAGTTAATAGCACTGAGTTTGGAATTTCATCAATTAGTGCGAGGCCATGTTCAAATGGGAGTGCTGTATCGTCTGTTCCGTGAATAACCAATGTAGGTGCTTGTATGGAGTGAAGTACACCCTCATATGCATCATCACCTTGAAGTAAAGCGTGATTAAACATACTTAATAAATTGTTTGCGCGTTCTATTTCTTGTTTTACTTGTTTATAAACTCTATTTTCATCAAATATTCGTTCTGATCCACATAATAGACGAGATCCTGAAACTAAATACTCTGCCACATCATTTTTATTTGTCCAATCTATACTTGTGCCATTTACATGATGTGTTAAAATCCTTTCATCCATTGGAGGTAAATCGCGAGTATTGTCATCAGATCCTATTACACTAGTCGCTAGTAAAGTTAGCGTCAAAATTCTTTCGGGATGTTTTACAGCGGCAATTTGAGCAATCATACCACCTAATGACATACCAAATAGGTGAGCTTTATCAATATGATAAGCATCTAGTACTCCAATTGCATCTTCAGCCATATCTGTTACTGTATAATTGGAAGTTCTAGGTTCATAGGCAACAGAGCGTCCAACATCACGGTTATCAAAGCGAATAACAAACTTCCCCGTACTAGCCAACAGCTCACAAAACTCTTCATCCCAATAAACCATGGAACATGTAGCACCCATAATTAATAAAATAGCAGGGTTCTTAGGGTTTCCAAAGCTTTCTGTACATATATCAATTTCGTTTATTTTAAATATCTTTTCACTCATATAGTTAGCCCCATTTCTTTTGAATTTAATTAATAAAACAGTTTTGGATGATTCTAAGATGTGTGTAAGATTCGTATTGGAATTCATCCCGCTATTTGCTGGTCAGTAAGAGTCCCGTCTCAAAATTCAGGGAAAGTAAAGAGGTTGGGAGGGGACCAACTGCCCGAAAAAGCCCAATTGGCGAGGGTTGATTAAAGTTTCACTTTATAATGCTTCTTGCATAATTACCCCCAAAAATAATTATATGTTAATTCAAGGAAAAAAATTTTGAGAAATAATTGTATGTTATTAAAATAAACAGCAAGGAGGAGAGGAAATGAAAGCAATTGTTATTGATCAATATGGTAGTGTTGAAGAATTAAAAGAAAGGCAAGTTTTAAAACCGGTTGTTCAGAATAACGAAAAAGCTCAACAATAAATAATATCCCATACTATACATTTTCATTTGCGGGTATTATTTATTGTTAGCTATTGTGATATTACTTCTAACAAATACTGTTTCGTATTGTATCGTGTAATTTTTCTAATCCAATTTCCATATCTTTCTCGTTTAACATTGAATAGCTAATTCTTAATTGGTTATCATTTGTTTCGTAATTTAATAGACAAGCCGTTCCTGGTAAAAAAGAGACATCTACTTCATTTGCTTTTTGTAATAAGGTAAAGGGATCTATCGAATCAGGCAGTGTCACCCATAAATTAAAACCTCCATTTGGTATTTCAAAGTTTAGTTCTTTTAATGGCGACAATATATCAATTGTTAAATCACGTCTCATTTGTAAAGCTGTACGTAATTTTTCTAAATGGTTTTTCATACGTTCTGCACGTAAAAATGGTAGAAGTGCCTTCTGTGTTAATAAAGGACTACCGATATCCATCGAACCTTTTACTGCATATAGCCATTCAAAAATAGGGCCATCGGCAATAAGTGCTGCGATACGCAGTCCTGGTGCTAACGTTTTACTAAATCCTTTTATATATATTACGTGGCCATCTTTATCAAAACTTTTGATTGGGGGCGGGATTATAGCATCCTCAAAATATATTTCTCCGAAAGAATCATCTTCAATGATAAAAAATTGATATAGCTCCGCTAGTTCTATAAGTTCCATTCTTCGTTCTTTACTCATTACTGTACCTGTCGGATTCTGGAAGGTTGGATTTGTATACAATAAAACGGGATTTTTACTTTGACAAATATCATCAATTAAGTCGGAGCGAACTCCATGATTATCAAGAGAAACGGGAATGATTTGAACACCTTTATTGATGAAAACATCAAGCGCAGCACTGTAACATGGACTTTCTACTAATACAATATCTCCAGGTTTTAATAATGTTTGAGCAATTAAATCAATTCCTTGTTGTGCTCCGCTTGTAATTAATAATTGAGATGGGTCTGTCACTAATTTCTGGTGTTCATTTAAGTAATTTGCTATTTCAACTCGCAATTCATAATCGCCTTGAACTGGCCCATAAGTTGCTAACAACATCGGATTTTTATCCAGCAATTTATGCATTTCATCTGCCAAAAATGGATTTGGTAACAGACGAGGATACAGAATTGCTTGTGAAAAATTATAATATTTACGGTGCTTATTCATTGCATATTGAGAACGCATAACATTAATCGTTTTCGTTTGTTGCCATTTATACGGAATTGGTTTGAAATCTTTCTTTACCCGTTTATATATGTAAGCACCTTTTCCTTTTTCGATGCGTATATACCCTTTCGTTTCTAACTGTTTATACGCTTTACGAACTGTTAATACATTGATTTGTAAATCTGTGGCCATACAACGTAAAGAAGGAAGAGATTCACCATGTGAAAGCATACCACTTTGTATTCTGTCAACAATTTGCATATATATTTGCTTGTAATACGGTATGTTTGTTTCTTTACGCAATACAATTTTCATAGGTTCACCTATTTTTCTTTTTAACTTAATTAAAGCGAAAAATATATAGGGAATCAACTACAACTTGAAGTAACTGTTATATGTACCGATACACTGTTATACACCATAGCCTCTATACTCATTCTAAGAGTAAAAAGGAGGAAGCAAAATGGTCATTTTTAATTACATTTTAGTATGTATTATTTTTGGGACAACATTTTTAACGATAAAAATTGGAATTGAAGCAGGGGCGCCACCGTTGTTTTCAGCAGGAATTCGCTTCTTTTTAGCGGGCATAATCCTTATGATTATTTTTAAATTAAAGCGAAAAGAAATTATGCCACATATATTTTCAAAACGCATTATGTATGCTGGATTTTGTTTAACATTTATGACATTCGCAAGTTTATATTGGTCAGAACAATATATTTCTTCGGGATTAGCTGCTGTTCTTTCTGCTACGGGACCAATGATGATTTTATTAATACAAGCAAAGAGGAATAGGGAGAAATTACAAAAGGAACAACTCGTTGCTTTAGTTATTGCACTAGCAGGTGTTATATTTGTTTCTTTACCAGGAATGCATCAACAAGTAAGTTTCATATGGAGTATTGCTTGTATTGTGTTAGTTATAGGGGAGTTATTTTACGGAATAGGCTCTATTCGTTCGAAAGAAATACTGTCAGATTTATCAAATGTATCACCATTTCTTATTAACGGTATTCAAATGTTTTATGGAGGGATTTTACTACTAATCGCATCTATTATTGTAGAACAACCAAATGTAACCGTATTAACTTCATGGAGTGTGCAATGGCCTATTTTATATCTCATATTTATCGGATCGATTGGTGGACACGGATTATATTACTGGCTCTTATCAAAAACAAATCCAGTATTTCCATCGACGTGGTTATATGTATCACCATTAATTGCAATAATTGTGGGATATATCATTTTAGGAGAACCTTTAAATCCTACAATGGGAATGGGGGCTTGTCTTATATTGATTGGTGTATTTTTGGCCAATCGTTCAACACTACGGACTTATTTCAAAAAAGGGCGGTTATTAGAGAAGGAGATGTAGTTCCATAAAGCAACAGCCCTGTATATTACAGGACTGATAAAATAAAAAACACAGTTGGAAAAATAACCAACTGTGTTTTTTATAATTAATTCACTTTTTTAATAAAGCCTTTATAATGACGTTTTACAAGCTGGCTTTCTAACGTCTTCATAGTTTCTAGTGCTACACCGACAATGATAAGTAAGCTTGTACCACCAATTTGAGCAGAAGGTGGTAACGTAGCAATTTTCGTGAATACGAGCGGTAATATAGAAATAGCACCTAAGAAAATTGCACCGATAAATGTTAAACGGTATAGAATTTTAGTTACATATTGTTCAGTTGCTTTACCAGGACGAATACCAGGAACATATCCATTTTGCTTTTTCAAATTCTCAGCCATTTGTTCAGGATTTACTTGAATAAATGCGTAGAAGTATGTGAAAGCAACGATAAGACCGACATAAAGTGTCATTCCAATTGGATGTGCGAAATCAAGATTTGCAACTAACCATTTTGATACGCTTGAATCAGGGAAGAGCTGCGCAATTGTACGTGGCGTCATTAAAAATGCAGAAGCAAAGATAACTGGTATAACACCAGCACTATTTACTTTAAGAGGTAAATGAGTGTTTTTTGCTCCTTGATATGGATTGTTTCCTGAAACAGCTTTTGCATATTGGATCGGTATTTTACGTACAGCTTGTTGAATGTAAATAACGCCAACAACTATCGCTAAAATTACGAGTCCAATTAAAACAATTTTTATTATGTGCATGAATAGCTGATCTCCAGCATTTTGGAATTGTTGTAAATAAATTTGATTTGCAACATTTGGAATCGCAGCAACGAGACCTGCGAAGATAATCATCGAAATACCATTACCAACTCCGTTAGCGGTAATTTGTTCGCCTAACCAAAGTAAAAATGCAGTACCTGCAGTTAAAACTGTCGCAATAAATAAGTATGTAGTCCAGCTTTGATCTGTTATTAATTGTCCACCTGCTATATTATTAAAGCCATAAGACATTCCGATGGCCTGTATGAATGCGAGAATGATTGTAAAGTATCGAGTGAATTGAGCTGATTTCTTACGGCCCATTTCTCCTTGCTTTGCCCATTCCGAAAACTTAGGTATAACATCCATTTGTAGTAATTGTACTATGATGGAAGCTGTAATATATGGTGTAATACCTACAGCAAAGATTGAGAAGTGTTGCAATGCTCCTCCGCCAAATACGTTTAACATACCTAGAACGTTAGCTTGATCTTGTACTTTTAATACCTCTGCGTTAGTATGAGGAACTGGAATAAACGTGCCAATTCGAAAAACGATTAACATCGCTAGTGTAAAAAGGATTTTCCTTCTTATCTCAGCTACTCTCATGAAATTTGAAATCGTACGAAACATTATGTCGCCTCCTATATTTTTATCAGTAAAAAACTGATTATTATACCCTATGAAGTAACCACAAACCTCCTTCCACACTAAATTCATTTGACAAATGGATTTTCATACACTTTGTAGTTTTCACGGATATAAAAATATAAGGTGTTATATAAGCGACCTATACACTTTACGTAATCATTCAATACCCATAATATATCGAATAAATTAACAAATGTACATACATACGCATTAAAAATGAATAAATAGGGTCGTTTTTTACATTTATTTAATGATAAATTGATAGGACATTATACTGGTAAATGCGCTTCGTATATTCCTTTAATCAATTAAAATCCTCCACCTTTTTATTTTCTTACAATCAATATATCGATTTAAAAAGACTTTAAAATCAAATAAAAGTATGAAAGTACATACTACTTTAGTAGTAGTAATAGTAATCAATTGTATTTCAATTAAAATTCATGTGATTAGAGGATTCTTTTTATTTAAGAAGGAATAAATATTTAAAGAAAGCTAAATAAACAGTGTACATATTTATAGGGGAGAAGATGTAAATGAAAGTTTTTATAAAAAAATTACCACCATTAGAAGTAGCATATATAAGACGAACTGGTAGCTACTTTGAACCACAAGATCACTGGGGAAAGTTACTAAATTGGTCAATTGAAAATAAACTTTATCCACCAGAGCAATCATTTATCGGAATATCATTAGATAATCCTGAACTTGTTGCAAGTCATAAGTGCCGGCATGATGCATGTGTTACGATTCCTGAAAACTTCGATAAAGAAAAGTATCATGATGTGCAATTTAAAAGATTAGATGGAGGTATATATGGTCTATGCCAGTTCTATGATGAACCTCATAAATTAAGTGAAGCGTATCAATACATGTATGCAGAGTGGCTACCAAATAGTGAGTATGATGCAGATTATGATAGAGATAATTTAGAGTTTTGCTTAAATAATGTTGCTGAAGATCTAGAAGGAAAGTTAAAGGTTGATTTATTTGTGCCAATTAAAAAGATATAAAAAACAAATAACTTCATTTGTGGTTTTAAAATGAAATTGGAATAGTAGTGAAAGAAAATCTTTTTTCAAAGATAATATTTCTAGCGTAGGAATTTAAGTATGTAGGTTGCAATGAAAGGAGAATCCACATGGATACATTTGTAAATGACAAGTTTTATGAAACGAGAAAACAATTAGTTGAGGAAATTTCTTTGTTGAGTGATGCTCAATTTAATAGGAAACCAGATAAGGATAAATGGAGTATTGCACAAGTTTGTCATCATTTAGTTTTATTAGATGAGAGAGTTATAACAGTTATTTCATCAGGATTAAAAAAGTTAGATAGTACCCAAAATGAGCGTAAAGAAATTCACACTATTTTATTAGATAGAACGAAAAAGTTTATAGCCCCAGAAATGATTGAACCAAGTATAGAACCATTTGAAGTGCAGCAAATGCTCAATATGCTAAACGAATCAAGAAAAGAATTGATGCGTTTCCTGAGTACAATAGAAGATGAGTCTGTATTAGCGAAAAAAGCAGTGATGCATCCAGCTCTTGGAGAATTATCCCTTGATCAGTGGATAGAACTGATCTATTTGCATGAACAGCGTCATATAGAACAAATCAAAGAGATAAAATTGCTTTGTGAAATTGAAGAGTAAAAATCATTCCCTATTTATTGATGCGTATTATAAACAGGGGAAACGGTTGATTCATATTGATTCAGAAGAAAAAAATAGAATGAAATTAGTTGAAAGTGACCAATAAGCTTAAGAAAATATGAAACTATCCAATTTTCTGTATAAGTGTAACCCCGTCTTAAATGAAGAGCGGGGTTATTTTTTTGGAAGTATTTTCATTGAGAAGGAAATACTTCGACAATGAAATTCAAAAAATTAATCATCATAACATATTTTATATGCGAATTTTAGTAAATTGAAATAATGATTTTATGATGATGAATGATATGTCCGTATTTTGACAGTACTCTTCACACGCTTAAGGAAGGGGTATTCTGTCAGGAAACGATAAAATACAATTCTGTTAGGGGATGTATGCAATTTATTCTCTTTATTTTGCAACAGAACCACCTTCAAAATTATCTTTTGTAGTTGAAGTTTCCTGAATAATAAGTTACATTTTTAAAGTTCAAGCAACTTTATGAAAGTACAAAAAGGGGAGAAATATTATTATTATGCAAAAAATGAAATGGAAGAACTATGTATGTTACTTTGTAATTCTATTACTGCTTGGAACAGCAGTAATAGTCAAACCACCTATCTCTAAGGCTGAGGAATCTGAAGTTAATATCACATTGTTAGGTACTGCAGATATTCATGGTAGATTTATGCCTTGGGATTATGCGCTTGATGGAGCAAATATGAGTGGAAGTTTGACGCAGCTTTATACAGTTATAAAGAAGGTCCGTCAAGAAAATCCAAATACCATATTAGTAGATGCTGGGGATACAATTCAAGGAAACTCAGTAGAATTATTCAACGATAAACCACAATCGCCAATGATGGTAGCGATGAATACAATGGGATATGACGCCTGGGCATTTGGAAATCATGAATTCAATTTTGGATTAGATACATTGAAAAAAGTTAGTGAGCAATATAAGGGAAAAACGTTAGCAGGAAATATTTATAAGGAAAATGGAGAGCGCTTTCTTCCTGCATATACAATTGTAGAAAAAGGTGGAATTAAAGTTGGGATTATTGGTATGAATACACCAATGATTAGTGATTTTGAAAAAGGGACAGATCACTTAGATGGTTTAGTGGTGAAAAATCCGGTAGAAGAGACGAAAAAGGCAATTAAGGAATTAGAAGGTAAAGTAGATGTAATGGTAGGAGTTATGCATATGGGATTAGAAAATGAGAATGGTATCCCTGGTACTGGTGTTCAAGATATTGCAAATGCTTGTCCGGAACTAAGCGCTATTTTTGCGGCTCATATGCATAAACTTGTAAAAAAAGAAGTTGTAAATGGCGTAATTATTACAGAACCAGATAAATTTGGAACACATATTTCACGTATTGACCTTACTTTTACAAAGCAAGATGGGAAATTGGTTTTAAAAGATAAAACTGCTACCGCTATACCTGTAAAAAATGCTGATGGAACAACGATATTATCTGATCCTACACTTGAAGAAACATTAACACCTTTTCACGAATATGCGAGAGGAGATGCAAATGTTGTAGTCGCTCAATTAAAGGGGAGAAATCTTGTTCCTGAAAATGAAATAAAAGGTATTCCAAGTGTTCAGATTCAAGAAACACCTTTATCAGATTTCTTTCATGAAGTCATGCTCTACTACAGTAAAGCGGATGTAGTAGCCCATCAAATTGATAATGATTATGCCCGTTTGGATATAGGTCCTATTAAGAAAAAAGATATTGCGTACAATTACCAATATGCCTTGGGAGAAATTACAGTATATAAGATTTCTGGAAAAGATTTAAAAGACTATATGGAATGGGCAGCAGGATATTTTAACTCATCTCGTGCCGGAGATGTAACCGTTAGCTTTGATAAAACCCGCCGTGCATCTAAATACAGTACGAACGATTTCTTTGGAGGCGTAAAATACGAAATTGACTTAACAAAACCATATGGAAGTAGAATTACAAATTTACGCTCTATTCGTACAAACAAACCAATCAAAACGAGCGATGTTATGACGCTGGGAATGAATGCATATAGAATGGAGGCTCTTCAGGCAAAAGGGGGAGCTTTAGAGGGGCGTAAGTTTGAACAAATTTGGTCATCTAAACAAGAGAATGCATTTGGAGAAACTGGTGGAACCATTCGTAACCTTGCTATTACATATTTAAAAGAGGTAAAGAACGGTGTATACACACCAAAAGTTATGCGTAATTGGAAAATTACTGGTGTAGATTTACATTCTTCAGAGCATAAGGCTGTAGTTGATCTTGTGAATAAAGGGATTTTAGAAATTCCAAAAACAGAAGACGGAAAATACACAAATATAGCATCTATAAATACGAAAGACTCAATTTCAAAAGAAGAGATTGTAGCACTCGCACAAAAAGCAAATATTAATCCAAATGAGTTTAATCATGCAAAGACAAAAGGTGAATTTTATAAAAAACTTAATAGGATTACTAAAAAAATATAAATTATAAGGTTTCTTATAGTAATTGTTATTTTAATAGTATGAAACCCACTCTTACAATAGTAAAGAGTGGGTTTTTATGTTGTTATTTAGATGTAAGTATACTTTTATTAGAATGAATATAGATAATTAATAACTAACCAATTGGATGAGTGTCTATCAGGATTCTCTTTTATTCAAAATAATGTACATATGTGTTCCGTTCATTATTTATAATATTGACCACAATTTATGTAATTTTGCATAATGTTACATAAATTTCGTATTTTCTCTTTTTTCCGACAGGAATAGACAGTATACTTTGTACAAGCTTTCTATTTCAAAAATTATACGAGGTGAAATAATGAAAAACAAAAAGACATTAACTAAGGTAGCATTAACAACAGGATTAGCTTTAACAGCTGTGGCACCATATGGCGTAGGTCATGCAGAGGAAACAGATCAACTACAAGTTCAAATTCAAGAGGAATCGTTCCGTTCGGGTGAACTTACACAGCCGTCACAAAAGGCACCAGAAAATGTAGTAAAGGATGCACTTAAGGAGAAAACAGAGCAAGCTCTGTCCCAAAAACAAGTCAATGGAGAAGCAGGGGTAGATTATAAAGTCCTTCAAAAACGTGGTTCGTATGATGGAACTACACTTGTGCGTATGCAGCAAACATACGAAGGAAAAGAAGTATATGGCCATCAATTAACTGCACACGTAGATAATAAGGGTGTTATTAAAAGTGTTTCAGGTGATAGCGCGCAAAATTTAAAACAAGAAGAATTGAAAAAACCTATTAATCTATCAAAAGATGAAGCAAAACAATTTATTTATACGAAGTACGGGAACGATATCAAGTTTATTTCTGAGCCAGAAGTTAAAGAGGTTATTTTTGTTGATGAAAATAATGGACAAGCTAAAAATGCATACCAAGTTACCTTTGAAGCTGCAACACCAACCTATGTTTCTGGTACTTATTTAATAAATGCACAAAATGGTGATATGTTAAAAAATATGGTACAAGAATCTAACTTAAAAGCCAGTGACAAACTAGTTGGAGCTTTAAAGAAAAGTAAACAAAGCAGTCTTACATCATTAACTGGAACAGGAAAAGATGATTTAGGTATTTCTCGTTCATTTGGTATCTCTAAACAAAGTAATGGCAAATATGCTCTTGCTGATTATACAAGAGGGCAAGGCATTGAAACATATGATGTGAATTACAGAGATATTACTAAAGAAGAAAGCTATTATCCTGGTACATTAGCGACTAGTACTTCGGCAACATTTAACGATCCAAAAGCAGTAAGCGCTCATTACTTAGCAACAAAAGTATTTGATTTTTATAAAGATAAATACAAGCGTAATAGCTTTGATAATAAGGGACAAAAAGTAGTTTCAGTTGTACACGCTTGGGATTCTGAAGAGACGAATGATCCGAAAAATTGGCAGAATGCATTAAGTGCTAATAATGGAAGTATGCTTGTATATGGCGATCCTATTGTTAAAGCATATGACGTAGCTGGACATGAATTTACACATGCTGTTACTTCTAGCGAATCTAATCTTGAATATTACGGGGAATCCGGTGCGATTAATGAGGCATTATCTGATATTATGGGAACATCTATTGAGAAATACGTAAATAATGGAAACTTTAACTGGACAATGGGAGAACAAACAGGATCTGTTTTCCGTGATATGGAAAACCCAGCTTCTGTTCCATCTTCACTAGGAGTACCTTATCCAGATGATTACAGTGAATTTAACGATTTTAATGGATGGGATCAAGGCGGTGTTCATTTTAATTCAAGTATTATTAATAAAGTTGCGTATCTCATTGCAAAAGGCGGAACTCATAACGGAGTAACTGTTAAAGGAATTGGTGAAGATAAAATGTTTGATATTTTCTATTATGCAAATACAGATGAGTTAAACATGACTTCTAATTTCAAAGAATTGAGATCAGCATGTATTCGAGTGGCAACTAATAAATATGGTGCGAATACAGCTGAAGTTCAAGCAGTTCAAAAAGCATTTGATGCAGCAAAAATTAAGTAATTTAGAAATATAGTTCTCATTCATATATTAATACATTATGAAAAACAGCTAATATCATTTTAAGGATATTAGCTGTTTTTTTACTTAGCAATGTATTATTGAAAATAAACTGACTAAGCAATAATGAGGCGTTTTCTCTTTAAGAAGTAGTGACAAATCAATAAGGTTTAAAGTGTATAAAAACAGAAAATTAATAATATATTGACCTCTTGATAGAAAGTCTATAAAATGAAAGCGATAACAAACGATTGCTTTAAAATGATTTCCCTGATCTTTTAGTATTTACAAATATATGAAGGCATAAACAAATCTATTTTTTTAAGCATTAATGCAAACGCTTTCGTATTAAAAGGTCATTGAAATACATACGTGAAAATAGCCAATATGGAGGTGAAGTAAAAGAGATTTCTAGATTAATTTAAGCAGTGTTATTCAGTGAAAGCATAATAAATCGTTAGTAATATTTGAAGAAAGGGTGTATGTGGTGCAAATTACAAAAAGATTAATTAACAAAACAGTTTTATTACTTACTTTAATCGTTATGTTATCATCTGTTTTCTCCTTTCAGAGTGTGAAGGCAGTTTCAAATTCTAAAACAACTGAAGTCATTATTCACTACAAAGAGAAGCTTGGAAATACAAAAAACTGGAATCTTTGGTTATGGGGAGAAAATGCAAATGGTACATCTTATGAATTTACTGGTAAAGATGAATTTGGAAAATACGCTAAGATAAAAATAGACGGTGACTATAATCGTGTAGGATTTATAGTTCGAACAAATGAATGGGAAAAAGATGGTGGGGATCGTTGGATTGAAAATATAAAGGACGGTCGTGCTGAAGTATGGATTCTTTCGGGTGATGAAAAAGTATATAATTCTAAACCTTCATCGGATCTCTCAATTCAAAAAGCAACTATTGATAGTTTCCATGAAATTACCGTAACGACTAATGTCCCGTTTCATATTAAGGAAAAGAAAATTGAAATTGAAGGCATTAAAATTAAAAATATTACTCCGTATGATACAAACAGTGGAGATATTACTAATAAGGTTAAAATAATTACGGAACAGAAAATTGATTTAAAACAAACATACAAAGTTAAAATTGAAAACTTAGCTGATACGAATACTGAAATTGGTAAAGTCATTCGTAGCGAGGAATTTGATAATTTATTTTATTATGGTGGTAACGATTTAGGAAATACATATACCGCGCAACATACAAAGTTCCGTTTATGGGCTCCTACTGCAAGCGAAGCGAAGTTAGTTACATATAAAAACTGGAACGATAAAATAGGTACTGAAATAAACATGCAACAAGGTGAAAAGGGAACTTGGACAGCAGAACTAAAGGGGAACCAAAAAGGGCTCTTTTATACGTATAAGGTCAAAATTGGTGATAAGTGGACTGAAGCGGTTGATCCATATGTGCGTGCTGCTTCTGTAAATGGGGATAAAGGTGCAGTCGTTAATTTAGAAGAAACAAATCCGAAAAAATGGAAAGCAAACAAAAAGCCAAAATTTAAAAATCCGGAAGATGCTATTATTTATGAGTTACATGTACGCGATCTTTCCATTCAACCTGAAAGTGGTATTAAACAGAAAGGGAAGTATTTAGGTGTAACAGAAAAAGGAACAAAAGGGCCAGGAGGTGTAAAAACAGGACTTGATCATATAAAGGACCTTGGTGTTACTCACGTTCAGTTTTTACCGATATTTGATTATGCTTCAGTAAATGAAGAGACTTTAAATGAACCGCAATATAACTGGGGATATGATCCTAAAAATTTCAACGTTCCAGAAGGCTCCTATTCTACAAATCCTTATGAGCCGACTGTGCGAATAACTGAATTAAAGCAAATGGTTCAAACACTACATGATAATAATCTTCGAGTAGTGATGGATGTAGTATATAACCATATGTATAACGCTGCTGAATCTAATTTTCATAAGTTAGTTCCAGGTTATTATTATCGTTACAATGAAGATGGAACATTTGCAAATGGAACTGGAGTAGGAAATGATACTGCTTCAGAAAGAAAAATGATGAGGAAATTTATGATAGATTCCGTCACATATTGGGCAAAAGAATACAATTTAGATGGATTCCGTTTCGATTTAATGGGTATTCATGATTATGAAACGATGAATGAAATACGTAAAGCTGTTAATCAAATTGACCCTTCTATTATACTACACGGAGAAGGATGGGATTTAAATACACCTCTTGCAGCTGAGTTGAAAGCAAATCAAAAAAATGCAGAGAAAATGAAAGGGATTGCTCATTTTAACGATAATATACGTGATGGGTTGAAAGGTAGTGTATTTGAGGAAAAGGAAAATGGTTTTATAAATGGAAAGGAAAACATGGAAGATCGTATTAAAAAAGGTATTACGGCAGGTATTGACTACGATACAAATTCGTCTACCTATCAAGATCCGGAACAGGTATTAACTTATGTGGAAGCACATGACAATCATACATTATGGGATAAACTTGAGTTAACTAATTCAGGTGACAGTGAAGAAGTGCGAAAACAAATGCACAAATTGTCTTCTTCAATTTTATTAACATCACAAGGAATTCCATTTTTACATGCAGGGCAAGAGTTTATGCGGACGAAATACGGTGATCATAATAGTTACAAATCTCCAGATTCAATTAACCAGATGGATTGGATGCGCCGTGCAACGTTTAATAATGAAGTAGATTATATGAAGGGGTTAATAGAATTACGCAAAAAGTACTCAGCTTTTCGAATGACATCTGCAGAGCAAATAAAAACAAACGTATCATTTATTGATGCTCCGAAAAATACTGTAGCTTATACAATAGAGGGGAATAAAAATGAATACTTTACAGTGGCTCACAATGCAAATAGAGAAGCTGTTGAAATAACACTTCCATCGAAAGGGCCTTGGAAAGTACTAGTAGACAGCAAGCAGGCGGGAAGTAAACCACTTTATGTTGTCCATGACAATAAAATTAAAGTTCCTGCATTAAGTTCATTTGTCTTAAAAACAGAGAAACCGATTAAATAAAAGCGAAGAATGTGGAAATAAATACTGCATTGAGCAAATTTAACAAGGATTGCAAATGAAAAAAGCGAAGTGAAGATTATTCTCACTTCGCTTTTAAAGTTAATGTAATATAATTTCACATACTGTAATTATATTACAATTTAATAAAAGAAATAAGCAATAGATTATTTCTTTTATGGCAGTAGGAGAAGAAGATATCTTTGAGTTTATTTATAAAATTATCTGAAATACATTCGTAATTCAGATAATGTTTATTATATATTCGAACATATAACGAACTAGATGTTCGAGTTGTATTAATTCCTACAAATCGTTTAAAAATAACAAAGGCGTAAAAAGTATATGGAATTAAAATAGAGAAAAGACACCTTGAATGGTGTCTTTTCTCTATTTTGAATATGAAATGTAAGTAACTCGATTGTATGTAATAGTATGTGATATTTTCACACTAACTGATTAAGAAAAATTTAAAACTCTTTTCTTAATCTATTTGTAATAAATTACATCATAAAATTTTATCGATATAATAAATAAAACTTTCTCAACATTATTTGATTTAATAACTATATTCAACCGCTCTCCAATCCATTACAATAATTTCACATTGGAAATACATGAATATTCTCAATGTTATAAATGGTTTATACCTTATAGGATTACTATGGGAAAGGATGTGAAATATCCAAAAAAAAATCATTTTTTATGATGAAATAAAAAATTTTAATGAAGAAAAAGTTATTTCATTATTTTCAAGTTTCGTTAAAGTGCATGTATTTATAATCACTATGAGACAAGGAGCAGAATCTAAAAAAAATTTTGTAGATTAGAAAATTGCATTTCAAAAATAAGTTAAACGTTTATGGAGGGTTATATGAGCGAGAAAATTTATTACTGGTCTCCGATTAAGCATTGGGAGAAGTTGCATAATGAAGTTTTAATCGGGGAAATGAGATTTACAGGTATTCTGTCTGAGTGGTTTCCTGATTTTTATTTTATGGCTCAAAAAGGTGTGAAAATCAGTGAACTAGTAGAGCGCTTTTCATTAGGAAATGTAGAAGAGACACACAAAAACATAGAGCTCATGATAAAAAATCGTGTGTTAGTAAGTAACATATTACACCCAAGAGAAGTATTTTCTTCACAAGAAAAGATTTTTTCAAATCCATATAGCAACCAGATTCGCTTTTCTAAAGAAAAGTTAGATAAGTATATGAGTGAACAATTAAATCGCACGCACGTTGCTGCACGGTCGACCGAAATTCAACTTGAAACAACAAATGAGCTACCTACTATAATCAAGGAACGTAGATCTTGTCGTCAATTTGATATGGAAAAACATATTAGTTTTTCGGAATTTTCCCGATTCTTATCAACTCTAAAACAGGTTAGGGAAGAAAAAATATACTATCATTACGCAAGTGCAGGCGGGCTCTATCCCATTGATATCTTTGTTTATGTAAAACCAAAACGTATAGAGGGTATGAAAGCTGGATTTTATTATTATAACCCATCAAAAAATAGTCTTGTGATTGTAAATAGCATTGATCAAGTAATCAAAAGTGATCATGAGTTAATTAATCAGGATTTATTTACTCAATCTGCCTTCTCAGTTTATTTGGTTTATAATGCGAACGCTTCCATCCCGAAATACGGTTCAGATGGATATTTATTTGCTTGTATTGAGTCAGGCATTATCACTGCTACCTTAAATATGGTTGCTGAGACATTAAATTTAGGGGTTTGTTCAGTTGGTCATATGAAATTTGAAGATATTCAGCAATTTTTATGTTTGGATAATCATCAAGTGTTTCTCCATGGGCTTGAAGTTGGCTTAAAAATTAACGAGTAGAAGAAATGAATATTAGGGGGATAAAGATAAAAATGCACATTAAAGATCGAAGTTCGATTCATGAAAATAAAGAAGTAGAAGCGTTTTGGAAGGAGCAATTATCTTCCGAGATTCTCGATTTTTCTGTATTTAAATTTAATAGCGATTACCAACTAAATAAAGAAATACCTTGTGAGTACGTTCAAGTCATAGTGAATGTAGAATTTAGTAAAAGTATACAAAAAATAAGTAAGTCTCAAGATTTATTATTATTTAGCTGGTTTCAAGCCGCTTTAAGGGTTTGTTTGGCACATTATACAGATCAAGAAAGAATTACTATTGGTATTCCTATAATTGAAAAGAATCTTGAACAAAGTGAGAATCTTAATAAGTTGATTCCTTTAGGAAGTGAAATCCATCCGCATCACACCTTTAAACAATTAGTAAATGAGATTGAACAAACGACTTTAATCGGGTATGAAAATCAGGAGTATCCGCTCTCTGAATTATTAGTTAAACACAATTTAACTCCTTTTCAAATTGTAATCGGGATGGAAGGATTACATAATGAAAATTCGCTAGAAGAATACGCAGAGAATAATTTAGTCCTATGGATACGAAGAAAATGGAATGAAATACATAATGAATTTGAATTTCAAATTTCTTGCAAGTCCCGTTCATTCTCTTCTTTGCAACAGTTTGCCAATTCGTATTGTTATGTTTTAAAGCAAGTTTCACAAAATCCGAATTTGGCATTGAAAGATATTTGTATTATTGCAGAAGAAGAAAAAGAGTTGTTAGAAGGATTGAATACTTTTCAAACGGGCATAGATTTGTTTCAATCATTTCAAGATTTGTTTGAAGCGCAAGTATTAAAAACTCCAGATCAAATTGCTGTTGTTTGTAATGATCAATCTTTGACATATAGAGAATTGAATAAGAAAGCGAATCAATTGGCTTCTATTCTTCAAAGTAAAGGTGTTTCAAAAGAAAGTATTATTGGCGTTATGGTAGATCGGTCATTAGAAATGATTATTGGTATGATGGGGATTTTAAAAGCAGGAGCAGCGTATTTACCAATCGACCCTAACTACCCAACTGAACGAATTGAATATATGTTACAAGATAGTCAAGCAAAATATTTACTTAGTAAGCGAACAGAGGAAGTATTGCCGCAATTTGCGGGTGAAGTACTGTATCTTGATAAAGAATATCTTTTCCAAGGTGAAGAAAGTAATTTAGTACGAGAACATAATCCTAATGATTTGGCTTATGTTATTTACACATCAGGATCGACAGGAAATCCAAAAGGGGTAATGATCGAACAAAAATCGCTAGTTCATTTTTTAAATGTAATGAGAGAAAAAGTAAAGGCTAATCAATCATTCTTGTTTCTTGCTAGTGTATCTTTTGATATTTCCTTGTTAGAAATATGTCTTCCTTTAACGCAAGGTTCAAAAGTAGTAATTGCTACAGAGGACCAGTTTGCAACAAAAGAATTGGCTCTTTTAGTCAAAAAACATAAGGTGGATTTATGGGAATCAACGCCATCGCGAATGGAAGTGATTTTGAGTGATCCAGAAGGGGCAAATTTTCTAAAAGATTTAAAATCTATTTTATTAGCAGGAGAATCATTTTCCATTGATTTGGTTGAAAAAATTCGTTGTATCAGTGAAGCAACAATTTTAAATATTTATGGTCCCACAGAAACAACCATTTGCGCAACAGTAAAAGACTTGAGCACTTCCAAAGAAGTTACGATTGGCAAACCTAACCCGAATTATCATTCCTATATATTGAATAAGTATGGCCAATTAAAACCATTTGGAATTCCCGGTGAACTCTGCATTGCTGGCGTAGCGGTAGCACGAGGGTATCTTGGTAAAAATAAACTGACAGATGAAAAGTTTGTACCGAGTCCTTTTGCGGCAGGGGAAATGATGTATCATACAGGTGATCTCGTTCGTTGGTTGCCTAATGGAGAACTTGAATATTTAGGTCGAATGGATCATCAAGTGAAAATTCGGGGGTATCGGATTGAATTAAGAGAAATCGAAACTCGATTAAGGGAATATCCAGAAATAAACCAGGCTATCGTTGTTGATCAAGTGTATGGAAATAGGAAATTATTAGCTGCCTACTATGTATCGGATAACAAGGTGTCTTTTGGTGAAATCAGAAAATATTTAAGTGATAAACTACCTGAGTTTATGATTCCTGAAAAAATGATTCAGGTAGAAGAGATTCCATTGAATCCAAATGGAAAAGTAGATAGAAAAAGATTGTTGGATATAACACAAACGGATTATGTATCAATTCCATACGTTGCTCCGCGCAATGAAATTGAACAAAAATTAGTGCGGGCATGGGAAAAAGTTATGGAGATTGAGGGAATCGGTATTCATGATAATTTTTTTGCATTAAAAGGAGAATCTATTAAAGCACTTCAGGTAATTAATTTATTAAGAAAAGACTGCTTAAAAATAAGTACAACAGATTTTTTTAAGCACCCCACAATCGCTCAATTGAGTTCTTGTGTAAAGTTAGAGCATAAAGAGGAAAACCTTGAAAGTAGACCAACTCATGTTAAAGATTTGTCTAAGCCATTTTCCTTAACAGAAGTTCAGACAGCGTATATGATAGGACGGAATTCACAGTTTGAATTAAGCGGTATTTCACCTCAAACATATTTTGAATATGAAACAGCATTGGATATCAATCGTCTTTCAAAAAGTTTTCAAAAGGTAATTCATCGTCATCCAATGTTGCGAGCTGTAATTTTACCAGAGGGAAAACAGCAAATATTACAAAGCGTTCCTGATTACGAGATTGAAATAGTGAGTCTCATAGATTTAGATGATAGGAATCAAAATGCTCGCTTACAAGAAGAGCGTTCTCGAATGACTAACCATGTATTCCCTTTGGGGCAATGGCCTTTGTTTGAATTGAAAGCTTTTCTTTTAAAAGAAGACACGTATTTATTATGTTTTCGATACGATGCTTTATTAATGGACGGAGCAAGCATGAACATTGTTGGACAGGATTTGTTGCATTATTATTATAAACCAAATCAAAAATTAGAATCTTTATCTTTTGATTTTCAAGATTATATGTTTATCTATGATGAAATGGAACAAAGCGAAGAATATAAAACAGCAAAAGATTATTGGACAAGTAAGCTTCCTGACTTTCCTTTTGCACCTTCTTTGCTGTTAAAAAAGGATCCAGCAGAGATTGCTACTCCTAAATTCCAATCACTTACAAAAATCCTGGATAATAAAAAATGGACAAAGCTACGAAAGTTAGCACAAGAGAAAGAGGTAACGCCTTCCGCTCTACTTTGTACAATATATGGTGATGTGTTGGCATATTGGAGTAATCAACGTCGATTAGCAATTAACTTGACTGTATTTAACCGTTATCCTGTTCATGATGAAGTAGAACAGATTGTTGGAGATTTCACATCACTTATTTTATTGGATGTTGATGTAAAATCAGAGCAAACTTTCTTTACTAGAGTAAAAGAAACGCAAGCTACTTTATTAGATGGCCTTGAACATCGTCATTACGATGGAGTTAACTTTATTCGAGATTTTACTCGATATCATCAAATGACGCCAAAAGCAGTTATGCCAATCGTTTTCACCTCGATGTTAGCAGGTGCAGGTGCTTTCTCTTGGGAACAACTTGGTTCTCTTCGCTATATTCATGCTCGGACTCCACAAGTGTATTTGGATAATGTAGTAATTGAAAAAAATGGAGAGTTATTAATTAGCTGGAACTACGTTGAAGAGTTGTTTGATGTTGATGTAATAGAAGCAATGTTTTCCCAATTTGTTGACTTATTGGAACAATTGGTGAAACAAAGCGATATAACATCTTTGCAGATGAAAGAATCGGATCAAACTCTAATTAAGCAATACAATGAAACAACAGAAAAAATACCTTCAACTACCCTGTATCAATTATTTACAGACCAAGTAAAACGTACGCCGGATGAAGTAGCAGTGGTATTTGAACAAGAATGGTTAACATACTCGGAACTTCATAAACGTTCTAATCAAATTGCCCACTTCTTAAAAGAGCAAGGTATTGGTCTAGGTGACAAAGTGGGTCTTTTAGCAAAAAGGCGAGTTGACACAATTGTTAATATGTTAGGTATTTTAAAATCAGGTGCCGCTTATGTTCCGATTGATCCCGATCATCCTTTAGATCGCCAAACATATATTTTAAAAAATAGCTCATGCAAGCTTTTATTAGAACCTAGTCTTTATGAAGAAAATCATTTGTCATTTTATACAACAGAAGATATGCCCGCTATTGCTGGTTCAGAAGATATTGCCTATATTATATACACTTCAGGAAGTACAGGAAAACCAAAAGGAGTAATTATTACTCACCAAGCGGTTACAAATACTATTCAAGACATAAATCAAAAATATGAGGTGAATGAAGATGATCGTATTATTGGTATCTCTTCCATGTGTTTTGACCTATCTGTATACGATATTTTCGGAGCTTTAAGCACAGGTGCAATGTTAGTAATGATTCGTGATCCGAGAGACATGCAAGAATTAATCCGCACTGTTGAACGTAGAGGGATTACAATTTGGAATACAGTGCCTGCAATCATGGATTTGGCATTGGATCAAGTAGGTTCTCATTTTGAATATCCTTCTTTACGTTTAGTTTTACATAGTGGAGATTGGATTCCGCTTTCTTTACCAGAAAAAATAAAAAGACATTTTCCGATTGCAGAAGTAGTTTCACTAGGAGGGGCAACAGAAGCATCGATTTGGTCAATTTATTATCCGGTCAAACAGGTGGAATCACATTGGAATAGTATTCCATACGGGATGCCCTTGGCAAACCAAACGTATTATGTGTTGAACTATGAAAAGAAAATGTGCCCTGTTGGTGTAATTGGAGATTTATATATCGGGGGAGTGGGCCTTGCTAAAGGATATTTAAATGATGAAAAGAAAACAAATGAAGCGTTTGTGTCACATCCTGATTTTGGTCTTATATATAAAACAGGAGATTGTGGAAAAATGCATTCTGAGGGATATATTGAATTTTTAGGCCGCCAAGATTACCAAGTGAAAATTCAGGGATATCGAGTAGAGTTAGAAGAAATCTCTCATTGTCTTCTAACTTATAAACAAGTCGAACATGCTGTCGTAATTGATCAAACAGATGAGAACGGAATAAAATTTTTAGTTGCATATGTGGTAACTGAGCAAAATATTAGTACAACAGAACTACGAAAGCATTTGCGAGATCACTTGCCAGATTATATGATTCCTTCTTATTTTGTTTATTTGGAACAATTACCCCTGACTCCAAACGGGAAATTAGATAGAAAAGCGCTTCCTACTCCGGAGAAACAAAAAAATGAAGTATTTATTGCCCCAAAAACTGAAATGGAAAAAATATTAACTAGTATTTGGCAAGAAGTACTCAAAATAGATCAAGTTGGAGTAAATGATCATTT
This sequence comes from Bacillus sp. FSL L8-0199, assembly GCF_038005705.1. NCBI lineage: Bacteria > Bacillati > Bacillota > Bacilli > Caryophanales > Bacillaceae > Bacillus > Bacillus sp. FSL L8-0199. Next base: position 2,645,047 of record NZ_JBBOTS010000001.1, on the reverse strand, counting down.
CTTCGCCTTAGGTGGAGATTCGATAAAAGCGATTCAAGTGTCCGTTAGACTATATCGACAAGGATTCGAGCTTGAACCAAAAAATCTATTTTCATTTCCTATATTAAGGGACATGGTTCAATTTGTTAAAAAGCTAGACCAGTTTTCAAGTTCACAAACAAATGATGTAAATATAATGAACGATAATAAAGCTATATTACTAAATGTTAAAGATAAACAACTTAATCAACATACACTTACCAAAATACAAGAAAAAATGCCGGATATAAAAATAGAACGTATTTATCCGTTAGCACCTTTCCAGGAAGTTATTTATGAGCACGCTACGAATGAACCTGATACAAATGCATATTTTGAACAAACAATTTGGGCACTTGAGGGGGAGCTGGATATTAAACTCTTTATTCAGTGTTTCCAACAATTAGTTGATCGTCATGATTCTTTAAGAACAATAATTGTGCAAGATGAACAAGCAAAACCTTGGCAAGCTGTTCTATATGATGTTCAAATAAATTCAGAAATAAAAAACTTAATTGAGATGACGAAACAAGAACAGCAAGAATTCCTAGATCAGTGGATGAATGAAAATTTAAGTCAAGGATTTAAAAATGGTGAACTTATGACCCGTCTCTGTATATTCCAACTAGGTAATAACGAGCATAAGGTAATTTGGAGTTCCCATCATCTATTATGTGATGGTTGGAGCGTCAGCATTTTGATAGACGAATTATTCCAGCTCTACGAAACTACAAATGCGGGAACTACGGCGGAGTTACCTATGGTAAAACCTTTTGAAACATTCATAGATTGGACTTTGGCACAAGATCATGAGAAAGCACGTCATTTTTGGCGAGATTATTTATCAGGATACAATCAGAAAATTAGTATTCCTAAAAAGAAAGTCCCATCTAAAAGTGAAGGGTTAAACTTCACTTTTATGGATTTAACATTAGACAAGGATTTGACTAATCAGTTACAGACATTTGTAACTAAAAATAATATAACTATGAATACGGCATTACTAGCTGTATGGGGAATATTGCTTGGCAAATTTAACGGAACGAGAGAAGTAGTATTGCCTAATCTAGTATCAGTCAGACCTCCCGAAGTAGAAGGAATTGAAAATATGTTCGGTCTGTTCACAAATGTTTTGGCTATCCGATTAGCATGGACAGAAACGCAATCTTTTGTGGATTTTCTGCAAAAGGTACAACTAGAGACATTGAAATGTAATGAGTATGCATACTATTCATTTGTTGATATACAAAAGCAAAGTGAATTAAAAACTGAGTTGACTGACCATCTTTGGGTTTTTGAAAACTATCCAACTAATCCAGCAATCTTTTCTTCAAATGAGAACAGACATTTTGCTATCACGGATTACGAAGTTGTTGATGAGCCACATGTAAAGTATGGAATTATGTGCTTCCCTGAAGAAAAACTTACAATAAAGTTTGGATTTGATCAAACGGTATATGAAGCAGAGAAAATACAGGAAATATTAAATCACATCCATGGATTAATCAACATGATTCTTCAAAATCCAATACAAGCAATTGGTGATTACAAATTATAAAAAATGAAAAGGCGAGCAAGAACTCGCCTTTTTAAATAGAATAGGAGTAAATCAAATGACAAAAAACTTGCAGTTATCAGCCGAAGAGATGCGTCAGTTAGGATATCAAGCGGTTGACTTGATTGTTGATCATATGAATCATTTAAAAAGTAAACCAGTTTCAGAAACGATTGATAGTAATATTTTTAGAGACAAGCTAATTGAAACGATTCCGGAAAACGGATCTAATCCAAAGGAATTACTTCATTTTCTTAATAACAATGTGTTTAATCAAATTACTCATGTGGATCATCCTCATTTTATGGCTTTTGTGCCAGGTCCTAATAATTATGTTAGTGTATTAGCAGATTTTTTAGCAAGTGGGTTTAATGTATTTCCTACAGCTTGGATAGTAGGTGCAGGTGCCGAACAAATTGAATTAACGACAATTAACTGGTTAAAATCAATGCTAGGATTCCCTGATTCAGCTGAAGGATTATTTGTCAGTGGTGGTTCCATGGCTAATTTGACTGCACTTACTGTAGCGAGACAGGTCAAGCTGAATAATGACATAGAAAATGCGATTGTTTATTTTTCTAACCAAACTCATTTTTCTGTAGATCGAGCACTTAAAGTATTAGGTTTTAAACAGCATCAAATTTGCCGAATTGAGACAGATGAAGATTTAAAAATTTCAGTTAGTACTTTAAGAAAACAAATAAAAGAAGATCGATTAAAAGGGAAAAAACCATTCTGTGTTATTGCTAATGCAGGGACAACGAATTGCGGAGCGGTGGACTCCCTCGATGAATTGGCTGATGTATGTGGTGATGAAGATATATGGCTACACGTGGATGGAGCTTATGGGGCTGCAGCAATTCTCAGTGAAAAAGGAAGGGAGTTATTAAGTGGAATTCATCGTGCCGATTCTTTAACGTTAGACCCGCATAAATGGCTTTTTCAGCCTTATGATGTTGGTTGTGTACTTATTCGAAATAGCCAATATTTAAGTGAAACATTCCGTATGATCCCAGAGTATATTAAGGATACAGAAACTAATATAGAAGAAAAAGTGAATTTTGGGGAGCGTGGAATTGAACTTTCTCGTAGATTTAGAGCATTAAAGGTATGGCTTTCTTTTAAAGCATTCGGAGTTACAGCTTTTCGTGAGGCAATTGATCATGGCATTATGCTAGCTGAACAAGTTGAAGAGTTTTTAAGGAAAGAAAAAGATTGGGAAGTAGTAACACCTGCCCAATTAGGAATTGTTACTTTTCGTTATATTCCATGTGAGCTAACATCTACAGATACAATTCATGAAATAAACAAAAAATTGGTGGAAGAAATTAATCAAAGAGGATTTGCTATGCTAAGTACGACTAAATTAAAAGAAAAAGTAGTAATTCGACTTTGCTCTATCAACCCAAGAACAACAAAAGAAGAAATACTTCAAATCATGATGAACATAAAAGCATTAGCAGAAGAAATAAACACATCGCCTAAACATCTTATATCTGTTTCTCAACCTTGATATATTAGGCGGATTTTACATATTAATAGCCGATTCTTATTTAGAATCGGCTATTATATTTAAACGATAAATACATATATACTATTTATAAGTGTTTCTCTTGTAATGGGATTAAGCCTCAACCTTGGATACTCGTTTGAAACCAGTCTTTATTGCTTGTACTATTTCGTTCACAGCATAAATAGATACATCGGCATTTGGATTTAACCCTTCAAACCAGTGATAGGCATTTGGATATAAATGAAACTCCACATCAACACCAGCTTGTGCTAGTTTGCTTACATAGGTTAATGTTTCGCTGCGGAATGGATCTAATTGACCAACAAATGTGTAAGTATACGGTAAGTCACTATAATCCTCAGCTCGAGAAGGTGCTGCATAGGCAGGGATTTGATCCGTTCCATACATTTCTCCTAAATACATTTTCCAACCAGCTTCATTTGCCTTTTGGTTCCAAACAAATCCCTCTTTAATTTCATTCGCTGAAGGTGTATCATTTCTGTCATCAATCATTGGATATAGTGGCATTTGTAAACAAATTGAAGGATATTTTCGATCTCGGGCTAATAATGATAATGCTGCTGTTAGTCCACCGCCAGCGCTTACTCCTGCAACCCCAATTCGATTCGAATCAATGTTTAATGACTTTGCATTATCAGCAATCCATTTTAAAGCTGAATAACAATCCTCAATTGGTGCTGGGTAAGGGTGTTCAGGTGCTAAGCGGTAGTCTACAGACACGACCACACAACTAGCTTCTTTTGCAAACCTCATACAAGTATCATCGTTATCATCTATAGACCCTAAGATATAACCTCCACCATGTATCCATAATAAGACAGGTAAAGATTCATGATTTGATTTTGGACGATAAATTCGTAATGGTAACGGATTATCATCAGGCCCAGCAATGACTTTATCTGTTAAAGAAAGGGAGTCATCAACAACGGTAGGTGGTCTCATTTGAGCTATTCCTTCTCTGATTGATTGCAAATTTTCTGGGCGTAAATCGAGATCCGGAAACATCTCTAACCCTTGTAATAATTCTGGATTTACTCTAGTTTTCATTTTAGCACCTCTATTTGTAATTGTTTTCAAATAAACGAAGTGTATCCTAAGTAGTTTAATTGTGAAAGAACACCACAATTAAATTGTAAATTGGATATGTTATAACGGTCAACAGAATATTCGGAAATTAAAACCTTTCTCAAGAAGGAGTTTCATGCAATTAATAATACAAGTAGCAGATTTAAGAGCAAAGTGTTTTAATGTCGTTGTAATTATGTACATTAGAAAAATTTATTTTCTAGACTCATGAAGAATTATGAAAAGCAAAATTTTATAGATAGTTACCTTAAAAATAAACAAAAAGAGAAGAACTAACCAATGTTCTTCTCTCTTTTTCATATGTAATTAGGGTATCCATAAATGTAAATAAGGATGGTATAGATTAATGGATGAATAATTTATTTTTAAATAAATAATGTAATAAATAAATATTTTTGTATGTAATATTGCATATACAGGGACCACTGGTGAAAATGCTGAGCAATGTTTTTCCATATGGTAAATTAGTTCTTTAGTTATTTACTTTATTTCATTTTCAATCGTGTAAGGCTTGGGGCTAAGATTTACAAAGGTGACTAGTAAAAAATATAACAATATAAGTATAAGATTTTGTACTTAGTAATCTCGCGATTTAAGGCATGGCATTGGATAAGTGCGGGGCGTTCAATCGATTTTGAATAAAATTGATAGTATCAGTTGCAATTTTTTTACGTTTAAGAACGATCCCGGCATGCCCGCATGTATAAATATATCGTGTAGGTTTTTCCCAAGCTTCCCACAAGTAGTCTGTATCCTCAGAATGCACATATAGATCGTGCTTACCTGAAATTAATAAAATATTTTCTTTTTGTACTTTTGGTAATGCTTGACTCGGTTCAGTGATTTTCCAATAATCTATTAAATCATCATACGTAACACCATGATGTTCCAAGTCTTCTCTAATAAATTTACCTGGAGTTGTATTCCAAATAGAATAAGAAAGTCGATTTGCATAGAAAATGGATGCTAACACATCAATCTCTTCTTCAACAAGAGAGGTTAAGTTAGTAATAAATCCGCCTAAACTAATTCCTATTAGAATCAGGGGCCCCTTTTTATTTGCTTTAATCCATTTAATCAAAGCTCGTAAATCAGCTACCGCTTGTCTAGTTGCTTGTAATGTTCGTTCAATATTTGCACTTACCATATACTCTCCACTGAATAAGGATTGATCGGGTTTTCTTTCAAAATGATAGGGTAGAGTGAAATAATACATATTCCACTTCAGGCTGGTCATATGATCGTGGAATATTTTTTTCACACGTTCGTTAGAATCCATTCTCCAACCGTGAACAAAGATAACATGAGGTGCATTTTCATTTTTATGTAAGAATAATTCCCCAGTTACAGAGTCGTTGTGTGAATCACCGGATTGAACCGAACTTTTATAGTTGAATTGCCCAACCATGTATTCATTTTCCTGCTTTGAATGCTTAATGTCAAAATGAAAATGTGATGGTTTTACTTTATAAAAAGATTCTATGTTCTTTATATTTAATGAAGTGTTAGAAAGGGAAGTAAACTGAAACGCTACACTTCTTTTTTTGTGTAAATCATATAAGGCGTACCGATCAATGAGTTTTGAAAAAATCAAATTAACCTCCTCCAAAATACATATTGTTTAAAACATAGACAAAATTTATGTTTTAAATTAATTGGGAAATATTCCCTTTTTCTAATAGTAGGTGCTTGAATTATAAAAATAGGTGATAAATTTGTATATTATATTATAAATCTTGCAATAAAATAAAACTATAAATAATTTATATTAAAATTTAAGAAGAATGTTAACTTGTTTCTTTTCTTATTAAAAGATGTAATTTCTATGAGGAACTTAACAATTCCCATCTAGATATTCACAAATAGCTTCTCTATATTTATTGTATAGAAATTATACAATAAATATATTTTTTATATTATATACATTAAATTAAGCTTAACCTCTCTTTTCTATAAATCTCTTAAATTGACTAACTCCTTACCAATATTCAAAAACGACTGCATTTTTGAATTTGTGTTCTAGTTTTTCTTGAACAGGTAAATGAATAACTACACATAAACTCCTTATATCTCTAGTTAAACTACCGATTAGCTCCATATAAACTCTAGATAACCTATATAGAATACAAGTTATCAAGGAGGTAAGAAAAATGAATTTTATGAAACGAGCGATTCTCAGTATGAAAAAAAGGATAGGAACATCATTAATTTTGATGGCAGTTTTTCTGATTGTTACAAATTTGGTTCTTTCAGGTTTCACAATCCAAAATGCATCAAAAAAAGCAGCGGATGCTGCAAGAAAAAAACTTGGTGCAGATGTTACTTTAGGTCTTGATTTCGACAAAATAGGTCAAAAAGCTAAGGAAACTGGAGAAATGCCAAATCCGCCGCAGCTCGATGCAAAAGAAACAGATCAATTAGCGAAGTCCAAGTATGTAAAAGATTATAATTACATAGCTAACACTTTCGGTATTTCTGATGGGCTTAAACTAGTAGGAGCTTCAGAAGGAGAAGAAGAAGGAAAAGGTAAAGTGGGAATGACGGCTGCGCGAGGCGGTTCAAGCTCTGGTACAGAAATAGATATGAATGCTTCTTTTATGATTGAGGGAGTTCGCAAGACTGCATTACAAGAAAGCTTTAAAAACGGAAAAAGTAAAATCATTGATGGAAAACCAATAACAGAGCAAATGAAGGATCAGAATGTAGCTTTAATGGAAAAACGATTAGCGGAATTAAACAATTTGAAATTAGGAGACAAAGTTAAAGTGCAATCAGGGGATAAGAAGGAAACCCTTGAAGTTGAAATTATCGGTATTTACGAAACAAATGAGCAAGCAATGGGTCAACAGGCTCCTCCTATTATGGATCCAGCTAATAAACTATATATGCCGCATTCAACTATGAAAAAATTAGAAGTAGACCAAGGTATAAGTAGTGTTCAAGTCGTGTATTTCTTGAATGATCCACAATATATTGATGCATTTAAAAAAGAAGCAAAAAAATCTAATATTGATTTTAATTATTATAAATTAGATGCGCATGATTCATTGTACAAGCAAATGATTGGTCCTATCGAAAATATCTCTTCGACTTCTCAAATGATTATTTATATTGTATCGATTGCAGGTGCGATTATTTTAGGATTAATTATTATGCTATCAATTAAAGGACGTCGTAAGGAAATGGGGATTCTATTGTCCATTGGAGAGAAAAAGTGGAAACTGATGGCACAGTTCGTAGTAGAAGTAGTATGTGTCGCTATTTTAGCATTTGGATTATCTATAACAACAGGAGCTAAAGTTTCTCAATATATCGGGGATAATTTACTTTCGAATGAAATTGCTACTGCAAGCGAAGAAACAGATACCTCGCAACATGGTACTGTAATGATGGCTGGACCTGGTGGTACTCTACAAAATCAAAAAGAAGATCCAATTGATAAAATTGATGTAAGTGTAACAGGAGAAGATGTAGGGAAAATGGGTGGAATTGGACTAGCTATTGCTATAATAGCAACGCTTCTTCCGGCATTATCTATTCTACGTTTAAACCCAAAACAAATTCTTTTAAAAGATGAATGAGGAGGCTCGATATGGAGACAATTTTACAGTTTAAAAATTTGGATTATTATTATGAAAGTAATGGAAAAAATGTAGCGATACTAGAAAATGTTAACTTTTCTTTTCAAAAAGGACATTTCTACACGATTTTAGGACCATCTGGATCTGGTAAAACCACAACTCTAAGCTTAGGTTGTGGACTAGATGTCCCTAAAAATGGTTATGTACTGTATAATGGCAAAGATATTAGAAAAATTGGTTTGGATCGATACCGTAATCAAAATGTATCTGTAATTTTCCAATCTTATAACTTAATAACCTATATGACAGCTCTTCAAAATGTCTTAACAGCAATGGAAATTACAGGTGTTAAAGTGCAAAATAAAACAGCAAGAGCATTAGAATTGTTAGAAAGGGTAGGACTCACAGAAGTTGAAGCGAAACGAAACGTCCTGCAACTAAGCGGTGGACAACAACAGCGTGTAGCAATTGCTCGAGCACTATCTTGTAATGTTGATTTACTGATTGCAGATGAGCCGACAGGAAACCTCGACGAGGAAACCGCAATGGATATTATAGAACTGTTTCAAGAACTTGCACATAAAGAGAATAAATGCATTATTGTTGTGACGCACTCACAGGCGGTTGCTAAAAAATCAGATCGTGCAGTGTATTTAAGTAAGAAGAAGTTGGTCGTAAATGAAATCTAATATAAACATCGTAGTTATTTAATTCACATAATTTTCAAAATCTAGACCTTTCAAAAGCTTATATTTGATTTATAATAATATCAAGCCATAATCAAAATGGTCTCCCTGTACTGAATGTTAAAATAGTTTGTTGTTCCCGTTTTAATAATATTTGAAAAAGAACTTGTAGGATATTCTACAAGTTCTTTTTATTATAATTGGTTACCTATATCATGGGATAATCACATATGAAAAACGAGACAGTACCTAGATATATAATCTAAATGCTGTCCCGTTTAACTGTGTATCTGTATAGTTATTGCAGAATTAAACCTACAATCATAATTAAACTAAATACTATTATCCAACCAAACGCACAATAGCCAAAAATTCTAATCCATTTAGGTAATTGATTCATGTTAATTTTATTTGAGGGAACTCCCTGCATAGAAAACATCATTTTTTGATCTCTATCTCTATTATTTTGTTGTTCATACATACTATCATCACCTTTCCAGAACTATTGTGTTTATAGTATATCAGCCTAAAGAAAATTATGTACAGAATAAGAGGGGATAGCATAAATATTATGTGGTGAATTTTATAAATAAATGCATTTAATTGCCATGGTTCTAAGCGCTAATCCGTTATAAATACTGAAAAAGAGCACTACATAAATAGGACTCTTTTTCTTCAAATATTAAGTTGCTGGATATAAATCAGAACCAAGGTAACGTTCTTTTATAATTTGAAGGTGATGAAGCTCATGACCAGCAATGATGTATGCTAATGCACGAACTGTAACTTCAGAATTATTCGCATTTCCTCTTTGTGACCAAGCTTCTTTATCTAAGCTTCTAAGTAAATACAGGGTAGATTGGCGAACAACTATTAAATTCTCAAGAAGATCTTGCATAGATTGCTTATCAAAAGCAGCTCTAAGAACATACATATCATCATTATAGCCTGGAAGTTCTGCTGTCTCGCCTCGAGCGATTGATAGCAATCGATACGCCATAATCCGTTCTGTATCTGCTATATGACCGATTACTTCTTTTATACTCCATTTAGTAGGAGCATACCGGAAAAGTCCCTCACTATCAGAAATTCCCTTTAATAAAAGATTTGTGTCCTTCATTTGTTGTTCTAGAATATGTATGATATTTCCGTCTGATACCAAGTTGGTATACGTTGCATAATAGGAGTTATATTCACTTACCTCTGGTCTTATTTGCATACGAATCATCCTTTATGTTTTATATTTAATCTTTACATATAGCTTATCATAAAAGAATTCTAAATTAATCTGAAAAATGGAGGGAAATATGCATTTTTCATCTTCCTTTTCATCTTCATAGATGAAATGCATCTCGAATAAGAGAATCTAATTTGCTGTTAAGCGGAATTTCGTTTTTTTGCTGTTATAGTAGAAGATAAATATGTAAGTTGAATACAGTTTGTCACTACTTATGATAATCGCCATCTAAGAAGCAGTATTTGTCCATTAAGTGAAAAACCTGTTAATAAATTTATACTTACTACAAAAACAAACAAACTCGTCCTATTTAAAGGAGAGTTTGTTTGTTTTTATGTTTAGATAATGGAATACTCATGTAAAATTGCACACTATGTTCCATATTTTTTATTGAATACTTTATATCTAGCGTTTCAAGAATTTGCTTAACAATATATAGCCCTAAACCATTTCCTCCAGTATTTCGATTTCTTGATTTTTCAATTCGATAAAATGGTTTGAAAATTTGTTGTAAATCTTCATCTTTAATATTGACACCTGTATTTATAATTTGCATTTCGATTTGACCTTGTTTCGAATCCTCACTTAACTTTATATAGACTTTTTCATTATGTGGTGAATACATAACCGCATTGTGAATAATATTTTTACATGCTTTTTCTAAAAGAGCACAATCGGTATAAATAGAAAGGTCAGAATCAATTTCTTTTATTATTTCAATGCTTTTTTGAGAAGCAAAAAATTCGAGATCTTTTGTGATTGCACCTATTAACTTTGAAAGATTAACTTCCTCTACTTTTAGTTTGAAGGTGTGTTGTTCTAATTTCGATACGCTTAAAATTTCACGAACTAATTGTTCCATACTTTCAATAATTTGATGATTTTTCTTTAAATATTGATCGCGATTTTGATAAGGGCCAATATTGTATATCATTCCTTCTAAGTATCCTTTCATTACAGTAAGAGGGGACTTTAATTCATGTGCTACAATCGCAAAAAACTCTCTGCGTTTTGTTTCTATTTCTCTTTCTTTTTCAATATCATTTTTTAATTGTTCATTTGCTTTTTTCAAATCAAACATAGCTTGTTGCAAGTTAATAGACATGTCATTCAAACTATTAGATAATTCTCCTAACTCATCTGTAGAGCGAACCTCAATTTTTTCGGAGAAATCTAAATTTGCCATCTTTTGTGCACCTTCATTAATATAAATAAGTGGCTTTGTAATAAACCTGGAATAAAAATAAGCACTTCCTATACCAATAACAAGCACAATGATACTAATATAGGGGAGAAAGCGTACTAAAACCTGTGAAGCTTCATCAATCGGTTGAAATGTAGCAAACACTACAAGCGTTAAACTACCATCTTGAAATTGAATTGGTTTCGTAACGTTATATGAATTGCTAAGGGTACTTGCATTCTCGAATCGTGTTGCTTTAGTAACTACTGTTTTTTGGGTACCACTTTGAATAAAAGAAAATGAAGGAGAGTAAATAATTACTCCTTCTTTATTTTGAAGATAAAGCATCGCATTATTTTTTTTGGCGTATTCATCAAAAAGTGGTATCGCATCTTGAAACGTAAGATTTTTAGACTTATCAATGATTTCGTTTATCCCTGTTTGAAGTTGATCTGTTTTATATTGCTCATAAAACGTAGGGAGAAAGAAGTATAAAGTTAAATAAATCAATACTGCAAAGGATAATAAAATGAGAGATGTAGTCATAAAGAGTTTATAAGTAATTTGCTTCATTTTCATGAGTTTCACAATACTATTCATCAATTTTATATCCAATACCCTTTATTGTTTTAATATAAGGGATAGCTAATTTTTTGCGTAGGTTTTTAATATGTGTATCAATTATTCGTGTTTCTCCAAAATAATCGTAACCCCAAACCTTTTCAACGATATTTTCTCTTGTGAGTACTTTTCTCTCATTTTGAAATAGTAGTTGTAGAATTTCAAACTCTTTTGTCGTTAATATAATTTCAACGTCATTTACATATACTCTATATGCATCCACATCAATACGCACTTCTTTAAATATCAAATGATTATTTACATTTTTATCATAACTTCTTCTAAGTACAGCTTCGACTCGTCTAATCAAAACATGAAATGAAAAGGGCTTTGTTATATAGTCATCGATCCCAAGGTCGAATCCTTTCATTTGATCTTCCTCTTCTTCCAACGCAGTTAGCATAATAATTGGTACGTTTGACTGACTTCGAATCATTTTAGAAACTTCAAATCCATTAAGATTGGGCATCATGACATCTAGAAGAATTAAATCAAATGATTGCTTATTAAATTGTGTCATACCCTCTAGTCCATCTGAAGCGACTACCACTGTATAATGCTGTGTCATTAAAAATTGTTTAATTAATTCCTGAATTTCTTGATCGTCCTCTACCACGAGAATATGATAGTTTTTCATAATATCACCTCTGGTAGTCATTATAGCCGTACTATCTGGAGTTTATGTGGAGATACAATAGGAACTTCATAGGACGTTTAACGTATTAGCTTCATTTTCAAGAATGTGTATTCTCCAAAAAATATGATTAGCCATATTCCTTTTTATGAAAAAATAATTGTATGCTTGAAAAAACTTATCGTATGAAAAGCTGAACGATTTATATTTCTAAAAAACCAATGTATAATATTGGGAACTGCATGTGATTTCTTAAACTGTGTGAACATATACTTGCGCTACTTACTAAAAGGGGAAACGGAAATGAATTTCAATATAAAAAAAGCTAGCGAAATTATAGAGTGTACTTCACAAACTTTAGAGTTTTTTTGCTAATTTAGTAAACGCTTAAAGTTGAACTAAGGATTATTTAAATCATGTGAGAAAGGTTGTGAAATTATTTGATGGGTTATAAAGCGATGCTGTTTGATTTAGATGATACGTTAATTGATAGGGATAAGGCAGTAGATAACTTGTTTTTATTAGTTTTAGAAAAATGTTATGAGGATGTTAGTGATACAGTCAAAAACAATATGTTACAGAAATTCAAAGAATACGATAAAAGGGAATACGGCATTAGTGATAAAACGATAGTTTTAGAATCATTATTTGATGAATTCGCGCCGAAATATAGATTGCCACACAATTATATCCAAGATTTTTGGAATGAAAATTTCCCTAGATGTTTTTCAATAGACCAAAATACTATTCATTTCTTAAATCAAATAAAGAAGCACTTTAAAGTTGGAATTATAACAAATGGCTCAACTCAGAGGCAAAAAGCTAAAATATTTAATACGAATTTAAATAGGTATTTTGAAACAATCATTATTTCTGAAGAAGTGGGATTTAGTAAACCTGATAAACGTATATTCGAACTAGCATTAAAGAAGCTAAATTTACAGCCGGAAAATACTTTATTTGTTGGGGATGACTTAGAAAAGGATATTGTTGGTCCTCAAAATGCAAATATAAAAGGTGTGTGGTTTAACCCTCAAAAAATCAAGAATACGACCAAAATACAACCATATGCCGAGATTAACACTTTGGATAGTTTGTTAAGTTATGTTACTCCACAATATTTTTATAACAAGTAAAAGCAATTTCATATATATACATTCAAAAATATAAAAAAGAGAAACTATCATTAATTTCATTGACCGTATTAGTAATAAAAAAATATATATTTACAACAAAAAATAGAGGCCATTTTAATAGCTGAGGCTAATTTAATCTATGATTAATACGAAGTTTTGTAAAACAATTTTACTCATACTGTGAAAATTATAAAGGGGTGGGACTATGGAAATAAAGAAAGTAGTAATCGATGGAATCAATATTGCGGTCATTAGGAGCGATAAGGTATTAATATCGGATGTTCAGTCTGCATTAGATACTATGGCAACAGTTCAATATGAGGTAGATGCGAAACATATTATTATCCATAAATCTTTAATAAATGAAGATTTCTTTGATCTAAAAACACGGCTTGCGGGCGATATCCTTCAAAAGTTTATAAACTACAAGGTAAAGATTGCTATTGTTAGAGATTTCTCTATGTATACTAGTAAAAGCTTAAAGGATTTTATTTATGAATGTAATAAAGGGAATGACATTTTTTACTTAGCAACTGAACAACAAGCAATTGAAAAACTAAGTACATTAAAGTAATAATTATATCCCGCTAAATTCCCCCATTTCACTTAGTTCATGATTATATACGATATAGAAGAACTGATGTTTGTGGTAAACTAAGAGATGAATAAAGGGGGAGTTTTCTTGAACAATTTTAATAATATAATCCAAAATTTAAATAATATAGTTTACAAACCTAACAACTTAATGATTACGAATCTAAAAGAAGAAAAGCAAAACGCAGAATATGCAGGATGTTTATTCCATTTAAATAACAAAACTATTCGTTTTAGAAAATCAAAAGTTACACCTAATAAAATTGGTCAATTTGTTTCTTTTTGGGAGAAAGATGAAAATATGCGAAATAGAGCTTTCTCTTATGAAGCTGCTCCTGATTTATTAGTAATCACTTGTATTGCTGATAATAAACTAGGACAATTTATTTTTCCTAAAGAGATTCTTCTTAAAGAAAAAATATTGAGAACACAAAGTCAAACAGGGAAAATGGCAATGAGAATTTATCCTGTTTGGGATAGCACTGTTAGCAATCAAGCTAAAAAGAGTCAAATGTGGCAACTTCAATATTTTGTTGATTTAAGTGATATTAATAATTTGCCTATAGATAAACTATTAAATTTATATTCGTAGCTTTTGATCTACTCCAAAAAGAAGTAATTACAGAAAAGGCATTTGTAATGACGCCTTCTATTAATTTACCTCGTGAATCGTAATTTTTGTACCGGTACAGTTAAATGAAATGTACGTTGTTACAGTGCCCCTTAAAATTTACAATCAGCATATATTATTTAAACTTATAAATTTTTAAGGGGTGCTAAATATGACAAGTTTACAAGATCAGCTTTTCACAAGATTAAATCTTAAAAAATGTAATGATGTAACGTTTGAAGAATTACCTACCATACTCTTTTCGTTTGCACATACTATACCATTTGAGAATTTAGATGTTATAGCACGAAATACGAATCAAATCTCTCTGGAAAACTTACGAGAGAAAATTTTAACTAATTCCCGTGGTGGACTTTGCTACGAATTAAATACTCTTTTTTACTATTTCTTAAAAGACTGTGGCTATGATGTACAACTGGCATTAGGTACGGTGTATAAAAATGATATAAATGCATGGGCACTGGAGGATGGCCATATAACAATTATTTTAACTTATGATAATCTACAGTATTTAATTGATGTAGGTATAGCTTCGTTAGTACCTCTTGTTCCTGTACCTTTTACTGGCGAGTCTGTTTCTTCAAAAAATGGTTCGTACCGAGTGAGACGAAAAGATACAAGTAAAGGAAATTATGTTTTAGAAAGAATAGATACTGATGGAGAATGGAAAGTTTGTCATGCTTTTTATAAACCTAATATTAATGAGATAGTAGTAAACGATGTTCAAAGAAGAGTGATAGAAGATGAGAAGTCTATTTTTAATAAAGGACCAATTGCAGTAAAGTTGACGAACTCTGGCCATATTTCATTAACGAATACAAGTTTAACCGAAATTATTCATGGGGAAAAAACTAAGCGTGAAATTACAGAAGATCAATATAAAGAGTTTTTATATACTTTATTTGCTATTAAGTTATGAATAATAAAGATAGCCGGTTCTTATTCAGAAGCGGCTATCTTTATTATTTTGGTGTAAATGGTTTTCTTCTAATATGTTTCGGAAACTGCGGTATAGTTAATGTTTTTAATGTTTCCTCCGCTTCTTCATATGTATGAAAAATTGGTTCTTTTCCATCATCCCCTTGTAAAACTAGCCCTTCATCTCGGATTACATATGGCATAAAACCACCCCATCTAGTAAAGAATTATATTCTTTTGCAGCAGAATAATACGATTTAAAGTTGATTTTCTTAATACATATAATACACTAGAACAGTACGCAAAAGTATGTACAATGAATTTTGAATGTAAAGGAAGATTAATATGTCAGTTATTGATAAATTGAAACTTAATAAGTATACAAATATGGTCGTTATTAACGAACCAAGTGATTATGACATTTTTACAGGTAAAGAAACTGCATTCTCAAAAGAACACGATGCTATCTTTATATTTGTAGAAACGCTTGATGAAATGGTGAAACAAACGAATTTTATTATAAGTAATGAAGAATTACTAATTGAAAAAGGTTACGTATTCTTCGCATATCCGAAAAAAGGTAATGCTCGTTATAGTACGTTTATTCACCGTGATGAGATGTTTCCGGCATTAAATGTTGGAGAAGATGGTTATGTGGGAGAAAGTGATATTAAATTTGCACGAATGGTAAGTATGGATGAAGTCTTTACTGTTGTAGGTTTAAAACGCGAGAAGAAAAAAACAACGAAAACATCTGCTATGAGTCAATGTGTTGCCGATTATGCAGATCGAATTAAAGATGTTGAAGCATTATTAGCTAATCATCCGAATGAACTTAAGTTTTATCAAAGTTTAACGCCTGGATATCAGAAAGATTGGGCACGTAATCTTTTTTCTGTAAAACAAGAAAAAACACGTGAAAAACGTCTAGAGAAAATGATAGAGATCCTTTCACAAGGCTATAAAACAATTGAATTATTCCGTAAGAAGAAAAAATAATGATTAAGAAAGTCACAATGCTGCAACAATTAATTGTGATGAGTACATTGAAAAAAGCATTCCTTCTATTATACTAAGGAATGTTCTTATATTTATATAATTAGCAAAAGAGAAAAGGTGTTTGAGATGAAATCGTATATTGTAGTTGGATCTGGAATTTTAGGAGCGTCTACTGCTTATCATCTTGCTAAGGCAGGTGCGAATGTTACTATCGTGGATCGCCAACAATTAGGGCAAGCAACTGATGCAGGAGCAGGTATTGTATGTCCATGGCTATCGCAGCGTCGTAATAAAGCATGGTATAAAATTGTTAAAGGCGGTGCACGTTACTATTCTTCGTTAATTCAGCAATTAGAAGAAGACGGTGAAACTGACACAGGATATAATCGTGTAGGTGCAATTAGTTTACATACTGACGAGAAAAAGTTAGATCAAATGGAAGAGCGAGCTTATAAACGACGTGAAGATGCCCCAGAGATTGGTGAAATCACTCGCTTATCAGCTGAAGAAACAAAAAAATTATTCCCAGCATTATCAGACGAATATAGTTCTGTTCATATTAGTGGTGCTGCACGAGTAAATGGAAGATTATTACGCAATGCATTAATAAGTGCTGCGAAAAAACATGGTGCAACTTTAATAAAAGGCGATGCTATATTAGTCCGTGAAGGAAATCATATTACGGGAGTTACAGTAAACGATGAAACAATTTTAGCGGAAAAGGTTATTGTAACTGCAGGCGCATGGGCGAACGAAATCTTGAATCCATTAGGAATTAATTTCTTAGTTACATTCCAAAAAGGACAAATTGTTCATCTGCAAATCGAGAATACAGCAACAGAAAATATGCCAGTTGTTATGCCACCGAACGATCAATATATTTTAACGTTTGACAATGGGCATGTCGTAATTGGTGCAACACATGAGAATGATACTGGTTTCGATCATCGTGTAACAGCAGGTGGTTTACATGAAGTATTCCATAAGGCATTAGCAATTGCACCTGGCTTAGAAAATGCTACAATGCTTGAAACGAGAGTTGGATTCAGACCATTTACACCAGGATTCTTACCTGTTATCGGACCACTACCTAACTTTGAAGGAATTCTCGTTGCGAATGGATTAGGGGCTTCGGGTTTAACAGCTGGTCCATATCTAGGAGCGGAACTTGCTAAACTAGCGCTCGGACAACCGATTGAATTAGATTTAAATGATTATGATGTTGCTGGCGCAATTGAATAATATAGGGTACTGCTAACATTTAGGAAAAACCATGCTAAACACATTCGACAGGGAATAAGCAGTTTTTCCTCTGTTAAGAGTAAACCTGGTTATGAAAAATAAAATTCTTTAAAAATAGAAGGCCGACATTATAAACCTGCATTAATAATGTAGAATTGTGATGTCGGCTCTTTGTTTATATTTATTTAAAACTTATTTTCGAGAGGAGCTTAAGCAATGAGAGCGCCATATCAAGTATTGATATTTCCTTATATAAAAACTGCTAATTCCATTCAATATGCTATTTTCAAAAGAAGTGATTATAGTTATTGGCAAGGAATAGCTGGTGGCGGAGAAGACGGTGAGATTCCTATTGAATCAGCAAAACGGGAAGCGTTTGAAGAGGCTGGTATTACAAGAGAATGTCCATATATACAATTAGATTCTGTGTCTTCACTACCAGTAGAGGATGTAGTTGGAGGATTCCTTTGGGGAGAAGAGGTTTATGTAATAAAAGAATTTTCTTTTGGAGTTAAAGTTCCTACAAAAAACATATCATTATCTAAAGAACACTTTAATTATAAATGGTTATGCTTTGAGGAAGCAGTAACGTTTTTGAAATGGGATAGCAACAAAACAGCATTGTGGGAATTAAACAAAAGATTATTAAAACAATAAAAGTGTTAGCTAACAAAAATAGTAGTGAAAGAAGAATTGAACCATTAACAAACCCTTGCTACATTTCTAAACAATGTTTTAGATTATAAAATAGAGTAATATAGATTTGGCATGTTATGCTAAAATTCGCTTAGTGTATATTTTCGTTAAAATGTGGGTGGGCCCCCTTTTAGCAAAACCGGAGTGGGAATGATGAGTATAAATAGTTTTGTGGGATTGATAAATGACGAATTATTAAAAGAGGTAAGTATAAGAAGTGATGATGAATTCGAGCCTGTAGTAGTTAAAGGTATTCCTAGACTTTGGAAGTGTTTAGGAACAGGTAATTATGCCGCAGTATTCATGCACAGAGAATACAAAGATTGGGTAGTGAAAGTTTACGTGCGAGAAGGAGAAGGAATTGAAAAAGAGTCAGAAGTATACCGAAGAATTGGAGATCATCCTTCTTATTCAAAGCTTATATATAAAGGGGAAAATTTCATAGTATTGAAACGTTTAAAAGAAATTACCTTATACGATGCCCTTCATAAGGGGATTAAAATTCCTAAGCAGGTGATCCTTGATATAAATAAAGCTTTAGAGTATGCGAGGGAACAAGGATTAACTCCTTGTGATGTTCACGGGAAAAATGTGATGATGGAAAAAGGAAGGGGATATGTAGTCGATGTATCTGATTTCTTAAAAACAAAAGAAGATAGTAAGTGGAGGGATCTAGAAAAGGCATATTTCACCTTTTATTTTCCTTTCATTTATAAATTGCCTTTCTCTGTTAAAATACCGTATTTTATGTTAAACATTGTTAGACGTTCGTATAGAAAATATAAGAAGCTTAAAAAGAACTTCAAATTATAAAAGGACCACATATGTTCCTGAAAACGAGTTAAATTCACATAAATAACTTTAGAAAAATTTTAAATTTTGTTTAGGGCTACTTCAAGACCTTAGCTTGCTGGGCATGTGGTGCTACCTCAAAATATAAAAAGATTAGGAGTGAACCCTAATCTTTTTATTTATACATATTTTTGTTAGTTATATATATCACTATCAATTCCAAAACGGGATATTTTGAATAAATGAAACCGTCAAAATAAGTGTTGATGCGGAACCAGCAGTTACTAAAGTTACTATTTTTCGTACGTTCTGTTCTTTTGAAGGTTTTATAAGTTCTGTAATTAACACAATCCATATTATGATAGAAACTATTGAAATAATATTTATAGACATATGTAACACATCCCTTCTTGTTTTCACATAAATATTGCTTCTTTTATAAAATAAAAACAATTTAACAAGAAAATATGTAACGCATTAAAAATCAATATTTTCCTGTTAAACCACCTTTTTTAAATAGAAATACGACTGATAAAACGATAACAACAGCCTTCAAACTGCCCCAATATGGATAAATAGCATGATCTGTTAGACTAGCATGCTGAAAAATATTCTCTAAACCGAAAATTCCTATCATGACTGCTAAAAGGAATGAAGCTGATCCATACGTCCCTTTACGATAGAGGGTAAATAAATAGACTGCGAAAATTAGTGGTAAGATGATTTGTAGCACGATTATCATAGTTCGTCCCCCAGATTATTTATAATTATATTATATACAAAATTGTAATAAAAAGGAATAAAACTTATTTGATACTAACAGAACTACTCTAATCATATTCTTCTATAAAAAAGAAGAAAAAGGGGTGTACAGTTAATTGACAAAAGTTAAAGTTAGTTTACGACCCATTGTTCATAACGTAAATTTACCAACTGTATTGAAAACAACGATACTTCCAGGTGAATCGACCGAAAGACTATTTATCGCAACTCAATTAGGAGAGATTTTTTACATAGGGGACGGAGTTATAAAGACATTTTTAGATATTCGTCACCT
This sequence comes from Bacillus sp. FSL L8-0199, assembly GCF_038005705.1. Lineage (NCBI taxonomy): Bacteria > Bacillati > Bacillota > Bacilli > Caryophanales > Bacillaceae > Bacillus > Bacillus sp. FSL L8-0199. The sequence goes on along the minus strand of NZ_JBBOTS010000001.1, from coordinate 2,624,847 downwards.
AATTATTAAATTAGGTACATTTGAAGAAGGTGTTTCTAGTAGCGGTTATGATGAACGCGGATTGCTAGGACTTGCGTTCCATCCACAATTTTATCAAAATGGGTTATTTTATCTTCATTATTCAGTAGCCGGAACTCAAGGACCAGGTGCACTTTCTGAACAATTTAAACCGAATCCTTGTGACCCTAAAACGTTAAATTTAAAGTGGGTTAATAGAAATACGCAATATGATCACATTGATACAGTGGAAGAATGGACTTTACAATCTAATGGTCAAGCTCAAAAGCGACGAACATTACTGAATGTAAGAAGACCATTTTTTAATCATAACGGAGTCAATAGTTTAAACTTTTCACCTGAGACTGGAAAACTTGTTTTTACAAATGGAGATGGTGGATCAGGTTATGATCCATTTAATTTAAGCCAAGATGATTTAGAAATAGCAGGAAAAATAATTGAAATCGATGTAAGTAAAAATACATTTATAAATAACCCTCCTGTAGTTACACGCTTTAATGAACTTCCTTTATCTATACAAGAAACACTTACAGTAATTGCAAAAGGAGTACGTAATATAACCGGCATTTCATTTCAAAGGTTTTATAATCAATATATCAAATACGCCGGAAATGTCGGACAAGATATTGTAGAGTCTATTTTTTCATTTGTTCAATATAAACCTATACCGGTAACAGAACTTGTTCAAATGCATTTTATGAGGTTAACTACCAATCAAGATGGGTTTATCAATTTTGGGTGGCGAGGATGGGAAGGGGATTTACCTACTTCTTTTATACGACATTGTTCTGAGAATCAGACTTTGGATGAGAGAACGATGGTTTATTATGATGAAACAATACAAACTTCAGTGAAGCGTATTCTGCCTCTACTTAGTTATTTTCATAAAGATTCTAGAACAGATAAGTTTGGAGGAACTTCACTTACAGGAGTTCAGCCATATATGGGAAATGCAATTCCAAATTTAACAGGTAGCGTTGTTTTTACTGACCTTGCCAAGAAAGGAGAATCCCAGTCTCCAATTAAGGGTGTTTTAGCCTATACTAGAGCAGGTACAGACGGTAAACATGCTGACTTTTATGCTATTGAAACCAATTATGATTTTGGTACGCAAGCAGCTTATTATATGAGTTTAGGAACAAATTCGAATCAAACTAAATTATATTTAGGAGTTTACAGTTCTATGAAAGTAACTGATTTTAACAAAGGTACCATTTTTGAAATTATTCCTTGATACGATATACACTCGCAGTTTAATAATCCAAGGAATTCATTTTGTTTCAACACGCACAATTTATCCCCCTAAAAGTCTTTTATTATATAGTAATTCATAACAAATAGAAAGCAACTCATAAACCATAAGTGTATGAATAATATAGAAAGTAATGAATGTGGTATCTTTAGGGGGTATTTTAATGAATTGGTTTGTACGTTATTGGTATCAACTGATGATAGAACATGATACGAGCTTTGTTCATAAAAGAAAATTGTCCCTTGCGAATAAGTTAGTACTTACAGCTTTGATGAGTGCATTGGCCACCATGTTTCAAGCAGCTGGGAACTTAGTTCCTGGTATAGGTTTGCTCATTAGTCCATTTTCGACATTACCGATTTTTTTTGCTATTTTCTATTCTATTCGTGAGGGAATACTTTCTTATATTCTTACTATTTTTCTATTATTTATTATTGAGCCCAGTGAACTAATTGTCTTTCCTTTTACTACAGGCTTATTAGGTCTAGCCTTAGGAGTATCCTTTTTAAAATTAAAGAGGAGAATATGGATTGTTTCTTTTTCAGCAACTTGTCTACTTATAGGTATTATGATCGTTCTCGATGTTTTCCACTTTCCGGTACTTGGTCCTGCTGTTCATACAACTATGGATATAAAAATTATTTTATCAATATTTATAATGAGCTTTCTATACTGTTGGATTTATGCAGGTTTTTGCAGAATAATGATGAATAGATTATATAAAGTGTTGTATTGACAATGGCATAATGAGGATTGGAGATTGAATTCATGACTAACGTTGCAGTTAGACGACCGAATTTGAATGATGTAGATGAACTATATTTATTTTTCCGTATAGTTATTACAAATACATACAAAAATGAAGGACTGTCACAATTATTGGATGACATAGAAAATGAAATTAACTCAAAAAAGCAGTATTTGAAAAGTGATTTTGATAGTAACGGAGAAAGTCGTTACTTTTTATTAGCAATTGATACAAGTAACAATAAAATCATTGGAACAATCGAAATCGGTCCAGCAAGTACATTAATTAATAGTTGTACAGGTGGTGTACTTAAAAATTTGTATGAAATAGGAACTGTATTCATACTTCCGGAGTATCAAAGAAAGGGAATAGGGAGTTTATTACTACATACAATGTTTCTTACATTACTTAGCAGAGGGATAACAGAATATTGTTTAGATAGTGGATATAAAAATGCGCAAAGTATATGGACGAAAAAGTTTGGAAAACCTAACTATGTATTGAAAGATTACTGGGGAGAATCCAGTGATCATATGATTTGGAAGAAAAGTTTACATGATACACCTATAATATTTGAATTATAAAATGAAATATGCCTCTGAACATAGCTTTTCTTACTTATGTATGCTATTATTTATCTTTATAATAAAAGAGGACGTGAATGAACTTGATTAAAATTAATATTCCTGAAGCTGATGTTTCAATTACTGAACGTAAACAAGTTATTAAAGGAGACGAGCCAATCATTACTCCAATTAATGGATTTATCGATTTCCACTTGTTCCCTAGAGATAAAGGCGGCATTTTTATGTTTTACAATATTAATGACGAACTTCTTTTCGTAGGTAAAGCTCGTAAAATTAGACAACGTATTAAGAAGCATTTTGAAGATAATGTTTCACCAATTAAAAATCACCGTGATGAAGTATACCGCATTGATGCATGTATCGTAGAAGATCCAACAGAAAGAGAAATTTACGAAACATATATCATTAATGAATACAAAGCGAAATATAACGTTGATAAAGTATTCTACAAATAATCAACATTAATAAAAAACAATCCTAGCTAATATGCAAGGATTGTTTTTTATTTAGATTTATTCTTCATATCTTTCTCCTTTTTTCAAATGATTAGCAGCAACAAAACAGATTACACCTATAAATATAAGTACAATACCAACCGTTTTATGTTTTCCCTCAAAGAAAGGAATATCTGAAATAACATTTGTCATACATAGTCCTAAAAATACAAGGATAGGGCCCACCCAAAGTAATACATTACCGAATTTTGTGTGCTTCCACATAATAACCCTCCTTACCCCTCTTTACATATATATCCATAAATAAAAAGTAAATTCATAGAGAAATATAGTTTTTTTCATATCGAAAATTTAACCCTCATATATTGGTACAAGCAAAAGAGAAAGGAGACCATCATGAATTGGTTAGAAGCTTTCATACTAGGTATAATTCAAGGTTTAACAGAATTTTTACCAATCAGTAGTACCGGACATCTTTATTTAGGAAGGCATTTGTTCCGATTAGATGAGGCTGGCTTATTTTTAGATACGATGCTGCATATTGGGACTTTACTTGCGGTTTTTATTTATTACAAAAAAGAATTTATATATTTAATTAAAAACCCATTTTCAAAGCTCATGTTATTACTTATCGTTGGGACAATACCCGCAGTTGTAATTGGTTTATTGTTTAAAGACTTCTTTGAAGATATTTCAAAAACAGGAATCACGATCGGTTGGGAGTTTTTAGTGACCGGATTCTTTCTCTACATGGCAGATAAACAAAAGAATGGTCGTAAAAAAATGGATGACATAACATATAAAGACGCATTAATTATCGGTTCATTTCAAGCTGCTGCTATTTTTCCAGCCATTTCCCGTTCTGGAATGACAATTGTCGCTGCATTATGGAGAAAATTAGACCGTGAAACTGCTGCTTACTTTTCTTTTTTACTATCGACACCAGCCATCGTTGGAGCTATCATTTTGCAATTTGTAGACGTTTTTCAAGGGAAAGCAGAATCTATTTCTAGCACATCTTTAATTGTCGGAACGTTATCAGCAGCGTTTTTTGGATACATAGCCGTTTCATGGATGATTCAATATTTAAAACGTCACTCCTTAAAAGTATTCGCGTATTACGTATGGGGATTAGGTATTTTAATTTTAATGTTGCAATTTACTGATGTATTTTAAGTATAATGATAAAGAAGTTAATTAGTTTAAGATCCTGTTTCATTCATACAAGGCAGGATCTCTTTTTATTAAGGGGGAAAATATGTTTAATAAGGCTATCGTTATTGGTGGAAGTATGGCAGGAAAGTTTGCAGCAAAAGCATTATCAACTTCTTTTAAAGAAGTAATCATTATAGAAGCTGGTGAAAGATGGGATGGAAAGTCTTCGAGAAAAAGAGTTCCACAAAGTAATCATCCTCACGTGTTATTAAAAGGTGGAGAAAACGCAATTGAAGAATTGTTTCCTAATATTACGAACGAATTAATAGAAGCGGGTAGTATTATAAACAACTTTACGCGTGATTTGAAATGGCATCAATTCGGTCTATGGAAACAACCGTTCATAGGGGAAGTACATATGATTCAACAAAGTCGTCCTTTGCTAGAATGGCATATTCAAAAACGAATACATCAAATTTCAAATATTACTATTAAATATGAAACATTGGTTAAAGGGGTATTGGTAGATGCAAAGCTTAACAAAGTGTGTGGAGTAAAAGTTAAATATTTAGAGACAAACACACAAGAAGAAGTTCATGCGGATCTTGTAGTTGATGCGAGTGGATTTGGCTCGAAAAGTATAGAGTGGCTACGAGAATACGAAATTAAAGTACAAGAAGAGAAAGTTCGTATTGATTTATTTTACGCAACGAAAATGTTCAAACTTAAAGAAAATGAGGAGTTAGACTGTTGTAATATGCTAATGTCTCCTAGTTTCCCTGATAACCCTTATGGCGTTCTTATTCAAACGATAGAAGATAATCGTTATTTTGTTACTTTTAGTGGATACGCAAATGAGAAAGCACCACAAACAGATGATGAGTTTTATGATTTTGCTGAAAATCTATCAATTTCTAATGTTACAGACTTCTTAAATAAGGCTGAGGGAATTACTGATATAAAGACATACAAAATTCCTTATCAAGTACGCCGGCGATTTGATTTAGTGAATAATGTACCAGAAGGATTATTAGTTGTTGGAGATGCGCAATGTCGTTTTGATCCCGTTTTCGGCCAAGGCGTATCAGTTGCTGCTATGGAGGCTCACCAATTGCAATTACTTTTGCAAGATAGAAAACAACTTGATAAAACATTTACACAACAATTTTATAAAAAGGCAGCTACTATAATAGAAACCCCTTGGGATATGACAACAACAGAAATATCACGTCACCCGCAACTAAAGAGAGAATTAACTACAAAACAAAAATTTCAACTATGGTATACGAAGCAAATATATCGACTATCCGTAAGTAATTCTGATGTTTATATTCGGTTAGTACGAGTGATGAATTTAATTCGTAGTCCATTTCATCTCTTTCATCCGAAAGTGCTACTATCTGTATTACTTAATCGAAAGAAATAGCAGGAATATAATTGATTAAAAAAGAATGTATAACAGTTAGTAAATCAAGAAGGAGAATACGGAATGGAAATATACATAGAGCAACTAAAGAAACAAGATGCTAAGGATTTATTTACGTTTGAACTTACAAATAAATCTTTTTTTGAAACAATGGTACCAAATCGTGGCTCGAAATATTTTGAATTTGAATATTTCCAAAAACTACTAGACGATTTATTAATAGAACAGGCAGATGGAGATTCTTATTTTTATTTAATTCGTAATGAAGAAAAAGAAATTGTAGGGCGAATCAATTTAGTAGATATAGATACGGAAACTCGAATTAGTTCGCTCGGGTATCGTGTCGGAGAAAAATTTACTAAAAAAGGAGTTGCAACAGCAGCCGTAAAATTAATTTTAGATGTAGCGAAAAATAATGAAATTACTGAAGTTTATGCTAAAACAACGACTAATAATCTCGCATCACAAATTGTACTAGAAAAAAGCGGATTTTCTTCTTATCAAAACGAATCAGATATAACATCTGTAGAATTAAATGGAGAACATGTGAAGTTTGTGCACTATATTTGGAGAAATACTTCACACTTATAATAAGGAGGACTTATTCATGAATGATTTACGTTATCCAATTGGCCAATTTACATACAAACGTCCTATAACTGAAGAAATGATTGATACATGGATTCAAGAAATTGAAGATTTACCTAATGAACTAACAAGGGCAATTAAAGATTTAGATCAGAAGCAGTTAGATACACCATATCGCGTTGGAGGTTGGACTGTACGTCAAGTAGTTCATCACGTCGTTGATAGCCATATGAATAGCTACATACGCTTTAAATTAGCACTGACAGAAAAGAATCCAACTATTAAGCCGTATAAAGAAGAGAAGTGGGCAGAGTTACCTGATTCAAAATTACCGGTAGATGTTTCACTAGTAATGCTAGATTCATTACATAAAAGATGGGTTAATCTTTTATATTCTCTAGAAATTGAAGATTTAGAAAAGACATTTAACCATCCTGAAACTGGTGAAACAAAACTTGCTGTTGCAATAGGACTATACGCATGGCATGGTCGTCACCATACAGCTCATATTACTTCTTTAAGAAAGCGTCTAAATTGGTAACATGGAGATTATATTAGAGAAGGCGACAGAAACTGATGCAGAAGTTATATTTCAAATGCAAATAGACTCATTTAGCTCTTTATTACATAAATATAAAGACTATGAAACAAATCCAGCAAATGAATCTATTGAAAAAACTATTTTTAGAATAAATAATCCCAGCAGTAATTTTTATAAGATGATAATAGATTCGAAACTTGTTGGAGCGATATGTATATCCCAAAAAGAACTACCTTATAAATTTTGGATTAGTCCAATGTTTATTCATCCAATCTATCAAGGGAAAGGAATTGCTCAGAAGGTACTTATTTTAATCGAAGAAATGTTTCCAGAAGCACGAAGTTTTGAACTTGCTACGATTTTAGAAGAAGAAAGAAATTGTTTTCTATACGAGAAAATGGGGTATAAAAGAACAGAAGTAATAAAGAAATTAAATGATAAAACTACACTTGTTTATTACAAAAAAGAAAGGTAAAGCATTTAAAATACGCTTTACCTTTTTATGTTATTTTAGATTAAATATACAAAAATAATGTATGTTCTTCCAAAATACTCGGGTTAGTAATTTTGAAAATGAATAAAGATACAAAAACCACTACTTTGTCGTAAAGGTTACTAGCGCTTTTTGAATGCTTAAAATACTATCGTCACCTTTAAATTCTTTCGTAATTGGTTCCTCCATACTAGACACCCAAATTTTAAGTTCTGCATCTAAATCAAAATGCCCAGCCGTTTCGATGCTATATTGTGTAATACTTTTATAAGGAATAGAATGGTATTCTGTTTTTTTGCCAGTTACTCCTTGTTTATCTACTAATATAAGACGACGATTTGTAAATACGATTAGATCACAAATTAATTTATAAGCATGCTCTACTTTTTCATCGTCTAGCATAATCTTCTCTAAATCACGTTCTACACTTTCAGAACTCGTATTTGATGCATTTCCTAAAATACCGCTAAATAAACCCATATTAAATTCCTCCTTTAATATATGTGGAATGAATTACTTATATTGTAACATGTTACTCACAAAGATATTATCACATTACTTTAGTAGTTTCTGGTTATTGTTGTAATTAGTTTATATAACCTCATCTTAAAATCTTATGATAATATGAAATTAAGAAAAAAGAAGCAGAGGGATATAGAATGAAGAATATCGGTTTAGTATTAGAGGGCGGAGGAATGAAAGGTTTATATACTGCAGGTGTACTCGAATATTTCATGGAAAAGAACTTATTCTTTCCGTATGTAGTCGGCGTATCAGCTGGAGCCTGTATGGGAGCAACCTATTTGTCGCGTCAACAAGGGAGAAATAAGAAAGTAAATACAGAGCTAGTATCAGATTACAGGTATATATCTTATCGAAATTTAATTCGAAAACGTGAATTATTTGGAATGGACTTTTTATTTGATGAAGTACCTAATAAAATTGTTCCATTTGATTTTCAAACTTTCTTAAACTGTAATGAACAATTTGTTATAGGGACGACTGATTGCGAATCAGGACAAGCTGTTTATTATAATAAAAAAGAACATGGAAATGATATTTTAAAAATCATCCGTGCATCCAGCTCTGTGCCGTTTATAGCACCTGCTGTAGAATATAATAATCGAAAATTACTAGATGGAGGAATTATAGATCCTATACCAGTTTTAAAAGCTCAAACTGATGGTTATGAAAAGAACGTTGTAATTATGACAAAGCCAGAAGGATACGAGAAGCAGCGAAATAAATTTTCTGGTCTAGCTAAAATTCTATATAGAAAATATCCGAAAATCGCAGAGAATTTAGTAGACCATTATCGTTTTTATAACGAGACGATATCTTATATGAATCAAGAAGAACAAAAAGATAATTTTTATGTAATTCAACCAAGTGTACAGCTTCCTATAAGCGGAATAGAAAGAAATAAGGAAAAGCTCGTTAATTTATATAATCTTGGGTATATCGATGCTCAATATCATTATGAAAACTTATTAAATTGGCTAGAGAAATAAAGGGGGGTAGGTAAAAAGGTTATTTTTAATGAATTGCAGAACATGCCTAGTCCACTGTATAAACCGTTTCCGAATTGTGACATTCGAAAAATAAGAAAAGATTTTAATAATACGTTTACAGAAGATGATTGTATAAGCGCTGATTTAAATTATTATTGGATGCATACAGCAGGTACTTTAAGTTACGTGCTTAATAATAATGAACAGGAGATTATGAATTATCCCATTTTATATAGAGATTTCATAAATTATGAAAAGACCCGTAAGCTATTACTTTATTATCTTACTGAATAAAAATTAAAACGTACAAGTGATGCTGCTTGTACGTTTTTTGTTCATAAAATATACAATATTAACACCTTGTCCATGTAGGTATTTTAACGAGAAAAAAGAAGTACATATAGAATATGTAAGAGGGAGGAGATAGAAGCTTGTTAGCTGTTTTCCTTTCAATTCATGTCCAACTCAAATATTTCGAGTAAAATTCGCTTCTAAATGGTATTATCAAATATCAAGAAAACTAATTTAGAAACGAAGAAGGGACAGGTTTAATATGGAAAACGTATCAAATGTAGATAAAGTAGAATCTATACAGTCTTTACAGTCAACAATCCGTAAACTTGAAAATGCACTATCTCAGATGACTCAAAAAGGTGCAAATACTACATTAGTGAAAAAAAGACTCAAAGCAGCTAGTATCGGCTTAGCTATGTTAGAAAGTATTTGGAATCAAGAAACCCATCATTACACCCAAGAGGATTTAGCAGACGCTCGAAATGTTCTAATTGGTTTGTTGCCATCAATTGAAAAGATTTATGTTAAGTCAAAGCTTGGGAGTCCTCAAAGAACACTGTTAGAAAGAAGAATAAAATCATTGGAACTTTCTATTCAAGCAATTGATCATCTTTCTAATCAATAACTTCTCTAAACACATAACTTACGACTACTTTTATATAGGGATTCTAATGAAAAAACTACATATAGAATACTACAAAGGAGAAAGAGAGGTGATGGAGAAGGTACCAATAAAGCGTCTGTGTTAAAAATAGGTATGGACGTGCAGTATAGCAGTCGTTTTCCTTCAAATGATTATCCATCCGGAAAGATTGAAACATATTCTTTTTATAGTTCGATTTTAAATAACACACGTAAAATTCATATTTATACGCCTCATGATTATTCTCACACTTCACATCTTCAAGAACTTCTCATTGTATTTGATGAGAATTCATTCATTCATTCATAACCTTCCAATCGCAAAAACACTTAATTATTTAATTTACAAAAATGAAATCCCATCTTGTATTGCTGTTGCTATAGATCCTGTCGATCGATTAGAAGAGCTAACTTATAATGATAAAATGAATGCATTTTTCAAGGAGGAATTACTTCCGTGGATTCAGGCGAAGTATCGTGTGCATCAAGAAGCAAAACATACAACAATTGCTGGTTTCAGTCTTGGTGGCTTAGCAGCTTTTTATGCAACACTTCAAAATCCACATGTTTTCGGAAATGTGTTGTCAATGTCTGGATCCGTACATTGGAAAAAAGATGATTATGAAAATGCAATTCCTTGGATTGAAAATCAAATTTAATCAATAGATTCTAATGCGACTCATCTCTATTCTTACATAGCAGTAGGAGAACTTGAAAACAAACCTCTTTTAACGGCTAATAGACGTCTGTATAAAGCTTTAAAAGAAAAGGAATACCAAATTACTTATGAAGAGTTTCAAGGCGGTCATGATAGCGTGTGGTGGCGAGAAAAGCTATTCGAAGGATTAAGGGCATTGGAATTTACAAAAACGACACTAAAAAATAAAAAGGAGAGAGAAGCTATGAATCAAGAAGAACTAGATAAAAAACTAAAAAAACAAGAGATTTTAGTAAAAGATGAGAAAGTTTGGTCGTATACGTACGAGGATCATATTAGTTCTATCGTTAAACAAGCAGAACAGAAAGGAGCTTTTGATAATTTACCTGGTAAAGGTAAACCTCTTAATCTCGATAAAGATCTTTCTTACAATCCTGAAAAACAACTTTATAGAACTTTAGCAAATAATCATGTTTTGCCTAGGTGGATTGAGCTTTCAAAAGAAATTGACGATTTAAAAGAAAGACTAAAAGAAAATACAAATACGGCAGAAGCAGCGGATTTAATTCGAACTATTAATAAAAAGGTTTTAGAGCATAATTTACTTTGTCCGCCAAGCGCGCAAAAAATGAGGGTGAAAATGGATTTTTAACGATTTTCAATTAAGCTATCGCTTACTATATAATTAAGTTAGGCATTTTCAATTCATTACTAATGGGAGGCAAATGTGATGAAGAATACGTATCAACTTCAAATTCCGAAAGAACTAGAACAGTATCGTAGTATTTTAGAAAAAAGTGTGAAACCGTATATTAAAGTGTCTGGAACGCAAGCAGAGACAACGCTTTTTGAAAGTAAATTTGGTGGATATCCGTATTTACCTATAGATCAAGAGCATCCTAAAGACTCAAACGGACAACCTATGATGCTACTTGCGCAGTTAAACCTTGAAGAAATACCTAACATTGAACATATGCCTCAACATGGAATGTTACAGTTTTTCATAAGTGCTGAAGAAGATCTTTTTGGAGCAGATTTTGATCATCCCACAAGCCAAAAAGACTTTCGAATTGTTTATCATTCTACAATCACAGCGGATTTAACTAAGGTGATTACTGATTTTAGTTATTTAAACACTTTAGATTTAGAGAATTTTATCATACCCGAAGCAGCAAAACTAAAGTTTGAGTTGGCATATCAGCCAGTAACACCAAGAGATTATCGATTTGAAATGATTTTTAGTGATAAAATTGATTGGGAAGAAATTGTTGATGAAGAAAATAATACAGAATTAGGCGAACTGTATGATGATTTATGTAAAGATCAAGGGCATAAAATTGGTGGTTATCCATTTTTCACACAGACAGATCCGAGAGAATGGGAAGAAAAATACCAGCAACATGACATATTATTGCTGCAAATTGATACAGACGATTCATTAAATATTATGTGGGGCGATTCTGGGGTTGCTAATTTCTTTATACGTAAGGAAGAGCTGTTAAATCTAGATTTTTCCAATGTCATTTACAATTGGGATTGTTACTAGAAGATATAAATAAAATAATAGCAAATAAAAAATCTTCCTGAAGGTGAGGAGGATTTTTTTATTTTAAAAATAAGTGTTATGTTAACTAGAATAAAAAAACAATGAGTGTAATGAAAGTCAAGCATAAATAGCAACAAATAATCTAAAGTTATAAAACGTGTGTAAATAGCAACAAATTCATAAAGTAAAACATAAAATGAATATAATAATTTATATTTTGTATAGCAATAATTTTTCTGTATAAAAAATTTCTTATCGAATCAAAAATGTTTTTGATTCGATAATTCTTAAGCGATTATTGATTAAGATTTGCTGTGATTGAATTTATAACAAATAAAAACGATAAAAACTGAAGAAATTTGTTTATATAAGATTTCATGTGAATCTCACTAAAAATCTCTGTTTCGTCTCATTAAGTATAGTTTACTTGGGTTTTGATACCCGATATCGCTTTGTTTCTATAACTGCCTATAATATATATTATGTCTACTAGTAAAAAATAATAAACTTATTATAAGTTAGCTTAGTTTGGTATACTTCCCTTTTCTTTATTTATTAGTGAATAGTTCGTTGATGCTGGATTAGTATAAATAATAATTAATAAAACATAATAAAAAGCAACTTGTTTAAATTTAATAATTAAACAAGTTGCTTTGAAATTGACTAAACTATATTTATAATTTGTTTGCTTTAGGAATTACTTTGATTTTAATTAATAATTCATCGTGAATTTTAATTTTATAATTGAACTTGTTTGTGAATTATTCGATCATCATTACAATTATTCTTTTTCTTGAAAAATATTGTATTTACGCTTTAAATGCAAACCTTTATTTTTATAAATCCACTGTGAAAATTTATTAACATTATTTTTACCACTTAGGTAAATACGATATTGTTTTTCTTTGTCAACAAAACTTAATTGGAATTTATTATTCTCAAGGATATCTTTAAAAGAATTCATAAAATTATATGATCCTCCAACAAAGCTAACAAAGTATTTATGAGAATTAACATGACCATCCCCATCGAAATACCCACGAACAAAGTGATGCAAATATTCTTCTGGTACAAAAGGAAATTCGATGTTAAATGATTTACACGGCCTGATTCCATGTATGTTCATAAGATCGTCTTTTATTGTTTTGCTATTAATATTTAGCATATATACACCTGTTTTTTTGTTTTGGTATAGCGGCTGATTTGTTTTTAGTTCTTTTTTTATATCTTCTAAAATATAACTTTCTTTTTGTGATATACTGACGCATTGATTTTCTTTTTGTATAACGCCGTCAGCTGCTATAAATCCTAAAATATAAGCCATATTATTTGACCACGTTTTAAAATAATTTTCTGTTATGTCATACTTTCTCTTCCAGCTCCCTATAGCGCGCCTTGGAACGTTGCTGTCTGATAGAACCATACGAATATATCTTGCAGACACATTAGCAAGCATGGCGATTTCTGAAGTACTTTCCCCTTCTGCATACATATGAATGATTTCAGCTTTTGATAGTTTACATTTTGATTTCTTTTTTCGCTCTATTTGCACTTACATCCTCTCCTTCCTTTTAATAATTTGAGACTTATCTTCTTCTATAACATATAACGAAACATACGTTCTTTGTTGCTTATAAGAAGAAATTTACTAAATTAAAACATTTTACATCTACTTAATATTGATTTTATCTGCTGCTACATGGTTTTTATTTTGCATATAAGAATAATGAATTTAACAAATTTATGAAATGTACTGCATTTAAGGTGAAAGGTAAAATGATTTCGTTTAAACTACAAATAGCTACAATAACAACATACGTATATTGTTAATCGTAAAAAGGAGAACGAATGAATAAGAAATATACAAATCAAATTCATACTGATATGAGTTTTAAACCGAAAGATATTATAAGTTTAATGACGGATTACTTTAAAATGAAATCAAAGCTGCGTCCTATAAAGGATTTGCCTGTTGTTTTATCAAATAAAGATAATGAAGCGTTAGAGAGTGTTACATGGTTTGGCCATTCTGCTTCTCTTTTGAAAATAGAAGGTAAAAAACTGTTATTAGACCCGATGTTTGGAGATGCCTCTTCCCCATTTCCTTTGTTTAATAGTAAACGCTATAGTGGTGCTTTTTCTTTAGAACGTGATGACCTTCAAGAAATTGATGCGATTGTCATTTCTCATAATCACTATGATCATTTGAATTACAAAAGTATTATGCAGTTAAAAAATCGCGCAAAACACTTTTATGTTCCAACTGGAGTTGCACAATATCTTATTAAATGGGGTGTTTCACCTAGTAAAATTAGTGAGCATAATTGGTGGGACAAAATTACGTTTGATAATATTAAGTTAGTATGTGCGCCTGCAAGGCATTTCTCTGGACGTGGTATGACAGATAGAGATCGTTCATTATGGTGTTCATGGCTTATTCTTGGTCAAGAGACTAAAATTTTCTTTAGTGGTGATAGCGGTTATGCCCCTCACTTTAAGGAAATTGGTGATAAATACGGTCCATTCGATCTTACATTAATGGAATGCGGGCAATATGATCCGAGGTGGTCTGCTATTCATATGTTGCCTGAAGAAACGGTACAAGCTCATATTGATGTTAAAGGAGAATTACTTCTTCCGATTCATTGGGGTGCTTTTACGTTAGCATTACACGAATGGAGTGAGCCGATAGAACGTGTTACGAAAGAAGCTAACCGTTTAGGAGTTAAAATTACAACGCCACAAATTGGCGAATCTATTACGTTAAAATCTACAGACTATCCTTTATCCGCTTGGTGGAAGAAAATTTAATTTTAAAATATAAAAAGAGCGAATCCTCTTATAAAGAATTCGCTCTTTTTTCTGTATTTAAACTTATTTCACTATATTGGATCTCCCACTATCTAATACTCTATTTGCTGGTACACTGGATATTTCAACCACTGTATTCATACTCTTATCAGTCAGTTCAATGAGTTCGTTTTCATGTTTTATTTTATTTAAATCCCACACCATCCCATGAAATTCATTGTGTTGACCACTTACCTGTATAATGCTTTTTGTTTTATTTGAAGGCTGTATTTGAAGGTTTGTAAATTGATTCCCACTAATTTCATTTGGCGTAGTTACTTGACTATCCATATAAATCATATTTACACAGTCTTCTAAAGAAAAGTTCATAAAACGATTGGCATTTATCCAAGCTTGTCCGGTGCTCGGTTTTTTCGCTACTAATTTCAGTCCAGTTTCCATTCCTACAACTTTAATATTTTCGAAGTTAACAAACGAAATTTCATTTTCTTTTCCAGCAGAGTATAAAGAAATTCCGGTACCTTTATTCGTTTCCGTCCAATTGATAATATTTATATCTTTTATTTGTGTTTTGTTCCAAGTGTTATAATATTTATTTTTACCGTCTAAATAAATAACTTCAGAGTTAAATTTAGGATCGTCAATAGTTATATACGCTCCTTCAATGGATGCGTTTTTCTCTAGTTCTAAAACTCTAAAGTTTCCCTCAACTACAAATTGGGATCCGTAACCAAATAATAATTTCACACCTTTTTTAACAATGATTGGTGACGTGATTTTATACTTTTTATCATCAAGCAATACAGTTTTAATTTTACTAGACTCTGCTTTATTAATAGCAGATTGTATTTTTATTGAATCATTTTCCCCTTTAAAGTTTTCTACATACAAGTTAGTACTTTTAGCTGCATAGTCTTTTTTGTTGTATTGATAAAAAGCAAAAATAATTAAAACTATACCCATGAGTAAAACAATTATTTTCTTCATCGTACTCACCCCATATCGATTAATCTATGGCTTTTATATTCAGGTTATTATTATTTTGCTTTGTATTTCAGATTACCATTGCTGCTTTGTCTATTAATCCCTTCCTCTATCCTTAATAAGCTCTTACTGGCGATATAAGATGTACTGCTGCAGATTGCTCTCCTGCTTCAATCAATATCGGTCTCATAGAACCGCCAAAGCTTAAAGTAATCGTTTCTTCTTTTATTGCTCTTAAAGCATCAACCATAAAACGCCCATCGAAAGATATATTTAATTGTTTTTCACCTTGAATTGCATCTATTTGTTGCGTTTCGGATATTTGCCCAATTTGAGAAGCGTTTGAAGAAATTTTAATTGTGGATTCGTTTATGATTTCTAAGTTAACATTGTTATTGGCCCATTCACTTGCTAATAAACTTGATCGGTCTACACCTTGTAATATCTTTTTTCTATCTACGTTAATAATCGTTTTAAAATCATTTGGAATAAGGTTAGAAATATTAGGATATTTCCCTTCAATTAGTCTTGAATATAATGTAGTTGTTCCGAGCGTAAATATAATATGACTCTCTGAAAGGTAGATATATACGAATTCCGAATTGCTGTTCATTAATTTTAGAAGTTCACTAATGGTTGCGCTTGGTACAATACAATTTGCTTTTACATCTGAGGAAAGTAATGTTTCGCGTATCGCTAGTCTATGTGAGTCAGTTGCAGCACAAATTAACTTATTATTAGATAACTCTATATGCACCCCAGTAAGAACAGGTCTAGATTCATTTTTTGCTACCGCAAAGACTGTTTGTTTAAATACTTCAATCAATTGCTCTGTCTCTACCTTGATTTCTGCATGATTGTCTATAAGGGGTACATTCGGAAACTCATCTGCAGGAAATCCATTTAAACTTAATGTGATTTCTTCTGATTGTATCTTAATAGTTTGCTCATTCTTACTTTTTATTGCTATATCACTTGGCATTTTCTTTATTATTTCAATGAAATACTTTGCAGGTACAACAATAGTTCCTGCCTTTAAAATAGTTGCAATCTTTTCGTCTTCAATTAAAACAGGAATGAATTTTTCAATAAAAATATTCGAGTTACTTGCAATTAAAGTAATTCCAGATTGATCTGCAGTTATTTTTATACCAGATAATATAGGGATTAAAGATTTTGTTGATATTGCTTTGTTGACTTCTGAAAGTGCTTAAGTGAATTGTTTGTGATTAACGATAAACTCCATGTTTTCCCCGCCTTACATGAGATAATATTTTTATGAAGATTGATGAACGATTGTTCCATTAAAAAAATAAGGTACTGTTTCTTTCTTTTGTAATAAATATAGTAAATGTTCTGGTATGCGTAAATACGGTGCTGCTTTATGTAATTCCATCCAAGTAATCTCTTCGATTTCTTTTGGCCTTGATATATATGTCTCCCCGCCGATTATTTCGCCTAGAAAATTAAAGAAAATTGCATGATGATCTCTTTCCTCGAAAAAAGCTTCACTGATAGAAAAAATCCCGTTTGCGTTTATATGTAACCCTGTTTCTTCTTTTACTTCTCGAATTACTGCTTCTTCTAATGTTTCTCCTAGTTTAACTGCGCCACCTGGTAATGTATAATAAGAACCATTTTCCCCTTTGTTTTTTACCATTAAGATCTTTTCATTAGTTTTATCGTACAAAATCGCGTATGTAACATTAACTTTTTTCATATGTACCTCCTCTATTTTTAATAAAAGGAATTTTCTGTCTTCTATTCATTCTACCATTAACTCCTTTTAATATATATAAGTTAGTTAAGTCTTGCCTTTACTGCTATTGGTGGAGTTAATAAGAATAGGCTACTGATATAAAAAAGAACGTACCTTAGGAAGATTATCCAAAGTACGTTCTTGCAGTTTTAGTATAAAAATTGATTCAATTAATACTGAAATTAATAATAACCTCGCCCTTATTGCATTTGTATTCCAAATACTAATGTTAACAAATTCTATATACTTTTTAACCGTTTTTCTAAATAATAATGAAATAGTCCAATTGTATCACTGCGAAAAAGAATGCACATTCCTAAACCAATTAGAACAATTGGAACAATAATATGACAATTGTTCTCAAGTGCTTTAGCTAGAATAGGAGCTCTTATCAATTTGTAGCTAATAAAACACCATATCGCTATCATGGAAAAAAAGATAACTAATGTAACGATATTTGCTTCAAGAGTTTGACTAGCAAACATTGGTATATAAATTGAGATATTGTCAGCTCCATTGGCTAATGTAATCGCAGATACTTTAAATAATGAATCGGAAGTGTTATCAATAACTTCATTACTTTTGTTAGAACGAAGCGAGAATAGTCCTTTAACCCCCATATAAATTGGCACGAATCCTAATAACCCAATCCACGAAACAGGAATGAAAAAAGAGCTTAAAGACCCAACGATACTTAGAAAAATTATCATACTAAACCCTACATATTGTCCAATAACAATATAAAGCTTTTTTCTCATAGCTTTTTCGCGGACAGCTCTTCCTTCTTTCCTAATTACTTCTGTTCTTACTTGTGAAAATAAAACAAGCAGTATAAAAATGTCATCAATATTTGTTGTAGCGAATGCCACAACAGAAGAAATTATGGTTGTAATCAATATAAGCCAACTACTTTCATTGTAAACTTATAAGAAAATAATGATCTATGAATGAAGTGAACGTTCCATCACAAAGTTGGTTAACTGTAATTTTCTAAATGTTTTTTATCAACATGTTAGTTCCTTTATAAAACAATATGAATATTCTACGTATCTGCTACTTAGTTCATCAAGAAATAAACAACTTTATTGCTTCTCAAATCATTTCATTTTAAATTAAATAACTCTATTCTCTCTACATAAAAAAGAGCCCTATATTAGGACTCTTTTTAGTATCAAGCTACTTTCCGATGTAAATGTTTTAGTTCCTTTTTCTTTTCTACATTTGGTGGGCGGATTAATATTGAAATAATGAAGGAAATAACACTTAAAACACCGATTATAATGAAAGTTGGTTGAAATCCCCCGAGTATCGCTCCAATAAATGATCCTGCAAGCGCACCAAATCCGAAACCTTGGTAGACAATCCCGTAATTTGTACTATGGTTTTTTAATCCAAAGAAATCTCCGACAATAGCTGGGAATATAGTTATATTACCGCCGAAGCAAAAGGCGACACTTGCTACACAGGCAAAATAGATTCCGTAATTTAGCGGAATAAAACTTAAAGTAAAGACTGACAATCCTATAATAATAAACGTTGCAGAGACAATTTTCATTCGGCCGATTTTATCTGATAACGTCCCAAGAATAATTCTACCTACTGTATTAAAAATTGCAATCATAGCAACGGCGTTTGCAGCGGTTGCTGCGCTAAGTCCAACGAGTTGTACACCGATATCTTTTACCATACTGATTAAATACAACCCCCCCATACACGAGGTGAATAACATAAAAAATAGCAGATATACTTGTTTCGTTCGCATCATTTCACGCGGAGTATAGTCATTGTGCAATGTTTCAGTTACAGCATTACTTACAATTGCCTCACGTAAGAAGCACGATCCGATTAACACTAAAAGTAACACGATAATACCCCAATATAAGAATGCTTGTGATACACCAAGGTTATCGATAAGATTTCCGTTTATATATCTAAAGATTAAGCTGCCCATTCCATACGCTGATACAGATATACCTGAAATAAGCCCTTTCCGATTTGGAAACCATTTAATTAAATTAGATAGTGATGTAATATAAGCTGTTCCATCCGCATAACCAACAACAACACCAGCTAATAAATATAATAGTGGTAAGGAAGAAACTTGTGAACTAAGTATTAAGCCGAGTCCTAAAACAATTCCTGCAGTAGCAATAAGTTTCCGAAGTCCTAATTTTTTCTGCAATTTTGCTGCAAATAAAGTTGAGAATGATAAAGAAAAACTTGTTATAGAGAAAGTTATCGCTACTGAATTAAGATTCCATCCAAACTTACTTACAAGGGGTTGATTAAATAAACTCCATGTATAAATTGTTCCAAGGCCAATTTGAACAATGATTGTACCTAGAACAATTAGTAATGGATTTATAGAATTTTGTTTCATACTAACTGTCCCCTTCTTTTATCTTGACATGGATTTTCACAGTTAGTATATCCATCGTAAATTGCAAGATACTGTACGGAAAATGGTAATTAAGTTCATATACACAAAAAGACACTTCATAAAGAAGTGTCTTTTGCAGGTTATATCAGATGTTTCTAAAGAAAGCTTTGTTAAGATAAGCCATTTTCAAATGCTTATGTATATATGTTATCAAATAATTTCTTATATGTGATGAGACTTAAGACGTATTTTTCATTCATCATATAGTCGGATGAAAAATTAATATTCGATTTCATCAAAATCCTTCGGCTGCGGTACAGTTTGCATATTAGCTGCATCTTTAGGATCGCTATAAATTGCATTTTGCTCTGTATTTACATCTTTTATATTTTGTTTTTTATTTTTGTTCACTTTATCTTTCACTTACAATCACTCCTTTTTGTTATAGGAGTAATTATGCCCTATTACCGTTACTAAATGTATCAGCGACTAAATTACTAAATTCACGTAAATAATATAAGTAATTATCACCGCCGTAGTTATATCTTTTGTTATACATTTTTGCAACAACTACATTATATTCAGGTATTACTAAAATAGTCGGTCCAGTAATCCCTAATATTTGATATGACCCTTTTGGAACACGTTCACCAAGTTCGCTTAATTGTGCAGATTCATTTTGAACGAACCAAAACAAGCCATTTTGTGGTAGCTCTTTATTTACATATGTTGGACTCTGCAAACTCGTAGCGATTTTTATAACTTCTTTTGGAACAATTTGCTTACCGTTTATCACACCTTGATTTAAATGAAGATTGCCCCAATAAGCAAATTCTCTAGCTGAGACAAACAGATTTTTTTCAGTACCGTCATCTACCGTACCAATTTCACTAATTGCGTCTTCATTTGGATTATTAACAACGCCAACTAAATTTTCATCTCGCTGAACTCTCCAACCTGTTTCTTGAAAATTAGCAGGCTTAAAAACACGCTCCTTTAACAATTCAGGAAAACTTTTGTTATATAGCTGATAAATAAGACGTGTCATCATTCTTACATTAATATCTCTATATGCCCATGCTTGTCCCGGTTCAAATTCACGAAAAATTGTCCCGTCATTCATTTCTTCTAATCCGTGCGAATGTGTTACTAAATGTCTTATCGTTGTTTTACCAAGCAATGCAGGATCAAAGTCTTTAAAATATTTTATCGCTTCATCATCAATAGAGTTTATTTTCCCCTCGTAAAGCGCATACGCTATCATTAATCCTAAATAACTTTTTCTAGCAGAAGCAACGTTGAATTGCGAAGATGCAGTTACTTTTTTATTAGTCGCTGTATTTGAGTGATAACCGCTATAATGCTCTAATACGACTTTATTATTTTTTATAATACAAAGTGCTGTAGCAGAACTATGATTTTTTTCTTTTATATTCTCTACCCAAGAAGTCAACTTTTCGTATGTATACAAATAAATCCTCCTTAATCCTAATACAAAATTACAGCATGAAAGAAAAGTATAAACAGTATTTACACCTTTCTTTCATGTAAAATAGTTTTGATCTTCTATACTTAAATGATCCACCAGTTCCAGCAATTAAAGCAACCAAAACATCCGGCACAACCTACGCAACCACCACATCTGCCGCCGCCACAACCGCCACAGCGTCCACCACAACCTCCGCATCCGCCACAACGACGTGCATCGCCTTGGATGTAATAATATGGATATTGACTTTGTTGTTGATCCCAATACACAACATTACCAGTTTGATAATCATTAAGGTTTAATGTTTGTAATTCATGTTGAAACTGATTCATTACGAACCCCTCCATTTATAAATATAAATTTCGCCCAAACGTTAAAGTTTATATATTTTTGTAAACAAAATAGAAACAAGACTATAGACTAAATGCGTACATCAACAAAATATGAACTTACACTAGGTGATGTACCTTGTTTTTTAGCCTATTTTCTTTATATCCTTGCGATGGACCTATTTACTATAAATAGAGTGATTTAAAAATTACTTATCCAACAATTTAGTAGTTCATCACTTAACTTTCTTTCTAGTAATTCCTTCACTAATGGCATTGGCATGATTTCATAATGATTTAAGGCTTCTTTATTATAATCTATCCAGTGAAATGCTAAATGAGACTCGCTAGATTTCGGTGTTAAGTCCGTATGTAAATCTTGTGACTCTACTTCAAAAATGTGGTTAATTTCATGATGAAGCACTTCTTTATCTTGCCATTGATTTTCTATGACTCCTAAAAATTGTTGTATACTACAGTTTACTCCAAGTTCTTCCCTTAGCTCTCTTATTAATGCATTCTCTGCTGATTCTCCAATTTCAATATGGCCACCAGGTAAAAAATAATGATGGCCAATATATTCAGCAACTAATATTTTTTCATTTTTTATCATGACTGCTCGTACAATATGATGGAATTTACTTTTCAATTGATATCCCTCCTAGTTATTCAATGTATAGTTGCTCAAAATAGTCATTTAGTATTGGTATAATATAAATCATAGGTGTTTCATACGGATGAATATCATTAATAACTTCAAGAGCATCTTTTACAATTTCTCGTTTACACTTTATTTCAACTTTACATTCTTGCCCTTCGCATATTCGCCCAATTTCTCCATTAAAAGGAGATGCCTCGTCTAAAGGTCTCCAATATCCTTTCACTGAACTATAGGAAAGGCAATGGTCATATTCGCCCGTTTTACATGCTCCAATTTTATTTAATTCATCCCTTAATGTTTCAATATATTCTTCAGGAATGAACACTTCAATTTTCACTTCAGTAAATTGCATATTTCATTTCACACCTTTACTTCCTAATAGTTAAACAAATAAACGATATACTTGCTCACCATCATACTCTTGTCCTAATGATATGAAACCATATCGTTCATATAATTTCTTTGCAGAGAGATTATCTTTATGTACTGTTAATCTTATTTCTTTACACGATTTAAAAGTATTTTTTATTATATTAATACTTTCTCGTAATGCTGCTTTTCCATAACCATTACCTTGCTGCGATTGATCAATAATAAATCCGTTAATCCAATACATATCCGATGTCTCTCTTACAACAGCATGCATAACAAAACCAACCATAAGGTCACCATGGTATATAGCGAATGGTATGTACTCTACATTGTCACCATCTGGTTTTATATATACTTTAGCAAGCGAAACTGCTACGGGTGGAACAAATTTCAACTGATTTTCTTTAACTTGTAGTTTTAATGCTTCTTCCCAATTTTCTCTCGTAACAACCTTTAACTGGATATTCAATATTGTAAGCTCCCTTATATAGAGGATGTATGTTTATATTCAACGCATTGAAATAATTCCCTTTTTCGACAACAACTTATAACATAATTTTTATAAAATCTTGAATGAATCTTTGTTCATCTATTTCTAATGCTATATGGGCTCCTTCAGATATAGAGCTAAGGCGAAAATCAGCAAATGTTTGTCCTTTCGTATCTCCGTATGTATCAACATTCACTGTACGATGTACAAATTCAAAAAAGTTTGGATTTACTAATCCACTTATAGCAACCACATCATGAAGCAATGGCCCTTCGATAGATGGATTAAGTTTTTGGTATGCAGAAAAATAGTAATCATACATTGGTTTCATTATCGTATGGAATGGATTCTTTGAATTAGCTTGAATATAGTCAAACACATTTGGTGTTAACACAGCTTTGTTTGTTACATTTAAAGGGAATATTAATAAATTCTTTGCTTGATGGAAAACAATTTTACTTGCTATAGGATCTCCATACACATTTGCCTCTGCTAACGGCGTAACGTTTCCTACTTCTAAAAAAACACCACCCATGAAATAGATTCCTTTTACATTTAGCATTAAATCATTCCACAAATTAAAAGCAATTGCTAACGAGGTAGATCTTCCTACATCAACAATCGTTAAATCTTTTCCGTAATTTATAAGAATCGCAGCAATACTGCCAAAATTGTATATTGGAATAGATAATACGCTTTCTGGAACATGGATGGTACCTAATCCTTCTGCTCCGTGAATTTCAGGGTAGTACGTAGTAATTTCTTCTGTAAGTGGTTTTGTTGCACCACTAATGACAGGAATGTCTTGTCTATTTGCTAACTGTAAAATATACGCTGCATTATGTGCAGCATGTATATGCTCAACATTTCCGTATCCAGTTACAATACCGACAATTTCAATTTCGGGATGCAGTAAGCCATACATAATGGCAAATGAGTCATCAATACCTGGGTCTCCGAAAAATAATACTTTTTCCAAGAAATACGCTCCTCTCACGAAAAAATCGAGTCATTAGTAACTATGTATATGAAAAAAGCAAGTATATCTATGCAAATTTTAGAATGGATAATGTTTTACAAAATATTAAAAAGGAACTAGCGTATGCTAATTCCTTTCTTGAGTAACCATTCTCAAATTTAATTAATTATCGTATCCTTCATAAATTGCATCATTTATTTGATTTTGTATTTTTGTATCATCAGGTATAGGTTTCCACCAATTTCCTGTAATGAATAACATAGTTAATAAATTATAACTATCACTAAAATAACTTTCTCTCTTATTCTTCATCCAATCCCAACCGCTATTTACCCACTTTTGATTATTGCTACTTGTTATACTTGCAGCAATAAACGGTGAAACAAATACAGCAGTTGAATAACTACCAATATTAGATCCATTTAATTGATAACCATCCACAATTTTAGAAGGATTTCCATTCGTTTTATTTTGAATCCACGAAGAAACTTTATCAGAAATGACTTTACTTCTTTTCTCGCCGTACATCGCATAGTCCATTACAATTCTCAATGGTACCCGACTAGCATTGTAATAATATGCATTTGTATATTCTGACTCCTCTAAGAAGTCTTTAGGTGCGGGTTGTGGTGGATTTTTTACAACGAAATCTGAAATAAGTCCTGTATTTGGAGAGTACTTATTACTAAATTGCGTATAAACATCGTACAAATTATTAATAACAGTAAGCCAAGTTTTATCACCTGTAAATTCATAAAATGCTCTAAGGTGTGACATCATCCAATCAGATGGTCTCGTATCAAGTGAACTTTTAGAATCCCAATCTCCTAAATTTAGTCGGTTATTATTTGTAACATTACTAGCTTTAATACCTTTTGTAATCATGTCTTGTGCTTCTTTCAAATAATTAACTGTTCCATTAGATCCCCACTGCTTATGAGCAAGAAGAAGAGAATACGCAATATCTAAATCTCCATCAGTAGCAGAATCAAAATGACCTTGTGCTTTTTTACTATCTGCGACAACCCATCCCATTAAATTAGGATTTTGAGAACTTTTAAAAGTTCTTGCTGTTTTAAATAAACCGTCATAGATTTTTTGAGCATTCGAATCATAACCAGCCATTAATACTGTAATTATCATCCCATACCCTTGACCTTCTGAAGTTCCAAGTGGCTTAAACCCATCTGCATCACCTGTAATCTCTCCTTTTACATAATAACCACCAGGTAAAGAAGATAAATCATTTTTCAAATATTTCTTTTTCCAATTATCGTAGTAACTTCTTACAGAAGCATTTAAACTTTCCTGTGTAACATGATTCGGTTTTATAACACCTGCATAATTAACTTGCTGCGGAAATGGTTTCATTTCCTTTGCAGCAGCTACTTGTTGATTAACTACGGGAATAGAATTTTGTACTGAATTGTCCGTTACACTTGCTGCGAAACTAGAATTAGAAAAACTAGCTAGTCCGATTCCTACAATAGAAATACATGTGAAAATTTTTCTTTTTCCATTCATTATGTTGTCAGCTCCTTTTAAAATGCTTACTACATAAAATGTAACATACAATATTTAACTGAAATACAAAATATTATATTTATCAACATAAGAAAGAAACTATATAAAAAAGTATCTTAAAGTCATTATTGAATTACATTATACGGATTGATTATTTGCTAAATTCCCATGTTTTTCTTTTCTTAATACTGGTATATGAGCAATCACAATTCCAAGTATAGTAATCACTCCGCCAATTATCGAAACTAAAGTTGGCACTTCTCCTAACCATATCCAAGCAATGAAACACGCAGTTATTGGCGTTAAATATAGAGAACTTGTTGCTTCAGAAGCACCAGCACGAGATATAATATAGGCCAATGCAATATACGGGAGTACTGTTGGAAAGACACCTAAATATATAACGCTCAAGTTAACTTCAAGAGGAGCTGCTAGTATTTCTTGATAAACTCCGGGTAAGAAAATAAGCATACATATAGTACTAGACAAAATTGTATATATGGTAAATGGTAAGAAGCCGTATTTTTTTAAGTAAGATGTTTGGAAAACGAAAAATAGACTTTCTGAAATCGCCGCTAATAATATAAATAACCCCCCGCTATTTAATTGAATAGCGTCGCCTTGGCTAAATGAAATTAAGGCAATTCCTGCAAAACTCATTACACCACCGATCCAGCCATTTAATTTCATTTTTTCATTCAAAAAAACAAAAGCAAGAATTGCCGTCACTATTGGAGTGACTGAAATTATTAAACTTGCAGATCCAGCATTGACTGTTTTTTCGCCGTAATTTAATGCGATGTGATAAATAGTAAACCCTAAAGCACCAAATATAAAAATTGCTGGGATATCCTTTAAATCCGGTAGTCGTAGTTTGTATATAAATGAAAATAACAAAAGTATAAATGAAGCGATTAATAAGCGTAGTAAAGTAAGGTGTTCCGGCGTATAAGATTCAAGCCCCATACGAATTGCTGGAAAAGCAGTTCCCCATATAAGAATTGTAAAAGCGTGAGCACATATAATGCGTAAATCCCATTTTTTATTATGCATGTTTTCTCTCCCTCCCTAATAAACCAACCATTTTTAAATTACCAATTATTTCTTTTCATCATATTTAATAGTTGATACAATGTCTTCAACCAGTTATTTATCGGAAAAACCAACCACTTTGAATCTTTTAAATAAACGAGGGAGTTTTTTATATGACAAACGATAAAAAAGTGCCCAAATATCGGCAGATAATAGACTATATGAAAGAAAAAATTGAAAACGGAGAATGGCCAATTGGAAGTAAAATCCCTAGTCAGCGGCAGTTAGCAAAATTATTTCATGTAAATCGAAGTACTGTAATAACTGCGCTAGATGAACTTATGGCAGATGGTTTAATTCAAGGACAAATCGGAGCAGGAACAATTGTAACAAATAATACATGGTCATTATTAGCAACTAATCCCCCGCCTGATTGGAGTGAATATGTAAAGACAGGTATTCATAAACCAAGTAAGTTAATGGTGCGAAAAATAAATGCAGCAGAAGCAAATAAAACGCTTATCCATCTTAGTAAAGGTGAACTTGTACCTCATCTTTTCCCGCTCGAAACTATGCAATCTATAATAAAAAACGTCAGTGAGGAATTAGATTATTTCGGATACGAAGAACAAAAAGGTTTTTATCCGTTACGTGAAGCAATAAGCAAATATGTAAGATCATTTGGAATACATGCATCACCGGGTTCTATATTAATAGTGTCTGGTGCACTCCAAGCATTACATTTAATATCAATTGGTCTTTTACATAGAAAATCAACTGTTTTACTTGAACAACCTTCTTACTTATATTCACTTCATGTTTTTCAATCAGCAAATATAAATTTATCCGGTATATCAATGGATTATCACGGTATTTTACCTAACGACTTATTAAAACGAATTAAATATAGTCAAAAGAATAATATTTTATATTCAATCCCTTGTTTTCAAAATCCAACGGGGATATTGATGTCCAAAGAGCGAAGAAAAGAAATATTAAAAATATGTGAAAAAGAGAAATTGCCTATCATCGAGGATGATATTTACCGGGAGTTATGGCTTGATGAATCACCTCCAGCTCCTTTAAAGTCGATGGATAAACATGAACATGTATTATATATTGGTAGTCTCTCTAAAACACTTAGCCCAGGACTTAGAATTGGATGGATAATCGGACCAGAACCTGTTATTGATAGATTGTCAGATATAAAAATGCAAACAGACTATGGATCGAGTTCTTTATCTCAAAGAGTAGCTGCTGAATGGATAAATGAAGGTTTTTATGAAGAACATGTAGCAAACGTAAGAATGCACCTGAAAGAACAAAGACAAATAATGATACGAGCTTTAAATAAATATTGTGCAGATATTGCATCGTGGGATATTCCTAGTGGTGGAGTTTTTATATGGCTAAAGGTTGTACATAACATTCCGATGAAAAAACTATTTTCAGAGGCACTATCAAAAGGAATTCTTTTAAACCCGGGACGTATTTATGAAGAAGAATCAGATCAGTACATTCGTTTATCGTATGGATATGCTTCTCCAGAACAAATGACTTACGGGGTTAAATTGCTCAGTGAATTAATTCGGAAGTTAACAGCATAAAAAAATCCTCTTTTGTTTTTGGAGGATTTTTTTACGTATCTTATTTACCACAATTTCATTTCCTGCCCTAATAAAATAAGTTCTTCATAAGGATCTCCGTCAATATTTAATACTTGAGCAAAAGCAGGTTCTGTTTTTAAACCTTGTTCCTTTAAGTGAATAACTTCTTCCCTTATATGGGGATGCTGCATTAATAACATGTGCTCCACTATCATATGTCTATATGCATTTTGATTACGCACTGGCTTAGGTTGAGCAAATAATTCAAATTCAAAACCTTCGAATTCAAAATTCACCTTTATCGATTCAGTACCTTTCATTTTTTTCTTTTTTATATTGAACCCTCTATAAGAACCATATAAAGATCTCATTTCCTGCTCAAAAACATCAAAGTTATATACTTCCATTACAATATCTAAGTCAGATTGAGGAGTATCAATTCTTATAGGGATTGTCCCGCAAAGAACGGGATTATATAAAGCTAAATCCTCCATAATATTTAGTTTGTTCAAAACATCATATACTTTTTGTTGCTTGTCATTCCCTGATTGTAAATATGTAATAGATGTAAACATGGAAGTCTCTCCTTCATTTCACGTAATACGTGTCTCACTAAACTCAAGAAAAATTTGTCCGTTTAAACTTGTTCTTGAAGTACCTTTACTTCAATATATTAAAGTGAATAAACAATATGTTTCAACTTTTCTCCTATGCTGCAATACTATAAAAATAAAAAGGGAGGAATTATGATGAGCATTTTCAACATTCTTTTAACCATCCACATATTATTTGGAATGATATGTTTAATAACTGGGATAATAGCGATGGTTGCTCAAAAGAAGAAAGGTAAACATACGGAATGGGGTGAAATATATCACGCATCCTATGTCGTTATCACCGTTACTGCCATTATATTATCCATTATAAACTGGGATAAAATCGCATATTTATTTTATGTAGCAATCTTCTCTTATTCATTTGCGATTTATGGATACCTTGCACGAAAAAAACGTTGGAAAAATTGGCTCCATCACCACATTAGAGGTATGTTAGGTTCTTATATAGGTGCAGTCACCGCACTTTTAGTAAATGTCGGCATCCATATTCCCATTATAAATTTACTTCCGCCAATATGGTTTTGGTTTTTACCCACCTTAATTGGTATCCCCCTCGTAGCCAGTGTATCAAAAAAATATAAAAAGCGTAGTTGAAATTAATTACATTTTGATTACTTTCTGATTATTAGAATGAAAAATTATAATCTATGTATCACGAATGATATCATGAGTGCTCGCCCTATGAATATTTAAAATAAAATGCCGCCCAACAGGACGGCTCTTATTTTTACTTTACAAACGTAACATATTCACCAGAAACCCATTGATTTCCACCAACATTATACCAACCATCTTTATATCCAAATGATTGATATTTTTCACCTTGATACACGTTTTTCACAATGCCGTAATTTGTTCCTGGGCCGGTACGAACACGTAATACATCAGCGATTATAGTAACTACACCTATACCCTCATTTGATGATTGTGAAGGTGTTGGCACATTTCCTCCCATATAACGAATATATGATGGATCGTTAAAAATCCACTGATCGCCACCGAGATTTAACCAGCCATTTGATTGCCCAAATACTTTGTAGGACTCTCCTTTCCCTAATTGACGAATAACGCCATATCCAGTACCAGGTCCTTTTCGTAAATTTACATTACTACCGTTAATATAAGCAATCCCTACACTATCATTCGACGTGGGAGGAGCCACTACGTTTTGAGCACCTTTTCCAAAAGTATCCGTTCCATATCCTTTGTAGTTATATTGCAAATGCGGGCTATCTACAAATCCTTTCCAGTCACCGCCCCATTCAAAACCAATTTGTTTAGCATAACGAATTGCTGATGCCCACGGTTCTTTATTATAGCCATTCCAATCTTCTGTACCATTCGACTGAATTGGAACGAAATCTAATGCCTGTCCTACTAAGTGATATGAGCGCATCGTTTGTGATGCTCCTTTACGAACATATTCACGTTGTTGCTCGACCGTTCGGATTGTTTCATAAATTAATACTTCAATTCCATTGTCGATACAGTACTGATACCACTTAAAAGCTGCAGCTTTCGTATTATCCGCTAATTTATTCAGATTACTTACATTTCTATTGTGGTATTTCAATATGCAACATCTCCTTTTCTATTATCCTATGCAAAACTCGTCTCACGGGTTGTACATATACCTACAACGATACGAAGTACAAATACATAGGAAGCCAATTCAGCTAAAAAGGTTTTCACTTCTAGCTTCAAACTTTGTAAGTTGAAATCGAAGCAATAAAAAAACCACAACTTAAGTCTTCCAGTTGCGGTTTTTGGTATTTTCTTTTTATATGCTACATGCCTTCTTGCATTGATAATCCTAATATACAGGTTGTGTAAATTTTTCCTTTATGAATAACACTTCTTATTCATGACTTTTCAAATCCAATAATATTGAATGTAAACGATCCGGATCATTAGTAAACATCCCATCAACGCCCCATAAAAGTAACTTTTTCATATCTTTTTCATTATCTACAGTAAATGGATGAACTTCTAATCCGTGTTTCTTTATTCTCTTTACATAAGCGGAATCAATATATTTATAGTTCATCCCAAGACCGATGCAATATGTTTTATACTTTTTTATCTCTAATTCAGTTAATTGAACTGCCTTTTTGTAAGGTAGTAATTGTACTAGCGGTAAAGTAACATCTAAACTATGAATTTTTTGCAGACTTTCTTCACTAAATGATTGAATAATAACGTTATCACTTATTTCGTAGTGCTTTATAATTTCTAATAGCTTCTCTTCCATACCAGCGTATTCATCTGGTGATTTTGTTTCAATATAATAGTTTGCACCATTCCCGAACGTTTCAATAATTTCTTCTAGTGTTGGAACTTTAGCATCTTCAAAGTCTTTCTTTGCTAAGTTCGGATATTTTTCATTGAAAAGAGAGCCAGCATTTAGTTGCTTTATTTCTTCTAATGTATGCTCTTTTACCAGCCCAGTACCATTCGTTGTACGGTTTAATGTTTCATCATGCATAGCCACTAAATGTCCATCTTTTGTCATTTGAAGATCAATTTCTATATAATCTCCATTCATTTGTTGGCCTAATTGATATGCTGCTATTGTATGTTCAGGTGCATACGCAGAAGCACCTCTATGTGCGATATTTTTTATATGATTTGATTGATTAATAGCTTTAGTATACTTATGTTCATTTATTTTCTGAAAAACAAAGATACTTATTACTATAAAGGCACAAATTATTGTAACGAGATATATCTTTTTCATAACGATTTATAAGCTCCTATATAAAGACGATTTAACTTGAATGATTTACTCAATTAAATGTCGATTTTCCAATACAGTCATTTTGCCGATAGCTTGAAATCCCGATTTTTTATAAATGTTGATTCCATCGGGTGAAGCTTGTAACACACAATACATATTTTTTAATTTTTGTGCTTCTTGCAGAAGGAAATTGAACATAGTAGATCCGAATCCTCGTCCTCTCATTTCCTCTTTAGTTGCGATATCATAAATACCAATACTATCTTTTGAACATATCAATGAACCAACAGTTACGACTTCCCCTTCATAAAATCCTAAAAATAGTTTCATATTTTCACTGTTCCATAAATCAAGATTAGAAATTTGATTATAGAATGCTTGTACATGTATACCTTCTTCTGATGTGCCGAATAGATTAGCTAACATTTCTCCAAATTTTTTTATTTGTGCAGGTGAAGATGCCTGTTGAATTGTAAAACTTACTGGCATGTTTATTGTTGGAGAAATTGTTTTTAAGTCTGCTACCATCGCAATATTCTGTTCCACTTCTTTTAAACCAATTTTAATTAACTCGCTTTTTATATCCCGCTCTTGCTCTTCATCCCATAACCAAACACTCATTGGAAATTTCTTTTGATTATAGTAGTCTACCTCCTTATATAATTTCTCTATCCCTACCGTTAAATTATTGTTTAGTAGAGTGATGATATTGAATGTATCGGCAGGTAATCCGCAATCAACAGCAATATAATCTTGCGTTTCTTTTATACTCATTCCGGGCACAAATTGCGCAACATATGAAGTTTTAAATGCAAAGTTATCTATTAGTAGTTGTTTATAATTCATCAATAGTTCTCCTTTTCATAAAAAGTACTCCTCGAATTCTTCTATATTAAATATAACATATTAGAAATTTACCTTTTTCTATAAAAAGTACCTCTTTAAATTGTGCTCTATAGTTTAAAATAATTAAAAATGATATAACGTTGTCGGAATGAAAAAAGTGGTATATAATAAATATTAACATTACTAGTAATTATTTTAGGTATTCCTAGAATAAAGGAGCGATACATATGAAAATTACTATTTATTTCGGAAGTCATGAAGATCAAGATGTTCGTACTATGGACTGTCATTTAGATGTAGAAGATACAGAAGAGATTGTTTCTGTATCATAATATAAATAGTTAGGGTAAACCCTATTCCCTACAGCGTTTAAGGCACCTTTTATAAGGTGTCTTTTTTGTTATATTTTCATCAAAAACCCTTTACTTTATAGCGTTTTAATAGTAAAATATAAATATACGAACAAATGTTCTTTTTATTTTAAACGTACATGAAGGGATGATTTTAACAATGGCTCCATTAAAGCGCAGAGGAAGAAAAAAGCAAGCACCTATTATTTCAAATACAGGCTTTATCGGCTCTGTCTTTATTGATACATTGGAGTTACAAAAGAAATCCTATTATTTCGCTCGTAAAAAACTTCAAATTGTTCATCACGTATTAGATGGTCTCTCTGGAGCAACAAGTGCTTTATTTAAAGAACATAACATTTCAGCATACATGTCATGTGTGTATTTACATAAACAAAAGAAAATTGGCTTTGTTCTTTCAACGAAACCATTTGAACAAAGTGATGGCGTTTCTTATTTTGTCAATTATTTAATCGAAAAGAATTTTTACGGCGGCCATGACGAAGATGTAGAATATCAAGAAGTATTTAATACAGGTTTTATCGGTGTAGTATTCGCTGATTTATCTAGTATAGATCGCTTTAATTTCGAGTTTGAAATGGGTATGCTAACGAAATTAATGAAAGATATGATTATTCCGGTTAAAGAACTCTTTTTACGCCATAATGTACCGGCTTACATCTCCACTTCTCATTTAGAAGAACAAAACAAATTAGGTTTCGTTCTATCTGTAAAACCATATGATGAACGTGCAGAAGCAGATTTATATTTTGAGGCGTATTTAAAAGAACGCGGGTTATTTAATGGTGATGAAGAAGATGATATTGATAAGATTGTTATTAGAAAAACAGCTGAATTACGATAGAAAAGCGCAGGATGATGATCCTGCGCTTTTTATAATTTATGAAACTGATTTACCAAATAAACGGTATTAGTTTTTTTGTTTTCTGTTTATACACTGTAAATTGTTCACCGTATTTATTCTGTAAGTAATCATCAGATTGCGGAATATAGTCAAAAACAAATACAAAGAATAGGCCTATAGGAATTAACAAACTATAAATTTCGTTTTATAGTATTTGCTTTTCTTAGCTTGAAAGAGGTAGCGGTATCCATTCTAAAAATAATCTAAGAATCTACTAAGCACTATAATCTTTCGAATGAACCTCTAATATGAAACGATTTGATGAAACTTTAATTACTATGAAATATAAGAATCCCCCTACAATTGGAATGGTGTACGCTGGGATATAATTTAATAATAGACCGGATAGTGCCATTGCTATAGGGAGCATCATTTTACCTATACTTAATCCAATGCTGAGAACCCTTCCCCTGTATTCATCGGGAATCTCATTTTGCATGAAATAAATTAAAGGAATATCAATTAGCGCTATAATAAACCCTAAAAAGATCATAACAACACAATACGTAATAACGAATACTAAATCATTCACTTCAAAACTTTTGAATAAAACTGGAATTCCTAAAATAATCATAAAAACTGACAACATAGAACTTAGTTTTTTCAAAAGATAAGAGTAAGAAAAACGATCAGTTATCTTTTTTACTACAATTGCACCAATTATCATCCCTACTGGAAAAGTCCCTTGAATGATACCAAATTGCTTAGAACCAAGATTGAGTACTGTGTTAATAATGTATGGCAATGGAACAGTTACAGCAAAGCCTAAGAAGAAATTAAACGAAATTAAAATATGAAACGTATTCTTTAAGCTTTCCTTTTCAAGTAAATAAGAAAACCCCTCTTTTATATCTTTAATAAAATTAACTCCACTTTTTGAATTTCCCTCATTTATGTTGTACTCGAATAGTTTAAAATGAATAAATAGTAATGCTATCCCTGAAAGAATAAAAGAAATACCGTTTATAATGATAAAAGTCTTAATATTAAATACTGAAAAAACGATACCACCTAACATAGGGCCGAGAATTAAAGATACAGAATCGATAATTTTACTTATAGAATTAATACTCATAAGCCTCTCTTTAGAGACGATATTTGGTTTTGCAGCCTCTAATCCTATTCCAAAAAAGGTTGTAAACACTGTCATAAGAAAGGTTGTAGTATAAATGATGAATAAGTTTAATCCATAATAGCTGCTTAATATATAAACAGCTATTAATAAGCAGCCACTTAGTAAATCCATACAAATAACTAGTTTCTTTTTATCAACCTTATCAGCAATTACACCAGCAAAGGGATTCAAAATAATCATTGGAATCGTTCCTAATATGAGCGTAATCGCGAAATTTAATGCAGATCCAGTTATTTGTAAAACATATAATCCTAGCGCGAAACTATACATAGAGCTACCAAATATTGATACTGTTTTTGCAATTGAATATAAAAAAATGTTTCTAAGTTCTTGGTTGCTTTTTTTATTTACTATATGTAATCGTAAACTTCCCATAACATTTCCCTCGCTTTTCTTCGTATTACATATAGTGTAAGGTCTCGGGTTAACCCAATATCAATATGTACAATTTGAAAAGTTTTAAGGAGAAATAAATAAAAGATGGGGCTAACCCCATCTTTTATCAACTGTGGGTTTTTACGTCTCTCTGCACTAATAGAAATAAAATGATTGCTATAAAAGACTTAGGTTTTTATATACGAATGCTAATTTTTTATTGAAATATAAAAATTAATATGGTATCTTCTATTACATTGATTAATTACATATGAGAATCATGTATAACTCCAAGAATATGGCTTGGGGGTCTCTACCAGGAACCAATAACTCCTGACTACAAAATGCGTATTATAGCGTTTGTAGTCAGGAGTTTTTTTGTTCTAAGGTAAATAATGACGAGAAGGGATTACAAAAAAATGAATTTCAAAGTATTTATATTAGCTTTAGCAACAATAGCAGTAGGTCTTGTAGAGCTTATTGTTGGAGGAATATTGCCAGACATCGCTAAAGATTTTAATGTTTCATTAAGTTCCGCTGGTCAATTAATTACAATTTTCGCCTTTACTTATGCTATAGCAGGTCCTGTATTATTGATTTTCACAAGTAAAGTGGAACGAAAAAAATTGTATATTATTTCACTTTACACTTTTCTAATTGGAAATATACTTACTTATTTTAGTCCGAACTTTACTTTTATGATGATAGCACGAATATTAACTGCTATGAGTACTGCTTTAGTTGTCGTACTTTCCCTTACAATTGCAGCTAAGATTGTTAATCCCTCTTACCAAGCAAAAGCATTAGGATTAATTTATATGGGTATTAGCTCTTCACTTGTTTTAGGAGTTCCACTAGGCATATTAATTTCGAACACATTTGGCTGGAGAGTTATTTTTTTATGTATAGCTATTTTATCATTGGGATCTATTATCTTAATTTCATTATTTTTAGAGAAAATACCTGGAGAGGAAAACCGAACTCCTTTATCTATCCAATTAAAAGCCGTATGTAGTCCAAAACTAGGTGCTGCTCATCTAGCCACCATGTTTATGTTAGCAGGACACTATACTTTATATGCTTATTTTACTCCTTTTTTAGAAGAAAAGTTTCAACTAAGCCCTTATTGGATTAGCATATTTTATTTAATGTTTGGTATAGCTGCAGTAAGTGGCGGAGCGTTCGGCGGTGGATTATCAGATAAAATAGGCGCTCCAAAAAGTATAGTGATAGTTATTACTTTATTTGCTCTAATCTTATTTATATTACCATTCACGACAGTTTCTATTAGCCTATTTATTCCCGTTATGATAGTTTGGGCTACATTGAGTTGGGGACTTGCACCACCTCTACAAACTTATTTAATTCAAACTGCTCCAGAAACGTCAGATATACAGCAAAGTTTTAATAATTCAGCTCTACAAATAGGAATTTCGCTCGGCTCTGCAGTTGGAGGTATAGCCTTAAAACAAGTACATAATGTCGCTCATATGGCCTGGGTTGGTGGATCTCTAGTTCTATTGTCTTTAGGTTTGGCTATCTTTTCTCTTACTAGACATACATCGACAAGAGAGTGTCATGTGAGTGCTAAACATGTAGATTAACATACTCTTTGTCTTTTAATCGCAAAGAGTATAAATATAAATCGTCAAAAAAAGTCCAGTTATAAAACCGGACTTTTTTTGACGGGATTGCCCTTATCTTTTTCCGAAAAATGAATATGTATAAATTTCTTCTCCTTGAACAAAGAAATCCTCGTACTTTCCTCCTCGTGTCAAATAATTTGAAGTACTTTCATCAATGGATTGAAAGTGTAGATTTTGGATTTCTTTCGTTACTTTTGAAAGTGTAAAATTTTCTCGAAAGTTATTTGTAATTTGGCTATTTGAGCTGAAATTTTTAAATAAAATAAATAAACTTACTAAATAACAATCCGTTTTAAAAAGTGGATTTAATTCGTGAAGTAAAAAATCCTCATGCTCAAAACTATAATTGCTCGTACCAGAATGATCAATTACTATATCAACTGACTGATTCTGAATAGGGATATTCAAAAAATCAGCACAGATAAAGAGAATGTTTCTTTTCGGATTTCTTCTCGCTAATACATCTTTTAAAAATAAAAGTTTATTTAAATCTCGATCCACTGCAATATATAGGCAATTTTCAGGCAGTTCTTCATAAATGTTTCTCAAAAAGAATCCAAGTCCCGATCCTAAATCCAGTATTAATTTGTTATTTAAATTTAAATGTACTAGTTTCTTTTTCGCCCATTCCCCTTCCCTATGCATATTTTCCAAATACGCATTATCAGTTTCATGAATATAATCCGAAATAGTATCTTCAAGTGACGTTTGCTCATTTACTTTAAATAATTTACCCGCAGTTATAATTCCTGAAGTAATAATATATTCTTCACCACAATTACAAATTAGCTTCCCCTCAGTAATTTGATTGTTAGTAATAATTCCATTTTGAAGAATTAGTTTTTCGCTACACTTAGAACATGTAAGTAAATGAAGTACGCTTAAATCTATCCCTATAATTGAATTTGAAGTTTCATTTGTTAATAATAAATCTTGTAACACTTCCTTTAATTTATCCCGCCTCTTCCCCAAAAGCTCTATTTCCTGTTCCATCTTGTCATATTTCAATTTAAATAAAGATTGGTAAAAAGTATCATTTTCGTAATTCATAGATTTCGCTAAATTTTTATAAAAAAATAGTTCTTTAATTTCATTCAAGCTAAATCCTAGATCTTTGTAATGTAATATAAGTTCTAAATCTATTTGACAATACTCATCAAAAAAATAATGCCCTCCCCTTTTTTCAGGAATAATGAGACCCAGGTCCATATAATGTCTAATTGTATCAATACTTATGTTATTTAATTCTCCAAATTTACCTATTTTCATAGCATCACTACCATTTATATATTTTTTTATATAGATTTCTATTTTTATATTTAAAAACCCTTTAAACTTTCGAAACAACATTATTTACGTTATGTATGGGATATTTGAATGCCACATATTTTATAGGTGTATAATCCTTTTATTTAATTAAATTTCCATCGCATAGAATATACAGGAATTTATAACTTAATATAGAACATAAAAAGGAGCAGTTTATATTCTAAATTAGGGGACATACATACGGAATGAGGGATTAGAAAATGAAAATTGCAATAGTCTGTTTTGATAACTTTACTGATATAGATGTTTTTCTACCATGGGATTTATTAAATCGTGTACGTTTAGTTGGCGGTATTTCTGATTGGGACGTTCAACTATTAGGAACGGGAAAAACTCATATATCCATGTCTGGCTTACGTATTCCCATGACAGGAAGCATATCTGATATTCCGTCTGCTGACGCTGTAATATTTGCAAGTGGTAAGGGTGTACAAAATTTATATAAAAATCAAGAGTATCTGAATAGCATTCATGTAGATCCTCAAAGACAATTAATAGGATCTATGTGTTCTGGTTCATTACTACTAGGAGCTAAAAAATTACTAACAGGTAAGAAAGCCACTACATATCCGTCCGTAGTAGAACAGCTTAAAGAATTTGATGTAGACGTTATTGAACAAAGTTTCGTAAACGAAGGAAATATCTCGACTGCTGCAGGCTGTTTTGCTGCTCAAGATCTCTCAGCCTGGATTATAAGAACCCTAATCAATGAAGAAATGGTCGATACTGTTCTAGAAACTGTTCAGCCAGTAGGCAAAGGTTTATATTTTTAATTTCAAATCAAGTTGAGGGATTGGTTGCTCCTCAAAACAATAAAATGAGCCTTTTTGTTTGATGGCGACGTGATATGCCTCCAATTTCAATTTAATTAAATAAAAAACCCGTGAATTATTCACGGGTTTTCCTCTTAATAACTAATTGCTATTGTACCTTCACCTGCATGAACCGCAAATGAAATTGGTAATGGATATAGTTTAAAGTCCATTTCAGGGAATGCTTTTCTAATATCTGAAATCCATTCCTCAGCTCCATCTTTATCGTTAGCATGGAACATATGAAGTACTTTTGGTAATTCTTTTTCGAGTTCATTTTTAATGTATTCTCGACATTTTTGGATTTTGCGAACTTTCTTTTCAAGTAAAAGCTCTCCACCTTTTACTTCTAATATTAAGTTGACACTTAATAAACTTCCAAGTAAAAATTGAACTCCCTTTACACGTCCACTTGCGTAAAGGCCTTTTAAACTTTTCGGGAATACGTGGAAAGGTCTTCTTTTTTCATCTACTAATGTTTTGTGTATATCTTGTAACGTCATACCATCATTGTATAACGATTTCGCTTTTCTAATTAGTTCATCCATTGGATAACTTGTTGTTTCACTATCCAATACCGTTAATGGGAAACCTGCCATGTCTGCAGCTAACTTCATGTTTTGATAAGTTCCACTTACTTTTCCGCTAATAGCAACTGCAAATCCCTCTTCATATTCTTCTTTGCATTTCGAAAATAACTCTACCATTTCCCCTATGTTAGGTTGTGATGTAGTGACAGTTTTACCTTCGTTTAACGCATTATAGACGCGCTCACGCACACCTTCTTCACAATCTTTGTACGACACACCATCAATAATAACTTCAATTGGAATAAC
Source organism: Bacillus sp. FSL L8-0199 (assembly GCF_038005705.1). NCBI lineage: Bacteria > Bacillati > Bacillota > Bacilli > Caryophanales > Bacillaceae > Bacillus > Bacillus sp. FSL L8-0199. The sequence continues at coordinate 2,584,908 of NZ_JBBOTS010000001.1, read as the reverse complement.
AAAGTTATCTCCTTCTGTTTTAAAACTCGCAGTTGTACTATCAGTAATCCAAGCAACACGCTTCATGTTGTTCCTCCCTTAATTCAATTCCTCTTTTCTGACTTTTCTATATATTTATGTTACGAAAAGAGAATATCCCTGTAATGGTAACAGGACTTTATTGTTTTGGCTATAGTAGATGGATATTAAATGTGAATATTTTTTGTCATTTTCACGAAAAAAAGAAGAAAACCGAAGTATTTGCCCGATTTTCTTCTTTTTATACATTATTTAAAGGTTTCATTATCTAAAATTACAACATAATCATTTGTCAATCGACCAGCTTCTTTCGTATAACTAACAAGTCTTTGTACGTTATCACAGCAAAGTTTCGCTCCCCATACGAGTAACGGTACGCCGATGAAGTCGATGTGAAATCTTCTAGAAAACAGACCACCGAAAGTCATTGGTAAAGGCACTGTTGGTGATGTATTAGAAAAAATAATCTTTTCATGACTTTGATAATGTTTTTGCAAAATCTCTCCTAAATGTTTCATCGCAGGTACAACGACTTTTGATGCACCACATCCAATTGTATAAACCGGATTACCATTTTCGTCTATTCCATGAAAAATGATTTTGCCCATATCTTCTGTTTTCAATTTATTAAAGTAATCTACATTCAAAATTTCTTCTTTCGTTAACTTGCGATCCGTTGGTAATTTATTTAAATGATAAGCTGCAGCAAGTGAAGTTGAATGTGTTCCGCCAAAATCTGTATAAATGAATATCATATTATCATCCCTTGTTGTAAAAGTTCAATGTTATTTAGTATTACCGTTCACGGCGCTGTTAAACAATGGATGAATACTTTCATGTTTTTTGTATTAATTCATTATATTTTTTCCAAATATAATATCGTTTACTAATTACAGTACCTAATGTGATACATAAAAAGGTATTTGTTACAACCATTAATGTATAGTGAGTACTGCTAGAAAACATACTTTGTTTAATCAAAACCTTCGTACCTAGAATGGCAAGTAGAATAGTTGTACTTAACCAATTTCCTTTTCGTAATACATGACCTGTTTCACTATCTAATCGAAATGTTAAAACTTTTCCCCTAATCATTCCAAGACCCAATCCAATCCCCAGCATTACAACGAATAGTAATACTTTCAATATAGTTAATTGTCCCATATGAATAATAGACTGGATTGTCGCAAAGCACAGCAAAGTCGGAATGAACCAAATACGATTAATATTCACTTTATATTCTTTACCTTGCATTAATATCATTATAAAAACAACAAGTAGAATAACAAATAGAATATCCATTTAGAGTCCTCCTATTTACTTGTTTACATTTGAAAATTATATTCGCTTCTTTTCATTCCATACTTTAAATATACTAGCTAATAAAAATTATAAAATATAGAATGTGATTTCCCATCAGTTTTAAGCATTGTTTATGCAAAAAAGACGTACAAATAAATAGTACGTCTTTTTTGCATTTATTAATGCGTTCATAAACTCTTTTAACCTTATGAAAAAGAGTTTTCTAATTCTTTCATTATCTTTTCAGGACCCGCTCCTTTATTTGACGGAATAACTACTGTAATACCTAAGCCTGGATATACGGCTGAGCGAAAACTGACTCCTGGATCATATCCCATTACATGATATTTGAATATCTTGTTTTCTCTTGTTTCAATCCATATTCCATAGCCGTAAGACTGATTATTATTTACTTGCATATGAGGAGTTAAAAGCATGTTTGTATATTCTCGGCTTATGATTTCATAGTTAAATAACGCTTCCCAGAATTTCAGCATGTCTGGCGCAGTAATAAAAGCACCACCATCAGAACCACCTTTTATTGGTATAGAGTAGGCGTTTGTTCTCCAATTTTGGTTAATTTCGTCTTTTATATATCCTAAAGCTGTGTGTCTTGGTAAACTATCTAAAGAAAAATAGCCAGAATCATTCATACCAATTGGATTGAATATGTTTTTTTCTATATATTCCGTAAATTCAAATCCTGTCTGTTCTTCGATTATTAATCCCAGTATGATAAAACCTGCATTATTGTAGTGAAACTTACTTCCAGGTGCAAACATCATATTTCTGCTTTGGAATAATGGTAAGAAGTCTTTTAAATTTTTTAATAGATACATAGGAGTTTGTTCCCAAAGATCTTCGAAGTTATCCATAATACTTTCATCAAAATAATCTGGAATACCCGAACTATGCGTCAAAAGGTGATGTATTGTAATATCTTCATTGAAGTTTGGAAAGTTTATACGTAAACACTCTTTTAACTTTGTTTGAAAAGTAATTATCCCCTTCTCAACAAGTTGACAGATACCGATAGCAGTGAATATTTTACAACCGGAGGCAATTCCGAACCTTGTTTGTAGCGTATTATTTATACATTCATTGCGATTTGCGTAACCAAACGCCTCTTCATAGACTAAGCCTTTTTCTTCTTTTACTAAAATTATCCCAGAGAAATCTATATGCTGATGCATTTCTTTTACAATGCTGTCTATTTGATCTTTTGTTTTCATTACAAAAACCACCCTCGTTTATCAATATTGTTCACCCTTCTTATATTTCCATATATAGGAGGGTAAACCCTCCAATTGAATACCGTAAATCAAAACCAAGATTACTATTTTGAATTGATTGACTCAGAGGAATGCACTTTAGAATGTGAGGGCAATAAAGTAAATACACACAATATGATAGTTATAAGCAGCATTACCAATGAGCCTACAATAACCACAAGTTGTATAGAAATAAATTGAGTTGCAACTCCGAACAAAATCGTAATTAAAATGGTGATGCCAGCAATCACAAGCCCATATATACTCCCAATCCGTCCCATCATATGAACAGGGATATTATTTTGGTAAAATGTATAAAATCCTGTATTTGCATATGCCATTGAAAAAGATAAAATAAAGAATCCAATAGCAGCTATTAAAAATACATTTGAAAAAGCATAAATTAAATAACCAATTGCAATGAATAATGATCCTATTCCAATTAGAAGTGAAGGTGCTAATTTCTTTGACAAAATTGTATTTGTTATGGCACCTAAAATAAATCCTGCACCAGCTATACTAACTAGAAAACCATATTCACTATCTGTTAGTAGTAATACCTCTTTCGCAAACGATAGTTCAAGTGAATCAGTAGCGGTTGCTAATACGAACATACTTTGAAATAAGAAGTACACGCATACGACATACACATGTTTTCTACTAAAATTTATAACAGTGTTCCAATCTTTTTTTAATACTGTAAGAGATAATGTATTACTTGTTGTATCCGAAGCTTCTTTCTTATCAAGATTAGGTAAAAGTAATGTAATGAATCCTGATAACAGAAATGCTATAGCATTTATATATATAGCAATCTCTGGTGTACTCGCAATTAATAAAACCCCTGCTATCGCTGGACCAATTAAAAATGCACCAGATCCTATTAAACTACGTAATGAGTTGAAACGTTGTCTTTGTTCTACTGGAATTAATTTCGTCATATACGTCATAGCAGTTGGCTCATAAATTGCACTGGCCATACTTATAAAGAATACAAATACATAAACAATCCAAAGTGACGGAAGTAAAGGTAAAATAGCGATAAATAACGCACGATATATATCGAGGTGAATCATTAATTTCCGTTTATTTAAACGATCAATCATACTCCCAGACCAAGCGTTTGTAAATAAAGTGGCTAATGGTTTTACTACATATAAAGTAGCAACAGCTAAGGCTGATCCGCCCATATGATAGACAAGTACATTCAATGCTATTAAGTAAATCCATGCTCCTAAATTCGCAATACCAACACCGGACAGTAGTAATAAAGGATATTTCCAATCTTTAAGAAAGTTTTTCATTTTTGGCCCCCGCTTTCCAAATTGTTTTAAAACAATAAAAAAATCCCACCCCCAAGACTTTTAATCTTAGGGACGAGATTTATCATCGCGGTGCCACCCTAGTTTGTTAATATGTCACCATATTAACCTTATCAGGTACTGCATTCTAACTCATGCTTATACCATAGCTCTATAACGGGAGCTCCCGTCACACCATCCCCTAATAATAGGTTCCGATGCGCTGCTCAGAGGCTTGGTTCAATAAAGAATTTTTACTCCTTTTCAGCTAAATGGAGCTCTCTGTGAAAAATTCATTTTATTTACTCTTCTCTTCACTGCATTTGATTTTTCCCATATTATCACAATTATTTTTAACTGTAAATAAAAAATAATCAGATATTTATATTTCCGTCATTTTTGCTTTACGACCAATTCGACATACGAAACGCATTAGCTTTTTATGAAGATAAGGAAATAAAGTAAAGAATACGTCCATCGTTTTTTTTAATGGCATTGGACAAATTACTAATTTATTTTTATGAATAGCTTTCAGTGCAATTTCAGCAAACTTGTCAGCTGAAATTGGCTTATTTGTTTTTAGTTGTTTTATAATGTGATTCTTATTCATATTAATTGCAATTGATTTTTTAAATATGGGTGTATCTACAAAAGTTGGACAAAGCACACTTACATTTACACCGTATTCTTCCGCCTCATAATGTAATGAAGTTGTTAAACCTACGATAGCATGTTTGGTTGTTGCATACGCGGTACAAAGGGGAGCTGGTCCTAAACCAGTTGCAGAAGCAGTATTAATGATATGACCAAATCCTTGTTTTTTCATGAATTGGTAAGCCAATTGTGTTCCGTAAATTACTCCTAATAAATTTATTTCAATAATATGTTTCCAATCATCCAAAGACATATCGTATACTTCTCCATACATAGCAACTCCTGCATTATTAAACATATAATCAATTCTACCAAACTCATTAACTATTTTTATAATAAGTTCTTCTACGGATCCAGCGTTAGTAACATCTAAATATTCGAACCTAGCTAGTTGATTATTATTTTTTATATTATTCACAAGGTTTTGGCCACAGGCTTCATTAATATCAGCGATAATTACAAATATATCTTTATTTGCTAATTGAATGGCTAAAGCTTTACCAATACCAGAAGCGCCGCCAGTTATAATTGCGACTCTTTGCTCATCCATATAAATAACCTCCTGTTGTTTATACATATAATGAAAACGGACGAGTGTAAGGATTTGAACAATCGTTCTAATTCGCGTGTCACGCTACATATATTTGTTTGAAATAGAGAGTAAAAAAATTTTAATAGCTTCTTCAAATAAAACTTCTAATTTCTCCATTTCAATTGAATGAATGAATTGACATAATCCACCTAGCCATGAACCTAATAAAAGGCATGAACCCTCAACATTTTTCATATAAAACTCACCACTTTTTATACCTTCATCTAAAATTTGTTGATATGCCTTTAAAGGGACAACAGCTAAACCATAAAGTTGTTGAACTGTAGAAGGATTCGTGCTCGGATCAGAGGCAAGTTCTTGCCCCGCTCTTAATAACGGCGTTTTGTAATTATAAAGTACAAATTTAGCCATTCCATATAATTTTTCAGTTGCGTTTGTATACTGTTTTTCTGCCATTTTCCATTTATCATGCCAGTTTTTCATACTGTCTTTAGCTAAATAAACAAATAATTCTTCTTTATTTTTATAATGATAATATATATGTCCTTTACTATAACCAGAGGCTTTAGCAATGTTATCAATGGAGGTTTTTGTATACCCTTTTAAGGAAAATAACTCTATCGCTTTTTCTCCTATTATTTCTTTGGCTAAATCACTATCATATCGTCTTTTATTCAATGTAGACTCCTTCCATCGTTTAATACAAAAATTGAACAATCGTTCTAATTTCAATATATGTAAGTTTTTTTGTTTTAGTAACTGTTAAGTATTTTATTTATTATTTTTTCTAAAAAATACGGTGCGTGAAATTACTCATAAATTTTTAAAAAAGAACCTATTGGATATAGGTTCTTCAACAAGTTTGAATTAATTCGTATTCGCCTCTGTTAACGGTTGTAACGGCGGTTCTAATTCTAGTTCTAGTGTATCTCCTTCTTGTAAATTTTGTCCTTTTTCAATACTTTGGCTCGTTACATAACCTGTACCAGAAGTTTTCAAATCTAATTTCAAAAGCTTAGAGAAATACATAACATCACGCATGGACCAACCTTTTACATTTGGCATTTGTGCGTTATTCCCTAATAAAAATATACGATCCCCTTCACTCATGACCTCGCCAGACTGTGGATATTGTTTTATTATTTTTCCTTCTCCTAAAATTATTGGCTGTAGCTTCTCTTTTTCTACACTTTTCTCTGCTGTACCCATCGATTGATTTACATAATTTTGTACTTTTAATTGAGATTGCTTCGTTGCATCAGCTATTTGTTTTTCTGTATACGGTTTCACCTTTAAATATTCAAGGCTGTTTTTTATAACAGGTTTAAATATTTCAGCAAGAGGCTGAGCTCCATACTCATCTCCTTTTAACTTTGGCTGCTTAATAGCTAAGTATACGATTAACTCCGGATCATCAATTGGAGCCATTCCTAAAAAGGAGAAAATGTAATTCTCTTTCCCTTCCATATATCGGCCGTTTTCAGGATTCGGTATTTGTGCTGTTCCTGTCTTACCTCCAATTGGATAACCATCCACTTTATACATTGTACCAGTTCCTTTTGAAGATGTTATAACACGCTCCATTAAGCTTCTAACCTTGTCCGCTGTTTCTTTTTTTATCGGATTCCCAATTTCTTTCGGTTGATTTTCCATAATAACTTCTTTATTTGTTGGATTTACAACTTTATCAACGATATATGGTTGCATCATTTTCCCGTCATTTGCTATAGCAGTAGCCGCTTGGATTAATTGAATCGGAGTTACTGTAGAACCTTGACCGAAAGAAGTTGTAACCTGTTGAATTTGCGTATTTAATAATAAAGTATTTTTACTTTCTCCAGGTAAATCTATTCCTGTTTTTTGATTGAATCCAAATTTATTCATATATTGCTTAAATTTATTTGGTTTCAGTAACTGATCTTCTAAAATAGAAAAAGCTACGTTTGATGATCTTTCAAAACCTTCATCAAATGTAATTGATCCCCATCCAAATCCACCATTATGATCTTTTATATCAGAGGAACCAACGGAATATTTTCCAGACTGAAAATATTCTTTTCCGTTATATACACCTTCATTAATGGCAGCTGCTAACGTAAAAACTTTCATAGTTGAACCTGGTTCATATGCATTTGCAATCGGATCATTTAAAAAGTATTCGATATCACCTACATTAGGATTGTAACTAGGCTTACTAGACATCGCTAAAACCTTTCCTGTTTTTGGATCAGCAATAATGCCAATTAACATAGAAGGATCATAATGCTCTTGTGCTTTGTTCATCGCTTCTTCTAAAAAGCTATTAATTTGTTTATCAAGCGTTAAATACACGTTATTCCCATTTTTAGCAGGTTCTACTTTACCTATATCATTTGTAAGCGGAATCCCCCTTCGTGTACCCACATATTCTATATTCCCGTTTGTCGAGCGCAAATATTTATCCAAACTCTTTTCAAGCCCAAACTTCCCTTCCGTATTCCCTTTATCATCTGGTCTAGCAAAACCCAGTATATAGGATGCAAAGTCTTCATTCGGATACACTCTTGCTTTTTCCGACATAAAAGATACACCTGGTATTTTTAAATCATTAATTTTTTCCTTCTTTTCCCTAGATAAGTTCCGACCAATTTTCCCAATTTCAACTTGCGTACGCCCTTCATGAAAGTTTTTTAATACTTCTTCTTTATCAATTTCAAGCGCATCGGCTAATTGTTGTGCGGTTTCATCTTTATTTTTCACTTTATCTTTTCCTTTTAAATTCACAACAACTCGATACGTTGTAGAATCTTGTACTAACACCTTTCCCGTTTGGTCATAGATAGTGCCACGATTCGCTTCTAAAACACCTTTTTTATTATGTTGTTCATCCGCGAGGTCCTTTACATTTACATTATGCACGACTCCTACTGCCTGAATATAGACTATACGCAAAATCATAATAAGAAACAAAACAATAAAAGCAATCATCATATATCGAGCGCCTTTATTCGTTTGAAGTTTTTGCATACTTATCTCCTCTCTTTTGGAATGGATTCGTACGAAGATGCGTTTTATAATTTGTAGTTTTTGTTTACGATACTATATGTTTCGAAGTTTTCTTTTTAATTCCTTTAAAACAATACGAAACTAACTGTTGTTATTTTGTGTCATTATTATATATATATTAAATACGGTGCGTGAAATTTCAGAATATTAATCAGTACAACTTGATTACAGAGCACTCTACACTCTTTTCGTATTTCCTATAAAAAAGTTCCCCTCTGGATGTCCAAAGGGGAACTTTTTATAAGAAAATTACGTGATATGATTATATTTCGCTAAGAAAGGAATTCGTCTCGCTACTAATGCATACATTTTGAATACAAGTTTCGCTATTGGTTCAAACATACGTGTACTTTGCATTACTAAAGCGCTCGTAATAAGCGTTAAGAATGCTGCACCAAGTATATCTAAAGGATAATGAACACCTACGTACATACGTGATATACCGACTAGCACTGCCCATAATAGCGCGATATATTTCAGTTTTTCTCCTCTAAGAATAAATACGAAGGCGATTGAAAATACAAGTACAGAATGATCGCTAACGAATGATGAATCTGCTGCGTGTGGCACTAATTGGTGTACATCATGTGATACGAACGGACGCGGATGGTAATATACTGCGTGTATAAGAACATTTACTACTAATGCAATAATAACCGAAAGCGTCGTATATAAAACTGTATATTGTTTTCTAATTGCATTCTCTTTCTTTCCATTATTAAACCATAAGATAAGCATAAATAGAACGGCTACGTATGCAGCGCTATTTGTAATAGCAACCATTATCGTATCAAATAGTTTGGATGAATCAGCAAAATTATTAAACCACCGAAATACTGTGTAATTCATAATACTCTCTCCCTACTTACAAGTGTTCTTGATTTACACAGTATACAATACCATTATGAAAATGGGCTTAAACTTTTCTCATCTAATTCTCATTTTACTATTGCTCATGTGACAATTATAAAACAAATTTTATACGCTATTTATGTATAAAGTTCGTAAACCTTTATAATAAGGCGATTCGTATTTTTTTCATGTTTGGAATACATAACATGTTCATTTAAATATACTAATTGTAAAATCATATTTTTTAATTCATTTGAAGTACAATATTTCCGAATTGTTCTCCACGTTCCATACGGCTTAGTGCTCGAATTGCTTCTTCTAACGAGTAAACTTTATCAATAATTGGTTTAATTTGATGTTTTTCTATAAACTTTATCATCTCATTAAATTCCTCACGGCTACCCATGGATGTTCCCATAATATCAATTTGATTGTAAAATAGCGCGCGTAATGGTAATTCAATTTTATCTCCTGAGCTTGCACCAAAATTCACGATTCTTCCGTTTGGTTTTAATACATCAAAATATTTCAAAAAAGTTGCTGGACCTATACTATCTATTATTAAATCTACTTTTTCACCTTGTAAGCTCTCTCCCCAATTTCCGGCACTATGAAAAGAAATATCTGCACCATATTTCGCAGCAAGTTCCCTTTTATTCTCTACCCTTGAAGTAACACTCACTTTTGCGCCAATTGCTTTCGCGAATAACATGGCAAATGTAGCAACACCACCGCCTATTCCCGGAATTAAAACGTGTTCGCCGCGCTTCAATCTACCTTTAGTAAAAAGCGCTCTGTATGCAGTTAATGCGGATAAAGATAAAACACCTGATTCTTCCCAAGTAAGATATGACGGCTTTTCTACAACATTTTCAACTGGTACAATTACATATTCAGCAAACGTTCCATCTTTCGGCCCACCTAGCACTTCCGGTAACTCCGGTACTTCAGTAGCATGTTCCCATCCAATACTAGGATTAATAATAACTTCTGTATGTAGTGTAATATTTGAAACTCCTTCTCCTATTTCTGTAACAATTCCTGATCCATCTGACCCTATTACTAATGGTAGATCCATTTCTTTTCTATTATTTATAATAAATAAATCCCTATGATTTAACCCGGCAGCTTTTAACTTTACTTTTACTTCACCTGCACTAGGACTTATCTTAGGTGAAAATTTATATCCTACTCCCTCTAATCCTTTTTTATATTGATGTACAATAGCTTTCATTGCTTAATTCCCCCTTAATATTTCCAATGTACTAGAAATATCAAAATAAATAAAATAGTTTGCCTCCAATAATTAGAAATTATATATTTAGTCATGAAAAAACAAAAAATCCCCTCCCTATAAAAAGTGTAGGAAGAGGTTTCAAAACTAGTTAGATAAGAATCTATAAATTCATTGAGTTCTAGCCAATTCTAATATTTTTCGAATAAACGGCGCTTTTGCCTTTGTATATGAAACACGATCAAAAGCATATGTAATAGCAAGTATCTCTTTTAATTCTCTATATTCTTTACGTGCCCATTCATGGCTTATTAGAAAGTCACGAAATAAAATATTGTTCCTCCATTCGTCACTATTATAAATATAAACATGCAAATGATGAGTACCCGCTCTCCACTTTCCTTTTCTAAAAAAACGCCAATTGGTTGCATCTTTTGGAACATACTCATATCCAATTTCCGATAGAACTTCAATCCACTTTTCAGTTATTTGCAGTTCTGTTACGCCAATCATCATATCAATAAGAGGTTTAGCTCCTAATCCTTCTACTGCTGTGCTTCCTATATGTTCAACAGCAATTATTTCTTGTCCTAACAAGGAACAGAATTTCTCTTTTTCTTTTATATACTCTTCAACCCAGTCTTTTTGATACGGTTTAATAACAATTTGTTGATCCATTGTATTCACCTCTTTATAAGTATTTATCATTATATTTATAAAATTTCATATTGTTAGCATAGGATTTCCATAAAATATGTCGAATAGTGGAATGTACAACTTAATTATATTAAATGTGAGGTAAGCTATGAAAGATAATTCCGTCGAAATTCAGTTAAATAGTGTAACATTCCAATTAAAAGAATATCATAATTTTGATTGGCTTATTAAATTAGGGACCGTATTTGCAGTTTTTGACCAGCAAGACTCAGGTAATATAAGTTTTGGTGTAGAAAAAGATGGTCACAAGAAATTTATCAAATACGCAGGAGCACAAACAATTGCATATGAAGGAACAACGGGTGATGCTATTAAAAGGCTAAAAAATTCAGTTACTATCTATGAAGATTTAAAGCATGAATCGCTCATAAGACTAATTGATCATTTTCCAGTTCAATCTGGATATGTATTAATTTTCGATTGGTTTGATGGTGAATGTCTTCATTCGCATTGGAGTTTCCCACCTCCTGAAAAATATAAAAATCCAAACTCACCATTTTATAAATTTAGGCATTTATCTGCTATAGAACGAATTCATTCCTTACATTCCATTTTTTCTTTCCATACTTATGTAGAAAAGAAAAACTATGTAGCAATAGATTTTTATGACGGTAGTATTTTATATAATTTTAATACAAAAGAAACAAAAATTTGTGATATAGATTTATACAGTAAGAAACCTTACATAAATAAAATGGGCCGGCTATGGGGTTCCTCCCGTTTTATGTCACCAGAGGAATTTGAACTAAACGCAACAATTGATGAAAGAACAAATGTATTTAATATGGGAGCAATGGCTTTCTCACTTTTAGGCGGTGAAAAAGATCGTTCTTTTATAAAATGGAAAGCAAGTAAGGAATTATATGAGGTAGCGTATCGTGCTGTAAATAAAAATCGTGCAGAACGTTATGCATCAGTTACAGCATTTTACGAAGCGTGGTTAAAAGCATCTAATGCAGAAAAGATATAACCCTAAATTATTAAAAGAAATATAGAGTTTATACTATTATCATGTAAATTAAAAATGGTTTTATGAGCGTTTCGTACTAGTGTGTTCTAATTTATTATGGCTATTATTGAGGAAGACATATCAGCGATAATTTATGTATATTTTGTATAAGTGTTAGCAAGTTCGTTTGCAAACTTGTTAGCACTTTTTGTTTAAATAATTCACATATTCTTTCTTTACATACTGATTATATTTCCAATTGTGTACTAATGTGTGAGTTTAACTCCCCATATTTTAAACAAAATGGATGGTACAGGGTGATGACAATATAAGTATTTCTTTTTCCTACTATTGCAATTTTTGAAAAGGCCTTTTCTCTCATATCAGGCTCTTTTATTTATTAAAAAAAGATTATTTTATATAGATTACTATAAGCATCCATAAAGCCAAAGCACCAATGATAGCGAGTACTATACGTGTTGATAGTATCCTTACTTCAAAGTCTGTTTTCTTAGAGGGTTCAGGATATGCAATTATGTAAATTCCCTTTAATAATGCAAGCCATGCAATAACCGTTAGGAATCCCTTCCAGTTGAATACCCATACATTATGTAGAATTACAGTACCTAATCCTAGGAAAATCGATAGAAAACCATACATAATACCAAACCCTCTGTCTTCAACCACTAATTTTTTTAACTCACGTAGCACCGATGGACGGACGAAAAGTATTCCCGATACGATAACCGTCATCCACCCCCAGAACAGCCCTAAAAAAGTACTAGTTTCCATTATTATTTCACTCCCCTCAATTATATTTATATTTCAGATATTCCTTCCTTTAGAACAATTCCAGCACTTTTATGTGTAGGTTAAAGTCTGCTCTTTTTTAATACAAACATTCCGTATTCAATGCCCATACTTAATCACACCATTTCTCTACAAAATGAAATTTTTATTAATCTTCCTCACCTCCGTAACAGTTATATAATTCCTAGCATTCTTCCGACTTACTATTCTACTTTGATACACTGGTCTTGTATAAAAACGAACTGTTGCAGGAAGTACGATCATATACTCAGCGTACTCCTGTATAGTTCCAATCCATAGAGATGATTCACTTTTATAAACGACGTACTCCTTTACGTTCAATGTTCATTCTTCCTTTTGATTAAAATAGCACTTTTATTAAAAGTTTCTATCTTTACATCATTCCCTATCCGCTTCTACTGTGCCAAAGCTTGTACTATTTGCATACGCTATTAATAAGGAAGAAGATAGGAGGTTTAAATAGAATGTCTTGCATTATCACAGGATTAACTCAGCCACTTTGTTTAACTCTTATTTATAATATTTCTAACGGTAAACTTGTATTCTCCTCCGTTGAGTACGGATCACGTTCACTATCAACAGAATTTGATTATGATAGTAAGAATCTAGTTATTAGAGTGCCATTTACTGGTGAAGGTACACTTGTATTTAACAATAATTTCGAAGCAAGTTGTGTCACAACGAATATAACTCAACCTTAATCAAATCTATTTATTCTTAGGGAAAAGTAGAATTATACTTCTATTCCCCCCTTCTCCCTCCTTTAATAATGTAAAACTCGCATTGATAATTCAAATAACGTTTTTGTTTCAAAATTGCACCATCATAAAAAACATACATACAATATGATGTGAACTTTTTTTCAATATACATTTTAGTCATAGGGCGCTTTTTTATTACATTTATGAAACATTCATATGTTATCTTCAGTACGTTCTTTTCTCTTTATAATGCCGTGTGAGATATGCTCAGATTTGAAGCCCTAGACCCCCTAAATCTAGGACTTCTCTATTCAAATAACGTTTTTATTTAAATTTAATCCCCCCCTTTATCCAAATAGATTCAAAATTATCTATTTAACATATATAATACTTTTAAACAATTTAAATTCTATACATAAGTAATGGAGGCTTTAAAATGGGGAGTGTCCCAAATTTAACACCACAACAATCAATCTCAAAAAAACAAATTAACCCTAATAAGAATCAACAAACGAATAAAAAACTAAGACGTCGTCTGTTATTAGCACTTGCTTTTATGCTACCTATGGTTATTTCCATTCAAATCTGCATTTACAAACAAGAAGATATGATTCAAGAAAAACAAATTACACTTAATAAAGAAAAGAAAAAATTGTCTGAATTAGAACTGATAGGACGTTATTTTGAAAACGATGTTAAAACTTTAACAGAGAGCGAAGAAGGTATTTTAAAGTTCGCAAGGAAACTATATGGATTCTCTAGAGCTAATGAAACTATATTTCAAATAGCTGAATAACTTTTCAATACATAAGCAATTGTCATGAGTCAAGGAGTGAATTAATGATCATCGCTTTTTATCAAAATTCTATCAAATAACTATTTTATTAAAACATTTCACCTTTTAACTGGACAAGCATATATTATTGTATGGAGTCATCCACTCATAGAAATCTACCTTTCTTATCCAAGAGCACATATATTGTGCTCTTTTTTATGCCCAAATAACTATTTTATTATGTTTCCTAACTTACAGTAATGTCCTTAAAAAAACATTCATATATATTTATCAGATGCATTTTAAAATCCCAGAGTATCAAATACTTTTAAGAGTTGACTGACCAACAATATTCGACTTATCTTTAAAAACTTATTAAAAATAACTTAGATACAAAAAAGCTACGTTTTATATAGGATAAAAAATTATCTTACGCAAAGGAGCTTGATTATTTGTGAATTACCAAAATGATAATAACTCTAACATTCACAAACCTTGCACTTGTCCATCCCCCACGGCTAACAGTTTAAATGTTGTTCAAACTACCCCATCAATAGTTTCTGTAAATTCTGCGATTCCACTAGATACCGTGGTAAATTCTAATGGTACGGCAATCTCATTCACACCACCAACAACTGTTTTACTTGAAGGTGGAAGAACCTATTTGGCAATCTATGAAGTGCAAGTTATCATTCAACCAGGAGGTAATTCGGCAGGTATCACTATGTATTTGAATAATAATCCAATCATTGGCTCTGGTACTTCTCTGGGATATACTGCAGGATTCACTTCTGTATCAGCACCCGCTATTTTCACTACACCTTTAGGTATAACAAGTACTCTTACTGTTAATGTAGGACCATATTCTAATACATTAAATACATTGGGCTTAACTCTTGCTGTTATAGCATTAACATAGTAAAATCTAATACTTTCTAAAATAAAATTCTTTGTTCTTCGACCGCCATTTTGGGTTAGCCGCTAAGAAACCGCTATAACTACATATAAAAAAATATTATTTGGATCGATAGTACTGGGTGACTCGGCTGACAGAATTGCTGAGTCACCTTTTTTTCTAAAATAACGCTTTTGTTGATTTTATAAAGTGAAACTTTAATAATTGGTGGGGTGTTTATCCCCACTTTTTATTAGTTGAACCAATGGAGCTTTTATTGGCAGTTGATCCCTCACTTAACTTCTTTGCTTCCGCTGAATTTTGAGGTGGGGATCTTACTACCCGTTAATGCGGGATAAATTTAATAGCTTGTATATTTTACTTTGTAACTTTCATTTCTCCTCCTATGATTACAATCTTTATTAGTAATTAAGCATTGATTATACGTCCCCTAAGAACATCTCCATTTTGTTTACATATACTTTGAAGAAAAAAACATTAAACATATACCCACAAACATTTTAAACATAGTTGCTAAAATAATTTATCTAGACTTACCTAACATTTATTTTTTAAAAAGGAGGTTACTTATGAGATATAATCAAAAATCAAACTCACCAAATCCTTGTGATAAATTCCAGCAGCCCTGCTTTATTTCTATATCCCCTTGTAATCAAAGTAATTGCTGTACACCTGTTTTTCTCTCAAGTTCTCAACAACAAGAATTATTACAAATAATAAGCCAATTAAATCAAGCTATTCTTTCTTTTTTCACAACACCAAATTCAACAACTATAGAAATACTCCAATCTGCATTACAGGCATTAAATAATTTATTAATAGCAGTACAACCAAGTACACCAAATAGAAATTTAGTCATAAGAACTATAAATCAATTAATCAATTCCTTACCTACTGCATCTCTCACTCAAATCTCAGCGTTACTCCAATTTCTATTCCAAAGCTTGTCTTCACTTATCAGTTGTTCAAATATATCAGACCCCTTATTACAGCAAACATTCAACCTAATTTTACAAGGAATCTTGAATAGTTCGTTATTGAGTAACATCGGAACGCCAGGGCCGACTGGAGCAACAGGACCTAGAGGAATTCCTGGACCTAGAGGAGCTCAGGGGTCTCAAGGTGTGCAAGGCATTCAGGGACTTGAAGGACCGGAAGGGCCGGAAGGCCCTCAAGGTGTGCAAGGCATTCAAGGGCCTGAAGGACCTCAAGGACCGGAAGGACCTCAAGGTGTAGAAGGGATTCAGGGACCGGAAGGGCCGGAAGGGCCTCAGGGACCTCAAGGTGTGCAAGGCATTCAAGGACCGCCAGGGCCACCTGGGCCGACTGGTTCGGGAACCGGAATGGGAGTTCCTGGACCACCTGGACCGACTGGACCTCAGGGTATACAAGGGATTCAAGGACCGGAAGGACCGGAAGGGCCAACTGGACCTCAGGGTGTGCAAGGCATTCAAGGGCCTGAAGGATTAGAAGGACCGACTGGACCTCAAGGTGTGCAAGGCATTCAAGGGCCTGAAGGATTAGAAGGGCCGACTGGACCTCAAGGTGTGCAAGGTATTCAGGGGCCGGAAGGACCACCTGGGCCGACTGGAGACTGTGAGTGTCCACCTGGACCAACTGGGCCAACCGGACCACCTGGACCTGGATGTAATTTCCTTGTATATGTTACTAACGCAGGAGCAATCGATGACCCTGCAGATGATACAGTATCAGTGATTAACACCGCAACAAATACAGTAGTCGCTACAATTACTGTAGATAATGCACCTCTTGAAGTAACAGTTTCACCCAATGGGGCTCGTGCTTATGTTACTAATATTTTTTCCGATACCGTTTCCGTTATTGATACTGCTACTAATACAGTTATTGCTACCATTCCCGTTGGAGCTGATCCAATTGGCGTAGCTGTTTCTCCAAATAACACAACTGTTTATGTTGGAAACCACGCAAGTAATAACGTTTCAGTTATTACTGCTGCTACTAATACAGTTATCACTACCATCCCTGTTGGTATCGCTCCGCAAGGAATAACTGTTTCTCCAAACGGAGCCTTTGCATATGTTGCAAACGAATTAAGTAACACAATTTCTGTTATTAATACTGCTACTAACACAGTTACCGCTACCATTCCTGTTGGCATTCGCCCTAGAATAATCGTTTTCACACTAGATGGCACTCGTGCGTATGTCACGAATCAGAACAGCAATACTGTTTCTGTTATTAACACCGCTACCAATTCCGTAATTAATACAATTAACGTAGGTACCGAACCTGTTGGTATAGATATTACACCAGGTGGAAATCTTATTTACGTTGTAAATAAAGTTAGCAATAATGTTTCGGTAATAAATGTGGCGACAAATACTGTGATTGATACAATTCCTGTTGCTTTATCCCCTGATCAGGTAACTATCATACCTGATGGCACTCGTGCCTATGTTACAAATCAAGGTAGTAATACTGTTTCTGTTATTGATATTGCCACGAATACTGTTATCACTAATGTCCCAGTAGGTTTCGCTCCAACAGGAATAGCAACTGGAACTATTTGTGAATAAAATGAAAAACAAACATAGTTTTTATTAAGATCGATAGTATGTGATATTCTTTCTTTCATTACCTTCAAACAATCAGAATGAACCTCTATATTCTCTTCTTTTTTATCTTAAAGAACCTGCTAAGCAGTTAGCTGTTGTCAGTCGCTTTTTTTCTATAAAATTCGAATTTTATAGAAATTAATCAACTTACATTTTTAGGGTTTCATGATGATTATTACCTATAAAATCATTACCCTTACAAAAAGAGTTATGAACCTTTCCACTCATGGCTCTTTTTTATTACGAATTTGACTAGCTTCACGACTAAATCTCTCTGAGTATCTTATTGCTAATTTAGTAATATTCATTCGAGTGATATCTTCTAAGGTATATCCCATAATTTAAAAATAAGAAAAGCCACTTATCTAAGTGGCTTTTCTTATTCTTAATAGACAAAATTAATTTAAATTCATCATTTTCTTCACACTATTTTTAAAATGAACATAATTATGTTTTTCTACTAAACGGCCTTTTACTCCAATCTGCAGATAAATTATTTAACAAGAAAAATGTATTTGGAACTGGTAATGGAAACCTCGCAGCTTGAAAATTTGTAAGAAGCGGAGATGCAATAACGCCATCTATGGTACTACCGGCTTGGACTTGCACCATATCTCCTGCATTCAATTGTACAATGGTAGAAACTGTTACTGCATTTAAAAGCCCAGTATTTCCACCAAAAAAGCTATCATCTCCTGCTATTAAAGCACTGTTAACTGTTATAAATACTTCCGTCACATAATTTAGAGTATCATCAGTAGGACTAAAAATTATAGTAGTAATAATTAAATATACTCCATCTTGTTGCGGTATAAATGTTGATACACCATCATATTCACCATTTAAATCGAATTGTGTAGTTTCAAATGTTACTATAGACAGTGTATTAGCAGTAACGGACTGATCAGTAGATTTGAAAGCTCTGAATGCAGATTCAAATCCCGTTGGTAGAGTAAATGAAGAAATCGGTGGCAATGTCGGTCCTATTAAACTCGAATCCAGTGAATCAGCAGATGGATTTTTAGAGTTTAATCCTTCCCATTTCTTTTTCCTCTCCATATATCTCACTCCAAATTAAAATCATTTCTAAAATAAGAAAATATTAATTGTACAAAATATGATATATACAAGATGTACTATTCCAAATAAGGTGTTTTAAATAAAAATATTGCTTCAAATATACAAAATCATTTTATAAAATTAACTTTTGTAAAAAAACAACTAATATATTAAATAATCAATTCAGTTTATATATGGTAAAATATATCCATCGCTGATATGTCCAACTATGTAATTTTCATAGCAGCAAAATTACAACTAGACTTATACAACATGATTCAAAACAAATGAAGGAGTGTTTTAAGTGAAAGGACATATTCGAAAAAGAGGAAATAAATATTGCATCATTATTGATATCGGTCCTGATCCAGAGACAGTAAAAAGAAGATAAAAGTGGTTTACTGGTTATAAGACAAAAAAGAAGGCGAAAAAAATTACGGAGTTAAATAAAGGGACTTTTGTGGAGCCGTCTAAGCTTGCTTTAAAAGACTATCTGGTTCAGTGGTTAGAAATTAAAATGAAACGTATAGAAAAGAATATCTACGTTTCTTATAGTAGCAACATGCCCCACCATGTTATAACTAACATAGGAATGATTGCACTTCAGAAATTAAATGTTATGCACATTCAAGAATAGTATAAATCAGCACTAGATAATGGTATTTTAAATAATTCCATACTCCTATTGCATTGGATAGTAAAAGCAGCTTTAAATCTAGCAGTTAAATAAAATATTATTTCTAGAAATACCGCGAAAACAAGTGAATTTTATTAACAAGTTTCGTGCAGCTTAACACATGTTATCATGTATAATACATATGAAAAGGAAATTCAGAATAACGAGGCAAATATTATGGACTTTGTTTATATTAATCAAAACGTATTAAATAATCTTCTATACATTTTATGTAGTATATTTGTTTTTTATTTCATATATGATAGCCGGCACTATTTAAAGAAATATAAAATACTACTGATTACCCTTTGTTCTAGTATCCCGCTTATTTTATGTATGCGATACCCTATCTATATGGATGAAAGTTGTATTCATGATTTAAGACAAATTCCGGTCATAATAGGTACGCTTTATGGTGGATTCCCTGTCGGTATCATATTGTTTACAATTTTATTAATTACGAGATTTTTATTTTATGGCTTTAACATGCTGACAGTTGTTGTTTACGGAATAATGTTCATCGTTACAGCACTCGCATCTTCAAAATTTAATACATATAATAGAAAACTTAAAGTAGCTTTTTCCATGTTTTTAACCTTTTTCCTAGCAATATTTACAACTTTAATTGTATTAACCTTATCAGATTTTGAAGTGAATAATTTGTATATTATTTATTTCATGGTATTACCGACTACTTTAATGTTATTTATTGTTTATATAAATGAAGTTATTAAAGATGCTGTATTAATGCGCTCAAAATTAATTAAAATGGAAAAAATGGAGATTGTTAGCCAACTCGCTGCAAGTATATCGCACGAAGTAAGGAATCCCTTAACGGTTGTAAAAGGATTTACACAGCTTTTAAAAACACAAAATTTAACTCCTGAATCAAGAGACGAATATATTAAACATATACTTGAAGAGTTAAA
Organism: Bacillus sp. FSL L8-0199; assembly: GCF_038005705.1. Taxonomy (NCBI): domain Bacteria; kingdom Bacillati; phylum Bacillota; class Bacilli; order Caryophanales; family Bacillaceae; genus Bacillus; species Bacillus sp. FSL L8-0199. The sequence continues at coordinate 2,564,528 of NZ_JBBOTS010000001.1, read as the reverse complement.
TCGTGCCCAAGAAATTATCGATGATTACTTAACGTTTGCCAAACCTGCTCCAGAAAAATTAGATCAAATTTCAGTAAAACAAGAGTTAAATCGAGTTATTAATATGATATTGCCATTGTGTAATATGAATACGATACATATTACACAGGATTTTTCTGAGGCAACCATTGTTGGTAATAAACAGCACTTTCAACAATGTTTTTTAAACTTAATAAAAAACAGTATTGAAGCAATGCCTAATGGTGGTACCTTAAGTATTTCCTCATCTATCAATAATAGTAAAGTTGAAATACGAATTGAAGATAGCGGAGTTGGAATGTCACAGGAGCAAATACATCGATTCGGTGAACCGTATTTTAGTACAAAAACAAAAGGAACTGGTTTAGGTACAATGGTTGCTGTTAAGATTATTGAGACGATGCATGGAAGTTTAAAAATCAGAAGTATCGTTAGTAAAGGAACGACTTTAACGATTACGTTCCCGAAATATAGTAAGAATACGCATTAAAACAAATAAAAAAGGAGCATAGTCGCTCCTTTTTTATTTGTTTCGATACATAAGTATCTTCAATGTTTTTTTAGTTTACATTTGTGAAGACTAATTAAAAATTAGTATCCTCCGCCCCAGCAGCTGCATCCTACAATTATTAATAGAATGAATAACACAACTAATAAAGCGAAACCTCCACCAAAACCACAAGAACCACCGTAACTCATATTTTCTCCTCCTTTTGGTTTGAAAACTAATAGGTAGTTGATCATTTTAACTGGTTCGTATTATACATTATGTGTATATCCCTTTTTTGAGCATGTCTACATAAAAATAAGTAAAAGCACTCATGTAAGAGTGCTCTAAAATGGATACCAAAAGTTTTGAAATACGTTTAATTTTAAATATACCGCAACAATGAATATGAAAACCCCAGCAAATAAAGCGATGAAATCTTCACGTTTCGCCTTACTTGTATAAAACCATGTACGTTTATCCTTCTTTCCAAATCCTCTTAAATCCATTGCATTTGAAACCGTATCTATTCTTTCTAGAGAATGAATGATCAGTGGCCAGAAAATTAAAACACGGTTCTTCATACGAACCCATAAACTTGCTTCTCCTTTTTCAAAAGCCACTCCTCTCGCTTCTTGCGCGTGTTTAATAATTTTATACTCAGACTGGATGTCAGGAATATAACGTAGTGCAATATTTATTGCATATGTAATCTTATACTGAATACCAAGTTTACTTAAGCTACTTACAAATTCGCTTGGATCTGTCGTGTAAATAAAAAGAAGTGTAAATGGTAATAACGTAAAATACTTTAATGAAAGTGTAGCTGCATAAAATAATGTTTCATATGTAATCGTTGCATATCCAACATGTAAAAACGCGGTATATGATTCAGTTAATTCAGATCCATGAGTTGGTGTAATAAATAAAATCATGACAGAGTTTAATAAACTAAATGTAAATATAACACTAAAAACAATTAAAATTTTACGAAATGGAATTTTAGCAACGCTAAGTCCGATACACCCAATAATAAATAATATTAGCAACACCCGAAAATCAAAAAACAAAAAAGTAAGCGTCATACAAAAAATAAATAAAAACAATTTCACTACCCCATCCATACGATGAAAATATGTACTATGCACCTTCCTCCCTCCTATTACTGTCTAAATAAAGCTCCATAAATTTTTCTGGACATGCAATCCCACTAAATTTAACAAGCTTGGTTAAAGAACTCTCTCTTAAGTTGGCTCTTTGAAACGTTTCTTGATCACCAAATACATTAGACACTGTATTATCCGCAATAACTTTACCTTCATGTAGAACTACTGCACGGTCTGCATATTCTAGTACGAGATTCATATCGTGAGTGATAAAAACAAATGAAATACCCTTTTTAGCTAGGTTTTTAATAAACGACATAAATTGTTTATAATGATAATAATCTTGTCCCGCTGTCGGTTCATCTAATATGATAAGCTTAGGATTTGTTGTTAATACAGATGCGATTGTTAATCTCTTTTTTTGCCCATAGCTTAGCGCTTGAATTGGCCAATTACGAAATGGATATAAACCACAAATTTTTAAAGTTCCTTCTACTTTATTCTTAATTTCTTCCTTAGAAAAATTATGTAATGTTAATGTAAATGAAGCTTCTTCAAAAACAGTAGGCTGTGTAATCATATGATTTGGATTTTGCATCACGTAAGATATGATTTCCCCACGTTTACGAATAGACCAAGAACTAATATCTTCACCTTTTAACAAGATTTTCCCATTTTTCATTTTGTTTATGCCTATAAGACTATGAGCTAATGTTGATTTCCCTGCTCCATTATGTCCTAACAGTGCCACAATTTCTCCTTCATATATTGAAAGGTTTACATTTTCTAATACTTTTTGTTTATTAGGGTATGAAAATGATAAATTCTCCACTTTAAGTAATTCCTTGTTTTTAGTATTCCCTTTTAATATGACTTGTTTCTCCATCCACTCTTTTATAACGTTGCTTACCTTTTCTTTTTGAAGGTTTTCCATTGGATATATTACGTCATTATTACTATCAAAATGTAATCTCTTTAATGCTTCGATGTAAATAGGCTCTCTTAAGCCGATACGTGGTAATATATTTGACGCTAAGATTTCTTTTGGTGTTCCTATCGCAATAACTTTACCTTCATCAATTAATATAACTTTGTCTAAATCCAGTTTTAAAATTTCTTCTATTCTATGTTCGATAATAACAATCGTTTTATTATATTGTTCATGTATATCTTTCATAAGTTCTATCGTATGTAAGGCGCTTAGTGGATCTAAATTAGCTAACGGTTCATCGAACAATAATATATCCGCATTTGTTGTTAATAAACCAGCAAGAGAAACTGTTTGCTTTTGACCTCCTGATAATTCATGTGGACTTTGTTTATGAAACGTATGCATCTTCACCTTTCTTAATGAGTCCGAAACAATCTTTTTCATGTCATCTTGCTTTACACATTCATTTTCTAAATAAAAAGCTACATCTTCTTCTACTGTCAGACCAATAAATTGAGCATCTTGATCTTGCAAAATTGTTCCTACCTGTTTACTTTGTTCAAAAATACTTCCTTCCCTCGGGTCTTTACCGGCAATTAAAACGTTACCTGTGCTATTCCCTTCGTAAGAAAATGGGATTAGCCCATTTATACAATGAGCTAATGTCGACTTTCCTGAACCACTTCGTCCAGCAATTAGCACTTTTTCCCCAGGGTATATATGAAAGGTAATATCACTTAAAGTAGGCTGCGCAGCATGCCCATATTGAAAGGTGAATTGTTCAAACGAAATAATTGGTTGCATGTTAACATCCCTACTTTTCAATTTTTAAATGTGTATGTTTCTTATTGGATTTCGCCAAACTAATTGTAAGTGGCAATCCAAGTACTAAGAAAACGATGACATCGGAAATTGTTGCTCCTAATACTTGTATAACAATTTTGTCAAATGGTTCTCCCATCACAATAATATCGAATGCCCCAGCAAATATAATAGCAATGACAATACCAACTAGCCCAGTAATTGCTAAATAAGAAATATCCCCCTTGTTAAACGACCCGTTTTTCACACTAAAACCAACTCTTTTTTGAATAAGTCCCATTGAAAAACCAATAATTCCTGAACTAATAACCCAGCCCCACCAAATCCCCCATCCAGCAATCGTATCTGTTACGGTATGACCGATAAGTCCGATTAACAGTCCTGCCACTGGACCAAATAATGCTCCAAAAACAGTTAATATAGCTAATGCTGGTTTAATAAATGTATTCGGTGCAATAGAAAATCCCCAAAGTCCTAATATCCCGTATAATGCTGCTCCAATACCGATTGCTACTACTAACTTTGTTGATAATTTGTTCATGACAATTCCCCTCTCATCTTAGTCAACTTTTATTACTCTATATTTAATTTAAAAATGAATTATGCATCGACACTCCCTTTCTATACAACAAAAAAATGACCTCTTACATAAGAGGTCATTTTCTTTCACGTTCAAGAATCCTCTTATCTTTCAAAAAACACATCGTGTCCTCTGCGGAATTAGCACCTTCCTATAAAATTGCATAGGGGTTGCTGAGGTTTCTTAGGGCCGTTCCCTCCACCTCTCTGGATAAGTATTAATTTGTAATTCGTATTATGGCACTAAAGAATGTAAATTTCAACATTTTTCTTACTATTTTTATTTTTTATTAAATAGTGCATTTAAATCATTGTATTCTTATCGGAATTATGAAATAATAAATTCAAAATCGTTTCGGGAGGAATGCATTATGAAAGTTATTGGTTTGATTGGAGGATTAAGTTGGGAATCTACATCATTATACTATAAACATATTAATACACTTACACTCTCTCAATACGATCAAAATGCGAAGCTAATTTTATATAGTATGGACTTTGGTGAAGTAATTACTTTATTACAAAACCATCAATATGAAGAAGTGAAAAATGAACTAGTTACAGTTGCAAAAAAAGTTGAAAAATCTGGGGCTGAATGTTTATTAATGTGTTCAAATACTGTACATCTATTTGCCGAGGAGGTAGAACAAGCAATATCTATCCCGCTTCTTCACATTGGTGATGTAAGTGCTAAAGAAATGGTAGAACAGAATATAAAACGTATCGGACTATTAGGAACAAAACAAACGATGGAGCAAGATTTCTATAAATCACGATTAGCGAAATATAACATTGAGACAATTATCCCAAATGACGAGGAAAGAACTTTTATCCACCATGTCATATTAGATGAATTAAGTAGAGGGATCATTTCAGAAACATCTAAAGAAAAGTTATTACAAATTACAAAATCATTAATTCAAAACGGCGCTGAAGGTATATTATTAGGCTGCACTGAAATACCTTTACTCATCTCCCAAAATGATCTTACTGTTCCCGTTTTTGATACTGCTTTTTTACATGCAAATACTGCTGTGCAATTTGCTGGATAAGAATATACAAGCATAAAGGTGAGAACCTCTATGCTTGTATATAGTTACGACTATTTATCCCGCTATTTGCGGGCAGTAAAGCCCCACCAATTAAAGTTTTACTTTATTTAAAAGAGATTCAATAACTGCAATTGCTTCTTTTGAACCACCACATTCTATAAAGCTATCATTAAGTTTTCTTATACCATGTTTATACTTTTCATTTGAAAGAACATCTGTTACGGCCTCTTTTAAAGTGTGCACATTAACATGTTCTTTCAATAGTCTATGTGCCGCTTCAAGCTCAGTTAATCTTTGCGCTATCATTGGCTGGTCTTTATCATGCGGTATTATTACAAATGGGACATTATAATGAATGGCATCGTGTACGCTATTCATACCGCCATGTGTAATAAAAACATCTGCTTCATTTAATATTTCTGATTGAGGTACGTATGGAGCAATTATAAAATTATCTGGTGCTTTCTTAATTTTAGAAATATCATTTCTATCACCAATTGCCATTACAACTATCCCATCAAAATCTGAAAAAGTATCAATACAAGTATTAAAGAATGGTTCGAGTCCTTCAAGCAGTGTCCCCATTGAAATATAAATAACTTTCTTTTCTTTAAGTGATTCCAGTGGAAACTTTATATTTGTTTTACGCTTTGAAATACTCGGTCCAATAAAAATGTTATTTTCTCCGAACGATTCGCTATTAGGTTGGAAATAACGACTTGTGTATACGAGACAAACATCACCCTTATTATTCATAAATTGAAGATTATTCTTTGGTTTTACTCCAAATTTATGTTCCATCTGATTTAGTAATTTTTCAGAGATTTCCTCTGGTTGGAATGGCATATCTGCATTTGGATGAAAAGGTAATGTCTTCAAAAATTCTGGCGGAATTAAAAATATAGGTGAGGACACTACACCTGGAACTTGTAAATACTCCTTTACTAACTCTCCTGCGCCAAATATATCATAAATTACGAAATCAAAATTTATACTTTCACATAATTGTTTCGTAATTTCTAATATATATAAAGAAGTTTGAACATGCACATGAAAAAAAGCATTTAACCCAGATGAGGTTTCAGCATCAATAGAAATCTCTTTTAATAGATCCGGATGAGTATGTACAGTAGCTCCTAAATCTTCAATTCTATCCTTAAAGTTTGCCGTTGTAATATAATGTACATTATCCCCTCGTTCAGTAAAGGCTTTTACTAAATTTAATGTAGGGTTTACATGTCCCTCTGCTGGAAAATTAACCACTAAAATATTTAGCACTTATTCCTCACTCCTTACATTTCATTGTTTTAATTAAGCATACTGTTATTTGTACAAGTAATCTTCCCCTAATAGTCCTAATATGCTTACTACATTATATTGATAAATAATTTTCAGTCATCAACATAAAAAAAGCATCTACCTATGTAGATGCCTAACCGTGATAAGGAGTGTTCTGTGAGGTTAGAACAAGCGTTTCTGCTTGTCCTATGCTATCAATATATGATTTATTTTATAAAATGTGAATCGTTAATAGAATTATTTTATCCATTTTATATGATCAAATGGATAAAATACCATTTCTACTTTACCTATTATATTTGATTCATCAATAAGTCCAAGTGTATTCCTACTATCTTTACTATGATTACGATTATCACCTAACACAAATAATTTATGCGTAGGAACTTTTATTTCTCTAAAATTTGAAAAACGATTGGATACTTGTGACATATCTAAATGTATATACGACTCATCACGCTTTTTACCGTTAATAAATACCTCATCCTTTTTTAGTTGTATGTTATCCCCCGATAATCCAATAATTCGTTTCACATAGTAAGTAGGCTCGTCTTCTTTTTTTATAATGACAACATCTCCATGATGAAAAGACGATAAACAGACGTTTACCTTATTAACAAGTATATAATCTTTTTCATTCAAAGTAGGTTGCATCGAAATTCCTTCTACCATACAAAATAAAAAGGACTTATTAATAAAAATAATCCCTATTATAATTAATATGTAGCTACATATGTTCCTCCAATATTTTAGAATAAACAGCTTCATATATACCTCATTTCTAATCTATCTCCAGATAAAAACGCCTCTAGTTTACAGGAATGCTAGAGACGTTTCGTACATTTTAATTCTCTTTAGAGGCATCTGTTTTTGGCGCTTCACCAGTTAACCGCTTATTTTTCAAATCAAAATAAGCATCTAAAACTTCTTTTCCAATATCGGAGTTAATGCCCGATTTATCATTTTCAACCCACGGTACTACAACAGAAAATGCTAATTCTGGATCATCATATGGCGCATATCCAGCTAATGTTAAGTTATAACATTCTCTACGATCGCCTTTCGCATTTCGCCCAATTGCATTTTCTCCACCATATACAGTTTGTGCGGTCCCTGTTTTACCAGCTGGTTTATATGGTGCTTTTTGGAACGCTCTTACTCCTGTTCCATCTCCTTCTTGAAATACTTTTCTAAATCCTTCTTTTACTTGATTAATATATTCTTGTTTCATATCGATTCTATTTAAAACAACGGGTTCTATTGATTGTACTACTTTACCAACCTCATCTTTTTGAACGGTTTGTTCTCTAATCTCTTGAACAATTTGTGGTTTCATTCGATATCCTCCATTTGCGATAGTCGAAATATATTGTGCAAGCTGAAGTGGTGTATACGTATCATATTGCCCAATAGAATAATCTAATAAGAAACCAGGCTGATTATCTTTTTTTCCAATTTGCCCTGCAGTTTCATTCGGTAAATCAATACCAGTTTGTACGCCTAGTCCAAATTGCCTGAAATAATATCTCATTTTATCAAAATATTCTTGTTTAATATCTAGTGAACTATTTTTCACATAATCCACACCAGCAATTTTTAATGCTATATTAAACATATAAACGTTTGAAGAAACTTGTAACGCTCTTAGATCGTCTATATCACCAAAATTTTTCCAAGACTTCTTTTCCTTAGTTCCTTTAAACTTCATAGGTGCATCATAAAAATGTGTTCCAGGAGTTATTGCATTTGTTTCAAACCCTGTTAACACTGTCGCACCTTTAACCGTTGATCCAAGCTCATATGAACTTGTCAGCGTGCCTAAAGCATAATCTTCTACTTCCATTTTCCCGTCTTTTTCTACAAGCCTTTTCCCAGCCATTGATAATACTTGGCCATTTTTAGGATTCATCATCACTACGAAAGCACGGTCTAACATTGATTCTGATCCTTTATATTGTTTTAATATTTTTTCTATGCTCTCCTCTACTTTTTTTTGCAATTCCATATCTATTGTTAAAGTTAAATTTTTACCGCTTTTCCCTTCAGTAACAGTTTCCGTTCTAATAGTATTTCCTTGTTTATCAGCAATGCTTCTTACTTCTTTTTTTGTACCGTGAAGTACATCTTCGTATTGCTGTTCGATATAACTTTTGCCGACCCTATCATTTCGGCTATAATCACGCACTAAATAATAATCTAATCGTTCACGTGGCAATCCTTCATCAGCATTTGAAACGTTACCAAGAACAGAACGGAATAGATCATCATTTACATAGATTCTCTCCCAATCAACTGATGCGTCTACTCCTGGAAGGTTCGCTAAATTTTCACTAATCACCGCATATTCCTGTTCACTAACGTTCTTTTTAATAATTTGAGGTGCCATTTGAAAACCTGAGGTCATTTTACTTTTAATAGCTAACACTTCTATATCTTTAGCCGTTAGTTCTTGAAGGTTTTTGTCTGTAACGCGTTTCCTTTTTAAATCTTCTATTTTTTTGTCTAGCTCTTTTCCGGTAATATCCTTATCTCGGAACTTATCTATTTCTTTTTTTGATACTAAGTCTTGAGCAAGTTCTGGATTTAATTGCATCCAAAAGTCTTTCTTATCAGTCTCCGTTAACTTATCTATATCTTCTTGTGGCATTTCAATAATGTCTGCAAGTTGTCTTGCTGATTTTAATATTTCTTCTTGTTTTACACCTTTCACCTTTGTATATGTAATCGCACGTAAAGACTTATTATCAACTACTGGATTTCCTTCACGATCAAATATTTTCCCACGTGGTACAGAAAGGCCCACGGTTGCATTTTCTCTCTTCTCTACTTCATTTTTATATGTTTCTCCATCAAAAATTTGCACTTTCCCTAACTGAATAATAATGCCAGAAAATAATAAAAATACACAAAGGAATAAAATATTTAACCGGAGAGGTACTACTCTACCACTTTTCTTCTCTTGCTTTTTCACCTTGTCATAATCTCCTCCTTACAATATTCCAAATAATAATCACATTTCTATATTAAAAGTAATGTACAATTTCTATACATTGCTTTGTACAAATATTAATATAGTGTTTAAAACTTAATAGAAATTAAAACAAAGGTAAAGAAAAGGTAAAGTTTACTAAATTAAATATAAAAAATACCCAATAACAAAAAGCTTAGTTTTCACTAATCGCTTTGTTATTGGGTATTAATTGATTTAAGAATTACTACTATTGCGTATTACTATACATTTGTCGTCACAATTAGAAAGAGATTGTTTACTTAGTACTTTCGGTAAGTAAATAGTTACTGTTGTCCCGACACCAACCTCGCTCATGATACTAATTGTCCCTTGATGACTTTCAATAATTTTATAACTTAACATTAATCCAATACCAGTCCCTTTTTCTTTCGTACTATAAAAAGGTTCACCTAATCTCTTAATTCTTTCTTCAGGTATTCCTATTCCTTCATCTATTACATGAATGATGACACCATCATCATTTATTTCTTTTATGTGAATTGAAATTTCCCCACCATTTGGCATAGCTTCGATTGAATTTTGCAAAATATTAATAAATACTTGTTTCAATTGATTTTCTGAGCATTCAATAATTATATCTTTGTCATCTGTAAATAGTTCAACTTGAATATTTGTCATAATTGCTTTTGTATTCATTAACGATACGACATTTTTAAAAATTTGATAAATATTTTTCTTTTCTGTGTTTATCTCATCTGTTTTGGCAATTGATAGAAATTCTTGTAGGATTGCTTCTATCCTTTCAATTTCAGAAAGCATAAGATCAAAATATTTTTCTTGATCTTCTTTATTAATTTGGAATAACTGTATAAAACCTTTAATTACAGTTAAAGGATTTCTTACTTCATGAGCCACGCCAGCTGCTAATTGACCAATTGCTGCAAGTGTATCTGATTTATTTAGCAATTCTTCTGTCTTTTTTCGCTCTGTAATGTCGCGTACAATAATCATAATTTTATCATGTAATAATGGTAAGCACCTAGCCTCAAAGAAATCAATACTTCCATTAAGTGTGAGTGGATATTCTACAATTACATTCGTTCCTTTTTCCTTCACTTGATTAATGGCTTCCTGAAACTGCTGTGCTACTGAAGATGGTAATACTTCGTAAAACTTTTTTCCCATAAAAGCTTCTGCGGGTACGTAAAACTTTGTAGGAGATCCTGCCTTGTAATCTATAATTGTGCCGTCATCTTCTGTTAAGAAACATAAATCTGGTAAAGCTTTAAAAATTAATTCCAGTTCAGATGTTTGTTGTTTTAACTGCTCTTCTATCGCTTTTAAATGTGTAATATCTACACCAACAGCCCAATAACTATATCCTGTTACAGGAAACTGTTCTGATATATTCGACCACATTATTGTTTTGACTTCACCATTTTTACATGTTAAGTGCATTTCCCAATCTCTGAAATTTTTTCCACAAGTTAAAAATTTCTTTTGTATTTGATGGCGATAATTATAATCAGGATACAATAATTGCAGTGCATTGGGATTTCCAATTATTTCTTCAGCGGTATAACCTGTTACAATTTCACATTCTCGATTCCACAAAACAAAATCTCCATTATAATCAAGCGCATCGACCATAACAGGCATGTTTTGTAAAATCGTATGTAGTTCCTCCTCTTTCCGAGAAAGCAACGTTGTATTTTTACTTTGAAATACTTTTATTGCGCCATCTAAAATTAAACTTGAGAGCATTTCAAAGTATTTTTGACAACTAAAAATTTCACTTTTTTTGGACCATACAACAAAAGATCCTAAATGTTGATTGTATAAGAAAATGGGGATTTCAATCTTTGGAAGTTTACTCTTTTTTATCTCATTCATTCCGAATGAAAAAACACACTCTTTTTCAGCATCAAGAAGTTGATGTGATATGTTAGTTAATTGATAAAATTGTTCTGCCATGGTTTCTATTGTACTCACATCAATAAGTTCCATTAGCCGCGAATTCATTCCTTTTTCACCTCAATATGTAAAATTCATACAAATCTAAAATTCATACTTCTTCATTATACGAAGAAAGCTAGTGTAGGTATATAGCTGTAGAATAATTATTCGAACAAATTTTATTTTTCACTAAAAACAAGAAAAGAATATATATACTGAAGATACCTTTAATTAGTATATATTTCGTTGATGCCTCACTTATTGTCTAGGTAACTTGAATTCCTCCTTACATTCACTGAATTTTCACTTGAGAGTCATACACGTTACTAATAGCGGTATAAACATGCAATAAGTATAAAGTTCATAAAATATTCACAATTTTTATGAAAAATATAAACATTTATTCCAATATATTCTATATAATAAAATGTAATAAGGCTTCTATGAATCTCATAGAATACCTTACCCCTAATAAAAAGAAAAAAGAATCCACTTGGATTCTTTTTTCTTTTTTAATTACATTACATATTTATATAAAGCATGTGCCACACCATGTTCTTCATTTGATAACGTTTCGTATTTACACATTGCTTTTATTTCTTCTACTGCATTCCCCATTGCAATTGATATGTTCGCTTTTTCCATCATAGAAACATCGTTTAGCCCATCACCTATCGCTACAGTGTTTTCAACCGGAATATTAAGATGTTCTGCTAAAGTATATAATCCATTCCCTTTTTGAGCATCTCGATGATTAATCTCTAAATTGTGCCAATATGAAGATGTAATTGCTAAATCTGTATTATGAAGAAATGTTTCTTTGAGTTTTTTTAATTTCTCAATTTCATAAGAAAATGGTAATAGTTTATGCACATGTATATCTGTTTCTACAATTGGTTTACAACTTTCCGCACTATGAAACGCTGTATGCTCAAGATATAATGCTGCGATTGTTTCTAACTCTTTCAAGTCGAAATTTTCTTTTGAATTCTTTACATACTCAATTTCATTACGTACACTCTCTACTCCATAATCCGGTACATACACACCTTTATCAGTATAGAGCTGATAATATAAACCATTCTCTTCAAGATATTCTACAATCTCAAGTGCCTGCATATTTTGAATTGGATATCTCTTCATCATTTTTTTATCTTTATATATAAGAGCCCCATTTTCCGCAATGATTGGACACTCTAAATCAACTTCTAACAATAATCGCTCAATGTCAACAATAGAACGTCCTGTACAAATTGCTACAACATGGCCAGCTTCTTGACATGTTCGAATTGCTTCTGCATTTTCTTTACTTATCATTTTATTCCCCGAAAGAAGAGTTCCATCTAAATCAATTGCGATTAATTTCATTATTTCTTCACCACTTTCTATAAATACACGAGTTCTAATTAATTATTAGGTATCGTTTTCATACAATCCTCGTGAGGTACTTCTTATTTATAATTTATGAAAAGCGTTTCAGGTCAAGAAATAATTAAAAATAAAATCCAAAGCTTTTCTTTTTAAAAAAGCTTTGGATTTTAAACTATGAATTATAACTAATGTATTTTGTCTCACACATGTACACATTTTTTTCTTCAGTTGGGATATATACTTTAAACTTTTCTAACCGTTTTCCATAGACATGAATCGTAATAACGCTTTCATTTTTGCTAATTTCAAGAATATGACAATCCGCTGGTGGAATTACTTTATCTGTTTCTCCTTCTCCCAAATAAAGATTTCCTGTATGTGTTAAATAAACAAGTGAATTTCCAAGTTGTTTCGTTTGTATAAAGTTCTGCACCATAATCCTTCCTGAAAAAACGCCTTCTACTCCCCATGTGCCGTCATGATCATGTAAAGGTGTAGATTGTCCATCTTTCCATACGAGAGCTAGTACTTCAAAACGTTTGAGCGGATCTTCATACAATAAATGTCGTGCATATTGAGTCAAATTGGCCTTCTGTTTATCTAACGGAAGCCATGTTTTCTTTTCTAAAAGTTCTTCTAGTAACTTTTCAATGCCACACACTATTTCTTCTTCAAATAAACCGTTTTCCATAAGATCTGTAACACCTTTAATAAACTTTTGAAATGATTTACTTCCATTACAAGTCAACATAAGAATCCTCCTCTACGTTTTATACAATTCCATATTAAGGTGATTACCGAAAACTCACAATTGAGAAACAAAAAACAAGATGCAAATGTATGCACCTTGTTAAGATTTTTATTTAGCTTTCAAACGAATAGGTAAGTATTTTAATGTTTGTTCATTTTCCAATATACATTTTTCTAAACAGAAAGATGGAGATAGCTCTATTTTTTCAAAAGTATTTATAAAGGTAGTTAATGCAATCTCAGCCTCTAAACGTGCAAGTGGTGCTCCTAAGCAAAAGTGAGGACCTTTCCCAAAGGTTAAATGCTTTTCATTTCCTGTTCGATGTACATTAAATTGAGAGGCTTGTGAAAATTTTTTCTCGTCTAAATTCGCTGCACTAACCCACGCAACAATCATCTGATCCTTTTTCATTAAAGAACCAAATATATTTGTATCCTCTGTAATCCTCCGGGCTAATGTAACAGGAAAGCGATAGCGTAATACTTCCTCAATCGCTTTTGAAATTAAGTTAGGTTCTTTTCTTAACTCTTCATAAATTCCAGGTGAATCTACTAAAAAGCAATAAAAGCTATTAATAATTAAATTTGTAGTGGTTTCATTCCCAGCTGCTAGTAAACCTAATGAAAAGGTTACAATTTCTTCATCGGTTAATCTTTCGCCTTCATATTCAGCTCGAATTAAATCAGAAATGATATCATCGGTTAAATGATATCTCTTTTCCTGAACAATCGGTAGAAGGTATGCTTTGAATTCATTTAATGCTATCCCTTTCTCAGCATCCAGATCATTAAACTTTTCTTTACTATACGGCATAAATAAAATATCAGACCATTCTTTAATTTTTTTACGATCTGTTGTTGGGACTCCTAATAAATCAGAAATAACGGTAACAGGTAAAGGTGCAGCAAACTGTTCAACGATATTAACTTCACTACATTTTTCGATATGTTGTACAAGTTCATCTGCGATGGCCTGTATTCGAGGTTTCCACTGTTCTAAACTTCTTGGAGTAAATGCCTTAGAAACAATGGAACGTACATTGCGATGTTCTGGTGGATCTGTAGAGTTTATATTTATTCTAGTTTCTAAAGGAGGGATTGAGAATTGTCTGCGCTCCCTTCTACTTGAAAATAAGCGATAATCTGATAAAACACGATTTACATCATCATATAAAAAAACATTCCATACATCCTGCTCTTCATCATAATGAACTGGGTGATTATCCCTCATCAAACGATACCATTCATATGGATTCCATAATTCTTCTTTTGTTTTCAGCTTTGAAATTTCATGAACTAAAATAACATTTTCAGGTGAAGCCATAGTTCTTTCCTCCCTTTTCTTTTACAATAAAAGTGATAGGTCGGCAGTTCAAAGTTGTATAAACTATCATATGTTATTTTAACATATACTAAAGGGGATTTTTCATTAGAGAACTTGAGAAATATATAAGGGGGATTTTTATGTACGTTGATATTTTACTACTAGCAGAATTAACGACCGGACCAAAACATGGATATGAAATCAAAAAAAATGTTCAAAATCGTTTAGGTGAGAATTTTGAATTAAATCACAACATGCTTTACCCTGCCCTTCGGCGCTTTGAAAATATGGGTGCTATAACGAAAAAAATACATAAACAAGTTGGAAAACCAAACCGAAATATGTACGATATAACAGAAACAGGAGAAGAAATTTTTTCTGAAATGTTACGAGAGTTTCCCGAAAAACTTGCGACAAATAATGCAGAATTTCTTGTTCGTATCGCGCTATTTGAAAAACTTGAATATGAAGCTAGAAAAGAGATTTTGACTGTACGTCAAAACGTACTACATAATCAACTTACCGCTATTCAGTCTTTAGAGGTTACCTCACCCTTTATTACTGAAGTCATTGAATTTAGTAAATCACGAATTGAACATGAATTGAGTTGGATTACTTCACTTATGAAGAAAATATGAAAAAATAACAAAAAAAGCTAAAATTAATGAATGAAAATGATATTTATTATCAATACTATCATTAATAAAAGGGCAACCACGATTTGGCTACCCTTAAAGAATTTACACTTCTGGATCGAATGTTTTGCAATCTGTTTCTTCCGTTGTAGATGCATGTTTACCTTTATGACTTACTACGTAAATTGCCTCTGCACTACATTTATTACCGTTCGCCCAAAATTTACAGTTGTTTACTTCACATAAAACGTCTTGTGCCATAGTATCACACCTCCTTGTTCTATTATCATTAACAAAATTCGGAGGTATGATACTATTTGTCATCCATTTTTCATTCCCTTTTTAGCTTTCTTAATGGTTCAATATCTCCGCGTACAATAGCATCAATATTTCCAGTTATTTTTTCAATATCAAAATGCCACCATTGAATTTGCAATAATTCTTGAATTATTTCATTTGAAAATCTCTCTTTTATTTTATTTGCAGGGTTTCCACCAACAATTGTATATGGTGCGACGTCTCTAGTCACAACAGATTTAGCTGCAATGATTGCACCATCCCCTATTTTTATTCCGGGCATAATTGTTGTATCCATACCAATCCAAACGTCATTTCCTATAACTGTATCACCTTTATAAGGTAAATCAGACAAACTAGGTGTATACTTCTCCCACCCATTTCCAAATATATTAAATGGATATGCCGAAAATCCATCCATCCGATGATTGGCTCCGTTCATAATAAAGTTAACTCCAGATGCAATACAACAAAACTTTCCAATAGTAAGGCGATCTCCAAGAAATTCATAATGATGTAATACTCGATCTTCAAATGTTTCTCCATCTTTCGCATCATAATAAGAATAGTCACCAACAAGTATATTAGGTTTTGTTATTATATTTTTTATAAATTGAACGTTTTGATTGCCTTCAATAGGGTATTTAACATTTGGATTAGGATTCATTTTGTATAGCACTTCCTTTACCACTTATTTCACTTTCTACCGCTATTACTGGCTTTAAATTGTATATAGGTAAAATAAACAATAATCCAATTATAAAAAGTAAAGCCGTCCCTTCATACATCATACTTAATGAAAACATCTCTTTTAATGAGCCAGCTATACTCATCGTTACTACCATTGAACCGGTAAAAAGCGGACTTAAAATACCATTTACACGACCTATAAAATCGGTATCGCTATTTTGAATAATAAGCGTATTAATACCAATTTGGATACAAGGAAGAGCTAAACCACTAAAAAGCTGCGCTGTAAGTGTCACCCATAAATTTGTAGAATATCCTATAATGCCAATACCAATTGCTTGACCAAGCATACCGATAATTAACATCTTTTGCGGAGCAACGTTTTTCGCAAATACCATTGCTAATGCTCCGCCAACAATCATTCCCGCACCATTTACTGTTAGTAGCCACTGTAAACTCTCTTTTGATAATCCTAACTGCTCAGTCACAATAAATATACCTAATGGCTGAATTAATCCTATACCTAGTCCTGCAGCCATAAAACAAAGCCCTAGCAAAGTTAATGCTTTTTTCTTTTTGACATACTTAATACCATCCTTCATCTCCTGCAACAGAGTGATATCCTTCTTTTCTACGTCGTTTTCAAGATCTTTCGGAAGGAATAACAATACAACTGCCGCAAGTAAAAACGAAATACCTGTTATGATGATTGAAATATAAATTCCAAAACTATGAAAGATAAATGTCCCTAGTATTGGTCCTAATACCATAAATATTGCAAATATCGTTTGATATATAGACATTGCTAATTGAATTTGTTCCGTTGATAAATGTTGTTTAAACAACTTCATTCCAGATGGTTGTGAAAACTGTGAAAGGATTGCAGAGATGAGTGTCACAAAAAACACAATTTTCCACGTTCCAAACATAAGCGTAATTAATACAGCGAATACTGAAATGGAACTTAACGTTTCACACCATATCATTGTCTTCTTTGGCTTCCACCTATCAGCAAAAGTACCGCCAATAAATGAAAAAATAAAAATTGGAGCGAATTCAGCAACTGAAATCATCGAAATAGCAAAAGCATCACCTTTTGTCATTTCCATTACATATAGTAATACCGCAAAGTTTCGAACCCATATTCCTATTTGTAAAAATAATGCTGATGCTAAAATCCCTTGAACAAACCGATTTTTTAATACTTGTGATACCCCATTGTTTTGTTTCGTTACTACATTTGTCGACATAAAAAAGCCTCCTATTTCATGTTCTGAACAGGAGGCAGCACAAATCATATAAAAAGACTATATATTCGCAGAGCGATATACATCCCTTTTCTATAAATGTACAGACTAACCCTATTCAGAAGAATATTTCGTTTTTTAACGAAGATCTCTTACAAATAGAATTAGTTGATCATTGGGATGTTTTCACCCTTCCGTTTCGAATTTAAATAACACATACATACTCTATGTAAATCATTTTCGATGTATGCATGTCTCCTTTTAACTATTCTAGAAAGTTAAAGGCAATTCCTCTAAAGAACGCATTAAATAGTTACCTTGCCATTTAATTTCTTCACGATCGCCTTTTATTTGTAGTTCAGGCATTCGATTAAACAAAGTAGTAATAGCAATCTTTGCTTCTAACCTCGCAAGTGGAGCGCCTAAGCAGAAATGGCTACCATGACCAAAGGCAATGTGACGGTTGTTCTCCCGTGTAATATCAAATATTTCTGGATTTTCAAATACAGTTTCATCACGGTTTGCAGAAGCTAAGGCAATGACAACCATATCTCCTTTTTCGATTGTTTGGTCGTGAATTTGAAAAGGTTCCGCTGCCCATCTTGCAGTTGTAACCTCAACTGGAGAATAATAACGCAATCCTTCCTCAATAGCCGAATCAATTAGTTTTGGATTATCTTTTAATAACTGTAATTGATTTGGATTTTCAAGAAGTGCTAATACCGTATTTGTAATTAAATTCACTGTCGTCTCGTGTCCTGCTACAATTAATAGCATTATCATTGAATATAGTTCCCGAGCGCTAAGTTTATGTCCTTCACTCTCTGCAAGTATTAAAGCACTCACTAAGTCTTCTTTTGGCTCTTTTCGTTTAATATCAACTAAATATTGAAGATATGTAATAAACTCAGATAGTTGTTTTTCGGTCTCTTTTATTTCTTCAGGTGTTTCTGGTGATGCAATAACAGCATGAGACCAAATTCTAAATTTCGCTTGATCTTCTTTTGGAATACCGAGCATCTCACTTATTACAATAATCGGTAATGGAAATGAATAATCATCCACAAGATTTAATGTACCTTTTCGCTCTATATCACTTATCAAATCATCTGCTATTCTCTCAATTCTTTTGTCTAATTGTGCAATCATCTTCGGTGTAAAAGCTTTTTGAACTAAAGATCGTAAACGACTGTGGTTAGGTGGATCTGAATTTAACATATGTGTTGTTAAGTGGTCACTATTATCAACGGAAAGATACATGTTCTTTATATCTTGAGAAAACACATTTGTCCAATCTTTTTTTAAACGATTATCTTTTAAAAGTGGCAGAGCATCTTCATATCTAGTAATGAGCCATTCTTTACCGATTTCAACTTGGTTTACAAATAATATAGGTTGTTTTTTTCGCGATTCTTTATAAATTTCATACGCATCTTCTTTAAACTGAGCTGAAGCTAAATTAATGCCATCCTCTATGCTTAACCCAACTTTGTTTTTCATTGACATTGTATTCCCTCACTCTCATTTGTTTTTGAAAACCAACCCAACATATGCATTATACTCTAATAAAAACGTGAAAATTGTAAATTTTTAATCAAAATCTTACTTCGTATATTGAAAAATAAAAAAGTGAGAGAGTAAAATCGTTTCACTCTCCCACTTCTCTTTATGCGAAGCACATAAAATTACTAATTTGTTGATAGCGATAACTTACTTTACGACGACGACCACCTTGCCACGTGTAACCTGACACTCCATTTCTTCTCACTTCAGTCGGAAAAAACCATAAGACCCTTCCGAAAGGACCAGGACGATGTAAGCGTAAATAGCCCCATCTTCCTAGACAGTTACACATCCATGATTTCATATTACCTGATTGAGCCGGAGAAGCAAATGTAGACGGTAACGACGGCGCCTGTGACGGTGGTGGTGACGTTGGAGCATCTTCCGCATCATCTGGTCTGTAATCTTCTTGTTCAATATCTCTCACTTCATTTGTAGGTTCATACCCGTAGTCATGTGGATTATAATACATCGCTTGATCATATGGATAATTTTGTTGGTTATACATATTAACAAATCACCTTCTTTTCATTCATTACCTTTACCATTCATATGTGATATGCCCTCTCTGGGAAGCTTATGTATAGCCCAAATTCAACTTAAAAAGCTCGTATTATTAAAAATACGAGCCTTTCAAAAATAGAATGTGTTTATTATTTCCTTAACTTCACACTATAAAAACGCATTTCATCTAACGAACCTTCAAATTCAAATACTTCTTGTTTAATTAATTGTTTCAAACGATATTCTAAGAAAGTATCTCCAACCAATTGTTCAACAAGACCAAGTGCTTCACCAATTACTCTAGGAGCTTTGAGGAACTCTCGATCAGCACCCACACTTTTCGCGCATTCAATTATAAATTGATCAAAATAATCTTCCTGTACAGAATGCACTTCATTTTCTTTCCACACTCTTAAACATTCTATGCTTTCCGATAATCTATCCCACTCATTTTCAAACTTCATGCGCTTCTCTTCAGTTAAATAAGGTAGCTTTATAAAACTTTTTTGGAATAGAGCTAAACTTTCAGGTGGTAATTCTCCCGTTCCACGAATATCATACTCTTGTTTTAATATTTCTCTACTTGCTTCAGACGTATTAATAACTCGAATGTTTTTCTTATCCTTTAATTGTGCCATTACAAAACTTAGGCCTACATGTTCATGTGCATTATCAGCCTTCCAAATTGTAATAGGCGTTTCAACAGGAATAGTATGTAGTTCTTCTATAGTTGCTATAAATCTTGATAAATATTCTTCTTCAAAATAACTATCATAAGCTGTTAAGTTATTTATTAACCACTTCTGTCTTGCTAGTTGCCCCTCATTCGTATGCAACCTATATATCGGTCCAATTGAAAAGAATTCCGAAAAAGCAACAACACTCTCTTCAAATAATTCTTCTTGACTTAACATATATTTTAAGCAACCAGCCGTTGAATCATCAAAAGCAATATGTACGTGCATACTTTCTTTTACATTCCTTTTATAAGTAGGATTACTTGTTAATTGTTTCGGAATATCCATCAAATTTTTAATTGTATCTTCAGTATAGTTTTCTTCTAATAAGTTTAACTGTATGAGAATACTTTGAAGTAAATCTTTAGCCTCATCTTCGTACATATCCTCTACAGCATTTTTAATTTTATCTATCACACAAATCCCTCTATTCAATTCAAAAATAACGTAGATTATAGTGTATCATTTTAGTATAGTTCTTTAAAGTTAAATCCAGATTACTACAGCAATCTGGATTTTCAACAAAAGCTCTCCTTATATTTTTGAATTGCTAAATATTTTTACTTTGAAAATCCTTGTATCTAAATGTATAATTATATAAAAACAAAAATATAGGAGCTATATTTATGGATAAAGTACTTACAAATTATAAACATTACTTAAAAAATTGGAGATTTATATTTATTTGCATACTACCTGCTATTGCCTTATTCGTTACTTCCGATGTCATCTTTGAACTACTGTTTCATCAAAACTTCTACTTATCTAACTTAATTTCTGCTATCATATTATTTTTAATATTTATTAACGTTAAAGATAAATTTAAAATTAAAGGCTAAAAAACACTATTTCAAAATAGCTATTTATTATTGCATCCTACTATAAAATAAGGCTCGTAGTAGATTTTCATAAAAAATAAGAGCACCCTGCAATTGGATGCTCTTATGTGATTAGAGGTTTTTTCTGAGTATTAAGTAGGACACGAAGATCTTGTCCTACTTAATACTATATGCTTGTACTTATTATTTCGTGCATATATTAAGCACCATGTTCAGGTACTTAATATATGCATAGTCATTGCTAAAAAATCTAATCAAATATTCACTGTACAATTTCATATTTATAAATTAAAAAACATCCCCAATGGATGTTTTTTATCTAACATTTTAAGCTTCCATAAACTTAGCCGGTACACCAATTTTTTCAACTACAGAAGATATATTAGTAGGATTAATCATTACATTTTCAATACATACTAATTTATTTTCTAATATCCCATTCTCTGTAGTAATAAGTTCTTCAAACCGATCTAAAGTCATTGAGAATTTATGTTCACTTCCACCATTCATACTAACTTTTACATACTTCATAGTGTCACCGCCTTTCATAATAATTTACATTTCGACAAGAAGGCGCTTACATCCTTTTTATTTACTCTTAGATTTCTCACGTTTACATATATGTTGAGAAAAGAAACTACTATTATTCACTCACAAAATTATTGCTAATAAGAAAGATAAAGATAAAAATGCACAAAGTGGAATATATAAACCCGTATCCATTCTTGCAAAGTGCGTATCTTTTTGTCGTTTAAAGATACCAAAATAGTTAAACTCACCAATTACTCTAATAGAAAAGACAATCATACAAATCCAGGAACCGACTTGAATAATAACATTAGGAACTGCAAAATGAACAATATTTGCTTGTTGCAACAAAATTATTGCTGCCATACTTAATAATAATGCAATGAACAATGTCATTCCGGTGCGAGGTGTAAACGCCTTTTCCCCTGATTTAGTTGGAATAACACTATTTGTCCCCCAATTACCTCCGAAAGCCCAATATACATGTAAAAAGCTAACTAAGAATAATATACAAGCAGATATATATGTAATGATAAGCATTTTATCCTCCCCTTATTTTAGTTCCTATCTATAAAATATGCTATTCCCCTCCGCAATAGCAACCTTCATTTCATTACATAAAAAAACCGTAATGATTTATCAATATTAAGATAAGTCATTACGGGGTTATTAAACTTCATTATGCATTATACCTATTTCTTCGGCGTTCCATCCTTGTTTGACCTTGAACTGCATTTTCTTTGTATGGATCTATTTGCTCTGTCATTTCATATGTTGCAACTGGTTCTTCGTACTTATACTCATGGATTTTTTCTGGCATTTTACTTTTAGATTCTTTCCCACCAAACTTAAATAGTTTCATCCTTAATTTCGGTAATCTTGGAAGACGAATCTTAAATGATAATCTTTTGCGTTTCTTTTTTGGTCCAAGTAGATTTATATTTTCTTTATTATTATCTTTCTCTTTGCGGTGAATGAACATCGCAAGTAATCCTCCTATTACAAGTCCTCCAATTAATAGTAATATATATACATAATGGCTTGTCATTAAACTCGTTATGCGTTCAAGTATGACTAACGACTGTACTTCTTTTATATCCCATAGTAAAGCGGCCCATAATGAGAATAAGCCCAAAGTAAGTCCATATGTACGAAAACGGAATAAACATGGAATTAACGCGACACATGCAGCAATTTTCGCATTTGCTATGATTGAGCTTGTTGAAATATCCTGATGCCAAATAACTAACAGTAATGTTATAAATGGCGCATACGCTATCCAACTGCATATACGTGAATACATCTTTTTAGCAAAATAACTACCGAAACTAGTAAAAAATAAAAGCCCTCCAATATATATAGATTGTTCTAGAGGGATTTGCTTTGTAAGTCCTGCAATTGGAAAGAGGCCGCTCAGTAGCATTAAGAGCACATCTAATTTCTTCACAATTCCCCATTCCTTTCAAATTTTTTCAATTAATAAAAATCGTTTTTCCATATGAAATAGTTTTTGTATTTCTAAAAAACATATTAATCCTGTCTGCACATAAAGTAAATATGTAAACGAAAAGATACTTGACAAAGGATATCCTTATTTACATAAAAAAATGACAAATCCTGATCGATATAACGAGCAGGATTTGTTTACTAGTATTTAAAGTAGAATAATTGAATCTTTCTTTTCTACTTTTACTACATCTACATCCAATTCATCATCAAATTCTTTAAACTCTCTTGCATCTATGTCAGTAATATAACTCTTTATTACCTTTTCCATATGCATGGAATATGTCATGTGTACATTCTTTTTCGAAAGCATACTAGAATTACAGCACATGTAATGTATCATTTTAGCGATATAATCCCTTTCTACAGGTTTTACACCTAATGGTAGAATTTCAAGTATATATCGCTGAAAAATCCCACTACAATTAAGTGAATATTCACCAGTGCTATAATACATCCCTTTTTGATCTGCATATAAGCCAATGCTATCTAAAGCATCATCACATTCTATTAAACCGTAACTTGGTACATCAAAACCTGTATTTATTCTAATAATATTTAAATTTGGAACCTTTAACACCTCTGGAACAATTTCAGGTAAAATATCTGTATTAATTTCTTTATTTTGTAACTCTTTTATCCAATACCTTCTCAAATTTGCATCTACAATGAAAAAAACTTGTTCATTTTGTTCTTTTGCATATTGTACAATTTCCATTAATGTTTCGGAAACATATTGTTTAAAAAGAGCTCCCATATCATTTCTCTTTGATGGTTGTGGTAAAAATGCATTATGTTTATTTATATTTAATAATACGTAATCAATCGTTTGCCATTCTGTATTCCCATATAATTTATATAAAATTTCTTTTCCTTTTATTTTTGAAAGAATAGGTAAGAAATCAAATTTCGATATTCGTTCAATTGATAAATTAACATATATACAAGGTAAATTTATCTTATTCCAACTACGCTTCAAAAATCCTTTTTGCTCTAATAAACTAAAAACACTATTTACAATTGTTTTACGAGATACACTTTGGCCTATAAATAAATTAATAAATGTTGAAATACGGTTTGCTCGTGCAAATCCCTCTCTAATGATTTGTTTTGGATCAATTTTTTCTCGTCCATCACAATTTTTCAATGCGATTAATGCTAATGTCGCATCACTGCGCTCGCCCGCGGTAGCATAGACAGCTTTCGTAACATCATCTACAAGATTTGTTTTATATTTTTGGCAATATTGCATTTTATATGGATTTTGTAACACCTTTTCAATATTGTATCTCACAATCTTTAATAACACTGGAAAATCTGTATTCAAAACATAAGAATTTTCACCAACTTTAGTCAAAACAATTTGACTCTCAAGTAATGCTTGTTCTATTTCCAGCACTATATTTTCAGACCAAACTTCTAATGTTAATGTCTCTAATCCTTTTGGTGCAAATAAAGGAAATAATTCATTTTTGTTATTTGTTGCTATCTTTTTACATTCTGGAAGTATTGTGAAATAAGAGAATTTACGCTGAAATTCTTTAAATAAATACTCTCTTTCCTTTACTTTTATACCCGGTTCTATTTTAGTACCTTGAACTTTATAAATTCTCTCATTGTATGGAAATAACACCCTTTTATTTTCCCCTACAATATAATCTTTCGGATATTGGAGAATATGGTCTAAATCCACCTCTCCCCCTATTTGAAAATCATCTTTTAAATTTCTAAATATTTTAATCCATTTCATACCGGTTGTAGCTTGTTGTATTTTTAGTTTTACAAACCGTATTTTTTTATTATTTGACGCAAACTCTGAGGTAGAAATCAATATCATGCCTCGTTTCCGTCTTAAAAGTAAAGGAATATCTGGATGATTATATTCTTGATAAAATCTCCGAATCCCTATTGAAATATTTAATAATGGAGCGTTCTCACCACCACGGGTTATGCATTGGAATCGATATACATAGGAGAAAAAATCTTGTGTTTTTTCATCTTTTATCGGCTCTGACATCGCCTCACAAATATTTTGTGATCTAAGAGGAGAAAAATAGATTTCTTCTTCATTTGTATTTTCTAAATATATAGGACGCTCACAAAAAATATGTGAGATTAAAGCGGGTACCCACTTAGAATACGTTTCATTATCATGTAGTACTGGCAAATTAGAAATCAAATCGGATTGCCATTCATATTTTGGTGGTTCTACTAATCTATTTGGCTTCCAATCATGAATAATCTCATACCAACTTTGAAAAATATAATCGAGTTGCTCTTGTTTAATAGGTTCTTTTGATACAATCCATGGTATATTTTCATTTAATACGTACGGATTATGCTGAATAAACAATATATCCGAAAACATATCATATAATCTTTTATTCAAACGTTTCAACTTACTCGTTAATAAAAACGTCTTATAATGTATCTCTACGATGTCCAGCCATTCAATAGGAAAGTATATAAATGATACCTCTTCATTTAAAAGGGGTTCTACTATATTTTCAAATGTTAACAGCCTTAATTTTTTCATAAAATGATTCCTTTCTTCGATTGTCTTGATTATCAAAAAGCTAGAACAATAATTACTTAATCTAATTCATTTAAACGAAGTATTTAAAAGAAAAGTAAAAACTATTTATCTAAACAAAACATTATCAAAATGACTCTTTTAAAAATTAAAAGTAATTATCATATACAGCCCCCTTACATTTATATTTTAATACATTTGAATTATACAATTTAATTGGTATATTGTACTTATCATTTACAATAAATTTACAAAAAACTAAAAAAACACCTTAAATCGGTGCTCTCTTTACAAATATTAAGCGTTATGTGACTGAACATATAGATAACAGTAATGCTCCAAATGAAATTGCTCCTAGTAAACCTACTACAAATCCTGTTAAACAAATACAATCAGCGAGACAAATAGAAGACTGCGATAATGGAACGAATGACCTACTTGTACCCGACCCATATTGTTTTATTTTTTCATAATTCATATCTAACATTAAATGTAGACATGTTACACCATCCTCAATAGTATGTAGAGATTCTTTTTCTAATCGCTCCAATAATTTACTATCAAAAGAAACTGATAGAGGATACTGCTTATCTAATTTCATATTTTCATAAATTAGTTGCAAACGAGATAACATATTGTTTTTCTTCTTTTCAGATGTTACTGTACATTTCATATTATTAAATTCATTTAATAACAGTGATAATTCATCTCTTTTTCCGTATAAATCTTTAGCTATTTTTCTCTTTAGTTTATACGAATGGAAAATAGATTTTAGTTCAACCATATTCATACACTTCCTAATTACATATTATTTACCCAATTATTTTATAGATAAACAGTACTTTTTAATCTTATTTAAAATACACTCAAGCAACTTATTTTACTATCGATTAACATTACATTAACCTTACACGGTTGTAATAAAATCATTAGCTAGAAGGAAGCAATGCCCAAACTAGACAGATATTTAATGATAAAACCATAAGAAAAAAACAATGATTAGATTTTAAATCTAGTCATTGCTTTATCCATCACATCTTGATTACATCTATATATCTTATTGTTACTCTTTTACTTGAATGATTGAATATATCCATGAATAATGGCTATATTCTTTGTCGGCACGTACATATATAACTAATGTTTTTTAATTGATAAAGTGAAAATTTAATCAGCTCTCACCAATCGGGATTTTATGGGCAGTCCGCCACCTAACTTCTCTTTGCTCTCACTGAATTTTTTTGGGGATGTTACTACCCGCAACTAGCAAGATAGATGTTATCAATATTCATACGTTACAATAGTACCGGTAGTATCAGTAAAACCATCAAAACAGTTAGAGCAACCACCACAGCCGCCACAACCTCCGCAACCTCCACAACCAAAACAACCGAAGCAACCAATACAACGGAAGCCACCACAACGGAAGCCGCCACAACGACCTCCACCACAACCGCCACAACGACCACAACCGCCACAGCGACGAGCAGCATCTTCAATATAGTAATACGGATATTGGTTTTGCTGGTCCCAATAGACAATATTTCCAGACCGGTAATCATTAAGGCTTAACGCTTGTAGTTCTTGTTGAAACTGATTCATTTTCATAACCTCCGTTTATAAAATACAACCTCATCAATACTTCCCTATATTCCTGTTCGTTACATCTAAGTAGAAATAGCGCTATAAACTAAGTTCAATACGTACACCCACAAAGTATGACTTATCACTAGATGATGCACCTTGTTCATATACCTATTTTTACTATGGGCTCATTTTTATAAAGTGAAAATTTAATCAGTGGGGTTTTGTTCATCCCCTACCTAACTTCTTTGCTTCCGCTGAATTTTGAGGTGGGGGGCTTACTGCCCGGCAAATAGCGAGATAAATAAAAATTAAAAAATATGAATTCTAGCGTCATATCTTCATACTTACTAAGTTCAATTAATTTCTCAATAATTATGATCCATATCCTATATATTTCCGTCTGCTGCTTAGATTTTTCTGTACTGTAAATGGCTTTCGCTATAACACCTCCAAGTGACCAGTTTCTATGACGGTTAAGAAATTCCAACAAAAAAAGCCCTAATTAGGGCTTTTCATTCTATTTCTCCAGCAAATCTCTATATGAAATTGCTAATTGAAAAAAGACACATTTAGATTGATGCGTCTTTTTTTGATGCCTCTTTTGTGAAATCATATAAAGCAATTGCGCCTAAAAGAACAAGTATCCCTTGAGGAACATCTAGCAAAATAGTTTTCCAAATTTCTGGAATTACCCATTTAATATCTGCTGCTGTTTCAAGATATGTTTGGAAATAGCTGATTGTAAAATTAATTATCCCTAAAAATACAAATAACGATAAACCAAATCGAATTAATTTCTTATTTGTAAACATATAACACCTCTCAAAATTCATTGGATATTCCTGCTTTTGCTTCTTTATATTCCCATATCTCTATATATAATTTTAACACATAAAGAACTCAAAAAGATACAATATGCATATTTGCATATTGTATGAACAGCATTCCATGATGATTTAGCAATTCCCGTAAAGAAAAAGCAAATCCATTACAATTAACAGAGCCGGTTTCTTTTCTTATTTAACTTCATACCACCAATCTTTACGTTTTTTGAATGTAAAATAAATGTGGCAGAAATTTATCCAGTTAATTCGTAGACAATTAAATTAGCTAACTTATCGATATTCTATTTCGCCATATCCGTAGCACTAATGACTTTACACAAATTTGACAAGAAAAAATATATAGATAGGTATGATCCACACCTATCTATAACATTACTTCTATTCTTTATCCAATTACGTCTTTTACGTCTGTATCCACTGGCCACTTTTCTAATGTATAAGCCATTTCCCAAAATGAATATTCATATTGACTGCTAATAATAAAATGCTGTTTCATACGCTTGCGGTCTGCCTCTGTTACTTTTTCAGCAATAGTATCTAACCGTGTAATTTGTTCTTCAACTAGCGTACGGAACCAATCAGATCCATAAGCAGAAATCCATTCGTTATAAATTGCCTCTTCCGGCTGGCACTCTTTTAAGCGTTCACCAATTTCATAATACAACCAATAGCAAGGTAAAATTGCTGCAATAATATCTCCTAAATGCCCTTCATACGCAGCACGATACATATGTGAAGTATACGCATATGCAGTTGGCGCAGGAATAAAATTATCTTTTTCTTCTTTTGTTATCCCTAGCTTTTTAGCAAAATTCTCATGTAAAGATAACTCTGCTTCATATGTATTTTGAGCATGATGTGCCATACGAGCTGTCGTCTCTAATTCAAGAGCTTTTGCAGCTCCTAAAGTTTGTACTCTAGCAAAATGGCTCAAATAATATGAATCTTGAAGCACATAATAACGAAAACTAGCTAAATCTAACGTTCCTTCGCCAAGTTTTTTTACAAAAGGATGGTTAAAACTCGCTTCCCAAATTGAATCTACTTCTTTACGTAATGATTGTGAAAAAGTCATTTAAATCCCTCCAATAATATATAAAATATAACTATTTATCCACAATTATTAAAGCTGTAAAATAAAAAAACTTTCTTTACAGGCGTAAAGAAAGTGAAATTGACAGTATTTATTTACTCATTAAATAGCAACGTCTTTCCCACTTCCCTACGCTGGCATTAACCAGATCAGGTACTAAGAGTCTCAAAATCACATTTGATCTCAGCCTATAAAAGGCCCCCCTAGTGGATAAATATTTTGTTTTTATAATGTATTCATCATAGCATACTTCGTGAAACTGTCAAAAAATTAGTTATATAATTCCCTTAAAACCCTTCTTCTTTTCTAACTTTTAATGATGTTTCAATAATCATATCTAATAGTTTGCTATAACTAATTCCCGCTGCTTCTGCACTTTTTGGCAATAAACTTGATTGTGTCATCCCTGGTAATGTATTAATTTCCATTACATATGGAATTCCGTCCTTCACCATCATATCAACTCTTGCATAAACACTACATTTTAATGCTTTATAACAAGCAAGTGACGCTTTATTTACACGTTCATTAATTTCTGCTGGAAGTTCGATAACTTCCTCAACTGTACTAGTATCATCATATTTTGCATTGTAGTCAAAGAACTCGGCTGCATGTCGAATTGAAACTATAGGTAACTGTTTTCCATCCAGAATTGAACATGTAATTTCATCACCTTTTATATACTTCTCAATTACTACTTCAGAATCCCATTCGAATACAGTTTCTAGCATTGAGATCAATTCATTTTTATTATAAACGATTTTCACTCCGACACTCGATCCGCCAGAGTTTGGTTTTACTACTAATGGAAATCCTAACTTATCTAACTCATCAAGATTTAGATCCTCCATTTTTGTAAGTTCAATCCAATCTGGTGTTTCTACACCTTCATAACGTAAAATCTTTTTCGAAATATTTTTATCCATACATATACTGCTAGATAACATATTACTTCCGCTATAAGGAATTCCTAAACTCTCCAGTGTTCCTTGAACTGTCCCATCTTCTCCGTATTTTCCGTGTAACGCGAGCAACGCAAAGTCAATGTCTTTCGCTTTTTCAATTAAATCCACTTTTTCATTTAATGTAATTGGAACTATTTCATACTTATTTTTATCTAAATGAGCAATCATTTCATTCCCCGTCATAATTGAAACTTGTTTTTCAGACGATACCCCGCCCATAATAACACCGATTTTCATTTTCTCAACTCCAAATTTCATTTTTTATTGTATCACCAATTATTTTAATTCCCCGAACTATTTCTTCTTCTTTCAAGCGCGAAAACCCTAATCGGAAAGTGTTCGCTCCTTCTCCATCAGAGTAAAAAACATCTCCAGGTGAAAACGTAACGCCTTTCTCATAACACTTTTGTAAAAGTGTGCGGGCATTCATATGCTCTTCTAGTTCTATAAATAAATGAAGTCCACCATCTCCAGTCATTCTTTTGAAATGAATGTACTGGTTACATGCCCCGACAGCTAACTCATATTTTTTCTTATAAACAGATCTTGCCTTTTTTAAATATTTCTCAAAATATCCCTCATGTAAATATTGAAACAGAACAGCTTGATCTAACGTAGATGTGTGGATCGTTCTTGCTCTTTTTACGCTTTCTAAATAATGAATCAGCTCTTTATCTGCAATAATCCAGCCTACACGTAAACCAGGGAAAAGTACCTTTGAAAAGCTACTAATATAAATCACATTATTGCCAGCTCCAGCAAAAGTTAATAATGGAGCTAAATGTGAACCTGAATAACGTAATTCTTCATTAAATCCGTCCTCTATAATAGGAACCTTGTATTTTGAGAATAACCTCATCAATTCCGTCCTTTTCTCTGAACTCGTAACAATACCAGTTGGATTATGATAAGAAGGAATTAA
This sequence comes from Bacillus sp. FSL L8-0199, assembly GCF_038005705.1. NCBI lineage: Bacteria > Bacillati > Bacillota > Bacilli > Caryophanales > Bacillaceae > Bacillus > Bacillus sp. FSL L8-0199. Next base: position 2,533,371 of record NZ_JBBOTS010000001.1, on the reverse strand, counting down.
ATAAGCAAAATCAAAATCTTTTTCACGCAAACTTTTTTCAACTTCATTCGTATCAATACCATCCTCATGCATATCAATCCCATGAACTTCAAGTCCATGTAAACGGAAAAGCTTAAGTGCAGCGTGGTGAGTTGGATTCTCACAAATGACACGCCCGGATTTTTTTGATAAAGAAGAGAGTACAATATCCAATCCTTCTGTAAATCCATTTGTAATTAGAATATCTTTATTCGAAATGTCTACACCTTTCATTTCCATGTAATGAAGTAAATAATTCATTAACGGTCTATATCCCTTTGCATATCCGTAGTTCAATACGATGTCTCCTTCAATGGACATACGAGTAAGAAAAGCTCTTTTGAAATTTTCAACATCAAATAGCTTCTCATCCGGGGCTATACTATTAAAAACAATCATTCCTTTTTCCCAACGAACACCATGTTTCATTAAATCTAATTCATCCGCTAATGCGGTCACTGTATTAAGTTTATTTTTCCAATCTATTTCAACAGACGAAGTGTTAGATATATCCACCTTCGCAACAAAGTTCCCTTTTCCTTTAACTGCATAAATGAGTCCTTCTTGCTCTAAATCTGCATAAGCAGCGAGTACAGTGTTTCTACTCACACTTAGTAATTCACTTAGTTCCCTTGTTGATGGGATTTTTTGATCCCCGAGCAAATGCCCTTTCATAATCATCTTCTTCAAATAATCTTTCAATTGAATATAAACGGGACGATCTTTAACAACTTTAAAATCCTTAAACAATTCCTTACCCCCTGCAATCATTTTTGCATATTTATTTCATTCTCAAAAGGTCCACGACATATGTATTTTTTATAAAAGGCGGTACGGTCTTACAAATCTTTTCGATATAAGTTAATTACATCTTTTAAAGCTGCAGCTGCAGCGCCTCGTGGATTAGAAGCCCCACCAATTGTAGTAACTTGTCCCATCGTATCTGTAAAGAACGTAATTCCTTTTTCGGTCCCATTTACTTTTGCTAACGGATGATTTTTTTCTATTTCGCACGGTTCAACATTTAAATTGACATTGCCCCCCTCATCCTTATATGTTGATGCTATTAATTTAATAATTTTATGTTGTTCCTTAGCATTTCTAATTTGCTGTTTTGTAACGTGCTCGATTCCTTTTATATGTATATCAGTAAGTGTTTTCTCTGTTCCCATTAAGCTGTTTGTCAAAAGTAACAATTTACACGCACTATCTGAACCACTTATATCTAATATAGGGTTTGTCTCAGCAATTCCTTTATCTTGTGCTTCTTTCAATGCTTCTTCAAATGTCATATCTTCCTCATACATTTTCGTAAGAATATAATTAGTTGTTCCATTTAATATTCCTTCTATTTTTTCAATACTGCAACCCGCTAAACTAAATTGTCCGATATCTAGGGTCGGTAGTGCAGCGGCTGTTGCACCGCTATATCGAATTCGTACATTGGCGCCTCTTGCTGCTTCATTTATTTCTCTCCAGTTTGTAACGAGCGCCCCTTTAGAAATTGCTACTATATCCATCTGTTTCTCAATCGCTTGTTTCATATATTGTTTCCCTGGATTTCCATCTTTAAGATTTGTAACTGTTGATTCTACCAATACAGTACCACTTATGCTAGTTGTTGCACGTTCCTTCGGATGATACTCTAAATATTTTTCAATTGCAGCGGTACCGCCACCATACATCAATAAATGATGAAGTGATAAGCCGTCTTCATTATGTATCGCAATATTTCTCCCTAATACGCCACTTACAACTAATTGAATCCCATATGTTTCATATATATATGAATATTTTTCATTTAATAATTTTATAAACTCTCTACCTACTGTTCCGTATCCTGATAATACAACTTGAATTTTCATAATATCCCCCCATATTTTTCTACCAAATCCCTCTTTCAATATAATATAAAGCGCTCTCGAATTCCATCGAGAGCGCTTTATTATTACCTATTTCGGTAAACGTGATAGCTTTTCAGCAATTGTTCTATAAAACTCTTGAATGCTAGAAAAACCTAATGAGTCTGAAACACTTAATCCTACCATATCGAGATGATCCCAATTCGCTTTCGTTTCGATATGATTCCATTTTCCAATCTGTAATGACTCATTATTATTTACAGCAACATTAGAAGAGGGTGCAATCATAGAATTTGTATTTACTACACCATCATTTTGCCACCAAGAAGTATCAACTAACGGACGGTTTTCTTCATATCTCGCATAAGAACCTAAGAAAAATGCATTTCCCATTAACACTTTATTCATCGTTATATGAGGCAAATGTAAACCTGTTATAGGTGCTGCTTGTGATGCATGCCCACTATAGGATAAGTAATACACATCTGGTTGCGTCTTTACCCAATTATTTAACTCCTTTGCACCATCTGTACTTAAATCCCATTGACTTATATCTTTTGTATTTTTCCAAAGTGAACTATTTAGAATACGATTACTATATTGGAAAAAGGACTCTCCAGCATTTTTCTTTATACCCCATTGATCCAATTTAAAATCATATAATGATAAATTATTGTTTCCTCCAAAGCTTGCAGCTGTAATGAGTAAATCTTTAACGAACGGCAGTAGAAGACTACCATCCGCAAGTGTTGTACCGTTGTGAGGGGTTGCTAATGTTGTAACACTATGAACATATGATTTTCCGCCTTCAAATAGTGGTGATATTTTGGTGTCTGGGTGATTTTTTACATAATTCTTTTCTTCAAAACTACCTTCTTTTAATAGCTGTACTAATGTTCTAATCGTTTGTCCACCCATGCTATGTCCAACTAAATGAACTTTATTTGTTTCACTCCAATTCGGCGCAAAACCACTATAAGTTCTGCCAAAACGATTATGTCCATGTTTCTCAGCATGTACTGCACCATAGTCTACTGTCCCACCGCTAATTTGTGCATACAATTCACATGCACGATCCCAGTTACTAGAAACAGGTCCAACAGCTGCGGTATGTACCGTATAACCATTGCGTTTCAAATCTTCCTGTATATCATGAACACCACCCCAATATTTTACGCCAAGCATTTCTTCTCTACCCCATCCAGCAAATCCATTCACCAATATGATAGGATAATTATTTTGTTGCCTCTCTTCAGCGTATGATATTTTCGCTGCGAATGAACATACGGTCACTAATGCGAAAAAACATATTTTTAAAAATAACTTCCCCATACTTTCTCCCCCTAATAAAACGTTTACATTTTTCTTTTTTAAAAAATAACAGAATACTTTAATAACTTAAACATAATGTAAAGTATTTTATATACGTTGTATATATAGAAAACATATACAGATGTTGATAAATATTAATTCAAATAAACATTTACTTTTTACAATACAACTTGTAAATCTGTTTATTAGAATTTATAATTAAATATAGTTTCCTCATGTTAAAAAGATTTAAAAACCATAAGAAAACTAATCTCATTGCTTGAAAAGGAGGAAAAAAGCATGCAAATCGGATCAAATATTCATACATTATCTCAACCTACTAAAATAACTCCATCTACTCTTGAGCATAATACTATCTCTTCTACTAAACTTGAAAGTAAGAAAGTAAATGATCCTATCAAGTTCGATATTCGTTCATCCGAAAAAGAAATGAAACAGCCTGAACATAAATTTAATGAATTAGATTTATGGAAGATGTTAAAGGATAAAGGTGTTCCTTTATGGATTATACTTGAAATGCTACAAAAGGCTCGTAAAGAAAAAGAAGCACAAAATAATTCAGTTCAAAATTCAAATGCGATTGAAGAAACGAGTGAGACTCGATTAAATGAAGTAATGTAAAGCATAATAATTGATTTGTCTATAAACTAAAAAGAGTTCGAAGCTGATGAAATTTTTATCAACTTCGAACTCTTTTTTAAGGTTTTTCGCCAATCGTTACAAAGTGAAAAGATACTTCTCCTTCCAAACCTTTAATTAACTTTTTTACTTTGACATTTTCATTAACCAATGTATTATCTGTCGACATTTTAGGTTTTTCGTCACCTAGTGATTTTTTCAAATGAAGAAGATGCATTTTCATTTCATTTGCCTTTATTTCTTTATAAACACTATTTTTTGCTACAATCATATACCATTCCGTTGAATATTTACGATTGTTACCTATCCAAGCATCACTATCGTATGTAACAGGAATCTCTTCCTCTCCTATTTTAATACTTTTCATAGTCTTATTGTCTTCACTTGTAAATAATAGCGCCCCTTCTTTTGGAAATTTCGGTAACGTATCTATAATATAATTGGAGCCATTATCTTGTTTTCGAAAAAGTTTTTCTTTAATCAATGCTTGTGCTGTAGATTCATTTAAAATTAAGACATTTCCATTTCCAACTTCCCCTTTTTTCACAGAAAACACTTCATTTTCTTCCGTAATTTCCTGATAACGATTAATAATTGGTGAAATATTATTTTCATCTCCAATAATTAATACACCGTTTGCAGGAAATGGATTTTCCTTTTTAGAACATGCACTAAAACTTATTAATAGTAGTATCGTTAACATAAAAATAGTTAAAGTTCTTTTCATCTCGTTTCCTTTCATCATACAGTTCATTTTTCTACATACTTTATTGTAGTCTTACAAGCTAATAAATTCTATTGCTCCATAACCTTATAAAGCTTTTGCAGATAACGCCAACGGGTTATAAAGAAATATAAAACTTGTATACATATAAATGAAATTAAAATAACGATAGAGCTATTTATGATAGAAAAATCGACTAATTGCTGTAATGCTATATAAGCGACTACAGTATGAATCACTGCAACGACAATTGGTAAAAAGAACATTAATAATAACTGTCTCGTTACAACTTTTTTTAACTCACCTTTACTTAATCCCATTTTCGAAATCATTTTATATTGCTGCTGATCGCGATCCAAATCTGTATATAATCGGAAATAAATAAAACTAGCAGCAAATGTAAAGAAGACGATTCCGACTAAAATACTTACCATAAGTAATAAACCATTCTTTTGCTTTGCTTCCAACAAGTTTAATGTTAAAGCTTCAAAGTAGAAATCTCTGTCCCTAAGATCTTTATCAAATATACTCTTTAATTGATTGGAAATCTCTTTCGTTTTTATCCAATCATCTACAACAAATCCGTAAGTACGATATGGAATTTCTTTATTAACTGGGTCACTAGTAAGAGGCATTCCATCATATACCTGATCTTGAACAGCGATATAAATAGTTCTAGAATCGTGTGGTAAAACTAAATTTTCTACAGCTTTTTTCACATGAAATGTCTTTGTCCAGTCACCTTGAATGACTTCTATATTCTTTTTATACTCGCCATTTTTAAATTCTTGTTTTTGTGATACGACTCCAGGAATTAATAAAATTTCATCTTCTTTTTCAATTGTTTCTTGTTGATAGCCTAGTGCTTTAGCAAGATCGTTGTATTCACTTAACTTCATTACATTTACGCCATTTTCTGTGTATATATATGAAGATGAAGCCATTCGATACGGAATATTAGCATCAGAAAGGTGCTTTTTTATAATAGAAAGATTTTTATTCAATACTTTGTCATTTTCAAAACTTCCATACAAAAATGTATACGGATTTGTCATCCTTACCAAATCCCTATTTCCAATTGCGGCTGTTGTACCAATTGCTGTAAATGCAACTGCTGAAACAATAGATACTATAAAAAACATCGTTGCATTATCTTTCATACGGTAAATTAATTCAGAAAATGTTAATATATTTGTTCTCTTTAAAAAGAAAGATTCTCTCCTTTTAGCAAGGCGCAATATATACACGCTACACTGTGTATATAAAAAGTACGTTCCTATAATTACTAGGAGCACACCTATTCCAAGCGTAATAAAATTGGTACTTGGTATGAAGCGAAATACTGAAAAATATCCATACCCTATACTAATTAAAGAAAGTAGCGATAATAAAACTGAAGATTTCGGTTCAGGTTTTGGCTTTTCCTCTGCTCGAATAAGTTCCACAAGTTCCGTTACTTTTATCATTTTAAATGTAAATAATGAAACAATTAAAAACAAGAAAAGAAATGTGATAACTGTTAATAATACAGCCCGCACTGGTATATAAAAAGGTAAACCATTATTAATCATTAATACACTTGCACTTATCAATAAGACTAGTTTAGAAAATATGAGTCCAATGAAAATCCCTATACAAATTGAACCAAGTCCAATCAACATATTTTCAATTAATAATAATTTCTTAAGCTGTCTCATTGACATACCTTGCATCATTAAAACGCCAAATTCTTTCTTACGCGTTTTTAAAAACGAACTAACTGAATATAAAATGAAGAAAAATGAAAATACAAAAATCAATCCTTGCGAAACTGAAAATCCCAATGTACCAAATGCACTTATTGTTGCACTTGTCGATTTCAACTCACCTTGTAAATCAGGATGAAATAATAAAAGAGCATACGTAAAGAAAATCATAATAGAAAATGCACTACTTAAAAAATGGGCAGCATATGTACGCTTATTACGAAAAATATTATTAAATGCGAACTGACGAAAAGTCATGCCTTTTCCCTCCTAACAAAGAAAGGACATCCATAATCTTTTGATAAAAGGCTTGTCTGCTTTCACCACAATAAATTTCGTTATATAGTTGACCATCTTTAATAAAGATTACTCGGCTGCAAAAGCTCGCTGCATACGGATCATGTGTAACTAACATCATCGTTGCTTTTTCTTCTTTATTTAGAGTATCCAGCATCTCCATTACATCATTTGAAGATTTAGAGTCCAAGTTCCCTGTTGGTTCATCTGCAAGTAATAATTGCGGCTTATGAACAATCGCACGAGCGATTGCTGTCCTTTGAGCTTGTCCCCCTGATATTTCAAACGTTCTTTTATTCAATATATCTGTAATATTTAACTTCTCTGCAATCTCTTCCAATCGCTTGTTCATTTCTTGCACGGAAACACCATCTAAAGTCATCGGCAATACGATGTTTTCTTTTACAGTAAGTGTGCTAAGAAGATTAAATGATTGAAAAACAAATCCTAATTGTTTTCTGCGGAATAACGCTAATTCTTCTGATGATAATTGAAAAGGATTTGTGTCATTAATAAATATTTCTCCCGATGATGGAGAATCAATAGTAGATACCATATTTAATAACGTTGTTTTTCCGCTACCTGATGGACCCATAATTCCTACAAATTCACCTTCTTGAATTGATAAATCAATATCTACTAATGCTTTATAAGGTACTTTCCCTTTATATACTTTACTAATACTTTTTGCATGTAAAATTTCCATGTATATTCTCCCTTCATTTCCACTGCTCACTATAAAGTGTAAATGAATTGTCTTACAGCTCATATTGATTCATCTTTCATTTACCTTACACGCTTGTAAGATTTCTAAAAAAACTGACAACATAATTATTTCAAACTAAAATTAACGCATAACTATCTTATAATAATTGTATAGTAGTAGGAAATATAATGTATAATAAATCTTTATTATATAAATGAGAAAAGACCGATTGCTATCGGTCTTTTACTACCAAACGTTATATTTTTATCCACTCAGATTTTCTCAATATATAATGATTATATATTTGATTTTCTATCCTCTGTTGGCTCTTATAAATAAACCCGCATTTTTCAATAACTTTATTTGATGCTACATTGTTAATTAAAGCAATTGCGTTAAGGACATTTAAATTTGTTTCTTTAAACAAATAGTCAATTAAACCTTTAGTCGCTTTTGTAGCATGGCCATGATTTTGATATTCATTTGAGATAGCATACATTACCTCTCTGTTTGGTGAAGGGAGTTCTTCTTTCATACCTGTGCAGCACCATCCAATGAGTTCATTTGTAGCTTTCTTAAATATTCCTAGCTTTAACATATAATTATCTATGTTATTCGTAGTTTTCACTGCATCAAGAAATGCTTTGTTTGCTGGTATTTCATAATCTGCAATCCAATCCACCCTTTGTTCTTTCGTTGATTTCCAGTCTGGTAAAAATTTTGCTATTTCCGGTTGATTTGCTATTTTATAAATACTCTCTGCATCTTTGACCGTAAACTCTTGCAAGTATATATCTCCACAATCTATTTTAAATAACTTAGTGAATCTCTCTTCTCCCATGTTAATCCCCCTTACTTACGTTATAGCTCCTTAATCTGCTTCGTAAGTTCAATAAACCGTTCATCCAGTGCTTTATATTCTTTGTCTTTAGAAGTTAAAAAGCTTAATTTCCCTAATACTTCTTGTCTCTCTGTTTCTAACGTTAAACGTAGCTCTTCAATATCATCTCTTGTTTTAGTAGGTTCTTCTAGCTGCTTTTGTATCGTATTGTTTGAAAACACGAGTTTTGTGTTAGTTGTTTTCTCCAGAAAATATCGATCGTGAGATACAATTACTAATGTTCCGTTATACTCAGCTAATGTATTTTCAAGTTGTTCACGTGAAGGTAGATCCAAGTGATTCGTCGGTTCGTCTAAAATGAGTACATCTTTTTCATCTAAAATATAAGCCATTAGCTTACACTTTACTCTTTCTCCCATACTCATATGCTCAATCGGCTCTTTCCATTGAGACGCTTGGAATCCTAAATGTTTCATTAAATTTTGGACTTTTCCTCGTTCTTCAAACGTCTCTTTAAAAAATAAATTTTCTGGTGTTTTATCAAGCGGTAAATCAAAAACTTCTTGTGTTAAATAGCCGATGTTTGCTGAAGGTGAAATCCATATTTCTCCTTCAGCAGTTTCCATTCCCATAATCATCTTCAGTAATGTTGTTTTCCCACTACCGTTTGGTCCAACAATCGCAACTTTCTCACCGTGCTGAATTGTAAAATTAACGTTTTCAAATAATACTTTCCCATGAAAGTCTTTTTTTAATTGCTTTACTTCTAAAAAGCGTTTTCCTACTTTTTTGTTCGCTTGAATAGAAAACTCAACTGAATACTCTTCTTTCACACGTTCTACTTTCGTTTTCTCCAGCTCTTTTTCAAGTCGTTTTCGTTTTGACTTCACTTGTGCATCCATTCGCTTCGCTTTTACACGATAGAATTCTTTCACACCTTCTTGTTTTGTAGACTGCGCGTGTGCCTTTTGTGACCATGAACTCAATTCTTTTATATGTGTTTCTACTTGTTCTATCTTTTTTTGCTGCTTTTCATATTCACGCTGCTGCGACTTTCTTTTTTGCTCACGTGCTTTCATGTAGCTCGTATAATTACCACTATGCTCAATTAATTTTTTGTCCTCAATTGACCATATTTTTGTTGCGACAACATCTAAAAAATATCGATCATGTGATACAACGATAACTGTACCTTTCATGTTTTTTATTTGTTTAATGAGAAATCCCGTACTGATCTCATCTAAATGATTTGTCGGTTCGTCTAATATTAAGACATTAGGATTTTCAGCAAATCCTTTTGCTAATCGAATTTTCAGCTTTTCACCACCACTTAAAGTATGAAAATCGTTCGTTGGCACGCCCCATTTCGCAAGAAGTTCTGCTTCTTTTGCAATTACATCATTACTAATAAAAGATTCTATTTCTTGCTCAACATATGCGGTTGTCATATTCATTTGCTGCCATTCAACAATCCCTTTTGAAGGCTCAATCTTTCCATTTATTAATTGAAGTAACGTTGATTTACCAGCACCGTTTTTACCAATTAATCCGATAACATCCCCTTGTTTTACTGTCACATTCATTTTCTCTAACAACATATTTTCTTTTATTTCAACATAAACATCATTTAATTTTAATAGTTCTTTCATAATACCGATCCCTTTCATTAAGGGAGAATAAAAAAATCCTCCCAAATAAATTTGGCAGGATTAGTCGTTAAAATATTTACACCCAAATAAGCTATTACGTAACATAAATAGCAATACCGTTCTATGGAAATTGGGCAGACTAATCCTATTTTTTAGAAATTGAAATTTATTGAATTTCAACATTTAAAAATAAGATTAGTTAATCATCGTCCACCCATCATTCCTTTCTGTCATTAATAACCATATTGTACCATGATAATACTGTATGCGTAAATATTATTATTTGTACTTCAAAAGCAATTATTTTTCTTCAAGTTTATTTTTACAATTTCATGTGCTCATATCTTTAATTTTTACTAATTTGTATCATTTATTCATATGAAAACTTTTTAAAAAATACAAAACAAGGCTAAAAAACTTATCTCCAACGTTCTTTAGCCTTGATCACTTTTTACACATTAAAAAATATTACTCGTACTACCGTACCTTTATCAACTTCTGAATGGATTTCTACACTATGTCCTAATTGCTTCGTAATTTCATATACGAGATATAGCCCCATTCCTGTTGATTCTTTAAAATCTCTACCGTTTTCTCCTGTAAAGAAAGGTTTGAAGACTCTTGGTAAATCTTGCTTCGGTATACCTACGCCATTATCAGCAATTTCAAGTATAACGGTATTACCTTCCTTACAAGCTTTCACTTTAATCTTTTCTCTACTACCTGATGAATATTTAATCGCATTCGATAGTATTTGCCCAATTAAAAATTGTAACCATTTCGCATCACTTTCTACAGTAATGTCCTTATCAATTTCAAGCTCTGGATATACAAAATTCCGGATAAAGAACCGTTTATGCTCATGTACCGAATCATTCACTATTTTATGTAGTTGTACTCTTTCTACATAAAAATCTTGTGTAAATGCTTCTAAACGTGCGACATACAGAGCCATTTCTAATCCCTTTTTTAATCGATCAGTTTCCTCATTTATACTTTCAAAACGTGAATCTACTTCATCCTGTGTAATTAATTCTATTACAGATAAAGGTGTTTTCATTTGATGAATCCACTGATTCATAAAGGTTAAATGGTCATTATTTTTTCTCTCTTGCATTTGCAGCTGATTTTGATAATGTCGATATTGCACCTCAAGTAGTTCTTGAAGAGCAGCCGATACAGCTGCAAAATCAGATTTTTGAACAGATTCATCCAAAGATTGCATCGGGTTTGCTAAGCGCTCATAAAAAGAACGATGTGTAAAATAACGAAACACTAAATAACTTCCTATAAAGAAAACACCTAGAAACATTGCATATAACGCCGTTGTAATATGATTATGCCCATCAAACCAATATACGAGAAATATAGCTAGTAGTTGAATTATAGTAAAGCAAATAAGTGGTATATGATCACGTATAAACAACCTTATCATTTTTCTATACCAGTATCCCAAGTAATATGCAATCTATATCCAACACTACGAATCGTTTCAATCGCACCTTCTATATGTAACGTTTGTAACTTTTTACGCACACGTGTTGTATTTACACTTAATGTATTATCATCAACATAAGATTCACTATCCCATAATTTATTAAGTAACACTTCTCTACTCACAACACGCGGATAATTTTTCATTAATGTCTCTAATAAAATAGCTTCGTTTCTCGTTATATCAATCTCTTCGTTTCTAAGTTTCAATACAAGTCTTTCAGGATATAAACAAAGGCCTTGTTGCTCAATCATTCGCTCTTCTAGTTTCGGTGCATAATCTCCATATGCACGTCTTAAATGACTACGAATTTTCGCCACTACAACTTCATAATGAAAAGGCTTCGGAATAAAATCATCGCCACCATTTTCTAACGCCATAACTTGATCCATCGTGCCTTCACGGGCCGAAATGAATAGTATCGGACATGTAGAAACACCGCGAATTTGACGACACCAAAAGTACCCATCAAAACTCGGTAAATTAATATCTAATAAAACTAACTCTGGTTGTTCATCTAAAAAAATGTCTAATACATTTTGAAAGTCCGATACAATAACTCCTTGATAACCATATTTCGCGACATGTGTTGATAATAGTTCTGCAATTTTCATATCGTCTTCTACAATCATAATTTTGACCATTATTGAACTCCTTTTTAATCCACATTCTCAAATATACTTATATAAAATAAATACTACCCCTTTTCACAAAATCCGTAAATTAAAAAAGGATGCTTTTATACAAAAGTATCCTTTTTCGTCCCTTATCTATTTAATATGAAATTTACTAAAAGTAAATCCTAGTTTCTCCACATAATCCATCCCTAATTCCATACGCGCCGTTTTCAACGGATCCACAACTTGGCAAACTTTTAAATTACCTGCTGCCGATAATAAAAGAGTTGCATCAGCTTTAGACATTGCTAATTCTTCATGTAAAAATTTCACCATATTATGTACAGCACGACTTGCTGCATCATCTAACAATTTCTCTGAAGCAATCGTCATCATTTTTTCTTTTTGAATAGCCATTGGTAACGGCCATTTCTTTCCTTTTATAATTTGAACTGTTACCGTTACCTCACCAGCAACCTCTACACCACTAACACCAATTTCACCATCACCCATTGCTGCGTGTAAATCACCTAACGTTAATAGTGCTCCTGGGACATTAACTGGTAGTAGTAATGTTGTTCCTTCTTTAATTTCTTTACAGTCCATATTCCCGCCGTGATCATGCGGTGTGCCACATGAAATGCTCTTTTCTTTCGGTGCAGTACCAATTACCCCAATCATTGGATTAATCGGGATTTGTAGTTCACTTGAAAACAAAACATGTTCGTTATGTATTGGGACAATTTTCACTGTATTTTCATTTAACTCATCCCCCATTACACCAAGGTTTGCACCTGTAGTTAAAACGCCCTGCTCTGCAATTTTAATTTTTTCAATCGTTACAACTAATATATCGCCAGGTTCTGCTCCTTTAATATATACAGGTCCAGTCGCTGGATTAATTCGATTCCAATCTAATTCTTGAAACACAATATCTTCAGAATCGATTTGATTTTCAAAGCAATCATATGTTTCAAATACAAGACTGCTCCCAATTTCCACTTCCATACACGGCTTATTCTCTGGTGACATTGAGTAAATGATATGGTCTTTATGAATTCGATACATAATACCTCTCCCTTTTATATTTATCTACTATTACTAATTAGCTTTTTTTATACAAGCTCCTCTTAAAATTAAATGTTATTTTTATGTAAAAAAGCACGCAGATTGTTTTATAACATACACTCTTTACTATAACAGAAAGGTGGTATCACTATGCCCCTTATTCCATACAACGAAAGTGATGTTGATTTACTAGCTCGTTTAATTCGTGCTGAAGCTGAGGGCGAAGGTCGCCAAGGTGAGGAGTTAGTTGGATGCGTTGTAGTAAACCGTGTATTTTGTGATTGCTTAGATTTTAAACAACTCCGTACCGTACGAGACGCTGTATATCAAAGCCCCGGCGGATTTGAAGCAGTACAATATGGATATTTTTACCAACGCGCTCGTGAATCAGAAAAAGAAATCGCACGAAAAGTTTTACAAGGTGAATGGCGCTGGCCTGCACGATGGGCTCTTTGGTATTTCCGTCCAGTTGGAGCTTGTCCACCTGAATGGTATAATCAGCCATTTGTAGGACAGTTTAAAAGCCATTGTTTTTATGAACCAAGTGGTGATGAATGTCCGAAAATGTATTCACGATAGTAAAAAAGAAAACACCGAAAGTACCTGCTTTTATATATACTTTCGGTGTTTTCTTTTCATTCAAGTAATCTAATAGTAAGATAAAATATTTAACTCCTATAACATTTTATTAATCGAATATTCAACATGTACTGAAGTTTCTTAGACTAATAGAAACCAAATGGTATATAAGAGATTATCACTAAATAACAACTTTTAGTTTTAATGTATATATTTATTTATAAAAAAATGATAAACTAATTTACGCATTGGAAAAATTTTATAATGATAAAAAGGGGATCACTATGAAATTACTACGTTTATTTCTCATTCTAACTCTTGTTGTATTATTAAGCGCATGTGGTAATACAGCAGTAAAAGTCACCAAGGTTCAAAAAAACGGCGAAACAACTTTAAACATTGGCTCCCTGAAAGGGTATTACGATGTACAAACGATCAAAACTGAACAAGGAAATGTACAATTTCCTTTTGATGCAACCGTTGAAGAGGGTACAATTTTATTACAAATCACTAAAGACGATAAGGTCATTTACGAAGAAGAAGTCACTTCTCAAAAAGAAGGTTTACTTTCTTTTGAAGCACCAAAATCTGGATCTTATAATTTAATTGTACGCGTAAAGAACGAAAAAGAAAAAGCAAAAGGTATACAAATACATACAAAACTATAAAAAAAACGGCAAGCGAATTCTAGCTTGCCGTTTTTATTTCTAACTCAATTTTCATAATATATACTTATCGATTAAACGAATTGTTTTGTGTATACTTCATCTTTATTTACATTCTATATTTAGACATTATTCTTAAAAAATCTTCTAAAATAAAAATTAAGTTATGACTTCCGGAATTTTAGTTTAATTACCTAAAAAAATTCTTTATCGCTTCTAATTGAATTTTATGACTACACTCATCACAACAATATGCCCCGTTTGGTTTCTCTTTAAATCGCTTATATTTTTCACTGCCTTCGTAAACACGAAATATATTCTTACAAGAAAAGCAAACAATTTCATAAAACATCATATGCATTTTCCTCTCCTTGTTTATACACTTTTTTAATCACTTGTGAGAAGGTCATTTTTCTACAGTATAAATCTTAATATCCTCTGACTAAAAGGTTTACCTCTATTCTTATCGAATTATATTAATATCTTATAACGCGAGGTGAACATCTTGTTCAGTAATATAGAATTAGTTTTAGATGCTAAAGCAAGTTTAGCTGAAGGACCATGTTGGAATGAAAAAAAGCAACTTTTATATTGGGTTGATATTATGGAGAGAAAATTATGCATCTACAATCCTACCGCTAATACGAACCGAGTAATTGCACTCAATCAACAAATTGGCTGTGTTGTTCCATATTTAGAGGATGTACTACTCTTAGCTATGGAAAAAGGCTTTTATTCTATTAATGTAAATACCGAAAAACTGACACATATTTTTGACCCTGAACCACATTTAATAGAAAATCGTTTCAATGATGGAAAATGTGATCCAGCTGGTCGTTTCTGGGCAGGTTCTACAGATACATACGGTATGAATGCTGCAGGTTCCTTGTATTGTTTACATCATAATTTAAGTGTAGAGAAAAAAGTTTCACATGTAAATACATCAAATGGAATTGCTTGGTCACCTGATCATACATACTTTTACTTTATAGATACACCTACTAAAAAAGTGGTTCGCTATCAATATAATATACGTACTGGAGACATTCATAATCCAAGTGATGTAATCAATTTCTCTGAAAATGATGGTCTACCTGATGGTATGACAATTGACGAAGAAGGTTGTTTATGGATTGCACATTGGGGAGGTTCAAAAATAACTAGATGGAATCCATCTACTGGAGAACAAATATTAAATATTCCAATTCCAGCTTTATATGTAACATCATGTACATTTGGAGGACCTAATTTAACAGATTTATATGTTACAACAGCCAGAACAAGAATGACGGATGACGAATTAAAAGAGTATCCACATGCTGGTGGTATTTTTCGAATTCAAACAAATATAAAAGGTTGTCCTACATATGAATTTTGCAATAAAAATATTGGGGCTGAAACAATATGAACCGTATCGATTACATAAGACAAGAAGAAAAGAAATATCACGACCTTTGCTATGAACAATATAAACTATTTGAAATTGGCTCTTGGCTGTACAAACCGGTTAAAACAGTTATGGACTTGATGGATCACTTTGAAGGACAAAACAACTTGCAAGTACTTGATCTTGGCTCTGGCGTCGGTAGAAATAGCATTCCAATTGCACAAAAATTAAGAAATACTAGCGGCACTGTTACATGTGTTGATTTACTTAATTCCGCTTTAACAAAGCTACAAACTTATAGCAAAGAACATGATGTATTCGAGGTTATAAAAACAGAACAAGCAGAAATTGAAAACTATCATATTGACTCTAACGCTTATGATTATATCGTTGCAGTATCAAGTTTAGAGCATGTTAAATCAAAAGAAGATTTTAAAAAAGTGCTCCATTCTATGAAACAAGGGACAAAAAACGACGGTATTAATTGTTTAATTATTAACTCTAACATACAAGAAATTGTTTTAAAAACGAATGAAGAATTAGAAGCTTTAATTGAAATTAATCTCCCAACTGATGAAATGATACATCTATTAAAAAGTATTTATAAAGGATGGAAAGAAGTAAAAGTTGAAATAAAAGAATTAGCTTATAATATAGTTCGTAATGAAAGACACATTCAATTAAAAACAAATGCTATAACGTTTGTAGTTCAGAAATAATCGTATAATAAAGATATGGTTATTTCTCTCAGATTTATTTTTATTGCACGAAATTTGCAAGTATAAATATTTATGAAACAAAAAAATAAAAGAGCACTTGTTTCCGCAAGTGCTCTTTTGGGGATTTTGAGATACCCTATTAACGAAAGTTAAGGTTACTTAAAGTTAAAAGGTATTTATATTATATGCTTGTCCTTTTTATTTGTGCATAATCAATATATAAACATCTTTAATCATTCTTAATAACTTTTAGTTATCGTTCTTTCTTACATTTTATCATTAAGAAATTGATTGAAGGTTTATTTACTATGTTCTTATTTGGTTCATCAATTTCCGAAACTTGTACTAATCCATATTGATTAAAATCTTTTTTTATAGATTCAGAATCATAGAAGAACATTTTTACACCTTCCATTATCTCATAATAATCTTTATCCAACTGTTTTCTTTTTCCGTACATGGGAGCTTTTTTAGAAACAGTTGTAAAAACCATATATCCTCCTGGTTTTAACTGATTATAACAATCTTCAATAAATTTCTCTCTTTCCTGTCCATTCAACAAATGAAGAAGTGCATGACTAAATATCCCATCATACAGTTTATTATCAAAAGGCATTTCGTTTACTGTACCGTGATACATACTAACATCTTCTAGTCCGTTTTCTCTTGCTAAATCGATCGCTGTTTTCGAAATTTCAATACCTGTTACATTTATACTATTTTCGATAAATACCTTTGCGTTTCTACCATATCCAATACCGGGAACTAATATGTCCTTAATGTTCTTTTCTAGAAAAAAATCTTTTGTCAAAATTGCAGATTCTGTAGGTTCAAATCCCCACATTGTTTGTTTCTCAATAAAACTTGATTCCCAAAATTCCATTTTATTTTTATCTCCTTATTCTTATCTCATGTTTAATATCACATGAAAGACCTATTCATTTTAACGCTGCTTTTTTCACCACAGTCACTATAGCTCCATTGAATATAGCATATTAATAAGCCTATATCTAATTTAAAGATTGGCTGAATATCTATTCTAAATATTAACTTTTACATTTAGAAAAAATAAAAAATGCCAATAATTCAATTGTATATTGGCATTTCACATAAGAAATTATCTTTTTATTTTGTGCTGATCTAATGTTTTTTCTAACATTTCTAAAGTTATCGGTTGAGCTTTCTCTATTAATTGATAACCAATACGTCCATTCGGCTCAGCTGTAACTTGCTGCAAAATCTTTAAATCATGTATTCCTTTTTCTCTTAATTGCATATAAAGTTGTTGTTCAGACATTTTTGCCTTCATCAAGTTCGCTTTAATAATCTCTCCATTTTCAACAATTACAAAGCTACTGCCATTTAGGAATTGTTCCGCCTCCCTTGATTTCAGTTCAAAGAAATGAATGATAAGAAGTACGCTTGCAAATATTACAGCTGCAAATATAGATGGGACTACTTTCCTACTTAATACAGGCTCTACAATAATACGCGCAATTGATACTACTATGATGATTTCAGCTCTTGTCATTTGGCTAACAGATTTACTACCTGTCATTTTTAATGCAAGAATCCCAGTGAGAATTAAAATAATGCTTTCAACAATAATATGCATAATAGCCCAATCCTTTAATGGTAAATGTTATTAGCATTCTAGATGCACTTTAAACTTTTTGGTGAAAATTAAAACTTACATATATAGAAAATGGATCTATTTAGATCCATCTTTTTTCAATAAGAATTTGATGATCTATTTTCTATTGTCAAAAAAACAAAAGCACCCAAATGGATGCGTATAGATTAAACTTATTCATTATTACTTTCTCCACTTTGATCATCAACTGATTTCGAGTCTAACATGCTGCCTATATCAGGCGGTAAAGCTAGCTCTATACCAGCTACTGGTTGATTATCTTCATTAAACCATTGTTTCTTAAATTTACTCAATTCTTCATTTTTCTTATTTCCATCCATATTCCCCCGCCTTTTATGTACGTGATATTAAATACTTTACTTAATATGTACATTGAGAAAGATAATATACGATTTGTACATAATGAAAGAGCAACACCCCTTCTCACTTTACACAACCCGTTGTACCTATAAAAAATTCCCGTACATGTTACTCCGCGCTCTGTTACCATATTAGTGTCGAAACATATGTAGGCTATGTGACAAGTATCTGTTTGTTTTGTTCATTATTCATATGAGACAAATACTTTTAAAGGAGTAATTATTCCTTGACTTAATTCCTTAAAACATTAAATGCGTCCTGTATATAAATGTGAAAAATGAAGAGTTATCTAACGAAGATCTTCTAAGCTTATTTTGTGTACGATATCACTATGAAAAAACCCCAAAGTTACTACGAGAAGACGTCATGAGCGATGTTGTCATTGTTTTAGATACGGACTATATTTATATTCCTAATAGATAACAGTAAATTAATTGAAATGAATAGAAATTACGATTCAGCTAAGTGTTTAATAAAATAAGTAAATGCCCAAATTAATGTCGCAAATTGAGTGACAAAATACATTGTCCATTCAAAACCAGTCAATTTTCTCTCTCGTCTTACCTTTTTTAAATATCTGTAAAATATACATGTACTTAAAAACATTAGTAATAACGATAATTGCTGTAAATCATCGACTATACGTATCCCCATAGACTCCATCACCCTCCCATTCAAAATAAATGCTATACTTTAAAGATATCATCTATTGGTAGTTTATTTCCATTTAAAACAATTATGTCCTAAACAAAAAGAGCACTCAACAATCAGGTGCTCTAAAAAGTATTAACGTAACACTTTTCTTCTACTTGTTATAACTCAGTTCTATCACTTTCGGTATATGATTGCTATCATATTTCTTCGTATAGATTTCTCCATTTGGAGTAACTAATTGTAATACAATCTCACCACAAACACCATTTGGTATTTCAAATTTACCTTCTGCATTTGAAATACTGTGTTCCTTATTTTCAATAGAATCTTCATAAATTTTCACATTAGATATAGGTTCGTTATTTTGATCTACGATAATGCCTCTTGAATACTTACCAATCGTGATACATTGATCATCTTTTTTATAATAATTAATTAGAACGATAGCTCCAATTATTATAGCGATACACACAAACAAGAGAATTATTTTGCGTCTTACAACAAACCTCCTTTTTCATTTTTTTCTTTTTTAAATTGGAAGGTTATATGTTCCAATTGTTTGATTTCCTCCATTATTTTACGAATTCCTTCTTCCATCCTATCTTCCTTCACATTCGATACGTTTAACTTTAATAGTCTTTCTTTCGGAAAACCTCTCACATAATTTTTATCAATTGTATCAATACTTATTTGTTTTTCACTTAGTCTTTGGAAAAACATTTCTGAAATACTCGTTTTATGTAATTTTAAACAAGTATGAATTCCGATTGTATTATGCTTTTTATATGTGAATAAAAGTGGGTTTTCACTATGAGTTCTTTCTAGTGTTTCTGCTAATTTTTTAGATCTATCGTGATAGGAAGATTTAATTTTATTTTTATGACGTTCAAACATGCCACTCTTTATATAAATTTCTAAAGCAGCTTGAGATATCATTGGGCTATCAATATCTAAAATCTTTTTATATGTATAAAAAGCATTCGCAATAATCGGTGGAATAACTGCTACACCAACTCGTAAACCTGGAAAAATGATCTTCGAATAACTTTTCAAATATATGACATGATTATCATGATTCAAGCTATATAACGGATCAGCTTTCGAATCCGTTTCTAAATCTGCTAAATAATCATCTTCCACTATAAATACATTATATTTCTTAGCCAATAATACGATTTTTTCTTTCTCATCTTTAGAATAAGAAGTTCCAAGTGGATGATGAAATCTTGGTATTGTATAAAAGAATTTTATTTTACCTGTTCGAAAAATACGTTCCAATTCATTTAAGTCAATCCCTTCATTCGTACGTTTAATACCGATTACAGGGATTTTATTTATTTCTAGATATTCAATATATAGATGATATGTTGGTTGTTCAATTAATATCGTTTCATTTTCATTTGGAAATGGTATTGAGGTTAATATTGCTAGCGCCTGCTGTACACCTGACGTTATAAAAATATTTTCTTCTTTAGTGAAGACTTGATAGTTTCCTAATTGTTTTTGAATGACCGGAATTAAAGACGGTAAACCTTTTGGCGTCCCATATACGAACAAGTCATTTTTATATGTATCAATGGCTTTATTAATACAATGTTGAAAATCTAAATATGGAAAAACATCTGGATCTGGTGCTGAGGAAGCAAAATCAATTATCCCATCATTTTCTACAAAACTCCCTGACTTTCGAACAACGTAGTATCCACTTTGAGGGACGGAATAAATAATATGACGCTTTTCTAATTCATGTAGTGCCCGTATAACTGTCGCCTTATTGCATTCATATTGCGTAACAAGCGATCGTATAGACGGTAATTTCTTTCCTTCTTTTATTTCTCCATGTTGAATCATGTTTTCTATATCATTAAAAATATGTAAATACTTATACATTATTTCACCCCTTATGCAAGGACTTAAAAATATTCCTCATTCTTAAGCAAACAGAAATACATCCCTTCTACCACTTTAAATTTTAACATTATTTCACATTTTCTTCTCTTAACAAGGAAATTACAATTAATAAGTAGAATATCTCCATGAATGAATAAAAAGTGAGGGATATGTCATGCAGCGCTTAAATACAATTGATATTAGTAACGTTCTAGAATTAGAAAAAACTCTTTCTACTTTATTAAATAAAGAGATTTCTTCAAAGCTAGAGCTTGAAAACTGGTTAAAAAAACAATCTACAGTCATTTGGGAAATCGAAGAACAATTAAGATCACACTATATCGCCTTTCAATGTAATACAAATAATAAAAAAATAAAAGATACTTTTGAATATGATCAACAATATGTACGACCTCTTTTGAAACGTTATCAAAATTCATTTGATAATAAATATTTAGAGTCACCTTTTCGGATGGAACTTGATCCAAAAACGTATAGCTTACTAGACAAAAAAATTAAGAATGCGCAAACATTATTTTGTGAAAAGAACATTGATTTAGAGATAACTGAAGACAAACTAGTAACAGAGTACTTCGAAATTACAGGTGGTTTAACTGCACTATGGGACGGTGAAGAGAAAACAATTACTGAACTACAGTCTTACTTACAAGATCCGGATCGTCATATACGAAAAAAAGCAAAAACGCTCATTTCCGAAAAGTTTTTATCTGTTGAAAATAAATTACAACAGATATTAAATGAATTAATTGCAATCCGTCACCAAAAGGCGCAAAACATTCAATTAGATAATTATCGTGATTACATGTTTAAGAAATATGAACGATTTGATTATACACCTGATGATTGCTATGAGCTCGCTGAATCTATTCGTGAATACGTAGTACCACTTATCGATAAAATGTTTAATGAGAAAAAATCTGAACTTCAAGTAGATAGTCTTCGTCCATGGGATTTAAAAGCAACCGCACCAAATCAAAAAGTATTAAAACCTATCGAAGATGCGAGTGATTTAGTCGAAAAAAGTTCTCGCATTTTACACAAACTAGACCCGGAATTTTCTGCATTATTAAGCCGTATGCATAAAAATAATTGCTTAGATTTAGAAAGTCGTAAAGGAAAAGGACCTGGAGGATTTTGTGAATACTTACCTGCTTCGCAACTATCTTTTATTTTCATGAATCTCAATCATACACATTATGACGTTACTACTTTCCTTCATGAAATGGGTCATAGTATTCATAATGAGTGTATGAATCAGCTAGAGCTACAAAAATATTTAGAAATCCCTTCTGAATCAGCTGAGCTCGCTAGCATGACAATGGAATTATTTTCGATGGAGTATTGGGATACATTTTATGAGAATACAGAAGAATTTATAAAAGCAAAATTAGATTTCTTTAAAGATATTGTTAAGTACTTACCACAAATGCTTATCGTTGATCAATTTCAACATTGGATGTATGAAAATCCTAATCATACCGCTAAAGAAAGAAATGAAAAGTATTTAGAATTACATAAAACATACCAATCGAACGTCGTAAATATTGAAGGGTATGAAAATTGGATTGCAACTGGCTGGTTACCTGTACTACACATATTTGAATTACCATTCTATTACATCGAATATGCTATCGCACAACTTGGGGCGTTGCAAATGTATAAACAATATAAACAAAATCCTAATCAAGCAATAGAAAATTATAAAAAAGCTTTATCATTAGGTAGCTCTAAATCTTTACCGGCAATATATGAAGCGGCTGGCATTAGTTTTGATTTTTCTGGAGAAACGATTAAAGAACTAATGTTATTTGTAGAGGACGAATTAGAGTCACTTGAACAATTGTAAGAAGGAAGCTGTTCCTATATTTTAGGTTCAGCTTCCTTCTTTATTTTATTTATCAATTTTATGTACTGAGAATCACCATATCCGATTGTTGGAAAAAGATAAAACAACTTTGTTAATAATTCTTGATTTGATAAACCTTTATTTTTAGAGATGAATTTCATTACGATATTATCTTCTTTTAGCATTTCTAAATATAAATCTATAGCTTGATACATTACAGGTGGTACTTTATGATAAGTCTTTTTATGGTTTACTAATACTTCATTGTATATAGTAGAATAATCCCCCAATTCAAGTTCAATTTGATTTACTTTAAATTCATCCTCCCTGAAACTATTTAAGTATACTTTCCCTTCATAGCAAGACTGTTCTAGATATGAAAAAATAGTAAGTAGATTCATTTGGCAAAACATATCTTCACCAAACCATAAAACAATGCATTTATACTTTTTCGTAAAAAGATTTTTTAATGGATTTATGACCTTTTTTGTATAACTTTCTACTGAACTGTTATGTCCTTCCGCTCTTGTTTTAATAAAGTCCTCATCAAAAACTTGTGTAGTAGCAGGGTTCACACACATCGCCTCATTAAATGGTGCATAATCAGAATCACCCATTAGCTTTTTATTTTTAAATTCTTCATACATAACTTGACCATTTAATATGTTAAGTACCTCTTTATCAAATAGCTCACTCTTCCTATTTCGCAACTGTTCAACCTCTATTTTTCTAGAAATATTCATATTAAACGCCCCTTCTTTATTTAAATTTAGTTTAAGAAATGATTGAATAGACATTTTGTTAAGTTGATATTCTCTTGGATTCATTCCAAAAACATTTTTACCTATTCGATTTAGCAGTGCCTATTTATAGTGCGATAGAATATTCATTTGCTGGAAATGGGAATATCGTTGACTATGAACATTCTATTACAGAAGCACTATTTGAAGGCTACCAAGAGGAAAATGAACTACCAAAAGAGATGATAGACAAGTTTCCATTATTTATTAAATTAAAGGAGATTTTTGAATATAGCTTAATGCATATGTATTGGGATAAAGAAGAATTAACGGAGGAACAAGTACGGATTATGAACCTTTATAGGATGAAGATCGAAAATAAGTATACCTATATCAATATTTAAGAGTGCTGTTGTTTAACTACAAGGAAACTTTGGTTAAACAACAGCATTTATTAATTTGCTGACAGCCTTTTTTATGACTTATAAATACTGATTCAATAATCTTTTCAAATACACTTCATTTTGCGGTGATACTTTTTCAGAAAATCTAGCTGCAATAATAATAGGAGCCCATTGAAAAACTTCATCTCTTGATAAGCCGGTACGACTGCAATATATATGTAAATACATCTCAGCTAATTCTACCGAAGATTGTGAGTACAACAAGTATGTTCGAAATACATCTGCGCGAATATCACCTGAACTTGCATCTACCCAGTCTATAACTTTCACTTTCTCTTCCTTACTCAAAATCAAATTAAATGGATGGAAATCTCCATGACATAGCCTAAAATCAAATGTAATAGAATCTAATTTTTGTAATATATTCTTCTTTTTGCTTTCATCCAATTTATGTACAGATTTAATTTGACGCTCTAACCTTTTCCTCATTAACTCCATTTCATCTGTATTCACACGTATAGCATGGATCTTTTTTTGCTCATTAACACAAAGTCCGATATAACGCTCTGCCTCATTTAAATTATTAAGTAGGAGATCACCAACACTGTCCCCTTTTACGTATTCCATAATAATTGCCTGTCTATCGTGTATCTTTGTCACTTCAAATACGTTTGGAACTGGTAGCCCGCATGAATAAGCATATTTTTGTTTTTTTGCTTCATTCATAGACTCTGTATCTGGGAGGTAATCTTTAAATAATTTTACAACCTTATCATCAGTTAAATAAATTTCTGCTGTATTCCCTTTTGCAATCGGATTACCTAAAACCACTTCATTTCTCCCCTTAACATAAATTAAAATAACACCTTGTACTTCTCTTTAAATTCACTATAACCCTAGTTAAAACCTTCTTCACGAATATACAAAAAACTTACCGCTTTTCATCCTTAAATAGAAAGCGGTAAGTTTAATTGTTTAGGAATATCAGAATGAAACTCTGATGTATGCACAATTGAAAATGTATATCCTTGCTCAATAAATGATACTTCATTACATTTACATTCAAATGATACACCATTTTTCTTAAAGTTATTTTGGATTCGCTGTAAAAATGCGACGTCTGGTGTTCCGAAAGAAACGTGTACTTTCGGTGATAGAGCTTTCATCGCGATTGGAATCCAAGGTCGCTGCCACCAAGTTGCGACGACATAAGCAGTGCCACCAACTACAAAGTTAAAAATATCCCCGTCTTCCATCGTTTTCATATTTAGATTTGATTTCAGCCATTCCCTAAAAATAGGTACACTTTTAACAGGAAGACCAATTTCCCTTACATATAAAATGTTTAAAGGTGACTGCGGTACTAATACATCTTCTTTAACATAACTATGCGCGATAATTTCGAGTAGATTTCCATCTCCGTCTTTAAAGTATAAATTGAATCGACCCTCCTCTTCATCAATTATATGACCATCTTTCCATTTTGCAATGAGTAATCCAGACTCCTCAAGCCATCTTGCTGTTTCATGAAATTTTGAATATGGGATTTCAAAAGCAAAATGTGCAGGTGCAATTGGTTCATACACTTCTTGAAAACTAATTGTTGTATAAGGTGTTACTTCAAATTGAATGAAAGATGCTGTTTCTTTTTTTATTGGAAAAGATAATATGTCCTTATAAACTTGTTTTACCCCTTCTATGGAAACCGTTTGTAGTTTTATATCTGATATATGTGTAATCACTTTACATTCCCCCTCATTTCTTATTATCTATTCGTATTGTATTACACTTATAAATAGATAAAATCAAACAGAAGGATGGATTTTTCATATAGAAACTACAACTTTAGTATGAATATGTTAGCTCCAATTATTTTTTATTTCTGCTATAACAATTTCTGGTTTATCCCAGTGCAACATGTGGGTAGTATCAGGAATTACTTTTACTATACTGTCAGTTTTCTCTTTGAAAACATTTACTGTCTTATCTCTATAATCCGCCCAAACTTGTGGAACTGTAGCTCGAAGTAATACAATATTAGCCGGCAGCTTCTCATATATATCTATCGTTTCATCTTTATGCATACCTCTTATTATATTACTAGCTGTATTCCCCCTGGCATGCCACCATACTTTATTATCCATTTCGACCCCTAGGTCCTTTACAGCAACTTCTAACAATGAAGACCACCTAGTATAAGCTTCTTTTTCACTTTTGAAAAATTCGTCCCAATTATTAAAAACGTATTCATCAAAGTCCTTTTTATAATAAGCAATTTCTTCTTCCAACGTTTCTTCTTGAAGCCTTTTTGTTTGATATCCACCATCAATAAGAATACTTCCTTGTACTTTTTCTGGATGATGTAACAAATAAAATAACGCTACAAAACTTCCCCATGAATGTGATAGAAAATAAAAGTGTTCGATTCTCAATTCATTTAACCAATTTGCTAAATTGTGCATCTCATAATCTTCCGTTCTTTCAAAGGGCGGTGTTTTACCATGTCCAGGTGCATCAACGGAGATAAATCTATACTCTTCTTTTAATTCCTCAGCAATTTCTATAAAACTTAAACTCGTACTTCCTAATCCATGTAAACAAAAAATAACAGGTTTATCATTATTCCCCCATTCAGTAATATGTACGTTTAATTTTTCATTGTTAATATAGTAACGTTTCAAAACATTCATCCTCTATATTTCGATTTTTCAATTTACACTTTATTTATTTCTATTATTTTCAAGTATTTCCTGTATTCTTTTCCACACAAAAAGCTGCTTTTCTTTAAATGAAAAGCAGCTTTTACGCTAAAATATATTATAATTTAACAGCGATAATCATAAATCTTTTTGAATTTGTATGAATCCCTTTTTCAGAACTATTCGTGTCAATGAACTTTTGTAAAATAGTAAAATCCTCTTCCTCTTCTCCAAATCTAGGAATAATAGGCGTATGTTTTAATAAGAAAATGAGATCTTCAGGCGTATTGTAATAATCAGTAACATCATATTCACGTACTTGCACGAGATCAAATCCTGCACTAATAAGTTCATCCATATACTTTTCTTTTAAAGTGCCATCTCGTTCACCTAAGCATTGTCCTCTGCCAAATGCTTCTTTCAGGTTTAATTTATCATTCTCACTTACTTGTTGCGTTAAGAAAAAAGCACCTTGTTTCATTACTTTTGCTAACTCAGATGCTAGAAACGGTGCGTGACAACTAGAAGCGATATCAAAATGGGCACTCTGAAACGTTAAAGCTTCAGAACCCATTTGAAGAAACTCAACATTTTGTACACCTGATTTTTTCAAGTTAGAATGTGCCGTTTCAATCATGCCGTTAGAATTATCAATTCCAATTAACAATTTAGCCGAAGATGCTATATTAAGTATATTTTCCCCTCCGCCTGTACCAACATCAAGTAGAGTGGCTGATGGTTTACATCTTTTTTTCACTTCCCCATAAAAGTCCCATATATCTCCTACAGTTTCACATTTTATTTTACTAAAATCCCATCCATTTAATCTTCCTACTCTATCTATCATAAAAGCTTTTGTACTCTAATTCATTCACCTTATAACTTCCCTTTTGTAAAAATAAATTAAATATGTAATATAACCTGCAACACTGTTTAATTATATGTTATAAAATAAAAATTATTAAAACAACATTTCACTTCGCAGTACATTAAGTTTACATAACAATTTTATAGTTTACCTTTAACTATATGTTCTAAATGTCTTCTTCCCCAACTACACATACTATCCAAAACAGTACTGACTGTTTTTCCATGTTCAGTTAAGCTATATTCTACTTTAGGTGGTATTTCTTGATAATGCTTATGAATCTTATAAATCTCTTTCTCTTGTAAAAAGGCCTGGCCATAATAATGAAATTGCACATACTGTTCTATATTTAATGCAAAATAGTTTTACTACGGGTAATGTATTATTTCCAGATGGAGGGTACACATATCATTAAATTATTTAAGACAAAAGCCCCTTATTACAGTGGCTTTTGTTGCTAATTTAAACATTGCTGAAGTAATATAGGATTCTCTTTTATTAGTTCTGCTAAAACAAAAGTTGTGGAAAAGGTCGTAAGATTAACTCTTTATCTAGCAATCCTTTTTGTTCTCGAATCATTCCGCCTCATCCAATAAAAGCCGCCCTAATTTCTATTCCCTACACTTTTATATAAAATTAAGCTTATAAAGGTAGGATTCAACAACTTCTTACAGAATTCTATATTTAATACGTATTGGACGGATTATTTTCAAATTCCTCTTTACTAAAGGTGGTTCATACAATTGTGAAATTTGTACAAGAACGAAGATTAACTGTCAAGACAATTTTTTCAAAAGAATACAAGATTTTTATTTTTGGTTTACTCATTTCACGAATCGGGGATTCACTATATACTTTTGCACTGCCTTGGATTGCATATCAATTAACTGGTTCAGCTGTAATTATGAGTTCTTTATTTGCTGTTAACGTATTGCCAATCGTTTTATTTGGCCCTTTAGTTGGTGTACTAGTTGATCGATATGATCGAAAAAAGTTACTTTGGATGGCGGATATCACCAATATTATTTTAGTAAGTCTCGTACCAATTTTACATGCATTACATATATTAGAAGTCTGGCATTTATACGTAATTACTTTTATCTTAGCAGTTATGTCCATGCTTTTTGATGTAACAACAGTTACAGTCATTCCACACATCGCAGGTGCATCATTAACGAAGGCTAATTCTTTATATCAAATGGTTAATCAATTGGCTAGTTTGTTTGGTCCAATCATAGCTGGGCTTTTCATATCTTTTATTGGCGGCTTTCAAGTACTTTGGATTAATGTTCTTTCATTTATTGCTACATTAATTGCTGTGATTATATTACCTTCTATGAAAAACTTAAATAAAAAGAATACTGATAAAAAAACATTGCAAAATGTACTAAATGATTTGTTTGATGGATTTAAATGGCTCAAAAATGATCGGTTAAATATAGCTTTGTCACTTCAAGCTATGGTAGGTAACTTTGGAGCAAGTGCTGTTTTAGGTGTACTTATGTATTATTTATTATCGACATTAAATCTTACCTCCGCACAAAGTGGCTATAATTATACTTTAATAGGAATAGGTGGGCTTTTAGGAAGCTTAATTGCCGTTCCTTTAGAAAAGAAATTTCGACGTGGTGTACTTATTCCTTTACTCCTATTTTTAGGAGCGCTTGGGTTAACATTTGCTTTGTGGAGTACATATTGGCTTGCTCCCGGAATTGCTTTCGGAATCGCGATGACATGTAATATCACATGGAATACGATTGTTACATCAATTCGCCAGGAAACTGTTCCATCCAATTTGCAAGGACGTGTTTTAGGTTTTTCTCGTGTACTTACACGATTAGCTATGCCATTAGGCGCATTAGTAGGTGGAATTATTTCAGCCTACAATCCTGTATTTATATTTGCTTTAGCTGCTTTTACTAAATTAATTGAAGTCTTTATTGCCTTATATAGTCCGATACGAAAACTGTAAAGAGGGAAAAGTACATATTTTGAGATATTAATAAAATAAAAAAGGCATAAAACATGCCTTTTTTATTACTTATTTGTTTATTGGATAACAAACTTCTGTAACCCACTTATTAGGATCCGCTTCCATCGCTGGGCTCACATGATAAATATTAAACATCGGGCCTACTAATTTGTAACCCTCTGCCTCAATCCATTTTGCCGCAGCTTCATTTACAGCTGTCATCTGTTCATAACTTCCATTAACCGTTATGGAAGCTACATGAATTGATTCAATCTTTTTAAATGTAACGTCTTTTGTATTTTCGTGCTTACCAAGAATACTTAGCTGTATTTCTATATCTACATCATTTTCTTTGTATTCACGATCATGGAAAACCGCAATACTATAACTCGAATGGGCAATACTAATATTTTTCATTTGAATTTCTTGCATCAATATACTCCATAAATCACCTTCGCAATTATACGATGGAATAATCTTTCTAACACTAGCTACAGTTCTTTCTGGAATTTCTTTTATTGAAACATGATAATTCATCTCAACAACATCCTCTCTCATCATTTTCATTGAGTCTTCGAGGAGACGTAATTGTTTTTGGAGGTTATTCATGTCTTCTTTAATTTGAGCACTACGATTAAAAAATTGCTCTTTTATGGTATCTATATTATCGCATTCTATTATTTCTTTGATGGTAGCAATATTAAACCCCATAGCTTTTAACGTTTGAATTTGATTTACTTTTTTTAATTGGTCTGCTGAATAAAATCGATATCCACTCTGCTCATCGACTTTTACTGGTTGTAGTAATTCCACTTTATCGTAGTGTCTCAACATTCGTATACTAATGGAAGATAGTTTTGAAAAATCCCCTATTTTAAACATAATTTCCTCCTATAAGTTACATCTACTTTGAAGCTCAACTTTATCTTAAACAATGACATTGTGTGAGGGTCAACTGTTTATAACGTTTGAATTATCTTTCTTTATTTACTTTTATATCCTCTTCCTTCTTTAGGTTATAAAAATTCACTTATTGATCCGATTGCGACTAGCAATCAATTGATTTACCTTCATATGAACCTCTATTCTTATTTCTCATTAAAAGCATATTTGCAATATAATAATTACACAATGAATATAACCTTTAAAGTGATTACCCTCTTACTTCAAGAACCTTATCTTTATATATTCCAAACCACTGTTGCCATTCATCTTTAGAAAATTCTTTCTCTTCTCCTTCTAAAACAGAAGAAAAAAGATTTAAACAAATATGCCAACCAGCTAAATCCCTTGGTGTATGATCTGTTAATTCATGAATGTACTCTTTAAGGAATAAAAGAGTACAATTTTCCTCTTTATGTATTTCAAATCGGACACGGTCTTTATCCCAAGTAAATTCAAGTACTGAGTTTACTTGACACTCTAAAATATCAATGTTTATGAACGAACCGTTCATCATATCGAACTTTATTATTCCACCCGTTTTAAGGCTTTCAATCTGTAAATTGGACATCCATTTTTTCAGCTTACTGTTTTCTGTTAATACAGACCAAACTTCTTCTGCCGTATATGGAAATTGGCGTTCAAATTTTACAATATATCCATCATTTAGTTTCCCAATTTCAGCTATCATTTTGATTGCCTCCTTACATAGAATATATGTTCTCATTTCATTTTACACGAATATAAATATAAAATAAATATCTATGTCAACGAAGTGTTAATTTAAAGTGAATGACGCTGAGAAAAACTTAAATATTTTCTAAATCGAGTTATATAGTATTGAAAATTAAATATAGATTTACGTACAAATAAAAAAGCCGCATTTGCGACTTATGAAATCATAGGATTAACTCCTGTTTTTGTTGAATGATTAGCGCTTAATCGCATCGACAATTAGCGATGGAAAACCAAGTTTATCGCCTTTATTTCTAGAATCATACCTTTTCGAACGGAAAATAACACCGTCGTTTGCATCCCATTCGTTGTAATAAAACTGACCATTTTCATCACAATATTCAAGTAAAACTACCTTGAATCCAGCAGTTTTAAACATTTTCGTTAATGTTTTATAATTATGAACGATTTTATGACTTGCTGCTGGATGATCTTTCGGACCGGGGCCCCCTATTTGAACTATATTTTGATATGCCTCATCCTGGAAGAATGCATCAGGGACTCCACACCGAATATGACCAGATGCTTTTAAAAATTCATAACAGATTTCAGCTGCTCTTACACCTTCTTCAAAAGTAAGGTGTTCCCATACATGCTCAGCTAAAATAGCTGAAATAGAGTTGTATTCAAATCTTTCTTCCCACGTAGCTTTATCTAGTAAGTTAAGTTCATCTTCTTGTGTTTGAATCCAGCCTGGATTATTATTAAACGCTCCAGCTCCGACAACTACCTTAATTTCGTCTTGTTTTATCACCACCATTTTCACCTCTTAAATATTTTAATTCATAAATATACTCTATATTTACTATTATCCTTCTTCAACAAATTTAGTAACATGAGTCCAGTATAATACCGAACTCATGTCCTAAAAATTCTCTAATGTAACGATCTAAATAACTTTATGTAATCGGTTCATGATACACAACTATTTTATTTCTTCTGGATAATGAACTCTTTTCTTAAAACAAATGATCCCTACTATTATTTTTGTATCTTTCTAAATTTGCGAACAAAAGTGAGTACTGTGCCTGTAATAATCATCAATATGCCGATTGCTGCACTGTTAGTTGTACTTACACCCGTCTTTGGAAGCTCCTTATATGTATATTCTTTTTTATCGCTATTACTGTTGTTAGAGATATTACTCTTATTTGCCTTATTAGTAAGGCCATTAGCTTTGCTAGTTTCTTTATCTTTCACTAATACTTTTTGTATTGTATTTACCTCATTACCCATGGAATCTCTAACACTATATATTATTTCATAAGTACCAGCTTTAGTTGTATCTATAGTTCCTTCATACGCTACTTTAGAAGTAAGGTCACCGTCCTCTTTATCAGTAGCTGATACCCCTACCAACGGATCAAATTGATCACCCTCAGTAATTGAAGTTGTAGCAGGTACTTTTAGTATTGGTTTATCATTTTTAACTTCTTCTCTAACTTTGACCGTTACAGTTTGTTTCGCCGTTACTTCATGACCTTTAGAATCTGTAACCGTGTACGTTAATACGTAAGTACCGACTTTAGATGTATCTACTCCACCATCAACTTTTACTTTAGAAGTAAGATCACCGTCTTCTTTATCAATAGCTTTTACTTTTATCATTGGATCGAATGAATCTCCTACATGAATTGTCGCTCTAACAGGCACTGTTAATTTAGGTTCTAAATCTAATATTTCTTCATTTCCCTCTACAATTACAGTCTGTGTAGCCGTTGTAATTCTCCCTTGGGAATCAACGACCAAGTATTCCACAATGTATGTACCTGGTTTTGAAGTATCTACATCGCCTTTATGCTTTACTTTATTTGTTAAATCACCATCTTCTTTATCAACAGCTTTTACATTTCTCATTGGATCAAACGTATCACCTACACGTAGTGTAATGGTAAACGGCACAGTTAACTCTGGAGCTTGATTTTCTGCTGTTTTTTCGTTTTCTTTCACTGTTCCGGTAATTTTTGCAGCATCAAAAGCATTTTGGACTGCTTGAACTTCAATTGAGTTCGTTCCATATTTATTAGCTGCGACTTTAAGGCATGCCAATTTCAATTCAGAGAAATCAGAAGTCATGTTTAATTCATCAGTATTTGCATAATAGAAAATATCAAACATTTTATCTTCACCAATACCATTTACATTTACACCGTTATGAGTACCACCTTGTGCAATTAAATACGCAACTTTATTAATAATACTTGAATTAAAATGTACGCCTCCATAATCCTCTCCATTTAAATCATTATATTTACTATAATCATCAGGATACGGTAGTCCTTCTGAAAAATTAATTGCAGTTGGATTTTTCATATTACGAAAAGTCGATCCAGTTTGTTCTCCTATTGTCCAGTTAAATTCCCCATTATTTATGTATTTCTCTATAGCCGTTCCCATAATATCCGATAATGCCTCGTTAATTGCCCCAGATTCTCCTGAAAATTCAAGGTTAGATTCACTTGATGTAACTGCATGTGTAAATTCATGACCGGCTATATCGAACGCTTTTACCATAGGATCTCCATATAAAAGCATACTAATGTTATTAATATTAGTACTAAATGCATTCTCCCAATTTTCAGGATCATTTGTTCCTCCAGAATCCCATGCATGTACCACTGAAACTACTTTTTTTCCTTTATTATCAAAACTATTACGCTTATATTTTTCTTTATAAAAATCATATACCTTTGTTGCTAAGAAATGAGCGCTTACCGCCTTTGGATCATTAAATGTTGTTGAAGCGCTAGTTGCTAGTATGCCAGGATAATAACTTTCTTCATTTGTAATATCTCTATAATTTACATCATATGTCTCAATTCCTTGCCCTCTTGTGTAATCAGCAAGCGCATAATTCCCACTGGTCTGTTTAGCAATACCAAATGTACGAGTTACACCTAAATCATCTTTTCCTGTTCCAGTTAATGATGTGAAATTGCTAGTTTTATTTTCCTTAACGGATTCAACATACTCTTCACTTATTTTCAAACTTGATTCTTGTACCATATCTTTTAATATATCGCCATTATGAGCATTCACTAAATAAGTTCCAGATACATAATTTGGTGTTGTAGCAGCAAATGTAACTTGATATGCATTGCTAGCCTGCCCATGATTTTCATCAACAAAAATAACCGCCTTAACTTCTGGTTCAGAAATAAATTTAATGTCGTTTCCGTACTTTTTATAAATATATTGTTTCGCTTCTTCTTTTGATAAATTAATAGGTTTCTTTAAATCTTCTTGTGTTAAATTTTGTGCGCTAGCTCCTGAAATGCTTTTAATAATACCTTTTTTATCTACGTGAGCAGTTAACTGGTGGCCATACACTTCTTTTCCTTCATATATTTGTTGCATGCGCACAAGTGTAGTTCCATCATAAGAACCACGTTTTTGAAGAACCTTGTAATCTACTCCTGTTTCTGCACTAACTTGTTTTGGAGACAAAGCATGCTCCGTATTTTCCTTAAGTGCATCTTTCACTACATTCTCTGGCGCCTTTTTTGATGGTTGTGTAAGATCACCTGTACGGAACGAATCCTCTTGAATTTCAACTTGCATTTGACCAGGTTCCTCTGCATGACCTACTCCATATGGTGTTACACTTGTTAAAACGAATCCTGTTGTTAATGCAACTATAGCTATTTCTTTTTTATTTCCCATGATATTTACCTCGTATAAATTTCTATTATTTATATGAAACTGCTAAAATGTATACAATCTATTCCTAACATAAAAAGATGACTTTTGTAATCTACAAAAGCCACCTCTTCAATATGTAATATCCCTAAAATGTTTTTAATACATAATTTCTATACAAAAAAGAAAAAAGCATTCATTAACGAGCATTTTGCAATACTTTTATTAGGTCATTTATATTTTCAACTTTCTGCTGAAACTGATCAAGTCTGCTATGTAGCAATGAAGGATTTTTATCTTCAGTTGAAATAACTTGTTTTAATTCATTTTCTAATTTATCATACATATCAAAGAAATTATCAAATTCTACACTTACAAGCTCTTCATTTTCGCGATAGAATCTTTTTGCTTCTATATAAGTCATATATGATTTATTTAAAAATCCTAATGAAATTAAATATTTAGAAGTGTTTTCTTGATAAATAGCAATATCACATGCTATTTTAATATCAGAATAAGTCTTTTGAACGAGACAATGCAATTCAAAAATCTTAAACTTTAATCCATTATTCATTTCATCCCCTCCCATCGTATCTATTCTACATAAAATTAGAATATTATACAAAGAAAATTATTAGCATAAAATTGAAAATTTAAAAAATAACTTAAGGATAAACAAAATCCCTCTCATTACAAATTATAATTGCGGAGCATTTACCAACATAACGGCTAAATAAAAAACGAAAAGAATAAATCTTTCCGCTCTTAGAGTAATAAATACATTTCATATTGCGCTAAAGAATTCTTTTCAAATCCACATTTCTTTAAAAAACCCTCCAATAAATTATTGTTAGGAAACCCAATTGATAAACTTGATAAATTTAATTCTTCTCTTGCTACTTGTAATAATTTCATCCCAACACCAATATTTCTATAACCTTTGTCTACGAAAATAAAACTAATTTTACCTTGTTCATTTACGCATAGAGAGCCTTTTAAGTCATTATCGACATATACACCATAAAATACATTATTTGTTTTTTTAATATAATCAATATCATTTTGCCAATTTATATGGAAGTTTAACCATTTCTGAATTCCATCTTTAAAAGTTGGAAATTCTAATTGTTTTACTTCAATATCTTTACAATCTTTATTCATTATTTTAGTCAAATCATTTAAATTATAATAAAAAAGATCGTACACTTTTTCATAGCCCAGCTTATTATAAAAATGAATCGCTCGGTCGTTTCCTACAATGACTTCGAGAAAAAGTTGCTTACATCCATGTTGAATCGCCTCTTCTTTATGCAGTTCAAATAATTTTTGACTCACACCAATACCGCGGTAATTAGGATGAACCGCTAATGTTCCGCAGCGCATAGTCTTTATACTTTCATAATCCTTTATGCCACCTAGTATTACGCCAACAGATTTTCCTTCTTCTAAAGCAAGAAAAGAATGTTCTAGCAAATTACCTTCTGGTCCCAAAAAACGTTGTATAAAATCCTCATTTGAAACCTCCATCTTAATAATGTAATCTGAAAATCCATCTTTAAAAGCTTCATATACTAAATCAATATTTACTTCACTACACCTTTTATATTGAATCATATAAAATTGCCCTCCAACTGCTTATATTAAACTCAACGTGTACCCATATAATATATTCCATCTATTATAAATTTCAGCTCTTAATTTGAAATGAGCGGACATTTCCCTACATATAACTCACTATTGATTTGTTTTATAACAAACTATCTATTATTTACTACATTAACCTCATAAACACGTAAAAAAGCAATTAAATGCTCACATGCTCTTTCACATGCTAGCATTTTAAAGATTTTTTGTTCTTCTTTCGTTTTATCATTTGCTTGATCTGAAGCAGCTTTTAAACAGAGAAATGGTTTTTTATTTATTTGGCATACATAGGCGAAAGCTGCTACTTCTTGATCAACTGCCAATGCTCCATATACGGTATGGAGTAAATATCTCATTTCCGAACTACGAATACGTTGATCTCCTGATAAAAATGTACCGAAATGTATCGGATCATACGATCGTATTTTTTTTATTCTTCTTACAAGTGATTTTGTTGTTTCAATAGGTGCTGTTCTACCGTTATATAAATTAAAAACATCTTCTCCTGAACCAGCAGCAGTAACATCATGTTGTATTGCGTTTAGTGCGACTACAATATGACCGTTTTTCACCTTGTTTGATAAACTTCCGCATATTCCTGTCATAAACAACTCATCTGGCTGAAACTCACTAATTAACAATTGTACACAACTAGCGCAGCTTACTTTACCAACACCAGTAACAACTGATATAATTTCCAGCTCATTAATAGTATGAAAATGAAATTCCCAAGCTGCTCTTTTTTCAACACGTTCACTTGGATAATGTTGATGCAAATACGTCAGTTCTGGTTCCCATGCAGAGACAATTGCAATACGTTTCATTACACACTTCACTTCCTCTATTGTCATTTAAATAAGTTATCTATACTTTCTCATCCATAATCTAGAATCCATTCTTTATATTTCTTATATAAATCTCGTATTATTTCTTTATTCTTCGCAATTACTTCACTTCCTCTATCATCATACATAAACATGACAATATCTTTCGTTGCATTTATGAGAAATACATCTGGATAAGAAATTTCTTTTTTTCGTCCAAATCGAGGATATAAATCAGAGAAATCCTCATGATTAGCAGCTTGTATAAGCGATTCATATTTAATATGTTCCGCAAGACATTTTAAAGAAAATTGATATGTACAATATAAAGTGAAACTTTAATCAGTGGGGGTTTTGTTCATCCTAACTGATTCAATCGGGCTGCCCGTTAATGCGGTATAAAGCTGCTTCTTCATCTTCAAATAAAAACGGTAACGTTTCTTATCTTATATGAAATCTTAAATCTCTTTTCCTAATATATTTATTGTATACATTTATTTTCTGTGGAGTTTATATATTTTCCTTTTTAAATCTATAAACATTTGTCACTACAAACACTACATCTTCTTTTGAAAATATGTCTTCAAATAAGAATTTATTATATGTATATAGTTGAGAAAAGTATTCCGTATTTAAATTGTCGGTTCCTTCTACAATTTGATATTTATCTTTTCCAAAATCAAAATGTAAATGATTTTCCCACTAAGAATATAAGTAGGGTACTAATGTAACTCCTGGAAATGTTTGATTCATATATTCTTTTAATTGCATTTCCTTGTCCTTTCTACTGTACAATTCCTTTTAAATCCCAGTATGCTTCTTCTAGCCACGGATGTATAACTTTCAATGTATCTTTCCTTTCCCACAAATATGAAATATATACAAAAGCTGCTTTTTCCAAAGATTTTTCCAATCCTTTTTTTATTTCTATTAAATATGGCGGTGTCCCTTTTTGATCCCATTCTATTTTATCTGCAACAAATAATACTAAATCCATCTTCGTTGCATGTTTACGCAACGTTGTGTGGCAACAAATTGCATTTAAAATCTCTTCATCTTCTACTTTAAATATTTCTTTTGCGATTACTCTCGATAGTTTTTGATGAATGATCATAGGAAACTTTCTTTCTGCTTCCACTATTTCTACACCACATTCTTCAGCAACTGCAATCCGCTCCTCGTTCGGAAAAATGCCACTAATATCATGTAAATATCCTGCAATTGCTGCTTTTTCTTTATCTACGTGAAACTTTTCTGCAATCTTTTTTGCCTCATTTGCCACACGAATTGAATGTTTATATGTAAACTCTTTATTATATTTTAGTAGAAAAGCTTTAATATCATTTTCTATTTTTCCAGTTGGAGTAAATGAATATATATCATTACATAACATAGAAAATCCCCCTTATAACTAACTTTCATTATAATGTAGGATCTAAATATTCTCGTTATTTTATATTCGTTATTAATCTTTTTACTCCTTTTTAATACGTTACATGAAATTTTATACAGAATCATCGCTACAAGTACATAAATGTTTGATATTATAGTAATGTTGATGATTTGTAAGGAAAGGAACTACACAATGAATAAAAACATATTAATTATTGATGATGATAAAGAAATTGTTGAATTACTTGCTGTTTATTTGCGAAATGAAGGCTATAACATTTATAAAGCTTATGATGGCGATGAAGCATTGCAAAAGGTTTCTACATATGAAGTTGACCTTATGATTTTGGATATTATGATGCCAAAGCGAAACGGATTAGAAGTTTGTCAGGAAGTGCGTGAAAATAATACTGTACCAATTCTAATGCTTAGTGCAAAAGCAGAAGATATGGATAAAATATTAGGTCTTATGACAGGTGCCGATGATTATATGATCAAGCCATTCAATCCATTAGAATTAGTAGCAAGAGTGAAAGCTTTATTACGAAGATCCTCTTTCCAAAACGCTACTTCGCAAAAGAATGAAGATGGTATTATTCGTATTCGCTCTGTTGAAATACACAAACATAATCATACTGTTAAAGTAAATGGAGAGTATATTAAATTAACCTCTATTGAGTTCGATATTTTATATTTACTTGCAAGTAATACAGGAAGAGTATTTAGTTCAGAAGAAATTTTCGAACGCGTTTGGAATGAAGATGGTTACGGTTCAAATAAGACTGTAATGGTTCATATTAGCAACTTACGGGATAAACTTGAAACAGTAATAAATGGAGAAAAATTTATTCACACTGTTTGGGGAGTTGGCTATAAAATTGAGAAATGAAGCATTTGATATATTAAAAGATATCCCTAAATGGAAACTTATTTTTTGGCTCTTATTAGCTATCACACTCACGCCTATTACTGAGTTAATTATTTATCGCCTCGTTACGAGTGTAATTGAGAGTTCACTTACTCTAACTGAACTTGGTAAAGAATTCATTCGAATTTTTGGTTATGAAAAGTATAAAGGGATTAAAGAATCGTTATGGATGATGATTGTATCGTATTTGTTTTTATTTTCTATTTTTTCATCCTATCTTTACATTTTTTATCGTCACGAGAAAAAACTTTATTATGAAACTTGTATTAAAAAAATGATAGAAGAAATTCGTTATATTGCAAATGGAAACTTCAATCATAAAGTTTCTATTGTAAATCATAATTATCTAGAAGAATTAGCAATCGGGGTCAATGAAATTGTTGAACAATTAAAAGTCTCCATTGATGAAGAAAGACAAGCGGAACAAGCAAAAAGTGAACTTATTACAAATGTATCACATGACTTACGCACTCCCCTTACTTCTATAGTTGGATACGTAAATTTAATCCATCATGATAATTATAGAGATGAAGTAGAATTGCGATACTATATTCAAGTCATTTACGATAAAGTAACTCGTCTTAATGCATTAATGAATGACTTGTTCGAATATACACGTGTTCAAAATAAAGAGTTAAGCTTGTATTCTGTCCCTATTGACATAGTAGAGTTACTTGGGCAATTAACTGTTCAATTCCGTATACAATTTCAAGAAGCAAATATAGAATGTCGACCTTCTTTCCCATCTCAAAAGCTCATGGTATTAGCTGATGGTGAAAAATTAGTGCGTGTGTTTGAAAATCTTATTATAAACGCTATCGCTTATGGAAGCGAAGGTCGCTATATTGACCTTACTGCTTATGAAAGCAATAATATGATTACAATTGATATAACAAATTACGGACAACCTATTCCTAGTACGGATTTACCTCATATTTTTGAACGTTTTTATCGCGTTGAGAAATCTCGCTCTACAAACACTGGTGGATCTGGACTTGGATTAGCTATTGCAAAAAGTATAGTCGAATTGCATAAAGGAACAATTGAAGTATATAGTGATGATGAAAAAACAACATTCACTGTAAAACTACTCCCATACAAATGTTAATATTATAAATAAAAAGTTCAATTTCTTATCATATAAGAAATTGAACTTTTTCCATTAACACCCAAAATTTAATAATCCTTTATAATTCTTTAGAAATTCTTTACCTTTTCTTTCTTCCTAATTAAGCATTCCTTTTTACAATACTAGTATTGATGTCATAATAGGAGGATCGCTTATGCAATTCTTAAAGAAATTCGCTATTTTATTATTATCTTTTTTTATTACTGCACTTATCGTTTTATATTTTTATCTTTATGTAAATGGTCCCATTATTCAAGCTAAATCAGCTATTTTAATAAATGCTAATTCAGGTGAAATTGTTTATAAAAAAAATGAAGAAACTCCGGTACAATCAGCTGCTTTATCTAAATTAATGACAGAATATATCGTATTGGAGCAACTAAATGATAGAAAAATACAGTTAGATGACTTCGTACAAATAAGTAACGAAGTTTTCCGAGTAGAAACAAGCCCTATACAAGTAACATCGAATGATAAAACAACGGTTCGTGATTTACTTCATGCATTGCTACTGGCAGGGAATAATCGTTCTGCACTCGCTCTAGCAGAACACATTGCTGGAAATGAAGATAACTTTACAATATTAATGAATAAAAAAGCAAAAGAACTAAAGTTATTACAACCATCTCCATTTCTAAACTCTACTGGAATTAATAATGATACAAATAAACAATCAACTACAACAGCAATAGATGCAGCTAAACTAGCAGCACGATTAGTAAAAGATTTTCCAGATGTATTGAATATTACGAAACTAACCTCTTACCAATTTACCTTCAAAGATTCCCAAGTTTTCAATACGAATAAAATGATATATTCCCTTAATGAAAACATTAAACTTCAAGGTGTTGATGGCTTACAAACTAGTTTTTCAACTAACGGTAATTATAGTTTTGTCAGTACAGCAAAACTAGGAGATACTAGACTAATTTCAGTAATATTAGATGCAGATGAAGAAAACATCTCATTTATTGAAACAAAAAAGTTGCTACAGTATGGTTTTGATCCTTCCTCGTACTCTGCACTCCAAGCTTTTAAAGACACCCTTACATCTTGGACAATATTGCTTCAGTTTAAAAACTTAATTATACAAACTATAATGATTTTCTTAATCATTACCACCTTAATGTTTTTACATATACGTCAGAAAAAATCCGAGGATTTCAATTAAGAAATCTTCTTATATATAAAAACCGACTTGCGCTTGAGATGCAAGTCGGTTTTTAATTCTATCATCCTCGTCCAATCAAATTTGCTGAAACTGGTTGCAAGTTTAACTCCCTCGCCCATATAGATAGCTGACCAATATGATGGATTTCATGTACGATTACATGTCTTAAAACCTATGTTTTTTGAGGCATACATCCATCTCCCTTTCCTTTCGTTGTATTCGTTTGTTTAGTTTAAATGGGTTAATCTATTAATTCTATTAAATCCAACAATTTAACTATTACACTTTAAAGTTCTATTCATATACTATAGTAGATTACTAGAAAGGAGGTTTAACTATGGATAGTTGCGTTGTATTTGTAAACGGACAACCTTTTTTAGTTCTTTCAGTAGCTGGTATTGAAATTGCTAGATTAGAGATTTCCCTTCAAGTAGCATTAGCTCTAAGAGTGCTTGGGATACCAATCTGTGATTAATTACCAAATTAATAAGAAAAGAGGGCATTAGCCCTCTTTTTTTATTTTCTTCTCACCTTTTCTTAACAACAAATAAAATTTAAATTTTATTTGTTATATTGTAATGAAAATCCGAAAAATCAACCCATTTTATTCAATAAAAAAGAGCACCACCCATACCTCATTATCCGTTTCTATAATATTCAAGTTTGATTAATAATAAAATTAAAGTATATGAACGTTACATGAAACACTTGTTAAGATAGCTCTCCTTCACACTATTTATTTCGCTGACGCTATATTATCAAAGCACACAATGATTAACTTTTTATACGGCTTATTTTAAGTGTGCTTGCCAATACTTTTACTTGTATGTTCTATACACTCATTCTCTACGGTATACTGATACCAACTTATATTTTTTGATGAGGGCCCATTTCCCTATATCCCTCTTTATTCCCATGTACTTTTTTTCTCAAATCCAAGCTAAATAATCTATATTGTTATCTTTTAAAATCAGCTCACTATCTGATTATATTAATAACCTATCACCTGGTAAAATCCTATTACCTAATTTATCTTCAATTGAATGGTCCATCATTTATACTTACGGATTGGCTTTCCCGTATCTATTGTGCATGGATATTGGATTTTCTAGCATCTAGCTCATTTCTTTAAAAATGTCGGATTTTTCGTCTATTATTAAATGAATAATGTTTGGAAGGGGATATAATATGACAGAAATTAAAGTAGGGCTTACACAATTTTTAGACTTCACACTGAAAGGTAGTACAGCTAAAACAACCTTTATAAAAAATCTAAAATCCCAACCTGAATATCAACCAGCTTTTGATTACTGGAAACAATTACGAGAAACTGTTATTAAATTTCATCAAAACAAACTATCTTTTGAATATTTCGAAACATTAGTACAAACGGTTGATCAGAAAAAAAAACAAAACTACATTGATGTCATAAAGCAATACAAAAAATTCATTAAAAATAAAGACATCTCTTGGTTTGATCCAGGTAAATCACATTGGAAATCAGATGATTTAATCGTCCGTTCATCACCTGAACTTGGCTTATTCATTAATAATGAGCCACATCTTATCAAACTGTTTTTCAAAGGAAAAAAAGAGCGAATTGATAAGTACAACATTAACTCGACACTTACACTATTAAATGAATCAACATTTTCAAATGAACGAAACGATGTGAATTATACGGTACTTAACATCCAAAAGAACAGAATGTATACGAATAACTCTATTAATAATAATCATTTAGTAGCGCTTAAATCAGAAGCTAACCAGTTTTGCTATATATGGAATAATCTATAAAGGTTACTATTCATCCCTTTTAATACCTTGTTGATGCATACTTTAGTTACAATTTTTACAGATTCATTCAGTTTCGTTTAATTAGGGCTCACCCTCTTATTCCTCAGAAACAATGCAGGTGGGCCTTTTTCAAAAATGGTTTCTTTGTCAGTTTTAACATACTAGCTCTCCCCCGAAACAGCTGCAATTGAAATTATTTTTGTTTTATTATTCACTATACCCACCAAGCCCCTTTTGTTAACATAATATAATTATAAATTACTATCGTTGCTACTTCTTCCATTCATATTCTAACATACTCATTTCCCATAAATTCCAATACGTTTCTCCTACTCTTTTTGACTCTCTTAATAAGCCTTCTTTTACAAACCCTATTTTTTCGTAACATGAAATGGCCGATATATTAAAATCATACACACCAAGAGTTACTCTATGTAGTTTTAATTCGTCAAAAGCAATATGAAGTACTGCTTTCATCATATGTTTTCCTATAGAACGTCCCCTCATCTTCGTATTACCAACTAATACTTTTCCAATTCTAGCGGACTTATTAATATTATCTATTTGCCCAAGCGAAATATGACCAATAACGTCTGAAGTCTCTTCATCTACCACTTTGAAAGCGAGTGTATTTGCACTTTCTATATACTTCTCTAATTGCTGTTCGTCTAAAGGGAATGTGAATGCATTTCCTGACCATTGTATTAGAAATTCTTCGGAATTAATCCAATTTATTAATTGTTTAAAATCAGATTTTTTAAAGGTTTTTAGTTTAATCACTTCCATGCTCCTTTCGTACATCATACTTTATAACCTCAAACTTATTTCTATATAAAGAATATATTCTCCTTTTATATGAAATTAAAATAAAGCCATTCATGTGAATGGCTTTACAAAAAAGCAGCATAATTATGCCTTGTTTGCTACATCAATACCATTAAAATCAAAGTCAGCAGTAACCGTTGTAACAGGTGGGAAAATTGCTTCAATTTTACAAATGGAAATAATTACTCCAACCGATCCAGGAATAGCCGCAAGCCTAACTACATCACAACTTACAGACGAAACAGTACCTACATAAGTACGTCCCTCTGTATTAATTTGAACTGTTCGATTAATTAATTTCTTAAGTTCATCTCTAATTCCTTGTACACAAGAATTATCACATTTCTCATGCTGTTCTTTTTTAC
The DNA here is from genome assembly GCF_038005705.1 of Bacillus sp. FSL L8-0199. Lineage (NCBI taxonomy): Bacteria > Bacillati > Bacillota > Bacilli > Caryophanales > Bacillaceae > Bacillus > Bacillus sp. FSL L8-0199. Next base: position 2,488,529 of record NZ_JBBOTS010000001.1, on the reverse strand, counting down.
ACTCTTCGAATACTTCCCAACAATCATCTTGTTTACATGTACACTTCTTTTTACAATTATTAAATCGAGAACCCAATACCTCACCCCCTAATCCTTTCTATTAGTAAAGTATGTCCACTAGCTTAAAAGGGTACGAGGCAAACACATAAAAAGAAAAAAACAAACAATTGTACCAAACCTTCTTTTCATTATTCATTATAAAAACAGACTTCTCCTAATTAAAATCTTGTTTAATGAGCGGCCGTGAATTTAGTCCTACTCCATTTAATGTTTAGACACCACTTTCTAAAACAAATCTTTTTCTTTTAATAAGACGCCCCTTAAAAACACACTAGATTTTCCCATTAACTCACATATACATAGACTTTATTTGTGGATTTCCCATTTTTCATTGTGAAATATACATTTAAAAAGCGTACTCGAAAATAAGATATTATTTGTAATCAGAACATTTTCTTCAATAAATGTTTATTGAAAAATACCATAACTAGTAGTAGTTCTCTCCACTTTCTCTTAAAAATTAGCATAGTTTGTATGAATTCTATATCGAGTAGAAGACACTCTATCATATAAAGATAAAATAGTAGGTTAATAAACAAGCCATTTTTTTATTAAAACATAGAATAATATGAACACTATTGAAAGGAGGTAGAAATAAATGTCCTGGAAAAATGATTGCTGGAGTTCTCAGAAAAAGCATTGTTGTGATGATTGGTGGAAATCTAAAGAAAAGCATCATTGTGATGATGATTGGAGTTCTCAGAAAAAGCATTGTAATGATGATTGGTGGAAATCTAAAGAAAAGTGTCATTGTGATGACGATTGGAGTTCTCAGGAAAAACATTGTAATGATGATTGGTGGAAATCTAAAGAAAAGTGTCATCGTGATGATGATTGGAGTTCTAAACGAAATAAGTGTCGTTGTAAATGTTTCTTTATTTGTTGCCATTGTAAAAGAAAAAATTGGTAATATTTTTAATGTCAACGTAAAGAAAAAAATATGTCTTTTGGAATCAATCAGGCTTTTCCGGAAAGTTGATCCCTCACCTACTTCCTTGCTTTCGCTGAATTTTTAGGTGGGGGCATTACTGCCCGGCAAATAGCGAGATAAATACTAGGATGTAATATATAAAGGTTTAAACCGGCATATAAGCAGTCGCGCTTTGTCATCACCTTGTTGTTGTAAATTAGTATTTCTCCATTGAATAGACATTCCATAATATCGTATTTTGATTAAAACAAAAAACATACTTAACACCAATAGTAGAATTTTTCATCTTCATCAACTTCACTTCTTCTTTTTTTATAAACATAAAAAAGGAGCTCTATTTATATAGAGCTCCTTTCTAATTTTATAATTTACTAGACTGTAACCCCTGAATAAACGGAACTACTTCAGGATTTACAAGTGAAGACAAATCACCTAATTCTTTTCCTAAGTAAGCTGCTTTAATAACACGGCGCATTACTTTAGAATTACGTGTTTTCGGTAAATCTTCTACAACGTGGATGTCTTTAGGACACAACGCTTTTCCAATATGAGAGTTTACTAAACTCATTAATTCTTTCTTTAATTCTCCTGTGAATGTTACATGGTCTCTTAATACTACAAAACAATGACAAACTTCACCTTTTACTTCGTCAGGTATACCAATTGCAGCAGCTTCGATTACATCGTTATGTTTCACAAGAATAGATTCATATTCAGCAGGTCCAATACGTTTACCTGCAATATTTAACGTATCGTCTGAACGCCCTGTGATGATATATTGTTCACCATCGTAAATGACCCAGTCACCGTGGACCCATTTATTTTCAAAACGCGACCAATATGTGTTTATGTAACGTTCATCATCTTCCCAGAAGCTTTTCGTCATACCTACCCAAGGTTTCTCTAAGCATAATTCTCCGACTTCATCTCGAATTGGTTTACCTTGATCATCCAGTACGACAGCTGCCATTCCTGGTAAAGATGCGTTAAAACTAATCGGTGCTATTGGCTTAATAAGAACATTACCGAAAATCCCACCAGAGATTTCAGTTCCACCTGAGTAGTTACAGATTGGGACATTTCCTTTTCCAACTGTTTCAAATAACCACATCCATGGATCAGGATTCCAAGGTTCTCCTGTTGATGCGAATACTTCCAAACTCTTTAAAGAATGTTTATTGACATACTCATCACCTTTTGCCATTAATGCTCGGATTAACGTTGGCGAAATACCTAAATGAGTAATCTCATATCTATCAACTGTCTCCCATAACCGGTCTGCTTCTGGGAAGTCTGGAACACCTTCGTACATAACCATCGTTGCTCCATTAATGAGTGAACCGAATAATAGAAACGGCCCCATCATCCAGCCCATATCAGTTACCCATAATACACGATCACCTTGTTTAATATTCATTCCAAATCCTGCATCAAAAGCTGCTTTCAAAGGAAATCCTGCATGCGTGTGTACTGTTCCTTTCGGCTTACCAGTCGTTCCTGATGTATAAATGAGCATTAATGGATCATCACTTTGCATTTCCTCTGCATGTATGAATGGTTTTTCTTTTTCTAGCGTACTCCACGAAAAGTCATAGTTATGTGGTGTAAAATCATTTCCTGCATGACGAACGATAACAACTTTTTCAACAGTTGGGCAATGTTCACAAGCTTTATCTACTTCATCTTTTAAAGAAACAATTTTACCGCGGCGTGAAAATCCATCTGCGGTAATAATCATTTTTGAACCTGCCGCTTGCACACGTGTCATAACTGCATCAGACGCAAAGCCTGAGAATATTGGTGAAATAATTGCTCCGATTTTCATTACAGCTAGCATCGCAACAACTGTTTCTGGAATCATCGGCATATAAATTGTTACACGGTCACCTTTCTCAATACCCGCGTGTTTCAAACCATTTGCAACACGGCTTACCCAGTTGTCAAGCTCTTCATATGTAAATGATTTTGAAGTTCCATTTTCCCCTTCGTACTGAAGTGCTGGCTGTATTCTCGTCTCTTCATCCGCAAGCCAGCGGGATAAAGCTGATTCTACAACGTTACATGTTCCGCCATTATACCACTGTGCAAACGGTGTACCATTTTCTAAATCTAACACTTCTGTATAAGGTTTCATCCATTGATAGCCTACTGCTTTTTCTGCCTCTCCCCAAAACCAAGCTGTTTCCTCAATAGATTTATTATAAAAAATTTCATAGTCTTCATATCCCAATGATTTCATCCAACCATATAAACGTGTTTTTTCCTTGTACTCTTCTGTTGGAAACCAAACTGCTTGTTTCAATGTTTTCCCCTCCTTAACTTTTTGAGCAAGAAAGCCCTAAATAGGGCTTTTAAACTGGATATACAGGATGTTTACGATCTGTGAATACTTGATATTTGCTCATATACATTTCGAAACGTCCTTTTAACTCTTCACGTAAATTGTTTGGATGAACAATACCATCAATCACCATCTCTGATGCTAAGTGGTATATATCAATATCTTTCTTATACTCTTCACGTTTTTCAGCAATGAAGCTAGCACGCTCTTCTTCTGGTAAAGCTGCAATTTTATTTGCATATACAGCATTAACCGCAGCTTCTGGACCCATTACCGCAATAGAAGCTGTCGGTAATGCCAGACAGCAATCTGGTTCAAATGCTGGACCTGCCATCGCATATAAACCAGCGCCATATGCTTTACGAACAACGATAGAAATCTTCGGTACAGTTGCTTCACTCATTGCAGAAATCATTTTTGCACCGTGGCGAATAATACCGGCACGCTCTACTTTTGTACCAATCATAAATCCTGGTACATCCGCAAGGAATAATAATGGAATATGATATGCATCGCATAAATTAATAAACTTAGCAGCTTTATCAGCTGAATCGTGGAATAATACGCCGCCTTTCATACGCGGCTGATTTGCAATAATACCAACTGGCTTACCATCAATACGTGCTAAGCCTGTAATTAGCTCTTGAGCAAATAATTTTTTTACTTCATAGAATGAACCTTCATCAATAACTCTATTAATGAGATCTTTCATATTGAAAGGAGCATTTTGATTTTCTGGAATGATTTGTTCTAACGTTTTATCGAATTGTTTCGGTTCTTGAGGTGTAACCAATGGAGTCTTTTCTAAATAGTTGTTTGGAAAATATGAAATGTATTGTCTTGCTTGTGTAATCGCATCTTCTTCCGTCTTACATAAAACATCTCCGCATCCTGATACAGAGCAATGCATACGAGCTCCGCCCATCTCTTCTAAAGTTACCTTCTCACCGATAACCATCTCAGCCATACGAGGAGATCCTAAATACATAGATGCATTTCCCTCTACCATCATTACAACGTCACAAAAGGCTGGAATATACGCACCACCAGCTGCAGAAGGTCCAAATAACAAGCATACTTGAGGAACTTTACCTGATAACTTCACTTGATTATAGAAGATTCTTCCTGCACCGCGGCGCCCTGGGAACATTTCTACTTGATCTGTAATACGCGCTCCAGCAGAGTCAACTAAATAAAATAACGGAACACGTAGTTTTTCAGCTGTTTCTTGAATACGTAAAATCTTTTCAACTGTGCGTGATCCCCATGATCCAGCTTTTACAGTAGAATCATTGGCCATTACACACGCAGTACGACCATGTATTTTACCCGTTGCCGTTACAACGCCATCCGCAGGTAAGCCTGTTTGTTCACAGTTAGCAAATAATGCATCTTCTACATATTCGCCATTATCAAATAGAAGCGCTAAACGGTCTCGAACGAATAATTTTCCTTTTGCTTTATTTTGCTCATGATATTTCGGTGCCCCGCCTTGTTTAATTGTTTCAACTCGTTCTTCAAATGAATTAGATTGTTGTTTTTGGTCTAACATATTTACTCCCCCTTATACATCGGTTTGCGTTTTTCTTTGAATGCCTGTAATCCTTCTATGCGATCTTTCGTATGGATTACACCTTCATACGCTTGTTTTTCCATTTGTAATCCGGTATGTAAATCAACTTGAATACCATTTGAAATTGCCTCTTTTGCTAATCGAACAGCAATAGGTCCATTACTAGCAATTTTCTCTGCTATTTCAATCGCTTTCTCTTCAAGTAAATTAGCTGGTACAACAAATTCTACTAAACCGTATTCTTTTGCTTCTTGCGCTGAAATACGTCTACCTGTATAAATTAATTCTTTCGCTCTACCAGCACCAATTAATCTCGGTAAGCGCTGTGTACCACCTGCTCCTGGTATAATTGCAAGTGTCGTTTCAGTAAGACCAAGACTTGCAGATTCAGCAGCAATTCTAAAATCACAAGCTAAACTTAATTCCGTACCACCACCAAGTGCAATTCCATTTATAGCAGCAATAACTGGCTGTGGTAATTGTTCAACCATCTTCATAGTAGTACGAATCATACTAACAGCATGGCGAACTTGTTCTTCATTCATACCGGCACGCTCTTTTAAATCTGCACCAGCACAAAATGCTTTTTCACCAGCACCAGTCAAAATAACTACACGTGCGTTTGAATCTTCACTTATTTGAGTTAATATCGTTTGTAATTCATCTAATAATGCCAAAGATAATGAGTTTGCTTGTCTTGCACGATTTAACGAAATCTTTACTACGTGAGGTGTTACATAATCAACGGAAATGTTTTGTAATTGTAGCATCTACTCACCTACTTATCGTTTTATGTTGAAGCGCTCTATACACATGACTCGGTAATTGGATATTCAACTTACTTTGAATAAATTGACTAGCTCTCAATAACTTTTCTTCGTCTATATTCGTTTGGACTCCTAATTTATGGAGCATATGTACTAGGTCATCAGTGGCAACATTACCTGATGCTCCTGGTGCATAAGGGCAGCCCCCGAGTCCACCACAAGAACTATCAAACGTTGTAATACCGTATTCTAATGATTTAACTACATTCGCTAGAGCCATTCCATACGTATTATGAAAATGCATTGCAAACTGCGAAGCATCATACTTCTTTAATAGGTGTTCTAATACTTGTTCTACTTGTAATGGATTCGCTACACCGATTGTATCCCCAAGAGAAACTTCATAAATGCCGTATGAAAATAGTTGATTACATAATTCGTCAACTGCTGCGAGACTTATATCCCCTTCATAAGGACATCCAAATACAGTAGAAACATAGCCTCTTACCTTTTTCCCTTCGAATAATGCCTGTTTTGTTATATCTTCAATTACAACTAATGCTTCTTTAATCGATTTATTAATATTACTTTTATTATGAGATTCACTTGCTGATAAAAAAACATTCACCTCATCTACATTTTGCAAAAAAGCTCGTTCCAAACCATTTTGATTCGGAACAAGCGCAGCATATGTAACATTTGGATCCCTTTTCAGCTCAGAAAATACATCATTTGCATCCGCTAATGCAGGGACCCATTTTGGGTGAACGAATGAGGAAACTTCAACATACGACAATCCTGCTTCTGTAAGTAGTTGAATCCATTTTACTTTATCTTTTGTGCCAACAATCTTTTTTTCATTTTGTAAGCCATCACGTGGCCCGACTTCTTTAATGACAGCAAAATTAGGTAGTTTCAATTCGCTTCCCCCTATATCTCCCTATTCAATTTCTAATAATACATCTCCTTCATTTACAAAATCGCCTTCTTGCACATTAATTTTCATAACCGTGCCAGCTTCTTCTGAAATGATTGGAATTTCCATTTTCATAGATTCCAAAATGACGACATCCTGCTCTTCCTCTACTGTATCTCCTACTCCTACAACAATCTTCCAAACGTTTCCTGCCATCGATGCGTATACTTTCGTCATCATTTTTTCCCCCTTAATATTGTTAAATCTTATTTTTTAACGAGTTGTTTCGTTACAAAGCCTGTTGTATAAATACCCTCTTTGAACACTTCGTCTTCCAAAACTTGCAGTAGCATTGGTGTGTTCGTTTTAATACCTTCTACTTTTAATTCCTCTAGAGCATCATGTAATTTTGAAATTGCTTCTTCACGAGTCTCGCCATGTGCAATGACTTTCGCAATCATTGGATCATAGAAAGGTGTAATCGTTACATGATTTTCTAAGAAGTGATCAATCCGTACATTTGACGGTAATGTTAAATCTGTAATTTTCCCAGGTGACGGGAAGAATGTTTTCGGATCCTCTGCATAAATACGAGCTTCAATGGCATGACCACTACGTTTTACATCATCCTGAGTAAATGATAGTTTCTCTCCACTTGCAATCAGAAGTTGTTGTTCTACAAGGTCTAATCCCGTAATTTCTTCTGTCACTGGATGCTCTACTTGTAATCTCGTATTCATCTCTAAGAAATAGAAGTTCTTCTGATCATCTACAAGAAACTCAACTGTACCTGCATTTGTATAACCAAGTGCTTTGGCAGCTTGTACAGCAACTTCTCCCATCGCCTTTCGTGTACCTTCATCTAAAAATGGTGAAGGTGCTTCTTCGATTACTTTTTGATTTCGGCGCTGTACCGAACATTCACGCTCCCATAAATACACTGTGTTACCATGTGTATCTGCTAAAAGCTGAATTTCAATATGATGCGCGTCTGCTATATATCGCTCTAAATACATTTCTCCGTTACCGAAGAAGTTTTGCGCTCTCGTTTTATTACTTTCAAACGCTTTGGTGAGCGTTTGCTCAGTTTCCATCAACTGCATACCAATGCCTCCGCCGCCTGCGGATGCCTTAAGCATTAATGGATAACCAATTTGTTTTGCAATTTCAATTGCTTCTTCAGCAGTTTCAATATTTGTAGTAATACCTGGGACTACTGGGACATCTGCTGCTTGCATTGCGATACGTGATTCGATTTTACTTCCCATCTTCGTAATGATTTCTTCTGAAGGACCGATAAATACGATTCCTTCTTCTTTGCAGCGAACCGGAAAAGACGGATTCTCTGATAATAAACCATAACCCGGATGAATTGCTTCTGCATTTGTCTTCTTAGCTATTTCAATAATTTTTTCAAGGTTTAAATAGCTTTCTTGGACACGCGGTCCACCTACTAAGTAAGCTTCATTTGCCATTTTCACATGAAGGGCATTTTCATCTGCTTCAGAATAAATAGCAACAGTGCGAATGCCAAGTTTTTGACAAGTTTTCATAATACGAACAGCGATTTCCCCGCGATTCGCAATTAATATTTTTTGAAACATAGTGATTCCTCCCTTTTATCTACATCCTAAATGTCTAGCAATTACGAGACGTTGAATTTCAGAAGTTCCTTCACCAATTTCTAATAGTTTCGCATCACGAATATGTCGTTCAACTTCATATTCACGCATATAGCCATATCCACCATGAATCTGTACTGCTTGATTTGCAATACGGCTTGCCGCTTCCGATGCAAATAGTTTTGCCATTGCCGCTTCTTTACCGAAAGGTTTATCGTTATCTTTTAACCAAGCTGCTTTATGTACTAAATTGCGTGCTAGCTCTACTTCAGTCGCCATATCAGCTAATTTAAATTGAATCGCTTGGAAATTAGAGATTGACTTTCCAAATTGTTGACGTTCTTTCGCATATTGCAATGCACGTTCAAAGGCTGATTGCGCAATACCAACTGCCAATGCTGCGATTGAAATACGTCCTCCATCAAGTGTATATAAAAATTGTTTAAAACCTTTATTTACATCACCAAGAATATTTTCTTTCGGTACACGAACACCATCAAGTACGATTTCACAAGTATTAGAAGCGCGAACGCCCATTTTATCGTAAGGACTAGAAATCGTTAATCCTTCACTAGTAGTAGGTACGATAAATGCTGAAATGCGTTTTCTACCATTCTCTTCAACACCGTTGACAGCGGTTACAATAATGGTATTTGCATACTCTGCGTTTGTAATCCAACACTTCTCACCACTGATTACATACTCATCGCCATCTAGTACCGCTTTCGTTTGAGTACCACCTGCATCTGATCCAGCATTCGGCTCCGTTAATCCGAAGGCACCTAATGTTTTACCTGACGCCATTGGAACTAAATACTTTTGTTTTTGTTCTTCTGTACCGAAATAATAAATTGGAGAAGCACCTAATGAAATTGTTGCAGCATAGCTTAAACCAGTGCCACCACAAGCGCGACCAATTTCTTCAACTGCTAACGCATACGATACAGTATCGCCACCTGAACCTCCATACTCTTCTGGGAATGGGATGCCTAATAATCCTAGTTCGCCCATTTTTTGAAATGTTTCATATGGAAACTCTGCAGTTTTGTCATAATATACAGCTTTCGGTGCGATTTCCTTTTCAGCAAAGTCACGTACCATTTCTTTAATCATTTGTTTTTCGCGAGTTAGAGTAAATTCCATTCCGCTACACACCCCTTATCGAATATTGAGTTTCGACAGCGTGCGAGTTTCTACTACAAACATAACAACTTAAAAGACAAGAATATTAGTTAGACAATTGCTACAATTCTGTCATAACTTAATTTTAAAACAGATTCTGTACTAATGCACAAAAAAATTCCTACATTGTTCTACAACAACATAGGAGTTTTCTTGTCGAAATATGTAATTTATTGTTTAATAATCTCTACCTTTACCCGAATCTGAAATCTCTACTAAAGCTTCAGGGTATGGTTCGAAATATGTTTGTCGTAATAAATACTTTTCATCAAATCGAAGAGCCCATGATTTTAAAATTGCAAGTATACTACTAAGCGGGCTTTTCTTTTCTTTATATTTTTGTATCAGATCTAAAAAATGATCTTTTTCTTGTTTTTTCAATTTTGTTTTAAAATATCCAAAAATATGTTCACATACATTTACATTCGATGTATAGCGGGGTGTACGCATAAATAATTCATATAAAGTCTTCTCATAGTTTTCAAATACAACTTCAATCTTTTCATTTTTGTGATTTGCAATTATACGCCCTAATTCCTTTTGTTTCACTTGATTATATGCCATAAATAAATATTTATTGTCCGACTGAAACGATACAAGGTCTTTCATATTTTTATTATGTTTAATCATTTTGTAATATGCGATTGTAAATAGTCTTGTAAAGAAATGCTCTCTAATAATAAAATTCGACAATCTGCCTTCCTCTTCAATAGGAAGATGCGAAAAATTTTTTACTACTGCTCCGCCAAATAAGCCCGATCCTTTTCCCTTTGCTGGCGCTTTTTCAAAACCAGAATAAATTTTCACATCACGCGTACCACAACTTGGCGAACGATTCTTTAAAATAAAACCATCCACATCAGGTATCGTTTGTAAAAAGTCATTTGAAAACTGCTCCATTTTTTCAGTTACATCTTCTCGTGTCGACGGTTGCACAAGTCTGTTCTCACCATTTTCTTCTACAATTCGTATCGTTTCACGAGGAGTTCCCAATCCAATCTCCACTTCTGGACAAACAGGTATAAATGTAACAAATGGCTGCAAATTTCGTATTGTTACATCTGGAATCATCTCTCCATTATAACGACAAGCATCAAATTCTAAACATTTACTCACAACAATTGTTGGTTTTGCAAATTGTCGCATTTCATTACCTCCTTTGTACTAGTCCGTACTATATAAATTGTACTAAGTTTAGTATCGTAATCAAAGTTTGTTTTATTTAATATTTTAATGCACATATTCAATGCCATTTTAACAGTTATTTAGCTCTACGACGTAAAGATGTTCGCTTTAAAATCATGGTTTGATACTATCACAAATGAATAATGCACAAAAGAGTTGGAGAATGTAATACGTAAGAAAGGAGGGGAAATTTATGAAGAAAAAATTATCATCTATTTTAAGTGTTTTAGCACTATCTATTATGTTTTTAGGTACATCTGCCCAAGCTGAATACGATGGAAATCATATGAATAGAGTTAATAACACTGATATTTCAACTCGAGTTAATGACAATAATTTAGACAGAGTTAATAATGATGTGAGAACTCGAAATGTAAATACGACAAATGATTTAAATGATAATCGTGATAGAAATAATAATTGGGCTTGGCTCGGTTTATTAGGACTAGCAGGATTATTAGGTCTTAGAAGAAGAGACAAAGAAGTACGTTAATCTAGAATGTTTTTCGTAAACAAGTACTTATTTATCAAAAATATAACAAATATAAATCGCCTTTTTAAAGGCGATTTATTATTTTGCTTAAATGTAACATATGTAATTCATACTTCGACGATTAATTTCGTGGCGTTAATCCGTACAGTATAAATTGAATCGTATTTTCAATTTCCAAATCATCATCCCATTTTTCTTCAGGTAATAATAAAAATCTTGTTAATAATAAACCTAATACAGCTGATAAAGTAAGTCTTAATACTGAAGATGGCGGCATTTCAATAATTTCCCCGTCTTCTTGAAACTTTACAATCAACTTTTTAAAATGTGAAAATAACTCTGTTTCTACTAAATGTTGTATTTCATTTTTTAGTTCTGGCTGAAATGGCACTTCTTGAATTAATATTTTTATCATTGGAAAATGCTTTTTTGCAAATTCAAATCTATTATAAATCACAACTCTTAGAAACCCTTCGTATGATTCATACTCCGATTTAAATATTTCCTTTGCGAAGGTTTGTACGAAAAATGGTGCAGCGAACTTAGTTAAAGTTGGCATGACGACTGCTAACAATAAATCTTTTTTCGTCTTATAGTAGCGGAAGATTGTTCCTTCCGCTACACCAGCACGCTTTGCAATTTCACTTGTTGAAGTTGAAGCGTATCCTTTTTCTCCAAACATATCAACAGCTGCCTCTAATATTCGCATTTGACGTTCATTTCGTTTATCCGTATTAGTTGCAGCTATTAATTCCTCCAGCCAATCCTTCTGCATTTATAAAGCTCCTTTTTGTCATTATTATATTTTGCGATGTTTCTTTAAAGCAAATACATTTCCTACTGCAAATAATATTGAAAAAAGTAATAATACAGTAAGATCTAATGCAATCTCTGTAAACCCTTGATTCCGAATCATCACTTGTCTCATTGCGTCAGCGCCGTATGTGAGTGGAAATGCTTTCCCTAACATTTGGAGCCACTTATTCATAGATTCCATTGGAAACAATCCAGAAAAGAATATTTGTGGCACAATGACAAGCGGTATAAATTGAATCATTTGAAATTCATTATTTGCGTATGCCGATAAAAACGTACCTAATGTTAGTGCAGTTAAAGAGAGCATACATGTAATAAGTAGCGTTAGCCATATGGAGCCAGCTACGTATAAATCTAAAATATAAACGGAAAAGCTTACGATAATAATGGATTGTATAAAGGCAAAGATTCCAAAACCAATAATATAACCTGCGACTATTTCCCATCTTCTTACTGGGGTGGATAATAACCTTTCTAGCGTACCACTTAAACGTTCTCTTACAAAAGATACACCTGATAATATAAATACAAAGAAAAATGTAAAGAAACCAATTAATACAGGACCAAGCCCATCAAACATCGTAAATTCTTTAGAGCCATGTAAATAATTTACTTCAGGTTTCATAATCGATACATCATTCTTCTCTGTGCTTTTTTGCAATACTTGAAGTACAGCACGATTTTTTGACGAATCACTACCTTCCAACAGAAGTTTCATTTTTCCATTCTCTATACGAAATACTGCATCTACCTTTTGTTTTTTTAACTCAGAAATCGCCTTTTCCTTACTGTATTCATAAATTGACGCTTCTTGATTTTTCATCATTTTTACTATTTGAGCGGGCATATCAACAACAGCAATTTGCGGTACATAGTCTTTCTGTGTAAACACTAGTGACAAAAGCCAAAGTAATAACATCGGTGCTCCAAACATCATTGCTAACGAACGCTTATCTCGAAAAAATTGACGAATAATACGTATAATTACACCAGTAACTCTCATGATGGCACCACCTCTTCTAGCAAAAAGACATCTTCAATCCGTCCAGATGACACGCGTTTTTTCAATTCTTCAGTTGTTCCAACCGCAACTAGTTTCCCTTCTCTAATTAACCCTAGACGCTCACAAAATTCAGCTTCATCCATAATGTGCGTCGTTACAATAATCGTTGTGCCTTTCTTTTTAAGATCATAAAATTTTTCCCAAATCGTTTTTCTAAGAAGCGGATCTATCCCCACTGTAGGCTCATCTAAAATTAATATTTCTGGTTCGTGAAGGAGCGCTATTGCTAATGATAAGCGTTTTTTCATTCCACCTGAAAATTGTTGTACTTGCTTTTTCATATACTGTGACAATTGTACAAGTTCAAAAACCTCTGCAATTCTTGTCTTTTTACGTTTTCCCTTTAGTCCATACATCGTTGCTATAAAATCTGCATTTTCATATGCTGACAATTCTTCGTATAATGCATCCGCCTGGGCCATATAACCAATTCTTTTCATTTCATTTAAATTAGGCATATTAGTATTATTAACAAGCACTTCACCTTTCGTTGCCTCATTAATACCTGCAATCATTTTAATGAGCGTTGTTTTCCCCGATCCAGAAGGTCCAACAAAACCAAAAATTTCTGCTTTTTCAACTTGCAATGAAAGATTGTGTAACACTTCTTTTTTTCCAAAACTTTTTGATACAGTCCGTAAAATAATTGAAGGTTGTTGCACGTTTCATCCTCCTTTTTCAATAAAATGAGTGAGTACTCACTTTTATTTTACCCTTGCTTAATTATATGTCAAACTTCATTGCTTAGTATGTATGTTCAATCAACGATATTAAACAATGAAACAGAGTCGACATTAGAATTTCATTTCCTAAAGTCGACTCTGTTTCATTTAAACTATAAATTTCACTTTACGTTTTTAAATTCATATACTTCCGAATTCTAGCAACATCTAAAGAATATTCAATAACTAATTGCTGTAACGGTAAAATAACTGTGTCAGGATATAAATGTGCATATTGTAATGTTTCTGCATATGTTTCTAACCTTTTTTCTAAATACTTTATTATTTGATCAGGATGACTTACTAATAAAGATTTACAATAATAATGTATTTGTTCCTCAATCGCCGTGTATTCTTCAATTTCATATTCTTTATGCATGTGTACACCCCTTTAAGTTTTTTACATGAATTACTTATCACAATTTTCACTCGACAAATTTTAAGTTTTTTGATTATTTACACTATAACAAACAATCAGGGTCAAATTTTGTTACTTTATGTAACGTAGAAAATTTTTAACAAAATTGTAATGTTAACTCCTGCAAAATACATAAAATCTCTTTACTCACTTTTGTATAAAAAAATCGTACAGCTTAATTTAACTGCACGACTACAATCTCTGGCCTATTCAAAATTCTTTGCGGAATGATACTATTTCCTAATCCTCTACTCACTACCATTGATGTATTTTGTTCTACATATAAACCTGCTGTATATTTAGGTAAAACACCTTGATTTGGAGCAACTAATCCACCGATAAATGGCAATCTAACTTGCCCTCCATGAGCATGTCCCGATAAAACCAAATCCAACCTCTCATTCGTATATTCCTTTATAAATTCAGGCCTATGGGATAATAATACATTATATCTATCTGGCTGCATTTCAATTTTTGCTTTTTTAATTTCATCTATTATAATATTTCCTTCATCACGGTTTCCAGTAATAAACTCTGGATCATCAATACCTAGCAAGTTTATTTCTTGCTCACCCTTTCGAATGCCTACATGTTCATTTCTTAAAACATTGACACCATATTTCTTCAACTCTTTTTCTAAACTGTTATACTTTCCAGACCATTGTTCATGGTTTCCTGTCACAAAATATACAGGATACTTCTTTACCATTTCTTGTATTAATTGCATACTCACTTCTGCATCGTATGATTTACTGTCAATTAAATCACCCGTAATCGCAATAATATCTGGGTCTATACTTTTTATTTTTTGAATTAACACATCTTGATTATCGCCAAATTTTTTATTGTGTAAGTCTGAAATTTGTAGAATTTTATACCCTTTAAAAGAGGATGGTATTTTACTAGAGGTTATTTTAACCTCAGTTATACTTATTAAATTGTTCTGTAAATATAAAAAGATTGTAAAACCTACTAATATACAAATAATCATTACAATTCTATTAATTTTCTTTTTCATATTTTCTCCTTTACATTCTCATCAAACACTTCTATATGCTAACTGAATTATATTATACTTTCTTGAAATTTATTTAAATTAATAAAATAATGCAGTACATGAAATTTCGTATGAGATATGTCATATATATTCGTTATATTTTTACTTTTACCTTTTTAATAATAAGAATACAAAAACGACTCTTATCACAAGAAAAGAGTCGTTTTCTAACTTTATACTTTTAATACTTTCATGTTAAAAATGCGAAAACTAAAATACTATTACCTAAGAGCCTTAACTATAACTTTAGTTGCCTCTGCAATGAGTTGATTATCATAGGTTGCCTCTTTCTCATCTTTACTAGATAAAATTACGATGATAATTGGTTCTCTATTTGGAGGCCAAACGACAGCAATATCATTTCTTGTCCCGTAACTACCAGCACCTGATTTATCTCCAACTACCCAGTCAGTTGGTACGCCTGCACGAATAAGTTTGTCCCCTGTAGCATTTCCTTTCATCCACTCTTTAAGAATTTTACGTTTTTCAGCTGGAAGTGCATTTCCGACCGTAAAAGCTTTAAGATTCGTAGCAATAGCTTTCGCTGTACTAGTGTCACGAATGTCTCCTGGAATAGCTTCGTTTAATTCTGTTTCAAAGCGATCAGACATAGTAATCCGATCCCCCATATGCCTAAGCGCTTTTTCATATCCTTTCGGTCCGCCTATTTTATTAAATAAAATGTTCCCTGCAGTATTATCACTTGAACGAACAGCAGCCTCAGCAATTTCTCCTAGTTTCATTCCAGTATCTACATATTTCTCTGTAACAGGTGAATAATCCACTAAGTCTTCTTTCGTATATGTGATTACTTCATTTAATGAATCAATTGAGTTTTGCTGTAGTAATACTCCCGCGGCTAAAGCCTTGTAAGTTGATGCGAAGGCAAATCTTTCGTTAGGTCGATAAGAGATTGTTTGATTTGTACCAGTATCAATCGCATATACACCTAATCGAGCATCAAATTTTTTCTCAAGTTGAGAGAACTCTTTATGCGTTGCCTGATTTTTATGTTTCACTTGTCCAGTCTTTTCTTTCGCTTCAACTTGCAGTGACTCTCCTGTAAAAGCTTCTAGGCTTGTAATACTTAAACCTAATATACCAACGCATATTCCTATTTTTAGCATCCTCTTATTTTTCAAAATCATCATTCCTTCCAAATTTTTAGTACCTTTTTATACGTACACATAATAGACAATCACCGAACCAAATTTGTTCCATAAACTGAAAAAATTTATAGCTAGTATGAGAATTATTAACAAAATAAGAGATAGTAGCTATGATCGCCACTATCTCTTATTTCACATTTCATTTTTTTACTTATAAATAGCTTTATATAAACAGGTTCTCTTCCCTGAGAAAAGTATTCTAATTTTGCTTGGAACCACCTGTACTAGTAGATTCACCATGTATACGTTGCTGTTTCAAATCAAAGTATACATCTAATACTTCCTTTCCAATTATAGAATTAATTCCATTTTTATCATCATGAAGCCATGGAACTACTACGGAAAATGCTACTTCTGGATTATCATATGGAGCATATCCAACTAACGTTAAGTTATAACATTCCATACGTTCTCCTTTTGCATTTCTACCAATCGGGTCATCTCCACCATATACAGTTTGGGCTGTTCCTGTCTTTCCTGCTGGTTTATATGGCGCGTTTTTGAAATATTTCACGCCAGTTCCATCACCTTCTTGGAATACCCATCTAAACCCTTCTTTTATACGATCAATATGTTCTTTCTTCATATCAATTCGATTTAATACGACAGTCTCTATGGAACGTATAACTTTGCCAACCTCTTCTTTTATTGATTGTTCTCGTATTTCTTGTACAATTTGAGGTTGCATTCTATAACCACCATTCGCAATCGTTGAAATATATTGCGCTAATTGCAACGGCGTATACGTATCATACTGACCGATAGAAAAATCTAGTAAAAAACCAGGTTGACTATCTACTTTTCTCGTTTGTCCAATTATTTCATTCGGTAAATCAATACCTGTTGGGACACCTAAACCAAATTGCTTGAAATAATAGCGCATCGTATCAAATGCTCCTTGTTTAATATCCAATGAGCCATTTGGTACGTAATTGACTCCCGCAATTTTTAAAGCTGTCTGGAACATGTATACATTCGAAGATACTTGTAAAGCCCGTAAATCATTAATATTACCAAATCCGGATACATTCCACGATTTCTTAGCTTGTGTACCTTTAAATTTCATCGGCGCGTCATAAAATTGATCTCCTGGATGTATTGCCCCTGTCTCATATCCAGTTAATAAAGTAGCACCTTTTACAGCTGACCCTAGCTCATACGAAGTTGTCATGTTACCTAATGCCAAATCCTCAACCTCTATTCTTCCTTCTTTTTCTACAATCTTTTTGCCTGCCATTGATAAAATTTGTCCGTTATTTGGATTCGTCATGACAACAAAAGCTCGATCGAGCAGTGGCTCTGAACTCTTAAAAGCTCTCAAGTTTTTCTCTATACTTTCTTCCACTTTCTTTTGTAATTCCATATCAATCGTTAATGTTAAACTATTACCACTTTTTCCTTTAGAGATTATTTCTGTGCTAACAATGTTTCCTGATTTATCAGTAATATTTTTCACTTCTTCTTTTGTGCCGTGTAATACATCTTCATATCGTTGTTCAATATAACTTTTTCCAACACGATCATTACGGTTATATCCACGTACTAAATAAGAATCTAAATTTTCTTTCGGTAATCCTTCTTCACTACTCGTAATATTTCCTAATACAGAACGAAATAAATTACCGTTTACATAATTACGTTCCCAATCAACAGTTGCATCTACTCCTGGAAGATTCGCAAGATTTTCGCTTATCCGCGCATACTCTTCATCTGTTACATCTTTTTTAATGATTTGTGGTGTTAGTTGATAACCTGAACTCATTTTACTTTTAATAGCTAACACCTTTAAATCTTGTGCTGTTAATTCTGCTAATTCTACCTCTGTAACACGACCTCTTCTTAAGTCTTCTATTTTTTTATCTAACTCTTTTCCCTCTATACCCTTTTCTTTAAACTTTTCTATATCTTTTTTAGTAATCTTTGTCTCCGCACGTTTCGAATTCAACTGCATCCAAAAATCTTTTTTATCGATATCTGTTAATTTATTTATATCTTGTTCAGGCATTTCAAGTACTTTCGCCAAGTCTTTTGCTGTTTTTAAAATATCTTCACTCGTAATTCCCTTCACCCTTGTATACGTAATTGTGCGAAGAGATTTATTATTAACAACTGTTTTCCCTTCTCGATCTAAAATTTGTCCACGTGGAACTGGAATACTAGTTATTGCATTTTGACTACTTTCCACTTGGTTCTTATAAGCCTCTCCCTCAACGATTTGTACCTTTCCTAGCTGCATAATAATAGCTGAGAATAGTACAAATATGCAAAGGAACATTATATTTAATCGAATAGATATATATGTCTTCTGCTTCTTGCCTTTTTGTCCTTTCATAAATCCTCCATTTAATCCTTTCAGGAATTGCTACAAATACTAAAAACATCCCTTATATATTAGATACCGATAATCGGTTATAAATATCGCCTCAATCTTTTGCTTATTCCTTGTAAGCATCTATTCCTTTTCGTTTAGCTATGGAATTAGTAACTCTCCCTTCTTGTTTTCTCTCTATTTTTTGCCGCTTGCATTAGAAGTGCTAAACTGTATAATAACTCTTATTAAACTTACATATAGACTTGCTAGTAAATTTTCATGCTAATTATTCCTTTCTTCATGCTGTAATACTTAATAGACAACCTAAACAATAAAGTTGTTCCACATTTACAAAAAAAATAATTAAATATAAGATGAAATAGGCTACATAAGGGAGGGTTATATGTTACATACAAGAAGATGGAGATTTTTTGCGGTTCTTTCTATTGTAGGTTTGATTTTACTAATTTTATTAAAAATCAACTTCATTTCAATTACTATCGCAACTTCTTCAGCTGAAAGAGGAAAGATTTTTGATAAAAATGGTGTAATGCTAGCTACAAATAAGAAAGTTAAGTCTCTATATTGCACTTCTAATGATGAAAAGCTATCGAAACAAGATACATCAAACACATTAGCTTTTTTCAACCAATTTTCAAGCGAGTTTCAACATGATATTTCTACAGAGAACATAAAATCTCAATTACAACAATCTTGTAAAAAGAAGACTATGAATGATATACCGTTATACTCTGATGTAAATGAGAATGAACTTGCATTCATAAACAAAAACAAACCCAATAATGTAATAATTAAAGATGAATGGATTCGATATTACCCTAAACACGAAATTGGTTCACAAGTAATTGGGTATGTAGAAAATGACCTTAAGTCCAAGCATATGGCTGTTGGAAAAAGCGGGATTGAGCTGCAATATGAAAATGATTTAAAAGGAAAACCAGGCAAAACTCTTATTTTTAAATTGAATAATAAAAAGTTCTTATGGAACATTCAAAAAGTACAAAAAGGAAAAGATGTGCGGCTAGCTTTAGACTCTGAGTTGCAGCAAAAGGCAGAAGAAGCATTAAAATCTCAAATTAAGAAAACACCTGATGCTAAAGCTGGTTATGCTATAGTGAGCGATGCAAAAACTGGCGCAATTTTAACTATGGCCAACTCGGTAGTTTTTGATCCAAATATATTAAATACACATGTATCTTCTAGAAAAGAAAACATTAAATCTCTTTCGCAAAATAAAGCAATTCAAAAATTAAAGTATGGTGAATCTTATGTAAATATGGCTTCTACTATAAAACCACTCACTATTTTAATTGGATTAAATGAAAAGCTTTTCCAACCAGAAGATACTTATTTAGATAAAGGTACTTTTCAGTATGATAATCAAAATAACATTACGAATGCGCCAGGAACACCAACAGGGGAGATTACACCGAGGCAGGCTATCATTAATTCATCTAACACATTTATGACAGCAAAAGTAGCTCTCCCCTTATTCAACCAAAATAATGGAAATATAGAAAAAGTGGCACATATATGGACAGATTATTTAATGCAATTCGGCCTACGTTCTAAAACTGGGATTGATTTACCCTTTGAAGAAGACGGACAATATGAATTCCATCCATCTAATAAATTTGAAAATGGGATTTCAGCTTTATTAAATGCCTCTTGGGGAGGAAATGAAGTGCATACTCCTCTTCAACTCGCTCAATATGCAGCAACTTTGGCAAGTAAAGGCGACAAATATAAACCTCAAATCGTAAGTGCGATTATTGGTCAAGATGGTAAGGAAACCAAAAAGTTTAAACCCATTTTAGAAAGTTCAAATCGTTACCCGATGAACTTTTGGAGTGTCGTGCAAGGTGGGATGAGTCAAAATATAGAGGAAATTAAAAAGTTGCCCTTTGACGTCGCAGGTAAAACAGGTATTACAGGTTTTCCAAATGAGCAAGCAAGAATGATAAATCACTCTCTTTTCATTGCGTATGCTCCTACGGAAGATCCACAAATTGCCGTTTCTGTCGTTATCCCTGGTAGTAATTCAGAAAAAAACATTGCCGCTCTCGTTACATCAGAAATTTTAGAGTACTGGAATACTCTTCAAAAAGAAAATAAAAATAAAGAGGAAGGTTCATTTAAGTGAACCTTCCTCTTTTACCATATAGAATTTATATTTATTATTTTCCATATACCTTCATTATTCTTTTCAAACATAAATGAATATTTAATATCAGTTAAAACATACTCTTTCTGTACATATCCAGTATTACCGTTAATTGTCGATATTTTTATATATCCATCATTCTGCACTTTTTCTGGAATCCAAGCTTTTACCATTTCATTAGATACTTCATATAAAACTTGTGATTCTCGCTTTGGTTCAGCTAAAATTTTCGTTTTATTTCCAGTAACAGTTGCATATATAAAATGCGCTTGGTTTGGTTGGTTACTTTCTGTCAATCCACTTGGTACTTTATATACTTGCTTTGTATCTTTTGCAAACTCTCCTCCCATTGTAAGGGCGACTTGCAACTCATGAAAAATATCTTCATCAAACTTCAGTTCATCCTTCTTATAACTCTTCCCTTTAAATAGAACTTCATCATTTAACGCTTTGTACAGGTCATTTTCATTTTTTGAGTTCGTACTTTGATATAGTTCATTCATAAATTGTTTTAATGATGGATCTTGAGCAGACTCATCTTTTGTTTTAGGCTTAATTTGAGTACTACTTTGTACCGGTGATTTATTATCATCAAGCCAAGGTTGTTGAACAATGAAAAATAACATTGTACAAACCAACACAACTACAATAGGTAATGCTTTTTTACGAAATGGTCTTTTATGTTTTACAAAATCCACTTCATTATTTTCATATATAGACTGCTTTATTTTAGAAATAAATTCTTCTTCATCTTTACGATTCTCCATTGGCCCTTTTTTTATTTTTCTATACCAGTCAGGATTTTGTTTATTGTTCATCACTACTACCCTCCCCTATTAATTTTGAAACCTTACTTCTCGCTCTACTTAATCTCGATTTTACAGTTCCAATGGATACTCCTAATGTTTCAGCCATTTCTTCATAAGATAATTCATATTTTGCGTCCAATATAATTATTTCACGGTGCTTTTTAGGTAGTTCTAATACAACCTTCCACACATCATTCATTTCTTCTTGCTTAAAAAATTCTTGTTCTGCTGACAGGGATTGCTTATCGTCACTAAAAAATCCTATTAAAGATATCCTTTTAAAATAAGAGGATTTCAAATAGTTTATTGCCGTATTTCTTGTGATTTTTAATATCCACGTTTTAATAGATGACTCCTTTCGAAATGAATTCCAATTTTTAAACACCTTTATAAATACATCTTGCGTGATATCATCTGATAAGTGTGGATCTTTCGTAATAATAAATGAATAATTCCATACATCTTGCCAATAGTCTTTTATAACATAGTCCAGCTCATCATGATTACACTTTTCAATAAACGTCTGTTCCATTTCCACACCTCAAACTTATTTGAATAAACATAAAAACTGCCCTCACTTTTATTATGGTTTCAATATATAGACAAGATACAAGTTTCATTTGTTCCATTGTTTATCTTTTTTCAAGCAGAATAATACTACTAAAAAACAAGTAAAGCATACAATGATAAAATTCTACTCATGAAAATCTGTTTTTTGAATTTAACGTAACACTCCACTTGTCCATTTCAATTTGCTATCTCCTTCTATTTGCCATTAACAATGTCAACTTTTCTAGAATCACAGCAAAAAAGCATTCTTTCTAATCGAGAATGCTTTTTTGAAATTTAATTGTTCTATATTTTCCCCAATTTATATCTTTGAGTTAAGCAAACATGTAATAAATTTAGTCAAAAAATTCACCATATAATTAAGTATTATTTCTGAAATACATGTTTTACTTTTTCACCTGGAACGTTACTTCCTCCTCTTCCTTTTACATCTTCAATCATCATTGTAACAATCATGTCTGGCGCATTTGCATCGAAAGCTGCGAACCATCCCAGTTCTTTTCCGTCTGCTTCTTTCGACTCTTTCAGTTCTGCTGTACCAGTTTTACCAGCAAGCGTTACACCATCAACCTTTGCAATTCTTCCTGCGCCATCAGGGTCATTAATGACTTTAATTAATGCGCTCTTTAATATCTCTTGATTCTTTTTAGAAACCACATTTTCTTTCCAATTCCCTGCTACTTTTGCTTCTTTTAAAAGATGTGGCGACGGAATATTCCCTTCATTCACAATCGGTGCATATGTTAATGCTAAATGAAGTGGCGTCATTAATACTTGTCCTTGTCCATAACCCGTGTCTGCTAGTTGAATATCATTTTTTATCCCATCTTTTGCAATAATTGAAATAGGAAATTCGTATTCGATTGGTAATTTTTCATGAAATCCGTACTTTTTAAATTCATTTACATACTGATCTTTTCCCATTTTCAAAGCTTGTTGAGCAAAATAAATATTATCAGAGTACTTCATTGCCTTGTCAAAATCAATTGGACTTGCATCCTTTACACGCGTTACATAGTAATTTCCCCAAGACGAATCTTTTGTCCACTTCAATCCTTGAATTTTAAATTCTTCCTTCGGATTTATTGTGTTTGTTTCCAAACCAATTGCACCTGTGATCGTTTTAAATACGGAACCTGGTACAAATGCTTGTGTAAAGCGATTCGTCATTGGTAGTTTCGAGTCGTTACTCCATACTTCTCGTTGGGCTTTCGATGCTCCTCTAACTATTATATTTGGATTATAAGCAGGGCTACTTACAAGTGCGATTGTTTCACCTGTTTTAGGATTGACCGCTGCACTAGACCCTGCTTCAGTTTTCATCTCATTAAAGATTTTTTCTTGAATTGCAGCATCAATTGTTAACGTAACAGTTTCTCCCTCTTTTGATTCTTTTTTTGCTACGTTTTTAATCTCTTTCCCCTTCTCATCTTCTATAAATACGCGTCCACCCTTTTCACCACGCAATTTATTTTCTAACACTTTCTCTAAACCGGTCTTACCTACTAAATCATCTGCTTGATAACCTTGTTTTTGAAGTGATTTTAACTCCTCCGCATTCACCTTTCCTATATATCCAGTTAAGTGTGCCGCTGCTTCACCTAATGGATACGTACGAATATTTACTGGACGAGATGAAACTCCTTCTAATTCAATATAATCATTCTGTCTGGTTCCTTCTTTTAAAATACCAATTGGTACAAAGGAGTCTGGTTTTATCCATTTCGCTGTGAGCTTTTGTTCAACCTCTTCTGTAGACATATCAAGTAATTGTGCTACTATTTCTTTCGTTTGCGCTGCTGTTTCGCCTAGTTTCTCTGGAATAATTCCAACCTCAGTCGCTTTACCATTCGTTGCAAGCCCTTTTCCATTTCGATCATATATTTCTCCACGTTTTCCTTGCTCTATTTGCATACGTACTTTGTAATCTTTTTTCATTCCTGGAAAAATGAAGTCTGGTGTCCAATCTATTTTCCAAGACTCTTTATCTTTCACAAGTTTTGCTTCATGGATGAATGAAACTGATCCTACATCCGTATCCATCTTAACTTCAAAAAGAAAAAGCTCTTTATCTTTCGTATTCTCTCCTTTCATTTTAACTTTTAAATTCTTAGCTCCAATCCCCTCATAGATTTTTTGATATTTTTCTGTGAATTCTTTTTTAGAAATTGATTTTTTTGCATGATCTGATAAATGATCATACATATTTGTAAATTTTCTATCATTCCATAAATTGATATATTCTTCAAATGCTTGTTTTGGCGGTTCGTTTTTATTACATCCTACCAACATAACCGCAAAACAAACGAAAAGCAGCATCCATAATTTTTTCAATTCAATCTTCTCCCTTAGTTAAAAATGATGATTCCTTTCTTAATTTATTTAATAAAAAATGTTTTAACGCTTAATAGACAGTGAAAGTAATGATATTGTTCCATATTTACAAAAAACTAAAAAAGAGTGATAAGAATTCCGTAAATTTGGAATCCACATCACTCTCGTTTGATATTGTGCAAATCATGAATATGAAATAAGAATTTCTAGTTTTTAAAAATAATCTCAATTTTCTAACTAACGGGATAAAAATCATGTATTTGTTCTATTTTTAATAATTCATAAATTCGTTGAAATGTTCGCATCAAATTCATCTGATGTTTTGGTATCTATTTTTCTCCCATCAATTGTCATCTTTATTTTTTGTTTTTGGTTTGCTGTTACCACCCAAGCGTTCAGTAAATAACGATCTTCATGGGATAATGTAGACGGTGAATTTATAACCTTTCCTCCTAAATATAGCGTAGCAGAAGAACCTCCATCCATTGTCGCTGTCCAACATTACGGTTATAACAGTAGACATTTTGTTGATGCTCAATTAACAAAGCTACTTTTAGGAACAATAGGATTAATAATTTGTGCTTTACTCCCATATGAAATATGGAAAAAACGAATAGTCTCAATGAAAAAACAACTTAAGTTTTACCCTATACAATCATTAAAATATATTAAATTTATTGTTGTATTAATTACCAATAAGAATTTCATAAAGAAAGCACAGACTTATTAAGGCACATATTTATCTAACCTACATAAAATAAAGATGTACAATTGCCTACTTTATGAATTTTTTATAATGATATATAGAAAGGATTCATTAAGTTATGTTTGTTGGGAAATAACATTTATATTTCTTCTAAAATAAACAGGGTACAAATTACACATATCAGCCTGTTTATTTTAGAGAAAAGTTGTTTATAAGTAGTTCTTTTCTTTAAAAGAAGGAACTACATTTTTTAAATTAAATTTCTAAATGGATAAATTTAGCACGGGAAAGGAATTGAACTTATGTCTAATTTAAATTTCATTTCTGATCAATTTGCTGCAATTCTTAAAGGAAAGAGTAAAATAAATCAAGGTGGTTGTTCGGTGTCTTTTCACCGCAATTTTAAGGTCCTGGTTCAAGGAAAACGAAGTGCCTATGTAGTTCCCGTCGGAGTAAGTTTTGAATCGTTGGATCAAAATGGCAATGCATTAAATTTAGGAGAAATCGCGGTTCTACAAGAAGAGATCCCTGCATTTATGAAATCAATTGTACAACAAGGAATTATTGTCAGTGCTTTACATAATCACTGGTTATACATGAATCCCTTAATTATGTATATTCATATCCAATCGGTAGAGCACCCGTTACATTTTGCAAGAAAATTGGCAAATTCATTTTTATCGTTAAGCAGCTATCCTGTTACTAATATCGAAGGGCAATAATTTATCTACAATCATAGATATGATAATAATATGTACCAGACTCCATGCACGTTGCGCTTGTATAAATAGTATTATCTAATGTATCTTCTTCCGTTATTACTCCTCCTTTTGGAACCTCACAATTTTACAAAATACGAAAAATGACCGATATACCCTCTTCTTCGTTATCTATACCCTGAATATTTTATTTACCATACGCTGCTCGTATAAACCTTGATGGTGGGGTGAAATCTCCATTAAGTCCCATTGAACCTGAACCTTGTCCAAAAGTACTTAATGGTATATCCCCCTCGCATGGCTGCGATTTAAGACCTATATATTGTCTTAAATTTTGTAAATGCCAATTAAACTCAGGACTATTAGTCACTACTCCTTGTCGATTCTAATACAAGAGATTCACCCCATTTATCCGATAAAATCCAATGTAATGGTGGAGTAACTCCTAAAGCAGGTAATGGTACCTCCCAAAAGGAAATACTAGCTACAAATTTCTTTAACTCTTCAACAGATTTGAATTGTGTCTTTCGAAACCAGAAGAAAAGCCAATAGATTTCTGAAAACTGGGCGTATGATTTGATATTGTAAAGCCCTCAGGCATCAATTTGTTCATCACCTATCATCATGTATCCCTTGGTTGAAACCATCAGCTTTTCTGTACCTCTTCCCAGTCGATAGCTCGAAAAGTTATGAGTGTTGAGCTCAACTTAACGACGACGAGAGCTGCTCCCCAATTAGTGATGAAACCCATTATCACATTTCGTATCATGTGGCATAGGTCCATCCAAGGAATCCAGAAAGGCAACGGCCTGTTTGAGGTTCCTCAAAAATAAATGCGCGAGATCCATAGAAAACCCGTTTCGAACCACAACGCGCATAATCGTCACTGCTTCTAGGTCTGGAGGCAATGGATATGCGGGTACTTGCCAGCCGAACACACGCAATTGTCGAGATAAATCATAAAGGTTCCAGTTTAATGTGTAACCTTTTTTCAGTTGCCAAGCGAAAACCGGAATATCCGAACCATCGGACAAAAGTTCGAACGGTTCCATCTCCTGAATTGCCTTGCTAAGAAAAAGAGCGACCTTCTGAGAAGCCCTTTGGACATCATAGTACCCACTTTTCCCCAAACGCAGGTAATTGTAATATTGTAGGAGCACTTGTGCGCCAGGACGTGAAAAATTCAGGGCAAAAGTCGGCATGTTTCCGCCTAAATAGGAGACGCGGAAGATTAAATCATCGGGGAGATCATCAGCTTCCCGCCAAATTATCCAACCCAAGCCAGGATAGACTAATCCATATTTATGTCCCGATACATTGATGGACTTCACCCTCGACAACTGAAAATCCCAGACTAAATCTGGTTGAAGAAACGGTGCTATAAATCCGCCCGAAGCCGCATCTACATGCATAGGAATGTCGAGTCCCGTCCTCTCCTGTAAATCGTCCAACGCTTTTGCAATGGCGGCAACCGGTTCGTAAAGTCCAGTATAAGTCTCACCGAGAATCGGTACCACACCAATCGTATTTTCATCCACGGCTGCAAGGACCCCTTGAGGATCTAATCGGGGATGCTCAGGGCTAACCTTCACATAGCGTGGTTCAACCTCCCAATAGTTCGCAAATTTTTCCCAAACGACTTGAACAGCAGAACTAAACACAATATTAGGCCGATCCACCGGCTTACCCTCTCTTTTTCGTGCATTTTGCCAGCGTCTCTTTAACGCAAGCCCCCCGAGCATACAGGCTTCCGACGATCCAGTTGTTGAAACGCCCATAGTTGTAAGGGGGCTGGGGGAATGCCAGAGGTTGGCTAAAATGCGGACACACCGCTCCTCAATTTCAGCTGTCTGTGGATATTCGTCCTTATCAATTATGTTCTTATCAAATGATTTAGCATATAAGTGCTCTGCGGTAGGTTCCATCCATGTACTAACGAATGTTGCAAGATTCAAGCGTGCATTGCCATCAAGAGTCATTTCATCATGGACGATTTGATACGCTGTTTCTGGTAACATGCCTTCATCAGGCATGTGAAAGCGCGGAACGACTGATTCTCCTTTGCGGGCAAAAAGAGGATTTATAGAAAATTCGGGAGGCAGCTCCATTTGCACGTGACGCGGTAAATATTGTGGATTATCTGGCATAACCTCTTTTCCTTCATATGTATCGTTTTGCACTTCTTCTTTTCGATCCTGCGGCATACTAGTCCCCCTTAATTAATGGTTTAACAAATATATTATTTACAAAAAAACATTTGCTAAACCAAGGGACAATTCTAATAAAAGGTGATGCCATCATTCAAAATAAAAGAGTATAGTTTTTGATTATAAAATAGAAATCGATTTATATTTTAATGAAAATATTGAATATTTTTAATATAATTATTGAGTTATGTATTTATAGAAACTTAAGGGGTATGATTATGGAGTTTATTACTTTTAAAGTAATTTGTATCTTTTTATTTTTAATGCTTATGACTTCTATAGAAGTTTTAGGATATGGAGTTCAACTTGTTGGAGCGAAATTAGCTTTAGTTGCATCGGCTTTTGCTAAATATAATATTATGTCTTTAATTGCTCGATTTTCTAATATGTTTCAACAACCATTTACTGTTTCTTTAGTTGATAGTACAGCAAAAAATGGTAGATTAGAATTACTAATTAAACAATTAGATTTTTGTTATTAGGTTCTACTATGGGAGTAATACTTGGAGGGATTATTAGTACCATTTTTTATGAAAGTTCTTTCTAAAGCGCTAATACCATTGTCAAAAGATGGTTCGTTTTTAAACATGTTCAAATTAATATGTTCACAAAAGAATTGATGCAACGTTAAAAAGAATGAGCCCGGTACAATACCGGACTTATATTCATACAACCGCTGTATTTTTCTGTTTAACTGTTGGGATTCAGTTCATAATGAAACATATTTTTACATAAAAGACTTTCGTATATAAATTTTTCAAATGATTTATTAGCGAATTGTTGACCAATATCACTTTTTTGAGTGAGTAATTTTTTAGATTGATAATGTAATGAATTTTTTTCGTTTCTTTTATGTAAAATATTCTAGTTTTGCATTAGGAAAGAACTGTTTCATATAGGAATACAGATAGTTTTTTATATCCTCTTCTTCTTCTTTTTGATAAATGTATTTTCCGATTCCATATTTCCCCCATTTATACCTTCTTTTCTCTTCATCTAATTCTAGTTTTGTCATCGGGTAGTTTTTTTCAATTACTCTCTTAGCTGGCTTTGTAAAACGATGTTGAATAAATTCAAATGTAATATCATCCCGTGCATCAAGAGGTAATTCAGCATTTAGGCGTTCAAACATATGATAGTATCCTTCCTTCCAGCCTTCATGCAGGTAAATAGGAGCTACAATGAAACCAAGAGGATATCCAGCTCTAGCTACTTTTCCTGCTGCCTCAATTCGTTTAGCTAAGGGAGAAGTTCCTGGTTCAAAGTTTTTAATCACATAATCAGCGTTTACACTAAAGCGAAATCTTGTTTTTCCATTATGTTTAGCATCAAGTAAATGATCTACATGGTGGAATTTCGTAACAAATCTCAATTTCCCATATTCAGATTCTCCAAAATGCTCAATGGCCCGTTTAAGGGTATGCGTTAAATAATCGATTCCTACAATATCTGAAGTACACGACGCTTCAAATCTTGTTACTTCAGGTGCACGCTCTTTCATGTATTTATCAGCAGCATCTAAAATTTCTTCAACATTTACATACGTTCGTATATAAGGCTTACTTCCCATCGTTGTTTGTAAATAACAATAATGACAATGTCCCATACATCCCGTTGCAAAAGGAATTGCATACTCTGCTGAAGGCTTGGAAGTATCGAATTTCAGTGTTTTTCTAACACCAACAACCAGCGTGGATTTTGCTACTCGATACTTTTGAAAATCGTTATCCCCTGGCAAATCTCTTACTTGATTATGGGAAGTAGTATGTCGAATTTCAACATCCATCTTTGAAAACTTCTCAAACAGCTCTTTCCCCAAAGGATAATCTAATGCTTTCGGTTCAAAATATACGAGCTTAGGCATAAATGGCTTATTCATTCTAACATCCCCTCTGAAATATCACCATAATAGTAAGTGTAAGCTTGGTTTGCTTCATCTTCGGTAGCATATATAGCCATCTCATTTGTTAGTGGATAATACGTTTCGTAAAGAAATAGTGCTAATTCATTAGGTCTTTCAGGATTATTTACAACTGCTGCAGCTTGTATGTTAGCTACGTCTTGAGTATGAGGATTTCGGTAAAAAATATAAACAATGTCACCAGCATGATACGTATTACTTTCAGAAGAAAATTCCATTCCATCACCATCTCATTTCATAAAATTCAATGCTCACAGTTTTACTTTCTAATTTTCTTGTAGTGTAACTATTTAATTACATTGATAATGATTACGTCATACAAACATATTTTGAAAAATGAATAATAAATGTACTCCCAAAAAGGCAAGCATATATCAATGCTTGCCTTTCGTTCTAACGACGATGTTCAACAAGATCGATTACACCTAAAACGACGTGTGCTAAACCAAAACCAAATACTGTATTTGCAATCATTTTATTAGTTCCACGAGTTTGTTTAAGAGCATAACCTGCTGCTGTCACTGCTGTACCTAAAGCTGTTGGAATTAATCCTTCACGAATGTCCACAGTGATGCCTCCTTGTTTCGTAGTTAGTAAATTTGTTTTAATGACTCGAAGTAAAGTATTAAAACAAGTATTAGTATTTTTCTTTTTAATAAAATTATGTGAAATTTTTATGAATAATATTTTAAATCCATAACAGCTATAAAGATTGAAAAAATTATTAATTAACAAATAAGAAAATATCTTCAAAACGTATTTTTATATGAAAATTTTATACCTCAGACAAAAAAATCTTTGCGAAAATTCTCTCCATAAAAAGTGCTCCTAAATTTATATATAGGAGCACTTTTTATGAAACACTATTCTTTATTTGCTTATGAACCACTTTATTATAATAACCATGCTTTACAACTTGCCTAAAATCATCTACCTCGATATCCATTCTTTCCGCAATATCTACAACAATTGTATTTTGTAAAACATTCACCACAAATCCCATTAATTTCAAATTATGATTTTTACGATATGAAAATTCAACGTAATCCCCAAGTGTTACTTCTTTATTATGTTTCATTTGGCGCCCCCTAAATTATCGATAATTATACAATAGTTTCCCCCTTTTTTACTTCTACATACGGGGTCACCAGTTTATCATTTTAGCCAATTCATCTCCCACCTACTTATTTTGCGTTCCTTGAGGAAGGGGTCTTCTTGGCTAAAATGATAAAAAAAGACAAACTCTCCAATGTGAGGAGTTTGTCCAAAACCATGATTTCTTTAGTTTAACAATATAGAATTCAGTTCCGATAAGAATCTTTCTTTTTTCCATATCCCACGGTTTTTGCATCGATACTAACAATAGTGGATTAGAATAATGACTTAATACTTGCTAGGACAGTAAGAATACCTATAATAATGACAAATACATTGCTAGATTTCCCTTTGTATTTAGCAAGTACTGCTACTTTATGGATTGCATACATTGGTAGTATACATAAGATAGCAGCAACTAGCGGACCGCTAAGGGCATCAATGATTCCAAGAATACTTGGATTTGTATAAGCAACATACCAGCATGTTAATACGACAAAAGTAAGAATCATTGTCTTAACTGTTTTTTCTCCTATATCTTTCCCACGTTTTTTACTGGACTTGATAATCATGTCACGCATTACCTCATACGCTCCTATATAATGACCAAGGAAAGACTTTGTAATAGCCACAAATGCAATGATAGGAGCTGCAATAGTGATTACTGGCGAATTAAGCTCATTAGCAAGATATGATAGGATTGACAAGTTCTGTTCTTTTGCCACCTTAAGATCATTTGGAGTTAAACTTAAGGTACTGCTCCAAACAAAGAACATAACAACTGCGAATGTCATAATATAACAAACTTTTTGTATTTGAGCACATTTAGCATCAGTAGCATCTATTCCATACGTAGCTCTCTGTTTCATAACAAATGACGAAATCATAGGCGAATGATTAAACGAGAATACTATGATTGGAAGTATCATCCATATCGTTCCTAAATATCCTGTTCCTGTTGAAGCAGTAGAAACACTTGAAAAACTAAGCATTGACGTATTCCACTGTGGAATCAAAGATATTGCGATAAAAAGTAGAGAAGCTATAAAAGGATACACTAGCATGCTCATGATCTTTACAGTTATATCTTGACCAAAATTTAGTATAGCGATAAGACCGAGTACTAAAACAAGCGATAAAATGGACCTTGGAGGCTCCGACATGTGCAATTGATGCACGATAAAGCTACTAGCGGTATTTGTAAGTGCGACCGAGTACATCAGCACGATCGTATAAATGGAGACAAAATATACAATATTAAAAATGATACTTGCCTTATTTCCAAAATACTCTCTTATTGTACCTGTAATCCCCTCATCGGCAGAGTTCGAAGCGTAAATCATTTTAGCAAGCGCCCTATGTGAATAATACATAACAGGATATGCAAGTATGGTAATTAACAGCAATGATAATAAACCACCTGAACCTGCATTAATCGGTAAAAAGAGTACTCCTGCTCCAATTGCTGTTCCAAAAAGGCTCAATGCCCAGGTAGTATCCTGTTTATGCCACTTTTTAGGGTCTAGATATTTCTCATTTTTTACTGCAGTGTTATCAGCTTGAAATTCTATGTTTTTTGCAGTATTCCCATCCATATAATAATTCCTCCTTGTGTCCTATTCTTAATTCTCTTTTTAAGATATAGGAATATAGACCGTTCTTGAAAAATGAATAGCTTATATAGTGCCCCACAACGAATATCCCCCTTCTAGGTTAATAAAAATCAAAAAATTAGCGAAGCATCAACCTGAAGGGTTTGTTACCACTTATAAAATATTTTAATTATATAGTAGTATATTTTATTGATAACTCCCCCAATATACAGACATCCTTAGGCGAACAATTGAGTAAAAATTGTTAAAAACTTCACAATATACTCGATAACTTATTGATTTGATTGTTTCTCCCCAAAGATTTTATTTTTAATGGAAATTCCTGTAGGTGTAGCTGCAATACCACCTAAACCTGTCTCTCTTAATTCGCGAGGCATCTGTCTTCCAACTCTATACATGGCTTCAATCACTTCGTCAGCATTGATGAGATTGTTTACGCCGGCTAATGCGATGTCCGCTGCTGCTAAAGCATTTGCCGTTCCAATGGCGTTTCTCTTTACACAAGGAATTTCTACCAAACCAGCGACCGGATCACAAACTAAACCGAGTAAATTTTGTAATGCAATCGAAAAAGCTTCAGAAGATTGCTGTGGCGTTCCACCCGCAGCTTCTACCGCAGCTGCAGCCGCCATCGCTGAGGCACTTCCTACTTCAGCTTGACATCCTCCATACGCTCCTGAAATACAAGCGTTGTTTGCGACTATCGTTCCAAATAACGCTGAAGTGAATAGAAAATGAATCATATCTTCATGACTTAACTGCAACGTATCTTTAATACTAAATAGGACTCCCGGAATCGTCCCACTCGCACCTGCTGTTGGAGTTGCACAAATAGCTCCTAATGCAGCATTTACTTCATTAACACCGATAGCACTTTGAATCCCTAACACCATCAAATCTCCAGAAAGAGTTTTCCTATTTTCTCGATAGTTTTTAATTTTTACAGCATCCCCTCCGGTCAAACCTGTTGGAGAAAATACACCGTCGCCCTCGATACTTTTATTTATTGCATGTTGCATAGTCGCTAAATTTCGTTCCATTTTACTCCATACTTCTTCATAAGAAGTTTTAGTTTGTTTGATTTCCTGTTCGATTGCTAATTCATAAATTTGCTTTTGGCTTTTATTAGCTGCATCCACAATTTCTTTTATGGCCATATGCATATTTTTCACTCCTTAATGTGACTAAAGAATAATAAGATTAGCTATATTGCTTAAATCTCCTAATTCCTTCTGAGCATTACCTGGCAATATCGAATCCAAAGCGAATGCATATAAATATTTTGTTTTATCTTCCAAACTATGAAAGTTGTTAATTTCCACATCATATTGTTTAAAGATCCTGCGTAAAACAAATTCAAAGTCAGCTCTTTCTGAAATCGCAATAACAACTGGCAATGGCCCCTGCAGATTTAAGCTAAATCCATCAATTTCAACATTTTTGACTTCAATCAACCCACCACCGACCGAAATACCCATTACTCTAATACTTCGACTTTCATCCTCTGCATATACATCTGCCGTATTTGGATGACCAGCAGGACTATTACCCAATTGTTCAATAAAGGTAATGTCAATTCCCTTAGACTCTGCTATTTTAATAGCATCTGGCACTTTGCTGTCATCAGCAGCTAAGCCTAATATACCAGCAATAATTGCAAAATCAGTTCCGTGACCTTTATGGGTTTCAGCAAATGATTCATAATACTTTACCACAACTTTTTTGGGAAGACCTTGAAATAATTTATTAGCAACTGTTCCAATAGCCAAAGCACCTGCAGTATGTGAACTTGAAGGGCCTATCATTATGGGCCCAATCACATCAAAACAACTTTTGTATTTAACAATCTTTTTTTCTTTAATAGATGCTACATTCATGTTCATATAAGCACCCCCATAATTTATTATTTTTAGCTGTAGTTGAATCTAAGTTATTAGAATGATCGATTCAAAACAAGTTTTGTTTGATAACGCTTTCTTTATTGAGTTGAATAAACTTCCCTTCTAATCCGCTATCCTCCGTATAGTAATCATATCAGTATGTCCAATTTTAAAAAATTACTGGCAAGTTGTTTAGAATTTTTAATCCAAAACGAGGTTTGATATTTTCTCTAGAGGTAATAAATTGTGTCTCGACGCCCTCATTATAACTTGTATATTTATAAGTTTAATCTTTTTTTATTTTTAGAAAGATTGAATAGACAGAATTTTGAATAGGTAATAAATTATACTTAGTATGTAGCAATTGTGTCCTTTGTTTGAAGCTGTATTAGTTAGTAAAAAAGCAAAAATAACACAGAGTTCCTTTCATAAACACATTGATTATATTGAAAAATCATTATAAAGATACTTATATTGTCTTTTGTTTGAACATCTTGTTTTGAACGGGAAACCTGTTGCAATAAATAATTCATTCAGATGAAAAGGAATACATTAATAAAATTTAAAAACGTTTTAGTATATTAATTATACATTTTGTATAAATATTAATTATCAAAAAAAACTAACTTCTTATTAGGATCTTAACATAAAGGATACATTCCAAATAACAATGGAGATTCTGCTTTATCAATTTCTTTATACGTCATATTTCCCTCTTTACCTGCAACAGCAACTTGTACTTTTTCATTTGTTTTCACATCTTCTGCACCTATTGCACCACCCGCCAATAATCCTGTACTTAACAGACTATCGTGAACAAAAGTTAGAGAGTTATAGAACAAAATATAATGTGTATGTACATACATTTCTTTTAAAAGAAGTTTTGTAGTATGCAACTGAATTAAAAAAATATAGATTTTTATGACTCTTTTTAGGGGATATAGCAAAGTGAGATCTTTTATATGCACATTGCTATACCGAACTAGATTTCAGCATAGTATTTTTTTGCAACACATTGATTTTTTACCAAACACGTATAAAAACCAACAATATGAAAATAAACGACTGGCTAAAATTTTACTTTCAATAAAATAAAAAAGAACCTGCAAATTTGCAGATTCTCCTGATAATGATTTATATGAGTAAGACTCGAAAATATAATACAATGATTCAAAAATAAGTTCAAGTAAATTCAAAGAACCGGCTAGAGTTCGAGTTCTTTCAGAAATGATGATGTTTTCTAGGCTTCGCAAAGTGAGAAAATACAAGAATATAATACATAGAGATTTAGAGAATTTCAATACTTAAATTAGAGGTTATTTTAATGTGATGTAACATCAGCATTTTGAAGGAATAGCAATGAATACCTTATACATCCCCAGTCTACATAACGCTTTATTATCAGTAGAAAGAAAAAGGAAAATCCCTACTTCCACAATAAATCCGCCTTGCTACTCTATTCATTTTTTGATACATTCCTATCCACCGTTTTAAGGTTCTCTTTTGTACTGTGTTAGCCAAAAAATTGTATAAATCATAATTCGTTTTTCTTCCACCTGTTTCACCCTTTCTACACCCTAGTTTTACAAAATAAGAAGTCATCAAAACTTATATTTATTACTTTCTGTTATCTCCTCTCTCTTGTTCTATGCATAGTCTATCTAAATTTTTATTAGCTACTAAAAAAAGAATTTACAGGACGATTAAAAAAAGCCAAGTGCATTGCACTCGGCTTTATGGTCGATTAAACAATTTTACTTCAGACGTATTAAACTGATGTAGATAGTCTTTAGTAGAAGTATAACCTGAATTCATGAGTGTTTTCTTTTCTTCTTCTGTGATATCAAAATTAAACGACGACGTAAAGAATGTATTAATAAATACAGTGCGGGCAGCATCTTCTTTGGTGGTTTTTCCGCTCTCATGACCTTTGATCATGGTTTGAGACAAATTCCATGCAAAATGAATAAGAGAATGGCCAATATGATGTTCTGTTGAGGTTGCGATATGTTTTAACATGGCAACCTCCGCCTGAGATTCTAAACGGAAACCAAGTGTTTCTTTGTTGTAGACAATTTCATCTGTAGGATCAAAGAAAGATGCATTGTATTTCGTGTGTAAGCTTCTTAGTGTAGAATGATCCTCTATATTGCTTATCAGTTTATTAACCTCGTCAATCGTATCTGTGGTCGTGAAGTGTTCTTCTTTATTCACAAAACTTTTCCGATCAAATAAACGAATTGGGTAGTTATCGAGTACACCTCCGTCTACATAATAATCTTTATCCCATTCCACAGATTTAAAAAAGAATGGGATGGACATCGAAATCCGCACAGCAACTACTAACGGGACATCAGGTGTCGTTTCGCGAGAAAACGTACGAAGCTGGTGTGTAGAAACGTTCGTTCCTTGGAAAAACACGTCTTTTCCTGTTTTGTCATACAACTGCTGAAAAGTTGTGTCCTTACTCCCTGTCCACTTTTCAACGATCTTTCCTACCCACTCAGTGAAGAAATCCCCTTTATAGATACCAAAACCATCAAAAAACAAACGAATGTTATCTTGTACAATCGAAAAATCATCATCTTTAAACGCTTTGAAATTCATGTCTTTGTGGATTTTTACAAGATCTGCGAATGGAATGGAAAGACCTAAAAGTAATGCAGTAATCGCTCCTGCTGAAGTCCCTCCAAATCGTTGTATTTCTGGTAAAATCCCTTCTTCATTTAGTGCACGGATGGCACCTATATAAGCGCTTCCCTTTACCCCGCCACCTTCAAATACTAAGTTACGAAATGGATATGCCATTATATACCTCCAATAAAGAAATTTTCGATCTGTTATAGTATCGGAAGTATATTGAAATATATTCCAAATGGTATTAAGAAAGTTTCATGTCCTCCGATACGTATGGCCGAATTATCTTTATTCAATGGATGAATTGTTTGAAAGAGAAGAAATTTGCTTGGAATGGTAATTTAGTAGGATAGGAAACAGGAAACGGAGTGCATCTTTGGATGCACTGAATAATATCCCCTTTTGAAATCGTATATAACGTAACTTCTTTTCCGATGTCCAAGTAAAATCACGAGTAAGAAATCAAGGAATAATCTACATTTCATAAATCCCGCACTCTCTTTAACATACAATTCAGTGAAATAATTTGTTTCAAATACGTAGAAATATGGTTTAACCAGCAATCAATGATCAGGTCTTCTTACCCTAAGTAAACCTAAATCTATTTGTCTCCATACAGAAAGGAATAAATAGTTTTGTTCCTATTCATGAAATAGTACAATATATGCAAAATTACATATCTAATTAATTGCTTTTAATGTTATATTTTAATAGCGATGAATGCTATTATTTCATAAGTTGTCAACAAGCGTTATGTATGTATGAGAAAAAGGAAGGAGCCAAATAGGCCCCTTCCTTTTTCTACTAATAACTAAATTACTCTCTGGTAAAAATTTAAATAGTAATGCTCATTTACAGGCGTCTGATTATGCATTAAACATGCTAACTTTGCTTGCTGTCGGAAAAATTAAAGACGATAGTCAAATATGTCCTTTCATTACTTTATATTGAAATAAATAATGATTCAAAGTTATTTTGTGAAAATTATACAAAAAGTACTAATTCGTCGTTTACCTAACAATAGATAATATAGATAAAGAAAAAATACTAGAGGATATCACAGTGTAGTAGTCTCTAGTATCTTTTCATAGTATTTTAGCGGCTATACAATACGGAGGGATAAAAAAAGGACCTCTTACGGAAAGATAAGAGGTCATCAAAAAGATAAAAATGTTGTATTTGAAACACGCGAGTTTCTAATTCACATCATAACACAATATATTCATATATTCAATATATACATTAAAGATAAGTAATGTATGTTCAAAAAACACATGGAATATTAATTTGTAACAGTATATATTTTCCTCTTTTATTCTATTTCTTCTACAATGCCGTGATTGTAACAAATATCCCTCTTTCTTTTTTGGATGATTACGAATAAAAATACTACATGTTTTCTGTCTCACTTGGAATAAAGCATCATGGTAAAAATACAATGCTGACAAGTAAAATACTTAATACAATCAACCCTATCCCTAACATCATCCATTCACCCTTTTTAGAATTTTAAAATTTAGCCCTTCACTTTCATATACTTCTCTTTTACATGAGCCAGTAAGTCCCTCAGCTTATTCTCTGCAGGGTGTTCTTGATTTTCTAGAACTTCTCTGCCATAGGATGAAAAGTTTTGTGAGCATGCACTAGTTGTTACTTTCAATTTCGCGTATGAGAATGTATGCTCATTTTCTTTACCAATGTTTTCAGTAGTGCTTCCATTTGAACCAACGCGTATACAGCTTTCGTCAAGTTTAGTACGCTTACCTTCCTTGTTAACTGTGTAATATGTGTCATTGACTTCTCCATATTTCATATTAACTGTTGATGTCACTGCGGTCCCGTCTGTAGAAAAAGTAACGACACGAAACTCATCTTCTTCTGGCAACAACTCAGCTCCTGGAACATTATATAGAACCAAAAGGTCTCCTTCGTATGCTTCTGGAATGAGATAAATGGTATCTGTAGTATCTTTTCCGAATCGGACACAACCGCTTAAAAGAATCATAATAAAGATTCCGCAATACATGATAACTTTTCTCATAGAGTCTCTCCCGTTATGTATAAGAATGGTATAGTATGTATTATATAATGCAATATATTTCCTTGGATAGAATAAGTTTCTAGTATGAAATCGGTTTTACTATTGTCATATAAATGATTTATGTCAATGGTTGATTGGCACGAAGAGAAATGGAGTGAATTAATGAGCAGACGTTTTGCATTAACATATGAAAATAAGATTTTGAGAAAGATAATGATTACCGTAAGTATTGTCATACTCGTTTTCATTACAACAGGGTGTGATTCGGTCCAAAATAATCCAAAGGATGTAACGGACATTCCGCTAAACAGCAAACTAGATTCCCTTATTTCAGAAAGTATCATTGCCTGGGATCAAGACAAATTAAATCATACAGAAAAACAATTTGAGACGCGTATAATCTATGGAACTGAAATGAAGGATGAAAAAATGTATGTCTACCTCCATTCCCTCATGCAAGGATATAACCGCGAAACACAGACAGTTCCTCAAGCAGGACATTTACTTCCAATCCGTGTGACAGTCATAAAAAATGGAAATGATTACATCATTGAAGATTACGATGAACCAGGAGATAGTGCTGAAAATGAACCTACTTTGCGCAACATTTTCCCGAAAAAGCATGCGGATGTCGCACCTGCTAAGACATTTTGAATAATCTTTGCAGCTGCTACATCAACGGGTAATTTACTGTATTTCCAATCTAGAGAATCAATTGTCCAATCCCATACTTTTAAAACTAGTGCAATAGATCTTTTTAATTACATACTTAATTTATTTTTTAATGTCCAATATTTTTCTCCATTAGCTTCAAAAGAGAATTCTACCCATCCATTTGGATCTTCACGATAAATAAAGATGGTTGTTCCAGGAGTTACTGTACCAACTTTATTTTCCTCGACAGCTACATCTGGTCTACTTTTAATTTTCAAATTAAATGGATAAGGTACCTGGTAGTAAGTAGCTGATGATACAACATTTGTGCTTGAACCGTCTGCATACATTTTATACGGAATTTCATTTGATAACGCTTCGACATCTAATGTTTCAGGATTCTTTGATAATTTTTTTGCATATGTATAGTCTTCTACACGAAACGGTTTAATACGTTCCATAATGCCTGCAATTTTCTTAGCCCAGCCTTTATCTGATGCATATTTCACATTCATGCCAGTTAATGTTGGCCCGTTATAATATATACCATTTTCTTCCAAATATCTTTCTCGTACATAATTAGCATTATAAGCAATGCTATCGCCGTAGCTTGGTAAATATTTCGCATATTTAAACGGATCTCCATCATATGCACGTAGACCGAATAAATTATGTTTTTGATATGCGATTTCTGATTTTCCGTATCCAGATTCTAAAATCGCATGCGCCGCTAAATAATGAGCACTCACGCCATATTGATTTTGCGCATTGATAAAATCTTGTCCATGTCCAACTAAGGGACTATCTGAATGATATTTTGCAATAAAACTATCAATCTCTTGAGCTGTAATTTTCGAAGCCACTGTTAAATTTAAATCTTCATATGAGGTAGCAGTAATAACCTCTTTTTCATCGTTTAAATTTTGTTGTAACATATCTGTTTTTGCAGTAAGTTGAGCAGCTTCAGCACGTGTTATAAATCTATTTGGTTGCCAACCGTTCTCGGTACCATTAGAAATTTTTAAATCTATTAAAATATTGGCATGTTTTTCTCCCCAATGCCCTTTTAAATCTTCAAATCTAACCTGCTCGTTATGATTTGCTGTGCTTTGTAGTTTATATGCATTTACTAGCATGGTAGCCATAGCAGCACGAGTTACTTTTCCGGATGGATTAAAGATTCCATTACCTTCACCTTTAACAATACCAGCTTTTTCAGCAGCAGCAATATAAGGAGTAGCCCAGTGATTTTGTGAATCTGTAAAAGATGGTTTTGCATTAGGATCAATTTGTATACCTAAAACTTTTGTCATAATCTTTGTAGCCGAAGCTCTGTCTAAGGAGTCATTTGAACCAAAAGTTCCATCTGGATAACCATTTAATACCTGTTTATCAACTAAATAGTTAACGGATTTATCAGCCCATGTAGGAACATCAGGGAATTTATGAGTATCTGCTAAAATATTAGAAGAATAGGATAATATAGCTCCTGCAAGGATACCTGTTGCAATTAATTTGTGCTTCATTAAAATAAACACCTCTACCATTGTATTTATCAAATTGAAATTTTCTATTTTTATATTTACATGTTTGTAATAATAATAAAATCGTATTATCACGCATTCAATTTGATGTAACGAGTATAGTTACTTATATACACAAGTGTCAATGAATTTATTTTACAAAAATGCATAATTTTTACATTATTTTGTAATTGAATTATGTATAAATTTTGTAAAGGACCTTTTGATAGATTTTACCTGAATAAATCTCTTTAGTTGTTAATTTGCCAATCTTTCTTGTTTACTATTAATTAATTAAAAAAAGAATTTTTTTGTTTAAGAGCTACTTTAAAATCTTAAGTTGATGGATGTGTGAATGTACCGCTACTAAAATTCTTGCTTTTAAATCATTATTACTGTATTATATTTACGTATCAATATAAGGATTATATTATATAAAAAGGAATCAAATCTATAAGTAAGATTTAAATCCTTTTCGAAATCAAAAAGACTTTGTCAAAATCTAATATAATTTATGCTTGTCTTTTTAATATGTATCTAGTAAAAACATATTTTTTATCCATAGAATTCTGTTTTCAATGATAGGAATTAGTGTTCTAAACAAGAAACCGTACAAAGTGATCTGAAAAACCTGAGAGATATTGTATGTAGTTTGCTCATCTCCAGGTACTACAATAAAAGAGCCTTACCTTTCTAGGCAAGACTCTACTAGTTTAGTTGTATACTATTTACATGATAACTAA
Source organism: Bacillus sp. FSL L8-0199 (assembly GCF_038005705.1). Lineage (NCBI taxonomy): Bacteria > Bacillati > Bacillota > Bacilli > Caryophanales > Bacillaceae > Bacillus > Bacillus sp. FSL L8-0199. The sequence goes on along the minus strand of NZ_JBBOTS010000001.1, from coordinate 2,446,266 downwards.
GAAACAGAAAACATATAACACCAAATAACAGCACCCTATTACTCCTCCTACAGCTAATACCTGTTTAACCCAACTCTTAAATTTTTGATTACTGTAAATCGCTTGCACTCTTTCCATATTTCCTCCTATTAAGCAGAACCCTTAAAGACTCTCACCTCGCTATAGTACCATTAAAAAATGAATAATAGAGATCTAATGTATAAATATGCAATATTGCATACGAAAATGTATTGTTATAATTGTAAGCGCTTACTATAATAAGGTTATAAAGATTTATTACATCTTAATACGAAAAAGAGGAGAGAATAATATGGAAATCGCAATGGCAGTTTTAAAATTTATAGGTGGAGCAATCCCATTAATTCAAGAACTACTAAAAGCATTTATGTAAATTCACTATTTAGCAATTATTTATAAAAATTATTATACAAATGATCTGTATATCAAAAATGAATTGGTTTACAGATCATTTGCGTGATCAAGGTCCCTTTAACATGACTAAGGGGCCTTTTTAAAATTTTTAAATAATTAAGGTTACGTCACATCACCATCAAGTTAGCAAAATAAAACGAAACTTTAACTTGATGGTGATGGGGTAACAGTTGTGATTTAGAGATAAGATCAGATTATACAAAGTTTTGCACGTCAGCGATACTGAAAATAAACTTCGCCTTTAGTAGCAAGAATCCCCAATAAAGATAGTCAACTTGCCTATTTAGGAATAAGAGTGTCAATTTAAATGATGCATTCTGAAACACTACTCTTCTTCTAAAATAGCGTAATAATATTCATCCCACCATTCATTCCCATGTGGTATACACTTCCTGAAATAGCCTTCTCTTCTCATTCCAATCTTCTCCATTACTCGATATGATGGGGTATTTTGTGGTTGACATGTAGCTATAATCCTATGTAATTTCATTTCCTTAAAGCCATATTCCAATGTAGCTTGTGCTGCTTCAGAAGCATATCCTTTATTGAAATATTTAGGATTGAACACCCAACCAATCTCATATGTATGCTCACCAAAATATTTATGAAAAACTATATGACCAATCAGAATATCTTTATCAATTAATACTACAGGAAAGTTCTTAGCGTTTTCACCAATGTTTTCATTCACAAAGTTTCTTGTATTTTCTTCAGTAAAAACCCCTTCAGGTATGTATTTCATAACATTGATATCTGATGTATACTCATGAACAGCTTGCCAATCTTTGAACTCAAATTTCCGTATTAATAATCTTTCTGTTTTTATAAACATTTACTTTTCCCCCTCAAAAAATTGCAACTATATTTGAAATCCACATTTAACCCTTAAAACAAAAAGAACTTGTAGGACTCTCTACAAGTTCTTTTTAGTTTAAGGTGAATATACGAGCCAAACAAACTATCTTACAGATTGACTGTAGAAACTTTAGGGGTAATGCTTTGACAAATATATTATATAACAAATATTAACATCCATAGGATTTATTTTTGAAAATTATGTGAATTAAGAAAGGAAGTAGTTTTTTCTTAGCTATTATTATTATTAACTGACGGTATCATTATATTTCATTCTGCAACTTATTTAGAAGAGCTATGTACATTTCGAAGAAGTTCTTCAATAAGTTTTGTTTTTTCATTTACCTTTGTGGCATATGTGAAATCACCATAACAATATGGATACCTAAAATTATTTTTATTTCCACCACAAGTATACATCGCTGGATTTTGATCAACTTTCATCTTAGAAAACTTTTTGGCTGAATCCTCCGAGTGTTGTTTAACTTCTTGACTAGCAACAAAATCAATATAACCTGGCCCCATATTATAGCTTTGAATAATTGTATCCATGCTAACATCTTTTTCCGTTCCATATTTGTACATTTTAGCAAAGTGCTTTACCCCTTGTTTAATGCTCAAGCTTGTCTCTTGAATTTCATTTGGCTTTAATCCAAGTGATTCGGATGACTGCATAGGGTCGTTTCCCTCACCTCTACTCTCTTGATACATAATTCCTAATAAAATTGGTGTTTTCTCTCCTAAATTATATTTTTCTAATTCTTTTTTTAAGGTAGACTCATATTGCAATACACGTTTTTCGGTGGCTAGCGCTTTATTTTGTTGAATATTGGTTTTATGATTAAAATATAGCATTCCAAGTATTGTTCCTAAGCCTAAAATACTAATAAGGAACACTTTTATAATTTGTTTTTTACTTGTATCCTTCATATATTCCTCCTCGTATAAGAAATGCAATTTTTCAAAGGTAATTGGTTATATATAAACTATGTAATGAACATCTATCTCCCACCCTTTTAGACTCATATATCAATACTTTAAGGTTTCAAGTTTAATATAAAAATTTAAAGATAAGGTAAAGATAAGATAAAGATAAAATAAAGGGTATTTTTTAGCGTACTTTAAAAGATATTGCTACAAAGGGATATATGGGACAACTTGTTGATATGAATGGATTTAGTGATAATTGAAAGGTTATTGTACAAGTGATTAATTATGGAGACATCATTCCAGAAGATTTAATCCATCTTTTCAATATGCTTTATATAAAAACCACAACATAACATATAATAAAAAACGGCGAATCCTCCACCTAGGAGAATCCACCATCACAAATAACTGATTATTTCACACCTAGTTTTTTTGCTTTCTTAGGAGTCCCGTCTTCCAGCACTTCCTCCCAAGCTGTTACATCTGGAATATGATGTGATTGCATTTGAAACAGGGCTTTGGGAAGCAGCAGCTGTTCAGCAAAATTTTGATAACTCAACCGCTACAGAAGCGATGAAATAATCCTTATACTCTGTATGGAAAGCTGAGGAACTTGAACAATTATTTACCTATATGAAAGAACAAAAAGAAAAAGGAAAGCCACTCACATTAGCTCGTTTTGATATGAATTTGTTTTATAAATCTTCATTCCGCCCTTATGCAAAAGAATGGTTGCAAAAAGTAAATCCTGAAGTAAAGAGTGAATTTGATACAGCAGTGTCAGAGTTGATTGAACTGGATAGGTATTACCATAAAAATAAAATATATCCCTATGATCGGTTTAAAATGGAGATACAGCCCGTAATTAACAAGTTTGAAAAGGTTAGAATGTTTATTCAGAATCATAAATCTGAATTGATTCAAGTTACACCACATCCTACGTATGATGTGAAAGTCAAAGGTGGCATCTCCTCACCTCACCTAACCTGACAGACTATTCTTTTTATATCCGAGATCAAAAAATGGCACAAAACTTCGCATGGCTAACTGAAATGCAGTATGGAAACAAACTAGCTCCCTTTAACAAGTAATAATTTGTTCTGCACCCATGTTGATAATTCTTCTGGTAATCGGAATGTAACGGAACCATGTTGCTCTTTTATAATGACATAGGGATTGCGGAATTCTTCTTGAATGCCGACTCCAATCACTTGATACAATTTTCTGCACTGACTCGGAAACAATATATTTGGAATGTCTAATGATTCAATTTCATGAAAAGAATGACAGAATCTCACATCCATTGCAAATACCATCAAACCAACTCCCAGCTATACGTAAAACACAATTAGTATACCGGTGAGATCTATGTTACGTGCAGAAATCCCCGTTTTCTCCCCAGACTTATCTACAAGAATAAAAAAGGAAACACAAGATATGTTCCCTTTTCACCATTTGTTTTCTACACTTTTAATTCCAATATTTCTAGATGCTGAATAGATCCGACCCCTGGCAGGTAGACATCTTCCTCCTTCAGCAGGGATACAGAACTTTCCGTTTCTACTAGTGATGGAAGATTGCGCACGCCAAATAATAATACTTTTCCCCTATTGCCCAAATGACGTGGGGTATGCATGGAAATCGTAAGGGTGTTTATGCATGTAATTGTTCCTGTTCTTAAACATTTTCAGGTATCTATTTTTATTATATTTTGCTTTTGTAGTATCTCTTATTTTTATTGTTTGATTGTTATGACTGGCACTTGCTCGTTTTCGGAAATTTCACTGTAACCATAATAAAGTAGAAAAAACAATAAAATAATTGTCCAAATAAATATAAACACTTTATAACTATACTTCATATGAAAAACCTCATTTTCCCTATATAAGTGAATGTACATACACCCTGTAAATCTAATTACATAAATTATCGGATGTTTTAGTAGTAGAGAATCATTAAGTATTAGGAATTGTTATTCATAAACATATCCAAGAATTCTTCAAAAAAAATATCATCTAGGCATTTTAACATTTCATCAAAATGCACAGATGATATTTTGTAAGTTTAGCTTGGTAATGCTTTTTATGTAATGAATTCTTATCTCTATTTCACCTTAATGTTTATATGTACAAGAGTCTGTGTAGCAATTAGGCTGTACTTTAAATATGTACTCAATTGTGTGTGGGAAAGGAAGCACATTTTATTTAAAGTGGTTACTTTAAAGCCCTTAATTAGTTGGTAGTCTTCTTCATTCAGACAGAAAGGAAATTTAAAGTGTGCACGTACTTTCAACTCAGACTTTTTACTACACACACTCCTATACACATAACAACATTTATAGTTTTTTGTAACATTACGGAAATAACAAGAAACAAAAACGAAACATTTATAATAAAATGTAACAAATTAGTAACATTAATGTAACATAACGTGTGTAATCGCACAATACTTTTTTAACTGAAAATCAATAAATTTATGTAAGTACCCATAACGTATTACATATTGTTTGTGAAACCTTTTAATGAACAAGTATAAGTGGATGGCGGGAATCGAACCCGCGGTTGTCGCCGTAAAAGGGCGATGTGTTTGGCCGCTTCACCAATGCGCTGTATTAAATATGTACCGAATGTATCCCTTTGGTACATAAATAGACCTGTAGATAGGAAATGTTCGCTACGTTTATACAATTATGGTCAGAGGTTCTGGAGGCCCCTATTTTGCCCTTAAATTATACCCCCTCGTGGTCGGAATGACAGGACTTGAACCCGCACATTCAACGGAATACTAGATCCACAATCTAGCAAGTCTACCATTTCGCCACAAACTCCATGAAAATAGAAAAAGACCACCGAATGTACTCGATTGTCTTTTTGCCATGCATATCTGCACAAGAAGTGTATACTTCAAACCCTTTAATATTTTTAGCTATGAGCATACTTATAAAACTCTAAAAACTATTTGAAAATCTTTTAGAATCTAACTTTCTTATAATACTATTTGCTATTTCTTCAATATTTTCATTTAGAAAGAAATGATTACCTTCAAAAGAATGAAAAGTACACGTTTTACTTGTGTATCGTTCCCATTTTATTACTTGATCATATGTAGTAAATTCATCATTTTCCCCATTAAATATAAGAAAATCAATATCACATGGTTGTGTATTTTTGTCATGAATATACGTCTCAACGATTTTAAAATCTGCTCTTAGAATAGGGAGGAAAATCTCCATTAATTCTTCTGATTGCAGTACCCCAGATGGTGTACCTCCCATTGCAATAACTTCTCTTTTAAATTGCTCATTAGAAAGATTATGTCGGATATTTTTTATTTTACTATTTGGATGATTTCTACCGGACAAAACAAGAAATTCAGGCGATACGTTTTTAGAATCTTTTATTTTTCTGGCTACTTCATAGGCGATCAAACTTCCCATGCTATGCCCGAATAGAATGTAGGGCGAATCATCTATCTGCATAACTATTTTATTGTAGACATCATTTACTGCCTCTTCCATACTTTGGTACAAGTTTTCTTCAATTCTATATCCTCTACCAGCTAACTCTATCGGGACTACCTCAATATATGGATTAAAGTGATTTTTCCATTTTGCGTAACTAAACGCAGATCCCCCAGCATGTGGAAAGCAAAAAAGTTTAGTCTTCTGCATTGATTTTCTCCTTACTTTCAAATTTGTATATATTTTGGAAAATTGCATAAATGTCTTTAATTATTATCTCTTGCGGAAATTCATCCCTTGTTGCACAAGCAGATAACTTATAATTTGGATCAATGTTATATTGTTTAAAGTAAAAGTTTTTAGGTATATTCTTGTATAAAATTAAAGCTCGTGATTCTTTTTTTATAGAGAATGAATTTAATGGGGTATAAAGCCCTTTTCCAATCGTTTTTATATAGCTTTCTTTTAATGTCCATAAATCATAAAAATAATTAATTTGTTCATCAGAATTCATATTAGATATATCATAAAATTCATCCGCTGAAAAAAATTCTTTTGCTAATTTAAGAGCCTCTATCTCTGAAACCTTTTCTATATCAATACCCACATTAAAATTAGCAGTAGTACAAACCACCCATTCTCCTGAATGTGACAGATTAAAATGAAAGTCAGAAAAATTTTCAACAAAAGGTTTTCCATACTCATTATATTTAAATCTAATTTCTTCATTATTAATTTTATACTTTTGGCAGATTAGAGATCGGATTAGTAAATCCCCTATCAGTGTCCTATTAACGTCGCATGAGTTTAATAAACGCTTCATTCGTTCTTTCTTCTCATTTGAAACCAAGTTACTAAGTTGCTTAAACAAATGACTTTCAATATTCTTTGGTATTTTCACAGCTTGAATGTGTATGATAAATCACTTCCTTTTTTAAAAGATGGCTTCATATATGTGCATTACATAAATTCAAATTAACTTTATTAAATTGCAAATACAATAGAAAAGGTGCATATTTACATATCAATGAAAATATGCACCTTTCCTCAGTAATATCATCAAAGCATTAGTTTCTATTACAAAAAATAGAGAGCATTTACATCATTCTATGAGCAACTCATATAGGTTTCTATGTCTCTATCAAGTAAATTTTCCATTATCCTCTTAAAAAGTAATACTCTTGATATATTCATTATTGCCTACGCTTTATTTGCAGTTATTGGGCTGCCCTTTTCGTTCATAGCGTTGCATCTTTTGCATTCTCTACTTTTCAGTTAATGAAAGGGATGTTTCTTTTATCCCTTCAAATTCATTTAATAGGTACTTAGCTATCTTTTCAACTGCGGGGAAGTCTACTATTTCCTCATGTGATCCAGGGACAGAATACTTATTTACTCTTCCATTTAATAAAGGTCCCCAATCTGTAAACAACTCTTTTCCTTCCTCAGCACTAAAGTAGATAACTTCTCCAAAGTATGGTATTAAATCATGCTCTGCCATTAAGTTCAGGCATTTCCTATGAGCATTGATAACTTGCTTCAAATTCATAAGATCTGCATCAGGCGGGAGTACTCCCTCCATAATTAGTCGCTCTACAAGCATATCTTGTTCATGGAAGAGGCCTTCCCCCTGCTCAGTAAGATCTCTAGGAATGAAATGTTCAGATATATATGAGAGCATATCCTCACTCGTTTTATAGTCCTGCTTTGAAGGTACTTTAGTATCCATTAGTATCAACAACTCAACTTCCTCACCTTGATTCTTTAGTACAGTTGCGATTTCATAAGCAATTGCACCGCCTAAAGACCATCCTCCAAGACGATATGGGCCTTCTGGCTGAACACGTTTGATTTCTTCAATGTAAAGTTGAATTAGTTCCGGCAAGGTCAATTCATCAATTTCTCCCTTTTCTATAAGAGGATTCTGTAAACCATAAAATGAACAATGGTTCTTAAGTAATCTTGCTAGTTGAATGTAACAAAATACATTCCCCATAAACGGATGAACACAGAAGAAAGGGCTTTTTTCTGATTCTTGTAGTGGAACTAGCGCTGCTACTGATTTCGTCATATCATGCTTATCACGAATAAGGCATGCGATTCCTTCCAATGTTGGATTCTTAATCAATGTAGACACCTTAATCTCTTTTCCAAACTTCTCCTTAATTTTTGAAACTAATTTAATTACAAGGAGAGAGTGTCCTCCTCTATTAAAGAAATCATCATTTACATAGACATCTTCTATCTGTAACACATCCTGCCAGATTTTAATCAACTGATATTCAATTTCATCCCTTGGAATGATTGGTGTAGAGAAGTTATTTTCTCTATGAATAGTTAAATTGTTCAATGCCTTTCGATCAACTTTGCCATTCGTTGTAAGAGGAATCTCGTCTACCTTAATAAAGTGTGCGGGAACCATATAATTTGGTACTTGTGTCTTGAGATACTCACGCCACTCATGCATACTACCATCTCCAACTACATAAGCAACCAATCTCTGCTCTCCTAATTTATCCTCTGTTACCAAAACTACTGCTTCTTTTACCAGTGGATGCCTCTCTATACTCGCTTCAATCTCTTCAAGCTCAATACGAAAGCCCCTAATTTTTACTTGATTATCAATTCTTCTCAAGTAATCTAAATTACCATCAGGTAAATAACGAACCAAATCTCCCGTACGATATAAACGCTCTTCTTCATTAAATGGATGACGGATGAATCGCTCTGCTGTTAATTCTGGGCGATTCAAGTATCCTCTCGCTATACCTGCACCCCCAATGTATAGCTCACCTGTTACACCAACTGGAACAGGTAACAAATTTTTATCCAATACATAAGTTTGAACGTTCGGCAACGGACGTCCAATTGTTACTCTCTTACTATCTTTTTTGATATGATAGCATGTTGCATCAACCGTACATTCTGTAGGACCGTATACGTTATAAAAATCAATCTTTTCAGTCTCTACTAGCTGTTCCCATAATGACGGCATGATTGCTTCACCACCGACCAATATCTTGCTTGGTACATGAACATCAGCACTTATTTCTAGCAATCCTCCATCTATTAGTAATTGAAGTAATGAAGGTGTCATATCAAACATTTCCAATTTATTCTCCCTAATATAGGACACAAATTGTTCTGGATTAGTGCGAACTTCACTTGGAATAATATATAAACTTGAACCATAAAGCAGCATTTGTAATTGCTGAATAGATACATCAAAGGCAATTGATGCATTCAAACCAACGCGCATATTACTAGGTATCTCATGTGAGAAAACTTCTTTTTGTAAACCATATGATAGGTTTATTACAGAATGATGCTGTACTAAAGCCCCCTTTGGATTCCCTGTCGAACCAGAAGTGTAGATAACATACGCTAAGTTTTCCCCTGTTACCTCACATATTGGTGAAAGTTTGCTTTCTTGAGAAAGCATCGCTTGGTCCCTATCTAGGCAAACTGTCTTAATGTCTTTAGGTATCCAGCCTAGTAATACTTCATTTGTAACTAACACTTTAATTCCTGTGTCTTCTACAATATATTGTAGGCGGCTTTCCGGATTCGATGGATCTAATGGAACATAGGCTGCTCCAGCCTTCCAAATTCCCATGAGACCAACAACCATCTCAACTGAACGCTCAAAGCAAAGGCCAACTAATGACTCTGTCCCAATTCCACATTTCTGTAAATGATGGGCTAATTGATTAGCTCTTTCATTCAGCTCTCGATATGTTAGTTGCTGTTTTTCATCTACCACTGCCAACGCGTCAGGCGTACGATTTACTTGCTCTTCGAATAGTTGATGGATTGCATTCTCACGTGGATAGGATATAGTATTATTATTCCATTCTTCCAATAGCTTTCTTTGTTCAGCTTCCGTAATATATACTAGCTCCGATAGATTTTGATCAATGTTTTTGAGCATTTGCATTAACACTTGGTGTAAATGACCCAGCATTCGTTCAATGGTTACTCTATTAAACTTACTACGGTCATACATTAACTTTAACGATAACTGGATTCCTGGAACTACAGCTAACCCTAATGGGTAGTGGGTTTGTTCTACCCCTTCCAATTCACCAATTTCCAGATTTTCTGAAGACTCCTCTTTCACTGGATAATTTTCAAACACATATAAACTATTGAACAGCGGTATTCCTCTAGGAACTTCACTCCACCCCTGAATCTCTGTCAAAGAAGCATACTCATATTGTCTTCTTTCTATCTCTTCCTCTTGTATCTTCTGCAACCAATCTATTAATTTTATATCATCCACCAATTGAATTCGCGTCGGTGACGTTGTAATGAAAGGACCTACGATGTTTTCAACATCAATAATCTCCGTAGAACGCCCTGAGCTTGTTACACCAAAAACAATGTCATTTTCTCCACTATATCGGCTCATGAGATATGCCCATGCACCTTGAATTACTGTACTCAAAGTAAGTTTATTGCGTTTCGCCCATCCTTGTAACGCTTGAGTCTGCTCTTCTGATAAATACGTAACCTTCTCTGTGTAACCTTTTTCTTCCTCTTTACTTTCTAAGCCCAGCAAAGTTGGCGCAGTAAAACCTTTTAGCTTCTCTCTCCAGAATTGTTCCGCCTGCTCCTTATCTTGCTCTCTTAACCATTGGATATATTTCTTATATGGTGAGGACTTAGGTAACTTCACAGCTTCTCCATTCATTCTCTTCTGATAGACTGTAAGTAATTCATTAAATACTAATGGTAAACTCCATCCATCCAGTAAAATATGGTGATGGGTCCAAACAATCCGATATTCTTCCTCACCTTCTTGAATGACTGTTACCCGCATCAATGGTGCTTCATCAAATTGGAAGGCTTGTTTTCGATCTAATGCCAAAAAGACTTTTCTTTTTTCCTCTATCTCTTCACTTGTCATTGTACGCCAGTCTTCTTTGTTCACTTTAAATGGGATATTTTCATACACCACTTGTACAGGTTCTTCAATTTCGTCCCATACAAATGCTGTACGAAAAATTTCATGCCGCTGAATTATAGATTTCCACGCCTGCTCAAATGTAGGAATATTCATTTTTCCTCGAATCATAAAACTCAATTGCACTATATACGGTGCAACATGTTCATCCCCTTGGTCATGCAATGTGTGGAAAATCATACCTTCTTGCAAAGGTGATAGTGGATATAAATCAGTAATCTGATTGTTCTTTCCGCGATGCATTTTGTTTAGTACATTTGTCAAACCTTCTTGGCTAAGATTAGCCATTGCAAAATCCGAAATGGTCAGTGCAGATTCTCTATCTGAAAATTGAATCAATGTACTCAGTTGATATAGCATATTCTGTGCAATACTTTGAATCGTTGATTTGGCAAATTGTCCAACATTGTATACCCAAGTGAACTGAAGTTTTCCATCCGTTACAACCCCAATTACATCAATTACATGCGATCGCTTGGAACCGGCTGCATGATCTAAACGCTTAAATTCGTTCTCCGGAATAAACATTGCATCGCTAGAAAACATTTGGTCAAATTGTCCAAGATAGTTAAAACTAATAGACGGTGTATATTGGGAGCTTAATTGCTCACACATTGTTGCGTTCATGTAACGCAACACCCCATAATCAACACCCTTATTAGGAATTTTGCGAACTTGTTCTTTAACTGCTTTTAATGCTTCAATTGGCGTATTAGCACTAGTAATATTTAAATGAACTGGGTAAATACTTGTAAACCATCCCACAGTTCTCGATAAATCAACATCTTCAATAATCTCTTCTCGACCATGTCCCTCTAAATCTACGCTCAATATCGGCTGCCCCGTACATGCTGCCGTAGCTTGTACTAATGCTGCTAATAATACTTCATTGATTTGGACACGGTGAGTGCTTAAAGTCTCTTGCAATAACATACGGGTCTCATTCTCATTTAACACCACAGTAATTTCCTCAGTTACTGCGCTTACTGGATTACTTATAATACCATCTACCGGCAATTTAACTACGTCTTGTTCAGCCTGCTCCTCCCAGTAATGTAGCACTTCTTTTGATAGTCCAGTTTCAGCGTAATGATGTAATTTCTCCGACCATTCTTTAAAAGATGTACTCTTCATAGGTAATTGAATTTTCTGCTCTTGGACTACTTGCGTATATGCTGTTTGCAAATCTTCCAATAAAATTCGCCAAGAAACACCATCCACGGCTAAATGATGAATTGTCCAAAATAATCGGCCAGCGTGCTCACCTTCATCAAAATACACCATTCTCATTAGCGGACCATCATGTAAATTCAAACTTTCTTGTGCAACATTAATCTCTTTTTGAATAACCTGATGCCAATCAGCTTCCGGCACTTCGTCTAATGAAATGACAGTAAGCATCAATTGTTCTTCTATTCCTTCATTCCACTGTTTCCAAACTCCATTAGGTAAACGTTCATATCTTAAACGCAGAGCATCATGATGAAGTAGAAGGTTACCTGCCGCCTTTTCCAGTGATCCTATGTCCAATTTCTCTTTCGTTCTAAAGAACATGGATTGATTCCAATGATGTGGGTTAGGATGATTTTGTGCAAAAAACCTTTGCTGAATAGGTGTAAGTATCGTCTCTCCAGTTATAATTCCCTGTTCAGCTTGTACACCTTGTTCCTCTTTGACTACTTGCGCCAACTCAGCAATCGTTTGGTGTTCAAATATTTGTTTTGGTGTCAATTGTAAACCAACTTGCTTCGCGCGCGAGACAATCTGAATGCTAAGAATTGAATCTCCACCAGTTTCAAAGAAGTTATCATTCATACCAATACGTTTTGAACCTAGCACACGTTCCCAAATGATAGAAAGCTTATGTTCACGTTCATTTCTTGGGGCCACGTATCCTTCTTGTGTTCCTTGATAATCTGGTATAGACAGCGATTTCCGATCAATCTTTCCATTTATGGTTAGCGGTAATTCTTTCATTTCGACAAAGTAGGAAGGTATCATATGGATTGGCAGTTTTGTTTTAAGATACTCTCGCCATTCTTCTAAACTGCCTTCGCCCACTACATAAGCTACCAGCCTCTTATCTCCCGACTGATTTTCCCTAACCATTACAACTGCCTCTTTTACTAAGTAATGCTCCTGTAAGGTCGACTCAATCTCTCCAAGTTCAATTCGAAATCCTCTAATCTTCACTTGATTATCCATTCTTCCTAAGTATTCTATATTACCATCAGGAAGATATCTCACAAGATCACCCGTTCTATATAACCTCTCGTCTTCTTTGAATGGATGTGAAATAAATCGTTCGGATGTTAACTCTGGACGATTCAAGTACCCCCTTGCTAGACCTGCTCCTCCGATATAAAGTTCCCCCATCACACCAACTGGAACTGGCAACCTATTTCTATCTAATACATAAGTTTGAACGTTCGGCAACGGACGCCCAATTGTTACTCTCTTACTATCTTTTTTAATATGATAGCAGGTTGCATCAACCGTACATTCTGTAGGACCATATACATTATAAAACTCCATTTTATCAGTCTCTACTAGCTGTTCCCATAATGAAGGCATAATCGCTTCGCCACCAACCAGTACCTTACTTGGAACATGAACGCCATCGCACGTTTCTAACAATCCGACATCTAAAAGTAATTGAAGTAATGAAGGTGTTATATCAAAGATTTCTAACTTGTTCTCCCTAATATAAGCTACAAACTGCTCCGGATCACTTCGTACTTCATTCGGAATAATATACAAACTTGAACCATATAACAGCATTTGTAATTGCTGAATAGATGCATCAAAGGCAATTGACGCATTTAAACCGACATGCATGTTAGATGGTATCTCATGTTTGAAAACCTCTTTTTGTAAACCATGCGACAAGTTTAGTACAGAATGATGCTGTATCAAGACACCCTTTGGATTTCCCGTTGATCCTGAAGTATAGATAACATACGCTAAGTTTTCTCCTGTTACTTCGCATTTTGGTGAAAGAATGCTTTCTTGGGAAATCATTGCTTGATCCCGATCTAGACAAACTATCTTGATTTCTTTAGGTATCCAATCTTCCAATGACTCGTTCGTAACTAATACTTGAATTCCAGTGTCCTCCAAAATATATCGTAGGCGACTTTCTGGATATGATGGGTCTAATGGAACATAGGCTGCTCCAGCCTTCCAAATCCCCATAATACTAACAACCATCTCAATTGAACGCTCAAAGCAAAGTCCAACCAATGATTCATTCCCAATTCCGCATTGCTGAAGATAGTGGGCCAATTGATTAGCTTTTTCATTCAGCTCTCGATACGTTAACTGCTGTTTTTCATCTACCACTGCCACCGCATCAGGTGTACGATTTACTTGCTCTTCAAACAGTTGATGAATTGTACTTTCCTGTGGATATGCTACAGCACCATTATTCCACTCTTCCAACTGTTTTTGCTGTAATCCTGATAATATAGGCAACTTAGCTAATGATTTATCAGGATTCTCTACGATTACATTCAACCAGTTCCCAAAATGTTCAGCCATGGATTCAATAGTTAAGCTGTCAAATAAATCAGTTCTATAAACAAAAGTAAGTAATAAACCCTCTTCCACTTCTGCAGCAGTTAAACTTAAATCAAACTTAGCGATCGGAGCATTACTTTCCATTACTTCTATATTTCTTCCATGTAGTTCTGGTAGCTTCTGTCCCGTATTTTGCAAAGTAAACATGGTTTGGAAAATCGGAGAATGGCTTGTATTTCGTTCAGGTTGGATAACCTCTACAATTTTCTCAAACGGAACATCTTGATACTCATACGCCTTCAATGCTTTTATCCGTACTTGAGATAACAACTCTTGAAATGCCGGTGCATTACTTAAATCAGCTCGATAAACCAAGGTGTTGACAAAGAAACCAATCAGCCCCTCAATTTCTCGATAATTTCGATTTGCAATTGGGCTGCCAACAATAATATCCGTTTGTCCCGTATAACGAGCAAGGAAACTTTGATACGATGCCAATAAGGTCATGAAAAGTGTGGCCCCTTCTTGACGACTTAGTTCGTTTAATTTATCCAGTAATGAGCGTGACAACAAAACATTATGAGTTAATCCATGGTGGCTTTGCACTGGCGGACGCGGACGATCCATTGGCAACATTAAGACTGGTAACTCACCAGATAATTCTTCCTTCCAATATGCAAGTTGTTGATATAGTACTTCATCTTTCAACCAGTCTCTTTGCCACTGAGCAAAATCGGCATATTGAACTGGTAGTGGTTCCAGCTCTGCTTGTTTTTCACCAATCGCATTCTCATAAAATGCCATCCATTCTTGAAGCAAGATTTCCATCGACCACCCATCCGAGATAATATGATGCATATTACACAGAAGAACCCATTCTTCTTCTGAAATTCTTATGAGTTTCCCACGGAATAATGGCCCTTGTTCTAAATCAAATGGAGATTCGACTTCAGTTTGAATCCATTGCTCCAACTTTCTTTCTCGCTCCTCTAATGAAAGCTTAGTTAAGTCCATTTGTAGAAGCGGACGGAAAACGTACGGTTGAATCTGCTGCACAGGATGGCCATCCTCTTCATAAAATACAGTCCGCAAAGATTCATGACGCTCTATCAACTGATTCCATCCCAACTCCAATGCCTCAGGTAACCAATTCCCTGTAAGCCGGCATACCATCGGCATATTATAAAGTGCACTATTAGGTGCAAATTGATCAATAAACCATAAGCGCTGTTGGGCATAAGACAGTGGAATATTTCCCCCTCGTTCCATCGGCATCAATGGTGGAATTTCTCGTTTTTCGCTCCCCTTACGTAACTGATCTATTCGTTTCGATAATGCCTCGACCGTTGAATATTCGAACAGTTCACGTACTGGCAATTTGATTTGAAAGACTTCCTGTAAGCGTGAGACCACTTGTGTAGCAAGTAGAGAGTGACCACCGAGCTCAAAGAAAGAATCCTGAACATCAATGTCTCTTATTCCTAGCACTTGACTCCACACTGAAGCAATAAGTTCTTCCAGCGGAGTTCTTGGGTATACAGTATTTTCAGCGAATTGTTCACTAAGTATAGGCAATGCCTTCAAATCAAGTTTTCCATTCGGTGTAAGTGGTAAAAATTCCATCTCAATAAAGTTTGTTGGAACCATGTAATTAGGTAAATGTGTTTGTAGATGTTCTCGCCATTCATGGACACTTCCTTCACCAACTACATAAGCTACTAATCTCTTATCACCTTGATTATCCTCTCGCACCAATACAACAGCTTCTTTCACAGAAGAATGCGCCTGCAAAACAGCTTCTATTTCTCCCAATTCAATCCGGAAACCACGAATTTTCACTTGGTCATCTATACGTCCATGGAACTGGAGATTACCATCAGAAAGATAACTTGCTTTGTCTCCTGTATAATAGAGACGTTCTCCTGACTTGAAAGGATGTGGAATAAATTTTTCCTTTGTAAGATCCGGACGATTAGCATATCCACGTGCAAGACTCTTCCCTCCGATATAGAGATCTCCAATTACACCAATTGGTACTAGCTGAAGATGAGAATCTAACACATAAACTTCTGTATTCGCAATCGGTCGACCAATCGATGGCGTACCTGTTGTCACTCCTACAGGTACATAACAATCTGTGGTAACAACGGTATTCTCCGATGGACCATACTGATTAATTACCGCAAAAGGAATATCGTTAGATGGATACTGCGTTAATTGATCCCCACCAGTAATGATAAAACGAAGATCCGTTTTATCTGGCCAAGATAATTTCAAGAGTCTTTCCAGAATAGGCGTAGGTGCAAAGCTAGCTGTTATTCGTGAATCAATGAGCCAGTCCCTTAGTGCTTCTGGATTAATTCTCAGTTCCTCTGTTGACAAGTAGAGTGCTGCGCCAGCAGTTAGATACGGCCAGATCTCCTGGACAGCCGAATCAAAAGCAACCCCTGCAATCTGAGTCGCACGATCCTCTGCTGAAATATGATAAACTTCCTGATGCCAAGAAACCATATTCATTAATGAGCGATATTCAACCATTACACCCTTCGGTTTTCCTGTAGAACCAGAGGTATAAACAATATAGGCTAAGTTCTCTGGATTTATTTGACGTGTAGGTGCGATTACGCTTTCCACCGTTAATTCTTCTAACCTCACCATTTCGACGTGTGCGAAATGTCCTTCTTGTCCTTCCGCCGTCACTACAAATTGAATTCCTGCATCTTCAATCATGTATTCTAACCTTGATTTTGGATACAACGGATCTAAAACGACATAAGCTCCACCAGCTTTTAAAATGCCTAGTAAACTTACCATCAGCTCAGCTGACCTCGGAAGATAAACCCCTACCACTGACTCTGGGGCTACTCCCTTTCGCTGTAAAACATTTGCCAACTGATTTGCTTGTGTATCCAATTCACCATAAGTCCACTGTTTTGTTTGATCAACTATCGCAATCGCATCAGGACGCCTTGCTACTTGCTCCTCAACTTTGTCGCAAATAAGACCCTGATGAGACATTTCCATTACAGTGTCATTCCATGTTTCTAATAACAAAGTACGCTCGGTTTCTGATAGCATGCTCAGGTCATGCAACGGATTTTGTGGGTGATGAGAAACTTCATGTAGCCATTTCTCAAAGTGTCCTGCCATCCGTTCAATAGTAGTAGCATTGAATAAATCCTTATTGTACTCAAAAGTAAAAAGTAATCCCTCTTCCGTCTCAACTGCCATTACACTTAAATCAAACTTTGCAATTGGACTATGGCTTTCTATCATTTCAATACTTCTACTCGATAACACCGGTAACTCTTGTTTCATATTTTGCAAGATGAACATAGTCTGGAAGATTGGCGAATGACTTGTACTTCGCTCCGGTTGCACAACTTCTACAATTTTTTCAAATGGAATATCTTGATATTCATACGCCTTCAATGCCTTTTGACGAACCTGATACAGTACATCTTGAAATGTCGGTCTACCACTCAAATTAGCTCGATAAACTAGCGTGTTAACGAAGAAACCAATTAGTCCTTCAATTTCTCTATAATTCCGATTCGCAATTGGGCTTCCGACCAGAATATCTTCTTGTCCCGTATAACGAGATAGAAAACTTTGATATGCAGCTAAAAGCGTCATGAAGAGCGTAGCCCCTTCTTTTCGACTAAGTTCATTCAATTTATCATGTAGCGTGCTTGGCAGAACCAGAGTGTATGTCGACCCGTGATGAGTTTGTATTGCGGGACGCGGGCGATCCACAGGAAGTTGGAGTACAGGAAGCTCCCCAGACAATTCTTCCCTCCAATATTGGAGTTGTTGATCAAGCACCTCCTCCTTTAGCCATCCTTTTTGCCACTGAGCAAAGTCGGCATATTGAACCGGTAATGGTTCAAGTTCCGCTACCTTTCCATTCGTTGCTTTCTCATAAAATGCCATCCATTCTTCAAGTAGGATTCCCATTGACCATCCATCTGAAATGATATGATGTAGAGTACAAAGGAGTATCCATTCTTCCTCTCCCACGTGCAAAATACTTGTCCTGATTAATGGACCCTCTGTTAAATCAAATGGCACTTCTGTTTCTTGTTGAATTAAACGTTTAACTTCTTCTTCTTGATCTTCAGAAGAAAGCATAGTTAAATCCGTTTTCGGAATTGATTGAAAAGCATACGGTTCAATTTGCTGTACGGGTTGACCATTCACTTCTTGAAAGACCGTCCGCAGTGATTCATGACGTTCTATTAGTTGATTCCATCCCGTTTCCAATGCTTCAAGTAGCCAATTCCCTGTAAGACGGCATACCATTGGCATATTGTAAAGGGCACTATTAGGTGTAAATTGATCAATAAACCATAAACGTTGTTGGGCATAAGATAGTGGAATAGCTTCTCCTCGTTTCATTGGTATTAGTGGCGGAATCTCTCGTTTTTTATCTCCTTTACGTAACTGTTCTAATCGCTTTGCCAGTGACTCCACCGTTGTATATTCAAATAGTTCACGTACTGGTAATTCGATTTGAAAAATTCCCTGTAAACGTGACACTACTTGAGTAGCTAGTAGTGAATGACCACCGATTTCAAAAAAGGAATCCTGAACACTAATATTTTTCATTCCTAACACTTGGCTCCAAACGGAAACGATGAGCTCCTCCACTGGTGTTCGTGATGAAGTAATATCTTCACTTATGAACTGTTCTTCTAATTCCAATAATGCTTTCCGATTCACTTTACCATTTGGAGTGAGTGGCATACCTTCAATTTGGAAAAAGTATGCCGGAACCATATAATGTGGTAATTGCTTCTTAAGATATTCACGCCACTCTCCAGTATCCCCTTCCCCCACTACATAAGCTACTAACTGCTTATCTCCTGGTCGATCTTCCTTCACCAACACGACTGCCTCTTTTACAGATGAGTGATCATGTAAAGCTGCTTCAATTTCTCCCAATTCAATTCGGAATCCTCTAATTTTAACTTGGTTATCTATTCTTCCAATATATTCTAAGTTACGATCATTCATATATCTCACCAAGTCACCCGTTCGATATAATCGTTCCCCGTCCTTAAAAGGATGCGGAATAAAACGTTCAGTAGTTAAATCCGGTCGATTGAAGTAGCCACGTGCCAATCCTACTCCTCCAAGGTAAAGTTCCCCTGCCACACCAATCGGGACCACTTGTTGATATTGATCTAACACATACAACTCTGTATTATCAATCGGACGACCAATCGGAATAATCATTGCTTCTTTTTCTAAATCACAATCGTAATAAGTCACATCCACAGTCGCTTCAGTAGGACCATACAAGTTAATTAACTTTGTTTGCTGAACATTGTAAAAGATCCCCTTAAACCGGCGAACATGCTCAGTGTTTAACGCTTCTCCACTAGTAAAAACTTGAATTAAAGACGATACATCCCTTTTCGAATTATATAGTTCCATATAATCTAAGAAAGTAGATAACATCGACGGAACAAAGTGCATGGTGGACACGCGATATCGTTCAATATACTCCTCAATCACCGCAGGATCTTTCTCTCCTCCTGGTGGAAGTAAACAAACACGTGCTCCTACAAATGACCACCAAAATAATTCCCAGACAGAAACATCGAACGAAAACGGTGTCTTTTGTAGGATTGTATCCTCCTCGGACAATGGGTATTTTTTCTGCATCCACTGTAGGCGGTTGATAACGGAATGATGTTCAATCATTACCCCCTTTGGATTTCCCGTCGAACCCGAAGTGTATATAATATAGGCTAAGTTATTTGCTGTTACTCCACTTACCGGAGCTAAATTACTCTCTTTAGAAATCATCACTTGATCCCGGTCTAAACAAATTGCTTGAATATCTTTAGGTAACCAGTCCTGTAGTGCCCCTTTTGTTAACAGCACTTGAATTTGTGAATTCTCCAAAATATATCTCAGGCGGTTTTCAGGATAACTTGGGTCCAGTGGGACATAAGCCCCACCTGCCTTCAAAATCCCAAAGAGACCGATAATCATATCAGGAGAACGTTCAATACATATACCAACCAATGATTCAGGTCCGATACCTCGTTTTTGTAGAAAATGTGCCAATTGATTCGATTTTTCATTTAGTTCTTGATACGTTAGCTTTCCACCCTCATAAACTACCGCCACTGCATCAGGTGTCCGTGCAACTTGCTGCTCAAATAGCTCATGAATCATACAATCATGACCATAAACTACGTCCGTATCATTCCATTCTTCTAGGAGTTGTTTTTGCTCAGTATCCGATAACATTGACAGCTTTGTATATGATTCATCTGGATGATACGTGATTTCATTTAGCCAGTTCTCAAAATGTCCTGCCATACGTGCAATGGTACTACTATCAAATAAATCCGTGTTGTATTCAAATGAGACGAATAGACCTTCTTCCACTTCATAGGCAGTTAAGCTCAAATCAAATTTAGCAATAGACATATTACTTTCTACCATTTCAATACTTCTATCAGGCAAATCTAGTCGTTCTTGTTTTATATTCTGTAGCGTAAACATGGTCTGAAATATAGGGGAATGACTCATGCTTCGTTCAGGTTGCACAGCTTCTACCACTTTTTCAAATGGTATATCTTGATATTCGTAAGCTTTTAACGCCTTTTTCTTTGTTTGGTTCAAAATCTCCCGAAAAGTAGGGGTGCCACTCAAATCTGATCGATAAACCAACGTATTAACAAAGAAACCAATTAATCCTTCTACTCCCTTATGGTTCCGATTTGCAATCGGGCTACCAACTAGAATATCTTTTTGTCCCGTATAACGAGCAAGAAAGCTCTGGTATGCGGCCATTAAAGTCATAAATAAAGTAGATCCTTCTTGTCGACTTATATCCTTCAATTGACTGAGCAATTTATAAGGAAAAATCACATGATGCGCAGCCCCAGAGTAAGTCTGCTTAACCGGTCGAGGTCGATCCACTGGCAGTTGTAAGATAGGAAGCTCACCAGACAATTCTTTCTGCCAATACGTAAGCTGACGATTTAGCACATCACCTTGCAACCACTCCTTTTGCCACTTCGCAAAGTCTGCATATTGAATAGATAATGAACTTAATTTAGCAGGATTTCCGCCCGTTTCTTCTTCATAGAAAGCAAGGAATTCATTCATGAATATACCAATGGACCAAGCATCAGAAATAATATGATGCATCGTACACAGTAATAACCATTCATCCTTCTCTAATTGAACAAGCTGATTACGAATTAAAGGACCATTCATTAAATCAAATGGTTCTTGCGCTTCTCTCGCAATTAAACTATCTACCTCTTTTTCTTTTACTTCTAGAGGAAGTTGAGAGTAATCCCTTACAGGTAATGCTCTAGGAAGGAATTCGACAATTTGTTGCACAGGCTGTTCTCCTATTTCTTTAAAAACAGTTCGTAATGATTCATGACGTTCAATGAGTCGATTGAATCCCTTCTCTAATGCTTCAGGTATCCAATTTCCTTTTAGATGCCATACTGTTGGAATATTATATAAAGAACTGTTTGGGTTAAATCTGTCCATAAACCACAAACGTTGTTGTGCATAAGACAACGGGAGTGCTTCTTTATTCTCCTTTTTTTGCATTTGCTTCTGAAGCCATGCTCTCTTCTCAGGAGAAAGTGAACTCAGCTTTGCAAGTAAATCACTTCTCATTTTTTTACCCCTTCCTCAATCAAATTACTCTCAAATATCCCTTGTGCTTCTTCCTCTGATAACTCTTCTAATTGCTTAAGCAGTTCCAGTAATTCTTCATCATTACTCACTTCTGCTTCTTTTTGAATATAATCTTGAAGGCTTACATTCTCCTTACTATCATTCTGCATTTCTTGATTTTTGTTATCGAGCAATTGATCAATCTGTTCTGCCAATTGCTGCACCGTATGAAACATAAATAAATCATGCAATGGTATCTCGATTCCAAAAGCCTCTTTAAGATTAGAAACGGCTTGCGTAGCAAGTAATGAATGTCCACCAATTTCAAAAAACGAATCTTGAATTCCGATGTTTTCCATGCCTAAAACTTCATGCCATATCGAAACAATTGTTTTTTCCGTAGACGTACGAGGAGCAATATAACAACTCGCTATCTCCTGCTTCTCTGGTGCTGGTAAAACCTTCCTATCAATTTTTCCATTAGGAGTGAGTGGAAATGCATTTAATCCAACAAAATAGGATGGAATCATATAATTTGGTAGTTGGTCCTTGAGATAATCACGCCACTTTTGAGCATCCCCGTCTCCTACAACATAGGCAATCAAACGTGGATCGCCAGGATAATCTTCCCGCACCATCACAATAGCTTCGTTAACTAATGTATGCTTTTGTAATACCGCTTCGATTTCTCCTAGTTCAATCCGGAACCCACGAATTTTCACCTGATGATCAATTCGTCCAACATACTCCAAATTTCCATCCGGCAAATACCTTACTAGATCTCCAGTCCGGTATACTCGCTCGTCTTCTTTAAACGGATGCGGTATAAATCGATTTTTCGTTAAGTCAGGGCGTTTTAAATATCCACGTGCTAACCCTGATCCACCAATGTACAACTCACCAACTACACCAATTGGAACCATTTTTTGTTCAGCACTCAATACATATACTTCTGTATTGAAGATTGGTTTACCAATTGGTGGTACCCTATGCATGACACCCTTTTCTAATTCCATATACGTGGAATACGTAGTATCTTCAGACGGTCCATATAAGTTGAACACCTTCTCAATCGTACTTCTCTCGTATAAATCTTGAACAAGCGGATATGGTAACGGTTCTCCAGCCAAATTCATTACCTTTACTGAAGAAGGAATTGTTTTTGCTCGAACCAGTTCCTTTGCTGCCGATGGCACAGTATTAACCAAAGTCACACCTTTGGTAGACAACTTGTCTAGATGTAGAGCATTTTCAGCGACAATCACCTTACCACCCATCGTTAAGGGAACAAATACTTCAAAAACGGATAAATCAAAAGATAGTGAAGTTGAAGCTAATACTCCCGCTAATTCCTTTCGAGAATACGTATGATGCGCCCAATGAATCATTGTTACTGTATTCCTGTGCTCAATCATTACTCCCTTTGGATTTCCAGTGGAACCTGAAGTATAGATAATATAGGCTAAGTTATCGCCCGTCACTTCACTCGTGCATACCGTAGTAACTTCTTGTTCTATTTCTGCTCGATTACGATCAATACAAATGACGTTGACGAATGTAGGTATAACCATTTTTTGTTGTAACTTTTCCTGTGTCACCAGTACCTTTATTTGAGCATCTTCTAAAATGTACTGCAGTCGACTTTCCGGATACGCTGGATCAATTGGGACATATGCTCCTCCCGCCTTCATAATTCCTAAGAGACCGACAATCATCTCGGATGAACGTGTAACGCAAATCCCAACCAATGTTTCGCATGTTACACCATTTTTTTGTAAATAATGTGCCAACTGATTCGAGCGTTCGTCCAACTCTCGATATGTTAGTTCTTCATCTTCGCACACTACTGCAATTGCTTCTGGTGTTTTTTCCACTTGTTCTTCAAACATTGTATGGATCGTGCTATCTTCTATATCTATAACGGCTGATTCATTCCATTCCACTAGTAGTTGCTTATATTCCACTTTCGATAACATATTCAATTCTGATAATAAACATTTTGGATAAGAGGCAATTTGATTTAGCCAATGTTCAAAATGATTTACCATACGTTCAATGGTTGTATCATTAAACAAATCAGTATTATATTCAAAGGTTAGTGATAATCCTTCTTCCGTCTCAGAAGCAAATAAACTCAAATCAAATTTGGCAACAGAAACATGGCTTTCCATGAGTTCCATTTGTCTTTCAGATAGCTGAAGAAACTCTTGTTTCGTATTCTGTAAAGTAAACATAGTTTGGAATATTGGTGAATGACTTGTATTCCGTTCAGGTTTTACGGATTCTACCACTTTCTCAAATGGGATGTCCTGATACTCGTATGCTTTTAGTGCTTTTTTTCTTATCTGCGATAAAAGTTCTTGGAACGTCGGATTTTCACTGAAATCAGCTCGATAAACTAACGTGTTTGCAAAAAATCCTATTAATCCCTCAATCTCTTTCACATTTCGATTAGCGATTGGGCTTCCAACTATAATGTCGTCCTGTCCTGTATAACGAGAAAGGAAGCTTTGATACGCTGCCATCAATGTCATAAATAAAGTGCATCCTTCTTGCAAACTTAAATCTTTGAGCTTTTCCTGTAAGGAATTCGCCACTATTAAGGACTGACTTGCACCACGATGGGTTTGAACTGCAGGTCGAGGACGATCCATCGGTAGTTGTAAAACCGGTAGTTCCCCAGACAATTCTTCCTTCCAATATTGAAGGTGCTGATTCAAATTCTCTTCTTTTTGCCATTCCTTCTGCCACATAACAAAATCTGCATATTGGATAGATAACTCCTTCAATTCTGCCGGTTTGCCGCTTAATGCGCCTTCATAAAAAGCCATCCATTCTTCAAGTAAGATTCCCATTGACCATCCATCTGAAATAATATGATGCATCGTACAAATGAGAATCCATTCTTCCTTGTCCACTTTCAATATTCGTGTTCGAATTAGAGGACCTTGTCCAAAATGAAATGGTTCCTCCGCCTCGTTTTGAATGAGCCGTTTCATTTCTCTTTCCCTATCTTCCAAAGAAAGATCTGTTAGATTCGTTTGAGGAATATGTCTGAATACATGAGATTGAACTTGTTGAAAAGGTTCACCCTCTTGTTCTAGAATTATCGTCCTTAATGATTCATGACGCTCCAACAATTGATTCCATCCGGCCTCCAATGCTTCAATTGACCATTCACCTGTTAAGCGACACGCTGCATGGATATTGTACATAGCACTATTTGGCATTAATTGATCAATAAACCATAGACGTTTCTGCGCATAGGAAAGTGGGATAATTTCTTCTCGTGTCATAGGTACAAGGGGAGCAACCTCTCGTTTTTTATCTTCTTTTCGTAACTGATCCACCCGTTTTGCCAATGCTTCCACTGTATCGTGCTTGAAAAGTTCACGTAATGGAATTTTAATTTGGAACAGTTCTTGCAATCGAGAGACAATTTGAGTAGCAAGTAGTGAGTGCCCACCACGTTCAAAGAAGGAATCCTGAATGCCAATATTTTCTGTTCCTAACACTTGACTCCAAACCGAGGCGATAAGCTCTTCCGATGGCGTCCGAGGTAGCACATTTAAATCTTCAATAGCTTGCTCATCAGGTGCTGGCAAGGCCTTTCGGTCAATTTTCCCATTTGGAGTAAGCGGGAAGTGTTCTAACTCTATAAAGTGCGCTGGAATCATATGATTCGGTAATTGTTTTTGTAAATACTCTCTCCACTCCTCGGTATTTCCATCGCTTATTACATATGCAACCAATCGTTGATCACCTGGACGATCTTCTCTAACTAATACGACAGCCTCTTTAATAAACGAACATTTTTCTAAAGTCGCTTCAATTTCTCCTAATTCAATCCTAAAACCACGCATTTTGACTTGGTGGTCCATTCTACCTATAAATTCTAAATTCCCATCAGTTAAATATCTTACTGAATCTCCTGTTCGATATAGTCGTTCCCCAAATCGATATGGATGCGAAACGAATTTTTCAGCAGTAAGATTCGGACGATTTAAGTATCCACGTGCTAAACCAGCACCACCAATATATAACTCACCCTCAATTCCTATTGATTGCAAGCGTTGATTTTGGTCTAATACATATAATTGCGTGTTCTGTATTGGCTGCCCAATAGAAACAAATTCTTGATTAGGCTGAATATCAAATGCATTCACATAAATAGTGGCTTCAGTTGGCCCATAAAAGTTGGTTAATTTCACTTGTCCACTATAATTCCATTTCTGTTGAAATCGTCTAACCAACCCTGAACTTAGTTCTTCTCCACCAGAAAATACATGGCGTACGGACGAGCAATTCATGTTCAATTCAATATGATTGAAGTGGTCTAAGAAAACAGATAACATCGAAGGTACAAATTGAACTATAGTAACCTGATGTTGTTTAATCACTTCAGCTATAATAGAAGGATCTTTTTCTCCACCTGGAGGTAGGAAAGATACACTTGCACCAACGTGAATGCCCCAAAACAATTCCCAAACAGAGACATCAAATGAGAATGGCGTTTTCTGCAAGACCACATCCTTTTCAGAAAGCGGATATTTATGTTGCATCCATTCTAGATAATTAATTACTGAATGATGCTCAATCATTACTCCCTTTGGATTCCCTGTAGATCCTGAAGTATACATAACATACGCTAAATTTTCTCCTGTTACACCACTTATACATGGGGTTGATTCTTCTTTTTCAATTGCAGTGTAATCTTTATTCATACAAATTGTTTCTATATTTTCAGATACAAACAAATTTTTAGAATTCTCTTCCGTCACTAGTACTTCGATTCCAGCATCCTCTAATATATATCGAAGTCGACTCTCTGGATAAGTAGGGTCAAGTGGAACGTACGCTGCTCCTGATTTTAGAATACCTAATAACGCTATCATCATTTGTAATGAACGTTCCATATATACCCCAACTAGAGACTCTGGGCCTACACCATGCTTTTGTAAATAATGAGCTAGCTGATTTGCACGCTTCTCCAACTCTTTATAGGTAATTTGTTCATTTTCGTAACTAGCCGCGATTGCTTCCGGTGTTTTTTTAACTTGCTCCTCAAACATCGTATGAATCATGCCTTCAGCCGAATAATTAAATTGAGTATGATTCCATTCCTCTAGTAACTGTATTTGTTCTTCTTCTGTTAAATGAGTAATTTCAAATAGTTTTGAATCTAGGCTCTTCGTCATCTGAATTAATATTTGCAATAAGTGATTCTGAATCCGATTTATTGCTTCTTCATTAAAATAGCTTCGATCATACATCAACTTTAAAGTAATTTTCTTACCGGGCATTACAATGAGTGTTAAAGGATAATTTGTTTGTTCCGTGCTTGTAACATCTAGTAATCTTAAATCATCATTTCTCTCACCTTGAATTGGATAATTTTCAAACACATACAAGGTATGAAATAAGGAGCAATTTCGCGGAACCTCACTCCAGCCTTGAATATCTATCAACGAATTATACTCATACTGTCTTCGTTCCATTTCTTTCATTTGTATTTTACGAAGCCAATCTACTACTGATGTATTATCCGTTAATCGAATTCTGGTAGGTAATGTGTTAATAAATAGCCCCACCATATTCTCTGCTCCTATTAAATCAGTAGGACGTCCAGCGCTAGTTACGCCAAATACGACGTCACTGTCACCGCTATACCTACTCATCAAATAAGCCCATGCACCTTGTACTAACGTATTCAACGTTAATCGACTATTTCGTACCCACTCTTGTAAACTCTCAGTAAGTTCCTCAGATACTTGATAAGCACATTCTCCATAACCCTTCTCTTGTCCTTGATCCTTTCTTTCCATTGCTAATGGAGTAGGTGCATAGAACCCTTTTAATTCTTCTTTCCAAAATTCCTCTGCTTGACTTTGATCTTGTTTATTTATCCATTGAATATATTTTTTATAAGGAAGAGATTTAGGGAAATTCAACAATTCTCCCTTTATCATCTTGAGATAAACTTCCATCACTTCACTAAAGACCAATGACACACTCCATCCATCTAGCAAAATATGATGATGTGTCCAAATAATTCTCGTTTTCTCTTTTGCTTCTTTAATCGCAGTGACTCTCATCAATGGTGCTTCATCCAATAAAAATCCTTTTCTACGATCTACATTCAAAAACTGTTTTAATTTCTTCGCCCTTTCCTCATGTGGATGGGTGCTCCAATCCTCTTGATGAATAGTAAAAGGAAGACGTTGGTAAACCGCTTGTAGTGGCTTTTCTACTTCCTCCCATACAAATACTGAACGTAAAACCTCATGTCGATTAATAACATATTCCCAAGCCTTTTCAAAAGTATCAACATCCAATTGCCCCCCGAGCAAGAAACCTACTTGTACAATATAGGAAAAAGAATGTTCATCATCTTGATCGTATAAAGTATGAAACAGTATTCCTTTTTGCAAAGGTGATAAACCATATATATCAATAACGTCTCCCATTTTTACACCCTCTTCTTTGTTAATTTAAGTAATACTTTGCTCAAGCTTTCTTCCGTAAGATCCTCTGCATCAGCAAAATCTGATACCGTAAAAGCAGACTCTGTTGTTGGTTTATTTATAAGGTGACGAAGATGCCTCAACATACCATCTGCTATCACTTGAATTTTTAATTTAGAAAACTGTTCCCTACTATACATCCAAATAAAATGTAACTTTTCATCTTTCACCATTCCGATAACATCAATTAGATGAGATGGTTTGGAATCTGGAGCATGATCTAAAAATGTAAATCCTGTCTCTTGCATAAACAAAGAGTCCCTTGAAAACACCTGATCAAATTGGCCCAAATAGTTAAAGCTTATTGAAGGCTTTTGCTGATAAAACGGAAGTAATCCTTTATTCAAGTAACGTAAAATACCATAGTCAACTCCGCGATTTGGGATTCGACGCAATTGCTCTTTGACTGCCTTTAACCCTTCAATAGGTGTCTGAGTTCCTTGAAAATTGAGATGAACGGGATAAATACTCGTGAACCAGCCCACTGTCCTTGATAAATCAATACCTTCAATCATCTCTTCTCTTCCGTGTCCTTCTAGATGAATAGAAACGGTTTGCTGATTTGTACAATCGACGATAGCTTGTCCTAATGCCGTTAATAGTACCTCATCAATCCTTGTCTTATGAGTGACTAGAACTTCGTGAAACAATGCTTGTGTTTCTTCTATTCCTAAAGTCCTCGTTACTTGATCAATCGATTCTTCTGTCGTTCCTTGTATTGGATAGTCCATTGGAATTTTCATCGTTTCTTTTTCTACTTGTTCATTCCAATAATTTTGTATTTCTTTTAAAATACCCGAATTACTGTACGTCTGGAGTCGTTCAGACCACTCTTTAAAAGATGTACTTTTCGCAGGTAAGCGAATTTCTTGACCTTGTTTCATCTGGTTATATACCACCTGTAAATCTTCCAATAGAATCCTCCATGACACTCCATCTACTACTAAATGATGTATCACCCAGAATATTCGATCATTTTCAGTCAAGTTATCTTCAAAGTACACTACTTTCATTAACGGACCAGTAATTAAATTGAAACTAGCTTGATTAATGTTCATCTCTTCTTGTATTATTTTATTCCACTCTTTTTCATTAACTTGATTCCGTTTTACAACATGGAGTACTGACAGCTCATCAGTCCCTTCATTTCTCTGCCTCCACGTTCCGTTTGGTAACTGTTCGTACCGGAAACGTAAAGCATCATGATGTTTCAGTAAATTTAATATCGCTCCCTCTAGTAACTTCACATCCAATCTTTCTTTTACTCTTAAAAGCATTGATTGATTCCAATGCTCTGGATGTGCATGTTCTTGCTCGAAGAACCAGCACTGAATTGGAGTAAGAGGCACATCACCTATCACAATTCCCTGCTCCGCTTGTACTCCCTGCGTTTCTATAGCCACTTGTGCCAACTCAGCGATAGTTGGGCATTCAAACATTTGCTTTGGAGTAAGTTTTAACCCCACTTGACTTGCTTGAGATATGATTTGAATACTGAGAATCGAGTCGCCACCAATTTCAAAGAAATTATCATAGATTCCCACCTTTTTAACACCTAATACTCTCTTCCAAATGGTAGTTAGTATCTGTTCGTTACTATTCCGAGGGCCAACACATTCACTATTAATCTGCTTTTCCTCCGGCATAGGTAAGGCCTCACGATCAACTTTACCGTTAGCTGTAAGTGGAATAGCTTCCATCGCCACAAATCCCGAAGGAACCATATAACTTGGTAGTTTCGCTTTAAGATACTCTCTCCACGCATCTACATTTCCATCTCCTACAACATATGCTACTAATCGTTTATCGCCTGGCTGATCTTCTCTTACAATTACAACTGCCTCTTTTACATATGCATATGTATGTAAAGTAGACTCAATTTCCCCAATCTCAATTCGGAAACCACGTATTTTAACCTGATGATCAATTCTTCCACGATAATCTAGATTCCCATCTGGCAAATACCTCGCTAAGTCTCCTGTCCGGTATAATCTTGCTTTCAGATCACTACTAAATGGATGAGATATAAAACGCTCTGCTGTTAATTCAGGTCTATTTA
This sequence comes from Bacillus sp. FSL L8-0199, assembly GCF_038005705.1. Taxonomy (NCBI): domain Bacteria; kingdom Bacillati; phylum Bacillota; class Bacilli; order Caryophanales; family Bacillaceae; genus Bacillus; species Bacillus sp. FSL L8-0199. The sequence goes on along the minus strand of NZ_JBBOTS010000001.1, from coordinate 2,415,859 downwards.
AATACCCACGTGCAAGCCCCGCCCCGCCAATATAAAGTTCACCATCAACACCTATAGGAACAGGTTGTTGATAAGCGTCTAGTATATACACTTCTAAATCGGGAATCCGCTTTCCAATATTACTTCTTGAAGCATGCTGCACATCATCTAAAGTAATTGGATAATATGTAACATGAACTGTGGTTTCTGTAATTCCATACATATTAATTAACTGTGGGTTTTTCTCCCCATACCTTTGAAACCACGGTAACAAGCTAGTAGGTTCTAACGCTTCTCCGCCAAATATGACATAACGCAGCTGCAAATTTTTATTCTTATCTTCTTGTTCACACACTTGTATTAATTGTCGAAATGCGGAAGGTGTCTGATTTAGAACTGTGACTTCTTCCTCCACCAATAATTGATAAAAATCCTTAGGTGATCGACTAATCCAGTACGGAACAACAACTAATTTCCCACCATATAATAACGCTCCCCAAATTTCCCATACTGAGAAATCAAATGCATACGAATGAAAAAGCGTCCAAGTATCTTTTTCATTAAACTGATACCAACAATCCGTCGATTTAAATAACCGAATGACATTGTGATGCTCTATCATAACGCCCTTTGGATTTCCCGTTGATCCCGAAGTATAGATTACATATGCCAGATTTTGGGGACCGACACTAGAAACCGGCAAAGTCTTACTTTCTTTCCCAATCTCATCTTGATCACGATCCAGGCAAATCGACTCAACATTTTCTGGTAACCAGTTCAATTCTTTTAAACTTTCTTGCGTTACGAATAACTGAATGCTAGCATCTTCTAAAATATATTGAAGTCGTTGCTCTGGATATGTTGGATCAAGTGGGACATAAGCCCCACCAGCCTTCAAAATCCCTAAAATACCTACAATCATCTCGTGGGAACGTTCAACGCACAGTCCAACTAAAGTATCAGGTCCTACTCCTTTTTTCTGCAGATAATGAGCTAACTGGTTTGCACGTTCATTAAGCTCCTTATAAGTAATTTTTTCTTTTTCATACGTAACTGCAATAGCATTTGGATAAATCATCGCTTGCCGTTCGAACATTTCATGAATAGTTACTTGAGATGGGAAATCCAGCTTAGGATTGTTGAACTCAACTAAACTTCTTCTTTTATCTTCATCAGAAATGATTTCGATTTCAGCTACCTTCTGCTTTGGTTTTTCAAAAGTGTTTTCCATTATCGCTAACATCACGTTAAAAAAACGTTTTATCTCTTCCTTAGAAAATAGCTCCTCACGATAATCAATATGTACATGTAAAGAGTCAATATCAATTAGATTTTCAATATGCACTGCAAAATCTTGCACCTCTTCATGGTTTGGAATCCATAGTGAGTCACCACTTTCATCACGATCCCTATAATCAATCGTAGTTCCGAAAAGTCTCACATTACTATTATTCTCTTTATTAATCTGCTTTAATAACAAATCAAATGGATATTTCTGGTGTCTCAATAATTTGCTTTGTTTTCTGGATACCCTACTAATAAATGAAAGTACTTCTTCTTCCGGATCAATATCCATTCTTAAAGGAACTGTACTCACCATCATTCCAATCAATTTTCGCTCCATTTTAGTCATACGATTGCCGTAAGCCATTCCTAAACCAATATCAAGCGATGAGGTCCACCGATACATGGACAACGAGAAAGCAGCAACAAAAAAAGTGTATAAACTAATTTTGTAATCTTCAGAAAATTTCTCTATCTTTCTCTTCAAATGCTCCGTTAATATAAACGTCTCACGTGATGCCTTGGTACTAACTTGGTACGTATTATAAGGCTTCAATCCAGTCGCAGATGGCAGTGTTTTAAATTCCTCTAACCAGAATTTTTGATCTTTTTGAAAACGACTACTATTCAAATATGTTTGTTCATTAGTCAGAAATTGAACATATGAATTTTTAATTTCGCCTTCCTCATTCTCGTTATGCATGTCATAATAATATTTTGCAATCTGCTCAGTAAATATTTGAATTGATAAACCATCCATAATAATATGATGAACATTTCCAAAGACTGCACATTCATTATCGTTTAATTTTATTAAAGCGAAATAGTATAAATTTGAATTAAATAATGTAAACGTTTCTTTTGTTTTCTGCTCAATCCATTCCTCAAGCAAATTTGTATTCTCCACATTACTGAAATCAAAAAACTCAAATTCTTGTTCTTCATGTTTAATAAAATATTGTTTCGGTTCCTGATGCTCATTTTCTTTTAACCTAATGCACAGACCGTCATTTTCACTGATAACGCGATTCACAACTTGGTTTAATTTTGAATAATTCATTTTCCGATGAAGTTTAAATAAAAATCTTAAATTACATATTCCTTTATCAGAATGAATAACTTCTGTATACCATATTCTTCGCTGCGGATGGCTTAATGGATAACATTCCTCATTGGTCATAAAAATCTTCCCTTCAAAAATTATTTGCTCTTATAGGTTCGTGTTTATGTTTAGCCCATAAATATTTCTGCAGTGAAACTCCAATTACTCCAATAATAACAAGCCCAATCCCTCCATAAACATAGAGTTGAGTTACTCCAAACAAATGCACTAATGGACCACTCATAGCAGGAGAAATAATTAGAACTGCGTTTGTTAAACTGCTTTGTATACCAAATACTCTTCCTACTTGATCTTGATCCGATTCTATTTGTAAAATGACTTGATTAGATACAAGCATCAACCCACTTCCGATACCAGCGATAAAACTAATTAAATAGGCTAAAACGAAGACCGTACCGGGCGTTATCAAACCAATCCCCCCAAAACCAATTCCCATTAAAACCATACCTCCGCATACTACCCAGCCATATTGAAATTGTTTTAATTTCTGAGTTAGTAATGCACCAAGTATTCCGCCAAGACCAATAATAGAAATGATATATCCCATTTTACTTTTATCATGTGGGAATAAGCTCTTAAATAAAGTTGGGAATTGTGAGTCTACTAATTGTAATACCGCCATGGCTATTGTAACGAAAATCATGGTTGATAATATTATCCGATTAGATAACACATAACCCCACCCTTGTACCCAAGCGGTCCAAGTACTTTGTTTTTGCTTTTCAACAAATTTTTTCGATATAGTTTCTTTAAATTTTATTGTGGGTATCAAAACTAAAGTAGCTAATAAACAACTTATAGCTCTTATAATGAGGCAGAACTCTGGTTGAAACCAGCTCAACAACATGCCCCCTATAAGTGGGCCTACTATCTTTGTACCCTGCTCTACTATTCCGTTGATACTTACTGCTTTAGTAAGCAAGTCCGGGGATACAATCTGTCTTGTTAGTGTTTGCTGTGCAGGATAATAGAAAACAATAAAAATGGAACGAATCATTAATGCCACTAAGAGCCAGTGGATATCTTGTACAAATAAAAGAGCAATTGTTATTAGACCAACCATTAGATTACAGAACATCATAATTGGAATTTTTCTAAAACGATCTGCAATAACACCTGCCCATGAGCCAAAAATAATTCCAGGAAGTGCATATGCAACAGGAATCAATCCAATCATAGTAGGATCTACTTCCCATTCAAACCCAACTATAGTCATAATCGCTAACATATCAATAAAAACACCAAGCATAAGCAATGAATAGGCAGAGAAAACTTGTAAATAAACCCTATTTCCTAATAGGCCTTTTGAATCAGTAGTTTTCATAAAAGCAAGCTCCTTAGGTTACTAATATAAACGCTTTTGCGTATAAGGTACCTCTTTATTAAACCTAATTAATCATTATTGACATCTCACCTAGAATTTAACTTCGTCAAAACTCAAACCAGTCTTGTTTTTCATATATTTAAAATAGTCAGACAAACAAAAACGTACCTATTTCTTCATTTTTATATCAACTGTTACAAAATATATCTTTACCTTACACTAATAACAGCTAAACGTTGCCTTAATATAACCCTTTACAGTTGTTTGCACATTCAATTCACATCCTTTTTAAAGTTGGCTTTTTTCTATCTCAAATACTATCACACAAATATTTCACCTACTATATTCATAAAGTTGAAATATTTGAATCAGAAAATTCGGATAAAAAGCTAAATCCACAAATCATACCAAACAATTATTTAGTTATATTGTCATTTTATAGATGGCTTTAGCCATAAGGATATCAAGAATTAAGTTTTTTAATTTTATTAATATAATAGTTTATAGAAACTATTAATCCTACTAAACAAAAAAATAAATATATAATAAAGTATATTTATTTTTTCTTATCCTACATATTTTCTATGCAAATTAATTCCAATAACTAAAGTTGATAATAAAAATATAATATTACCAATCACTAATGTACTCATAACAAGAATTAAATAATATAGTATTAATACTTCTGCACCTACTACCTATTTTATTTATTGGATATTTATACTTCAAAAAAATTACACATCATTCACAATTAGGATACATACCCAAAATATCATTTGAACATGTTATTATATTTTAAGATAATATAAAATCAGTTTTTCTATAAGAGAACTTAATTTTTATGTAGTACGAAACTGTTAGTAATACAGCATATACTAATTTAGTTATAAAAACATTTAAAGACCACCTATTTCCATAAGTGATCTTGCTTTGTGATTCTGTATTTGTGCATTACTGTAGAAATATATCGTAGAAACGCTTTGTTTGCTAAATGTTTAGTTCTTTCCATTTACTAAAAAACATAGCTTCATACACTTAATATCATATTCGTTACATTGCAAACTATTATTTTGTCTTCTGTACAGGTAAACTACTAAAAATCAATTCCGCAACTTTTACATATCCTTTTGAGTTTGGATGAATTAAATCCTTAGACCAAAGCGTATTGTCATTAACTAAATGATGATTCCAAAAATCAACATGATGAAGCTTATACTCTCTGCTCAGTGAATGTATAACTTCATTTGCCTCTAATAATTGTTCTTTTATTACTTGTTTTTTTTCAGAAGCAAAAGGAAGCCTAACTGTAAAATCTGGAAGGTTTGCTATAATAATATCAGCCCCTGCTTTACTTAATGTATCTATCATAAATTCCATATCATTCTTATATGCATCATGATTCCAACGGCCTTTTAAAACATCGTTTGCCCCTGCAATGAGACTAACCAAATCTGGATTAAAAGTTAACGCCTTTTCCAATTGCTGCGAGCGAATTTCTTTAGTTACTAACCCACGCTTTGCAAAATTGGCATATTCTATATCGTTTTCACACAGTTGAACAAAATGATCTACCCAGCTTTTTAATGCAATTCCCTCAACTTCATCCCCTATCCCCTCTGTAAAACTATCACCAATTGCTACAAATCGCTTCCACATATGTATTCCCCCTTTATTTTTAAACATATCTATACTATACAATAGCTCACAGCGTAATTGTTATTTCTAAGTGTTTTTCGATTTCAATTATATTCGACTTTACTATATTTACATTTAGAATCCAAAATTGACCGATTCCCAAGTATACTAAGGAATCGGTCATATTCGTATATTTACTAAAGAAATAAAATCCCGCTAGGAATTATACTTTTTTTCAAAAAATTTGTTGTTCTTTGTTTTGCCCAGTTGATACATTTCTTTTCGATTAAATGATACGAAACTATAGAAAAAAGTATTGTCATTGCAATGCACAAAGTAAGAAGGAAAAAGATAGGTATCTTTGTATACAATAGTTTAAATAGTATCATCATGATTGGAAAATGACACAAATAGATACTGTATGAAATTTCTCCTAAGTATACAAATACACTCTTATTTAAAAATACTTTTACTTTTAGGTTACTCATAGCCATTATAATAAATATACTAACCCCCATTACGACACCCCAATCTTTTAATAAGAAAGTTGTATCATTACGGGAAAAACCATAAATTAAAATGGAATATAAATATAGAATAACCCCTAATGCAATAAGAAATCCTTTTTTAATTTTTTTCATATTCCTATATGAGTAGATAAGTTTTTCCTGATACTTAAAAAGTAACATTCCAACCATAAACATAGATGTAAAATGCAGTGTATCAGCATAACCATTATAAAATCCTTCAGCTTTCCCAATATGCAACATATTAAGAACAACACTAATTAAAGAAAAGCTCAAAGCAAATAGTATCGTTTTCTTCCAATTCAGTTTATAAAAAAGAAGGAATAACAAAGGAAACACAATAGATATACGCATTTCTTGAGCCAATGACCAAATAACTGGATTATAATTTTCCGTAAAAAAGTTATTAAGAAGCACAAAGTGGTTTAAAATATCTAATTTTGTTATAGACCCTTGCCACCTATCATAGAACCAATCCCGTAGTCCTACCACTTCATACGACGAAAATAAAATAAATAAAACAAAGGTAACGATTATCCAAAAATAATAAGGAATATAGATTCTTACAAATCTCTTAATTAAATATCCCCAATAATTTGTTTTTGAATGATAAAGTGCCATAGATAACACAAAACCACTTAGTACATAAAAAACGATAACAGCTTCCCCACCCGCCCATAAAAACCTAAGTGGGGAAAATTTAATAGAATTAGGCAACGATGGTAGCATTAAACAAAAATGTCCAAATACCACAGTAAGTGCCGCTAACCCTCGTATGGAATCTAATTCTTTTATTCTCTTACTCATAAAATGTTCTCCTTGTAAATTGTAAATTTTGCTGTTCATAAAGGCCACTATAAGAATGTAGTGGGAGAATTGTACATATTCTTTCTTTAAATTCCTAATATAAGCCGTACAAAGTTAATTTGACCTCCATTTCTTTATATACATAATTTAAAACAAAATATTTAATACAAAGAAAAGATTTTATTAAATTTTTATAAAGTGAAACATTTAGTTGTATCCTATAAAATTAGCTTTTTACTATATCAATCGCACTATCCCACATACCACTAAAAAAAGATCCTGTTTTACGTATAAAACGTGTAAGCCAATTTGCTTGTTCCACATCAGATTTTGTTACAAGGTCTATTTGTAATGAATTACCTGATAAGAACCCAGGATCTGTATTATCTTTAGACGAGATAATCATTTTACTAATTGTTACACCTTTTTTAATAGGCGCTTCTTGTTCCGTATTCGATACTTTAAATTCTTTTTTATAAATGTCTTTGTTGCCCTTCGGCATTGGAAGCGAAACAACTTGTTTCATTTGAACTACTACATCTTTTTCTTTTGCATTTGCTACTCGAACTGTTTCATGCCCTTTTACTACTGAATCTTTTCCATAGACATTCTTCACTTCAAAATTCGCAAATCCATAATCGTATAATTTCTTTGTTTCATCAAAACGTGCCGTATGAGATTTTGCTTTTATCACTACAGAAATTAGGCGCATACCATTTCTTTCTACTGTACCAGTGAAACAATCTCCCGCTTCTGGAGTCGTTCCTGTTTTCAAACCATCTACACCTTCATATTGCTTAATTAAGCCTTTTAACATCCAATTAAAGTTCGCCATATCAATTGGATATTTACCACCCTCTTGGAATGTTTTTTTAGGAATTTTTGCTGTATTTAATATTTGGGGAAAATCTTGAATAAGACGTTGTGCTAAAATTGCACAATCCCTTGCAGACATTTTATTTTTCTCGTCTAGAGTTGTCCCTTCTAGATGATATCCTTTTAAATCTTGATTTGTTAAGCCGGTAGAGTTTACAAACTTATAGTCTTTCATACCAAACTCTTTTGACTTATCGTTCATCATTTTTACAAAATTGACCTCTTTACCAGCAATCTGTTCAACTAAAGCAATTGTTGCACCATTTGCAGAGTAAATTGCCATTGCCTCATATAACTCTTTTACCGTATAAGAGCCACCATTTTCTAATGGAACATTTGATAGTGAACGATCTTGCGAAATCTTATGTGCATATTCAGAGATTTTAACTTTTTGATCCCATTTAAGTTTTCCTTTATCCACCGCTTCATGAACTAAGTATTCGCTCATCATTTTTGTCATACTAGCAATTGCCAATGATTCATCTGCATTTTTTTCATATAAAATTTTTCCGGAATTTGCTTCTATTAAAATTGCTGATCCTGCTTCAACGTCTATAGCAGGATCTGTTTCCGCTGCTGCTTTTCCAATTGTAACGACCATGCTACAAAATATTGTAAGCACTGTTACTATTGCAATAACTCTCTTGCAAAACATACCTTTCACTTCAGTTACCTCCAATTTCTTTGTACTAAAAAAAAGCGTTATTCTAACATAATCCCGCAAAAAAAATAGACAGTGTTCTCAAATTGTATATACATATAAAACGTTAGAATCGCTTTCATATAGACCATCTCATCCGACACTTTTAGGTGCGCTAATACTTTGTATTTCCACACATATCCTTATTTTTAATCCCCTTATATTTTTCAAAATGATTCACACTTTCATATTTTTTAGGATTACAATTAATAGACAATCTAAATAATACATTTGTTCCACATTTACAAAAAATAAAAAACTACACCCTATACTGGATGTAGTTTTTCTAACTAATTTATTTATTTTTCACTTCATTTTTATAAAAAGTAAATAATGGTTCGATGGATGGACTAGATAACAGCGGAATTGCCTTCTCAATCAATTTCCTATCCCAATCAAACCAACGCATTTCCATTAACATGTTTATTTCTGTATCAGTGAATCGTTTCTTTATTTCCTTAGCAGGATTTCCACCAACTATTGTATACGGCGGAACATCTTTACTTACTACAGATCCTGCAGCAACAATTGCACCTTCACCAATAGTAACGCCAGGCATTATTATAGCATTCATTCCAATCCAAGCATCACTTTTAATGACTGTATTGCCCTTAGGTTCATATGATTGTTTAATTTGCTCAGCGAATGGATATACTGTAATCCATTCTGAGTGATGATTATGGTTACCACCCATTAAAATGACTACTCCACTTGCAATGCAAACATAATTCCCAATAATGAGTTTATCAAGGTGCCATCCCATCTGTTCAATTGGATTGAAAAGTGCTTGGGACTTAGCATCTCCCCACAAATACCTTACACATCCATCTTCAAAATTTTGATGACTATAATAGCCTGAATAATAGGAGTACTCTCCTACTTCAATGAGTGGATTTGTTACTATATCTTTTATATACTTTGTTTCTGACCAATGATTAAATAATGGATACTTCATAGCTTTATTCCTCGCTTCTAAGTATTATATATATTGCTATTTACTTAGAAGCTTACTACGACTGCTACATTTTTTAGCTTTCTCAAACGACGAATCATTATCTTCAAGCCTTTCTTTTATACTAGAAAAAGCATAACGCAATACATTACACTAGTCAAATTGTGTAATTTTGAACACATCTTAAACAGTGTAATACTGCAATAAGAACATGAAAACACTTTAACTTTGATACAAATAATATATTGATTACATTTAGTTCATATTTTGTAAAAAAATTTTAATTGCCATGACAAAGCAAACAATAACCACTATTGGTCGTATTAATGCCGTCCCTTTTGTAAGCACCATCTTCGCCCCAATATATGACCCTATAATTTGACCAAGCATCATAATCAATCCAATTGTCCAATCGATTTGGCCAAAAATAATAAAATACAACAAAGCAGCGAAATTACTTGTAAAGTTCAAAATCTTAGCATTTGCAGTCGCCCGTGTAGCACTATATCCACATAAAAGAATGAACGCTAAAGCAATTAAACTACCTGTTCCTGGGCCGAAGAAACCATCATAAAATCCCAGTAACGGAGCCACTGTTAACGCAAACAACAACATACTTATTTTTCTCGGTCGATCTTCGTTTGCTATATTTGGAGATAATAGAAAATAAATCCCAATAAAAACAAGTAAAAAAGGTAATATCATAATTAGATATTCTGCTCGTATCTGTAAAACAAGCCATCCACCCAAAACTGATCCAAAAAAGGTCATTAAGATGGACAAACGCATTTCTTTAAGATTAATCTCTTTCTTCTTAATAAAAAACACTGTTGCCATGAGAGTTCCGCTACTCCCTTGCAGTTTATTAGTTGCTATCGCTACAGAAGGAGACATACCTACTAATAACATTATCGGGATAGTTATCATACCACCGCCTCCAGCAATCGTGTCTACCCATCCTGCTAATACAGCTACTAAAAATAGTAATATGAGTAATTCAATAGTAAAATCCATACAAAGAATATGGGAAGACTTGAGCTATTATACCCCAAACCTCCCCATCAGCCCTCCTCTCTTTAAACTAGTTAATTAAATCTTTAAAGTAACTTTCTTTCTGATCACGTAATCGGCTGGAAACGTATTGCCTGCAAACAATTCTTCTTCCGTATTTATTATTTCCAATCGGGATTTTATATTCTTCCTCAGATAACCTTTCCCTACCATGAGTTACATTTGTTTGTTTACCATAGTAAGAATTTGGTATAAGTAATAAATCTTCAGATGTAAGTGGAACCTTATAAGTAGGCGTTGTTCGTAAGAGTTCTAAAAACATGTCAAATTTCAATTTTTCTTCTTCACTTTCTCCCACATAAATCAATCTATTTTCTGCTCCATTTAAACAAGTTGCAATAATATCGCCATTATCATCCAAAAATATAATTTGGTTTATTTCCCCTACAAATCCAGATATTTCACCATCCGCCATTCCTGCTATATGAGCAATAGGCATTTTACTTATTGCCAATATGTCATCTTTACTGAAGTGATTTTCTTCAAGATGCTTTTGAAGTAATTTTGGCGTTCCAATATGAGTTTGAGTTTTTAAATTTAACACTCCTTTTAATAAAAGAGCATCAACTCTAGTAAATTTTCCACAAGTAATTTCAGACACTATTCGTTCCACAGATTTATTAAGTCTATTTGATACAATTTCTAAATTCGTATTGAATGTATTCAATCTTGCTTCAATATCTGATTTTTCTTTCATATCTGTATACACTGTGGCATCGTTATGTTGATAAAAGTTCCCGCCACCGGTGCTTGCACCGACATTTCGCAAAACTTCATCGTTATTTAAAGGAGAAATGAGATGAAATCTATTTTTCCCAGCATGTTCGGATGGGTGAATTAAAGCATCATAATTAAAAAGTGTGGCAAAAAGCCATGTGACCCATTCTGCATAAAAATATTTTTTCATTCTATCGTGTTCGTCTTCACCATAATTAAAACCTCTGCGATTTTCCCCAGTTAATAGTGTTTCCATAGGATCACATGGAGTATTTTTAATAAGGATAGGCGGTACGTTCCCACCACAATTCGCTATTTTTATCATGTGTAGTAGATTTTTCATGTCTGAATTCGGGGTTTTCTTTGAATAGTCAATCAAACAATTAAGCCACTCTTTTGAAAAATATGCTACTATTTCTTGATCACAAGTATAAGGATTATGAGTTTTTAATTCATTGTCTATCAGATTCTTCATTTTATCCTTCAATAGATTCGGAATAGTAATTTCTTCAATTTCTGTAATCTGCAGTATTCCTTTATTCATTATAAAACCTCCGTTGTTTTATTTTTTACACCCTATCTTCTATTAAACAAACTATCCACTTCTTTTTTACCCCTTTACTTTTCGTCAGAGCTATTAGAATTACCGATTTACAAATAAAAAACATGGAGTATAAGAGATTTCTTCTTAGTTACATTTCCCCCACGAACCTCTATTGAATTGACAAATTTAATTTAAAAATCTGATTCATTTTCATACTTTACTTTCAAACTATGTTTATATGATTTTCAATTCAAGTAAGAGTATTTCATTTTCTAAAGTTTTCCTAATTTTAAAATCAGAATTTTCAATACAACTATGTTAACACTAAAAATATAACACGAAACCAAAAAATGTAAATGAATAGTTTTTTTATAAAAAATAGTCAGACTATTTACAAGGTAATTCGTATTCCATTGAACCAACTACGGCCCCTCAATTTTATTGATAACAATAAAAAAGCCCCCTAAATGATAGAGGACTTTTTCCAAGTATATTCTATTTTAAAGTTCTTACTTACCTTTTACTTTAAAAGATATTGCTGTAACTTCTTTATTAACAGTTCCATCCCGTTTGGACTTACAATAATCTTCCCATTCGCTAACGAAATATTGCTGTCTGAAATATCTCCTGTAAGTGCACAAGCTCTTGGAGATTGATATTTTCGTAAAATAATCTGATCCTCTTCTATAAACATTTCAAGAGAATCTTTTTCTACAATTCCTAAACTCCGTCTTATTTCCATTGGAATAACAATACGCCCCATACTATCTGCTTTACGAGTAATTCCTCTTGATTTCATAAAATGCCACCCTTTATATTTATCTAATATTACGGTATTCATTTTAGCAATAAACAACAATTAGGAATAGTTCGTATTACAGTACTTTTTTTAGAAATAAATAACAATTAGGAATAGTTTATGTTAAAATTCTTTCTTGTTTATTCTTGATTTTTAATATATTTTTCCTTGATCATTTTTATATATTGTTTTCTTTCAGTTAGTTCAAATATAAATAATGCTTTTTTTATGTCTGTTAAACCAACTTCATTAGAGTGCTGAACTTTCAATAAAATTGCACCTTTTTCAAAAAACAATTCACCTAATAAGTATAAAGTATTCATATTTATGGCTAATTTTATGCCTATTTCACTATACTTTATTGCTTCTTCATATTGATTTGCAAGGTGTAAACATTTTGTTAACGTATGAATGAGTCTTAATTTGATTTCTTTTTCTCTAGGAAATTCTATCTTATTAAAATTAATTAAACTTTGTTTTAATATATTTATACTTTTCTCATACTCTTCATTTTCTGCATGTATTATAGCAATTGAATTCATTATGCTTATTTCTTTTTCTGATAAAAAGTTAGTACTACTTAAGGTTTGTTTTAGTGCTCTATTTAAAATGTCAAAAGCATTACTTGTTGCTCCATTTACATAATATATAGCAATCGCTTCATGCCATAATAGAAATTGTTTATCTTCTTTTGATTGGAAATTATCATCATTTTTCTCTTTTTTTACTATTTCGTAAAGCTCATTATATTGTTTTTGTTTTACACAATCTCTCATTACACATTTTACATTTTCAATATATTTTATTTTTTTATTTTTGGTTAGTGCGAATATATAATTTGGATCAATACCAAGTCTTTCAGATAATTGATACAACAATATGCTAGATGGATAAATAATACCTTTTTCTATCTTACTAATTTGACTTTGTGAACATATTCCATGACATAATTCAGATTGTGACATGTTTTTTTTCTTTCTAAGTTCTTTAATAATAATACCAAGATTGTAGAATTCCATCTTTCCTCCCTCAAATGTAACACTTTATGAGTATAAGAATATTTTCCAACTTTTAATGTAATGTAAAATTGATATAGTTACAATTACTAATTATATGGATTTATAGTTTCTTTTACAAACTTGTACCACAATACGAGAAATTATTAAAATATGGTTCACTAATAATCAATGTGCGTTTTATTCACCCCCACTGATTATTAGTCCATCCCAGGCAGGCGTTTACAGGGAGTCCGACTTCTTTGCCACATCTAGATTTTGAGGTGGGAGTCTTACTACCCGCAAATAGCCGGATTAAAATAAATATGATTTTTCACCTTTATTTCTTTTAATAGTTTCTTTTGATATTTATATAAATAATTTCGAAGGAGCGTATTTTATGAAAAGAATGTTGACCGAAAGAGAGTTAGAAGTGGCTATTTATGTAGCAAAAGGATATACGGATGCAGAAATTTCCAAAAAAATATATGTTACCCCTCGAAGAATTTCAACGATAATTAATCATATTAAAGAAAAATGGCATATTAATTCTAGAGTGGAATTAGGTATTTTAGTTTATCATTATGGTTTTATAGATGCACCCTTATTTTCAAATAAAAAAATTCAGCTATGTAAAAAGGTTGTACAATAGATAGCGGAATATAACGAGTTTAAATTGCAAATAAAAATAGAAGAGCAAACAAACTTTTATTATTTGGTTTACTCCATCACTTTTTAAATTTCAGACATTAATATAAAAAGGTTAGAGAATTAACTTCTCTAACCTTTTTATATACACTATTAGGTTTCAAACAGTAAAGATGCCCTAATGCTACCATTGATCCTGTTCCCTATTCAACCTTGTATAAACAAAAAAAAATCAGACATTACCACTATTCAAAACCAGTTACAATTCTCTCTTTCATTTTCTGTATTACTTCACTGCTCAATACTTTTTGACCAGCAGGAAGTTTTAATATGGCAGCGGCACCTTTACTAAGGTATATTTCTTGATCATTATTTTGATTTACTACCAATATTCCTTGCCCTTCAAATTCGAAATAACTAATATCTTTTGTTTCATTTGTATTATTTTTTATTGCTTTATATAATCCATATAAATCTTTACTTCTATTTTCTCCGCCCGTTCGAATCGGTTCAGTATCATTCGCAACAATTAGTCCTTCTGGCTGCTCACCCTTCATAATAAACCACAGCTTTTCATTTGTTGGTAATAGTAAATTCTTAAATTCAGAGCTATTTAAAATTTGCTGTGCTGGAATTGTTTCATAGATTGGTAACGAAAATGGGGATGTTGTTATTTTTTCAAAACTTAAATTTTCAGAAGAACTTCCCTTACTATATTGATAATCTTTTAATGCGATCGATTGTACTGATTCACTTTTATTTTTTGATGCATAACTAATTTTACTAGCGAAAATAATAACGGTCATTAAGCACATGCACAGTATCACAAGCTTAAGTAGTTTTCCCATTTATGAACCCCCGCTTTTAATATTATTAGTTTGCATGGATATTATAAACAGTTTCACTCCACCAAAAATTATTATTGTTATGGAACGTACTGAAATTATGATTATAATGATCACCATACCAAGGGTCCATGTATGTTATATAATCTGTTCCATTTGTCCCTTTATAAAATCCATCAAGTACTAAAAAGTGTCCGATGTTAGCTCCTTTTTGCCACATAATGAGTGCAATCATCGGCTGATTACTATTAATTTGACTTTTGAACCAATCATACGATTTTGCTCCAGAACTTATAGCTGAGCTAACCCCATATCCGGATAATCCATATTGTATTTCACGTGAAGTTGCAGGATTATTATATGATCCACCCTTAACATACCTAACGTACTGATCTTGTGAAGGAGTTTTTCCAAAATAATTTAAAACTGAAACCGAAGTGCCTGCCCAACACCAATTTGACCTTTCTTGTAATATGTTAGGTACAGATAATTTACGATCTATTGATGTATTTGGAGGATTTCCATTAATATACGCTGACGTTACATATACTTTTTTTCCATCTTTTAAATAATAAAACCAACGATTATCTAAATTTCCTGTCCAGTAATCTTTAACCGCTTCACCATACTCCCATCCTTTAAAAGATACTGTTGTATTTCCGGGAATCACATCTACAATATTTGCATTTAAACTTTTTGCCTCTCTAACATTTACATTCAATGGAGCTGTTGTCCCTGAAAATTCAACTTCTTCTGCTATTATTTTCTGAACACCAATAAAACTAAATGTGAAAAACAATAAAAACATACAAACAATAAAATGCTTTCTTTCCTTCATTTCTCCACCCCTTCATCAGTACTAAAAAAACATCAACAATTCATCCTTATTAATTGTTCAAGCTTAATATTACATACTAACGAAAAATGACTTCTCATAAAGTGAATCTTTAATCAGTAGTGGTTTTATTCATCCCCCACTGATTATTAGTTAAACCAATCGGGCTGCCCGGCAAATAGCGGGATAAATTCCAATACAAAAAAGGAGCCTATAAATTTTTATAGACTCCTTTTTATTTCGTCGTTATTACTTAGCTAATTCTTTCGTACCCTTCATTACATCAATGAAGAATCCCCAGTTATTCACTACAGAAGAAATACTGATATGTTCATCTGGAGTGTGGACGTTGAAAATGTCTGGTCCGAATGAAATTGCATCTAATTCAGGCATCTTTTGAACGAATGCGCTACACTCAATCCCCGCATGTACAGCGAAGATTTCAATTTCTTTATTGTATTTTTCTTGATGTACTTTTTCAAATAAATTACGAATTTGTGAGTTTGGATTGTATGGCCATTCTGGATACTCTGACTCTATTTCAAATGTAGCACCAACTAATTCAGCAATATATTTGATTTCTTCTGCAACATGTTGTTTTAAACTACTTACAGAACTTCGCACTTCGTTACGTAATTTAATTTCATCTTGCAACGTTTCAATAACGCCTAAATTTGTTGAGCTTTCTACAAGACCTTTAATATCCATGCTCATACTTTGAATGCCATTCGGAATTAAGAATAATGATGAAATAAGCTGCTTTTGTGTCTCTTTAGCAAATACTTTTTCAACTTTTTCATCCAATTTTGTCAGTGTAACATGAACATCTGGATCAACAGCACGCATTTCTTCTTGTAATACACGTGTCCATGATTCTAGTTTTTCTTCTACTTGTCCTACATCTTCTGTACGAATTAAAATTGTAGCTACACTTTCACGCGGAATTGCATTCGTTTTTAATCCGCCGTGAACTTCACTTATGTAAAACTCCGTATGTACTGATAAATCACGTAATACTCGTCCTAATACTTTGTTCGCATTACCGCGTTGCTTATCAATTTCCATACCAGAATGGCCGCCTTTTAGACCACCAACATATAGACGGTATGCATCCATATTCGCTGGCGTTTCATCCCAAATTACGGGAATTGTTTCAACAGCTTTCGCACCACCTGCACTACTTACAAGTAATTTATGATCTTCTTCAGAATCAATATTTATAAATATCTTTCCTTCAAAATGATTTGGATCAATAGCAAAAGCCCCGCCCATTGTCGTTTCTTCTTCAGTAGTGATAACGACTTCAAGTGCTGGATGCGGAATTTCTTTTGAATCTAATAAAGCTAATGCATACGCAACTGCAATACCATTATCAGCACCTAGAGTTGTTTGATTTGCATATAACATGTCCCCAATGATTCGTAATTCAATTGGATCTTTTTCAAAATCATGTACTGTTGCTTGATTTTTTTCGCAAACCATATCCATATGACCTTGAATAATAATAGCTGGTACATTTTCATAACCAGCTGTTGCTTCTTTTTTAATAATAACATTTAATGCTTCATCTTGAATGACTTCCAAGTTACGCTCTTTTGCAAAGCCCACTAAATAATCACTAATTTCCTTTTCATTACCTGATCCTCTAGGAATCTTTGAAATTTCTGCAAAATGATAAAATACAGGGTGCTTTGTTAATTGTTCTAAAGTAGAATACATTTTTCAAGCTCCTCTCAAAATGAAAAAATAGTATGTAAGTCTTTTATCATTATACCATGATTCATTATTTTACCTTTCTTTTAACTTTTATTGTTCATTTTATGTACAACACTCTTACAATATTGTAAGGGCGTTGTAAGCTATATCGATTTTTCTCATTTAATAATAGTCGTATACTTTTTAAAGAAACACATTAAAGGAGATAAAGAAAATGAAAAAGTTTTTAGCAATTATTACACTATGTTTATTATTTTTTAGTTTTACTATTGGCTGTGAGAGAGCGTCACTAAATAGAATTGGTAAGGATGTATATTACATGCAGATAAAAGGCGAAGGAACTATCGAAAAAGTAGATGGTAGAAACTTACGAAACTATACGCTGCCCGCATATGATGAAGATGGTGTCAAAAAACAAATTACATTTAGAAGTACAAAAAAAGAAAACAACCATAAATTAAATGAAGACGCGTTTTTACGCCTTTATGTAGATCAAGATGATAATAGCAAAAATGAAATATCATCAATTGAAGTAAAGTCCTATGAAGAGATTCAGAAAGCAGATTTACCTGAAAAAGTAAAAGATAAGTTTACTATTAAATAAAAAAACAAAAGAAAATGCTCTATGCATTTTCTTTTGTTTTTTTCACCTGTATATATTTTGAACTACTATTATTCATCAGTTTCTCTAACCGATTTATATTCTCCGTTAATGCACCTTTCACAAGAGAGAAATCTGTATTGGATTCTTCTTTTTTTTCTTTAAAAAACGAAGACTTTTGTACATTGACTTCAGCCATCTCTTCTCCCCCTTTTCAAAAAGATACAACCTTTTATTTATATTATATAGCAAATGTAGAAAGAGTGTACACTTATGATTTTCTTTTTAATTCTTCTTCTAATTCTTCTACTTGCTGCAACGTATCCCCTTTTATTAAAGAGAAATCTGTTGTATCTTCGTTATCTTCTTTAAAAAAATCATTGTCATAATCTTTTACCACTACAATCACCTCTACATGCTAGTGTAGGAATGATTGTCCAATTTTATTCAACTTTGTCGGATTTTGTTTTTAATTTATGTATAGAAGAAAAGGACAGAAAAAGATTCTGTCCTTATTTACTAAAATAACTATGATGTATTGTTAAATTATATACATTTTCAAAATCCCGATCTTGCAGGTTATTTTTCTTTCCATCAATAACAATGAAAACGTCACTTACTATTTTTGCTGGTATAATCCCGACATTTTCTACTTGCACCGCTTTCTGCTCATTCAATTGCTCGATATGTTCTAACGGGACGATAATACTAAATTGTGAGCGAATACCACGAAAGTTTGTATTTAATTCCTTCGCAGCTTCAAAAACAACAATTTTCGCGCCAATCTTTTCCCCATATGAATCTAAAAATGCATTTAAGCTCTTTGTATATTCCTCTTCCGTATGCCATTCCATCGTACCGAATACTGCTGGATTAACATTTTGAATAATTGTCGTGTATATTTCTCCTCTTGCTTTAGATGCAATTAATGATCGTTTTATGGATTGAACTGTCTTGCCAATATCGCTAAATTTTGCACCCCATATTTCTGAAATATTAGGCGTTAAAATGAACGCAATATCAACAAAAATAACCATTGCAGTAAACATTAAAAGATTTTTCCAGAGGGTTAAATCGATTCCTTTTATCATGAAATACACGGTGACAGATATGATAAACAAACCATACCAAGTCTTTCTAATACGTTGCTTCTTCTCCTCGTACAACTCTTCATTTTTCCAATAAAAGAAAACAAGGACTACAAAGACAATCGCTAAAACAAATAAGCCAATTCGAATGTTAGAGATCATTAATCACATCACCCTCCATTCAAAAACTACTCACGATATCATTACATGCGCAAGCTACTCTCTTTATGACAAAAGACGTGGACAAGCTTCTAAAATTAGCTACATCGCATATATATTAGAAGGTACCACGTCTTTTATCCTGCTATTTGTGAGCAGTAAGACCCCACTGATTAAAATTTCACTTTACCATGAGTCTATATTGTATATGTAGACAAGCATTCATTTCAAATTTTCGTATTAAAAAGAAATATGTTTCGGAATTTCCCCTTCAGGTACTTCTCCATCCATACTTAAATAATAATGACGAATCGGACGTAAGTTTTCGTCTAATTCATAAACAAGCGGAATGCTAGTTGGAATATTTAATGAAACTACACCATCACTTGAAAGGTTGTCTAAATATTTTACTAGCGAGCGAATTGTGTTACCGTGTGATGAAATAATTACTTTATTACCACTTTTTAATGTCGGCGCAATTTCTGAATGCCAATAAGCAAGTACTCTCTTCTCCGTATCCTCTAAACATTCAGTTAATGGAAATTCACCTTTTTTGAGTGTTTTATATCTTGGATCGGTCGCTTCATATCGAGGATCGTCTTCAGTAAGAGCCGGTGGTCTTACATCAACACTTCTTCTCCAAATATGAACTTGCTCCTCACCATATTTTTGAGCAGTTTCATCTTTATTCAACCCTTGCAATGCACCATAATGTCTTTCATTTAGCTTCCAAGATTTATGTATTGGGACCCAAGTAAGATCCATCTCATGAAGTACAATCCATAACGTCCGAATTGCGCGTTTTAATACAGATGTATAAGCCACATCAAAAGTATATCCGTTTTTCTTTAATATTGCTCCTGCTTCTCTCGCTTCACTTAATCCATTCTCTGATAGATCAACATCTGTCCATCCAGTAAAGCGATTTTCAAGATTCCATAAACTTTGTCCGTGACGAATAAGTACAAGTTTTATCATTATAATTCCCCTTTCGGAAATGTGAATTTTATTGTTCCATTACGTACACGTATAAAGTATCTAGTAATGTATCTTTTTATCCATTCACTCTATGACCAATCGATAGTTGCCAAATGTATGGATAAAATTTGTTCTTTTTCAAACGATAAAAACAGAAGCTTTTTCATTATTTTTGATCGACTGGTATTTCCCGTTTCGATATCCAAGCATCAAAACCTGATCGGCTATTTGCCATTTCATTCATAACTTGGTGCCAATTGTCCTCACATGATTCACCAAATTTTGAAAAAATAGCACCCATTTGTTGTCTTTGTACATCACTCAGTTTTTTCTCTAAATCTGTACCTTTTTCTGTTAAAGACAACTGTTTCACACGTCGATCATGCATAGCTTCATTACTCTCAATTAAGCCCTTTTCCACAAGTTGACGTAGCGGCCCGTGGAGAGCTTGTTTACTTATTTCTAATAGTGATAATAACTCATTTACACTTATCCCTGGAAAACGTGCGATAAAAAATAAAATTCGATGATGTACTCGTTGAATGCCATATTCTTTTATAATTTCATCTGGCTTTTCAGTAAATGTTTTATATGCAAAATAAAATAATGCTAATGCCTCATTCATCTGTTCTTCTTTATGTTGTGTCATCTACTTTCCCCCTGTATGTAAATTATACCACAATCTAGTAATGAATATTTTAATCAACGCATTAGAACTTCTTTAGTCTATTGAAACATTCATTGCATAATTAGGAGATGATTCATTTGAAAAAACAATATACTGTAAGTACATATTTATTGGATAGACTACACGAATTAGGAATTGAACATATATTTGGGGTTCCTGGTGATTATAATCTTGCCTTTTTAGATGATGTGATAGCACATAAAAGTTTAAAATGGATTGGCAATTGTAATGAATTAAATGCTGCATATGCAGCAGATGGGTACGCTCGCATAAAAGGAATCGCTGCTCTTATTACTACTTTCGGTGTCGGAGAATTAAGCGCCATTAACGGCATTGCTGGCTCATATGCAGAAAACGTACCAGTTATAAAAATCACGGGTACGCCACCAACAAAAGTAATGGAAAATGGAGCAATCGTTCATCATATGTTAGGCGATGGAAAGTTCGACCACTTTTCCAATATGTATCGAGAAATCACTGTGGCACAAACAAATGTAACACCTGAGCATGCTGTTGAGGAAATTGACCGTGTTTTACGTGCATGTTGGAATGAAAAACGCCCTGTTCATATTAATTTGCCGATTGATGTGTATAATAAACCAATTAATAAACCTACAGAACCAATTTTATATAAACCGATTTTAAGTAATAAAGAAGCGTTGGATAAAATGCTTCTACATGCCACTTCAAAAATAAAAAACGCCAAAAAACCTGTTATTTTAGCTGATTTTGAAGTAGATCGATTTCACGCTAAAGAAAATTTACATCAATTCGTAGAAAAAACTGGTTTTCCCATCGCGACGTTAAGTATGGGAAAAGGAATATTCCCAGAAAAACACCCTCAATTTATAGGTGTTTATACTGGTGATGTAAGTTCTCCGTACTTGCGAAAAAGAATTGATGAATCTGATTGTATTATTAGTATTGGTGTGAAGTTAACTGATACTATTACAGGCGGCTTCACACAAGGTTTTACAAAAGAACAAGTTATAGAAATCCATCCCTATACTGTGAAAATTATAGATAAAAAATACGGTCCAGTTGTAATGCAGGATGTTTTACAACATTTAAGTGATTCAATTGAGCATCGTAATAAAGATACCCTTGAAATTAAGCCATTTATTTTAGAATCATCACCTTTTACTGAAGAGTTCAATCCAAAAGCACAAATGGTCACACAAAAACGTTTTTGGCAGCAAATGTACCATTTCTTACAAGAAAACGACGTCTTAATTGTAGAGCAAGGAACACCTTTCTTTGGTAGTGCCGCTATCCCTCTACCTAATAACACTGCATATGTAGGTCAACCGTTATGGGGATCTATCGGATATACACTGCCCGCTCTACTTGGTACACAGCTCGCCAATTTATCACGGCGCAACATTTTAATTATTGGTGATGGTTCTTTCCAAGTAACTGCCCAAGAGTTATCAACTATACTACGTCAAAATTTAAAACCGATTATATTTTTAATCAATAACAACGGATACACTGTTGAACGTGCCATTCACGGCCAAAACCAACTTTATAATGACATACAGATGTGGGATTACAATAAACTATCAATGGTATTTGGATCCGAAGAAAAAAGTCTAACATTTAAAGTAGAAAATGAAGCAGAATTAGCAGAAGTCTTAACAAATATAACTTTTAATAAGAATCAACTTATCTTTATTGAAGTTATAATGAACCAAAGCGATCAACCTGAATTGTTAGCTAAACTCGGGAAAAGATTCGGTCAGCAAAATTCTTAATATAAAAGCATAACCTAATTATACAACTAGTAGTGTAAAGCTTGTTTTGAGAATAGTTTCGACACTCAAAATACATAAGGAAAAGGATGGAAAGCACCATCCTTTTCTATTTTAAGAGCCTTCTTCGACTAACGCCCCGTGTGACAAGCAAAAATTCTTAATCCATCTTTAACTTTATAGCTTTTGTCGCAATAAATGTTTTAATATGCTTATCTAATATCCTTGTTCCACCAAAATCATCCTCATAAAAACCTGTTATAGCAAAACCAGCTTCAATTTGACCTTGGATTTGGTCTTCTAAAGTATGCGCATATTCTATTGTTTGATTTGAATCGATGTAATCTTGAACTTCATCCTCTGGTAAATAATCCAATGTTGATGAAGGAATTGAATGTTTAACATCCAGAATACCTTTTTGCTCTTGGTTATCATCAAAAATCCATAGTAACGGATTTGTAAATCCAGCAATAAGAACACCTTTATTCTTTAAAACCCTAGAAACTTCATTCCATACAAGATGAACATCTTTTACAAACAAATTAGACACAGGATTTACAACAATATCAAAATATTCTTCCTCAAAATCACTAAGGTCTGACATATCTCCTTGTACGGTTTTTAAAGTTAAACCATCCCGTTTTGCTACCTTTTCATCTTGTTCCAATTGCTTCTTAGATATATCAGTAACTGTTACATCTGCTCCAGCAGCAGATAGAACTGGTGCTTGTTGTCCGCCACCTGATGCTAAGCAAAGTATCTTTAATCCATCTAATGACTTTGGAAACCATTCTCTAGGAACTGATTTTTCCGTAGTGACTGTAATCTCCCATTCACCTGATTTGCTTTTCTCAATAATCTCGCTACTTACAGACTGCGTGTATCTAGAACCTTCTTCCACCTTCTTATCCCATGCATTACTGTTTTGTTGTGTAGTATCCATTACAATTATTCCTCCTAACGATCTAGTTGCATTTTAAGTGTAAACTTATTAACTATTTATGCTTTCCTTTTTCTATTAACCCGCCTGATAGTTCATACATAGTTGTCTATATTTATATTAACAGATAAACGCTAATAATCGCTAAAAATTCTAAAAAGACAAAAAATTATACATCCATTCCATTCATTTAAAATAATCGTAGAATTAGTAAGTTTTAAACAACTCACTTCCACATAAAAAAAGCATTCCAAATCTGTTGACAGTTGGAACGCTTTTTTATGTTATTTCATTTTTCAAGCTTTTAACTAAATCCATTAAACAAATAAGCTACGCTTTTTCTTTTTTTATTCAGCAAGAGTTAACTGCCAAGATACACCATACTTATCATTTAACCAGCCAAACTTTTTACTAAACGGATAAGAACCTAAAGGCATAAGAATCGCTCCATCCTGCGCTAATTTATGAAAGACCATTTCAATTTCTTCTTCTGTCTCACAAGTTACATAAAGAGACATAGCTGGAGTGAATGTGAAATTATGATTTACATAACTATCAATACACATAAACTCTTGGCCATTTAGCGTAAAAGTTGCATGAATTACAGTTCCCTCTTTACCAGGTCCATTTTCATCGTAGCGAGAAATACTTACAATTTCTGATTGATCAAATAGCGACGTATAAAAATTCATCGCTTCCTCAGCTTTGCCCTCAAACATTAAAAACGTAGTAATTTTTTGATTTGCGTTACTCATATGGAGACAGCCCCTTGCTATGTATTTATGTAAAACATACGCCACCAAAAAACAAACGTATGTTCCTTTTAATATATTGTCTATAAAAACGATGAGTTTGTCAATTATCTACTTTATTATTTCTTCTTAAATAATGCTGTCCAAAGAAATGATTCTCCAAACATTTCTTTCGGTTGTTTCATTTGTTTCATCCTTCTAATCTCAATTACCTCAAATTCTTTAAATATCTCTCTTAACTTTTCTTCCGAGTATGCAAGACCACCTTGTAGACTCCACCCTCTATATACGTCCCAATCTGTTATTTCCGATCCATTTCGCTCATCTAAATCGCCTGCCGCAAAACATGTTAATCCGAAATAACCACCCGATTTTAATGAATTTTTAATTAAATCCACATAATTTATTCTTCTATGCGGTGGAATGTGATGCAAACAGCCCGAATCATATACAAAATCAAATTCGTTTTGAACCTCTAAATTAAAAATTGAATCACAAATAAAATGAATTTCTACCTCTTTTGCCAATGCCCTTTCTTTAGCCCAATTAATGCCTTCTACAGATAAATCCACTGCTGTTACATCAAGTCCTTGAGTCGCTAAATAAATGGCATTTCTACCTGGACCACATCCAAGTTCTAATACTTTCCCTTTTGAAACTCTCTCTTTTTGTATATACGAAACTAGATTCTCATCTGGAACATTTTCAAAAAACGGAACATCCTTTTCTCTATTCTCATAAAACTCATTCCAATATGGTTCTGCAGGTCTTAATAATGAATCAAGCATTTTTAAAATGTCTTCTTGTGTGTCTAACGTTTCATTTTTCATTAACACCCCTCCACGAATTAATAGTTAGAAAATTATTATATATCTTTTTGAACTTTCAAACAAAGAAAAAACTCCTATATTCAATAGGAGTTTTTGTCTTTAAAATCCGAGTACAGCTAACCATTTTAACAACTTCTCTTCTCGCGCTTTTAAATCATCATTCCTAAACTTGCCTAGTTGTATTTCACTAACAACTTCTCCGTCCGCCATAAAAAGAACTCTTTCTGTTTTCGCTGCTACCTTTACAATATGAGTCACTTAAGAAGGTTACTTTGCTGAAAAATAAAGCTGATTTCGTTAATGGATATTTTTGCTAACGCCTCTTCTTTCATGCATGATATTTCATATAATCATACTTTTCTAATAAAATAACGCTTTTGTTCACTTTTTTGATACATTTACGAAACATTCATGTGTTATCTTCATTAAGTTCTTTTCTTTTTATAATGTCGTGTGAGATATACCAACAGAGGAAGCCCTAGATCCCCTAATCCTAGGGCTTTTTTATAAGAATTTTATACATTTTATTATTTCCACTAACTCTTTAAATTGTATATACATAATATAAAATTTTCATGTTGTTATATTTTTTGATGGCCTCTTATCTTTCCTTAAAAGGCTTTTTTTTCAAATAACGCTTTTGTTTAATTTATATTTAAAAAGTTCCTTTTCATAAAGACTTCCCTTATATGCTATACTCATTCTTAAATAATTGTATAAGGAATGTTAAAAATGGATGATAGATCGTCAAGACAATGGAAATTGCGACAAAAGTTAAGAGCACTGAAAACCAAAAACAACAATGACACAAACCCTTTGTTTAGTGAATGCCTTGAATCCCTAGGAAACGAAACTCTCATTTTCTCCCAAGAAAAAAGCCAGCAGATTGCTACTATTTTAATGAATTCATTTCCTATAACTGTCTCGGGAAGAATAGATTGGGAACAGATAGATAATCAATTCATAGCTTCGAACAAAGAACAACTAATTTCCCTTATTAGAGCAAACCAACTAGATTTTGACGAACAGATTTTTATAATATGGGATAACTATGAAATCCCTGTAGTAAGTACAAATCTTGATAAAGTATTCCAATCACTAGTTGACGTTGATGCAGTCAGTTTTTATTACTGGCTATTAGACAAAGAATATAGATTCGTAATTGAAATAAATGATGAAGAATTGATTAGGGTTGGGTTTCGCTAATACTCTAAGCATATGAAGCTAGTTCCCTTCATTTCTTAATATTTTCTTCGTCAATATAGCTATTATTGTCATTATAAAACTAATAGCAAATATAGGTAAATAAATTTTCGTACTGAATCCTTCGAACATAAAACCATATACGACTTGCCCAATTGGTGCCATACATTGAGATACCGCTGCTATAATTGCCATCACTTTTCCTAGATTTTCATTTGGTGTTTTCTTTTGGACTACAGTAATCACATAGATGGATACAATTGTCATAATCATTGCGATTAGAAGAGAAGAAAGTATAAAGAGGATAAATGGTGGATAGTATCCTAAATTAAGAATAAACGGTGTAACTGATAGTGCCACTGGCATTACTAATAAAGCTATGATAAGCATCCAATTATATAATGTTTTCATCTGTAACTTTTTAGCAAAGAAACCGATTGACAATGCCCCTAATATGGTTGCGAAATCAATTAATCCCATTCCAATTCCATACATCGTATCGCTACTCTGCATAGTTACTCGTAACATAATAGGTCCTCCAACAACAAATAACGGTGTCAAAATTAAGTTTAGTAAAGCTGCAAGTAACATAGCCTTCAAAATAAAAGGTTGCTTTAAAACATAAAGAAAACCTTCTTTCATATCTTTTACAATTGTAGGTACGATATGGCCTTCCTGTATTCTTTTTATAAATGGTATTGTAATAAACATTTCTAAAATCGCAGATAAAAAGAAAGCAAGACAACTTGTTATTACGAGCATTTTCAAACCAATTATGCCATATAATATTCCTCCTAATACAGGAGCAACTATATTAGATAATGCTTGCACACCATTTATGATACCGTTTGCTTGTTCTAACTTTTTCTCTGGAACTAATTGCGGAATACTTGCCATAACAACTGGTGCGTACATTGCACTAACAACTGCTAGTAAAAACATAATTGTTCCAATCCATAAAATATATACCGATTCAGTTAATAACAAAACTATAAAACTTAATACAATAGCAGCGTTTATAAAATCCAAAATGACCATTACATTACGGCGGTTGAAACGATCTGCTATCGCTCCGCCAAGAGGAGCTAACAAAAACGGGATACTCGTTATGGCATATAACCCTGCAAATATATCGGCACGTCCTGTTATATCTAGCACATATAAAGACAGTGCAAAACGTAATAGTGTTGAACCTAAAATAGTAATAATTTGACCACTTACCATTAAGTGAAAATCTTTCAAGGAAGATTGAATACTTGCTGGCATCTTCATCACATCCTTCATTTAGTCTAGACCGACTGCCGGTCTATAACACCCAAACAGAAAAAAGCTATTTCTGTTTCATTAAAACCTCGATCATATAATTAAAGGACCCTTCTTTCGCTCCAACAGATACTTCCATCATTTTAATATAAGCCTTAGCTCTTCTCATCATTTCTTCCGGTTTCCACTGGAATAAACCATCATCAAATATGACTTGTGCTGAAGAGAGTAATAATTCAATTGTTTCTTGTGGGTATGGAGTAGAAAATATGCCTTCTTCTATTCCTTGCTCTAAAACTTCCGTTAATACAGGAGATAAATGTATAATGGATTGCACTAAACTTTTCTGATGCATTTCTGCATTATTTGGTTGATGGAATTGTTCAATCATTTTTTCTTTGACATCTCCTGATTTTGGTGATTGTTCCATTAAAATTTTAAATAACTTATCTAAAACGGGGATATCGGGATTGGAGACAATCCTTTTCGCCTTAGTGACATCCTCTTTAATAATCCTCATAATGATTTCATCCATTACTTCCTCCTTCGACTTAAAATAATGATAAAACGTCCCCTTTGCTATACCAATTTCTTTTAAAATATCATTCACGGTTGTTTTCGTAAAACCTTTCGTAAGAAACAAACGCTCAGCTGTTTCTAAAATTTCCTTTCTACGCTCCTCATACTCCTTTACAATTCGCATTCAAGTTCTCCTTCCCATCAGACCGACTGTCGGTCTATTAAAATTATATGTTTAGTTTGCAAAAAGTTTCCTATTATCGTACATATACAACACCATACTTTCTATTTCCTTTATAAATTTTTATTTTTTAACGTCCGCTCAATTTGTTTAAAACGTATCTCATGTTTCTTATCGTCACCTTTCATTTTAGGAAAAGAACGATGCCTCCGTTCGATCTATGTACTTATCAATGGAGTATTTTGTTGAGTTCCAATATGTAATATTGCATATTTCGCACTTTTAATTTTTGTATATGTGATAATTTATTTATAAAAATATAAATTATTAATAAGGGTGATTTATATGAGCAAGTTCCGAAAGAAGATTATTAAATATTTGCAAACATTTTGGGGATGCTTAGCATTTGGTGTATTAATGTTTGCTATCTTCTTAATTACGGATTTAACAGATGCATCTTTAAATACATTAGGCTGGAGAGACTGGCTAGGTTCTGTAGCAGGCGCAACCATTTTATCTGTTGGGATGTTTACTTTAAATAAATTGAATTTAAAATAAATATTCGGTCAATACTGAATGTGGGCTGTATGCCAACATTCATTTAAAGTAGTCTTCTCTGTATCTCCTTGTATTGAGCAGTTAGCTTTTGCTAGCCGCACTTTTATTTTGTTCCGGTTCTTGCCTCTTAAAGAACTCTTTATCTACTTTCCCCCAATAAGTACACATATCTATTCTCCATTGCTACAAAATGAAATCTTTATTTTGTTTTACGCGTCGCTTCTTCAATCAGCCAAGATACAATATTAAAATCATTAGCTTCACCCTTTAAAGATGTTCCGTTCCAAAAGCATTCTTTCATCACTTCAAGTAATTCTTCAACAGCTTCAATTCATCTCATATTCATTTTCCTTTTCTTCCAAATAACTATTTTGTTTTACTAATTAGCTGATTAATTTCACAAACACCTTTATCAAACATTCCACGTTTCTTCACCCCGTGAATATTTTTCAAATAAAAATACATACTATTTTCAAGCCGCCGTGTCCACGGCTAATACCTCTTTCTTTTGTTACAGCAAAAGCAGGTAGGTTCTTCACTTATCTGCTTTCTCTGTATATTTTTTAAGAAATCGAAAATAATACCAACAAGCTGTTTGAACTAGCAGCTTCACTCTTCTCGCAATGGGGATGCAAATTATCACAATTAGCTAACTCATTGAACTCACTGGCAGACAACCAAAATCGTTGTCTGCTTTTTGTATGAGATTTTTCGTTTTACATATACTACTTTTGAACCTGCAGACCAATACGAGCCATTTTGGTGCTTGGGATTTCCCTTCCGGGGATAAGTATCTTTTACTTATCCCTTTTTTGTATAGACATGTATATTTAGGGTAAAACTAATTACAAGCAGATTTTCTGTTTATGCGTAGTTCTAAACAAGATTACTTTTTCTCCTATTAAAGGACGGCAGGTACGACTGCTAGTCCTTTTTTCTTATTTCGCATATTATCACTACATTACCTTCATCGTCATAAGCAATTTCCCCATAAGGATGGCAGTGGTGCTTCTCGATTTCCTCATTGATCAAAACTAACAAATTAGTTTTCCAGTTTCCAACGATCGTAAACCAATACGAGTTTAATCCTTCATAAACTTCTCTTGTTCCCTTTCGATAATTGCGGAACGTGTAATGAAAATACTCGCTCACTTTAATACCTTTTCTTTCAACCAAAGTGTTCTGCCGAAATAGTAGACATAATAAGTTCCGTTCTCTTTTGCTACTGCATAACATTCCCGTACCGTTTGAATATGTTACAAATTGCTTTCTCTCGATTTTTCCGCTTAAATATTTTTCATGCATAAGTTGCACTTGTTCTTGAATGACAACATGGTAGTAATACCCTTGCTCTACTGGTTTTGGACTATAAAATTTCCTTTATAAATTTCAAATACGGTGAATGAAATTTTTGTTTTTTCTTGCCATCATCCTTGTTGTATACAAACAAAAAAAGAGCCACAATATTTTGCGACTCTTTTACAATTATAACTATTTAACGACCACGTCTTTGCTGACCTTGCTTTGTACTACCTTTTTTATTACTTGGTTTATTAAATGATCGGTTATTTTCATTTCTAGAACTATTTCTTGAATCACGTCTTGATTCACTTCTTGAACCTTCGCGGCTATCTCTTTGACGATTTTGACCTGATTTCTTCGGAGCCGGCTTTGGTACCGGTTTTCCATTTTCATCTACACGTTTTATCTTCGGTTGTTCGATTATTTCTCTTTGCAGTGGTGCACCAAGCGTTTTTTCAATTTCTTCTAAATGTTTTTCATCTTTCGCTGCAACGAACGTAATTGCAAGACCTGATCCACCTGCACGTCCTGTTCGGCCAATGCGGTGAATATAACTTTCTACATCTTCAGGGATATCAAAGTTAAATACGTGCGTTACACCATCTACATCAAGTCCACGAGCTGCTACATCCGTTGCGATTAAGTACTGAATTTTAGCTTCGCGGAAACTCTTCATAACTCTTTCACGTTTCGCTTGAGGTATATCACCATGAAGTTCAGCACAATTATAACCTAGTCCTTTTAAATTATCATAAAGTTTACTTACTCTAAGCTTTGTACGGCAGAAAATAACAGCTAAAAATGGCTGATCACGATCCATAACAAAACGAAGTGCATCTGGCTTTGCACGATCTGTCGTCTCAATGACACGCTGCTCAATTGTATCTACCGTTACTTCTTCACTTTGTACTTGAATCATTTGCGGCTCGTCCATATAACGCTTCGCCAATTTTTTAATATCTTTTGGCATCGTTGCTGAGAATAACATCGTTTGTTTACTATCAGGTGTCTCATCTAAAATATCTTCAATATCATATAAGAAACCAAAATAAAGCATTTGATCCGCTTCATCTAATACAATCGTTGAAAGATTACTTAAATCAATTGTTTCACGTCGTATATGATCTAATAATCGCCCCGGTGTCGCTACAACAATATGTGTATTACCTTTTAATTTTCTTAACTGTTGCGCTACATCTTGTCCACCATAAATCGCTAGTACATTAATATCTTCTCTTTGAACAAGCATTTTTTTAATTTCAGCTGTAATTTGCAGTGCTAGCTCCCTTGTTGGTGCAACAATTAAAGCCTGAACATCACTAGACTCTGGATCGATTTTTTCTAAAATCGGTAACACGAATGCTAACGTTTTACCCGTTCCTGTTTTCGCCTGCCCAATAATATCTTTACCTGACATAATAACAGGAATTGCCTTCTCTTGAATTGGTGTTGCTTCTGTAATTCCATTTTCACGTAATGTATGATTAAAAGTTTCACTAATTCCTAATTCTAAAAAGTTTTTCAAATAGACCACTTCTTTTCCTTATTTTTCACATTAGCTTTCATTGTACCATTTGTTTCACTAAATATGAAAAATAAAAAAATTCTTATCTTCTTTTTTTATATTCATCGTGTACTAGATGGACAAATTCTTTTTGGTTTTTCTCGGATTTTATTAATGTTTCCATATTTATAGAAGTCAAAATATGCTTTTTAATTTTTCTATTACTCCAAATTAAACTTGTATACTTCGGATCTTCATGTAGATTTCGAAACCACTCTAATTCACTTAATTTTGCGATATGGTGTTTCAATTTCATGTCATTTCGAGGATAAAATAAAATGATATCTGCTATTATATCAAATAACGAACCCATTTTCTCCCCCCTATACTCTTGCTCAAATTATATATTCTTCTTTACATATATATTTCAATTTTACCGAAATATAATGTTACTAATTTAGTTGAAATCGCAAAATATATGAACTAAAAAACCGATCTTTTCGATTTAGGAAAGACCGGTTTTCATTATTTTATACAGTAAGTTTTCCTCCATGGTAGCAATAATACTCTGCTGCTTTAAGACTTTTAATCTTATTTAATGACTCTTCCGCTTTTTCTATATCTAAGCAAAAATCCGGATTAGCTATTACTAACTCACGATTCTCTTGAACAGCCGCATCTCCCGTAATTACACAATCTAAATTCGGAAAATATAATGAAATATGCCCCGAAGTATGTCCTGGCGTCGCTACTATTTGACATTCATTATTCAAAATCATTTGACCATCATGCACTTTTTCATCGACGGAAATATGTTTTATATTTTTTAACTGTTGTATAAACCATTTACCAAATTCTTTTTCTTCATTTGGCATACGTTCTAACATTTCTTCAGCTTGAACTAACCTCTCTGATTTTATATCACCACGAATATAGTTAGATTCAATTTCACTAGCAATAATATTAATGTGAGGATATTTCACTTTGAAATCATATAAAGCCCCTAGATGATCATCATCATAATGAGTAATAATTATATTTTTTAAGTTTTTCATCTCATATCCATGTTTTAATATTGCATTTTCAATTAAAGGTAAAAAACTTGTATATCCTGTATCGACTAATGTTAATTCATTATGTACTATAATTAAACTTGGATAAACACATTGTTTTTGCCCGTTAAATTCGAATTCAATTGGTAGTTCTATTATTTTCATTTTTCTTCCCCCATACCGCTTATAAAATGCATAATAATAACTAAATCATCCACATACACCTTACAATATATATACTCTGTAACGGAACACTGTGAATCATTGTATAATCCACATTATATTATTTTAAACAGGTAATCCCCTATTTTTATGGAAATATATAATTAAGAAAAAAAATAAAATTGATTAATCTCTCACTTCTTTGTCCATCCTTTTAAAAAATCTATGTTTTTGTAAAAGGAGTGTTTATATGGAGAAACAGACACTTTGGAAAAAGTTCAAAAAAAGCTCTGTAAACCTCGGTAAATCTAGCGTATATGAAAGTATTATTTTATTCTACACAATGAAAAAGAAAGAATTACCTACTAAGGCGAAATTCATAATATTAGCCGCTTTATCTTATTACGTATTAACAATCGATTTCATTCCAGATATAGCTGCTATTATTGGGATTGGCTTATTAGATGATGTTTTAGCAATCGCTGTAGCGCATAAATACGTTATGAGACACGCAGATGCGGACAGCCAATATAGACAAAAATTAAACTACTATTCTTCAAATCTATATCGGATATCTACCGCCCCATTTTGGCTTATGTCTATTCGTGCAATTAATTTCTTAAAAACCGGATATAGATTTTCAGAATCCTCTAGCAACTTAAATGCATCTTTTACCTTCTGCTGCTCGACTATCAACGCTTTCACGTCATCCAATTTTAAAATTTCTAACTCTTTTTCTTTTATATTTTTCGCAAAGTTAGCATCTCGTTTGGTAAAAGTTTCTTTATCGATAGATCCACCATCTAAATACAAATCTAATAAACGCTCTCTTTTTATCTCTAATTCTTTCTTTTCTTTTCTTAATTTCTTCTGCTTTTCTTGATGTTTATCTTTATCATTCAATTTAAATACTTTTTCCAAATCTCTCTCTTTTTCCTTTAATTTTCGCAACACAAGAGAACGCAATCTTTCATACCTTAGTCCGGAGTGTTTGACGCAACCACGCCCACCAGTCAACTTATACGTGCCGCACGTTAAATAACCATAATTAAGCTCTTCACCTTCTTTGTTTTTGTATTTGTAAGTGTGTAGAACAAACGGTGAACCACAATGAATACAACGTGCTATTCCTCTTAATTCATTCGTTACTGCTACACGCCGCTTTATCTTTTTATTTATTTTTGGGTTATTTATTTTATCCCATAACGGACGTTCAATTATAGCCGGATGATGATTTTCAAATACTACCCACTTTTCTCTAGGCTCTTGAATCCGCTTTTTTCTTCCGTCTACTTTTACCTCTGTAGACCTCCCCATTACATAATCACCTTTATACATAGGATTCGTAATTATTAGCTTCACAGCCGAATAAGTCCACAATTCCCCAGATCTCTTATACTTACCAACATCATTTAGTGCATTAGAAATTCTCAAATAGCCTAATCCATTGTCATATAATTCATACATTTCCCGAACAATTTCAGCTTCTTCCTGATTAATCACATATTTCTTATCTACAATTTTATAACCATATGGAACTGTTCCACCAGTGTACTCCCCCCTTCTTACCTTAGCCGCTAGCGCTGCTGATATAGAAACGGATAATGTCTTAGGTAATTGGGATGCAAACATTGCATACATCTCAAACTTCAAATCATTTTTCCCTTCATAATAACTGTCATAACCTTCTTCAATCGTCACCAGTCGGACACCATGCCCTAACAGTATCTCCTTGATTTCTAATGCGTCCCTCAAATCTCTTCCCAGTCGATGAATAGATTTAAAAACAACAGTATCTAATTCTTTTTTACGAGCTTTCCCCAAGATCAACTGCATCGCACGTCTTTCTAGCCATGCTGTTCCAGAAACAGCTTCATCTTTATAAATTGAATTTTCATCCCACTCGAATCCATTTTTTTCAATCCAGTATCTACAGATTTCAATCTGATTTTGAATCGACGAAACTTGCTCATCTTTATCAGTGGATACACGTACATATACAGCATATTTCAACTAATATCCCCCTCCCACATCCATCATGATTATGACACCATTATATAACTCCTGGAGTCATATGGCAATCTATTACCAAAACAAAAAGACGACTTTCTACAGTCGTCAAAATAAAAATATATAAATCTCAAAAATTTAGGAGGGGGTAAACAATACACAACAACATCTAATAAAAACAAAAAAAGAAAAAGAACCCCCTCTATAAAATATATACCTTATATATATAATATAAATATAAAACTAATAATTATATTATATATAGAGTATATTATTAGTAATAGTATATAAGTATTATTACTGTTAGGGTTCTAAGTTTTTTTAGCTGTAGATTCATTTAATTAGGTGCCAGTATTCAT
This sequence comes from Bacillus sp. FSL L8-0199, assembly GCF_038005705.1. Classification (NCBI taxonomy): domain Bacteria; kingdom Bacillati; phylum Bacillota; class Bacilli; order Caryophanales; family Bacillaceae; genus Bacillus; species Bacillus sp. FSL L8-0199. Next base: position 2,380,582 of record NZ_JBBOTS010000001.1, on the reverse strand, counting down.
TAACCACACCATTTAGTTCATCAACTAACGCATCCACCTGTGCCATTCTCTCGTCACCAAGTTCTTCTAAATAATTATCGCGGTAATCTTCTTTCATTCTTTCAAGCGTTAGATACAACCAATAAGCAAGTTGAGGTCCGCTTACCTCATACTTACGTAAAATTGTATTCAATTCTTTTGTCGATTCATTCATGACAAACCACCTCAATTTTAAGAATTAAACACCTGAAACCACATAAACTTTTGCATAGATATCATATTTAGCTGCAAGCTGCTCCAGCTTTTTTTGTCTGTATTCTGTCACAGTAAAGAAATGAATAAGTGGTACTTTTCCGTTATATTTATTTTTGTAGTATAGTGAAAAATCCCTGTACCTGCTCATCTTTTCAGCGTTCACATTCATCATTTGCGTACGATCTATCTCTACAGCATTTAGTGTACCTTCTTCATCCCTGAACTTCACATCAGGAATAATTGTCTTCTTTTTATCATCTACTTTATAACGTATAGGTGTTTCTATCTGCCAGTCGTCGGGACAAAACAGGTAGAGCCACGCTTCATTTCTCATTAAGCTGTGTGCTAGTCGACTATTTGGTACAATCTTCTCTGTATCGTCGAACAGTTCACGGCCCTTTTTATTTAAGTAATACACGTATTCTTTTTGATACACTGCGTTATTTACATAAGGACTGAGGTCTTTTAAAATACGATTCGCGTTACGAATCCCTCCCATATCGTGCACTGCCATTAGATGCCTACGTGTTGCGAATTTCAGTTTTCTAATCGAGGTCAGAATCGTCATCTGACGGTTTATTTTGATATGTGTCTGGATGTTCATCTTTTTTCACCTCGTATTGTTTTAGATGTTCCCACATCATTTCATCGCTAATAAACGGTACCTGCAGCTCAGTTAGTCGATCAGTTTTATAAATAGCTCTACCAGGTAAGGACGGCAATGTTTCTAGTCCCGATTCATCAAGAACAACCTCAGATGCCTTATATGTTGGTAGCCGAAAACCTAACTTCGCATCAGACATCTGCTTTACTACTGATGGAATTGATGTGACTGTAGGATACTGTGTGGCTAAAATCAAACGAAATCCTAAGCCGCCCGATACAGTCGCTATATAACTAAGCATGTACTGACACTCTTCTCGGATCTTATTAACATGACGTGGTAATCCTTTGGCTGGAGCAAGCACGGCACCTTCGTCAACAATAACGAAATACCGATCTTTTTCCTTTGTTTCAACAATATTTTTGTAACCATTTTCCTTCATGAATTTTCCACGCTCTTCGATTTTTCTCATTATTTGTTTTAGTACATAATGTGCTTTTTCTACAGAGTCAGCCACTTCCACCACCTGCTTTAAGCCGCTAAACTCACTAAATTCTAATCCCTTTTCCTTTAAATCAATTAAATATACGTGAGCATTTTCAGGGTTCGCCTCAATCAAAGTAGTAAGTAGTACTTTCATAAATACTGTTTTCCCCATTCGTGTAAGACCACCTAGTACCATATGAGGAGTTTTATCAAAGTCATGATAAATTAACTTCTCGAGGCTTTGCCCCATCGGTACTTGCCATTCACCTTTTTTTACTAACCCTTCATTCCAACACCACTTTTTCGGGATACGTTTACTGAATACCCGAATCATTATCTTGTAGTTATCGTATTTGATACGTACAGGCTTATTTAATCCTTCACTTACAACATCCTCAACCTTTTGTATTAATTTAGATGGCATCCCTAACGGAAGTTTATATACATAAGTAGTACTACGATCATCTTCTTTTCTTTCGAGAAAAACCGGATAATGTAATTTTTCATCCTTCCTAATTGCAATCCCACTTACTTCAAAGAATACTTGTATCTTCTTTCTATCATCCTCTTTACCTTTTAAACTATCATTTAGTAAAGCGTACCCGAGCGAAACTGCAGGTATTAATAACAATTCAAGCATAGGGGTTCACTCCTTATATATCCTTAAAGGATATAGTTGCTCTTTACTGGAAGATTTACATACAAGTTGTTTTTCTTATATAACAAAATCTCCCATGATTCTAGGTTCCATTCCTTCAAAGAAACACCATTAGCACATAACGTAGAAGATACAAAAACGAGCCGGTAAGAGTTGTATACATCGTCATACGTGGAAGCCAATGTGGAACACTCATCCCCATTTTCTCAGCCGCCTTCATCGCCGCTACAGACAATCCTGTCGCTGTCCAAATCAATACAACTTCCCCAGCAAGTGTCATATCGAATCCCTCTTTCTTTTTAGTTGTAATCCTTTTGACGTGAGAATCGGTTGATACTGATTAACCATTTTATCCCATTCAAGAATTTCTTCCTCTTCCCCATATAGATCTTCCATAATATCGTTAGATAAGCTGTAGTAACCGCGGTACTCTTTGTTGTTAGATACCTCGTGTCTTTCCATATGTTTTAGAATAGAGTTTACTTCACCTTTACCCCTGGACTCCTTATACAGGCTTTTCAGCTCTTTAGAAGGATACAAATACGGTGTGTCGTTTAAGTAATCATATTGCCACCTCATTCCTTATCCCTCCACTTTTTACAATCATTTAGGTACGCATCAATCCTTTTCTGAATCCCTATCTCGTTATACGGGCCATAAGGCTCTTCTTCCCCAAATAAATCAATAATATCCATATAGTTTGGATGTTGTAGCATATTGTGCTTTGCTATGTGACCATACACACATTGCACTTCATCATAATCATCAGCCTCTGCTTGCATATTAAACAACGTTTGTGACGGATACAATGGCATGCGATTTAAATACTTATATCCAGGTCTCAATGTTCCTCACCTTTCCCCTTTTGATGTCCTTAATTCCACTCGGTATTCCTCGTGGTCTTGATGTGGTATTGATATAGGTATATGACTTAAATACTAATTTTTGCGTGTCCAAACAAATTTTTTCACCTGAATGCCTGTACTACTTTCAAAGGATTTAGTCCTTCATTGTAGAAATTGTTGTTTTGAGGTGATTATTTATGAAGTTTAAATGTCGTTTAAAAGTCATTTTTGCAGAATTAGAAATTAAACAAGGTGATTTTGCTAAACGCATTGGTATTGATGACTCCACTTTAAGTTCACTTGTTAAGAATCGTACAACACCGCGCTTTGATACGGCATATAGGATAGCTCAAGAACTCGGTAAACCAATCGAGGAGATTTGGACCATCGAGGAGTAATTCCTCCCCCTCCAGCCTTAATACGTTTTTATCTTTATTTATCTTTATTTTTCCTTTTACACTTGACTTTTGCTTTCGGCAGACAATCATGGGATGAGGGTACAGGACAACGGCTAGGGCAGAGAATGTCTACCTTACAACGCTTCAAAAATAAAAAGCGTCGTAAAGTAGACGTTCTGTCAATCATGGTCTATCGGGTTAAGGAATCCGTATAGTAACACCCTGTTTAAACGCTGTAATCTCTTACACAGCTGACTTTTTACAGATAAAGCTTGTCCTATCTGCAGAAAGAATCAGGAAAGAAAATGCACTACTGGCGTATCCTTCATTACTCGTAACCTATAATTCTTTCATTATCAGCTGCTACCCGTGCCGTAACACGCCAAGCAACCGCCGTACCGTTAATGGCCGTACTCGCCTAGACTCCTAACAACGCAAACAAGGAAACGTTATTCGTTAGGACGCTTAACTTTCTGACGTTGGCTTAGCTAACCTGTTCAAGTTTAACGAGTGTTAGGTCATTCCTCGTGTGGATCCTCCTCTTAGTTACCTAAAAAAGACAATAGGAAACTAGACCTCGTGTATATCTGTTTTTTCGAATGAGGATATTCACGAGGCTGGAGGTTGTCCGATATTTAGTTAAAGAAAGAGCTTATAGCACATGAGCTATAAGCATATTGATAAGGAATAAAACCGAAGCTACAGTATAAAAACCATAAAACCAAATACAATCAGATTTTGTTTCTAAACCGAAGTAATTGCTTATTTTTTGCATCTATACTGTTCCACCCTTCATATTTACACAAAAGTAGTACTTTAGGAGTAAAACTTTATTAGTAATAATATATAACTATAGGAGTCATACGTCAATAGTACACCGGAAAAAGTTTTACTTTGATATGTAAATTGTGTAAAATGTAAAGTAATAAATGATCGGAATGAACGGAGGTATTACCATGAGTTCTATGGTATTCACTTTAGGAGAAACGATGGAGGAAATCGGGATTACGAAAAACAAGTTATCCGTAGAGTCTAAGGTACGCCCAGCCACTATTAGTAATCTAGTGAATGGTGAGGTTGGTCTTGTACGTTTTGATACATTAAAGTCAATCCTGGACGCTCTAAATCAACTAGCTGAAGAAAAAGGTATGGATAAAACATACCGTATTGAGGACGTTGTACAGTACATAAAATAAATGTACTGTTTTTGTTTAGATAGATATTTCATAATACTCTGATTTAATTAACTAGAAGTATTTAAGGAGGAGAAATATGGAGACAAAAACTACTGCGGACGGTAATACTTACATCATTGAAGTGAATCAAAAAAAGAGTTCCGTTAAAGAGAAATTTGGCCGTAAAACTTCATTGTTTTTCGGCATTTTAGGTATCATTTTTTCTGTTATTTTAGGTATTACTATAATCGGTTTACTATTTGCAATTCCCCTTTTTCTCTTTTCATTAGGATTTATATACGCAGCCTTTGAAAAGCAAGAAGTACAATGCCCTAACTGTAGTCATAAGATTAGAGTTACAAAGGGATCTGGATACTTTGACTGTGGGGGTTGTAAGAAACGTACTTTAGTAGAGTGGGAATAGCAAAATAAAAAAGAATCGGCATATAAAAACCGATTCTTTTCTGTTATGTATCTCTATTTTAACCATTCTTTTACATTGTCCCAAAAAGGAAATAACATAATAATTGCTACAATGAGCGACACGAGCATACCAGAAATCCAAGGATGTCTCTCATAGAATTTTTTATTAACGTCTTCACCTGGTGTATTATGTTGATGTCCAATTGAAGAATTTTTTATTTTATTATTGTCTCCAATGTTTATACTCATTTTCGTCCTCCAAACAAATTCCCTAACCTAGATCCTTTAACTTTATTTTTATCTCCCATTTTTATAGATTCATCAAAAATTATTTGCTCAATGTTAAAAATAACCTGTTGCTTTTTAGAAGTATCTTCATCCACTTGAGATTTTATATCCATCTCGTCCAAATTATCGTATTGTTTTTCTAATTCTAAAATTACATCTACAAGTTTTGTTTTTACATTAGCAACTATCTTACTGATTTTATTTGAGGGACATTTTATACTTATGCTACCAATTTGTAAATCTTCAGTTGATATAGCGTGACAAACAGCCGTTGGTACAACTCTTCCATAATTCGCATCATTCCCTTTATCAATTACTTCCTGAAGTGTGTTAATACCATCTTTTACATGTATTGTAATAAATTGATCGATTTTTTCTTGGGGTATCAATGCTTCCAATGGGACTTGAGAATTTGTGTATTTAGTTGAATAATTTACAATAAACGTGCCCATTGGTTCCCCTTTTACTATTCTATACGCAGGAATATCCCCCGTCGCATCATATCCCTGTAACTCCCCTTGAATCCAATTCATTATTACTTCGTTATCAAGATCTGATAATATAACTTTTAATCTTAGGAGAATATTTTCAAGTGTTTTCTGCCCAGTAACTAAGTCTTTTAAAAGTTCACTTCTTGCCATGTTGCCACTCCCTTTCTAGCAATATAATAAGTTATTTTTCAAGCAGTATACTATTAATACTGAGAATGTTTTTATAAGCATTTCTTATTAGTTTATTTTAATTGATTATGGCTATTATTGAAGGTGACATATCAGCGATAATTTATGTCTATTTCGTATAAGTGTTAATAAGTTCGTTTGCAAACTTGTTAGCATTCTTTGTTTAGATAATACACATATTCCTTGTTATATACTGAATATGTTCCCATATGAGGATTTTTGTGCGGAAGATATCCTGATTATAGTTCCTTTGCATTTCATATAATGTGTTAAATCTAAGTTTCAACTGACAACGTTTTCCTATGATTTCATCGAATTTAATTAATTCGTGGCTGTTTTAACCAAGTTAAAATTCGAGTAAAATGTGTACTTTTGCATACACGCTTAATAGCGAATTGTTTCAATATCCTTTTCCTAAAAAATTTAACAATTCTAACAAGATAGCTATAAATAACTTCTTGTTAGAATTTATTAAAGAAATATTTCTAAATTTCTAAATCGTTTCGAAACCAAAGACTACATAATTATCCTTTTGTTCATAATCAGTAATATATAAGATTTTCACTTTAACATTACGCCCTGTATATTGCTGCTTTTCATCATCCCATTCATTTAAAATAACTTTATCACCTATATGAAAGTCTCGATCATTTTTTCGGATTTCAAAAGTTTTAATTTGTTCTAGAACAGGTGTAAAAAACACTTTATTTATTTTCAAATTATGTAACATAGTTTCAACCACCTCTAATGATACAGCTTTAACTTCTAACAAAATTTATTAACTCTTGGAAAGGTTCAGTTTCATCGTAAATAAATAACTCAATATGCCTTTCTTCAGAATACTTAATCGCTTGTCGAATTTCAGAATTCTGAAATTCCTCTAAAAGATCAATTGAGTATTCATTATTATCCCGTTTTAGTAATCTTTCTCTAATTACTTGAGGCTTATTCTTTATAAGAATAATTTTAATCATATTAGTGTCTTCAAAAGTCGAGAAAGGTAACATGGTAACATTACTATCAGAATCTAACAAGCAAAAATGTCCATCTAACAACAAGATAAAACCATCCTGTTCTATCTTGTTTAATTCAGTTTTCCACAATTCTTGATTTCGTGAAATTCCATTTGTATTCTTGTCAGATGTATTTATATTATTACCAGCTTTTCTAATCAAATCACTAACAGAAAAAGATTTAATCTCTATTTCTTTTTGCAGCTTTGTTACCAAAGTAGATTTTCCCACTCCATGTATACCTGACAAAAAGATATATTCCATTCCTAGATGCCTCCATTCGTATAGCAAAATGATTGGGGTGCTGCTTTTAAATTGCTATCGAAATCAATTAAATCTAGGGGTTCTTCATATTTTTTAAACTCTTTGATTTGGATAGCAACTCCCTTTTGTCTTCCCGCAAAGTAATGATTAAAATAGCTTTTTGTTATACCCGAGTGATTTTTCGTTTTTTTCCATATATTATCAGGATTATCTATTATTATATCTTCTATTTCAAACTCTCCTACTACTTTTCCGCATGGTTTAGTTGCGTACACAACTACAGAAGAAATACCCTTCCGCTTAAAAATATTTTTTCTATACTCAAATTTCTTGTTTCCTAAAATAATTTCCTCTACGAACTCTGGTTTAATTGATAATAAAACTTTCATTTACCTCACCTAATTCTAAAATCTTCTCAAATTGTAAGTTTGTTAATGGCATAAAGCCTGCATATCCATCATTAATTAAACCTTTTTCAAGCAAATCATGCCTAATAATACGTTTAGGGAATGCTATATTGTAAAGCATTTTAATAATATGAGGATAATTTCCACGTCTCCAAAAACTCTCCAACTCTTCTCTACTAAATATTGTTCCTTTTCCACAGTATTTAATAAAATCTTCTACCGTACTAAAATCTCTAACATGCTTTCTCTCTATCACTGTACAGACTGATGTAACAACCGAACTCCATCTAGCCCATTTCCCACTTTCGGCGGTTCTATAAATAATAAGCATATCTCCTGACTTAATATTTTCAACCCCAAACATCTTTGTTAAATAAACCTTTTCAACTGTGTTTGTGAAAGACAAATCTTCTATTTTATGGTTTATCTCAGTTTCAAGCTTAGATAAAGGAAATAATTTTGTATGATATGTTGGAAGAATGCCAAGCAAAAATTTATTATTATTTTCTATTTTAATGCGTGGAAAATCTAGATGAAAATGATCTTTCACCTCTAGTGATTTTACATATACTAATTCACCGTTATTTTTCGTTCCCCAAAAACGGAATCCAAATTTCTCAAATAGCTTAATCAAGGATTTTTGTTTTTCAAAAACCGTTACATAACATTCTAAATAATTTTCTTCAATCATCCTCTTTAAAATTAAACCAATGAATCGTTCTCCTAAAACCGTCCCATGTGCATCTATTTTAAAAGTACCTATTTTAAGACGTCTCTTCTCTTCAAATTTTGGAGTAATAGTATCATCAGCCTCAATTTCTTCCTTTAGATATAAAAACCCCTGCAATTCGTTTTCTTTTAGAATATATGCATTCTCACCTTGAATAGTTTTCTTTTCAAACCACTTTTCAAATCCACTATAATCCTCTATTAAACTTTTAAAAAAAGAATCTTTTACATCCAACTTTGAAAATTCAACATATTCAATCACATCATTTTTCATGAATTACTTCCTCCTATTTTATCATTCTTAAGATCATAATACAAACGAATGTTCGCAATTCGTTATTTCCCTTCCATTCAATTATATCAAAAAAGGAATTTTTTACATAAATAAATTCCCCTCCTTTCTATTGAAATTAGTAACACCTTGTGCATGGTGGTTTTTTACTGTAAATTTATTTTTTAAAATATAAATGAATTGATATGTTAAAATTTAATATGTTTGCATTTGAATTTTATAAAAACAAAAGAAAGAGGGATATAGGATGTCGTTAACCAGTAAATTAGATGCTAAAAATAAAAAAGATAAAGAGTTTAAAGACATACTTCTACATGTCGAGCCCAAGAAGGAAGATTACTATACATTAAGTGGAAAGTTACCCTTCTCTGAAGAATATAACATGCATGTGCCATATAATTTATCTAATATATCTAATGCAAGTTTAGTCGGAACAGCTTTTGACTATTTAGCTCGATTTAGAATTGCTCAATTTTTAAAAGACGAGACTGTAATTAGAGATTTGGTGGCTTATAAAGGCTTTAAAAAATTAAACAAATACATTGATATTCCATATGAAATTTTAGATTTATGGATAGAAAAAGTGTTATTGTTTATTAATGATAGTTCAATATTAATTTCCGATTTATACGAAATATCTGTAAAGCTAGCTAAGTTAGAGCAGGTATTTCGAACTAGGATTAATAAAGAAACTATCCATCGTAACTTCTTTATCATCGAAAATAGCCCAGACGAGATAATTAACGAACTAGATAATTTGTTAAAGTTGTTTGAAGAGAATTTTATGATCCCAGAGATTATCAATGAAAAGAGTAACGTAATATTTAATCCTAATTTTGGAGTGTCTTCACTTTTAGTTAGTGGAGCTGATGCAGACGTATATATTGATGGTGTTCTTTATGACTTTAAAACAACAAAAGACAAATCTCTGAAACAAAAAGACAATTTACAAATGATTGGCTATTATTTATTAAATGATTTAGCAAAAGCGACAATATCAGATGATTTGGGTTTTAAGTACGCATATATGGAAATACAAAAATTATCATATTACAAAGCACGTTTTGGTGAGATAGAGTATTACGATGTTGAGAAACATTTACCATACGAAGATGTAAAACCTAAGTTGAAACAATTAGCAGGATATTTCACAGAAAATCCCGGAAGTTTAAATTTTGCGCCAATGTTTGCTGATGTTGAAACCGCTAAAGAGATATTGAAACAAATAAGTACAGATGCACTTTAAATTTATTTACAATAAAAAAAAGAGGGATTCCACAGATGCGGGAATCCCTCTCTCATCTTACCTCACATACACATAGGCTTCACTTGCTGTTACATAGTATGTTTTTCCTTTGCTATTGTGTACTTTATATTGCAGTGAACCATTTACATTTACTTTCGCGTCAATTGTAAATCCTAATCCTGCATCTACAGAACCAGCCACATCTTTATCCTGCCAAGATGGAGCGTTATAGAAACGTAGATTGTTAACTTTTGAAACAACGCGCTTTCCAACAATAGAAGAATCTACTGTGCTTTTCTTATTAAACTTCACATAAGATGAATCATTCTTAATCCACTGATCTCCACCAAGATCTAACCAGCCATCCTTTTCAGCCCACACAATATACGATTCTGGTTTGTTTAACTGACGAATCTTAGAATAGCTTGTACCTGGTCCTTTACGTAAGTTAACATTGTAACCTTCAATATAGGCGATACCGTCCGTTACTGCCGTGGGTACTTCTGCTGGTTTAGATGGCTTTTCAGGGACAGAAACATCCACGCTAGAATTATTGTATGCTCGTTGTACGTCTGCTCTAAATTGAGCTTCTGAAACGCCATGAGACTTTAAGTAATCAATTGGATCTTCATGATCCGTACCGCCAAGGTAATGAGTTACATCGCTATGTGTCCATAATCCTTTTTCTACAGATAACCCACGGTCACGTAAGATTTCAGCTAGTAACTTAACGTATTTGTCATAACTGCGTTTGAATTTTGTATAGTCCGCTGTTTCGCATAACTCTACATGTACAAATCGTTTATTAGCAGCGGGACCGCCACCATAAGCAATGTATTTTGTATCAGCAATTTGTATTGTTTCGTCCCAATCGACTGCATAGTGAACAAATGCATTTCTCCATGTTCGAGACTCATATTTTTGAATGTTAATAGCTGGAGCTTCTGGAGTTGCTGTAGAATGTGCTACAACGCCCTCATAAGCACCTACACCATATCGGTATGGTTGTTTCGGTAAATCAGGAATAATAAGCGTTCTATCAGCAAAAGCACTTGTAGCAAAAGAACCAGCAAGTACTAGAATCATAAGGAACGAAGTAATATGTTTCATTGTCTTTTTCATTTAGCATCAACTTCCTTTTTCATAATTTTTGTGTGGTCAAATAATCCACTTGCTGACAGTCCGATAATGATTCCTTGAAATACATTTGTTTTGATATCTCCGCCCAAAAATAAAACGCCTAGCACAATGCCAAGCGTTAAATTTAGTAACGGAACATATTTTGTTTGTAATCCAATTGCTTTTCCAATCTGTGAAAGACCAACTACAATTCCAATCATTACAGTAATTTCAAACATTACATACCACCTCCTTTCATTAAGAAAGTGAGAATACCACCAACAATTCCACCAACTATAAGTCGCAAGATCCAGGTAGTATTGGCGCTGATTTTATCTAGCTGTTTGTTGATATTGATAATGTCTTTCTCGTTACCTGTTGTCCGCATTTCTAAACTTTTAATCTCTAAGCGAATGTCCTTAATATCTTGCTTGATTTCTTGAACATCACTTCGTACATCTTGTAACCCCTCCACTTCGACCACCCCTTTTAGGCAATAAAAAAAGACCAGCTTATGGCTGCTCTGGTTTCTCACTTATTAATTTTTGAACTAAATCTGTTAATGTGGACACATTAATTGTAAGTATATTAACCTGCTCTTTTAATTGTTTATTTTCTTCTTTAACTACATTTAGCTCTTCAGTATTCTTTTTAACCTGTTCTGTTAACTGGATAAATTCACGATACTGTTGTTGAAAAGCTACAATAAAAATAGAAACAGTATTATATAAATTAATGGCCCGTTTCTCTTTATCTGTAAATATAGCATCCGTATCGTCTGCAATCATGCCAAAATATGTTTCAATTTCTTTTGTTGTATATGGTTCTGTTTGTTCTTCCGGCTTGTTCACACGCATTTGATACAGATCATACATATCGTCCTTGAAGTTATACTGTTTGATAGCTAAACTCATGATTTTATCAAGAGCTGAAAAAGGAATATCTTTTATATTTTCTTTCATATTTCTAGCTGATGTAGGATTAAATGCTTTCGCCCACATTTGGCCATTAGCATTTATATTTTCTTGCGCTCGTAGTGTTCTTAATTCTATATCTTTCCATCCTTGACCCATCATATCTTTAATCTGCAAGCCATTGTTATAACCTTGTACAAAACTTGACCTTATCATTGCATTACCCATGATTAAATCATGATCGGTGGCGCCGTTTACGAAATGTATTTTATAGTCACTGCCTTTTCTTTTGAAAGTAAACTGCCCCGCGTTATTTGTAAAAATATGCGGCTCAGTTGTAGTTACAGAGAAGTAACCATATCCTGGAGCCCATCCTTCAGATTCAAAAATAATATTATTCAAGTTTTGAAAACGAAATTGTCCATCTGAATATACGCTCAGATGTCCACCGTCATTATGCATTTGAATATAGTTTGACCAAATATTAGTTCCTTCTGCATTTTCCCCTTTAGAAATCCCAAATTTTGCATATGCTTTAGAAGGTTGATCGACTCCATTAATTCGCGGCATGACTTGATAAATATAAAACGATCCTGTACCCCTGTATTTAATATTGTCAGAACCAAGGACGAGTGAAGGTTGAATACTTCCATCATTTGTTTCCATAAATCCTATATAGCCACGTGGCTTATCTGCATCGAAAATCTTCATGTCTTGCTTATTTATTTCAACAAATCTGTTTCCACTCGTTTTAAGTGTTACTCCTTCTAAAACTTTCCCTTTGATATGCTCAGCTGTTACATATCCTATAAGATTAATTCTGGACCCCTGAATTAGAATTTCCTCAGCTGATTGATTAATCTGGGATATAACATCGCCTTTTTTAACCCTAGAATTAATATTTTGATTTGTTAAACTAAAAGCCGCTTCCATTTCTAAAACATAAGCAAATTTTTTGTCCGCATCCGTCTTTGAATACACTTCAGTCGCTTTAGCACGAAAACCTATTTCCTCGGTATTCTGCTTAATTTCTGTCTGCATGTTGGTAGTTACTGTATCAAAATCACTTTTCGCAACCTTATCTGCCACTAAGTCAACCAATTCTTTATAGTTGGTAATGTCTTTTGGATTTGGCATGTATACAGATGCTTCTTTTCCTTGCTGTAGCTGCGGTTGAGATACCCACATTGTGCCATTACGGCGTACCCATATATCTCCTTGCAAACGAGTTACAGGAACGTCAGGAGCTTTAATGGTTACACTAACTAGTATCCAGGAGCCATTAACTAATAACTCTTTTATTTCAGTTTGCTCATAACCTAATGCGGTTGAACCATTAAAGAATTGAAGCTTAACGCACGCTCCTTGGTCTAATAAGTTTTTATCTACTACATAAACCCATGCAGACAATACGTAGTCACCGCTATTTTGTGAGGCTCCAATACTTTGAGCAATACCAGTCCAGCTATTTGCTGCAACCCCCGCATTTGCAATTCTGACCGAGTTATAACCGTCATGGCGTCTGTCTGTTACTGGTGTTACTGTAGCACCTGATACAACTCCTGCTACTGTCCATTTATCTGTACTAGCAACCTCATTTGTTATATTGCCATTAGCATCAACTGTTTTTTTCTTAAACTCTGTATTGAAGAATTGATTTATACTACCAAGTGCCCCTACATAAGCTTTCATTTGCTTTTCCGAAATCTTTGAACTTAATGAGTCTTTTGTTTGTGTAATTTCATTCTTGTTTTCTTGAATGAGCTTTCCTTGATTTGTTTGTGTTTCTGTTAGCGTTTTAATATTAAGAGAATTCGAATTTGTGGTCTGCTTCACTTCATTTAGAGTTGTTTGCATTGTACCTTGATCTTGTTGTACTTTCGAGATTGTTTTTGAGTTCGTATTTACTGTTTGTTGAATTTCATTAGTTGTTTGGGTAAAATCTGCTTTAGAAGTAACTTCATCGTTAGATAGTTGCCATGTAGTTCGTATGTTACCTTCTTCAAATTTTGCATGGTGTGAGTTTAAATTCCCATCAATATTGCGCCCAGAGTAATAGAATTTAACTTGAGTTACATCTTTATCTTTTGTTCTAAATGTAACTGATAGTGGTTCGTCTTTATAATCTACATTAATCTTTAATTGCGATTCAGCACGTACAGATTGCCATTCTTGCTCTCCATCTGCATACGTTATTGCTGTTTCTACGCCAAACCAAGCATTTGTATTGAATTTTGTTATTTTACCAGTAAACAAAAATGAGATAGTAAAAATTTTATTTCTATAGTTGACCTTATCCGATAAAGTCATTTGTTTACTGTCTGACCAGGTTCCAGTCATGTTCTGTTTATTTAACCCTGTTTCTGAACCGCTAGCTAAATTGATTGAACCTACAGAAATATTATTTACAGTAGTTTTTAATTCTGTAATGGTGTTAGTGTTAGATTCAGCTGTCTGTTTAGCAGTATTAGCAGTTTGACTTACTAGTTTAAGATTATCGTTTAGAGTTGTTATCTCCGTTTTCTCTGCTTTATTTTTAATTTCTTCAGCTGTGCGTTCAGCAGTCGTTTTTGTTTCATTTAATACTTTTATATCACCTTTACGGTTTGTTTCGTACACTTGCTTTCCAATAAGATTTTCGTCTACCCAATCTTTTGTATAAACACCTTCTTTATTGGCCTTTCCTTCAAGTTGCTGATTTAACCAAGTCTTATCAGGTATATCTTCAATTGTCTCTTTTAAGGTATCAATTTCTGCTTGGGCATCCTTTATATTTTTTTGTAATGGAGCCGTATCCGGAACAACTGACTCCCAAGCTGTACCTGTCCAGATTTTTAAAATACCTGGTTTCCCGGCACTTATATCACGCCATAGCGTTTTGTTTGGCTTAAGATCAGTAGTTGGTGGTTCTTTACCTTCTATAATATTAACCATATTATTTTCAATATTTTTTTTTAGTTGCTCTGATATATCTTTAGCCTCTTGCGATTCCTTTACAGCTTTTCCCGATTCTTTCTTTGCTTCTTCGGCCAACTTTTCTAGTTGTTCTAACAGTTCCTTGTTAGCCTTCCCCTCTAACCAAGCACGCATTTTATTATATAGTTTTCGCATTTCTTCATTCGGATCGGTAATTTCATGATAGTCACCAAATATATATTTATCTTGTGAAGGATCCGTAAATGATTCATCACCAGCGATTGCCCTTGCTTCAAGGTATAACTTAGGTGTGAAGCCTGTATCTTTGATTCGGATTGTATCGCCTTCATTGATTAGTTCATGTGCTAGTCCGAAAATGCGACCGATTGATTGTGCCTCTACTTCATACGAAACTGAAGTATTGACACGCTTCTTTAATTCCGTCTTCATCAAAGTCATTAATCGTTTTGGTGTCATATTTTGGTCTTCTGTTTCTGGAGTGTAAAAACCAAATTTATGTTTACCATGTGCATTCCAACGTTGAAAGGCATCACTATCTGTAATATAAACAAGTCCGTTATTGATGCTCTCAACCGTGATAATTTCATCACCTTCACCTCGTACAAATCCGACTAAGGCGGTACAAATATCCCTGGAATGCTCAATGCGTCTAATGCCTACTAAGTCTTTTCCCAGGGTTACTTCCTTCCCTGTTTCTCTCCCTCGTTTATTTATCATATCGACGTACCATCCAGTAATTTGAGAACCAGATACTTCAACTCGATATTGGATTTCCAATTCAAACAAAGCTGCAATTTTCTTTAAAAAAGTAAGGGGATCGATGAATTCATCGATAGTCATCGTGTGGAACGAAGAATAATCCGTTATTCCACGTTGCCATTTTGAATCGGCAAGAGCGATATCAATAAACGTATTAACTGTTTCGCTCTCTATACGTTGAGGTTTAATAATCCCATCTTTGGCGATTTGAACCCAGGCACCGGAAGAGTGTACAGTTAATGATCTATCCTTTGAATCTTTTTCTACTTCATTATTAATAACATACGGAACAATTCGACCATCACGTACTTCCTTTAAAACCAAGTTCTGCTGTTGTAATGTAATTGCATGTGGAGTACCGTCAAAAATTTTGAACTCTAGCATATCAATGTTATTCTTGATTTCCCAATGACGCTTATCTTCCCAGTAGTCCTTTGGTTGAATAGCGGATAGAATTTGATCTGTTTTGAAATCAACAACATGAAGTAATCCGCTTGGTGTTCTCATCGAAATCGCTCCCTATATTTAACTTTTGCTGTTCCGATATTTGCTGGCATAATTTCAAGTTTATTCTGGCCCTTAGTAATTTTAGGATAATCACTGAATAATTCCTTCAGATTAATTGCACTTGAACCATTAATACTAACTAGACTTTTAGCTGTATCGATTTGCACTTTATCTCCTTTTCCAACAATATATGGAGGATTATTACTTGTATTTTGGTTAACTTTCCAAATCTTAATATCATCAACTGTCATAAGTACAGCCGGATTATTATTCCACCATTGACAGATAGAAATTTGCACCTGTGCAATTTTATTCATCAAAATCCCATCTTTGTCTACCCAACGAGCTTTTGCTCCAGCATCATCAATCTCAGTACCGTACGCAAATTTCGCAATATAAAACTCCCATTCATTCCCAATACGGTAAACACATAACTTTCCGTAAAAATTATTCCACGTCCAAGGATACATACCGCGCGTATGGATCATCATTTGTTCAGCTGGATGCCCTGGATAGGCAATCTTAGCAACACCAAAAGTTTCTTCAGCCTCCCAATATACATCGTTTAGCGACAATCGAACTACAGGTTTACTAGTCTCATCCAGTAGGGCCACTTCTACTTGTCCCATTTGTACATAACTACTGCAGTTGAACCTTACATAAGCATCCATTATAAAATCTTGTAATGGTCCGCTAGGAATACTTTTTTTAGCAATCGCTCCATGATTCCCTTTGTAATTCTGATCACCATAATCTTCTACATAAAATTGATGTCCATTAGATTTGAATGTACCTCCACCTTTAGTGTTTTCAAACTGTGATACACTTGTCCATCCTACTGTAGTAGACATTTCATCCCACATTACACGTTGTTTCCACTCTACTGGAAGTTGGTTTACTTGTAACGGGTAACCAATCCGAAAATAATCTTCTTTGTTTGGAAGATATACGCTCTTATTCCGAACATCTAAAAATGTAGAAGGGTTTTCAACTTCAATTTCGATGATAGGTTCTGACTCCGCACTGCCTTTATTTTGAATGTTGGCTATTAACCCTCGACCGTCATTTTCAAAGTCAACCGTTTTCTCATTCCCTAACTTATACGGCATTGGACATATTAGTGTAATAGTTGCTTGATGAATATTAGATTTTTCTAAAGTCTCCTCTACAGATTCCTTAATCCCGTAATACATAATATCTGGTTCGTCTGTGAAGGTAATTTTTACAGGTTCTTCTGTATCTAATAAACCATTCAATTCAT
Source organism: Bacillus sp. FSL L8-0199 (assembly GCF_038005705.1). Lineage (NCBI taxonomy): Bacteria > Bacillati > Bacillota > Bacilli > Caryophanales > Bacillaceae > Bacillus > Bacillus sp. FSL L8-0199. The sequence continues at coordinate 2,363,343 of NZ_JBBOTS010000001.1, read as the reverse complement.
CTATCCGTTTCCTTAGTTCAAAAAGAGAGACTCCCTTAAGAGAGAAATCTACTTCTAATACTCTCTTGGGAGTCCTTTTACTTAAAAAATATGAACCTGGGCGGTGAGGTACCGTTAACTCATTAATTTCGTCACTTAAAATTCCGCGCCCTCTTATATCGTTAACCATAAAAAATCCTTTTTCGTATTTTTGCTCGAAATATTCTTCTAGATTAATCCCATTAAAAACTAACAATCTACCGCCCTCCTTTAAAATACATCTTTCCGTTTTTTTACAGCTTCTTGCTCTCCAGTAATATCATCAACGAACCTATTAAACTCTTGTCTACCAAGCTGTATATTAATATACGCGGGTTGTCTTTCACTAGCTGTAGAATTTGAAGCAGTTCCGGAATCCGCATTTCCTGAGCTTGCTTGTGGTTTAGCTGTCTGGTACGCACCAAGTCCTCTTGGCATTCCGTATACAGTCTCTACTTGTAGAGCTTCAGGTTTCATCCATTCAGTCATTTGTTCGGTTGTTCTTTGTACAGCGCCTTTCATTGCATCAATACCATTAATCCACCCTTTCATCATATTGACACCAATGAAATCCCTGAACCAACGACTCGGTGAGTGAATCGATAAAAGTCCTGAAATTTTATCTTTAATTCCATTTCCGATGTCCGTAATTTTGTCCCAAATAGCCCCAGCCATAGAACTTATACCGTTTAAAAGCCCCTGCATCATATTTTTCCCTATGCTTCCTAAATCGATTCCGCTTAGGAATGACTTTACATTGCCAAAAATTTGAGTCACTGTGTTATAGATAGAATTTAGGATGTTAGATGTCGCTGACTTAGCCGCATTCCAAATTGAGGAAATGATGCTACCTGCTGCATTCATAACAGATGAAATAACCGAGCCTATCCCCGAGAAAATTGAGCTTACTAGAGAACCTATCGCTGATAGAACACTAGAAAAAATAGATTTCACTAAATTTAGTCCACCAGTCACGACCGCGGAAATTAAATTTATTGCCCCTTGGATGATATTTCCGATTAATGACATCACACTCGACGTAATGCCTTTCACCGCATTCCACGCCCCACTCCAATCTCCTTTTAAAACTGAAGTGAAAAGCTTTATTATGTTGGTGATTATCCCAATAGCAGAGGTTATTACGCCCATAATAGCGGGGAAAACCGCCTGGACAATCGACAAAATAAATTGAATCGCCGGGATCACTACGCCTTTTATTATTGTTGCTAGACCTTCAAGTATCGCAGTGGCTACAGGAATCGCAGCTTGAATTATAGAAACTATTACCGGGAAAACCGTCTGGACTATTTGCAAAATTAAAGGAATAACTGTAGTCGCTATGATAGAGATTACCTGGCCTAATAATTGAATAATAGGAATCGCAACGGAAATCGCAGCAGCTATAATCCCAGCTATTACTGGGAAGACCGCTTGTACCGCCTGAAGGATGATTGGAATCACTGACGTTGCTATGATGGATAGGATCTCTCCGAATCCTTGAATCAACATTCCTGCTATGCTAAACGCCGCCTGGATTACTTGTAATATGATAGGGAATGCCGTTTGAAAAGCTTGAGCGAATATCGGTAAAACTGTAGTTGCTAGCTCAGTAAATATTTGAGCTACTTGTTGTATAGCCTCCGTTATCACTGGCATAATTTCTATTGTCGTATCAGCAAACATCTGAATTAATTCAGTAATCATAGGCATTACTTCTTGTATTACTTGACCAAAAAGTTTAAATAAATCAGACGCTAAAGGTACTACGGCTTGGATTGTTTCTCCAAACAAACGGAATAAGTCGAGTGCTATCGGTACTACAGCTTGTACTACTTCACTAAACAAACTAGCTATTGTAGAACCTAACTCACCAAAAGCCGTACCTAACTCAGAAAGAGCAGGTCCAAGTGTGGCGAAACTTTCTGCTATAACTTGTCCCGTTTTCGCAAATTCAGGAGCTAGTGGTGCAAATGCTTGTGTAATCCCCTGAGCTATTGACTGAACAACCGGCAAAATCGCAGACATCACAGAACTAAAAATCGATTGTATAGACTGCCAAGCCGACATAAAAGCAGACTTCACTTGATCATTTGTATTTATCAATTTAAATATAGTAGCACCTAAAGAAGCTACAATAGCGATTACCCACCCTACAGGGCCTGAAACACCTAAAAACGATAAGCCTAAACGTACAATTAATGGAGTTAAAGTGGCTATCGTATTTCCTATTGAGGAAAAAGACATTTTGATAAAATTAAACACTGGAGAAAGAGCTAATCCAATTCCAGCAAATGCTGAACTAAGTCCTGAAATCGCTGAACTAAACGCACCACTTATCCCCTGACCAAATTCACTAAATTTCGCTTTTATTACAGCTAGCGAAATCTCTACAGCTGTTGCAAAACCAGAAAACACCTGTCCGGCTTTAATTAACCCTGCCTCTAACGCTGCGCTAATTGCTGTACCCATTGCTGAAAATTTTTCCGGTATTGTCCCGAGATAAGAACCTAAAGAATCAAAAGCAGCTTTCATAGCCTCAACGGCTGCTACTGTCCCATTTTTTATTGATTCCCACGCATTATTCACAGCATTTCGGAAAGTCTCATTATGTTTGTATAATTGGACTAGCGCTACCCCCACTAAGCTTAGAATTGCAATAACCGCACCAACCGGTCCTAACAATAAAGCAAATCCAGCTCTTAATGCTGATAAAGCAGCCCGAAGCATTACTGCTGCTTTTGATGTTCCTGACATCCAAAGCATTAGTTTGCCGATAGTAATTATTGCTCCTCCAATTGCGTTAATAACAATACCCGCTACCGTTGCTACAACTAAAAAAGCCGTAGTAAATGCTACTACGGAAGCAATCACCGTCTGCACAGGAGCTGGTAATTTCATAAAAGCGTTTGCCAAGGTTTCGACTACTCCAGCTACGGCCATTAATGCAGGAGCTAATGCATCAGTAAATGCACGTGCCGCAACATCAATAGAGGCTTCCATTTTCGTCAGTGCTCCGGCCCATCCTTCAAGCATGGAGTCCGCAGCTTTTTTAGAAGCACCGTCCGAGTTCACTAAGGATTGTGTTAAAGCATCAATCTTTTCAGGCCCCGCTGCTACAAGTGCCATCATACCTGATACAGCTTCTGTCCCAAATATTGTTGCTAACGCCGCGCCTTTTTGTGCACTTGTCATACCTTCCATTCCCGTTTTTAATTCTCCAATAATTTGAGACAATGGTTTCATATTACCTTGTTGATCCGTAATAGATACGCCAAGTCGTTTTAACTCATTCGCCGCTGCTTTTGGCGGTTTAACTAAACGTAGTAAAGATGCACGTAATGCTGTACCAGCGGTCTCCCCTTTAATACCGCTATTTGACATAATACCAACAGAAGCCGCTAATTCTTCCATCGATATGCCTAATTGAGCTGCTGGACCCGCCGCATATTTAAAAGCGTATTGCATATCCCCTACACCTGCAGCTGTTGCGTTTGCGGCTGTTGCTAGAACATCAGCAACATGTGTACTTTGACTTGCCTCCATACCAAATGAGTTTAAAGCTGACGTAATCGTATCAGCAACCATCCCCAGGTCTTCGCCTGACGCAGCCGCTGCACTCAACACACCAGGTAATGCGGACGTTGCCTGAGCCGAATCAAAACCTTTCGCACCCATTTCAGCAAAAGCCGCTGCTACCTGCCCTGTTGAATACACAGAATCCTTTGCCATATCAAGAATCGCTTTCTTTACTTGACCGTAGTCACCTGCAGTTAAAACCGCCGCTTTACGAGTTTGTGATTCAAATTCTCGTGACTTTTGAATCATACTCCCTAAAGCAAAAGCCGACGCTGCAGCTGCAGGACCAAATGCATTTTGCATTGTTTGCCCTGTTTGCTGTACACGTCGGCCCATTTCAATTGCTTGATTACCTACTTCTTGAAATCTAGCACGCCACCCTGAATAATCAGGAGGCGGTGGTGCTGGTGGCGCTGGCGGTAATGGTGGAGGTGACGGCGGTTGTGGAGCCGGTGGTATAGGAGGTGGTCTACTAATCTGTTGAAAAAATGTATTCCATGCTTGTGTAGCTTGTCCAAGGTTACTTATTAAATTAGATATATCCGCAATCACCTGAGTTTCTACCTTGTTCTGGCCCATTCACCTCACCTACCCTTCCTCTTCTTTTATTTGACTTCTAATCATCGATTCTATTTGATCAAAGAACGATTCGTTCCTTTGAATTTTTTCAACTACTTCTTTCCGTTCATTTGCTTGTTTTTCAATATCACGAACACTTTCTGGACGTGTGTATATATCCGCTAATGACTTGATTTTGTCACTTTGAGCATTTCGATTAAACAAAGCTTGTACACTTGCAAACTCGTACTTATCAAGTAGTTGTTCCTTATATCCGTTCAACATAAGGTGATATTCCTTGAGACTAATACGCCAAGATTGCAAGGTGGTCATATTAAAAAAACGAAAACACTCACCTTGCAATTCATCAATATTTATGCGTACAGGTTCTCGAACGATTTCTGTTGTTCCGCTGTCATTGTCCCTAGAAGTTTCTTCACTGTCTTCTGGAAGAAAAAACTATTTAGCACAACTGCTTTGTTGTACTTTAGAATTTCATCAAGGTCTAGTTTTTCAGCATTAAACATATTTTCAATCTCTTTCTGTACAGCTTCATACGTGATTCCCTCATTTGTATGAATCAGTGCGTAATAAACCACATCCGTGAAATTAGTAATTCCGCCCTGCATGGTTTGGGAAACGAATTGCATCGGCCCACCGTTTTCATCTAATAACCTCAGTGCTTGTAAACAGAATTTCAGTTCTTGTTCTTTACCATTAATTACGAAACGCGTATATGATTTTTCAGCCATAATAATTACCTCCAATTATTTTTTGTTCAAAATAAAAAAGCGTCTATATGAACGCTTATTCAGATCTCAATTATTTATTTCCCACAAATTCATCCATTGTTTTATTAAGCAAACTAATCATTGCTTCTCTTCGCTCACGCGGGGTTGTATTATCGTATAGCTCATTGTGAATATCACTTACTTTGGCCAACTTCTTAGGATCGACATAATTAGTTACCTCTTCATGCCCACCAAGCATCATAATTGTATTGCCTATAATAACCGCTTGCTCTTGTTGATCTAGCTTCATTGTTCACCCTCCTCTGACAAGCTATCAATAATCTTATTTAAAACACTAACTGTCGCTTCACCACATTGTCTCGCTGTTGAATTTCGAGTCGATTCCTCACATAATTCTGATAAACGATTTAAATCAACGTGAGGAGCCAATGCATCCTCTCCGAATGTTGAAAGAATTGAAGATGCGACTGCAATTTTTTCGATTTTAGATATATCCAAAAATCTCCACCCCCATAAACATTCTTAATTAATAGTAAATAGACTTACTATTACGCTTCAGGAGTAGCTACGTCACCAGTTGGCGCGCCATTAGGTACTTTATTAAGCGTCCCTTTAGAAATTTTTCCATTTAATTTTAAGCCAATAGAATACTTTGAGTACTCCTCATTTTCATGAGAAAGTTCCAAACTATTCAACATGTATGTTCCTGATTTAACTTTAAACTCAGAAGCGGTTGCGCTACGTAGGTTAACTTCATGAATTCTTACTAAAACTTTATTAAGAATTGCTTCTTCTACATAATCAAGTCCCTCGTCACCTTCAGTACAAATCCCTTCAATACTAGCGGATTGTGTTACGTCACCGTAATCAGATCCACTCTTATCTTTCGTTTTCAACTCGATTTCTCCAGCCTCAATTGACCGTGAACCTGACGTTTGGTTAAAAAATCGGACTGTTTTTGTAGTTTTCCCATCAGGTTGCGGAATGTCAATCAAGTAAAGTGTTTCGGCACCTTTAAACTCAGGTGCATTACTTTTTTTCACTTCTGCCATTTTTAGTCCCCCTCTAATTTCTGATTGTTATAGTAATAAAACTCAAATGTTTCGCTGTTAAAATCTCAACGTCTTTTTGAGACAGTGGTTCAAAATCCTTTACTTTTGCATTAAAAAAACCGATTCGTTCTGGATTCTTTTTACTTGTATCGTACAAGTCAATTGAACCCTTTTCGAATCGGTTAATTATTCTATCTTGCAAATCGTTCCTATCAAAAACTTTATCTGCATACACACCAACTTGAATCAGATGATTACGCGAAAAATTCTCCTTTGAAAACCTGCTAATTGTTCCTGACAAATCCTCAATGGTTATGAAGGGTTTGTCTTTTCCTGATACAGAAACACCATCGTATATCCATGTAGTAGGCGCAAAAACATCTAGCAACTTTTTTAATGAATACATTACATCATTCAACATAATTAATGCCCCTTTGCTACACGTTGAACAGTTTTGTTTATATCCTCAACAAATGGTTGCTCACCTTCAAATGCTGTTTTACGCATAAAACCTTTTTTGGTTTTGTGCGTAAATTCTTGTACCGCCGCGTAAATAAGAGGAGATCCATACGTACCAATAATTCTCGCACCGACTACTATCTTTACACTTGCAGGAATACTTTCAGATAAAGGACCGTGTAATATCGGTGCTCGATTAGAGGCTTGATTAGCTTGTAAGCGTGTATGTTTTTCTACCGTTTGCTCAATTGGTGTTTTGTATCTATTGGGATTATTTGCTTTTAACACATTTGATTTTCCTTTAACAACAACTCTGATTCTCATCAAATCACCCTCTTTACAATGACCTCACGACGGTTTACGCCACCAAGCCCTCGTTCATCGATAAGTTCGATAACGTAAAAAACACCTTTACGTTCAATTTTTTCAATGTTCTCTAAGTCCACATTAAGAGGAAATGTAACAAGCGCCTCCCCTTTTTTAACATCGAGATCAGCGAACTTCGTCTTTTCCACTGACGTGAATTTCTTCCAAACTAATTGAACAGTTTCTTTTCGGGGGTCACCTTGGATTTCTTCTCCTGTAATTGGATCCTTTTCAGAAACCCCTTTAATGTATAAAATCACCGGTTCTCTACGTCCCTGCTCAATCATTTCACGATTTTCGCGAATCTCTTTAATGTCATCTTCAGTAAGCAATTGCTACACCTCCTCGCTTATTAAGTAGTTCAGCCGTGACGAACATTGTGGATGTGGGCTTATTAATTGATTCATAAGGCTTTCCGGAATATTTTTCGGATACTTTCCAGCCCCTAAACCGTACGCATCGCGTCTCGCTAGCTTGTAACACGTGTGCTTTGAATGATATCTGTGACGGTGACCATTATCAATAATTTGATAACCTGTCACAATTTCACTTTCTAATCCATTCTGTATAGTAGCTGCTCGGTATGTGTTAGTACTCTCAGAAACTGCTACACGCTCAACCTTCCATTTCTCATTGTCGTGTACGTCCTTTATCTTTTGAGAAATCATTGTAATGCTCTCGCCCCTTAATACAGATGGACGAATGACACTACTTAATCGATCTCTCATATCTCCAGATAAATTCCATACACGATCAGACAGAACTAAACCATCTTCACCAGGTCTTTTTATAACCCCTTGAATAATTTGCTTATTTACTGCAGTTATAGATTTCACGTCCAAACCTGCTTCTGATAATTTTGATGTGGTCCATTTCGACGTGTTTTCAATCAATGTATGGAATGACCGCTCTGCTTGTTTACGAAATTCTTTTTCGTATAAAGTAAGGTCTCGTAATAACGCATTTAATCTACTACGCTTCACGATTCCATCCTTTTGATAGTCATTCAATAAATCAACTAAAAACAAACGTATTAGGATAATGGCCTTTACAGTATCAGAAACTTGTTTTTCATGCTCCTCTTTAAATTCTTCGGAAATGGCATCAAGTACTTCATCCATTTCTTTTTGAGAATCGCTCATGTAATCATCTCCCATCTGCTCGCTTAGCAAATGTTTGGTGAGTACCTTTTCCACGTCTATATTTTCTATATTTTTTAAGCGCATCTGCTGATAATTTCTTATAGTTAGCAAAGACCATCGATTTATCAACCGACTCCTCACCATCTGTATACGAAAAAAAACGTGCTGCGTCTGCTGCAATCGATTCATAAGCAAATGATAGCGCAAGATAAAAAATAGCATTTGCATTTACTTTTTCAGTTAACTCTGACTCAGCTTCGGCTTCAGCTAGCCAATTTCCGATGTCTTCCGGAGTTACTTTTGGAACTTTTGCTAACCGACTCTCCAGCCTTTCCGACACCTTCATTTGGCGTCACCTCCGTCACTGTATTCTGTTAAGGCGTCATGATTCCTGCAGCTTTTAACTTTGCAATAAGGGCGTTTAAGTCTTTTACTACACCCGCTACGTCAGTCGCTGTACTATCTGGTTGTTTATCAACCTTTTTGGGTATTAGAGCTACTTTTTCTTCAAGACCTTTAATAATATTGCCAAGTGATGTGTCTTTCGCAATCGGCATCGATCTGTTTAAACGTTGTGCTTGATTTTCAGAAATAGACATGCATAAAACTCCTTTCAAAATACAAAAAGGTAGCATACACGCTACCTTTTAAGCCATTGTTTTAGAGATATTTTCAAGAACAGCGATAGACTCTTTCGCATTCTTAACTTCAAATCCAAATTCCCCACGAATGACACGAGAGAAGTAATCAGCACCATTTGGTGTAGCATCTTGATCATAAATTGGAGTTAAGTAACGGGCCTTTACTTTTTCTGTATCAAGAAGTAACGCACGATCTTTAGGCATATTTAAATCAACTACCACACTAGAAATCGCTCCACCTGGTAAATCCGATACAAACGATAAGATTTGGTAACCTGCCGCAGTATCTTGACGCGTAGTACGAATTGTATCGCCACCAAGTTTTGTGATTTGTCGTGCGATATTCGGTCCACATAGAATCGTATTTGCTGAACCGCCTCGAGTAAATACTTGTTCTACAGCGTCATTTAAAGGTTTTGCCGCAATTTCATTCCCTTTAAAGTCTTGCTTATGAGAACCTTCAATACCCGCAAATGCAAATAAACCACCTGTAGTACGTGGTTGTGTTGGAGAGCCAACATTTCTACGACCATAGATTAGAGAAGTGTTAGCTTCACGAATCATCTCTTGTAAACGCAGGTTTACTTGATAATCTAATTCGTTTGATACGCCATATGTGTTCACTTGTTGTTGTGTACGTGAAACAGATGCGTATCTTGAAAAGATTTGTGAGAAGTTATGTGACACCAAACGGTCATTGATCTCATTCTTACGGAAAGCATCTTCACCTTCTGGTCTCGGTCTTGCGATGACTTTTAATTCACCACCAGCTGTAATTGCCTCCGCTTTCGTACTATCGTAACCACGTTGCACAGTGATTTTATCGGCATTTTCATCAACACTTACTACACGTAGCACTTCTAAGCCGTTTTGTACCAGAGCATTTTCAGTGAATTTACGAGCCTCACCTTTTTCTAAAACTAGGTCCGTATCCCCAACAGCTGCGGCAGTTTTTACAATACCTGTATCAGAGTTTAAATAGTCGTTCTGCCATTCAAATTTAGTTTGTGTTAAAGTGTCTCCTACACCAATTAACCCGAAAAGAACTGGTGCTTTCGTGAGAATTAAATCCACATTCGCTTGCATTTGTCTTACTTGTTGTTGAAATTCGTACGTAGTTGGTACTGGCATATTTGTAGCCTCCTCAAATTTTTTAAATTAAAAAACCGCTGACTTATAATCAACGATCCGTTATTTCTTCGATTTTGCTTCTAACAACTTGTTATAAATACGTGTTACTTCGCCCGCAAATTTTGAATCTTTTAACGCTTTTGCTTTTGCTTCTTCCAGCTCTTTTTCTAAAGCAAGAATTTCATTCGCTCTCGGATTTGTTCCTGGATTCGCGCCACCAGCTGCATCTGCCCCCACAACTTTCTTGAACATCCAAGGTTTACTTTCCTTTAGCGCATTAACAGCCTCTTCAACTCCTTGATAATTACCATTCTCATCAAGTTGAATAGTCGACTTATCTAAAAGCGCCAATACGTCACCTGAATCATTTGCATCTAAAGCACGTGCAATACTCTTAATTTCCGTATTTAGAATACGTGTATTTGCTTTTTCTTGTACTCTTTGCGCTGCTTCGGAAGCTTCTAGTGCCTTTTTGTCAGCTTCTTCTTTTTCAACCTGCAAACGTTCAATTTCCGTCATTTCTTGCTTTTTACGCTCTTCCTCAGCTTTTTCGTATTCGGCTAGTTTCGCTTTCACATTATCGTAATCACCGTATTTCTCAGCGGATTTACCACGTTCACGTTCTAAGCGCTTCTTAACAATTTCATCTAGTTCTTCTTGCGTAAAAGTTTTTGACAGATCGTCAGTACCCCCAGGCTTTTTGTCTGGATCATCCCCAGAACCGCCACCATCGGAGAAAAACTGTAGGTCTAATCGAAGTGGGAACTTAGGTGTTTTTTGTACTTGTCCTACAAAAAATTTTAATGCTGTAGCTTGTTTTACGTATTCCATTTGCAAATCCTCCATTTTGAGCCTGTCGGCTATAATTTCCGAAAGTTTATAGCGCCATTTCGTAAGGCAAGTATTACTTTTCGTTATACGGATCCTGAGACTGTCGTTTCAACATTCGTTCTTGCATAATCTCCATGAATTTCTGTTCCGCATTTTCTTTACCACTTCTCGTAATCGCACCTTTAATTGATTCGATTTCGTTTGAAATTTCATCGCCTAACTGTTCGATAAGTGCTTTTTGATCTTGTGGTAACGGTAAACCGAAAATAACCTTACTAGCATAATAGTTATCTACTTTTGCTAACATCTCTTTATCGTATTTGAATTTTGGGTCATCCTGCCTCGCTTTCATATAACGCAAAATATACTCATTTAAGGTTTGGAGGCGTGATTGCCATATCACCCATGAGCGTTGTGTTTTTGAAATGATATTACTGAATAAAAGCTGCACGGCCATGTCATTTATACCACCTGTATTCATATCAGCCGTATTCACCATTGGTACTTCTGCTTTTTCATGTAGGCGTTTTTGCAATCGGTCCAGATACGCTTCGATAGTTTCTTTAAATCTAAATCCACTCTCCAATTTCTTAGCACTTGGTTCACCGGTATCTTCCGCACCATCACCTAAATCCCATTTCGCACCTGGTGCAACTTGAAGTGGATTCTTTGGATCCTCGTCTACATTCGTTAGCAACGTAATAGCGAACATTTCAAAACGTAGCGCATCCGAGTAATCAGACATCTTTTTGTCGATTTCGTCAGAAAGCTTAATCGTTTTTTCAAGCTCACTATAGCCTGTAGTCCGCTTACTGAGCTTTTCAGTCGGCACCGGTACAACTGGAATAAAATCAATACCCATTGATGAACGCTCAACCCTATCCTCTTGCTTTTCTAAATCGCCATTGTAGACAGCCTCTTCAATTTCACAGTCATACTCATCCGCTTCTTCATGCCAAACTAAGTAATATGATAACTTCCACATTTTCGTTTGTTCTTCATCAAGCCATGCAATAAAATGAATCTCTTCCAGCTGATCTATATCCCAGTCGCTATACTTTGCGATAACTTCTGTTGATGGATGCCAAATAATCTTAAATTCACCGCGACGTTTATCATAATGAATCCGAGCATACACACCTGTTTTTGAAATAGCCCTGTCTTTTGCTGCTGCTAATAGCTTCTCATGCATTCGGTTGTCATCCCAAACCCATGTTAATAACCGCTCCTTTGCTTTCGCTCTACTGTTTTCTGCTTGTTGCTCCTCACTAGGTTCATATCCTGATTGAATCATAAGAGCTGGATCGTCTATCACATCAGGAGGAACTGTGACTTTCGGTTCTTTTTCAAATTGCCACGCTGCAATCATGTTTACGATTTTTTGAGGATAATCAAGTTGTATTTTCGTAGGTTCGTAGTCGAGATTGTCTGGTTTTTTATAATCAGACCATACGTTTAAGTCTCCTTCATAACGCTCATACAAGCGAACCTCGGACATAATGCGTGTCCACTCAGAATCGCCGAGTGCGGTACGGACTGGCATTACAATTTCCACTGGATTCATAAAATTCCGGTCACCTTGTACTCTCATTCAAGCCCCTCCTTTCTCAATATCTTGAATTCCCTGTAGTGCCTGCTTTACGTCTTGCACGTTTATATGCGATAGAAAAAGCCATTTGAACCGCATCCGGACCGTCATCGTGTGGGTGCATCGGATACATTTCAAATTGCTCCAATAAAGCACGTAAATGTTTCATAAAACGTAATTTACCGCTCTGTATATCTGGTAATAACGACTCAATACGTAGTGCTTTTCGTGTACGCTGCTTAATTTGTTTTAAACGAGTCGATGAAGGATATCCTTTTTTCTGCAATTCCTCTCCAACCTTCTCCGCAAACCATTCCTGGGCTTGTTGCGCCTCTACCGCAAGTGCTTCGTATTGATATTCCAGCGTGTATTCTACAGCCTTTTCTAACAACGTATTTGGATGGACACGCTCCATAAAAATATCGATAACGTAACAAGTTCCTGTTTCAACGTTTTTCGCAAGTGTGACTACTACACTATAGTCACCTTTTTCTTTACCCATCGCGAAATCAACCGCACCGTAATACAAAAGTTTTTTATCTTTTAAATCATCTTCAGTACAGTACGTGAAATATTTAGGTTTAAATATCTGTCTTTCCTCATCAGTCGGGTTACATAGATACTCCTGGTTAAACGCTTTTGTTCCGTCATCCTCCCTAATTTCCATCAAATCGATGTAAGGGAAGTGTGATGGCCATAATGTTTTTGTTCCCCGAAGCATTTCTTCTTTGTTTTGTTCGTAAAATTCACGAGCTTTATCAGAAGCGCCCTCTTCATCCACTTGACGAATCTCACGCCATTCTTGCCATAACTCTTCACGCTCTGACCATTTCAAAATTGCCGGGAATGACCTGGATACGAAATCACGACGATTTTTAATCACGTGATGCAATAAACTGTCGTAACAAACGATGGTACCCATATAAATACAAGCACCTTCTTGACGACTCAAACCTGGAAGCAATTCTTCCTTGAACCAACGCTTATTTTTCGCAATTAAGTCAACCGTCGCAGTGTTTTCTTTACTTTCTAAGTCATCCAAAATATAGAGCTGTACACGTTTCGAACCGTGTCGTAAACCACGTACCTGCGTCCCTATACCTTTTGCTTCGACTTTCGTGTTTGTTAAAGTCACGAACTCTTTATCGTTATCTACTTCATTTCTGCTTTTTTGTTCGTGAAGTAAGATACCGAAATCTTCACGTAGTTTCTCGTTGTACTTTAACTGATCACGCGCCCAGGATATAAAGTCACCGGCTACATCGGATGTTTCAGAAATCAAAACAATATACTGCTTTAATCGATACACGACTTGATGACACAAATAACCGTTACTCAGATAAGCGGTTTTTGCATGACCACGTCCTACACTCCAGGCCACTTTTTTCTTTTTCTCCCTACCTGTTGTGATGTCATCTAAAAGCCCACATAACGTTTGGTGAAATTCTGCAGCATCATCCATCGTTACTCCGGCAGGGATTAAGTTATCCGGATTCCCTGGATTCCCTTCTTCAGAGAAATACTCATACATGAAGTACAGCATGTCATGTTCTCCACGGTGCACCCTTTTTAACTTTTCTAACTCATCGATGTCAGCAAGTAGTGTATCCATGTAATATTCTGTAACCTCACCAGTTTCGTACAGCTCCTGTAATTTCTTCGCCCTTTCTGCTACAAGATTAATACGTTCCTGACGTTCTTGACGGGCTAACCATTTACCGTCTATATATGCCATGTAGCCCGCCCTCCTTTTACTCGCCTGTCAATTTTTTTAATTTCTGAAGCTGTTCTTCGATTTCCGCATTTGTACGGGTTGCATTTCCTAGATCACCCTCGATTACTTTCTTATCAGTCAGTAAACCGAATCGCTGCATATACAATTGCATAGCTTTTACACTCGGTTGCGGCCCTAAAATTAACTGCATTAACTTGCTGTATACCTGCTCGCGCTTCTCTGCGAGAAAACTATCGGCCACCTCACTCTTGAATGCGATGAAGTCCTGGTTCTTAGTTCGCCACTCCCAAAGCGTTGTCCGATTTATACCAAGCTCGTTCGCCATTTCGTCTTGGGTTCTTTTTTCTTCGTTATTCGATTCCATCAACTCATTTTCTACAAGCAAGTACGCCGCTTGAATTTGTTTAGCCGTAAGTTTCTGTTTTAACTCGTCTAACTTCGCCATCATTTCGCTCTCCTTTCTTCGTGAAATAGAAAAAGGCAATCGATTTAATATCGACTGCCTTGAAACTCGTATATTTTCATAACATAGCGTTTATTTTTTATTTAATGCATTTACTATATTGTTAATATAAACTCGGAATTCATCATCACTTACTTTATTGTGTCTAGCATCATACGTTGAACTAACTCGATTGTATAGTGAATATTTAGAAAAAATAGCATAAGAACCGCCATTAATCCCTCTATGTACAGTACGTGCACTATCAGGAAGTGGAATTGAATTTCCATACTCATCGTAACCTAGATGGCCGATCTCCCGAACAGCATAATCTACATACACACCAGCTTCAAGTTCTAAAACTTCTTCTCCATAATAGCTCATAGACCATGATACTTCCTTATCAAGTTCTGATTCAAATACTTGTTCCACTGGAGTTGTTTCTTCATAGACACCACTAGCTTTAAAAGGCTTAGTATTTAGTCTAAAATACCACCATTCAGGGTCTTCCCCTACTTGGTGAAAAGTCAATGAGTCGGGGTTTACTATATATGTAGTACGGCCTTCAAATGTTAACTCTATACGACCTTCTTCATATGATGCTGTGGCTCCATGTAAATCTAGGCCACCACTTGTAGGTAAAAAGGTATGATTATCCGCTTCATCTGTACCAACCGCATTTAAAATTTCAATTATCTGGTTGCGGTCAGTAATTTTAATTAAATCATTTTGGTTTTCACCAAATGCCCTATGAACCATTTCTTTCCACAAAGCTAACTGCTTCTCTTTTGTTTTTGCATATTTCTCTTCGTATGTATTCATGCTTCTTCCTCCCATCTCATTTCCTACAGAAAATGTAAGTTAAGTCTTGTTAATTATACCATAGAAATTACGCATTCTTTTAAATTTTCACTAAAATCCTACTACCCGAGTTTCAAAATTCTGACGGAACGTTACGAGCGCCTGCCAGCCCCTCACCAGATTTGACCTCCCCCGGGGGATTAAAACAAAACCAAATGTTTAATAATCTAAAATGTCTATTTTGAATAACGATGAATATTGTATTAAAAATGACTGCCTATAACATTGGTTATGTAAACTGCATAGAAGCGAAATCCATTGATATCAATGATTCTTTCTTTTTTCAATACGTAACCAATATACAATTATTATACACCTTTGTTATATCAACGTTTGTAAGCCATACACACAGCTTCAATCACTTGAATTAATGCATAAGCTTCACCTTATTAACTAACTGAACATTGGATCATGACCCCCTGAGTTTCAAAGGGCCGTCTTCTTCAGGAGAGAGCGACTGGCGAAATTACCCTAAGGTTTCTCTTTCGCGTTGCCTACAGTTCATAGTATGCTGTACAGTTTCTCCTATTTCCTACTTACTATATACACCACATTCAGCCAAATCCAACGTGCATAAAAATAGCCATGATACCCTAATGACGGGCCTCATGGCTATGCGTATTATTTAGTATTGGAGTAGGACACAATTTCACCATCCTAACATAAATTGTACCTACTATGAACCCACCTTGTCAAGCCTCGTACAACTTTTTTATTAAACTTCCCATACCTGCCATATCACCGTTAATAGTCATGTGTAATATGTCCACGGCTTGTTTACAGCGTGCGTAATACAATTTTGCAGTGATATTCATAGTCCGTAATGTATTCCTTCTAGGAATCTTGTACACATACCGAGCAAGCACTATATATTTCATGTTCTTCGGTAATTGTTTAATCGCCTGATCCAGCACAATCTTATTCAACCGTCCATCACCTTTCCCGTCCAGTGTACCAGGTCCAGTAAAGCTAGGCGGTGCATCAGGGAACCGATCACCTACAGCCAGTGACTCGTAATTCTCCAGCCATAGTTGTATTGTCTTCTTTGAAACATAGCCATCAATTCCGGTCATCTCCGAACCTCCTGACTCAGAAAATCAAACCCCTAAAACAAAAACCTTAAACCATTAATAGTATTACATACTATATAACTATTAATAAATAATACTATATATATAATAAATAATTATTAGTTTTATATTTATATTATATATATAAGGTATATTTTTTTAGGGGGGTCTTTTTTATTTTGTTTTTCTTTTTTAAGTACTGTAGTGTATTAGACCCCCTCCTAAAAACTTTTCTTTTATATATTTTTATTTTCGTGTAAAAAGCTGTAGCTGTGATTTATAAGCAGGCAATTTTTTCATAAAGCCACGCATAAAGAAATCCTCAAAGTGTTCTAAACAAACCAATAGTTTTTCTATTTTCCCTTTTCCTAATGTTAAATCCATTTTGGCTCCATGAATTAAAAAATGACTATTTTATATAAATTCATCTAAAACTCTCATTTTTTCTTACTATACAGTGATTCTCTTCCTAAAAATGCAGTTATAGCAGCAGTTAATATTGTGGTCAAAATAGTAATTGCATTATCCCTAGCCCACTGCCAAATATTCGGGAATACACTTTTTTCCGCAATAGTCATTTCATTAAAAACACCTGTAACATCTGCTGCAAAAGACTTACCATCAAAGCTAAGAGTAGAATTCATATTACCGTTACCCAAGACACGACTCTTGGGTACATCAATTTTTTGAGGATTGGCAGACTTCATGATATTTAATACAGCTACGTCATCTGTATTTGTTTTTAGAAAAGTATTAGAGGATTCAATATAAAAATTAGATACTTCAGAGTTTTCTATTCCTGTATGATGATCAAATCCAAAATCTACAAAATTATTTACAATAAATTTGATAGATTCTTTTTCTTCATTTTCTTTATATGGTATCAAAGTAATTTTATTATCAGGAATCACCTTGCGTTCACCATTAATAAATACTTTAAAATTTAATTTTTTTTCATAAATTGACGGAGATAAATTTAACTTGACTGATGACCCTCCAGAATGTTCCAATAGCACTTGATTTGGTTCTTGTTTTGTTCCCATATATACTTTTTCTAAATGTACACGACCTAAAAATGCTTTTTCATCACCAAATACACCCATAGGATTTCTCACAGGCATAAAAGATAAATCCCCTTTTGCTATAGGCCAAGGTGTATTCATTCTGAGCGGACTATCTGACATAATAAATTGTGCATGTATTATTAAAGACTCTTTTTGAACTAATATTTTATCCCCGTTAATATCTATATACATAGGTACCATATTTTTTAAAACCGCTGGATCTTTATCCACACCAAAAACATAGTTATTAGATTCCAATTTCAAAGAAGCAAAAGTCAAGTCAGATTCCCAGCCACGAAATTTAGCATTCAAAGTGGCATAAGCCTTGCTCTCTGTTTTATAAAAATAACAAGTGATACTTACCAAAAAAACCAAAAAAGAAATTGCCATCAAATTACCTTTTCCGATTTTTTTTAACCATCTTTTTTGCAATATTTTACGATACCACTTTATATCTGTGTCTTGCTCCCTATGCCATTCATCATAGTATTCCATTATATCTTTTCTATTCTCATCCACTTTATTCCACTCCCGATGATAGTATTACTCCACAAATTATTAAATTGCTATATTTAATAATATATAAAAAACATAGGTTTTGGAAGGTTAATCCCCATATATTTACTAAAGAATACATACATTTTCTAATCCATCATAAAACGGAACGTCCACACCATCTATTTGTAAATCCCTTATTTTCTCAGATGTCATGTTCCTTACTCCTTGCCGCCACACGTTCTACGAATCTCAGTTGTTGTTCAATATACAGGGCATCTTTTAAAATGGTAGCCGGTACTTGTAATACTAATTGTGGAATATGATCTAAATAATTCACTTACGTACCTCCTTTTACCATCCCTAAATTATTTGATTAAAGTTAAACATTATAACAACCGGATATTCATCTTTTCTGTTATTATTAAAATAAAATCATTTAGCTTACAAGAAGGAGTAACGAAACATGGTCAATCTTACAGAAAATGTTAATATATTTCTACACAATACGCTTGACGACATTATTCAACAAAGAGGTGAACGAAACTTAAACAAATATAGCGGGTTTTATCAGAAGATGCCTTCTCCATTAAAAGAAATTTTTTCATTTTACCACGCTGAGTTTACTGAACTATTTGATTACTTAAACAGTAGACTACATACTGGATACTATACAGCGCATGAAAGTAGAGAACTTTTTAGAGATATCCATGATATAGTCAAACTCCAGTCCTATTTAATAAATACTGAAGCTGCTTTTGATTTTTGCCCTTATTACAAAGAAATAGTCGAACAGTGCAAATCATTTTTAAAAACAAGTGGTGGTAGTTCCATCCCCCCTGAATTCAATGAAATAAAGGTAATCAGAATGGGACAAATATTCGAATTACAAAACGGAATTTCCATAACAAGAGCAAATACTACAATCCCATTTCAGCTAAAAATAATAGGTGAAGGTTCTTATGCAAAAGTTTTTAAATATAAAGATACATTTTACAATTGTTTTTTCGCCGTAAAAAAAGCAAATAGTAATTTAACAGAGGCAGAGTATCAAAGATTTTGCACTGAATTTGTAGAAATGCGCAAACTAAAATCCCCTTACGTTCTTGAAGTTTTTAAGTTTGATAAGGAGAACCATCAATATATAATGGAATATGCCGATGAATCTCTGTATACTTATATTTCAAAGAGAAACAATACACTAGATTTCTCCAAAAGAATCAATTTAATTCAGCAAATATTTAAAGCCTTTACATATATCCATAGTAAAAATGTTTTACATAGAGATATCAGCCCATCTAACATATTAATAAAGATTTATGATGGAGCAGAGATTATTAAAGTATCTGATTTTGGTTTGATAAAACTAGAAGAAAGTCAACTGACTAATCAATTTACGGAAATGAAAGGCGCTTTTAATGATCCACAACTGGCGTTTGATGGATTTTCTAACTATAAAATTCATCACGAGATATACGCATTAACAAGACTCATTTACTTTATATTTACAGGTCGAACAACAATGGGTGCTTTTACTAACGAGCAATTCAAAGCATTTTTTGACAAAGGCACTAATCCTAACAGAGAAGAAAGGTATAAAGATGTTAGAGAAATGCAAGAGGCTTTCAAACATTTCTTATCCACACTTCAACAAGTTAAGAACTAAATAACACCCTTCTTCGCTAAAAACTGTCTTGCGTTATCCGTAAGCCGGTAATAATAAACATGCTCATTATCTTTCGTGACTTGCTCCAGTAGACCTAACTGAGAGAGTTGTCCTAGCCACGTATCAAACTGCGTAGCCGGGATTTCTCCTCCTACCTGGTGCATCACTCGTAAAATTGCTTCCGAACCTTTCACTCTATACCTCGTGACTTTACAATTTCTAGTGCTTGTTGTTCAGTAAAACCTTCTGAAACAAGTGCATCGAAACGTGCTTTATATACTTTAGACATTTCACGCTGCATACGCATTTGCATAGGTAACGCCTTTACAAAGTTATCCAAAATCATTTCCAGTTCGATATTTGTATATTGCTTATTAGGTTCGCTCATTTTATCACCCCTTCAAACGTGCTTCGAGTTCCGCTAATACCTGATCGACCCCTTCAGGACTTAGCACGAGTTTACCGCCAGCTAGTTCAATATTTTCTTCTGAAACCTCGCCTGTAATTTGGCAAGAGTTATTAGGATTATATTTTTGTAGAATAATAGATTCACCATCTACGAAAATCTCCATAGGATCCTTTACCTGGATACCTAATGTACGGCGTAATTCCATTGGAACTACAATTCGTCCTAATGGATCAATATTACGAATGATACCTGTTGATTTCATTTCACTTCAGCTCCTTTTCCTTACTTTTTAACAGCTTCTATAACGCTTGCTAAACCAAAGAATACTACGCAGATAAACCACGTTGTCCAAATCGGATAATCACATATAATTTCCATCCAACCACTCCTATCCTTATTAATAAGAATCACAGCCGGACCCTCAACCCTAATACCGGCTACTTCAATTTTTTCATGGGGACTTACTTGCACTGTTGTGACACCTTCACGTGTCTCCAGTTCTTCACTTATGTTTTTTGTAGGTATATTCTTCATCTTTACTCACCATCCAAAATAACGCTGTATTCTTCATTAGCCACGTAAAAATTACCGAATGCGTCGCGCTCAGGGAATCCATTTTTCGTTGCCTGCACTATCTTGAGTTTCGCGTTACAGTTATGGCATTTTGTAAATTTATTCTCTTGATACTCATATTGATTCCCGCGATTCCCACACATGCAGCACTCATAGCGTGTACGATATCTCGGTTTACCTTCGTCATCATACTTAATACCTGTTTTCCAATGAGTCGGATCCGCCTCTTCTTTTTTCGTGATTTTTGCTATCTCTTCCATAGGAAACGAGCTACGATTTACTTCTACAATTGGCAGTTTACGAGTCTGCTTATCAGTGACCATCTTAACAGCCGATTCCTGAATCTGTTCATGCGTAACACCTAGATCCACAGTCTTATGAACTTCCGCCTTTGCCATTGCAGCACCTAATGCCGATACATCTACTTCTGGTGGGTGCTGATTAACCACGTCCACAAGTTCTCCTGCTGTATTGATAAATGAAAATCCATGTTGCTCCTCTTTCGCTACTTGTTTCTCAGGTGACGTAAGCACTAAGTATTGATGACCTACAAAGCTGGAGATACCACCACGGATGTTATTTTTAATAAAGTCGAAAAAGACTGTAGTTAATGCGTTTACGTTTGCTTCTTTATTTAAACGATCTAGTCCGTATTCATAAAGCATTGCGTGAATAGCCTCATGAAGTACGTTTTTCATTTGCCCTTCATGTTTCGCTACATTGTCCGAAATCTTGATTTGTTGTTCGTGATACGTTACTTCTGCAATTCTTACTTCTCCGTTTTCTCTTTCTTCAAGCCATCCTTTTACGACTTCCACATCGTACGGTACACTACCAATCATCAATTGTTTAGGTATATCCATATAACTTCATCCCCCTTTAATTTGGTAAATTATTTTCAATTTCCGTTCGTAATTTATCTGATAGCCACTTAAACTCTAAATCTTTTTTATCGATTTTTGCCTGAATCACTTTTGCCTGGTCCTTTGTATAACATTTACGGAAACCGTTGTATAATTTCGAAATTTCTTTCTGCAGCTGTCTCATTTCACGGTTCGAATAATAACTTACAAATTCCGTTTTACAGTTTGAACAAATGAAGTAGTGCTTGTCCACACGGTTCGGTAATCGCGCTACGAGCATCTGGACACGAAACACATGCTCACATGCTTCACATTTCGCCTTTACTGGTTTCATAGTATCGGATACTCCTTTCTAGATAATTATGAAAGTACTTCCGTATCAACCATTACCACTTCCTCTTTCTCTTAAATAAAGATTTTCAGTAAGTTAATTGTCTCACCAATATACATATCGTATAATGATAATAAAAGGAGGTAATTATGATCGAATTTTTAAAATCTAACATAATTCCAATTGCAGCATTTCTAATATCTATAGCAACTTTTTTTATTACGTTTGCAAATTTTTGGAGGAATCGTGCAAATATTACATGCAGTCAGCCAAGGGGTTTACATACCGCTTTTATTTTAAAACCTGATAGAATTGACACTGAAACACCTGACTTATATTGGCAGAGCGATTTTAGAGTCATTATGGATGTTACTATTACTAACAAGAGTGCTTTACCTATTTCTATAATCGAATTCACATTAAATAATAGCTTTGAATTTACTTCCTATTGTAGACCTAACTCTGAGTATCACGTCACTACAAATTCCACTAAGCGAAAAAAAAATAATGTAACTTTTTATGGAGGAGAAGAGCAAAGTTTTTATTTCCCAATAGATGACACATGGTTACAACCAATTGTAGATATTCCTCCATATACTTCTTTAAGAGGTCATTTATTTTTTTACTTCAATGACATCAGTAATGTAAATATTGGTGAAAACACCTTGGAAATAATTACTTCTAGAAAAACTTTTTCTTTCCCAGTGAGAATAGCTGACAAGTTAATTTCTGTCGTTCCACTACCAGATGAAGTCTGCGAGATTCGTGAGCAAAAATTTTTTTAAAGACATCATGTAATTCATTACTTTTGAATAATTCTTTTTGACGCTTAAAATGTATATTAGACATGAAGTTAGTTCGTTTATTTTTGTTCTAACTTCCCCCTCATCACCAAATCCCTATTCGCTAAACCTTTCTATTGCACAAAAAATATCTTTAGGTAGTATCGGAACCTTCCCTTTAAACCTATACCCCATTCTTTCCATCTTCCCACGAACACCTAATGCACTTTTTCCTAACCTCTCTGCAATTACATCGATGCTGTAACCTCGATCATATAAATCCACAATTTGTTTTACTTCTTGCTTTGTATATTTTGTATGATTATCTATACGTACAGGTCTAGATTTAATTTTCAACTCCATTAGTCTACGTTTCACAGATCCCTCAGTACGTTGTAACCGCATTGCAATTTCTGGATATGTGTAACAGTGTGCATTTACTAAGCTTTTAAGCAACAAATCATCGTCTTCGCTCCAGGGTTTTCCACGTTTCTTTTTTGCTACTAGGTCTGCATTACGCTTCTCTGACATCCAGTCTGGTTCAGGACCAAAAATACCTGGTTCAATTCTAGAAAAATCCACCACGTGTTTATATGTTTTTAACCACTTCCATAAATCACGGTAATATACAACTTTTACTTTCTGCTCTGATGAAAACAATTTGAGCTTGATAGGAAATCCGAAACGTTTGCTCCAGCTTTTTATACAGTTATAATCGACACCTATAACCTCAGAAAGCTGTAAAATAGTAATACCGTCAAAATGTAGTCTTGCGTCACCTAAACCTAAGCGTTGCGCTTTTATTTTTACAGCATCTACTGAACGTCCAAATTTTATTGCCATATGCTTGATGCTGTATATTCCCCAATACTGTTCCAAATACGCCACTTCTTCTTTCTTCCATAACGTATATCTTGCCACCATTTCGCCTCCTTTTAGTACCCGGATGCCTGACGATCATGATTGATTTTATTTTTTTCGATATATGCGTTGTAAATTTCAATAGCCGAAAATCCAAGTGCTGCACCTAAGTACGCCAAGTCATTCATCAAGGTCATGTAGTGTGCTGCAGTCCATAATTTGTTTTCATATAAATCGTTAAACACATCGATAATTTCCGTTTTTGTATTTCCTTTGCTATTACGTACTACAAAGGCATCGATATATTTATTCCATTCACGTTCTAATCCAATCGATAAAGCAAAGTGAAGTGCATCAATAAATTCGTCTAATAACGGATTGTAGTACACCTTATCTTCTTCCATCATTTGACCTTTGTTACGTACACCTTTTGTAATCGGCTTGTTATTTTCACTCCAGAACTTATGACCGCGCCACATATGAAGCAATTCACTTAGTTCATCACGAAATGATAATTTCTTTTCTTGAAACAATGGAACGTTTTGTAAACCACGTTTTTCAACAATCTTGTTATCAAGGTCTTTTTGAAGCTGGAATAAATGAATGATGTTCATTGTTTTGCACGCTCCCCTTTTTTAAACAAATCTATAAAACTTCTCACCATTCTCTCTACACTAGCACCAGTTAAGGAATTAACAAAAGGTGCAGTTTCTGCGAATTTTAAAGAGTCCTTTTCAGGTATTCCTGCACAAATCAACTTTTCTTTTACAGCTTCAATAATTTTTACTCTTTTCTCATTCTTATTATTGAATTGCTCTTCTACTGCTTTTACAGCCTCATCCTTATAACAATTGTGCTCTTCCATGTAGTAGTACACTTCTTTCCAGAACTCATTATCATCTTTGAAAACCTTATTACCGTTTAATTGACGCACTATAACTCCTCCTTTACCCAATCGATATAACAGCTCGGTCGTTCTTCTCTTATAATTTTCATCGCTTGTATTTTATTATCTGCGGTGACTAAATCTACCTATGCTTTGTTACCCACAACAAATTTCACAGCATACAAGATACTCATCCTAGTACTACTAAACTTACGATTGTCGCTGCGATCATATAGGAAACTACTAATGCAAGGAATTTCTTTCGTAAACTTTTATTCTTCTCACGTAATTCGTTATTTTCTTTCAATACACGTTTTGCGTAATTATCTTTTACTTTCACCTGAGACTTGTATAAATCAATTTTTAACTGCAAATCACGATTTTCTTGCATCACATCTTTTAACTGTTGCTCTGAACTGTCCAAGTACACTACCGCCTTTCGTGGCTCACCTTTTGCTACTTTTCTTTTTTGCTTACTCATTTCACGTTTTAATCTTTCCATCTTCCGATCACTTTTCCGATTTTCGTACCCCTTTCCTTGCTGTCTACCACCCACAACTGCACTTCCTTTCTACAGCTTTTTATTTTCTTAAATGCTCTAAAAATAGTTCATTAAAATTCTCGTTTTCTAATTCTTCCAATCGCTTCTGTATACGCTCTAAACGTACTGGCCCCAAACCTAACACTTCTTTTACCGCTCGTAATGCTAATGTTCGGCCATCTTTATACGATAAGAGGGATACTTGCTGCACTTCACCTCTATGAAAACTTTGCCGCTCCCTTGTTTTCTTTCTCTCACGTTCATTCGCCCGGCGTTGTTGGCGGTTCAAGGCGTTCATCATCTTCCCTCCATTTTTTAAAGCAACTGCTGAATAGTAATTCTGCGTACGGATCCTGTGGTGCTGGGTCTAACACACCAGTCTTTTTATCTTTTCTTAATGAACTTACTACCCAAACCATGTTGTACGGTTCTCCAGCAATGCTTCCCACAATTCTTGCTGGTTTTACACGTGGTAATACTGTTGCGTGACGCTTTGTAAACATCGATTTACGCGGTCCCTCTCCTCTTCCCACATGCTATTCCTCCCTTTGTTTAAGCCAGGACTCAACACTCATTTTCTCGCCCCATCGATAACCTACACTTCCTTCTGCCTCAATCGGGACTGGAAATCCTGGTACTGGAGGTTGCTCCATAACTTGTTTAATTTGTTTTTCTGCTGCCACTACAATCTCTGGATCATCATCTATTTCAAAAATGATTTCATCGTGAATTTGTGCAATCATATCGACACTACCATGAGCAAGTACACCTTCTTGTTTACCAATAGATTCATAAATTTCATTTTGTACTTTCTTCATAATGTCAGCGGCACTTCCTTGCACTGGTGTATTCGCTGCTTGTCTCTCAGCTGATCCACGATCTCTTCTATTCGCGCTGTTAATACCAGGCAGTAACCTCATATATCCATAAATCGTTTGAACATAACCTTGCTCCCGTGCTTCTAAAACAATCTTGCGTTGATACTCTGGTATGCGTTTGTACGCTGTTTTAACGGCATTCACGATCTGCGCACATTCATCTAATGTTTTACGAATCATGTATTTCGTTTTAAATGTGAACTGTAGAGCGTGTTCCGTACCGCCATAAGAGATTCCGAAGTTTCCTGCCTTTGCATCCGTACGTTCTTTCTTTACAATTTCATCTTCAGGTTTTCCAGTCATTACAGATGCGGTTCTACGGTGCATATCGCCACCTGTGTTAAATAACTCAATCATGACCCCATCGCCTGATTTCCATGCCATTAAGCGAAGCTCGAACCCTGAGAAGTCAATGAAGAATAATATCTTTCCTGGTTTAGGTACAAAGAAGTTTCTTATCTTAAACTCATCATTATCTGGTCTCGGTACGTTTTGTCCGTTCGGATTAAAGCTGTTTAAGCGTCCTGTTTCTGTAAATGGACTGTACCCTGCATGGATCCGTCCACTCATAAAGTTCAAGTACTTTTCACGTCCTATGATGTGCGAAGAAAGTAATGTCGTGTATTTTTGGATTTTCTTCAGCTGATCGATAACCTCCAACGCTTGTTCCTTATAAGGATGTGGTTCACGTTTTGCGATACGAATCGCTCCACGCTCTAACTTATCTAAGGTAGGGTCCTTGTCAGGATCAATACTTTCCCAATTTTCAGGCAACGATATGCTGAGGTACTTTTCTTCATCGATATCGTTTAACTTATTCTCAAGCATAAATGCCATATCGATAAGTGCCTCTTGATCAAGACTCGCACCTGTTTTTCCATACTTTGCTACCGGTATTTTTAAGTAATCAAACATTAAACTTTTTACTTCGTTTGTCTTACCTGATTTACCGGTATTTATATCAACATTGAACGTTTCTTTCGCGATTTGTTTAATACGTTCAGCCGCTTGCTCTTGCATAATTTCTGCTTCTTGTTTCTTTTGCGTTGCAAGGTTTGGATCCCAATTCATCCCCCAATATTCCATAAGGCCGATAACACGTGTGAATGGCATTTCAATCTTATGAAGCCATTCCGCATATCGCGGAATTTGAGCTGCAATTTGAGACCAATATTCGTAATGCTGCACAGCATAATCCGAGTCTTCAGCTGAGTAAAGCAACCCTTCACCTTTACTCGCATCAATTTCGTCAAAGAAATTGACCTTGTATTTCTTTAAAAGGGCTGAAAAGTCGTTCATCGTTACACCAAAAATGTGTTTCGTAGCTGGTTTTAAACCCCATCCGCTTGTAGGTTTTTTCGGGTTATTAATCTTTTGAGGTGCTGCGATCTGTAAACACCGTACCCACATAATCAATGGATCTGCTACTTTTCCTAAAATGTATTTACCGTACTTCGCTGCATATTTCGTTTCAAAAGACAAATTGACCGCAATCTTTAATACCTTTTCATTTTTAAATAGGAATTCATCAAGCAAATCTAGAACTAATTTCCTAGCTTCATCTCTATCCATACTTGGTTCAAATACTTGGCCAACTTTATGTGAGATTGGAACAACTCTTGACTCGTGTGCCGCCGCTGACAGCGATACCGTACAAATTTCACCTTTCCACGGATCCAATGGTGTTTTTAAATACGCTTTTTCTAAGCTCTCACTTCGGCTTTCCGCTTCTTTATCATCGATAATCCCTGTAGTACGTGCTTCTTCTATATCTTCAAACGCCTTTTTATAATGCACTCTAATTTCTTTACTTGCTGCAGTCTCCCAGTCGAATCCTACTTTACCTGTTTGTATACAACGTTCTAAGTATTTCTTTAACTCTGAGACTGTAAGAATCGCTTTATAATCTTTCACTTGCTGCGGTTCCACTTTTGGCCAAACAATATCGAATTGTCCCGGCTTTTTCTTTTTTTCCATTTCAACCGCTAGTTTTGATTCTTTTACCGGTACCTGTTTTTTACTACTTGCTAATGTTTTAGGTCTTCCAAATAAACTTCCGAGTTTCATATTTTCACTTCCAGTCATATTTGTAGTGCTTGTCCATATAATTAGTAGTACTCATCTTGTATATGGTCAAAGAGTCCTTTCTTCATGCAATACGCAATGTATGCATTAAAGCGTGGCGTTTTTCGATAGCCACCACTTGTTAAAAGGATCATCCTCATTTTCGCTAATTGATTTACGATTGCTTTCGCTTCTTCTTTATCGATAGACAGCATCGCCTCAACATCACCAAGTCGTAAATACTTCTGCTGAGCGAACAGTTTGATAAACTCGTAGAATTTCATTTCGCCTGTTAACGTATCGATTTTCTTAAGATCTGCCGTAAACTTCTGGTATCTTTCTTCTGTCATTTCTTCCTCTTTTATTGCTAAACGAGCATAGTAATTTAAGCCGCAACCTGGAGCATTGTATAAAGCTTTTAAATACTCCCCAATAAACTCAACGTGTCCCGGCCAAACTTGAATTCTTTCACCTGATTCATCAACTGAATGTGTAAGTGCTGCAAGCGCTACTGCTAAACGAGCTACTTTATTCCGCTGATCTGAAGGAGAAACAAGTGGTATGTCATTCGCATTTCCATATACTTTCGCAAGGTCTGTCGCAACTTCCAGTACTTTATCAATCGTACCGTCTGTAAATAGCACGTCCTCCGGCTTACGTGACCAAGCATATAAGATGTTATTTTTCAAAGTATCCTTCTGTATAATCGATGGATACGTAGCAAGCGTTTGGTTGTACAACTCAGGATCCACATCACTCGCTCTCATAAAAACTGCAAAGTCAAAACGACGTATATCCTCGTTATTGAAAATATCTTTTAAACTTTCTGCGCCTTGAGAGTAATCAGCGAGTCGTTTCCCTTTCGGTACGTTCCCTGACATGATGGCACGTACTCTACAAGGTGTTTCAGCTGTTACAGCTCGTTTTACTTCCAGCTTTCCGTCAGAACGAGCAAGTGTCATTTCACCATAATCATCTTTCGTAATACCTGTATCTTCATCAATCCAAATCATTTCTTTATCAGCTAACGGCCACGCACCCCAAACGATGTACCATGCACCTTGAGCACCTGACTGTTCCATCTTGTACGTTAGACCTGTACGAGACGTACTTTCTGCATTCACTCGTGTTCCAAGTCCTGCATATTTCATTACTTTTTCAATGAGGGCGGACTTACCAGTACCTGTGTCACCTACTATTTTTAATTCCACCCAACCACGTAACGGATTTAAATCCCACGGTACTTTAAAACGTAAAACACTATGAAGTGTTAGCAATACTGCAAGTAATGTCTCATCACGTTCTACGATGTGTGTTACGTTGTACGTTAAATCGTTACAAATTGCTCCTAGTTTCTGTTCAATTGATTCTGCTGTATAATCTGCTGGCTGAAATGTTGCTAAATCTTCTTTCACTTGTTCATTTAGCTCAAAACTTTCAACCACATCCTGAAGCGGTACCGCACTCTTTACAAGTAGTGTTGACTCCTGATTCTTTGGATGTGGGTATACATAACCTGTTAATTCGTAGTACTTATTCTCACTTACGTTTAGTCCATTTACGGCGTACACTTTTCGTAGTACATAATTCCCTTTATGCTGCTCTTGCTTTTCGTCATCTTCTTCAGCCATCGGGATTACAAGCAACTCTTCAACGTTCATGTTTTCTAAAATATCGGTATTGTATTTCGGACAATTTGGAATGCCTGATATTTCTCGTAAAATGCCTTTTATATTATCGTCACCTACACCTGTCATTTGAATAACTTCCCGATCACTTACGCCCAGGTCTTTATATCCTGTATGTGTATGGATGTCGTATAGAGGGCAATGTACCTTTTTACAACTTTCTCTGCCCCAGCAATGGTACTCAATGTTTTTCGGAATGATGTAAGGCGTATGCTTTTTCCCTGCAACCATGACACGTGTTTTTACAAGCTTTCCAGTAAGATCCGCATTGCCTGTCTCTGCTAAATGAAGTAACTTTGCATTTTCTTCTTCCTCAGCATTCTTCTTAATGCAATGACACATATCACCAGCACAAGCTACACGTTCATAATCTTTGCTTCCTGGTTTCTTTTCGCCATGTAGTGAACGAATAAACGCGCAACCAAATTTGTATGTGTTATCACCGCTGTATACCGCATCGATAACACTTCTCGTATTCGCAACACGTTGTTGCTTACCATACTCGTTATCCTCAGATGTAAATTTAAGCACCCAGTCTTCCAGCTCTTTCATTGTTTCTTCTCTCGTGTAGCCAGCGTCTTTGAAGTAACATGCAAGCTGTACTGTTGCCTGGTTTCGGTCACCGTCTTTTTTCCATCCACCATTTAAAATATCAACTACACATGCCGGTGGTTTATCTTTCTTAAACTGGAATTCTTCTTTCGCATACTTACGAGCACTCGTTGCTGCAGCTTGTTCATATTCTTCTGTCTTATTTATTAGTAAATACCCTGTACGAGGTCTGTATTTCATTGCCTTTTTACGTTCTTCTGCCGTATAAAGCAGATCGTCAGCATGTCTTGGTGATTTCGCTAAATCTTTAATTTCTTCCAGTGTTAATTTGTTTAACTCATTTACACTAATTTCTGTTTTAAATAGGTTTGTTTTTTGATGCATACTGTTCGGTAAACGAATCATCCGCTTTTCTGTATACACCACAAGGTCTAGTGACGTGAGTCCTAGTCTATGTACTAAGTACCCAGCCATATGTTTGAAGATTTTATGAAGGTCGTTTCTCGGTTCAATACCGAGCGCATCGGAGCTTATTAAGATGTGGAACCCTTTTGATCCAGAAAAGTAAATCCACATATCCGATTCACGAATGTCCATTTCTTTCGTAAAAAATTCCACCAGCTTTATTGCATCCTTTTGGCTGACTGATGGGTCTTCCGCATGGTCAAGGTCAAAATATAGGGGAGCAATAAATGCCTCCCCCTTTACTTTTGTGTCGTTCGCAAATCGTTGAACTGTAGCAAAACAATTGAAATTGAATGCCTCTCCCGTTTGGAATTGCTTCACTTCAGAGGAAGGGATTCGTTTCCACGGAATGCTTCTACCGTTCTGATTGCTGTACCATGCGTCTACATATTGATACTCACTTGTTTTGTCTTTCTTTTTTGCCATTTGTAGACGCCCTCCTTAATTATTCTGAAGCTTTTTCTGCTTGTTCTGTTTCTTCTACGTTAATTCCGTAATCTTCTGGTTTAAATACACCTACAGGCTGGAAGTCGATACCAATCCATTGATTACTAGCATTTGTACGGCTCTTTCTTTCAGCTGTTACAAGACGTGTAACAATTCTGTTTACCCCAAGTTTTGACGGGATTTCTAAAGCTTTATATTTCCCTGTGTATACATTCATCGCAAAACGACCGAAAATGATTGTGTCTGTTGGGCTGAAGCTCATTAAGTAGATACGTGGGAAATCGTCAGGACTTAACGTTGATACTGGTACCACTGATGCCATATAACGAAGCTGAATAGCGTCTAACTCGTATCTTTCTTGTGCTTGCGGGTTCTCAGCTAGCCACTGATTTAACACTATCTCTGCTTCTTCTTTTGTTCTCTCAGCTACAATTAATTGTCCAGCCTCCGGTGATTCTTCTAATCCCCATACAGACCAACGTTGCTCACCGTATCCAATTACTACATCAATATTGTCACCATACGATACATTCTCATCGTCTTTCTCAATAAAGTTACCTTTCTTGGTAACTGTTAACCACTCGCCCATACGGACGAAATCCATATCGAGACCGTTATTCGCTTCAACAAACCCTTGCTTTGTTTCTTCTAAAATAGCTGTTATATAATTGCTTCCATCGTTTCTTTTCGCCACCGCGTTATTTTGTACCACTACTTCATTTTGATTTGTCTCTTGTGTCATTATTTTTTCCTCCTGCGCCCTTGTAGGCCATGTTTTTTCCATGCTTTTCGTTTTGCTTGGCTTTTCTTTTTTCGATAGGTTACTTGTCTTCTACGTTTCGCGCGTTTCGTTTCAAGTCGTTGAACCTCTGCTAAAAATGGTTGTGCTTCCCTTACTGTCGCTATTAACCCCTCACCAATACCTTGAACTACAGTCTTCATAGCATTCCAAACTTTACTAGCTGTATCTACAATTACCTGGAATGTTTTCTCTGCCTGTTCTTTATCTACTGGATCCACTTACTTCACCTCTTTCGCTGAAGCAATCAATTCTGTAATTTCATAAAGTGCACCTACATATTCGTACTTACCCATCGTTATCACCCCTTTCACCAAGGCATATCATTTAAGAAACTGGCTACTGTATCACGTTCTGTTTTCGGCTTTCTCGGTACCGTCAATCCAATTCGGCTGTATACCTTCCTACGGCTGTGATATTGGTCCTTAAATACTCCAACATTGTAGTCAACGTAATCGAACCAGTATGCCTCTTTATCCGGATTGTTTCGATCAGGACGCATAATACGTCCAATTTCTTGCTCTACCGATGAGCCGCTATTGCTCTCCCGTGAATCACCACGTTTCGGCATTACCATGTGACCAACTGCTAAATGCTGCATGTCCAGTCCTTCACGAGCTAACTGAGTAGCAAATAAAATGTCTACTTCTTTTCGGTCGCAAGCCTCTAAAATGTCTTTACGTTGCTGCTTTGTCACTTGCCATTCGCGAATTTCTTTTTCTGAATACTGAGCAACCTTTACCTGCCAACCGTACTTACCTTGCTTTTTATCTACCGCATGACCACTATTGATAAGCTGTTGTGCATGTTTTTCGCTTTTTGCTTTTCTCCAGGTATAACGACTAATACCTCCGTGTACTACAGCGGTTCTAACATCGATACTGAATCTTGCTTTTGCCATTCGTTTTACGAGTTCTTCAAGTACGAAACAGTAACGAACTGATTCTGTTATAACAATGGATGGCCCTAAACTTGCAGACTCAACAATATTCTCAGCAACTAACTTCGCACGCTTTTTATCGGAAATGAGGTGCCTTATTAGATCTGTGTAATCAAGATCTTCTCCACCAGCATCCACACTATTAATCTCGTTACGGTTACTTGCCGTCTCGTAATTGAACTCGGTATATACGAATTTCACTGTCGGTTTTACCAGTCTCCCAGCTTCATACATTCCGTCTCTGCTAATCTCATACACTTTTGGACCTACACCGTTGTACATATAGATTTCTAATCCATCTTTTCGGGAAGGTGTTGCGGTGAGACCGATCACATTTTCAGCTGTTAACTTCCCAGCTGTTTCAATGAATTGTATTGCCGGAAAGTGATGGACTTCATCCACTACTACCGTCCCGATAAAATCATTTAGTGCATCGATTATTTGTGGATTTCGCTGCAAGGTTTGTACTGTAGCAACAATTAGTTTACCGTCTCCCCAATCATGTACACCGTCACCGAAAAAGCCGATACGACCGATACCAGGCATTGTAGCCTTAGCTCGCTTTGCGGATTGATACATTAAGTCTTTTGTATGCGTAAGCCATAATGCTGCTTTACCCTTTTCGTAAATGTAGCGCATGCCCATTACGGTTTTACCTGAACCAGCCGGTGCTACACCTATTCCGTTTTCTTGCATAAGTGCTTCAACCATCGGTGTCTGATCCTCTTTTAATACAAACCCGTCATTCCATTCCCCGAAACTAACATCTCGGCCATATGAAATCTGTGAGGTAATAACTTTACTTGGGTCGTAGCCTAAGTTTTTCAGTACCTCTTCCAGCTTTGACAAGAACCCTCGAGGCGTAACAATATCGCCTCTGTCATATACAAACAATTCAAGTTTTGCTTGTACGCCCCATGTTGGTCTACGTTGTTTTTTTGCTTTCAAATACGCTGGATTATCAAATGTTAGCGCCTTAGTAATTGCTGCCTTAAGAGGTGTACTAGCACCTCTTATTCGGATGTTGTGTTTTACAAAGATTTGTAGCAAGTGAGCACCCCCGATAGATCGTAAGAAGGTTCGTGGTATGTAAGTCTTGGAAGTGGTACACAGGGAACCGTCTGACTTTGAAATTCTTCAAGTTTTATATGGTTCACGTTTCGTTTTTTCATATGGATAAGAGCTGTAATAAGTCTGAATGCGTAAGCCTCGTCGAGCCTCTTGCTTTCGTTTAGAAAACTTATAAACACTAAACCTAAATTCTTTTCAATAATTTGATCAAAGTCTCGTAAACCGATAATCTGATTCGGTCTCATATAATCTAGTGAAAATCTACGACTCTCTGTACGTTTCATTTCCGCTAATATATTTACTTCAGATGTTAGTACAATCTCATCGCCTGGACGGGTTGCACCTGCACCATCAGCTATTCTCATGCGCCATACATTCGGAACATGCCTCCAGCTTCTTCTGATTTCAGCTTGGAAGTCATCTCCACGTTGTTGACGTTCACGCTGTTTATTCCTCATCGCTGTTTGTTTTGGATCCATAGCAACCTCCTACGCCAAAAACTTCAATAGATTTGCTTGTACGTAAGCTTTTGCCTTTACAAGATCAGCTGATTCTTTTGCTGTTTCCCAAGCATCTTTCGCTGCAGATAGACCAATATCTATTGCATTTAATTCCGCCTCAACGGTAGATAGTTCTTCTCTTTCACTCTTTGAATATTGACGGCGATAAGCATCACGCATTTTATCATTTCCTAAAATAACTTTCTGATTATCAATAATTACATATTGGCTTTTACCTTCATGCTGTATTGCCATAAAAGCTTCAGCTTCTTTTAACTTGACCTGTGTATCAAGTTTAGTTTTTTGTTTTAGTAACTTAATTTTTTCACCGTAAGCTTCTTCACGCGCCTTACCTTTTTCAAGAACATCCTGTACTGCAGCATCGATTTGTTGTAAGGATGCTTGTAACTCAAGTGGATCTAATACTCGAACGTAGTCAGTCGGTACTTTCTTGCCTAAAATTTCGGTTGCGGCAGCAAGTAACTTTTCTTTCCCATGGACTTCTTGTAGGCTACGAATTTGATTATTTAATTCAGTCATTTATTGAAACCTCCCCAGGATTTGTACAACGTATCGGTCGAACCAATTTTTCAATTGATACTTTTTCTTTTAAAACCTGGTCAATACTGATTTCTACAATTTCGATATCTAAAGCCCACTTAGGTGTGTAGCCAGCAACCTTTAACTTTAGGGGAGTAAAACCAACTACAATACCGTTCCAATTTGTTTTACAGTCTTTCTCTTTTTTACTAGAAATACACAATTGCACCGGTGTGCCTTCACCTAATTCGTTTTCATCAAATTGCGGTTTAGTAACAATCACGCTCGTAACCCCTCCTTCGCTTCTGCGATTTTCGTTAACGCTATTTCTACTACATCAGGATTAATACTTTCTGTCTCAGCAATACTCTCAACAATCGTATTAATATCGACTAGCACATCTTCTCCTGTTTCCGTTTGAATTAATGAAGCGAACTCCTCCATGGCGTAGGCACGTTTCTTTTCTGCTTCAATACGACTTCGGTCAAGTACTTCTTCACCAGGTTTTGCACTTTGAAGTGGAATCCGTTCTAAGTCAAAAACTCCTGGTGATTTTACATCAATAAGAAGTACTTGTATCGGTCTATTAATCTCAGCTTCTGAAGCCGATAAACGTGTGATACTACCGATATTCGCAAATACTTTTCCATCCGAACGATTATAAATACCGAAACCTGTATGGTCATGTCCACACAAAACCAAATCCGCATCTGTTTTTACATCTTGCACTTTTGTATACCGATCAAAAGGTGGATCATGGTCAAGTAACATACCGTGAGCTACATGTATTTTAGTTAACTCATAATCTTCAGTAACTTCTGGTGAATAACCATAACCAGCTTTATCAATTTGATCACTGTACGGTGTAAATGTTAACTGGACGTGATTACCGTCTTGGTGAAACATATGCGCTTGTCCAGGATCATTAATGACTGTAAGCTGCGGGACGATTAACTCCAGTACTCTAAGGCTTGTTCGTTCATACGTTGCAAGATTGTACCCGTAAATATCATGATTACCGGCTGTCGTATAGATCGGAACTGGACTTTCTTTCAGTACCTTTGCAAACTCTAGTAACACACTTGTCGTAACCTCAGGTCTATCAAACGTATCTCCAGGTTGAATAATTGCTGTCACACCTTTATATTTAGCTAAAGCAAAAATCTCACGTAATTTTGCAATTAATGACTCTTTGTAGTTATCCTTACGGTTACGAGGATTGGTACCTCTTATATGTGGATCACCGAAATATAGAAACTTCATACTCTCACCTCTGCTTTTTCGTGCTCTTCGTAACGTCGTATCTAAGGTAATACCGCCATCAACAATACGGTGCATTAGTGAAGGTTGCTTGATTCTTTTTCTTCTATAACTTCTTTTGTAATTTCACCTGTTCCAAGATCTATTGATACATCGTCATCTTCTTTAATACCTAAAGCATTTTGAATTTCTATACAAGCAGTGTCATGACGTTCAAAAACTGGTTTTAATAGTT
Organism: Bacillus sp. FSL L8-0199; assembly: GCF_038005705.1. Classification (NCBI taxonomy): domain Bacteria; kingdom Bacillati; phylum Bacillota; class Bacilli; order Caryophanales; family Bacillaceae; genus Bacillus; species Bacillus sp. FSL L8-0199. The sequence continues at coordinate 2,327,211 of NZ_JBBOTS010000001.1, read as the reverse complement.
CCTCAGTTCGTTTTACATACTTTTCACGAATAGGAGCAATCTCAGCTTTATATTCAGCTTGCAGCTGTTTTTTAATAGCTTTCTCCGCTTCATCCGCAGCTTGTAATTTTTTTAACTGAGCTTCCGTTGCTTTCCCGATAACTTCCTCAGTAATTTTTAAACCTGCAGCGTTAGCTAATGCACCTTTTAATGCATTTTTAATTTCGCATTTCATACACATATCCATATCTCCCTTTCTATAAAGCAGTTACTACGCTTTTTCCTTGTTTTTGAGTCACACCAAGTGCTACGTCACCTATCTCAGCCAAGTGAGTACTGTGCGTAATTAAAATGATTTGACGTTTAAATTTTGTACTGTATTCCTTCAAGAAGTACGCCACGTTCGGAGCATATTCTTGACTCACGTGCTTTCCAACCTCATCTAAGAATAATGGGCCTCTTACACCACTAATCTCCCCTACGGCCAATCTGAGCGCTAGACTAACTACGTCCGCTACACCACCGCCGCGATCATAATCAGGTGGCTTTAATTGCGTTCTTACATCTTCAGACTGTAACCAATACTCTGCTACTGGTTGATTACCTTTTACGGCAATTTCAATTTCGAATCTGTAGTCTTTATCGAAAACAACTGTAAGAGCTGACGTAACAATTTCTTCTATACGACGTTTTGCTTGCTGCCTTGCATAATCACTTGTCTTTTGAAGAAGAATTTGTACTAAATCAAACTCCCCAAGTTGCTCCTCAGCTTTTGCTTTTCTTGCTTCTGCGCTTTTTTGTTGCTTAACTAACAAATCACGTTGACCGATTTTCATTTTCAATTTATCGCTTGCCTGACGGATATCCGCTCTTGCTTTTAGAAGCTCGCACATAAAAATAGCCTCCTTATACCTGCGGGATGAGTCGTTCTACATGCTCCAGGTTTTCTTTAACTGATGTATCAAGCTTATTGATTTCTTCCTGGATCGTTTCGGGCGTTACCCCGTACTGCGCCATTTGTTCAGCGATTTCCGTTAATTGCTTTTCAGCTGAAGACTTTTCCGCCTCTGCTTGGATTTTTGCTGTTTCTGCTTTCTTTAAATTTGCTTTTGCAATTTCAATACGTTGTTTTAATTCCATTACTCATTTCCCCCTTCAAGTTGTTTTGATAGTAAATTTTGTAGCTCTGATTCAAGAAACTTCTTTTGATCTCTTAAGCAGGCCAACACAGTTGGTCGGATAGCAAAATCAATAGTTTTTTCTCCTATACTTTCTGATTCACTCACTAATAAATTCTCATTAAATTTTTTATGAAATAGTGAGACTTTTAAAACATTAGATGTATCGTCAAAAGCTTCAATAATCTCATTAATTTCCATTAATGAATTATTCAGCCTCTCAGCTGTTTGTAAAAAATCGCTCATTTTTTCTGTATCAATCACCACTAATCACCTCTCAATGAGAATGTTCAAAAGACATCGGCGATTCGCATAGCGGACAAACTCCACCAGCCTCGTTCCATGTCTCTTCCAATTCCTTTGTGTAATTTTCAATGTGCTTTTCATATAGTTCCAATGTGCTTGTACTATGACGTACTCTTTGATGCCAGATCATATAGTTTCGTAACAACTCTTTTAATTCAGCTAAATGAGTGACATTGTTCTCAGCATTTGCAATCTGTATTACCACTTCTCTCGGAACATTTAAATGTTCCGCACGACTTGTCCAGCTCATATAATAATTGTGTATATTCTGGTATTTTTGTAAGAGCACACTTATTTGACTTAGTTGTGTAATACTTGTTTCGCATTCTTGTAGTTGATCTGACGCATTACCAGGTACAGATAATCTTTCTACATCCTTACTTGTTTTTTCGTAGCCTTGTTTAACCACGCTATGTTGTACATAGAGTTTCTTTAACTCAACCGTTTTCTTTACTTCCTCTTCAATCACAGCTACATTAATGTTTTCAATTACAGTTAACCTCTCGACCTGTAATTGAGCTTCTTGTAATACTTGACTATACTTCTTATAGTTTTGTGATAAGATAGAAAGCAAAGAATATATTTCTTCGGATTTAGTAGAATCTTGTAATAAGTTACTTACTTCTACTAATCCATCAAATTGTTTTAATGTTTCAGTCAATGTCTTCTTGGCGGTGGACAGTGACTCGTATCTTTTTTGTAAGTCCAGTAGTGTTTGCAGACGCTGCTGGTCTTTTTCTGTTTCTTCAAATATTTGTATAAGAACCGGCACTTTTGAGAGTCTCTCATCCTCAACAAACGCTACACGGAATTTTTCAAACGCTATCTGTTGTTGAGTTTGTAGTTGCTGCAGTACCTCTTTCTTTTTATGCAATTCTTCTGCATGTTCCATCAAACTTTCAGCTGTTTTTAATTGCTGTACTTTATCATCCACATCCAAGTACTCGAGTAAGTTACCTGCTAATCTCTCAATTTCTTTTTCAGCTAGTAACCTCTCTTGCCTTGCTGCGTATGTATCTTTTGAAACACTTTTTACCGCGAGATCGACAGCTTCTGTTCCTGCTAGCTTACCTAGAACTTTCGCACCCGATGATGGTGTCTCACTTATTAAGAAAGGTGCTTCAAGCTGAAATGCAAAGTTTAAAGCAGTAACAAAATCCCCAAATGTTTGCTTTGTGATACCGAGCAATTGTTTTACTTCTTCCGGTACCTCTGACTTCTCAAATACACTCCCCGCATCTCCAGGATCCGTTTGGATTCTGTACGATGTTTTTCCTTTTCTACGGTGCTTTGAAATAATAATGCCGTTATCCATGTGAATCGCTACAGTAGCCTGTCCAACTGATTCGTTTACAAAAGCCTCACCTTGAGGTTCGTTAAATGCTACCCAGCGAACCGCTCGTATTATGGATGTTTTACCACTATCAGATGGTCCAGTAATTACATTTAGCCCATTTCCTAAATTGAAATGACTATTCGTATGTGATTGGAAACCTTCCACGAAAATCTCGTTAATGTTGGCCAACACGTCCACTCCTTTCTGTTAGCTTTAACATGATGTTTACCGCTTGTTCTTCTGAGCCATTCTTGAAGTAATTTTTACTTTCGCAACATACAGCTTTTACGTCTTTTGCTTTTACTAACCGAGTCGCATAAGTCACGTACCGTTGCATGTGTATCACCTCCTTTCAATAATTTAACTTGCCTTTACTTCTGTTTTTTTCTTTCTTGTGACCGTTACTTTAACACCTAAATATTTTTCGTAAACTTCTTGAAATAGAACTTCCTTTTTCTCTGTACCGTAGTACTCGTTACGGATGTATAAGCCGGATGTCTTTTTCCCCACACTCCTCAGCCCCCTACAGTTTTTTCTACGTAATGAGGATAATGCTCTAAAAATTCTTCTTCTGGTGGAAATCCCAGTTCAAACGATTGTCTAATTTCTTTTTTACTGGCGTTTTGCAAGTAGATAGGTAAATAAAAATGTTCCATAGGGAACCCGAGTACAATTGCGATTTGCAAGGCTAATTTTCCTCCCGGATCGCGTCTACCAGTCTCTAAATCTGCAATATGTCCAGGGGTTACACCAACCTTATCTGCTAGAGCCGCCTGTGACATACGTTTTTTACCACGTAAATCGGCTAACCAAGTTCTTTTCATATGTTCACCTCCAGACAACCTTTAATGATTTTTATTATACTGGCGTTTTGCAAGTAAGTAAAGTGATTTTTCAACTTTTTCATAAACACCTACCTATTTTTACTTGCAATATGCGTGTATTTACCATTGTGTAATTGTCCAATAAAGTGTTATCTTATATATAGATAACAACAAAAAAATAAAAAACGTTTTATATATTTTTATAAAATTTATAAAAAATAAAATCGATGAAAAATATAAAAAAGAATTTAACGGGGGTAAAAAGTATGGATATAGGAGCTCAATTAAAATTCTTACGAAATAGACGTGGTTGGACAATGCAAGAAGTCGCAGATCGTATTGGTAAAAACGATTCTACGTATAGTGGATATGAGACAAATAAAAGAAAACCAAACGCTGAGGTTCTTGTACAGCTAGCAGACATATTTGATACTACTACAGACTTCATCTTAGGAAGAACAGAAAATCCAAACGGTCTTAACTTTAATGTAAAAGACTTTTTAGATCAAGGCAGACTTCATTCTGATGGGGTAGAAATTACGGATGAGCAAGCTGAAATTGCTAATGTTTTATTAAGACAACTCCTACAAAGAAAGCAGCAATAAGTAAAAAAGGATTAGCCAGATGCTATTCCTTTTTTTGTTGCAATATAGCTGTAATTTGTTTGTACTGCTCTGGAGTAATCTGTCCTTGCTTATACAACTCCTCCATTAGATAATTCATATCACAACTTACTTTTTCAGCTCCGAACAACTCCCTAATTAAGCGTTTTGTTTCTTGTTTGGCCGTCTCTTTTTTCACCTTATTTCCTCCCCTTCATCCTTACCGATTTGTGAAATATGTATCAATTGGTATAATTTTTCCGGAACTCCCAAAAACGTGACACGCCTATAAAAGACGAAAGACGCTACTATAAGTAGCGTCTTTTTAACTATTCATTTATATTACATCCCACCGGGATCGACCATCATTAATTGTACTTCTTTAGTATGTACAGTAGCTTTTTCTTTACCTAAATCTTTAGTCTGATCTGCACCAGCACCGATAACCCCAATTGATAACGCAAGTGCGCATAATGTAGTGACTAAAATTCTTTTCATTTTACAACACTCCTTCAGTTATTAAAATGCGCTTCGGAAGTTGCGCATATATTATACTTCCCGTTTTTTCAAATTTTTCTAAAGATTCCCTCGCGATAATTGTATCATTTTCAATTCTAGAAAGATAGTACATTTGGAAAGCAGATAGACCTTGATCTTTTAACCTTTCAAAAATTCTATAACCATTTTGCTTATCACCATATAAACACTCATAATAAGCAAGATCACCATCACTAATAAAATCAAAATCAATATTATCTAAATTAAATCCGAACTCAATATATAAAAAGGCAAGAGTCGTTTTAAAAGAGTTGTATTTTTGAGTTCCTTTCGGTGAACTTATACCTTCAAGGCATTGAATAGCTTTCAAGATATATTTTTCTGCCATTAATGGATTCTCAAAAATATAACTTTCACCTAAACAACAATATGCTGTAGCTTTTACTACTGTAAAATTCAATTCGGAATTTATAATCGCATGGCACGTAGCTCTACAGCTATCAATTTCATTGGCATGCAACTGAGTGTACGCAATTCGTTCCATATGCTGCATGCGTAAACAATCTTTAATATAACCGTTATCCATCTTAGCGACATAAGCTTCTGCCGCGTCCGCGTATGATGACATAGCACTATACCTTTGATTATCATATTCTGCTGCCATTAGTAATGTATTTAATAATACCTGACACTCCAAATCTGATGAAACACGCGTTTTGTATATTTCCTCCAGAAGACTTTGTCCTTTTTTTCGATTCATATTCCGATGATTATATAGATTGTATACATTTAAATATTTACGTACATCTTTTTGAAGCTTCTTTAAGTCTGGGTCTTCTGTTTCCGCTTTGAACTTTTCGATTAACATATCTATAAGATCGTATTCTCCTGCTACCTGGCAATAACTCAATGCTTTTCTTACATTCAAGCTAGTTCCACACTTTAAAATAAAATCTTTAATCCTTCTTGTTTGTTCTATGGGACTTTTATACACATGACGAACCAATTTTTCAAAAACATCAAATTTCATTTCTCCAGTTGCAAAGGACAGACCATTTGTAATTGTTGTTCTACTAATACCTGTATCTTTCGCTAACTTTCTTGTACTCATATTTTTTGACTGAATCGTGTTATTCAGTTCATTCATCAAAGCCCTCATCCGTATCCCCCTAAATAGAACACAAGACACAGCCCCTGATTTTCTCAACAAGAAAACGATCCATATGGATTTAAAACTATTTGAAGTATGATATACTTGAAGCTGACTCATGGAAAGTTTTACCTACATTCGCTAGGGTAAAACGTTACAGTGGTGTTACCGCACTACTGTAACGCCGTGGGTCTTTTTGCTCTTTTTTTTTATTTTCATCTTATCATAAAATTTAGAACATTCGTTTCACTCTTTTCTCAAACAATGTTGAGAAAGTTTTTTCTAAATTTTTCAGAATCCCAGCAAGAAACTTCCCCCATTATACTTCAGGGTAATGGGGGACTATTTGTCTTCTCGGTTTATAATTTTTGTCCCTATAAGCATACCGCAGATGCTGAAATTCGAGAAAAGAGCAAAGTAAAGATGGAGTCATTATTTACTTCAGCACAAGCATAATGAAATTATCTAGTCATTTACCTACCTTTTTACTTTCAAATAAAGCTAACTGTAATTAATGATAGTTCCACCTCACTGAATATTACCCTTCACCATGAGAGCATAGCAGAATAAATTCCTAAACAAAAGCATTTCTCTTAGCTCTCAAACCGTAAACAAATCGGGAATCAGCACTTGTCCCTAAGTTCTGACTCCCTTTTATTTGTTCTTATATCTATCTGTTATACAGTTGCATGCATTCCCTTATACAAAACTGACATTGCCGCTACTATAAGAATCATACCCATAAAAGCAGGTGCGGCATGACCAAGTGATACATAGATTTGTCCTCCAATAATCGGACCAATCATTCTTGCTAAAGCTTGAATAGATTGGCTTCCACCTTGAATCCTTCCTTGTTCATTAGAACTGACAGACTTTGAAAGCATCCCGTTGAATGAAGGACCGAAAATTGAATCCCCAAAACCAAACATTAGCATTCCAACGATAAGTAGTGGAGAGAGTGAAAATACAGCTGATGCTGCAATAAAACTGTATCCTATAATCTCCGAAACCATCCCAAGAATTGCCATTTGTTTATCACTAAGCTTGATTAAAAGCTTTGGCATTATAAAACTTTGTGAAACAATATCTTGAAAGCCCAAAATTGAAAACATAAGTCCGATTAATGCAGGTTTCCAACTGAAAGTATCCATTGTAAATTGCGTGAAAATTGCTTGTAAAGATCCGTTAGGTATCCAAAGTAAAAACGCTGAGACAAGTAACCATTTTAAATTTTTCATGGAAAGTATATTTGCTAGCTGTGCAAAAGGATTTAACCTTACAAAAGTAATCTCTTTTAACCTGTTATTTTTGTCAAGACTCTCAGGCATGTATTTCATACCATATAAAACATTTAATAAAGTTATGAACGCTCCAAAGTATAAAGGTACAGAATGACCAAACTTTGCAAGTAAGCCCCCAAGAGTTGGTCCAATAATAGTTCCCGCACCTACAACTGCACTCACCCATCCAAAGTATTTCGTTCTCTGCTCTTTCGGAATGATGTCTGCAAAATATGCGAAGATAGTACTTATGCTCCCACCTGTTATACCTTCTATTATCCGTCCAGCAAATAATACCCATAAAGCTCCTCCTATGCCAAAAACTAAGTACCCAATTGCAGAACCAAATAAGCATATTAAAAGTAATGGACGACGGCCATACTTATCGCTTAAAACCCCGAGTGCTGGAGCAGCTAAAAACACGCAGGCCGCATATACGGAAGTTAGTAGTGTAACAACTAATGCTTGTTCTTCCGGATTACTTGTATATGTCTGTACTAAGAATGGGACTACAGGCATGATGATACTGAAACCTATACCACAAAGAAATACAGAAATAAGTCCGAATAGTAAAGCATGTTTATCTATGCTTTTTTCAGTTTCCCTTTCATTTTGTGATCTAAATATAGACATTTAACTTCTCTCCTTAAAATGTTTTGTTGCTTTGTCAACAAAATGATAACTCCGTTTTGTTGATTAGTCAACAAACATGAAATGATAAAAAAGCAGCCTATTCTCATATTAGAGTAAGGCTGCCATTTATTCTTAAAATGTTTTACGATTTAATATGTATACCTTGTTTCTTTATTTCTACATCCAAATGTCTACTATACTTTTCCACAAAGCTAATTATACTGTTGAATTCTTCTTCAGTTACTTGTTCAAATACAGCTTTATCCCGCTCTTGAAACTCTTTGTGCAGATCTTCATGGATTTTATAAATTTCTTTCCCTTGTTCGGTAAGCCTAAAATAAATTTCTTTCTTATTTTCTGACTTTTGGTAGCTTTCAACAAGGCCTTTTTGTATGAGCTTCTTAGTCATTCTACTTATAGCACCGCGAGTCACATAAAAAGCCTCTGCGAGTTGCGTCACGTTAGAATCTGCATTGTTTTCAATATATTCAATGCAGTGGACTTCAGAAGACTTAAAACCTTTAAGACCTTCTTCCATCTTATCTTTATTAAGCCAAACCAGCTTATTATATAATTCCCTGAAACCGTTCATGACCTGTTCTTCTTTATTCATGACCTGCCCTCCTCACCGCTCATTAGCACATTAAAACTATTATATTAAATTTCTGCTTACATTTCGACAATATTGAAATAATTATTGTAACATTAAAGATATGTGTAAAAATAGGCGCTTAAATAAAATAATTTTTAAACAGCAAATTTTGCAAGTTTATTGCTACTTACAGTAAACAGTAGGCAAAAAGTAAGAGCTAAGACTATTTCTCTTAGCTCTTCTTTTATAAAACTATTTCACTTCATTAGCGACAAAAAAGTGCTCACATACACTTGATATGCGCTGTAAGTCTACGTTCCCACCAGATATAACCGCTACTACTTTTTTTCCTTTTATATAGCTATCAACTTTTCCTGCAAGAAGTGCAGCAGTTGCTAATGCACCTGCACCTTCTACAACAGCTTTCCCACGTTGTAATAAATCTTTCATCGCTACTTCCAGCTCTTTTTCTGATACAGTTACAATATCATCTACTAATTCTTTTACAATTTCAAATGTTAATTCTCCTGGTATTTTAACTGCGCAACCATCTGCAATAGTAGGCGCCTCATAATGTTCTACGATTGCGCCTTTATCGTAAGATGCCTTCATTCCATGAACATTATCTGCTTGGACACCAATTATATTAATGGATGGATTAAAAGATTTCAATGCTACAGAAATACCAGAAATAATTCCGCCTCCACCTATTGGTACAATGACAGTATCTACATCCCACATATCATCAAGAATGTCTAATCCAATTGTACCTTGACCAGCCATTACCTCTACATCATCATATGGATGTAAGTATGTTTCACCTGTTTCCTTTATAATTTCTTCACATTTTGCCTTTGCATCATCAAAGGTTTCACCATGTAAAATCACTTCAGATCCATATCCTTTTGTTGCTTCAACTTTCGCCTGCGGTGCAGAAATTGGCATAACAATTTTACTCTTAATACCGAGTAAATGAGCAGATAATGCAACTCCTTGTGCATGATTACCTGCTGAACATGCAATTACACCTCTTTCTTTTTCTTGATCCGTGAGCCGCGACATTTTATTAAATGCGCCACGGAATTTAAACGAACCCGTTAATTGCATATTTTCTAATTTCAAATGAATTTCTCCGCCCGTTTTACTAGTCAAGTAAAAAGATTTTACTAATGGCGTTTTACGAGCATTTCTATCTAGAATTTTGTGAGCTTTTTTAATATCGTCTATATGTAATCGTAGTTTTCTAGTTATCATACTGACACCTCTTCCACTGTTCTATTTCTAAGTTTTCGTAAGTCGTAGCTCCTTTATACGAAAAGAAAAAGTCTTTATATATGTACCCCACTCTGAAATAAACACATTTGCAAACAATTTAACATTCTCTTCATATCACGTTCTTTATAATGATTTAAACATGCAATTTGAATCCAATTATTCTTTTGTAAATAAGATGACTCATAATGAACGATGTATCCTTGTAATGCTAATGCATCGCCTACTACTTTAGAAGAATGATCTTCGCTCAATACAATAGTAAGTATAATTGGCCCGGCATGTTTTTTAGGTGAAACAAGCTTTAAACCCATATCAGTAATAACTTCTTCAACATAATCGAATGTCTCTTTAATTTTTACAAATGCCTTTTCATCTTCAAATCTCTTCAACGCTTCTTGCAATGCATAAATTAAATTCCATGATTGTGAGTATGGAATGCTTTCATTTTCTTCATACATACCAATGTCCATATAGGCCGGCACAGCCTCGTTTATTTTTACAATGTGGTTATGAAAAACGAAAGAAATTCCTGTATATGATTTAATCGCTTTACCGCTAACACCACTTGCAAAATACACATCCTTCAAGTCTAATGGTATTGCTCCAATTGAGCTTATGCAATCTACACATAGTTTCATTTGATTCTCGTTACAAAGAGTATTTAGCTCGTTTAAATCGTTTAACATTCCAGTAGATGTTTCATGATGAACAAACCAAATCCATTCATAATTTCCAGTTGTTATTATTTCTTCTAATTCGTTATAAATAAACGGCTCTCCCATTTCTTTTTTATAAGTATCAAAATGTAACCGTGCTCGTTTTGCATGTCCAACTAATCTATTACCAAATTCCCCATTTGTTAATACTAGTCCTTTCCCTTTTAAAGAGCGTAACTGTAAAGCAATCGCATCATTTGCTAACGTCCCTGTTCCTAACATAAGCTGTACATGTTTTGCTTTTGTCATGTAAAGTAACTGTTTTTTCACATTGCCCATCATCACTTGAAATGACTTAGAGCGATGCGAAATAGGCCGCGTAGAAAATGCCTTTCGAACGTTCTCTTCAATATCTACTGGACCAGGTAAAAACGTATATTCTTTCGTCATAATCCCCCCAACACTCGACTCTTCAAACATAGCAGGGGTAACATACATTGGCTGGAAGGCTGCTTCTTCTGTACCAACTAACGTATGGAAAGATTTGAATCCCATTTGCTCATATAAAGCTAGTTCACGTGTTGTTGCAGAAATGAGTGCTAATTCATATCCATTTAGAAGCAAATAACGATGTAGAAAACGAATTAATCCTAACAACGCTCTTCCATTTCTATATTCACGTTCTACTGAAAGTAAACGAATTTCATACATTTTTTCTCCATGCTCTTGCAAATAAACATCTAAATTTGAGATTTTATAATCTAACGAGAATGGTCGTTTTCCCCGCACTGCGACCATACCTACTAATCTATCCTCATCTAAACAAATTAAATATGTATTTTCTTTATGAAACCGATCTATACGAAACCGGTCTTTCGTTTCTTCATGTTGTGGTATCTCTTCCACAAAAGTTTTATAATTTAATTTATGTATACTTTCAAATTCCCAATCTTGATCAGCAACTTTATAAATTAACCCCATGCCTTATCTCCTTTATCTATTTAATAAAAAATGATAAGTGGAGATTATCCCCACTTATTAAACATTCATTTTATTCTCGATTCACATATAGAATAAGTACAATAATCATTCCACTTAATATAGTGGTAACAATAGAATAAGAATAAAGAATCATACAAATTGGTAAACAAGCAATTGTAATTAGTCCTGGCTTCGTAAACCCTTTAAATATTAAATAAAATACAATAAAAATGCCTAAGAGGGTAAGCGCTATCAAATAATCAAATGCGATTAGTCCTCCTATAAATGTTGAAATACCTTTACCGCCCTTGCCTTTAAATAAAACTGGATAAATATGTCCAATAATAACGGCCAATAATGTTAACATTACGAATGTAGGATCTTCAAAAAGAGATTTTGCTACAGCAACAACGATTGCCCCTTTAATCGCATCACCTAAAAATGTAGCGATGAAATACCCTTTTCCATATACGCGCCCCATATTTCTTGCGCCAGGATTTCCGCTTCCTTCATCCCTAATATCAACGTTATGTCTCAATTTTGTTACTATATAAGCGGTCAATATGTTTCCAATTAAATAAGAAGCCACCAAATACAAAAACTGCATACTATTAATCATGTAATCATTCACTTTCTACATGGGATTACATATACAATATTCAATTACTACGTATATTGTACGTTTTTAACATACATCCCTTTATACATTTTAACATCATATTTTTACAAATCATACAAAAATTCTCATACACTATTTTTAAAAATATATATCCCTCATTAAATAATATGTTCCTTTCACTGCCATTTCTGCTTGTGATACGAATGTAATTTCTTTCATACTATCTTCACAGCATTTCTTAAATACAGCAAATATTTCAGGAACTAAACGCAATATACTGCCACTTACTGCAATTGGCGTTGAGTGCTTAAAGTTCAACTTGTTATAAACACTTACTGTAATCCTTGCCAATTCCTTTCCAGCTTGCATCATAATTTCATGCGCATCATCATTGCCATTTCTCGCTTCCTGAATAACTAATGGCGCGATTGCTGCAATTTTATCTTTAGAAGAAGTATATACTAAGCTTTTTATATGAGACGGTGTCAAAAGTTGAAACTGCCTTTGAATGTTCAAACTCAATGGACAAAGACTGATTCCTTGATCGAACTGAATTGCCATTTTCTTTAAAGCTTGTAATGCAATCCAATATCCGCTCCCCTCATCTCCTAAAATATGTCCCCATCCACCGCTATACTGATATACTTCCCCTTTCTTTCCTATACAAATTGCACCTGTACCACCTATAGTTAATATTCCCTCCTTACCTTTTAAAGCAGCTGCATGCGCGATCATTGCATCATTAAAAATTTCAATTTTTGTTCCGTATTTCTTTTTTAAACGTAATGTTAATTCATTTGTATTCGCTCCGCTTATACCAGCTAACCCTAAACAAATACAAACGCAATGCTCATTTATTAAACTCTTCTGGCATTGATTAATTGCTTCCATAATATGCAAAAGTGCCTGATCAAAATCTATTAATACATTTCCAAATCTGCTCGTACCTCTTACAACTTCATTTCCATCTTGATCAAATGCAATTGCCTCGGTCTTCGTTCCCCCGCCATCTACTCCAATCATATACTTCATATGTTCGCCTCATTTTCATCTGCGTATGGAGGGAATGTTATATTCCCTAAAATTACGGAATTCTTAGCACCTGTTGCGCTCGGCACATTACTCGGATTACGATGATACGTTTCGTTTGCTAAAATAGCAAATGCAATTGCTTCTTTCGCTGCTGAAGAATGACCAATATCTTCTTGTATACATATGCTACATTTCTCTTCTCTTAATCCATTCCGTAACATTTCAACAAGTGTATTATTATAACTTCCACCACCACCTAAAATCACCTCATCAATTTCATAATACGGCAAAATAAACGCCTTATAATGATGAACAATTGAACATGCTGTAAACATCGTGACAGTTGCCAATATATTTTCTTTACTATGCTTTTTAAATCGATTCAATAATTCAGTCACAAACGCTTCTCCAAACTGTTCTCTACCTGTTGATTTTGGTGGTTTCATGTTCAAAAATGGATGGTTCATGCAGTATGTTAAAATTTCATCTACAACTACCCCCTCCTTTGCAATCCAACCATTTTGATCATATGGTACATGAAATAATCTTTGACATACTTCATCGATTACCATGTTGCCTGGTCCAGTATCGAAAGCAATAACACTCTCTTTACTTCGTTTACTTGGAACAACTGTAACATTACCAATCCCGCCAATATTTTGTAGTAGTCTATTTTTAGTTTGATGCCGATATAAAATAACCTCTGAATATGGTACAAGTGGTGCACCTTGTCCCCCTGCCGCCATGTCCATCGTTCGGAAATTCGAGATAACCGTCGTGTTTGTTTCATATGCTATTACTGCTGGTTCCCCAATTTGCAATGTTGAAGAAATAATATTCTCTTCTTGCTTTGACTGATGATAAATCGTTTGTCCGTGAGAGCCTATTAAATCTAATTGTCTCAAAGGAAAATTGGCCTCTTTACAAACTTCCTTTACAGCATTGGCGAAGCATAAACCAAGTTTAAAATTCAAGCTACATATAAGTTGGACATTCGAAGTTTCAATTGATAACGCTTGTTGGATCTCATTTTTCATATCATTACAAAATGGAACAGTAGTAAAATGGATGAGTTCGATTTTAGAATCTACACCACTTCCTTCTATATGAACGAGCGCTACATCTATTCCATCTAATGAAGTACCAGACATTACCCCTGCAATATACATAACGTGCATGACCTCCTATTTACTAAAAAACAATCATGTAAGTAACCAACGTACAACCAATCGAAAACAATATAAATCTAAAAAACAACTGAGCTTTCGATGCAAACGATCCATCAATGAAAGAAACAACTACCGTAAGCAAAACGCTTGCCGCAATACTTGTAACGAGCCAGATACTATGCATTTGTGATAAATTTAGCATGCCTAATAAAGGGACAAAAAGTAAATTTGCACAAATCACTCCAAATAATAATAAAAACACACCTTTATAACTAAATTTTATATTCATTCAATTTCCCCCTTTCTAATTTTAATGTGAAAGAAGTGATAGACAAAAAGTCTATCACTCAAAATAACAGCATGCAGATTAAGGATTAACCGACTCTCCGTCACCATTCTTTTCAATTTCAAGCATATTTTTGTCGTACATTTTAAAGAATGGTAAATAAATAAGGAACGATATTGCTATATTTATAAAAACTAATACAATCGCACGCCAATCTCCACCTGTTGCTAAATATGCACCGATTGGAGCAGGTAATGTCCATGGCGGCATAATATGCGTTGGTGTTACAAATCCCATTGCGGTTGCAGCATACGCTATAGTAGCTGTTACTAACGGTGTAATGACGAAAGGAATAATTAAAATTGGATTTAATACGATCGGCAAACCGAATATAACCGGTTCATTTATATTAAAAATCCCAGGGACAATACATGTTCTCGATAATGCTTTCGAATATTTTGATCGACCAAATACAATCATAGCTAACACAAGCCCTAACGTTGCACCCGAACCACCAATCCAAATAAACCATTGATAAAACGGTTCTGGTGCAATAAACGGAAAATGACTCGCTCCACTTGCTACAGCTTCACCGTTCTTTCCTAAATACACATCCCAAAGTGGCCTTGCCACAGTACCTACAACTGATACTCCGTGTATCCCGAAAGACCAGAAAAACGTAATTAAAAATACAGGTATAATAACGCCAAAGTAACTATCACCAGCTTTTACTAACGGTGCGGCTAGTTTATCTACAACGTAATGTAAATCAACTTTAAAAACGACTGTAATAAGACTCATAATAATAATAACGAATGCTGCAGGTATAAGTGCTTCAAATGAACGTGATACTGACGGTGGTACTTGTTCTGGCATTTTTATCGTTACGTTATTCTTCTTACAAAATCTTAAAATCTCAACTGATAAAATAGAGACGATCATCGTCACAAATAATCCATGACCTCCAAGATTTGTCATCGGAAGCATGAATCCTTTTTTATCAATTAACTCAGGCGTTAATGTTAAAAGTAGTGAACATACCGCAAGCTGTGCTCCTGATAAAGCATCTAATTTATAACTTTTCGCTAAATTATATCCTATTCCAAATGCTATATATAAGGACATAATAAACATAGTTAAACGATATGGTATCAATATACTTGTTTGATTCTTTAATGCCCAAACCGATATGAAACTATCTTTCGGCAGTGGTGGAAATGCTACTATTAAAAAAAAGCTTCCTACTATAATAAATGGTAACGCCGAAATAACTCCATCACGGATTGCTTGTAGATGCCTCTGCTCAGAAAGCCTTGCCATCGGGCCAGATAAGTTTTTATCAAGAAACGTGACAAACTTATTCATAACGCTTCCCCCTAACTAATTAATTCATTTACAGTTTTTAATAAAGTCGGGCCTCCAAGTGGCGTGTACGCTTGCGGTGGAATGATGCCACACGGAATAGATTCCTCCTCTGCAAATTTTTTTACAGAGTCAAATCGGTGTCTTATTTGAGGTGCCACCATTACGACATCCCAGTCATTCTTTACTTCTTCCTCTACCTCATTCGTTCCAATTGCATGCACTTCCATGTTCACACCATTTTTCTCCGCTTCTTTTTTTAAAGCGTTTACAACAATTGCACTGGACATTCCTCCAGAACAGACGAACAAAACTTTCATTTATTAATCCTCCTATACTTATAATTTATTACCCTTCAAATGAAAGGAAGTTTCACTTTACTAACAAGCATATGAAGTAGTAAATGAATTTAGTTATAATGAAAGTAAATTTCATTAAAAATATTTTTCCTATTAAATTAATGTTTCAATATGCAATTTTCTCTATTGCAAAGTCAACCTCGCCTCCTATATTATTTTAAATAATCATATGATAGGGAGGCGTATAAATGATCGTTAAACGTTTATTAATGATATGTTGTATCGTCATCTTGTTCATCCCTTTCTCTTTCATTCCCCCTCACTCTACTTATGCTGAAGTAAATACTGCATACAAAAAACATGAATTACGTGCTGTATGGATTGCATCTGTTCTGAATATTGATTGGCCCTCAAAAACTGGCTTACCCATTGAAAAACAGAAACAAGAATTTATAAGATTATTAGACGATGTAAAAAGCACTGGTATGAATGCAGTTGTTGTACAAATTAAACCAACCGCTGATGCTTTCTATCCTTCAAATTACGGTCCTTGGTCTGAATACATTACAGGAACACAAGGAAAAGATCCTGGTTATGACCCGCTTGCATTTATGATTGAAGAAACTCATAAAAGAAATATAGAATTCCACGCTTGGATTAACCCATACCGAATAACGATGAATCACACCGATATAAATCGATTATCGAATAATCACCCTGCAAGGCAACATCCCAATTGGGTTGTCTCTTATGGCGGAAAGTTATATTACAATCCCGGTATTCCAGAAGTGAAAAAATTTATAACAGAAGGTGCTTTAGAAATCGTGCAAAATTACGATATTGATGCGCTGCATATGGATGATTATTTTTATCCATATAAAGTAGCCGGTGAAGAATTTCCAGATCAGAAAACGTACGAAACATATAATAACGGTAGATTTACAAATATAGAAGATTGGCGACGTAACAATGTAAATGAACTTGTAAAAGATTTAAATACTGCTATAAAACAAGAAAAATCATATGTAAAGTTTGGCATTAGTCCGTTCGGCGTATGGAGAAATATAGCTGACGATCCGACTGGCTCTAACACAACCGCAGGCCAAAGAAACTATGATGACCTTTATGCTGACACACGTGAGTGGATACAAAAAGGATATATTGACTACATTACACCGCAAATATATTGGAATATAGGTTTCACCCCAGCTGCATATGACATATTAGTAGATTGGTGGGTTAAAGAAACAAATAACAAACCGATTCACCTATACATCGGTCAAGCGGCCTATAAAATTAATAATAACTCCGTCCCTGCTTGGTCTGATCCAGAAGAATATCCAAGACAAATTGCATTAAACCGGCTATATCCTGAAATAAAAGGTAGTATGCATTTTAGCTTAAAAGATATTAATAACAATCCACTTGGAGTTAAAGATAGACTCTCAAAAGACATATATAAATATCCTGCATTAATCCCGCCTATGCCTTGGCTTGATCATGATCCACCAAAACAACCGACTTTAAAAGGCGCCATTCCAAGAGATGAAGGTATTGCAATCGGTATCATTGACAATAGAGATAATGATTCTGCTTATTACGCTATTTACCGCGCGAATGGGAAAAATGAAGTGGATATACAAAATCCGAAAAATTTACTTACTACTGTAAGAAAAACAAAACTTGGAGAAATTTATGTAGATAAAACAGTTATTTCTGGAGAAACGTATACGTATGTCGTAACTGCAGTTGATCGATTGCATAATGAAAGTGTGGCTTCTAGTAAATCTACTATTCAAGCAAAATAAAAGTAAAAGCCCCCATTTTTTTGAATGCGGGCTCTTACTTTTATTTTCGTAGTTCACTATATTGAATATGAATTCTATTCT
Organism: Bacillus sp. FSL L8-0199; assembly: GCF_038005705.1. Taxonomy (NCBI): domain Bacteria; kingdom Bacillati; phylum Bacillota; class Bacilli; order Caryophanales; family Bacillaceae; genus Bacillus; species Bacillus sp. FSL L8-0199. The sequence continues at coordinate 2,309,265 of NZ_JBBOTS010000001.1, read as the reverse complement.
CAGGGTTTTTATCTACTGTGTAAAGTACAAATAAGAAGAACCATTCTAGTGGCTTCATTAAAATATAAACAAAATCAGCCGACCATTTCGTATTAATATGTTTACTAATCGGATAACCGTATTTATCATAAAAATTACGAATAACTTTATGACATTTTGGTACCCGCTCCTCAATTACATTTTCAAAAGCGTTCGCAATTAATAACTGTCGATTAACTGTAATTCTTTCCCCATGCCTAATTCCTGCTCGTAATGGCTTAACGATGTTTTTATGGCCTTTCACAGAAACTGTACATAAATAATGCCCATCGCCGGAGACAATTTGAGGACTTGGGGCAGGAATCTTAGAATAATTAAAACTACTTGTTTCCATAAACACTCTTATAAAACTATCTGGTTTTTGGCCAAACAGTATTAAAATAAATTGAACAATTAACAAGACAGGAAATAAACTTATCATCCAGACTGTAGCCATTTTTTGATATCCAAAAGAAATACGATACAGCAATAATATAATTCTGTTGCTCTGCGTATAATCTTTCTCATTCTGAGATTGTATGAAATAACCTAATGTATTTCTTAATTTAGCTAAGAATAATAGACTAAAGGCAAGCATTCCAACTTGAATACAAAAGACTGGAATGTATCTCAATCCTCCTAATTCCGTATAAAAGGCAAAGCCTGTATGGGTAATATAGATGAATGTATATACAATGTTTACTATCATTAAAGTACTATAAAAAATATAAAATATTGGTGAAAGTTTTATTAATCCTGTTGTTAATCTCCAATACGAAACTCCACCTAAAATAACTAAGAGAACTACTATCGCAATGTAGTCATGGGCTAAAGAAGCATATTGATCAGACATCATTCCGTTCTTTTCAAATTTATGTAATGGTATTCCTGCTCTTACATCATTTGCATTCCACATAATACCTAAACCAAAGATAAAATAACTCAAACCCATTGATAATATTTCCTGCGGCTCGAACTTTAGTATACTTGAGGAATTCTCCTTCTTCGATTGGAAACTATCCCAAGCTTTACTAATAGGGTAGCCAAGAAATAAAAATAGAATTACAAATAGTATGACTAACTCAAATAGCACAATATCATACCCCTTTTATAATAATTGTTTACACAAAGTATAAAAAAACACTCTATATTTTACCATTTATTAACGTTTGTATATACAATTTCACAAAAGATTACACTCCCTCAATTCAAAAAAAACGCCTAAAAGCTGAAACATTCAACTTTTTAGGCGATCTCTTCTATTTATTCTTAAACTTCTCAGTCGCTGCTCTCATCTTCACATTTAAATCGTGATCAATTGAGTCGCGAATATCTCGCTCTACTACTTCCATTTCTTTTTGGAAATTTTCCAAGTAGATTTTCAGTTCTTCTTCCTTCTCTGGTCTTTGTGAAGGTGGTAATTGTACTACCAACGATAACATGGCCGTTAAATCTTTCATTAAGAACGTTTCAAGTTTATGTTGTTGTTCAAACATGCGTTGCTCTTGATAGTACGGAAGTGCATTCAATACTGAAATTGTAATATCATCAACCGTTCTTTGTAATGAAGGATTTATTGAGCGTTTATACGCTTGAATTGTATTTAATGCGTCTGGATAACGGTCATAAAAATACAATTTGTAAAATGATAAGTCTGTCGGTTTTACAGTTTGCTGTGTTTCTTGTCTTAAGAAATCTTTCACTTTCATCGCAGCTACATCAATATCTTCATTCGTAAGCTTTTTCGTAGTTTTTGCCATTACATGCACTTTTTTCTGCTTTTCTTTCGGTAACATCGAGAAGACTTGTTCTCTCGTACGTTGACCTGATGCACAAAATAGAGTATTTAATGTATTTTGTTCTTTCTTTCCTTCAGTGCGAATCCAACGATAAAACAGTGGATGTTGTGTAAATTCTTGTAGAAACGGTATTGATTTGTTTGATAACTTGTCTAAAGAATCTTGCGCTCTTTTATATGGCTTCGTCCATGAAAAATACAGCTTCCGTCCGAAATATACCACTAAAACAACGACAGTAAATGCTATTAAAAGCAATGTACCGAGTAGTAATAATACTGTTTGAATGAAACTCATTTGTTCACCTCCTCTAATAATCCGTTATTTCCTTGGACGCTGAATGAGTTTCTGCTTCATCTCATCATTAAATGTGTCTAGTTCAATAACGAACTTCTTACTTGACTCGATAATACGTTCTGACGATTTTTCAGATGCTTCAATTGCAGCGAACACATTTTGGAATGATTCACGTAATTTATCCATGCTAATAGCAGGGTTTTCAAGCAATTTTGTCGTTTCTTCTGTATTTTGTTTTAACGCTTGAGAATTACTTAATACCATCGATTCAATTGCTTCATTTGTCGCATTCACTGCATCGATTGTTTTCCGTTGATTTGTTAACGCTAACTGAATAGCAGCTGAAACCGTTACAACGTTTTGCGTCATCGTAATTGCATTACGAATTGCCTCTGTTAACTTTTCATTATTTTTCTTAATAATGTCTACAGATGCGATAGATTGTAATAAAACACTTTTCGCTTGCTGCATATTACGTGTACGTACAAGTATCTTTTCTAACGCATCGTTAATTAATGGAATATCTCTTTGACGTTCTGGATTTTGTTTCTCAGCTTCCAGCATGCCAGCAAGTTTTCTCCCTAAGTATACTTGCTTATCAAGAGCGTGAATTTTATCATGCGATTGCTCTTTAAGCATTTCAAGACCAACTGTATCTTCTTGTAAGTTGTCACGACCAATTAGAAGGGATCTTATAATCTCCTCAATTTGCTTATCTATAGATTGATATTTATGCACGTATGTTTCAAGTGGGTTTTTCTTGAATACTTTAAACATAATTTTCTTCATACCACTTGCTTTAAGTGAATTGGGATCAAGCTCTGATACCACTTTTCGTAATTCTAACAATGTATTTGGAATTTCTTCGTTTTTTCCATTCATCATCGCTGTTACAGGACGTTTTAATGCTGACAACGTTTGTCCTGCTGCTTGTTGCTCTTTATCTCCTAAATCTCCTAGCTGAGACAATACTTTTGATAAATCTGTATTTTGCTCGCTATTTAACTTTTGTACATAAAGATCAGCTTCTTTATTCAGTTCCTCTAATTCTGCATCTTTTATAACTGTATCAACCACTACTTCTACATTATTATCTTTCACGATCGATACAGGTTCTTTTTTCTCGAGTTCAGTCAACAAAATCGCTCCTTTATTTATATGTGCGAATTTATATGCACTATATTTCATCAATTATATCGTATTTCATATACATTCTGACTGCTTGAAATCGATTTTTTTAGAAATGCCTGTTTATGCAGTCATTCCCTGTTTCTTACTATAAGTATACCTGTAATCAACATAATTTTCCTCAGACTTAAGACCTAGAGAACGACATGCTGAAGGCGGATTCTTCGTATGTTACTATAAATTATGTTCTCCTATCCTACTGTACTCAATCTTTTGACATACACCCTTTTTCAATGTGATAATTATATTACGCTATACCCTATTTCTTCTTATGCGCTACAAATGCTCCATTTTGAAATGCCAATAAAACCGTTTCAAACATTTCATCTTCTTCTATCATTTTTCTAAACTCGGCTAATTCATTTGCATGAGAGGTTGCGTTATCAACAACAAGAAAACCCTTTGGTTGTAAAATGCGTTTTATATGCTCAAGCCACCACATGTATTGCGTACGCTCTGAATCTAGGAAAATAAAATCAAATGAATGATCTAATTGCGCATCTAAAAATGCCCCTGCTTCTTGATTATGAACATCAATCCTTTGTAAAAGGTTTGCCTTTTCAAAATTGACAAGTGCCTCTCCAACTCGTTCTGAAGAAAGCTCTACAGTTGTTACATTTCCATTTGTTTCTTCTACCGCATTAGCTAACCACAATGTAGAATAGCCATTAGAAGTTCCGATTTCTAAAATGTTTTTTGCGCTACACCCTTTTACTAAAATTGATAAAAATTGCCCCATCTCACGAGTAATATTCCGTAATTTTTCTTCCCTTGTTTTTTTATTTCGATCATGCTCTTCTCCATATTGTTCAAGTTGAAATAATAATGAATCTAACGTATCCATTTTTTTCATCGCCTTTCCAAAGCAATATGATGAAAAAGCTCTTGCTGCCCGTCTACTTTCATTATATGCGAAACAAAAACCTTTTTCCTGTTATATGACAAAGATTTGAATTTTTTTATAGCATATTGTTTCGTTTTTTGGTAAAGTTAATTTCTACGTGCAATTATTCCATTCATATTATTTCATATTAAAATTGCAGTTATTAAATTATATAAACCCCATTTAAATGAATCGGTATTTCAAATTCAATTAAGCGCCCTTTTCGGACGCATTTTCTTTGTTTATATATTTCCAGAAGAAAGGATGCTTACAAATGAACGTGATTAGCTTAGATGCTGCTCGAAAACGAAAGCAGCATAAAAAATTAATGATTACTATACCGATTATTACACGTATTTATGAAGAAGACGGGGAAATTAAATTTGAGGTAGCTGGCGAAAAAGATGTACCTCTTGAAATGTTAGAAAAATAATAAAAAACGCATTTCTGAAGAAATGCGCTTTTTTATATTTTTACATTTAAATACATAAGTTTTTCAGGGTTAACCATCATATAAATATTTGAAATTTTCTCATCCTCAAATGCAAACGAAAGAACATAAGTTACTTTATTATTTATTGTAACTATAACTCCTGGTATACCATTGACCATTTTGAAATCAACAGTGTACTCTTCTGTCAATCGTTGTGCAATCCCAAAGAACAAACGTATAATTCGATCCGCAGAATAAATCGGGTTAATCGCAGTCGTAACTTTACCACCACCATCAGCTTTGAGTATAGCATCTGTTTTTAATACTTCTAACATACCTTCCGCATCCCCACACTGTAATGATGATACAAACTTTTCAACATAAGAAGCCATTTTCTCCGTGCTTAATTTTGATTGCTTCGGTTTCTCCAACATGCTTTTTCGTGCACGTTGAAAGATCTTCCTGCAGTTCACACTACTCTTATCAACAATTGAAGCTATTTCTTCGTATTCATAACTGAAAACCTCTCTTAATATGAAAACAATCCTTTCTACCTCAGATAATTGTTGTAAAAGTAATAAATATGCGGTGGAAAGGGATTCTTTCATTATAAATGACTTTGATGGCTCATCACTCTCTTCTACAATTGGCTCTGGCAACCACATCCCTACATACACGTTACGTTTATGCGCTGCCGATCGTAATTTATCAATAGAACGATTTGTCGCCATCTTACATAAATATGCTTTCATATTTTCTATAGATTGAGGATCTTCTATATTATTTAGCGAGATAAATACATCCTGAACGATATCCTCAGCATCCATAACACTCCCAAGGATTCTGTATGCTAACGAAAATAATAATAGTTGATACGCTTCATATAACTGCTCCGTTTCCATGATGAACTGCCTCACTTTCATATTGCTTTAAAATGTGTAACGCTGCACGTTTCCCGCTTGCTACCGCAGCATCAGCTAATACTTCATCATGCCCTGCCCAATCTCCTGCAACATAAACACCTGGCATTTCAGGTATATTAGGACCCGCTTTTTCAACACGGTCAATATGAGGAAAATCATGTACTACTGTTATTTTCGGTAAATATTGCTGTGCAACAACTTCTCTTTTCCAATTTGGATGTAACAACTCCATCGTACTTTCCAACTGTTCTTTATCTTCATGAATATGATTCATCTCTAGCATAGGATTATGGTACTTAATTAGACTCACTGCAATTGATCCATCTTCACTTAATTTAGCTGCTCTCGATTGATTTGTGAAAAATATAGGTTGATCTAATCCTAATACAAATTGATGTGTAGGATTGGGTAATTGTCTCAAGCCAATATCTAATGCAGCAACAGTAACCGGTACCGATTGTTCACTCCATCTATGCAAACTTGTTCCTTCTGCACCTTTTATTATTTTACAAGCCTCTTTTGGCGGAGTCGTCACGATGACTGTACCTACTTCAAAAACCTCATCATCAACACAATGTATTCTTTGTTTATCTTCATAATGCTCTATTTCCAAAACATGCTTTTTAGCCAAAAATTTTACCCCGACATCATTCGCTAAATCTCTTAATTTTGTTATTATCGTCTCCCAACCACCATCTACATAAAGCACTCCTGCTTTTATAGAAAGCTGTATTTGCTTTAGTACAGATGATGCTAATTGTATTGTAGGAGCAAACGTATATGTTGTTGTCCGGCATAGCGCATAAAATATATTGCGAACCATTGGATCTTTTATTTCATTTTCTGCCCATGTAGTTAGACTCATTTTCGGAACTTCTCCTACATCTAAATTTCCTAAACGAATCATAAGACGTGAGAATTGTACTTTTGCAGACCACGAAAGTAGTGGTGTTGATAAAATTGAGCGAAAATCTGTTGGGATGGTGAATATATCCCCTTTCCATATTCCATGTGCTTTTGTAGATGGTATTCCACCTGGAAGATTCAAACCGAGCTCATTAAAAGTTATAAACGCTGCTCCGCCTCTATATAAAGCATGTGCACCAAGATTCATGCAGATTCCATTTTTATTTATAGTCATCCCTCGGCCACCGAATTGACTGGATTTTTCTAATACAATCACTTTCTTTCCAGCTTTCGCTAAATATATAGATGCTGTTAATCCAGCAAGCCCACCGCCAATAATTGCTACATCAAATGTATTCATAATAAAATCCCTCCTTATCGTTCTACATACAAGACGAACGATTAAGGAGGGATGTGACATGAAAATAAATTTTTATTACCCTACTTTATTTCATTACTTTTTAATTCGGTCATATTGCATACGAAATAACTCAATTGCAAATGGAATATCCTCTTCACTCTTTATATAATAACTGATCCATCCTGATTCAGGTAATACGTGATGTGGTTTTACCAATCCTTGCTTCACTAATTCATCTCGCTTTAACTTCGGAAATGGTAAATCAGCTAATTTATCACCATGAAGATGGCCAAGTTCTTTCTTACCATAATTTATTTCAATACCACCAAATCGATGCGGTTTTTCAGAAACACCCGCCCAGCTGAGTACTTCATTTCTAATCATTTCACTAAATGACATGAACATTCACTCCTTATAAATGATTGATGTACTTTTAAATTAACATTTTCATTACTTTTTTCCATCAATCCAAAGTATGAATGGGAATACGAATATAGTTTAGTATTAACACCTTATTCTTTATGAAATAAGTGAATTTATTAAGCTGCCGACAACAGCACAAAACAAAGACTAGACTCATATCCTAATTTTGTAACCTAACTTCCCTATAGAAAGGCGGGTAATACAATTGACTGCCAACATCGACTATACCTCTCCCTCAACCAATTTTACTTATGATGTAAATAAAAGTAATTTTTTTCGGAAAGATGCCCAAAATTATATAAATGTACTCGGTATTAAACAATTAAATACTTTAGAAAATACTTCTTTATTAGATATTTATTTAAGTACAGGAAATGTTGTAGAACCACATATTCATCAAAATGCAGCTGAACTTGTTTATTGTATTTCAGGGTCTGCTGTTGTTTCTTTACTTAATCCATTTACGAATCAAATTTTAAACTTACCGATAAAACCGGGGCAAGTTGCCAACATTCCACAAGCGTGGTGGCATTATGAAATTGCTACAGCAGATAATACTCATTTATTAGCTATTTTCAATGCCCCAGCGCCAGAAGTTATTTTCGGTTCTGATATTTTAAGATTAACTCCGGCTCATATGATGGCCCATACTTACTGCCTCAATGAACAACAATGGAAACAAGCGGTTTCCCCTATTCAATCAACTACTGTAATTGGTCCTCCGGCAAACTGCAATCAAAACCGTGAAACGAAAAATTATCCAACCCAGCCCCTCGCTCAACAACATAATCCGCATCACCAAGATTCTTATTACTTTCCTCTTTACTGGGGCTATTAATTTGTAAATTTTCAAAAAAACACAGTTTATCTCCTAGGAAAATACCGAGGAGATTTTTTTATTGTATCTTCTCTTCCTATTAAAAATAGTAACAATTGATAGTGTACATACATATAATATTTATATATTAAATTGGAGGTGATAGTACTATGAGTAATTATAACTATCGAAAAAACTACTCTTATAATAAAAATAGTAGCTCTTCAGCATCCTCTCAATCTTCCAATTCTCAATCTTCCAATTCCCAATCGCAAAGAGACTTAGCCGAGCAAGGCTATGTAAAGAAAAAAGGATGTAACTGCAATAAAAATAAATAGTTTATTTTATGGATGAATTCTTTTTTAAAAGAATTCATCTTTTTTTGCTGATCGGAAATTTTTAAAGTTACATAACTTATGCCTTAAATGAGAAAGGGTAAATTATACTTTTTTATACGAACTTAATAAAGAGTAATTATTCAATTGATTTATTACTTATTTCCTCAAAAAATATAGTCCTTCCTAAATTTATTAGGAAGGACTATATACAAACCCCTGTTTAATTTCCTACTAAACATTGTAACAAATTAAACGATATTAATACCTGCACTTACAAATCCAGCAACTGCAGCTATTGGACTTGCTGCTGTTAATGAAACATATAACAGTATTTTATCCCCAGCTGCTACTGGAATAGCTTCAGGTATGATTCCTGATGCTGTAGAACCAATCGCTATTGCGGCAAATGCTGGTGTTAATAAAAGAGGTGCGCCTTGTACTGTAAACGTATTGCTTGCTGCAGGTGCAGTTAATATTTGTATTTGCACTTGAACAGGTGATAATGGAGCTAATGCAGCTGTTGCACTAAAGAAACCAGCTAATGACGTAATAACCCCTGCGCGTGGTGCTACAAATGCATAATCACCTACACCTAATGCTAATGTGATACTTGTTCCACCAGTTAAAGCTACACCAGGCTGACTAAATCCAAATCCAAGAAGAGTTCCTGTATTAGCTATTAACGCGTTAACTAACGCAGATGGTGTTGTACCTGAAGCAAATGGAATAATAGCTCCGCCACCAGTTGCACCAGTTGCTCCTGTTAAACCTGTTGCTCCTGTTAAACCTGTTGCTCCTGTTGGACCTGTTGCTCCTGTTGGACCTGTCGCTCCTGTTAAGCCTGTTGCTCCTGTTAAACCTGTTGCTCCTGTTAAACCTGTTGCTCCCGTTGGGCCTGTCGCTCCTGTTAAGCCTGTTGCTCCTGTTAAACCTGTTGCTCCTGTTAAACCTGTTGCTCCACCAGTACCTGCTGGACCTGTCGCTCCTGTTGGGCCTGTTGGACCTGTCGCTCCGCCTCCTGGACCTGTTGGACCTGTTGGACCTGTTGCTCCGCCTCCTGGACCTGTTGGACCTGTTGGACCTGTTGCTCCGCCTCCTGGAGTAGCACCAATTAATTGAGTTAATAAGTTTAATAAAAGTTGTAAACTTGCAGGGTCAATAATTAAAGAGAAGAAGAATGGTGCAAGAGCACTGTAGAATTGTTGTAATAAAGAAAGTAATTGACTTAGATTTGGGTTAGGAGATTGTAGTAAATTAATAATACTTTGAATTAATTGTTTTAAGAAATTCCCTTCTGGGGAAGGTGCTAATTCATTTAGTAAGTTCAATAGTTGAGTAAACAAATTGAGTAAAGCTAATCTGTTTGCATCACTTGGATTTGCAAAAAACGCTGCAATAGCCGCTATTAAAGAGTTTAGTAAAGTAATTAATCTACCTAATTGCTCACTAGTAATTGGAACTGTTTGTGGATTGTTACAGCAATCTGGAGTGAAAACAATCGGATTATTGCAGTGGTTATGACCAAAACAATTATTGTTTGTCATTTATGTCCTCCTTACTTGTTTTATATTTGAGTTTTTCCTATTATAAGGATCATAAAGTTGTAAAAAAATATGTTATATATTGACTTAAAATAGGAAACATGAAATATAATTAAACTTACAAACGCTATTTAATTATGTTCATGACTCACATATTAATTATATGTTTTTAATAATTGACTGCTTAGATTAAATACCTAAACTTACGGGTTTATTTTATTTTTCCACGTTTATCTCTTAGGTTTAAATACACATATTAATTTGAATATACTCAACAATTAACAGTGCCATTTTTTTATATAAATATACATTATTTCTTTACTAAGATTGTGTTCTCTTTTTAAACATGAAGCCGTTTGTATTATAGAGACTCTCATACATTATGTCAGAAAATTCATTCTATAATTCACTCCAATAAACTATGAAAAGAAATAAAACCCTCTACCATTCAACTATTTAAGATATCAAAGATTGAATGTTTCATCACTTAAATTTAACTACTTTAATGTAGAACAAAAAAGACAGATTCCTTTTCATTAAGGATCTGTCCTTTTAATTAATAATGATAAATTGTAATATAATTGAAGATCCTTGCGATGGAGGTTGAGTATCCAATAAAGTTAATTTACCAGTACTCACCTCATATAATGGCTGTGGTTGCATTATTCCATTAATAAATAAATTAATATATGAAACTTCACTAGGCGATAATATATTCGTTGTACCATATTGAGGTATCCCATCGGCATCTGTATATATAAGTTTCTCTCCATCTGCAAAAGTATAATATAACAAATTGGTTGTTGTGATAGGACCAATACCCCCAGTAGGGCCTGTTGCTCCGGTCGGCCCCGTTTCTCCGGTTGGGCCTGTTATTCCGGTTGGGCCTGTTTCTCCTGTCGAGCCTGTTTCTCCGGTTGGGCCTGTTATTCCGGTTGGCCCCGTTTCTCCGGTCGGCCCCGTTATTCCAGTCGGGCCTGTTGCTCCGGTCGGTCCCGTTGCTCCGGTTGGGCCTGTTATTCCGGTTGGGCCTGTTGCTCCGGTCGGGCCTGTTGCTCCGGTTGGTCCCGTTATTCCGGGCGATCCCGTTATTCCAGTTGGTCCCGTTGCTCCGGTTAGCCCGGTTACTCCAGTTGGTCCCATTATTCCGGTTGCTCCTGTTGCTCCGGACGGCCCCGTTTCTCCGGTTGGTCCCGTTATTCCGGTTAGCCCGGTTATTCCAATTGGTCCTGTTGCTCCGGTCGGTCCTGTTATTCCGGTTGCTCCTGTTATTCCGGGCGGCCCCGTTATTCCGATTGGTCCCGTTATTCCAATTGGTCCCGTTGCTCCGGTCGGTCCTGTTACTCCAGTCGGTCCTGTTATTCCAGTCGGTCCTGTTATTCCAGTCGGTCCTGTTATTCCAGTCGGTCCTGTTACTCCGGTTGCTCCCGTTATTCCGGTTGCTCCTGTTATTCCGGTCGGTCCCGTTATTCCAGTCGGTCCTGTTACTCCGGTTGCTCCCGTTATTCCGGTTGCTCCTGTTATCCCTGTCGCTCCGGTCGGTCCCGTTATTCCAGTTGGTCCTGTTGCTCCGGTTGGAATATAAATTGGTGGAAGAATCGGAAATGTAGGTCCAATATTTTCTGGTCCTATCATCCCCTTATTCAATGATAATTTGTCATTGCGTTTCAAGTTAATACCTCATTCCACATGTTTTTTAACTCATACATATCATTTAGACCTTATCATTAAAGAATAACTTTATAACTATTCTCTTTTCTTCTCATAATAATTATTACATGTATTACACATTTTACCGTTGCTATAGCCACTATTATTAATATAATAAATTGATCATTCTATTTAAAAAGTAGTAAATCTATAACATTCTTATTTAAAAAGATGAGGTGATTTATATTCAAGATAATAATGAAATTAGAAAAAAGGAACTAATGTCAATGGCTCTTGACATTATTTTCCCTTACAGGCTTACGGGGCCTACCGGGAATACTGGATCTACTGGAAGTACTGGACCTACCGGAAGTACTGGGCCTATCGGAAGTACTGGACCTACCGGGAGTACTGGGCCTACCGGAAGTACTGGACCTACCGGAAGTACTGGACCTACCGGGAGTACTGGTTCAATCGTTACAACAAACTCTATGTTCGCTAATAATACATCAGGTGGTTCTGTTTCAGTCGTATTAGGAGGAACAAACATTCCACTGGCAAATAACCAAAGTCTCGGTAATTTTACAGTTAACGCTTCAAATGACGTATTTACAATTCCTGTAACTGGAAGATATCATTTAACCTATCAAGTTAATACGACAACCGCTCTACTTGCTGGAACTAGACTACTATTAAACGCTTCTACGCCAATTCCTGGCTCTATTTTTTCTCCCGCTTTATCCACTTCAAATTATAGTAATAACTTAATTACTAATTTAAATGCTGGTAATACAATCTCACTACAATTATTTGGTATATTATCCGTCGTGAATTTAGTTGGAGGCGGATCAACAGGTGCCTCTCTTACAATTATACGAATTGATTAAAAAAATGATTCATTGTTTTTATAATAAACAATCTAAATACTCAATTGATAAATATTACGATAGTGATTAAGTAATAAAAATAAATTTTACTATATCCATAGTAGAAAACATCTATACTAAATTTTCCGTATATATATTATCAATTTACACTCACCCATGTCGATGTTACATTAAAGATGAAGATTGTTTCTTCTTTACAGACCATCTCAATATGTATTTGAGGAACATCTCCAATCCTATACGCGAGAGCAATACTATATTGACACTCAATTGAGTGTCTTTTTTTATATTCAAAAAATAAAAATCAGACTACTTTATATACTAATCCATCCACATACCCTATGTGGTTTAAAACTTTTAAGAGGAAACCTTCTAACAATAGGTTTCCTTCCATATCATATTAAATAAGAAGCAGGTTAAATACGGAGGTGATTTTGATTAAGACTACTTTAATTTCTCATTTTTACAATGAAGAATATTTACTTCCATGGTGGTTAATGCACCATACAAAGCTATTTGATCATGGCATTCTTATTAATCGTGGATCCACTGATCGTTCAGTTGAAATCTGTAAAACATTCGCTCCTAATTGGGAAATACGAAACTCAAAATCACTCGAATTTGATGCTTATTTAGTTGATCAAGAAGTTATGGAAATTGAAAGAGAAATTACAGGATGGAAAATGGTATTGAATACGACAGAATTCCTGTGCTGTTATAATAAAGAACAATTTTTTAAATCACTTAGCACTATGGGCGGCAATATGTTTTCAATAAGAATGATTATGATGATTGATGAACCGACTTATGGCTACACTAATCCAAGATATAGTTCTCCGCTTGTTAAACAACGTTATCACGGCATAATAATTCAACCTAATCCAAATCAACTATATCTTAACGGTAGATTAATTCACAATAATTCGCACGGGAACTATAGAGTCGGGAGACATGGTTCGCATTATCCTTATAGCATTTACATGGAACCTGCTTTTATTTTTAAATTTTTTTACAGTCCATGGAACGATCCAATGAAAAAACGAAAATTACAAATTGGGCCGACTCTTTCTCAACATAGTGTACGACGTGGATTAGGTTCTCATCACTTAACAACAATTGAAAAATTAGAAAAAAAATACAAATACTATGCAACCTTAACTACGGATCTCCGGTTATTCCCAGAATACCAAATTATATTTCCTGATCTTTGTCCTTAATGTCATGAATATTTAGTTTCGACATCTATCCGTTTTTTATTATCATACCAACTCCAACTAAATACTTTTCTCTAGTAGAAATCTGAGCTAGAACTCTTGCTGCACGCAAATTCCTCTTATTTAATCTCGTATCACTAGCCTATAATCTTTCATACCATTTCATTCAGCACTTGATGTTGGATCAGAAATAAAAAATGGTAATTCATTTGGAAAATTTTCAAATTCAGATTATATACCTTCTAAAACAAAGAATTCAAACAATAGAACCTAAACTAATGTTTTAAGTTATGGCTTTATTTTTTTTTATTATTCACTTTAAAATCTTTTTATAATAATATTGAAAAATACGGTATAATATAAATTACTGTTCTTTAGGAGGATTACAATGGCTGATAAGTATAAATTTTTCATTCTCATTGTTACCGCATTTTTTTCATTCTTTTCTTTAATAAAAGATTTTCGCAACACTTCAAAAAGTTTCTTTTGGGGTAGTTTTATCATTCTTACAAGCTTCATGATACTATTAATACATGCTCTAGATTTAACTCAAATACTTTTTTATCCAAAGCAAATTGCGCTTGAATTTATTACAATACCACGGAAATTATTTTTACCATCTGTCACTGAGGCCGCCAGTCTCCCTCCAACACTAAGATAATAATTTGATTAAGAGCTCTTTCTAAAAGAGCTCTCTTTTTTTACATAAACATACCATATACAAAATCCAACCTTAACCACTTAATTACTTATAAGAACCTAACTTATAAAACGCATAATAATTATACTTATTTACTAGTATACAAGCCGTATCTCTTAGTAGAAGCACAGCATATTATACGATACAGGACAAAACTTTCAAAACACTTGTCCGAGTTAATTTTCAAAAAGGGGTGAACATAAATGCCTATCGTTAAACCTTTTATAGCTGGAAGACGATTTGTAAGCACAGCAGCAACAGGAACTGCTGCTGGAGCAGATTTAACTTTTGCTAACACAGACTTCACTGATGACACTGGTGCTGTAACAACATTCCCTGCTTCTTATGCCTTTTTAACCCTTTATATTAATGGTGTTATTCAAACAGGTGATACTATTACTGGTGTGACTACTACAGCTGCTACTATTGTAGGAGGAGCAGTCCTAGATGGAGGCACTCCTATCGCAATTGAATTTACTATAACGTAACTTTAGTTGTCTTTTTAGAGGTTTCATTAAAAGAAACCTCTAATTTTAAAAATTTACATCAATTTTAGTAGCAACTACATAATACAAGTGCATATACTAAATAGAATAATAGAAATTTATACTCACTCTCAAAAAGAGCACTTATCTATAGTGATCTTTTATATAGCACAATATTTTTTCGCCTATTTGCTCTTGGAGAACCTACTAAGCAGTTAGCTAAATTAGCTAACTGCTTTTTCGATATTGTATTTATTATTCATAGCTTTATCCATAATAGTAACGCTTGTGCACTATCTACTATAAATTTTCATATATTGTATTATGCTTGTCCAAAACGTGAAGTTAATACTCACGAAATCTAAATACAAGAAAGGAGTGAAAATATGCGCTCATCCATTCGTAAATTCACTAATTTTAATTGTGAAGCACAAGCACCTAGTACACTACCTGCCCTAGGTTTTGCCTTCAATGCTACTTCACCTCAATTTGCAACATTATTTACACCACTACTATTACCTAGTACAGGCCCAAATCCTAACATTACTGTCCCTGTAATCAATGATACAATTAGTACTGGAACTGGTATTAAAATTCAAGTAGCTGGTATTTATCAAATTAGCTATACATTAACGATTAGTCTTGATAACGTTCCAGTAGCCCCAGAAGCAGCACGCTTTTTCTTGACATTAAATTCATCGACTAATGTTATTGCAGGATCCGGAACCGCAGTCCGTTCTAATATTATTGGAACTGGTGAAGTCGATGTATCAAGTGGCGTCATTCTAATTAACTTAAACCCAGGTGATTTAATTCAAATTGTCCCCGTTGAAGTAATAGGTACAGTAGATATTCGTTCTGCAGCGTTAACAGTTGCACAAATTCGTTAATAAAGTGAAACTTTAATCATTGGGTTTTAGTTCATCCCCCCATGATTATTAGCCCTCACCAATTGGGTTGCCCGTTAATGCGGGATAAAAACAAAAGACTTGGCTAACTAACATTTAATGTTCCTTATACACACTAAAAAATATTTTTATAGATTTGACACACATTTATATCAAACAAGCATATTTTATTGTATGTTGACTATATAGTCATACAAATCTAAAGCGTTCATAAAAGCACACTTATATGTGTGCTTTATTTTTAATTAAAACCTACAACATTCTCAAACAATATCCATATATTATCTTGATTCCTCTCTAAATATATAGTTTGTCTCAGAGCGCTTTTAACAGCCCTCTTTTTATTTAATTTTAAAGTTCGATTTTATGCTTTACGTTATACACATGCTATACTACTTTTGAAACAAGATATACATCTAAAGACTGCAAGTGAACACTTCTGTCATAAAGATATGTTCATAATATTAAATCGCTATTCACATGTTTTACCTGGAATGCAGGCGGATGCTGTTAAACTATGTATTGAAAGACCATTAGAATAATATTTACAAATATAAAAAAATGCGGTTTCTCCTCTCAAGAGAAACCGCAACATATCAATGCTTTTACTATATTTTAAACTGGCTCGTATACAAATCAAAGTAGAATCCTTTATCTTCCATGAGAGATTCATGATTCCCTCTTTCTAAAATTCTTCCATCCTTTATAACAAGGATTTGATCTGCTTTTTCAATTGTTTTAAGTCGATGAGCAATCACAAAACTTGTGCGACCTCTCATTAAATTATTTAGTCCTGCTTGTATTTGTAATTCTGTTCTTGTGTCAATATTAGATGTCGCTTCATCTAGAATTAATATATCTGCATCTGCTAAAATTGCTCGTGCAATCGCAAGAAGTTGTTTTTGCCCTTGACTTAAATTCGATCCTTCTGAAGCAATTTCTGTTTCATATTGATTTGGCAAATGCTTAATAAAAGAATGTGCAGATGCTGCCTTAGCTGCAGTGATAACTTCTTCATCAGTAGCATCTAAGCGTCCATAACGGATATTATCCATAATCGAACCAGCAAATAAATACGTATCCTGTAAAACTACTCCTATTTTACTTCGTAAAGAATTAATATCATAATCTTTTATATCTTTTTCATCAATATGAATTTGTCCTTGCTGTATATCGTAAAAGCGAGTTAACAAATTAATGATTGTTGTTTTCCCTGATCCAGTCGGACCAACTAAAGCAATTGTCTCTCCTGGCTGCGCTTTAAGACTCACTTCTTTTAAAATCGTTTTATTCTCTGCATAGCCAAATGAAACATTCTCAAGTGCAACATGCCCTTGTAAATTTTGTACAACAAATGCGTCTTTTTTATTTTGAATTTCTGGTACCTCATCCATAATCTCAAAAACACGTTCTCCACCAGCAACTGCCGCTTGAATTGTATTCATTAAAGTCGCAAATTGACTTAACGGTCTTGAGAATTGACGAGAATAATTAATAAAAGCCGCAATAACACCTACTGTTGTCATTCCGTTTAAGACCATAACTGATCCAGTCCCAATGACAAGCCCCATACCTAAGTTATTAATAAAGTTCATACTTGGAAAAATAAAAGCTGAAAATGTATCAGCCTTCGTAGCTGAAACTCTTAGCTGTTCATTAATTTTATTGAAATTTTGTACAGTTTCTTTTTCTTTTCCGTACAACGTCGTAACATCCGCACCTGTAATTGCTTCCTCAATAAATCCATTTAATTCACCTAAATCTTTTTGACGCTTCGCAAAGTTTTTACCACTATATGCAACTAGTTTTTTTGTAACGTAAAACATAATAGGTACTGTAATTAAAGTTACAATTGCTAAAATCCAATTTAAGGCGAACATCGCAATCGTTACACCTATAAAAGTTAGCGCTGATGAAATAATTTGTACAACACTTTGTGTCAAAGCTTGGTTCAAATTATCTATATCATTTGTCACACGGCTCATTAAATCACCTTGAGAACGCACATCAAAGAACCGTAAAGAAAGCGTTTGGATTTTCTCAAAAATATCTTGTCGTATTTTTTGAATTGTTTTTAATGCAACGTTAATCATGACAAATGTTTGTAACCATGTTAAAAGTACAGTTACACCGTAAATCGCGATAAGTAACATACACATTCTTGCTGTACCACTTAAATCTTTCGGTACAATATATTGATCTATAATGACTCCCATAAAATAGGGACCTAATAATCCAAGTAAAGTAGTAACAACGACTAGAAATATAACAAACATTAGAGCAGCTTTTTGATAGCCCATATAGTTCCATATCCGCATTACAGTTCCTTGGGCATTTTTAGCTTTTCCCATCTTTGGTGTGTTTCGTCCACCTTTATTAGCAAATTGCCCTTGAAAATTACGCATGTTCTTCCCCACCTTCTTTATGCAAATTACCACCTTGGGAAAGATAAATTTCCTGATAAACCTCACTTCGTTCTAACAATTGTTCATGTGTACCATTGCCAACTAATTCACCATTATCTAATACAAGTATTTTATCCGCATCCATTATGGAAGAAATTTTGGACGCGATTAATAAAGTCGTTGTGCCTTTATATTTTGTTTTTAAAGCTGTTTGAATAGTAGCCTCTGATTTTGCATCAACTGCTGATGTAGAATCATCTAATATGAGAATCGGTGGTTTTCTCACAAGTGCCCTTGCAATTGATACACGTTGTTTTTGTCCACCTGATAGATTTGTCGCACCTTGTGTTAAATTATATTGATAAGATTCTTCCAGCTTATTAATAAACTCAGTCGCACAAGCTGATGCAGCTGCTACTTCCAGCTCATCATGTGTTGCATTTTCTTTACCATAACGTAAATTCTCTTCTATACTACCTGAGAACAACAAGGCCTTCTGAGGTACAAACCCTATTGAAGCACGGAGTTTTTGCAAATCATATGTTTTAACATCTATTCCATCTATACATATTTCACCTTGATCCACATCATATAGACGTGGTAACAGTTTCGCTAAGCTAGATTTACCACTTCCAGTTGATCCAATAATCCCTACTTTTTCACCTTTTTGTATGCTAAACGAAATATCTTTTAAAACGTATTCATTATTTTTCGTATAGCTATAACTAACATTTTTAAATTCGATATTCCCCTCGATTTTCTCAGGTTCGATTGCATTCGCTTCGCTTATAATATCAATCTCGGTATTTAACACTTGCTGTACACGATCCGCAGATGGAAAAGCTCGCGCAATTTGAATAAATACCATGCTAATCGACATAAGTGACATTAAAATGATATTCAAGTAATTAATAAATGCCAAAATCGCTCCTACTTGAAGCGTTCCATTGAATACTTTTTCTCCACCAATCCATAATGTTGCGACAATCCCGCCACTTACAACTAGCATAATGATTGGCATCATTAAAGAAATAAGTTGCACAGCTCGAATATTTATCTTCGTTAAATTTGTATTTACACTTCCAAATTGAGCGATTTCATATTTTTGTCTTACATACGCTTTTATAACACGTACACCAGATAAATTTTCTTGTAACTTTGTATTCACTTTGTCCAATGCCTCTTGCACCTTTTTAAATGTACCACTTGCTTTGCTTGCAATTAAAATAATCGCAAGTAATAAAATCGGAACAACTACAAGTAATATCGGAAATAACTCTCTTGCTGTTACAAAAACAATAATTATACTTCCCATAAATAACAGCGGACCACGAACGAGAACACGTAATGTCATTGTCATTGCTGATTGAATGGAAGTGATATCATTCGTCACGATCGTTAATAATTTACCTGTTCCAAATGAATCACGATTATTACTAGAAAATGTTTCTATTTTCGCAAACACATCTTTTCGTATGTCAGTAGCGAAATTAACAGCTGCTTTTGTAGAATATATCATACACCCAAGCCCTCCAACTAAACCGAGTGCTGCTGCTCCTATCATAAGAAGCCCCATTTTTATTACATAATTTAAATCCCGATTTGCAATCCCAACATCAATGATATGTTGCATAATAGTCGGTTGAATTAAGTCCATCGCAACCTCAAGTACCATAAATAGCGGTCCAATAATAGCGAAGAACATGTATGGTTTTAAATACTGTAATAACTTACGAAATGATTTCATACATAATCTCCTTTTCCCATGAAATTACCACCGAATAATTCATATCCCTCCTTATTTAAGTGATATTTTTTGTAATTTCTTCATTACTTTTATTATATTATGCAAATTAATATTTAACATTATTAAATGATAAGTATTAATGACTTTCTGGTCAATAAATGTGCTTTATATTATGTAAATACAAAAACCGCATTCTTAATGAAAAGAATACGGTTTTTTCATCTATATTTCTTCAATTGTAAAATTTAAAAACTCAGTCTCAAATCCCTTATTTTTAGAAGGACTACACGTGTAAAAACCTATTTTAATAGGCTCATTCCCTATATCCTCCATTAAATGAGCGATTCTTATTTGTTCCCATTGATGGTTCTTTTTCACATATATTGTATAATCACCGCGTTTTCGAATAATTCGAAAACGCAGTTGTTGCTTAGCTGCTTCAGTTGGATAATCTTGCGTTGACCAGTCAGAATATCCATTATTCGTTACGACAGCACCTAAGTGAGATGGCCCTTCAGGGATATATTCTAAAGATGTTTTTAGCCAACAGTTCTCCGAAATCATAACAAAAAGACCTGATTGATCGAATTTTGAATTTGGATTCATACGTAACTGAACTTCAGCTTGAAAGTCTGTCATCATCTCATTATAAAATACATGACCATTCATGACTTCAAAACCATAATGTGTTTTAAGCCAAAAATCGGTTTCTGCTTTCGAACGGACAATAAACGCATGATTATCATTAATTTTATAGTATTCAGGTACATTCATTATAGTGAGTTGCTCAATACGTTCTGGTATATACGATATATTCATAGCTCCTCCATAATAAAGCATTTATATAGACATTTAAAACTCCGCTAATACTGGAAATTTATAACCTTTAAAATCTAACTCTTTATCACTTCGAACCATTAAATACTTGCTAGACTGTAATTCTGTAAACTGTACATCCTCAATCCCTAATTGATCCGGAGAAAAATAAAATTCGATTTCCGTAAACCTTTCATTGATTTCTCCACATAATTCATCTAAAACCGGAAGTACTGGCGCAAATACTCCAAATAATTTCAACTTTTCATTGTCTACTTCATAAACGATTAAAGCATCTAGTTTCTCTGAATAATACAATTTCTCATTCCATTCCGAATCATACATATTCAAATAAAATGAAGGATGGAAGTTTAAAGTTGAAAAACTATTTGAAAGTCTTTGGCTACTATCAATAGTTTCATGTATTAACTGTCTATTCTCTATATTATAGAAATCTAACTTTTTAAGTAGTGAATCGTTATTATTAATATTTTTATCATATGGTATAGTCATCAAATATTCCTGCACAACTTTAAATCCAAATGTTGTATATAGTTCAGGTTTTTCCGTAAACAATAATGCACATTCACATTTCTTATCGATTTCTTCTATCATTTTACTCATTAATTGTGTCATTAGCCCTTGTCTACGGAAATTAGGGTGTGTCATTACTGATTGAATACCCGCCGCATTTATTTTTTCACCATTAATTAATAATGGGAGTGAAAATGCCGCAACATTTGCAATCACTTTATCTTCTTGTAAAAATGATAAAGCTTTATATGTATCATCCCAATATCCTTTATCCGAAAAATCATTCAATGTTTGAGTTGTAATTCCCAACACTTCTTCAAATAAAGGAAATAACTGCTCTCTTTTCGGTTCTTCTATTAGAAGACTTGCCAATTTTTCAACATTCCCCATGTTGTACCTCCAAATGTTAAATTCCATTAAATTAGATATACTTATATGACCTACTCTTAAAAATAGAGGTCTTACCAATCAATATACTATCATAAAACATAAAAAAAAAGTCTAATTAATTTTATGTTTCGACTATTTGAAAATAAGTCGAATAAAAAAATATTAAGATTTTCGGATATTAATTAGTTTATTTTATAAAAATAGCGCTTTCTAATTAGCTTTTACTAATAGAAATACACTATTTATAATAAAATATTTTTATTCTTTTATCCCTTCAAGTCTTTCCTTCGTATTAATTTCTTCTCCACTTATACGCTTTTCAAAAGACTTTCTCCAACTATTTGAAAGTGCATTTACTTCTAATATCCTTTTTACCCCTTCAATATTTTGTTTTTCCTTATGCATAATACGGTTAGCGAATGCTACTGAAACACCTTTTGGATCAGACTGTAGTCTTTTTAAGGTGTCGACTGATGATACCCATCCTTCTTTTAATACACGAAAATAAAATCCTGTATATCCTGTTTCTTGAAAATATAGTGGTAACTTTGGAATATTATATTTTTTTGCTAATTTAAAACAAGGTTGCCTTGGTTGTGTTACCTGTACGATTGCCTGTCCTAGCTCAAACGTATCACCAATACAAACATCCTCTTCGCTCATACCACTAACTGTTATATTTTCTCCGAAAGCCCCATATACAAGATCTTGATTCAATTCTTTTTCCCAGTATGGATAGTGATCACCAGTATAAACACAAACTGCTTTATCTACTCCTCCATGATGAACTAAGTCAGCTTGTCCATCCCCATTAAATTTTACAAAGGATAAATATACCGGTTCCTTTACTTGTTTCTTATTTATGCCTGTATGAACTACCTTTCCGCCGTATGTAACCTCTTTTGGTAACCCTATATTTAAAGATAATAATTGATATTCATTAGCCATTCTATTTCCTCCTTTAAAGGTGTTACATGTATTTTCTCTCAATTAATTTTTACAACCCTCTCTGTTATATAAAGATGATTATAAAACCTCTAAAATCATTGTTCAATTCAATTATTTATATAATAATGATAGGTATAACCTATTATTATACTTGAGGTGATTCCAATCGAATTACGACAACTTGAATACTTTTTAGCTGTTTCAAAAGAATTACATTTCACAAAAGCAGCTGAGAAATTAAATATTTCACAGCCTTCTCTAAGTCAACAAATACGTGCATTAGAGCATGAACTAGGAATGCCACTTTTCGATCGAATTGGTAAAAAAATATCTTTAACTGAAGCAGGAAAGATTTTATTATCACATAGTAAAACCATTTTTCATGAAGTTGAACAAGCTCGTTCAGCTATTCAAGACCTAAACGGATTACAGCAAGGTTCCTTAACAATAGGGGCTTTGTTAACCGTCGTAAATTATTTACTACCACTAACTATTTTAAATTTCAATAATTTATATCCCAATATAGAGCTTTCTGTATTAGGGCTTCGCACAGGAGATATCCGTGAAAAATTATTACAAAACGAACTAGATATTGGAATTACATTTCTCCCGGTGCAAGATAAAGAGATTATCTCTATCCCTCTATACAAAAGCGATCTTACATTAGTCGTGCCCACTGGTCATCGATTAGCTGAACGTAATCATGTATCTATTGCTGAATTACAGAACTATCCTTTAATTCTTTTACCTAAAAATTTCTTTTTAACCGAACTAATTACATCTCATTGTCAAAAATTCAACTTTAAACCAAGACCAATTTTAGAAATTAGCACGATGGAATCTTTAATCCAAATGGTTTCCAAAGGAATGGGAATTACAGTGTTACCCAAACCATATATAGACTTTTTACAAAATAATAACATTCAAGCTATTAAAATAGAAAACCCTACTCCAACAATTGAAATAGGGTTAATTTATAGAAAAGATAAATATATGTGTGCTGCAACTCAAGAATTTATTGAACAACTAAAAAGCACAGTAAGTTCTTTCCAAAACTAAAAAAAGAGATTATCCTATGAAACCGTTTCACAACGATCTAGTAGAATAATCTCTTTTCAAAACAAAGTAAACATTATATTAAACTCTTATAGATTTTAATGTACCTTTTTAGATATTGGAATATATTTAGTAAAATATGCACCAACTAGCAATAATACAATTGAAAATAACCAAGTAAAAGCACCGCCAAAGTGAAACCAATATGCAAACATATTTAAAATTGCGAGTGAAAAGAAGCAAATAGAAGTTAACGCACTTTTCAATCCTTTTATCCCAGATTTTTTTCTCTTTTGATAAGCAATATACATCGCAATAACAAGAAAAAAGATAAGAACAAATGGTAACATAACTTTTAGCATTGGTAATCCCTCCTGTATAAACGCACTCTTTACACTACCATATTATACCACATAGTACTAAAGAACTTTTATTCATTCCTGTTGTTTTTCACTATCTTTCCTTCACATCAGACCTCATCAAAACTCTCAACTAATGATTATTTGCTAACTGATAATTGCCTTGTTAAGATTATGGTAATAATAGAGTTCCAAAATAAAGTGATTTGACATCCAATAAACAAAAACAATACATTGTCCCCACTTATAAGCAATCATCTAATTCATGAAACTAAGAAACTTATTTATCAAAGCAAAAGGAGAATTTATGTATGAGCAATTGCAAACCAATTGATGAATTAACTATTGAAGACCTAAAACAAAACCCCATTTGGGAATGGGCAATAGATGAAGAGGAAAACGAAGAACATGACGAAACATGGGTAAAACTAGCAGCAACTACTAATTTTACAGAGGAGCTAAACGGTTCAATCGTACTAGGCGAACTATTCTTACATAATGGTGAAAAGTTCCCTATGATGTGTGAAATTGACATTGAAAATAACGAGGCAGTAATTCGTTCTGTTGTTTATTATAACGAAGCAGAAAATGAGTATATTGCTATAGAAGATATTGTGAAAACGGTCGAAATGCCGTTATCGATTATTATTAACCTAACAATTCATGCAGAATCCAAAACCTTACGCTTCACTGCACATAAAGTAGATATTTATAAAAATTCAATAACGACTAATTTAAATTAAAGTTGGGCGAAATAAAGAAAACAATTATTAAATAAAGTGAAGCTTTAATCAGTGGGGGTCTTACTGCCCAGCAAATAGCGGGATAAAAACCGGAAAATCATTATCGATTCCCCGGTTTTTCAAACTAGATTAAAGTATTCCCTTTTCTACTAAAGTCTCTGCGATTTGAACTGAATTCCAAGCCGCACCTTTTAATAGGTTATCGGAAACAATCCAGAGGTGGAATCCGTTTGGCATATCAGGATCTTTACGTATTCTTCCGACAAATGTATCTATTTTCCCTTCTGCATATAATGGCATTGGATACAGCTGTTTACTAGGGTTATCCTGCAAAATAACACCTGGTGCATCCATTAATACTTCCTTAATTTCCGCAACGGTTGCTTCTTTTTCCAGTTCTATATAAACTGATTCTGAATGTCCTGATACAACTGGAACACGTACACAAGTAGCTGCCATTTTCAGGTTTTCATCTTCTAATATTTTCTTCGTTTCTTGAATCATTTTTACTTCTTCAAAAGTAAAATCATTGTCTGTAAATATATCTACTTGAGGCAGTACATTAAACGCTATTGGGTAATGTTTTTTATCTTTTTTCGCCGGTAATATATTACTTTTCACTTCTTCACCAGCAAGCATAGACTTAGCCTGCTCTTGTAATTCATGAATCGCATGAATGCCAGAACCCGATACAGCTTGATATGTTGAAACGATAATTCTTTCTAAACCGAATGATTTTCGAATCGGCTGAAGTGCTGTTACCATCTGTAATGCTGAACAATTTGGAACTGCAATGATACCTTTATGCTGCTTTAAAGTATGCGCATTCACTTCCGGAACAACGAGCGGTACACCTTGTGCCATTCGGTACTCACTTGTGTTATCAATTACAATCGCACCACTAGAAACTGCATGAGTTACAAATTGTCTAGATACTTCTCCCCCAGCGCTAAAAAAGGCAATATCTACACCTTCAAAGCTAGTTGTTTTTGCCTCTTTTATAATTATCTCTCGTCCTTTGAATCTTACTTTCTTACCAGCGGATCGTTTTGACGAAAGCAATGTAACTTCAACTATATTAAACTTCATTTCATTCTCTAACAGTTCAATAATTTTTTGCCCTACCGCACCTGTAGCCCCAACAACAGCTACATGATAGCCCTTTTTTTTCATCTTTTCTCCTCCAATATCACCTGAATGAATATTTCTACAATTTCATTTTATACAGAATTTAATCATTTGGAAAATTAAAATACATGATATAATCATTCACAAATCATGATAATAAAAGAGGGATCGCTTATGGAAATGAGACATGTTAAAACATTTTGCGCCATTGTGAAGTATGGTAATTTTTCTAAGGCTGCGCATGCGCTAGGTTATGCGCAATCTACTGTTACAGCACATATGAAAGCTTTAGAGAACGATTTACATATTCCTCTTTTCGATCGGTTAGGGAAAAAAGTGCTACTTACAAAAGCAGGTCATCAATTTCATCCTTATGCATTAGAATTACTTTCAATATATGAAAAAGCGCAAGAAATCCCCCAAAATACAGATTATTTAGAAGGTACATTAAGTATTACATCTAATGAATCATTAGCGGTATACCGATTACCACAATTATTACGTACTTACAAACAGAAAAATCCAAAAGTAAATATCGTACTTGAAACAAACACAAATGAACAAGCATTACAAAAATTACGTGAAGGAGAAACAGACGTTGTCTTCATAATTGGAGAAAGTATAGAACATAATGATTTTATTACGCGTACTTTTAGTAATGAAACATTTGGATGGATTTTACCAGCTTATTCCTCTGCACATACAAATCCATTCCAGTTATTACAGGACACCCAGTTCATTTTTACAGAACAAAGCTGCGGCTATAGGCCAATGGTAGATTGTTTTTTACGTCAAAGTGGAAATATTCCAGCTAAAACATTTGAAACTTCCAATGTTGAAGTAATTAAACAATCCGTTATGTGTAAGTTAGGCATTTCAATTCTTCCTTATATTGTTGTACAAGAAAGTTGTCAAAAAGAACAACTATGTTTTCAGCCTATCGAAACTCCAACAGTTATTCAAAGTCATGTAATCTATCATAAATCTAGATGGATTTCCCCGGTGTTACAGTCGTTTCTTTCCTTACTTGAACGAGACTAAAATATTAAGATGTACATAGAAAAAGAGTAATTGCCTAATAAGCAATTACTCTCTTTCATTAATTAGTATACTATTTATTAGTCTGTCCCCCACCTGCAATTAATTTACTACCTGAATATGTACCTTTGTTCATAAACACTTGATTAATTAATTCTTTTTGCTCAGCTTCCGACATTACTCCTTTTCCTTCTCCTAAATTCCCACTTTGTAATTTCCAAATCTTATTATGATCCCCATCAACTTTTTCATATTTTCCTTGTTTCCATCGTTCTAAAATTTCTACATATGTACTTCCCTGCACAAGATTATTACTCTTTACAATATCAATTAAGCTTTCAATCCGCTCTTGTGTAATAAAAATATAGCCCCACTTTTGATCAGCTTTCGCTTTTTGATGTGCCATTTCATGTAATGCTGTCTGTATGTTCTCATCTGTCCATTTAAAATTTTTATTAAAACCACTATTCGGCAATGAATAATTTCCATTTTCTAAAAGCTTTGCATCTTCTGCTTTTACGTTACTATCAGCTAATACTTCTACTGCTGGAGCAGCTGGTGATGCCTTTTTCGCAGCTGGTTTACTATTATTTAAATAATGCAGCATACCATATGTTAAACCTACTCCAATTACCGCCATACCAGCTATAACACCTATTATTTTCAAAAATGTTTTCATCTCGCTTGTTTCCTCCCAAATATCTCCGTTCTGACTACCTAATTATTTCTTATATAAAAACTGTTACTTCATTCAAAATATCGCATCCCATCCCCTATCATATTATTTATATATACTTCCTCATATTGTATTTCTTTTCCTTTGAAATTAAAAGATTATTCTGTTAAATAATGAAAATATTCTACAAATTTTTCCTTTATATTTATAAAGAAACAAAAAAAACAACGATTGCGTTCTACAACACTCGTTGTTTTTACTTTATGCACGATTTTCTTTTAACCACTTCGTAATAACATCTAACTTCGAAACATCAAAACGTCTTTCTTCACACACGTTCAATTTTTTTGAGTTTTTCACTATTTCTAATTCATTATTTCTTACACTTTTCGCCTCAATTAATTTACAATACCCATCTGTAACAGTATTTAAATTTTCATAATAACGTTGAAACGATTTTGATATATGTAAATGTTTTTCGAAGTTTCTTCTTCTTTTCGTCTCATCAGATACTTTCCGCTTTCTAAGTTCTTCATCGTTCGTATATAAATAAAAATATTGATCTGGAAAACCAATTTCCCTATTTATCATCTTTTCTTTATAAAAATTTTCTATTAAAGATAATGGCTGATTAAATATATCAAAATGAAAACACCAATTATAACTAAGTGGCTGATATATATCGCCATCGAGTATTACTAATTCATATTGCTTTGACTTCTGAACAGCTATATTCCAGCGCTCAACTTGTTTTTCAAAATACCATGTTCTATGTTCATTTTTTGGCCTTTCAAATAAAGAATTCACTTCAGGTATTATATAAGCACCATAATTCTTTTCTAATTCACGGCACGTGGTACTTTTACCAACAGCGCTTGCTCCCTCAAATGCTATTATCCCCATAGTTTCTTCCTCTTTCATTAACTAAAATTTCGTTGTTTCACTTTTCTTCCCCATAACTTTCTCCATAAAACAATTGAAGCAATAGTGAGCATGATTGTTGTAATGATACTACCTTCAATTCCGAACGTGCCTCCATGCAATGTTTCTGGTCCATTTGTTATAGACTTAAAAATTGGAGTAGAATATACAGTTGTGCCACTAACTGCAAAACCATATACATTATATTGAGCCCAGTTCCAAATTGAGTGCCATGCACATATTCCCCACAGACCGTCTTCTTTCAATACATATAAAGCTGCGAAAACACCCACTAATATTATATTCGATATAGATAATATTGTAATTCCCGGATTAAGTAGATGAAGAAATCCAAATAAAAATGAAGTTACAATTATTCCAACCCATATACGACTTCTAACAGAAAGAACCGGGAATAACCAACCTCGTACAATAATTTCTTCCGTTGCCCCTTGTATTAAAAAGGCAACTAGAGATCCTACTATTCCTACTATCACTGTTGAGGTAATATGTTGTACTTGCAATTTCACACTCCCCATTAATAATAGTAAAATAACTGGCGTTGAAATAAATAAAAACCCTATTAACGCACCTTTTAAATACTTTCTCATCCATTTCTCTTTCCAAAAGCCAATGGATGAAAAAGGTCTTTTTTCTACAAAACGAACCCATATAAATAAAATAAATATAGCTCCGCCAAACGTTAACACCATTCTAACATTGTCATAAATACCTTTCATGAATATCGTTTCAGCTTTCGGTAAAAATAACATAAATAACATAAAAAGTTCGCCTAAAGTCAAAAATATAATGGCTAATATTACAGCAAAGACTGGATGGACCTTTTTTCTCCCTGCTTTTGCTGCTTCAATTATTAAAAATGAATTATTTTTCACTTTCTTTTCTCCTTTTATAATATTTAACTACCAACAGTAAACAACCATATTTTACCACAAAAAATACATTATTAATATTTACTCTAAGTTTTTCTTACATGATTTTGCATAAATCCAAATTAGGAATAATATATAAATAAAAGAGGTGCCTTTGTGCCTTTACTATTATCACCCAGATTACTCAGTGGCATTACCAGCACTTGCTATTTCCCACCATTTGTTGTAAGATAGTAATTAAGGTCAATTTAACACTATATTTTCTTTGCATATTATCAAGTATCAATCAGGGACAGTTTGTACCCCTTATGGGTTTTTGATAATATGTGAAATTTTATTTTCATTCAAATAAGGCCGATCATATTGTAATTTTTCTACTTTTAGGAGGCATTACCATGACATTAACAGGTAAAGTAAAATGGTTTAACAGCGAAAAAGGTTTCGGTTTCATCGAAGTTGCAGACGGTAACGATGTATTCGTTCACTTCTCAGCTATCACTGGTGACGGCTTCAAGTCTCTTGACGAAGGTCAAGAAGTTAGCTTTGAAGTTGAAGAAGGTAACCGCGGACCTCAAGCTAAAAACGTTGTAAAGCTATAATTCAAACAATAAAAAGGTTGTTACCAGCAAGGTTAACAACCTTTTTAATATATAACTAAAATTTTTTACATAAAAGGAGTGGTTACATGTATCGCAATCGAAAGAACGATGTAGCAGAAGTACCACCAGAACAAACCCCTGTTTGGGAATGTGAATCAGAGGATTGTTTAGGATGGATGAGAAAGAACTTTTCATTTGAAGAAGAGCCTAAATGCCCTTTATGTAAAAGTAGCATGAAAAGCGGAGAACGTTTATTACCTAAATTAGGTTAATTTATAATAAAAAAAACCTCTTTTAATTAAGAGGTTTTTTTATTATAAATTTATGTCCTCAACATCAGTTCGCACTATAGAATACAATAATGCATCGTGTTGCTTATTTCCTTGATGAATATATCCGCGCAATAGCCCTTCCTTTTGGAAGCCAATTTTAGATAACATTCTACAAGAAGTAACATTTTCAGGATATGTAATAGCTCCAATTCTAAACAAACCTAAATCTTTAAATCCATAATCAATAATTTCTCCAGCTGCTTCTGAAGCATAACCATTTCCCCAATAGCGAGGATGCAGATCATATCCAATCTCAGATCGTTTACTCCATAATTGTAAATTGTTTAGTCCAATTGTTCCTATTAAAACGTTCGTTTCTTTTAACACAATTCCCCATCGTATTGCCTTTTTCTCAAAGTAATTTTTTGAAAAAGATTCGATCATACGTGAAGCTTGTCCAAACTCCGTAAAAGAATTCATACCGTAGTAACACGTCACTTCATCCAATGAAAAGATTTCATATATTTTTTGACAATAAGATTGTTCTATTTCAACTAAACGTAAGCGTTCTGTTTCTAATATAGGAAATGCCATAGGATCACTCCTTTCTCTCTACTCATTCATTATATCAGAAAAAATATGTATAATTAGTAAAGTCCTTATTGTTCCATAAATCAAACATTTCTAATGGCACATTCTCTCTTAATTCTATATACACGAATTAGATACCTTCTGATTGCACCTCAAACATCACGCTATAATTTCCATAAATCGAATTTTAAATTATCAAGAACTGTAAAGAAATTGTTTCTTCATT
Organism: Bacillus sp. FSL L8-0199; assembly: GCF_038005705.1. Classification (NCBI taxonomy): domain Bacteria; kingdom Bacillati; phylum Bacillota; class Bacilli; order Caryophanales; family Bacillaceae; genus Bacillus; species Bacillus sp. FSL L8-0199. The sequence continues at coordinate 2,278,155 of NZ_JBBOTS010000001.1, read as the reverse complement.
TTCTCCTTCTAAACAACCAACCTACCCCATACATTTATGGTAAAATATAGTTAATATATTATTTTATTGTGGAGGTGAAAATTTCCTATGTATATATTCATCGGCTTATCCCTCTTACTCATATTACTTATTTTTTTATTCGCAAAGAAATTCACACCAAACTCATTCATGATGACTAGCTTTAAAGGCAATAGCTTTACGACATTTTCAATCGGTATTTTAATCGCTGCCATACTCTCACTTTCATATGGAACTTATCATGCAGTAACATATCAACCTGGTTATTTAGATATTAAATTAAAAAATCAAAACTATACTGTTTTCGGTAATGTAGGCGAATTCGGTTATTTCTCCGAAGAATTATTAAAAAAAGATACAGAAGTACAACTATATTTCATCTCTTGGAAAACAATACAGTTAAAAAATCCGGTAATACTTATAGAATATCCTTCAGGAAAACAAGAAACATGGAAGCCAAATATCGTATCAATACCGGTAAATAAATTACAGGAAAAACATGATATAAAAGATATTTATCAACTATCACCGTATTCATTTAAAGAGTCTGGAGAAATAACATTAACAATAAAAGAAAAAAATGTAAAAAACAACAAAATTTCCATTCAAATAAAATAAATAAAAACTGTTCCTCCATTTTGCTGAAGAGACAGTTTTTATTTATTCTACAGTATTATTTATTTAATATAGCCATTATTTCATTGGCTATATTCTTTCCATTTCCAATACACGCACCAATTCCGACACCGTAATATGAGGCACCAGCTAAATATACATTTGGATAAAGATTCGTCATTTTTTCTTGCAATGTTTGAACCGCTTGATTATGTTCTAAATGATATTTCGGCATTAAATCTTTCCAATTTGTAACTTCGACTACTTCTGGTTCACCTTTAATTCCAAGACTCTTTTCAATATCATATAAAGCTACTCGTACTAATTCTTCTTCACTATAATTTTTGATTGTTTCATATACCGGATTGGTGCTCTTATAAAACATTCTTACTAATAATTTTTGTTTACCCGATGTATGTTTCCACTTTCGACTTGTCCATGTACAAGCATCACAATGTAAATCACTGTTTTCCGTTACAATAAACCCTGTGCCGTCAGCTGGTAGTTGTTCATCTAGTATGTCAAATCCTAAGTAAATACTTATAAGAGATGAGTTTTTAAATGTATTAAACTGCTCATTTAACTCATTAGACTGTAATAAAGTTTGTGCTATATCATGTGGAGCTGCTAAAACAACATAATCAGCTTGTATTGTTTCATGATTTACAAAAGAAATCTCATATCGATTTTCTTGTTTACTTACAGCCGTCGTTATAGCACCTTTTTTTACGACAGTTTCAGTCAGCACTTCTTCTAAGCGATTAATTATCGTAGATAGTCCACCTTTAAATGATACGAATTTTTTATTTCCTGCTGATTGAAATTGTTTTTTATTCTCTTCAAAACCTTTAATAATACTTCCATACTTATTTTTATAATCTAGTAAATATGGTAATGTAGATGCCATTGTAAGCTCATTCAATTTACCAGAATATACGCCTGAAAGCACAGGAGCAATTTGTCTTTCCACTAACTCTTTCCCTAAGAAACTTTCTAAAAATAGAGCAAGTGATGTATCTTTCGTAAACTCTTTATTTTTCGTTATGAAATCTTTTAAAGCTACGATTTTCCCTTTCGTTGAGACTAGTGTACTGCTAAACAACGACCGGGCGCTCATCGGTATCCCAAATATAGTATCAGAAGGAATCGGATGTAACATGTTTTCAGAATATATGTAAGAAATACCCGTTTCATTATATACCATTTCATCTTCTAAATTTAAATCTTTTACAAGTGGCATAACATATTCATTACGAGCAACGATTGAATCCGCTCCTGACTCCATAATGAAATCCTTTTCTTCCACACTATGGATTTTTCCACCTAAATACTCTTCTTTCTCAATAAGAATTAAATTTAAATCGATATTATAATCCTTTTTTAATTTTTCTAAATAAAACATAGTAGAAAGTCCCGTTATACCTCCACCGATAACAACAACTGTTTTCATATGTGCTGCGCTCCTAACCGATACAATTAATAATTCCTTTTTATTATAACCAAAAGTCCTTATATTCGACTAGCAAGTTGCGCATTCTGTAAGAAATTAGACAATATATTTGAATATATTTTCAAATTACCTAATAAAAAAGAACTATAACATATACAAACCACGTCATAGTTCTCTTTATTTTAAAAACATAAAGTAATTGATTAATTTGTCTAGTTCTTGACTCAATGCCAATACTTTTTCATGTTGAATTCCATAATCCGATACTAAATATAAAAGTTCTTCTTTTTTTATTTCAATTACTTTTTCTAATTTCGCTAGTTCCATGTCGTTTTACATCTCTCCAAAAATAAAATGTATGTATTTCAGTATAGCCTACTTACATAATTAGTAAAAGTAAAATACGCATGTAAAATCTTACATATTTGAAAAAATAATATACTACTAACAAAAAAAGAAACTAGATTAAGCTTCCTTTTACAGATTATTGACGTTCATTAAGAATGAATAACATACCGGAATTTTTCTAATGTTATATCTTTATAATTTGGAGCTCTCTTTATATGATTAAAATAACTAGCAATTGTAGCTGCTCCAAAATGCGCATGCCAAATATCATTTGTTTCTTTTTTGCATTGAGAAATAATTGAAAGGCCGCCTTTTAAAATACTTTTGTTTTCCATTTTCTTTCTCCCCTAATAAAAATCACTATATTTTCATCCTAAAGATGGTGTCAGTACAAATAAAATGTGATTCGATTCATCACTTTTATTCAAAAATCGATGCTTCACATTCGGTGGAATACGTACAACATCGCCTTCTTCTAAAAAATATTCTTTTCCCTCCAATTCCACGTACACTTCCCCTTTCATAATAACAGCAATCTCTTCCTTATCTTCATGGGAATAATGGCTTTCTGTTGTGTTTGCTTGTTTATTTAAATCCATCATTAACATTTCAATATGTGCTTTCATAAAATCAGGTGTTAATACATCATATACAATGTGATCATTGTTTTCCCGATATACTTTTTTTCGATCTTTTTTCTTAGAAATGAGCGAATCTGTATCAATATCATTAATAAAAAGTGTAAACAGCGGTACATTTAATGCTTTTGCAATTAACTCCAAAACATTTAAAGAAGGATTAGCATGTCCTCTTTCAATTTGGCTAATTAGTGATGTACTAATCCCTGCATACTCAGCGAATTCACGAATTGTCATATTATTTTTCTTACGATAACTTAATACTGTTTGTCCAAGCCTATCATGTATCATAGTAAAACTTCCTTTCGTCCATCATAATGCATATTTCATTGTCTTTGTGCTGACATACTAAACAAAGGCAAATAATCCTTTCCTATTATCTCAGGGACTTATATACTTACTTTTGTACATTATATCGCATTAAGTTTATTATAATAAACATTCTATCGGAGGGACAAACTTTGAAATCACCTATTCTTTCATATTGCATCTTATTTTTTGGTGTATTCGCCTTATCAACTTCAGCAATTTTTGTAAAATTGGCAGATGCTCCTGCGACAATCATTGCTTTTTACCGATTATTCTTTGCCACACTAATCCTGTTACCGTTATTACTATTTAATAAAAATAGTCGAAATGAGCTAATAACTTTACCGAAAAAACAATGGGCACTTGGATTCGTATCTGGGCTATTTTTAGCTGCACATTATGTACTATGGTTTGAATCATTACAATATACTTCTGTAGCAAGCTCTACAGTTATCGTAACGTTACAACCTTTGTTCTCAATGATTGGTGGTTATTTTTTATTTAAGGAGAGATTTACGAAAGGAGCGGTTATTGGTTGCCTCATCGCTATTTCAGGTAGTATCATCATTGGCTGGCAAGATTTCAAAATTAGTGGAGAAGCTTTATATGGAGATATTTTAGCATTTATCGCTGCCGGTATCATTACTGCTTATTTTTTCATTAGCCAACACGTTCGTAAAGATTTGTCACTTATACCCTATTCGGTAATTAGTTATGGAAGTAGTGCTGGCTTTCTTAGCATATTTGCTTTCATGCAACAAGAATCTTTCATCCATTACTCTACACAAACTTGGTTGTGCTTTATTGGATTAGCTTTCATTGCTACAATTTTAGGACAAACCATTTTTAATTGGTTATTAAAATGGATGAGTGCTACTGTAATTTCAATGAGTATTTTAGGTGAAACAATTGGCACTTGTATGCTAGCGTACTTTATATTACATGAGACTATTTCTTTACAACAAGGACTAGGAATTACAGTTATTTTTATTGGTTTAGTATTATTTTTATTACAGCCAAATTCTAATGAAAAAGCATGACAGTATACTGTCATGCTTTTAACTATTAATTATGTACAATTAAACCATTCGGTCTAAAACGACTCATCATAATTTCATTAATAAACTTTCCGTGAGCTTTCAAATTCCCTATCTTTACTCCCTCTTCTACAAATCCAAATTTTTCATATAAAGCTTTTGCTTTTGGATTCGTTTCTAACACACCTAGTTCTACTCTCTCTAACATTAACCAATTATCAGTTAGATCAAGCATCTTCGTAAGAAGTGCTTTCCCAATTCCTTTATTATGATATTCACTGTCTACCCCAATGAATAGATCGCCTGAATGAGATCTTCGGCCCGGACTTTGTGTTAAACCTACAAACCCAACAACTTCTCCATCATATTCTGCAACAAATTCAAATTGATTTTGTGCTAAATTTCGAATTCTATTTTCCATAGCTTCTACACGTATGCTAGGTAGGAAAACCATATACGGTAAAACGTCATCCTGTATACATATACGATGAATTGCTCTAGCATCTTGTATTTCTACTGCTCTAACGTTGATCCCCATCTTTCTCTCCTCCATATAAATAACAATATATTTGTTTGTGTGTATTCTAGAAACATGTATGAATGACCTTCTCACTCGTATTTCTTTATGTCATTTTTACATAATTATTTCGATATAACACTTATTTTCCAAAAAGATTAACAAATATGGATTTGGTTAACTTTTCACCTCGTTATATAAATCAAGTAAATTTTCAATTGGAATACCATTTAGTTTCATCCCGACTATATTACAATTTTCTATTTCAATATTTTTCAGATTACTGTTACTTATGGTGCTACCTTCCAAGTCACATTTATCGAATAAAATAGGTTCCTTCTCATCTCCGAGACTTGTATTTTTGAATTGTACTCCACCTAAAGTCACCAAATTAAATTTACTGCCAGAAAGATTTAAATCTGCATATGATGACCTTCTAAAATTTATATTTCTAAACTTTGATTGACTTACATTGCAATTACTCATATTCGTATTCATTATATTGCTACCAACAAATGAACTGTTTTTTAAATTCACTTGATAATACCCTGTATTTGCTAAATTACAGTTTTCGTATTGACTATTTTTCATATCTTTATTTGTAACTACACTCGCTTTGTTTGAGCTTGTTTTTATTCTTTTCACGTAACAATACTCATCTTCCGATTCAAAAATCATTTGGTAGCCCATCTTTTTATAAAAGTGATGATTATTAATTTGTCTACTAGATGTTTCGAGATCCCAAATCTTTATGTTTGGATATTCCTTTTCTATTAATTTCATAACATGTGATCCAATTCCTTTTCCTTGATAAACAGGATCTACAAAAATACGATCAATTCGACCGTACGACTTACCAGAAATCGTAACTATTATCCCTCCAATTATTTCTTTATCCATTACAACTTTGAAAGAATCCAATTCTTCAATGGAATATTCCATCATTTCAACTGAAGAATATCCTGGTGGTTGAATGTTATAATCAATGACATCATCTTGTCCATATAGCCATTGTTTTGCTTCTGCATCAAATGTTCTTTTCATTATTTCTGTTAATTTCTCAGCATCTAAAATTGTAGCTTTTTCTATAGATATCATTGCTGTTTTCCCCTTCATTATTACAAACCGACAACTGTTGTGAATGCTATAATTATCAATTCACTTTTATTTTTAATGCTTTTCCCATTATTACATATGGAGTATCATTTGTACTTGGATGAAATGACTCCAATACATTTACCCAATCTAATCTTTCATATAACGAACGTGCTTTTTCATTGTTTACTTGTGTTGTTAAAACACTCGTTCTATTTGAAAGCCCTTCTAGTAATTTATTATGTAATTTCGTTCCAAGACCTTCATTTTGATATTGTGGGTGAACTGCTAACTCTACAAATTCAAAACAATCTTGTAACCATTCGTCTACTTGCTCTAGATGTAACGCTTCTCTCATTAATTGATTATAGTACTGTCCCTCCATTGAGCGATAACCATAAGTAAAGCCAACTACTTCATTTTCATCATTTATTGCTACTATACCTTTAAAACCTGTATATTCTATATGCCTATTCATTCGTTCGATCATTTCATTGAAATTTGTTTTCTCAAATACTTTACAATACAATTTTGCCATATCCCCAATTAAGATCTCATCTTTTTCAATGCTTATGAATTTCACTTTATTCCCCCCCCTGTTAAAACATTTATATCCTTATTCTTTTAAAAACAAAGAAAATTAATACTAATCACTCTCTTTTCTATTAAACTACAAATCACCCTATATTTTCCACAATCACTTAGTATTAATGAATAAAAGAAGAGACCATGTAATGTAAACATGTTCTCTTCTTTTATTCATTTTCAATTTTATCCCGCTATTTTCCAGGCAGTAAGACCCCCACCTCAAAATTCAGCGAAAGCAAAGAAGTTAGGTGGGGGTCGGGCTAATAATCAGCGGGGGCTGACACCCCACTGATTAAAGTTTCACTTTATATAATTAAAAATTAGATATTACTTAAGCCACTCGTTGCAAGTATTACTTAACTGCTGTAAATCTTCTATAAATTGACTCGCATCATATCCATCACAAACCGAATGATGTACTTGCAATGAAACTGGTAGCATAACCTTGTTTCCTTCGTTAAAATATTTCCCACAAGTTATAATTGGCATTAGAAAATTTTCATCATTATTAATATTAAGATTAAATCCAGTAAAACTAGTCCAAGGTATACTAGAAATTGGAAATACATTAGGCGGAATATTTTCTTTCGTGAAAAAACCATGAACACTAGCATAGCATCTCATATCGTCTTCATAATTCTTATAGAAAGTGCGGAAATCCCTTGAATAATCCGTCCATATACTTGAAAAAGACTTATCATCATTATGAAAGATCGTATAACTCGGTATCATTTCCTCCCAATAGCCTAAAACTCCTTCATCGTTAAAACATGTTCGAAATTTTTTATGATTATTTACTACTCTAGAAATTAAATATATAAAAACGGGATAAAATTTTATTCCCTTTTTATATACTTCCTCTAATAACATCGTGATATCAACATTAACAGTCATACTAAATGTACATTTCAACTTTAAATAATGCTCAAAATACTGCTCTCTATTCCAATCTTCTCTATCAATTACATGAAACTTCATTCTAATAGCCTCCTAAAATTTTCTTTTTATTTTAGAAGGCTAATTCCCTTGCTTTCACCATAATTGTTCACTCCTAACAGTTTACAATTCACCCTAATTATTTATTTAATTATATAACATATGTAAGAATCAATTCACATATTTCTGGAAATCCATCCACATACTATAGATAAATCAAATAAAATTTGGAGGATACATACATGAATAACAAAAATATGAATAAAAAAGAAAATGTTACTGAAAACACTACATCTATTCAAAATAATAATACTGCAAACCTTACTATCGAAGAACAAGCAATGAACGGCTTATACGGAATGCCCGAAACAACAATTGAAGATGCTGATCACGCTGCAGCTGATGATTTGACTTCGAAAAATTAATTAACTACATTGAAAAAAGCCAAGGAAAATATCCTTGGCTTTTTTAACTAGGCATCCACCTTTTGTATTTCTTCACTCTTTCTTGAAAGTTTACCTGGCCAAAAAGCAAATCGGCCTAACACAACTGTAATTGCGGGTACAAGTAACGGTCTTACGATAAACGTATCTAGTAATACGCCAATTGCAGTTACAATGCCAAATTGAACTAATACTTGAATTGGAAGTGTGCCTAACACTGCAAAAGTTCCTGCTAAAATTAAACCTGCCGATGTAATAACACTACCTGTTTGTATTACACCATTTTTTACTGCATCCAAGTGATTTTGTGTCTTTCTGTTTTTCCATATTTCTGAAACCATAAAGATATTATAATCTTCACCTAAAGCAACTAAAAATACGAATGCGTACAACGGTATCGCACCTTGAATGGCCGGCGATCCCATACCGTAATGAAGTAATATCCATCCTGCTCCTAACGCTGAGAAGAATGATAAAACGACAGTTACAATTAAATAAATCATCGCAACAACCGATCGTAAATAAACAAGTAATAGTAAAGCGATAATGCTAATCATTACTGGAATAATTACTGATTCATCACGTTCAGTAATTTGCTTTGTATCATATAATGAAGCTGTTTCTCCACCAATCCACAATTGCTCTTCAGCATTACTAATCCCAGCATCTTTTAATACTTTTTCTACATTACTTTTCAATTTAGGAATTTGATCTAACGCTTCAATTGAGTATGGATTTTCCGCTAAAGAAACTTCATACATTTGTATTTGCTTATTTTCTTTTCCCTCTTTTGGCTCTTTCACTGTATTTACGAAAGAAAATTTCTCTAGTTCTTGTTTAATAGGAAGCTCTTTTCCTTTCGTATCAACAACCACTTTTACTGGTGCTAGTTCACCAGCTGAGAAATGATCACTAATTAACGTAAACCCTTCACGAGAAGGCATATCCTTTGGAAACGATTCTAATAAGTCATATGTGTATTGAATACGTGGTACGAACGAAGCCAATCCACCTAATACAAACACAGTTAGCATAATTATTGTCCACGGTCTTCGGACTACTACATCTCCAAGTTTTTTACTAAAGGAGCCTTTTGATTTTTCAACTTTTACAGCCCTCTTTTTCTTTCTTGCAAACTCCTCATTCATTGAAGTTGTTCTCGGTATAAACGGGAAAAATGCAATTCTACCGAAAATTAATAATAGTGCTGGTAAAATCGTTAAAGCTGCGATTCCCATTATAAATACAGCAACACTAAATGGTACTGCAAATCGATGAAAGGCACCATAATGAGCAAGTAATAATGTTCCTAATCCAAGTACAACAGTTAACGCACTCATTATTATTGCACCGCCAGAAGCTTTAATCGCAAGTTGCAATGCTTTATATTTACTTTCTTCTTCTAACAAGTACTCTCTATATCTCGAAATTAAAAATAGACAATAGTCCGTTCCAGCACCAAACAATAATACTGTCATAATTGATATCGCTTGGGCATCCACTTTAATCCATCCGTGATCAGCTAAAAAACCGAGTGTAGGACTAATGATGCCGTATGCAAAGCCAACAACAAGTATAGGTAAAATTGCTAAAATTGGCGAACGGTAAAGTAAAATTAATAGGACCAAGACTAATAATACAGTAGCCACTAACAATTTCACATCTGCTTGACTAAATAAACTAACTGCATCCGTTTGAATACCTACAGGTCCAGATAATCGAACATGTAAACCAGATTCACTTATTTTTTGTTTAAATGGATCTTCATCCACCTTACTATTCACTATTTTTCTAAACTCTTCAAGATTTCCTTTTAATATATCCGTACCAGCAGATTTATTAAAGAATACCGGTGTAACAAATGATGTACCATCTTTTGATGCACTTTTTGATAATACTTGCTCTGGAATTGTATCAAATGGTGGTAACGTTGATTGTTCTTTTAAAGGACTAGCTTTTAACTCTTTATAAACGTCTTGTATGAGTTTATAATCCTGTGACTGTAATCCACCATCTCTATACCATACTACTAACAGCGGATTCCCTGCATTATTCGGAAATTCTTTTTTCATAAGCGCTTCCGCTTGCTGTGACATAGCTGTTTCAGGTAAATTTTTCGGATTCGGTTCTTTCGTACTGTTTACTTGTGGTAACGTAAATGAAAGTAATAATGTAATAAGAACCCACACCGATAAAGTGATCCATTGCGTATTTCTCCCTGCTACAAGCCTCCCTAACATATGTAACGGGTGCTTTTTCATAAAAAACCCACCTTCCTTTTTCCCTCCATTATTAATTATATATACTGGTCGGTTAATTAATCAAGGGTGATTGAAAATTATGTTATAATTATCTCAATCATAAATGTCAGGAGCGAATGGATTTGGAACAAAAACAACGTCCTCTCGGAAGGCCGCGTCAAAATAAAAATACAAAATCTACAAAAGAAACCATTTTAGAAGTAGCAACCCGCTTATTTCTTACACAAAATTATCAAGTCGTTTCTATGGATGAGGTCGCAAAAGTTTGTGACGTTACGAAAGCAACTGTCTACTATTACTATTCAACAAAAGCCGATTTATTTACCGCTACTATGATCGAAATGATGGTACGTATACGTGAGAATATGTCTCAAATACTCTCTACAAACAAAACTTTAGAAGAAAGATTATTAGACTTCGCTAAAGTTTACTTACACGCAACGATGGATATTGATATGAAAAATTTTATGAAAGATGCAAAACTGTCGTTATCTAAAGAGCAATTGAAGCAATTAAAAAATGCTGAAGATAATATGTATGAAGTACTAGAAAAAGCACTCGATAACGCGATGCACATCGGAGAAATTCCGAAAGGAAACGCTAAATTTGCGGCTCATGCTTTCGTATCTTTATTATCAATTGGGAATTTTAAAGATGAAAATCACAATCCTATTCTTGCAAATATAGATGAATTAGCACAAGAAATCGTTTCTTTTTATTGGAACGGATTAGATCATTCATATTAAACTGATTTGCTTTAATAAAAGAGCATGTTTGAATTTTTTCAAACATGCTCTTTTATAATTTATTTATATACTAATAATCAGATTATACTTCAATGCTGTTTAACAAAAAATTTCACTTTAACTTTTACAAATTTTGAAGTTGAACATTTATATTCCCCTTACTAAATCCCCCATGGTAACAAACTACAGATTCAATATGTAAATTTAAATACTTCTTCAAAGACTTCTTTGCTTCCTTAATATTTATAGTTGTTGGGGCGTGAATTCCTCCTAACATCCCATTCACACTATACATAGAGTCTCCTGCAATAAGAATTTTACTTTGTTTCAAATATAAACTAATATGACCCGGAGTATGCCCTGGAGTATGAAGAATTAGTATTCCACCGCAATACGGAAGTTCTTGCCCATCAATCACAGTATCACTCACTTTTCCTTTTGGTCGGTTCTCTACATTTCCGTCCTTCAATAAAGGTAAATCCCCCTCGATATATGGCTTATCTAGTTCGTACGCATAAACTTTAATATTACTTCGACAGCGCTGCAACAACTCCGGAAGACTACCTATATGATCAATATCCTGATGCGTCAAAATCACGACTTTTAACTTATCAAATGATACCCCAACCTTTTCCATCTCTACTTGTATATCTTCAATTTGTCCTGGGAAACCCGTATCTATTAATACTACCATTTCATCATCCCATAAAAGAATTGGATGAATAACAAATTCTTGAAATTCAAGTTGTAACATTTCTATCCCTTTAGCGATTTCCATACAGCCATTCTCCTTTATGTTGAAGTTTGAAAATATGTATGAGTAAACTGAAAATATAAAGTGAAACTTTAATCCGTGGGGGTTTTACTACCCGGCAAATAGCGGGATAAAGCACCTCTATCTTATAATATGTTTTGTCATCCCAATAGAGAATGCTTCAAACCCTATAGATTCATAGTAAGATTGCAATTTTTCTACACACATAAGTTGTGGAATAACCTTGTTTTGTTCACAGTGCTGGATTAATCGTTTCACTATTTCTTTTCCGATGCCACTAGACTGATATTTTGGCAATACACCAACTCCACAAATAACGCCTGTTATTACTCCATCTGATATGACACGCCCCATCCCTACTAACCTCTTATCATCAAAAACATAAATTGCATACCAACTTTGCTTACACATTCGTTCTAACTCGTTAACCGTTAATTTAAGAGAATTCCATCCTAAAGATTCGTATAAGGATAATGATCCATTAAAATCTGTAGGATGTTCACTTGTGTAGCGTATACTATTTTCCATGTAAATACTCCCTATTCTCTGGCTTGTTTATATTTCATAAAATTCCCTTTACACAAATCTGATCGATGTAAAAATAACTAGAACAAACTTCAATAAGAAAGATAGAATTCCTTCTCAATATAAAATAAAAAGAAGTTATCTCACTTAAGATAACTTCTTTTATATAAGACTCTCATTATATTATCAACCAAAAAATATACAACTGCATACGATTAGCACAAACAAAACTAATAAACCATTTGAGAAATAACCCATTGAATACTACCCCTTTATTAAATTATGTAAAAGATTTTATCATAAAATGATTTACAACTTAATAACTGAAAAAGACATTGTATTCATTAGTTATATACGTTTAGTAATATTTTATATTCGGTTATATTCTCGTTCCCTGAAATTGCTTATCATACTCTTCTACTTCAGTTCATATAAGTTCAAAATATTAAATAATAAATCAAGAAGACCTCCACCTTACGAGGTCTTTTTTACTTATTTTCCAAATACACTAATTGATTCTTCCTCAATTACAAGTAAACAATTAGCATATTACATGATTTAATATCCCAATAACCAATTCAACTCTATTAATTCGGTTCGACCTTAATATCCCCCTTTTATTCCAAAAACTCAATAATTGTTTCACATACTTTATCCGTCTCCTCGATATCTGGGAAATGTCCACTATTTTCAAATATAACAAGTTTACCATTTTTCAATTGTCTCGTTATTCTATAACTCATTCCTACACCCGTGTTATAGTCATGCGCTCCAACTATGACACACGTATCAATTTCTAAACCTTTAATACGCTCAATAAGCGGTAAAGATGATTTTGTTCCAAAAATAACTTTGCTCATCTTCCCTGTATTACTTAACTGACTTTCCTCCCAAAGACTCCGATTTAGCTTTGCAAATTCTTCATTTTTAAATAATAATCGATCTACAGCTTTTGTATCAACTATACTCCAAACTTGATTATACCTTTCTTTTAAAGGAATTTCTGACTTACTTATTATCAATATTTCTTCTTTCATTTCTCCTTTCGTTACTTGTAGAAAACCTTCTATCTGCACAGTATACATATCATTTAAATCATCTAACGATGGTGCTTGTAATACCATTTGTTCAACATTTTTCGGATATTTCAAAGCATACTCTAAACAAAGTTGTCCACCAAAAGAATATCCTAACAAATTTATCTTCTCTACATGTAATTGCTTTCTTAATTCCTCTAAATCTTCGACTAGAGTATTGATTGAGTACTCACCGTCATCTTGTGGTGCCTCACTTCTACCACATCCTCTTTGTTCATAATAAACAACAGTCATATTTTCTTCTAACCTCAACCCAAGTGTTCTTTCGAATACATAATGATTGCCACCTGGACCACCATGTACAATAATGAGAGGAACTGTATTATGAGCTGCCCCTGCAACTTTACACCAATGCAATACCCCATTGATTTTCAAATAGTGTACACCATCTTGCAACATTAACTGATTCATTTACCCTCTCTCCTCATCGCTCACTTATTACTATCTAAATGTATAAGTTCTGACCATTCACACTTTCTCCCTTTGTATCCTTTAGACACTATCCTCATTTATATGAATAGCTTTCTTATTCAAAAATAGATTTTTAAAAATTCCTACTCCCACAATTAATAAAACTATACCAACTAATTTATTTACTTGTAATGGAACACTCTCCATTCCAAATAATCCGAATGTATCAATGCATAACGCAACAACCAATTGAGTAATAAGACTAATTAGCACCGTATATGCTGGACCTAAGCTCTTTATTGCACCCATTATACAAATAATTAACCCGATGCCAAACAGTCCACTTACATAAAACAAATAATTTGTAGTATACACTTTAATGTTAATACTGTTTTCTGTAATGATATAAAATAGAATAGAACTAATGAGACCTATTCCAAGGACACATGTAGTCGTTAACCACTGTCCTACATTTTCATTTACTTTTGCATTAAAAACAGATTGTAAGCTAATTAATATTCCTGCTAATGTAGCTAAACTAAATCCAATCAAAATCTTCCTCTCCCTTTCATTGCTCATATATATTATCTTTAGCGACTTCCTTCATTCTAGAAAAATCTTTAATTACAATAACTCCATTACTCTTTTCAATTAATTTTTCATTATAAAATTTTTGTAATACCCGTATTACGTGCCTATAACTTACCCCTATAAAATCCGCAATACTCGTTACCGAAGTTGCATCCAAATCCTCTTTATACATATTCCCGTTACTATCTGTTGAAATTGAAAGTAAATAACTAGCTACACGTACTTCTACAGGATAAAGTAAATTAAGAGCAGTAAAACGAGTCGATATTTTTAATGTGTTCGCAATGTTTTCAAGCAAGAACTTCATAAATATAGGATCATGTAATAACTTGTTTCTAATAACCGTATTAGAAATAGAGATTGCTACAACATCTGAACAAGCTTCAACGACATTATGTGCTTTGCTATTTTGAATTAATTCAATATCACCAACAATGGCCAATGGATTGATAAAGCGAAGGATTAGTTTCTTCCCTTCAGGTGTAATCGTGTAAACTTTTGCTTTACCTTTAACAACAAAATATAAACGATCCATTTCGTCATCTATATTGCAAATAAGCTCGCCTTTTTCAAAGTGATTTAATTGAAAATAAGCTGTATCTATTTCTGAAAAAACCTCGAGCGTTTTATTGGTTTTCAAATAATGCGTAATTAAACCTGATCTATTCTCCATATTCATTTCTCCTTTCATTTACATATTAAATACAACAATACCTATAATCATTACTATCGTTCCCACAATATGATATCTCTCCATCTGTATCTTTTTTATATGAAACAGTCCTTTCATTTCAATAACTGTTGCCGTTAACAATTGAGCAACCATTAGTGTGCCAGCTGTCAATGTAACTCCTAATGAATATATCGCCATAGTTTCTGCACAAATAATGAATCCACCAAATGCACCAGCTGCTAAATATATTTTTTTCACACTCTTTAAATTTGTTACTTTCTCCTCTTTCTTTAATAAAAATACAGTTGTTGCAATAATGAATCCAATTAAATGGGTTATAATACTCGTCGACCATATACCGATATGTGAACTAAGTTTCGCATTAAAGGTACCTTGAAGTGTTATAAATATCCCCGCAAAAATAGCAAATAGAATACCTTTCAAAAAATCATCTCCTCATCCTTTATTTCTGACTTAATTAAAAACCATCATCCTATAATGGCAAAAGGACAAATGTCACATCACTATGAAAATAACTTGGAATGAACAAAAACACACCTCAAAAATGCGAGATGTGTTTTTCATTATTTATATATAATGTTTTAAAAATGAAAATTACGCTACATTAAAAGATTTCTTTTTCATAACAAACTTTGCAAATAAGAAACGTACAAGCGGTCCCATAATAATTAATTGTAATGGATATGCCATTATGAAATTTTTAATAAAAATCGAAAAATAAATGGAAACAAATGAATCTCCTTGTAGTCCACCATGTAAATACATCATAGCCATACCGAAAAATGACATAAAGAACACCATTCCAATTACCATAGTTGTCGCCATTGCAACGATAATATTTATTTTTTTAGATTTATCAAATGGCAATATGAATACAATTTTTTTCGCACAAGGTCCAACGATACATATTTCAATTAATAGTGCAATAATAAAGCCAATTAATAGTTCTAATGCAATCTCTTTAATATAAATTGGTCCTCCTGTTTCATTCATTAGTAAATTGTAAAACGTCATTACGATAACCATCCCAAGGCACATCATCATGCCAAATTGGAGGTTTTCCTTTCTTGTTGTTGGCAAATTTCATCATCCTTTCTCTTTGAGTCTTTGTCATTATATCGACATTGGAAACCCCTTCGTAAGTGAACATTTTGTGAACAAATTTAAAGCGTTTTCATATTTTTCCTTTCTACTCAAATTCTCACTTTTACTTATAGAGGTTATATATATCGCAATGTTGAATTACTAAATTTAACATTGCATTACACTATTACTAGGAGGATAACCATGAATGAAGCAGAATTTTACGCATATCACATCGTAACAAGGAAAAAAATGCATATCGGACAAATCATTCCTTTTAACAAAAATCAACACAATACTCTATATCACTTCTTTTTTGAAAGAGAACAATTAAATGCTAGTGGTGAAGATGGCATACAAATTTTAAATAAACACTATAAAAATAACGAATTACATATAAATAATGAAAATACTAAAGTAGTTATGAGTTATATGGATCAAACAATTAGAGCAGTTAGAGAAACAATTGTAGAAATGGTTAGACTACAAGAATTCCCTGAATACCCTTCCAGGTTATCTTGCTTATATGCTGCTAAAAGCTATGAGGATGCTTTGAAATGGAGAGCGCTATTTGATTCTTACAATCGAGAAGTTTTACAGATTGTTAAACTACGAGTGATTGGAAGTTCTTTTGAAGGTGACGGGAATCTTTTACCGAAAGAAGATGGAATTCCTTTTTCTCAAAAAATCGAACAAGCTAGAGAGTATTGGAAAGGAAATATTAGAAATGAGCTTCCTGAGCTACTGATTAATGGAGAAATTGAAGTGGTGGAAATTATTGATGACTTTTCCTCAATTCATATTTAATTTCTAACTAAATCATATAGGATGGAGATTACAATGAAGAAAAAAGTGTACTTCAATCATGATGGCGGCGTAGATGATTTAATTTCATTATTTTTATTACTTCAAATGGAAAACATTGAACTTACGGGTGTATCTGTTATCCCAGCAGACTGCTATTTAGAACCCGCAATGTCTGCCAGTCGTAAAATTATCGATCGCTTCGGCAAAGGTAATATTGCCGTAGCCGCTTCAAACTCTCGCGGGCAAAACCCGTTTCCGAAAGACTGGCGGATGCATGCATTTTATGTAGATGCTCTACCAATTTTAAATGAGTCTGGAAAAGTTGTAACACCCGTGGTGGCAAAACCCGCGCATCATCATTTAATAGAAACGCTTCTACAAACGGAAGGAAAAACAACTTTATTATTTACTGGGCCCCTAACTGACCTTGCTCGTGCATTATATGAAGCTCCCATAATCGAAGATCAAATTGAACGCCTTGTTTGGATGGGTGGTACATTTCTTAAAGCTGGCAATGTACATGAACCAGAGCATGATGGAACAGCTGAGTGGAATTCGTTTTGGGATCCTGAAGCAGTAGCTCGTGTATGGGATGCAAAAATTAAAATCGACTTAGTGACACTAGAAAGTACAAACCAAGTTCCGTTAACTATAAACATACGTGAGCAGTGGGCAAAAGAGCGAAAGTATATTGGTATGGATTTCCTTGGTCAATGCTATGCAATGGTCCCTCCTCTCGTTCACTTCTCAACGAACTCTACTTACTATTTATGGGATGTACTAACTACCGCTTTTGTCGGAAACACTAGCCTTGCAAAAACTGAAACGATTAATAGTATCGTTCATACATACGGACCAAGCCAAGGACGTACAGAAGAAACTACTGATGGACGACCTGTAAATGTCGTTTATGATGTAAAACATGATGTTTTCTTTGAATATATTACTGAATTAGCAAAGAAAGCTTCTATCTGAACCCCTATAAAGTGATATAACTTCAGATAACGAGCCCCAATTTTAGAAATTGGTTGTAACTAGATATTTAACTATTAAAAAGAGTATTGAATTAAATTTCAATACTCTTTTTGTGCAATTTAATTATATTTGATTAATGTAGTGTCTTACAGATTATTCATTTCATAACCATTGACAAAATACGTTATTGTTTCTAACTCATCTGCATTTAATTCTCTATCTAGCTCTTGTTTATACGCTGCCTTTATCTTCTCTTCATCGCCTTTATGAGCTTCTGTATATGTTCCTACTGTTTTTATCAAATGAATTTCTTGTAAAAACTCGTCTCGATTTATAGCTGTCCCATGAGAAAGAATATATGTCTCAGCATCAAATTTCTCTAATTCATCTATCAATTTAAACGTTCTTTTCGTCGTATAGTTCCACTTTGAAGAAAAAATATCTGCATATATACAATCTCCTACAAACAATATCTTTTCTTCTTTTATATACATAACAACTGAATCATGCGCATGATCTCCGCCCACATGTTTTAACACGCATGTCACTTCACCAAGGTCTAATTCCATTTGATCCTGGAACGTTAAGGTTGGAGGAATAATGTTAATATTTCTCGCTTTTTCTTCAAACTCTTTCTTGATACAATCCGCACAAAATGCAATTTCAGTACCCTCTTTTACGCGTGCGTCCAACGCTTCATCTGTCCATTCATAAGATACTATTGCCTGCATTTCTTTTTTCGTTTCAGCGTGCGAAATAGTTAATGCATTCTGTAATACAGATAATCCAAAAATATGATCCCAATGCCAATGCGTTAATGCTACAAAATCAGGATTCGATACATTTTGTTCTTTTAACATTTCTAAAAATAATTGTGCATGTTCTTCTGAATTTCCTGCATCAATCATTAACGTTTTTTCTTGTCCAACGACCATTCCTAAGATAGGTCTATCTGTTTCAGAAACAGGTGTCATATACCAAAATGAGTTTCCTATTTTTTTAATTTGTTGCATAACCAATTCCCCTTTTCATTTTCTCACTTAAAATTAATATATAAATTATAACGAATCACTACTTTTTTCTCTATAATCAAACACAATTACTTGGACTAATCTAACTTTCCTTTTCGTAAGCTAAAAATAAGGGAATAGAATCGGAGTGTGATACTATGGAACGTTTATGGATTCCAATGATTGTAACATTTTTTTCGTTCGGTGGATTACTATTAGGAGGTGCTGTTGGAGTAGCAACACGCCAACTCATTGAAGAAAAGATGCAGCGTTTATACGCATTATGTGGTGGTATTTTATTCGGATTATTATCACTTGAAATTATTCCTGAAACATTTTCAAGCTACGAAATGATTGGGCCTATACTTGGTATAGCTATCGGTATTTTAGTTATGAGCTTATTAGATAACTATTGTCACCATCCAATGATACATAAAAAAGATCAACAAGCATGGCAAACCTTCCTTTTTCTCTCTTTCGCTATATTTATTCATAATATACCTAGTGGATTTGCGTTAGGTACAGCTTTTATAAATCATAATGACTCTGCCATTCCCTTTTTAATAGCAATCGTCGTTCACCATATTCCAGAAGGATTAGCTTTAATTATTCCATTTCTTTTTACAAAACATAAATATATTTCCTTTTTATTAACGACTTTATTACTTTCTCTTATTCTCGGTACTGGCACAGTTTTTGGCATTTTGATGGAAGGAAAAGCTCTTCACCTGCAAGGCCTCATTATGGGAAGTGCTATTGGTTCACTTGGATATGTCACAATTCATGAAATGCTTTGGAAAGCTAAGAAACAGCTCTCTTTCCTTACATTTCTAATGTGGGCAACTAGTGGTTTTTTACTAATAACATTGTTCACTTTATTCGCTGGTCATCATTAAAGTTGCTAAAGTGAAACTTTTGTTCCTCCCACACTGATTCTTGGATTACAAATAACTAGATAAATTTCTTACTTGTATATTTTTCCTTTTTATTCAAAACATAATGTTATCTACCTATTATAAGGAGGAACAATTATGTTTGGGAAAACAGCAGGTGAAGCATTAGTTGATTTATTAATTGATTGGGGAGTAGAACACATATACGGTATGCCTGGAGATTCCATCAATTCTATCATTGAAGCTTTAAGAAAAAAACAAGATAAAATTAAATTCATTCAAGTTCGCCATGAAGAAGCTGGTGCATTAGCAGCGGCCGCCTATGCGAAATTAACAGGAAAACTTGGCGTTTGTATGGCAATTGCAGGACCTGGTGCTATTCATTTATTAAATGGTTTATATGATGCGAAACTCGATAAAGCCCCTGTTCTAGCAATTTCAGGTCAAGTAGAAACCGATTTACTTGGAACGGACTTTTTCCAAGAAGTAAATTTAGAAAGAATGTTTGATGATGTTGCGGTTTATAACCAGCGTATTATGTCAGCAGAGCAACTACCTGCCGTAGTGAATCAAGCAATTCGAATGGCTTATACGAAAAAAGGTGTATCCGTTCTTACTATTCCAGATGATGTCCCAAAATTCGAAGTGAAAAATGGTGCCCGTGTTACAAATACTTCTTTTACTTTGCCTGAATTATTTCCACAAAAAGAAGATTTAGATGCAGCGAAACTCGCAATAAATGAAGCGAAAAAGCCTGTGATTTTAGCTGGAAAAGGAACAAAACATGCGAGAGAATCTTTACTTGCATTAGCAGAACATATTGGTGCTCCAATCGTACTTACATTACCTGCTAAAGGAATTATTCCTGATGAGCATCCTCTTTGTATCGGTGGATTAGGATTAATTGGAACGAAACCTTCTTATGAAGCAATGAAGCATGCAGATACTTTAATTATGGTCGGTACTTCTTATCCGTTCACCGGCTTCTTACCTGAAAAAGCAAAAACAATTCATATCGATACAGATCCTGCCCAAATTGGGAAACGTTATGCGACAGATATTGGTTTAGCTGGTGATGCTGATAAAACATTACGATGGTTAATTGAAAATGTTGAAGAACACACAGATCATTCCTTCTTAGAACAGCACCAAGAAATGATGAAAAAGTGGGAAGATAAATTACACGATCAAGAAGAAGACTCTTCCATTCCAATTAAACCACAACGCGTTATGCATGCTCTGCAGCAAGTAGCACATGATGACGCAATTCTATCAGTCGATGTTGGAAATGTAACAGTATGGACCGCAAGACACTTCCGTATGACAAACCAACAATTTATCATTTCTAGCTGGCTCGCAACACTTGGCTGCGGTTTACCTGGTGCACTTGCTGGAAAAATTGCTTTCCCGGATAAACAAGTATTTGCAGTTTGTGGTGATGGTGGATTTGGAATGACGATGAATGACTTCGTAACAGCTGTAAAATATAAATTACCAATCGTTGTCGTCGTATTAAACAATAATAAAATTGCGATGATTAAATTCGAGCAAGAAGTCATGGGTAATATCGAATTCGAAACAGACTTAACGAACCCAGATTTCGCAAAATATGCAGAGGCGTGTGGAGGTATTGGATACCGTGTTGAGAATTTAGATGAACTCCTTCCCGCTTTCGAAAATGCAGTAAAACAAAATAAACCGTGTATTATTGATGTAGTTGTAGATGCTAACGAAGCACCAATGCCAGCAAAAATCACATTTGGTCAAGCCGCTGGTTATACGAAGCATATGATAAAAGAATTATTTGAAGAAGGTAAGATTGATCTACCTCCACTTTAAACGAAAAAAGATAGCTGAAAACAATTTGTCTTCAGCTATCTTTTTTATTTTTGTATCTCTCTATAAAAAGAAAAGTCATCCATAGTTGGTTGTACTTAAGACTCTTATTTTTTATCAAGAGTCTTTTTATTTAATTTCGCTTCAGTTAATACTATGCATCTAAAAATCTTTATACATCTCGCTAACTATTTCAATTCTCTAAAGTTCGGATATACTTTATTTTATGAATGTATCGCACATCCACTTATAGAATTTTTCTTTCTCTTCAAATTGTGGATAATGAGCTGATTTCTCAAAAGTAATAAATTGTTTTTGATCTGCTTCTATCTTATCAAAATATGTTTTTGCTGCATGCAATGAAGTGTTATAGTCATATTTCCCTATAAAGAAATAAAACGGTAGCTTCATTTCAATCACCTTAGTAGGCAATGGATTTTTTAAATCCTTTTCTAATAAGACAGTTTGAGAATGTGATAATCCAACGTTATAACGAATTACGTCTAACAAGTTATATTCATTACAGAAAGATTTGAAAACATCTCGCATACACATTTTTATAAAAACACATAGAAAAGAGCCCTTGCTTTCAACAAAAGGACTCTTTTCATAAACTATTTAGCTACTTCTTCTTTCGGCATTACCATACCTTTATAAAGTTGAACAGTTATCCAGTAATACATGAAATAAATGACTAAGAAGATTCCTATTGGCACCCACACTTTCACAAACGGGTCAACTAATATAAAGCTGAATAAGTTAAGCCCTACTAAAACGTGAGAAATGCCAATGATCGCTGGGAAGATAAATAAATATGAAATTTCTTTATATATACTTTTCGTTAACATACTACGTCTCACACCAATTTTTCGTAACATTTCATAACGGCGTACGTCGCGAGAAGCACCTGTTAATATTTTGAACATAAGGGAACTTGCCATCATTGCTAAAAAGGCAATTCCGAGGAAAAATCCCATAAACATCGTTCCGCTCATGAAGCTGTTCATAAACTGATAAATTGTCATTTTCGTAAATAAGTCTACCTTTTCACCTGTTGCTTTTTCAATTTGTGCTTTTTGTCTCTTATCTATTTCGATCAATAACGGTTTATATTTTTTCATATCATCTACTTTTGCTAATGTTACAGTATGTTCTGTTCCTTGAATCCCTTTATAATGCTCTTCATCTGCAATTCTTACTGGTTTTCCGTTAAATTGATTATGTGTAAGTTGTATTTCTCTTACAATAGCATCTTCCCAATCTTTTGGCATACGAGGAAGCTTATTCGCTACTTCAGGAGCTTCCAAAGCAGAATATACGGGTTCAGTTAAAGGTTCAGCCACCCGTTTACGCGCAGGTTCTTTTAAAGTTTTCGTATCAAAGCGTTCGGAAATTAGTGGTGGCTTCGCTACTAAGTCGTTACGTAAGTAATACACCGCTTCCCCATCTACTTTATACTTGTACTTGCTTTCTTCAACAATTTCCATTTCTTTTAATGCTGCTGTATCTTGTTCGTTTGGATCATGAATTGCAACATCATATACACGAGAAAGGTCTGTCATAATACCTACATTTTTTTGGAAAGCCATACCTGCAGTCATCGCACCTGCGCCTAATGCAATTAACATAGCTACAGTACCTAATACTCTTGATAAACTATTAACTCGAAAGCGTAGCTGTGCGTATGTAAAACTATTTAAGCCCGTTTCATTTCGTTTTTTATTTCCTTTAATTTTCATCACAAAAAATGGGAGTAATGAACTAAAGATGAAATATGTTCCAAGTGTTGTAACGATGGTTGCTATAATAAAACCTAATTCAGCATATATTTTTACATTAATCATAAAATAGTACCCTGTACTTACTAGTAATACACCAAGTACTGTCATTATTATAATGCGAGTTTTACTTTTCTTCACTTCATCTAGTGTTTCATCTTCACGAATTAACTCTAGTTCAGTTTTACGTAACAATCGGACACTGTTCATTAAGCCAGTAATGAAAAATAGTATTAAGAAGAAAATAGCTGTGACTAAAATTGCTGGTGTGTATACAGATGCATAACTACCTTTTGCTGAAATTTCCATTCCATTCATTAAAAAGTTTCCTGCTACACTTGCAAGTAACATCCCTACTAAAATACCGATAATAATACTGACAATACCCATACCGAATGTTTCAATAAATAATAACTGTGCTACTTTTTTCTTTTTTGCACCAAGCATCATGTACATACCGAGTTCTTTTCTTCTTAATGTGAGCAAGAAAGAGTTGGCATATATAATATAAAATACAGTAATGAAAGATAATAGTATTGCACCTACCCAAAAGACGAGTCTAATACTACTAATTAGACTATTATCTTTCGTAAATTCACTATTCATCGCCATCGTTTGGAACATGTAGAAAATACTAATACTAATAACGAGGCCAATAAGTAAAACCATATAATCTTTTAACATCTTTTTCATACTATGACGTGATAATTTAAATAACATAGTTTCGCCCCCCCTACTTAGACTCAGCAGCTGAGCCCATATGAGCGAGCACACCTAAAATGTCTTGATAGAAATTCTCTCGAGTGCCTTGACGATTTAATTCTTTATAAAGAAGACCATCTTGAATAAATAAAATACGCTCACAATAACTTGCACTAAATGCATCGTGTGTAACCATCAAAATACTTACATTGTGATTTTCATGTAAATCTTGCATCGCTTCTAATAAACTTTTTGCGTTTTTACTATCAAGCGCACCTGTCGGTTCATCTGCTAATACAATTGCTGGATTATGTACTAAAGCTCTTGCCGCCGCTGTTCTTTGCTTTTGTCCTCCAGAAACAGCCGTCGGATATTTTGTTAAAATTTCGGTGATACCTAATTTCTTGGCAACGTCATTTACCTTTCCAGTAATCTCACTTGACGGTACGCCTTGCAAAGAAAGTGGTAAAGCTATATTTTCATAAATTGATAAGTTTTCTAGAAGATTAAAATCTTGAAAAATGAAACCTAATTTTTGAGAGCGAAAATCAGATAACGCATTGCCCTTCATAGAAGTAATATTTGTACCAGCTATCGTCACACTACCACCTGTCGCTTGGTCAAGTGTACTTATCACATTAAGTAAAGTCGTTTTGCCAGACCCAGAAGGTCCCATGATCCCGACAAATTCTCCTTCTTTAATACTTAACGATACACCCCTTAATGCTTTTGACTGATTCTCATTTCTTTTCCCATACGTTTTTTCTACACTTTCTACAGTAACTACATTTGTTGACATCTCTTTCACTCCATCCCTTTTGTATAAAATTAATTTCTCACATATTTCTTATTATTTTGCCATGTGAATTCTTAAGATTTTTTTAATTATTCATTCAATAAGAGTTACACCCTTAACATGAACCTATTTCCTACTCCATATTCTCATTTTTCTACAACTCGTTCCCTCGATTTCGCTTACATTTACCTTACATTTTTGTAAGATAAAAACGAAAACACACTAATTGCTAATAGTGTGTTTTCTTTACAATCAATATTTTCTATTCTTTATTTCTTCTTCAATACTTGCCACAAATACATCTAGCGCAATAACTTCTGACTTCTCTTCCCCATATTTACGTACATTTACAGCTCCGTTTTCCATTTCCTTATCCCCAATAACAAGAACATACGGTACTTTTTGCATTTGTGCTTCTCTTATTTTATATCCTAATTTTTCATCTCGTGCATCTTGTTCAACACGAACTCCAGCTTGTGCTAATTTATGTGCAATCTCATTGGCATATTGTTCATGTACTGCATTTGAAACTGGAATTACTTTCACTTGAACTGGTGCCACCCATGCCGGGAACGCACCTCCAAAGTGCTCAATTAATATTGCTAAGAAGCGATCTAATGACCCTAAAACTGCTCTGTGAATAACAACTGGTCTTTTCTTTTCATTATTTTCATCTATATAATTCAAATCAAATTTCTCTGGCATTTGGAAATCAAGCTGGATTGTTCCGCACTGGTGGCTTCTATTTAAAGCATCTTTAATATGAAAATCAATTTTCGGCCCGTAAAATGCACCGTCACCTTCATTTAGTCTATATTTATAATTTAGCGATTGTAATACATTTTCTAATGCCGCTTCTGCTTGCTCCCATAATTTATCATCACCCATTGAATCTTCTGGACGAGTAGAAAGCTCTACTTCATATTCGAATCCAAAAGTTTTATATACGTAATCAATTTGCGCCATTACTGATTTAATTTCATCTTCAATTTGTTTTGGAGTTACAAATAAATGTGCATCATCTTGGCAGAAAGTACGTACTCTTAATAATCCGTTTAACGCACCACTAAATTCATGACGATGTACTTGACCAAATTCACACATACGAATCGGTAATTCACGATAAGAATGCAATTTATTTTTAAACATAAGCATGTGCCCTGGGCAGTTCATCGGTTTTAATGCAAAACTTTTATTATCTACTTCAGAGAAATACATATTATCTTTATAATGTCCCCAGTGCCCTGATCTCTCCCATACTTCTTGGTTCATCATGAACGGAGTGCGTACTTCTTGATACTTATACTCTTTTTGAATTTCTCTTAAAAATGCTTCCAATTCGTTACGAATCATTTGTCCTTTCGGTAAATAAAACGGCATTCCCGGAGCCTCTTCAGAAAACATAAATAACTCAAGCTCACTGCCTAACTTACGATGATTTCTTTTTGCTGCTTCTTCAACGAAATGTAAATACTCTTCTAATTCTTTTTGAGAAGAGAATGCAACACCATATATGCGCTGAAGCACTTGGTTATTACTATCACCTCGCCAATATGCACCGGAAACGTGAGTTAATTGAAATGCTTTCAAATAACCTGTAGATGGTAAATGTGGTCCTCTACATAAATCTACAAATTCACCTTGTTTATATAGTGTTACACTTTCCCCACTAGGAATTGCTTCTAAAAGTTCTAATTTCAAGCGGTCGTTCATTTCTTGAAACAGTTTAGCTGCTTCTTCTCGAGAAACCTCAACTCGTTCTATCTTTATATTTTCATTTATGATCTTTTTCATTTCTTTTTCGATTTTTCGTAAATCTTCTATGTTTACACTACTTGGAAGATCCATATCATAATAAAATCCATTTTCAATAACAGGTCCTACTCCAAGATTTATATCACCATACAATCTTTTTACAGCTTGCGCTAAAATATGTGCCGCGGAGTGTCTTGCAATTTCTACCCCTTCATTTGAATCTATAGTAATGATTTCCACTTCCGCATTTTCTTCAATATCTCGGCGTAAATCATATAATCCATCATTTACTTTCCCCGCGACTGCTTTCTTTTTCAAACTACTGCTAATGGATCCAGCAATTTCTTCTAAAGTAACTCCATTTACAAATTCTTTAACGCTACCATCTGGAAATTTAATTTCAATCATTTGTTCTTTCATTTTTCATCTCTCCATTTCATAATAAAAAGCACACTCATCCCTAAAATAGGGACGAGCGTGCTTTTACCCGTGGTTCCACCCAGATTCCCATTGTAAATATACAATGGCTTCATTTACGGTAACGTCGTTTACACGGCACTAGATACTTCATTTCCCTAGTGCAGCTCTAAGGTGGTAAGTTATTTTTCTGCGTTAGGAAGTTCTCAGCTTTCCTTCCTTCTCTGTATAACCGGGTAAAATAGCTCGTGTCCTTTTCTTCGCTTATTATGAAATTGAATGCAAAAAAGCATATTCATCCCTAAATATAGGGACGAATATGCTTATATCCGTGGTTCCACCCAGATTCCCATCACAAAAAAACATAATGGCTTCTTTTGCGATAACGTCGCATACACGGCACTAGATACTTCATTTCCCTAGTGCAGCTCTAAGGTGGTAAGTTATTTTTCTGCGTTAGGAAGTTCTCAGCTTTCCTTCCTTCTCTGTATAACCGGGTAAAATAACTCGTGTCCTTTTCTTTGCTTTTTGTAAAACATCCATTTATTGTTATTTAATATATCTTATTCATTTTATTTTTGCAAGTGTTTAAAAAAATTATTTATTTAATTTAAAAAAGCGAAACCAAATTTTTTTGGTTTCACTTCACAATTTTACCAATCTTGTGGTTCGTAATTTAAGTCTGCGAATAGACGTCTTTTCTCTTTCTTCGTTAAATCTCTCCACTGCCCAACTGGTAAATTATTCAATTCGATATTCATAATTCTCGTACGTTTTAACGTGTATACTTGATAACCTAAAGCTTCACACATACGGCGAATTTGGCGATTTAGCCCTTGTGTTAAAATAATTTGGAACTCATATTTTGATAACTGTGTAATCTCACAAGGAAGCGTTTTTGTTCCTAAAATTTTAACACCCGCTGCCATTTTCTCTAAGAAATCAGGTGTAATTGGCTTATCTACTGAAACGATATATTCTTTCTCATGTTTGTTTTCAGCACGTAAAATCTCATTAACAATATCGCCATCATTCGTTAACAAAATTAAACCGTCAGAGTCTTTATCAAGACGTCCAATGTGGCTAATTCGTAAAGGATGATTCACTAAATCAATAATATTACCTTTTACTGATTTTTCACTCGTACATGTAATACCTACTGGTTTATTTAAAGCGATATATACGTGATCTCGAGCAATTCGAAGCTGCTCTCCATTTACTCGTACATCATCACCTGGGTTCACTTGGTCACCAATTTTTGCAACCTTACCGTTAATAATTACTCTTCTCTCATTAATTAGTTTATCCGCTCCACGTCGAGACGCTTTTCCAGCTTCACTAATAAATTTATTGATACGCAAATTAGGCACATCCTTTTCTAAAAAAAATTTCAAGCTCACACTGCTTCTACCGTACAATACAAAAGGGTAAGCCTCCTATTATAACTTAAATATATTAACATGAAAGGGTATATAACGTCTTCTATTAATTACTTGTTTATAAGAAAATATCTTTATTATACATTCATTTATGCACTTTTTCAGCGTTTAATATACAAGCCATTCTTCCTTACATACAGCTTGTTTTCCTTTTATCTCTTCTATCTCTTCATGAATATTAGCTAATTTATATAAATCTGTGAAAATCTCTTCCACATAATGTTGATGTGTCTTTTCATCTTTCCAATACGTTAACACTATGTAACGATTTTCATTTTTTAAAGACTTCCCAACTACTCCACCTAACATTCCTTTTGCTTTTTCCATTCCTTTATTCCAAATTGTTTCTTGCTTATGTAAAAAATGATTTTCCTTTTCCATCTTTACATCACATATAGCAACTCTTACGAATGATCCTTCTGTAACAAGGTCTTTCAAATGCGTATCAGTTATATCATACAACGTTTGAAATAATTCAATTTCACATGCAAGAAACGTATCCTCTTGATTACTATTTAAATAAATTGTATCGTGAGCACCATTCATAAATGATTGATATGTACTTCTATCTTCCCATAAAGTAAATACACATGCCTCATCTTCATACCATCCACCAAATTGTCCATGAAAACCATCTAGGTGCCGTATATCACGCCATTTTCCTTGCGCATTTGAAAACAATTCCTTTTTCTCTTCTTCCACCTTACAGTAGATTGTTTTTAGTAGCATTTTTAATTCCCCCTTTAGCATATAATTTATCTTCTTCTCACAATAATTAGTTCACATAATATTTTTATAATCACCCTAATACTTTTTATAGACATATAGAACTAATCATATTTATCACTACATCTATCAAAACATCTATCGAATTTAATTTCAAATGATTCAGAATAAAAAAAGATGTAACTCTTAATGAATTACATCTTTAGCTAATCTCCCTTATTCATCTTTTTCTCAAATAAATAATACGTAATTTCTCCCGGATAATGTACTACTGCTACCTTCCGCTCCCCTTTTTTAAAACTAACAGTATGCCCATTTTCCCCTAAGTTCTCCCATCCACTCGCCTTTGTAATTGGCATTACACTTATATATTGATAGTCCTCTTCCTTATCATCGTTAATATGGATTGCTGACATTGGCACTGGAAAATCTTTAATTTTAGATTCTTTATTCATAAATATGAATGCAATTAAACCAACTAATAACATAGCCATTGAAATACTTAAAACCAGTTTTCTTCTATTCATTTTCACTAAAAACCCTCTTTTCTCGCATATAACTTTCATCATTTTACTAACTTTAATTATTTATGTATAGAGAAGAAATAATTTTAATTATTTCTAACCTATTTTCTCTACTTTAAACAACATTATTGTTATATATTATAATTATAAGTTTTTAAATTTTGGAGGCGTTACATATTGCAGAAATTACTTTTTACTAAATGGACAGTTGTTATTTCTATTTTCATCATTTTCGGTACGATTTTCTATGTTACTAATGTTAAAAATAACAACGAAAAAGCAACTGTAGAAACAGCGGATACAAAAACTTTCAAAACTAAATTACAACCTAAAATTAATGAATTGACTACTCA
This sequence comes from Bacillus sp. FSL L8-0199, assembly GCF_038005705.1. Taxonomy (NCBI): domain Bacteria; kingdom Bacillati; phylum Bacillota; class Bacilli; order Caryophanales; family Bacillaceae; genus Bacillus; species Bacillus sp. FSL L8-0199. Next base: position 2,247,967 of record NZ_JBBOTS010000001.1, on the reverse strand, counting down.
TTATAATGACATCATCGAAAAAGATTGGTTACCTGCCTGGGAAGAGATTAACACGAATGGAGATTCAGTAGATCGAAATAAACTATTAGTTACAATGAGTGCTGTTTCCAAGCAGTACGAAACAATTATGAACGAAATAGACACGCTTAAAATTGAAGAAAATATAGCAGATATAGATATACAAAAACAACTAATTCAATTCACAACTCAGTTTAAATCCGCATCAAATTTCATGAAAAATGCAGCAAATTTAATTATAGACGGAGCAAATAACTCTACTCCAACCGATGAAACTATTGAAAAAACAAAACAAGCTTTAGGACTTGCGGATCAACATATTGTCATCGCTTTATCTACTTTAAATGAAGTTGAAGATAAATTAGGACTTACAAAAAAATAAAACTATTTACTATTTTAAAATAAAAAATGATTGCAATTCACAATTTGTATGTCTATAATGTTTTTATTGATTTACAATCAATGTGTTTATAAATTTTATAATTCGGATGAACCATTCAGGAGAAGGTCTATTGATCTACCGACGGGGCAAAAAGTTGTTATACCAGCTTTGAAACTCTCAGGTCTTGGTTACAAGTAGAACTGCATGGGGACGAATCTCTGGAGAGACTCCCTCTCGCTTTCATAGAGCGCGGAGGAAAACGAGCACCGAAGGAGCAAATCCGCTAATATAGCGGATAATCTCTCAGGTAAAAGGACAGAGACAAGCGAAAGAAAATGCCGATTTGTATCGGTTTATTTTTCTATCCCTTGTTTCTCCAGAGACCATTTCATTTACTTGAAGTGGTTTTTATTTTTTCTAAATAAAGGAGAATAAAGATGGAGACAGTAAGTAAAGTATTAGAACAAATGAATCAATACGTGTGGGGATTACCAACTTTGTTGCTACTCGTTGGAACAGGTATCATTCTCACAGTGCGTTTAAAAGGTTTACAGTTTAGTAAACTATTATACGCTCACAAACTAGCATTTAAAAAATCAGAAGATACCTCTTCTTCTGGAGATATTAGTCACTTCCAAGCACTCATGACAGCTATGGCCGCAACGATTGGTATGGGAAATATAGCCGGTGTTGCAACAGCTGTTACAATTGGTGGTCCTGGTGCAATATTTTGGATGTGGATTACCGCTTTATTCGGTATGGCAACAAAGTATGCCGAGGCAATACTTGCAGTAAAATACCGTGTTAGTAATGAAAATGGTGAATATTCAGGTGGACCAATGTATTATTTAGAGCGTGGTTTAGGTAAGAAATGGCTGGCAGTATTATTCGCTATATTCGGCACAACTGCTTCTTTCGGTATTGGTAATATGGTGCAATCTAACTCAGTTGCAGAGGCAATGCGAATTAATTTCTCTTTCCCTCCTGCTTTAACTGGTATAGTAATGTCATTTTTAATCGCAATTGTTATTTTAGGCGGTGTAAAAAAAATTGGGAAAGTGACGGGATATGTCGTTCCTATTAAAGCTTTCTTTTATATAATTGCTGGTCTTATAATTATTTTCTATCACTACGACCAAATTCCAGAAGCATTTTCACTTATTTTTTCTGGTGCATTTAATGGTACAGCAGCTGCTGGTGGTTTTATTGGGGCAACAGTTGCATCAGCTATTCAAATCGGAATGGCGCGTGGTGTATTTGCGAACGAAGCTGGTTTAGGGAGTGCCCCTATTGCCGCGGCGGCGGCAAAAACTGATTCGCCTGCAAAGCAAGCTTTAGTTTCAATGACTGGTACTTTTCTAGATACGTTTATTGTATGTACAATTACAGGACTAGTATTAATTACTACAGGTGCTTGGAGATCTGGTAAAACTGGCGTTGAAGCTACAACATTTGCATTCCAATCTGTATTTGGTACTGCTGGTAGTATGATTCTCGGTATCGCAATTATTTTATTTGCCTACTCTACTATTTTAGGCTGGTCGTATTATGGAGAAAAATGTGTAGCTTATTTATTCGGAGAAAGTGCAGTTAAATATTATAAAGCAATCTTTATTGTTATGATTGCAATTGGTGCTAATTTAAAGCTAGGAATCGTATGGACATTTGCTGATATTGCAAATGGACTTATGGCAATTCCAAACTTGATTGGTCTAATTGGATTAAGTAGTATTGTTGTTGCTGAAACGAATCGCTTTTTACAAGCAGAGAAATTGAAAGAAAATAATAAAAAACAGGCAAGTTAATCTATGAAAAAAGGAATGACTCATACATGATGAGCGTTCCTTTTTTCATCCCCTCTTTTACTTAATTACTATCATTAAAAATATATTTATATCAATATTTACTCCTTTTTATTCCTTCAAAAGTTTTTCACATAAATGTCATAAATCGTATGGTCTAACTATATAGTTGAAAAGGAATGCGACATTAAGGTGTCACTGAAAAACTCATCCAAGAAAAGGGAGGAAAAATCTTTTGAAAAACAAAATCATCGTTTTCCTATCTGTTTTATCATTTATTATTGGTGGTTTCTTCTTTAACACGAATACTTCAAGCGCTGAAACATCATCTACTGATTACGTTCCTAACCAATTAATCGTTAAGTTCAAACAAAATGCATCTTTAAGTAATGTGCAATCTTTTCATAAATCTGTCGGAGCTAATGTCTTATCTAAAGATGATAAGTTAGGTTTTGAAGTCGTACAATTTTCAAAAGGTACTGTAAAAGAAAAAATAAAGAGCTATAAAAATAATCCAGATGTGGAATATGCAGAACCGAATTATTACGTTCACGCCTTTTGGACTCCAAACGACCCATATTTTAATAATCAATACGGGTTACAAAAGATTCAAGCTCCACAAGCTTGGGATAGCCAACGAAGTGATCCTGGTGTGAAAGTAGCTATTATTGATACAGGAGTTCAAGGCTCACACCCTGATCTGGCTTCGAAAGTAATTTACGGGCATGATTATGTTGATAACGACAATACATCTGATGATGGTAATGGTCATGGTACACATTGCGCTGGAATTACTGGAGCACTTACGAATAACAGCGTCGGAATTGCTGGTGTTGCCCCACAAACTTCAATTTATGCTGTCCGCGTATTAGATAATCAAGGAAGTGGTACTCTTGATGCTGTAGCGCAAGGTATTCGAGAAGCTGCTGATTCGGGTGCAAAAGTAATTAGTTTAAGTTTAGGAGCTCCAAATGGTGGTACTGCATTACAACAAGCCGTTCAATATGCATGGAATAAAGGCTCTGTTATAGTTGCAGCTGCTGGAAATGCTGGAAATACAAAAGCTAATTACCCTGCTTATTACAGCGAAGTAATTGCAGTTGCTTCTACAGATCAATCAGATAGAAAATCTTCATTCTCTACTTATGGTAGCTGGGTAGATGTTGCAGCACCAGGTTCAAATATATATTCAACATATAAAGGAAGTACGTATCAATCATTAAGTGGTACATCTATGGCAACACCTCATGTTGCAGGAGTCGCAGCTCTTTTAGCAAATCAAGGATATAGCAATACACAAATCCGCCAAATTATTGAGTCTACTACTGATAAAATTAGTGGTACAGGTACGTACTGGAAAAACGGTAGAGTCAATGCATATAAGGCTGTACAATACGCTAAGCAATTACAAGAAAATAAAGCTTCTTAATAAATAAAGTAAAATTTTAATCGGTCGATCTACCATTAATGCCGGATAAAATAGAAGGAGAGACTTCTACAATTAAAGCCTCTCCTTCTTACAAACTATATTACTCTCCCTGCTTTTTAACCATATGTAAATACAGTACAAAATCCATCATTGTCGACGAATGACCAAGTTGACGGATCATCGCTGTTATATTTCCTCTATGATATGTACCATGATTTACAACATGTTGCACTAATTCTAAAATCGAAGTTTCTAATTTCCCTACATATGGATTCTCAATAACAAATACAGCATTCACATCTTGTATTGTAATTAAAAACTCTTTATATTGATTTGCCATGTTTTCAAACATTTTTTCTAATTCATGTAACGATTTAGTTTCAATTTGTTTTCGTAAATCTTCTCGGTCTTGTATTGCTTCATTCATACTTTTACCATGCAATATATGTAACCACACTTGATCTGTAATATAAATATGCACAAAAGTATCCTTAATGGATGGGAATACACTCTGTATCTGCTCATTAAAAATTTTCTCATAGTTTGGTAACTCTTTTAATCGATTGAATAATCTAGTATTAGCCCAAGCATGGTAATCACACTGTTTTAATATATAATCTTTCAATTTATATTACCTCCTTATTGTATGAAACGAATGGCTTGTTTCTTCATTTCTGATTCTCTATCAGCCTTTGCAATCCCTTTTTCTTTCATTTCATGCTTATTTATCGTTTTATATTTTACATACGTATAAAATTCCGTTTGAAATGGAAATGGTGTAATCCGAATTGTTTCCTCGTCCACCCATTCAGCTTGAATAAGTTTCTCCTCTTTACTATTAAACATTTCTGTTCCTTCAAAACCATCTTTAAATAAATCAATTTCATCTTTCTTTTTGACACCAGGCTTATTCATACATACGTATAAAGAAAGTTCATCACAAAACTTTAATAATCTATAATGCTTATCGAACATCGCAAACTGTTCCTTTGTTAACGTTTTCAAAATTCTTTTTTGTCGTTCTAATTCATGTTTATAAAATGACATCATCTCTTCATCTTCCTCGTTTAGTGGAAATGATAAAAAATGTTTACTACAAAGCAATGCCCCGTATGGATTAGAATTTTCAATTTCATTCAATCCAATCGTATAAAAAACAAAACGTAATGGGCTTGGACAATCCATAAATGTATATGGAATATTTTTAGCATCATTCAAAATTGGTACTTTATCAAGCTCTATCCATCCTCTGTCATGCTCATATATTGCATCAACTGTTTCTTTTAAATATGTTTTATCTTCAAAAAAGTCTTCTTTTATATGCTTTGCAATCTCTCCAGCTAAAAAACCATGATCATGTTGACTAATTAAAATACTTTCCTTCTCATTTTTTTCACGAAAAATCATTCGTATACTCCCCCTCATCCTCATATTAAAGCTTTTTATATGCATCGATTCTTAATTAATCCCTAAATAATAGAAGGGATTCAGTCTCTTGCAACGAAATTAACATAATTATATAGTATTCTTTCTAATCATAGTGATAGCTTTATCTTTACTATCTATTATACTAAAACATTCATTCCAAAAATTTTTTTATGAGGTGAAAACATGAACAAAACAGAATTAATTAAAAACGTAGCTCAATCAGCTGATATTTCTCAAAAGGACGCTTCTGCAGCTGTACAATCCGTATTTGACACAATTGCTAATGCATTACAATCTGGAGATAAAGTTCAACTAATCGGGTTTGGAACTTTTGAAGTACGCGAAAGATCTGCTCGTACAGGACGTAATCCGCAAACTGGCGAAGAAATTCAAATCGCCGCTGGTAAAGTTCCTGCATTTAAAGCAGGTAAAGAATTAAAAGAAGCTGTTAAATAAAAACAAGAAACCAGCCATTTTATAGGCTGGTTTCTTGTTTTTATTTAAGCAATTGCTTTATATTCTCTGCATGATACACTTCACAAATATAAAATACACATTTGCAGTTACTTACAAATTGATACTTTCTAGTTGGATACACATTCGCTGTAACAGAACATCCATCAAACAATTCAATAATATTTCCAGATGGCTGATATCCTTCATATAATACGTTTCTTCTTACTTCCATCTTTTCTATAAGCTTTTCAACAGGAATATTTCCACTCTCTAATTCACTCTTTATTGCGTCCGGTAAAAACGAAGTGTCTGCAAAAATTAGATTTTCAGATAACACCTTTCCTTTATAACTAACATTAGATACACGGTAAAGAAATGTTCCATCTTTATCAAAGAAATTCTTTGCTTCTTTCGGAATGTACTGTCTACCAAGTGCCTCTTGTTCAAGAACATCAAACTGAACTGTATCATTTAAAAGCTTTTCTAAAGCATGAATGGATGATGTATCTCCAGAAAATAAAATATTTTTAATTGCTTGTACATTATAAGTGAATTCATTCTTTCTATTTTCCGCTACTAACATGAGGAACACCTCTTCTGTAATTTTTTTATTTAAGATTTAAAAGTGCTGCCGCGTCTAATTGCGTAATTTCAGTCACTTCCTTACTGAATATTGCAACAGAAGCCCTATAATCTAAACTAGGCCTTACATCTTCCATCATTGTATTACTTGCTAACTCTTGTCTATCCTTAAAAACCAACAAGTTTGGAGGATCATTTGGAGCTGATACTGTAATATGTACTGGTGGAATCATTAGTCCTTCACCTGTCGCTTTCAGCACCGCTTCTTTTCGAGTCCAATATGTTAAAAAACCTTCTATTTTCTGTTCATTTGGCAGTTTCATAACTTGCGCTATTTCAATGTCTGTTAATACACCTTCTGCCATTTTCATAACATCTATACTTGGATTCATTTGTTCTACATCTATGCCAACAGGTGCAGATTTTGTAAATGCAACGACAACCCACTCACCTGAATGCGAAACGGATAATTGCGGCCTACCTTCTGGTAATTGTGGTCTTCCATGCTGCAATTTACATACTGAGCACATTCGATCAATTGGTACTTGGACTGGTGACATAGAAAGTATCTTGCCGAGAACTAATCTACTTATTACGCAACCTATTATAAAACGAGCTCGATCTGCCGAATGATGATACGAATTTGCTTTCTCTCGCTCTATATCATTTAGTAAATTGTAATGCCATGATTGTAAATCCGAAATTCTTGCCCACCATATTTGACAATCATTCTCATTCAAAGTTGGAATAGAATCTACAACTTTACTTTCTATCATGTAAACTCTCCTTTATTCAACGAATATCAATTTTCATAAAAAAGCATACGTATATTGTTATTCATTGACAAGTACTTTCTCTTTTTCTGATACAGATAATGTTTTTTCTTTCTTCTTTGACATTACCTCTTTATCGGAAATACGTAAAGAAAATAGTAGTGCTATGAGCAAAAATATTGCTGACCCAATTAATGCTGCTTGATATGGTAAAAAATCGGATTGAACGTTATTACCTCCAAAACCAGCTAGTATACTAGCTAAAACCGCTACTCCTATTGCTGAACCTAGTCGATTTTGCACATTGAATATAGTAGTCGCTCTCCCCATAGAAGGCGGCGTGATATTGTTAAAGGCAGAAAATTGAACCGCACCGACAGATTGACCTAAGAAAATACCGATACCAAACAATAATGCCCGGATTTGCCACGGATTCGTATCGTGATTTACAAAACTCAATAAAACAAATATAACCGCCGTACATATTAATCCAATAGAAATTACCTTTCGAGCTCCTAATTTCTTATATGACCATGGTACAATTTGTGAAGAAATCATTAATCCAATCGCCTCTGGAAATGTCGTAAGTCCTGATTCCAGTGCAGAAACTCCTATCACATTTTGATACATAAGAGGAAAAACAAATAACATTCCTAATAAACCAGCTGATGAAAATAATGATATAATGCTCATCTTTCTAAAGACTGGTTCTTTTAATAAGCGTAAATCTAACATCGGTTGCTTTACTTTCAGTTCTACAATTATAAACAATGTAATGAATACAACCCCAGCTATCCCAGTACTCATAATTTCTGGAGAAATCCACCCTTTTGATGGTCCCTGGCTGAGTGCATATATGAGCATCGCAAATCCTGGTGCTGATAAAATAAAGCCGAGCGAATCAAAGCGACCAGCTGATTTTTCAACATGTTCTGCTAAAAATAGAAGTCCAAATAGCAATGCAACGATTCCAAACGGTAGATTAATATAAAATGCCCAACGCCAAGACATTTGATCTACAAAGAAACCACCGATGATAGGACCAATTGCTGGTGCTACAGCAATTGGAAGTATAATGAACCGGGAAATCTTCGGTCTTTCCTCTGGTGAAAATGTTCGAAATAACATCGCCATTCCGACCGGTGTTAAAAGCCCTCCGCCAGCACCTTGAATAATACGGAAAATATTCAATGAAGTAATATCGTTAGCCATTCCGCATAAAGCAGATGCAATTGTAAATACGAAAAGAGCAATTAAAAATACTCTTTTCGTACCAAAACGATCTCCTAACCAACCAGAAATCGGAAGGAAAACAGCTAAACTAACTAAATATCCAACATTCACCGTCCCCATTGCAGATGGAGGTACTTGTAGTTCTCTACTTATCGTTTGCAGTGCTACATTTACAATCGTTGCGTCCATCGCAGCCATAAACATCGCAGTTATATAAACGATACTTACAACTACTTTTGGATTTAGTTTTTCTTTCATTATCGTTTTCCTACTAATGTTTTTTCGCGAACTTGATTACCTTGTGGATTCAAATCTTTCCAGTTATATTCAACATATTCTAAGCAGCTCTGCCTACTAGCTTCTTCATATACGACATTCCAGCCAATAGGTACATCGAGAAAAGCAGGCCAGAGAGAATACTGGCCCTCCTCATTTATTAATACTTTATATGTGTAATTATCATTTTCAAATGGATTCGTCATACTCTACTTACCCCTTTCTTATTCTGCAAATATTTCGCTAATACTTGTCCAATTTCCGTAAGTGGACCTGGCTGACATAGATCTTTATGTCTACAATCAATATCGTGCTGCACAATTTGCCCATCTAAATAATTTAGCCACGTATTTGGAGAAATAGGATCAAACCAGTCTGGTATAACAGTAGATCTAAAGAATAAGATATCTCCGTTATAAACTTTCGGTACATATTTCCCTAACAACCCTACTGAATTTACATATGTTTCTTTCAAGTTCAATATAGTCTCTTCTTCAAGACTTGCTAATGCACTTCCATCTTTACGAAGGATTTCAACTGCACTTTCCATTGTAAGTGGTTTACCATCCATGTTATCTGGGTCATATCCGCCTAAAGCAAGTAATGCGATTAACGCTTCCTCTTCAGTAGGCGCTTCCGTATTCGGTAAGAAGTGTCCAGGATAAGAGTCAAGCATAACGAGTAATTCTACTTCTTCCCCTTCATTTTGTAATTGCGCCGCCATTGCATGCACAACATTTCCTCCAAGCGACCAACCTAATAAACGATATGGTCCATGAGGCTGTACTTCACGAACATGTTTCAAGTAATCCGCCGCCATCTCCTCTAAACTTTTTGGAAGTTCTTCATTTTTAGCAATACCTCGTGCTTGTACACCATAGATTGGATAATCTGTTCCTAAAGATTTCATAAGTCCTGCATAGCACCAACTTAATCCACCAGCTGGATGTACACAAAATAGTGGTAATTGATCCCCGCTTGCTCGTAATGGAAGCAACACATCAAATGCACTTTGACCATTCCCCATCTCAAGTCTTTCAGCTAACCCTGCAACAGTCGGTGCTGCAAATAAAGTGCCAATATTTAGTTCCACTCCAAGCGCCTCTTTCATGCGGCTCATAAGTTGCACTGCAAGGAGTGAATGGCCACCAAGATCAAAGAATCCGTCATCAATTCCAATTTGAGGTACACTTAGCACTTCTGTAAACAAGTCACATAACATTTCTTCTTGCGGTGTTCTTGGACCACGACTAGAAGATGATGCAATAAATTCTGGAGCTGGCAATGTCTTTCTATCTAATTTACCGTTTGGAGTTAAAGGTAACTCATTTACTACTACAAAAGCGTATGGAACCATATAATCTGGTAAACTACCACTAGCAAACTGACGCATTTCATTCGTATCAATCGCTTCATTATTTGATGCAACGATATAAGAAACTAACCGTTTATCCCCTGGTTGATCTTCACGTACAATAACGGCTACTTGCTCAACTTTAGGGTGCTTCATTATGACTGCTTCTATTTCTCCTAATTCAATTCGGAACCCACGAATTTTGATTTGATGATCTGCACGTCCTATATAATCTAGCGTCCCATCTTTACGCCAGCGAGCTAAGTCTCCTGTACGATACATTCTTGTACCTGGCTTGCCAAATGGATCTGCGATAAAGCGTTCAGCCGTTAATCCTGCTCTTCCTAAATATCCACGCGCAAGCCCTGCACCTGCAACATACATTTCTCCAACTACTCCAGGTGGCACTGGTTGTAAATAGTTGTCTAACACATACACTTTAAGGTCAGGTATACTGCACCCAATTAAACTATTTGCTCGTAAAGAGACGATAGTTTCATCTATTTCAATATAACTAACATGTACTGTCGTCTCCGTAATACCGTACATATTAATAAGCTTTGGTGCGTTATGAGGATGTCGACTATACCAACCTTCTAAGCGACTTAGCTCAAGTGCTTCTCCTCCAAAAACAACATATCGTAAAGATAATTTTTGACCAATCTCTTCATTTTCACGATCTGCTTGCATCAATTGATAGAACGCTGATGGAGTTTGGTTTAAAACCGTAACCTTTTCTTTAACAAGAAGCTGTAAAAATTCTTTCGGCGAGCGACTTACAGTATGTGGCACTACAACTAAACGCCCTCCATATAATAAAGGTCCCCAAATTTCCCAAACCGAGAAATCAAAAGCATATGAATGGAACATCGTCCAAACATCGTTTTCGTCAAACTGGAACCAATGATCAGTTGCTCCTAAAAGTCTTACTACATTTTGATGAGGTATCATAACGCCTTTCGGTCTACCCGTTGACCCTGACGTATAAATAACGTAAGCAATATGTGATGGAGATAATGGCTTAATGCGTTCCACTTCATCAATATTGTCTTCACTATATTTCTCAACTTCTGCTATTACTTTTACATTATCAATTAAAACTTTTAGTGCCTCATTACATTCAATTTCCACTTCTGAATTCGTTAAAACACATGATGGTTTCGCATCGTGTAGCATAAATGAAATACGGTCTGCTGGGTAATCTGGATCTAACGGAAGGTATCCAGCACCAGCTTTAAGAACAGCTAATAAGCTTACAACCATGTTTAATGATCTTGGCATCGCTAAAGCAACGAGTTGATCAGGACCAATCCCTTTTGCTATTAGGAATCGAGCTATTTTATTTGCTTTTCTATTTAACTCTTCATAAGTTAATTTCTTATCTTCAAAGACAACAGCAATAGAATTTGGATTTATATGAGCCTGCTTTTCAAATAATTGTGGCAATGTCATTTCTGGTGCAATTTGAAAACCACCATTCCACTTTTCTAACACTGTATTTTTCTCTGCTACAGTTAATATTTCTAATGTGCCAATTGATCGATCCGGATGTTTCGCTGCATCATCTAATAACAAAATAAATCTTTCTATTAGTTTTTGAACCGTTTCACGTTTATATAAATCGGTACTAAACTCTAGTAATCCATGTAAACCGTTCGGAGTACCGTCACCCCCGTTACTCTCACTAATTTCAAATGTTAAGTCAAATTTTGCAGAACCGACGCTTTGAATTTCAAGGCTCGCTTCTATATCCGGGGCATCAAAGATTGCTTCTGGCGTATTTTGGAAAGCTAACATAACTTGAAACAACGGGTGGCTGTTTCGAGTACGCACTGGGTTTAACACTTCAACGAGTCGTTCAAATGGAACATCTTGATTTTCATAAGCTGCAAGATTTGTCTGCTTTACTCTATTCAATAATTCTTTAAAACTTGGATCTCCTGATGTATTTGTACGTAACACTAATGTATTTACAAATAAGCCGACTATGTCAGAGAGTACATCATCATTTCTTCCAGCAATCGGACTTCCAATTGGTATATCAGTGCCTGCACCTAATCTTGTAAATAGTGCACTAAGCCCTGCTTGCAATACCATAAACAAACTAGCTCCATTTTCACGTGCAAGCTCTACTAACCTACTATGCATACCTTCATCTATATGAAAATGAATTGTTTCCCCGCGGTAACTCGTCTCAATTGGACGCTGGAAATCTGTAGGTAACTCCATTTGGTCTGGTAAACCTTTAAGTTCTTCTTTCCAAAAATCTAATTGTGTTGAAATAAGACTCTCTGGTGTCGTTTCATCACCTAGCAATTGCTGTTGCCAAAGTGCATAATCTGCGTATTGAACGGGAAGTGACTCCAGCTGAACTCTGTCACCTTGACATCGCGCTTTATACGCCGCTGTAAAGTCTCTCGTTAACGGCTGTAATGACCAGCCATCACCTACAATATGATGTAATAGAATTAATAATACATGTTCGTTTTCACTCACTGTAAAAAGTTGCAAACGAACTGCCGGCTCAAAATCGAGGTTAAAACTATACCTTACCGCCTCTGAAAGTACACTTTCTAATTCATCTTTACATGTATTAGTTATAACCATTTCTAGATTTAAGTTTTCCATATCTAAAATTTTCTGATAAGAACTACCTAATACGTTAGGGAAAATTGTTCTAAGTGTTTCATGTTTCTCAACTACATCATAAAAAGCACCTTGTAATGCTTCCCGATTCAATATTCCATTCATACGAATGACTAGCGGAATATTATAAGTAGGACTTGGACCTTCTAAACAATTTAAGAACCATAACCTGCGCTGTGCAAATGAAAGTGGAACTTCATTTGGCCTACTTGCTTTCTGAATAGCTGGTCTTGCACTTTTTGCATCGTTTAATTGTTTCGCCAGTTCGGCAACAGTTGGTGATTCAAATAGTTTCCCGATTCCTAATTCCACACTTAACGTTTCACGAATTCTTGCCATTAAACGAGATGCGAGAAGTGAATGTCCACCCATTTCAAAGAAATTATCATCAATGCTAATTCGAGAAACACCAAGTACTTCTGCAAATAAATCACATAATATTTCTTCTTTCGGATTTCTAGCAACTCTCTCATTGTTCATTCCATTAAAATCAGGAGCAGGTAATTTCTTTCTGTCAACCTTACCATTTGGCGTTAATGGTAATTCTTCTAGCACAACAAATGCCGATGGTATCATATAATTCGCTAAACTTTCTGAAACATAAGAACGAATTTCTGAAAGATTAATCGGTTCCTTTTCTTCTGCAACGATATACGCAATGATGCGTTTATCATTTGGACGATCTTCTCGTACTATTACTACCGCTTGTTGAATATTTTCATGTCGTTGTAATACCGTTTCAATTTCAGCTAATTCAATTCGGAATCCACGAATTTTAATTTGATGATCTGCGCGACTAATGTACTCTAACGCACCATCACTACGCCATTTCACAAGATCTCCTGTACGGTACATGCGCTTCCCTGATTCTCCATAAGGATTTGCAACAAACCGTTCAGCTGTTAACTCAGGTTTTCCTAAATATCCGCTTGCAAGTCCTTCCCCTGCAATATATAATTCCCCAATAACTCCAGGTGGAACTGGTTGTAACCCTGCATCCAATACATACACTTCTGTATTGCAAATTGGCTTTCCAATAGGAGGTATACCCTTTTCACCTTCATCAATGTTCATGAAAGTAGACCAAATCGTCGTTTCAGTTGGTCCATATAAATTAGTTATTGAGCAACCTAATTCTTTTAATTTATTTGCTAAATGCGCTGAAAGAGCTTCACCACCAACTAGTATGTTTAGCCCTTGTAGCTTCTCTGGATAATCAGTTACTAACGCCTGCCAAAGCGTCGGTGTAGCCTGCATAATGGCCACTCTTTCTTCATGTAAAAGTGTCGTTAATGCAGAAGGCTCTTGTATGTCTTCTTTTTGCGCAATTGTTAAACTTGCACCACTAATAAGAGGTAAATAAATTTCTAGAGCAGAAATATCAAATGCAAACGTTGTAACTGCTAATAAATGATCATTTTCATTTAATGAAAACTTTTGTTGCATAGCCATTAAAAAGTTACTTAAACCTCTCATAGGAACAATTACACCTTTTGGGTTTCCTGTTGAGCCTGAAGTATATATTGTATAGGCTGGGTTTAAAAGTGATACATCATTCTTACATGCTATATTCATACGAGAATATGTATATAACGCTAGTTTCGTTTCTTCTTCATCTAATACAATTTTTTTCATATCATTTTCTATAACTAACTTAGATGAAACAGATGAATGTGTTATGATACAAACTGGTTTTGCATCATTTACTATATAATTAATTCTTTCTGCTGGGTATTCTGGATCTATTGGTAAATACGCTGCACCAGCCTTTAAGACTGCTAGCATACTAACTACCATTTCTATTGATCTAGGGAATACTAAAGCTACAAACTGGTTTGGTCGTATTCCTTCTTCTACTAAATAATGTGCTAGTTCATTCGCTCGTTCATTTAGCTCTTTATACGTAAGGTTTACACCGTCACAAGTAATGGCTAGTTTATTGGGATTTTTTTGCACTTGTTTTTCAAATGATATAGGCAGACTGATTAACTCATCGTCTTCCTTCGTTTCATTCCATTCCAATAAAACTTTATGATTTTCTTCAGGCAGAGTAATGTTTATTTTTCCAATCGACTCGTTTTTCTCATAATTATTTACTACTAATTCAAATAGATTCATAAATCTTTCTTTATGCAATGCTAGCTCCGCGCCATTATATACTTCAGGATTTGCATCAAAATGAATCATTAGCTCATTTTGATCAAAACGTTTATATACATTTATTGATAAATCATCGACAGGTCCTGCTGATAAATTATGCTTAATACCACGATTTCCAGCAAAATTTAGCCCGTAATCAAAAGGCATAACATTCACTAACGGTCCAAACAACCTTTGATTTTCACCTAGTAACTTTAAGTCTCTTCTTAATTCCTCATGACGGTATTTATAATGGCGACGTACATCTCGGATTTCTTTAGAAACTTGTTGCAATAATTCCGCAAGAGTTATATTTGGAGTTACTGTAATACGAAGTGGCACTAAATTCATTACCATACTTGGTGTATGAATAGATACCGAACCTAGACGTCCCATCATCGGTAAACCTAAAACAATATCATGTGCACCTGTTAACTTATGCATATAAATACTTGTTACAGCGACAATGAATTCCGGCCAACTTGTTAACGAAATATTGATATCTTCTAATAAAGTTTTCGTGCTAGAACTAGATAAATAAGCTGTTTCTCGTGAAAATCCATTTGATGTTCTCGGTGCTCGCTCTGCCAAGCTTACAACTTCTGGTTCATCCGCAAATTTTTCTAACCAAAAAGTACGATCTTCCTGAAATTTTTTAGACTCACGATACTCAATATCTTCTTGCACGACTTTTGTAAGAGAATCAAATGGCTTTTCATTCTTGTTTGTTTCTTCTATAAGTGATGTATACTCATTCGCTACTTTTTGGCTAAGAAGTGAAAATCCATAGCCATCCATCACAATGTGATGGATGCGCTGATACCAAAAGAAACGATTATTTTCAACTTGAATAAGTGCTTCAGTAAATAATGTATCTTTTTTCAAATCGACTGGCATAGATAAATCATTTTTCATCCATACTTTAGCAGCTTCTTCAGGGTTTTCTTCTTTACGAACGTCAATAAAATGCATATGAAACTGTGATTCTTCAATAACTTGCCATGGGCCAAATTCATCCTCCTCGAAGCGAACATGAAGTGCTTCTGCTTCCATTACAACTTTACGTACAGCTAATTCGAAAATTTCTTGATGAATATTTCCGTTTATTTCTACATATTCCCCAGTATTGTAAATTGGATTAAGCGGATCTAATTGTTGCGCAAACCACATACCAGACTGCGCAGATGATAACGAATGACGAATCTTTTGACTGTTAGGCATTCTTTACTACCCCTTTATTATGTAGTCTATTTGTTACAGCACCTGTGCTGTTTGTGAAGATAGTAAACTGTACCAACCTGCAACAGTTGGACGTTCTGCTAAATCTGCAAAAGTGATTTCTTTCCCTTCACGACGCCACTTCTCTACTAAACTCATAATTCTGACCGAATCAAGCCCTCTATTTAATAAGTCCTCATCAATATCAATACTCTCTACTGGCTCACGAAGTAGTTGTGCAACTAGTTCATGCACTTCCTGTATAGTGATTCCTTCACTCTCATCATCTTTTACACTTTGTAAATCGTTTAACAGTAGGTTTGTTGATGTCGTTACTGCACATCTATTAGATGCATACTCCAATGCTTGTTTATGATGCTCTAGTGAAAAATCAGCAACTGCATCTGCTACAAAGAACGGCTCTATACCATCCATAAATGCTTCACAAGCTGTTAAAAGACAGCCAATATGCGCATAAATACCGCAAATAATGAGTTGATCTTTTCCTTGTTCATTTAAAATTTCTAATAGATTTGTCTTTTTAAATGCACTATATCTCCATTTTGTGAGGAATATATCATCCTCATCAGGAGTAAGTTCATCAACAATTTTCTTTTTATCTGGTCCAGCAGGTATACCGTCACCCCAAAAGTCTTGTAATAAACCTCGTTGTTCTAACGTTTGCCCACCAGGTTGTGCTGTATAAACAACTGGTATACCAAGTTCCTTACATTTTTCTCTTATCATTTTAATATTTGAAATAAGTTCTACTTTTGGGGATTCTTTATCGCTATATGCATCAAGAAAATATTCTTGCATGTCATGAATTAAAAGCACTGCACGTTTCGAATCTGGTGTCCAATTCACTTTATTTTTTGGTAGTTCTGATTCAATTGGCATTTTATATACTGAAATAGATGGGATAGCCATCTAATCACTTCCTTCCGGTTTTTATTATTGTTTTACTGTAATAAGTTTTTCAGCAATGACTTTACGTAGTTCCTTTTTGCTGACTTTTCCGACTCCTGTTTGCGGGAATGATTCAATAAATTCAATTCGATCTGGAATTTTATAAGCCGCTATACCACGTTCTCTTAAAAACATTTTTAATTCACTTACTGCCGGAACTTGTCCGCGAGCTATAACAAAAGCACAGGTGCGTTCACCTAAATAATCGTCAGGCATAGATACAATTGCTACGTCATGGACCGCATCGTGTGCTAATAGATGATTTTCAACTTCTTCCGCGGCAACTTTCTCACCACCACGGTTAATTTGATCTTTATCTCTTCCTTCTACAATGATGTATCCTTGTTCATTTACTTTTACAAGATCACCTGTGCGATAAAACCCATCCTTTGTAAATGATCGTGCATTATGCTCTTCGGCTTTATAGTAACCACGAATTGTATATGGACCTCGTGTTAATAAACTACCTACTTCGCCCGGTTGTACATCGTTGTCATTTTCATCAACAACTCGCACTTCATCGAGTGCAGACATTGGTCTACCTTGTGTATAAGTAATAATTTCTTCCGGATCATCTAATCTTGTATAGTTCACTAATCCTTCCGCCATACCGAATACTTGCTGTAACGTACATCCAAATGTAGGGCGTATACGTCTTGCAACCTCAGCACTAAACTTAGCACCACCTACTTGAATAACCTCTAGGCTTGATAGATCGGCATTACGAGAAGATGCAGCATCAAGCCAAATCATTGCTAATGGCGGAACGAGCGCTGTAATTGTAACTTTTTCTTTTTCGATAAGAGCAAAGGCCTCATCTGGACTACCACCAGTTGCCAATACCACTTTTCCACCCGCATAGAAAGTTCCAAATGTCCCTGGAGAACTCATTGGGTAATTGTGTGCTACTGGAAGAACTGCCATATAGACGCTTTCTGCATTCAAATTACAAATTTCAGCGCTAACACGCAAACTATAAATATAGTCATCATGCGTTCTAGGAATTAATTTAGAAAGACCTGTTGTGCCTCCTGATAATTGGAGAAATGCAACATCACTTGGCTGAACTTCTGGTAATGAGACGGGATCCATATACAGATCATTTATGTTCACAAACTCTTCTTCTTCTCCCACTACAATTACATGTTGTAAAGTTGGCACTTTCTCTTTCACTTCTCTTGCTAGTTTTCGATAATTAAAACCGAGAGCCTTATCTGAAATAACGTAAGCGCTCGCCTCGCCAAACTCACAAAAATAACTAATTTCACTACTTCGATGTGAAGGCAGTGCAAAGACAGGAAGCGCTCCAATTCGAAATAGTGCAAAACATATTTCGAAAAACTCGATAATGTTAGGTAACTGGATTACAACTCTGTCCTCTTTCTTTATTCCTAAATTGAGTAAACCTGCTGCTAAACGATCTACCTTTTTATTAAGTTCACTATATGTTATATGCTTCTTACCACTTACAACCGCGATTTGATCTCCATATTTCTCAGCCCGCTCTCTTAACACTCCTCCAAATGTTTCACCAAGCCAACATCCTGCTTCTCGGTAACGATCGGCAAATTCTTTTGGCCATTCTGTATAACCTACTAGCATTCTTTCTTCCCCCTATTTTTCATTAAGTGAACTATCTCTTAACCCTAAAGCTTTTAGCATTGTTTGGAACTTAGCTGATGTTTCTGCTAACTCATCTTCTGGTTTTGACTCAGCAACAACCCCAGCTCCTGCATATAAACGCAGTGTATTTTCTTGTACTTCAGCACAACGAATTGTAACAATCCATTCTCCATCTCCATTTAAATCGCTCCATCCTAGCATTCCTGTAAAGAACTCGCGGTCAAATGGCTCAATATGCTGTATAGCCTCTCTTGCTTTTTCCATCGGAGTTCCGCAAACTGCTGGCGTAGGATGAAGGGCAATTGCTAATTGTAAAGAAGAAGTATTTGGATCCTTCAGTTCACCTTTCACTTCTGTAGACAAATGCCACATCGCTTCACTATGAATAACTGATGGCTTTTCTGGAACATGTAATGTATGACAATACGGACGAAGTGCAGCGGCAACCGCTTCAACTACTACCGCATGTTCATGTAAATCTTTTGGCGAAGAAAGTAATTCCTCTGCTCTTCTTTTATCTTCTACTGGGTCCTCACTACGTGGCCTTGAACCAGCTAACGGGTTAGAAATAACTTGCATACCATTACGTGAAACAAGTAATTCAGGGCTTGCTCCAATTAGCGTCTTACTGTTCTCTTTTTCATCTTTCGGTAAATTTACAGCAAATGTATAACCATGCTTATTATGCTCTGCTAATTCT
Organism: Bacillus sp. FSL L8-0199; assembly: GCF_038005705.1. Lineage (NCBI taxonomy): Bacteria > Bacillati > Bacillota > Bacilli > Caryophanales > Bacillaceae > Bacillus > Bacillus sp. FSL L8-0199. The sequence continues at coordinate 2,228,939 of NZ_JBBOTS010000001.1, read as the reverse complement.
CGCAGAAGTTTTTGCTTATCAATCTTTTCGGAAGATTTAACATCTAACGATCTGGATAGAACGATTTTCTTTAAATCACCGTCCTGTATTTTTTCAATTCCTTGCTTCACACCATTCATATAAACTTCAGGGTCTGGCATTGGTGTCATTTCAAATGTTACATTCTCATTTGTTTCAAGCTGATTTGTTGTATCCAATTGTAAACGCTCAGAAATTCTGCTATATTCTGGTACGATGAGTTGGACTTCTTTTCTACGATCAAATGGCAAAGCACCCACAACGATAGGATTTGGATTTCCAGCTTGTTTCGCATTACGTAATTCTGCTTGCACAAGCTCTGGGAAACTTTCAATTTCACGATGCTTTACTGTAGTAAACTCTCCTTCTGCTAATATCGTTCGAGTTGGTGAAGCGAAAAAGAATGAAGATTCAGTCTTATAATCTTCTAAAAGTTTTTCTGACAATTCCTTTACAGCTATATGTTCATTCATAATATAATAACCTCCTGAATTTTTATTAAACTCCTAACGTAGCGCCGCCATCAACACATAAATTGTGCATTGTAATATGACTTGCTCTATCTGAGGCTAAAAATAACACTGCTTCAGCAACTTCTGAAGGTTGTGCAATTTTTTGTAATGGAATTCCGAGTCTATATGTATTTTGAGAACCAGCAATTATATTTTTAGCTCCATTCTCATCAGCCCATAGTAATCTTTGCATCTCAGTTTCAGTAGAACCTGGAGAAACTAAGTTGCAGCGTATATTGTATGCCGCAAGCTCTAGTCCTAAACATTTCATAAACATCGTCGTTGCGGCCTTTGACGCAGCATACGCAGCCATCTCCATTCTTGGCGTATTTGCCGCATTTGAACCGACTGTAACAATTGCCCCCGATTTTCTTAACATCATATTTTTACTTACCGCTCGGGACATATTGAAAACCCCTGTAGTATTTACAGAGAATGTTTTATTCCAATCTTCATCACTTAACGAATGAATTGGTCCCATACGTAAAACCCCTGCAACATTTATTAAAATATCTATTGGCGCTATTTCATTTGCAATATGATTTACCATGTCTTCAACAGCGGCGCTATCACTCACATCTAAACGAAACGTTTTCATACGTGTATTGTTTAATTCATTTTGATTTAAGAGTACATTTAACCCCTCTTCATTTTGATCAACCGCAATAACTGTGGCTCCTCTTTCTAAAAACATTTTGGCAACGACACTGCCTATGCCTTGTGCTGCACCTGTTACTAAAACTGTTTTCCCATCAAATTCCCCTAAGTTCATTTTCTCTATCCTTTCACATAAACATTAATTTCATTAAGCAACACCGATGATATTGATTTTCATTATCAGTTGTGTTGTAAAAAATAATACACTTACTAAACTAATTGGTCAAGTGCGCATTACTTTAAAATTCATTTTATTGATAATGTTTTTCATTTACCATCTTACACCGAAATGATAATGTTTCTCAATAAACTTGTCAATCTTTTTTTATTTTTCAGATAAACCATTTTAATGCTTCTTAATAAAATCATATGTAAACGCATTAAAAGTACTTATATTATAAATAAAATTCAAAGTCCTCTTTTTAAAATTGAAGAAACTAAACTAGAGATACGTTCATTTACAATGCTTTATGAAAAACTCAAGTATATATTTTCTCAATATTTTTCTGAAAATATATCTTACAAATACTAATGAATGTCTTCTTTATCATTTAAGATTTAATATATATTTCGAATACGATGTATCAATTTATTATATTCCAAATGGGTATTCCACTCACTTTTACATCTATAAAAATCCCAAAAGTAATTTAACCTTGTTAAAATAACTCATAAAAAAGCATCCTAATTAATAGAATAGGATGCTTTTTCGTAATCATAGTGTTATAGAAGATTTGTATACTTATGCTACGCTACGATACTCTTCTTCTTTTTCTTTTTTCTGTTTAGGTGCTTGAATTAAAATTGCGATAATGAATGACACGACACATAATACACCTATTACCATGAACGTTGGTTTGAATCCACCTAGAAGTGCACCGATAAAGGAACCTGCAAGCGCCCCAAATCCAAATCCTTGATACACAATTCCGTAGTTCTTACTATGGTTTTTCATACCGAAGAAATCACCAACAATAGCTGGGAAAATAGTGATATTTCCACCAAAGCAAAACGCTACACTTGCTACACATACGAAGTAAATACCATAATTTAAATCTACAAAACTTAGAACTAAGACTGAACTCGCCATAACAACAAAAGTACCAGTAACGATTTTTAAACGCCCAATTTTATCCGATAACGGTCCTAAAATGATACGACCTAATGTATTGAAGATTGCAACCATAGCCACCGCATTAGCTGCTGTTGCTGCGCTAAGTCCTACAAGTTGAACACCAATGTCTTTTACCATACCAATTAAGTATAAGCCACTCATACATGATGTAAATAACATGATAAATAATAAGTATACTTGTTTTGTGCCTAACATTTCTTTCGTTGTGTATTCCTCAGTTTTTGTTTCATGAACTGCTCCTTGATCTGCAGCTTGATGGATTAAACAAGCACCAATTACAATCATAGCTGTAACAATTAAACCCCAGTATATAAATGCTTGGGATACACCAACTGATTCAATCAACTGTGCGTTAACGTATTTAAAGATTAAGCTACCTGAACCATATGCAGAGACAGAAATACCAGCAATTAAACCTTTACGCTCTGGAAACCACTTTATTAAATTTGATAGTGAAGTGATATATGCTGTACCATCTGCATAACCTACAACAACTCCCGCTAGTACATAAAGTAATATTAGTGAGGATGCTTGTGAACTAAGTATTAATCCTAGTCCTAATGCTAATCCAGCTATCATAATAAGTTTACGAAGTCCCCATTTTTCTTGCAATTTACTCGCAAATAAAGTTGAAAATGCTAAAGAAAGACTAGTAATTGAGAAAGTTATCGCAACAGCGTTAAGACTCCAACCATATTTACTAACTAAAGGCTGATTGAATAAACTCCATGTATATATCGTCCCAAGCCCCATTTGTACTATAACTGTGCCAAGGACAACAAGCCATGGATTAACAGGTGATTTTTTCATACCTTTCCGCCTCCTCTTTCTATTTCAATGCTATTCGCTAAATTTACTTTTTTTATGTTCATTTTGGTCACCTCTTTTGATTTGACACCTTCATTGTATAAGATGTTTTTGTTTATGTAAGCACTTACAAGGTAGAGCGTCAAAAACGTAGAATCAGTTACAAAAAACGAAGGATGAAATACAAAAACTACTTATTAAATACGTAACAGTTATTTAATAAGTAGTTTTTGTATAAGCTCGATTTACATTTGTTTTTGAACCCTTTTTTAAAAAGTGAAACTTTAATCAGCCCTCACCAATCGGGCTTTTACGGGCAACAGGGCCCTCGCCTAACTTCTTTGCTTCCACTGAATTTTGAGGCGGGGGTCTTACTGCCCAACAAATAGCGGGATAAACTTAAATAAAATATAACTTTTAACATAGGAGTACTTTATACTCTTCTATTAGAGAACAAATTTTTTTCCAATAAATAAAACTAAATATTCACTAATATATCTATCCGTGGTTTAATATATATAATAAAAAAATATTTCTGTCTTTAATGAGGAGGTACTATGAAAGCAAACGTAGGGGATACTATACTTTTTCAACGAAATAATTTAAAGATTACAGGATCTGTATTAAAACTTTATACTGAATCGGTCTTAGTTGAAATTACAAATGTAAGCGGTGGTACTTTTGAATTTGATCGAACAATTGTAAACCATAAAAACTATAAAGTTTTAAATACAAATACATAAAACACCACAAAATAGCCCCTGCTCAACAGCAGGGGCTATTTTATATAAAAATATTTCACTAGTTTATATACCCTAAAACATTAACAATCTTACTCGCTTTTAAATTGTTAATATGATAATAAATTTCTAAACCTCTTCTCTCTGCTCGTAACACTTTACCCTTCATTTTTGATAAATGTTGTGAAACAGTAGATTGCGGAATATTCAGTAACTCTGTTAATTGTGTTACATTACAAGTTTTTCTCGTACTTAATTCATTTACAATTTGCAGTCGGATTGGATGCGCCATAATTTTTAAAATATCTACATCTTCTTCTGAAACTAAAGTTTTTCTCATTTCACTCGTATATGTTGTCATAAGACATTCCCCTTTTATATGAATTCCATATTCATAAGATCTATTTCCAAATTTTTTAAAACCCTTGATTAAAACTTTCATATAGAAATAAAAGGATTTTAAATTTTTGAAAACAGAACTTACATTCACTTTATTTATTTATTTGGTACATATACATAATACAATGTTAATATGTGCTCTATGTGAAGTTCACATAAATTTGTGATGAAGATTTACTTAGCCACTCGCATCCTACTCATCTAATTACCCACTGCATAAAATCATCAGTTATTTTAACACATTTTAGGCGTTTGTATATACTATTTATAAAACAACTTTTATAAAGGGAGGATTCATATGCCTACAGCGTTACAAGAAGAAGTCGAAGAAGCACGGGAAACATATGTCAGTCGTATCATCTTAGTTGGAGGATCGACTTTATTTTTAGTAGGCGGGGTTATATCGGCAATTTCAGCTTTTAAAGCTTATAATCGTTTGGAGAATACGCCGCCTTCTACAGATAATTCATAGATATTTTATAAAATAAAACGTCGCCTCCAATATGAAGAGACGACGTTTTATGATTCATACATATGACACTAAAAGTATCGATAGATTCCCTACTCCATTTTCTAAGCTTACTTCACCACAAACCTAGTCTGACTACATCCATCCTTCTGCTTCGTTACTTCTAATACAGCTGGCATTGCGTTTTTCAGCTCTTGAACGTGTGAGATGACACCGATAAATCGGCCTGATTTTTGTAAGTCAATTAAGGCATCTACTGCTTTCGTTAATGATTCTTCATCTAATGAACCGAACCCTTCATCGATGAACATCGTTTCGATAGAAATACCACCTTCATATGCTTGAATGACATCTGCCATTCCTAGCGCTAAGCAAAGTGATGCGTTAAATTTCTCTCCGCCGGATAATGTTTTTACATCGCGCGTTTGGCCAGTGTATGCATCGTACACATCTAAACCTAATCCACTTTGGCGGTTTCTTTTTTCAACTCGCTCACTTCGTTTTAAATAAAATTGTCCATTTGATAATTTACGTAGTCGTTCGTTTGCGATTTGAACAATTTGTTCTAAATACTCAATTAAGATGTAACGTTCAAATGATATACGACTTTCGTTATCACCTTTCATTACTTCATATAAATCAACAAGTTCTTGGAAGGCTTTTTCTTCCTCGTGAATTTGTTCGTCAATACGTCTAATGTTTTCATGTAAATCAGAAATATATGTTACCGCATTTTGCGCACGTTGACGTTTTTCTTTAATTATATCGAGATTAATTTCTAGATCTTTTATGTGTTCACCTAAAGATGTAATATCCATATACTCTTTATCTTTTAATTCTGAGTTTAACTCTTCAATTTGTTTTGCAAGTACTTCAAGCGATGAATAATAACCTTGAATTTCTTTTTGTAATATCTCCATCTCGGCATCGCTTAATTTGGCTTCTTTATACGTGAATTGATCTGTAAACCCACTTTGTTCTAGCTCTTTCATAAAGCGTGCGAAAGTCTCTTCTTTCTTTAATTTTGCACTTTCAAATTGATTAGAAGCACCTTTTTGTTCAGCTTGAATACGTATATTTTCATTTTGCCAATGCTGATACGCTTCCTGCACTTTCTTCCATTCGTCCTCCATTAACCTAAGTTCCTGCATAGCTTGATTAAACTGTGCTTCCCAAGCTTGTACTGTTTGTAAGTTTTCTGGAATATTTCGTTTATCATGTTCATATGACGTACGAAGTTGCATACACTCCATTTCTGTACGGTGCTGCATTGTTTCCACTTCTCGTTTTTGTTTCTGAAGTTCTTCTATTTTTTCTTCTACGCTTTTCATGTTCGCAGCAATCTGCTTACGTGTTTCTTCACTTGCTTTTAACGTATTAACATCTGCAGCTAATTGTTTTCCTTTTTGAACAAGTGCACTATATGTTTCAGCTAATTTTTCCGAATTGTAGCCGCGCTTCACAACTTCTTCTATCACTTGTTCATATTGTAGTCGATAGAAATTCCATTTCTCCTCTACTTGCACATGGAATTTTTCAGCAATGTTCTTCTTATCTCTTAAATCGTTTAACTCTTTTTCATCGATCGCATTACTTTGCTCTGTAGCTTTTTGTGGATGATTCGTACTACCACATACCGGACAAGATTCACCGTCATGTAAATGAAGAGCTAATATACCAGCTTGTTCACTTAACCAGCGGCGCTCTATGTTTTCATATGCACGAACTGCCACTTGCATTTTATTATTTGCCGCTTCTTTTTCTTGCTCGAATTTTTGTTTTTCTTGCCAAACATCATATGCTTGTTTTAAAACTTTTGCATCTTCTCGCATATTCGTTAGTTCTTCCACTTTAGCTACATATTGCTCAAGTGCTTGTTCTAATTGCTGCAATTCATCAGACATTCTCTGTTTTTGGTTTGTATGCTCTTCTAGTTGTTGATCCAACTTTTGCATACTTTCTTTTAATTTCCCTATTTGAATTTCGGCATTTTGTAAATTCAACTTTCTCTCAGCTAATGATTCAATGATCGCTTGTAACTCTTCTAATCTTTGAACAAGTTTTTTAGCATCTTCTCGTTCAGCTTCTTTATTCTTTACTACTTCATACTTCTCCTGAGCAAGTTCAAAGCTATTCATTATCTGTTCTTGTTTGACGATTATCTGTTTTAACAAACTTTCAGCTTTCTGCTCATTTTCCATCGCTTCTTCATACCATTGTTCAAATGGTAATAAGTGCTTTGCTTGTTCCGCACGTTTAAAGAATTTTTCTTTCCTTTCAATTGCTGCACGGTTCTCTTGTAAAGTGTTATATTTCTCATTCTTTTGTTGTAAATCTATAAATTTCTCATTTACAGATTTTGCTGCATGAAAACGTGTTTCTGCATCCTTTAATTGCTTCGTTTGAACATCTTGTTCTACTTGTAATTGCTCAACCTCTGCCTTATACACGGTTGTTTCTTGTTCTAACGCTTCTACTACTTGATGCGTATTTACATGTTCTTGTGCCACTAATGTCTCTAATAATGCTCCATCACGGATTGGTAATTTAAAAACATTACGGAAGTATAACTCTCGCTCTTTCTGCTTTTCTTGTAAGACGTCTTTCCATTGTTTTCGTTTTTGGTCAAGTAACTCACGCATTAACTTATAACGATCCGTTTTAAAAATACGACGTAAAATCTCTTCTTTGTTTTCCGTCTCAGATGTTAATAATTTTCGGAATTCCCCTTGGGGTAACATAACAATTTGGCTAAATTGATGTTTACTTAACCCAATTAAATCTTCCACTTTTTTGTTTACGTCTGTTACATGAAAACGATCGACGGCTGGAACGTTTTCTCCATCAATAACTTCATATAATTCTACTGCATGTCCTGTAATGGTCTTATTCCCTTGTTTTTTATGTCCAAGTTGTCGTTTTATTTCATAGCGTTTCCCTTTTAATTGAAAGGTTAGTTCAACACTTGTATAAACATTATCATCAGCAAATTGACTTCGAAGCATGCTCGTATCACTACGTTCTTCTCCACTAGCCTCACCATATAACACATAACAAATCGCATCAAAAATCGTTGTTTTTCCAGCTCCTGTATTCCCAGAAATAGCGAAAATACGATGTTCTCCAAGATCTTCAAAATCGATTATTTCTTTCTGTTTATATGGCCCGAATGCTGTCATAATAAGCTGAATCGGTCTCATCCTCGTTCACCTTCCCGTTCTTGCACTGTTTGTAATACATCTATAAATAGGCGTTCTTTCTCTTCTGATAAATCTAACCCTTTCATTTCTTTATAGAAAGCCTTTAAAAGAGATAAATCATCCGTTTTATGTCTTGAAACAGTTACTTCATTTGTATCTGTGAGTTCTCGTCTTTGCATCGCTCTTTCAACGTGCATTGCATTTGGATATACAGATCGTATTTTCTCCATTGGCTGTAAGACAGGGTTTTCGTCTAATAATTTTACAAATACGTAATCTTCACTTACTGGGTGCTGTAATAATTCATCTATTTTCACTTCTACTGTTCGCATTTTACGACGTGGTGAAAGTAACCTTTTTTCAATTGCTACTTCACCAGTTTCATTCAGTTCTACAATGTAATAACCTTTTTTATGTTTCTCTTCAGAAATTGAATAGGCAAGTGGTGAACCTGAATATCGAATCGTCTCATTACGTACGAAATGCGCTTGATGTAAATGTCCAAGCGCTGTGTAATGAAACTTATCAAAATAATGACTATTTACATATTCAGCACCACCAATTGAAAGTGGTCGTTCTGCATCACTTGTATTCTCCTCCGCTTCTCCTGAAGAAGTTACAAATGCATGTCCAACAAATACATGTCTAGCTTCTTTATCCATCGTTTCAGAGAGCTCATTCATAAAAATGCGCATCGCATCATCATGAGAACGTACGTCTTCATTTTTCAACACGTGCCTCACTATGCTTGGGTCTGCATACGGTATTAGATGGAAGTGAACCTCTCCATATTCATCATTTAGTACAACAGGTTCATACGGGAATTGAAATTGACCTGCAATATGCAAGCCCTGTTTTTTCATTAAACTACTTCCAAAATGGATACGATCCGGACTATCATGATTACCAGCTACTGCAATAACTGGTGTTTGTAAATCAATAACTATTTTTTGCAGCACATCATTTAATAAGTCTACTGCTTCTGTAGGTGGAATTGCTCGATCATATAAATCCCCTGCAATAATTACAGCATCAGGTTTTTCTTCTTCAACAGCCTGTACAAACTGATCTAATACAATCTTTTGGTCTTCAGTCATATACACGCCATGAACAAGCTTACCTAAATGCCAATCCGCTGTATGAAATAACTTCATATTTTTCTACTCCTTTTAATTTACTGATTTTAGTGAAACGAGTTGATAGTTTATTATAGTTTTTCCGTTCTCCCACTCTAGCTTTAATATCGTTGCACTTCCAATTCTTTCTTCATTTGATTTATATAAAGGCAATATTTCTTGAACTGTAAATAAGTGATAACCATCCAATATTAATTGAAATATATTTTCTTCAATATGTAATCTTACTTCTTTTTCATTTGAAATAATTTTTGTGTGCATCTCAAATTTCATGATAGATACAACCCCTTTTTATAATCTCTACATTTTAATAGTATAGTGGCTATGCAAGATTGACAAGTACATACACAGCAAAGTACACACTTTTCTATTGTTATATGTTTTATGTATTTTATATAAAATACGGTATGTGAAATTTTATATTTTTCCCAAAATAAAAATGCCTATTGTGACATCTTTATTTTTGTATAAAGTCTTTCATTACATAATATAAAACGGTAATTAAAACGATTGCGACGAAAAATGAGAACACTGCGACAATGTACCCATCTTTATTTAATAAAATACAGAATGAAATAGATATTATAAAAATCGGAAATACGAGACGTACTTTATCCTTCACTTCTTCTGTCGTATCTGTATGATGAAAATACTGCGTTATTCCTATCATTAAAGAAGACAAAATAATAACCGACAATAGTAAAGGTCCTGGCATTCCGATTTCTCCTTTCTCTATTTCTAATTCAGTGTAAAATTTTTTATTACAATTGTACGATTCATTTTTTCTTCAAACACTCTTTTTAGAATTGATAATGAACAATTCACACCTATATAATAGCGCTTTTATCATTATAACTTCAAATAATTACACTTACAGTAATGTTGTAATATTCCCCCTCAGTCTCTGAAATCCTGCAAAGATAACTCGTCAAAATATGCGGTGACCAAATTAATATTTACCGTCAACTTTTGACGAAATTTATAAAGGACATTTCAGTACATATCAAGAATTAAGAATAAGAAGATATGTAAGGGAGGATGCATTATGACTGAACACGTTTTATTTTCTGTTAGTGAAAACGGCGTTGCAACAATTACTTTAAACCGTCCAAAAGCACTTAATTCTTTATCTTATGACATGTTACAACCTATCGGACAAAAACTTAAAGAGTGGGAACACGATGAGCGTATTGCACTTATCGTGTTAAAAGGAGCTGGCACAAAAGGTTTTTGTGCAGGCGGCGACATTAAAACTCTTTATGAAGCGCGTTCCAATGAAGTGGCATTGCAACATGCAGAACGTTTTTTTGAAGAAGAGTATGAAATTGATACATATATTTATCAATATACAAAACCGATTATTGCTTGTTTAGATGGAATTGTAATGGGCGGTGGTGTCGGTCTTACAAATGGTGCGAAGTATCGCATTGTAACTGAGCGTACGAAATGGGCAATGCCAGAGATGAATATCGGCTTCTTCCCAGACGTCGGAGCTGCATATTTCTTAAATAAAGCGCCTGGATATACAGGACGATTCGTTGCTTTAACAGCATCTATTTTAAAAGCTTCTGACGTATTATTTATTAATGCTGCTGATTACTTTATGACATCTGATTCATTACCAAAGTTTCTTACTGAACTTGAAAGTGTAAATTGGCATAAAGAAGATGATGTACATACTAATTTAAAAGAAGTTATTCGTACATTTGCAACTGCTCCAAACTTAGAAAGCGAGCTTGCTCCTTCAATAGAAGTAATCAATTCACATTTTGCTTTCGATACAATTGAAGAAATCATCCATTCATTGGAGAAAGATGAAAGTTCCTTTGCTCTAAAAACGAAAGAAACACTGTTATCAAAATCCCCTATTTCACTAAAAGTAACATTAAAACAGTTTATTGATGGAAAAGATAAATCCGTTAAAGAATGTTTCGCTACGGACCTTATACTTGCTAAAAATTTCATGAGACATGAAGATTTCTTCGAAGGAGTACGCTCCGTTGTCGTTGATAAAGATCAAAATCCGAATTATAAATATAAACAGTTAAGTGACGTTTCAGAAGAAGATGTGAATCGTTTCTTTAACTTACTTAATGCATAAAATGAAACTGTCATGAGGGGGTGTTTCGTTCATCCCCCACCTAACTTCTTTGCTTCAGCTAAATCTTGTGCGGTAAAAATCTTACTACCCGCAAATAGCGGTATAAAATCGAGGCTATATAGTAGCTGTAATTACAGCTACTATATAGCCTTTTTATTTAATGCTTTTTAATAAAATTTAATTTTATTAAATCCATTTTTGTGCTACACTGATTTTAATCAAATATTCTAAAAATAAAAAGGAGGGGCGGCTATGATAGAAAATTATCTTCTTTTCATCATTATGTCTATTTGCCTTATCATTTTACCTGGTCCAGATACAGCAATGGCTACGAAAAATACATTGGTTGCTGGTAAAGTCGGTGGAGTGAAAACAGTGTTTGGTACATGTATTGCACTATTAATTCATACTTTAGCTGCTGTAATTGGTCTTTCTGCACTTATTGTAAAGTCAGCTCTTTTATTTTCTATTTTCAAGTACGTTGGGGCTCTCTATTTAATATATATCGGTATTAAAGCCCTTTTAGCAGTAAGAAACAAAGAAAACTTAGATACAAATGATCTATCTTTGAATAATGAAAACGAACATACTTCTTGCTTTCGCCAAGGATTTCTTACAAATTTATTAAACCCTAAAGTTGCAGTATTCTTTTTAACGTTTTTACCGCAATTTTTAAATCCAAATCATAATACGTTTATCCAACTACTCGTAATGGGCCTTACTTACCTCGTTTTAACAGCCATTTGGTTCGCTTTTTATATATTTTTAATTGATAAAATTAGTGCTTTTATGAAAAAACCGAAGACGCAACGTTATATTCAAGGGTTAACGGGAGTCGTCTTAATTGGTTTTGGTATTAAACTTGCTTTTGAAAAAAGTAATTAACAAGATGAAAACCACCACTATTAATAGTGGTGGTTTTCATTTAATAACTAATTTGGCTGTTTATTTTATATTAAAACCAGCGCTCAGTTACAACTTTTTTACGTGTATAGAATTGAACGCCATCTGTACCATTTGTACCTAAATCACCAAAGAATGACGCTTTGTTTCCTGCAAATGCGAAGAATGCCATTGGTGCTGGAACATTTACGTTTACACCGATCATACCAGCATCGATATTATCACGGAACGTTTGTGCATGTTTACCGTTTGACGTATAAATAACTGCACCATTTGCAAATTTAGATTGATTTGTTAGTTTAATACCTTCTTCTAAATCTTTAACTCGTACAATGCTTAATACTGGAGCAAAAATCTCATCTTGCCAAATTTTCATTTCTTGATTCACGCCATCAAAGATTGTTGCACCTACAAAGTAACCTTCTCCAACTTCTTCCTTAATTTTACGGCCATCTACTAATAAAGTTGCCCCATCTGCTACACCGCTATTAATATAGCCTAAAACGCGCTCTTTATGAGATTCACGGATTAATGGTCCAACATAGTTCTCTTCGTTAAAACCATCGCCTACTTTTAATTTTTTCGTTTCTGCTACTAATACATCAATGAATTCATCAGCAATTTCATCTACTACTGCTACTACTGAACATGCCATGCAGCGCTCTCCACTACTTGCGAATGCAGATCCAATTACACCTTGTACTGTTTTCTCAAGATTGCAATCTGGCATTACAATCGCATGGTTTTTCGCACCAGCTAACGCTTGTACACGTTTCCCGTGTTTCGTACCAGTTTCATAAACGTAACGAGCTACCGGCTCAGATCCAACGAATGAAACAGCTTGAATATCTTTATTTTCTAAAATGCTATTTACAACATCTTTTCCGCCTTGTACTAAATTTAATACTCCTTTTGGAAAACCAGCTTCATAGAATAACTCTACAAGTCGCTCCGCTAAAAGTGGCGTTCTTTCAGATGTTTTTAATACGAATGTATTACCGCAAGCAATTGCAAGTGGGAACATCCATAACGGAATCATCATCGGGAAGTTAAACGGCGTAATACCAGCAACAACTCCGATTGGGTAGCGCCAAATCGATCCATCAATTCCGCTAGCGATATTCGGAAGTGCTTGACCCATCATTAAATTTGGCGTAGATGTTGCAAGTTCTACCGCTTCAATACCACGCTGTACTTCACCTGTTGCATCCGTTAGCGTCTTACCATTTTCTAGCGTAATGATTTTTGCAAGCTCATCTTTGTTTTCTTGTAATAGCTGTAAATATTTATATAAATTTCTTGAACGATTCGGAACTGGTACTTTAGACCATGTTTCAAATGCTGCTTTTGCCGCTTCAACAGCTTTTTCGACATCTTCTTTTGGAGATAGTGGAACGTAAGCGATAATTTTCCCAGTCGCTGGATTTGGCACTGCTTCTACTTCCGTACCTGTCGATTCAACCCACTCACCGTTAATGTGATTTTTTACTCGTTTAATTTCAGTTGTAATCATTGTATTCTCTCCTTTGTATAATTTATTTTTGATTAGAAATTAATTGCTCGCTAACTTTCTTATATAAAGCAGCCATATCGTTTTCACCATATCCAGCTTGACTCGCTTCGTCATATACGTTTAATAACATTTCGCTTACCGGTAAATGGAGTTCGCTTTCCTTAGCTAAGTCAACTGCAAATCCTAAATCTTTCTTCAATAAATTCACAGTAAATCCTGGCTCGTAGTTTTCAGGTGCTATAAAACTTTTATAATTACGTTCATAAATTCTACTTTGACCGTAACTTACATTTAAAATATCAAACATTTTATCTAAATCCATATTGTTCTTTTTCGCTAATGTTAAAGCTTCACTCACACCAGCTGTATAAAAACCAATTAATAAGTTATTAATTAACTTAACAGTTGTACCACTATCAATCTGCTCACTAACGTGGAAAATGTTCGCACCTAGTACGCCCATGATAGATTCCGTTTTCTCATATACCTCTTTTGATCCACCAACCATAAACGTTAATGTGCGGTTTTCGGCTCCGATTACACCACCGCTCACAGGTGCTGCTAAAAAGTCTACTTTCCTTTCCTTTGCAGCTTCCTCTAACTGTTTGTTTAACTGCGGCGATACCGTACTTGTATCAATGAAAACTACATTCGAGTGACCATTTTCAAATAATCCTTCTGCTCCAAAATATACCGCTTCAACAGCGCGAGGTGAAGGTAAACTTGTAAAAACTACATCACATGTTTCTGCTAGTTTTGAGATTGATAGACCGATAATTCCGCCTTCTTTTTCAAAGGACGCTTCCGCCTCTTTATTTAAGTCCACGCCATATACTGTGTAACCTGATTTAACTAGATTTTTTGACATTGGAAGCCCCATGTTACCTAAACCGATAAAACCAATCTTTTTCATATCGCTTTCCTCCTATTTACACAATATATTTCCCACGATTTATAATAGCTTTCGCAATTTCTCTCTTCTTCGTAAATACGTTCGTGTATACAGGCACTAATAATTGACGGATTTCAGCTAAAATCACATGTCTATCTTGTTCTTCTGTGACAGCTGCTGAAAGTACAGAAATCGCCGCTTCTTCTACTTTACGGTATCCTTCTTCACAAATAACATCCGTTATTAATTGCTTCGTACGTTCTTTTTCCTCACCATTTTTACTTACCGCTTTTCTCGTACGTAAAAACGCTGATTCCATGACGTACACGTCCGTCAACATATTTGAAATTACACGTGAATATTCTTGTTCTTGGTCAATTTTTAGACCCGGAGTTTTAGAGAGCGTTTTCAAAGATTGTTTCAACAATTTTTTCGCTAATAAAATGTAACGATGGTTTCTTTCGACATTTGCTACATCACTTTCTACTTCAGTATCTTCTAATTGTTCGATTTGCTTCATTAACATTTTAGCAACTGTTAATCTATTAATTTCGTTCGTTCCTTCAAAAATACGACTAATTCTAGCATCACGATATAATCGTTCTACCTTATATTCTTGCATATAACCGTAACCACCATGAATTTGTACAGCTTCATCTACGATATAAGCAAGTGTTTCAGAAGCATTTACTTTATTCAGTGCACATTCAATTGCAAATTGGGACATTTTCTTCATAAGATCCTCATCGCTCTCATGAATTGCTTCATCAATTACACCTGCTGTACGATAAGCTGCACTTTCGGCTCCATATGTAGCAATGATCATATTTGCAATCTTCTCTTGAATCATCGTAAAGTCTACTAATTCCGTTTGGAACTGTTTTCGCTCTTTTCCATATTGAACCGACAAACCAATTGCTTGTTTTGCTGTTCCAATATTTCCAAAAGCAAGTTTAAGTCTAGCAAAGTTAAGAATATTAAGAGCTACGTGATGCCCTTTCCCAACTTCCCCTAAAACATTTTCAGCAGGGATGACAACATCTTCTAAAATAAGAGTCGCTGTTGAAGAACCTTTAATCCCCATTTTCTTTTCTTCTAATCCAATAGATACACCTTCACATGTTCTTTCGACAATAAACGCTGTCATTCCTTTATTTGTCTTCGCAAAAACAACGTATACATCTGCCATATGAGCATTTGTAATCCATTGCTTCTCACCATTTAACTTCCAAGCTGTTCCCTCTTCATTTAATACGGCGCTTGTTTTTGCGCTTAATGCATCCGAACCAGCATTTGGCTCCGTTAAAGCATAAGCCCCAATCCATTCTCCCGATGCGATTTTCGGTAAATATTTTTCTTTTTGCTCTTTCGTTCCATAATATATGTAAGGCAATGTACCGACACCAGCGTGTATATTAAAAGAAACGCTAAACGCACCAGCGTAACCCATTTTCTCTGCTACAAGACCTGAGACAGCCTTTCCTAACTCGAACCCGCCATAATCTTCTGGTACCTCAATGCCTAATAATCCAAGTTCCCCAGCTTTCTCAAATAATTGACGAGAAACTTTATAGTTATGTTGTTCAATATTCTCCATTTGTGGAACAATTTCTTGTTTAACAAATTGTTCTGTCGTTTTTGCGATTAAATCTTCATCACCTGAAAAATCTTCTGGTGTAAAGTAAGTATGATTTATATCTTTTTTGAGTGAAAAAAATTCATCCCATGGTAACTTCGTTTTCTCCATATGTATCCCCCTATCATTCGGCTTTCATAGCTTTTTGCTTATGCTCGTCTACGATGAGTGGAATATCTTTTTTGAAAATAGAAGGCGATGATTTTTCACATCAAGCATTTTATTTTGCCAAAGATGTATTTTCATCGCCTTCGCTGCTTTATCTATTGATCTTCTGATAATACTGTTTTTGCAATACCAGTATCTAACTCTTCAAAGTCATGATATGAAATTGTTTCGTATAATTCACTTCTCGTTTGCATACTAGAAAGTGCATCTTTTTGAGAACCTGTTTCTTTAATTAAAGCAAACACATTTTCATACGCTTTCGCTGCAACGCGAAGTGAAGTTACAGGATAAATAACCATTTGGAAGCCCATATTCGCAAATTCCTCTGCACTATAATATGGAGTTTTTCCGAATTCAGTCATATTCGCAAGCAAAGGTGCATTTATCTTACTATTAAATAGACGGAATTCTTCCTCTGATTGAAGCGCTTCAGGGAAAATTGCGTCTGCACCTGCTTTTACATATGCATTTGCTCTTTCAATTGCTTCATCTAATCCTTCAACGCCGCGAGCATCAGTACGTGCCACAATGTATAAGCTCGGTGCAACTTCTTTAATCGCTTTAATTTTTTGAACCAATTCTTCTGTAGTAACAAGTTTCTTACCATTTAAATGTCCACATTTTTTTGGTAATTGCTGATCTTCAATTTGGACAGCTGCTACTTTCGCTTCCATCATTTCTACAGCTGTTCTCGCCACATTTAGTACACCACCAAATCCTGTATCAATGTCAACAAGAACAGGTAAGTCTGTAGCTCTTACTAAATCTCTTGCTCTCTCAGCCACTTCAGTAGACGTCACGATACCTAAATCTGGTAAGCCTTTACTTGCAGTATAAGCAGCTCCTGATAAATAAAGAGCTGAAAAACCTGTATTTTTTGCAACTAAAGCCGCCATTGCATCATGAGCACCTGGAATTTGCAAAATTTCATTTGCTTCTACTAAAGCTCGGAATCGATTCGCAAGCTCCTCTTGTGTTGACTGCTTTTTCACAACCCAAGCCATTCTAAATTCCCCCTATTATTAAATTAAGAATAGATCTACAAATTCGTTTACATTCATATTTTCTAGTTTTTCTTCATTTAAACAAACTTCATGAATTTGTTCTTGTTGCTTACTAGAATAATGACCTGCCATATTTGCAGTGAATTTTTGAACAACTTTTGGAATTGCTTCGTCTCTACGGAAGCGGTGACCAAGTGGATATTCACATTCCACATTTTCTGTTACTGTGCCATCTTTAAAGTGAACTTGAACAGCGTTGGCGATTGAGCGCTTGTTCGGGTCAAGGTAATCTAAACTGTACTGTTTGTTTTCAACAACAACCATCTTATTACGTAATTCATCTACACGTGGATCGTTTGCTACTGCATCTTCATAATCGTCTGCAACGATATCTCCTTTTAATAAACCAATTGCCGTAATGTATTGTAAGCAATGATCACGATCAGCTGGGTTATTTAATGGACCTTCTTTATCAATAATACGAATTGCTGATTCATGAGTTGTAATTGTAATACGGTCAATTTCATCTAATCTCTCTTTAATTTCCGGATGCAACTTCACTGCACATTCTGCAGCCGTTTGTGCATGGAATTCTGCTGGATATGACACTTTAAATAATACATTTTCCATTACATATGACTCTAGTGGTCTTGCTAATTTTAATTCTTGTTTATTGAATAATACATCTTGGAATCCCCATCCTGGCGCAGATAATGCTGTTGAATAACCCATTTCACCTTTTAGAGCAGTCATTGCAAGATGAACACCGCGGCTCGTTGCGTCACCTGCAGCCCATGATTTACGTGAGCCCGTATTTGGAGCATGACGATATGTACGAAGACTAGAATTATCAATCCACGCATGTGATAATGCATTAAAGATTTCTTCACGTGTTCCGCCAAGCATTTTCGCAACTACTGCAGTTGTTGCTACTTTTACATATAATACATGGTCAAGACCAACTCTGTTTAAGCTGTTTTCTAAAGCAAGCACGCCTTGAATTTCATGTGCTTTAATCATCATTTCTAATACTTCACGTACTTTTAAAGCTTCTTTTCCTTCTGAAATACGAACACGGCTAATATAATCTGCAACTGCTAAAATTCCGCCTAGGTTATCAGATGGATGTCCCCACTCTGCTGCAAGCCAAGTATCGTTATAGTCTAACCAACGGATCATACATCCGATATTAAATGCACCTTTTACTGGATCTAGTACATAAGACGTACCTGGTACACGTGTACCATTTGGCACGATTGTTCCTGGCACAACTGGTCCTAGTAATTTCGTACATTCTGGATATTGCAGTGCTAAAATTCCACATCCAAGTGTATCAAGTAATACGTAACGAGCTGTACTGAATGCTTCTGCACTAGTAACCTCTTTATTTAATACATAATCGGTAATCTCTTCTAATAATGCATCTTTTTGCTTAATTTCATTTGTTTTAATCATGCTATTCTTCCCTTTCTGTCGAAAATTCGTTATTATTAATGATGGGTGTCGGTCAAACACCCATCTGGCGGGCGGCGCTAACAACTCCCCAGTTGTTCTTATTTACTAAGTACATGTCGCTCGCCAATATAATTTACACGTGGACGGAACAAACGATTATTTGCATGTTGCTCAATAACGTGCGCACATAACCCCACTGTTCTAGAGCTAAAGAAGATTGGTGTGTAAAGTTGAATTGGAATACCTAGCATCCAATATACTGGAGCTGCATAATAATCAAGATTTGGATAAATTCCTTTTTCTTTTTCCATAATCTTTTCTCCAGCTTCACACATTTCATATAGTGTATAATCACCTTTTACATCACATAACTGTTTTAAAGCTTCCTTCATCATAAGTGCTCTTGGATCCATCTTCTTCATATAAACACGGTGTCCAAAGCCCATAATTTTTTCTTTGTTATATAGTTTCTTCTGTAATAACTCTTCAAATTTCTCAACATTACCAGCTTCTAAAAGCATGTACATAACCGCTTCATTTGCACCGCCATGTAAACTTCCTTTTAAAGATGCAACTGCACCTGTTAGAGCACCGTATAAATCTGATTGTGTTGATGCAATAACGCGAGCTGTAAATGTAGAGTTTGGCATTTCATGCTCACTATATAAAACAAGGGAACGATCAAAGATCTTTTCCTCAAGTTCAGTTGGTTTTTTACCAGTTAACATATAGAAGAAATTCGCACTATAAGATAATTCTTTAAGAGGTTCAATTGGCTCCTCATTATTTAAAATATGATAGCTATTTGCTACAATGTTTGGCACTTTACTTAACAGCTTATACCCTCGGCTTTTATTCACTTCTAACGAGCGGTTTTCGATATCATTATCGTAACCAGCTAACGCTGACACACCTGTACGTAATCCATCCATGGGATGCGTCTCTTTAGGCAATGCCTTTAGTACGTTGAATACACCTTCTGGTACTGCATATTCTTCTTTTAATTTCTTTTCAAGTGTTGCTTTTTCATCTTCATTCGGTAGATGTTCCTCCAATAAAAGGTGCACAATGTCTAAATACTCTTTTGTTTTTGAGAGTTCGATTAAGTCATACCCTTGAATTACAATTTCACCTTTTACTGTGTCAAGAAACGAGATTTTCGTCTCCGCTGCCACTATACCATCTAATCCCGGGGAAAATTTTTCTTCAGCTTTCATCATTATTTCCTCCAATCCTAATAGATCTTCGTGCACATAACTGTAAGCCTTTACAATATTGTGAAACTACATTTCTATTTCAATGTATCAGAGTTTTTAGAAGATTTCAATTTATTTTATAATGATAAGTTTCCTACACTTTTCTTACTGTAACAATACAATTTTTTGAAAATAATTCTTATATTTTATAAAGAAAGGATAGACTTCTTTGCGTATTTTTAAAAACAAGATATAAAGATTTTTCATATAACACCGCCAAATATACAATTATTCTAATTTTATTTGAGAAATAGAAAAAACGAGCTGTACATAAATACAGCTCGTTACTATATGATATTTATTTCAATATCTCTTAAATATAATTTTTATATAAAACTTATTCATTTTTAATAAAGTTATTATTTTACATAATTAAATTGAATTTCTTCCATTTCCTCATGATAACTTACAAATAAATCATAGTTTTGAAAATACCAAAGATCATCAGAATCTACAAAAAATATAATACCTTCCTTCTCAACTGACACTATTTCGCCATCGGGTTTCTCAGCAACAACCCCTAAAGAATATCCGGGCTGAATTGAACTATTCCCTCCGTACCTTACAGTAAAACGTACAGATTCACCGTGCTTTATACGTAATTCTTCCTGGAACCATTGCAGAGCCTTACGATCAATTGAAATTCTCATCTTTATTCCTCCAGTTTACGCAAACTCTTTTTTTCCTAATCGTTGTTTTACAAAAAAGACGAAAATAATTAAGGCTATCAATGCTGAAATTGCACTCCCTGAAAATAAAATACGATAACCAAACATTTGTGAAACAACTCCAAGTAAAATAGCACCTAACCCGATTCCTAAATCAAACGCTGTAAAAAATGAAGCATTTGCAACTCCTCTTTTACTCGGATCGACAATTGTAAGCATTGCCGCTTGCAAAGCTGGCTGTGCTGAACCAAATCCAATACCGTATAATGTTGCTGCGATAATTACACCTATCAAACCATTTGAAATAGTTAAAACAACTATAGCTAAAATAGTAATACATAATGCTGGAAGTATAATGAATACTTCTCCATACTTATCTAATAGTTTCCCTGAAATTGGTCTTACAATTGTTAATGCAATTGCATATACAAGAAAGAAAGTTCCCGGATTCACATGAATTGATGATGCAAATAACGGTAAAAAGGTTGTTATTCCTCCATATGCAAACGATAAAAAGAATACTACAATCGTGATTGTTAATATGGATTTCTCAAATAGCTGCATCTTCCCTTTTTCTTTTTGTGGCGTAAATGGCATCTTCGTTATTAATGATAATACGACTGCCATAAAAGATAACAACGTCGCTAATAAAAATAGACCATCAAATGAATAATTTTGCACAACCCATAATCCAATCATAGGTCCGATCGCCATTGCAATTGTCATCGCCATCCCGTACCAACCCATACCTTCACCGCGGCGTGAATCTGGAATAATATCCGTTATTGCTGTTCCAACAGCTGTTGTAGAAACAGCCCATGTTACTCCGTGAATAACACGTAAAACAGCTAAAAGGACAATAGTCGATGCTATATTATAGGAGTACATCGTTAAGCCAAAAAAGATGAGTCCGAAAATAATAAAGGATCTTCTACCATATTGATCTAACATTCCTCCAATAATCGGTCGTATTACAACAGCAGCTATTGTAAACATCCCCATCATAAGTCCAACTTGCGATTCATTGCCACCTATCTCTTTAATAAAGAGCGGGAGCGTTGGAACAAGTAAATAAAATCCTGTAAATAAAAATAACATTGCGAAAGTCATTTGAATAAATGATTTCGTCCATAATCGTTCCATAAAAATACCTCCATACACTCGTAAAATATTACGATTAACACCCTCATTGTATATTTTTTTTATCTCTTTTCCCTCCGCAAATAGACGTATCTTTTCATATTAAATAGTCCACCATCAGCTTACATTAGTCTTAAGACTTTGTACGCATGTTTTAAACGAAAGTCCTATATATGTACCTTTATACGTGTGAAAAGAATATACTAATTTATTAACACAACTTAGGAGTGAATATTTTATGTGGGTATTATTAAGAGTAACTGCCGTAGTTCCTTCGACTCCTGGGATACATGTTCCTGCAGTTCATACAGCTAGCTCCGATGTAGGAATTGAACTTCCCGCAACTTGGCAGCAATATCAAATTCCCGGTCAAGTTACCCCTTCATTTTGGCATCATGGTGCCCATCCAAGTAGCACTACCTTTTATCATCCTAGCTACGCTCCACTACCTCAAGCTCAAGTCTTTTATCATTTCCCATCAATTTATTTTCAAAATTTTTATGGTACGTTTAACATTTAAAACACATCATTTCATAGCTACTACATTTAAATGAAAAAAGCACTTAAGATTGTAATTTTCACAAATCTTAAGTGCTTTTTAATATTTTTTATAAATTTTTCTTATTGCCCATTATTAGCAGGGGCCTCTCCTGCATTACCGCCAGTCTCTGGTTGTGTGGTCGCTGGTGGAGTTGTATTTCCTTGACCTCCTCCATTATTTGCTGGAGGTGTCGTATTTCCTTGACCTCCTCCGTTATTTGCTGGAGGTGTCGTATTTCCTTGACCTCCTCCATTATTTGCTGGAGGTGTCGTATTTCCTTGACCTCCTCCATTATTTGCTGGAGGTGTCGTATTTCCTTGGCCTCCTCCATTATTTACTGGAGGTGTCGTTCCTTGGCCATTTCCATTATTTTGTTCTTCTTGTTTCTTTTGCTCTTCTTGTTTCTTTTGTTCTTCTTGCTTCTTAAGTTCCTCTTGTTTCTTTTGTTCTTCTTGTTTTTTCAGTTCTTCTTGTTTCTTTAATTCTTCTTGCTTTTTCTCTTCTTCAGTTTTTTGCTGTTGATCTTGTTTTGGTTGCTCCGTTGTATCCGGTACGCTAGTATTTGGCGATGAATCACGTTTTTCACCTTTTATACGTAGCTCACTACCTTCTTGAATAACGCTACTTGGCATTTTAAAGCGTGATTTATCTGTAGCCATTTCGCTCATCATTTCTTTAAAGATCAACTGTGCAATTTTCGTATTTTTACTACTAATATACTCGTCTTTACCATCTTTCATATACCCAGTCCATACTGCCATCGTATATTGCGGTGTATATCCAGCGAACCAACTATCACGAGTTGCACTTTCTGGAATTTTATATTGAGCTAATTGCTTTGATGAATAGTTTGTCGTACCCGTTTTACCAGCTACATCTAAAGAGCCTACATTTGCCGATGTACCAGTACCTGATGTAACTACAGAACGAAGCATATCAGTAATCATGTATGCGGTAGAATCTGTCATAACTTGTTTTGGTTTTTGTCCAAAACTTTGTGACTTACCGTCTGGATAAACGACTTTCTTAACAAAATGCGGTTTCGTATATTTACCTTCATTACCAAATGCCGCATAAGCACCCGCTATTTCAGTTGGCGATACTTCATTTGTACCAATCGCTGTCGATTCTGTCGGTGCTGTATTAAATGTAATACCTAGTTTCTCAGAGAATTCTTTCGATTTACTAATCCCTACTTCTTTTGCAGTTTTAATTGCAGGAATATTACGCGACATTTTTAATGCTTCACGCATTGTAATTGGACCCATATGACTTCTATCTGCATTTCGTACTTCTTGTCCCGTTGAATACTTAAATGGAGAGTCATCAATTTGATGGTACGTAGCCCATTTTAAATATTCAATTGCAGGAGCGTAGTCGAAAATCGGCTTCATCGTTGAACCAGCTGCACGATCTAATTCAATTGCCATATTATGCCCTTTAAATACAGCTTTATTTTCTCCACGGCCACTACCTATAGCACGAACTTCTCCTGTTTTCGTATCCATAAATGTGAATGCACCTTGGAATTTATCGTTCGGATAATCAATGATATTATTATTTAAAATATTATCAGCAAGTTTCTGTGCTTTCGGATCTAACGTTGTATAAATTTCTAAACCGTCAGAACCGATATTAGCATCTGGTAATTCTTTTTCTACTTCTTTCACAACTGCATCCATAAATGCAGGGTATGGCATTGTTTGTAGTTGAGCTGCAGGCTTGAGTCCCTTTTCTACGTCAACTTTTATCGCTTCTTCCATTTCCTGTTTTGTTATATATCCATGTCGATTCATTAAGTTTAGAACAACATTTCTTCTTTCTGTTGCTTTTTGAACATTTTCTTTTTTCGTTGGATCATAGTTATTCGGTGCTTTCGGTAAACCTGCAAGCATCGCAACTTCTGGTAATGTTAAGTCCTTCAATTCTTTACCATAGTAGTTTTGTGCTGCTGTTGCGATACCATATGAACGATTACCTAAGTTAATTTTATTTAAGTACATCTCTAATATTTCATGTTTTGAATACTGTTGTTCTAGCTTATAAGCTAAATATATTTCTTGCGCCTTACGCTTTGGTGTTTTATCCATAGATAAGAAGTAGTTTTTAATAACTTGCTGCGTTATCGTACTTCCACCTTGAGAGCCATAATCTCCTTTAAGACTCACTAAAACAGCACGGGCAGTACCTTTAAAGTCTACTCCGCTATGCTCATAAAAACGTGAATCTTCTGTCGCTAAAAATGCATTTTCTACTAATTTAGGTATTTGATCATACGTAACATTCGTCCTTTTTTCTTTTCCATATTCATATACCAAATCCCCGTTTTTATCATAAATTTTTGAGGATAACGGATTAACAAGTTTTGCTTTTTCCAGTTTTGGTGCGTCCTTAATCATTACGAAAAAGGTAGCAACCCCCGCCACTA
The DNA here is from genome assembly GCF_038005705.1 of Bacillus sp. FSL L8-0199. Taxonomy (NCBI): domain Bacteria; kingdom Bacillati; phylum Bacillota; class Bacilli; order Caryophanales; family Bacillaceae; genus Bacillus; species Bacillus sp. FSL L8-0199. Next base: position 2,204,161 of record NZ_JBBOTS010000001.1, on the reverse strand, counting down.
AACCTACAATACCAAGTAATAAACAAGTAATTAAAAACTTGCGGAAAAATGATGTTTTACCTTTTGGTTTTTGTGTTTTAGAAGCTGGTTGTTTTTTCTTTTTAACTTGTCGTCGCTCCTCGCGAGAACGATAATTTTCTGACATGTTACTTTCTCCTGCCTTTCAATTCTCCCGTTGATTTAATTAAAAATATTGAGGTCACTTTCGTAAATACGTTTAGGCAAGAAAGTGTATTGACCTGGAGCATTCAATATTTTCCCAATTCACAGATTACAAATTTTAGAATGGCTCTTATACATACTATTTTCACTTCTAATTTTCTAATAATGCTGCCCCTTTTAGCATAATAATGAAAGAAGTGAATTTTTATTACCTCGTATAAATAATATACCTTTTTTTCAAATGGTCAATATTTTCTTATTAATAAATCAAAGGTGAAATAAAAATAGCATATCGATATGAACTTCGTGTGAACTTACTTATAATTACGTATAACCAATATTTAATATATTTAATATTGGTATAATACCTCTTTAATTATAAAGATTTCAACACCACAATACCGTTTCCTACAAAGAATTATTAAAAATGAAAAATAAGGAGTTGCATAATAATGAAGCTATCTCCGGTTACCTCAAAAAATATAGTTGCTGTTGGTTATAATCCTTTTTCTATGATTTTGCGAATCCAATTAAAGCATGGTATGTATGATTTCTTTAATGTACCAGAAAGCATTTATACTGGCCTATTACATGCACAATCTAAAAGTTATTATCATAATACTTACATTAAAAATTCTTTCCGCCACACAAAAATTTAAACTTAACACCCACTAAAAAAGAAAGGAGGTTAATCCTCCTTTCTTTTAAAAACATTTGGCAGATGAATTATCTTCGATTTCTCTTATTAATTTCATCATATGCTTGAATTTGTTTTTTCAAACGCCGATCAGCTTTTTTATCATGCACTACAAGAATTGCGTGTATAACTCCTGGAACCCAAAATATTAATGTTAATATGAAATTTATGATTGCCTGAATTGGTTTTCCACAAAATAATACAGCAACAGGTGGAAGAAAAATTGCTAATAAATACATCATCCCTTGAAAACTCCTTATTTTATATTTTATATATCACTTTTCAAAATATACGCAAAAAAACCTACTACCATTTTAATCTTAACCTGCCTCTAAAATCAATGTATCCCCTTCTATTTATATAAGTATTTCAGACTTTTCATTGTTTTCTAGCCTATTTTCTTCCTCTATTGCAGTTATTCCAATTGCGGAAATTAACGTTCCTATCGCTTGTATCCAAATACCAATGAGTGCAATGATTCTCTCATCCTTCTTATCAAAAATACTATCTTTATTTTCTTTCTCATCTTTCAATACATTTAAAACACCTTGATACGCTTGTAATCCAGCTCCTAAACTTTGCATGGAGTTACCCAGTATAATAATTTTCTGTAATACATTTATATCCACCAAAGCTGCTTCTACTCCTAAAAAAGCACCAATCGATTGTAAACTGTTCCCTGTAATGATAAGATAATCATTCTCTTTCAATTGTTCATTTATATTAAAATATATTCCTATTACATTTGATATATTTCCTAATGCTAATAACTCAATTCCTATTTGATCAAGTAATTTACTTTGATTCTCTCTTTTTTCTTCCCCATCATCATAATTGCTCGCAATGATTTGTAATATATACCCGAGGGCTTGTAATGAGCTTCCTACAATAACAAGTTCCGATTCAACTTTCTCTTCTCCAATAAATCCTCTTGTCGTTCCAATAGCAGCTGTAAGATTCCCCCCTACTTGAAACCATGCCCCTGTCACTTTTAAACTGCTTGGATTCATTTTTATCACCTATTCAAATATTTTCTAAAGCTTTCAAAACAAACAAATCTCACCCTTAATCTTTTATTTTATTTTTCAGATGTAATTTTGTGAATGATATAATGTGCTACTAATATAAAAAGCACCTTAAAGGTGCTTTTTATACGCATGCTGGGCATGTCAATGAATCTCCATTTTTATCTATTGTTATATTCAATATATATTCAATCGCTTTATGTGACCAAGTTTCAGGTGTAGGCGATTCATTTATATATTGTGGCGCACATGACTTCAGCATTGGAGTACTAATACTCCCTCCAGGATCTAAAGCAACTACAGCCATGCCATGGGGTAATTCCAGGGCCATAGATTTAGTGATACCTTCAATTGCAAATTTCGAGGCACAATATGGCGCAAGCTCAGCTTCACCTTCTCTCCCCCAACTAGAACTCATATTAATGATAATTCCTTCTTTCCTAGATACCATTGCGGGAACAAACGCTCTTATTACATTTACTACACCATTCACGTTTACATTCATTACACTTTCGAATTCTTGAGCCGTAATTTTCCAAAGTTGTGCATTTTGATTTACAATCGATGCATTATTTATTATCAGATTGGGAGCCGTATGTCTATTAAGTATATAATTTGCCCAATTGTTAACTTGCTGAGAATCTGAAACATCAATTACTTGGAAATCATGTATTTTACTGTACTGTTTTTTTAGTTCTTCAATTTTATCTTTTGAACGTCCACAACCATATATGTTCCACCCTAATTCATGAAATCGATCAACCATCGCACGTCCTAACCCTTGTGTCACACCTGTAATAATTACAGATTTACTAATTTCTTTTCGCTTCATTTCTCTCATCCTCCTTCCCTATATCTTACTCTCTTCATTTTTATTCAGCGATTTACTATAGTATCAACTCAACTCATACTTTAGTAATGGTTTTGATATTGCATACATAAGCAAAAAAAGTAACCATCATGGTTACTTTTTGCTATATATCTAAAAATTCATTGTTTATTTCATTATTGTTTTTACATTTCAGCTTCTCTTTTCCACATTTCTCACACTGGTAAATATAAACTACACCTAATATACCTTTTTTAAAATCCTCATTATCCTGCATCTTAATAAAAATATATTTATGTTTACAATGCGATTCACCCAAATAATTTTTAAACCACTTTTTCAACACAACACATTCCATCTTTATGATAGAACCTTTATTTAGCTGCTTTATTATATAGTTTTATTTAAATGTTCAATCTCATCTTGCAATTTTTTAAATTGCTCAAAATGCATGGTAATAGATTGGCTACTACCATAATCAACATTTTGTTTCACTAATATAACACCCGTATCATGAAAAAGCGCTTCAAGTTCTTTCCTAATAGACACTTTCGCAATATGGGCTGTTTTAATTGCAGATAAAATTGCAATTTCATTAAACTTTAATTTTATTTCATTTGGACAAAATGCGTCTTCAACTAATATAACTTCATTACTATAAATTAGTGCAACAAGATTACTTGATTTGGCATCTGTTAAATCAACTTTTTTCATAATATCTTTCATTACATTTTGCCTCCTTTATTTTCATATATATCAATTATACAAATTTTTTTAAAAAATTACTCAACTTTATTATATTAATTTTAACACACTTTTATTGAAATCCATGCTCCAAACGTTTTACTATTCCACAATTTTTATTGTATGAACCATCTGGACTATAACTCCATATAGTAATGTTAACAACTTATTATAAAGCAGGTGAAAATTATGCCATCAGTTGTAGGAAATTTAGTTGTACAAAATAGCAATGGATCATTTAACTTAGGTGATTTCTACAACGTATCTCCGAAAGAAAATACGAAAGCTTATAATGGTTCCGGCGCATCAAACGTTGGTTTTGTTGTTAATACTTTTAGCGGTGTTAGCGCGACCAATACATTTGATTCTGACCTTGCAGATCAAAACCAAGTGGGTACAGCCTAATCTTATGTTCAACTTTCTGTATAGAAAATTTTAATTTGTCTATACTATAATCAGGCTGTTTGACAGCTCTTGTTGATTTTGGAGTACCCTATCTTTTTCTCCCTTTCCCTGGGGCTCAGCAGCTAGCACGAAGCTAGCTGCTTTTTCTTGTATTATTTGTCTCATAAACCAGAAATAAAAGAAGCTGCCATTTAATATTCAGCTTCTTTTACGTTATTTCAATAATATCCATAGCGTTAAATACGTAAGTTTTATAAAAGGCGTCTGTACAAATTACAATTTGTTTTACCGGATTGATATGTACAACAGTCATGTAGCTTGTTAGTATGTAACCATCTTCAAAATATGTTACCAATATTTCTTTCTCAGACAATAATGACGTTAATAATTTATCAGAAATTCTCTCTTTTGCTTCATTTGTTAAAAGCGGTTTTTGTACTTTTAATTTCTCTCCAATAATCTTTCTCATATTTAAAAGTTGTTCGGACATTACTGTAAACAGAACCCACTCTCTTTCTTCTTTTTGTATCTTTACATCGTTCATTTTTTATCTCCTTGATCATTTATACATTTATTTAGCCATACTATCCCTTAGTTATTTTTAATACTTACTAAACTCGGATTTACTTCTAAACTATAATTAGGTTACCTCTCAAAAGAACATTCGTTCTTATTATACACGAACTTACGTTCTTTTGAGAAGAGCCATACTTATTATTTCTTAACAAAAAACATAATTTTATTTATCTCCATACTTTTTTCCTTTATCAAATAAACTTCTCATTTCTTATATAACATGCATATAACAACTAAAAGGCGACTTCACCCAAAGTGAAATCGCCCTTTTCTAAAAAATATTTCAAAGCTTATTTTTCTATCCTAACTAATGTTCTTTCTGGAATACATAATTCATCTATATTAAAATGATTTATTTTTAAGTTCAATTCCCCTACTCGTTCCTTATCTTCATCACCAACCCAACAACTAAATAATTCGAAATAGTCTCCATCTTCCAAATAACCTTCCATAATCTTGCATAAAGTTAAAAGTTTTTCTTTCGCTTCTTTTTTTCCTTTACATTTTGCCACTCGACAAGTTCAATTCCCCAACTAGTTGAAACCTCATATGTGTAATTTGTTTAGAATTGATAATCTTTTACAATTTCAAGCATACTTTCATCTGAAAAACACGGTCCAAAAACAATTAGATTATTAGAATCCGGATCCGTTAACGGAATTTCTACATTACAGCCTATGTAACTTGCTAAACTCATTTTATACTCCTCCAGTATTCGTATAAAAAATACTTCATAGTATATTTATTTACTCAAATATAAAATCCCTGCCTAAACGAAAAGGTTTTAAATTTTTATCGTTTATTAACCATCTATAACTGAAAACATATACTATGATGAACGAACTCACAAAGCATAAGAAAAGAGAGCATTTACAACACTCTCTTTTCTTACATACTCTATGGAACTTTACAAAACTGAATCAATGATTTTTATTATTATATTTTATTACATATACTTAGGTTGTACTATTATATATAACTCTCTCTCTGTATCCGCTTTTTTCGGATGACGAAAATAATTAAGTTCGTACTTTAACACTTTATACTCAACCATCCCGATTTTAATCCCTTTCGTTTCTTTTAATATAGCTAATAAATCACTTACATTTTCATCATATGACTCAAAAATTTTCGCGCCGCCCTCTCCTTGAAAGATTACTTTCATATATTCTCCACCACCTTAATTTATTGATGTGGTAAATGACGCGTTTAAAACGATTCATTCTTTATCCTAAAATTTTCATATGAAAAAGAACATCCTTTCCAATCGAATGCTCAGCTTTTTACTAATTATCCATGTTAAATATTTATTCAAAAACATTATATGTATTATTTTTTAAATTATGTTCGATATCCATTATTAAAGAGTAAATATATGTAATAAACTTGCATAATGAAAACCGTAGAATATTCACTTTCGTTGAAATAATTATAATCCATAATTTTCCATTGTAATTCTTAATATTTAAATGTAATATTGTATTGTCTTACTATCTATTTATAACTCACACACTAATTAGAAAAGGGAACTCTATATGAGTTCCCTTTTCTAATTATGATTACAGTCATTATTTCTTTTCTAGAAATTTAAATGTATCTTTAAATTCTTTATTATTCACTTTAATATCAGCATCTTTCAATAAATCATTGACTACTTGTTGTTTCCATTTACCTGTCGTATCTTGTAGTCTTTGTTGTTCTATATCTTTACGTATTTTATCCTTTACTTCATCAAATGGCTTCAATTCTTTTTTATCCGTCACTTTAATAATATGGTAACCGTAAGTTGTTTTAACCGGCTCACTTACTTGGCCTGCATCTAATTTATACGCAGCTTCCTCAAATTCTTTCACTGTTTGCCCAGGGGCAAAACCAGATATTTCCCCGCCCTGTTCCTTTGAACCAGTATCTTCTGAATACTGTTTTGCTAAGGCAGCAAAATCTTCACCATTATTTACTTTCTCCTTTATTTCTTTAGCCGTTTTTTCATCTTTCACTAAAATGTGACTTACTTTCATTTCTGGTTTATAGTTATCTTTCACATCTTTATCTGTAACTGTTGCTTTAATCGCTTTCTCAAATGCAATTTCTGGCTTCATTTTTTCTTTTAATTCATCTTCATTTTTCAACCCAAGTTGTTCTAAAGTCGCTTTAAAGTTTTCACCCATTTTATCTTTTGCTTCTTCTACTTTCTTTTTTGCTTCCTCATCTGAAACTTTATATTTATCTAGCAATGCCTTACTTAACATCATTTGATATAAAGTACTTTCTCCATATTGTTGTCGTAATTCTTTACTTAATTCTTTCTCTGTAACATTTCCTACTTTTGATGTTACTACGTTGTCTGAGGAACCACATGCAGATAATGCTAGCATCATGCATGAAATAATTGTTCCAATAAATATTTTCTTCTTTTTCAATTCAAATACCTCACTTTTATCATTATGCAAATTAACTATACACAGTCATTGTGAAAACAGTGTGTTTTCTACATGTAATTCATTTCATATGAGTTGACTATGTATCATGTATTTTCATTTTTAAATATAAAGAGTCTTCTTACTATGCATAGTAAGAAGACTCTTTATATAATTCTCAAAAAAATATAGCTTCTATAGTTGCTTAATAATTACATGTTTTTCAGGTATCCAACTATTCTGCCCGATATCTACCGCATTTCCCACTCTACCCCACACTCGAAAAGATGTCGATCCATCTATGTTTCCTTTATAATTCATACATTCAGGCTCTTCATAATAATTTACTCCGTAACCGACAGGATATTTTGAAGTTGCATAAAACCATTTCACATTAAAATGTTTTAAATATACCCACTGCTTATCGTTCCCTAAACAAATCATATCTTGCTCACCGCCTCCCCAATAACCTGCTAAGATTAAATATGGAATTTTCTGAGTGAGTGTACCTGTAAATTGGGGATTCATGGGGTTTTCATATAAATTTATTCCATATCCATCAGGATATTTCGAAACTGCAATACCAATGCCATTCGTTTGCTGTGTATACACTATGTTAGATTGATTTGCTTTGTTCGAATTTATAAACCAAGAAAGTGACTTATTTCCTACTAATCGATTCAGATCACATTTCCCAATCCCAGGAACATTCCCTGAATCCGTATATTGCCACATATCGCATGGATATGCTGGCTTATTCCCTCCATAACGAGGGATCCATACGAAATCAGCTTCAATATTACGTGCTCCAAATGATAGATACGTGTGATGCCCTACATATAATCCTACTTTTTCCGCACCTAAACGGCGTAATTCATCAATAAATGCCTGTGTCCCGCCTTGCATATCTACCATCGTTTGAACTTCTACGTCCGCTACCCAAAACTTAGCAGATTGATCACCACGATTCCAAAAATCTTGTGCCTCTTTCTTTGCATCAGCAATAGATATAAAACGGCAAAAAGCATAATTACCGAATGGGATACTATGCTTTTTCATTTCACTAACATAATTTTGATACATAAAATCCACCGTATTAGAGCCATCTTGAACTCTAGCAATCACTAAATCTAGCTGTGATGCTGCAATATCCCAATTGATAGTTCCATTCCATTTTGAAATGTCTACAATATACCCCATACATTCCAGCTCCTTTTGAATGTCCTATTCATAGCTAGTTTTATTGTAAGCCTCAGCTCTCTAAAACTAGCTATCTATAATATAAGTAAAAAGAATCTTTACCGTTTTTCAAAATATATTCTCTTTCAGAAATATTTCTATTAGTTTTAACATGTTTGCCACATAAAATATTCGAAATACACCCTACTATTCATTTATTATGTAATCTCGTCCTATCAATCATTTTTACATATATTAGAAAAAATCCCTATATTATTAAGTTATAACTTTCAGTATCAATTTCCTTTCAACTAAAAAATTTCATCCCTCATTTTCTATATATTCTTAAGTCAAAATTACTACCTCTACATGAAATTTGAGATTTAGAAAAATTTTAATTAATTGAAGTTTACTCCTTTTAAATCACAATTTTCCAACCTGAACACTATTGGTGCATAAAAAAGACATTTTCTATTAATGAAAATGCCTTTTTACAGTTTAATAAAACAACTTTGGTGCTAAATCTGTATTTTGCAATTCTTGATTTTCACTACTCATAACACAACTTGTGGAAAATAGAATTGGTATACTACAAATCTCATCATTCATTACATCACGAAATACATTGCCAGCAACACCTGTAAACGTTTGACATAAGTTAGAAATGTCGTCATTGAAAAACTGAATGACTTCCGCAGCGAAAACCGGAAAGACAACATTCGGTCCGCCAGGGAACTGAGGCTGTACCACAACTTGTTCAAAATAAGGATTATTTTCTAGTGCTACTTGAAATAAATGAGCTATTTCAAATGCATCTAGTGGACAAGGAAATGGATTTACAATTTCATTCTCATTATTCGTTACAATAACTGTCACACTTACATTCCCAAATTGTACAAAAGATTTTAAAAGCGTTGCTAATGCCCTCGCTTTTTCGTTGCTTAACGCATGCACTAAAATAATATAATTACCACCAACAGGAATAAGTGGCCCAACTGTAACAGTTGGATCAGCACCTATTGAATTTTTTAATTCATTAAAATATGTGATCCACGGTGGCGAAAGCTGAGCTTGTACATTTTCTTCCACTACTTTATACTACCTCCTTATACCATTCTTACTAACATAATATGTAACAAACTAAAAAATGCATTAATTATATTATTCATTTTCGTATTTATTGATTATATTAATTAAACATTTTATTTCGCATTCTCAATTTCCCCTTTACATCTTTAATCACTTTTACTACTATAAAATTCTTTATTATAAGCAAATCAACTGAAATTTCATATTATACTAATACGACTCTATATCCTTTAAATTATAACACTCAATATTAGGAGCTGATTTCATGGAAAAAAAACCTATCGTGTTTAAAATCCCACCAAATTCAAAACTAAAAGTTACATTTTTCGGTCCTTGTAACGAAGTAATTACAAATGTGTCTATAATTAATCAACTATGCACCCCTAAATGTCAAACTATCACGCAATATCCAGACTTTAAGAAATATGTAACTGAAGTACGATCGTTATCCCGTTGTTAGTCCGCATAATGCACGATTTTCACAACTTTGTTACCTAAAGATAACTGAGAAAGAAAATAACTGCATTCCTAAATTAAAATTACTCATTTTATGATATTCCATTGATAATTCATTGATTTTTTACACGTTTTTATTAATAGAACATATATTATCGTATGGAGATTATCCACTCATAAAACCTATCTTTCTTTGGAGCATACTTTTTATGTATGCTCTTTTTTTATGCAACCGTCCCCCTTCTAAATTGACCAACAATATATTAAAATTCTTTATATACTCAAGGAGGTCAAATATGTTCAAGTTGCATCCAATACTACTCATCTTAGGATTGATTTTGTTTTTATATAGTGTAATCGCCTTTATGTTATTCTTTTCAGTGTATTAGGATTCCCTACACAAATCTATGTTCAATATATAATTTCTATATAGTAAAGAAAAAACGTAACGATACGATCTTTTATGTATTCCGTCTTTCTTGTTCTATAAGAAAACTAGTAAACTTACTAACAATGAGTTTTCACAAGCATGTTACTTATTATTCTGTTTATTATCTGAAGAAGATTGAAACCCTTACAAATTAAACTATACTTAACCTGTTTACTTATATATTTTAGAAAAACAATAATAATCCCCCACCATTTGGTAAGGGGATTAACTAAACCTACTAAAAAACATTTGATGATCTGTTTTATTTAATTGGAGAAGGAAATCTTGCTGCTTCAAAATGTGCCCCATCTTCTAAAGGACTTAAAACCCCATCTATACTACTTTGTGCATAAATCTCAACTTCATCCCCTGCATTCAATTGAACAATCGTCGAAACACTTACGACATTTCCAAAACTTATTGGACCAAAAAAGTCATTATCTATAGCTATCGCTGCGTTTCCATTCACACGAATTTCTACACGCGCTCTATAATTTAAAGTTGGATCATTTGGAAAGAAACCAATCGTTCCAATAATAGAATATACTCCTTTAGTCTTCGGCGTAAAAATAGATGTTGCTGGATTATACTCATTCGCTAAATCAAATTGTTCATTTTGAAATAACACTTTCACAAAAGTATTAGCAGGAACATTTTGATTCACAGTATTTCTAGCTCTAAATGCCGATGCTCTAACAAGATTGTCCTTATTATCATGACACTTACTAATGTTCTTACAACAATCATGATGCTTCTTTTTATACTCCTTACAATACTTACAGTAGTAATAACAAGACATACTAATTCCCCTTTCAAACTTATTACTACATATTATGTAAGATTGATTTATAAGGTTTGGACTAGCTATTTTTCTTATTCATAAGGGCGCTATTAATCTGCACCCTTATTTATATAAACCACTTCATTCCTTACTAGTTATAAGTTGTATATAGTTCCATATGGAATAGTAAGAAAAGAACTTCCGTACGGTGTAACATGATGTACTGGATAAAAATACTCTACGGATGAGTAATATGGTTGTACTCCTTGCTGCTGCATTTGTTGTTGCATTTGCAATGCTTGTTGAATAGCTTGAACTGTACTTTGTGCTCCACTATACGTTATAGACGTACCATACGCTGGTCGCATGCCAGCTTCAGAATTAATATATGAATAAAACATAATTTTCAACTCACTTCCGTATAATTTGTTACACATTATATTATGATTCTTTATTTCATTGGTACTATAATGCTAGTTCGCTCGCTTATATTCAAATGATAAAATAAAAAAGTAGCTGCTAGACTACTTTTAATTCTTCTTATTACCAAATGAAATGATATACATATTCTCCGTTTACACGCTCATCAATTCCAGCAACCCTAACGAATCTAAGTAAATCCGCCCCTTGAAGAAAATATACCGACATCGTAACCGGTACTTGTGACCACATGAATTGATAAAGCTCATTCACTCTCTGATTCGTCGTAACGATTAAATCATTTACAGGTCCATGATTCCATGCAGAGGTTTGAACTGAAGTGAAAGAAAGGTCTTTCCCATTAACCACTATTCTTGCCACGCTTTGAGTTATGTCCACAATACTCCCCTCCAACATTACAAAAATTGGACCTTTTTTAGTTCATATTATTATAAATATTCTTGACTGTAATAAATGTTTAAGGCAAATCCCTAATAAAGTGAAACTTTAATCAGTGGGGGTCTTACTGCCCGTTAATGCGGGATACAATTTTTTTATTCATATCCCTCAATTCCCATTACAACCATATAATTTCTAACCTGATTCAATTTTTGTAAAAGTTGAACCTGCAAATGTAAATTCCATAAAAGTATTAGAAAAATTAAACTTTACTTTTGAAGGTACTCTGAGAAAGAGCGAAAAATTAGCTGAAAAGCTTATCGATTTAAATATTTATTCGAAATTAATAAGCGATTAATTTTAGTCACTCTGCCCATACTTAATCAAAGTTTGGGCTTCTTTAATTTCTGTATAAAATTCAAAAGTTTGACACAATCCTGGAAAAAGCTTATAAAGAAAAGTGAGGTTCCGTTATTTTCACACTTAGTAGCGCAGTCATGTTACATACAATTTTATAAGTGTGAACGAACTACAAAACTAAAAAACAAATAATAAGTTTGCAACATGTTTGCAAATACGAATTTTGCATATAAATTCGTGTGATATTGAAAGGAGTTTTACTTATGAAAGAAATTAAAACAGAACAAGAATTCAAAGACATCATCGCAAGCGAGGAGCCAGTAGTTGTTAAGTTCTTTACTACATGGTGCCCAGATTGCGTACGTATGGACAACTTTATCGGAGATGTAATGGAAGAGTTCAATAAATTTGAATGGTATTCTATTAATAAAGATGAGTTTCCAAGTATCGCTGAAGAGTATCAAGTAATGGGTATTCCAAGTTTACTTGTATACCAAAACGGTGAGAAGCTAGGCCACTTACATAGTGCTAATGCAAAAACTGAAGAGCAAGTTACTGAGTTTTTAGAAGCATACTAAGATGAAAGCCCTCTGGAAAATATTTTTCAGAGGGCTTTCATCTGCTTTCATAATTATCTTTTGACGTTTTTCCTCGTTTAATGAATTACACCTTGTCATGATAAGAATAATATGTAGTAAGAAAAGTATTCGTTTCTTGATCCATCTCCCCTCCTCTCTCTTTAGTAAATAAACTCCAATTCGGTTTACACCCTGACTTTGTACTTTTCAACATATTTTTCCTTCACGAAACTTTGTTATCCCCTTCTTAAAAAGCTATAAAACGTCAACAATGTTTGTATAGACCCACACGACTTTCGTTTGATACTCTATTTATAGAAAGAAATTCCTTTAAAGAAAGGTGAGTGATTAAAATGGATACTCTTTCTCATAAAGAAGCTGATAAAGGCGCTATTGTCAGCATTATGGCCTACATATTTTTATCCTCTATGAAAATCATCATCAGTTATATTACCCTCTCTAGCGCATTACGTGCTGACGGTTTAAATAACTTAACGGATATCGGTGCTTCTTTAGCGATATTAATTGGTCTAAAAATATCTCGTAAACCTCGTGACCCAGATCATCCGTATGGGCATTCGCGGGCTGAACAAATCGCATCACTTGTTGCGTCCTTCATTATGGCAACAGTCGGATTAGAAGTTGTTATTAGTGCCATTCAATCTTTCTTAAATCCGAAACAAGCAGCGCCTAATGTACTCGCTGCATGGGTTGCTTTATTTTCTGCTGTCGTTATGTATTGCGTGTATTTGTATACGAAAAAAATTGCAGCACGAACAAAAAGTAAATCATTAGAAGCCGCTGCAAAGGATAATTTATCAGATGCACTCGTAAGTATTGGTACTGTAGTAGGTATTGTCGGTTCTCAGTTCCAAATGCCTATTTTAGACCCTATTGCCGCTTTAATTGTCGGTCTTATTATTTGTAAAACTGCATGGGAGATTTTCGTAGAATCTTCTCATATGCTTACAGATGGAATTGATCCTGATAAAATGGAAGAATACGCTGATGCTATTGAGCATATTGGCGGTGTGGAAAACATTGTAGATATTCGAGCACGTATGTACGGGAATCAAACGTACGTTGATATTACAATTGAAGTAGATGCTCGCATGGATGTTGGAGAAAGTCACTGTATTACCGACAACATCGAAGCTATGCTTCGCAAAAAGTTTGGAATTTACCATGCACACATTCATGTTGAGCCAATGAAAAAAGAACCTATTATGACATAGGTTCTTTTTTTATGAACGTTTTATGGAATATAACACATAAAACGAGCCAGCTACCACCAGCTGCCCATCCTGCTAATATGTCAGATGGATAGTGCACGCCAAGATATATTCGGCTAACTGAAATAGATAATACAACAAAGCTTGCTATAAGAATAATTAACAATTTTTTATGCAACGAAATACGCTCTTCAGTAATTGTGACGTATGCAATAAATCCTAAAAAAGCAGTAGCATTCATCGTATGACCGCTCGGAAAACTATATCCAGTTGCAGTAACAAGCTGGGTGACATCAGGTCTTGCTCGTTCGTACCATAGTTTAAGCATACTGTTTAAATAACGTGATCCGTAGTAATTAATTGTTAGAAGCAACGCACTAAGCAACTTTTTTCTAACGAGAAAATACATTACAAGAATAATGAGTAATGGAAAATATATTCTTTTGGAACCGATAAAAGACACCCAAGTAAAATAGGTCGTCAAATAATCGTTTCGAAAGCTTTGAATAAAATGTGCGACTATATTGTCAAAGTTCTCAATACAAGCGGTATGATACGAAAGTGATAATACGACAAAACAAATGAGTAACGTAAAACTTAGCAAGTATAAATGTCGATATCGTTTCACATACATAACCTCACTATGCAAAAAAATGGAGCGGTTGTTTTAGTTTTCCTCTCCATTTCTTTTTTATGCATAGTTTATTAAAAAATATAATTATTAATTTTTTGCTTCATCTCAGGGATATCTTCTCTTGTTACAGTGAAACGAATAACCTTCTCATCAAGATCAAGTGCCTCAGCGAATAAACCAGCTAATCCACGTGATTTTCTATCTACTTCCATAATTATTTCTAATCGGTCGTATGCACGTGGCAAAATTAATAATTCTAATTCATCTAATCTGCCGTAGTACTCTCCAGAAACCGGAATAAACTCAAATTCTTGTGCGAATGGAACTTGTTTACGTAATCGGTGCGGTAATTCTTCACATTCTATATGACGTGCTTTAAACCCTAATTCATTTACACTATCTAAAACACTACTTAATAATGCATTAGGTAACACTTGAACGTAGTCGCGGTCACTTGGGTCTATACTACGTTTAATATCAAGACCTGTATGAATCCAAACCGTTTTCATACCAAGTGTAAGTGGTGCTTCAATTGGCATTGGAAAAGAAAATGGAATGTCAACTGTTTCATTCGGTTCTACAGAAAAAGGTTCGGTTAAGCGTACTCGCTCTAAATCATATGTTGCTGTTACTTTTTTATCATCCACTTCTCGTACATACGACGTCGATAATGTTAAGTAAATGCTTTCAATTTGTTGGCTAACTGAACCTCCAGTTATATGAACCTTTCCAACTATTTCTTCCCCAACAATATACTCATCTTTTTCAAGAACAGTATCTACCTTTGCACTTCCAATACCAACGCTTGCTAAAAACTTTTGAAACATGGAGTCTCCATCCTTTCTAAAGCAGAAGCTACATCTTGTTTTAAATCTTGTACATTCTCATAGTACGGCGTTTTTATTTGTAACATTCGCATAAGCATTTCGCGATTATAATGTTCCAAAGTTAATTCTTCGTACCATGGTTTTTCCTGTTTTTCATTAGATTCATATCCTGCATATAATAAAAATAATGAGAAATGACCGAGCGCATAAAAGTCGCTACGAAATTGAACTTCTCGCATCAAAGCTTGTTCACCTTCGTAAATTGTAGCTCGCTCATCATCCTCACCTTTCCATTTAGCCAATCCAAAATCAATAATACTAATTTGATTTTCTTTCATTAATATGTTTGGAATGCGTAAATCTCGGTGAATAATGCCTTCACTATGAAACACCGATACAATTTCTAATATTTCATATAAAATCTCAAAAACTTCACGTTCTGTATATACATACCCATCTATGAAAATATAATCTTCAAAATTTTTACCAGGCATGTACTCCATCACAAAGAAGCTCTTTTTCTCCCATATGAAATGATCATATAGACTAGGAATTGCATGATGATTTAATGTTTGTAAAATCATTTTCTCTTGTTCAAATGATTTTCTACCAGACTCATATCTTTGTTTACTTTGTCTTAATTGTTTTAAGACTTTATATCTATTTATTTGCAAATCATTAACGACATATGTAACCCCATAACTGCCCATTCCAATTACTGATTCAATTTTATAACGCTCTGCAACAATTGTATTTTTTCGCAGTGGTCTATCAAATAATGCTAGTACACGACGCCATTTCATCAGCTACTTGAAAAGAAGCTACGGCTTTTACGTTTTCTTTTATAATGTTGATGTCCATAACCAGATGAACGTCGTTTATAATCGCTACTTGAATACGAGCGCCCTCTACGACGATAATCACTACTTGAATACGAACGATATTTTTTCTTTCCTAATAAAGAATCAATAATTTTTTTGAACATTCCTTCACCTCTTGAGTAAAATTTCCTTTTCATTATACCAATAATTATTGACTATATTTGTGACAGGTTTGTAAAGAGTAAAAAACGACGAGTTATGCCCGTCGTTACTTTCATTCATCCTCTTCATCAAAAACTTCATCAATCATGCATTTCTCTAATAAATACTCAAATGTAATATCTGCGAGATCTTCAATTTCTTCTCGTTTTGGGACGTACCCTCTTTCAATTAGTTGCTCATAAAAAAACTCCGCAATCTCTTCCGTATCAATCACGACTTCAATTTCCTTCATGAGCATCACTCCTTTATTTCTGTTTTATGAAAAAATCTCAAAATTATGTATATGAGATTAGAAAAATAGATTTTATTTTTTTATAAGTCATAAGCTTTGGACGAGATGCATACGATTGTAGTACAAGCTATTCAAAGGGGGAAATAATAATGGAAAATCAATATGAAGTAGGACAAACAAAAGAAGAGTTCATGCATGAAGATCAATGGGCAGACTCTCTTATAAAGTGGCTTTTTATTTTTTTAATAGTTGTAGGCATACCTTATACTGCATATGTTGTTGTTCAATTTATTCTCTCTTTCTAGTTAACTATTTTTTCTCTGTCAATTTAACTAAATAATTATGAACAACATCCATTACAATTTTATATTCTTCATCTTTAAATGTATCGAACAATAATTGATAATCGTTATAAATGTCAAGTAATCCATCAATGATTTCTTGACGATTCGTCTTAACACTCACTTTTTTCGAGTTGTTAATTGACTTTAACTTTCCTAAATCCAATTTATTCATACCTGCTTTATCTTGTTTCATTTTCTTCAAAATTGTATTTGCCGTTTGAGCATTGGCGAGTAACGTTAAATCTGATTCATCCGCTTCTAACCATTCACCATCCGTAATCCGTGACAATTCATAAATTGTATCTTCCCATGCGTCATTCTTATATCTCCATACTTCTGTACGAAAACCAACAATACGGAAAACATCTTTATCATATCCAGTTACTTGCACAAGATCACCAAACGTGAAATTATAATTTAATTCAATCCACTCCGTATCGCCCTTTTTCATATCTTGCTCTGTAACGTGCTGCAATGTTTGCTCTACGTAAAAGCCATCGTGATTATTGACTTCGTATACATAAACTCCATCTAAAACCTTCATATTTGTGATTTTCCCAACGGTTCCATATAGCGTAATCACGACTATGTCCCCTACGTTGTATTTAGGTTGTTTTTTTCTTGCCATCTCTATCTCTCCTTTTTTTGACGTCGTGATTTTGATATCAGTATATGCAACCTACATAAAAACGCTTATCACAGAAGCTTATATTCATAAATTTTTTCAATAAAAAATATAATCTTATAAAATTTACATTACACTCAAACAAAAGCTAGTAACTAGACTAGCTTCAAATCAACAAATTTCATAATAAAAAAACATACAGAATACTTCACTTTAAATAAAGTAATGTATTCTGTATGTTTTCAAATAGTTTTTATCTATCTTGTATGTATAAATCCCAGGCTTCATCAAATATAGACATACTTTCTAGCATTCCGCTCAACTCTAAGTATAAACTAATTTCATCATAGTCTTCAGATTGCTTCGGAAAACTTAAATCATCATACATCGCCTCTGCTAAATCTGAAATTTCATTTCTAAATAAAGCTGCACGATGCTTCATCATATAATGGTAAAATGTCTTTTTCAAAAATATTCCCTACCTTTCTAACTTGGGTACATTATACAAGGCAAAAAAGAAAAAAACCAGCATAAAAGCTGGTTAAAAGTCGAAATAATTTCTTTTTAATAGACGCGGTCTTCCCATTAATTCTTCATATGTTAGTTGTTTTGGTAAATCTTTCGTGTAAATTAAGAATAATTGATCTTCAATTTCTTTTACTGTATGGTCTGATTGATAGTCCATCCCGCACGAGGAACAAGAAATACATGGTGTCTCTTGGATTTCAATGGCTTTCGTACCATCTGGTAATTCCCAATATACAGTATTCAAGCTTTCTTTCGCTTCTGTACTGTCACACCACATACAATTCATACTGCATCACCCTCAGTTTTTTTGTCGTTTTCTTCTAATTTAGCCATTTGTGCTTGATATTTTTTATCTTTTAATTGATCGCGCTTATCACGTTTATCTTTTAAAGATGCATGAGTATCATTATCTTCGTAGTCTTTACGACGGTTCATACGCTGTAAGTCGTCTGGAACGAGGTTAAATTTCTTATCGCTCATAAGACCTGCGATACCAACATCTGAACGTTTTTCTTCATAGTTCGGATAAATCTCTTTAAAGTATCCTTCCGCTCTTCCTGGAATATAGCTCTCTGGCTCTGGATACGTCGTAATAACACCTTCAAAGTTACGAAGTACAACTTTATCTGCACTTTGTGAGATTAAATAGTTTGGCTGAAGTGCAATTTTACCGCCTCCACCTGGCGCATCAACAACGAATGTCGGAACAGCATAACCAGATGTGTGTCCACGTAAACCTTCAATAATTTCAAGACCTTTAGATACTGGTGCACGGAAGTGACCGATACCTTCAGATAAGTCACATTGATAAATGTAGTATGGACGTACACGGATTTTTACTAAGTCATGCATAAGTTTTTTCATAATTGGAACGCTGTCGTTAATACCAGCTAAAATTACTGCTTGGTTTCCGACTGGAACACCAGCATTCGCTAACATTTCACATGCCTTTTTCGATTCTTCAGTAATTTCAATAGATGTATTGAAATGTGTATTTAACCATACTGGATGGTATTTTTTAATAATGTTACATAAGTTTTCTGTAATACGTTGCGGGAATACTACTGGTGCTCTCGTTCCGATACGAATAATCTCAACATGCGGAATCTCTCGTAAATTTTTTAATACATATTCTAAAATTTTATCGTTAATTAGAAGTCCGTCACCACCGGAGATTAATACATCTCGTACTTGTGGCGTTTCACGAATATAAGCAATTGCATCATCTAATTGTTTCTTCGGTACACCCATTCCAATTTGTCCACTAAAACGACGACGTGTACAGTAACGACAATACATAGAACATTGATTTGTTACTAAGAATAGTACACGGTCCGGATAACGATGTGTTAGCCCTGGAACTGGTGAATCTTCGTCTTCGTGAAGTGGGTCTTCTAAATCATATTTTGTTTTATATAACTCTTCCGAAATCGGTACTGATTGCATCCGAATCGGACAGCGTGGATCATCAGGATTCATTAGCCAAGCATAGTACGGTGTAATGTTTAACGGGATCGTTTTCGTTGAAATTTTAACGCCCTCTTCTTCTTCAGGTGTTAAGTTAATCACTTTTCTTAAGTCATCTAACGTTTTGATCGTATTCGTTAATTGCCAAACCCAATCATTCCATTGCTCTTCAGTAACATCTTTCCATAATTCGATATCCTTCCAGTGACGATTTGGTTTGTATACATCATGTAACATTGCTATTCCCCCTTTTTATACGCTCATCCTTTATATAAGCAATAGTTATGCCAACTTTGCATTGTTGATAAGTAAATGTGCGGAGAACCCTATTACATAAGCAAAAAAATATTTTTAAGCGTTGTATGAAATCAATACTTAACATCATATTCATTACTTTTTATATATGTAAACGCTCTTTTATTGGTGCAAACACACAAAAACCGCCGATTATTCGGCGGTTTTGTCGTACTTGCTCAGTTTATATTGAAGCGTTTGACGAGGGATACCCAACATTTTTGCGGCTTGTAGTATATTCCCTTCCGTTTCAATCAACGCTTGATCTATTAATTCTTTTTCTGTTTGATGAAGTGCTTCTCTAAGTGGCATTATACCCTTCTTCTTCGAAAACTTTTCTTTCCGAAATGTACGTGGTAAACAATTGGCTGTTAATGTATTCCCTTCTGCAATAATAACAGCATGTTCAATCGTATGTTTTAACTCCCGGACATTTCCAGGCCACTGATAAGCTTGCAGTCTATCTTTCGCTTCCTCATCAATTTGAAGTACACCTTTTTTATAACTTTTATTATATTCTTTCAAAAAATAAGATGCTAATAATAGTACATCCTCAGTTCTTTCACGAAGCGGTGGGATATATAATGAAAATACGTTTAAGCGATAATATAAATCAGTGCGAATTTTATTCTCTCGTAAACATATTTCTGGAGGCTGGTTCATTGCGGTAATAACACGAACATCTACTTTTCTCGTCTTATTATCACCAATTCTTCTAATGACTCCATCTTCTAACACTCGTAACATTTTTGCCTGCAAATCAAGAGGCATTGAATTCAGTTCATCTAAAAATAATGTACCACCATCAACAAGTTCAAATAGCCCAGCTCTTTCAATCGCTCCCGTATAGCTTCCTTTTGTCGTTCCAAACAATAAACTTTCTAATAGCGACTCTGGTAAAGCTGCACAGTTTTGTGCAATAAATGGCTTGTTTTTTCTTTTAGAAGCTTCATGAATTGCTTGTACAAACAGTTCTTTTCCTGTTCCTGTTTCACCATATATTAAAACATTCGCGTCTGTTGGTGCTACTTTTTGTGCTAACTCTTTCGTCTGTTTAAACCGCGTATCATTTGTCACTATCGTCTCAAATGCAGCGTGCTTTTTAATCACTTTTTTTCTAGATGATCGCTTTATTTTCGACTGTAAGTCAACAATTGTGTCAGTAAGTTTTTGAATTGTAGAGTAATCCTTTGCAATTTCAACAGCCCCAGCAATATTCCCATCTATAAAAATAGGTAACGTCGTATTTACTGTACAAACATCTTCACCATTTAAATTTTGATAATGTTGTACCTGATGTACGATAGGTTTTTTTGTATCTAGTACTTTCATCAATGTACTCGTTTCCCTTGATAAAGACGGGAACGCTTCTAACAGATGTTTCCCTAACACTTTTTCAATCTTCGATCCATCGTGTTTTGCAGCTACAGAATTATAAAATATTGTAATTCCATTTTCATCTACAGCGTGTATAGCCTCATCAATACTGCCCAAAATCGCTTCAATGACTTCTTGTGTCGAAACTGCTAGCAATGTCATCCCCCCTCTTGCCGAAAATCCAGCAATTACATGCCGAATTTTCGGCACACCTATGTGCGATTGTAAGCATGACGATTCCGTTCTATAATTTTAATCAATTTTATATTTTCATTAGATAACTCGAAACTCTAATTAGTACGGCTTTTTCAAACACCCAGCTCCGCCTAACTGTTTTGCTTTACAGCCAAATTTTGAAGCGGAAGTTTTACTGCTTTCGAATAGCTAGATAGATCTTTCACCCATATATTCATATCTTCCAACTTATCGAAAATGTAGCAATTATTTGCCAGTCTTCCTGTATACGTATAGCCTAATTGATGAAAGGCAGCATTCATTCCGAAAGAAAGCGATCGAGCAATTGTATAGGAGCAGAAAATAGATCTTTCTCGAAGTTCTTCCTCTAATTTAATTAGTAAACTTTTCATAAATCCATGTTTACGATATTCAGGTAAAGTAGCACAATTCGTTAATTCTGCATTCCCTTCCTTTATGTTCATTTCTGCAGATGCTGTACTAATAATTTTCCCCTCAAATTCATATACGTAGTAAATTGTATCGTCTTCTTTCATCGTCTGTAATACATAACTCGCTTCATTTAAAGGTGTCGGATACACTTCAAACACTTTTCCGAATACAGTTGCTAATTCTTCTGCATCTTCTTCAGTCGCTTTTCTCAGCAAAAATTCCTCTGGAACTACTTTTTCTTTTATTTCTTTTCCTTTTACACCGCTTAATATAGTATCTTCCTCAGTCCAATGCATACTATTTCGTCTTTCATCATTATTATATTTCACGAAAAAGTATGCATCGTGTCCTTGAAAATAATGAGGTATCGTTGCTTCCAACAAAAAACCGAAAGAGAGCCATGTTGAAACATGCTCTCCCTTTCCTTTAATAATGCATTTAGTGAAAGAATGTTTCTCTGCTAGTTCGTCAATTGTCTGTATAATACTTTCAACATTTCCTGTATAGTGATCTACCCGAATACGCTTATTAAAATAATCTAAAACGCCTTCTACTGTATAACAATTCGTCTGTTCTCTAAAAGATTCATAGTATTTCATTTTTTCACCTCACACCAATCTAGTAATGTACATGCAATAATTTTTGCGGCAGCTATCATTTTATCAACTTCTATATATTCGTTTGGATAGTGTGCTACTTTCGTCTCTCCTGGACCAAAGACTATTGTTGGTACGTTTGCAATTTGTGTAAATAAACCTCCATCAGTCCCCCACGGAGATGCTTCAATAATTGGTTCGTTCCCTTCGATTTCAACAAAGTTATGATGAAGTGTTGTAATGAGTTCATGATTCTCTTCTAGTTCACCAGGAACCCATCTCGCTCCAAACCATTCTACTTCTACTGGATTTTCAACAAACCAATTGTCCACATCATTTAATTCAGCAATCCAATTCTCAAACTCTTCTTTTGCCGCCTCTATAGTCTCATTCGGCGCAACACCGCATCTTCCTTCTAAAATTAATTCATCGGGAACAGAACTTGGCCAACTCCCTCCTTCAATTTTCCCAATGTTAATTGGAATTGGAATCGGAATTTCTTTAAATAACGGATCTATAATTCGACTATTTCTTTTCTCCTCTAGCTTTCTTACATGTTCTATAACAAACATACTTTTTTCAATTGCACTAACCCCTTCATAGCGCGTTCCACCGTGTGCAGCTTTCCCTTTTACACGTAGACGAAACCACATGGAACCTTGTTGTTTCGGGAAAAACTTCATATTAGTAGGCTCTGGAATAATGACACCATCTGCCTTATATCCTCGTAATATAGTTGCTAATGTCCCTGCTCCGCCACTTTCCTCTTCTATTACACTTTGAAAATAGATGTCTCCTTTTAATTCAATGCTAGATTCAATGATCGCTTCCATCGCAAGCATAAGTGCGACATTTCCGCCCTTCATATCCGTCGTTCCACGGCCATATATACGATTCCCTATTTTCTCACCGCTATAAGGGTGATGTTCCCACTGATTCACATCCCCTTCTGGAACTACATCAATATGCCCATTTAATATCATAGATTTCCCGTCGCCACTTCCTTTTAAAGTCGCTACAATATTTGGGCTATTCAAAAAACTTGTACGGGGTGATACAAAATAAGGGTGATCTTTCATTTTAGAAAAGGAGGGCTCCCATATATCGAGATCTAAACCTAATTCACGTAATTTTTCAATCACAATTGCCTGCGCACCGCTTTCATCACCAGATACGCTCTTTTCTTGAATTAATCGTTTTAAAAATTTCACACTTTCCTCTTCATGGCTCTCAATATAATCACAAACTTGCTTTTTTAATTGCTCCATATATTACATCTCCCTTCATTCAATTACTAGTAAGTTAGAACTAATTTGAAAATCAGCTTCTGTATGTCGTTTTACATCTTCTACTGTGTATGGGCTCATTAATTCTTGTAATATAAGTCCACTCGGAGTTACCTCCATGACTGCCATATCAGTAATAATTAAATCTACACATTTCTTTGAAGTTAATGGCAATGTACACTCTGAAACAATTTTTGCATTTCCGTACTTATCAACATGATTCATCACAACAACGACCCGCTTCGCTTTTTGTGCTAAATCCATTGCTCCACCAATACCTGGAACACGTTTTCCAGGTACAATCCAGTTTGCTAAATCACCATTTTCACTTACTTGTAATGAACCAAGAATCGTTATGTCTAGCAAACCTTTTCGAATCATCCCAAACGCTGTGCAGCTATCGAAATAACTCGCTCCTGTTATAAGAGAAGTTGGTAAACCTGCTGCATTACACAAATTTTCGTCTTCATTCCCTTTACTTGGCGTTGGTCCCATGCCCACGATTCCATTTTCCGCATGAAACATAACATTTATATCGTCAGGCAAATGATTTGGTACAAGCGATGGTATGCCAATACCTAAATTTACAATCATACCATTTTGTATTTCTTTCGCCGCACGCCTAGCAATCTTATCCCTCACTTCTACGCCCATACCCATCTCCAGTTCACTCCTTCCGACGGTACAATATAATTTACGAAAACACCTGGAACGACAATTTCCTCTGGATCTAAATTTCCAAGCGGGACTATTTCTTCTGCTTCTACAATTGTTATATCCCCAGCCATAGCTACATGAGGATTCATATTTCGTGCACTTTTGTCAAATACAAGGTTACCAAACGGATCTGCCTTCTTTGCATATACAATTGAAACTTCAGCAGTTAATGCTGTTTCAACTAAATAGGTCTTACCATTCATTTCAACTGTTCGTTTTCCCTCTTCCACAATTGTATCAACACCAACATCAACTAAAACACCACCAAGACCAACGCCACCAGCGCGAATGCGCTCTGCTAATGTTCCCTGGGGAGAAAACTCAATTTGTAATCTTCCCTCGTTTAGTTGCCTTCCTGCATTTGGATTGGAGCCAATGTGAGAAGTAATTAGTGATTTAACTCTTTCATTTGTAACAAGACGACCGATACCTACATCAGGAAATCCAGTGTCATTTCCAATCAAATTTAAATTTGTAACGCCTTTTTCTAAAATTGCCTGTATTAAAGATGGAGGGGATCCAATCCCTCCAAATCCCCCAAACATTAATGTCATATCATCATGGAACAAAGAAATTACTTCCTCAATTTCTTTTAATTTACCGAATGTATTTGTAATAGTTGTCATGCGATACTATGCCCTCCTTTTTGCATCATCTCTTCCACACTTTTAGAGAAAATTGAAAGTAATTCATCTAACTCGGAATATGTAGTTGTCATTGGCGGTGCTACAAGCAGTGCACTATCTTCTTTTCCTGCTTGCCCTGAAACTGCTTGATATAAAAGCAGGCCGTTTTTAGCTGCAACTGAAATAAGCTCCGACGCTTTTGTAAACGGTTGCAATTCTACTCCGATTAGCAACCCTTTTCCGCGCACATCAGCAATGATTGTCGATTGTTGCTGAACTTTCTGCAAGCCCTTTATTAAATAATCTCCCTTTTCTGCTGTTTTTTCAGGGAGATTATGTTTCTCCATATATTCAATAACAGCTAAAGCCGTTGCTGCAGACAATGGATTTGCACTTAACGTATGACCACTCATTACTGAACGTGATCCGCGTAATATTGGTTCCATAACACGATCACTTACAACTGTAGCTGCCATCGGTGTATATCCCGCTCCTAATCCTTTACCAAGTGTCATAATATCCGGCTCTACGCCCCAATGCTCCATCGCAAACCATGCTCCAGTACGACCAAGCCCAGTCATTACTTCATCCGCAATAAATAAAATATCGTAATGATTACAAATATCTTTAATGACTTTATAATAGTCTTTCGGCGGAACAACCGCGCCTCCAGCTGCTCCAATAACCGGCTCAGCAATAAAAGCAGCAATATGCTCTGCACCAATTCTTTCAATTGATCTTTCTAGTTCAGTCGCACATGCCAGCTGACAAGTTGGATATACCTTTTGAACAGGACATCTGAAACAATATGGAGCTGGTATAGTCGGATAATCTTCCAAAATAGATACGAAACGTTGTCTACGTAGTGGGTGACCAGACATCGATAAAGCACCCATCGTAATACCGTGATAACTCATCCATCTTGATAAAATTTTATGTTTCCCTTGAATACCTCGCTCTTGAAAATGCTGAATTGCAATTTTCATAGCTGTTTCATTCGCTTCCGTACCACTATTTACAAAAAAACTCCAGTTCAAATCTCCTACACTTAAATCACTTAACTTCTTCGCTAATTTTTCAGCTGGTTCACTCGTAAACTGTGATCTATAAACGAAAGCAATCTCCTCAGCTTGCTTTTTAATAACGTCTGCAATCTCCTTTACGCCATGCCCAATACCTGCCGTAATTGCTCCTGACGAACCATCAAAATATTTATTGCCATTTTGATCATACAAATAAACACCTTTTCCATGTGAAATCATTGGATACGGCTGACCAACAAGTGGTTTAATTAAGTAATCGCGCATAGCGCTCCCCCATTTCTCCAATTTGTATATATATATGAAGAAAATTGACGTTTCTTTCATAAAAAAGAATCCTCTGCAAAAGCAGTGAATTTATCAAAAAACTATTATAAAATATACAAATGAGTGCTTAAAAATATTTATAAAACAGAAAATTCAGAACTATAAAACGAAGACCAACCCTTTTCTATACGCCCAAATAACCCTCCCTTTTATATGAAATGACTGCATCACCAAATGTTTTTATAGCATAATGCCAGCTGTCCTTAAATACCGACATTCTGTACACTTCGACGGAACTCCCGTTAAACTCCTTCCTATTATCCTACTTTAAATTGCATATTTTAAAACAAATTTCGACACCCCACCTTACTAATCAATTCAGATTCATATTTAATATGTAAACTTTTCATTTTTAAACTATAAAAAAAGAACCGATTAACCACACTAATCAGTTCGTCATGACGCTCTCTTATGGGTTAATACTGTCAATTGCTAAAATAAATAGAAAAATGAAGTTTACAAATTCATCCTACAGCCTATAACACAAAACCTTTTCATAACTTCATTCACATCACAATTACTATCAGGATATCTCTATCCCGAAGTGGCACCCCTTTCCTCAGATTCAAACTATCTTTCCTTTATAATTTATGTAGGACAATTATCACTTTGTATGTGTATTTGCCTATAATTAAAAAAATCCCTAGTTTTCTAGCGATTTTTGGACATGTATTCAATATGTTAATTGAAATACACTTTCAATTTGGAATTTATTTTACTTTCGTGCAGTCATATGTACTGCTTTACTCTACGAAATTCTCGTAAGCACCAGCACCTCTTTATGACAACATATTTGTTGTCAATTTTTAATTTTCCCCTTATAAAATCTTTTTTTTTGCATAACCGCTTTCTTGCTTCGCATATAGTTTTAATGATGACAAAGGAGGAATGTTCATGTCTCAATCTGAAATCGAAAAATATGGACAAGAAGTTACGCAATACGAACAGCTCGCACGTTACTATCAGTTTCGTAATCCTAAAAAATATATAGAATTATATATGAAATATTACGATGCACTATCAAAACTTGTACAGGCGTATGAAACAAGAGACTCACAAGAAGCTGCTTTACCGTCACATATAAGAATTTTTCATGCCGATCCAAATATACCAGCAGTTGACATTTTAGTAAACGGACAAAAGGTTATTAAAAATATTTCATTTAAGCAATTCAGCCCTTATTTATCATTAGTGCAAGGTAAATACCGTATAGACATTGTTCCTGTCGGAAATGAAACTCCAATCTTTTCAGCGTTGGTACCAATAATGGGAAATCATACTTACACTCTTGCTGCAATAAATAGTGATAATCACCTACAATTACAGCCTATACTTGATAATACACATTTACCAGCTGGTCAAGCAAAAATACGGTTTGCACATTTCTCTCCAGATACCCCTGTTGTAAATGTAGATTTAAAAGATGGAGATCATTTATTTGAAAATGTACTCTTTAAACAAATAACAGATTTTTTGCAAGTTAGCCCTGGTACAGCAGATATTGAAATTTCACTCGCAGATAATAAAAACGTTTTATTGACTATACCGAAATTCAATGTTGAACCAAATGTTATTTATACAATTTCAATAGTAGGTTATTCAACTAAAGATCCTAAATTAGAAGCCGTTATACTCACAAATTAAAACAGTCTACACCATTCATTTGGTGTAGACTGTTTATTTTTGAAATGCAATTTGAAATTCTGTCCAATCGTTATCTGATCGACACATAATGGATCCATTATGTTTTTCCACAATTTGTTTACATACAAATAATCCAATACCAGTTCCTAACTTTTTAGTAGTTACAAATGGTTCAAAAATCGTTTCTACATTTTCAGCTGGAATCATTGGTCCATTATTTTTTATCACAATTCGAATAGCTTGATCTTCTTCAAATACATCAATGATAATTTTTCGTTCTTCTTTCATTGATTCAAGAGCATCAATTGAATTCATTAATATGTTTAAAAATACTTGTCTCACTTCACTTCGATAACCAACAAGCGGAATTGGATACGGTAAATTCTTTTCAATCAAAACATTCGCATTGACCAAACTCGGATATAAAAATTGTATAATGTCTTGAAACAAGTCATTAAGCCAAAACCGTTCCGATTCATTCCACATTTCTTTTTTTGATACGAGTAAAAATTGCGAAATACGAAAATTTAATTGATCTAATTCATGCGAAATAATATCTAAATACGATAAACTCGGATGATCTGCCTTTAATAATTTGACAAACCCCATAATGGAAGTAAGCGGATTACGAAATTCATGTACAAAACTAGCTGACATTTGTCCTAAAATCGTCAGTCTTTCTTTATGTGTTTCGTTAATATATTGCTGTTTTTCCTCTAAATTCTTCGATATAATTTCCGAGTATTTTAAAACGGTATAATAAATTAATTTGTCAAAACAAGTATGTATTTTTGCCATAATTGGTTTCAATTCACGAGCACTAACATCTAATTCACACATCGCTTCGAAAAGTTCATTTCTTCCCACGTTTGCGTTATAAACAAAATCTCCAATATTCGCATCTGCTCCAGCACGTTCAATAGCAATTTTCTCACATAACGGTTGAAGATAATTTATATCTTTATCTTCCATAGTAAGTTCGATAATTAACTCTAGTAAATCCTCTCCATTTTGAACTACTTCTAGTTTAAATGGATCTTTTTCGGAAATTATCATTTTGTTTTTCCAGTTCTCTACGAATTGGTGCCTATTGTTTTTCAAGTGTGAACAAAATATTTCTTTAATATCCTTATCGATTGGAAAAACCTCCATTCCCTCCATTTCCATACGACGAATACCCTTTATATTTTGAATATTAACACAAAAAATACGATTCGTTAATAGATTTTTGTCACATTTTGTTAATTTCTGTTGATAAAATTATTTTTTCTTTCTTATTTAACTAATTGTATGCAAATCCCCTTTTTCCTTCACATATTTTCATTATTTCCGTAGTCAAAACGACTTTTTTTGCATCATTTTTAATTCTTGCGTACAATAGAAAATGAAAGGTGTGAAAAATATGGTAAATAAAAATGTGGAAGATTATCTCCAAGAAGGCATTTACGGCCAAAAGCAAAACAAACCAGAAGAACGTAATATGTATTTAACTACATTACGTGAGCGTGTGGAAATCGCTTTAACGATCGGTCAAGTAATGCAAAGTAATGTATACTCTGAAGTGGCGGGTAGCATGCGCCCTTCTCAATCATTACAACTCCTCCTAAATGGTGGCATTGCTTACCCACATTTATCAAAATACATTAAATTAGCAAACGAAAAAAATGTTCCTTTTACAATTGTTCAAAATAAAGATACAAAAACACCAATCGGTTTAGTATTAACTCATGCTACTGCTGTAGATAAAGAACAAATTTATGTAGAAGATACTATTTTCAAACAAGAAATGAAGTAAAAGTTACACTTAATTAAATAGTTACTAGAAGCGTAAAAAACGAGTATGGAATCGTAAACATTTCCTACTCGTTTTTTAGTGCAAGTTTTAAGTTTTTCTATTTTATTTTTTAATACATACTAATTTCATTTCTGTCATTTCTTCTATTGCATATTTAATTCCTTCACGCCCCGTACCACTTTCTTTCACACCACCATAAGGCATATGATCTACTCTGAACGTTGGTATATCATTAATCATGACACCACCAACCTCTAGCTCATCAATTGCACGCATTGCTTTAACTAAATTATTTGTAAATACACCTGCCTGTAAGCCGTAACGCGAATTATTTACTTGTTCAATCGCTTCATCAAATTCTTTAAATGTATTTACTGTCATGAGTGGGCCGAATACTTCTTGGCACTGCACAGATACATGATCTGGAACATTTGTTAATACAGTCGGTTCAAAAATTCTTGCATCGCGCTTTTTACCACCGCATAAAACAGTTGCTCCTTCCTTAATTGCTTCTTGAACCCACATATCAATTCGCTCTACATCTTTTTTTGAAATTAAAGCTGATACATCCGTTTCCTCAAGCAGTGGATCACCAACAACAACTGATTCCATCGCTTTCTTCAGCTTCGAAAGAAATTCATGCATTTTCGTTTCATGTACAAAAACACGTTGTACGGAAATACAAACTTGTCCATTATTAACAAATGCTCCCCATTTTACACGTTCAATTATTTCATCTGTTAACTCTACATCTTCATCAATGATAACAGCAGCATTTGATCCTAGTTCCAACGTAACTCGTTTTAGCCCAGCCTTTTGTTTTATTCCAATTCCAACTTTTGGACTTCCGGTAAAAGTAATAGAAGCAACGTAATCATTTTTGACGATGGCCTCACCAACCGTGGAGCCAGGGCCAGAAATGATATTTAAAGCTCCATTTGGCAATCCTGCCTCTTCAAATAACTCAACTAATGCATAAGATGATAATGGCGTTTGATCAGCTGGCTTTAATACAACTGTATTTCCGGCAGCAATTGCTGGTCCAACTTTATGCGCTACTAAATTTAATGGGAAATTAAATGGTGTAATAGCCCCTATAACCCCAATCGGCTTTCGGATTGTATATGCGATACGCCCATCCGCACCAGGTGCGGCGTCTAATGGCAATGTCTCACCATATATACGCTTCGCTTCTTCAGCTGCAAATTTGTACGTTTGAACAGTACGATCTACTTCTCCCCTTGCAGCACGTATTGGTTTTGCAGCTTCTTTTGCAATAATCTCTGCAAATTCTTCTCTTCTTTCATCCATTTTTTGTGCAACTTTCTCTAAAATAGTCGCACGATCATATGCAGATAATGTATTCATTTTTGTCATTGCATTTTTTGCAGCAGTAACAGCCTCTTTTACATCTTCTTCCGTTCCTTGTGCAATTTCCGCTAATGTTTCTTCAGAATATGGTGCGTACAATGGTTTATACGTGTTTACAGATTTCCAGTCTCCATTTATATATAAATGCTTTTTCATACTTCTTCTCCTTCCAAATATATGTATACAACAATACTTCACCTAGTGAAAGGTTTGACTTATGTCATTGTATCATAGCTCCTATCCCTCAAAAAACATTATGCTCAAAAAAACTCTGCTATATAGCAGAGTTTACGAGCTAATTTGCTCTTGTAACGAAATTTGTTTTTCATCTTCTAAAATAACAATCGATTCTACTATCTTTGTAACTTCTAATCTTTTTATATAATGTCCATCTAATTCTTTCACACAAAACTTATAATTTTCAATTTCAATGGAATCCTCTTCAGCAATCTCTATATTCTTCGTTAAAATCCAACCACCGATTGTATCAACACCATCATCATCAATCCCTAAACCAAATAACGTATTTACTTCACTAACAAGTACTTTTCCCTCTAGTATCGTCTTCGTTTCACTAACCTTTTGAATTTCTGGCTGCTCATCCGTATCAAACTCATCCTGAATATCTCCAACAATTTCTTCCAGAATATCTTCAACAGTAACAAGTCCAGATGTTCCACCATATTCATCTATCAATATAGCAATATGTGTTCTTTCTTTTTGCATTTTCAAAAACAAATCATGAATTGGAATAGAATCGATAACTAAAATAATTGGTCTCATATATTGCTCTACTGTCTTCTTATTAACAGCTTTATGTTGTACAAATTCAGTAAAAATATCTTTAAAATTCACAAAACCTATTACGTGGTCTTTGTCGCCATCAACAACTGGATACCTTGTATATTTTTCACGAGACATTTTTTGCAGAGCTTCTTCAGCAGACATCTCTTTACTTATAATATTCATTTCAGTTCGAGGTACCATTATTTCTTTTGCAATCCGATCATCAAATTCAAAAATTTTATTCACATATTTATATTCAGATTGATTAATCTCACCATTTCTATAACTTTCTGAAACTAACAACCGTAATTCTTCTTCTGAATGAACCTCATCATGTCCCTTCGGCGGTTTTAGCCCTAGCAGCTTCGTAATGATTCGAGCTGAACCATTTAATAGCCAAATGAATGGGAATGCAATACGATAAAAGAAAATTAACGGCTTAGAAACAAGTAAACTCACTTGTTCAGATTTTTGAATTGCAAATGTTTTTGGGGCCAATTCACCTATTACAACATGCAAAAAAGTAATTAACAAAAACACTAAAATCACAGCAAAAATGTCTGCTAGTTGAGTAGAGATATTCCAATTTGCAAAAAGCGTATCAAACATTTGCTTTAACGCAGGTTTACCAAACCACCCAATTCCTAAAGCTGTAACAGTAATTCCTAGCTGACAAGCAGATAAATATTCGTCTAAGTTTGTAATGACTGTTTTGACCGATTTTGCACGATTATTTCCTTCTGCAATTAAATAGTCAATTCGTGAACTTCTCACTTTAACAATTGCAAATTCTGCTGCAACGAAAAATGCCGTTAAAGCAATTAAAACAATCACTATACTTATACTATATATGTCCAAATACTTTTCCTTACTTACATTGTAAGCAAGGAAGCCACCTCCTACTTAATTTTATTCAAGTGAAGTAAGCATTCTAATACTCTAACAAAATTCTACATTAGCAACCACCTTTTTATATATTATATGCATACATAAAAAAGATATTTATCATTATGATAATCTAATTCATTTACACTCGTCAAATTATTCTAAATGTTACGATAAAACATTTTTATTTAAACGAACTATTCTTCTCAACTCAATTTCGTGAAAAAACACTTTCTTTGCCGATTCCACACTTCTTTTGTCGCACTAGAAGGGAACTTACTTCATAGCTCGAAATCATTCAACAGGATATATATAGGAGGGATTATTTTGGAATATAAAACACCATTTATCGCAAAGAAATTAGGTGTTAGCCCAAAGGCTGTTGTCCGGATCGCACAACAATTAAATCTTACGATAGAGAAAAACAAATATGGCCACTTTATTTTCACACAAGAGGATGTCGATCAAATGTTAGAACACCATCGATTTCAAATAGAGCAATCTCAAAATTCTCAATCTACTCAAAAGGCTTCCTCAAATGAAGTTGAGGAATTAAAAACTCAAGTTAATACAATTGTTCAAAACATATCATCGAATGATTTTGAGCAATTAGCTGATCAATTAAACACTATTACGAGAAGACTTGATCGAATGGAAGAACAAATGCAAGATAAGGCAAATGATGTCGTCACGTACCAACTTTTACAACACCGTCGTGAAATGGAGGAAATGTTAGAGCGAATTCAAAAGTTAGAAGCTGCCCTAACGAAAGAAGAACCCATTTATATTACTCCTGATTCAAAACCAACATATGAACGAGAAAAGAAACCGAAGCGCCGCAAAATGATTTTTAGTATATTTGGATTATAATTTTTAGACCCTTATTAAAATAATAAGGGTCTTTTTTAATGAAGAGTTATATCCTATACAAATATTATTCTCTTTATTATACATATTCACTTCGCTTTATTTCGTTAACATAATATTTTTACTGTATTCTGCAATTAATGCCTGTGCATGAGCATTCCCTTGAATCACATCACGAAATTCTTTTAAAGAATACAAATGCGTAACCCCTTTTCGAGCATGAATTCTTACTGGTACACCTTGTAAAGTATCATGAAACTGAAATGGATTATCTATTGGCTCAATTGGAAAACCAAGTGTAAGTAAATACATATACATTCTTTTTGTTACTGCTGCAATGTACCATTCAGCTTTTGTTTCTAACGCATGTATAAATAAAATAGCTGTTAGCCTTTTGAAATGTCCTCTCCCACGAGACGTTTTCGAAATACTTAACTTACCTATTTCATACACATTCTTCAAATCTTTTACTAAATCATTTTTAGAAAACGGATAGAAAAACTCAGAATTTGATTGTTCAGGTATCGTATACTTAATACATTCTACTGTACCAATAGGATGTTCATCTTCTATTAATAAAAATCGTGATGGATTTAAATTACGTTCTACGAACATTAAGTTTCTTTCTTCACAAAAATCTCCCCATAGTTGCTCGAACCCAAAATGTTCTTCCTTTGTTTGAACACGCTGGAACATATTTAACCGCCTTTCCCATCGCCGCTCTGTTTTTGATAACGCTTTCACTATCTATCATATAAGAACAAATCTTCGTATGCAACTAAAAATATTTATGACTTATTATATTCTGCAAAATGAATTAGATTCCAATTTAATCGACTTTTATCCCGCGCTCACATTCCTTTTAATAACACATTTGTAGCACTTTTCAAATCTAAATTACATTATGTTTCTTTCCATACAGCATATAATTCTTCTTAATCTAAAGAAATCCTTTATGAAAAAGGATTTCTTTTACTTCTTAATGCTTTTTAACCATTTTTCAAAAATTTGTATCATCCCATGTTTTCCAGCTAATTTCTCTTCCCCTTGTTTCGTCTTATATGGATATAACTGCAAGAAAACGCCGCATCCAGACTCAATTTTTTTACTATGCATATGGCTTCCTGGATATACACAAATGACTTCATAAATTGACCTTCGATAATAGACTCGCTTTCCATCCTGTTCTTCTACATACTTTATAGACCAGTACTTATACATTTGCTCAGTTGCTTTCGTATTTCCGACGTGCTGAAAAATATTGTACATTGGACTATACTTCACTTCAATAATAATAGAAGATTTATATACGTATTTCCCATCTTCTTTTACATAACAGTCTAAGCGAATATCTGGCTTCTTCGTATCCTCACCATTGTAAAAATTACTACCTTTACTTAATGCAATAAGAGGATGTGTTTCAATTAAGTCATTAAATGCAACATGCACCTTTATATCATCTCGTTCTAAAACTACTGTCGTTCCATCTTGTAATCCATCTACATAAAAATGTTCTTGTATTTGTTCACGGATAGAGTTTCTAGCTTCAAAACCAATTTGCTCTAAAATTGAAATAACGATAAAAAAAGCGTAATATTCATACACTAAAAACGTTGGCTTATAAACAAATAATAACGATGGAGATTGATCCGTATATTGCGGGAGTACTTCTAAATGATGTAGTAATTGTTGATGTGGTATCGGTAAATCATGTAAGTTCATGTTACTTGTTTCAGTAACTTCCCTCCAAAACGAAGAATGCATTAACATTTGAAAGTATTGTACATTTTCATGCACAATATGCGCCAATATTTTATATTCTTGTATTTTCATTGAGCTCTTTCGTAAATCGGCTTCTTTTAGTAAATGTATATTTTTATATTTTTGCTTCTCTCTATCAGTTACCGATCCATTACGCTCAATTGTTTGTATAATCGTTTTTACGGCTTGAAACTCTTCTGATTTTTTCTTTTTTTCTCTTTCTAAGATTTCAATTGTTTGACGTAAAAAACTTTTTGCTTCAATTAAATAATGATAAAATTGCATCGCTTTATATTTAAGAAATGCATTTTCCTTACTATTTTTTTGTTCCATAAACTTACGATTATAATGTTTGGCATAAGGTTTTCGTTCTGCCACTATAGTTCCTTTTCTTGTTGGCCTTCGCTCTTTTCCTTCCCATTTATATTCATTTATAAATTTTGAGCTTGATTCTATTTTCTTAAAGATTTGCTTTATCATTTTCATTTTTTGGGGTAACTTTCTAAGTAACACTAAATAAGAAGAATCCTCAATATCGCTAAGTGCAGAGAAGGTCTTTTTATAGTAACCTCTATCCAAAATCAACTCATTTAAAATTGACTTCACATAGTCTTGAATCATTTCAAATTGATCATCAAAAAAGTTTTTCGGTACGATTTGAAATGCGCCATAATACGTTGTATCTTCTATACGCACTTCAAAATGGTATAAACCACAGCGCCATGGATAAAAGAATTCTGTTTTCCCATGTTCATATATTAATACTCTTTGTTTTTTTTCATTTATTTCATATTGAGCCTCTTTTATATTTTTCTGTCCCTCATATACTTTATTCCATATAAAAGTAATATTCATTGGAATTTCATAATTGTACTGCAATCTTATTGGTTTTAATTCTTGTACTTTATAAATACATTGAACTAATGCTGTAGTAGATGTACAAAGACGATTTAATAAAATATAATCTCCTTTCCCCTCATTTCCAATGATTAACTTTAATACAAAAGGGAGCGTTTCATTCGTATCAACGATTTTTGTTTCGTAACGCCCTTCATTTTGCATATCCATACAGCTCCAGTTCTCTACGTTTTTCTCGTATATATGCTAAAGAGTGTTCAAATGTAGATACTCTGTTTGCAAGTGCAGATTGCAAAAGAGGTACTAAGGTCGCCCCCCTTTTTGCTTCTTCAGAAAGTAAAGGCCCAACCATCATTTCGGTCCCTCTGATTTTCGTCAATACACGCTGCTTTATTTGTAAATCAAACCCCTCTTCTCTACTGATCATATAGGTATGATTATTTTGGAACGGTATGTTTTGCAAATAAGTCGCAATTGCATTTGCACATCGGAAAGAAATTCCCTTAGACGCGTCATGTGATGACAATACGACATGCAACTTATCTAATAGCTCTAATTCTTCTTCAGAAAACACTTCAATCATCGCTTTATTTCTCATCCAATTTATCCGAAATTCTCCCGCTGTTACTTTCAAAGGTGGATGTAATACGACTTTCCCCTGTTCCATGTCCATCTCACAAAACGGAATTTTCTGTAACGTTATTAGGTTCGTTCGATCTAATAATCGATCAGAGAGCTCTTTTGTTGTTTCATCAAAATTCACAGTACCTACAAATATAATATTTTCTCCAATTTCAATTGTTGATGGAATTGAATTCTCTATGTCCTGTACACCCTCATACAAGTTTAAAATACGATTTTTTGTTTCAAGTTCAAGAACAGATAGAAACGGAGTAAACCAATGCTCAATATAAGACATGTTCATTTCATCAAAAACGATTATATACAATTGATTGGGATTTTCTTTCGCCTTCATTAACGTTCTAACTAACTTCGTTTCACTTTCAATAAAAGTACCATTTGGATGAAGGTAACCAAGTAAATCATGTGGTTCTTGATACGATGGCGAAATCGGAATCCAAACCAACTCTTCCCCATACTGTAACCCTAATGCTTCTGCATAAGTTTGCACAAACCGTGATTTCCCAACGCCCGGTATACCACCAAGAATCGTTAACATATTTGTTTTTACACTTATATGGAAATTATAAATATCCGTTTCATCCAAATATAACCCTTTATTATGCACCATACTTTGTACATACTGTAAAAAAGACGATTCACGCTCATCCCATTCCCATTCATCTTTTTGTACTTTTATATCCTCTACTTCAACTAGCTTACCTTCTTCATGCATTCGTTTTTTTAATTGCTCATACACATAATCACTTACAAAATATAATTGATCTTCTACCGCTATTTCTACATACTTCGTCCAGTCACTGCAGTTTATATATTTACATTCACGTTTCTGTTCAAAATAGGCGATTGAGCTAATTGATGACTTTAGGGATATGTTTCCGTAAAGTCTTCCATCGTGCCACAATAATTCGGGAGGCTCAAAGTCTTTCGGAAATTTTGGCATAAGAAATGATAAATAACCGTTGCTAAGTTTTCGTTCTAAAGATTCTCTTTTTTTATTATTTGTAACTTTAGGTGCCGGAATCATTTTATAGCTGCTTGCTATTTCTTTCGGTTCTTCTGTACATATTAACTCCACGTATACATTTCCTCTTTCATAATAAAGACGAAACATTACTAGTTGCTTTTCTAATTTCCTCTTCTTTAATTCCGAAAAGATTTTTTCATTCTTTTTATTGCTACATAACCCTTCAAATACATATGGTTCATTTGTAAATTGTTCCTGTAAAGTGAATGGTATTGGCGATAAGCATTGTACAAAGAAATTCTCTCCACTCTTCTCTTTCTCAGCTTTTGTAAATTTCCCTAAAAATCTCATATAGTACATTCGTTTTATAAAACTTGGCTGAAGAGCTTTATGTAATTTCACCTTAGTCACCTTCTTTTTTCATACTATTCTTAGTGTATGAAAGAAACGAAAAACTAGAAATAAAAAACCTGACGTTATCCGCCAGGTTCAAAATAAAAACTTATATTAATGAGAAGGAAATGCTTTTTTCTCTTGTAAAATTGCATTATGAGCAATTTTCATTTTCGCAAGTACGTAACGTAATCGATCTTCAGCGTTTTCATCTTTACTTATTTGTAATTCCGCCAAATTTTCAACAGAACTTGCTAAATTTTCAATGACTCCTCTCAGTTCAGGATGATGATTAAAAAAAGATTCTTGCACTAATACTTTCCTTAACTCACTAGCTAAATCAATTATTCTAGACAACTGTTCTTTTTTTTCCATTCTCATCCCTCCTGAATATCTTATGTAGTAAATATTCTCTAAACAAAGAAAAAAGCCCTTTAAATGAAAAGGACTTTTTACATTTTTATATTTCCAGTTAATAACATATATATGGATGTGATAGCCGCAACAATAATTGCCCACATCACATATTTCTCTGCACCTACAAAGCAACGGTTCCCTTGTTCTTTTCTTGCAAACGTATAAACAATAATTCCAATTCCATACACAATTGAAACGAGTAGTAAATTCTTTAAACCAGCTGCATAAAGAAGCCATACAGAGTAAATAGAAGCAATTAAAGCCAACGCTCCGTTTTTTAATTTTGCGTCTTTTAGCTCGTTTGTAATGACTAATTTAAATTGGAATAACGCTGATAATAAATATGGTAATAAAATTGATGTTGATGCAATGAAATACATAATTTGATATGTCGATTCCGAAAACAAAACGATGATAAATATAATTTGGGCAACACCATTTGAAATCCATAATGCCATGTGCGGTGTTTGCTTTTTATTTGTTTTCGTAAAGACTTTCGGAAATACGCCATCTTTTCCTGCTACATGAGAAATTTCAGAAACAAGTAAAAACCAGCCAATTAATGTACCGACAAGTGAAGCAACTAATCCGATGTTAATCGCAACTGCACCCCATGGGCCAACAACGTGCTCTAATACATGTCCCATTGACGGAGTTTCTAACACAGAAAGTTCGCCTCTTGTCATAGCTCCCATTGACAGGACAGAAATTAAAATATAAATGGACATTACTAAAATAAGTCCCAATACTGTTGCCTTACCAACATCTCGACTATTCTTCGCTCTTCCAGATAATACAACCGCTCCTTCAACTCCAATGAAAACCCAAAGTGTTACAAGCATTGTATTTTTCACTTGACCAAGTATAGCGGAAAGTGAGATCGTTCCTTCTCCCCAAAAATCATGTGTAAATGTGTCCCAGCGAAAGGCTGTTACCATTACAACAATAAATAAAACGATTGGAACTAACTTCCCTATTGTTGCGATAACATTCATAATAGAAGCTTCACGGATCCCAAATAAAATTAGAAAATGAAGTGTCCATAATAAAAGTGATGCCCCAACGATAGACGCAACATTATTTCCTCCTTTGAAAATTGGAAAGAAATAACCTAATGTACTAAACAGTAACATAATTGTTGCGACATTACCTAAGATTCCTGCTAGCCAATATCCCCAAGCACTATTAAATCCAATATATTCACCAAAACCAGCACGTGCATAACTATAAATTCCACCTTCAAGTTCCGGTTTTTGTCTTGCTAACGTTTGATATACGAGCGCAAGGGGAATCATTCCCATCGCTGTAATACACCAGCCAATTATTATTGCACCACTGTTTGCTCCTACTGCTAAATCATGCGGTAAACTAAAAACACCGCCACCAACCATTGTTCCAACTACTAATGCGATTAATGGAAAAAATCCTAACTTCTTTTCTATTTGTACCACCCCATCTGTCATTCTAGGTGTTATGTTCGTTCAACTATTAAAGTCACCTTTTTCTCTAATAGACGTTTCTCTTATATTTTTTCAGGAAAACATTACTTATTCTAAAAGAAAATGAGCAAAAATGGAATACTTTTTTGAAAAAATGTATAAGTATGCACAAAAAAACCGCTCATTTTGTAATGAACGGTCATTTCAAACATATAAATTTGTATATTTCTTGTAAATTTAACGAAGTAAATTCTCTTTTTGTAAAAATTGTTTTGCGACTTCTTCACTACTTTTACCATTTACGTTAACTTCATAATTCATTTTTCGCATTTCTTCATCTGTAATCTTTCCAGATAATTTATTTAATACCTTTTCAAGTTCAGGATATTTCTGTAACGTTTCTTTTCTTAATAATGGTGCTCCTTGATAAGGTGGGAATAACCCTTTATCATCTTTTAGCACTTTCAGTCCGTATTGCTCCAATTCACTATCTGTTGAATATGCATCAATTACGTTAACATCTCCAGATTCAATTGCGCTATAACGCAGCTTCGGCTCCATCGTTTTAACATTTGAGAACTTATAGTTATATAATTTTTGCATTCCTTTATAACCATCTTCACGATCAGCAAATTCCAATGTAAATCCTACTTTGGCTTCCTGCGCAACATTCCCTAAATCAGAAATTGTATTTATATTCTTTTGATCTGCTATTTTTTTCGGCATGGCTAGTGCATATGTATTGTTATACTCCATTGGCTTCAACATAATCATATTATATTTCTTTTCCATTCCAACGCGAGCCTGCTCATATACTTCATCACGATTTGTACTCTTTGGTTCTTCTTTCACGAAAGTAGATAAAGCTGTTCCTGAAAATTCTGGGTATATATCTACTTCCCCTGATTTCAACGCTTCAAATACAAATGCTGTTTTCCCAAGACCTGGTTTTAATTGTACGTGTAAATCTGTATCTTGTTCAATAAGCTGCTTATACATTTGAATTAAAATTTCAGGTTCTGATCCAAGTTTGCCCGCAATAACAATATCTTTCTTTTCTGTACTCCAAAGAAATGGAGAAGCAATCATTATACAAACAATACATATCGTCAATATAACACGCTTAGAAGAGCGTTTCGGTCGTTCAAGTATGCGAAGTACTATATCAAAGAATAAAGCGAGTAACGCGGCTGGTACGGCCCCTAAAATGATAAGTGCATGATCATTTCGATCTATACCTAATAATATAAGCTTACCGAGCCCACCAGCACCAATGAGAGCTGCTAATGTAGCCGTTCCAACAATTAATACCATCGCTGTACGAATACCGGCCATAATAATAGGCAATGCAAGAGGAAGTTCTACCTTCCACAACCTTCTCCAACTATTCATCCCCATAGCTTTCGCGGCTTCTATTAGAGATTCATCTAATTCCCTTATTCCTGTATATGTATTTCGTAAAATAGGTAATAGTGCATACACAACTAATGCGATAATCGCTGGAAGTTTTCCGATTCCTACTAACGGAATTAAGAGTCCAAGCAATGCAAGTGATGGCACTGTCTGCATTACTGCAGAAGTTCCTATTATAAATTCAGCCATTCGTTCTTTTCTTGTTAATAAGATGCCAAGTGGCACTGCTATAATTACTGCAAAAAATAATGAAATAAGCGATATTTGTAAATGCTCACTTAATGCAGTTAGTAATTCTATTTTTCGTTCTTGGAACGTTTGTATAAAATTAGTCACTGTTTAGCCTCTTTCCTTCATTTGTTCAACAATGTAATTGACAATATGACGACTTGTTAACGCTCCAATATATTGACCGTTTTCTTCAACTGGAACGACCTCTTCATCACGCACACGAACTAGTGCTTCTTGTAAGGAAGAATGTAATGATAGCGCCTGCCCTTCTAATTGCACACTTTGATCAAGTGGCAATACATCTGCTACACTTTTCCCCTCATACCAAGTTCGCCCATGATTTCCAATGAACTCCTCTACAAATTCATTTTTCGGATTATGTATAATTCCTTCTGGTGTATCTAGTTGAACAACTTTTCCTTCTTTCATAATACAAATGCGATCTCCAAGTGATAATGCTTCTTGCATATCATGTGTTACGAACACGATTGTTTTTTGAATCTTTTTTTGCAACTGTACAATATCCTTCTGAAGCTGTTCCCTACTTAATGGATCTAACGCACTAAATGGTTCATCCATAAGAACGATTTTCGGGTTTGCGGCTAATGCTCGCACGACACCGACACGTTGTTTTTGTCCTCCTGACAATTCATCAGGCATACGATCTCGATATATATCCGGCTCTAATCCAACCATATGTAACAAGTCATCGACGCGTGCTTTAATTTCTTTTTTGCTCCATTGCCTCATTTCAGGAACAACTGCAATATTTTCAGCGATTGTCATATGAGGAAACAAAGCAATCTGTTGCAACACGTATCCTATATCCCAACGTAATTCGTTTATATTATATTGTTGAATATCTTTTCCATCGATTAAAATCGATCCTTCAGTCGTTTCGATTAAACGATTAATCATCTTCATTGTCGTGGTTTTCCCGCAACCACTCGGACCGATAAGAACAAAAAATTCTCCCTTTTTAATTTCTAAATGCAATGAATCCACTGCTTTCGTGCCATCTTCATACGATTTTGACACATGATTAAATTGAATCACAAATACAACTCCTTTACTGTTGTTTCCTTTATTTTGATGGAATATGGCATTCATTTCAAATGATACGCTTTTAAATAAAAAAAGAGCTCACATTTGAGCTCTAACGGTCGAACAATATTGTTTTCATAATAGCAGCATATTCGCGAACATACATTTTTCTCTTAGAACGAATTGGTGTTTCAGCAGCTAGTGCCTCCATCTTCATGCCTAAACGCTTTGCAATTATTTTCGTTCGATATAAATGATACGTATTACTTACAACTACCGCATGTTTCACATTATATAAATCCATACTAAACTTTAAGTTTTCATACGTATTTGTAGATTGATCTTCTATTAAAATACGACTCTCATCTATACCGTGTACCATTAAATAGTTTCTCATGCTGTGAGCTTCCGGTATATCTTCATCTTCTCCTTGACCACCTGAAACAATTATTTTCGCTTCAGGATGGGAAAATAAATACTCCAACGCTACATCCAAACGATTTTGAAGAGATAAAGACGGTCTATCTCCAAATAACTTTGCACCCAGTATAAGAACGTACGGAGAGTGATAGCTCAACTTTTCACGAGCAACTTTGTTCATTCTAAACGTCATATAAATGATATATAGTGGCGGTAATAATAAAATGATAAGAAAGATCCATTTGTTCATAAATAAGTTTGCACTCCCTTTCTTTTTATTATACAGAAAAAGAAAGGGCGGCAGAAGTGTTTTTTAAACGATTGATTTATTAGAAACATTCGCCGCTACTTTACGTTGTGATAGTACATAATAAATAGCGATTCCTAATGAGAAGATCAATATGCAGCTTAATACGTAAAATGGAAGCATTACTCCGGCTTTAGATACACCCGCTGTAAACAGCATTAATAATA
Organism: Bacillus sp. FSL L8-0199; assembly: GCF_038005705.1. Lineage (NCBI taxonomy): Bacteria > Bacillati > Bacillota > Bacilli > Caryophanales > Bacillaceae > Bacillus > Bacillus sp. FSL L8-0199. The sequence goes on along the minus strand of NZ_JBBOTS010000001.1, from coordinate 2,160,385 downwards.
CAATTCGTATTCCAGTACCAATTAGGCGAAATAAGCTGTCTACACGTCCCATTACTTCGTTTGGAATTTCCTCCATCATCAATACATTTCTCGCCACTCTTGTACCCGCATTTCCAACTGCTTGAAAAATTGCAAGTCAATATAAGAAAATTACGGAAGGTTCAATAATCATTGCGGTAATTGAAATTACATAAATGAACATCGTCATAACGATTGAAACTTCTGTTTTTACATATTTCATTATGAGTGGAATACAGATTCCTGCAACAACCGCTCCGACACCGTACATCATTCCCTCTATTGCGTATACAGAGGCATTGGCTTTAAGTATATCCGAAATATAAACTGGTATTAAATAATTTGCCATCATAACACCTATAAACGGCATATAAGTGGCCAGTAAGAACCAAAAGAGCTTAGGACGTTTTTTCATAAAGTGAATTCCTTCAAACAATTGCTTCTTAAATGTTATTTTTCTTTTCACTTCTTTTTTCTTTACGTACGGTATACATAAGAAAAGAAAAAATGCTCCAGCAAAAGTTAACATGTCTACTAACAAAATCCACTTCAAAGATACAATTTCAATTAAGAAGCTCGCGGCCGCTCCAGAAATAACTTGTGTTAACTGTCCTTGTATTTCCATCGTTCCACTTAAACTTTTATAATGTTCTGCTTGAAATATCTCTTGGTTGAACGCAAATATTGTAGGATAAAATAATAAATAGTAGAATGATCCGGCTATATAAATAAGAATATAGTGAATAGAATGATAAGGTTGCCCAGCAAATCCCCATATAACCATTATTCCGATTACGGCTATTCCGATTCCTTCGTTACATAGCAATAAAGATTTTCTTGAAAAACGATCAATACTTTGCCCAATGAATGGTGTTAATAAAAACATAATGAGGGTTGCAATGATAGAAACATAACCAAATGTTGTCTCTCCTCCACTCTCTTTAATTAACAGCCAAGGAATCGTTATCATAACAATTCCGGAACCAATAGCAGATAGACTATTGGCTCCTAGAATGTAATACAAGCGAGAATCATGATAAAGTGAGGACATATCATTCCACTCCTAGTTGTTTTTTCACCTCTTTATATACGCTCATATATGCTTTCAATTCTTTAACTACATCATGAATTAATGGTTTTGCATCTTCCCCAAGTTCACCATCTTGCACATGTAATCCATCAAGCACAACTTGTTTTGGAATTGCATTTGCATAAACACCTCTAGCGACCGTTCGCATGCTGTTTAATGCATTTATTCCACCTTTACCGCCACCAGCAACCGCTAACAACGCAACTGGTTTATGAATAAATTCACTACTACTTAAGTAATCTAAAGAGTTTTTCAGCGCACCGCTCATCGCATTATGATATTCTGGTGTACATAATACAACCCCATCCGCAGCTTTCACTAACGTTTTTAATTTTTTTACTGCCTCTAAATCACGTTGCGACTCTTCTCCATTGTATAAAGGTAACTCCTCAATTGCTAAATCATATAATTCTCCTTCAAATTGATCCGCAATATATTTTGCCACCACGCGAGTTCTACCAAATTTTCTTGGTGTACCGTTAATAACGACTAGTTTCATGATTATTTCTCCCCTTTGTTTTCAAGTTCAACTTATATATTATCAGAAATTTCTATACAAAACACAATATAAAGAGTTAACTTGTTTCATAAAATAGTATGATAAACAAAAAAGAACTCATACTTTCGTATGAGTTTCGTACAATTACTTTGATTCATCTCTCATGCTCAATGTACCTAAACTTTCATTTGCTTCAAAATGATTATATGCTTTTTCCGCTAATCTTTTCCGTTCTTCTGGTAATTCTATATATTTCATTACGTTTTCAATTATTTTTTCGTACGGAGTAAATACAATTCCTGGCCACTCTACCTCATCTTCTGGATTACTATTTTCGGAAATAATAAATTTCTTATTCGCGACTGCATAAGACACGCGAGGTGTTTCAAGAATTCCTGATAAGTAAAAATGAATATTTAATATAATTTTAGCTCTAGCAATCAATTCATTTCTAACAATTCCCCACGCATTATTTTTAAAAACTATATTTAAATTCGGGGCAATCGCTTTTAGATGATCAAAAATAGCTTGTCGCCTCGGATTAAGAGCACCTATAAACAGAATATCAATATCTTCAATAATCTCATCTTCAAACGCATCTTTTTTTATTTCCAAAGTTGGAGCATAGTTCATTTCTACATGTTTTATTTCTTTTCCTACCCCTTTTTGTTGAAGCCATTCTATATTTTGTTTACTATAATCCCAAATCACTCTATCTTTTAATAATATTAAATAAAGGGGATGCGCATATGGACTTCCTTCGTATAGCTGTTCTAAATTATAAATAATTGCATCTTTCGGAAGAAGATTCGGGTTATATGCGTATGTATGTGCTCCAAAAACAACTGTATTCTTTACATTTCCCAGTATTGTTTCTGATATAATTACTGTATTTCCCTCCTGCTCCAACCGCCACTTTAAAGCTCGCGCAACATCTATGAAACTACCGTATGTCTTTGGGCATATAAAAAGACAATAATCATATTCTTTATTCAAATAAACTTCCATTAATCTTAAATTATTTTTATATAAATCTACATCTGGATGTTTAAGTACCAACTCATTTGCATGTTTTCTTGCTACTTTATATAATCCAGCATAATAAGCAGCGATGCATCTTCTTAATTCGATTCTTTCCCGGTCCTCATCTAATACATCCATGTTTAAAAGAAGATTTGCGATACAATACGCTTTTAAATGATCACGATCATAATAATAGTCTAGTAGTGGCATCAATTCTTCATACGTATTTCCATGCACCGATTCTCCTAGTTCAATCGCCCATCGCATTAATTCCATGATTACTCCACTACTCCTTTAATCGAAAATGTATTTAATAAAATTTCGCATTATTCTCTACTATATTTGCTATATGAAATGGAATCTTTTCCTTTATCGATTCCAAATACTTTTGCGATACCGCCCCTAAATGTTTTTTATGAGGTATATAGAAAGCACTAATAGAAATTTCATAGTCAAATAAGTAATCATACACATGATAATCTACAAATAGTAGATCATCCTTTGGAAAAGGAATTTCCTTCCCTTGCAGAGCATACATCAAAGCAATATTGTTTTGAGATCGTAATCGATACAACCTTGCAAGTTGGTATAATGGTTCAGCCCGGGTTGGTCTATATTCCCACGCTTTTTGAAAATAAAAAACAGCTAATGCTAAATATTGCTCTTCTTGCCCTTTAACAGTTTCTTTTTCATCAGCATCTGTCACTTCATTTTGTTTATTTGCTGAACGATTTGCTAACTGCTCATAACAAAATCCTATTCGCAATAACGAATAGAATACCTCTTCAACCCATCCTCCTGCTTCCACTCGTTTTTTATACCATTTAATTGAATTCTCAAATTGACTTAAATGAAAATAAGTCTGAGCTAAATAAAATAAATATCTTATATGCAAATCTGGCGTTGTTTCTGGGTCGTTTATTCCTTGTAACAACAACCTCTCATCTCTTTCAAATTTATCAGCTTTGCTCCCGCCATCTCCGGGATCATTCACGACAAGAGTCTCTAACCGAGCTACCCTCGTATTGTAATTCGCTCCAACTTTTGAACGATCTATATCCCAATACTCATGAGTAACACCGACAGATTTCCATGGTAAAGAAGCTTTTAAAAGACGGGTAAGCCAATATTTAATATGAACATCATATTGTAATGTAAGATAATGATCTTCCGTTAAGCTCGTTTTATCGAAATTCGGACCAACCTCTAAAATCATATCTGCATCTAATATTAATAAATAATCTGCTTCTGGGTATGTTTTTTGCGCTAACGAAACAGCTAAGCTTCTGTTATAACCAAAGTTTTTAAACGGCTCATGATGAACCGTCCCAGGTATCTCATTTTCCTTACACCAATTTTCAATAATTTCAGGCGTATTATCCGTCGATCCAGTATCACAAATAGAAACAAAGTCTACAATTGATTTTGTTGCATTTAAACATCTTTCCATAATTCTAGACTCATTTTTGACGATCATACAAAGACATAACTTTTTTTCTTCCTTTACAGACTTCACTTGCTCATTTCCCATTTAACCACCTCATATTTTATTAACACGCTCTTCTCATATGTAACAACATTTCTTAGCTATACTGATGACATAAGCACCCTTTTACTATTTATGAAAACTTCATTTTATTTATTCTTACTTTTATGTTGGGACATATTTCATGTAGCGCTTTATATTTGATACAATCAATACAAAAAAACATAATGCGGGAATCCGTACATTTCAAAGTCTAAGAGGAGGTTAGTGTCATTTGTGACAAAAAAACGATGATTGATTGGTATTTTTAAATTAGTAATTTCTTAAACTATAAAAAAGAAACTTGCGCTTATGCACAAGTTTCTTTTCAAAAACATCCTTATTTTTTCACAACTTCATGTCCACCGAACTGATTACGTAGTGCTGAAACTACTTTTCCATGGAATGTATCATCTTCCTGAGAACGATAGCGCATAAATAATGACATAGCGATTACTGGTGCTGCAGCTTGAAGTTCAAGTGCAGTTTCAACAGTCCATTTTCCTTCTCCTGAAGAGTTCATTACACCTTTAATGCCATCTAGTTTGGGATCTTCTGCAAATGCTTTTTCAGTTAAGTCCATTAACCAACCACGGATAACTGATCCATTCGCCCATACTTTTGCAACATCTTCATAATTGAAATCAAAGTCACTCTTATCTAGTACTTCAAATCCTTCAGCGATTGCTTGCATCATGCCGTACTCAATACCGTTATGAACCATTTTTAAGAAATGACCACTACCAACACGGCCAGCATAAGAATAGCCATTTTCTACTGCTAAATCTTTAAATAAAGGTTCTAATTGGTCGTAAATTTCTTTTTCTCCACCAACCATTAAGCAAGCACCGTATCTAGCTCCTTCTACACCGCCTGATGTACCGATATCTACATAATGTAATCCGAAGCTTTTTGCTTCTTCAGCACGGCGTAACGTATCTTTATAGAATGAATTTCCGCCTTCAATAACGATATCACCTTCATCTAATAACGGATATACATCTTTTAGTACTGACTCTACAACTTCTCCTGCAGGCACCATTACCCAAATTGTACGAGGAGCTTCTAGTTCAGCAATCATTTCTTTTAATGTATGACGTGCAGTAATTCCTAGTTTTCCTGCCTTTTCAACAAGCTCTTTATTTACATCGTATACTACTACTTCATGCTTGTCTTCATGTAAGTGTTCAGCTAATGGGAATCCCATTTTTCCTAATCCAATTAAACCTAGTTTCATATTAATCAATCTCCTATTCTATACAAATATATTTAATATCGAAATTAGCCCAAGTGCTACTACAGATAATATAGTCTCCATTGCAGTCCATGTTAATAACGTTTCTTTCACAGTCATTCCGAAATACTCTTTAATCATCCAAAATCCTGAATCATTTACATGTGATAAAATTAATGACCCTGCACCAGTTGCAAGTGCTAGTAGTTCAACATTTACACCTGGTGTACTTGCTGCAATCGGTGCAACAATTCCAGCCGCTGTCATCATAGAAACAGTAGCTGATCCAGTTGCAATTCGAATAAGTGCCGCAATTCCCCACCCTAATAATATCGGTGAAATATGTGATTCTTTCGCCATATCTGCAATTGTCGTTCCAATTCCAGAATCTAATAATACTTTATTAAATGCGCCGCCTGCACCAATCACTAACAATATGTTTGCAATAGGTCCAAGGCAATCATTTGTAAATTCTAACACTTTATCTTTTGAGAAACCTTTTGCATATCCAAGACTAAAGAAAGAGTAAATGGTTGCAATTAATAAAGCCACAATCGGATCTCCAATAAAGTGTAATACTTGTGCTAGTTGACTTGTTTTATTTAATGCAACTTCTGCTATTGATGCACCAAGCATAAGAAATACTGGAAGTAAAATTGTAAACAATGTATTCCAAAAGCTAGGAAGCTCTTTTTTATTATCTTTTTCAACAAATTGCTCCGCTATATCTAATGGTACTTCCTTATGTATACGAGCACCAATCCATTTCCCGTAAAGTGGACCTGAAATAATTGCAGTTGGAAGTCCGACAATTAACGCATATAAAATTGTCTTCCCTACATCTGCTTTAAAAATACCAACTGCCGCCATTGCCGCTGGATGCGGTGGAACAAGTCCGTGTACGACTGACAGTCCTGCTACTAGCGGAATACCAATTGTAATAAGTGATACCCCAGTTTCTAACGCAATTGTAAATACTAACGGAATTAATAGTACAAATCCAACTTGGAAAAATACCGGAATCCCGACTAAAAATGCAACGAACATCATCGCCCAGTGAACTCGTTTCTTCCCAAAACGATTAATTAATGTGTTAGCGATACGTTCAGCACCACCAGATTCGGCCATCATTTTTCCAAGCATCGTTCCTAGTGCTAAAACTATCGCTAAAAACCCTAACGTATTACCAAGCCCTAGTTTAATAGAATCAATAATCCCTGGATCTTTTGGTGAAGTTCCAATTAAAGGCATTCCCATTGCTAATCCTACACCAATTGCTGTTAAAATTAATGCGACAAATGGATGCCATTTTACTACCGTAATAAGTAAAAGTAGTATGACAACTGCCGCTAGTACGATCCCAACTACCATTTCTCCCAATCCCCCTATTGTTTACGTTGGAAAGCAGCTATACAATCAAATTCTTCTTTCAAGCGATTGTAAAGTCGTTCATACATATAAAACATTTCTAAATATATAGCCGTATTTTCTTTATTTGGTACATGGTGATGGACAATATCAATCCAATCCTTTACCTCTTCAAGAGAATCGATTTTTCCTACAGCATATAAAGCAACTGCCGCTGCCCCAAGCGCAGATGCTTCATGGCTTTCCGGAACAAGCAATTCTTTTCCCATCATATCGGACAACATTTGTCTCCAAAATGCAGATTTTGCAAACCCTCCTGAAACTCGTATTTCAGTAAGTGGCCCTGTACAATCCCTGATTGCTAGTGCTACTGAATATACACTCATACAAACACCTTCCATCACTGCACGTATAAAATGTTCTCGCTTATGTTGAAGATTGATTCCAAAGAATGTACCACGAGCATTTGCATTCCAGTAAGGTGCGCGTTCTCCAGATAAGAAAGGTAAGAACAATAGTCCATCCGCTCCAGCTGGTACGCTTTCTGCATATTTAATTAATAAATCATAAGGATCAATGCCGAGCTTTCTTGCTACTTCTTGCTCTGGACTACCAAATTCATCACGTAACCATCTCAGTAATATTCCGCCGTTATTCGTTGGACCACCGATTACCCAGTGCTCATCTGTTAATGCGTAACAAAACGTTCTCCCTTTCTCATCTGTATTTATATTTGATGAGATTGTTCGAACCGCACCACTCGTTCCAATCGTAATTGCAGCCGCACCCGGTGATATCGCACCAACTCCTACATTTGCAAGAACCCCATCACTTGCTCCGATGACAATTGGTGTTTCTGCACTTATCCCCATCTTCTGTGCTAATTCTGGCTTCATACCTGATAAAATATATGTAGTTGGTACAGGGGTTGATAATTGTTCTGGTGACATATGTAACATAGTTAAAACATCTTCATCCCAGTTTAATGTTTCTAAATTAAATAACCCCGTAGCAGAAGCAATCGAATAATCAACTACGTAGCGTGAAAATAATTGGTAAATCACATACTCTTTAATGGAAATGAATTTATAGGCACTTGTATATAACTCTGGTTCCTCTTCTTTCATCCATAACAATTTAGAAAGTGGTGACATCGGATGAATCGGTGTACCTGTACGTCTATAAATTTCATGCCCATTCATTTGTTGTAATAATTTTTCTGATTGCTTCGTACTTCGATTATCTGCCCAAATGATAGAACGCGTTAATGGCGCACCATTTTCATCTACTGCAATTAATGCGTGCATAGCTGTACTAATACCGATTGAAGAAATATCTTCTGGTAATACATTACCTTTTCCAATGGCAACGCTTACACTTTTGTATACAGCGGCACATATTACATCAGGATCTTGCTCAGCCCATCCTACATTCGGTTGAATAATTGGGTAATCGATTGCATGTGATGCAATGACTTTTCCTTTTTCTGTGAACACAACCGTTTTTGTACTTGTGGTACCGATATCAATCCCGATTACTCTCCCCCTTGTTTCCATGCGAATCTTCCCTTCATTTCTAGAAAAATACGATTTAGTAAACCGTTTACATGAATTAGTATATAAAATATTTTTTCATTTATCAAGTTATAAAAAGAAAATTTTTTTCATACCAAAAAATAAATCCCCTCATTCCATTTCACTTATATACTACATTTAGCTTTTCCATGCGGTAAAATTACGTTATATTCGTTACGCAATACACTCTTTCCTCTCATTAACAACACATACATAGTCCTCCACACGTTCTACTTATTTGCTTGAAGAAAGAGTTGAAAAGCAATATTCATTTTTAGCGGTCACGTAACATCACCATCAAACCAAGAAAAGTAACTAACCGCAGAATGAGAATTCTGTGCATTTTGCTCTTATTTATTGTTTTAAGTTCACTAGTCTTTTATCTTGATAAACATAGAGCGTGGCCCCCTATTATCACTTTTTTATCTTGTAAATATATCTTGCATACTATAAAACCGAAGTGTATTTTTATTTTTCAGAAAAATAAAATAATAATACAGAATTTATTGTATAATGTTGTAAAAAGATGTCGGAGGGATTTAATGTTAAATAAAATATCTCAATTCACAATTAAGCTTTCATCAATTCTTTTATCACTCTTACTATTATTAAATTTACCTTATTTATTTATCACTCAACAAGGATTTACCTTTCAACCAATTTATTTTTTTAATCAGATCGTTACCATGTTAAAACAGGTCTTCTCCCCTGAATCATTAGTGATTATAGGATCAGACCCGAAGTTTGGCCATTTCAAAAAAACACCATTATTTCCAACTGTTTTAGAACCTTACCTATATTCATTTACTATATTATTTTCAGCCTTTTTTCTTGCTCTCTTTTTATCATCCAGCATGGCATTTTTTTATTTTTTAGCAAAAGATTATATAAAAAAATGGATAAACCGAATTGTGTTCATATTAGAAGCTGTCCCTGATATGATGATGATGATTTGTTTGCAAATATTTTTCATATGGGTACTTCAGAAATTTGGGGAATCTCCTGTCACTATTATTTCTTTTAATGAAAATCGAGCTTATTTACTCCCTATTTTATCATTAGCTGTCTTACCTACATTACAAATGTTTCGGATGATTGTGTTATACATAAAAGAAGAACAAGGAAAACATTACGTAGAGGTTGCATATGGAAAAGGCCTTTCATCAAGTTATATACTATGCATTCATTTATTCAAAAATATATCTATCCACTTCTTCCACCATTTAAAAACGATTTTTGTTTTCTTACTTTCTAATTTATTCATTTTAGAACTTGTTTTTAATATGGAAGGCATTATTCAATTTTTATTTAATAAGGCGTTTGTTTCACCTCCAGCTGCATTTATCATACTTGTTATGATTATTTTACCGTTTTATGCCATTTTCCAAATAGTCTCATTCATGATGAATAGATGGAAAAAGCAATTGAAAGGAGTATCATTATGAAATCTATTTGGAAATCAAAACGCTTTTTAATCGGCTTTACTTATCTATTCATACTTATTTCAGCTAGTTTTATTTATAGTTGGTTCTTTAAAGATAACATCCCAAAACCTCCTCAGTTACTTTACAATGACAATAACGAATTACTTGGAAAGGCCCCCTTTCCGCCATCGTTAATTCCACCTTTTGGATCTGATCGTTTTGGAGAGTCTGTTTTCTTACAAATTGTAGAAGGAGCAAAATTCACTATTTTATTAGCAGTGGCAATTAGCTTCTTTCGAATTTTATGCGGAACATGTATAGGAATCCTCTTAAGTTTATTTGCTCCAAAACTCAAGAGATTTTTCCAGTCATGCTCAGAAGTTTTTTATTATATTCCAACTCTATTTATCGCATTCATACTCATCACGCCCGTTAATATTATAATCACATCAAATGCTGATGGGGTAGATCCAAATATTTCATTTATGTTTTATCAAGTACTCGTACTTATTTTCGTCGCTCTGCCTACACTTTCTTTATACATATCCTCAGAGGTTGATGAATTTATGAAACGAGATTACATCTTAAGTTCACAATTACTGGGTGCTAGCCGTTTTCATATTATTAAAAAACACTTACGAGTCTTATTACTTGACCGCTTATTTGTATTATTTATGGAACATATCGTCCAAACACTCATACTCGTTATCCATTTAGCGTTGCTTAACATTGTAATTGGCGGGATACAAATGCGTGAACTCTATGACGGAGTGCTTAAACCTGTTTCTCTATCTAATGATTGGGCAGGTCTTATTGGATTAAATCGTAATGAAATGAATCTTTCATGGTGGATTATTTTTTATACTCTCGCTTCATTCTTTATTACGATTCTATTTATTAAGCTTATGACCATCGGGATTCAAGATGCACTGAAAGCAAGAGATTCGCAAATTGTAGCAATTCAAAACGTTCCAGATCATAAAAAATTTGTTAAACATAAAGATTCCTTTTCGTTTGCAAATAAAGTAAACCTTTAATCATTTCTCATTAATCAAGTATTAATTGGCATTGATATTAGTAGAAAATAAAGAAGATGATCCCTATTAAATACAGGGATCATCTTCTTATACTGTCTAACTTTTTTACATGTCCTTTGCTAGACTCATGCTTTTTATATTTAAAGTGAATTATTTGCAAGCACAATTATGTTTTTTAAAATCAATTACCATACGCCCTTGAATTCTACCTTGTTCCATTTCTTCGAATACATTTTGTACTTTATCTAGAGAACAAGTTTGAACAACCGGCACTACTTTTCCTTCTGCCCCGAACATAAATGCCTCCTCCAGATCCTTACGAGTACCAACTAGAGAACCAACTACTTCAATTCCATCCAGTACAAGTCGTGGGATGTTTAAGTCCATTGTTTCTACTGGTAGCCCTACTGCAACTACTTTACCGCAAGCACGTACTGCATCAACTGCTGAGTTAAAGGCTACTTTAGAGACTGCTGTTACTACCGCAGCATAAGCGCCACCAAACTCCTCTTGCACAATTTTATCAGCAGGACCTTGAGAAATTGGATTGATAGTCATATCAGCACCAACTTCTTTTGCTAAGGCTAATTTGTCATCATTAATGTCTACTGCGATTACCTTTGCACCAAATACATTTTTAGCATATTGGATAGCTAAGTTACCTAATCCACCGCAGCCATAGATTACAATAGGTTGACTAGGTTTAATATCTGATACTTTAATAGCTTTATATGTAGTTACACCAGCACAAGTAATTGATGATGCTTGAGCAGGATCTAATCCTTCTGGTACTTTTACCGCATAATCAGCTGTAACGATACATTGTTCAGCCATACCACCATCCACTGAATAACCAGCGTTTTTAACTTCACGGCAAAATGTTTCTCTACCAGTTACGCAATATTCACAACGTCCACAAGATTGGAACATCCATGCAATACTTACACGGTCACCTATCTTTAGTGAAGTAACATCATCAGCTATTTTCGTAACAATACCTACACCCTCATGACCAAGAATACGGCCATCAGTATTACCAAAATCATGATTCGCAACGTGTAAATCAGTGTGGCAAACTCCACAATATTCTACATCTACTAACGCTTCACCTGAGTGTAACGGACGTAATTCTTTTTCAATCACTTCGATGTTTGCTTTGCTGTTTTTATTAACCACTACTGCTTTCATATGTGATCTCCCCTTTAGTGTTTTAGCATTTTAATGAGTTTATCTCACAACTACTTTCTTCACTACTTTGGCTAGTTATTGTACCAAATTTAAGTGTTCAATCATCATTACATCTTCATCATAACATGACACTTCATAAACAACTTGTGAAATTATGAACAATATTTGAATCATTACACAAATCGGTCTTTATTTTAAATTTTTAAAAATGAGAGTTTATCATTGACTATAAGTAAGTCACATATTTCTAAAAGAAAATAAATTAACAAACTTCTTACCGATAAAAAAGCTCTTCACTCAATATTTTCTACATGTAAACACTTAGTTTCACAGTAATATCCTTTGCCACCAACATAAACTTTTTCTATTTTATTTTTGCTATTGGTTGCTAATTTAACTAATATTTCAGAAGGCGAGTGTAAAGAATAGCCTTGTTCAAATACATAGACTTCTTTTTGCAAGTAGTGCTGTTCATAAAGGTAGCAAGCTAATGCACCGTTTGAAGTTCCAGTCGCTGCTTCTTCATTGATGTCGTATAGCGGAGCAAAATTTCTGCATATAATTCGATTGTCATTAAAAGTATATAGATGCATCCCGACAACATTATAATACTTGCTGATTTCTTTAATTTTTTCAAAATTAGGTTGCAGTGCATGTAATTGTGTTTCACTTTTTATAGGAATTAAAATATCTTTTAAGCCCGTGGAGACAATTTGAATTGGGTATTTATTTTCTATATCTTTACTATCAAAACAGTCGATGAACTCGTTTGGAGATACAACATCATAGAATATCGGTTTATTTTGTTCCATGAATATGATGTCATCTTTTATAGTAATAGTAAGAACACCGCTGTTCGTTTCAATCGTATAGCGATTCCTGAAAAGTTTATTTAAATGCATCAGTATCGCGAAAGAGCCAATTGTGGCATGACCACATAAATCAACTTCTTCTTTTGGTGTAAAATACTCAAATTTATAATCAGCAATTTCAGATTCTGATATAAATGCGGTTTCCGCATAGCCCAGTTGTTTGGCTATTTCCATTTTTTGAGTAGTGGTCAATGTATTCTCAATAAATACCACTCCTGCTTTATTTCCGCCTTTATGATCCTTACTAAATGCACTTGCAACATAAACAGATATTTTCATAAGACACCTTCCTCACTTATAGTAAATTATAGTATAGAAAGCACTACATATAAATTCCATTGGATAAATTATCCCTAAAATAAGAAACAAACTATTTTTAGCATTTGAACTCTCCAAAAATAGTTTGTCTACAGTCTGAAAGCTCTTCATTTGAAGAGCTTTTTTTATATTCGCTTCATCGAAATCGTTTCACGTATACTTTGTAAATTTTTTAGAGTTTCCTCTTGTCGTTGCAACGACAACCCTACATACAAAGTATCTAATAAGCTTAACTGTGCTAATCTTGATGAACTTGCTTCTGTGCGGAATTCAGTCTCACGTGTTGATGTATATAACGTTATATCAGCAAGTTGACTTAATGCTGATTTCTTATAGCTCGTAATCGCAATAATTTTGGCCCCTCTTGCTTTCGCTACTTCTAATGCTTCAAGTAATCCTTTATTGCTACCAGAATGAGAAATACCAATAACAACTGAATTTTCCGAGAGTAAACCTGCTCCCATAATTTGAAAATGCGAATCAGTATGAGCGATACAAGAAATACCCGTTCTCATAAACTTATGATACGCATCCATTGCAATAATACCAGAGCCACCATTTCCATAAAACTCAATTCGACTTGCTTCTTGTAAGGCTCGTACAGCCTGCTCAAGTGCCGTTTCATTAAGCAAATGTAAAGTATCTTGCAGTCCTGTAATATGCGAATGAAAAACTTTTTTAGCAACAGTTACCATACTATCTTCTGCTGATACCTCTTCATGGATATTTTGCATCGGTGTATGTACAATTTCACGAGCTAATGTAATCTTTAAATCTTGAAAACCTTGCAAACCAAGGTTTTTACATAAGCGGAATATCGTAGCTTCGGAACTATTCGTAACTTCAGCTAATTCTGTAATAGATTTATGTACAACATCTTGTGGATGTTTCAAAATATGTTCGGCAATACTTCGCAATTTCGGTGATAAACCATTTAACGAAGCCTGAATCTTTCCAATCCCACTTCTTGTACCAGGCATAGCATATCCTCCCCTTCCATCGTAGCTTTATCCTGTAAAAACCGATTAGTTAAACTAATCATCAGTGGGGATGGTCCTCCACTGATTAGAGTTTCACTTTATTGTACCTAATTATCGAAAGAAGAAAAACCTATATTAGGGATTACTATAATTTTTAATTGCTCCTATGTATTCTGTCATACGATATAACAGAATTATTCATACTTATGAGTAATTCTCCCCATGTTTCACTGCGTATAATGCGGCTTGCGTACGATCATCCACTTCCAATTTAGCTAAAACGTTTGAAACGTGTGTTTTCACAGTTTGTTCTGTAATATGAAGTTCTGCTGCAATCTCCTTATTGCTTCTTCCTTTTGCAATTTCGCGAAGTACCTCTTGTTCTCTTTTCGTTAACATTGAAAAAGGATTTTCTATTTCCTTCTTTACTGCGGAACGCCCCATTAATGCAGGTGTTACTTTCGGGTGAAAATTCGCATTTCCTTGCTGTACTGCAATAATAGAAGCGACAAGTTGCTCAGGTTGTACTTCTTTTAATTGATAACCATCTGCTCCAGCTTCAAGTGCTGGTATAACATAATCTTGCTCTGAAAAACTACTTAATATAAGTACCTTTATCGTCTCATCGTATTGCTTTAGACGTTTTGTTGCCTCAATTCCATCCATTTTCGGCATCGATACATCCATTAGTACAACATCCGGTCTTTCTTTTTGCACGAAATGTAATGCCTCTTCGCCATTTTCCGCTTCCCCAATAATTTCAAATTCTTCTCTCGTTTTCAAAAAGAATACAAGTCCTCTTCGAACGATATGATGATCCTCAACTAGTAGCAATTTAATCTTCAATCTTATTCTCCCCTTCAAATCGGCAATTGAATTTCTATTTTTGTACCCTTTTTCAGCTCCGTTATAATTTGAAACGATCCCTTCATTAACTGAATACGTTCCTTCATACTTTTCAGACCAAGTGCTGATTCCCTTACTTGTTCTTGTATAAATCCTATTCCATTATCTTCTATGTAAAAATGTAACTGGTTATTTTCTATTTTTAAAAGAACATGTACCTTTTCACACGAAGCATGCTTTTTACAATTATGTAGCGCCTCTTGGCTAATACGCCATAAAACTTCTTCTATTTCATCCCCAATTGAAACCATCCCATCAATTCGAACTTCCACTTGAACTCCTAATAACTTCCCGTAATTTTGAATTGCTTCCGCTAATCCTTTCTCTAATCCTTCAGGTCTTAATTGCCAAATTAATAGCGTCATCTCTTGTAATGCTTCTTGTGATAATTCTCCAATATAACTTAACATCTCTTGCAATTCTCTATCTTGCGTCATATTCAGAGTACCTTTCGCTGTTAGCATAATAGAAAATAACAATTGTTTTACTGAATCATGTAAATCACGTGCAAGTCGATTTCTTTCCGCTACCACTACATATTTACGTTCTTTCTCAACTAATTGAATACGTTGTATTGTCGTTCCAATTTGAAATGCAATTGATTCTAATAACGCTAACTCTTCCTCTGAAAAATAAGTTTTATGAGGTGCAGCCACATTTAGTAGACCAAATTTTTCTAATCCAGACCTAAGCGGAATAGTCGCATGATGTGTAACATCTTCTGTCTCTCCCCAATTACATTCAATTGCATCTTCTATTCGCTTACATTCAATAATATTAGTCGCTTTTTCCAATCTCCCATTTACAAAACGTTCTACACACCAACAGTTTCCTTCACACATCGGCTTCTTCTTTTGCCACGTAAGAGCCTCTGGTAAATTTTCGTCTACAAGCATGCTGTGCTTTCCACTTTCATCAATAAAGAATATCCACCCTGTTTGTAAATTCATTACTTGTAACAATGTATGCAACACTTTTTCTAACATATCCTGTAAGTTTGTTGCTTCATTTAATAATTCAGCAATTTCTTTTAATGCTTCTAAACGACGCATCTCTTTTTCTTCAAAGTTCATTCTCATCACCAACTACAATTATAACATTAAGAAATTTCTAAATTCTATAAATAAAAAAAGAACCGAATTCCTTCAGCCCTTTCTTTATATCAATCATTTTATTATTGTTATTCTATCCAATTTTGGAAGCAGAATTTTTGTTAACAAACGATTCTACTTTAGCTGTCCGATAAAGATTGTCCACCATGGATATGCTGTAAACCTTCAGTAGTAACAACCATATTCGCTGCTGGCATTTGCACTTGATTCTTATGGAACATAGACATTAATTCAAATCTTACTTGTCTAGAAGTTTCAAAATAATCTTCTGGCTTTATTAAACCTGTAATACAAAATTCATAGCCAACATATTTCAAGTTAGGATTTAAGTCTGTAACACCGACGTATTTAAATGGTTCAACAGCCTCATCCTCTACTCTATAAAGAGTTTGATTCAATTTTTCATTGCATATAACACAGACTTCTTCTAACAATTCCTTCACTCTTGTTGGATCTTCCTGATAACTTACCGTGATGCGTTCAATTACACGCATCCATCCTTTATTAAAATTTTGTATCGTTCTAATCTCTCCGTGCGGGATGGTAAGTAGTTTTCCTGACCATTCACGAATTTGCATAAAACGAATACTAATCTCTTCAATAGTTCCTGAATTTGTTCCGTTAAAAGTTACAAAATCACCAACTCGAAACTCTTTGTCCGCTAATCTTGCAAAACCTAATATAACATCTTTTAGCATCTGTTGTGCAGCAAAACCGATGACAACTCCAGCTATCCCTGCACCTGCAATAATACTTTTTATATCTACAAATTGGCTAATTAAATATATGATAAGACTGATGATAATGATATATCTAAAAATAGATCGAATTACACTTTGAATCGTCTGCTCTACCTCTTCATCAAAAAAGCTTGATTTCCTAAAAAACCAATCAATAATACGGTTTATTACAAAAGAAATAATGATTAAAACTAAAGCAAATAGTAAAAATCTTAAAAGTAAAAACTCCCTTACATAATTAAAAAATTCTTCAGTATACGTTAATAAACTCATCCATCCACTTCCTTACTAATTAAGAAATTCATAATCGTCTCAGTTTTTTCTAGGAAAATCTATTATCCTAATCTAAAATGCCACTACCCTTACTATGTATTTTGACTTTATTACTAATTCAGTTTATACAGTATGTCTAGATGTTCTTTTCCTTTCCCTTTAAATATACCCTTTTTAATAACCTAAGGGGGAGCAAATCGTGAAATTTTTTCAACGTTACAACTTTATTCAGCTCATTACGATTTCAACTCATTTATTCATTAACTACGTAAAAAAAGAGCTGAATTTATCAGCTCTTTTATTCGATGTTAATTGTTGTCTTACTGTTTTTTTCTTCTTTCAGTTTTGGTAATTCTATTGTCAGTACGCCATCTTTATAATTTGCTCTAACATTTTCTTCCTCAACTTGTTTAAAACTAAAGCGTCGAGTTACAGAACCTATAGAACGTTCTTTACGAATATATGTGCCATTCTCATTTTTTTCTTCTACTTCATTATGGTTAGTTGCTTGAATCGTTAATACATCTTGTTCAAAATCAACTTGAATGTTTTCTTTTTGAAAACCTGGTAAATCTGCTTTCACAGTATATTTATCAGATTGCTCATGAACATCTACTTTAAAAGTATCCATGTTCAGTGGCTTAAAGAAAGCATCTGTCATCCCTTCTAATAAAGAAGGCCCAAAATCAAAAATACCATTTTGACGTTTTGTTATCTCTGGAAATAAATTACGCATATTTTTTCCTCCTTATTATTTATGAATGAAAGATTATCTCTTTCTGCCTTTATTATAACATTTGGTCAAAAAAGGTCAAAGATTTTGTTTGACCTTTTTTGATGTATATTTTACCAAATAACACAAATAAGTTATATGTCTTCTCTCCCCTTATAAAGAGGAATATATTTACATAATAACGAATAGTTTATTTGCTCTTATTTTTTCTTACGGAGGTTACATACAATGGGATATATTGAAGAACTTAGAAAAGTTGTCGGATCAAGACCACTCAATTTATTAGGCGTTGCGGTAGCTGTTTTCAATGAACAATGACAAATAAAAGAGACCTTTTTTAAAGGCCTCTTTTTTCACTTCACTTCTGCATGTAAGCATGACTTAAAATGTCCAAGTGCAAATTCATGCCCTTGTGCATTAAAAGATGCAACCGCCTTTTCATAAACAACAATTTTAAACCCTTTATTATAAGCATCTACTGCTGTATGAAGAACACAAATATCAGTACAAACACCTACAAGATGAACTTCTGCTATTCCTCTTTCTCTTAGCTTCATCTCTAAATCCGTTCCAGCAAACGCACTGTATCGCGTTTTATCCATATAATATACATTCTCAGCATTTTTATATGTTTCGTATACTTCTTGTAACTCACCGAATAAGTCTCTACCATTTGTACCTGCTATATTATGAGGAGGAAATAATTTCGCTTCGGGATGATATTCATCATTTTCTTCATGTTTATCAATTGCAAACACTACGTAATCCCCATTTTCAATATATTGCTTCGTTATATGTACAATTTCATTCTCAATTTCTTGTCCTGGTTTTCCGCAAGTTAAAGCACCTTTTTCCGCTACAAAATCATATGTATAATCAATATTAATAAGAGCTCGTTTCATTACTATCTCTCCTTCTTCTGTTTCACAGTAAACAATAGAAAATTTGTTATTACGACATCGTATGTACTATTCGACATTTCAAATGAAATACCTACATTTTTCTTGCAAAACTCACCTTAATCCGAGTTTATCATAAAGTGAAACTTTAATCATTGGAGAGGTTGTTCATCTCCAATGATTATCAGCCCTCATCAATCGTGCATTTACAGGCAGTTGATCTCCCACCTAATCTCCTCACCTATACCGAGTTTTAAGGTAAGGTCTTACTGCCCGTTAGTGCGGGATATAATAGATAAACAATGGTAAAACAAATAGCTCCTATTAACAAGTCATGAATTTGATAATTGAGCGTTATTTGCATAAACTCTTATATCGTAAACCAAATTACTGCCATCATTAGGCTAATCAAAATGATACGAATACACCGATTCACGTATTCAGCCTCTTTCTCTGTCATAAGTAACAAGTGATTACTTCCTATTTAATCGTATTAGAAAATGAAATAAGTTATTCACTCTTGCACACTCTAGTCCAAACAAAAAAGCACACTACTTTTTGAGTAATGTACTTTTTATTCATATTAAGACGCTGGTTTTGTCTCAAATGTTGCTTGATTAAAACTAATAACCTTTCCTTTCGGGTCATTGTTTTCATACTGAACTGCAGTAATTGTATGACTACCTGTTTCCAGCGTTTTTTCTTTTAACTGCACTGTTGTCTGCGTTGTACTAGTTACTTGATGTTTATCCGTATACATTTGATCTACAAATACGAATGTTTCTTTATCACTTTGAAAATTAGAAAGTTCTAATTCAACTTGCTGAATTAACGTATCCTTTTTGATGAATACAGTCGGTATATTGCCGTTTTCAGAAGTACCATCTGGAGTAATAACTTTTACTTTCCCTTCTCCAATTGACATTGCTCCTTCAGGAAATACAACCATATTCTCATCACTTGCGTTTACAACTTGTTCTTCCTGTTTTGATTGCGCGTCCTCTTTTTCCTGTGGAGCACCGCAACCAACTAATAACAATACAGACAATCCAGTGATTATGAATTTTTTCAAAATTCATCCCCCCTGTAACTTCATTATAATTTATTATACAAAAATAACTTTTAAATTTTGAGACTACTTTCAACACTTTCATGAACAAATAGAATCTTGCTCACGATTAATGTATCATACTTTCCTTAATAGAACATTAATTTTTTTTATGAAATAAATAGTAATTCCCTCTTATCTATCATTTTAGCCCAACATATGAATTACATACCCTCAAAAATAAAAAGACATTGTTAGTTCAATGTCTTTTCTATACAGCAATTAAAAAACAAACGTTGTAATCTCATCTACTTCTTTTCTTGGAAGTTTCTTCGGTTTATCTTTCGGAAATCCGAGTGAAATAACCATATTTATTTGTTTTTCAGGCTCAATTTGTAAATATTGGCGCAGTTCATCTTGAGCTAGCAATACTGGCCCTGTCATTGGACAAGTACCAAGTCCCTTTGCATGTGCAGCTAACATTAAGTTTTGTGCCGCTAAACAGCTACTCTTAATGCCTTCTTCTTCCCAAACTGAATCTGGAACAAAAGCAATTGGATCAAATATCTTTTCACGGAACTTTGATTCATATGGTGTTGCCAAACATACGATTAATACTGGTGCCTCCGAGAAAGCTGTTGCATATGGTCCGAAAGAACGTGTAAGTAATTTCCCTGCTTTCTCTTCTCCATTTTCTGCTGCTTTTGTCGCAAGTTTATGTAATGCATCCCATGTCATTTGTTCAATTTCTTTAATCTTCTCTCGATTCATGATAACTAAGAATTCCCACGTTTGTGAATTCGTATCACTTGGTGCGTAACGAGCACAATCAATTATTTCTTTTATATCATTAGTAGATACTTCTTGATCTGTAAACTTTCTAACACTTCGTCTTCCGTGAATTACTTCTTTAAAATCTTCATAATTCATATATTAAATCCCCTTTTTACAGCGTTTTCAAAACTTGTCCTATGCTTGAATTATATCATGAAAAAAAGCCGGAAGAATACCAGCTTTTTTCTTCATAATTAATTTGTCACTTTAAATAAACGAATACTCTCTTCGTATGCAGCTTGTAGTTTTTTCGTAATTGGTCCTCTTTCACCAGCCCCGAACTGTTCATCACCAATTTGAACGACTGGGAATATTTCAAGCGGCGTCGCTGTAAAGAAGCACTCCTCAGCGTCATATACTTCTTGTAATGAAAACTCTCGTTCCTCTACATCGATATGTAACTCTTTCGCTAATGTAATTACGTAGTGACGTGTAATACCATGTAAAATGAAATGATCCGCTGGATGTGTAATCAACTTATTATTCTTCACGATAAAGAAATTGGAATGACACCCTTCAGTCACAATGCCATCTCGTACTAATATTGCTTCTTGATACCCTTGTTCATTTATTTTGTTTTTGATCATGATATTAGGAAGCAAATTTAAAGATTTTATATGGCAAAACTTCCACCTGATGTCCTCTTCTACTGTCACCTTAATCCCTGCCTCCATTGAAGCAACTGGTCTTGGGAACGAAACAAGATTTGCAAAATATGTCGGTTGTAAATCTGATTCATATACATGATTGCGCGGTTGTGCACCTCTTGATATTTGTAAATATACATTCCCATCTTCTTGAAATTGATTTTTTTTAATCATTTGATATAACTCTTCTACTAATTCTTCCTTCGTAAATGGTGGAATTAGTTTTATTTCCGCCATAGAGTTAAAGAATCGTTCCAAATGTAAATCTAATAAATGAGGCTTGCCATCGTATAGTCTAAATACTTCATAAATCCCATCACCAAATTGGAAGCCTCGCTCTTCTAATGCGACCATCGGCTGTTCTTCCTTCGTATTAATCATTCTCCCATTAAACAAGATCCAATCTTTATGAGTAGCTTTCATTCTTCCCCACTCCTTTATCACATGATTGATTTTATTGTACAACTTATGACACCCTGAAAGAAGGAATTTTCTGTATTTTCACAAACAAAAAATACATCACTTCGTAAAAGTGATGTATTTTATCATTTATTTAAGGAAATATTTTTCAATATCATCTAACATAAGGTTCGCAGCTTTAATACCGCCTGCTGTATTCCAGATTACCTCATCTACTTGGAATACTTTGTTATTTTTAGAAGCCTGTAGTTGCTTAAAGAGTGGATCTTCTGTCCATTCCTTTGCTAACGAATTTCCTTCATTATTCTTATCTGCATCTTTATCAGACGTGAAATAGAATAAGTAGTCTCCGTCCATATTTGGAATCTGCTCTTTTGTAATTCCTTTTATCGCAAAATCATCTTTATCTTGTAATGGTGGTCGTTTAAATCCAATATCATTTAAAACGACGCCCGAGAATGAGTTTTTTTGATAAATACGAACATCACCTGGCACGAAACGAATAATAGAAACTTTAGAATTTAATTTATCGCCTAACTTCTCTTTCATTCCTTCAATGCGTTTTTTATAATCATCAAGAGCTTTTTGCCCTTCTTCTTCTTTATTTACAGCTTTTGTATAAAGTATAAAGTTTTCTTTCCAATCACCGCGTAATGTTTCTGCATAAACAGTTGGTGCGATTTCTTTTAGCTGATCATATATTTTTTCATGACGCATTTTATTTCCGATAATTAAATCTGGCTTAAGCTTCATTACAGCCTCTAAATTAATATCACGTTCAGTTCCTACAACTTCTGTGTTTTTTAACTCTTTCGCTAAATGAGGATACCATTCATCACCAGCACGTGGTTTCGTAGTCCCCACTGGCGTTACGCCCACAGCTAGGAGAGCCTCTGCGCCTTCATTTGTTAAAACAACAACTTTTTTAGGTGTACCATTTACTGTCGTTTCACCCATTGCATGCTTTACCGTATATGAACCTTTTGCTTTCGCTGATATATTATTTTCTTTTTTCTCTTCTTTACTACATCCTGCAATTACAACCATGAGTATCATAATGCAGAACATAATTAGTTTTTTAGTATGTATCATATGTCCTCCCTAGATGAAATCGATTATCATTAACATTTAAAGATTAATGTATCTTACATACATTGTCAATGTATATCAGAAAACTTTTTTAATATATACTATTTAGATTCTATCCGCTTTTCTAATGTTTCTTTTTAAAACATAGTGCATAAGTATGAAAAATAATGTTGTTATTAAAATGCGTATCCTTGTTATACATAACAAGGATACGCATCCATATTGCACTATCATTTCAATTCCTAATATTGAGTATACTTAATATATGCTGAGTCATTATATACCCACTGATTTCCCCCAAGGTTTAACCAACCATTTTCATTTATATATACTGAATAAGATTCTGGAGAATTTAATTGGCGGATAACTGCAGATGTAGTTGATGGACCACTTCTTAAATTTACATTCATCCCTTGTATATATGCAACCCCAATCGGGCTTCCATCACTATTGCTTGTCTTTACAAAATTAATGTACGAAGGATCATTATACACCCATTGTCCATTCCCCAAATCTAGCCATCCGTTACTTTCCTGATATACAACGTAAGATTCTGGAGAATTTAATTGACGAATAACTGAGGAAGAAGTTGATGGACCATTTCTTAAATTTACATTTTTCCCAAGAACATAAGCGATTCCCTTCGTTTGAGGTGTCGGTTGTGGGTTAGGGGGTTGTGGATTTGGAGCTACTCCCAAAATAGCTGCTATTCCATTTGCATACGCTTGACTTAGATCTTCAATAAATTGTGGATTTTTTAATAAATTCGCATCAAACGCTGTATCAATAAAAGCAGTCTCAGTTAAAATTGCATCCATTGCGGTTTCTCTTAATACCGCATAATTTTCTTTTTTTGCTCCTCGATCACGAAGACCATATTTTGTTAATACAGGATTGACAGCTGTATGCATTTTTTGTTGCTTTGCATATGCAGTGCTGCTATTGGATAACGCATTATAAATATAACTTTCAAAACCTGTACCCCCGCCGCTATTAATATGAAATGAAATAAAATAATCCGCACTGAAAGCATTAGCAATATTAGCACGTTCCGATAAAGAAATAAACACATCACTATCACGTGTCATTTTAATTGTAATTGGGTAATTTACCGTTAAAATGTCTCGAACGCGTCTAGCAATTTGAAGTGTTAAGTTTTTTTCTACTAAACCATTACCAACAGCACCAGAATCATATCCACCGTGCCCTGCGTCTATAACAAGTTTCATTTTATTGCCCCGCCCCTTTCTTGTAATATGTTCGCATTTCTACTCGTCCTATTTTATGTGAAATGTACAAGTTCTGTTACAATTGCAAATAAAAAAACCGCCTTATGTAAGGCGGTTTCTATCATCTTGCTTTAACCAATTTAAAATAAATATATACGATTGATAGTGAACATAACGTATGCAAAATAAAATAAATAAAAGTGCTATTCCAACACCACTATAAAGTAAACCAAACTTTAAAAAAACATTTACAAGTGGTGGAAAGTTCATTAGATTTTGTAATGTACTAAGCATACAAAACATAATGAAAAAGACAGGGATGTATTGTAATTCATATGGCTTTTTTTTCTTACTCATTCTTTTCCGAATGATTATATGACATAATTCTGCTACTATAAAGCACCCTCCAATTAATACAAGACCAGAAGTCATCGTCATACATCCACCTGCCTTATATTTATTGTATCGCATAAATAATCATCGTTATATTTTCTTTACATACTCTTCATCTTCTGAAGTAAAACCAAAACTCTCTATGAAAGACTTCGCCTTTTCTGTTAATTTCTCTTGTAGCACTTTTATTTCTTTCACATTTCTTTGTTTCATCATTTCTTCAAATGTAAAATACGTATTTGTACCATAACCGTAACCTTGGTAATCAAAATGAATAATTAGCTGTGATAAAACAGCCCGTTCCTCTTGTACACTATAATCTATTACACCAATATATGTATCATCAACTTTCACACAGTACTGTACCTTTTTCTCACCTAAACTATGCGATTTAAACATTTCTTTAACAACGCTTTCATTTTCTACAGTAACTTTCTCAAACGTAATCATATGTTGTCCATCCTTTTACTATTATTGTATCAATAATACTTCCTATTTATGAAAAAAACCTTAAGACCGTATGCGATCTTAAGGTTTTTCTAATTAAACTAAGCTATACGCACGTTTTGTTTCTTCATGGAACTTATTCGTATCGTATTTATGCTCAACATAAATTTGGTGCCATACCATAAACGCAAGTACAGTCCAAATTTTACGGCTATAATCGCCTTTATCTGCACAATGTGCTTCCAGTAAGTTTAATACATACTGTTTGTCGATTAAATGCTCTGTCTTACTTTCGTTTATAATATTTATAGCCCAATCATGCATTTCGTCTTTTAACCAGTGACGAATTGGTACTGGGAATCCAAGTTTTTTACGATCTAATACGTGATCTGGAACGATTCCGCGTGCTGCTTCACGTAAAATAGCTTTCGTAGTTCCGTTAGCAATCTTAAATTCAGTTGGAATTTTAGATGCAACATCGAATACTTCTTTATCTAAGAACGGTACACGAAGTTCTAATGAGTTTGCCATTGTCATTTTATCAGCTTTTAATAAAATGTCACCGCGTAACCATGTGAACATGTCAATGTACTGCATTTTACTTACATCATCATAATCTTTAATCTCGTTATACAATGGTTTCGTGATATCCATATAGTTAACACTTTCATTGTAATACTTCATTAATTCAGCTTTTTCTTCTTCACGGAAGATTTTAGCATTTCCATAGTAACGCTCTTCAATTGGTGTACATCCACGCTCTAGGAAGCTCTTACCTTTAAATCCTTCTTTAAGAGCACCACTTAATGCTTTTAGAACGCTCTTACCTGGGCTAGGAATGTAAGAGAACATTTTTAGTGAGTTTGGCTCACGGTAAATGTTATAACCACCAAATAGCTCGTCTGCGCCTTCACCAGAAAGAACAACTGTTACATGTTTACGTGCTTCTTTCGCAACGAAGTACAATGGTACAGCTGCTGGATCAGCTAAAGGATCATCCATATGCCAAATGATTTTTGGGAACTCATCCATAAATTCTTTCGCTGAAATGAATACGTTATGGTTTTTAACGCCTAATTTCTCAGCAGTTTCTTTCGCAACATCAACTTCACTGAAACCACGTTGCTCAAAACCAACAGAGAATGTTAAAAGATTTGGATTCATTTCTCTTGCGATAGAAGCGATGATAGATGAATCGATACCACCAGATAAGAATGAACCTACTGGTACATCACTACGCATATGCACTTTTACTGAATCATATAACACATCACGAATTGCTTGGATATGCTCCTCTTTCGTTGCACTTGAAGCGTTGAAATAAGGTTTCCAGTAGCGATGGATTTCCATCTCTTTACCGATTTCTTTTACGAAATAATGACCAGGCTCGATTTTATTAACATCAATTGTTAACGTTTCTGGCTCTGGACCATATTGGTACGTAAAGTAATGTTGTAGTGACGTTGGATTAACGCCTTTATCTTCCATCACATGCATAATACTTTTCTTCTCAGATGCGAAGAATGTAGTATCACCTTGTTGTGCGATGTATAAAGGTTTAATACCGAAGTGGTCACGTGCACCGAAAAGTTTCTTTTCCTCACGATCCCAAATCATAAATGCAAACATACCACGAAGGTAGTCTACACATTTTTCTTTCATATGTGCATACAATGCAATGATAACTTCTGTATCAGATTGCGTTGCAAACGTTGCACCTTTTTCAAGTAACATTTCACGTAATTCTACATAGTTGTAAATTTCACCATTAAAAATAATTACATATCGATCATTTTCATAAGTTAGCGGCTGATGTCCTGCCTCTAAGTCAATGATGCTTAAACGGCGGAAGCCAAATTGTACATGTTCATCACGAAAATATCCTTCGTCATCTGGACCACGGTGGAAAATCATCGTGTTCATATTTTCAAATTGATGTTTTTCTGTTTCTGAAAACTCTCTAGGGTTTTCACATAAACATCCTACAAAACCACACATACTTCTTACCCTCTTTCAGTTTTCATTCTGTCTCTATACTACTATATCAACCCTATTTATACTAGCATAATCAACTGAATATGGCGACCAAAAACTATAAAAAAATCACTCCATTTCACATTTTTAACAATTTTTTATGAAAACATGAAAACTAGGCACTCACCTTTCTCCGCTTTTGTCATATGATATTGCAAATTGATTTCTAGGAGGGAATACCATGAGTGAAGAAAAAAAAGATTCTTCTCGCCCACCGGTTCGTAATTACTTAAAGCAAATTGATGATTTCTTCGAGCAAACACCTCTTCGCAATGTAATCGCTGATTTAAATCATTTTTTCCAAAAAGGAAACCGTTTATTAACATTCCCTGTAGATTTATATGAAGTTGGTGAAGAACTCGTTGTTACAGCTGAACTACCAGGTATACAAAAAGAACAAATCCAAATTGAAATACAAAGTGAATACTTAAAAGTCTCTGTAAAAGAAGAGATACTTGAAGAGGAAGAAGAACAAACATCCCATAACTATTATCGCCGAGAACGTTCCATTTCAGAAGCATCAAGATTGATTAAATTGCCGTATTCAATTAATAAAAAAGCGGCAAAAGCTTCTTATCAAAACGGCGTATTAGAAATTCGTGCACCGAAACTTCCCCAGCAACATGACATTTTATCGATAGACTAATACAAAAAAAATAAGGGTGCTATGCACCCTTATTTTTAACCCACTAATCGCTTCATATCACGTATAATGTCTTCGTATGGCGTATTACTAATGCCACTATACTTTTTCATTACTTTTCCGTTTTGATCAATTAAATAAAATGATGTCCCATGCATGACCTGACCGTTCTCCGGCTTATCAACAAGTGATTGGAAATTATCTTTTGAAAACTTTGTAATATCTTCTAACGAATACCCCGTTAATAAATTCCAGTTACTAGTATCCTCTGTAAACTTTTGAATAAAAGCTTTCAGATTTTCTGGCTTATCAAGGTCTGGATCTACACTAAATGAAACAAACTGAACGTCTAATTTCTCTTCTTTTGCCATCTTTTGAAGCTTGGCCATATTTGCAGTCATTGGCGGACAAACTGTCTGACAATTTGTGAACATAAAATCTGCAACCCAAACTTTCCCTTTTAAATCTTTTGTACCAAATTTCTTTCCATCTTGATTTGTAAATTGGAAGGTTTCTAAATCCCAATTTAATGGTTTACGAAGCTTTGAACCTGATTCACTACATCCAGCAAGTACAAAGAGACAAAATACAACCATAAGACCAATTATTTTTTGATAACGCTTCATTTATAAACCTCTTTTCTCTATCCTAAATTTAAATAGGTTATGTTTATAATAACAAAAGTTAACACTACGAGAAAATTGTTTACTACATTTGTTCACGAAATCGTACGAATTTACGTATGTTACTTCTTTATTTCAAGCGAATTACTAGACAAAATATATTTTTTTACTATTATTTCTCTAAATAAAAGTGATAAAACTAATTTCATTGTTACTTTTGTAAATACCTCTCCCTATTTTTTAACAATTCCTTAAACATTAATCCATGTTTTACACTGTATTCCTTAACAACATTTCGGTACAATACAAATACAACGATTTTAAATGAGGTGATGTTCATGGCAAAGCGCTATGAAAATATGGATAATGTTAGTACAAAAAAATCAATTCGCTCTTTTTTACGCTGGCGTAAAGAACGAAAGCAAAACAAAAAAGATTTTTCTTTCTTAGTAGAACAATCACCCGTTAAACAAAGTGCATTTTTGCAAAGTAATGTTGAAAAAACGACTATCACATGGATTGGGCATTCCACTTTTCTTATCCAAACGAATGGACTTAATATATTAACAGATCCAGTATGGGCTAATAAATTAAAGCTAGTTCCAAGACTTACAGAACCTGGACTCTCTATAGAAGCACTACCTAAAATTGATATTGTCCTTATTTCACATGGTCATTATGATCATTTAGATTTTTCAACTCTTCGTCAGTTGAATGATGATGTTCTATATCTTGTACCTATTGGATTAAAAAAATTATTTACTCGTAAGAGATTTAAACATGTAGAAGAGTATAAATGGTGGGAAAGTACGATAATTAACGAAGTTTCTTTTCACTTCGTACCTGCTCAGCACTGGACGAGAAGATTCTTATTTGATATGAATACGTCTCACTGGGGCGGATGGATTATTGATAATGAAACGACTATGGAAACCATATATTTTTGTGGCGACAGTGGCTATTTCCAAGGTTTCAAAGAAATTGGTGAACGCTTTTTAATTGATATTGCTCTTATGCCCATTGGCGCTTATGAACCAGAATGGTTTATGAAAGTATCTCATGTTTCACCTGAAGAGGCCGTGCAAGCTTATTTAGATTTAAACGCTACACATTTTATACCAATGCATTACGGAGCTTTTGCACTCGCCGATGAAACACCTCGTGAAGCAATAACTAGACTTCGAAATAATTGGAATTTGCGCATGTTACCGTGGGAACAACTGCATGTACTCTTTTTAGGTCAAACTTTTATTTATAGTAACGCAACAAATGATAAGCAAATAAACGAAAAAATTGAAACTTTACATGTGTAACGTAATGACTGATTTTCTATATCCAACATATAATATAGAAAATCCTATAGTGAAACTTTAATTAGTGGGATTTCTTCATCCCCACTGATTATTTGCCTTCACCAATCAAGCTTTTACGGGCAGCCCGCTACCTAACCTCTTTGCTCCAGCTAAATTTGAGGTAGAGAGTTTTACTGTCCGCAAATAGCGGGATAAAGGGTGTTTTCTATGAATGAATATTTACAGACTCGCTATATCATTAGCGGTAGTGCCTGTGTAGCTCTTCTTATTTCTTACTTTCTATTTACATAAAAAAGCTACTTGAAATATATTTTCAAGTAGCTTTTTTATTACTCTGCTAAATACATAAATCCGATTGCACCCGGACCTGTATGAGTACTAATAATAGGCGTTGTATAAAAAATTTCTGATTGAGCAAATCCACTCACTTTTTCAACCGCCGCTTTCATACTTTCAGCTAAAGGAATTGCTTTCGCATGCGGAATTGCAACAGCTTTTACGACTTTTCCAGCCGTATCTTGCTCAAATAACTTAGCTAATGTTTTTACAATTTGGCCTTGGCTACGAACTTTCGTTACAGGATTATAAACACCGTCTTCAAGACTAGCAATTGGCTTTATATTAAGTAGCGAACCGATAAACGCTTTTCCTTTACCGATACGTCCACCCTTCACTAAGTTTTCTAATGTATCCACTACTACATATAAACGAGTATTCTTTCTTACTTCATCTACACGTTTTAAAATTTCTTCTAGTGAGCGTCCGTCATTTGCCATTTTTGCAGCTTCAATTACTTGATATGCTAAAGCATGTGTAATAAATTGAGAATCAACAACTGTTACTTTTGTATCAGTCATTGATGCAGCGCTATTTGCAGTTGCTACAGTACCGCTCATTCCACTTGTCATATGGATAGAAAGGACTTCGCTTCCATCTTCCCCTAGCTTGTCATACATTTCTACAAATGTACCCATAGCTGGTTGTGATGTTTTTGGTAATTCCTCTGATTTAATCATTTCTTCAATAAATTCGTCAGGTTGTAAATCAACGCGATCTAAATATGTTTGTCCATTTACAGAGATTGATAATGGTAAAACATGAATGTCATACTTTTCGATTACGTCTTGTGATAAATCTGCCGTTGAATCTGTTACAATTTTAATTTTTTGCATACTATACTTCTTCCCTTTCCAATACGCTCTCCTTGTTATTATACTAGTATTCCCATTGCTTTCAACAATTTGGAACGAAATTTCATCAAATTAATTATATTTTCATATCTAAAATGAAAAAGACAGAGTTTACTAACCCTGTCCGTACTTCGTATCATGCATTTTTTTCAAGGGTATTTGTTTTATATACATTTAAATAATCATTCCACTTCAAACAATTTTGTAAATATTCACGGAAAGAATACGAAAATCTTGGGTGTTTTTGTCTTTGAATTTTTGCAATAAATAATTGAAGACGAGACTGAATTAGAAACGATAATGGATGCTGTGCCTGTAGGACAGGGATTTCGAATATTTTAATGCAATCCCCTGTTGAATGAGTGAAATAAAAACTTTTCGTAATCACAATATCAATCCTCTTTTTCATTGGATTTTTGAACTTCCTCTACTTTGCGCTGTAACACGTTGTTTAAAGTGGAGTAAAATCAGACTTATATGATTTCTGTAGTCCTTATGGCTAGAAGATTTATACTCTATTCATCTCCACCTAATTCACCTTCCCGTCCTAAATATCTCTGAGACGGGAATCTCATTATCCATCAATTGTTTAATACATTTAGTATAAGCTTATAAAAGCGCAAAGTTTGTCTAAATTTTGGAGATTCTATAATTTTTTTCTTCTATATATTGTATACGTTTATAGCTATAGTATAACAAATAAATAAAAAAGTGCCTTTATAACGAGGCACTTTTCGACTGCATTTCTTCTCTTTTCTTTTTCCTCTTACTAACAACCTTTGATAACGCAATACTTACTTCATAAATACAAATAAGCGGCACTGCAACTAAACTATGAGATAAAAAGTCTGGCGGTGATATACAAGATGCAATGATAATTAATGCTACGTAAGCATACCTTCTTATTTTTATTAAAAATTCCGCCGTAAGTATTCCAATACTAGTTAAAAACATTACAACGACTGGCAATTCAAAAATCACAGCAAATGGAACTGTTAAATTAAGTACAAAATGAAAATACTTTTCTGTCGTAAACATCGTATTAAACATTTCATTACCTATCGTAGTTAAAAAGTGAAATAGAAACGGCATTACAATGAAATATCCAAAACATAAACCTGCGAGAAATAATATAGACAATACCGGTATATACATTATTGTCATCTTTTGTTCATTTGGATGTAAACCCGGTTTTACAAATAACCAAATTTGTATAGCAGCAAAAGGAATTGTACAAACGATAGCAAATACTGTAGCAATCGAGAAAAAAATCCACAATACATCACTTGGACCGAGAACAGTTAATTTCATTGGTAAATCTTTTACAAGCCAAAAATAAATATCCTTTGTAAAAGTAAATCCAATAATTAAAAATAGTACAAAGGATAACACCGTATATATTACTCTTTTTCGAAGCTCAACAATATGTTCTACTACGCTCATTTCCCGATCTTCCATCTCGTTCACCACACTTTATTTATCCATTACAAGGAAAATACACTACATTTTTTCTTTCTTTTCCTTTTCTTGAAATGCGTCATCTGTCAATTCTTTCGTTGATTTTTTAAACTCTTTTAACGTTTCCCCTAAAGCCTTCCCGATTTCCGGCAATTTTTTAGGTCCAAATAAAATGAGTACTGCTACTAAAATTAAAATTAACCCTGGAAAGCCAATATTTGAAAACATTTCCCCATCCCCTTTATTAGTAGTTTCCTTGTCCTACTATTACATAATTTTATTTTGTCAAAAAAGTTTGAAAACGTCAACAAATCCATTGTCTTTTATCAAAAAAATTCAAAAATATAATCAATTATACAAATTTCATTTTCTATTGCTCTTGTGTATGATATGGTAAGGGAAATGACATATTATTTTATGATAGTAGAAAGGATTTGCATTATGACTGAAAAAATGACACGAATGACCCAATTTGTAAAAGAAGAAATTGCAAATGCAATTACACATGGTATCGGTGCCATTTTAAGCATCCCTGCCTTAATCATATTGATTATTCATGCTTCTAAGCACGGTACCGCATCAGCTGTAGTTGCATTTACTGTTTATGGTGTAAGCATGTTCTTACTGTACTTGTTTTCAACATTGCTACATAGCATTCATCATCCTAAAGTAGAAAAAATATTTACTATTTTAGATCATTCAGCCATTTACTTATTGATTGCTGGCACGTATACTCCTTTTCTACTTATTACACTTCGTGGCCCATTAGGATGGACGTTGCTTGCTATAATATGGACACTAGCAATCGGAGGTATCGTCTTCAAAATTTTCTTTGTACGTCGCTTTATAAAGGCTTCAACTTTATGTTACATCATTATGGGTTGGCTCATAATCGTTGCCATTAAACCACTTTATGAAAATCTAACTGGACATGGTTTTTCACTACTTTTAGCAGGTGGAATTTTATATTCTGTCGGAGCTATATTCTTCCTTTGGGAAAAGCTACCTTTCAACCATGCCATATGGCACCTGTTCGTTTTAGGTGGTAGTGCGATGATGTTCTTCTGTGTACTCTTTTATGTCTTACCTACAGCATAATAAAAAAGGATTCAGCTTACTATAAGCTGAATCCTTTTTTATTACTTATGTAATTGTGATGCGATAACTTCCTGTGTATGCTTCGTTAATTCTTTAATATCCATATTCGCATAATCTTCAGGTGTAATCGGCTTAGAAATTGTTACTGTTGCATGAGCTGGCTTCATACGATTTCCATTCGCTTCAAACATCTTATATGTACCATCTAACGTTACAGGTAAAATTGCTACACCTGACTTTACTGCAAGATGAAAACTACCAGCCTTAAACTCTCCAACTTCGCCACCCTTACTTCTCGTTCCTTCAGGGAAAATTACGATAGAATGTCCATTCTTTAATAGTTCAATTCCATCTTTAATCGCTTGAAGAGATTGACGACGATCGCTACGATCCATAAATACACAATTCATAAGTTCCATCCAAGTTGGTACAACTGGGAACTTTTTAATCTCTGCTTTTGAAACGAATCCAATTGGTTTATTTAAGTAACCTAGTAAAACAGGGATATCCATATTACTTTGGTGATTACTTACAACTAGTACTGGCTTGTCTTTCGGAACATTTTCAAGTCCTTTCACTTCTACTGCCCCTCCAGCTACACGTACCATTTTCTTACCAAACCAATTTGTCGTTTTATACACAGCATTATCTTTTTCTTTTGGCGCCATCGTATTTACTTGTCTTTTAAGACGCCACATTCTCGGTGTAATCGCAATTACGATTAAAATTAAATAAAAGATTTTAAAAAACGTTTGAATCATACAGAACCCCCACCTATTATCATTCCGACCTTCATTATACTAGACAAACGAAGGAAAAAGAAGAAAAAAAGTCCAAACAGCAAGTGTTTGGACTTTTTAAGCATTCTATATTAGAAACGTTTTGCTAATTCACGAGCATTAGCAATTGCTGCTTCTTTAATTTCTTGTGCTTTTTCAGGGTTTGCATTCATACCTTCAACTGCGATATATTCAGTATCATTTACACCGACAAATCCTAATACAGTCTTTAAGTGATTGCGACCGAAGTCTACAGCTGCGTATGCTCCTTCAGAATATACGCCACCTGTTGCCTGAATGTGAAGTGCTTTTTTACCTTCTAATAAGCCGACTGGACCATTTTCAGTATATTTGAATGTTTTACCTGCGATTGCTACGTTATCTAAGTATGCTTTTACTACTGGTGGATAGCTAAAGTTCCACATTGGAGTTACGAATACATAACGATCTGCATTCATAAATGTTTCTAAGTTTGTGTTCATTGCTGCTACTTTTTGTTGTTGAACTTCAGTTAAAGCTTCAAAGCCTTCACCTGCTGCAAATTTACCCCAAGCAGCAAATACATCTGCATCAATTGCTGGTACTGTAGTATTGAATAAATCAATTGTTACAACTTCGTCTTGTGGATGTTCATTTTTATAAGCTTCGATGAAAGCTTCCCCTACTGCCATTCCGAAAGAACCTTCTGCTGAATTTGGATTTGCTGTGATAAATAGTACTTTTGTCATTGTATTCTCTCCCTTTTCTCTCTTTATCTTTAATTCAAGATTTGTTTTTTAAAAGTTAATAACTTACCTTATGTAAGTATAATACAAAAAGTTTCAATCAATGTCAATAAAAAATAGCTACTTTTTTTTCGTAAGTTAATGATTTACTTTGTTTCCTTAAAATTTAGTATACAGATATTAAGAACTCTTTCATATAAAAAGGCTACCTCTACAACTTATAGAGATAGCCTACTATTACATATTATTTTTGAAATACATGTTTTACTTTTTCAGCTGGAATATTACTTCCGCCTCTACCTTTTACATCTTCAATCATCATTGTAATGACCATATCTGGCGAATTTAAATCAAATGCAGCGAACCAACCTAGTTCTTTTCCTTCGGCCTCTTTTGATACTTTTAATTCCGCTGTACCTGTTTTTCCAGCAAGAGTCATGCCATCAATTTTAGCAATTTTCCCTGTACCATCTGGATCATTAATTACTTTTGTCATAGCAGTTTTTAATATATCCTGATTTCCTTTAGAAATTACATTTTCTTTCCAAGCTTTTGGTTGTTTATCTGTTTTAATAATATACGGTGATGGAATCGTTCCATCATTTACAATTGGCGCATACGTTAAAGCTAAATGAAGAGGAGTCATTAATACTTGTCCTTGTCCATATCCTGTATCTGCCATTTGAATATCATTTTTAATGCCGTCATTTGCAATTTTAGAAGCAGGGAATCCATATTCAATTGGTAGTTTCTCATCGAATCCGAATTTTTTCGCTTCACTCATAAACTTGTCTTTTCCGATTTTTAAAGCTTCTTGTGCGAAGTAAATATTATCCGAGTATTTCATCGCCTTATCAAAATCAATCGGATTTGCATCTTTCACACGTGTTACATAGTAATTACCCCAAGAAGAATCTTTTGTCCATTTTAATCCTTCAATTTTCAACTCTTCTTTTGGATCAATCGTTTTCGTTTCAAGACCAATTGCAGCTGTAATTGGTTTAAATACAGAACCTGGTACCGACAATTGTGTAAAGCGATTTGTCATTGGTTTTTTCGGATCATTATTCCACGCTTCGCGTTGTGCCTTTGATGTCCCTCGTGCAATTATATTAGGATCATATGCTGGACTACTTACTAGTGCAATTGTTTCTCCACTTTTCGGATTAATTGCTGCACTTGAACCAGCTTCGCCCTTCATTTCATTATACGTTTTTTCTTGAACAACACTATCAATAGTTAAAGTTACATTTTCTCCATCAACAGCATCTGTTTTTGCTAAATTTTTAATTTCTTTTCCTTGCGCATCTTCTACAAAGACACGGCCACCTTTTTTACCGCGTAGCTTTTCCTCTAATACTTGCTCTAAGCCAGCTTTACCAACTGGGTCATCAGCTTGATAGCCTTTCTTTTGTAGCGTTTTTAAATCTTCAGCATTTACCTTTCCAATATAACCAGTCAGATGAGCTGCCGCTTCCCCTAACGGATATGTACGAACATTTACAGGTTTTGTTGAAACACCTGGTAAATCAATGTACGTATTTTGTGTTGCCCCTTCAGGCAAAATTCCAATTGGTACGAGATACCCTGGTTTTACCCATTTAGCAGCTAATTTTTGATCAATTTCTTCTACAGACATATTTAATAACTTCGCTACTGTTTCTTTCGTCTGCGGAGCAGTATCCCCTAACTTTTCAGGAATCAATCCGATTTCAGAAGCTTTCCCATTCGTTGCAAGACCTTTTCCATTACGATCGTATATTTCACCACGTTTTGGCTGTGTTGTCTGCATACGCACTTTACTATCTTTCGTCATGCCAGGGAAAATAAAATCAGGAGTCCAATCTATTTTCCAAGATTCTTTATCTCCATCTTTTTCTTTCACCATTTTTGCTTCATGACCAAATGTGATTTTACCACCAACTGTATCCATGCTTACTTTAAAAGGAACAGGACCTTCATCTTTTTTATCTTCTTTTACTTCCCCTGTTTCTACCTTTAAGTCTTTCACTTCGATACCAGAATAA
The DNA here is from genome assembly GCF_038005705.1 of Bacillus sp. FSL L8-0199. NCBI lineage: Bacteria > Bacillati > Bacillota > Bacilli > Caryophanales > Bacillaceae > Bacillus > Bacillus sp. FSL L8-0199. Next base: position 2,123,575 of record NZ_JBBOTS010000001.1, on the reverse strand, counting down.
ATTTTTTCATATTTCTCAGTAAACTCTTTCTTTGAAATATCTTTTTTTGCATTTTTTGATAGTTGATCATACATATCTGCAAATTTTTGTTTATTCCACGCTTTTACATATGTATCAAACGCTTCTTGTGGTTTTTCTTCTTTACCACATCCAACTAACATGAATGTTAAGCAAAGAAAAAGAATCCCCCATATCTTTCTCAATCGATTCTCCTCCTCTTTCTATATTAGTACTTTTGAAAATTTTAGCATTTTTACATGCTACCTATCATTATAGCACTATCGAATCTCATCTATAAACTTATATTGGTGAATACAAATAAAAAGATTGATGTGAGAATTCACATCAATCTTTTTTATTATTGTTGCTTCTCATATACATGGTAATAATACGTATACGGGTTTTTTTCATCCGTTAAACCTTTTTCTACAAAAATCTCTTTCCAATTTGTCATATCCATTTCTGGGAAGAATGTATCTCCTTCAAATGCATAATGGATTTTTGTTATATATAACTTGTCTACATAAGGTAAAAAGAGATCATAAATTTGCGCTCCGCCAAAAATAAAAATCTCTTCTTCATTTTTACATAGTTCAAATACTTCTTCTACAGAATGAACAACTTCACAGCCTTCAACATGATACCCTTCATTACGAGTTACAATAATATTACGTCTTCCAGGCAGTGGTCTACCAATCGCTTCATAGTTCTTTCTTCCCATAATAAGCGGGTGGCCCATCGTTGTTTTCTTCACGTATTGTAATTCACTCGGTAAACGCCAAGGTAAATTATTATCTTTACCAATTACTCTATTTTCGTCCATCGCGACCATAAATGAAACAATCATTTTTTCATCTCCTCTACAATTATACTGCAACCGGTGCTTTAATTGCTGGATGCGGATCGTATCCTTCAATCGTTAAATCTTCCATTTCAAAATCAAACACAGATTTCACATCTGGATTTAATGTAAGTTTCGGGAATGGACGTGGTTCACGTGCCAATTGCTTTTCTACTTGTTCAAAATGATTTGTATAAATGTGTGCATCTCCAATTGTATGAACAAATTCTCCTACTTCAAGACCACATTCATGTGCAATTAAATGTGTTAGTAGTGAATAACTTGCGATGTTAAATGGAATTCCAAGGAATATGTCACCACTTCTTTGATATAGCTGACAAGAAAGTTTTCCGTCCGCTACATAAAATTGGAATAATGTATGACAAGGCGGTAATGCCATACTCGGTACGTCTTCAGGATTCCAAGCAGAAACGATTAAACGACGCGAGTCTGGTGTTTTTTTAATCATTTCAATTACATCTTTTAATTGATCAAGTGTCTCACCAGCTGTCGTTTTCCAAGCACGCCATTGTTTACCGTAAACGTCTCCTAAATAACCATATTTATTTGAGAACTCATCATCTTCTAAAACGTTCTTTTTAAACAATTCCATTTGCTCATCGTACTGTACTTTAAATTCTTCATCTTGTTGTGAACGAAGACCAAAATCAGTCATGTCAGGACCAGTATACTCATCACTTTCTACCCAGCTCTTAAACGCCCATTCATTCCAAATGTTATTATTATGCTGCAATAAATAGCGAATATTTGTATCACCTTTCATAAACCAAAGTAGTTCACTTGCTACAAGGCGAAATGGTACTCTTTTTGTCGTTAATAAAGGAAATCCTTTGCTCAAATCAAAACGCATTTGATATCCAAATACAGATACAGTTCCTGTCCCTGTACGATCTTCTTTCTTCGTACCATGTTCCATTACATGGCGGCATAAATTTAAGTATTCATTTTCAGCATGTTTCATATGTAGGAAAACCTTCTTTCAATCGTATATGGAATTTATCATAACATGAAAAATGGTAAATTTAATAATCTTAATTAATAAAATTTCTTGCGCTAATTCTTACAAAATTATTAACTTTCCATATTTTAAAAGGTTTTCATTTTCTATTACCGAAAGTATAGTGCGGTAGATCAAAATTTATATTTGGAGGTTAGAAATATGTCTAAAATTGAAACACCTGTTATGACTTCTTTACAAACCACGGTTGAAAAAATGATGAAGGATTTAAATGTTCCTGGTGTTGCTGTCGCTGTTATAAAAGACGGTGAAGTTATTCTTTCAGAAGGTTTCGGCTATCGTAATATAGAAACAAAAGAGGCTGTTACACCGAATACTCGATTCGCAATCGGTTCCTCAACGAAAGCGTTTGGTACACTTTCATTAAGCTTGTTAGCACAGCAAAAAAAGTTTAATTGGGATGCTCCTGTCCCGTCTTATATACCTAACTTTACTTTATCTGAACTACTTGCTAGCTCACAAGTTACAGGACGGGATTTAGCTTCTCATCGAACTGGAGTGAGTCGTCATGAGGCTCTTTGGTACAGTTCTTCCTTATCTCGAAAAGATCTCGTTGAAAAAATAAAACATTTACCACTTGATGCACCGTTCCGGACTGCATTTCTATATAACAACTTAATGTATGCAACAATTAGCTACATTGTTGAAAACATTACAAATCAAACGTGGGAGCAATACACTACAGAACATATTTTAGAACCTTTAAATATGAGACATACAAACTTCTCTGTTAACGATTCACAAACTACAGATGATTACGCTTTACCTTACATTGAAAATGACGGTGAAATAAAAGCAGTTCCATTCCGTAACATCGATACAGTTGGCGCTGCTGGGTGTATTAATTCCACAATTGAAGATATGGCAAATTGGGTACTTCTCCACTTAAATGAAGGAAAATTTGGAGATCATGAATTAATCTCCTCTGAATTATTACAACAAATGTATACACCACACAATTCAATTCCAGACCAACCGGTTTTATCACTCCCTGAATCTCCATTAAATAGTTACGGTCTTGGTTGGTTTATTAGCGCTTATCGTGGTAAAAAAGTGATTCATCATGGCGGTAATATCGATGGATTTTCAGCGCTTGTTTCATTCATACCAACAGAAAACATAGGCCTTGTCATTTTAACGAATGCTGGAGGAACATTACTTCCTACTTATCTCGCTAATCAAATTTATGACGAACTACTTGAATTAGAATCCATTGATTGGCATAAACGTGCTGTAGAAGATACTAAAAAAATGAAGGAAATGATGAAAGAAGCAACTGAATCCCTCCCTGAACAAATTAAAGGGACTACACCTTCGCACAAGTTAGAGGATTATACTGGTACTTTTGAACATCCTGCATACGGAACATTACAAGTATACAAACGAGATGATTCGTTATATGTACAATTTATGGAAATGGATATTCAATTAGGGCATCATCATTACGACATCTTCTCCACAAAAGTTGACTTATTCCAAATGAAAATGAGCTTATTATTCGCTTATGAAATGAATGTAAGTGGTGAATTCCCATCCCTTCAGTTACATGTACCAGCTACATTAAGTACTCAGCCGCTTACATTTAAGAAAATTAAATAAGTATCTTGATGGTAAAAAATAAAGGTAGGTGCGAATCACACCTACCTTTTCTATTTCATATCAATCTTATCTGGTTGAAACCAAATTGGCTTCGATAACTCAAAGTTATTATGATCCTCTAAAACTATAGTAAGACGCTCTAACATATCATCTAACATATGCGGCGCTGCTCGTAATGTCCAGACAACTGAGGAGAAAACTGTCATGCCAACATACACCGTGTATAATTTCCAGAACTCCTCTGGTATTTTCCTATTAAAGTATCCTTCTATTTGTCCAATTGAATACGGAATACTAATATCCCTTGCAAACAGTGCAATTTTTACGAAATCATGAATTGGGTCGCCCCAGTCATAGCCATTAAAATCAACAACACCTACATATTTTCCATCCCGTACAATTATATTTTCTAAATGAAAATCATCGTGTTGAAATCGATTCGGGCGGCTCTTTAAATATATTTCATTTTCCTCTATAAACTTTATGATTTTATCATCATTTTTTATTTTTATTCCGCATGTTTTGTATACCTCTACATATTTACTATGTTTTTTCATAGCTCTTTCATACCATGGAAGTATATCCTTAGGAGCTTCAAATGTATGCATTTTTGCTAAATCTTTTCCTGCCTCTATACCAATATCATATTGTTCTTTTGGTGAATACGTAGGCAATAGCTTCTTCGCATCTTCCCCTTCTAAATATGAAAAAATACTATAGCATACACCTTCTTCTTCCAATATACCTATTTCAATTGGCCTTTGTGCCTGTACGTTACGTTTTACCATTTCATTTAAAATTTGAAACTCTATTTTCTTTCTTTCATACTCTTTTATATCGCCTGTCCGAAATAAATATTTTTCATTATTTGCATTCGTAATTATATATTTCTTATCAGGCGAAAAACCTTTAGAAATTTCTTCAATATTCGCTGCATCTTTTACTATTTGTATATTGCTTTGCCGTGCTGTAATTATCTTCATATCTATTCCCCTTACATTTCTGCATTTGGTGTATAGGCAACTTCTACAATAAATCCATTCGGATCGTAAAAATCAATCGTATAGTAACCTTCCGAATAATGATTCATTTCAATTGGACCACGTATTACCTTCACTTTCGTACTAGAAAGAAAATCTGCTACTTCATCAACTACTTCTCTATGAATAGCTTGATAACAAATATGTCTAGGCCCTAACGTCCTTACAATTTCCTCATCTACTTCTTTAAAGTATATTTCACTTTCTCCTGTGCTATATGCTACTTCATTTAACTTTCTCCACCCAATTATGGAAAACAACTTATTATAAAAAGAAATGGACTCCTCTAAATTTGCTACCCAAAATTCAATATGATGAATGCCTGCTCGCAGTGTATTCATATTAAGAATACGCTCCTTGTACTACTTGCACAATTTCCATCGGCTTATGAACCATGTAATCTGGTGCATCTTTTTTCACTGTTTCAATAACATCATATCCCCAAGATACCCAAATTACGTTCACTCCAGCCTTTTTACACGCTGCTACGTCTCGCTGTTCATCACCGACATATAACATATCTTTCTCTGTTATCTTTTTCGATTTTAAAAATCTTTTTATCATCTTGTCTTTACCGAACAAATTTTTAGAACAATACACTTCTTGTATATTTTCTATATCATTCTTTTGTAAAAACGCCCGAATATGCTCTTCTGAGTTCGATGATATGACTGCAATTCCGTAGCCTTTTTTATGTAGTTCATCTAATACTTCCTTCATCCCATGGAACAAAATAAGATCTTTTATAGCAGGTTGATACAATTTATAAAACTCCAGCGCTAATATCGGTAGTTTATACAGTGGTACATCGAGTTGTTTACATCTCTCCGCCATCGTTAACTTGCGTAAATACTCAATTTCTTCTTCTCTTACCGTTTTATATCCGTGCTTTTCAGCAATTTGATTATAAATTGGTACAAATATATTTTGTGAATCTACTAATGTGCCATCAAAGTCAAAAACAATATATTTTTGCATTCCCATACTCCCTTTGCTTCTTTTTTCTAAACCTATGTTATTCAACAACATGGTTGTCTGTCCCTTCTATAAAAATAAAAAAGAACAAGATTTTCTCTTGTTCTTTTTAAGAAAGCCATTTCGGCGGTACATTCGTATTCCAATAAATATTTCCTAACTCATGATGTCCTGAGTATCCATCATCAAAACGATGATAATGGAAATTAAAATAATAACCATCTTGCGGTGGATGATCTCTTCTTACATGGAAACGCAATAAATCATTTCCTGATTTCGTATCGTAGACATGAAAAATCTTTTCATTATTCCCACCAGCTGGTTTTTGAGAAATCGCTAATGATTGTAGTGAATCTTCTGGTACATCACTAGCAAGCTCAGCAATTGCCTCTTCAATCTTTGGTAATATTACATCTTTAAATTCATCTTCAATTACTGGACCAATTTTAGTACCAAACTTTTGCATCGACTGCTTCTCTGCTTCTTGCATCGCATAAGTAATAAAAGTATCGGTGGTTAACCTGTCATTCGTTTCTTCATATGTATAGGACGTACTCTCCAAACTTTGTTGCCCAGCTGTGCTCGTAGGCTTGTCCGCAGCTTTGGCATTATCAAGCAATATGGAAGGAGGCGTCACTAAACCAAATGTAAATACGGTAATTAATGCGACTAAGGTTTTTCTAAACCAATTTGGCATTTATGTTCCCTCCCCTTTCACTCATTATTTTTTATATAACGGTGGTTTCTTCTATTATACAAAATGATTATAATTTTTGCACTTTACAATTTTGTTAACGTTCACATATTTTTCACTTGAATATGAAATTGTAAGATTTCATACAATATTAATACCACGATATTGAGGAGGCACTTGAATGACTTTAGACGTCATGTATTCCGCCGCAAGCATACTCGTTTTAGTATATTTTATTTATCAATGTGTTACAGACTAGAAAAAGAGCCATCAATGGCTCTTTTTTAATGGTAGAAATACAATCCATACAATTAATAAAATAAAAACAACGCTGCCTACCACAGCTGGCAATAAATAAAACTGTGAAAGTATAACTATTCCATATAAAAGTATTGCTGGTAGTAGTAAATAACGATCTGCCTTCCATCTTAACAATAGTAATTTCCCTTCATCACAATATAAACGAAGAAACATCTTATTCGTAAATTCATTCCAATAATCACGTGCATAGCGAGAAATTGCAACTACAGCAAATACGAGAACAATAGCTGCAATCCACCTTGGAGTCATAATTATACTTGCAGTACTGATACATACAATTTGAATATAAAATATTCGTGCAGTACTTGTACGGAAAAATTCTTTCAAAAAAGATTCGACAATACGAGAATCAGCTTTTTTCCCTAAAAGTCTTTTAGAGCGCGGAAACATCCACGGTTTTTTATTCGAACTACTCGGTTTAGCCGCATGACCACCAACTTGCATAATTCCGCTCGTCCAGCGCATGCTTTCCTCCTTTTCTTTCTCGATTTCTTTAAAAAAGAACTTTTTATAATTCATTTTCTCTTTTACTAATACACTACTTAAGAAAATTACTAGACCGATAAATAAAATTGAATACAACGGATTTTTATAAATAAAAAATAAACTAATTCCAAAAAAGGACACGCTCATAGAAAATACTACATTTTTTACAATCCATAAAACCCATCGTTTCCCCACATGTACATGAACAAATCTCGTTAACAACGACAACATAAATCGAAATATAGTAAAGAATACCCAAAATAATAGGACTTGTATCTCTGTTACTTCGATACTTTTCATCAACACCGGTAACATAATAACGACTACTATTATATTCGTTATCGCTATTCGAACAAATGTGTACATCATGCCATACTGGACTAATTTTCGCATATGTGTTGCATACGAAATTAAAAATAAACTATCCGCTTGCTCAAAAAATGAACGAACTCCTCTTGGATATGTTACTAAATAAAATGCGAGTAATCCTAATCCGAAATAAATCGTCTCTTCCGTTGATAATTCATTTATCCATAGCGATCGATAATAGATTCCCATAAATATAAGTGCTGGAATAATAATATATAATGCGACTGTCCAATCTGTTACCGAACGGATAGACTTCCATTTCCGCTCAAGTTCATGGCGTAATCTCTTATAAAATTGTTGTTTAATCATGTTGTTCACGCCTTACAATTACATCAAAGCAGTCTAATAATGAACTACCCGGCATTTCCGCTAATATTTGAATAGATTCTAAATGTCCATCTGCGACTAATGTACCTTGTGAAATGAGTAAAAATCTTTCACAAATTTTTTCAGCAGTATCTAATACGTGCGTACAAAGTAAAATTCCTGCCCCGCGCTCTTTTTCTTTATATAAATAATTTAAAAACTCTTTCGTAGCTACTGGATCTAAACCGATAAAAGGTTCGTCAATGATATAAAAATCTGGCTCAGTTAAAAATGCCAATATTAGCATCGATTTTTGTTTCATGCCTTTTGAAAACTTTGATAAATACTCATGTTTATGCTTATTCATTCGAAAAGTATGTAATAATTGTTCCACTCGTTCTTCCCAACTTCCCATTTCACTTCCACGAGCTGCCATTAATAATTCAATATGTTCCCAGAGCGTCAAGTAATCATAGTATGTTGGATGTTCTGGTACGTATGCATACGGATTTTTCTTTTCACCGAATGATATTTCACCGTCCATATTTACAAGTAATCCGAGTATCGTTTTAATCGTCGTACTCTTCCCAGCACCATTTGCTCCAATAAGAGCAACTAGTTCACCTTTTTCGATAGAAAAAGCTATATCATGAATTATTTTTTCGCCTATTTCATATCCAGCTGAGCGGATATTTACTTTTAACATGCATTCCCCTTCTTTCCATTTCTAATACAATCAAGGAAAAGAATAACATATAACTATCTATATATCATTATAAAATATTTATTTCATAGCAGGAAAAAACATTTTTTAACAGAATATTAAATGTTTGATTACATTTTATTGGAGTGGATAATATGTCTTTTCAAATGCGTGAAGCAACGATAGATGATATAGACGCACTTTGTTCTTTAACGAAAGAATTAAAAGGTTCCTCTATTTCCTATGAAGATATGAACAACCGATTACAATTCGTACAAATGAGTCCGTTTGATTTTTTATATGTTTACGAGGCAGAAGAAGCCATATTTGGATTACTTGGATTTCGTATACGTGAAAATTTAGAAGATGTAACACGTTATGGAGAGATTTCAATTATTAGCGTTGATTCTAACATACGACGGAAAGGCATTGGACAAGTGTTGATGGATTATGCCGAGCAATTAGCAAAGAAACATAATTGCATTGGCACATGGCTAGTTAGTGGAACAAAAAGAGTAGAAGCTCATCCTTTTTACAAAAAATTAGGCTATGAAGTAAATGGCTACCGATTTGTAAAACATTTTTAAACTACTTATAAAGTGAAACTTTAATCAGTGGGGGTCTTACTCCCCGTTAATACGGAATAAATTGAAGGGACTATAACTATGACAAACATTAAAGCAATTTTCATTGATCGTGACGGTACAATTGGTGGTGACACTACAATACATTATCCAGGATCTTTTACATTATTTCCATTCACAAAAACATCTTTGCAAAAACTAAAAGCTAAAAATATAAAAATTTTCTCTTTCACAAATCAACCTGGTATCGCAGATGGAATAGCAACTGTAGCCGATTTTGTACAAGAATTAGAAGGCTTCGGTTTTGATGATGTTTATGTATGTCCTCATAAACACGGTGATGGTTGTGAATGCCGTAAACCAAGTACAGGCATGCTGCTTAAAGCAGCAAAAAAACATGGGCTTGATTTAACACAATGTGCTGTAGTTGGTGATCGCTGGACTGATATTGTTGCAGAGGCAAAAGTAAATGCGACTACGATTCTAGTCCGAACAGGCGCTGGGTATGATGCTTTGCATACGTACCGAGACAAATGGGCACATATTGAACCAAACTACATTGCAGATAACTTTGAAGATGCAACAAACTGGGTTTTAAATCAACTATAATACAAATGAAGATTTTGATTCACTCGAAATAATTTAAAACATAGTTTAAATAGCCTTTTTGGCAAATAATTGTCTTCCACAAAACGGATCACCTCAAAAGGTAGCAAGTTCCCTTTTGATACGCAAACATTGCAATTCAAATTATATTTTTTATTAGTAACAGCAATTAACGTAAAGAAGGAATAGCTTAGTGGCTATCCCTTCTTTATTGACTTCTATTATTTACATTTGTTATCTGTTTTTATTGAGTATTCTCATCGTTTTTATACTCCAAAATATCCCCTGGCTGACACTCTAAAGCTTTACATATCGCTTCTAATGTTGAAAAACGAACCGCTTTTGCTTTCCCATTTTTCAAAATAGAAAGATTCGCCATCGTAATTCCAACCTTCTCCGAAAGCTCCGTTACACTCATTTTTCGTTTTGCTAACATGACGTCAATATTAATAATGATTGTCATATCCGCCACCTCAGACCGTCAAATCATTTTCTGATTTTATGTTAATTGCCTCTTGTAGAAGTCGTTGGAGGATAGCAGCAAAAACGGCGATAACGAGCGAAGCAAAAACGATAATGAGTCCCACTAGCCCAATAGGAGGGTCCATTTTTTTCGCTATAAAATGAAAAAGTGGCAAACTTAATACATACAAACCACTGATTGTAATTGCACAGCGCTTTATATTCTTTAACGCCTTTACTGATAATTCCGAGAACGCTGTGTTCTCATCAATGTACTGTAAAAGATTGAAAGCCTGATAAAGAGCAACGTAAAAAGGCACAGCTGCTCCATACATCACAATGAAAACAAGATATTTCATCGGAGCAATATTAGGATACAAATTTGCTGCGAAATTCGCCATTTCCGGCACTAAAAATATGCATAAAGCAAGCACTGAAATTCCAGCAAGAAAAATAATTACTTTTAAGAACGTTGTTGAACTTCGTTTAAGATTCATTTACAATTCCTCACTTATTTAATGACAACATAATTTTATCACAACATTTATTGTTTAACAATAAATAAATATCGTTTTATTTTTGTCATGTTTTTTAATTTAGGCAAAAATAAAAAAGAATTTCTCATTACAAAGAAATTCTTTTTCTTGAAAATGTCTCTTTCAACTTAATTTTTTAAAACGTTAATTCGTAATGGAAATAACGATTATCTCTCAAATAACCATTTTCAGCGTATAATCGTTGTGCTGATAAATTATCAATCTCTGTTTGCAGCTTTACACCTTTTGCTCCATTTTCTAATGCGTATTCTTTAGCAGCTTCTAATAATTTTTTACCTGTTCCGGCTCCACGCTTCGCCGCTTGTACAAATAAATCATTTAAAATCCATAATTCTTTCATTGAAATGGAAGAAAATGATGGATATAGTTGCGTGAACCCAATATATTCGCCGTCTTCAACTGCTACGAAAATAACGGACTCTTTTCTCTCAATTCGATTTCGTAAAAATACTTTTGCCCCTTCTAAATCAGAATCTTGTCTATAAAATATGCGATAGTTATTAAAAACTGATGCTAGTCCATCTAAATCTGCAATTGTTGCCTCATATATTCTCATTTTACTCCATTCCCCTTCCAATACTGTCTCATTATATCCGTTGCCCATTTAGGCTGGTGTATTTCTTCTGTCGGCATAAACCCTTTCATTATTGGTTTTATATCCAATATAGGAGTGCCATCAATAGCATCTAATCCCTCAACAATAATTGATTTACCTTCTCTTTTGATTACCTTGACAATTGTTACACCTATGCGATTCGGACGATTTTTCCCGCGCTGTGCAAAAATACCTACTTCAGGATAATCCTTATTATTTCTAGGATGTCTAGCAAAATACTGAATTTGCTCGTCAGTTACTTTATGAAAATAAAAAACAACTTCAATATGAGAAAAATCTTCAATCCCTTGTATACTTTCTTCTGCATACATTTCAGTTAAAGTTATACGGGATCTTACTTTCCCCCACTCATCATCTTTTATTTCCTTTCTTTCATTATGTACAAATGCGATTGGTTGAACTGAAAACATACGCATTCCCCCTTAAATGTAACCACTTACATTATAAAATATTTTCTGAATGTTTTCCAGATATACGAATCAAGTTTACATAATATAATTATACTCTATCTAGAGCTACCTTGACTGCTTCAATTGCATGTATATGAGTTGTATCAAATATCGGGACAGATACGTTTTCTTGCTTTATTAATAATCCTATTTCTGTACAACCTAATATGATTCCCTGTGCTCCTTTTTGCACTAACTCTTCGATGACTCTTTTATAATATTCTCTAGATTGAGATACTATTTTTCCTAAACATAATTCTGTATATATTACTTTATTTATTTCTTTTCTATTTTTTTCTGATGGTACTATTACTTTTATATTATTTTCTTCTATACGTGACTTATAGAAATCTTGCTCCATTGTATATTTAGTTCCAAGCAGACCAACCTTTTGAATGTCTTTTCTTTTAATTTCTTTTGCAGTTGCATCAGCAATATGTAAGACTGGAATATCAATTTTCGCCTTTATTTTTCCAACTACCTTATGCATTGTATTTGTACAAATAATTATAAAGTCTGCTCCTCCCTTTTGTAATGAATATGCCGCATTCCCTAGAATTTCTCCAGCACCATCCCAATCTCCGCTAGACTGACATCGTTCAATCTCTTCAAAATCCACACTATTAATCAAACATTTTGCTGAATGTAGCCCTCCTAATCTCTCTTTTATTTCTTCATTAATAATTCGATAATATTCTGAAGTTGATTCCCAACTCATACCACCTATAAGACCTATCGTTTTCATATAAACAAAACACCTACCTAAACTATTTTTATAAAACTAATAACAACGTTTTATTATGTATATTATACACAATAAAACAAGACTTTAAGTTTGGAATATAAAGTCTTGTTTTAACGGAATAATAAAGAATAATTCTACTTTCATTTCCAAGGAAATTTTTATAGAATATTCTGAAATTAAAAATTTGATGTTTTTATAAATTCTTTATACTTATAATTAAAACACTCTCGATACAACTCTTTGATTTCATCATATGATGGAACACGTGGGTTATTAGCTGGGCTACCACTTTCAATTGCATCTAATGCCATTTTAGAAATAGCATTTTCAAATTCAATTTCATCGATTCCATATTTTTTTAAATTTGGAATACGAAGATCAAAGCAAAGTTTTTTTATTTCCCCAAGCGTGTAGTTTGCTACTTCCTCATCAGAATTCGAATACAAATCCTTATTTAAACTACGCCCAATTTTTGCTAACCTTTTCACTGCACTTGTTTTTGTAAACTCTAACACTGTAGGTAATAGTATGGCATTTGATATTCCATGCGGTACATGAAATAATGCTCCCACTGGCCTTGACATTCCATGAACTAATGTAACTGATGCATTCGAAAATGCAATTCCAGCTTGTAAGGAAGCAATCATCATCGCTTCTCTTGCCTCCATATTACGTCCATCTTCATATGCTATACGTAAATATTTCATAATACTTTCAATAGCCGAAAGAGCAAGTACATCTGTAAGTGGTTGTGAAAATTTAGAAATATAAGCTTCAATCGCATGACATAACGCATCTATTCCTGTTGCTGCCGTAATTTCTGGTGGTAACGAACTTGTCAAAACTGGATCTATAATTGCTACTTTCGGTATAAAACTAGGATGCTTCATCATCATTTTTACATCTGTTTTTTTATTCGTAATTACTGCTACACTTGTAACTTCCGAACCAGTACCAGAAGTTGTTGGAATTGCAATAAGTGGTAGTGGATTGTTTTCTATTTCAATATCCTTTTGGACATAATCCTCAACTTCTCCACCATTTGTATATAAAACCGCTACTGCTTTCGCAGCATCAATACAACTTCCACCACCAATACCAATAATAAAATCGCACTTTTCCTCTTTACAAAGAGATAACGCTTCTAATACGTGTACATTTGTAGGCTCAGCATCCACTTTATTATATGTGCTAACAGTAATACCTTTCTTATTTAGTTGTTGTATACACTTTTCAATATATCCTAATTTCTCCATAATTGTATCAGTAACTATAAAAGCTCTTTTCCCTAACTTTTTTGATTGTTCTCCCAGTTTTTCAAGCGAATTCCTTCCATATAATACCGACTTTGGCATCCGAAACTCAGAAACCTCTTGCAAGTCCCCCACCCCTTCTTATCCTAATTAATATTTTATGACATAAATTATCGATTTGATGAATCTTTACGCTTCAAATTTTTAATAGAGTCCTGTTAAAGTATAGAATGCGATAACTAAAAATACAGCAACCGTTTTCAAAATAGTAATAGCAAATATATCTTTATATGACTGTTTATGTGTTAATCCTGTTACTGTAAGAATAGTAATAATAGCCCCGTTATGGGGTAGTGTATCCATTCCTCCTGATGCCATTGATACGATACGGTGCATAACTTCTAATGGAATATCAAATTGATTGGCCGCTGCAATGAATTTATCTCCCATTGCGCTTAATACTATTCCCATTCCTCCTGATGCAGAGCCTGTAATTCCAGCTAAAATATTCGTCGTTACTGCACCATTCACTAACGGATTTGTGAAAGTAGCAGAGATGCCATCTCTCATAATTGCGAAGCCTGGAAGTGCTGCAATGACACCACCGAATCCAAACTCAGCTCCTGTATTCATCGTTGCAAGTAGCGCTCCACCAATACTTGTATTCAATCCAGCTTGGAAACCTGTTACTACTCGCTTCCAATATAATAATAACGTTGTTAAGATTCCTATAATAAGTGCCAATTCTACAGACCAAATTCCTACTACTGCACTTAATTCTACTTTTCCAAATGCTTTCATACCAATTGCAGAAAAATCAAAACCGCTTGGATACCACTTCGGTATCATAATAGTAAACACTTTATTCATTACACCTACTAAAATAAGTGGTATAAATGCAATAAGTTGTTGCGCTCTTGTGATTTCAATGTTATTAATTAATGGCATATTTTTTTGTTCTACTTGCAAAGATGCTGCCATTTCAGTATTTCCATCATTAAAACCAAAATATCCTTCACCTGCTGCTTTTGCCTTCTTACGTCTACTCTCTAAATATAGTAAACCTAATGTAAGAACAAAAATTGCTCCTACAATCCCAAGTATCGGTGCAGCATAAATATCCGTTTTAAAAAATGTTGTAGGTATTACATTTTGAATTTGTGGTGATCCAGGTAGCGCATCCATTGTAAACGTTACTGCTCCAAGAACAATCGTTCCAGGGATTAAACGCTTTGGAATATTAGCTTGTCGAAACAACTTAGCTGCGAACGGATAAACAGCAAACACTACTACATACACACTAACACCACTATACGTTAAAATAGCCCCCATTAATACAATCGCTAATATAGTACGTTTTTCACCAACTAACTCAATAATTGTTTTTGCGATAGAATCTGCAATTCCTGACATTTCCACTACTTTTCCAAATATTGCTCCTAATAAAAACACAGGAAAATATAATTTTATAAATCCAACCATTTTCTCCATAAAGATATTAGAAAAGAAAGGTAATACATAACTAGGTTCTGTCAAAAATACTGCAAATAATGCAAATATCGGCGCGAATAAAATAACAGAAAAACCTCTGTATGCTACGAACATAAGTAAACTTAGTGCTAATAATATAATAACTAACTCCAATTTTACCCCTCCATTAAACAGAATATTCTAAATTTTATTGATAAATTTCTACTAACCTTTTAATTCTGACATCCCTCCTCTTATTCATACAAATTTTTATGCTAAAAATGTCTAATTATAATTATTCGATTACATATGAAAAATCCCTTTAAACAGAAACGAATTCATCGTCATACGTTATAAAGGGATTGCTAGAATCTATATTTACTGCTGTATTAAATTTTTCTCTACACAAAAATGATACAGTTCTTCAACATCTTTCACTATGTAGGTCGCACTAACTTCAGTCAGTTCTTTTTCACAGCCATAGCCATATAAAACACCAATTGAAGCAATTCCATTCTGATTTGCACCTATTATATCGTGCTTTCTATCACCAATCATTATCATTTCTTCTTTATTTAGTTCTTCATGTGTTTGTAAAATATGAGCAATTATTTCTTCTTTTTTTATTCTCGTACCATCTAAATTACTTCCAATGATGTCTTCGAAATAATTCGTTAATTGAAAATGCTCTATAACTTGTTTCGCAAATACAGTGGGCTTTGAAGTTGCTACGAATATGCGATTCCCTGAACTTTTTAATTGTTGCAAGAGCTTCAGAATCCCCTCGTATACATTATTTTCAAACAATCCACGCTGCTTTAAATACTCACGGAAGTAAAAAACAGCACGTTCAACCTCTCCTTCACTCATATTATATCTCTCTATGAATGATTGCTGAATAGGAGGACCTATAAATGAATCTAACTCACTTATATGTACTTCTTCAATTCCTACTTTTTTTAATGCATATAAAACCGAGTTTACAATCCCTTCTTTCGGATCCGTTAAAGTTCCATCTAAATCAAATAGAAATGTTTTATACATGCTTCATTCCTCCACTTAATTTGCTGTATAAATAAGTGCTAACATCTCTTCCACTTCTCCTTATTATACTATTATTATCTATTTTTTCGAAAAATCAATTTCCATATGTCACATACTTTCAGTTACAAAATACGATAGATATGATACAGTAAAAAAGTTACAATTATTTTAATAGAAACTGGTGAAACAAATGTCAATTACGTTAATTTTTATAATGGCTTTCACAATTGTGATCCACGCAGTTGAAACAAGCTCTTATAGTATTCGATTAGCTGGAGTACGTTTAAAGAAGATTGCGGTTGCCTTGTCTGTTGTAGGAATGGTGTTACTTATTTCAAGAACATCAAACTTACTACAAGCCTTTTTAATCGGTGGTATTGTCGATGAAGCAAAACTAGATTCTTCTATTAATTTAGAGCATATTATACGACTCGTACTATTATCGGCTTCTATCGGTACATTAATCGCGATCATTCTTTATCCAACTTTGACAAAATTATTTGGATATGTCATTCAAAACTTTGAAACAGACGGTTCTTTCATTCGAATGATGAAAACGAATAACATTCAAAAATTAAAGTACACAAAAAAATATGTCCGTTTTCCAAAGTTAGAAATGATTCATAGACTGCGTATCGGTGGTATTCCAAAGCGTATTATGCTTATTAACATGTTTGCTACTGCTATTTATACAGCAGGGGTACTTTCAGCCCTTTACGCTTCTTTTTTAAATCCAGATTATGCAACAAATGCAAGTACAGCTTCTGGCCTTGTAAATGGTTTCGCCACTATTTTATTAACTGTATTACTCGATCCACGCATTGCTCTTTTAACAGAACGTGCTCTACAATCAGAAAGCGGTGCTGAATCTATGAGTAAAATGTATGGTTGGCTAATGATTTCTAGACTTCTCGGCACATTATTAGCACAACTGCTATTTGTACCAGGTGCTTACTGGATTTTATGGATTATTGAACTGATGCATTAATTTACTAGAAAGGTGAATTTATCAATGAAGATCAAAACAGAGAAAGATATAATTCGCTTAATAGAAAACGACGAATGGATGATGAATGTATTACAAATGGCAAAATCACTAGAGCTACCTGATTGGTGGATTTGTGCCGGATTTGTTCGTTCTAAAATTTGGGATACTTTACATGACTATGAAGCGAAAACGGCTATGCCTGATGTTGATGTGATTTATTATGATAGTCTACATCAAGATGAGATATACGAACAATCATTAGAAACGAAATTAATGAATATTGATGCTACTATCCCTTGGTCTGTAAAAAATCAAGCTCGTATGCATGTAGTGAATAATATGCCACCATATTCTTCTTCTGTTAATGCTATTTCTAAATTCCCTGAAACAGCAACGGCTTTAGGAGTTACACTTGATGAACTAAACAACGTTATCTTAACAGCCCCATGTGGTATTGAAGATGTCCTTTCCTTACAAGTGAAACCAACAGCTCATTTTCTTAAATCGAAAGAACGATTACATATGTACAAAAACAGAGTTATAAAAAAGAATTGGCAAAGTAAGTGGCCTAACATCACAATCACATATCCAGAAATTTAGAAAGGGTGCCTCTCATTTATAGAAGCACCCTTTTCTTCATTTCAAAAAATGTATGACTGTTTCTGCAAATCTATCCGCTTCCTCATAATGAGGTGAATGACCGCTCTCTTCAAATACGATATACTTGCCGTTTCGGGCATCTTTATTAAATGTTTTAATTTGTTCTTCACACGTTACTACATCATGTTTTCCTACAATTAATAACATTGGATTTTGTACTTCTTTTATTTTATATAATAATGACGTATGACATGAGCCCTCTAATTTTAATCTATCAAAATGAATTTGAGAGCGATTTGAAAATTTTTCCCACTCTTCATCACTGTATAAACTCTCATCTGTCCTATCTTCCATATTATTGTAAATCTCCATTCTTTTTTCTTCTAATTCATTGCTTAGTCTTATATAAGCTTCTAACAACTCTTTTGAACTAGCATTGCTAGATGAATAAGCAAGAGACTCTTCTGCTACTTCTTCTTTTCCATACTTTTTTAATAAATGCCCTGTCTTTTTTAACAAAGCCCTACTTGTTAATGCAAAATCAAAAGTTGGTCCTTCAAATATTATTTTCTCTATTGAACTTGGATATATCGACGCATAAAGCAATGCTACATATCCACCGAAAGAGTGTCCAATTATAGACCACTTCTCAATTTGTAATACTTTTTTTAATTCCTCACAGTCTTCAATCAAATCATTTAATCCAAAAGCTTCGTCTTCAGTAATTTCTTCTGAGCGACAAACACCTCTTTGATCTATCATAATTACATATAGAGAATCTTTTAAACGTTCCGCTTGATGAAATGAAAAATCATAACAACTTTCTCCTGGTCCACCATGCAAGTATAAGACTGGCTTATTTTTAGGATTTCCATGTGTTTCAACGTATAGCTTTTTCCCTCTAATATTCATATATTTCCCTGCTTCTATCAAATTTTCCTTTATGATCATCGCCCCCTTTTTTACTGAATATTATAACATTTAATATTAAATAATCCCTATTACATTTAAGAAGACGATAATTATTGCAAGTGGTGCTACAAATCGAAGTAAAAATACCCAACAAGTAAATACTTTCTTTCCATAATTTCCACCTACAAAAAACTCTGCTTCTAGTACCTTCTTCTCCATTTTGAATGAAACGAAAATACTAATAAATAGTGCTCCAAGTGGCATTAATATATTACTAGATAAAAAGTCTACTGCATCAAAAATATTCTTTCCAAAAATCGTAATTTCACTCCATACTCCAAATGATAACGCAGATGGTATACCTACTAAGAAAATGCAGAAGCCGATCATCCATGATAATTTCGTTCTTCTTTCTTGTTCACCATTTGCTAATGCTGAAACAACAGTTTCTAGTAGAGAAAATGCTGATGTTAATGTCGCAAATGTAAATAGTGCAAGAAATACTGTTAAGAAAAATCCACCGAATGGGATTTGACTAAATACAGATGGTAATACGATAAATAGTAATCCAGGTCCTTCTGTTGGCTCCATTCCTAATGAAAATACGGCTGGAAAAATAGCAAGACCTGCAAATAATGAAACAAATAAATTTAATCCAACAATTGTTATTGCTGATTTTGGTAAACTTTCTTTTTTATTTAAATAGGAACTATACGTAACCATAATTGAAATCCCGATACTAATTGCAAAGAATGATTGCCCCATTGCGAACAAAATACTTTCCGAAGTAATCTTTGAGAAATCTGGTTGTAAGAAAAACTTCACACCTTTCATTGCATCATCAAGTGTTAACGAACGAATAATAAGAGCGACAAATAAAACGAACAATGCTGGCAACATATATTTACTTGCTTTTTCAATTCCGTTTTGTACACCCTTTGATACAACCCATATCGTAATGAACATAAAAGCGAAATGTCCCATAATAGCCCAAGCAGGATTCCCAATTGTTTCAGTAAATAATGTACCGTAATTTTGTCCTGGAGTAATCAGTTGTCCAGTTATTCCTCTGAATAAATAAATTAATACCCATCCACCTACAACACTATAAAACGAAAGTAGTATAAAACACGTTCCAACGCCAAGGCGTCCAATCCAATGCCATCCTGTATTTGGTGCGATGCTTTTAAATGCTCCAACTGCTTGTTTCTGCGTACTGCGTCCAATCATAAATTCAGCTATAAGTAGCGGTAGTCCAATTAAAACAGTAAATAATATAAATATTAAAAAGAACGCTCCTCCCCCACTCTTCCCAGCGATATAAGGGAACTTCCATATCGCACCAAGTCCAATTGCTGATCCGGCTGCCGCCATTATAAAACCTAATTTCGAAGTCCATTGCTCCGTCTGTTTCATCTCATTTTCCTCCTAATTAAATCTTTTTATACAAATAAATAAATTTTATAAACCTATTCAAATAAACCCTCCATTTCTTCTTCCATATAATAAAAAAATGGCCTAGCATCTCTATATAAAGAGACGCTAAGCCATTTACTTAACGCGGTACCACCCTTATTGATTCCATTATGAATCCACCTTAGTAGTAATCGTTTGATTACAAACCTAATATCGAAGGTTAACCGTTAAGATTTACTAAGAATGTAATTCCGTTCCACCTTACTGCTCCTAGGCGAGTTCAGGATGTCATTTGACTATGTCACACCAACCCATAGCTCTCTGTACAAATACATGACCTTACTACTCCTATTCAACACATTTTAATATTTAGAATATATTTTCTTTTGAAATTAATATGAAGTATATCTGTTATATTTGTAACTGTCAAGGGTATATTGATTTTTTTGTCGAAATGGTTCATATTTCAACTGACTTTTACTAAGCTTATTAGAAAAAGAAAGAGTCTATATTTTCACCTTTTTAAACGAACTATAAAAAAAGAATCTTCGCGATAATCGCGAAGATTCTTTTTACGGTATGAGACGAGTACAATCTCTCGGAAAAGCACTCGCCTCTCGTACATTTGTTAATTCTAAAAGTTTATATACAACCCTTTCTAACCCAATTCCGAAACCTCCATGTGGTGGACAACCATATCGAAATGTATTTAAATAAGATTGAAATTTATCTGGGTGTAACCCTTTTTCTTTAAACGAAGCGAGTAACATTTCATAATTATGAATTCGCTGTGCCCCTGACGTTATTTCTAATCCTTTATATAATAAGTCGAATGAATCAGTAATAGATGGATTCTCTTTATTCGGCATCGTATACATCGGTCTCGCTTCTTTCGGATAATGCGTAATGAAAACAAATTCACTATTATATATTTCCTTCACATATTTCCCTAGTAACTTTTCACCTTCTGTATCTAAATCCCCTACAGGAGATTCTTTACGATACTTACTTTTCAAAATTTCTTGTGCTTCTAACAATGTAATTTTAGGTATTTCAGTAATAATAGGTACTTCTATTTGTAATAGTTGTAGTTCTATTTCACATTTTTTCGCTACTTGTTGAAACATGTATCGTAAAACATCCGTTTCTAGTTGCATCACTTCATAAAAATCATGAATAAAACCAAGCTCTACGTCTAACGATATATATTCATTCAAATGACGGGAAGAATTATGATGTTCCGCTCTATATACAGGTGCAATTTCAAAAACTCGTTCTAACCCACCTGCCACCATCATTTGCTTATAGAACTGTGGTGATTGTGCTAAATAAGCTTCTTTTTGGAAGTATGGAAGCTTAAAAACATTTGCTCCTCCTTCTGCCCCTTGCGAAACAATTTTCGGCGTAAATATTCGTGTGAAATCGTTCTCTATTAGAACTTCACTAAAGCTCTGAACGAGTGTAGATTTCACTTTAAAAATCGCTGCAGTTCGCTCATGTCTTAATGAGAGTACCCGCTCATTCAATAATTGATCTAAGCCAACTTGTAATTTCTTTTTATTTATTTCAAATGGAAGTGGCTCTGCACCGTTTATTACGTTCACTTCATGAGCAAGTACTTCAACACCCAATTCTGTTTTCGATGTCTCGACTATTTCACCAATTACGTGGACGACACTTTCTACATCAACTTTATATCCAGCCAATTCATTTTCTAATACACATTGAATTACTCCTGTTCTGTCCCGTAATAATAAAAAACTAACATTTCCAAGATGCCGAATTTTTTTTACCCATCCTTGAAGTAATACAACCTTTCCGTTTTGCTTTGTACATTCTTTTGTGAGTGAACGCTTCATTATTGAATCCATTATTTTTCCCTCCAGTAATTTTATATTTATTTACGTTATTGTTGTCATCGTCATCATCCACGGTCACTCACCCCCTTTCAAAGAATACAAAAATCCGCCCCTATAAATAGGGACGGATTTTTTCCGCGGTACCACCCAAATTGTCATACTGACCATCTTAGCCCTGATAACGGTAGGTACCGTTTGCTTTTACTAATAATCACGTTCAAAGCAACACTCACAGGTGTCTTTCCATCATGCGGTATCGCAACCTTCCCAGCAACCGGCTGCTCTCTGTAGACCTTTGCACCATGTACTTTTCCTGATCATCACTTTTTATATTTACAGAGTATTCTAACTCCTTACCTTATAAAACGCAAGCTTTTTTGAAACATTCTGGTTTTCTAACTCCTAACTTCTTCTAAAGTGTGAAAAGTTAATTTTGTAATACATATTCTTATGTATTACATCCGAAATTACCCCTTTAATATTTTCCAATTTTTACATAAAAACTAATTCATTTACGCATATTAATAAAAATTTTAAAGCGAGGTGTGTATATGCAAAAAGCAATTAGTTTCTTTCTCCTTTTGTTTTGCTTAATTGTAGTAAACGAAACGTACGCCTATTCACCAAAATCTTTACCAATCTCTCAAAACTCTGATCAATGGCAAGTGAATATTGATAAACCGAAAAAAACAAACAAGAATATGCTTCAAGCTAAAAAAGATGAATTTCAAACATATCATTTTTCAGTAAAGAATGTCGGGAATAGTGAAGTATATAATGTAAACGTAGAAGTATTCCGCAACGAACCAAATAAGAAAACGAAATATGAACTCTTTTCCCTAAAGGAAAGTCGTTTGGCAAGTGGAAAAACTGGATTTGAACACGCTAATTTACCTGTTGCTACAAAAGCGGATGAAGTTGATGTTATTATTACATGGCAAGAACACCCATTCCGATCGATGCGAAATGGTCAAAAAGTTGAATCTAGAAAATTTAAAGAGCATTTTGTTTTTAAAGAAGCTAAAAAGTAAATGGGATATGGATACATTCACACTATCATTGATATAGCTTTATTTACTAGTACCAGTTCGTAAGCAAATTAAAAAGTCGTGGCTTATAAATGCCACGACTTTTTATATTAATTCGTACTAATGCCTCTCGCTGCCCAAATGCGATCGATATCAGCAGCATGTTGTCCGCCATATAAAAGAGCATCCGCTTGCTTAATTGCTTTTGCTCCATCACTGAATTTAGAGTTTGGTGTTAATGACCAGTGCGATTGTAAAATAATTTTCGTTGCTACATCACGTCCAAATGCTTGTGCCATTTCATATTGGCCTTGTGCCCAAATTTCCCCATCATCATGTACCTCATTTGTAATATCTTTCGGATACACTTTATTCGTATCTAATCGGCGTAAGCACGTCGGATCTGAACTAGAATAAGCAGTCGCATCCCATTCTCCAACACATGCTTTTCCGTACCCTGTCGTCGATACTGCATCTTCATACGTAGCACCTAAGAAGTCGCCAAATCCTTCTCCCATCGCTCCACCTTCTGCTGAACTACCAAAGCCAGGAACTTGGTTATCTTGAATCGAATGCCCATATTCATGTGCGATAATACCAGCATCTTCTGCATCATCAACACCGCCAGTACCGAAAGTTAAAGCTTTTGTTGATGGAGAATAGAATGAGTTATCATCAGTTGTACCATTAACATTCACTTTTATCGAACGGTTATTAATATTTTTAAAACCTAGACTTTGAATGTAACGTTGCAATGTGTCGATATGATAGTACGACATAACATCTTCAAAGCTATCATTTGCGCGTGTATAGTTAAATTGTAAATTCGTAGATTTTGTTTTCGCTTTTGAAGAAATCGTTACATATTCTCCAATTAAAAATCCTGTTCCATCTAAACCTTTTAACGTAACAGTTTTCAGTTGGTTCGTTAGAGCTGTTGAATCTGCATCGTTATTATCTTTTAAGCCTACTTTACTACCGCTAGATACGACTGGGTTAGGTAAAAATACTTTTCCTGACCCTTCAGCTTTTCGGTTTATATCAACCTTTTTAATTAACTTTCCATTTTCTGCATCAATAAATGTTTCCCATGCACCAAATGGATTATTAGAATGGACTACAACTTTATATACTGGACGAGCAATTCCTTCTTCAACAATATATCCGAACTCTTTATCTGTAGGAGCCCATAAATTTTGCTCACTTGCTTCTCCAACATACGCCATTGATTTTTGTATTGCATCTTTTTCACTAATTTTTGTCGTTACTTCCTTCACACCTGTAACAGGCTGATAATCAGAAACAGCGAGTACTCCCTTTCCCTCTCCGTTAAGCGTAACTGTTATTTGTTTTGAAAATACAGGTGCACCATTAACAACTTGTTGGAACCTAACATATGAAGCTACTGACGTTTCTGTTGTAGAAATATATTGCAAGTCTGAAAGATCTGTTTTCAATCCATACTGCGCAGCATTTTCTTTTAAATATTCAGTTGCTTTTTTCTGTGGCGAATAAGCTTCTAACTTTACTTGCTGTTGTTTTTCCAATGCCGAAACCGTAGTAATTGTCCCCATTACTAACGGCACAGTCATTGCCATTGCCACCATTTTTTTATTAAACATAGAACCACTCCCCCTAATAAAGTAGCTCAACCTTATCCCATTACCACTAGGCAATCATTCCCCGCAAAACGGATGGATAAAAATTGAATCTACGAGTAATTCTCTATGAACACTTCTATTACCTTTTCATTTAGGGTAAGTGAAATTTTCTCAATATTTATGTATAAACCGAACACAATACTGTAGAAATATATTTCTACAGTATTGTGTTCGGTACGCTATGAAAAAAGACAATTGCTAGTGGTCCTATCGAATGTATAGTCAAATAAATTCTAATCATACAAAAAGGAAGTTGGAATCATTCCAACTTCCTTTTTTCTTTAATTAGCTGCACTTAATTTAATTCTAAGTTTTGTTTCACCTAAAGAAAGTTCATCGTCTTCGTTCGTTAAGTGACCAAATGTAAATTGTTTAACGAGTAAGTTTTCTTCCAATAAATCTTTATGGTTCGTTAACGTTCTCTGTAGCTCTACTTCTGTATCAAGAATAACATCGACTCGTAAATTAACTGGTAAATTCAACTGTTTACGATATTCTTGAACCGCACGAATGAATTCACGCGCTACTCCTTCTTGTAACAATTCTTCCGTTACATTCGTATCTAACATAACTGTATATTGTCCGTTAGTCGTATTAGAGAATCCTGATTTTGCAACTTTCTCAACTAACACATCTTCAGCAGTTACAACTACTTCTTCTCCTGGTGTTGCTTCGTAAACTGCTCTTCCTGTTGATACAAAGTTTTGTACTTCTTCTTGTGATAATTGTTTTAGCCAACCATTCACTGCATTCACATTTTTACCGAATTTCGGCCCCGCTGTTTTAAAATTAAGCTTCAATTGATATGATGTGTATTTTGTTTCATCGAGTTCAACATGGAACGCTTTTACATTTAACTCATCCATAACGATATCACGATAAGATTCCCAATCCATATCATTCTCGTTATGCTCAAGTAATACAAGTTCTGCTAGCGGCTGTTTTACTTTTAAAGAATGCTGATTACGATTACTTCTTCCAAGTTCAACAACTTGTAAAACAGCATCCATTTCCGCTTCTAATTTCGGTTGAAGTAGTGATTCATTTACAACTGGATAATCGGCTAAATGAACGCTGCTTCCTTCTAAATTTAGATGAATGTCTTCCGCGACAAACGGTGTAAATGGTGCAATTAATTTACTAATTGTTACAAGCACTTCATGAAGTGTCTCATACGCAGCTGCTTTCTCAGCGTTCATACCAGATTCCCAGAAACGATTACGTGAGCGTCTTACATACCAGTTACTCACTTCATCTACAAGTGCTGCAATTTCACGAGCTGCATTCGTAAATTGATAATCATCAAGTGCAGTTCTCACTTTTTTCGTTGTACTATGCAATCTTGATAATACCCATTCGTCTAATTTCGTAAGCTTTACATCATACGTTTCTTTCGGATTATACTCATCTAAATTTGCATATAAAACGTAGAAGCTATACACATTGACTAATGTATCTACAAATTTAGATTTCGCTTCCAGTACTGTTCTTTCAGAAAAACGCTTCGCATTCCACGGGGCACTATCAACAAGTAAAGCCCATCTTAGCGCATCTGCACCAAACTTATCTACTAAATCAACTGGATCTAGTGCATTTCCTTTGCTTTTAGACATTTTCTGCCCTTCTTCATCTAAAACATGCCCTAGCGATAACACTCGTTTATACGGTACTTTTCCTGTATATAGTGCTGATACTGCTAATAAACTATAAAACCAGCCGCGTGTTTGATCAATTCCTTCAGCAATAACATCCGCTGGAAACTGCTCTTCAAATAACTCTTTATTTTCAAATGGGTAATGATATTGTGCAAATGGCATAGAACCACTATCAAACCAAACATCAATCACTTCTGGTGTACGATTCATTGTGCCTCCGCATTTCCCGCAGCACACTTGCACTTCATCTACATAAGGCTTATGCAATTCCAAATCTTCTGGTGTTTCTTTCGTACTATGCTTTCTTAATTCGGCAATGCTTTTCGGTGCGAACTGATGATCACAACTTTCACATTCCCATACATTCAATGGCGTTCCCCAATATCTATTTCGGCTAATATTCCAATCTACCATATTTTCTAAAAACTTACCAAAGCGCCCATGTTTCATATGATCCGGATACCAAGTAACAGAATTATTATTTTGTAAAAATGTATCTTTAATTGCAGTTGTTCGGATTAACCAACTTTCTCCTGCATAATAAAGTAGTGGTGAATCACAACGCCAGCAATGCGGATAGCTATGTTCATATTTTTCTTTATGATACAGTAAACCTTCCTTCGCTAAATAACGAACGATATCCACGTCACAATCTTTTACAAATTTCCCTTTCAAAAATGGTACTGCTTCTGTATACTCACCTTTTTCATCTACAACGTGCAAAAATGACAATCCTTCACTTTGAACGACTCTATAATCGTCCTCTCCATATGCTGGAGCAATATGAACAAGTCCTGTACCACTATCTGCCGTTACAAAATCTGCTGCGATAACGTGGTAACCATTTGTAACTTCTTTCATCGGAAATGGCGCTGTATAAGATGTGTTTAATAATTCTCCGCCTTTATGAACAGATAATACTTCATAGTTCTCTTTTAATACTTCTTGTACACGTTCTTTCGCAACAATATATACATGACCTTCTTGTTTTGCTTTAACGTATTCCATATTTGGATGGACAGCAAGCGCAACGTTTGCTGGAAGTGTCCAAGGTGTTGTGGTCCAACCTAAGAAATACTCATTTTCACTATCTTTCACTTTAAACTTCACAGTTGCACTTAAATCTTTTACTGTTTTATACCCTTGTGCAACCTCATGTGAGCTCAATGAGGTTTGGCAGCTTGGGCAGTATGGTGAAACTCTATGTCCTTTATATAACAATCCTTTTTCATGGATTGTCCCCAAAATATGCCATACACTTTCGATATATGGATTCTTTAAAGTTACATATGGATCATCCATATCTACCCAATAACCAATACTTTCAGTGAATTCACGCCACTGCTTCTCATATGTGAAAACACTCTCTTTACACTTTTGAATAAATGGTTCAATGCCATATTCTTCGATCTCATGTTTACCAGAAATACCAAGTTGCTTCTCAACGCCTAATTCTACAGGTAAACCATGTGTATCCCATCCCGCTTTTCTTAACACTTTATAACCAGCCATCGTTTTATATCTTGCTACTAAGTCTTTAATTGTTCGTCCAAGTGCATGACCTACATGCGGTAGTCCGTTCGCCGTTGGTGGTCCTTCATAAAATACGAAAGACTGTGCGCCTTCTCGATTCTGAATTGATTGTTCGAAAATATTTTGTTCGTTCCACTGTTTGCGAATTCGCATTTCTCTTCCTACAGCTGATTCTTTTACATCTACTTTTTCCATATACAATCACTCCTTTGAATATTTTAAAGCACACAAAAAACCCGTCCCTATAAAGTAGGGACGGGTTTACCCGCGATACCACCCTAATTCTATTAGCTTTTTCACTAATAGCACTTAGCAACGTACTATCATACGTGTTCTTTGTAACGGTAGACATCCGTCCGGGCTTACTTACTTTCAGCCTCGGCTCCTCGGAGATGATTTTCAAATAACGTCTGCACACCGGCTTTCAGCAATATACCGGCTCTCTGGAGAACAGCTCACTATTTTACTCTTTCTCGTCTTCAGATTTGTATACTTTGTTAAAAGTTATTTTATGCCATTTAGCAACTAATTGTCAACTAATTCAAAATATATCCTTATCTTTTTCCCCTATTCTTATACAATTACTTTTCAAATTCTCGCAATGCTGCTAAATTTTCATCATCCTCAATAAGTTCAGCAAAGAATCCCGATTCATCCTCACGAAGGACAAATTCAAGCTCTTCCTTCGCCTCTTCATTTCTATTTAACTGCGCTAAATAACAAGCACGATCATATCTTGCTAACAAATCACTCGCGTCAATTATTAATACTTCATTTGTTATTTTTTCTGCCTTTATCGTTTGGCCGACACCATGATATGAAGATGCTAAAGAAAGAAGAATTGCTGTTTCATTTGGATGATGTACAGAAGCATTTTCTAATACATGAATTGCCTCTTCAAACCTTTCTTGACTTTGATATATTTCTCCTAAAGCAAGAAATGCTCTACTTACAAACGGTGTTTGCTCTGTTAATTGTAAGATAATCTTTTCTGCTTTTCTTTCTTCCCCTGCTTTAAAGAATACTTGTGCTTGCAGAAGAAGAGTATCATAATCATCTGGTAGTTCTCGAACCATTTGTTTCGTTAATTCCAAAGCATCTCTTAACATATCTTCTTCCTCGCACTCAACGAAAAGATTTACAAGTTGCTTCGCTACGTCATAATCCCATTTATTTTCTAGTGACGTGTGCAGAATCTCTATTGCTTCTTTATTCATCTCTACATTCTCATAAAATAGCGCAAATCGCTGTGCTGCCATACTATTTTTCGGATTTAACTTTAAAGAGATTTCATATAAATCAATTATCATAGTAACCATTGAAATTTCTTTCGCACGATTTTTCATACGATAAAAAGCTCTCGTAATGATAGATCGTTTCGGCTGTTCATGCAGCTGGCGTTCAATCCATATTTCCGTAACCGCAGCTGCAGCATACATGAATGCTGTACTTCTTTCTGCTTTTTTCACCTTTAATGTATGAAGAAAATCTCGTATGTTAGACAATTTTTTATGTTGCTCTACTGCTTTTACATAAACATCAAATATACGTTCATTATCAAAATCTTTTTGTATTACTTTCATTGCAACTTCAATTGCTTTTACATTTCTTTTTTTCACTAATACTTTTGCATAATGATATAGTACTTCTATATGCTCACCATCTAATTGTAGCGCGTATTCAATCTGTGCTTGTTCTTTATCTGTTTCATTCATCGCTCCGTACACATATGCAATCGCATCTAAACGCCATATTTCAGGTACTTCGTCCGCTAATTGTTCTAGTTCAATCAGCAATTCTTCCTGAAGGTTCATTTCTACTGAAAGCTGTGCCAAATATTCCATATTAATATGCAACGGCTCTTCTTTCATCGCCTGAACCATATGACTTTGTTCTTTAGAACGGTTTTCTTCTTTTTCGTATATTTCCGCAAGCTGTAAATGTACACCTACGAAATTCCCATCAAGCTCTAAACATGTTTCATACGCCTGCTTTGCTTCCGTCAATTGCCCTAATGCCATAAGTGTTTCGCCAATTCGGTAATACGGTAATGCCGTTTCCATTTGTTCTATCGCCTTATTATATCTTTTCATCGCTTGGCCGTACTGTCCAATAGATTCATATAAAATACCTGCATAACAACCGTACTCACTTACTTCATTTCTTTCTTTGTGTAACGTTCTTAAAAATGCTATACCTCGTTGTACAAATTCCGTTCCTTTAATTCGATTCACATATTCATCTAACGCACTTGCTACATTATAATCACTTTTCTTTATACCATTTTCTAACTTAGATAGCGCTACTTTAAATCCTTCTTCATTTCCACCAAGTTCAATTTCAGCATCCCATAAAACCATTCCTGCATTCATGAGGAAATCTTGGCTCTTTTCAATTTGCTTCTCAAGACCAAGAATATATTCTTTTGCTTCCTTATATTGTTCTCTTGCCATATAAACTTGTGTAAGTCCGAAGTGAGAATAAACATCCTCATCATTTTCTTCTAAAGCACGCTTATACAATACTTCTGCTTCTTCCAAGCTATCATTTTGAAAATGATAGTCACCTAATTTTACGTAAAGAGGTGCTTTATCATCACAATTCTCAATACCGTTTAATAAAATTTCTTTCGCACTTTCCTCATCCTTCAAATCAGATTCGTATATTTCCGAAAGTTTCGTATAAATGTAAGGTGCATTACTATCCAAATGAATCGCTACTTTAAGCCCCTTTATTGCTAAATATAATTTCCCTAGTTGATGTGCACATCTCGCTCGTTCATACCATACATGCGCTTCATATTTATACTCTTTTAACAAGTCATTAAAGATTTCATATGCTTCTTCATATCTTTCTAAATCTATTAATATTAAACCGTGATTTGTTAAAGTGAACCTTTCAGGACTACGCTCTAACGCAACTTGAGAGTATTGCAATGCTTTTTCAGATTGATCAATATACATATAGGATAAAGCGAGAAAACTCCAAGCAATAGGCTGATCTGCGTCTAATTGTAACGATGAACGAAAGCTTGAAATCGCTTCTAGATAACTTTCCTGTTCAAACGCATATCTTCCGTTTATTAAATGATATAAAGCACGATTATTTTTCTTCTCAACGCTTGTCAGCATTTGCTCCGCTTTCTCTACTTCTTGAAGACGAATAAAACACTGTGCACCATGCAATTTAACAAAGTCCGAGTTCGGAAACTTTTCCATTAACTTATCGATACAATATAAAATAAATTCTTTATCTACTTCAACATCTAAGTGCTTTATCGTATATAACCACGTATTTGGATTATCACTCGTTTCTTTTAAAAATTGTACTAAGTTACTAATTCCCTCTTTGTCATGTTCATCTAAATGATCCGTAAGAGAAAAAATAGATTTAAAATAACGATTTTCTTCTTCACTTAGAAACGCTAGTTGCTCCTTCTTTTCTTTCGGAACAAACGTGATTGCTAAACAGCCTGTATAACGATATTTTTCTTGTAATTTACTATATTCCACAAGAACTGGTTCTATAAAGTTTGGATCTTGAACATAGAAAGCTTGCAATGTATCATCATATCCAGATAACACTTGTACGTGTGAAGCATGCTCAATATCTATACTTAATAAAACAGGAATCCCTTCGTCAATCAGTCTCTTATAATTCTCTTCATTTCCTTTAAAATAACGATATTCATAACCTAATTCTTCTAAATAAGAAACAGTATCTGAAAACTTCGAACCTGTCATATCAAAAATAAACTCTGCTATTTCATCTTGTGTACGTTTCTCTCCCCATATACGCAACATCATCTCTAAACTTGTCGGAACACAATAATTATCCTTTTGTACAATAGGAACTATCGGCAAGTGAACCTTTTTTCCATCCGGATTTTTTTCTAAATTATGATATAAAGATTCTTTTAAACTCTTTTCTTCTTTTAATAGTTTTTGTAAATCTGCAAATTTATTCATTTTGTACAGTGCTTCTGCACGTAAATGTACAAAGTAAGTATTATAGGCATGATATGGCAGCTGAGTATTTATGTTATCTATTACCGCTAACATCTCTTCATATTGCTCTAAATCTAATAAATACTTTATCTTCTCAAAATGAAAATATGGTACTTGTGGGAATTTTACAATCGCATCATCGATTAACTGTATCGCGCGGTTTTGGTCTCCTTTATTCGCATACAATTGTGATAATAAATAGGTAGATAACTCTTCACAATCTTCATGCTGCATGCCAGCAATAAATTGTTCTTCCGCTTTCTCCCATTCACCTGTATGCATATAAACGTAGCCCCATTTATCAAACACTGCGCGTGCACTGTACTCCTCTGCTTTTTGCATATACATTAACGCTTCTTCGTTTCGTTTCATTTCTAAAAGACATCGTACTAACGTAAAATATGTTTTCGCTAAAAAATCTGCATCTATTTCTTCTTTACTTAACTCTTCTAAAGAAGATTTTAACAACTGCTCCGCTTCAAGAATTTTCCGCTCATCAATTAACTCATCACAATATAAAGAGAGCGTTCTCATATTTGGGAATTTTTTATAAGCGTAACGAATGAGGAATGAACTGTATTGGTGCATAAGCCCTTCATCAGTAAGGCGAATTAATATATCGAACTCCTTATGCGAAGGAATATTGGCAAGCCAATTCTTCACATAGGATAAAGTATTCGTTTCTTTTATATATGCAATTTCATTATTTATTTCCTGTAATCCATCTACAAATCTCTTGTCTTTTAAACAAGTTTCTAACTGCTTAAAATCTAGCATGCATTCACCTCGAATTTATATTTAAACTGCTACTTGCTTAGATTTTACACACCATATAGTATGTATTCAACTAAAATCTCTTATAGTGGGTGGTATTAATTAATATTATTCAAATTTATAACAAAATATAGTAAAAATGATTGTTTTTCTCCGTATTTTGTTTAATTATATGGAATAACGTAACATGCGGTTTTAATCTTGTAGAAGCTGAAATTAGTACATAAAATTATATCGGCGATAATTCAAATATATCAGCGATTCTTTCATTTTATCGGCGATTTTCAAATTATATCGACCGATTCTTAACATTTATCAGCGATTATATGTCGAATATCGACTTATCGACATTAAACGACAATCCTTATACATCATACCTTTTAACAAACTATGTCACCAAATGTAATTTTCATATTGGGAGCGTATACAAAAGAAGAATACACATGAAATATTTTAAAAAATCGTAGTTCAGCTTCATATTGAGCTAGCGCATTATCATATGTTAATCCTCTGGCTATTAAACGTTCTACAAATTGTTGCTTATCACCCGGATCACCTGCAATCCCCTCTTCTTTTAATGATTGATACAAATCGTTTTTATCATTGTGATGCATATTTGAATCTAAAAAGTTCACTTTATCGCTTACTCTACATTCAATATTTTTCACACCTAATTCACTTAAATATATCGGTATTTTCATGCCTATATTGCCATCTTTACCATTTCTTTGCGTATCACTTTCAAATAATTTCTGCAAAACACCTAGCTGAATAAATTCCGATTGTTTCTCCCCATCTAGTAAATAAGAAGCCATATTAGAAATCCAATGTGGTTCAAAACAGATTATTTTCCCGCCTCCTTTTATATACAAAACTAAAGTTCTCTATATAATAGCCGTATTCCTACACTTTTCTTAAAATTTCAAAGCAAAAAGCTAGTGTATTATTAAAAATACACTAGCTTTTTATTTGGAAGAAAAATTTAACAAGTACAATCACAATCAAAACAATCCGTACAGTCTAAATCGTCACAATCTGCTTTTCTCTTTCTTTTGTTTCTTTTAAGATAATAATACAGTAGCCCAAACAATAGTATACAAATAACAAAAGCTATTATTGCTTCTGTATACTTATTTTGAGTCATAAAACCAATTCCACTTCCGCCTGAAATAAAAATTAGAATTAAATAAATCCAGAACATCTATGTAAATACCTCCATTACTATATATCTTAAGATAATATCCATATAACACTAGAGGAAATGAATAATCCCATACCATTACCGCTTAATACACCAGTAGTTATTCTTAGCAAATTTGAGCTACTTCTCCATTTCCACTTTTGGGTGAACCCATCCATAAGTAACGGAATTTGAGCGAAAAATGATAGTATGATTGCCAAAAGAAATGAAGGTGTCATATAAAAATAAATTGGAAACATTAAAATACCAATAAGCATGCCTGTACAACGCGCACATAAAGGTATGTACTTTTGTAGTTTAAAAAAACTCCTATCTAATCTTCTATGACAAGGAATTTGTAAAATAAAAGTTCGAATCAATATGAATCACCCTCTCTAAAAAGATTTTAATTGATTTTGCAAAAAAAATATATATCCAATAAAAAAACAAACCAGGTTTATACTAGACCCAGTTTGTCAGTTTACTACTATGTTACATTTCCTCAGGTGCCTCCACCCCAAGTAAACGTAATCCTTCTTTTAATACAACCGTCACAGCATAAACCAATGCGAGTCTGCTGTCTTTTTCTGCGCTCTCTTCTAATATACGAACATTACCGTAATATTTATTGAATGATTGTGCTACATCTAATATATATTTCGAAATAATAGATGGCTCATTTTTATTGAAAGCTGCTTCAATTACTTGAGGGAATTTATTAAGTAATTTTACGACACTCCAGCTATGATCGTCTTTTAAAGCAAATGTACATGTTTCAAATTCTACACTTTCTTTTCTTAAAATAGAACAAGCACGTGCATGTGTGTACTGTACGTAAGGTCCTGTTTCTCCTTCAAATTTCAGCATATTTTCTAATGAGAATTCGATATTATGCATACGCTCATTTTTTAAATCATGGAAGATGACTGCACCAACACCGACTTGCTTTGCTACTTCTTCTTTTTGTTTTAAGTTTGGATTTTTCTCTTCAATATTTTGTTTTGCAAGTTCGATTGCTTCTTCGAGTACTTCTTCAAGTAAAATAACTCTTCCTTTACGTGTCGACATTTTCTTACCATCTTTTAAAATGAAGCCAAACGGTACGTGTTCCATACCATCAACCCAAGTATAGCCAAGTTTTTTTAATACGGTGAAAAATTGATTGAAATGTAAGCTTTGTTCTGGACCAACAACATATAGCGCTTTATCAAACCCATAAGTGTTTTGACGATATAAAGCTGCCGTTAAGTCACGCGTTGCATAAATCGTCGCACCATCTGATTTTCTAATTAGGCAAGGCGGCATTCCTTCTTCTTCTAAATTAACGACTAATGCACCTTCTGATTCTTCAAGCAACTCATGTTCTTCTAAAATCCCAATAAAATCTTCCATTAAATTATTATAAAATGCTTCTCCCTGAAAATTAGTAAATTCTACGCCGAGAAGTTCATAAATGCGAGAAAATTCTTTAAGGGACTCATGACGGAACCAATTCCAAAGCTCTACCGCTTCTTCATCACCTTCTTCTAATTTCTTAAACCAAGCACGTCCTTCTTCTTCTAGTTCTTCGTCGTCTTTTACCTCTTCATGGAATTGGACATATAACTTAAATAGCTCACGTATTGGATCTTCTTTAACTACTGCTTCATTTCCCCATTTTTTATAAGCCGTAATTAACTTTCCAAACTGTGTTCCCCAATCTCCTATATAATTAATCCCTACAACTTCATAGCCACATTTTTCAGCGATATGTTTCAGCGAATTTCCTATCATTGTAGAACGTAAATGCCCCATCGAAAAAGGTTTCGCGATATTAGGAGAGGAATAATCAATTACTACTGTTTTTTCACAGCCAAAGTGGTTTTGACCGAACTCTTCTTTCTCCGCTAAAACTGTTTTTAATACTGCATCACTTACAGTTTCACGATTGAAAAATACATTTACATAAGGACCAACGGCTTCTACTTTCGTAAAAAACTGATCATTGAATTTCTCAGCAACTTCCTTTGCGATAAGAGCTGGTGCTTTTTTATATTGCTTCGCTAATGAAAAGCATGGGAACGCTGCATCTCCAAATTCATCTTGTTTCGGTGTTTCAATTAAATCTAAAATTTGTTTTTGCGTTAATTCATTCGTGAAAATATTAGATAAACTTTCCGCAAACTGCATTTTATAATCCATGATACAACCTCCTTATTTTTTAAAACACAAAAAACTCGTCTCTAAAAAAGAGACGAGTTTTAACCCGTGGTACCACCCTTGTTGTTCGTTACGAACCACTTTCCCGTTTATAACGAGGACAGAGGGCCTCGGCTTTCTCTACTATTCGTTCAAGAAGCATCTCCGAAGTGCGCTTCATCTTTTTCTTCCGTACTAGGCTCACACCATCCCTAGCTCGCTTTCCTTCTAAAAAAGACTACTCTCTTCATCACAGACAGTATATTTAATTAATTATTGCTTATTATACATCTTTTCAAACAATTAGCAAGGGTCAATTACACCAAAGTGAAACTTAGCACTTTTTCTTTTGTATACGTGGAAATTGTGTTTTTCAAATCTAGAACTACGAAAATGATCTTTTAAAACGACACGTTTTCTCGCCACTCGTTTTGCCTCCGCAATTGTTTCGTCAGTAATATCATGATACAAAGCGAAGTGTTTTAATCCTTTAATTCCGTCAGATTCTATGACAGTTTCTTCAAACATCGGATCAAGGTAAACGACATCGTAACTATTGTCTTCACATTGCGCTAAAAATGAAAAATGCTCCATTTGCTTTACTTGAATTCTTTGCATTGCTTCATCAATTTCAGAAACGGATGAAGACCATGTTTTCAAACCATTTTCCATAATATAAGCCATATACTCATTGCCTTCAAGTCCTGTTACTTTTCCGCTTTCACCAACAACATAACTAGCTACAATACTATCTGATGCCATACCGAGCGTACAATCTAACACTGTCATTCCTCTCTCTAATTGCGTGGCTTGTACAAACGGATCGTGTTCTCCACGCATTAACCTTTTCACACGAAACATCGCTGAGTTCGGATGAAAGAAAAACGATTCTTCCGTACCTTTCGGATAAATAGCTAATCGGTTCTTCCCTACGACAAGCACATCTTGTTCATACTGCTCATGCAGCTTATGTACTGGTATGTCATTACGTTTAACGAAAGAAGCATTTAATTCTGCTGCTACCTCGTTTGCATAATCTGTCATTTCTTTATTCGTTCTTCCTGCTGTTGTTACGATCATGGTTTCACCTCTATATAAAGAAAAGAGGGAGATTTACTCTCCCCCTTCTTTAGCAATTCTTTTCGAAAGCTTGTTCTAAGTTCGTAATAATTTCGTCCATAGTTGCACCTTCAATTTCATGACGGTGAATGAAGTGAACAACTTCTTTTCCTTTTAATAATGCCATAGATGGTGAAGATGGAGGAATTTCTCCGAAGTATTCACGCATTTTTGCAGTAGCATCTTTATCTTGACCTGCGAATACAGTTACAAGATGATCAGGTTGTTTTTCAGCACGAACAACCGCTTGACCTGCTGATGGACGTGCTAAACCAGCTGCACAACCACAAACAGAGTTTACAACTACTAAAGTTGTACCTGATGTATTTTCCATAAATTCTGTTACAGCTTCTTCTGTAGTTAACTCTTCAAACCCAGAACGCACTAACTCTTGGCGCATTGGGATTACCATTTGGCGCATGTATTCTTCATAAGCATTTGACATCTTGTAATCTCTCCTTCAACTTTCATTCCAAATTCATCATATCACGCTCTATTAATAGGTGCAAAAGAAAGATAACGATGATTTCATTTTTTTGTAGGGATTTCACAAACCCCACCGCGGCAATGTCCCACTGGAACAAGTTTTCTATTATTAGCGATATAATCGTATACTTTACTTCCAAAACCAAGTACGATAGATAGCTTTATAAAAGGAACTGCAAACCAATAAGATGGAACGGCCTTTGCTAATACATCTATGCTCTGAATACCGTCATACCACTTATTATTTTTAAAAATATACAGTCTTTGTTCCATCTTACTTTGTAGTTCTTGAGAAAGCTCATACTTCTCAACTACATCTTCATTTCGAAATGAAACAAATTTCATCTTACCCTTTTTATCTAATTTTTTCGTACGTTCTGCAACGGCCGTACACATCGGACACCAACTATCATAGAAAACAATCATACATTATTCCCCTTTACGTGACTCCGTCATTTGTTTCCATACAGAACCTTTTGCTTCTTCTCCGCCTTCAATACGCTCTAATGCTAGACGTGCTTGCATCGCTACTTCAAACTCTGGATCATCTTGCGCTGCTTTTAATGCTGGAATCGCACTTTCATCTCCAAGTTCAAATAAGAACATCGCTGCACGCCAGCGTACTAATTTACTTGGATCTTTCAGAGATTTAATCATAACGAACATCGCTGCCGGATCACCTACATCTGATAAACAATCTCCTGCAGTACGGCGAACACTTACAGAGCGATCTAACAACGCTTTATATAATAACGGTAATACTTCATCACCTTTTACCATACCTAAATACGCTGTTGCTAAGCGGCGTATTGAAACTTTTTCATCATCTAACGCCATCTTCAACACTGGAATATCTTCTTCAGTAGGATCCATTTGTTCTAATGCTGCAAAACGGTTTTTCCAGTCAGAATCTTTCATCATCTCTTCTGTTACTTTATATGGCTCACGCTTTTGAATCGTTACTTCAACAGCACCTGCTTGATTTAATAATTCTTTAACCGTTTCATTTACACGTTCTTCTGAATAAGCAGCAACAATCTCTTCCACTACTTCTTTCCCAATTTCTTCAAAATTACCGTAACGTGTACTTTGTTCTACCCATTTACGCTCTTTTACAACGTTTGGTGCAGACATTTGCACTTTCATAATTGATTCTTTAAAACGATCAGGTAAACCAACACGTTCTTCCGTCGTTCCATCTGTTAACTTTACTTGCATTGGAATTGTAAAGAACATTTGAACAAACACTTTCACTTCTCCAAAATGAGCAAGTTGTTGTTCTTCACTTTCTTCCACTACTTCTTCGCCGAAAACAGCACGAACTTGTTGTAATAAAACTTTCCAGTCAAACTTCGCATTTCGCTCCACTGCTAAAAAGTCAGCTACATGATACACACCTTTAATGCCTTCAATTTTCAAAATTTCTTGCACTTGCATTGGTGCTTGTTCTTTATTTTCATTTGTATAATTATTACGCGCTCCTGATGGTAATACTTCATTCAAAATAACTTTCATTGTATTTGGACTTGGCGTCGGTTCAATTGCTTTAATCTTCACGTAAAAAACTCTCCTTTATTGCATGTTCTTAGCTGTATTGTAACATGTTATCACTCTATACTCCTACTCGGATGCTTAATTTTACTACTTTCGTCCCGCTACCATCCTATTTCATTCTTTTTTACATTTCAAATTAGGAATGAGATTTTAAAAGATTTCGTTTCCGATGATTTTTATTTTTCATCCATTTCTTGAGGCATCGCCAGTATTTTTGAAAAAAACACGCTAAGCAAAAAAATATAATAAGCTATCCATATGGATAGCTTATTTACATAATTTTCGTTATTGGAAGACAACTATTTTTATAATACAAAAGGCAGAAAAGTATATAGATTCTACAAAATATTTTGATTATGATACATTTACAGAATCTCTTATTTTGTAATTAATGTCTTATTATTTTTTGGAGGGAATTCGATGAAAAAGTTTGTTTTGATATTTGGGCCACAAGCAGTTGGGAAAATGACAGTTGGACAAGAACTAGCAAAGATGACTGATTTAAAATTATTTCATAACCATATGACAATTGATTTATTGGAGCCATTGTATGGATTCTCTTCGGAAATGTGGCGATTGACCCATCTTTTTCGAAAGGAAATATTTCAATCATTTTCAAAGAGTGAACATTATGGAATGATTTTTACATACGTATGGGCGTTTAATGAAAAGAACGATTGGGATGATGTTGAAAGTATATGTAATATTTTTCGTTCCCAAGGGGTTGATATTTATTTTGTTGAATTAGAAGCTGATGTAGAAGAAAGACTTCAACGAAATAAAACACCTCATCGACTTGAACATAAGCCAACGAAAAGAAATATTGAACAATCTGAACAAAATTTATTAAGCACATTTGAAAATTTTAGATTAAATTCAAGAGAAGGAGAAATTACAGAGAAAAATTATATAAGGATCAATAATACGAATTTAAATGCTACAGAAGTAGCTGAAATTATAAAGAAAGAATTTCAACTATAGTTTTTTTAAACAAATTGAACAGTTCCAATTTTATGAATATAGTATACATTTCTAATTAACATAACGTCCTATTATCGGTAGCAACAAAAAGGAGGATTCCTTACTCTCAGAAGGAATCCCTTTTTTTATTTTCTATCACTCGATTCATCTTTTTATACATTCCTATCCTGTGATGAGTTTTACGATTCTCGTTTGTTACTGGATTAGCCAAAAAACGTTATAAAATTTTGTATACTCTTTACTTGTTTTTTCAAAAAAGCTGGCGGTATCCCCTCTTTAAGTTTATTAAAATACTTTCCACAATTTTTTCCGAAGCTATTACTTAAAATCACCTTTTATTACGATGCCCCCTCCCGCCTTCTCTCCAAAAAGGTAATACTCTCAATCACAACTTCAGTTCTATATATTCTCTTGCCTTGTTCATCATCGTAATTACTAGTCTGAATACGCCCTGTAATCCCAACGAGCGACCCCTTCTTACAATATTCAGCTACATTCTCAGCCGATTTGCGCCAAACGACACAATTAATAAAATCGACTTGTTGTTCACCTAAACTATTTCGAAATCCTCTATTCACCGCAACACATATTCGTGCATAAGCGACGCCTTGTTTTGTGTAGTATAATTCTGGCTCCTTTGTCAATCTACCGATTAATACAACTCGATTCATCATAAGTTATACCACCTCACATGTTTTTCTTCATTGTAAGGAGAAATGTTTGAATGGTAAAAAGCACAAAATGATATATCCGTAAGTAGAAAGTATTATTTTGGACCTTACAAAACAAAAAAAGAAACCATACATAGTTCAAACATGTATGGTTTCAAAATTTATTACACTTCAGTACAAGATATGTAATATCCTCCGCGGGCCATCTTTATTTCAGCACGGTACATTACATTTTCTAAGTAGAAAGTAATCGGTTTAACTTTACTCTCAAATTTTAGTCTTTCATTGCATTCAGTTGCATATCCTTCAATCGCTGAAGTAATAACTTTTGATGATGGATACGTTAAAGCTTCATCTAGTTCTATGAAAAAACTTTTAGAAAATAGTTTTTTCATAATCCCTTTCTTCTCTTTCATCATATTCCATCCCCCCTTAACTCAAGTTACCAATATCCATATTATACCATAAAATCAATTTATCTTTAAAAATAAAAAAATCCTGCATTTCTCATGCAGGATTTTTTTATTAGTCATTTTTCGTAAAGTAAGAAACGAAACGAAGAATTTCTAAGTATAACCATACTAATGTAAGCATTAGTCCCATCGCAGTATACCACTCCATATATTTCGGAGCTTGACTACGTACACCATTTTCGATTAAATCGAAATCTAGTAATAAGTTTAATGCAGCAACTACAATAACAACTGCACTAATAATAATACCGATTGTACCACCTTGGTGAATGTATGGAACAGTTACACCAAACATATTTAGTAGGAATACGACTAAATACATAACCATAATTCCAAGTGTTGCTGCCATAACGCCTGTACGGAATTTATCCGTTACTTTTACTACACGTGTTGCATATAACACTAACATTGCAAATAGAATTGAGATTGTTAGTAATACAGCATTTAAAACGATAGAATCGCCAAATTTCATTGTATAAACTGCTGAAATACTTCCTAACACAACCCCTTCTACCGCTGCATAGATTGGTGCACCAAAAGGTGAAATGCGCGGGAAGAACATAGACGCGAATGCGATGATTGCCGCAACGATTAAAGCACCAATTAATACTGGCATCTTCATCGTCCCCTGCATCATCTGTATGTATGAATAGACAGACGTTGCAAGTAGCAAGATAAGCATAATAAACGTTTTGCCTACTGTTCCGCCAATCGTCATCGCAGAAGCACTTGCTCCCTCTTTACGGAATGCCTCTTTTTTCAGCATTGGATTAG
Source organism: Bacillus sp. FSL L8-0199 (assembly GCF_038005705.1). Taxonomy (NCBI): domain Bacteria; kingdom Bacillati; phylum Bacillota; class Bacilli; order Caryophanales; family Bacillaceae; genus Bacillus; species Bacillus sp. FSL L8-0199. Next base: position 2,081,567 of record NZ_JBBOTS010000001.1, on the reverse strand, counting down.
ATGTTCTCATTTTTTCCCTCCTAAAATAGGTTCTACCAATAGTGTAAAGTTTTTCTCTTTACTTTTCAATATATGCAGCTTGTTTTTATTTTAATCCTTCAACGATGTCTGATAGTTCACTCCATCTTTCCATCTTTTTTTCTAGCTCTTCTTCTGTTTTCTGCTGTGCTTCAGATAATTCTTGTGCCTTTGTGAAGTCAGATCCAACTTTCGCAAGTTCTTCTCCAATTGACTCAATTTTCTCTTCAAGTTCGGCAATTGTATCTTCAATCGTTTCCCATTCACGCTGCTCATTGTATGAAAGTTTACGTTTACGTTGTTGTTTTGGAGCTTCTTCTACAACTTTTTTCTCTTTTTGAACTTCCGCTTTCTCCATAAGTCCTCTCGTTTTTTCCATTTCTAAATAATCTGTATAACTACCTAGAAACTCACGCACTTCGCCTCCGCCAGTAAAGATGAACAGTTCATCTACTACTTTATCTAAGAAGTAACGGTCATGCGATACAGTTAAAACGACACCTGGGAAATCTTCTAAATAATCTTCTAGTACTGTTAATGTTTGTGTATCTAGATCGTTCGTAGGTTCATCAAGTAAAAGTACGTTTGGTTCTCCCATTAAAATACGTAATAAATATAAACGTCTTCTTTCACCACCAGATAGTTTACCAAGTGGTGTACCATGTGAATGCGTCGGGAATAAGAAACGTTCTAACATTTGAGATGCACCAATTACTTTTCCATCTGTCGTATGAATAACTTCTGCAATCTCTTTAATGTATTCAATCATACGCTGATTTAAATTCATCTCTTCATTTTCTTGCGTATAATAAGCAACTTTTACAGTTTGCCCAACTTCAATTTCACCACTATCAGGAGATAACTTACCTGCAAGCATATTTAATAGCGAAGATTTCCCGCTTCCATTCGCTCCAATAATTCCGATGCGATCGCCTGGTTTCACGATATGATTAAAGTTGTTTAATACCGTTTTATCACCAAATTTTTTCGTTACATCTTTTAACTCAAGTACTTTTTTCCCAAGACGGCTACCGCTAAGTGCAATATCAACTGACTGTTTTGCAGCTGGTCCTTCTTGTGCCTTTAGCTCATCAAAACGCTGAATACGCGCCTTTTGTTTCGTAGAACGGGCTTTTGCACCACGACGAATCCAAGCAAGTTCACGACGATATAAATTTTGGCGTTTCGATTCTTGTGCCAATTCTTGCTCTTCACGAAGTGCTTTCGCTTCTAAAAATGTACTATAGTTTCCTTCGTAGCTATATAGTTTACCATTATCTAATTCAAAAATACGATTCGTCACACGATCTAAGAAATAACGATCATGGGTTACAAGTAATACCGAACCTGTATATCTCGCTAAATATTCTTCTAACCATTCAACTGTCTCATGGTCAAGATGGTTCGTAGGCTCGTCTAAAATTAATAAATCCGGTGTTTCAATAAAACATTGTGCCATTGCGATACGTTTTTTCTGTCCACCAGATAAATTCCCAACAATTGCAGTGAAGTCCGTAATTCCTAATTTCGTTAAAAGAGATTTCGCATTTGCATTTGCTTCCCATGCACTCATTGCATCCATACGTTGCTGCACTACAAATAATTGTTCCTGTACTTTTTCATTACTTGGATCTTTTTCAATATTTAATAGTGCTTTTTCATAATCACGAAGAAGACGAATTAAAGTTGTATCACCATGGAACACTTGCTCTAATACTGTCAGTTTTTCATCAAACTCTGGTTGCTGTGATAAATAACTAATTGTATACCCACGTGAATGCGTCATATCACCTGTATCAGGAGTTTCTAATCCTGCAATTATTTTTAATAATGTCGATTTACCAGTTCCGTTTACACCAATAATTCCGACACGTTGTCCTTCTGTAATACTACATGATAATCCATCAAATAACGGCTTTTCCCCATATGATTTTGATAAGTTCTCCACAGTTAACATTTTCATATTTGTGCATTCCACTCTTTCATAAATTGTTCAATAAACTGTTCCATATACCGATGACGAATTTCAGCCTCTTGTTTTGCTGCATTCGTATTCATTAAATCTTTTAATTTCAAAAGTTTTTCATAAAAATGATTTAAAGATGGATCATTATTTTTTCTATACTCTTCTTTCGTCATTTCTTCACGCGGCGGAATAGTTGGGTCATACATTAATCTCCCTTTCGCCCCGCCATATGCAAAGGTACGAGCTATTCCAATTGCTCCAAGGGCGTCTAAGCGATCCGCATCTTGAACAAGCTTCCCTTCAAGTGAATCCACTTTACCGCCATGACCACCTTTATAAGACATATTGGCGATGATATGAAGAATATGTTTACTTTCCTTTTCTTCAACACGTAGCTCTTCTAACCAATCAGAAACTTTTTTCATTCCTGCTTCTTCACTTTCATTTAGCTTTTCATCTGCCACATCGTGAAGTAATGCTGCCATTTCAATTATAAAACGATTTCCACCTTCTTGCTCAGATAAAGAAATCGCCATTTTATGTACACGTTCAATATGATACCAATCATGCCCACTCGCATCTTTTTCTAAAATATGTTTTACAAAAGTAATTGTTTTTTGAATTTTTTCTTGTTTTGTCATTTTATCTTCACCCAGTTACTTATTGTAACACGCCCGCATTTTTTCATCACATATTTTCTTGTCCGCCCATACACTAGGTGGTAGGCATCATCATGAAGGAGGAATAAACATGTTCTATAATAATCAACCGCCTTATCCAAGGCAACCATTGTATCCTCAACAACAAGAACAGAGATACACAGAACAATACGAAGAACAAGAGTTACAACAGCAAGAGCCACAATATGACGAAAACCCATATGCAACAAAGCAAAACCTAGAAACTGAATTTCAACAAAATCCATATGACACACGTCCAAATTATGAATATCCTCAAAATCCATATGCAGCACCACAAAATCAAGAACAGCGATATCCTCAAAATCCATATGTAATACCACAAAACCAAGAACAACAATATCAACAAAATCCATATGCAGTACCACAAAACCAAGAACAACAATATCCTCAAAATCCATATGTAGCACCACAAAACCAAGAACAACAATATCCTCAAAATCCATATGTAGCACCACAAAACCCATACACAACTCAACCACAACAACCGCAATACCAACAACAAATGTATCAACCAAACTACGACGCACGTGTCTCACCACCTAAACCACCAACAATAGATCCAACTCAACCACAAATTTTACCGCCTGGACCAACACTAGACATTACACAACCACAAATATTGCCACCTGGACCAATTACTGAACCAACACAACAACAAATTCAACAAGTTGTCGGTACACAGTTTTTACCTTTCAAGAAACCCGTACTAGATTTCGTAAAACCATGGGTAGATTACGGTTTAAATGAAGCAAAACATACATCACATGAACACGCATTAACAGAAGTTGCTGCGATTATGTTTTTAGTTGGTAAAGGCTTCAATCCGACGATTGCACATTATATCGTTGAATCTTGGGAGAAGAATGAACAATTTTAGGATTGTTTATTTGATAAAATACAAAAATACAAAAGTGCCAAAACCCTTGTGATATAAGGGTTTTAGCACTTTTTTAAAATCCAGAAAAATTTTATCGAAATAATTATTTTTATAGATTTTCGTACTTTTTTATATAGTACGTGAACAAAATGTGTGCAAAATGTGTGCAAATATACGAATCGCATTTCGCTGTTGTTGCACCGGTTATTTAAACCAATTCTCAATTATGAGATTTATATGAGAAACTAACACTTTTTCCTGTTGACACTTGGACAGTTTCTTGATAGCAAGCCACACGCAGACATTATTATTGATGGAATTGATATACTAGAACATTATCCTTTATATTATTTCAAATATAATTCGGTCATAATTAAAATAAAACAAAAAGAGGACGTATATATCACGTCCTCTTTTTGTTTTAGATATGCTCACCATGATTAATATAAGTATCGCCGTATTCGTATGCCGGCGCAGGTGGTCTACCGTGATCAAAATCGGCCACATTAGAAATATAATCTGGTCTTTGTGGTGCAGGTGGTCTACCATGATCAGCTTGTGATGTAAAAGATTCTGTAAAACTTCCAATAGTTAAAACAGCAGCAAAACTAAAAAATCCTATTAGTACTTTTTTCATTTTAACGCACTTCCCTTCTGAAGTAATTCTTTAGCATCATAAGATATATTAAAGTATTGGCTAGCCTTCTCATGATTACCTTCTTGATAAAGTTTTTTCGCTAAAATTCCAGAGTACTCTTCCATAAATCCATAAAGTTTTTGGGATTCAAAGTAATCTAGTCCATCTGCAATCGTTGTTTCTAGATTCTGCTTATAATTTTCATCGTATTGTGCTCGAAGTATTCGTAAATGATGTGTATATTCAACATCAGCTAATTCAAAGCCTTGAGTCAAAAATTCTTGTGCTTTTTCAATTTCATTTACTTTGAAATGTTCTCGAGCCAGTAAGAATACAGTTTTATGATATGGTTTTTCAGATTTATACACATCCATTAAATGCCGAATTGCAGTTGCAGATATACCTTGTTTTGCATAAAGAAAACCTAAGTTGTATTGAATTAAGGTAATTAGTCGAGTACAGTTATGTTTTTTAGCCATATCCAAGCACTTAACAAAAAGCTCTTCTCCTTGTTCAAACTGACTTAAAGTGACACTTGCCAATCCTAGGATTGTATCGCATTCAATTTGATTTATTACATAATCTTCATGTTTTTTGTATATGTCTTTTGCTTTCATAACATGCTTAATTGTTAATAAAGGTTGTTGAAGGTGGTAATATAGTTCACCAAGTTTATAATTAAATTCAGCTTTTTCAATGTCATTAGGAATATACTCTAAAAGTCGTTCAGCTTCTTCAAATTGCTCCATCGCTTCCATATAGTTAGCAATCATAGTGTTATGCACAGCTTTATAGAAATGGTAGTAGTATCTTAAATACTCATCAATAGTTTTTGTTGTAAGTTTTTCAACTGCATCAAAATCACTACGAGTTACATATGATTTATTTATTAACACTTTATAACTATAATCCAATAAAGAATAGTACAATAAGAGATTTTGATCTTGTAAATCTCGATTTTGTTCGACCATTAAGACACTAATCTTTTCATCAACTTCTTCTTTCATTCTTGTCGCCTTTGTTATTTGTTTAGATAGAATAACCTTATACCATTCATTTAATAGTCTAGTAACTTTTTCATTATTCAGAATTATCATATCACAATCTCCTTTATTTAGTTTATATAAAATCAATCATAACAAAGTTTAATTGTAATAAGTTGTAAAAAACAATTTTATAAATAATATTCAGAATATTTAATTTAATTTTTATCAATTGACGTAAAAACATCGGTAAATCGTTAGATTGTAAAGAAAGAATTATCTATATAAAACTAATTGTAATGCTAGTAATGGTATAGCGTGAACCTTATTTGTCGAAAAGTTTTGGTAATTATTTGGTTTATAAGTATTTATTTCCCATTATTTCGGGGTTAATATCTGAATTATGCTAACAAATAAAGGTAAATTAGCATGATATTGTCTTAATTAACATTTTAGGAGGTATGAAAAATGAAAAAGATTAGTAAAGTTTTAAGTGTTGCAGGATTATCTCTTGCTATGTTCGGAGGAGGAACAATTGCAAGCGCAGCTGAGAATAACACAGTTGATTCTACTATAAAAAAAGGTAATGTATTAGATTTAACAGATCAATCGAATGTACAAATAGGTGAAGTACTAACGTTTGGGGAACTTGTTAATCAAATTGCTGCAGATACCAATAAACCTAGAGAAGAAATTTCTCAGCAGCTCATGGCTCAGGGGAAAGCTCGTGGACAATCATCTGCTGCAACACTTGCCGCTACGTACCGAACACTAACAACCAATTTTTCAGTAACACCTTTCTATAGCCCTTCATTAAGGTTTTATTGTGAAACAAATGAATGGGGTGGAAGCTTCAGGGGTATTAAGGAAATAAAACATATTAATATGAATAGAGATGCAAATGGTCTTTCTAAAACGTTCAGTGGTACAGTTCAAGCAAATTTAGAGGATCCTAACAGAATTTTCTATATTGTTAATGGTGATTTTCATAATAATGGCACAACTACTTTTAATGGCAATGTATCCATTACTGTAGGGAAGACAGGAAGTGTAGGTTTTAATGCATCTTATGCGACGAGTCACTATAAATATACTTATAAAGAAGGATATGTATATTTTTAAAGTTGATAAATTTTTAAATGATCGATTACTTCTTAATTACATGTTACGTTCATTATACATGCTAATTTAATGGAGGTGATCTCTCTGCAACCTAAATATATTCTGTTCATTCAAATTCTAATAGGAATACTAATAATCATGGCACCAATTATTATTACTGGTGAATTATATGATGTTTCAAAGACTATGGGTGATTTGCTAGTTGCTGAATTAATAATAAGAACACTTTCTTTCATAATAGGACTTGTAGTTATTAGCAAGGGGTTTGAAAATTATTCTAAATAGTTATTAGTACGTTATTTTCTAGAAACTTATAAAAAAGGTCTACTCATATTGAGTAGACCTTTTTCTCTACTTCACATACACATAGGCTTCATTTGCAGTTATATAGTATGTTGCACCTTTACTGTTGTGCACCTTGTATTGTGGTGAACCATTCACCGATACTGTAGCATCAATAGTAAATCCAAGTCCTTCATCTACCGTTCCTGCTACATCTTTATCAGACCAAGAAGCAGAGTCATAGAAACGAAGGTCGTCCACTTTAGAAACAACACGTTTTCCTACTACAGGACTTGAAGTAGTAGTTTGTTCCCCTTGATATTTAATGTAAGATGGGTTGTTATAAATCCATTGGTTACCGCCAAGATTTAACCAATCACCTTGTTTTCCCCATACTTGATATGCTTCTCCTTTATTTAATTGACGGATAACACCATAATTTGTTGATGGTCCACTTCTTAGGTTTACGTTAAGTCCATCAATATAAGCTACTCCTGTTTCGCCTACAACGTTTTGAGATGGTTCTTGTGGTTTTGGTTTAACTGTAACTGTTGCGCCTTCATACGCCTTTTGTACGTCCGCTCTGAATTGTGATTCTGATACACCGTGACTGCGAAGGTAATCAATCGGATCTTCGTGGTCAGTTCCACCTAATTTGTAAGTAATATCTTTATGTGTCCATAAACCTTTGCTTGGATGAATCCCTCTATCTTTTAAAATCTTAGCTAATAGTTTTACATAACGCTCATAAGAAGATTTAAATTTATCTGGGTTGCTAGTTTCAGAAAGTTCTACATGAACAAATCTTTTATTTGCAGCTGGTCCAGCACCATAAGCAACATATTTTGTATCAGCAATTTGGACTGTTTCGTTCCAATCTACAGCGTAATGTACAAATGCATTTCTCCATGTTCTAGCTTCATAATTTCGAATGTTAATTGCTGGTGCTTCTGGTGTTGCTGTACTATGTGCCACAACGCCCTCATAAGCGCCCACACCGTAGCGATATGCTTGTTTCGGTAAGTCTTGGATAATTAGTACTCTATCAGCAAAAGAAGCCGTAGCAAACGAAAATAAGAGTAATAGAGTCATAAATAATGAGCTAAATAGTTTAATTGGTTTTTTCATTGTGTATTTTCCCCTTTTTGCCAAACAAAAAGAGCACCGTCTTTTGACAATGCTCTCCTTATGTAAGGCGTGTATTTTTTTATTTGGTATTATGTTTTTCTTTTCGTGCATCACTTCTTTGGATTTTTGCTTGTATTTCGGATGCTACACTTTCTAATAACCATGCAGGAATCCATTTTTCCCAGCCAATTCGTGCACAGTTTGCTGCGAAACTATTAAAAATGTGGTAACTCAATCCACCGACTACCATAAAGAAAAAGAAATCAGGTAGTTTAAGAGCAATATCAAATAAATGTGCAAGTGCTGGTAATGATAAAAGCACCACGGTTCTCGTGATGCCCTCAATTCCATATTGTGATGAGTATGTTCCATCTAGCTTTGAAGCTTTACTACCCGTAATCCAGTCGAGCATGATAATCCAGCAATAGATCGATATCCAAATTAAGTTCGCTTTACCGTATAACAAATTAATTATTGTTCCTAATCCACCACCTATAGCACCACCTACTTTAAATTGAGTACTTGTAATAACATCGCTTATATTCAGTGCCTTGATGAGTTCGTGAATTCGTTCCAAGTTCCCACCTCCCTTCAAATTTAGACCAAAATAAAAAAGCCTACTGTTGTACGCTCAATTTCGATAAAGTTATATGTTCATTTTCTTCCACGCGTATTCTAGTGGTTCAGTACGTGGTGGTTTCATTACTGCTTTTTCAGTAGTTTTGCTTTCGTTTCGGGAGAAATTAAACATAACCCCTTTTCGTGTGGCGGTTTGCCTCACCCCTGTAATATACATGTCACTGATTTCTAATTTTGAGCCTTTGCGTATTTGTGGTTTACGTTGTACGGTTGGATACAGTGTTTTTGGTTGAATTATTATGCCTTTTATTGTCATAAAATCACCAGCCTTATTTTACTCTTAATGCAATGTTGTACTCTGAAAATGAACTCCATACACTTGAGTAGTAGGTGTTAAATAATTTATATTTCTGGACTTCTCCATCTTGAGAAATTTCAACGATATCGCCAATTACAAAATTTGAACCTCTATATGTGTAAAGGCCATCAAATTTTGCTCTTAATCCATCTATGTTATCTCCCATGAAAAATGATGTGAATATTATATTTCCTTCTAAAGAAGGTGCCTTTAAAAATACCTTATCCCAAATGAAAGTAGGAACAGAAACATTTTTTAATCCCTCATATATAAGTTTACTTCTAGCAGCCACCAGTGCTGAATAAGGGTCCCATTTTGGACAAACGCTCACCAATACACTAAAAGGAGAAGATATAGGTGTGAATTGTTCTTGTTGATATAGTTCATCTGGAATACCAAATAATCCTATTACAGTCTTCCCTTTTCGTTCTGGAAGATTATCATCGTTTTCATAAACACAATAGATAACAATGTCTTTATCAACGTATAAATATAGATCCACCATAGCAATTGGTTTGCTAATAGTAGTAACATTAACGCTGTTAGTTGTTTTCCCTTGATGAAAACATAATGGATAGAACGAACCAGGTCCTCCGAAGGTAACATCCTTCTCTTTATCATATCGTTCAATTAATCTAAAGCTTGCATCAGTAACAGAATTAACAGAATCTCTTATATCAAAATAGGTATAATTACCTGCTATAATATCTTGGCTACTTGCATTAGCGGCATCAAATGGACGTAATTCTATAGAATGGTTCTTCATACCGTCGTTACCGCTTGAGTACATGACGTAAATTTTATCTTTTGATGGCGCATCAGCGTTTAATTGCTGCCACCCAGCCTTTTTCATTTCATCGATAATCTTCATAAAGACTTCTCTTCGCTCTAGTCTGTGTAACTTACAAATTTTATTTGTCATTCTGTATGTTCCTCCTTAACTTAAACGTATCGCTTTCATAGAAACATTAAAAGTAGAGTTTGCTACGCCCCTATTTTCTATATAAAGATGAACCTTGTTTGTATGATCTTTATCCTCGCAAGGAATGGATAAAATATCATACGTTCTTTTTTCGGATAAGCTTTTATAGATTTGATTCCCATTCTCTTTTTGATCGTACATAAATAACATTGCTTCAACATTTGAATCATTTGTAACTTGAATTGTGCGAATATCGTATTTGTTACAACCTACATCTAGTGGAGTATATAGAGTTTTTCCTGGTTCAATTGTAATTTGTATATTCCTCTCAATAAGGACTGATGGTGTAATCTCGCTTTCGGATGTATATCTATATAATTTCATTACAGTTCCCATGTTGTATTCACCTCAATTATGTTTTAGATGAATATTAAAATAAATCGGTTCGAATGCTAGGAAATTTGTATCCTTCACAACTTTTACCCAAAAATCACGCGTGCTTTGTGCGGCTACTGAATCAATCTGTATTTCATTTAAATAGCTTGTCCCATCTAACGAAATAAGCGCCCAGGTGTAACCAACTTTCTCCATGTACTGTTGAATGGATAGTTTTATATTTGTAGCAGCACCGATGTTATCATTTACGATTGTCATTTTTACAATACGCTCATTATTCACCATGTAACCTAAGCTCGTTGGATCCGTTGTATTTAATTCTTCGCTATTCATTTTGATTTGCAGGGATGAACCCATGCAATACATATCCCCACCGTAAAAGGTAGCGTGTTTCTTTGCTATTAGTTCGTTTTCCTCGTCATATATTTCTATGATTCCCTCAAACTCTAAAGAAGGAAGTAGAATATCAATGCCTGTATGAGCTGCAGCTACAATGTTAGTAGACAGGATATTATCTGCAGTATCTTTTAATACAACCTTATAATTTTCATATAGTTGGCGCAGACGTAACATATTGCTTGTTGTCATAATAATTTTATTGATTTCTAGCGGTACAAATCCCTCTGCAGTTCCTCTTTTTAAAACAACACCAATTCTTTTTGCTGTTAATGAATCGTTATCCGTATAATCAAAAAACGCATCTGTCTTTGTGTAAAAGTCCCATTGATCTTCCTTGCATATTGCCATCCACTCTTTATTGCTTTGTGAACCATTAGCAGAATAGGATTCAAGGAATTCAACCTTATTCTTTTCATTTTGATAAATCAGTAAGCCGCCCTCATCTCCTTCTTTTGTAGGAGCATAATCCGCAATAACCTGGATTGCAAAGTCACTTTGTGGTTTATCGATTAAAAGCATAACGTCTTTATCTGCAGAATGATTCATACGTAAGAATCCTTTTTTGATATCATTGTTAAATGAATTTGATGGTGACATAAGCCATTTTGGATTTACGGAATCAAAATTATCTACAAATATTTTTCCACTTTCTTTTTCGTATAGCGATACTTGTTTTTTGGGAGGATTAAAGGGAATTAACTCTCCGGCCAGAATATCGATTGCATCAAAACTTATATTCAATCCGGATAAATTTACTATATGAATTCCCTCGTTTAAATCAAGTTTCTCGTATAATAACGTCTGCTGTTGTACAATAGTACCTTTATAACTGATGTTTTCATTTGGTAGATTATCGATTGAAATTTGACCCATATCATATGAAGGAGATAACCAGCTTATAATCCGTAAACCTTTCCCATAAAATTGAAATTTCACCGTTGCCAATTCGTCATTAGATGGACAGTAGTGTGCGGAACCACCGTAGTTTTCTGGGCTTGTAGTCACGCTCCATGCTCCGGAATATTGGAAATTGCTATCCGTATCATCAAACCGTTTCCAACCAGGCTCTGGTTCTTTTAATACATCACCGACTTTAGCATTAAAATTTGCGTAATCAATAGCAGATAAAAACGTATAAACATCCTTATCATTTGAACCAGTAATGAAACCATCATAAGTTACTTCTACTTTATGAGTGGCACTAGGTAAATCTAATTTTTCAAAACAGACTCTAAACATTGATGGAGAATTAGGAATTAATGAGCCTTTAATCCAATTCCCGCCATCTATTCTTACTTTTATATTGTAACGGTGTGCTGAACTAGATTTTTGCATTATTCTAAAAGCTGTCCCGGTAAATGTAAATGTAAATATATCATCATTTGTATTTTTGGGATCAGAGAAGGCAATCCAACAGCCTTCCGAAGAAGGATTACTATTGTCACCTACTATAAACCAATTAGCATTTGGGTATTTATTCTTATCTCTTACACCTTGAAAAAAAGTGTTAACGTTATCGAGTTGGAAATGCTTACGATTCCATCCAGATTCCGGTTTCAGTAAACTATTACCTAATTGGGATGTTGCCATTCCATCACCTTCTCTTTATCTTGTTTTCTTCCAGTTTGAATTTGTCCACCAAGATTGGCGGCTATGTCGCAGCCATAACTTCGGATCATCATTTTCTTTTTCGATAACTATTAATTCATCTGGTTTTTCTGTATCTAGTACTCTCTCCATTTTGAATAGTTCAGTATCCTCTAGAACTGATTCTCTTTCTGGTGTACGTTCAAACCGTTCATATTTCTCTGTAACGCTTTCTAATTCATGTTCCCTATAAAATGTATCTGCTTCATTAGTTGCAGCTTCTATGCTAGTCTGTCGCTCTAATAATTCATGTTCACTAACGATTACATATCGTTCAGATTCCCTTGTTGCATCTACAGTTTCAATTACATTTGTATCTGTTGTTATAACTTCTTTATCGGCTGGTGTTATATCAGAGATAATTCCGCCCTCAAATTCACGTATATCGGTAAAGGCTTCTTGCTCTGTAATAAGAGCTTGTTGTGTATCCTGTTCATAAGAAATATCTAATGATATATGTTCAGCATCTAAGATAATTGGAACGATGTCAGAAGCCACTTCTTCAATTACTGCAGTTGTATGTTCTTTTATTGCTTTTTCAGATTCAATTGTTTGATCTAATTTCATCTGCATCACATTTAATGATTTAGATAAATCATTAAGTAAGGTAATACGTGTTTCTAGTTCTTTTTTTACACGGCCAAACAAATCGAATTCTGGAAGATATACGGGAATACCAAGGCCCTCAAATAAATCAAACTCTTCTATGGTAGCTTGTACTTCTTTTTCTGTTTTATTGGAAACTTCATCAGTATCTACATGGGTAATAATTAAGCGTTCTTTTAATCCAAATGAACAAATTTCATCTACATGTGTAAGTACTGCAGTATCTTCTTTATCTACTTGGTCCAGTTCAACTACAGTTGCTTGTAACTCATTTTTCACTTCTGCAAAAGTAACGTCTGGCGATGCGCCTTGTAATTCTTTTAAGATACGATGAGAATAATCTGCATCCGTAATACCGGCATTTATTTCATGTAACCTCTCTGCTTCTTCTGCGACAATTGTCTGTATCACGAATATGTTTTGCGATTTATTCGCATCATCAGTTCCGGAAATATCTTTAACAGATAATACCCGTGAAGCATTTTTAACTTCTTGTCCTACCTCTATAGCTGCAGTAAATACATTTTCTTTATTTGCGAATTCTTGTTGATCGGCATAAACAGAATTAAGTGTTTCTGCGATACGTTCAAATTCATGCGTTGTATCTACATTCGCATACTGTACTTTTGTTCTTGTAAATGATGTAGATTCATTTCTTTCAGAATCAAATACATTTATTTTCTTGCTTACTTCATTACTTGCAATAACATCTGCAGCAAGTTCCTTTGTTCGAATAGTTTGATCCAGGTTAATTTGCTCTACATCTATTTCACGAATTAAATACGCACTTTCAATATCTTCATAAGGAAGCAGGTCCACATTTTCAATTTCTTCTACACGATTCAACTCATATTGTTTAGCGATAGACGTTTCAATGTCTCTTTGCATACGAGCAAATAAATCATAATCCGGAAGATAAACCGGTATACCCATACCATTGAACAAATCAAATTCTTCTATGATTCCTTTGACTTCTCGCTCTTTTGTACCAAATTCGAATTGTGCCGGGGCATGAAGAAGCATTTCTTTTTGCTGTATATCACCAGTTTCATTTTCGGAAATGGATACAGGTAATATATTTGGAACTGCAGTAGATAAAGTAACTTCTGCATGTGTAGCTTGTAGCTCCCTGGGAACAATATCGCTTGTTTCATTATGCATTGATACAGCTTCATAATCCGTTGTAACTCTGTCGGCCATAAGGTCATTATAAAAACCCTCACCGTATACAATACGTGCAACATTTACCCATTCCGGTAATACTTCTACACCTGCAGCGAATTCACGTAACTTACCTTTTAGTAAATCCTGCTTTATGATTGGTGCAGCTTCATACTCATTCGTTATAAGATTTGTTTCATCAGAAGCGTGTACCATTGCTTCTATCTCGTTTGGTTTTTCGCTCTCTACCCCTTCGATATGGTTTATATCGAAAATTCGTCTGTGTTGTGATGATTCTTCTCCAGAAATTAGTTGAACAGAAATCCTGTCCATTCGTTGCGAATGCTGCATTTCAATGTTGGCCACATTTATATTTCGATTTAAATCAAAATCAGTTGTATTTGAAATGTAGGCTTCTACCTCTATTTGTCGCAATGCATTTTCTACAACATCTGTTAAAATCCCTTTTGCTCTTACTTTTGTAGCGGTTACTCCTGCGTTATCTTCTTTAACAGCCTTATATCTCGCATAAGGAGCAATGCAAATTGGATAATCAACATCATTTTTATTTTCTGTATTTGCTGGTGTAATAGAAAAAGAATAAACTTTTTCATTCTGATCTGGTCCAGAACCAACTACAACAACATGACTTTTTTCTTTGGTACATATAGAAGGGGAAGCAATAGAATAAACTTTTTCACTCATTCTTCTGCTACCCCCTTATGCTTAAATATCTTCTTTGTAGATTGCTAAACCAATTGGATTAAATGGTGTTGCTTTCTCTTGTGTCATAGGACAAACGGGCGTTGTCGGTAATGTGTAACGATATAATTGAGCCATTTCATAAGCGCCTGTGATTTCAGAACCAATAACCGGTGCTTCGTTAAATGTAACGGTCTTATCTTCTGCATTGTATACATAATCTGTTTTTTCTACTTCTTTACATGAAATGAATAATCTTAACGTTTCGCCCTTTGGCTTATGTTCTAAATGAAATACTTTGCGGTGTCCGTCACCTTGTCCAAGTACTTCATCTACAACTGTTTTTTCAATTTCTAGCTCATCGGCTTGTTGGATGTTCTTTGGATGTACTGCATAAACATCATCTAGCTTTCCGACATAGCCATCATTTGGATGTACAATATAAATTTGAGATAAATGATATTTACCACTATAAACCGATGGATTAAAGCGTCCTTGTCCACTATCTACTGACATATCATGAGTAATGAAAGCTAAATAATGATGCTGGTACATGGCTCCTGTACTTGATTGTGATAATTGAACCGTTTCATTTCCGTTCGATGTATCAGAACCATAATCAAGTGGCGCATTACCGATTTTCTTATTTGGTGAATATACAAATTGGTCGCCTGGTCTGCAGCCGCTTAAAATAATCATGTTTTTTCTTGGTGCAACATCGAATGTATATAATTTTCCGATATACAACGGAACAAATAATGCACGAACTGGATTTGGTGTTGGATCTACACGCATAAACATAATTAAGCGGTCCTTGTTTGCATTCCCATACAGATAAACAACAGAGTCGCGATTTAATTCTTTAGAGAAACGCTGCTCCGGTGTAAAACTAATTGATGTATAAGGCGATGGATTCACAAAATTAATCGTAGAATATACTTCACCCATAATACTTTCCATCTTTTGAACATCGAAACTTGTTTTTGCCGTTAATGTATCCAGTGTTCCGTCTTCTTTTGGTAATAAGAAATAAATACCGCTAATCTTAATTGTTGTATCTGCTGCAGGTGCGGTTTTAAATACAATTTCCGTTTCAGTGAATGAATACTCGCTAGGATCAACAATAGTATTATCCTTGTAAACTACGGTCCTACTTTCGTCAAAGTTAGGGAATGGCAATGCGAAGTTCTTTTTCGTTCCATTTCCTTTTCCTAATTCCCCTAATTTATCACCGGAAAGGATCTCTTTTTCAATAAAGTATCGATTGAAAGTAAATAGCAGCATGTCATTGTTTGGCTCATATGTGTTGGTAGCCAATCTGTATTCGCATGTTACTTTATCGCCTTTTGCAATAGCGGTAGTGAATGTTACTTTTCCTGTAGTTGCATCCACCTTATATTTACTCTTTTCTTGTTCAAACCCATTTACATATACAATGACAGAAGGGCCAAGAACAGGAGAAACAGGGATAGAGAAGTCTTTCTTCACTCCATCCCCCATCCCTAATTTACCTAGTGGAGAATCTGCAGAAATAAACCGGCTATCAGTGAAATCAGAATCAGCAGTGTCATACGCATTTGCTATGCCGAATCTTCTACGTTCGCCATCGCTTCCTAACGATTCAAACAACCTTACATCAATAAATTTTGAAATGCCGCTCTTAATTTGGAAAAATAGCGTTCGTTTCCAACCGTTATCAGCAAATAGTTTTTCTAATTCTTGCGGTAATGTTTGTAAATATACGACTTTATCAAACCACATATATGTACACTCCTTTATACTGTTTTCTCAAAAATACCTAATCCAGCAGGACGATATGCTGTAGCAGGTCTTTTTGTAATTGGTGAAATAGCATCTACATTAAAGAATTTGTAAATGTCGTGTGAATCCGGACAAGTATTCTTTCTAACTTTTAATCTATCGCCATTTAATAGACCTAGCGGAGACAATAGGATCATATAAGGTAAATATCCACGTACACCTTCATCTGGATGAACAATATAAGCACGAGAAGTATGTACTTTATTGCTATAAACAGACGGGTTAAATTGATATTTGTATTCGTCATTATCTTGTGATTGCCATGCTAGTGAATATTGGCCGCCATCTTTGCCAACGCGATCTGGTGGCATTGCATTAGGTGCTACATTCCAAGCAATAAAATGAGCCTGATATCTTGCTCCTAATCTTGAACGTTTAATAATTACGTTATCAATACCATTACCAGGGGAACGTGGATAAGACTTCATGACAGGCATGTAGTTTTCTACATTTCTATATGGTTTCGTATCGTTAAAATCGAATTTGTGTGATGCTGCTTCGTTTCCAGTATCAAAGGCTGTTCCTGCCCATAAAGCGTCACCTAATGTATCATCATTTGCATAGCTTTCTAATTGGCCCATGTAAAGTGGCGTAACTGGAACCACATTATTTTCAAAAGCTGGTGTGTTATCTGCTTGTATTAACAACACAACGCGACTTTCATCAACTTGGCCATTAATCCGCACCAATGAATCCGGCCACCAATTTGTTTGAGCATCGATACCTTGTAAATTCGTATTTCGTAATGTTACTTTCACCCAAGGGGACATCATGACTTGTGTCTCTGCTTCGTCATAAGAGTAAACTTTGTAAGATATACCATTATTTACTTTTGGAGTAACTGTTATTTTGGTTAATTCTACATCTAATAATACTTTTTCGAATTTATTAGATTCATAAGGAAGAACAAGTACACCTTCTTCAGCAACGCTAGGTTCTTTTTCAATCATATAAACATAAAAACAAGAACGATCCTTGCCGCTTTCTAAACGTTTTTTACCATCTTCGGCAAAAGCTTTCTTACCTTCTTCATTTGTGAAGTTGTATTTAATCTCTGACTTTTTAAGTGACCATTTTGAAATTTGAGCAATTCCATAAATAGAACCGCTATTGTTCTTCACTAACATGTGCTTACTCATACCGAATTCAAATTTTGTATCATCGTCGGATTTTACGTCTAAATCCGGATAAACGGTTCTGAAAAACGATTTTACTTTCTTCCATCCGTTAGCGATTACCAATTTAACAATTTCGTCTTGGAATTCGCCTTCTGTATACATTTTTTCAACGTATGCCATCTATTTCACGCTCCTAATCTCTTAATAGTTGGTAATTAAGCCATATAGCTTTTTTCTCTGCAGATGCATTGTGGTATTCAAACTTTAGTTCTGCATTAGCAGGTATAGGTTTTACAATGGAGAAATTAAATCCCTCCGGCACATCTTTTACATAAACCTCTTTAAATACTTGTTGGCCATTAATAAATAAATTCCAGTAGTCCGAATCACTGTAATGTGAAGCGGCAATAGAAAAGGCAATCATTTCTGTTTCGACTGGTAATGAAAACTTATCTACATGAATTTCATCATGTATACCAACTCTTCGCCCTTGTATGAATGGCTCTGTTTTTGTTGGAAAGTAAGGTGCGTCGAATCTTCCACCAGCCATATAAGTAACAGCAAAACTCATCAATACGCCCCCTTATCTTAAAAAGTGCAATTCAAACCAAACTGTTTTATCAAGAATTCCTTGGTTATGGAATCGAAATACAATTGTGTCTCCTGCTTTAACTGCTTTATAAACCATAAAGTGCATCCCTTCCGGAAGCCGCTTTGTATAAATATCTTGGCAAACGGTTTGCCCGTTTACGATTAAATCCCATTTATCATCTAATTCGTAAATGGAAGAACTAACACTAATTGCGTAAATCTCCATATCTGCAGGTAATGTATATTTCACTTCATCCGTTTTAAATGATGTGGAATCCATAATGAAACCAGGTATGAATGGTTCTGTTTTAGTCGGATGAAAAGGTGGATCTAATCGGCCACCGGCTAAATAGGTTGTTTCAAACAAGAGCAATCACCCTTTTTCGTGTATTAAAAAATTCCCGTGCATCATTACGACACATCGGGAATTGGTAAATCAGATAGTATACCGTTACCTTTATTAAGAAGTCTCGGCTGCACACGTTCCAATTGTTTTTGTGCATTGTATATTAATTGTATCTCCATCTCTTTTCCGGTTACTTTATGGGAGACAAGAACCTTTTCTAGCATACCGTGTGCATTAAAGGCTAAGTCATAGTGTAGATATTTATCTCCATCAACTGCAGATAAACGAGCACCATCACGAATAAGTGTATATCCTTCGGTCATGCCTTCTTTAAATACGTCATTTGGGTCGTTCCCAGGCATTGGCTTACCACCGGTATATATTTGTCTATCAATTAATCCTTTCATCAAATACATGATTGGATCATATAAGTTTTTTTGCATTATCATAGAATCACCCCTAGTTCACGCGCGTAACAGACCATGTTTTGGCTGGACGCTGGATATAATAGTGATTTGCATCTTGATTTACCCGAGGAAATGATAAATCTGGTAAAGAACCATAATCAAATAAGATATTATTTTGCGTATCCAGTACTTGCAAACGTCCTGTAAGAATCCCTTTTGGGTTTCGTACTGCTTCAAATACGATAATATTCACGCCATATTCAAGTGGAATATCTACATATGTCGGATTGTTCCGGATGAAATAATTCTCTTCGATTAATTTATCATTACAGTAAATATTTAATAAATCGCCATCCTCTAAATCCCAATCCCAAAGTTTTAAACGTAATGTATCTACATTTACTGTAATACCGGTTATATCTGTATAGGGAGCAGGTTCATACCCATAGTTAACAGTTAAATCTAAAGTTTGATAGAATCCATCATCTGCAGAGATCATTGTATTAATCCCTTTAACAAAGTAATTCCACTGTTGACCAGAATCTCTATTGTAAACAGAAATAACATCAAATAATTGAATCCTTGGATCACCAACTACTGCTACTGTTAATGTTCTGAACTTCTGAATTGCCTTTAAATGATAAGCTGCAGCAACCGCTCTTCTTGCAAAGAACGTTGTCGCCCAAGGAACCTCTACCATTTCCTCCCGTAAATCACCTTGCGATACGTTTTTTAATAGAAACGAATTAAGAAATCCGTTTGCGTAATCTCCGCATTTAACAACAATACTGTTACTTATGTCCTGGTCAGTTAGCTGCATATCTAAAGAGATAAGATTTTCCCCTTCTCTAAAACTAAATTTTGCGGGTTCGTTAATTGCATAGTCCGGCATCTTCATGAATGTGCAACTTCCATCCGGTTCATGTTTTATATAATGGAATGTTGTATCTATAATATCGCGTACAATTTCATCCCACTTTTGAAACCTTTTACCGGTTGCTCCCTCAACAATCCAACTTTGATTGGTACCAGGAATGTTTACTCTGCTACCATGCAATGTAACTCCGGCTTTTTCAAAGAAGAATTTCACCACATCATAAACGTTACCGGTTGGTGCTACGATCTCATCTGATCCTGGGGTTGGGATTACTGATTTATGTAAAACCTTCTTATAGGATGTAGTGCAGGTAACTGAAATTGTGCCGCTTTCGGCATTTACCTTCACATCAGATACAAAACCATGTATATAAGGTAATGCTTCCTCACTGTAGCCAATAGACACTTTAAATTCAGTCTGCGGATATAGCTGGTTTGTATTTGTTACCTCACTGTTATAAAACCATTCTTGAATAGAAGAGAACTTACCATACCAGTTGTCAGGAGCCATTTGACCGTATTCATTTGCAAAGGTAATAGTAAACGTACTAGCAAACTGATCTGCGTTCTCCTGCACTTCTAAGCCTATTACACGGTGTTGTATTTGTACGTAAGAAGAAGAGTCTCTTCTTTTCATATAAACAATTAAATTAGGAGAGTTATTCCCCACTTGAAAATAGCTCCCCAACATTCTAATTAAAGAAATAGATCCTTCTCTCACATTCCATCAACTCCTACTCCTGCTTGTGACATAGACATTAATTTACATTTTGCTATGACTAGCGTTCCTTTTCGTATTGCATCTACTTCATTCGGCGGAATTATACCCCCATAGGTACCGTAATCGCCAGTAATAATATGAGGGCGGTATATTTCCCTCATGAAATCACGCCAATAACTGATATCTTTGAATAGTACAGTGAATTCAACTTCACAGCCTTTGCTACCAGCACTTTGAGAACGTGGGTATCCATGCATGACATTATGTATTTTTAAGCCATCTAGTGATTTTGGTAATTTTGTTTGTTCAATCTTTTCTATATTAGGTACATGCCCAAATGCATAATAATGTACGTCGCGTATATATGCTACGTCAGAGGAACCATAACCGATTGTTGTAAATTCAATTGTTTGTGGCCCTGCACCTACAAAGATTTCTCTCGCTTCCCAATCATAAGGACCTCGTGCTCTGAATCTTTCAATCCCATTAACTCGAACAACAAAGTATTTATTTGGTAGCATTCCATCAGAACCAATAGGAACTTGGGACAAAAACGAAAAGTTATATGTCCCTGGCCATGAGAAATTAATCGTATATCTTATTGTATTTTTTACTTCTGCTGCATCCCCTAAGAGATGGTATGAACCACCTCTTCTATGCAATGTTTTTAATATACTCATACATTTCGCACCGCCATTCCCATTAGATCGTCAGCAACTACGTTTTGTAGCAGCTTTCTCATTTTTACAAAGTCGTCTGCAGATTGTAGTTTTTCAACAGAAACTTTAAATGTAGCATTTTGAATTGTTACGCCATTATCCGTTTTCTTCTCAACGTGGGTTTGTCCAGCAAATGGATGTGCAGTTTTACCGATTAGATCAGCAGAACGCGCGCCCATTTGGCCAATTTGATTAGATACATCGGTTACTAGTTTCATTGGTTTAGGTGGAACGACAGCTTTATTTAATAGTTCAGAAGCTTTGTCTACTGCAGGAATCATTTTTTCCATCCCTACACCAAGACCTTCTGTAATATAGCCCCCGTATTCCATCATTAACCGGGATGGGCTTCGGATACCAAAGAACTTTAATACAGCTTTAGGTATTCCTGAAACTACGCCCTTAGCTTTTTTTATAAGCCAATCTGCCATTCCCGACATACCTTCACCGATACCAGCAATAATATCTTTTCCCCAGCTAACTGCATCTTTTGCTACATTTTTTACTATGGAACCTACTTTACTAAATACATCTTTTACAGTATCTACAACCCCTGTAAATGCACCAGTGATTGCTTTCTTTATAGTTTTAAAGTTACTAACAATAAATTCTTTTATACCGCCAACAACATCGGTTATTGTGTTATATAATTTGTTGAAATTAGTGATTACAAACCCAACAAATTCACGAACTGCATTAATGATTGTGAACTTTATAAAATTCCAAGCTGATTGAATCACACTTTTAATTGTGTTCATGACGCTAGAAATTGTATCTTTAATAGATTCCCAAGAAGATTTTACAAAATCTTTTAAGAATTTTAATACTGTAGTAAAGGTTGATTTAATTGCGTCCCAAGCTTTTTTTACAATATCCTTAATCGTGTTAAAAACACTGGATATTGTATTTTTCATTTTTTCGAATTCGGTTTTTACGTACTGCTTTATTAGCGCTAAAGCCATAGAGAAAATTCTCTTAATAGCATTCCATCCAGTATTAAAAATGGTTTTCCAAGTATTAATGGCTTTTTGAACACTATTCTTAATGAACTTCCATGTACCTTCTACAATCTTTTTCAAACCGCTTAATGCTAGATTGAAAACAAATTTAATAGCGTTCCATCCAAATTCGAATATGTTTTTCCAAATTTTAATATTGTATTCAATTCTTTGTTTTATATATTTCCAAGCTTCTTCTAAGACTTTACCCAAAAATGATGAAGCAGATTTGAAAAGTTTTTTTGTACCATTCCAAAATCCAGAGAAGAACTTACCTAAACCATTCCATGCCTTTTTTGCACCTTTTACGGTTGCGTCCCAAGCTTTAGAACAGACATCACCAATCCATTTAACAGCTTGTTTGGTGTATTTAACGATGTCATCCCAATTTTTATAAATTAGATATACTAATCCTACAATTGCTAGTATGGCAATCGTCCAAGGATTCATCAGCAAAGTCATCATGGATCTGCCCAACAGTGCCAGGGCTTTTCCTACAGCGCCAAACATCCCAATAAGTTTAGGACCAATCTTTAACAATCCTGCAAAAGCAGAACTTCCAAGAAAAGCTACTGCTCTTCCTATCATTCCGAACATACCTATTAATCTAGGGCCGAGTTTTAGTATCCCTGTAAATAACATTGGTACTTTTGTTAATACCGGCACAAGGAATCTAAATGAACCGACAAATGCACCTACTCCACTTGTCATAAAGCCCATCATGGCGACTAATGGACCTAATACAGCAACCATACCTAAAAGAGCTACAATACCAATTTGAATTGGCTTAGGAATAGAACTAAATGCCTTTGCAGCAACTTCTACTGCTTTAATAATTGGAGGAAGCGCTACTTCTGCAATATCTAGAATAGCTTGTCCTAATGGTTCTAAAGATGCCATTGTAGTACGCATTAACTTTTGCCAACGAACACCAAAAGCTTCTTGTTGCGTCTTCTGCATTTTACCCATTGTGCCCTCGACATCGCCTAACGCTCCATTTGCGTTATTAAGTCCTAAGACAGCTTGAGCACCCATGTCTTCCCATTTTGTCATTTTGTTATCGTAAAGGCTTTTTATCCCTTACTTCTTACAGTTCATTTCCTGTAAGTTCGGCATACGTTTTCACTAATAAGTGTCGCGGTCTCGTGGAAGGATTATATCTTTTCACCTTCTATGCTCTGCCCCTGGCTATACTTTGTATATCCTTCGGTTCAAATTAGGATTCGCACCCTCTTTGCTTTATACCGCGATTTTATTTCGGCACAATTTATCATCTACCGAATACAGCAACACCAAGTTGATTTGCTTTTACTTTATCGTCCATCTTACCTAAATCACCTAAAACGGCATTAAATACATCCGCAGAAGTTCCTTTACCTTTATTGAAATTGTCCCAAACCTTTTGAGTTGCTGGACTCATTTCTGCAAAGGCATCAGATACGCCTTTAGAACTATCTTGCACACGAATACCGAACTCTTTTACAAGGTCGTTAATGTAATCGAGATTATAACTACCATCACGAGTACCGTTTGCCATAATCGTAAACATCTCGTTAGCAGAGAAGCCGGCTTGTTTATACAGTGGAGCATATTCGGCCACATTATCAAACATTTCATTTGAATAGTTCAAACCTTCTTGTCCACCAGCAGCAAATAAATCGAATGCTTCCTTTGAAGAAATACCAAACTGATTCATTAACTGCCCTGCACCACGAGTTACTTCATTGATATCAGAATCAAATGTTTTCCCCAATGTCATAGCACTTTTTGTAGCTTCTTCTAATTCTTCGTGAGGAACGTCTTTCATATTCTGATACACTTTTATAAGAGACTGATCCACTTCTTCAATACTTTGGCCAAATCCATCTTTCCAAGTTTCTTTTGCGATTTTACCAAGGTTTTCAGCACCTTGTTCAGTAAGACCTAAAGAAGATTGGATGTTTCTTTGAGAAGTATCGAAGTCAGAAGCCACTTTTACAGCTGCAGCACCGATACCAGCTAAAGGTAAGGAAACGCCCGTTGTCATGTTTGTACCAACATCTTTCATTTTGTTACCTACATGACTAATTGATTCCCCTGCCTTTTGGAATTTATCATGCATTCCATTCGCAGTCTTTTGTACACGATCTTCGAATTGTTGTAAATCTTTATAAGCACCTTCTGCTTTAATACCAATCGTCCCGAACAGTTGGAACATTTCAGCTAACATTTACGCACCCCCTTTCACGGGGCTGATAACCATTTTATTCTTCATCGTCTTCTTGGAAGTGAGCCATGATTTGAGCAGCATGCGCTTCACACTCTTCTTTCGTCCATACTTCACCCATTTCATAAGATGATTCTTTATCGTCCTGGTTGTCAGTTAGTCCAAAAGCTTGAAGATAATCATTAAAAGTAGTACCTTCTTCAAGTTGACGAGTTTGAAAACCAATGAACGCCATCTTCTTCCACTCATTTAGTTCTTCTTGCTGCTCTTCTCGTGCAATTAAAGAAAACAGGTCCATTAAACGCGAATACGGTATTGATAAGACATAATCATCTGTCCATCCATACCGTTTTTGGATCTTATCGAAAGCACGGAACATATTTTGTTCTGCTTCCTCTAAATATTCATCTGAGTCTTCATTTACGCTAGGATTGGCGCTGCTGCTGATTGGCTCCATTTCTCGCTCTGAACTTTCACGAGTCCCTTGACCTGGTTGAAAAAAGTCATTAAGTCTTCACTTTCCAGTAACCCTTGAATAACAGAAACCATTGCTTCCGGAGGGAACTGCCTAAATTCTTCGGCTTTCACTTTTAATAAACTAGCAAAGAACTCTGTAAAATCATCCTCACAAGCAGGGATCATCGTTAGAACACGGAAAGCAAATTCTAATCCTTTTTGTTGCTGCTTCTCTTTAAGTGCAACTAATTGTGCTTGTTTTTCTTCTTCTGGAAGAGATTCTGCTGCTTTAGTAAGTTCATCCATTGCTTGCTTATCCTTACCGAAATCAGCAAAGTTAACTATTGCGCTACGTCCAACCTTCGAAATAATCTTAGCGAATCGCCAAACGTCTGTTACATTTAATCGTCGCATTGTTACTTTTTCGCCTAAAATTGTTATTTCTGTACCGGTATTCATCATTTTTTCTAATATAGAAGTCATTTTGTCCGCTCCTTTTTTTGTATTCAGCTCGTTTTATGCAATAGAAAACCGACTACCATTTATGCGGTAGCCGGTGCTTTTTGTACTGTTGCTTTCTTTTTCTTTGGTAAATAGATTTCGTATGGTGGTGTAGTTGGTGCAGATTCACTGTAATGACCGATAAATTTACATTTCAAACCAACCGTTCCTTTACCGTCTTTTAGATCCACCTCAATAGAAGAAACAACCATTGCATTACGAATTACGAATATAACAGGTAATTCACTACCCGAAATCATACCAATGAGTGCAATATCATGATAGTTTGAATCAGGAATATCATTTGAAGGTTTCATAATATCGTAATCAGTTTCAGTTGTACTATCTACCGTCATCCCAGGTAAAGCCAACTGCAGGTTTTCTTTTGTAAACTCCACTAATGTAAGTTCTACATGCGGTTCATCTTTTAATAACCACTTACCACGCACCATTTTACCTAGCACACCATCAATATCTGCATCATAATACTCACGATCAAACCCCACTTTAGTTCCGCCTGTAGTCGCTCCTACAAGTTCACCTAATTCTTTTACACTTTTAAACCCTTTGTACATGACACCAGGACCGATAACAAAATTATCAGTAGTCCCTTCACGGACACCGTTAATTAATTTCCAGCTCATTTGTCCTACCCCCTAATACAAGTCCGTTCGCATGGTTCGGACAAGAAATTTTACATTTATATGAATGATAGATGGGTCTTCATCTGGTACAGGGATACTACCTGCACGATGTATAGAAAGTATCCCATCATCTTTTAAACCGACTTCTCTATCTAGTAACTTCTCAATACGTGTAGCAATTGCATTTGCCTTATCATAATCCCCGTTATCACAATACACATCAAAATTAAGAATCATTCGGTCTATAATTTCAACGTCATCCGGATTATTTGCTTCAATTCTTATAACTGCATAAGGCATGTTCATATCATCTTGTGCGGTTTGGAATG
Source organism: Bacillus sp. FSL L8-0199 (assembly GCF_038005705.1). Classification (NCBI taxonomy): domain Bacteria; kingdom Bacillati; phylum Bacillota; class Bacilli; order Caryophanales; family Bacillaceae; genus Bacillus; species Bacillus sp. FSL L8-0199. Next base: position 2,055,350 of record NZ_JBBOTS010000001.1, on the reverse strand, counting down.
TAAGAGCAGGGCCTTTGTCCTCGCCTTCACCATATTCTGATAGATTAGCTTTTATTATTTCATCGTTCTCTACAAGCATTCTAATAACTGCAATAGCATTAGACATCTATTACCCTCCCATCATTCTTTTAAGTTCTCTACGTTCTTTTTCAAACGCTTTTAATAGAAATGGACGGGCTTCCATATGACTTGTACCAGTTTCAAGCCATATGGCTTTTTTCAAATCGCTCCCTACTGCACCCAATACCTCTGATTGTGACCGTTTAACATTGTATTTAATCGAATTTAACAAGTCACCGGTACGAACAGCAGGAGCTTCACCTGGTTTAGAAGCAGTATATTTACGACTCGTATGAGGTATTTTGTATTGCTTACCGCTACGGCTACCTGTGAGATTCTTCTTAACTTGATTTTGTAAATGAATAGATGCTGCTGTAACTTTTTCAACACACATAGCGTTAATATGCGTTTTTACTTGCTCCATATTACTTGAGTACTCAATTTCTACTGAATTCGCCATATAGAATCATACCTTTTCGCAATAAATTTCAATGTGATGATTCATAAATGCAGGATTACGCGGCTCTCCTTTTACTTCAAATGTATAATCAACGCCTAATTCTTCACTTTTAAAATGGATACGATCATTAGGCTTAATTTTGTAGGAAGCAGGTGCATATATCTTAAAGGTTGTATCGAAATTTTGTTTATCACGCTTAAATCTCTCATTATCAGCAGCAGAATTAGTAGTTACACGACAAGTCATATTCTCATAAACGTCTTCATCTACTTCTGCATAATTACCTGAGGATTGTTTCTTTTTCATTTTTCGTTTTACTACTACCTCATGAATATATAAATCATCCATATCTCCATCATCGAAGTACGTATTCATGTAGCCATCACCGGCTTCACTCTTGCTCTAAAGCCTTTTAAACCATTGAGTATCTTATTGTTTGTAGCTGGTTCATCTAGCGTTTCTGGGCTAATCTGGTACGAATAATCCCCTATACTCTCCGATGTTTTCATACCTTTTCGTTGTAAGTTAGCACGAACTGCTGCAGAAACAACCAAATCAATAATACATTTCTTCATAAGTACCTGCAGATCATCATAATCTTGTATCTTATATTCGAATTCATATAACTGATTTTCGGATAAACCATAAACAATACGCCCATTTACAGTAATAGAATTGGTCATATCTTGTTTCGAACTAACATGAGTTACTTTTGCTATAGATTCAGCAGGAAACGAAAGCCAACCTAGCTTACTTGTTTGGATGATTTCTTTCATCGGATTCTCCGGCTTAACTCTTAAATACTTCCTAGCAATAACTGTATAGTAATCTATTAGTTCTTGAATTACTGTATCAGGCATCTTCTGCACATTTACGCGGTCTTTAATGTCCTGCAAGGTAATATCCATTATGTTTCTTTCTCCTTCTTATCGACTTCTTTTACAAGTTCAAAATGTCCAGTACTTACAAGGTAATCAGCTTTTTCATTTGCAATTGTTTCTTCTTGGCCATTCTTAAACTTTTGTCCATAAGCGGTATAAGTTCCACCGTATCGCAGCGTAACTACTTTCATAATTAACACTCCTTTCACGAATGTAAACTATTGCATGAAAGTTTACATTCGCATTGTTGGTTTTATTGGTTATATCTCATTTTCCATTAAAAACAAGAAAATATTAAAACAGTATACATTCAAAACCCTAATAACAAAGAGTTTGTTTCCATAAAAAATACGCCTGGATATTAGGCTCCAAACGTATCCGGAATATTTGTTAGAATTGCTACTGCATCCATTTCTTGAATTACAGCATCATCATCAAAGTGAATTACATAGAATCGTTTATCTTCCATTACTGCAGTTTTACCTTCTGTAGTTTTACGAACACGAGTGTCGTATGTATTAACTGCAATAAAGTTTTTAGGGTCTGCAAGAATAATAACATCGTCTTCTAAAGATGGAACCGTAACAATTCCATATCCCATTGGTTTATTAACTTGATCTCCTGCTCCAAGTAACGCAGCATCACCAGTACCAGTAGGACGATTTGTTAAATACTCAATCCATTTCTCTCTACGGCTTGGAGACATAATCCAACGTAGGTTGCTGTTTTTATATTTATTTGGCATTGCACCGGATAAAGCAAAGATAGAGCCTTTTCCAAATCCATTTGCCGCAGCAGCTTCACCTGTACCAGTTACCAATTTAGCATGATCGACAATATGAGACGCTTTTGATTTCTTGATTTTTTTCAACCATCCATCATTGATAGATAACATTCCGTCGGAAGAGTCTGTATCACCATTCCAATGTAAATCCTCTAAATCGATACCTAATTGTGTAGACATAAGAGCCATTACAGTATCTTCATAACCTTCACCTTCAATATTTTCGCGGAGTAATTCTTCTGTAATTTCCCAAGGTAAACGAATAGCCTTTGTATTGTACTCAATTTTAGAAGTTTGAACACCTGCGCGGTAATTATCATCGCTGTTTTCTGTTTTCTTGCGTAAGATACGGCCACCAATTGCAATTTTATCTAATTCACCTTGTTTTGCTTTACGCATTTCTTTACGGTGTAATTGTGAGAATGGCGTTGTATCAAATGCCATACGGAAGAACTCTTTACTTTGTTCTGGATTTAATAATCCTGCATTCATTCCACTTGTTGTCATTGCTGCCTTTTCAATACGATCTAAACGTTTTAATAATTGTGCGTTAGTCATTGTCATAATGATAAATCCTCCCCTTACAGGTTCAATCCTGCCCATTTAGATTTTTTAATTTGTTGTTGTCCTGGTGTAACTTCTTCATCTGGATCTAAACCTTTACGGATAGAAGCAGCATTTTCGATATTTTCAAGTCGCTTTGTAATTGGTTCTAGTGCTTTTTGAATAACTGCTGCAGCTTTTTCTTCCTCTGTTTGCTCTTCTGGTGTCAGTTCTACTTCCTCACCATTCACTTGTTTTTCAATCTTATCTAATTTAGTAGCTAGTGGTTCTACTGCTTGTTTAACAATCTCTGCAATATCTTCTGCTTTCATTTCATCTTCCTCCTGTGGTGAAGCAGCTTCTTTTATTTCACTAATTAAAGCTAATGCTTCATCTAATTTTGCATGATTCTTTTGGGATAAAACTTTCCCGGCTTTTTTAATACTTTCTAATACAATGCTTTCTGCTTGTACACTATCTTCTGATTTCGCAATGGTGTAACCACCTTTAATAGAAGAAAGTATGTCCTTCATATCATCCAGAGCAGCTGCCATACGGTCGATATCGGGATTACTTTCCCAAATCTCCCAATAGAACACATCTTCAAACAAATTAAATACAGCTCGCAAATCACGCTTTTGTTTTTCATCAATAAAGCGGTCTTTTACTTCGCCTTTTGTGATTTTGTGACTTTCACCTTTAACGAAATCTAACATCTTTCGAATAAGGCCTTTATCTTCATGAGTAAAATCATCAGTCTTGGCGATTTCCACACGTTCACCAAATCCACCCATAGAAAAACCAGTGACTTCACCTTTTTTAATTTCTTCCCAGGTGTCTGCATCATCAACGCGAACAGTCATAAGCCATGTTCCTGCTTGTACTTCTTGTTCGCCTACTGTCATATCACTTTTAGCAATCCAGTTTTCGACTACTGTACCTTTACCAGCGATTTCGTCATGTTGCTTGTCGATGTGCTGGTAATTTTCCATAAAGGTATAAGCGGCCTTTTCTATTTCTTCTGCAGTCATTGTATCCCCATGTGAATCTTCTACATCCGGTTCATACACAACTCCTGTAACAAGCTGCTTCTCTTCCTCTGTTTTAAGGATTGGAACTTGCTTTGATATATTTGGTTGTTTATCAGTTGCACTCTTCATAATGGCGAATTGACGACCATTTGCACCTTTTGTAACCAATGAAATATAACTAATCTCGGCGTTTTTTAGTTCGTATGCCATTGTTTTACCTCCTTCCCTATAAATATTGGGGCTCCACTGTCAAAACGCATGCAGCCAATTTAAAGCCGTATACGTTTTGACGATGAAACCCCAATCAAATAGGTGTATTTTATTACTCTTCTGAAATCATTGTGCAGCGACAATGCGGATGAGCTGGCGGACACATCTTTCCATTACTAAATAGATCATCAATATCTACCGTTTCCCCATGTAAACCACCACATTCTTTACAAACACGCTCATCGTTTCCTGTAAGCCATGTTTTCTTATTTCTATTTGCACCCTTATAAGCAATTAAATTACCGTAATTCATGGCATATGTTGTTTCTGTACGCGCAATCATCATTGCTCTGTAGTTACTTGCTTCTGACATCACATCTGCAATAGAAACACTTAATGCATCGACACCCATTCCCTCACTAAGATTCTTTAACATCGTTTCTCTTAATCTATCTTTAGTAGTTTCATGGATTCCCTTTGCCAATTCGAATGCGTAAGCAGCAACCCATTTTGCAGCGACGTCACCAATTGGATCTAGTACCATCCAAGTTAGTCCGTTTGATGCAATGGTACTTTGGACGAATTCGGTTACATCATCCTTTAGTGTGTCCGTGACTTCCTCAACAAACATTTGTCGTTCTTCATCCCAATCGACACTATCAAGAAATTCATCAACTTCTGCTTCTGCAATCACAAGATCAATCTCTTCATCTGCTTTATTAATACGAATTACGGGAAGCAGGTTTAAGAGCCGTTTTCCCTGTTCAGAAAAAAATCCGCTACCTTCTTTTGCATAGCTTTTTCTATTTCTTCATGCTTTTCCCTAAATGCACTAATAGCGATTAAGTTATCTTGCTCATTATCTGCAGCTTTTGCAATTGGTTCAGGCAGAGAAGATTCGGTTTTACCATCATAGAATTTATCCCCTTCTGGTACAGGTTCATAACCTACCACTTTACGGGACTCATTCAGTTTTAATATTCCACCCTCATAACTGTCTTTTGCATATTTCAAATCTGCTTCACGATCATCTGTATCAATTTCATTTAATTTAAAATACCAATCTAAACCGCCTAGTATTTCAGCAAATACACGGAACAATTGATTGTTTAATCGATGTTCCAATATTTCTTGTCCAGGTTCAATAATAGAACGCTTATACATCTCATTCATTTCTTTAGCAGTTGTTTGTCCTAATGAACCTGTCATAGCCCAACCGATACGATAAGGTGGTACACGATGGGCCACGCATATCTCCATTGCGCTATCCTGCTTATACAAACGGAAACTACCTTCTTTTACATCAGGGCTGACTTTTTCCAATCTAGCTTTTGCTCCTGGTGGAACAGGAACTACAGCCAACTTATGATGTTCGCCCTTAGTTTCTGCAGAGAAAAACGCTTTTAATTCATTTTCTGTTCCCTCATCTATCTCATCGATTCCTTCAATAAATAGCAGAGCATCCGGAATTGTCTTTCCTGTAAAGAAGTTAATATTGTAATCTCTTACTGCTTGAGATCCAACTATCGAGCCGATAGAACTAACATAATTAGGTATCCCATAATAAGAAGAACGAGAACCGAATTTACGAATAACAATTACTTCTCCGGCTTTTTCTGTTCCGCTTTCTGCAATATCTTCTGCATTTAATTCCCTACCATCATCAAGACGAAACTCATCAGGATAACCGAACTTTTTAAACCATCGTTCTTTGTTACTTACGATTTGAGCAAAGCGAACTTTATCTTTATGAGCACGAACTGTATGAGCTGGAATGTGGTATAGTTCTGACGGTTCACCTTTGTTATTACGAACAACTTCAATAATGCCCCAGCCAACTGTTTCATAATCATCCCATACGGCTCTTATGATTTCTGCGCTCGTCATTTCCGGATTACAATTTCTCATAAAGTCTTTTAACCTTTTATATTGCTCCTGGCTCGCGGCTTCTTTTACTTCTTCAAAAGGGGCAAAGTCAAAACCAACACCAGCAATATCATCGACTTTTGCGCTAATACAAGCAGAATGAATAGGATTACTTTCCTTTATATCCAGTAGCACTGCCATATCATAAGGAGGTTTAATTAATCCTTTATCACTATATGTTTGAGCGAATGGATCAACTGCCATTTGCTTGCTGTTGTCTTCCTTGTTGTTCGGAACATTAGCCGCTTTATTAATACCAAATACTTTTACATTCTTAATTGTTTTCTTATCGCTCATATCGTTTGTATGTCCTCCTTTCTTCTATTAATAAAGAGCAAAAGAAATAGCCGAACAATAAATGTCCGACTAGACTCTTTTAACCTTTCCACCCATAACTACTTTACGTTTACTCATATCGTCCTCACATGCGTAACGGGTCATATCGATACTATGATTATCTTTATCTTGTAATCTATTTTTTGGATTACCGTCTTTATCAACTTCATAATCAATATTTTCAAATTCACCTGCAGTTTTTGGACAACGTTCGGGGTCAATTATTATTTCTTCTAAATCGTCTAACCATTTTTCCCCGTATTCAACAGAGCCAGGGCCTTTAACTGCTCCTTTGATTCTCTTAATACCATGATCATTTTTCATTTCATCAATTGATTTTGGTTCCGATGAATCCGCAATTATCTCCACGTCATCCCAACCAAGTTGTTTAATCTTTTCAGCTAATGAGCGGTTACTGATTTTAACGCCATGTATTTCACCGAATATATAAAGCTTTCTGCGCGTTTTATCATAATGCATACGACCAAAAGACAGCGCGTCATTCCCATAACCCCAGTCAATCCCTTGACGTATACTATCAAATGATTTAATTTCTTCATCTGTAATACGTCTGAATGTAAGGTTACTAAATGGAACAACACCGCTGCCTGTTGGTTTCCCTTCATACTCATGTTCATATTGCTGTGGTTTAAGCCTTTTCGTTTCTTCTGCTTCTTCCACAAATTGTTTAGAGATATGAGGGTTATCATGATATGTACTATGATGTACAAATGTATTCTTTGGCTTGAATTGCGTTTCAAACTTCTTATTAACCCAGGACTGTTTTCTCTTCGGTGGGTTATACGAGTAATACATTTTATATCGCAATCCATTTGGTAATTCTTTACGTAAAATAGACTTCTCTATAGTAGAAACATCTTCTTCTAATTTAAATTCGGCCAACTCTTCAAACCATGCAATAGCAACTGGATACTTTGCTATCTTAATAGATTTGATTTTTGCAGGATCATCAGCACCACGGAATATGATTTTATTCCCACGTGGTTTATAAATGATTTCCATTGGACTTTCTTTAAAACGAAATAAATGCTCTACACCTAATAGCTCTATCGCTTCTTTTATTTGCTCGTAGCAGGATTCTCTTATTGTATCCTTTACTTTACGTATACAAAGAACTGTAACAGGAAACTGAATAATATCCATCACAATACAAATAGATATATCAGTAGATTTACCCGAACCACGCCCGCCTTTACAAACGATTTTTAAAATTGATTCACATTTACGTGCCAACCAAACTTGATGAAATGCCGGTGGAAGTATTTCGCCGATTTGCTTTTTAGACATTTAAATCACCACTGATATTATCTACAATGACAACCGGCTCAATATTGTTATCATCATTATTAGTATTAGATTTAATTTTATCGATTTGAACCTGTATAAATTCAAGTTTGGCGCGTCGCTCATCATCTATATTTGCTAATCTATCAAAATCTCTAATAAGAGCAGATAAAGTAGATAACGCCTTAGATTGAGCATTTAAGAAACTGGCCTGTTTATCCCAGGCAAATTGAATTTCCCACTCTTCTTCAAATCCGCTTTCGCTAAGTTTATTCTTACGGAGCTCCTTTGTCATGTCCTTATTATCTTTAACAAACATGATACGTTGAGCATGAATAATTTGAGCGTGCTGCAGCATTATACTTTCCCATAGAATCGATAAAGGATCATTTTTAATTGCTTCCTCTAGCTCTTCTTTTAAATCATATAATTCTTTTGGTAAATACTTTCTATATAAACCATGAGTAGCAGCATTACCATTACGTAACGGAGCAGAACCACCAGAATTACCGATAGCATTTTTATTACCCTTTTTAGCTCCACCACGATTGTTTACAGCATTCTTATTACCCTTGGGTGCTCCTGGTTTCTTTTTGGAGTACTCCGTATCTTTCTTTGGAGTACTCCGTTCATTTTTATGGAGTACTCCATTTAATTTGTCTATCCATCCATCTTTGGATTTCCATCCACCGACCGTCTTTTCATTTACAGTTTTTTCAGATGTAGACAACAATTCGGCAATTTTACGATTCGTAATATCACCATTATGTTCTTTAAATATTTCATACGCTTTGTTACGGTCTGGACTTCGTTGTCTGGCCATAATTACATAACACCTGCCCCCTTATCCAATTGTTTGCACTTCCTTTTCTAAACACTCAATGCATATATGAGCATTATCCGTATTTGCTTCACGGAGATATGTTTTATCAAAATGAGTAATAGTTAATGGCATTTTTAATGTCCACATGCACGGCTCATTACAAACAGAGCATGTAGGAACGTTTATAGTTTCTTCTTCCATTTACACCACCTCACGCTAATTGCTTTACAAAATAAAAAAGCAGCGTAATCGCTACTTTTGTGGTTTCTAATTTATAAACTGAAATCTTCTAATGATTTATCTATCTCATCTTGTTGGATTCCTATGTAACGTAATGTAATCGATGGAGCAGAATGATTAAAGATTGTTTGTAGCATTACTACATCTTTTGTCTTCTGATAATAATGATAGCCAAAAGTTTTTCTAAGAGTATGCGTTCCAATTTCATCAAGCCCTACTTTTTCAGCAGCGGTATTCATGATTCGATAAGCTTGAATTCTAGTGATAGGCTTTTTTGTCTTTTTAGAAGCAAATAAACAATCCGTTTCGTTCATTCCACTTACATACTCGTTTATTTTTTCTCTTAACGCTGTATTGATAATGAAACGCTTATCTTTTCCGGTCTTCTGTTCTTTAATAACAATGTGAGTTCTTTCTTTCACATCATTTACATGTAACTTTAATAAGTCACTAATTCGAAGACCTGTATTGATTCCCATTTCAAATAAAAACAAATCACGATAAGACTGGCGACGTAAAACCTCTTTCACTTCTTCTAATTTTTTCTTATCTCGAATTGGTTGCACAAACTTCATTCCTTACCCCTCCATACGTTATGTTACATCAGATGTATCTTCATTATACAATATGTTACATAAAATATGGTAGTTATTTTTACAAATTGATAAAAACGTTGATATAACAGCATTTATCTCCTTGAATCTAATGTAACAAAATACATGATGTGTTACATTAGATGGTTTTTTTGAAACTCCTTTACAATATTTGGTTTGTGTTGAGTTTGTTTTGTAAAACGCAACACGTTTGGGCTGACCTTCCTTAACGACAAACAAGACGCCAACCAGAACACGGCAGCGCCTGCTATAATTGCTATACACATGTTTGTTCTATCTATAGAGTAAAATAAAACACCCATAATGGACACATCATAAGATTAGTAACCCTATTTTTCTGTTCATTGATTATTATGTTTATAGACCTAGATTGTGCACATCTATATTCAGTAAGCGCATACCCTAGTACATGAATACTACTTTAGGAGTGATTATATTATGAATCCCTTCCCGATGAGGATTGCTTTTGTAGCTCCAGCTGCGACTTGGCAACATTTACTTCAACATCATTCATATGGTCAATATGGTATGCAACCTGGGCACATTCCCTTTACTCCTACAATTCCGCCTTCTCCCGTAATATACCAATATCATTATAATTTCCCATCATTGTATTTCCAAGAGTTTCACGGTACATTTAACATCTAATATCTGTACCATTGAGTCAATTCATGTTACACATTAAACGTATTTAAATACGTTTAATGTGTAATTTCTATATAACAAAGAAAAAAGCACCCGTTATGGATGCTCTGATATCAATTATTTATTTGTATTTCAATTACGGTAAATGAAGTTTTCTCCTTCTTCCAATCACCTAATATTGCTGCATCAATTTGTTTGCACTTTATTAAGTAACTGGAAGAAGAGCAAAAGCTCTCCTTAATAACGGTATCATTCAACCACTACCATCTGCTGGTTTCGGATTTTATGTGCCATCATTACGAACCGTTTAGAATTTTAAAAACAACATAATGAGTTGTGTTTCCCGCCACTTCCCACAATACAAATATAACACGTTAATTCCAAAATAACCGGCACATTTCCTGCCAAAAAGCGGTCACGACTCTGCCAACTTTTTCATAGTTCAAATTTTTCCACTGCATCTGTTAATTCCACTGATACACCGAAAATACTTTTTTTCATTTCTGTCATTTTCTTTTTTATAATCCACTGTGGATAATTCAATTCTTCTAGAATATTTCTAAAATAAGTTGGATTTAGCTTTAACACATCAGGATTTCTTCCAGTATTCCTTTTGTATCTAATTATTACTTCTAATAGTTCTTCATTTAACATGAATCACAATTACCTCCCCCTTACATTTTATATTTATGTATATACACCATTCAATTCCTTGATACTACCACTTACCCATATCTTATATTGTGTGTAACTGACCCTATCGCTGAATCCCTTTCTATCATTGACTTAATTAAACTTTCTCTTTCGAGTTACACAGCACGAAATTTATGAGTAACTGTATAGGGATACGACCAGCATTTTTCAAAATAACCTACGCTATGCGAAAAAATAAAATAAGCTACCCATGTGGACAGCTTATTTACATAATTATCGAACTAAGAAGTTAAACATACCAGGGAGATTTGGTTTTGAAACTAGTTCTTTTACACTATCAAAGGGAAAATCATTTATTAATATTTTTTTTGCACAAAAATACCATCATCTTCTAACCACTCAGCTAAAAATACATCTTTGTAATCAGAAATACCTTGAGATGTGAGCTGTGTTTTTAACCAAGATTCATCAAAGTTTAAATCCTTTAATTCATCCCATAAAACTTTACCATCACGTATAAAAGTGACAGGAACATAAACAGGTTTTGTAAGCATATGGAAATCTTCTTGAGTAGTTTTTTGATACTTTGCCTTTTTTAGAATGCTGATTGAGCCGTTTGCTTCTAAATAACAAAAGGCAACCTCTCGAATAGAAAAAGTTTCACTTTGTCTAAGTAAGCTTTGTAATTGATTGATATTCATCCGATTTCTTTTTAATTCTTCCCGATCAATTATCCCATTTTTTATAAGAGCAGATGGTTTTCCTTCAAAGATGCCACGAAACAATAGATATTTTTGCCCAAGATATTCGACAATAAAAAGTAAACTGCCCCATAATGTCATAGAGTAAATAACATAAAGAATACCAACTTGATCGTCATATAATGCATTTCCTAGTAATTCCCCTAACACTATAGAGGCAATAAAAGTAAAGGGTGTAATTTGATTAATTATTTTTCTACCGACAAACTTGACGATTATAAAAAGAAGAAAAAATCCGATAATAAGTTCAGTAGTTAAATACATAATTTTCATATTATGAATACTCCAATCTAATTATACATCATGATATATCAACATTTATTACCAATTTCTATTCTTTATAATACAAATTTGGTACAAAATGTTTGGGGAAGATATATCAATATTTTTTACATATTGTATTCACGTCAAGTTAATATAACGTCCTATTATCGATAGCAATGAAAAGGGGAAACCGTAATCTCACCAAGGAACCTTCTTTTTTGTTCTAAGGATCTATGCATTTTTATACATTCCTATCTTGGCGCGGTTTTAGGGTTCTTGTTTATTATTGGATCAGCCGAAAAACTGTATAAAATTTCGCATGCTCGTAGCATATGGTTTTTCAAAAATGATGCGTTACCCCTAGATTTAAAAAGAAATAAGCAATGATTAGATTTTAAACCTAGTCATTGCTTTATCCATTGCATCTTGGTTTACCCCTATATAACGTAACGTGACTTTCTCTGACGAGTGATTGAATATCTCCATGAGTAAGGCTATGTTTTTTGTTTGCATGTACATATGGTACCCATACGTCTTTCTCAAGGTATGTGTTCCTATTTCATCTAAGTCAAACTCTGCCGCTGCTCCACTTAATATCTTATATGCCATGTTACGACCGATTGGACGATTCCTACCTTGTCTACTTTGTAATAAATACTCATCTTCTTCTCTTTCTTCAATAAACCATTTAAGTTCTCTTTTCAATGCTGCAGTAATTTGTATTCGTTTCTGTTTCCCTGTTTTCTTTTCTCTCATAGATATATGACTACCTTTGACATCACCTATCTTCAATTTCAAAATGTCTGAGATTCTCAGGCCTGTGTTGATTCCCATAATGAAGAGAATGTAATTACGTAAGCTCTTTTCCTTAAAATAATCTTTTAGCTGCTGTATTTGCTCTGGATCACGTATCGGTTGAACAAAATTCATTATTTATTACCTACCGTTTCTTCTGTCTCGTAAACTTCTAATCCAAGTGCAAAAGCAAGTTTATAAAACGCTTTGGACTTCCAACGTCGATAAGTACGCTCTGACATCCCTATTTCGTTATAAACCATGTAATCACATACGTCCTCTTCTTCTAAATAGCGTTTATAAATAATATCTCTTTGAATGCTTCCTGCACGTCCGTTCCCTAATCGATTTAAAAATTGATCTATACGTAATGATATTCTTTCAAGCCATTCTTCTCGTTTACTTTGTTGAATATTTGCTATGGCAACATCTTCTAACGGTTTACCAACTGCATGTGTAGGACCGTGCTCACGCATTTCATAAGAAGGAGTGACCTTCATTTCTTTACGCATCATCCCGAATTGTCTATGTATACGTATACTTTCCAACACGCCTTCTAATTCCTCTTGGGTTGCCGTTCTATCGATTTTTGGTAAGAAAGATAATTGTTTTGTCATGTAAGACCACTCCTTTTTATTTTTTAATTATTTTTGTCTTAAAGCTCCACGTCTCCGCTCATAACAAGGTCTATGCATCCCCATTAAATCCTCAATTTCACGAGTGCTAAATTTCTCTTTTCGTTTTTTCTTATTTTTCTTTTTCGATTGGTTCGATTGCTTTTTCCATTCACGTAATTGATCTTTTAATACCTTCATTCCTCACATCCCCTTTTTTAAAATAAAAAGGACACCTATTCTTAAAACAGCTTTAATTACTGGTTTAATGAATTGGTGTCCTCTAGTTTTCTAGCCGGACTATATTCTGTTTGCTTTCACTTTAAAAGAATTATTGTTTTAACTGTTCTATTAAATTACTCTATTCATCGTTCCCTTCCAATTCCTCACTCTCTTCACGTATTTGTCCAATTAATGAAATTACAGAACCAACTGCTTGAACCCAACTTCCTATAATATCTATTAGCTTTCCTTCTTCATTTTCATTAGTTTCGTTTTTCACCTGAGTGTCTGTATCTTGTTCCACATCATTTACACTACGTTCTTTATTAGACTGTTCCTTATTTCTGATACTTTTTAATTCGTCAATACCCCCTATTGCCTGTAATGAATTCCCAATTGATTGCAATAAGTTTCCTATAATATTTAAGGGTTCATCTTTATCGGATGTATCCTCAAATTCATCTGCTAATGCTGTAAGTCCACCCAAAGCCTGTGTCCAATTCCCGGCAATCACTAATTTAATTTGTGTTTCTTCTTTAAAATCAATAATTAATCCAGATATTACAGTAACATTACCAATCGATTGGATTTCATTACCAATTTGTTCAAGCGACACTTCTCCTTGACCATCAGCCTCTAAAGCATTTCCAACAGCTTGCAATACGTTTCCATAAACATTTAAATCCTTTCTTACATTACTGCTTATAAAATCAAAAGGCGTACTTCCAATAGCGGAAGTAATAGTTCCTATTGCTGCTACCCATGCACCAAATATCTCTTTAAATTGGTTTTCCATTGAAAACATATCCCAGCATTAAGTAATTAATATAATCCTATTCAATTCCCCATCTCACTGTTAATAATTTTAAATTTCTCTTTACTATCTCATTTTATAATAATGTCTTATAAAAATGTTTTTTAAGAATTTATGCAATTTGTTAAACGTACTTCTATATTGATTTTATACATCTTTAAATTTATTAAAATACTTAAGAATCATTATCCGCTCCACACAATGTAAAATGTTCAAAAAGCTCATATTGATCAGAGAAACATTCTAAACATTTTGGACATATATACATTTGTATCACCACTTCCTTTTAAAATAAACCTTTCATTAAGTTCTATTCCCATATAACTCTTCCAATTCAGTTTATACTCTAACTGTAACTTTGAGTTACAGACCACTAATATTAAAAAGATTATTTTGTTTGTTTTTGTTCTTTCCACTTCTCAATACGTTTCTCCGCATATTTCTTATTAGTCCATGAAACAAGTTCTTCCAAATAAAACGGTTTTCTGTACCTTGGACATCGCAGTAACATCATACGTCCCCTATAACTTGACTCTAAACTTTTGATACTCCTTAAATGTGGTTTATATGCCGCGAGCAGTTTCTTCTGTTCTAAAAGGGTTTCAACTTGTCTATTAAACTCTTCATGTTGTATAGATAAATCTACAATTGCGTCATACGGACCCACGACAGAACCGCAACTATGGCAAGTTACCCGTTTATTAGTGGTATCAAGTACGAACTTTCTATTTTACATTTGTATATCTTCCTGATGCCATGATTGATACGAATCTGATCAAGACCAATTATTTTATTAGGTAATTCTTTCATTACCCTTCCCCCTGAATAAAAATCAATATTTTGTCAACAATGTAGATAGAGGAATTTTTATACACCCATTTCTATTCCTCCCTTTCTCTAAAGACTGAGCAGTTAGCTTTTACTAGCTGCTCTTTTTATTAAACTGAAATTAAACTCAAAATTCCAGAAATACTAAACTCGGCCTTATATAGCTCAATTCATTATTTGTTCACTAGGCAGACAGTTTATTTAATAAATTGTCTGCCTAAACCATTTGATTATTCTTCTTGATATTAAAATGAAATTTTTAAATTTTATAATGCTCGTTTTTCTCTAAGTAATTGAATATTATTTATTGTCACTGTATGAGCTGCTGTACTTTTCTTTAATATCTCCATTAGATCATAAATATCTTTTTTACTGTTCAGTTTCGATTTACTATTAAAAACCAAAGTTCCTTCTGCAGATCCACCGTTAAAATGAGAAGTGTATGAAATTAAATACTCAAATGTACGTGGTCTCATTTCCCTCTCCTCCTAAATAAAACTCCATATTTCTTTAATAATGTATAAAACCCATTTCTTGACCATATTCCATGATTGGAGCAGTTAACTTTTGTTAGCTATTCTTTTCTTGAATAAATTTCTAAAACATGTTAACAATATAGATACACCAAGGTTGAATACGAATGACCATTGTGTTCTTCTTATTCACCAGAGCAGCTAGCTTTTGCTGGCTGCTCTTTTTATGTTTTAAGTGAATAAAATTCTAAATATTGTCTAACACTGTAGACAAGACTTTAAAAAGTCGATTTCTCCCACTCTAGCTTTCTTGGTCGAGAGCCGAGCAGTTAGCTTTTGCTAGCTGCTCTTTTATTTTAAATTTTATTGTCACTCCTACTACAGTATTTTCATAGGTTATTGTGTAGTCACTTCTTTTCAGTTGTGAGCTCATTCATTTTATTTCTTAATAACCTCTATGAAGTTTTATGCACTACACACTCCAAGAAAGAGCACTGTTCGAAGGTGCTCTTTTTTACAAATAATAATTAATTACCCATACATTTTCCAGAGGAACTGCGTATGATATAGTGATTCCTTTCTAATGAGAAAATGGTCTCGTCACAAGAGCACTTTTATGTTTTACACAAATAAAATCAATAACTCAGCATATAATATCTATGTAGCCAGATTATTACCTCTATATTGAGCAGTTAGCCCAATCTAACTGCTCTTTTATTTATGACAAAATGAAACTTTTTAACAGAATTACTTTCGTATAACATTTCCAATCTTGCTTACACTATAACTGTAACTTTAAGTTACACAACTATTACTTGTAGGGCCTAATTTTCTTTTGTTACGTTAAATATTTTTTATTTCTCAATACTTAATATCTGGAATTAAGTCTCATTTGTTGGTACTATACTGTTGACATTGATTTTCCTCATATGCAATTTTTGTAAAGGGCCTGTTCTTTCACATCAGGCCCTTTTTCAATTTTACCTTCACTACAAAAGGGTTACTTTATTTAAATTTAAAGAACATCTAATACACAAATAAGAATTATACTTATTTACTAGTATACAAGCCCTAACTTTTAAAAGAAGCAACACATAGAATACAATACAGGACAAGACTTTCAAAAAAACTTGTCTAAGTCAATTCTTAAAAAGGGGTGAACATAAGTGCCTATCGTTAAACCTTTTATAGCTGGAAGACGATTTGTAAGTACAGCAGGAACAGGAACTGTCGCTGGAGCAGATTTAACTTTTGATAATACAAACTTTACTGATGACACTGGTGCTGTAACAACATTCCCTGCTTCTTATGCTTTTTTAACGCTTTATATTAATGGAGTTATTCAAACAAGTGATACTATTACTGGCGTGACTACTACAACTGCTACTATTGTAGGAGGCGCGGTCCTAGATCCAGGTACTCCTATCGCAATTGAATTTACTATAACGTAACTTTAGTTGTCTTTTTAGAAGTTTCAGACAAGAGTGTCTGTGTCAGGGCGCTCTTTTTTATTCATCTGAATAATCCTTATAATCCTGTACATACTACCTATTAGCTGCTTTCTTAACAGTGTTTGCAGCCCAGAACCTTTTGATAATGGAGCAGTTGGCTTTTGCTAGCTGCTCCATTATATTGAATTGATAATAAAATTTTGTTCTGATTTCTGCTTCGCCTCATATATTTCTCTATACCAAGTTCACAATTTTTTCTAATCATTAGAGCACTATATGAGAGTGTTCTTTTTTATGATCCCTGCACCAAATAGGTTTTTAGTCATATATTATCGAGAGCACCTCACAAGTCATCGCTTTACAATATATCTTGATCAAAGAGCGTCGTTACATGATGCTCTTTGATTTGTGACAAAATAAAATTTTTATATACATAAATACCTGACTAAATACCTAAAATACTTAAAAATTTAGGTGGTATTCAATGAAAACAGTACTCACGACCCTTAAATATTTATTAATTACACTTGGAATTACTTGCTTAGTTATTCTAGGTTACATATGGTATTTTCCACATTAATTCAAATAGACTTTTTATAAAAAACTTTGCACCCTTTAATCAGACAAGCATATATTATTGTATAGGGCACTCCAGTCCATACGTTCAAACCTTTTAGTCTAGGAGCACACTTATATGTGTGCTCTTTTTTTATTTACTTTCAAATAACGATTTTATTAATATTGTTATTTCCCTATTTAAAGATTCGTGTTAAAATAACCTCACATCAATCTTTTTACTTTCACTTTAAAGATGATACTTCAATTGTGGCCCAGGTTTACTAGGGCCTTTTTTTATTAAAGAAAAATTCCATTTGAATTCATACAATGATTTCATGTTTTGACATACACTACTACTACCTTTCTAAATAATGTGAGTTCGTCACTTTCGTTATAATGAGGTATAAAGAACGCTCTTGATTAGCGCTCTTTTTATTTGTTGTTAAATAAGAGTTTTATTAAAAAACTGCAAATTTATTAAGAACATGCATAAAATATAATGCGTTATTCTTTTTCAATATTATTTTTTATCCGAGAGCGCCTTGAATGGCGCTCTTTAATTTTCAAATAATTACGAGAGCGGATTTTATTATGTTGTACAAGCAAAACCTCGCTTTATTAACTAGACTATATAGACATCTAAAAGAAGGGAGCTTTACATTCATATGGCTGATTACTTTTATAAAGATGGTAAAAAGTATTATAAAAACCAATCGCATTCGGACCATCAAAAAAATAACTGTTTTGTTGAGACACATACAATTGGTGGTTCAGGAGAAAATTTAAATGGAAATATACCTACATCGATCGACCTCCTAGATACCACTCCACAAACCGTATTTGAAGATTTCACCAACAATCACAATAAAACATTAATTCAGTTATTCGTTGTCGGTATGAGTGCACCCGTTCAAGTAACTATTCTAACAAGAAAATCTAGCATACCAATTACTACTACATTACAACCCGTTCAAACAAAAATATTTCAAGTTGAAGATTTTCAAAGTCTTACTCTTACAAAGCAGGAAGGTCCTACTAGTGTAGTTAGTTTATTTATTCAAAAAACGTTTTGTATCTGCTGTAACGATAATAACGATTCATGTGATGAATATTACCACGAGTGCAATTAATAGATTAAATCACCAGAAGAACCCTTCATATAAAGGGTTCTTTTCCTTTCACTCCCCTCATTTCCCCGTTTTTTATTAGTTACGATAGGTAAGACTTTGAAGTTATCTCCATCTTTTCCCCCGCTTAGCACTGTACGTGCGACTTTCATCGCATACAGCGCCCCATCTTATCCTTTTATACTAAAGCAACTAGATTACAAACAATTTTGTACTCACCAACGTATTCATTCCCTTTTCTTGCGAAAAGTCACATCATCTTACTCGATCCTGTGAGTTACATCCAGTTGATTAAGTTTTCAAACCTTTTATCTACAACGAATTCGTAAATTCATATATAATAAAACATATAGTTAAAACAATTTATTATTAGGAGGTGTAATTATGTCATTTGCAGCATGGAGTGCTATTTTTATGACTTTAATCGGAGCAATATCTGGAGCTATATTTGGTACAATCTCTTCTAGAAACAAGAGCAAAAGTACGAACTAAAAAACCTAATAATAAAAGTTAATATCTATTTCAGTGCCAGCTGATACTTCCTAGACAGTTCAGCTGGCATTTTCTATTCAAATAAAGATTTGATTCAAACTTGCACATAAACTGAAAACATACATAAAATTTAAATGCCGATACTTTTTAATATAAATCTTGGTCAAAGAGCGCTTTCCCATGCGCTCTTTATTTCTGTTCAAATAAGGATTTTTTTTAATTCCCATTCATCTTTTAGATTTCTTTGAATACATTAATATCACAAGAAATTCTATATGGGGCTCTGGTCCAGTTACCTTGAATTTCTTGCAGACCTTGAGAGAAGAATCCGTTTATAACAAACGGGTTCTTTTATTTTTGGGCATACAATAAGAAGTTTGTTAAAAAATTAACTAAATTCTACATCCTGGTGCATTCTATATCTAAAAGGACTAATCATGAAAACCTTAAAATACACCGCTCTTACTATTGGATGGATCACATTAATATCTTTTGGGTATGCTATATTCTTTTTGTAATTATTTATTTGCCGTACTTTTAATTTTTTCATTACAAATTATCACCATTAGGCAAAAGTCACATATATTATTTATGGATTGTTATTCATAGCTTTGAGCAGAGCACCCTGGTCAGGTGCTCTTTTTTTATTAATCAAATAACTATTTTATTAAGTTTTTCATACCAGTAGTACATCCCTTATTAACTTGTTACTTTTATTTTTCCTGAAAAAATAAAAACGTTTGTTTGTATTTTTATTACTGCCCATTTCCTCTTATTCTGCATTCCTTTAAATAGACAACAGCATAGGATAAAAAGTAAATGATAAAATTATGAGAGGAGCTTGGATATGCAACATAATCCACGTTATTATTATCAATCTCAAAGCTCAATGGATAGCATCTGGAATAACAATAATTGGATTTACACTTGGAATCCTTATTATTACAGTCATAACAATAATGCTTGGAACCACGACCAGAATCCTTATTATGAAAATATTAGATTGACAGATTTCGGAAACAGACCATTTGTATTAAATATTAACCAAGCCACTAAACAAAACAATACTTACCGCACCGCTATCTGGACAGGAAAAAACTTACAAGTAACTTTAATGAGTATTAATGTTGGAGATGACATAGGTTTAGAAGTACACCCTACAACTGATCAATTCATACGTATTGAAGAGGGCCAAGGACTCGTTCAAATGGGTGATAACAAAGATAAATTAGATTTTCAAGAAATGGTCTATGATGACTATGCAATTATGATACCTGCTGGAAAATGGCATAATGTAATCAATACAGGAAATACACCACTTAAAATTTACGCTATATATGCACCCCCAGAACATCCATATGGTACAGTTCATGAAACAAAAGCAATTGCAATGTCTACTGAAGCAAACCGGTATTACTACTAAAAATCACCTTTGTCTGAAACTAAATTATTACTCAAATACTTCATAAACCTAAAAAATTAAGATAACTCTTAGTCATAGAGCCCCTAACAAAAGCACTCTTTAATTTTTAAATAAAGATTTTATTTAATTGCCATTCATCTTTTGGATGTCTTTAAATACATTATAATATCATAAGAAATTCTACATGGTGCTCTGGTCGAGTTACCTTGAATTCCTTACACACCTTGTGGGAAGAATCCGTTTGTAACGAATGGATTCTTTTATTTATTTTCATACAAAATCTTTTCATTTTTCTAAAACCTAATTTATCGATTACGAATAAGAGATTCCTTTTAGATGTTCAGAAGAAATCTCTTATTCTTTTGTACATAAAAAGACTCCGATACATATTTCATTTTTTAAAGTTACTTAATTTTTCATTCCAATTTACAGGACTTAAATTCACATAAAATAAACTTTAAATTCCTGTATGCAAGAATACTGTATACACAGCATTTTGCGTAATACCTGGGGTTATAAAAAGTGACATTGCATCCCCTCTTGCAACTATGTCACCAGGTATTGTACTGCTCCAAGCAACTGTAGCAGGTGCTATAACTAAATTAGGGTTAAATACTCTTACAGGTTGTGCACCAATATCAGAAGGATTAATAGTCAATATAATAGTCCCACTAATCACTGCTGTAGTTGTAAGAATAATTGTAGATATTACTTGGCCAGGCCCCGGAGCAGCAAGATTAATAGGAACATTTTTACATACTCGTATTGTATATACTCCTATTGGTAAATTATTAATACTTATAGAAGCAGAAAGACCTACAACACTACCAGCTCCGCCAAGTACATAAGGAATGTCTTGAGAATCTGCACCCGGTGATCCAGCTATACGTTGAAACCCTGCATTAGTACCCCCAAAAAGAATAGCTTTTGTGGAAAGTGTGCTAGCAGGTCCTGTTGGCCCTTGGATTCCTTGAGGTCCAGTTGGACCTGGAATACCTTGAATACCCTGTAAGCCTTGAATACCTTGAAGCCCGGTCGGGCCAGTCGGGCCAAAGGGACCAGTCGGACCTGGATTACCCTGAATCCCTTGAATACCTTGAAGCCCAGTCGGACCAGTTAATCCTGTTGGGCCAATAGGACCTGGAATGCCAGGGATTCCTTGAAGTCCTTGAACTCCTTGGATCCCTTGTGGACCAGTTGGACCCGGAATACCTTGAGTACCCTGTACCCCTTGAATACCTTGAATTCCAGTTGGGCCAGTTGGGCCAGTTGGGCCAGTTAGTCCTGTTGGCCCTCCAGCTGGACCGGTTGGACCGGTTGGACCTGGTGGGCCTCCAGCTGGACCGGTTGGACCGGTTGCACCAGTTGGACCTGGTGGGCCTCCGGAAGGGCCAGTAACTCCAGTAGCACCTTGAGAGCCTGTCGGGCCAGTTATTCCTGGAATACCAGGAATACCCTGAGGACCGGTTGGGCCTACATCACCTTGAATGCCTTGGATACCTTGAACTCCCTGAATCCCTTGAATACCTTGAAGCCCAGTCGGACCGGTTAGTCCTGTGGGGCCCATAGGACCTGGAATGCCAGGAATTCCTTGAAGTCCTTGAACTCCTTGAAGTCCAGTAGGACCAATAGGACCAATAGGCCCTGAAACCCCTGGAATACCTTGAGGTCCTTGAATACCTTGAGGTCCAGTAGTTCCTGGATTCCCTTGAACCCCTTGAATCCCTTGTAAACCCTGCGGGCCGGTTGGACCAGTTGGACCGGTCGAGCCTCCAGCTGATCCAGGTGGACCAGTTGGGCCAGTTGGACCAGCTGGGCCAGTTGGACCAGCTTCAGGAATTGGTAAAGCACATGGAAATGGTATAAATTTACCTTTTTTAAAACAATCCATTTTCTCCCCCCCATACTTCTTCAATATTGCACCCTACAATATATGAAATTACTAATAAAAAGTTAAAAACAGCCAATCAAATCATACTAACACTTCATAAATTCCCTATATTAAAATCTTAACCATTACCACATTTTTAAATTATATAATTAATATAGATTCCTAATATTGGAATTCTATAGTTCATAATAGTTCCATCTCTCACTCACTTTTTCTTAACAAAATTCAAATTTGATTAAAGTAACTGTGTTTTTCGCTCTTCCATACGAATTACTTTTCCACTTTGATATACAAATGATTGTTCACCAAATCCTCCTTGAGGTGGTTCTATTAGTTGGACCTGACCATTTTTAACAACATATATTCCGTTTATTTTCAAATCTATTTCAGCTCTCATTTCTACAAGATTTTCTTTAATAATTCCCATTAAGACCACTCCCGTATGTTATGATTATTTTGTCGAAGCAAGTCGGGAGCAATCTCGGCTTTTTTGTTTGTCTATAGATATTCCAAAACATTTTCAGGAATAAATGATTGTTCCAACGATAAATATAGTCGTATTGAAATCGGTTCTTTATTATCTCTCACAGACTTGCAAAGCTCCTCCGCTTCTTCCCAATCGAACTGCTTATCTTCCACTCGCTTAAATCTCCAAATTCCAATTGTATATTCCTCAAATAATTCATACTGATTATCTGGCGCTGTTGTTGGTTTTAATTCATCAGTAGCTCTTACTTGCTTTGGTACTTGAACAACTACATCCGTAAAACGAACTTTAGTATTTAATCGATGAATGTGTGCTTTCTCAGTATCGAATGCTACTACAGGCTCAACATCAAATATTGTTAATTGCTTTGGCATTACAATCCTCCTAAGCCTCTTTTTTATATTTAGCTAATACTTGTTCTAAACGTTTACGTTCACCCTCTAAATCCATTTCATCGTGCTTTACAGACTGAGATTGCACTTCTGTATCTTGTGTATGTAACCAATCAGGGACGATTTCTTTTCTAGTATTACTTCTTCCACCACGAGACTGGTATTTCTTACGGAATTGAGCTTGTGCAGCTTCAACATCAGTAATACTCTTATACCCCTTAGCATGCCAATCTCTTAAAATACCTTGTACATAAGACATATTAGGTGCATTCTTTTCTAAAGCTATTTTCATTGCTTTAATAACAAGCTGTGCATTCAAATCTTCAATCCATGCATTAATACCCTCAGCTACAAATGGTTTAAGAACTCCAAAATTTTGCTCATAGAATGCTATTGGATTTTCTTCTGCAACTTTTTTATCTCTTGAGCAGCTTGCTGCTTCTTCTTTTGTTTTTGTTTCTTCTTTTTCTTTTTCTTTTGTTTCTGTTTTTGTTTCTTCTTTTTCCTTCATAGGGTCTTCGAAGCCCCTTATAAGCCACTCAAAACGAGCTTGGAAGTATTCCTTAATACGAGGTATTTTAAAATCTTGCTGCTGTTCTAAATCTAAACATGTCTCATAAAAATCAATTAAAAAATCTTCACACTTAATATTCTGGATTTCTTTTAACACACACTTTTCAATATTCAAATTTGTAATAGCATTGAATTTAAGCCAATTAAGCAACATAATTTCTTTCGTCTTTTTGTTGTAATGAATTTTCCCGTAATCAGCAAACCGCTCTAGCAGCTTCTCAACCGTTTCACGGTTATACCCTGTATCCATTTCTATCACTCGTAGTGGAAGCTCATAGATGCCACTCTGGGAAGTTTTGCTATTAGTCATTAAGTATAAGTAGAAGTATTTCTCCTCCGGTGTAAGATCTAAAACGAAAGCATCTTGCCAATATGAAACTTGAACAGGTCTATAAACTGCCATATTATTCATCCTCCATTGTTTTACTTGATTTGCTTTGATATACTTAATCCAATTCTATTTTTAGAAAGACTCTCTATAAGAGTCTAAAATCTATCACTCTGCCAAGTGATAGATTTTTTATTTTCTTCGACTAACTACTGATGCATTGATCCCTTGCCCTTGAAGGCTTTTAACAACTACACGATAACTCTTTGATACATCGTGATCCTCTTTTTCATTACGAAGGCTCCTGAATTCTTTTGCGCATCTATTTAATTCTTTCTCCCAATGATCTGCTTCATCTAATGAACCAGCATTGAACATGTTATGAATACATGTCACCATGCAGTTATGTAATTCATTTGCAAAGGTAAAATCCCCTGGTAGAACTAAATCAAACAGACGATTACATTCTGATTTCATGACTTATTCCTCATTTCTAGTAATTTGATACTGTACGCATCGTTATGAACAGAAAGAAAAAGCAGAATCTATTAAAAAATGGAGACTCAGCCTTTCTGATCATAACGACAAGCACAATTGCTTGTCGCATTAAATTGAAGTATGCTATAATTCATATGTTAATTTTCTTGGCTATCGCGGGCTATGCGGTAGTCTTTTCTTTTTTCTTTTTGTTTTTCAAAACGAACGCTGCTTCTATAATTCGAATTCTTATCTCCATTAATTTCTTCTCTTGTTTTAGGTCCCTAGCTTTCATATAGTCTCCACAAACTGCTGCAATTCGAATATCACCATATAAATTTGCTTCCTTACGAATTAGCGTTTTATATTGATTTAAAGTTGGGCTTGCATAATCAATTGTCATAACTTAAACCTCCCCAATAAAATAATTAAATTAAGCTTTTATATACTTCCTAGCTCGTAATGATACTTTCCAGTACTTAAAGACGTCTTTCATTGAAATACCATATTGATCACATAGGACCGCTACGAGGCTCATCATTGAACCTGTAGCATCCAAGATTTCATGCATTACCTTTTTCAAATCCTCTTTCTCTCTTTCGGACCAAGTTTGTGAAGGCTTAGACCAACATACTGTATCAAGTTGTTCCAAAGCTTTGTTTGTCTCTTGATAAACCATGTATCTCAGACTTGTAGGATGATGATCTATGTGCTCTCCATTGAAGAACGGGATACTTACATCCCCTGTTGCCTCACTCCACATCTTAAAAAACAGCTGCGGATCATTAATTCCTTCAGTAATGCATTTTCGCAAATCTTCTGGTAAGCGTCGTTGTTCAGTTTCATATTTTGCTAGTGACTCACGACTCACGGGGATTTCTAAGGAGAGTTGTTCTTGGGTGATTCCCTTTCGTTTTCGTGCCATAGCAACTTCTTTTCCTATGGACATCGTTTACTTCCCCCATTCGTACCTAAAGCATTATTTATTTGTGACAACTTACTATGGTAATTTGTTATTAGACGGATTCTTTGAATGGATTGTAATACTCCGTATTGTTTTCTACCCATTCAGTGTGATTCTCCATCCACTTAAAAAGAAGGTGTGTAGGAATAAGAACCCCGGCTTCACGACATACTGGAAAATCAGAACGGTTTAATAACTCAGATGCTTTGGTACGTTTAATATGTAATAGTTCCATTAATTCTGTAATAGTTAAAAATGGTGGTAATTCTTTCATTGGCTGAAGATGTTCTGTTGCTCTTTGTACTTCTTCTCGGATGATTTGACGAAATGATTCGATATCGAAGTTAATCATTGATATCACCTCCTTATAGGATGAATTGTTCCTTTAAGGAACATCATTTCTCAAAAAAAATTGTCCATTTAAAATTTAAATGCATTCCTATTTTTCGAGCTATTTTTACAGACGGTGTTTTTGTCCCATTTTCAATATGTGTATAATAACTTCTAGATATTTCGCATTTATTTGCAATATCTCGATGAGTAAAACCTCTTACACATCTAAATTCTTTTAACCAATTTCTCATTATGATCACCTCCTCGTTCCTTTAAGGAACATCTTAATGAAATTATACGTTACTAAAAGGAACAAATCAACAGAAAGTTTCCTTTAGGAACATTAATTGAAGTTACTATTAGTAACACAAAAATTCGTTTATAATTAAAAGTAAAATTAAAAAACAATGGTGGTGACTACTTTGAATACGTTTGGTCAAAGACTAAAGTGCTTGCGAGAAGAGAAAAAAAAAGAAAACGCTGCATGGACACAAACATATGTAGCTAATCAACTAGGTGTTGCCCGTACTACATATACAGCATATGAAAATGATACTAAACAACCACCTATGGAAACTATCTTAAAGATAGCAAATCTTTTTTCTGTCTCTACTGATTTTTTAATAGGCAGAGGATCTGACTTCAAACAAACTAGCCCCTCAGACATAGATGCTATCATAAATGATCCAGAATTAGGCCTGTGGTTTAAAGATATTAAAGACGCTTCTTCCGAGAAACGTGCAGAACTGAAAAAATTCTGGGAATTCATTAAATTAAAAGAAGAGGATCGTAACCCTTAAAAATAAGCAAACCTAAAAACATGCAACTTTAGCCTGTTTTCAGGTTTGCTTATTTAGGTTCTATACATAATTAAACCAAAATATTCCTCATAAACCTATGATAAATATTTTGGTTACAATTAAAATTCACACCAATTTGTATAATCTAATAAACCCTTGTTTAAAAATAGAAAATAAAATATAACCTTTAAAACTATTTATACTTTCGAGCTGCAGTTTTTATATTTTCTAATAGTTCTTCTATGCTATACATGCAATAATCAGATAAACTCTTCCTTTCACCATCTACTAAATGTCGATACCAAGTATCTAACATATACCTATACATCTCTTCTAAATCACCAGAAGAATATTCTGCTGTATTTCCCACTGAATTAGTTTGTTTGTAAAAAACTTCGCCAACTACAGGATAATTATCTAGTTTAAAGTTATCATCAATAGATTCTATCGAAATCAGTTCAACTGCTCCCTCATGATTTATCACTAATTGGTTTGTTACTCGGTCATTTGCATTAAATATTAATTTTTCTATATCTTGTTGTGTAAATATTGTTGATGGTTTATAAATCCTCTTTAATCTGATAGATGTATACATACTATTTAATATCTCAAATTGATTAATAAAATTACTATAGTCTTCTTTTATTTTACTTACAAATTCCTTTACCTCCTCCCAATTATAAAACTCCAGATAATTTTCAAACTTATTTTCTCGATTTAATAACATTTCAAGTGTTATTGCGCTTTCTTTTTTTATCTCAAAAGTATATCTTTTAGTTGGATATAAAGTAATTGAAGGAACAATACCAATTTCAATATAATATTTACATTTATCCACAGGAATTTGAGTGTAATTTTCACAAAAATTTAAATTGTACTTCTTAGAGTAATTTAAAATTTGTTTTTTTTCTTCTTCATATCTCGCAACATAAGCTTTTCTTTCTAATTCCTTTTCTTGTTGTTTTATTTTTTCTAACATTACCACTTCTTCAGGATGTTTTTTTCTCCATTCAATCTTATCAATAATACTTTCAATAAATCCCCTAAACTTTTCAGGCGTATTATAAAAATTTTGAAGACCATCATATCCATCTATCCCTAAATTATAAAATGAATATTTAGGAAATATTACATAACTTCCTTTTAATCCTAATGTGATTGATCTACTAGAGGATGGCAACGTCTTTCCTTTAAAATGCCCATAATTAGCATGATAAGGCTCTATATATTTCCCTGGTTCTATTTCTAATAAATATTCTTCAGTTGGGTTACTTGAAATGTCATACTCATAAACCCCACTTGGTGCTATTTCTTCAGTCTCCAAGAATAAATGATTCCACTGAGGATCATCAAAAGTCTCTAAGCTAAGCCTTTTAGGTTTTATAACCCTTGTAATATTATTTAAATTTAATTCTATAAAGCCCTTCTGATTAGACAGTTGGCACTCTATTAAATCTAAGCCACCCTTATTAGGTAGAAACACATGATTTAAGAAGCCCAATTTACTAATACTACTTAATACATTTACAATTGTGTCTACTTTTCTCCAACTTAGGCTTTCAGCTTGTGAAGGACATATTTCTTGTATAATAAAATCCCATTCTGCTTTCGAACGTTTTTCGAAATCATCTTTAATTTCAATCCAATTTTCCAAATCCTCATAAAACCTTAACGCATCTTGTCTATTTTGGGGCTCATCAGACGTAGCTGAATTTAATAACAGATGTAGAGTTGTTAAATGAGGATTATTTAAATCTTTGCAATAAGTCTCTAGTGAGATAAAAGAATTATTATAGTTATATTGACCATCAAATCCCTTATAATTGTTTGTAAGTATCATCCATAACGTTTTAGCTAATGAATAAATATCTGCAGGAAAAGGCGTTGCATTTTTCGCATTTCTTTTCATTTCTGGTGCCAACGTAGTCCAAGGTCCTACGGCCTCACGCGTTTTAGTAAGTTCTTCTCCTTCAGGATATTTGACTAGTCCAAAATCACTTAAATACCAAGTTCCATCTAACCAATATATGTTTTCTGGTTTAATATCTCGATGAGCAATTCCTCTTTTATGTAGTTCGATTAATGTCTTACACAGCTCAATTATGCAGTATATTTTCTCCTCGATATCATATTCAACTATCTTATCTTTTAAAGATACAGCTATAGGCATTACATAATACGGTTTATTCTTATAAGTAATTTGATCAATTTCATATATACAATCATCAAGTATAGGAAGTACTCCAGGTATTTCATTCTGAACATTTTTTACCACATTGATTTCATTAATAAATCTTTTTATTCGGGTCTGCTCTCTGAAATTTTTCTTTAAATTTTTTATGTTAACTTTAATAGTTTTTAATGCATAAAATTCACCATCATCTTTCTTTTTGACTTTAAAAACTATTCCATTACCACCGAACCCTATTTTACTAATAATCTCATAGTTTCCTATATAATCACCTGGTCTCATAAAATCACCCACCCAACAAATTGTTTAAATATAGTAATTAGACAAACATAATCAAAAATAATATTAGTTATCAAATTCCGCTATCTCCAAATTCCTGTTTCATCTTCATAAAAAGGTAAACCTTCTTTTTCCATAGAAATCAGTGTCTCTCTACATAAATTGAAATGTTCCATAACTTGTTTTTGTTTTATGCTTGTTTTCATTTCCGCACTCTCTCAACCCACTTTACCATATATTTCATTCATCCATTACCGTATCTTAACATTTCATTCCTGACAAGTTATTAAGTCGTAAAATATATTATCTTAATTTTTTATTATGTTTTTATTAAATTATAAATGCCAATCCCCTTCCAAACATCCTTTTTTTATTATATTATAATAACAAGAACATATGTTCTTTTTTTAATTTGAATGGAGTGAACTATTTTGTTTCAATCGCAACCCTACTATACAACACAACTTGAAGACTATATCCAGCACTTGTACCAATCCTTATCTATTTTTGTTCCCGAGCAAATTGATATGATGGAGATTGCGAAAAAGCTAAACATTTTGCTGTACTTTGCTCCGTTTGGAAGTCATGCAATGGAAAGAAATCAAATAGCTAACTTAGTTATTGATAATCGTATCTCTCAGCAAGAACAATGGGAGGATTTTGGCCATGAGGCCTGTCACATCCTATTTCATTCTGGTAATCAATTATTAATGCATCAAATGTTTCTAGATTATCAAGAAGCAAAGGCTAAAAACTTCGCACAACAATTTTGTGTACCTACTTTTATGTTAAGAAAGCTTCCTCCCCTACAGTTAAAAGCATATATAATCTCAGAAAAATTCAATGTAACAACACAGTTTGCTGAAAAAAGGCTTTTACATTATGAAAATCAATTATTAGCAAGTAAATTACAGAATCAAATATCACAATACTGTAATTTTCAAAAATAACGATTCAGGAGGTATTAAATATGAAAGGAAGTTTTCGTAAACGTGGAAATACGTGGTCTTTTACAATAGATATCGGTATAGATCCGGCCACAGGAAAACGCCAGCAAAAAAGTAAGAGTGGATTTAGAACAAAAAAAGAAGCCCAAAATGCTGTTGCTACAATGATTACAGAGATAGAGAAAGGAATATATTTTGATGACAAACAATTAACTGTTTTAGATGTATGGGAAAAGTTAAAGCCTCTTCGTAAAGCTGAATTAAAAATTACATCTTATGAAAAAGACATGAGCTTAGTTAGGCTCTATATCCTTCCCCCATTTAGTTATAAAAAAATTAAAAGTATTAAGCCCGTAATGATTCAAAGCTACTATGCTGAACTTAAGGAAAAAGGACTATCAAATGGTACAATCAGCAATATCCACCGCTGCCTAAGATGCATTTTCAAACACGCTGTAGAATGGGAAATCATACATGATAATATAATGAATAAGGTTAAAAAACCACGTGAAGAGCAAGGTGAAATGAAAACATGGTCTAGCGAAGAATGTAATCGATTCCTCCAGTATCTAAAAGAAAAAAATATTAAATACCATATGTTCTTCTTACTTGCAATCTATACAGGTATGAGACGCGGAGAATTACTTGCACTAACGTGGAAAGATATTGACTTTGATAATAAACGTATCCTGGTTAATAAATCACTTGTAAAAACAGAAAAAGGACTATTTAAAGCTGCTACAAAAACTAAGTCTTCAAATAGAAGTATTAGTATCTCTTCTTTTGTTATAGGAAAGTTACAATCCTACTACTCCTATAAAAAGAAAGAATTTTTCCGCTGGGGTATACACTTGAATGAAGAGGCCTTTATTTTCACTGGCAATACGATACATTCACCCTTACATATAGATGCTCCTCATCGCTTTTTGAATGATCACTATAAAAAAGCTGGTGTTCCTAGAATTCGTATACACGACTTACGACATACTCACGCTACACTCATGCTTCAAGCTGGAGAACACCCTAAAATCGTACAAGATCGCTTAGGACACTCATCTATTCAAATGACTTTAGACAAGTATAGCCACATCACACAGAACATGCAGCAACAAGCAGCAGAAAACTTCGAGAGCATAATAAAATCTAATGAAAACACCTGATAAAAAATGAACAGATTTAATGTGAGCAAAATGTGAGCATCATGGAAAACTACCACTTACAAACCTTGATATAATAAGGTTTCTCATGCTATATCGTTGAATCTTGGGAGAAGAATGAGCAGTTTTAAGGTTGTTTATTTTTAAAAACATCAAAAATGCCAAATCCCTTATATCACAAAGGATTTGGCATTTTTAAGTATCTAGAACACGCGCTAAATTTAAGGAGAAATTAACAGACATGAGTCCGGTATAATGCCGTGTCCACACCCAAGGATCGGTTACATAAAATAACGTATCTAACCTGGGAAGTCTATTAGCTTTTTCCCTTATAGTAACGCTCTCTTCTACTAAGACCTTTTCTTTCTAGGGCCTACAATTAATTTAATCGCTGTTCTCTCTTCATTATTGATAGAAATCTCTTGAAACGCTGGAACAAAAGCTAAGTCAATACCACTTGGAGCGACGAACCCTCTTGCAATCGCAATTGCTTTAATCGCTTGATTTATAGCTCCAGCCCCAATCGCTTGAATTTCCACATTACCACTTGTTCTTAGTACTCCTGCTATTGCACCTGCGACTGAATTTGGGCTTGATTTTGAAGATACCTTTAATATATTTTCCATGTAAGTTGCTCCTTCTATTATTTAATCTCTCTTTCGTTACAATTTTAAATATTTTAGCGTATCTTTAATTACTATTCACACCAAAAACAAATGATGCTTCATATGTACATTATTCTATATTTTCTG
The DNA here is from genome assembly GCF_038005705.1 of Bacillus sp. FSL L8-0199. Lineage (NCBI taxonomy): Bacteria > Bacillati > Bacillota > Bacilli > Caryophanales > Bacillaceae > Bacillus > Bacillus sp. FSL L8-0199. The sequence continues at coordinate 2,023,445 of NZ_JBBOTS010000001.1, read as the reverse complement.
ACTTTTTCCTGCTCAGCTACGCAAATAAAAGATAAACTGAATAGCCTAATATACATACAGTTAAATATCATAACTTCACCAAATGATAACATCCATACAGCTAAAGGTAATATTTCTGTTTTGTCAGACTAAATAAATATAGTAAAGTAAAATTTTAATGAGTGGGGGTTTAATTCATCCCCCACCTAACTTCTTTGCTTTCGCTGAATTTTGAGGTGGGAGTCTTACTGCTCGGAAAATAGCGGGATAAACGTTTCCTCGTTACTTCACTCTATTTAGAAATTCCATTTATTTTTCTATCAAATTATAAACCTTATCATCTTCAAAAGGTGTTACAGGTAATACCCAAATACTACACTTCATCATTTGACCACTTTATATTCCAAATCTATCTCCTTTTATAGTACAAGCATACACGCCAATTGTGATTCATCTTCATAAACTACTATGTGATTTAAATTTATTAAGAATAGGAGGTAATATATTGGGTTCATACTATCATTCTTCAAACTCGTATAAAAAATGCTCATGCAAATCTTCTTCCAGTTCAAATAAAAAATGTTCATGTGACCATTCACATAAACGAAGCTGTCCTGCATACGGAACTTTTTGGCAAACTGAATTTATAACTGTTCCTTTTGGCGATCCTTTTTCATTTAATTACGTTGGACCTTTAGCAGGAGGCGTTTCCTTACTAAATCCTACTACTATACACTTTAGACAAGCTGGTGATTATAGAGTTTCGTTCATTTCCAGTATTAATACTACTTTAAATCCTGTATTTCCACATATCCCAGTCATAACTATATTTTTAAATAACAATCCACTTGCTGATAGTCAAGGTGATTTCGCTATTCAAATGAATACTTCATCAAATAACGAATGTCTTCAACTCGTTGGCGAAACGATTGTTACAGTGCCTGCTAATTCAACTCTTCAACTTAGAAATAATAGTGGTTTTAATCGTCAAAGTATTGTAACTTGTGACAATGGTATAAATTCAGTGGAATTAACAGTTACAAAACTAAGTTAAAATTATTTCTTTACATTCAGATGCTATTTCAGCATCTTTTTTTATTGAATAACAGTTTTTTTCAACTTCTATTATCTCTCCCCACATAAAAAAGTGCAGAATTCTTTCTAACACAAGATTTCTGCACTTTTTTATTATACTTATTTGTTCTTCCTTATTTCTCTACATAAACCGACTTAACAATCGTACGATTATATGGTTTTCCTTCTTTATTCATCCCTTTTATATCCATCGTAACGTTATATACTCCCGGTTGTTTTATATCTTTCAAAGCACCTGTAAATGTATTCGTATTAACATTTTGTAATTCATTAAATTCAGAGACTAACTTACCTTCTTTATTAACGACTCTTACTGTTATGGAAAGATCCCCTTTCATTTCAGGTGCTACAGGTGATTTTTTCAGTTTATACTCAGGTTTATTTACTTTAACTTTTGTAGGCATTCGAAGAACAAATGGTGCATCATCCTTGTAATCGCTTACAACTAAATATGCATCTTTCGACTGCTTCGCCATCATTTTGATTTTCCATTCGCCTACTTCCAATTTATCAAACTTAAACGTTCTAATTGTCGCCCCATTAAAGAAAGATTCGCCTTCACCAGTAGTTATAGCGCTATCTTTATTTGCATAGATTTTTCCTTTTGGAGATACCATTTGTACTTCTACATCAGAAGAAGCAGTTAGTACAGAAACTATTCCTTCAGCCTTTTTATCAACAGAAATACTTTGCTCTATCCACTGATTTTGTGGTAATTCGCCTCCTAAAATATTTTGATTTGAAGTTGTATTTAATTGTTCTAGATCTTCATTTGAACTAGTGCTGGATGCTACTAAAGCTGGTAATCCCACATTTGTCGTACGTAAATATGGTTCAATTCGTGCAAAAACAGCTGATCCTTTTCTTATATTGTCATGATCAAATCTGGAATCTGTAAATAAATGTGTACCGTACGATAGCTTCGTACTCCATTCATTTACTAGTCCATCATTTGAACCGTACGATGATAAATATAACCCGCCCATAGATAATGCAGAAAATGTTGGTCCCCAGCTAGTTCCAGTAGCCGTATAGTAACGGTTTAATTTAGCTGCTGGGTTGTTATCTATTATTGAACGAAACTTTGCCATTTCACCTATTTGTAACGAATACGTACCATCATCTTTTTGACCTAATATAGAAGCAAGCCACCCTGCCCACCAACTATATGACAAATCTGCTAAATTTGAGCCGTGATGCGGTGTAGCAAGTGTAATAACATTTCCAACAAATCGATTCGCACCATATTCAACTAATGCGGCTTGTGTATCAATACCACCTTTACTATGCGCTACAATATTAACTTTTTTACCGAAATGATTATATATTTCTTCAAGTTTTTGTGCTAACAATTTTCCGTTATCCCACTGACTAGCCGAACCTTTCCCTGCAGCATCATACAATTGTATAAACACTGTTTGATAGCCTGCTTTTAAAGCATAATCATACATATCATTTATATCATGATATACTGTCTTTCCATACCAACTATCAGCATTACCATTTCTTCCTTGTACAAAGAGAATTGGCGGTTTATTCTCATTATAATTAGCAGGTTTTTGGCCTAAAAACCATTCTCCAGGTGTGAATACTTCTGTATCAGGAAACCCCTTTCCAAGCTCTTTTACAACTTCTGCCTGTACATTTGTGCTAATCGTTGGAGCCATGATAAAAAATACAATTAGTAAGGCCACACATCTTCTCATCAGTCGCATATTACTCCCCCTATTTTTTTGAAAGAAGGTGTTCTTTATAATATTTTATATTTTCCCTTCCTTAATAATAGCTAATCTTTCATTTTTAAAAGATGTTAGCCCTATTTTTAGAAGGTTACTAGTTGTATCCCCTCTTCCTTAACTCTCGTTATTCTCTTTGTTTCTACCTCTTCCTTTTGATAGAATACGACAAAAAAGTTTCTCAATAATTGTTAACTTCGCTACACCCAGATATTTTTTAAATCATTATTGTTTATATAAAGCATACAAATCTTGAAAAAATTTTAGTAAAAAAACATTTTATTACTAGTTAGTTATTTAAAAATATAATAAAGATATGTACTTTCTTTTCATTAAATACAAACTAATTTTAAAGGAGCTTGTATTATAAGACTTTCCTACGATTAAAAATTAAACTGAAATTTCCGAATAGAAAATCATATTTCCAGAAACATATATTATGATAATTTCCGCACACTTGAATTAACTTTTTAGAAGTACTAACCTATCGGTGAGCAGAAGAAAATTCTGTAAAAAGAAAGGAGAATACTTTATGATGACCAAATTACAAAAGGAGTTTTTTAAACGCTTAGAAATTCCTGCAAAAGAAATAACATTTGATGATTTAGATGGAATTCTCTTGAAAATGGGAATGATTCTCCCCTATGAAAATCTTGATATTATGGCTGGTACTATTAAAAATATCTCAAAAGATAACTTAATAGAAAAGTTACTTATTCAAAAACGAGGTGGACTTTGTTATGAATTAAACTCCCTATTGTATTATTTTTTAATTGATTGTGGGTTTCAAGTATACAAAGTAGCCGGTACTGTTTATGACCTTTACGATAATAAATGGAAACCCGATGATGGTCATGTCATTATCATATTAAGTCATGAGGATAAAGATTATGTTGTGGATGCAGGTTTTGCATCTCATCTCCCTTTACATCCAGTCCCTTTTAACGGAGAAGTCATCTCCTCTCAAACAGGAGAATATCGAATTCGTAAGCGAAATACTCGAAAAGGTACGCATATTTTAGAAATGAGAAAAGGAGCTAACGGGGAATCTACAAGTTTCTTACAATCTGAACCTTCAAACGAATGGAAAATAGGCTATGCTTTCACTGTAGATCCAATAGATGAGAAAAAAGTGAATAAGATTCAAAAAGTGATTGTAGAGCATAAAGAATCTCCTTTTAATAAAGGAGCTATCACTTGTAAATTAACTACTTATGGTCACATATCATTAACAAATAAAAATTATACAGAAACCTTTAAAGGCACCAAAAATAAACGACCAATAGAATCTAAAGATTATGCTCGCATTCTTCGTGACTCTTTTGGAATAACGCAAGAGAAATATGTAGGAAAAACACTAGAAAGAGGCTAGTTGACTACAAGTATTTCATAATAAAGCAGATTCTATATTTAGAATCTGCTTTATTTTATATTTGTTATAAATTAATTTAATTTTGTTGTTACCCTTTAATTTTCAATTATATACTCATCATCATATTTATCGTATTGTAGCCCTTTCCCTATCTTTGACTCCGTAACTTGATCTCTTAAAAACGGTGCAGCATCCATTTTACTAGTTGCAATTTCAATTCCATATTTTTTCGTTAAATGAGCTAACTCTATTAAAAACCACTCTCTTCGCAATGTAACTGGAATATCCAATGTTTTTCTTTTCATATATAATAGCACCTCTTTTATTTTCATAGCTTAAAAATATCACTGGATGCACTTATTAAAACTACCTTTCACCGCTAACATCCAATGAAACATTATAGTATATGCATGTCCATTTCAAACGTGCTATCACAAATATGATATTTAAGTTTACATAATTATATTATGTAATAGTAGGAAAGGAAGGCATGTCCCTTCCTCTTCTACTATAGAGATTTAAATTAAGAACATCTTGGTACACCTAAAGCTAAAAATAAACCTGCTACTCCCGCAGTAATCGGTACTTTTAACGTAATAACATCATCTACCTTCGTTACTAAAAAGTAAGCATTACCTTCTTGTAATATACAAGTTACCAACAATTGAAATTCCATTCAAATCTCCTCCTTTCAATCGATATACTATAATTTATGAAATCTCTTTCAAAAAGTAATAGGAAATATATCCATTTTTCCTTATATACAAAATAAATGTTTATGAGTCTATTAAAAATATTAATTTTCTAAATTTATACAAAACGTGTAATATCCAATAAATTCCTATATAATCAATAAGAAGAATCTTACAAATGGAGGTATGAAAATGTCAATTTTAAGTAATATTGGTGCAGCTTTATTTTTTATTGCTTTTATTCTTTTAATCTTATGTATCATTTCATTCTTTAAGAAAAATGGAAAAGCAAAACAATATGGACGTCCTACCGTTATTCTTTTTATGATTTCTATTATATTAATAACGGCCGGTACAACAAAATCGGAACACCCCGTCGTCGAGTTTTTTTCTACTTTAAGTTTCATTCTATTTATATTCTTCCTTGTTCTAGCAATCTTATCTGTTATTAAGAAAACAGGTGTAGCGAAAAAACAATTTATTATTACAGCTGTATTATTTGTCATTTTTGTTGCGTTATTAGGTATTTCAGCTCCTTCTTCTGAAAAAACGACAGCAACTAGTACAAAAGTTGCCTCTAATAATGAAGAGCCAAAAGATAGCGAACAGAAAAAAGAGCTAGAAAAGAAAGAGGCGGACGAAAAAACTCAAAAGCAAGAAGATGAGAAGCGTCTAGCCGAAGAACAAGCTCGTAAGCAAGAGGATGAAAAACGTCTGGCTGATGAACAAGCTCGTAAACAACAAGAAGAACAAAAACGTCTGGCTGATGAACAAGCTCGTAAACAACAAGAAGAACAAAAACGTCTGGCTGATGAACAAGCTCGTAAACAACAAGAAGAGCAAAAACGTCTGGCTGATGAACAAGCTCGCAAACAACAAGAAGAACAAAAAGCACAGCAAGCTCAAACACAACCAGCTAATGGTAATACTGATAGTGCATACTACAAAAATTGTGCTGCAGTTAGAGCAGCTGGGAAAGCTCCTTTACATAAAGGGCAACCAGGTTATAGCTCTCATCTTGATCGTGATGGCGATGGAATTGCATGTGAAAAATAGTAATAAAAAAGAAGCTTTTACTAAGCTTCTTTTTTATTAACGTAAAACATTACCACTTATTACTTTCCCCCTTATTTTAATAACATTCTTCTTATTATTCTCAAAAACGACACAGAATAAGTGATTTCAATCACTACATAGATTTTAATTTATCGCTATTCTTAATTCAGATATTACATTAAAATTTTATGGAGGCATTCATATGGAACATACATTTACTGAAACTTCAATTGTTGGTGAGATTGTTACACAATTTCCGAAAGCTAGTGATCTTTTTAAATTATATAGAATAGATTTTTGTTGTGGCGGTAATAAGCCACTTATTGATGCAATTCATGAAAGAAATTTATCAGCTACTGAAGTGCTTACAGAGTTAAATATGCTTTATCATAATACGAAACGATTAAATGAATCGGAAATTGATTGGAAAAATGCTTCTTATCGTGAATTGATTGATTATGTTATAAATAAGCATCACCGCTATTTAAATGAAGAATTACCACAGTTAAGTCCATATGTGACAAAAGTATTACGTGTTCATGGGGCAAGTCAGCCTCATTTAGCTCAAATTCATAAGCTATTTCATGAACTTAAAATGGAATTAGAACAGCATTTAATTAAAGAAGAAATGGAAGATTTTCCATTAATTTTAGAATTTGAACAAAATCCAACTAATGAAAACTATGCTAAGTTACGTAAAGTAGTAAATGAACTAGAAAATGAGCACAATCATGCTGGAAATATTATAAAAGAACTTCGTAAAGTGACAAATGACTTTACTCCTCCAGAAGGTGCTTGCGGTACTTATCGACTTGTTTACCAACGCCTCGAAGCGCTAGAGTCTGATTTATTTGAGCATATTCATTTAGAAAATAATATTTTATTTCCGCGTGCCATTACGAAAGCATAAATCAAGTGCAGGACATGAGTGTAAATACTTATGGCCTGCTTTTTCGTTTCGCGAAAAATATTCACATCCCCTTCACATAAAACCGAATTTTAACAATTTGTGAATCATTATAAAAATGTGATAAATATCACATCTCCCCCTTATTTGATTTTCTATAATAAAAATATAATCCTTTGTTCAATATTTCACATAAAAAGGGGAAACGAAAATGAAAAAACGTTTAGTTATGATCGGAAATGGTATGGCTGGCATTCGCTGTATGGAAGAAATCTTAAAACATGATAGTGATTCATATGAGATTACTATTTTTGGAGATGAACCGCATCCAAACTACAACCGCATTATGCTCTCTCATGTTTTACAAGGCAAAACAAATATGCAAGATATCATTATGAATGAATACAGTTGGTATGAAGAAAACGAAATAACCTTGTATACGAATGAAAGAGTGCAAAGTATTAATCGAGAAGAAAAAATTATTATTACAGAAAAGAAGCGTACTCTTACATACGACAAGCTCATTATCGCAACAGGTTCTAGTGCTTTTATTTTACCTGTTGAAGGTTCCGCACTTTCTGGTGTAACAGGATTTCGAACTATTGAAGATACACAATTTATGATAGATACCGCTAAAGAAAAGAAAAAGGCCGTTGTCATTGGTGGCGGGTTACTCGGTTTAGAAGCCGCAAGAGGTCTAATTGATTTAGGAATGGACGTACATGTTGTTCATTTAATGCCTAGCTTAATGGAGCAACAACTAGATACGAAAGCAGCTGCTCTTCTGCGTGAAGATTTAGAAGCACAAGGCATGAAGTTTTTAATGGAAAAGAAAACTGTAAAAATTCTTGGTACAGACCATGTTGAGGGCATTCAATTTGAAGACGGTGAAGTTGTAGATTGTGATTTAATCGTAATGGCTGTCGGAATACGCCCAAATACGCAAATAGCAAAAGATGCTGGTCTAATTGTAAATCGCGGTATTGTAGTCAATGACTATATGCTAACAAATGATGAGTCCATTTATGCAGTTGGAGAATGTGCAGAGCATGACGGTATCGCATATGGACTTGTTGCTCCTCTTTATGAACAAGGTGCGATATTAGCAAAACATATAACAAATTTACAAACTGATGGATATTCGGGCAGTATCGTCGGTACACAATTAAAAGTTGCTGGTTGTGATTTATTCTCTGCTGGCCAAATTTATGAAGATGATCAAACGAAAGCAATATCCATCTTTAATGAATGTAAACGTTCCTATAAAAAAGTATTAATTCGTGATAATAAAGTTGTCGGTATCGTTTTATATGGTGACACAGCTGATGGTACACGCCTCTTTAGCATGTTAAAGAAAGAAGAAGACATACAAGAATATACAGCCGCTTCCCTTCTTCACAAAGCTGGTGAAGAATATGAACTTGACGTTGCTACTATGAGTGCGGATGACACAATTTGCGGATGTAATGGTGTTACGAAAGGCACAATCGTTCACGCCATTTTAGAACAAGAGTTAAAGACTTTTGAAGAAGTTAAAGGCTGTACGAAAGCCGCAGGGTCTTGTGGTAAATGTCGTCCGCTTGTGGAACAAGTTTTATCTCATACACTCGGAGATGCTTTTGATGCTTCTGCGCAGTCTACTGGTATGTGCGGATGTACAACGTTATCACGTGATGAAGTCGTAGCGGCCATTCATGAGAAAGGTTTAAAATCTCCAAAAGAAGTACGAAACGTTCTTGGTTTTGCACATGAAGACGGCTGTTCAAAATGTCGCCCTGCTTTGAACTATTATTTACGTATGGCGATTCCAGAAGAATATGAAGATGATAAATCATCCCGTTTCGTGAATGAAAGAATGAATGGTAACATCCAGCACGATGGTACCTTCTCTGTTATTCCACGTATGTACGGAGGCGTTACAACAGCAGATGATTTAATGAAAATTGCTGAAGTTGCGAAAAAGTACGATGTTCCACTTGTGAAAATTACAGGTGCGAGCCGAATTGGCTTATACGGTGTTAAGAAACAAGATTTACCTAACGTATGGGCTGAATTAAATATGGCTTCTGGATATGCGTATTCAAAATCTCTTCGTAATGTAAAATCATGTGTTGGCTCTCGTTTCTGCCGTTTCGGTACGAAAGATTCATTAGGACTTGGTATGTTGCTTGAACAATCATTAGAAATGGTAGATACACCTCATAAAATGAAGATGGGTGTAACGGGCTGTCCGCGTAACTGTGCGGAAGTACTGACGAAAGATTTTGGCGTTGTTTGTGTCGAAAATGGATACCAACTTTATATTGGCGGAAATGGTGGTACGGAAGTACGCGAAGCTGATTTTGTAATGATTGTCCCTACTGAAGATGATGTCCTTCGCATCGCTACAGCTTACATGCAATATTATCGTGAAACTGGTATTTATGGAGAGCGTACTGCCTACTGGACAGAACGATTAGGCTTCGATCACATAAAGGAAATACTGCAAGATGCAAATATGGTCACTAAGTTAAATGAACGTTTCCAAAAAGCTCGTGGCACATATAAAGAAGCATGGGGACAAGCACTAGAAACGAAATCATTAAAAACGATGTATGAAGTAGAAACTGTGAAATAAGGAGCTGTGATCTATATGATACAAACGAAAGAAAAAATAAAAGTTATGCGTGCAGAAGACCTTCCTATTCAAATCGGTAAAGAGGTACAAATGAAAGGTATGTCTATCGCCCTATTCCGCCTTTCAAATGGCGATATTCGAGCTGTAGAAAATCGTTGTCCTCATAAAAACGGGCCATTAGCGGAAGGTATTATATCTGGAGAATTCGTCTTTTGTCCACTACATGATTGGAAAATTTCACTACTAACAGGTGAAGTTCAAAAACCTGATGATGGTTGTATTCAAACGTATGAAGTAGAAGTTATTGACGGGGATATTTATATATACATGTAATTTACGAAAGGAAGCCTCCCCTGGCTTCCTTTTAAATAAAAATAGACGAGGTGCGAATATGAACGGATATGTATATTTAGTTGGTGCAGGACCAGGTGATGAAGGGCTTATTACAAAAAAAGCGATAGAGTGCTTAAATCGTGCAGATATCGTCTTATATGACCGCTTATTAAACCCTTCCTTTCTTAATTATACAAAAGAAACATGTGAACTTATTTATTGCGGAAAAATGCCAAAGAATCATACTATGCGTCAAGAAATGATTAACGCACACCTCCTTCAATTTGCGAAAGAGGGAAAAATCGTAGTCCGCTTAAAAGGCGGAGATCCATCTATTTTTGGCCGTGTTGGTGAAGAAGCAGAGACTTTAGCATCAGCAAATATTCCATATGAAATTGTACCAGGTATTACATCTAGCATCGCCGCTAGTATCTATGCAGGTATTCCCCTCACCCACCGTGACTACAGTAATAGCGTCACTTTATTAACCGGACATGCAAAAGGTCCTTTAACCGACCATGGAAAATATAATTCATCTCACAATAGCGACACAATTGCCTACTACATGGGTATAGAAAACTTACCTACAATTTGTGAAAACTTACTACAAGCAGAAAAAAAAGAAGATACGCCAGTAGCAGTCATTGAATGGGGTACAACTGGTAAACAGCGCGTTGTCACAGGGACACTGTCTACCATTGTTTCTATTGTCAAAAACGAAAATATTTCTAATCCTTCTATGACAATTATTGGTGATGTCGTTTCCTTACGGGATCAGATCGCTTGGAAAGAACGTAAACCATTACACGAGAAAAAAGTTTTATTTGCATCTGCAACGAATAAAACAAGTTCAATGAAGCAAAAGTTACAAGAAGCCGGTGCAGAAATATATCAAATTCCTACTTTCAAAAAGGTAGAATACACATTAACACTTGAACAAATCAATGAAATTTTTAACGTTAATCGTCTTGTTTTTTGTTCAGCTGAAAGTGTAGAAATATTGATGCAATCATGTAGTAAACACCAAAAAGATATTCGTTCTTTACAAGCGCAACTACAACATATGAACGTTGCCACTCAAGAAAAACTTATGCAATATGGGCTACTAAGTAAACAAGCAGAGTTCTCTTCCAATACAACAGTTTATTTAGGACGAAACATTAACCGAATTGCTGTTATTCAAGAAAAAATTGGTGCTGGTTCCTATATGATGACTCATGAGTACACAATTGATCATCGCTTCGATGAAATTCATTCACGTATGCTTTCTGAATTCTCATGGGATAGCATTGTATTTGAAGGTCGTGCTTCTATTGATAAGTTTCTAGCAGAAATAAAACGCCTTGGCTTTATCAATATTCTTACTCTCCCATTCTCGTATACCGATGTTCCAACTTTATACTATGCAAATAAAGTTGGGTTTCATAACGTAGATCATCAATTACAAGAAACTCTTATGAAGAAAGACATGGTGAGACAATGAAAGGAATTGTATATGTTGGACATGGGAGCCGGCTACAAGAAGGTAATGAACAATTCATTCAATTTATTCAATCTGTTATGAAAGAGCGAAACGAAAGAATTCAAAAAATAGCTTTTCTAGAACTAACGACACCTACTATTTCGGATGCAGTTACAGAAACGATAATAGAGGGAGTAACTGAAATAATGATTGTACCTGTTTTATTATTTGCAGCAGCTCACTATAAACGTGATATTCCTTTTGAAATAGAACAACTACAAAAGAAATATCCACAAATAACATTTTCAGTTGTACCTCCTTTTAGTACACATCCACATATGGTGGAACTTGTAGTGAAAAGAATACGTGAAGCTATGCCAATGCAAAATAGTAGTATTTTACTCGTAGGACGAGGCAGTAGTGATACACAACCGATATATGAGTTACAACAAATCGGAGCAGCTATCGAACGAAAACTTGGTATGCCAGTATCCTGTTCCTTTTTAACGAAAGGAACTCCCTCTTTTACTGCCGAGCTCAAGGCTATAACATCGACTGCGTCCCATGTATATGTCATGCCATACCTTCTCTTTACCGGATTATTACTTCAAAAAATTGAATTGCATACAAAAAAATACAATCATGTTACGACTTGTAACTGTCTTCAGTTTGATACATATATGAAACTAACATTGTTAGAACGAATGGAGGAATGCATATATGTATAACATGTACCCTCTTATGTTTAATCTACAAAATAAAGTGGTTGTTATCATTGGTGGAGGTAAAATTGCATATCGAAAAGCGTCTGGATTAAAAGATACAGGCGCTTTCGTCACTGTTGTCAGCCCAGAAATTTGCGAGGAAATGAAGGAACTTTCTTATATTACTTGGAAGCAAAAAGCTTTTAGTAATGATGATATTAAAGATGCTCACCTTATTTATGCAGCTACAAATCAACACGCTGTAAATATGATGGTCAAACAGGCCGCTCATGATTTCCAGTGGGTTAACGTTGTAAGTGATGGTACAGAATCATCTTTTCACACACCTGGCGTTATAAGAAATAATGAATATGTTGTCACTATTTCAACTTCTGGTAAAGATCCATCATTTACGAAGCGTTTGAAGCAAGAACTAACATCTATATTGCCTAAACTTATAAAAAAGATTTCTCGTACACATAAATTGTAATCTATTTCTTAGTTAAAATAGTAATTACCTTTGGACAAACGTTTTTTAGGGGACGTTTGTTCTTTTTATTGTAGTTCTGTTCTTTTATTTCACAAGCAATCTATGAAGAAAATAAATGGTGTTTGCAACTTGTAAACAAATAAATTTCATGACAAGTGTAACATTACGAGCAACTCTTTCTATTCAGTTTTTATATTGGATATTCATTCAACCAAATTAGCGCTTGTTCATAATCATCAAAAAACTCCACGGATTCTTTTGTATTGGATTGTTGTAAATACTTCAGTATCTCTCCTTCTTCAAGAAGAAATGCAATTGCCTTACTATGATTCAAAATGGTTTCATTGAAGAACTTATCTTTCCATACTTTTTGAACAGAAAAATGATTTGGGGTATACCCTTTTCTATCCACCAACAATTTGTATTTCCGACCCTCAGAAATAAATTGCTGACAAACCTGCTCAAAATCATTAAACCATTCATACACATCCTCTGTATTAATCTGGCCAATTAGATGGGTAACAATCAAATCTCCTGAAACTATTGTGCTGATATTCTGTTTACTCAACTTTTAATCATCTCCCTTAGTGGCAATTATGCATAAAATTCTTACTTGACACTCCCACCCCATCGCTATCACCCTAAGCTCATATAACTTTAATTATAAGCGAGATTGTGTCTTTTTTTCGCAAGTCTATATGTAAATACTTTAAAGATTTCCATACGAAATAAACCCTAATAAGTTTCTTTTTTTGAATTAAGTCACTAGATTTTGAAACATGGTACAATTGTAAACGACACCCAATATATGAAAGACTGCTTTCTTCTCATATCTATAGGACTTCTGTCCATCATTTACCGCCTCAAATCTTTTCGTTTTTGCACGTATATTCAAAACAAAATATATGATAAATAAATAACGACAGTTACTGTAATAATGCTGAAAATTGTTGAAAATAAAACGATTTGTGCATGTAATTCAGGCTCTATTTGATATTCCATAGCAATGGTTGATGTATTTCTTGAAGTAGGAAAAGAACTTGCAATAAATAATGATTGTGCAACAATTCCATCAATGTTTAAGAGATAGATCATGGAAAGTGCTAATAATGGCCCCATCAGTAACCTTCCAATTAAAGACCATGTTATGACTCTATGGAAAAAATTAAGCTTAATGTTGGCTAATTGTGCTCCTAGCAATATGAGTGCTATGGCAACAAAACTATTCGCAAGCTGATTAAGAGGTAGAAAGATAGAATTAGGTATTTGAATTGTAAACGATTGAAAGAGAACCCCTAGTACGAGCGCATGAAATACAGGCAGTCTTATAAATGATTGAATAATACCTCCGATTGTTTTTGTTGCTGATAGTAAGTTATATATCCCATATGAATAAGTTAAAAGATTCTGGAAAATCACAATAAAAATCTGAATGGAAACCCCCACTGGATTGTGACTGAAAATCAATTGACTTACTGGTAACCCATAATTACCGGAATTCATTAACGAAATGCTATTTTTTAGAGCTGCACTTTCTCCTTTTTCTAACTTTAATGTTTTTGAAATGAAATGACTTACTATGATCAGACTCAGACTATAAAGCATTAAATAGTATATTATTTGGAGCAACAAACCTGTCTCTATACTAATATCATATATATTCACAAATACAGCCGCTGGCATTAAGCAATAAGTAATAAGTGTAGAAAGCTGCTTTAAGTTAAATTGGAACTTTCTTTGTAAGATTGCACCAATTAGCATTAATATTAATATTGGTAATATTACGTCTAGTATAATAAAAACAAACATGTAAAACCTCATTCTAAATATATTTTAGTTGGATTAAACACTTTACTAAATATGAATCACATTTAATCAGTCGGAAAACCCCTTCAATTCTCAATAATCAGAAAAACTTAAACCAATAATATGAAAATGTGCATCAAAAATTCTTATTTCATTTCCCTCTCCTCTCTTTTCTTTAACATACCAAATATAACTCATAAAGAAAATTATGGATTATTTATACAAATTCATAATTTTATCTTATTGACCTAAACTATCTTCTTTATTTTAAGTATACTTTTTCACAATATCCATTAACCTTACCAAAAAATTTGGCCCTAAAAAAATCTGATAATGCAGTTACTATGCGAAGGATACTTGCATCAATCCTATACTTGTCGCTTAAACTACCTAACACACCTGATACTTGTTTATCTTGAGTGGACTTATATTTTTTTCATCTAAACATCCCGATTCAATTAAATATTTGCATTCTAAAAATGAGTTCGATCTTTAGAATAGATTTAAGATTTCCTTAATTAATCTGCCCTTTAATTGAATAACTTTTGACATCTTCATTTTAAAAGCACATTCTTATAGAAAACAAGCGTTTATTGAGAGATCAATAAAAACATGTTGAAGCCTATTACTAAAAGAACCATCCCAAAATACTTTGGGATGGTTCTTTTTCCTTATTAATGATTCTTTAACATCACTAACAGCTTTTCTTGACTATACATCCACACTGTAATGATTAAACAAGCAAGTGCGACTTCTGATAATGCCATAAATCCAATTGCATAATGGCCTGTTAGTTGGAATAGTAATGTTAAAATTAGGGGCGGGAAGAACCCTCCTAGTCCGCCTAAAGCTGAAACGAGTCCATTTACAATACCTGCTTGTTCTGAGAAGTACATTGGAACGAGTTTAAAGATTGTACCATTACCAATGCCTGCACAAAATGCGACTAGTAAGCAACCAAATGTATACACGTTCATACTAGGCATGAATGATAAAATAATACCTGAAAGTGTTAAACCGATAAATACGAAGATTAATATTTTAAATGGATTAAACTTATCTCCGAGCCAACCACCAATCGGACGCATAATTGTTGCGAGTACGATGAATCCTGCAGTTCGCATACCAGCATCTACTTTCTCTAATCCGAAGTGAGATACTAAAAAGTTTGGTAAGTATACTGTAAATGCGACAAATGATCCGAATGTTAAAAAGTAAAAGATACATAAAAACCAAAGTTTCTCATTTTTATATACACCTTTTATTTGTTCCATTAATGGTGTATTCACCTTTTTCTCCTTACGATCACCTAATAAAAAGTTCATAAGTGCAAATGCTGCAAGTAAAACTAAATAACATTGTACTGTCGTTCTCCAGCCAACTGAAGTTGCGATAACAGGCGCTAAAAATGAAGTAATTGCTGTTCCGGCGTTACCGACACCGTAAATACCATTTACAAAACCATGACTCTCTTTCGGAAAGTATTTTGGTAAAGAAGTTACTCCTACAGAGAATACAGCACCACCGATTCCTACAAATAATCCACCAATAATTAAATCCATCATAGAATTGGCAACACTAATATAAAAGACAGGAAGTAATAATAGAATAAAACTAATAAAGAATAATTTTCTTGCTCCGAAACGATTTGTCCAATAACCAATTGGAATGCGAAGAACAGAACCTAAAATAACGGGTACTGCTGTGACCATAGAAATTTGCCCCGCAGTTAATGGGATATCCACTTTAATATAAGGCATTAATGATGATAAAATGACCCATACCATAAAACCTATAATTAGATTAGAAGTTTGTAAACTTAATTGAAAATTAGGACTTTTCATCCTGTTCCCTCCTATGTATGCATAGTTATATTCATTCTCTCCAGCCTAATCACGTCGTAACATGATTAGGTCGAAAAGAATCAACCACCACTTACTGGCGGAATCATCGCCACAGTATCACCAGTTTGAATGATGTCATTCTCATTTGCATACTCTTCATTTATAGCTACCATGATTTCATTTGAAATCGCTACGTTGTATTTCTTAATGAGTACCTTCTTTAGTTCAGCAACTGTAATATTTTCACAATCGATTTGTAATGCTGGCTTACTTACTTCTTCTTGTAAATGTGCAAATAATAGTACTTCAATCATATTCTCATCTCCTCTTCAGGCTCACCATTCTCATATGCTACATTCTCTAACTGATCACCAATCCATGATTCACCATCTTTCCAAAATTCTTTCTTCCAAATTGGAACGATTTGTTTTATACGCTCCATAATATATTCGTTCGCCTCATAGGCTGCTTTCCGGTGTGGTGTAGAAACAGCGACGACAACAGCAAGATCAGAAATTTGTAATGTACCAATGCGATGTGTAATGGCGACAAATGTCCCAGGCCACCTCTCTCCTACTTCAGTACCAATTCTCTCAAGTTGTTTTTCTGCCATTGTTTTATATGCTACATACTCTAAATGTAGCGTACGACGTCCTTTCGTAAATTCTCTAACAGTACCAACGAAAGTAGTAACTGCGCCACACTCACGACGAATTACTTTGTTTGTAACTTCCTCAATTGAAATAGGTGTATCAATTACTTCATAATACGTTTGTATCATTTTGCACCTCTTATCTTTGTATAAGTTAGTAATCTATTTTTCTATTATTTGTATGATCGAAGTGGTTCTTCCCAAGGCCACTCACTTCCAGCGTTTGATTCTAATAACAGTACCGAAACAGTTATTCCTGCTTCAAATCCTCTCGTTCCTCCCGGCAGGACGATAAATGCGTTCGCCTCTGCAAGTGAAGAAATTGCACTAGATTTATCTAAACCAACTGGTATAGCTTGCAATGTTCCATCTACAATTTCCACTTTCCCTCTTACAAATCGAGTAAATGGATTTGCTTTCGGAAAGTCTTTTTGTAATATTGCCTCTGCACGAAATACGTGCGGATTTTTCTTATACAAGTATGTTCGAATAACTGGCCGAACAAATAATTCACAACCGACATAGCAAGCAGAAGGATTACCAGATAAACCAAATAGTAGTTTTCCTTCTACCTCAGCTACAGTTGTCACACTTCCTGGTCGCATCGCTATTTTGTTAAAAAGTACATTAGCTTGTAACCTCTTATGAATAGCAGGTAAATAGTCATAATCTCCTACCGAAACGCCACCAGTTGTAATTAAAATATCGACTTCTTTCATCGCTTTTTTTACAGTGTTATAACACGTCTCTAAATCGTCAGCGAATTGCCCATAATACTGTACAACTCCGCCGGCTCGTTCAATTTGAGCAGCAATCATATAAGAGTTACTATTTCGAATCTTTCCTAGCTTTAATTGTTCATGTACTTCAAGCAGTTCGCTTCCTGTCGTTACAATTCCAATAACCGGCTGTTTTATAACATGTACGGAACTATAACCAAACGTAGCAAGAAGCGCTGCTACTCCAGGATTAATAACAGTCCCTTTTTTCACAAGGATGCTATTTTGGTTTACATCTTCTCCTTTAAAAGAAATGTTATCGCCAGAAGAGAAAGAACGTTTTAATACCATATAAATCTTTTCGTTTTCTTCAAATCCTTCCGTTAGCTCTAACATAACAACCGCATTACACCCTTCCGGAATTGCGGCACCTGTCATAATACGGACAGCTTGAAATTCTTTCACTTCTTCTGTAAAAACAAAGCCTGCTCCAATTTCGCCAATTACTTCAAATTGAATGGGGTTACTACTACTCGCTTCTTTTGTATCTTCCGCTCGAATCGCAAACCCGTCGTACGGAGAGCGATCAAAATGCGGAACATCATGATCTGCAATAACATCTTCTCCAAGTGTTCTACCGTAGCTTTCTATAAGAGAAACCTTTTCCATTTCACCTTGGTAGGCATATTTCATTACACGAGCAACTGCTTCTGCTACTGGAATTGGTATACGTTTATCTAACATTCTTTTTTCACCTCGTTTTAATAAGGAAAAAACGATTTTTCTGTTCATCCTATATATTTGGCGTATAATCGTTTTGCTATTTTTACATCATTTGTCCCATGAATAAATGCCCTACCGTCTATAAATAAAACAAAACGATATTCATCAACTAGAAATGATAGTAAGTAAGGCGTTTTTTTAACATGTACACTTTTTTGTAATCGTTTTTGAATTTCGGTTAAATTAAGATTTCTCTTTATTCCTGAACGGATTTGAACTGTATTCCGTCCGCATAACACTTCCGTTTTCATTTGCGCTTCAAATATTAGGCTTGGATACGTTCGTGATTTCCCACAAGAAGGACATGTACTTTTCTTCTGTCTATTTACTTTTAATGAGAGATATTGATTGTTCCAAATATCAAATGACAACATCGTCCCTCTTAATGATTCATAATCACCCACCAATATTTTCATCGCCTCTGTAACTTGGTGAGCAACGACCATTTGTACAGCTGGCTGAATGATTCCGGCTGTATCGCATGCTGCACCGCCCATAGGATGATCCATTAGACAGCGAAAACATGGTGTTTTCCCAGGAAGAATTGTATACGTTACACCGTAACTCCCAATGCATCCGCCATATATCCAAGGTATATTTTCTTTTTGTGAAATGTCATTTATAAGTAGACGCGTATCGAAATTGTCAGTCGCATCTAATATGAGATCCACATCTTTTGTTAACTCTTCTATTTCTCGCATTGTGACATCTGTTACAACTGGTACAATTTCCACTTCAGAATTAATCTTTCTTACATGTTCTGCTGCTGCAATTGCTTTTGGTTTACACTGCTGCGCATCTTCTTCTGTATATAACTGCTGCCGCTGTAAATTACTCCATTCGACGTAGTCACGATCAGCAATTGTCAATTTCCCAATTCCCATCCTAGCAAGTGCTTCTGCATTCGCAGCTCCTAGCGCACCCGCACCGATTAGGAGCACATGCTTTTCTCTTATTTTTCTTTGTCCCATTTCACCAATTCCAGAAAACAACACTTGTCTTGAATAACGCTCTTGCATAAGAAATCCTCCTTTCACTATCCACCAATGTAAGACATTTCAACTTTTGGACGTTTACTTGTATTCTCAACCGTTCTTTCATCTGAATATCGATCTGTTCTATATCGCCATGTATCATTTAAAATTTTTAATAGTGATGCATCAGAAATATTTTCTCGAAGAAGCGTTCGCAAATCCGTTCCTTTCGCTCCAAATAGGCACGTGAAAAACTTGCCGTCTGCCGAAATACGAGCTCTCGTACAAGAAGAACAAAATGACTCAGAAACAGAAGTAATAAATCCAACTTCTGCATTACTCCCTACATATCGATACAATTTCGCAACCTCTCCAAAATAACGAGGCTGAGCGGGCTCAATTGGATATACACGATTAATTTTCTCTATTAATTGTTCCTTCGTAATGACTTCTTCAAAATTCCATCCGTTTGTACTGCCTACATCCATAAACTCAATGAAACGGAGCTGAATTTCTTTTTCTTTAAAATAACGAGCCATATGAAGAATTTGACTATCATTCATCCCTTTTTTTACGACCATATTTACCTTTACTTCTAATCCAGCAGCATTTGCTGCTTCTATTCCTTTCAGTACAGGTTTTGTACTTACATTTCTTCCGTTAATTTTTTTGAAGACATGGTCCTCTATCGCATCTAAACTAATATTTACACGTTTTAATCCCGCGTCTTTTAGCGCCTTAGCTTGTTTTGCTAAATGAATTCCGTTTGTTGTGAGTCCAATGTCTTTTAAGCCTTCTAGATTTGTAAGTCTTGCAATTAATTTCGGTAAGTCTTTACGCAATAAAGGTTCACCGCCAGTAAGCCTAATTTTATTAACTCCCATACTTATAAATAATCTAGCTAACCTTTCTATTTCATTAAATGTTAATAAACACTCTTTCTGTAAAAAAGCATAATCAGGTCCGAACACTTCAGCAGGCATACAATATGTGCACCTAAAATTACAACGATCAATAACTGAAATGCGTAAATCTTGAAGTGGCCGCTTTAAAGAATCTTTCATGTTCTCGTGCATCTATATCCCTTCTTTTCTGCTGCAATCCTTAGTAAGCTTTCATTTTTTTATTTGCCTTCATTATAAAAAAGAAGCTACATATTCAATGTGACTTTTCTCACATCACTTTCCCCATTCAAAAAATTTTCACAAATCCGTTCGCATTTTGTTCACATCTTTAGCCACTCCTCCTTACGGTCATTGAAATTTCAATTTATTTTTAAATAGCTCTTGCATTTTCATCATACTTACACTCAAAATAGGAAATGTATTGCTTATAAGAAGAAAGGTGATCACTGTGGCAAACAGTATGACATTATCTCAAGATTTAAAAGAATTACTTGCATCTGTTGAATATAAAATGCAGATAAAAAAAGGTAGTTTTATTTTTCAAGAAGGTATGGAGGCAACAGAACTCTATATCATTCACTCAGGGAAAGTACAAATTAGTAAACTTAGTGCTGACGGACAAGAATTAACACTTCGAATTTGTTCGGAATATGACATTATTGGAGAATTAACATTGTTCACGGATAATGCAAAATATTTATTAAACTCAAAATGTCTTGAAGATGTTGAAGTAGGTGTAATAAAACGTGAAGCGTTAGAAAAAGCATTACTCCAAAAACCCGCTCTTGTATTTGAATTTATGAAATGGATTAGTGAACATTTAAGAAGAATGCAAACGAAGTTCCGAGATTTAGTATTACACGGCAAAAAAGGTGCCCTGTACTCTACTCTTATACGAATGACAAATAGTTACGGTGTATTAAAAGAAAATGGTATTCTCATCGATTTACCATTAACGAATCAAGAACTCGCTAATTTCTGTGCAACTTCACGTGAAAGTGTAAATCGAATGTTAAATGAATTAAAAAAGCAAGGTACAATTTCAATTCATAAAGGAAAGATTACAATCCACGATTTACAATTTTTAAAATGTGAAATTGCTTGTGAAGATTGCTCTGCTTCTGTTTGTAGCATTGATTAGCATCTTATTTAGATGCTAATCTTTTTTCAATTTAAACTACTTATTAACATTTATTCCCTATGTAAACAAAAACGAGGCCTTCCATATTAGACCTCGTTTCGTTTTAACCATTAGCTCCTATCCGTTTACAGCAGTATTATTTTTTCAACTCATTAGGAATACGTCTTCTGTAAATCACATAACTACGGCTTACATATTTAATTGGGGCACTAAATACATGTACAAGTCTTGTAAATGGCCACACTGCGAAAAGCCCCATCCCTGCGAGAATGTGAATTTTAAACCATATTGGTACTTCCATCATATATTCAACTTTCGGTTGGAAAATAAAGAGACTTCGGAACCAAGGGCCAATCGTTGTACGATAATCAAATCCTTTTGAATCGATATTTAAAAATGTTGAGGAAAGTCCTGCTAGCATTACGATAAGTAATAAAATAAGCGCAATATAATCTCCCTTTGTACTCGTTGCAATGATACGTTTTACAGTTACGCGGCGGTACGTTAATATAATTAAACCGCTAATAGAAGCAACACCTGCCGGAAGCCCAAAACTAATTGCTACTACATGATACATATGCTCAGAAATACCTACTGAACGGTATACAGCTTCTGGAATTAAAATCCCCATAACATGACCGCCAATTACGAACATGATCCCAAAGTGAAATAATAGACTTCCGAGTCGGAGCATTTTCTTTTCTAATAGTTCACTAGATTTTGATGTCCATCCAAATTGATCATAGTTGTATCTAAAAATATGTCCACCGATAAAGATTGCAAAAATGATATAGGGAAACAATACCCATAGAAATTGATCCATCATTTTAACAACTCTCCTTTCTAATTTGTCTGTACACCCCATGTTTCGATAGCGAGTAGAACAGCCGCAAGAATTGGTTCATACATACTGTCTGCTTCTTTTAATTGAACGTGTAACGCTTGTATATTCTCCGTGTATTTACTCATAATTGGTTCACTGTCTATCTCATTTGCATTTGCAAAGAACTCAAGCAATAGCGGTAAATAATCAGGTAATTCTTTATCTGTTACTTCAAAACCAGATTTTTTATAATGCTGTTTTAACTCCAGTAATTCAATACCTCTTTCTCTTTGTTCACCAGTGTTCATATAAGTAAGATACATATTTGTTTTCTTACCAAAATCGAATGTATATACGTAACTATCAATGAGTTGATCATTCGTTTTATCTAGCACTTGCTTTATAAAGGCTGTAAGTGACGCTTTAACGTCTTCCTGTTCTATTGTTTCAACCTCTTCTTGCAATTCAGTTACAGCTTCTCTCCACCCTAGTTCAGGATAGGAGAGAAGAAAAGAAGAACAAGAAAAAGCTGTTTGTAAACTTTGTCTCATAATTTTCTGCCCCCTTTATTTAAGAAATTGTCATACAAGAGCCTGGACCACCTGTGAATGATAAACCACAGCTTCCTTGTTCGCTATATAAATCTGCCACTTGTTCACGGTGAGATGTCGGGATAACGAAGCGATCTTTATATTTCGCAATGGCAAGAAGACGATACATATCTTCTACATCCTGTTTCGTTAAACCAAGTTCTTTTAATACAGCTTCATTTGGCTCTTTATTAATTTGCAGTGCTCTCATATATGTTCGCATAACAGCCATTTTTTTCAATGTAAGACGAATGTGTGATTCATCCCCTGCAGTGAGTAAATTCGCTAAATATTGAATTGGAATACGCATATTATCAATTGCAGGGAAAACCTCTTCTGCTTGCCAGTTACTACCTTTCCCTTCCA
Organism: Bacillus sp. FSL L8-0199; assembly: GCF_038005705.1. NCBI lineage: Bacteria > Bacillati > Bacillota > Bacilli > Caryophanales > Bacillaceae > Bacillus > Bacillus sp. FSL L8-0199. Next base: position 2,000,399 of record NZ_JBBOTS010000001.1, on the reverse strand, counting down.
CCATGTTCATAATTGGGCTAAGCGGAGGGATATACCAAACCATCGGCATTGTACGATACTCCGGGTGAAGAGGCAGAGCAATTTTCCAATCGATAATCATTTTATAGATAGGTGAATGTTGTGCTGCTTTAATCCATTCTTCAGGAATGCCTTGTTTTTTCGCTTCAGCTGCTATTTCTGGATCATTTGGATCTAGGAAAACAGTAAGCTGAGATTCATATAAATCTTTTTCGTCTTCAACAGAAGCTGCTTCTTTTACTTTATCAGCGTCATATAGCATTACTCCAATATACCTGATACGTCCTACACATGTTTCTGAACAAATTGTTGGCATACCAGCTTCAATACGTGGGAAGCACATTGTACATTTTTCAGCTTTATTCGTTTGCCAGTTAAAATACACTTTTTTATATGGACAAGATGATACGCAGAATCTCCATGCGCGACATGCATTTTGATCTACAAGAACAATTCCATCTTCTTCACGCTTATACATCGCACCAGATGGACAAGATGATACGCAAGATGGATTCATACAATGTTCACATATGCGTGGTAAATACATCATAAAGACGTTTTCAAAATCTGTTTTAATTTCTTCTTCCATTTTCTTTACGTTTGGATCTTGCAATCCAGTTATATGTCCGCCTGCTAAGTCATCTTCCCAGTTTGGACCCCATTCAATTTTGTCGATAAATTCGCCTGTAATTGCTGATTTCGGACGAGCAACTGGCTGATGCTTACGCTGCGGACTATTTGTTAACGTTTCATAATCATAGTTCCAAGGTTCAAAGTAATCATCAATCGTTGGTTGATCTGGATTGTGGAAAATATTCATAAGACGTTTCATTTTCGAACCGGATTTTAGCTGAATTTCACCATTTTTCAATTCCCAGCCGCCTTTATATTTCTCCTGATCTTCCCATTGTTTCGGATAACCAATACCTGGTTTCGTTTCTACGTTATTGAAATACATATATTCAGCACCTGGACGATTTGTCCAGGTGTTTTTGCATGTTACGCTACAAGTATGACAGCCGATGCATTTATCTAGGTTCATTACCATTCCGACTTGTGCTTTAATCTTCAAGCCAATCTACCTCCTTCAGTTTACGGATTACAACATTTAAATCACGCTGGTTCCCAGTTGGACCATAATAGTTAAATCCATAACTTAATTGACCATATCCACCAATCATATGTGTCGGTTTTACGTGAATTCGAGTTGGACTATTATGCGTTCCCCCGCGATTACTTGTTAATTTCGTACCAGGTACGTTAATGTGACGATCTTGCGCATGATGCATAAATGCCATTCCTCTCGGTATACGGTGCGTTACAACAGCACGCGCTACAACAACACCGTTACGATTAAAGCACTCAATCCAATCATTATCTGCAACACCCGCTTCAGCAGCGTCCTCTTTATTCATCCAAACAGTTGGACCACCTCTAAATAGCGTTAACATCGGTAATGAATCGAAGTACATACTATGAATCGACCACTTATTATGCGGTGTTAAATAGTTTAATGTAATTTCTTTCCCTTCTACTTCAGGTCGTGATTTACGGAACGGTTTATGTTGCAGAATTGGTTTAAATGTTGCCATCGTCTCACCAAATTCTTTCATCATGTCATGGTCTAAGTAGAAAGATTGTCGACCAGTTATCGTTCTCCAAGGGATGAGACGTTCCACATTTGTTGTAAACGGTGAGTAACGTCGTCCACCTTTTTCTGAACCTGTAAAGGCCGGAGAAGTAATTACTGTTTTCGGTTGTGCTGTAATTTGTTCGAATGTAAAGCATTCTTCTTCACGTTCTTCTGCTAAATCACGTAGTTTTAAATCTGTTTGTTTTTCAAGTGCTTCCCATGCTTTTACTGCCATATGACCGTTTGTTGTAGAAGATAGTGTTAATACCGCTTCAGCAGCATTGATTGCTTCTTTGATGTCTGGACAACCTTTCGCGATAGAATCCGTTCGAACGACTCCTAATTTGCTCTTTAATTGCTCATACTCTTTTTCTGCTGACCAAGAAATCCCTTTCGTACCAATCGGTTGTTTTCCGGCATTTGGTCCAAGCGCAGTCATTTTATCATAAATCGTTTTATAATCCCTTTCAACAACGTGAATTTGTGGCATCGTTTTACCCGGGATTGGTTCACATTCACCTTTACTCCAATCTTTAATCTTGCCAAGTGGTTGCGCTAATTCTTGCGGTGTATCATGAAGAAGTGGTGTTGCAACAACTTCTTTCATTGATTCAAGATCAATTTTCTTCGCTAAATCTGACACAGCTTTAGAAAGTGAAGTGAAAATATCCCAGTCAGAGCGCGCTTCCCACGGTGAACCGATTGCCGGATTAAATGGATGTACAAATGGATGCATATCTGTACTGCTTAAATCGTGTTTTTCGTACCAAGTTGAAGCAGGTAAGACGATATCAGAATACAGTGCTGTTCCAGCCATACGGAAATCTAAATTAATGAGTAAATCAAGCTTCCCTTCTGGCGCTTCTTCATGCCACTTTATTTCTTCTGGTCGTAATGAATCACTGTCGTCATTCATTAACCCGTTTGTTGTACCTAATAAATGTTTTAAGAAATATTCATGTCCTTTACCAGAACTCGAAATTAAATTTGCACGCCATACGAATAAGTTGCGCGGGAAGTTGTTTTTGTTATCAGGATCTTCAATTGCGAATTTCAGTTCTTTTTCTTTTAGTTTTTGCGCAACGTATTTTCCGATTTCTTCTTGCGTTGTTGCACCAGCAGCAACAGCCTCTTTATATAATTCAATTCCATTTTTCTCGAATGTTGGATAAGAAGGTAACCAGCCAAGTCGTGCAGCTAATACGTTGTAATCACCGTGATGTTGATAACGAGAGTTACCTTCAACTGGTGATGCTAAATGTCCAACAGGTGTATCTTCATAACGCCATTGATCTGTTACGAAATAGAAGAAGGATGTACCGTTTTGTAATTTCGGTGGACCTTGCCAATCTTTTGCCATCGCGATTGTTTGCCATCCTTCTGCTGGTCTTAATTTTTCTTGACCAACATAATGAGCCCAACCACCGCCGTTTACACCTTGTGCTCCAACGAGAAGAACAAGATTTAAAACGGCGCGATAAATCGTATCAGAGTTAAACCAATGGTTAATACCTGCTCCAACAATTATCATTGAGCGACCATTCGTATCAACAGCATTTTGTGCGAACTCACGAGCAATTTGAATAATAAGCTCACGTTTTACACCTGTCATTTTCTCTTGCCATGCAGGTGTAAACGGTATGTCATCATTGAAGTCTTTTGGTCCTTGTCCGCCAAGCCCTCGGTTCACACCGTAATTTGCTAACGTTAAGTCGTATACAGTTGTAACGAACAATTCGCCCTCTTCTGTCATAACCTTTTTCACTGGAATCGTACGTTCTAATATTTTGTTTCCATCATCAGAGAAGTACGGAATTTGTACAGTTTGAACACTATCCTCCATTCCAAGTAAAGAAAGACGTGGATCAATCTTTTCACCTGTTTCTTCATCTTCTAAACGCAAGTTCCATTTCTTTTCATTATCCCAACGTGATCCCATTGTGCCGTGAGGTGTTGCAAAATCATTCGTATTCTCGTTCCAAAGAACAGGTTTCCATTCCCCTAACTTCGTTTCTCGTCCAATATCAGAAGCATTTAAGAACCGATCAGCAACGAATTGATCTCCTTTTTGTTTCAATGTGACGAAGAAAGGAAAATCAGTATATTGCTTCGCATAATTTGTGAAATATTCCACTTGATTATCTACGTAAAATTCTTGTAAGATTACGTGCCCCATTGCCATCGCAAGTGCACCGTCTGTACCTTGTTTCACACTAATCCAATCATCCGCAAACTTTGTTGATTCAGCGAAATCAGGACTGACAGAAACGACTTTCGTTCCTTTATATCGAACCTCTGCTAAAAAGTGTGCATCTGGTGTTCTCGTCATTGGTACATTTGAACCCCATGTCATAATGTAACCAGAGTTATACCAGTCACTACTTTCTGGTACATCTGTTTGATCGCCCCAAATTTGAGGAGAAGCTGGTGGTAAATCCGCATACCAATCATAGAAGCTAAGCATCGGTCCACCCATAAGTTGCATAAAGCGACTACCAGCAGCATGACTTAACATCGACATAGCTGGAATTGGTGAAAAGCCAACATTTCGGTCTGGACCGTATTTCATTACTGTGTACAGTAAAGAAGCTGAAACGAGTTGTAACACTTCATCCCAATTCGTACGAATGAATCCCCCTTTACCACGCGCCTGCTTATACGTACGTGCCTTTTCACGGTTTTCCACAATGCTTTTCCAAGCCTCTAATGGTGACTCGTTATTTTGCAATTCTTCTTGCCACATATTCCAAAGAACACCACGTACATACGGGTATTTCACACGAAGTGGACTATAAATGTACCAAGAAAAGCTTGCTCCACGTGGGCATCCTCGCGGTTCAAAATCTGGCATATCAGGACCTGTAGTCGGATAGTTAAGCTCCTGCCCTTCCCAAGTTACAATTCCATCTTTCACATATATATTCCAGCTACATGAACCAGTACAGTTCACGCCGTGTGTAGAACGAATTACTTTATCATGCTGCCAACGCTTTCTGTACACATTTTCCCATTCGCGATCTTCATATGTTTCTTGTGTATGATTATCGTTATAACGATCTATTGGTGAAAAATATTTTAAACGTCTCATTAGTGCTGAAGTTTTTTTCTTCATACTGTTCACTCCTTTAATACGTCTCTCTTACATACCCTTACTATAAGAGAGGTTGTAAAATACAGATGTGACATTTCGCACAGTTCAAGAGATTGTCAAAAATTCCGGAAAAAATATAAAAAAGTGAACATCTAATCAGTGTGGAGGGCTCACATCCTTCACTGACTGTTAAATTACTTCCTTGCTTCTAGCAAAGTTTAAGATGAAGTACAGATAATAATGAGCTTGCAAAAAATTTCTTATATAATAGAGACAGTAATTTGGGAGTAGTTAAATTTAATATACCTAAATCGTTAAATGAGTTAATAAATGAAAATACAATACTTTAAATCCACCATATCAAGGGCAACTATCCTGAAAATAGTTGAACAAAAAACGCTAGGAAATCCATATGAATTGTCAGCAACTTGGATTGAATCAATAGAAGAATACAACAAGAATGGCAGGATTTTAAGATAATAATACAAGGAGTATATTATGAAATTAGAACCGCTTTACGCAGAAAACATTATAGTAGCCGTCATATATAAAAATGAGTTTAGATGGTATGTAACAGATAAAGAACTATGGTTTTTAGATTATAATAAATTAGATAATGCATATAAAAATTTAGGTATAAGCATTGAAGATAATGACGAAACGGAAGAAAGAAATGGAATAAAAGTATTAGATCATGAAAATGTAGAAGTATTTTTAGTAAGGATTAATCAATATAAAACAACTAAAGAAGAATTAAATTATTTACTACTTGAAAATATTAAAAGGAAAAATGCAGGAGAAGATCTATTAGATTTTAGTCCAATCTTATTAATTAACTTTGATAATAAAATACTATATTCAATGTTTCCAGAACCGGCATCCTACGAAAACTATGTACCAAAAGATTGGAGTGGTACATATGAAGATTTCACTGAATTCATACCTACATCAGAGAAATATTGGATAGATAAGTTTAATAATAATCTACTTTTACTATAATTTAAGTAGGAAAATAGTGATGATAGTATAAGAATTTATTACCTTAATAGAGCTTATGAGATTAATAGAGAAGTAAATAGAGTCACTAAAGCCAGAAATAAAGGAGTAAAATAGTCATGAAATATCCATATAGTTTTGAAGTGCTTAACAGTAGTGATTTAGTTATGAGACTTCCTCAAGAAATTAAACTTGTTGAAACTTTTTTAGGAATTGAAGTTACAGCTTTTGGAGATTGGATTTTAGAAGAAATACATAATGTTTTAAACGGAGAAAAAAATTATGTAGTAGTAAATGGCAATATTTGTGGTTTAGAAATTCGGAACGACACAACTACTGTGTTAGACAATTTAGCCGAAGATGGTAAAGGAGAATATTGTGAGATTGAAACAATGGAATTGGTAGAATTAATTCATATTTGGTTAAATAAACGAAAAGAATATAAGAAAGATAAAAAATAAAAGAGTGTAATAATTTAAATAGCTGACCTCTTCATGTGAAGTCGACTTTATTTTTTATTCATATACATTTTAATCACAAGGCATATTAATATATGTTCCAAACTTTACGCGTAGGGTTTCCTACGCTATTTATTTTGCTCATTGAGGACAATCTTTCCTTCCCTTCCTATATGTTTTACCCACAACAATAGTTTATATCAAGATATATTTTACATAAAACTACAAATCATTATTTACTGTATTGCCCTTAGTTACGGAAACAATTATACTAGATATAATCAAAATAAATAATCTGAATATTCTCAGAATTAAAGGTGGAAGTTTTACTATCTACAAATAGAATTAGAAATATGTCCACTAAATAGATTAGAAAACGATAATAACATTAGGAGGATTACGATGCCCCAGCTTGATTCATTACATCCCACTGTAGAAAAAATAATCAATAATATTGAAAAAATAATGGTCGGAAAACGAAAAGAAACGATCTTAGCTTTGACAGCTCTCTTAGCTGAAGGTCATGTGCTATTAGAAGATGTTCCTGGTGTCGGAAAAACAATGCTAGTACGTGCTCTTTCTAAATCCATTGATGCTGATTATAAGCGAATTCAATTTACACCTGATTTATTGCCGTCAGATGTAACAGGAGTTTCTATTTATAATCCGAAAGAGCTCCAATTTGAGTTCAAGCCTGGACCAATTATGGGGAATTTTGTACTTGCTGATGAAATTAATCGTACATCTCCAAAGACACAATCTGCTTTACTTGAATGTATGGAAGAAGGAAATATTACAATAGATGGTATTACAAGACCTTTACCAAAGCCGTTCTTTGTCATGGCTACACAAAATCCGGTCGAATATGAAGGAACATATTCTCTACCAGAAGCTCAGCTCGATCGTTTCTTATTGAAACTAAAAATGGGATATCCTACACCAGAAGAAGAATTTGAAATTTTAAACCGGATGGAAAAAACAAATCCACTCTCTCAATTACAGACCATTACTACAATACAAGAATTAATTTATTTACAACAAAGCGTACGGGTAGTAAGTATGGACAAAGCAATTAAGCATTACATTGTAAAGCTTGTTAATCAGACTCGTACGTACAGTTCTATACAGTTAGGTGCAAGTCCACGTGGTTCGATTGCTTTAATGAAAGCTTCACAAGCTTATGCATTTATCCATGGCAGGAATTATGTTATTCCAGACGATGTTAAACTTTTAGCCCCTTACGTTTTAGCACATAGACTCATTATAAAAATGGAAGCAAAATTTGAAGGAATAACTGGCGAACAAGTTATCGCAAAAATCGTTGCACGAACTACCGTGCCTACTCAAAGGACAATGAACCCTTGATGAAACGAATGCTGCGAGCGCTATATCACGTTATGAAGTTATTGCTACTCCCTTTATGCCTAGTCTTAACATTTGTGTACGCTATGTTTCAAGGAGGGTTTGTCAGTTGGTTTTTATTTTACAGCATAATTCCCATTGCTCTTTATTCACTACTACTCCCCTTCTACGCTTTACGGGACGCTGAAGTAAAGCGAATAACAAACCAAAATGGATATGTAGTAGGAGAACAATTTGTAAGCACGATTACAATAAAAAGAAAATTTCCTTTTCCCTTACTTTATTTAGTTATAGAAGATGAACTGCCACCACAATTTATAAGTTGTAAACAAATAAAGATGAATAAGGTAGTACTCTTCCCAGGATTGAAACGAAATATTTCGTTTCAATATGTTATTGACACAATCCCTAGAGGCGAGCACACTTTTTCAAGCGTTCGTGTCAAAACTGGCGATTTATTCGGCATGATGGAGAAAGAAGTAACTTTTTCAGTTCCAGATACATTTTTAGTCTATCCCCAGTATGTAGATATAGCGTATCGACAATTGGAAAATCATTTCGAACAAGGAGCGCTTTCAGCAAATATAAATTCAGCAAAAGACTCTACAATCTCGGTCGGTGTCAGAGACTATAAACCTGGCGATCGCTTTTCATGGATCGATTGGAAAGCAACTGCACGAACAAACAATATTATGACAAAAGAGTTTGAACAACAGCGCAGCCATAATATCATGATATTCATAGACAGAACCGAGTCTCTTCTATTCGAATCAGTCGTCACATTTACTGCCTCTATCGTAAGGGCTGTCTTGAAACAAAATTCACCAGCATCATTCGTGTCTATCGGAAAAGAACAAACTATTTTCCCTTTAGACAATGGAGATACGCAGTTACAACAAATCCTTTGTCATTTAGCAAAAGTACAAGCAGACAGTGTATTCCCGCTCTCCCAGAGTGTAGACATGGAACTAAGAAAAATTTATGAGCCCGTCACGGTTATACTCGTGACCAGTAATCTTTCTCCCGATATTCAAAAGGCGGCTGATTGTGCTGCTATAAGAAATAGAAAATGTATGGTTTTTGTCGTGAAAGAAAAAGCGAATCAACTTTCACACCGAGAACTCAGTATACTAGAAACTCTAAAAAAACGACAAATATTTGTAAACACGGTTTATGAAAACCGGTATACAAACGTGTTTTTTGAGGTGAGCAAATGATGATATTACAAGCAAAATACAAGTGGGATACGAACAGATTCTTCATGCATGCATGTGTATTTCTTCTTTTACTAGAATGGCTAAGACCTCTTATAGGTATTACAAATGTAGGTAGATTAGATATTTTCGTAACATTTATAGGAATTTGCTTCGCTCTCTCTTTTTTTCAAACGAGGTGGCAGATTCCTATAAAAATTGTCACAGTCTTATTTATCATTCATTCCCTATATTATAAAAATGCTTTTATAAATCCATCTTGGCTAACAACATTCTTTTCTAATATGTTTCGAAATTCCTCCCTGTTTTTCCAAGGGAATTTACTAGATATTTCTCCAGTTTTTCCGACGGTTTTATTTTTTCTCTCATTTTGGTTTTTGAGTTCTTTCACTTCATTTTGGATTATTCATAAAAAACGTGGGTTTCTATTCCTTGTATTGACTATTATTTATATCGCAACTTTTCATAACTTACATTTATACAATGCAAACTACGCTATTATTCGTACTGTTGGCATCGGCTTTTTTATGCTTAGTCTTCTTCAAGTAGAACGAATAAAAGAACGTGAACACTTACAAAATTATGCTAGAGAAATCTCAAAATTACTTAGACCACTTACAATATTTATCGTATTATTAGCAACCATTGCATACTTTGCTCCAAAATTTGGCCCTCAATGGCCAAACCCAATGGATTTTTTAAAATTCAACACATCTGAAGCAAGTAAAGAACAAAAAATTTCTACAATTGGGTATGGTTTAGATGACTCGCGATTAGGCGGTCCTTTTAAGGCGGATCCTACAATTGTTTTCACAGCACGAACGCAAAACAAACAATATTGGAGAGTAGAAACAAAAGATTTTTATACAGGAAAAGGCTGGGAAATTTCTGAAAATCCGAAAAAGATTTCTTTTAAAAATAAAAACGACGTCGTAAGCTGGTACGAACAAAATACAAAAATGAAAACGACTGAGGCAACAATTACCATGCAAAAAAGTTACCCTCACCTTACCTATCCAGCAGGATTAGTATCAGTTGAGGCTGCTTCTGATGTATCATACAGTGTTGACTCGTTTTCAGAAAAAATTTATACAATGAATGGAGACTCTTCTACTACTTTACATTCGTATAAAGTAACATATGAGATCCCTGAGTTTTCCATAGAAAACTTGAAAGCTGTAAAAACAAATGAAGGTCAAGAAACAAATCCTTATTTTATGACAAAGTACACACAACTTCCCAAGTCATTACCACAGCGCGTAAAAGACTTGGCTGTCAATCTTACAAATGATAAAGACAACCGATATGATAAAGTATTAGCTATTGAAAATTACTTTACAGACAACTCTTTTACATACGAATCAACGAATGTCTTATTCCCTGCCAAGAGCCAAGATTATGTAGATCAATTCCTTTTCGATACAAAAAGCGGCTACTGTAATAATTTTTCGACGTCTATGATTGTACTACTTCGTTCTACCGGGATTCCTGCTCGCTGGGTAAAAGGCTATACAGAAGGAACTCTTGACAATACACTTGCCTCTGCAGAAGGTGAGGATGTTTATACAATCACGAACGATAATGCACACTCTTGGGTCGAAGTATATTTCCCAGGATACGGATGGATTCCATTCGAACCAACAAAAGGATTTACTAATCCCTATAATTTTATAAATAATACGCCTGCTCCTATTTCACAAAATAGCGAAGCAAATAATTCTAATAACACGCAAATACAACAACGAAATAATGAAGCAAAACTTAAAAGTTTAATAAAAAATACAGAAGAAGCTTCTACTAAAAAGGTCACAAATTCTCAAACTAGTTTGTCTTTGTGGTACGTATTCCTCTCTACGATACTAATTAGTATTATGGGATACATTCTCTTCACCACTAGAATGATATGGAGGACATTTCTTATTATTCATTTCTATAAATACCGAAAAGATGATGCTGTTTATCAAAAAGCTTACGGTGCACTTTTAAAACAATTTGCGAGAATTGGCATGCCACGGGGTGAAAGTCAAACATTCCGAGAATACGCTCTCCATATCGATACACTTTACAACTCGGCCGATATGCAACAACTTACTGCCAGTTATGAGAATGCTATGTATAAACAGGGGCAGGCTGCAGCAGAATGGAAGAAATCCGTACACTTATGGGAAGTGCTTATGAAAAAAGCAGCTTCTCTACCTAAATCAGATGGCTTTGATACAGTAATTTAATCTTGAAAATGTGAGTTTAAAGAAAACGTCTCAAAGAACTACATTGTTCTTTGAGACGTTTTTTAATAAAGTGAAACTCCTAATTATTCTCCAAGTACCTTCTCAATCTCAACCTCTAAATCTACCGGCTTCGTCTGTGGCGCAAAACGCCCTACTACTTTCCCGTCTTTTCCAATTAAAAACTTCGTAAAATTCCATTTCACTGCTTTCATACCGAGTAAACCTGGTGCTTGTTCTGTCATGTATGTATATAAAGGATGAGCCTTATCACCTTTCACATCAACCTTTGCAAACATTGGGAAGTTTACACCGTAGTTTAATTCACAAAAACTAGTAATGTCCGCTTCTGTACCTGGTTCTTGTCCTCCAAATTGGTTACAAGGGAATCCGAGTATTTCAAGTCCTTGGTCTTTATATTTATCATACACCTCTTGTAATCCTTTATATTGCGGTGTGAAACCACATTTACTAGCTACATTTACAATAAGAAGTGCTTTTCCTTCGTAATCTTTTAACGATTTTTCTTCACCGGTAATTGTTTTAGCTGAAAAATCATAAACTGTCATTGTCTTTGCCCCTCTCTTCACTATCATTCTATGTTTATACTATACTACATTCGTGAATATACATCTCTTATTACGTACTTATAAGATATAATGATAACGCTTTATTTCCGTTCAAAATTCGACACATACTACTAGACTTTTATGATGGAAAGTTTTACAATTGAAATGTGAACAAAATGTGACAGTTTATATTCCATTATAAAAGAAAAGGATGGTGTCCATTATGAAAACTGCACAACATGAAACGATTTCAAATCGCGAGTTTTATTTCGTACTATATATGATGTTATTGTATGTTACTGGCTGGGTAATCGATGTAAATGGTTTATTCTTAAGCTCCTACTTTAATTTAGCAGGAGAAATTATGCTTCCATTAGTAGGCGGGATTGTTGGACTGTTCATTATGTCTATTAATAAACAACAAACGAAATAATAATATTACAAAAAGGCAGAAGACGAGCTTCGTTTTCTGCCTTTTTTCTATTTTAGCGTATAATAGAAACATGCAGTATATAAGGAGTGGTAAATATGAAAAAAGTAGAGCAATTATCTTCTCACCTATATCTGATTGATGATTTCGATTTACAACATAATGAACGAACTGGTACGTACGTTTTATTAGGTGACGATATTACTTTAATTGAAACTTGTGCAGCCCCTTCTCTTCCGTATATTTTAGAAGGCTTACAACAATTACATATTGATTTAAACGCAGTTAAAAACATTATCGTTACACACGTTCATTTAGATCACGCAGGGGCTGCTGGTTTAATGATGGAAAAGTGCCCAAATGCTACTTTATATGTGCATTCTCGCGGTGCTCGTCATATGATTGACCCAACAAAACTCATTTTAGGTGCAAAAGCTGTATACAAAGAAGATTTTGATAAACTATTTGATCCAATTCTTCCTATAGAAGAAGAACGTGTTCGTATTGTACAACATGGTGATACGTTAAAAATTGCCGAAGAACGTATCCTTACATTTTACGATACACCGGGGCATGCTAAGCACCATATTAGCATTCACGATTCATTAACAAACGGGATTTTCACTGGTGATACAATTGGAATTTATTATAGAGAACTCGCAAACGTTGGTGTAGAACTGTATCTACCATCAACGTCCCCTTCACAATTTCAACCAGATGCGATGATTGCTTCTAAAAATCATATTCAAAGTATGGATGTAGATACTATTTATTTCGGTCATTACGGCGCATCCTCTCATGTTACAGAAGTATACAATCAACTGGAACATTGGCTACCTATTTTCGTTCAGACTGGTAAGGAAGTCTTTGAAAAGTATAATGATTTCGATGAAGCGACTAAAGCTTTACAAACTTTGTTAATGGATAAAATCTCTTCTCATCTTACAAGGTTAAACGTTCCATCAGATCATTCCGTTTATAATATTTTACATCTAGATATAGAAATTAGTGCAATGGGCATTATTGATTATTTCACGAAGCAAGAAAAAGCAAACTCCACTATTAACTAACAGTAAAAGAAGAGATATACAACAGTAGTTATTGTATATCTCTTCTTTTTTTGAATATATTTTGAGTAAAGGATGGTGGAATATAATGCAAAAAGTGATGCTATACCTCTGCTTTACATTATTTATCGTCTTATTATTATTTGTAGGAGTAAAAATTCAATTTTATTTAGATACAGACACGCAAGTGAACTTTAACGTTTATCCAAGATTATTCTACTTTACACTCTTCCCTCTTATAGTTGGCATTTTATTACGATTCCTTCAATCTATTAATCGCGAAACAAGTAAACAAAACTGGAGCTTTCAACCGGATAAATTTATTGCTATTACAGTGCCTACACTATTCATTTCCTTTTCCCCAGCACTACTCTTTTCACCACTTGCAGAATACCTACCTTATTTAGTTAATATTATTCTAATAAATACAACTTTTGTTACGATAATTAGTTTAATAGCTGGTTATTCCCTTTTAGATTGTTTTATACAAAAAGATACTGCAAATATGAAAAAATATAATTGAACACTCTTTTTTTGTTTTAATAAAAAAGCTCAAAGCTAAAGCATTGAGCTTTTTACTTATCTCACCTTTTCATCTACATACTCCATAAACTGCTCCGCTTGAATAAATCTTTCTTTGTACGCCTCAGGTACTTCTTCTACTTTCATCCCACCAGTTGATTTTGTCTTCACTTGTACGATTTCATATGTCATTAAAGCTTCCACATAACGGTCAAACTCTTTTTGTGTTAATACTTCTTTACTAGACTTATGACCATTTAATTTATCAAAGTATGGCTGAAGACCCATACTTACCTTTTTCATTTCTTCTCTTTTTGCTGGTGATAATTGATCATAATCAATATTACCGTTCGAATCTCCGTATGCAAGCTTTGCATTTGTTAATTTTTTTAGTTCTTTTGTAAACTCTTCATATTCTTTCGCACCCATTTCATTTTTTGCCTCTGATAATTTTGCACTAAAACGCATATACGCCTCTAATGTCATCGTTCCGGCATGTTTTTTTAAATTCTCGAAAGATCCGTATATACCATCCGCCATAATAGATTGATACGCAAAACCAGTCGTCGGGATTAAAAGAGCTGCTGCAAGTACTCCTGCGATAAGGCGTTTCTTCCTCTTACTCCGCCCGTGCTTCATTTTTATTTGTACAATTACTTTTTCTTTTAAATCCGGCGGGGCAACAATACCCTTTGCTTCTTCTTGTATAGATTCCCTAACTCTACAATCTAAACTCATTTCACATTCCCTACCTCTCCTAAAAAGATTTCTTCTACTTGCTCTTTTTGACGTAGTTTCTTTAATGCCGCATGAATTCTAGATTTCACTGTACCAATTGGAATATGTAATATTTGTGCTACTTCTTCTTGTGAATAATCGTGTAAGTATCTTAAGATAATAACTTGTTTCAATTTATACGGTAATTTATGAATGAGTTCAATTAGTTTTTGGTTTGATATTTTACTTACAACAGCGTTAGAAAAATCAATTTGTACTGGTTTTCTTTGCTCGTCTGCTTTTTTTATAATGCGTAGTCGCATCCACCTCTTTCTTCTATATGAATGAATTTGTTTAATCGCAAGTCCAATTAGCCAAGGACGAAATGGCTTCTCGCTATCATACTTACGAAGCGATTCATATAGTTGTATGTATATTTCTTGAACGACATCATCTACATCCGTTTTATCTTCAATTAAAAAATGTGCTGTTTTATATACTTCTTGAATCGTTTTATCATACAACTTGCTATATGCTTCTTTATTTCCTGATAAAGTTAATTGGATTAAATGTGCGTAATCTATTTCACCCTTCATATTCCAGCCCTCCTTTGTCTTACACTATATATTGGCAGGTAATTCATATTTCGTTCGATTTTTTTAAAGTTTTTTTATATAAATTAATATTATGATTCATTGAGTTCATAAGCTTCACTTATAACCACACATAACTATTATATATTTTTCCAATTTCTGATAAAGATTTAAAATAATTTATATAGTCAAATTTAGGAGGATATATGATGAAAGCTATCGTTGTAACGTCGTTCGGTGGTCCTGAAGTGATGAAATATACAGATTTGGATATACCGGCTATTTCAGAAGATCAAGTTTTAATTCGCGTTGTTGCTACTAGTGTAAATTTCGCTGATATTAAATCACGTTATGGTAAAAAAGGAAATAAAGCACTACCTTTTATTCCAGGTATAGATGCCACTGGTATTGTAGAACGTGTCGGTTCTCATGTGAAAAATATTCACCCTGGACAACGTGTCATTGCTTTTCCTCAAAATGGATCTTACGCAGAATACGTTGTTGCAAATGAAAATCTTACTTTCGTATTACCCCATGAAGTTGACTTTCAAACTGCAGCCGCTTGTCCAATCGTATCTTTTACAAGCTATAATTTACTCGCAAATGTTGCAAGGATTCAACAAGGTGAATCTGTACTCATTCATGCAGCTGCTGGCGGAATTGGCACTACTGCTATTCAACTTGCTAAACTATTAGGGGCTAGGACAGTTATAGGCACTGTCGGAAGTGAAGCAAAAAAAGAAATTGCTTTAG
Source organism: Bacillus sp. FSL L8-0199 (assembly GCF_038005705.1). Classification (NCBI taxonomy): domain Bacteria; kingdom Bacillati; phylum Bacillota; class Bacilli; order Caryophanales; family Bacillaceae; genus Bacillus; species Bacillus sp. FSL L8-0199. The sequence goes on along the minus strand of NZ_JBBOTS010000001.1, from coordinate 1,984,751 downwards.
ATGCTGGAGCTGATTATGTAATTTGTCATCAAGCTGAAGATTTTGTAGAGAAAGTCAATGGGCTGACAAACGGAGAAGGAGTGAATATCATTTTGGACTCTATTTCTGGAACTGTTTCTGAAAGAAGTTTAAACTGCCTTGCTGATTACGGTCGCCTCGTTCATTTCGGTAATGCTAGCGGTGAAATTGGTAACTTTCAAACGAAAGATTTACATGCAAGTTGTCGCTCTATACTCGGTTTTAGCTTTGGAACCACACGAAAAAAGCGTCCTGAACTGCTCCAAGAAACTGCAAATGAAGTTTTCCGTTATTTGCGTGACGGACGTTTACAAATTAAGTCTACGAAATCTTTTCCACTTCAAAATGCAGGGAAAGCACATGAATGGGTCGAAAGTAGAAAAAGTACAGGGAAAGTAATACTAACTGTTTAGTCCTCTTCCTGAAATGAATACTGGAAACAGAGGTGGCATTCATGGGATCACGAATTATGCATGTTATTATCGCTAGTGGTATTGCTGAGAAACTATCAATTCACGATAAGACTTCTTTCTTACTTGGAGCTGTAGCCCCTGATGCTGTTCATTCAAAAAAAGAAAAAGGAACCTCACATTTTTATACCGGTACAACGAAGAACTATACGAGAAGAATAGATTATGATTCATTTTTTCATAAATATGAATCACATATAGATTCCCCATTTATTTTAGGCTATTATACCCACCTCATTGCCGATGATAATTGGCTAAGTGGATTTTTTCTACCTTGGCTAAAAAATAGAATAGAGAATGACGAAACTATCGCACCCCTGTACTATAACGATTTTAAATTGTTAAATGCAAAGTTGCTTCATCATTACGATCAAGAACAACAGCTTTTCTCTCTTCTCAATCAAGAGGCTCACATTGTGGATATTGAAGAGGTTTCTAAAGAAAACGTTTTAGAATTTCGAAAGTATCTTTTTGAAGATATGTTATATCCAAAGCAACATTTGCATGAAGACTTACAGGTATTTACGTTTGACCAAATCGTTGGCTATATTGAGACAGCTATTGAAAAAGGAGTATTTTTTATTAAACAACTCTCTAATGAAAAATCCACTTCAAAAATTTAATCCCCCTCAAATATATTTGAGGGGGATTTTCACATAGCAATATTATTATTGGTTCTTCTCCATAACCGCAAAATAATTCCCTTCGCTATCAGCAAAGTTAAACACTTTACCAGAAGGCATGGTTACCATTTCTCCAACAGTAACATTTTTATTTGTTAAATCTGTATATAATTGATCAAGATTTTCTGAGAAGAACATTAGGGACGGTGTACCAAGATTCAATTCTGGGCTCATTTTCGAAATAACTTCTTTATTATGTAATATAATGCTCGTTTCTGCACCGCTTTTCGGAGCGATTTCAATCCATCTCATTCCTTGCTTATTATCTTCCTCTGCAACTACATGAAACCCTACCTTCTCCGTCCAAAAATTTACTGCCTCATCTTGATTATTTACATATAACATAATTTGTCCTACTTTATGGATCATTACATTTCCCCCTAATGGTTTTTATATTCTATGTAGCTTTCTACAAATACTATCGTTATTCCTTTTGAGTTGGTATGTACTTCTTTGCAAAATTTATCGACTGTTTCATCCCATCCAGTTCATCAAAATAATCATTTCTTTCAATCATGTTATATCCGTCGAATCCAATTTTATCTAATACTTTGAAGAATATATCGAAATCTACTTCACCATTCCCTGCTGCTACTTCTATATACTTACTTGAACTATTACTTTTCACTTCTTTACAATCTTTAATATGAGTTTGTACTATATAATCTTTTAATAGTAATAAACCTTCTAACGGATTTTCATTTACATCACTTATTAAATTTGCTGGGTCAAAGTTAACAGCTAGTCCTTTCGAGTTTGCAGTTTCTAAAAATCGTTTTAATACTATTGCTTTTTCAGATCCCGTCTCAATGGCGAAGAATCCTCCAAATCTGAACGCTAAGTCCCCTATTTCATTACAAACACGTAGCATTTTATCATAGTACTCACTATTTTCATCATCAGGGATTTTCCCAATATGGGCTGTTACTATGTTAGCTCCTAACCTTAACCCTTTATCAGTAATATATTTAAAACTCTCTATTACACATTCAGCTTCAGTTCCTATTATTCCATTTTCTCCGAAGCTAATTGCTAATGACGGGACTTGAATCTCATTAAAAGATAAGTTTTCTTTTAATGTATTCCATTGTATCTTTGAGATGTTAGCTAAGTTGAAAGTCGGATTCATAGCATATAATTGAATATATTCTAACCCCCATTCTCTCGCCTTTTTTATTCCTTCGTTTACTTCAATATATTTTGTATTCAAAAACATTCCTAATTTCCTATCCATATATGTACCTTCTTTTTATTATTTCGCATCATTTTAATATTCGACTTTTTTATATTATTTCCTCGTATAAACCAAATAAATAAACTACCCTTTTTTCGATACTCCCAGTAGAAGCATATATATGATAGGCACATTAAAAACACTAATACAATTCCCATTATCACTTGTTTACAAACAAAAAAGACGTAACTACAAATAGTTACGCCTTCTCCATCATTTATCTAGGCTTTTTCTTCCCAGTAAATGCTGGTTTCTTTTTCTTTGGTGCTTTCGGTTTCGTTTCTACGAATGATCCTTTGAACATTTCTTGCTTCGTAAATACGATGCCTAGTTTTTTCGCAAATTGCAGTAATTTGCGCTCTTCTTGTGGAGTTACAAGAGATACGACAGTTCCTTCTTTACCCATACGTCCAGTACGTCCTGAGCGGTGAATATATTGGTCTACTGTGTCTGGTAACTCTAGATGAATTACATGTGTTAAATCGTCAATATCGATACCGCGCGCTGCAATATCAGTAGCAAGTAGAATTTCTAATTTCCCTCCGCGGAAAGCACGCATTGTCGCTTCGCGCTCTTGTTTACTTGCTTCTGCATGAAGAGCCGCCGCTTTCATTTTACGGAATTTCAATTTCTCTGTAATTTCATCTAAACGGAATGGATCGTTTAAGAAAGCAACTGCTTTTACATCGCCCATATGCATAATTCTTCTTACGTAATCATTTTTTTCGCGTCGCTCACAAATGATATACGTATGCTCAACTAAGCTTTTTGATTCTGCACGTGTTACACGTACTAATTGTGGTTCCACTGCTAAATCACGTGCCGCATCTTCTGCCGCTTTTGTCATTGTCGCCGAGAAGAATACTAATTGACGATCGCGCATCGTTGATTTAATTACATCTTGCACTGCGCCCATCATTTTTTGCTTTACAATTTGATCAAACTCATCAAATACAATTGTTTTTACTTCATGCATTTTTAGCTTTTTCATACGAATTAATTCTAAAATACGGCCTGGTGAACCGACAATTACTCTTGGGTGTTTCTTTAATTTTTCAACTTGGCGCTTAATATCTGCACCACCAATTAAAGATGCACCTGAAATTTCAGTTCCTGCTGTAAACTTTTGAACCTCTTCATGAATTTGCATTACAAGTTCACGTGTTGGAGCTAAAACAACAACTTGTGGCTGTTTTACTTCAGGATTAATTTTATGTAAAAGTGGTAATAAGTACGCTAATGTTTTTCCTGTTCCAGTTGGAGATTCAGCTATAACGTCTTGTCCTTCTAAAATAGTTGGAATCGCTTGTTTTTGAATTTCAGTTAACTCTTTAAAACCAGCCTTCTCCCAAGCTTGTTGTAAAAATGGTTGCATATCTTTTATCATTTGTTTTTCTCCTTTATCTCTATTTTTGAAGAAAATGCTGTATTGTTCGCACCGTTTCTATCATGTGTGAAATAACAGCTATTAAATCATCAACATGGTCTTCTGTAATCGCTTTTTGAAATAGAACCTCTACCTTATTATGATATGAAATCGCTTGCTTATTATATTCGTATGAAACTTTCTGCATAATCATTCTTTCTTTTCCCCATATAGAACGCATTAATGTTTCAATTTCTTCGCATTTTACTTCTGGTTGTTCTAACGGGAATGAAAATGCTAGCTTCATTTCACAACCTGGTGTAAACTGAGGCACTTCTAGTATTTCACCAGACAAGTTCTTTGCATCCACAGATAATGAAAATGTTGCTTCTACTAATGGTTCAAACGGTTCTGTTAATTGAAATGAGATATGATATATACGACTTAATGAAGCAAGATCCATCATATCTTTTCGATCTGTTACAAGAATATCTCCATGTAGATCAAAATCATACACAGCACCTTCTACGATTACTTTTAAATTGTCAAAAGCAGTTGGATCAAACATAATTTCCTCCAAAAAACAGGCGCCTTTCGATGGAAAGGCGCCACTTGATGTATATATAGTTTACAGATAAACGAGATGAATTACAACCTTTTAGAATAAACCTACTGCTTTTCCATCTTCATTTACATCCATTTGAAGTGCTGCTGGTTGTTTTGGAAGACCTGGCATTGTTAACATTGTACCTGTTAACGCAACGATAAAACCTGCACCGATAGATGGTTTTAACTCACGAATTGTAACAATAAAGTCAGATGGACGACCTAATTTTGTTGCATCGTCAGAAAGAGAGTATTGTGTTTTCGCCATACAAACTGGTAGGTTACTCCAACCTTCTCCTTCATATTGAGCTAATTGCTTACGTGCTTTCGGAGCAAATTCAATATCTTTTGCGCCATATACTTTTTGAGCAATTGTACGAATTTTTTCTTCTAAGGGTAATTCTAATTCATAAAGTGGTGCGTAGTTGTTTTCACCTTTTTCGATTTCTTTTAGTACTTTTTCAGCAAGGTCAACTCCGCCTTGGCCACCTTTCTCCCAAACTTCTGTTAAGGATACTGCATAGCCACGCTCATTACACCACTCTTGTAAGTATGTAACTTCTGCATCTGTATCTGTAATGAATTTATTAATTGCAATTACGAAAGGCACACCGAAGCTTTGAATTGTTTCAACATGCTTCTGTAAGTTTTCCATACCTTTTGCTAATGCATCTACATTTTCTTCTTTTAATTGATCTTTTGCAACGCCGCCATGCATTTTAAGCGCACGAATCGTCGCAACAATAACAACTGCTTCTGGTTTAATGCCAGCTGCACGAGCTTTAATATCTAAAAACTTCTCAGCGCCTAAATCAGCACCGAATCCAGCTTCTGTAATAACATAATCACCTAATTTTGCTGCCATTGTTGTAGCGATAACACTGTTACAACCGTGAGCGATATTCGCAAATGGTCCGCCATGAATGATAGCTGGTGTATTTTCTAACGTTTGTACTAAGTTCGGCTTTAATGCGTCTTTTAATAATAGTGTTAACGCACCTTCTACACCTAAATCTTTAACCGTTACAGGTTGATTTGCAAAGTTATAGGCAACTACGATGCGAGATAAACGTGCTTTTAAGTCTTGAATATCTGTTGCAAGGCAGAACACGGCCATAATTTCAGATGCTACTGTAATGTCAAAACCGTCTTCACGTGGTACACCTTGTACAGGTCCACCAAGACCAATTACTACGTTACGAAGGGCACGATCATTTAAGTCAACGCAGCGTTTCCAAACGATTTTACGCGTATCAATTCCAAGTGTGTTTCCTTGTTGGATATGATTATCAATAAACGCTGCTAATGCGTTATTGGCAGTTGTGATCGCATGGATATCTCCAGTAAAGTGAAGGTTAATGTCTTCCATTGGTACGACTTGTGAAAAACCGCCACCTGCTGCTCCACCTTTTAATCCCATCGTCGGTCCAAGAGATGGTTCACGAAGTGCAATTACTGTTTTCTTACCAATTTTGTTAAAAGCTTGACCTAAACCAACTGTTACTGTTGATTTACCTTCTCCAGCTGGAGTTGGGTTAATTGCTGTTACTAAAACAACTTTACCGTCTTTCTCATCTTGTAAGCGCTTAAAAATATCAAGAGATAACTTACCTTTATAATGCCCGTATGGCTCTAATTCATCTTCTAAAATATTTAAATCAGCTGCAATTTCTTGAATCTTCTTCATACTCGCTTCTTGTGCGATTTCAATATCGGATTTCACTGTTGTAGTAGTTGTCATATACCCTAGTCCCCCTTTAATTGGTTCTGATGATATTGTATCAGTTTTTTGTATTTTCTGCACTTATTTACCTCCTAAAAATTCTTTCATTTCTTTATACGTTTTTTAACATAAATACCCATAAGAATGTTAACGATTGTTGCAACTCTGTAGGTAGTTGACCTAACATCTTCTCGTTTACTCCGCGCTTATATACGCCGATGCCATCTACAACTTTAAAACCTTGTTCTTTCGCTAACTGTTCAAATTCCCAAGGCATCATTGTATTACAAACAACGTCTTTTCCGTACAAGCGAGGATAACTATTCTCTCGTGGCTTTGCTGTCGGTCCTAAAATTGCAATACATGCATATCCATCTTTCTTTAACACACGCTTTATTTCATTTAACGCTCGTAATGGCTCTTCCGTCCATTCTAAAGAATTAATTGCCATAATTGATTCAAATTGCTCATTTTCAAATGGTAATGCAGAAAGATCTCCTTTTATAAAAGATAAATTCGGTCCTTCTCCGCGTTCCTTACCTTTTTGAATCATCACTTCCGATAAATCTACTCCCACTGCTTTATAGCCTGCGCGACTTAATTTATATGTACCGTACCCATCACCACAACCAACATCGAGCACTAGTGCTTCTTTCTTCACGTATTGTTCAAAAAACGGAATAATTGTGCTCCTACTCCCGCTGTCCCACATCTCTTGACTATTTTGATTCCAAAACTCTGCACTACTATCCCATTTCTTTTCTGCTGATTCATGCCAATTAAATTTCGTCATACATTCCCCTACCTTCACGTATTATCATTCATTTCATTCTACATCATTTTCCAAAATTCCTGTTTTATCCCGCTTGCAGTAAGATACCTACCTCAAAATTCAATGGATGCGGACCAGTTAATGGGAGAGAACTGCTCATAAAAATCCAATTGTTGCTGGCTGATAATCAGTCCTAGTGGAAAAAATCCCACACTTTATCTTCACTAGGAGATGGATATGTTAACGATGGAATGCGTATTCTCCAATTTTTGCTTTACTTGGGTTTAACTCATACTCATGCTCTTCTCATTTTGAAAGATACTATAGATACACCCAATTGAAAGAGAGGGATGTACATGCGAAGAAAAAGAAATCATCATTTTAAAAGTGGTGAAAAAAACGAAGAGTATGCTGCTGAAATATCACCAGCTGGCATTCCAATTAGACATAAGCGTAAAGAAATTGCAAATGAGATAGAAGGTACAAATACCGGCGCAATGGTAGGCTATGTCGCTTTATTTCTTTCGTTATTCTCCATTGCTTTTTATCCCGTTACGCTCGGCTCCCTAGCAATTTTAGTTGGCTTATTAGCTGTCAATTTCGGAGCAAGAACACTTGGATATACAGCAATTGGTTTTGGTAGTTTTTCTGTTTTATTTACTTTACTTTATCCGCTTGCTTTGTCAGCGTTTTAAAAAAACACACCAAGTTATACTTGGTGTGTTCATTCGTGATACAACATAATATGACCGCATCCACAACAATGTTTCGCTGTAATTTCTTGAAACACTGGATAATTTTCTTCATCTCGATGCTCAATAAATACTTTTTCAAATCGATACATGTTTGGTGCATATGCCCAATCTTGTTTCGTACGTGCATATAACGTTGAGGAAAAAAACTCCTCACCACCGCAAACGATACATGTGTTCTTCATCGCTATCCCTCCTATGCTTGTCTTACTTCATCTATATGAACATAAGCATAAAAAAAAGACCTTCTATTACTAGAAAGTCTTCTCTGAAACAAAAAGAAATGTACCAAACATTCCTACTCCGCTATATTCTTTTGAAACACCAGCTTCTGTTTTAAATGTTTGCTTTACAGTCATAAAGAATACACCATTTCGTGCATCTGTACTTTCAAATTGTAGTTTTTCTTTTTTACCATCTACATTTTGCGTGCATTCAAAACTACTCTCATTACAATTCAACGCATACTTATCCTCTACATACACTTTAAAATCTGATTCTTTCGGACAAGTTATAAGTAATATTGCCACGAGAATAATACTTATAATACCCACAATTGTATAATATTTCTTCATTTGTACTCCTTTCAAATGACAAGAAAACTTGACTTCATACGCCAAGTTTTCTTAGTCAACAACCCATTGCCACTCTTGTTCTTTCTTATCAAAAATGAGCCAACCTGTTTCTGTTGCTTCCTCTTTCAATTCATCGATATTATCTAACACCTCATCCGTACTTTCATACGAACCAACTACATATACCGGAATTTCAAGACCTCTTCTTGACTCAATCTTCCCTGCTAGATCTATGTAAAGACCATCTTCCATTAGTGGAATCAGTCCCATGATCAATTCTTTTGAAATTGCTGGGAAAATTTTTGATTTTTGGAAGAAAGAAAAACGTTTCTTACCGAAAGCACCGAGTTTATACGGAATGACTTTACTTAACATTCCTACAAAATCAGCAATTCTACGATAATACACTTTGTTGTACCATCCGTCATCATGTGAAAAATAAACAAATCGATTTTTCAACAGCGGAAAGAATGTTCTTGCAAGTGGTTCTTTTTTGTGAGCCAAATATAATAATTCTGCAATTTCTTTCGGCTCTAATTCATCTAAATCGCTTGCATCATCAAAATCTACCCAACAAAATTCATCAAATTCATCAATCTCTGCTTGAATTAACTTATGTATATTTTCTTCCTCAACATATTCAAATAAAGTATGATAATGAAAATCCGTCCATTCAAAGTTGTGCTTCAAAAGCAACACTTGATGAAGCGGTGAAGGGATGTTACTCGCAAACTCTTTAAACGTAATTCCTGATGTAATAAAACAATGACCTCGACGATTACCATTAATATATATCATATTCTTTACTTGGTCAGATCCTCCAGACAAAGCACCTAGCCACCTTCGTTTTATATGTTTCAATTCTATAGCATATTTTAACATGAAAAATTTTAGAAACATAGAAAAAACTTCAAAAACTATTTACAATTTCATGTGTTTTATTACATAGTGATTACAAGAAAAAACGCCTGCTCATAAGCAGGCGTTTTTAAAGGATTTCATCTGGGTTTTGAGGATGATGATTTCCCTCTTTCTTTTCTTCTTTTTGGAACATCGATTGAATTTTATCAATTGTTTGTGGAGCTAATTCAATCATTTTTTCTGCTAAATGTGTCGCATTTTGTAGATGAAGAATATTTACTCCATCTTTATTCACCACAAGAAATGCTACTGGTGTAATAGAAACACCACCCGCGCTACCGCCACCAAATGCAGCGTTACCGTTCGCTCTTTGTCCATCATTCGTTTGGAAATCAGAACCTCCTGCTCCAAAACCGAACGCTACTTTAGAAACCGTTAACACCACACCACCGTCAGCCGTTTGAACAGGCTCTCCAACAATCGTATTTACATCAACCATTTCTTTTAAATTTTCCATTGCTGCTTTCATTAACCCTTGAATTGGATGATCCACCGTTCATAACCTCCTTTGTCATATCTTTCCTAGTTTTTCCGAAAGTTTGTGAACTAAACATAAAATTTAATATTGATTTCAAAAAACTTAAGTTGTAATATTTAGAAAAATAAAAAAAGAGGTCGATTCGTTATGATGCGAAAATTAACAAAGAAAGATCATGAACAAGTATTCGCTTATCTAAAAGAAGAAGAAGCCCTTAACTTGTTTATTATTGGAGATATTGAAGCTTTCGGTTATGACACAGATTTTCAAGAATTATGGGGAGTATTTAAAGAGAATGGAACATTAAAATCAATTTTACTCCGATTCCACGATTCATTTATACCATATAGTAAAGAAGACTTTGTTACCACTGATTATGAGGCACTTCTTTCCGCATATAAGCCACTTAAACTCTCTGGTAAGTCAACTATCGTAGAACAATTTGAAACTGCTTCAAATATAGAACTAGGTACTAAAAATGAAATGTATTTTTGCGAATGTCTAAATGACAACAACTTACCTGACACGCCTATTCATGAAACGATTAAACTTGCGTCACTCCATGATATAGAACGAATTATGAAATTACGAAGTGACATTGCTGAATTTCCGACTACCAATGAATCAGAGAAAATATTAAGGCAGGCTATCGAAACGAATACAGGACGCACATACTATATTGAAAAAGACGGCGTGATCATCGCATCCGCCTCTACTTCCGCTGAAAATTCATTATCCGCTATGGTAGTTGGTGTATGTACACACCCGAATTATCGTGGAAATGGCTACGCTTCACTCATACTACAAAAAATGATTCAAGACTTTACGAAAGAAAGCCGAACACTTTGTTTATTTTATAACAATCCAGCTGCTGGACGAATTTATAAACGACTAGGATTTAAAGACATTGGGATGTGGACGATGTATCGATAATAAGAAGTACTCTATAAGAGGAAATAGTTGTAACTTAGCAATAAAAGCCGATTACACAAAAACTTCACACCGTTATTATGAAGATGGAGAAACTACTTGTAAAGCCGTGCCCCTAACTAAAACATGTCATGTATTCAAGCTAAATTTAGACAGATAAATGCCCCAGTTGCATCTACTCCAGCAATTGGGGCGTTTACCCTCAAATTCTTTCCACTATATTTATGAAACATTTATTCCACTTATGTCGCTATTATCATTACGTGCAAATGCTCTTTTTAATATTACTGCTTCTTATTATACTGTGCTTTAAAATCAATATATTCCTGTCTCGCGTCCTGATTATTACCTTGTTGACTATCAAAGTATGTGTGTATTTGTGATATGTGTTCTACTGACTTTCCTTCTTCATTTCTCTTTTTATAATTCACTACAATACTCACTTCCAATATCTGCTCTGAGCCCTTTGTAAACTCAATATGCAGTGCGATCGATCCACCACCATATTCATCATATTGTATTTTCAACTTATCATTAATAATATTTTGAAACTCTGATTCAGTTAATGTATATCCAACAGTACTAGGCTGACCAAACTTTTTTATATCACCTCCTGGCTTCATCTTTAGTTTCCCTATCCCTTTTAAACGATCTACAATTAAGTTCACGTATGAAACATCCAGACCTGAATCCGTACTTTGTACCTGTCCATTCTCATAACTAATATTTGTACTATAATTAACTTCTTCTTTATAATTTTTATTATCTACTTCCGAGGTAATTTCTTGTGTTGTATTTCCATATAAACTTTTATCTTTCGTATTATATATGCCTTTCGAAGTTTGATAGATTGTTTTACTGTGCTCTCCATCTTCCTTTTGCTCATATGTACTATATATACCTCTTTGTTTCACATAGGCATATCCATCATCACTAGCGGACATAACCTTTTTCATATCACCTTCATCCAAAGCTTTGACAAATGGCTCATATTCTATCTTTTTTTCAAAAAAACTACATGCTTGTAGTAGGCTGATTGTTATTATGATAGTAATCATTTTAGAAACCTTTTTTGTGTTCATTTCATCATCACACTACCCACTCTACATTTTCGATCAGATAACCTTCTAATCACTTTAATCACCTTACATAATTAAATTTTCTTTTAGAAGTTAAAATACTCTCCTGTAAATAATTACTTTTCTATCATCAAAACTTACAATACGCACTTTCTTTATGCCTTACGTTTCGATTTACCTTTTTTATTTTTCTTTCGATATCTTGGAGTCTCTCTTTTATGTTGCTCCCACGTTTTATTAAATGACGGAAATTTAAATCTGCAATATGCTAATAGCTGAAATTCAGCTGCACCGATTGCTACTGCATACATTAAAATGCTCCCAACCACATACATTAGTAAAGCATCAAACCCATAGTCGTTACAAAAATAAATTAAAACCAGAAGGAGTGGTACGTATATCATTACTCCCTTCAGTACATTCATCTTTGTATTACTAAAAAATGATTTAGATCTCTCATCCATACTAAAAACACCTTTACTCGCTTGTTTAAACGTATCAATTGTTGTCACAATATGAAAAATTATTGCTCCTAAAAATAATAAACTTGCAAGCGTCAATGTCAAAACATCAATCGAATTATTAGCTATTTCAGAAACAATTAAAGCTGTGAGCCCAATCGTTCCTAATTGAAATGCGTATAATAACACGACAATTGTTTGTAATTTTTGAAATTTATAACGAGCTTTTGGAAACGAATATAGTATTAAAAAAATGAATTGCACACTGTATAAAAACAGCTCAAACTTTACAATTCCCATTCCAAAGAGAACCTTACAATACTCCCAACCACCTGATAAAACGATAGAAAATATAATTATTGAACTAAAGAGTATGCCCCCCATCATAAATCCTGTAGCTCCCTCAGGACTTAATCTTACTCTACATGTCATTCGAAACTCATCTAAATCTTCTTCTTTTATATTCCACATTCAGCTTTTTCACCTTCTATACAGTTTAAATAATTCTCATACACTTAAATTCTATTTCACTCTTACTTACTTTTCGTTTTGAATTTTGTATTTCGCTTTCGAAATCTCCCACGCATTCTCTCATTCTCTTCCCATGTCATATTAAATGACTTGAATTTGAATCTACAGTACACTAAGAGCTGGAATTCAGCTGCTCCGATGGCTACTGCATGCATTACAATTGTCCCTACTACATACAAAATTAACGTATCAAAGTCATAATCATTATGGAAATAAATGATTATTAGAAGGACTAAGTTATATACCATACTACCTTTTATCATTCTTTCTTTTGTTTCACTAAAAAATGATTGAGACCTCTCATCCATACTAAACGCACCTTCACTTGCTTGCTTAAACGTATCAATTGTTGTCACAATATGAACGATAACGGCTCCTATAAATAATAACCCTACACAAATTAAAGTCATTCGATCAATTGAATAGTCAGTCATTCCAGGAAGAACTAACGCTGTAAATGTTATTGTACCTAATTGAAATGCATATAATATTACAACGAGCGTTTGTAACTTTTGAAATTTAAAACGAGCTTTCGAAAATAGATATAGTATTAAAAAAATTATTTGTAAACTATATAAAACTAATTCAATGCTAACAATTATTTTGTCGAAAAAAGTTGAATAGTAATCCCAACCATCTGTAACTAGTGCTACGAAAATAAAAAACATCAATAATGAAACAAAAATGATTGTTCCCATCATAAATCCCGTCGCACCTTCAGGACTTAAACGATTTCTACATGTAATCCTAAATTGATCTAAATCTTCTTCTTTTATGTTCCACATTCAGTTTTTCACCTTCTATACAGTTTAAATAATTTTCATTCACTAAATTCCCATTACATTCGTAACTTTTTTAAGTATCTTCATCTTTTGTATAACTAAATTTAGAGAATCTTGTATGTATATCATCACTACATTAATTGCCGTACATAATCCGAATGCTTTTGATAGTACAAATAGCCTTCTTTCTCCTCAAAAGCTCTAAATATTCTTCTCTCTTTCACTTAAGCATATCCCTCATACTCTATTTTTGTTTCTCTGAAATTGCACTCACTTAGTAAAAACGTTACTGTTATCACAATTGTATCTTGAGAAAGTTGATAACCTCCCATTGACAATATGCTAGGAGGTTATTACAGTTATTTAAAATTTGTTTTTTATTTTAATGGATTCGATTTTTGCAAATAATAATGTTATTTAATTTGAGAGAAGCGAATACTAAAAACATACTGCTTAATAACTCGTAATTAAGTCTTCACCCTCATATCTAGGGTCTTTCTCAACTTTACCATCTTTTGTTTTGATGACTTTTAGTCTACCTAACCACTCTGCTCCGTTATATGTCTCTTCACTTACCCATACATTATGCTTTTTACCATCTACCTTAACTACTAGTGTGGGGTGTGTAAATATAAATTCCTCCTCTACGTGCCTACCTACAATTTCTGCATTTAACGATGTACCTTCTTCAACTAGTTTACTATTTTGATACCCTTCGATAATAGGTAATCCAATAAATACAAAGAATATGAGTCCAAATACGATTACTTTCTTCTTTGTACTCCATTTATTCTTTTCTTTCAATTCCTTCTGTCTCGCTTCTCTTTCTTCGCGTTCATCCAAACTCTCATTTAAAGCATCTTCCCATGCCTTAATTTCCGCTTCGATTTCTGCTTCAGCTCTTGCTAGTTTTTGTAATTGTTCATCGGTTGCTACCATCTCATATGAGTTATCTCCAACCAAACGAATTTCAGTACCATTTTCTTTTACTTTTCGCAAGTCTTTTTCTGTACAATTAAACTCTCGAATGATTTCCCCTTGTGTGTTTACCAATCTAACGTAAATGTTTTTTTTCTCCTTCTTCTTAAACATCTGCACTCCTCCTTATTTGTTTCCTATCATAGATAACCCTATTGCAATTAAGAGAAAGAAAACGATAATAAAGAAAGTCTTCCCTTTGCTTAATTGTGTTGTACAACCTTCCAAGACAGCCCATATAAGAATTGGAAAAAGAAGAATACCTAGGAGAATATCAACTAACTTGTTGCTACTCTTCTTTAGTGGTTTTTCTTCTACTATCGGTTTTATCTGAACAGCTTCCTTTCTTATTTGTTTCGGTTTCTTTTTCTTACGTCTATGATTCACCCAACTTACTCCGCCACATTTTAAACTTAGCTGCAAATTGATCTTCAATTCTTCAAAACAAATCAGCTCCCTTAGAATGATTTATTATTATGAAAAGACTTTTCATAATTCACATAATCTTGCTTCGCTTTCCTCTTTAACTTCATACTGTCACCAGTTACTCTAGGCATTTTTAGTTTCATTACGTTCCCTTATTGTTCCTATCATAAATCCTAAAGCATCCTCAGGACTCCAACGATGTTTACATATCATCCGGAATTTATCTAAATCTTCTTTTATATCCCGCATTCAAGTGTCCCACCTTTAACTACATTCATTTAAATCATGTAGATTAAATATAAAAACCTTCTCATTTTAATGAAAAGAGAAGGTTTTCTTGCTGTTATACATTCATGCCATATTCAAAACTTTCCCTCTTGAAATAACGTATTATAGTTAATCTTTTTAATTTTATTTTCACTATTAATTTAGGCATTTTTACTTTTCTTAAAAAACACCACATATGCAAATAATGACGAGATTAAGAGGAATACACCTGCCCCTATACCCTCATATATTTTAAAATAAACAGCAGCAATTATCACAAATATTGACATTATTATTATTAGAATCATTGTATATTTCACTATAAATTCTAACGCTTTATAGATAGATACTATTGTCCTTTCAAAAAAACTTTTCTCTACTTTCGAAATATTCCGATTTTTATCCAAGATAACACCTTTCCCTCTTTCCAAATTGACTTTCGAATAAATCTTCCCTTTCAAAATAAGAACAAAGCGAACTGCAGAACGTAACTACTCCCCATACAGATTGACCCAACTGAAAAATCTCATGTCGAACTATTCAATCAATTGCATATAGATTTTAGAATAAAAAAACCTCCTCATTCTAACAAGAAGAGAAGGTTTTATTTATGTCATTTCCCCAAACCCTATTCAAAACTATCTCTTTTATGATATTTCCATATTTTAAAAGTCACAAGCTTAAAATATTATTCTTCATTAAATACAGCAATCTTCACTTCAACATACTGTAAAGACTCATCACCGCTAAACACATGATAAATTGGCGAGGCTAAATTCAGATTATTATCCTCCATATACTGAAGCATTTCACCATATACCTGCTCTGTTAATTTTTCATAATCTCCCGTATATCGTTTCATGAGCATCTCATCAACATAGTAATAACTTCTAAATTGTAGTGTTTCTGACATTGGAATTTTATCTTCATTTACCGGCATAAATAATTCAATATACATATTTCCATCAGACGGTATATTTTTCAAAGCGTAAAACATAGGACCTTTTATCGTTAAATTTACTTTTGAAATTTCTGACATAAAATCTTCAATTGCTTCTTTCATATCGGGGTAATGAAAAATGTATTCTCTTGAAACAACATTTGTATATGCAATACTTTGTTTTTCAATTAGCATTTCACTGTTTCACCTACTTCTATAATAGGAGCATAAATATCTAACCACGTATCACCATATACATCTAAACATACGTGATAAAAACTACTATCTAATTTCATATGATGCTGCTCTGCAACCTCACGTATTAGGTTATAAGCATCCTCAATATCACCATCTTCATCTGTAAATCGCACACATAGAGCACTCTTAATAATTAAAGCATCATAATACTCATATGCAGAGCTCTCACCTAAATCAACTCTTCCATTGACAGGAATACAATACGTATATTCCCCATATTCTGGTTCATTTTCTAACTGTGAATATTTATATAGAACAGGTCCTACTGCATATATCCCATTACGAACTACTTGATTTCTAAGTGCTCTTGCAGGTAACAACCAATCTTCTTTTTTTACAATTTGAGTAATGCTTATTAAATTTAAAAGTGACAATGCTTTATGCTGAACTTTCACAAAATCTACTCCTTTTCATAGTATTAATTTATAAACATTCATTACTACATATGTAGTAATGAATGTTTAAGATGCAAAACTTATTTTATTTCTTTGGCTTGTTTTTTTTCCTTTTCTTCATAAAGCTTTAGTCTTTTCTGACGTTCCCTTTCGTGTTCCTCCCACGAAATGTAAAATGATGGAAATTTAAATCTACAATAGGCTAATAATTGGAACTCAGCTGCCCCTATGGCTACCGCGTACATGATGAACGTAAATATAAAGTAACCAAACATTATGCTCAATGAGTAATTATTTTGTACATAAATTAAAACGAGAAGAATTAGTACATAAATTGCCACACCAAACATTACATTTTTCTTTACCTTATTAAAAAATGAAGTAGATCTTTCTCCCATACTAAATGCACCTTTACTTGCTTGTTTAAAAGTATCAACTGTTGTTACACCATGAACAAGTATTGCTCCTAATACTAGTAAACCTACATAAATAAGCGTAATAAGATTAGTAGAATAATTACTCATCCCTGGAAGAACAAATGCCGTAAGACCTATAGTACCTAACTGAAACGCATATAATAATATCACCAATGTCTGGAACTTTTGAAATTTAAAACGTACCTTAGGGATGAGATATATAATAAAAAAGATTACTTGTAGGCTATATAACAACAATTCCATCCTGACTATTACTGTGTCAAAAAGAGTCGGGTAGTAATCCCAACCAAATCTAATTAATGCTACAAAAATAAAAAGCATCAATAACGAACTATAAAGCATTCCACCAAACATAAACACCATAGCTCTTTCAGGGCTTAAACGATTTCTACATGTTATTTTAAATTCATCTAAATCTTCTTCTTTTATGTTCCACATTTGTTAATTCCACCTTCCCCCGAACTATAGTATATTACCAAAATAAAGATGCAATTTTCTTAGTCACTGATTTTATACCTTTTTTTGTACCACTTACCAAACTTTCTCCTCCAAAAGTTTCAAATTTTTCATTCATTAAAAATGTAGCTCCTATCCCAACCGCTGCTCCAACTGCTGTCCCAATAGGCGGCAGGAAAAATGAACCTACTACAGCACCAGTTGCAGCTGCTCCAGCAGTTGCTCCAACATCTACCGCTGAATCCGTTGCTATATCCACAACGTCATGTAATTGCCAACCACCGTTCTTTTCAGCATTATCGCTAGCCTCTACAACATTATTTGCAACGGAAAGTACAGATCCAGCTATCCCAAAACTTTTCATTGTTTTCCCTACTCCACCTAATTCTTTGAGTGTATCCTTCCATTTCCAAGGCTTCAAATCAGTAATACCTTTTCCAAGTTCTGTTTTAAGTGAACTCCAAGAATTATTTCCCACAGCCTTCACAAACCCATTCTTATCCCAATCTACATGGAAATCTTTATACGCTTTGAATTCCGGTAATTCCACAATCTCTCTTTTCGCTATTCTTACTTCTCTATCTGTTACTTTTGGATCAGTTGGCCTCATCCAACCAGTTAAATACTCTTCTACTCTACCTTTAAGAAATTTAAAAATATGATCCTCGTTCTTATCAGCCTTTAAAAATTCAAGAGCTTCTACCATTTGTTTCGGTTTGGTTGTTTTTAATAAAAATTGTCCCTCACCATCTATAATGTCAAACTGCGTACCAAACCCTAAAACTTTTTTCATATAATGGTAGCGCAAAAATGAAGATACCACTCCTTTTCCCCATTTATTTCCTTTATTAAAACCGCCTATCCAAGCTTTCGAATTCACAACTGTTGCTGCTACCCATTCTTCGGGCATTATTTTTTCTATTGAATCACTAGAAAAATCCCCACCATAAGCTTGTACTCGATTCATTCCATCATCTAACTCACGCATCATTTCTTGAAACGTCTGTAGGTCACTTTGGTTACTATTATAAGCTTCTAATTTTTCTAAAGTGTCACTAATTTCCTTTTGGCTTTTTATAGACCCTTCCATGATCCCTGCTGATGATGGATATTGAATTGCGATGATGTCGCTAACAGACCCCACTGTTTGTTTTGCTTGGTCATTAGATAGATTAAATCCTTCACTATACCCATTAATTTTTTTCTTTACATCATCCAAGTAAATCCCATAAATTTTCGTATCAGCATCACTGTCAACAGTACTATTGAAATCATTAATACTTTTTTGAAATTGTTCTTTTAATAATTCCACTGCTTCCATATACTTAAAAATAATACTTCCATGAACTGTAGATAAATAATTTTTAATATCAGAAGCAGCTTTCCCTTGAAAAGAGTTAATCTCTGTAAAATCAAGTATTTTTTGCATCAAACATTCAAACTGTTGATTCAACTCAGTGGCACTTGCTTGAAATCTATTTTGAAGTTCTTTTACTTCTTGTAACTCTATATTTTTATCCACTCTTCTCCCACCCTATTTTAATTTTTCATAGCATGATGAATTGAACCGATCCTTAATTGCTTCTCAAGTTGTTCGTCTTTTTCGACTATTTTCTCCCCAGTTTGTTGTATTTTATTTAAGTCATTTTCTAATATCTGTTCGTATCGCTGCACCTTTTGAGATAACTGTTCAATTGCTTCACAATATTGAATCAGCCTAGTCAAATTCGTACGATGTAACTGCATACCATTAAATTTAGTCTTACCTAAATCACTAGCACCACTTTTCAAATCACTTACTTTCGCATCAAATACCCCTTTATTTAATTTAATTTCCCCCATTTATCATTTCCCCGCCTTCTGTACTTCTACTTGAATACTAGCGTCAACCATTGAAACACTTCTACTTAGAGAAAGAATACTAGACTCACATGTAGCGATTTCTCTTTCAAGCCGCCGTATAGCTTGATCGATGTCTTCTTGCACTCTCCCTAGTTCTCCGATAAACTTCCCTAAATTCGAAATGACTTGTTGTTCATATGTTTCTTTAAAAGTAGTTGCTCTTTGCCCTTTCCAACTACTCTCGTTTATTTCTAAAGACTTAAACTGCTCTTGATTTTGTTTAATTGCTTCAAGATTATTTACAAATTTCCCCTTAGCAGTTATTAGCCTTCGTAGTTTCATTTGTAATTCAGCCAATTGCCCTTGTTGATGACTTAT
Organism: Bacillus sp. FSL L8-0199; assembly: GCF_038005705.1. Classification (NCBI taxonomy): domain Bacteria; kingdom Bacillati; phylum Bacillota; class Bacilli; order Caryophanales; family Bacillaceae; genus Bacillus; species Bacillus sp. FSL L8-0199. The sequence goes on along the minus strand of NZ_JBBOTS010000001.1, from coordinate 1,964,993 downwards.
ACTACTTAATAAACCCGATTTTTGACTATTTAATTCCTCTATCCCCATGCAAATCCCCCCTTAAATAGTTGGCACTTTAATTCTAGTAGCAAAACGATTTTCAACAAAATACCCTTCAAATGGATTTAATTTTGTACTACTTAAATCTTTATTAGATACATCGAAGACCATTTGGCCTGATGATTTTCTAAGTAAAATAACATGAGATTGCGTTTTTATTGTTTTTGAAACTAAGTCGTATCGACTGTCAATTGAATCAACATCACAGCCAATTACGAAGTGGATGCCCATAAATGCACCATTTGTTATTAATTCCGCTAAACTATATATATCGCTATCTTCTAAATTACTTAAAATATCATTTACATCTGCAATTACGATTACAATCGGCTTAAATTTCTTAATAAATTCTGCCGGGTTCACTGTTTCACTTGATGCTTCCTGCTCCTCTTTAAACGCCGCTTCTCTCGATTTATAAGCGTTTGTAACTTGTTTAATCGTTTTCTCAATTCCTGTTTTTTCAGCTACATATAAAGCAGCGCTCTCTCTATAGTTTGAGAAATTTCGTGTTCTTGTATCAATTAAACCTAGGTCAAAGTGTCCACTGTCTGCTAACTGTTGAAGGAATTGATGAACTACATTTTCAACTTCATCTTTCTTAATTCCCCCTACAACAATATTAGACGCTTCCGTTAAATCTAATTCGAGAGGCGTAACGTTTTCTGTCTCTACACCAAATGTTAGTTTGCCTGCTTCAATAATTTTTCTTGTTTCTGGCCATGCAATGAATTCCTTGTATTCCAGAACTTCAGGTACCATAGGAATTGCTTTCGGTCTTTTTCCATCCCAGAAGGAATCCATCTCTTTTCCTTCAGCTTGTATATTTTCAATTCGAGTAAGGACATCTTCTCCATTTGTCGGTAAAGCTGTTTGGAAGATTGTTGGTTCGTCAATTTTAACTAAACCACGGCCTGCTAATTCTTCAATTTTTAAGTCTGTTCTTCCTACAATAGCTCTAGATTCTGCCTCATCTATCATATATAGAGCAATTTGTAGTTTAATATTTGTATTTACTTGTACTCTCAATGCATTTTGACGTGTAGCCGTAAGCATTAAATGAATTCCTACTGCTGCCCCTTCACGTACAATTTGTGCAATAATGCGTTCAAAGTCTTCGACAAATCCAGCTTCTCTAACAGCATCATAGTTATCTAACGTAATTAATATTGTTGGTAATACTTCTTTACTAGCTCTCTCATACATTTCAAGACTCGCAACACCATATTTACTTAGCAATTGCTTTCTATCTTTTAATAGGTCTTCTATGCGACGAAGAAATTTCTCGCATTTTTCAACTTGGTCTAATGTAATGATGTCTGCCACATGCGGTAAAGATTTTAATGGCATTAAGCCATTTGTTCCGAAGTCTAATAAATACACATGCAAATGCTCCGGACTATGCTGACGAGCTACATCCATAATGACTGATTGTAAGAATGTTGATTTTCCGTAGCCTGGACTTGAGAAGACCGCTACGTGTCCGTCTTTACTAATATCTAGTGTTAATGGTGTTTGTGATTGTAATTCAGGCTGATCTAGTAGGCCAATTGTTGCTTGTAATGGTTTCTTTTCTTTCGTCCATGCTTCTTTGAACTGAATAGCATGTAAGTCTTGTAAATATACGCTTTCTGGAAGTGGTGGTAACCACGGTCTTGCTAATGCTTCAATTTCATTTACTTCTGCGTAATCGTGAATGTAGTCAATAACAGCATCCAGTTCAGATGGTACGCTTATTACTTCTTTACTGCTACCAAGTCCACTTAAGTCTTCACTTAATATTTCATATTGTCCTAGATCATTTATTGCATAGATTGTTGCGTCTAAATGTTCTTTATCCTCTTTGTTTTCTACATAGTCTGCTCCGCTCCAAGCTGATTGGAATAGTTCATAAATTTCATTATTCCCAACTTGTAAGTAAGCACGTCCTGGTAATGTAATTTCAGCGGCATCTGGCGTTTTTAAGATTTCATTACTATCTGACGTATTTTGAACTTTTAGTGCTAGTTTGAATTTCGAGTTACTCCAAATTTGATCATCTACAACACCACTCGGTTTTTGCGTAGCTAATATTAAATGGATCCCGAGTGAACGACCGATACGCGCTGTTGAAACTAACTCTTTCATAAATTCTGGTTGTTCTGACTTCAGTTCCGCGAATTCATCACTAATTAAAAATAGATGCGGCATCGGTTCACTTACTAAGCCTTCTTTATACAGTTTTTGATACTGATTAATATGGTTTACATCATTTTCCCCAAATAAGCGTTGTCTTTTTTGCAATTCAGCTTTAATTGATGCGAGCGCTCTCATACTTTGTGCTCCATCTAAGTTCGTAATTGTTCCTAATAAATGCGGTAAGTTTTTGAATAAATTCGCCATTCCGCCGCCTTTATAGTCAATTAGTAAAAAGGCTACTTCGTACGGGTGGAAATTGACTGCTAGAGATAAAATATACGATTGTATAATTTCCGATTTACCTGAACCTGTTGTACCTGCTATTAATCCGTGTGGTCCGTGTGCTTTTTCGTGTAAGTTTAAGTTTACGATATCTTCTTTACCACGTAATCCAAGTGGTACAGCTAAAGATTTATGCGCTGCATTTTTCTCCCAACGACTTGTGATATTCAGTTCTTTTACTTTTTCAACGCCGTACATTTCTAAAAATGTTACGCTTTCTGGAATACTATTTTTTAAGTTTTGCAAATGATTTAATGGTGCTAATGCCCGTGAAATATCTTCTAAATTGAACCCTTTCGGTACGTGATTTAGTTTAAATTGACGGTTAACAAGCTCTCCTTGCTCTAAGATGATGTTCCCTTGTTTTGCATCTCTTATATCTATTACCGTTTTCACATGCTCCGGTAAACTTTGCATAACATCTTGTACAAATACAAGTGATACACCTAATTGACTCGGATCATCATTAAAAAATTCCATAACAACATGGTCTAATATTAGTTTTTCATCTGTAATGAGAACGACATAGTGCGGTGCAAAGTACATTTTTTCATTAGTAGAACTTTTTTCATCTAGTTTTAATTTTCGTTCTTTCAATATTTGATACAAACTATTTAACACTTGATCACGGCTACGATCATGGTATACAAATCCACGTACATTTATATCGCGAACACTTCCATGAGGTAACCAGCGCATCCAATCCCATTTTTCTTTTTCTTCTTCCGGAAAAATAGTAATAAACTGCAAGTCATAATAACTATGGAATAAAGCCGTTTGTGCAACTAATAATTGTAATTGCTCTAACACTAAAGAGCGTTGGCCAATATAACCGACTGGTCCATTCATTAAATCTGTTACAACTGGTACATCTTCTAATGATAGATAACGCTGTCTTAGTTCACGCGCTATATCAATTAACTCATCTTTCGTTTGACTAAATTCTTCTTCATTAAATTGAATTTCAAAACTCGTATTAGCTTGTCCTGTTCCAACGCTAAATGTTAAGAAATCATGATGTAACATTGTTTTTTCATAAATTCTAGGATTTACTTGAACTGCCATATTACGTATTACTTCTACATTTGGATTGTGATAATGTAATGCGTGACGCTGTTTTTCACTTTCTGCATGTAAATCTTTCGTTTTTTGTTTTATATACTCTCTATAGCTTTTATCTCGTTCAACAATGTCGACTTTATATTGCTTTAAATTTTTTATATACGATGTGACAGAAACAATGATTGTTACTAAGGTCATCGCAATCGATGCGATAATAAACATTCCATATTTCATGAAAATTGCAAGTAATACGGTTACGACAATCATGACAAGTGAAGGTGCAATGATTCTTGCTAAATGCTCCGTTGGTTTTGATGGCATACTTGAAGGCTTTGCAATTGTCATTTTCTCTTCTGGTTCACGGTAAATAATACGTGGTGAACGATGATAGTCTGGATAACCACTTTGATAATTCGTTTCTGATTCTACTAAAATAGGTAACGCAGATTTCACTTTATTTTCTGAAGAAAGTACTTGAATGTCTTCACTACCAATCTCCAATAAAATACCATCAAAATATAATACGTCTCCTGATTCCAACATAACGCTATCTTTTAACTTCGTATAATTATGAAATACATCCCCGCCATACACGTTCACTTTAAAAGAATCGTACAACGTTTCGCGAGATAGCATTAAATCTACACTAGTCCCGGTAATAGAAATATCATCGTAATCGTTTTGACTCACTGTAAGAGAATGTTTCGTTCCGATATCAAACACTTTAGTTGTGCCAACAATAGATATAAAGATTTTCAAGCTCACATCTCTTGTTTTCCCAATCTCAATTTCCTTATTGAATTCTATTAATTGATCCTGTACCATCCAAGCATTTACTTCATTATTCCACTTTAACTCTACTTCTTGTTCTAAACTTGGATTCGTAATATCATTTGTCCACTCTTTTCCAATCGACACTATTGATTGCTCATTTGGATATAATGTGCACTTATATATTTTGTCTCCATAAGTCAATACTAATAGTTGCTCCATCCGTGTTCACTGCTCCTTTTCAACTGTCTCATCAAGTGCTTACTCTTTTTTCTCTGTGTCCGACAAATTTTTATCGTTTGATGAATTGCCATATTTCTTTTTATATTCATCTAATTGTTGCTCATATGTTTTTAACTTTTGATCACGTTCTTCCCCTGATAAATCTGGATTATTTTTCAGTGATTCAATTTGTTTAACAAGGCCGTACATAATAAGCTGAGGATCATCAAGTGTCTTAGCTAAATCTAATGATTTATCAAAATTACCTTTTCCGTTATACATCCAATACAGCAAATACTTTTCATCACTTTTCAAACTAATGTTTTTCATAATCGATTTCTTTTGAGCTTCACCTAGTTTTTCAGCTGTAATGTATGCAAATGCTAACTCATATTTAGATGCAATCGGTAATGATTCAAACTCCTCTTCATTCAATTGCGTAATGACTTTGTCATAATCAGTTGCTATGAAACTTGCATTTGCTTCTAACAATTTATTTTGATAAGGAAATTTTATAAAAGTGAAATATATTAAAGGAGCAGCTAAAATAACTGTCGCCGCTATGAAGGAAAAAGCTAAGTATTTAAACGATTTATAGCTTTTTTTAGGTACTAACTGCATATTTTTTTCTGTTTTTGTTTGTTCCTTCTCAAAGCTGTCATCAAGAAACTGCAGTAATGCATCTAAGCTTTCCATTTGAGCAACGGTCTGTTCAAATGTTGTTTCTTTTGCATCTTTTAGTAACCCAGCATACAAATCATCAAAGTTATGTTTTTGGGAGAATAAAGCAATAATTAGACACTTATATTGTGTTAAAAATTGCTCTTCTAATAACGGGGTTGGCGGAACAATATCTCGAATTCCTCTATGTATAATACTTGGTATTAAATTAGCATTAAAAACTATATTGTCTGGATGTAAAAAGAACGTGATTCGTTTATTTAAATATTTACGAAACTGCGCAACATTCCGAAGTAGTCTTAATTTCTCATTTCTTCCAAAACGGCTAAGATCGTCCCACTTATATAATTTTTTATCTACTTGATATAGAAACGTAAACATATCATCCGTTTCTTCTATTGTTAATGGTACAAATTCAGATGATTCGCCCGTAATTATATCGAATTGACGGAAGTCTTTTATACGTGTTTGAGATTTGGTCATCTCCAATTTCCAATTTCCTTTTTCTATTTGAAATTGATAGTTCATTGCATCAATTTGAATTATTTTTTCCGTCATGTTTATCCTCTTCTCCTTTTCTTTATAACCCGTAATAACTTATTTTCAAATAACTAAAAGTAAAAAATATTCTTTATAAAACTTGCAAAATATCTCCATCTGTTATTTGGTGATCAATTAAACGATCATTATCTGTTAAAACAATTGACTTATTTTTCACTTTAATTACAAAATGTGAACCTTCATGATTATCAATCTTTAGCGTATCTAATAAGTTTTTTAATAAATATTTAATAGATTGATGATTCGGAATACGCAAATCATATGTATTTCCATTCCATTTACTAAAATCTACTGTCACATTGATATGTGTTTGTATTGCCATCGCTTTACCTCCAACTTTTACGAAGAACCGTATAAATACCGATGCAAATAAGTAGAATGCCGCCGCCAAATAATAATATTATTGTTATACTAATTGGCTCTTCATTCATTGTTTCATTACTCGCTACTTCATCTGCACTTTTTCTGACAATGTATTCACTGCTAAACAAACTATTTTTCGTATCTTTAACACTATTATTCTCTTTTGGTTTTGTAAAAAGAGAATCTCGCAAAGCTTCCATATCTTTTTGTTCTTTCTTTTTCTTTTTCTCAATTTCTTCTTCTATATCTTTGTTAAATAACTCAATCGATGCTTTATCTAATTCTGTTTCCTTATGTTCCTTTTTATTTTTTTCTTGGTCGCTTTCTTCAAGTCGATCCACTTTAAACTTAATCTTCCCATCATCACCAAGATAACTGTCAGCCGCGCTCCTTATCGGTAGCGCGACAAACAGTAAAAGGATAGAGAGAAATGATAACTTAGCCACTATGCTCCATTGTTTGATCATTTACTTCTTTTTCCTCCCATTTCTTATGCCATACAAATAGATTACTAACCAATCCAATAATGGCAATTACAAACAATACGACAAAAATAACTTTCCCAGTATCTTTACCACTAATAAAATCATTTAGAAAACTTTCTATATACTGAAGCGGTGAGAATTGACGTATCTTTCCGACAGACGACATTTGATCTACTTTACTTCCAACTGCCTCAGTTAAAAATAGGTACATGCTTAAAAATACTAATAGTATAAACATTCCTACCATTTTTATTTGTCGTAATAAGTAGGTTGAGACCAATACAAACGCCATCATAATAAATGTGATGAACGCAATCCATAGTAAACTTTGATCCTGACCGAACTTTAAAAGACGCCCAGAAATGATACCTATACTAATCCCTTCCACAATTGATATACCGAAAGCTACTACTGTAGTTGGTACATTCATATCAATTAATGAGAATTTCTCTTCAAAATGATCTGATTGCATTCGTTTCTTTTCTTGATTCGCAATTGCGTATGCTGTAAATAATGCAACAATGAAACAAGTTAATACAATTAAGTATGGTGTAAAAGCATTTCCTGCTACAATTACTCCATCATTTTGCTTTTGAACTGGACTAGCTAAAAAGTCATATAGCATCTCATTTTGACGATCTCCAATACGGCTATTCGCTAAAATTTTCGTAAAGTTTTTGGAGAATGATTTATCATCTTCCATTTTCTTCGTAAAGTCATTTAATAATAAATCAGCTTTTGAAACAATTGTCGTTCCGCTGTCTTGAATTTCTTTTGCTTGTCCATTAATTTGATCAAATGTTTTATATACATCGTCTGAAGTTGCTAAACTATGCTTCGAACTTTCGACCAATGACTGACTTTGCATCATTAATGATTTAATACCAGAATCTAACGATAAAATAGCTGTTTGCTCACCAGCATGATTTGTTGTTAATACTTGCTGCTCTTCAACTAGCTTTAAGCTATTCTCACGCCATTTCGCTAAACCTTTTACATACTCTCCTAAATTTTCATTCATACTAGTTGCTTGTTGCGTCGTTCCATTTAATTTCTCCGCTAGTAGCATAGAATTTTGATCCGCACTAGTAATAGATTGTTGATAAGAGTTTATTTTTTGTTTTAAACCTGACATATCTTGCTTTATTTCTGTAGTAATACTTGATGAAACAAGATTTGAAATTAAATCAATTAAACTTTGTTTATTTAATACGTAGTACAAAGATTGATCCGTCGCAATTGCATCTAAACTTCCCTCTTCTAACTTAGGACCTACATCTTTCGTTCTTAAATCAATCCCATAATACATTTCGTAAAGGCTCATTAAACCTTGATAACTTTCGACTGTATCTACTGCTTCTTTAATTAATACACTAGATATATTTTTTGTTAATACTTCTGCTTTTTGATGTACAACTTGATTCGTTGTACTTTCAATAGTTTTTGAATTGCTACCATTATCTGTCCCAGTGTCTGGCTTCTCGCCTGTGTCAGGTTTTCCTCCCGTGTCTGGATTTCCTCCTGTATCAGGTTTCCCTCCTGTGTCTGGATTTCCTCCTGTATCAGGTTTTCCTCCTGTGTCTGGATTTCCTCCTGTATCAGGTTTTCCACCTGTGTCTGGATTTCCTCCCGTATCAGGTTTTCCTCCTGTGTCTGGATTTCCTCCCGTATCAGGTTTTCCTCCTGTATCAGGTTTTCCTCCTGTATCAGGTTTTCCTCCTGTATCAGGTTTTCCTCCTGTATCAGGTTTTCCTCCTGTATCAGGTTTTCCTCCTGCATCAGGTTTTCCTCCTGTATCAGGCTTTACACTGTCACCATTATTACTCTGTTCTGTTTTTTGAATAATAGGCGTTTTAGCACTGTGTACTAACGGCATTATGCCATACTGTGATTTATGAACCACATTTTCCACCTTGCTATTTTCCGTTTGTGTTCCTTTATCTTCTTTGTTAGGTTTTTCTTTTTCAGGACTAGTTTCTTTTGTATGAGTCCCACTCAATTCCCACTGCCACATTACAGGAGAGAAAACATCTATATTGATGTTTGGATCTTTTAACTTCACATGCAGATCAATCTTTATATCCCCTTCATTACGAGGAGCTATTGTAATTTCTCCTGCTTCGCTTTGAAGAAAATCACTTGTACGATCCACATCATCAATATATAAAGCTTCTGTACTTCCATCTAGTTTAAATTCTTCTGGAATCTTTATCTTCAAAATTTGCGGAGATTCCATTTTAATTACTTTCGCAGTATCACTAAATGTAATTCCCTCTGTATAAAGTCTATCCTTTACTTCTTTAATAGCGTTTCCTAAAGATATTTTATTTACAGGATCATAATAAAAATTATTTTCTTTATTATATTTTTTTGTAAATTGAATTACATTTTGCAGTTGTAATTTCGTCGCATCTGGTAAATCGCTTTGACCGATTTCTTCCATGTTTAAACTAGGTAATTTCGCAATTAAATTCTCGATTTGTTTCTTTATTCGAGCATCTGGTTGTTTCATTAATGTATTTATGAAGATTTCTTGCTTTCCATCATTCGACATAGATTGCTTTAACTTCTTAATTACCGTCTCTTGAATATCACTTTCTAACTTTCCTGCAAGTTCTGTATCATATTCAGATACTTGTTTTTTTACATCTGCTAAATATTTTTGAATCGCTGCAGCATCAGTTAAAATATTTGGTTCTTTCTCTGAAAACGTAAATTGATTTGAAATACTTTTATTAGCTGATTCCAATGCACTTAATTGCTTTAAAGCATCGCCTGTATTCATATCATTCATATATTGATTGAATTGATTTGTGAAATTATTCGCTAACAAATTGTTATCAGTTTGCATTTTTTGAAAGTTATTAAAACCATCTAAGTACGTACTGTTTGATTTATTCCCTTCATCTAACGCTTGACCGAAACCTTTTAAAACATCCTGAAATCCTTTGAAACTATTAACAGAAACACCTGTATAATCTTGTACTGTTTTAAATTGATTTGTGTAATTTGCTAACGGACTATGTATATCTTTTTTATACATAGTTGTTTGAACGTTTCCTTTTTCAATTATTTTACCTATATTATCTTGTGCACCTTGTAGCTTACCGATAATACTCGCAAAATAAACGTCGATTATTTGCTTATTGAAATCTTCTAAAATAACAGAAGCTGTATTTTCTGCCTCAGCTTTCAAATCCTTATTCCCAGTTGCATTTACTTTGTAGTTTAACGTTAATTTCTCCGGAATCTCTGAATCAATCGCAACTGCTTTCCTAGAAAAATCATTTGGAATAACAATCATCATATTGTAATTATTATTTTTCAATCCATTTTCTGCTACCCCGCGACTAACTACGTACCATTCTTGTTTCGTATTTTTATTTACATTTTTAACAAATTGATCTCCAAATGCTATTTTATTGCCCTCAAATACAGTGCCCTGATCTTCATTTACCAACGCAACTGTCATTTTTGGTGTAGTATTCTCATTAGCTTTCTTAACATTTTGATTTAATGCTAAATAGGAGACCCCTGTCGATAGTACAAGAGCTAAAATAATAAACAACAAGATGCTCCATTTGAACTTTTTCACTACTTATCACTCCTGCGACTGCGAGTCTATCTGATGAAAGACTTCGTATCTTACTCTAGTTTTAAAGTAATTTAGCCATACAACGTATGGTTGCATGGCTAAATTATATATTTCTTTTTATCTGTCTTATTGTAGACCGAAATTACGAGAAAGATCTTCGTCATGTCTAGCAACAGCTTCTGCAGTTTTATTAAGCTGCATATTAATTTCTTGTAATAGCTGTGCGAAGTTTTGTACTTTTGGCTTTAATTGATTGAACTGTTGGTCAAAACCTTCGAAAGCACGACCTTCCCATTCTCCTCTTAATTCATTTTGTAAGTTTTGTAGTTGACGTAAAATGTCCTCAATTTGATTTGCACCTTGTCCATATCGAGTCGCTTTCGATTTAAGCTCCTCTGGTGACATACGAATTTGTCCTGCCATTATTAAATCCCCCTTAAAATTAAAAAATAGTAAAATTAACCAATAATCAATTCTACAAATTGATTATATCAATAATTTAAAAATTTCTAAACAAAAAAATGATATTTTTCCAAAATTTCTCTTTTACTATAATAACGATATATTATATAATACTAATTTATTTGTTTTTTAAGCACACTCTATAAATCTACTATAAAATAAAGGCAAACCATCTATTTTATACTTATTCGCTTTAAATTCCAGCGATAAAGTAGCCACTAAATCATTATTTTCTCTTCTCTCATTCAGACTATTCTACTCACTTCAAAGTCATAATTACCTGCCTTTCAACAAACCCAAACTCTTCGTACATCTCTTTTGCAAAATTCCCAGCAAATACATTCAACCGAATTTCTAAATACTTCTCCTTTAATTCCTTAATACCAGCTTCCATCAGTTCTCGCGATAATCCTCTCCCGCGATATTCTGGGAAAACGTACAATTCATATATAAATCCAAGTTTTTCACGAGAAAAATAGTCTGTATTTTCCCCAATTAATATCCATCCCATTACTTTATTTTTTTCTTTAACGATTAAATAGTATGCTCCTTTTTCTACAATCGGCTTTGTAATTTCAATCGCTTTCTCGGTACTTAATTGACAATTGCCTCTCGTCCCTTCAAAAAGCGATTGAGCCGCACATTTTAATATTTCATTGGTATCTTCTTGATTCGCCTTAATTATCATTTTTACAACTCCCCTTGAATAATAGGCATTACTATCGCTTGTTCAAGATTCTCCGCTTCCATAACAATTGCTGTTAATCCGTGTTCTGTACTTGTTTCATGGAGCTCTCCCTTTTCCCAAAACACAGCTTGTCCCGCCTCTATATTTATCTTTTCTTTATTTACCCCACATACATATCCTGCTCCTTTCACAATAAGAAGCAGTTGAGATACAACTGCTTCATGATTACCGATGATTCCATTCTCGTGTAAATGCATAACACCGATATGTATATTCCCTCGATGGTTTAATATTTTCGACATGATGAAATTAGATTGAAATACTGATAGGTGCTTTCCTACTTTTTCACTAAAATCAAAAATTTTCATTACTAGTCCTCCTTATACGTATAAAACCATCCTTACTGTCTGCATCATATGTCCTTCAAAGTCTTCTTCAAATTGCTCTAATTCAGCAAAACCTTTCGCTTCATAAAAGCGTTTTCCTTTTTCATTTGCTGCTTCTACATGTATGTACAATTTCCGTATCCCATTTAATGCTTTAATCCCTCTTTGTAATAAAGCACTTCCGATCCCTTTTCCTTGCTGATCTGGTAACAAATAAATCGCACCTAATTCCGCTTCATTTTGTAGTCTAACAGGTGAAAAGTTCGCAAACCCTATTACTTCACCCTCTTCTTCCGCAACGAATAAATGTGTATTTTTAAGACGATATTTCATTTTTTCATCAGAGTATGCCTCGTCTAAAAAACTATCTTGAATTTCTCTCGGAATAATGCCTTCGTATGTATCATGCCAAGCTATTTTTGCTACTGATTGTACAGCATGAATATCTTCTTGCTTCATTTCTCTAATTATATATGTCATCTCGATGTCTCCATTCTCTTTAAATTATATTCTGCTAATATACTAGAAGAAACGGCAAAACCATTTTCATAATTCACCTTAATTAATTTTAATTTCTCAATTGAAGCTGTTGCAAAATCAAACTTTCCATAAATATATTCCATTACACTTAAAAACTGCTTTGTATGTAATCTATTTGCAATTGTACAATGCGGAACCCATTTTCCCGGTACGTAATATGAATTTGGGTTGTCATGAAAAGTTTTAAAATAATCATGATAAGAATAATGAAGTTTTAACAATTCATCGGTAACGGTCGGCGCTAGAAAGACCGTTCCATTAGTAGGAAAAATTCCAACAGAAGGAAAAGTTACTGCATCCATATTTTCTTGAATAGCTACAAACTCCCCTAGTTTCTCAGTATACAAATGAACATCTAACTCATTATAATCAGCTAACGTAATATGAGGTTCTACTCCAGCTAATTGATTTGTTCCAATTACATTTGTTAATTCATTTTGCAATTCTGTAATTTTATTAGTAAACACACGATCAAATGTAGCAATAATAGCGTACAATCTTTCTCACCCCTTCGTTACACATAGCGCTTCCCATTCTTCACGAATCATGCCCATTCGAATAGAATCATAGTATGTTCCGTTATAATAACGACACTTTCGCATTCTACCTTCTAAGCTCATTCCTATTTTCTCCGCTACTTTCATCATTCGTTCATTGCCAGACCAAGTCGTGATTCCTACTCTACCAATCTCCATTTTTTCAAATAGCAAATCTCTATATAATGTCAATGTTTCTGTACCGTATCCACCATTCCAGTATGTTGGGTCATAAATCACAAGCCCCATCTCTAACCAACGCGTCGGTTTGTATTCCCAATAAAACCCAACTGTCCCAATGATTTGACCGTTATTTTCTATAATTAAATTGGATAGCGGTTCTTCTTGCAAACGAGTTTGCATCTTTTCCTTATAGGATGAGTATTCTTGCATTGAAAACGGAAAATACGGTGCATCCCATTTTTTCCATTCTGGATTTTCTTCTTTAAACACGAGATTCCATAATGTTTTTATATCTGATTCTTCAATTGTACGAATTGTTACTTTATCCCCTTTTACTATTACGCTATTCATAATTTCCTCCTACACTCCTCTTTATTTCATATATAATTATAATATTTTTTCTGAAAAATCAAAACAAATATCATTTATTATATTGTATAATTTTGTTATAAGGTACCAATTATTGATTTAGAAAGCTGGTGATTCAATGAATAAACGATTTAGTATTGCTTTATTTCTTACTATTATTATGACAAATATTATTCTCTATTTCTTCTTACCATTAAGTATTGTTACGAAATGGGACTTTAATGGAACGCCTACATCAACAATGGATAAAAGCACTTTTGTAATCATAAATATAATTATATGTTCCTTCTTATTCTTTGTATTTTTAGCTTTATCTAAAGCAGCGAGTAACCAGAAATTTCTCCATTGGATCGGCAACACAATGTTACTATTCTTATTTTTTGTCGATATTGTCATCGCCCTCATCGCTCTTGGCTTTTCACTTCCTCTTGATCATTTCATATTTTTAGCATTAGGGCTTTTATTTATATTAATAGGTTATTTCAGTTCCAAAATTGATACGACTAAATCAACCGTTTCATTAGAATGGAATGATAAGTACCTTGAAAAAAGAGCTTCAAATATTAGTAGTATTTCAATGATGATAGCAGGTATTTTTTTAGCGATACTTCCTTTTATCGTTTCTGCTCCCTATAGAGGTTATGCTATACTAGCAATTCTTTTAGGAATGACGCTTATCATTCTGCCGAGTACGATTTATTTACTTATTAAAGACAGCAAGCAATCTACTCCTTTAAAAAATAGGAGGTTATATCCCTCCTATTTCAGCTTAATGTTTTATTTTTCACTTTTTCTATCTCAACTAAAATCCCTTTCTCTATCCAACCCTCTACGCCATCTTTTTTAATTAAATCATATCCTGAACAGCTATCATCAATGAGAGAAACGATATCTCCCTTCCTAACGCTTATTTGCGCACAAGAAATATCAGTTTTCACTGTATATTCACCTGACTTAAGTTGTTTCATATATTCATTTTTTACAGTGAGCACATTATTCGTTTCCTTTTGTTTACATACGGTGTAATCTTGCACCTTCTCGATAGGCTCTATGTAATAATACGGATATGTCACTCCGCCCTGCCTTTCTGAATTCGCATTAAAATCCGCTATTACTTCGTACTCTGGAAAATAGTCTACATATGTATAAGAAAACGTATCGTCCGTTTGTTTCCTCTGAATAATAAATACGTTTAACTGCCCTGCTTCTTTAATTGCATTTCCTCCATCAATTGCAATAATTTTTTTCTCCTTATCAATAACTGGATTATTAGACGGTGCTTCTTCAGAATAGTTCACGACAGGCCAATGACCGACTATTACATACTTATTTGCTTTATGTGATTGATTGAAAAACTCCGGCATTGCTATCGCATTTTTGCGCTCAGTTTCTTTCCAATCTACTCTATCTTCTAGACCGGCATGCACAAAAATATAATCTTCTGTTTCAATCGCTGTTGGCAACTCTGTTAGCCAATATAGTTCTTGTGAAAATTCACTTAACAATGCTTCTTTCACTTCACGAATTGAAGTGCCCTCATGAACTGAAAAACCCAATTGCTCTAGCCATTCATTAAAAATTGAATGCTTCCTCGTACATAAATAATTAATAAGACCAGGATTTTCATTTAGAAGAGCATCAACTAAAACTTCACAATTCCCTTCAACAACGTGAACCTTTGAATTGTTCTTTACAAGATTCATAACGTAGTTTACTACGCCTACGCTATCTCGTCCTTTCTCGCAAAGATCTCCATTAATAATTAAATAATCTTCATCTTTAAAGTTAACTTTATGTAGTGCTTCTTTTAAAAGATTTAATTCTCCATGAATATCAGATATGACAATAACTCTAGCATCATTAGGGATTGATAGTTTCTTTATTTTTTTCAAGTATAAGCGCTCCAATCATTCTCTTTATTAAATTAAAACAATTCGACAAAATACACTATATAACCTTTTCAAATACATATACCATAACTTACAACCTATTTACGGTTCAATAATAACTTAAAAAATAAGAAGAAGCTGTTCCCAACTTTTGCAGGACAGCTTCTTCTTATTTTTTATAGTTCTTTATAAAAAGAATAACTCACCTTATCATACCCTTCTCTTTCATAAAAACGATGAGCATCAATTCTTGAAAATGCTGACGTGAGGACGATAGACTCACATTCGTTTTCCTTTCCCCAGTTCTCTATATACGAAAGTAATACTTTCCCATGTCCTTTTGAACGATGTGCTTCTGCTGTTACAAGGTCATATACGAAAACGTGTTTCTTATTATAAAAGTTCGTACAAATCGCTACACCTGCAAGGCTAACAACTTCATCATTCTCATTACGCAGCGAAAATAGTTTATAATTTTCTTCTTTCATATTTCGAAATAAAGAGCTTGTTTCCTCTTTTGAAAGTTTCATTCGTAATTGCTGTAAAACAGGTAATACTTCATGTAATTGCTCTTCTGTTACTACTTCTTTAACATTCATTTTTAACTCTCCTCTAACTATTTATTTAATTTTCTAAATGTTATATCATTATTATAGAAAGTAACTGCCCTTCACTTAAGTGACAGTTTAAGTGTTTTTTATAAGGCCAGTTTTAAAGGAGAGTTTTATATGGATTTTACTATCCCATTGCAATTACAAAGTAACACACCTATTTACTTGCAAATTTACGAATATATTAAAGCTGAAATTATACAAGGGACTATTTCTGTCGGCACACGTCTACCCTCACACAGAAATTTAGCATCACAACTTAATATTAGCCGCATTACTGTTGAATCAGCTTATCAACAATTATTAGCTGAAGGTTATGTAGAAAGTAAACCGAAACGTGGTATTTTTGTAGCAAATTTCGATATTGACGTTATCCCAAATAAAAAGCGAAATGCAGCAAAGAAGACGAGCAATTTGATAGACGAAAAATTTGAATATGATTGTAGCCAAGGACTTATTGATCAAAATACATTTCCGATTACAAATTGGAAACGAGCATTACAAGAATCCATACTTACATACGAAAATGCACTATTTGCCAAAGAAGACCCTCAAGGTGAATTCGCTCTTCGAGAGCATATATCAACATATTTATATCATTCTCGCGGTGTCCATTCTTCACCTGATCAAATTGTGATTGGCGCCGGAACGCAGCCACTTCTCTGGCTACTACTTCAACTGCTTGGCCCTACAAAAGAATACGGCATTGAAAACCCTGGATTTCACCGTATACACGCAATCATTAAAAGCTGTGATAGACAAATTCATCCCATACCATTGGATGAAAAAGGGATTGATATTTCTAGTTTATACAATACAAATTCCAATGTCGCATACGTTACACCATCACACCAATTTCCGCTCGGGATTATTATGCCTTTATCTAGAAGATTAGAATTGTTAAAGTGGGCTAATGATTGCAGCGGATACATTATTGAAGATGACTATGACGGAGAGTTTCGCTACGCTGGTAAGCCGATTCCTTCTTTACAAAGTCTTGATTCAAATGAACGCGTTATTTATATGGGAACTTTCTCAAAATCTTTTTTACCTTCTTTACGAATGGGATATGTTGTTTTACCACCACACCTTTTAAAAACATATCAAGAACTGCATGGAATTTTCAAACAAACAGTCGCTACAATACAACAACTTGCTTTTGCTAACTTTATACAAAGCAGGAATTGGGAACGTCACCTTAATCGGAGTCGTACACTATATAAAAGAAAACATCATGCGTTAGTAAAATCCATTATGAAAGAAATGGGGGCTAATGTTCAAATTCTTGGCGAACAGTCCGGACTTCATATTGTTTTATGTGTCCATAACAGTATGAATGAAAATGAACTGATTGAATCCGCTAAAAAACAAAGCGTTAAATTATACCCACTTTCTCCATATGATTTCGTGAATGATTTACGTAAGGAATCATACGTATTACTCGGCTTTGGTAGTATTCCAGAAAATAAAATTGAAACGTTGGCTACATTATTAAAAGACGCTTGGTTTCCTAGTTGCAAGGAAACTTTTTAACAGTGGATTTAACTTGTAACATGTTAACAATTCAACAAAATAAAAAAGAAGGCTGTCCAAAATAACTTTTTGGACAGCCTTCTTCTAGTTATTCACCTGACCTAGCTTTCCTTCCCGGACGTTTCACACCAGTCGTTTCTGTTGAATAGGAAGCTTCGATTATAGCGGCTGGATCTACAGAGAGAACGAGATCTTTCATTTTCGGATAAATGAATCGGTTTGTAATGCAATAAATGATTCTCTTATGCTCCCCTAAAAAACCACCTTCTCCATGTAGATACGTAACAGATAGTTGCAATTCTTTCATAAGTAAATCGCCTATTTCTTTATTCTTACCAGAAATAATCATAACGCTCTTACCTTGATTAATACCATCTAATATAAAATCAATCATCTTCGTAACAATATAGAAAATTGCTAATGAGAACATCGCTTGTTCGATTGAAAATAAAATGGCAACAAAGATGAAAATAACTGCATTTACTGCAAGTAAAAATGTACTAATCGGTACATTAAAGTGTTTATTCATCCAAACTGCTAACATTTCCGAACCGTCAATTGCTCCACCCATTTTAACAACAATCCCAACACCAATTCCAAACAGTACTCCACCATAAAGTACAATTAATAACTCAGAAGTCGTAATTGCTGGAAATGGTTTTAAATAAATTAATCCGAGTGTTGTAACTACATTCGCATAAGATGTACGGATAAAAAATTTCTTTCCCATTACTTTTGCAGTAAATAATAAAATTGGGATATTAATTCCTAAGAACACACCATAAAGCGGCAATCCTGCAACTTTATTTGCCATAATAGCAATAGCCGTTACCCCGCCATCTACTAATCCATTAGGTGCTAAAATAAGCTCTAATGAACCTGCTACTATAATTGAGCCAATTGTTAATAATACGTATTCAAATACTTTCTTCATTCATTACCCCCAAAACTTATATATTTTCTTAGTATTATTTTAACGTAATTTTACTACTAATTCAAAGGTATCGATTTATATACACAAAAGTTTCTCCTTTATCACTATTTTTATGTAACACATGTAACGCGTAATACTAAAAACACACTTACAAATTAAAAGTAAGTGTGTTTTTAACATCTATTTAATCTTTACGTACGGCTTCATTTTTAATTTGAATATTTCCTCAACTGCCCTTTGATATCCACCGGCATTTCTAAGCGACTCTCCCACTTTACGACTATTCTCCTTAAACGTCACATCATCCATTACTTTCTTTACAGTCTCACGTAATAATTCAGAAGTTAACTCGTTGCGATTAAGTCTTATTCCTGCCCCTACTTCAGTCAATCGTTTTGCAACGAATGGCTGATCTCCTGTTACCGGAATTACAACTAATGGAACACCGTAATATAACGCTTCACTCGAACTATTCATACCACCATGTGTCACGAATACATCAGCATGCTGTAAAACTTCTAATTGCGGGACATAATTATACAACTTAAAGTTTTTCGGGATATTTTCAAATTGACTTATATTTATCTTCTTACCAACGACTAATACGACTGTCGCATCAACATCTTTAAACGCTTCAAAACATTTTTCATACAAAGCAGGTTGTTCATTAAAAACTGTTCCCATAGAAATGAAAATCACTTTTTCATTTTTTAAATCTTCGGTAGGAAAACTCCCCACTTCTTTTCGAGTAGCAATTGATGGACCTACAAATTTATACGATTCATCAAATACCTCTGAACGCGGCTGATATTCTTTTGAAGTATATACAATCGTAATATCACCAGGATGGTTCATAATATCATACATACTATTACATTTCATTCCATACTGCTTATTCCATCTTTGCATTCCCGTTAAACAAGATTGATATAATGGATCCATTTCATCTACTTGTCTCGATTCTTGCTCATCATGAAAATTAATGTACTGATTAACAGCAAACGTTGTACAGGATGAAACGCTTGGTAATTGTAAAATATTCGCTATAATACGTCCTACTGGAAAATGATTATCATATATTAAATAATCGTATTTTTCCTCTTTTGTTTCTTCTACAATTTGAGTAACAATACGCTCTGATGCTTCAATCATATGAGATAGCATCGTCAAAGGGCTCCCACCTTCATTTACTCGTTCCATAATATTAATTTGAGAGAGAAAATTCTCAAACACTCGGAATTCCGCACCTGTTGCTTCAACCTTCTTTCTATAATCTTCAATACAATAAGAAACAACTGTTTCCCCTCGCTGAATTAACTCACTTACAATAGCTAAAGTCGGATTAATATGACCTTCCCCAGGAAAATTTATTACGAGTACATTTGCCATAACATTCTCTCCTATCCAATTAATATAATAAAATTAACAATTAATTATATTAATTAATTTAAGTCTATTATAAATGAATGCATTCTACTTCTTCATGCTTTTCTCTTCATTTTATTATTGAGAAATATTTTCTATAGCCTACATTATTGTGATTCACAATCTTATAAATGAATGCTTAATTTTACTTTTACTCTTCATAGATTTAAAGATACGAGTCTTACATTAAAGTATTACCACCATTATTTTTAGACAATTCATACAAAAATAGAGAAATATAATATTTTTAATGAGTTTTCACTATAAATGTAAGTATGCTTTCAATCTTTTTATCTTTATCCTCATAACTCATCATCTGTTATATAATGAATTTATAGAATTTACAGAAAAAGAAGCACATGCCTTTAAAAGTGGTTACGAAACAATTATGTCTATTCCTCACTTAGAAGAATATAGACAGCCTTATCGTTATTTATACCGACTGTTATCTGTGCAAGGTAGTGTGGAATTAAAGGAATGGTTAAGTCACCCATCCTATTTTTAAATACGAATGAGAGGGATTATAAAATGGATATTCAGAAAAAGTGTTCTGTAACAGAAAGTGAAATACAACAAATGAAGGATTTGGCTTATATTTGCGGGCAACAAGACAATCTTGATTACTCTTCAGATTTACATATCAACTTTTTAAAAAATCGAAATGAAGATTATATAAACGATTTTCTTCTTTATAACGGTACTCAATTAATTGGCGCTTTAAATATGTATGATTTCGAAAGACCAACAAAGCTTGAACTAATAGGCTTTGTACATCCTCATTTTAGAAAACAACGTTTCGGAACTATCCTTTTACAAACTGCAATGAAAGAAATACAAAATAGAGAGACAGATGAAGCTCTTCTTATTATTAATGGGGACTCTATTTCTGGGAATGAATTTTTAAAACATATGAAGTTACCATATTTATATAGTGAATATAGTATGGAGTTCAAAACAAACGAAATTCAAAAAACAACAGATAATAATATACAGCTTACTCTTGCACCTTCAGAATCACTTCTTGATCTTATTGAAATTTCTAGTAAAGCTTTTGGTGATTCAGTAGAAAATACGGCTACATGGTTACAAAAAATGATGACTTCACCTTCCCATCAAGTTTACAGTGCCCTTATTGCTGAAAAAGTGATAGGAACAATTACAGTTTCTAAACAAGAGCAATCTACTACACTATCAGGATTCGCCGTTCATCCTTCTTATCAAGGTAAAGGATACGGAAAAGATATTCTTTGTAATATAGTACATACTCTTATTACAGAAGGAGTTTCAACAATTGAGTTAGACGTCGAAACGAAAAATATCCACGCTTTAAAACTATATACACAATGTGGTTTTGAAATTAACACGAGGCATGACTATTATAATTTAATGAATTTTTAGGTGAATACATATGTTAAAAAAACAATTTATTTTAATTATGATATTTTAGCAGACATCTATATTAAACATTGGGGACATTTTGTTGAATACTCCTATCCAGCCTCGTTTTACAAGATGCTCTTCCCTACTCTCGTATATTAGATCTTTGTTGCGGGACTGGTCATCTCTGCCGGTGATAGTTTAATTTAGTTGAACTAAAAAGTGTGTTTCGCAAAGTTTACTCCGTATTACATAACGAGGGTATATTCGCATTTGATATGAATAAAAAAATAAAAAAACTGAATCGAAATGATTCAGTTCTTTCTTAATATATTTACAATTGCAGTTGTTTCGTCATTTTCTTTATAGACACGCGGAATTCTTCTATCTAGCATACATGTAACTTCATAGTTTATTGTACCTAACATATCCGCTATTTCTTCTACTGCGATATTTTCTTCACCTTGTTTACCGTAGAATACTACTTCGTCTCCTACTTGTACTGGCATCGCTTTTGAAACATCCAACATTAACTGATCCATACAAACACGGCCAATAACAGGTACTCGAACCCCGTTAATTAACGCATAGCCTTTATTAGATAATTGACGATTATAACCATCAGCATAACCAATTGGTACAGTCGCAATCCATTCTTCACCAGTTGTTACATACGTATTCCCATAACTTACACCACGATTCTTCTTCGCATGTTTAATATGAGCTACTTTTGATTTTAACGACAACGCAGGCTGTAAAGAAACGACTGAATGATCCACTTCTTTTGATGGATACATACCGTACACTCCTATTCCAACGCGTACCATATTTTGAAATGTGTTACTTAATTCCATTGATCCCGCACTATTTGAACTATGAATATATGGTATTTGAATTCCTAATTCTTTCGCTGTATTAACAGCCTTTTCAAATAAACTTGTTTGCATATTCGTATATGATTTATCGATTTCATCTGCCGTAGAGTAATGCGTAAATATCCCTACTACCTCTACATACTTCATACGGTTTAATTCTTCTAAAAATGGTTTAACTTCTTCTTCTTGTAAACCGATACGACTCATTCCTGTATCAATTTTCACTTGAATTTGTACTTTCTTTTGAAGACGGTTTGCAATTTCATTTATACCATGTAAATCTTCTACTCTATAAACAGTCATCATAACGTCATATTGAATTACATCTTCTACAGCCGCTACTGGTGTGTATCCTAAAATTAAAATTGGTACAGTAATTCCTGCTTCTCTTAATTCTATTGCTTCATCTACAAATGCAACTGCAAGTTGATGTATTCCCGCTTCAATTGCAGCTTTGGCAACTTCAACTGCCCCATGGCCATACCCATTCGCTTTTACAGCAGCCATCATCTTAATTTCTTCATCATTTACATGTTTTTTAAATTCTTTTACATTATGTTTTACAGCATTTAAGTCAATTTCTACAATTGTATCTCTTCCATATTTCAAACTCATTGGTCTAACTCCTAACTCAATAATTGCATTCCATTCTATTTCACGTTTCATATGACCTTTTACAATATAATACTTTTCATTATGCTAGTCAAACTACTAGAATTTTCGGAATTTTGAGTATGATATAATATCCTCAAGAAACTATTATATACGGAGACGAGGAGAATTACAATGTTTGTTCAATCTGCATTGCATCAACTAAAAGTTGCTATTGATACTTCTATTTATATGCTTAACCAATATAGTGAAAACGATTTAAAAATACAACCGATTCACTCAAAACGATCATTATTTGAAATGTGTGCACATCTTTCTCTTATTTGTCATGCTGATTTACTCATTTTAAATGGTATTTCAGAAAAAGCATTACATACCTTTTATATAGAACATACGCCCGTAACAGTTGCTCACATGCAACAAACGATGATTGAAGGATACAACCTTCTCTCTAAAACATTTCTTTCCTACTCCCAAATAGAACTAGCAGAAGTTATGACTGCCTATTGGGGGATTTCTTATTCGCGCTTTGAATGGTTACTTGAAATCGTTGCACACTTTTATCATCATCGTGGACAAATTCATATTTTATTATGCGAGCATATGAAAGATCCTCGCATTCCTTTATTTGAGTGATTTTCCACTCATTCATTAATGATAAATAGAGAAGCTACAAAACCAATAAAAAGTATCATTCCTAATAAAATAAATGTTTGAGCATAACCTCCTATTTTCATAAGATAAATAGAAATGATAGGTCCTATAACTAGTACCTAAAAATAAAATAAAAGTATATTCCCCTTGCTTTCCCTCCTAATTGACCTACAAGAGAAACTAAAGACGGAACGGATATAGCAATACCTATTACAAAACAGACACTCATCATTACAAGTAGAGATAGATCCGAAACAAAGCCCATTGAACTTAGACTAAAAATAGCAATCAACAATCCTCCTTGAAGAACCTTTCTTACTTCAAACCTCTTTGTTAAACGACCTGCAAGTGGTGACAGCAACATACCAAACAGCCCTGCTAAGCGAAAATAAAGGATTTGTTCTGCAGTTAAATTGTAAGTAGGAGAGCTCAAATAATTCCCTAAAACAGTATACATATTAACAAAAGCCATTATTAAAAAAGGATTTTTCACACTGACTAACTATTAGTTTTAAATAATTCGTAACTTCTTTAAGGCATAAGAAATTCCGCCTTCACTCGCCTTCGTTGTAACGAAATCAGCCCTTCTCTTCAACTCCTCTCCACCATTTCCCATCGCAACTCCTAATCCTACATACTGCAACATCTCAATATCATTTCCACCATCGCCAAAAGCAATGGCTTCTAATTTACTAATGTTTAAATGTTCCAATACTTTTTGAATTGCAGTTAGCTTCGATACTTTACTATCTTCCAATACATTTATAACGTAACCATGAAAACGCTCAAACGTAAGTGCTGGATATCTTTCAATGAATTTTTGAGCTTCTGTATCATCAGCATACAGACATATGCAATACATCTCATCTGATAAGTTTCTAACTTTGTCAGGATACCGCTCTAAATTTAAAGTTTCATTTAACGCTCGTATGACACGTTCATCTTTGGAAGCAATATTATTCATTGCAAATTCTTCTGTAAAGTAAGAAACACTGTGACCATGTAATTCAGCAAAATTTGAAATATCATGAACGATTTCGCTTGAAAGTACTGATTTATGTATAACTTCTTCCCCACATTTTATATGTGCACCATTTGCTGAAATAAACGTATTTATACCTAGTTCCTTAAATTGTGAGCATAAACTATACGGTCTTCCAGTTGTAACAACTACGTGAATTCCTTTATCTATTAACCTTCGTATCGCTTCTTTTATACTTTCGTGCATGCTTCTATCAATCTCACTTAATAACGTACCGTCAACATCGAAAAATACAACTTTGTACATAAGTCTTTACATCCCGTCCAAATGATTCGTATCATTAATGAAATGCACCGTTTTTTGTTCACCCTCAATTTCAATTAAACTTATTCCCGTATCTCCCATTTTGAAATAGTAGTCCATTGAAATTGGCATTTTGAAAAATGCACGTAATAGACTATTAATTACGCCTCCATGGGCAACAATTGCAATTCGATCATATGTATTCTCTATCATAATTTTAGAAAAGATTCCTTCTATTCTCATTCGAAACTCAATAAATGATTCTCCGTTTTCAAAACGGTCATGAAGAAACTTTGGCTCTGGATATTTCTTTGCTTCTTCAAATGATAAGCCTGCTTGCACTCCATTATTAAACTCCATTAATTCCTCTTCTAATTGAATTGGACAACCAATTGCTTCTGCTAATATTTCACCCGTTTCACGAGCGCGTTTTAATGTGCTTGCCCAAATGAAATCTGGCGCAAAATCTTTTTTCACTTTCTGTACAAGTCTTTGTACTTGTTGTCTCCCTTTGTCAGTTAACTCAAAATCAGCTCGACCTTCATGCACATGTAAAATATCAGCTTCTGATTCTCCGTGGCGTATTAGTAGTATTTGCATGTTTCTCTCTCCCTTTATTTAACATTCATAAAATTCCATTATATCACTTTTTAAGATTCCAAAATAAAAAAGGAACGGTCTCCCGTCCCTCATCCATTCACTTTTTCCGCATCATTCCAATAATATTTACTAAACGCTTCTGTTAACACATCAATTGTGTTATATAATTCATCTAACGTATTATCAACACCACCAACTTCAATTAACATCGCATTTTTCGATAAATCTTGGTTATAAACGCCATTTCCATCTTTTTTATACTTTGGAAAAATCCCTCTACTTAATCCGTAGTAGTTTTCATCTAAATAACTATTGATGGCTCTTGCAATTTTTTCATTTTCAGCATGGCCTTCATTTTCCATCCCAATTATAAAATATAATCTTGCATACGATTTTCCGTTAATTACTTTTGTTGTTACTTTCTTACGCTGATCGTCACGGTGTATATCAATTGGAAACGCAATTTTATTATTTTGTGCTAATGCTTCTTTTACATATTCATGAGACGCTTTATATGATTGCGGCCATTTCCATTTTTTACTCGCTAATAAATCACCCATATTCGTTTTATCGTGAACTACCGGAATTCCTTGTCCTTCAAGTTGCTCTTTCATACGTTTCCCTAGTAAAGACACATTTACATCTGGACTTGATGGATCCGTAGCCCCTGGTAATAATGGAAAGAAGGATTCCCAGCTATGTGTATGATAAATATATACTGCACTTTCACCTTTTTTCGCTCCGTTCTTTTTCTGAACCGGATTATTCTTTTCCGCTTCTGTAACTTTATCTTTTGCTACTTCCCTTTCTTTCGTTACTTCTTCAATCGGTACACTAGATTCATTTGGGATATTCGTCAAGTTTGTCCCTTCCCCAGCTACGATAATATTAGAATAATACTTTGACATACCAGGTACTTCTTTACCGACGAATGTTCTTAAATCTTTAATTTTCAAATCTGTCGCAATAGAGAACATTAAATTTCCAACTGACTCTCTTTTATTCTTCTTAAAATAATCAAATCCGTAATAGCGATTCTCACGTTCTATCATTTGAACAAAACCTTGCATCGATACTTTTCCAAACCATTGATTTGCATAATTCGATTTCATTGTATGTAAAAATGACGTCAAAATCGACGCTATCATAATTACTATTAGCGCATATAAAAGGAGTAACGAAATCAGTTTCTTCCCATGTATTCGAGTTGCATACTTTTTCACTGCATCACCTTCTTTATACATGGATATGTACAAGCTTTTCGGAATATACGCAAAAAAAAAGAGAAATGGTATCCCATTTCTCTTCCTCACTTTTATTGTTCTTTTCCTGTATCATTTGAAGGTAGTTTCTTCACTTGTTTTTCTTTAAATATTTCTCCAATTGCCCCAAGAGTACCAAGTGTTTCAATTGCATTAGACGGAATAAAGACTTTATTTGCTGGTCCTTTTGCAACTTCAGCTAATGATTCAAATGATTTGTAAGCAAGTATACGCTCATCCAAATTCGCTTCACGAAGCAATTCAATACGATTTTGTTCTGCTTTTGCGATTTCTTCAATTGCCCTTGCTTCCCCTTGCGCTTCTAATTCTTTTGCTTCTTTTATACCTTCAGCTTCGCGAATACGCGCTTCTTTATCCCCTTCAGCCATCAAGATTTTACTTTGCTTTTCCCCTTCAGCACGAAGGACTTTATCTTGTTTTGCTGCTTCAGCTTCTAAAATAATCGCACGTTTATTACGCTCAGCCTTCATTTGTTTTTCCATTGATGCTTGCACATCTTTTGGCGGGTTAATATCAACAACTTCGACACGTTCAATACGTACGCCCCATTTTTCTGTTGCTTCATCAAGCGCTAAGCGGATTTCTGTTGAAATTTTTTCACGACCAGATAACGTTTCATCCAGTTCCATTTTACCGATAATTTGACGCATCGTTGCTGAAGTAATATTACGAACACCATATTCATAGTTTGAAATACCATATGTCGCAAGTTCTGGTTCAACAATTTGATAGAAAATAATAGTATCAATTTCTACTTGAACATTATCTTTGGAAATTACCTTTTGCGGTGGTACATTCGTTTGTTGAATACGTAAGTCATGATATACACGAACACGATCTACAATTGGTATTAAAATATTTAACCCTGGGTGCATGATACGTTGAAACTTACCAAATCTTTCAACAACCCCAACTTTTTGCTGAGGAATAATTTTAATTGTTAATGCGATAAATGTAACTACAATTAGTGCGAATATAATCGTTAACGTTAATGCTACCATATTTATTCACTCTCCTTTTTCACTTGTAATATAGTACTATGCCTCTTTATAACAACGACTTTTTCTCCAGCATCAATTGAAGAATCTGCAATAGCTGTCCAAGTATCTCCATCCACTTTCACAATACCATTCGCTTCATTTGTAATCGCTTGCATAACAATCCCTTTTTTACCAACAAGCATATCTACTGTATCAGTAAAACCTTTTGCTTCTCGAAAGTTTTTTGAAATTCTTTTCGTAAAGAATGTCAAAGTTAAACTTACAATTGCACCAACAGTAACTTGTAACAGTAGTGCATCAGGAGCAAACAAAGCAATAAGACCTCCGACAACAGCTCCAATTCCAAGCCAAAGCATGTAAAATGTAATCGACAACATTTCCGCGATAAATAAAATACCAGCTATTATAAACCAAATTACCCAAGCAGCCATATGCAACCCTCACTTTCTTTCTCATTTTCTATATGTATATGAAGAAAAGAATGGTTTATCCGCCCTTTCTTACACTTGGGCGTTTGCTACAAGCTATTGTACATACTCACTGTTACAATGATCATTAATATAATACTATATCAATATATTCTTCATTATACATGAAAATCCCTTTCAAAAAGTGACAAAAAATTAAATTCTTTAAAAATTTTAATTTTTAAATTACAATTATTCTAATTACTAAATACTATTTTTTATAGAGGTGATAATCTTATTGAGAAACCTGTCACTAATCTACCATTTAGGTTCCAAAATATGCATTACTCTCGCTGACATCGTATATGTAATGATTATTACAACTCATATTTATATAGCAACTAAATCAGCTACTATTACTGCTCTTTTTCCATTATTACAAGTTATCACAAATCTAATTGCTAACATCTCTGCACCACTTATAATAAATCGTTTTCCATCTTATACGTTGTTATATACGCTCCAATGGCTGAAAACAGTCTTTTTACTATTATTAATGATTTTGTTCCCGTTCTTCTCAGCAAACATTATGGCTCTATTAACTTTTATTTTTTTCATTTCATTATGTAGTGGGTGGAGTGCTCCGTTATTATACGGTATTCTCCCACGCCTTACACTGAAAGAAAAATTAGTAAAAGTAAATAGTATCTTTTCCTTTTCAACACAAATTGTGCAAGCCGCTGCTTATTCATTTACGAGTATTGTCGTTCTTCTCATTGGCGCTACTTCTACACTCATGATTAATAACATTTTGATGATTTTCGGATGCATTGCATTACATTTTTCATTACGTTCCATACATACTGAAAGAATAGCAGATTCTCCCTCTTCCAAAAGTACTGTTTTATTGGAAGGTTGGAAACTCCTATTTCAAAATCCTTCTCTCCGTACCGTTACATATATGGACTTAATTGAAACTTTCGCAGGGACAATATGGATTGGTGCTATTACGATGGCATACGTTACGACTATCCTTCATAAAGGCGAAGAATGGTGGGGATATATTAATACAAGTTATTATGTTGGCACGTTAATCGGTGGTCTATTAGCATGGAAAATGAGTTCCTATATTCAAAACAATTTAATACGATCTATGTCGATTAGCTCTCTTATATTTAGCATTCTTACATTTTTATATGGTATGACGAGCAGCGGATTTATTGCGCTTTTTCTATGTGTTCTAATGGGACCATGTTATCAAATTAGAGATATTTCCCAAACGACTGTTTTACAATCAAGTGTCGCCCCTGCTTTATTATCCAAAATGTATACAGCACATGGCGCACTTCTTTCAACAGCCTCTGGACTATCTATGCTTAGCATTGGCATTATTACTGATATGTTCGGTGTTCGTACAATTTATATCATCGCTTCTATTCTTATTTTATGTTCCGCTTGTTTATCTTTTAGTTTATTAAAATATCATAAGACAGAGCAGAACGATATTTCACTTTAAGCACTAAAACAAAGAGGACAGGGATTCCTGTCCTCTTTGTTTATTCTATTCATGATAAGTTGGGGATTTTTCTATGCTTTGTCGCTTGTTCAAAAGCATAAGCTAGCTTAATTAATATCCCTTTAAAGAAATTCACTTTCCTTATTTAAACACCTTTAATTTCCCGAAAAATAAAAATAGTCTGAAACGGATTGAACTTCGCTTCAGACTCTTACATTACTGTGCGTATACTTCATCTAACAAATGTAAAAACTCACCTTGTTTCCCAGCTAATTCAGGGCATTTTGCAATATCAACCCATTCGTAGCAAAATACTAATCCTTTATCTTCCTCACCAGCACTTACAATATGTTCCCAAGTATCCTTTACATCTGTTAGTAAAGTTACATGAAAAAAGTGGCGTTTTTCATATTCCTGTTTTTCTTTCATATGTATGATGTAATCTGCTAAAAAACGTTCTATGCATAAATGACGCAATCCGGATTCTTCCTGTACTTCACGCAATATAGCCGCTTCTAACGTTTCACCTTCATCAACCGTTCCTCCTGGCACTTGAATACCAGCTTCATGTATATCACGATGTTTAAAAACAAGTAATTGCATAACCCCCTCTTTTTCTCTTGTAATATATGCATGTACTTTTTTCTTATATAACATCGTCATTATACGTCTCTCCCCTCAATCATTTACTCTGTTACTTCTTCAAGCGTCAGTTGATTATCATACAAATATGTAGCTTGTGGATTTCCCACATACCTTACGTGCCATGGTTCATACCGATAACCCGTAATCGTTTCTTTCGCTTTTGTGTATCGAACAACAAAACCAAATTTATGGGCATTTTCAGAAAGCCACTGACCTTCTTTCGTTTCCCCAAAAACCGTCTCTAACTGAAATTCAGCAGATTGAGACGTAATATCCATAGCTAGTCCAGTTTGATGCTCACTTGTGCCAGGAACCGCGCTAGACATTGCTGTTTTTGCTTCCCCGTCTTGTTTTTTATACATCGTATTTAATGCTTTTTGTCGATCAAAAGATCTAAATCCAGAAACTGCAAAAAGAAAAATACGCTCTTTGTCAGCCTGCTGAAACATATCCTCAAGCGCCCTCGCTGCTTCTTTTCTCATCTTTTTCTTTTCTTGATCACCTTCACTAGAGTAGCGCACTTTCGGAATAACTAAATCTGGCGGTCTATACCCATCTGGTAAACGCCTACTTTTATTTACAAGTACAAGCATTGAATTCGGATTATTAATTACGGCAATATCCCCATCCATATTAGCAATCGTTTCTTTCGCTTTCGGAAATACGCTATTTACACTTACTTCCTGCGCCTGCTTATCCTTATACATTTTATAATTGATTCCTGCTACTCCAACAATAATTATTGCAGCTACGATACCGAGTAGTGCCCATCTTTTTTTCATATAACGACCTCTTATTTTAATAATTTGGCCATTTCATACTCATCGATGTCCTTTCCATCGATAATAAGAGCAGCTTTTTTGACACCTTCTTTCTCAAATCCAGCTTTTTTATATAGTGCCTGAGCTCTTGTATTGTGGGCCATTACTGTTAATTCTAAACGCCATACATCATGTAATTTTGCCCACTTCTCAACCTCTTTAAACAATCTAGTCCCAATACCTCGCCCGTTATACTCTTGCAAAATACCAATTACAATGCTTGCCACATGCTTCTTTCTTTGAATGTTATTTCCATTCACTAATATAAAACCTACTATTCTCTCATCTTCAACTGCTACAAATATTGTTGCATATTCATTTTCTATAAATCGATGGATCATTTTTTCTTGTTGCTCAGCTGTAGTTTTCCTTTCTCCTGGTTCATATAACATAAACTTCGTTTCTTCATCTAATTGCTTACTTAATCGCAAAAATGATGCTGCATCTTCTATTTCGATTTCCCTAATCACTTCAATCACCCTACCAGTTTCATAATAAAAAGTTTTCCTTATAAAAAGATTTTCTCTACTTTCCCGAAAATTCCTTTGTAAATCTCCTACTATAAATTGACAAATTTCGATATTACTATAACAACGACAAATTATGTCTATTCTGTGACGTCTCATCATTACAAAGAAAAAACGCAAGCATTACACTTACGTTTTTTCAAAAATACTGTGAACTCATCCTCATCAGGTGAGGTCTCTCACCAATTTAAAATTCACTTTATCCATTCACTTTTTCTGCCTGCCAAAAATATTCACCAAATGCTTTAGCAAGTGCATCAATTGATCGATTCAATTCTTCCTCTGTATTATCTACACCGCCAACTTCTATTAATATCGCTTGTCCTGATAGGTCTTGATTATAGATTCCATTTCCTGTCTGGAACCCTTTTTGAATGACCCCACGGCTCACTCCTGGATATTTATTATTAATCGCCTCATGTAAAGCTGTCGCTAATTGTAAGTTTTTTTCATAGTTTTTATTTCCTTTCCCTACTACAAATGCAAGCTTTGCATATGATTTATCTCCAATTGTTTTTGTCGTTACATTCTTTCGGGCACTATCACGATGCAAATCAAAAAAGTATTGAAGATCTTTATTTCCAGCCATAGCTTGCTGCACAATTTCTCGTGACATTTTATACGAACTATTACTGTTTAAACCTTTACTTATTAACTTTTGACCAACATCACTCTTATCGTTAGTAGCTCCAATCCCTTCACCTTCTAGTTGTTCACGGAAACGATCTCCTAATATAGAAATATTCGATACAGAACTCGTTGCTTTATTCGGATTCGGGTCATTCGTTAAGTTAAGTAAAGGTAAATAAGATTCCCAGCTATGTGTATGATAAATAAACGCAACTTGTCTCTTCCCAGTCGTTTGGGACGGCTGTTTTTTCTCTTTACTCGTATCTTGTTTAGGTACTTGTCCAGTTCCACTAGTCCGTTCCTTCACCACTTCTTCAAGAGGAACACTCGACTCTATCGGTAAGTTAGAATAATTTGTACCCTCACCCGCAATAACAATTTCTGTATCGTACTTACCAAACCCCGGGAGCTCTTTCCCGACGAAACTGCGTACATCATTAAAGCGAATATTTGTAGCCATAGAAAAGAGAAAAGAAGAAATTGAAAAATCTTGATTCAAATTTCGATACTCCTGTGTAAAATAATGATTCTCTTTTCCAAGTACATACATGTAACCATTCATCGATAACTCATTTAACCAATTATATAAATACGTTGACTTTGTCTCTTTCATAGAGGTTACCATCATACTAATAAGAAAAAAAGTCGCTAGCATTGTAGTAATAACAAATAAAACTAACTTACGCATACTTGTAAACTTCATAAAAAAAAGCCCCGATTCATACTATCACCTCTCTATTTCAAGTTATGTACAAGCCCTAGAGAATAGACCGTTAAAATTTCGGCTATATTGTTAATGAGGTGAAATGAATTGAAGCTATTAATAGGAATATTACCAATCGCTCTATCATTCATTTTTTATTTGTCCGCTAAGCAACCAAAAATCTCTATTGTGCTACATATTTCTGCGTACTTGGCACTGTATGTACTCGGTATAATTATTTCCATTAATATATACGATGTTTTAATACAAGATTTAGTTTTCATGACGAGCATTCATGGAATTTTACTGAATCCATTTTTCCTTATTGCAGGAGCGTATATAGGAACATACACTTTGTACCTACTTTTGTCTCACATTATTATGAAAATAAAAAATGGAGCGTAATGAAATGCAACCACCATTTATCTGTCATACATGCAAAAAAAGAATTATGAAAAAGAAAGATCTTATTACAGCCACATGGTACTTCCGCTTTTATTTATTTCACAGTGATTGTTTTAAACGACAGCAAGTGTTCATCTCACGATTTCTCCCTGTGAATACACTTTTCAATTCCTTTCTTATTATATATGGACTTATTTTTGGCAGTATTCTTATGATTACAGAACCATCTATTATTTGGCTGACTTTCTTTTTTCCCATTTTTTATCGGTTTCTTTCTTATTATTATGTTGAACGTTTTTTCTCTACATAACGCGCAGACTGACCTCTCGGAATACTTAAACATTCCCACTCATTTTCTTTTAACATCTTCCCAATGTATATAATCTGACCAATATGCAATGCATAATGAGCAATTTGCCTTTCAATTGCTTGCATGACAGTATGTGCTTCACCGCGAATGTATACCGTCTTCAATAAGTGTTCCGGCGTTAAAGTATTCATCGTATTAAAAACATATTTCCATCCTTCTTGCCAAGCTATAAGGGTTTCTTCTTTTGAGTGATAGCATCCTTCAAATTCACCATCTCGATTACGATCTGTTTTTTCACCATCAGACGTTAAAAAATCCGTCCATCTAGAACGCATATTACCGTGAAGATGCTTAATAATAATCGCTATACTATTCGTTTCTTCATGAGAAGACCATTGTATTTGTTCATATGATAATTGAGAAAGTGCCCGCTCCCCTTGTTTCTTTGTTGCTTTAAAGTTCGAAATCGCACATTGCAAATATTCTCGTCCGATATCCATATTAGCCCCTACCTTCACCCTAGCTAATTTTTGTTCCATTTGGCAATTCCATATTAGGCTGAAGTAACACAACATCACCAGCTTCAGGAACACCACCAAGCACAAGTACTTCTGATTTGAATCCAGCTACACGCTTTGGTGGAAAGTTTACAACAGCAACGATTTGTTGACCGATTAAATCTTCTGGACTATACCTTTTCGTAATTTGAGCACTTGACTGCTTTATCCCGATTTCTCCAAAATCTATTGCTAGTTTAATCGCTGGTACTCTCGCTTCTTTAAATTCCTCTGCATGTATTACAGTTCCAATTCTCAAATCCAAATTTAAAAAATCTTCAAAATTAGCCATTTATCATTCCCCCCCAATTATTACTTAGACAAAATACAAAAATCCCCTTCAAAAAAAGAAAGGTGCCTAAGCACCTTTCTTTTGTAATTCACTTGATTCATTTGATTTATAGAAGAAGAAACCGAGAATCCCGCCAATACATGATGGAATTAACCATCCGATTCCTTCGTTATATAACGGTAACATTTGTAGTACATTAGAAATCGCGTCAATTTTAATTTTCGCACTTTCTAAACCGTTAAAGAAACTAATTAACAATGCACCTAAAATAGCTCCAATATAAATTGTATTACGCTTCCCAATCCACTTATGGAAATACGAAAGTACAATTAATACAATTGCAACTGGATAAATGATCATTAACACAGGTAATGTTACTGCGATTAATTGTGTTAAACCTAGGTTAGATACAATTAAACTAAATACACATACCATTGTTACAATCGTTTTATGCGAAAGTTTTGGGAATAAGTTTGTAAAGAAACCCGCACACGCAGATGTTAACCCAACAGAAGTTGTTAAACAAGCGAGTATAATAACAAGCCCTAATAAAATTTTACCACTCGTCCCATATAGCTCATTTACAACATTCGTTAAAATAAGACCACCGTTTTCTGAGATACCAAGTGATGTGCTTGTTGAACCAAGATAAGCAAGCGATAAATAAATTAACGTTAAACCAAGTACAGCGATAATACCTGATACTACTGTTATTTTTGCAATTTGACTACTCTCTTTTATCCCTTTAGAGCGGATAACTTGTACAACGACAATTCCGAATACGAGCGCGCTAATTGCATCCATCGTTAAATATCCTTGAATAAATCCACCAAAGAAAGCATTTTCTTTGTAAGCAGCTAACGGCGCAGCTGGCTCTCCAATTGGATCAATAATTGCCTTTCCGACAATAACAGCGACAATTAATACTAATAATGGTGTAAGAAACTTTCCGAACCAATCCACTAATTTAGATGGATTTAATGATAAATACCACGTTATTCCGAAGAAAACTATCGTGAAAAGAAATAGCATGTACCACTCTGAAACCATTGCCTCTGATAAAAACGGCTTCATACCCATTTCAAACGAAACAGCTCCAGTACGAGGAATCGCGAAAAATGGTCCAATTGCTAAATAACTAATCAATGGGAAAATAAACGCAAATATAGGGTGGACTCTAGAAGATAGCGCTTTCAAGTCCCCCTCTACAAACGCGACAGCTGTTACAGCTAGTAGGGGTAATCCGACTCCCGTTACAAGGAATCCTATTGTAGCAATCCAAACATTCTCTCCTGCTTGTTGACCTAAAACTGGCGGAAAAATTAAATTTCCTGCTCCTAAAAATAATGCAAATAGCATTAAACCAATTGCTACCGTATCACCTGGCCTTAAACGTCCCTTCATGCTCTTCATTTGCATAGCACTTTTTCATTGTTTATCTCTATATTTTACAATATGCTATGCATCCTCCTCTCTGCTCAAGATGATAAAATATGCCCCTTACAAAGCAGTGTCTTTCTCCATAATTTCTCCATTCCCCTTATTTTTACTCTAATCATTAATATAATTATTATTTTAATTTTTGATTTTTTTGAATTTTTAAATCATTAGAGTGTTATTACGTGGAGTATAGTTGTCAGACCTCTTTGTTTTTATCACACATATAGTAACATATTTAGTTGCAAAATAAAAACATATTTTCAAATTGATTTTTTTGAAAATCGAAATTATCTACATTTTTTATTCTCTTACACAAATATTGTTATAATCTCACCTATTATTCAATCGTTATTTTCAAATAACTTTATACCCGTAACATACAAAAGCCATCTAATATAATTTAGATGGCTTTTGTATGTTACTCTATCGTTTCAACTTCACGTGGATTTTTCATCTCTTCCACATACACAACTCTAAATCCGTGATCTTCTAAATCTTTCAATAATGTCTCTAATTCACCGTCGTTAAACTCTTCTCCTAATGTAAACATAATTCTACGAACTAATAAGGCATCATTATCAAAAGTCATCAAACTTTGAATACCAGTGTATTTCTTTAAAACTGTCGATAACTTTTGGATTGCTCCATTATAGTCTTGCGTTCCAATCATGACAGAGTATTTACTAGAGTGAACACCCCATGCATCCTCTAATAACTCAAAAACTTTTTTATGCGTTAAAATTCCAAGGAAAACCCCTTTTTCGTCAACTACTGATAAATAAGGCAATTTTTTTATTGTAAAAAATACTTTAAAGAAAGATGAATCTTCTCTCACAAATCCTTCTTTATCGTTTAATAATTGTATTACACTCTCATCAAGTGATCCTTTATATTCTAAAATATCTACTTTATATATATTCCCTAAAAATTTCTCTTTTTTTTCATCTAAAACTGGTACACAACGATACCCCGTTTTATTTAAATGCTCTAACGCTTCCCCTATCGTAATCGAACTTGAGCACAGTAAAACTTCCCTTTTCGGTACGTAATTCCCTTTAATCCTCATAAATAGCCTCCTTATGTTAAAATACTTTCTGTGCCATAACTATATTATATTTTCAGAAAAAAATAAATAATTTATTTTATTTTTCTGAAAATTATTCATTTTCTTGTCATAATTTATTCATGAATCCTTCACTTGCATATTTTTGCTATCAAATCTTCTCTCTGAATTACTGAATGAAAAATATATTGTAACTTCTTTCAAAAAAAGCTAAAATAAGAATAAGAATTTTCTGAATATTCTAAGAGTAGGTGGTTATATGTCCTTATTACGCTCACATATATGTAAATTTATAATTGGTATTATTGTTATTTTTGCCATAAGTCCTATTCCAGCTCTTTTTATTACACACAATTATTCTTATCAAAATGGATTTATTAGCATTTTTCAAAACTTCGCACAGCTTTCTTCTATATCAATTCCAAAGGTTGATTGGATGCATGAATCTATCTTTTTCTCAGCAAACCAAATGATACATACTTCTAATCATTCAACACCATTATTCCCTTACATATGGGAAATATATTTTATATCGATTGTTCGTTTTACTTTTACCCTTGCGATCGGATTTTTCATAAGTTTGGGTATCGGCCATTTATTTTTCAAAGTACCTAACTCGTTTAAAAAGTTTACTACTGTATTGAAATGGATACCTTACTCTTTTTGCACTGTAGTATTACAATGTTCAGTCTTATTACTACTTCTATACATCGCACAATTTATAAACCTTCCTTACTACTCATCATTTATCATCGTATGTAGTACTTCCATGATTATCGTTATGCAAGCAGTAAAAAAATGGATTCCTTTCTTAAAAAACACAAATGAATATGAAATAAAACATGATTCTTTTCTTGTGGATACATTGTTTTTGGCGCTTACTTCGAATCATAAATCAATTTTAGGTTCCATTATTCTTTCATTCGTTTTTATGGAATGCGTTTTTCATGCAAATGGACTGTTACAATTTATCGTTCAATTTGGCGGAAATTCACCCATAATTGTTACAATCGGCTTATTACTACTCTATATCCCATATAGCATACTTTCTTTCCTTCAAACACTATGGACCACAAACTACTCCAAGCAACAGTCATACACTTTAACGAGAAGTGTTCCAAAACCTTAATTTAAAATAACCCTCTATAATCTAAAAGTAGGGGGTTATTCCTTTTGTATAGCGGACAAAATAACAGCAAATTCAAAAACTATTACAGAAACATACCAATATTTACCCTTTTCCTTTGACTATTCTTTTCATTTGGATTTATTATAAAAGTATAACATAATTGCAGGAGGTGACATCTTTATTCCAAACCTTGGAATGGAGAACACGCTTGGACATATTAAATATTTTTCTCATCTTTGTACTTATTCTTATTTCTGGCTTTTTCGTTGCATCAGAATTCGCTGTTGTAAAAGTACGAAAAAGTCGAATTGACCAACTTGCAAATGAAGGTAATAAACAAGCTTTAGCTGCAAGAAGCGTCCTATCTAATTTAGATGTTTATTTATCAGCTTGTCAGCTCGGAATTACAATCACTTCTTTAGGGCTTGGTTGGCTTGGTGAACCAACTGTGGAGCATATACTACGACCGCTCTTTGAAAAAATTAATATTACTGGAACAATGGCTAACACTTTATCTTTTGTTATTGCTTTTAGTGTTATTACATTTTTCCACGTTGTATTAGGTGAATTAGTTCCAAAGTCTTTCGCAATTCAAAAAGCAGAAGCGATCACACTCAAATTTGCAAGACCGCTTATTTTATTTGATAAAATTATGTACCCATTCATTTGGCTACTCAATAGTACAGCTATATTTTTCACAAAATTACTCGGATTAGAACCTGCGAAAGAAAGTGAACTTGCTCATTCTGAAGAGGAATTGCGACTCATTTTAGGTGAAAGTTTTAAAAGCGGTGAAATAAACCAAACCGAATATAAATATGTAAATAACATTTTTGAATTTGATGATCGAGTTGCAAAAGAAATTATGGTTCCTCGTACCGAAATGATTTGCTTATCTACTGAAAATACGTTAGAAGAAAATATGGATATCGTCGCTACTGAAAAATATACACGCTATCCAATTATCGAAAAAGATAAAGATGATATCATTGGGATGATCAATACGAAAGAAGTATTCCATGATCAAACGAAAGGTATTTATAAACCACTTGAATCTTATATACATCCTGTTCTAACTGTATTTGAAACAGTTCCAATTCGTAAAACATTAGTCCACCTTCAAAAAAATCGCGTTCAGATGGCAATCGTTATGGATGAATATGGTGGTACTGCTGGACTTTTAACGATGGAAGATATTCTTGAAGAAATCATTGGAGAAATTCAAGATGAATTCGATGCGGATGAATCACCTATGATTGAAAAGCGTACACCTAAGCTTACTGTTTTAGATGGAAAGGTGCTTATTTCTGAAGTAAATGATATGTTTGGCCTACATATTGATGATAGTGATTTAGATACAATCGGAGGATGGCTTCTTTCTCAAGCAGTTGACTTAAATATTGAAGCTGGCTACTCCATTGAATATGCTGGTTTTCAATTTAAAGTATTAGAACTTGATGGACATCAAGTCAAAAAAGTTGCTGTACATAAACTAGATATTAAAAAGGAGCTATAAAGTGACTGTTTTATTAACAATTTGTATCATTGCCTGTTTCATTGTTTCATTTCTCGCCTTCATTTATCCAATTATCCCTGGCATACTAGCTGTCTGGGCTGGATATTTGATTTACCATTTCGGTATAAATGGAGGCGAATTAACAACTTCTTTTTGGATTATTCAAGTCATTTTCACTCTTTTCATTTTCGTTGCTGATTTTATTGCAAATGGATATTTCTTAAAAAAATACGGTAGTTCTAAATGGGGCGAACGTGTCGGAATGATTTCTATCATTGTCGGATCGTTCTTCTTCCCGCCATTCGGACTTATTATCATACCGTTCTTATCAGTATTTATAACAGAACTAGTGCATAAAAAAGCGCCAAAAGATGCCTTTCTAGTTGGAGTCGCTACTGTAGTTGGTTTTTTAAGCAGTACAGTAGCGAAAGCAATTCTCCAAATCATTATGATTATCATCTTCTTGTGTTATATCATCTTTTAACCATCCCGACTTCGGGATGGTTTTTTAATATGCAATACCTACTCGACTATTTTCATATATGTTTTTCTTACATAGATCCCATGCAAAGTGTGCTGTATCACCCACTGTAATTTTTGATCCACCCTCTGGCAATATATCTTTTTCAGTTCGATATACCTCTGTCGCCTCACCATCTATTAAATGTGTCGGACAAACAACTGTCCAACATAAATTATTACTATTACTTAGTACTTTATATGCAGCCAAATGATCTTCCGCTGCCGTTGTCGTTTTCCTTTTTGATTCCGTTGATTGAAAACGATATAAATTTAGATTTGTTCTTGCTTGTAAAATACCAGCTGTTCCTATTGTTATGATTCTACGAACCCCTTCTTCTTCCATTTGCTTAATGATTTGTGGCATACTCTTCCCTAATGTTCCATTTTGATCCGTTCCAAGTGCACTAATTACTATATCGCTTCCTTCTATCACTTTCTTTATATCATTTTCGTTCAATACATTACCTTCTATCACTCGTAGCCTTTCATGTTGTATTTCTATTCTATTTAAATCACGCGCTAATGCATTCACTTCAGCTGAATCCTTTAATGCTAAATTAATTATGTTTGAACCTACTCGTCCTGTTGCTCCCAATATACATACTTTCATTTGTTTTCCCCCTCTTTCATTCTCTTTCTATTTTTCAATAATCTCAATAAATTTACAACAAAAAAGCTTCCTCATATATGAGAGGAAGCTTTATTATTACTTTATTTCTTTTCTTTAGAATCAGTAGACTTCTCGGTTCCGCTTGTTTCTTTATCCTTTTTATCCTCTTGTTGTGTTGTTGTGTCGTCTTCTTTCTTCTTGTCCTCACCTTTACTACAACCTACCATTAATAAAGAACTTGCAAGTGCCATAGCAGTTAATGATTTAACCCATTTATTCATTTGCGTTTCCTCCTTGTGATAGAATATGTACAACCTCATATTACTCTCTATTTTTAAAGGAGAGATTGAAAAACAGTAAATATACGGTAAATTTTTGTAAATTTTCTGATAACAAAACCTGATTTTATTTCATTTCCAATCGATACACAATAAAACTAGTTTTTTCTCTCAATGGACGTAAAAAAACTAAGGCGCATACCATTTCGCCTTAGTTTCTCATGCAAACTTTTCATTTTCATATAGATGTGTAATCTTATATTCCTTCTTCATAACATATTGCCACACACTATAAGCGTAACGGTTCATTTTCAGGAAACAATTTTCCAAAAATGAGCGAAACTCTGGATTAGCAACTTCCACTGCAACTTGAGCAAACTTTAAAGCTAATCGTTTCAAGTGCGCAATATAACTGATTGCAATATGAATATCCCCTGTATATTTACTAACTGTTTCCTTTTCCATTTCATGCAAATCAAACTCCGTTGTTTCACAGGTTATATGCTGCACATTCTCTCCTTCTTGAAAATTTACTTGTTCATTATATGCTTGTAACATATATGGTAAATGGTGCTGTAATAGATTTTTTAATTCTTCGTCTCTGACCTTTCCAGCATACTCTCCAACCTTGTATATTAGCATATAACTATATCTCATTAATTCTTTCATACAGTCCATTAAAGCGCCTCCCTTCTCTTTTGTCCATATACTATAAATATGATGCTAAAACATTCGCTATTCTTGCTAAAAACCAATCCCATCTACTAATTTCCTCAAAATCTTCTTCAGAAAATCGTTTTGATTTATGAAAGTCTACCTGTAATCGACTCCATACTTCATCAACAACTGTTTTATCATATATGATACAGTTAGACTCGCAATTTAAATAAAAACTTCTATTATCAAAATTCGCTGTCCCAATATCAACAATTTCTCCATCTATGATTGTTACTTTCCCATGAAAAAATCCATTTCGATATTGATAAATCTCCGCTCCAGCATGTAACATATCTTTCAAATATGGATAGGCAGCTTGTTTTAACAATATGGCATCACTTTTAAATGGCACGAGAATTTTTACATTAACACCACGATTTAATGCAGCTTTTAACTCTTTCACCATTTCTTTACTTGGTACAAAATATGGTGTAGCAATAATTAAAGATTTTTTAGCCTGCTTTAATAGTGCTCCATATTTTTCCCATAAACCTTTTCCATCTGAAAATAAATATTGATATTTTATATTCCCTAATGTAGGTATACTTTCATGTATAGGCATTTTTTCTCCTGTATCTTCTTTCCAATCTTCGGCAAACTTTCTTTCCATATCCGCTGCACCCTCACCATGGATGCGCACGTGATAATCACGCCATGGCCCAAACTTTGGATTTTGTCCAAGGTACTCCTTTCCGATATTAAAGCCACCGACGTATGATACCTTTCCATCTATCGTAACAATACGTCTATGATTTCGTTGATGCAAAGAATAGAACATATTTTTCAGTTTCGGTTTTTTACTAAATGTAAACTTCACACCGTTTTCTTTTAATCGGCTAATTACCTTTTTCTTCAGCTTATATCCGCCTACCCGATCGACTGACAATTTCACTTCTACTCCGCTAGATGCTTTTTTCTCTAATAACTGTAAAAACTCTTGGCTTATTTCGTCTTTTCCTACAATATAAAAATGGATATATATATACTTTTCTGCATCGTTTATATCGTCAAATAATTTTCTATATAACTCTTCACCGTTCGTATATAGTTGAAATTCACCTAATCGAACTTGTCCTAATTCATATTCACTAGCCATTTCCTTCCCCATTTCCACATCGATGTTCATCCAAATGAATACACCTATTAAACAAAGGATTATAGCGAAAAAGTGCTTCATGGATAAATTCCTTTCTCCACTTACTGTTATTTCTATATCTTCCCTTTTTTATTACATTATCATTCAAGAAAATATGTCATTGCATGATATATGTCCATATCAAACAATAGCTCATTTGCATATTGTATGTTGTATCTTAAAATAAAAGGAGGAAATAACAATGGGCTTCGCACATGGTAATGGATTTGCGCTATTAGTCGTATTATTTATCCTCTTAATCATCGTCGGTGCTGCTTGCTTCTGCTAAGTAGCTACTGTCATATGATATGTGGATGAAAAAACTATAAAAGCGGACACCTATTTTTAGGTGTCCGCTTTTCATTTTAAAACCATTTCTGACTGCTATAGTAACTTAAATGGC
This sequence comes from Bacillus sp. FSL L8-0199, assembly GCF_038005705.1. NCBI lineage: Bacteria > Bacillati > Bacillota > Bacilli > Caryophanales > Bacillaceae > Bacillus > Bacillus sp. FSL L8-0199. The sequence continues at coordinate 1,921,867 of NZ_JBBOTS010000001.1, read as the reverse complement.
TAAATATTCATCTCAAAAGGTTAACAATGTGGCTACTTTCTTACTCTCTGCCTTACGTATATGACGCTGTTCTGCACGTAACACAGCAATACGATGTAATTCTTTCTCTTCTTCTGTTTCAGGGATAACACGCGGTACTGGAACTGGATTATTTTCCTTACTAAGTGCCACAAAAGTAACGAATGACGTTGCCGCTATACGCTTCTCACCTGAAATTAAATCTTCAGCCACTACCTTCACAAACACTTCCATCGAAGTTCTTCCTGTCCAAATTACGAAAGATTCATAACTAACACAATCTGAAGAACGAACAGGATGTAAGAAATCGACCCAGTCCATAGATGCTGTGACACATTCCTTTCTTGAATGTCTGGATGCTGAAATAGAAGCAACCATATCCATCTCCGCTAATATCTTCCCACCAAATAGCGTGTTATGATCATTTAAATCTGTTGGGAATACTCGGCTCGTTTTGAACACCCTTGACTCATTGGCTGTTTTCCCCTTTACTTCTGTCATTGTTATCACCCCTTTAATGAACTATCCCTAATATTTCAATAATCACTATACTAAATGAACTACACGTTTAATATTAACAACATTCAGAACTTTTAGTCCACAAAAAAGAACCGATTTTATCAATCGGCTCCTCTAAATACATATTGTTCTTTCGGCTGTTCAACTTTATTCCATTTTGTTACTTCTAATACAGGAATATTCGCATGAAACGGCTGATAAAACTCAGTAGTTATCTCTCCTTCTACTTGAATCCAGTCATCATTATTCCACTCTACGCCTTCTGGCTTTTTCACTAACATACCATACACACCAGAATCTGCTACGCAATGTATAATACCGAAACGGAATAAGAAGTATTGTTCTTTTTTAGAAGAATCATCTCTAAAAACAAACCCTTTAAAAGATAATTTTTTCCCAGTAAACTCGCCAGGATAATTATAAATTGTTTCCATACCCTTTAGGAAGTCTTCATCTTTCAAATTAATATTATCTTTCGTAACAAACTCTTTCTTCCCTTTTTCCATTACACCGCGGTATCCTTCTTTCCCGTAATAAATGCTCGTATCAGGTCTTAGAAATTGTCTTGTCATAAATGGATCCTTACTTTCTGCTTGTGCAACAGGAAAGTGAAATCCTTTCGCTTTAACAATATCCGAATCTAGCGTCGCAATTGGGAAAAATAATCCTGAGATAATTGGAAAACAAAACAATGAGTACGAAAATGCTTTTTTCCACCATGTATTCTCATCTTTTGAATGATCATGCCCGCAATGGCTATGGTCACAACTGCAATCATTTCTCTCTTTTTCCTTTTGGTGCTCTTTTTGGAAAACGACGATAATTTGTACAATCGTTAAGAAACCTAAAATAATTGCTGCTGTTGTTGATAAATAGGCATACTTCATATTGATATACTTCGTAATGTTACCGGAAATATGAAGTTGCGCAATTAATATTGTAAAACCTAATAATATATATGCTCGAAACATAACCTACCACCCCATCGCATAAATGAGTAGTGAGCTTGCATAAACAACAAGAGTAACTGTAACTATAACAACAATTACAAATTTCGTTTTAAATGTCGCAAGCATCATAAACATATTTTTAATATCCACCATCGGTCCGTAAACGAGGAACGCGACAAGTGAAGCTGTTGAAAACGTACTTTGGAACGAAGAAGCGATAAATGCATCTGCCTCTGAACAAAGTGATAAAATGTAAGCAAGTCCCATCATAACAGCTGATGAAGAAAACGGACCTTGTCCAATAGCAAGAAGTGTTGAAGTTTGTACAAACGTTTGTACCGCTGCTGCAATTAACGCACCTAGTACTAAATATTTTCCCATTGAGAAGAACTCCTCAACAGCGTGTGTACATACATCCCACATTTTTTTACGCAGTGGACGCTTATTATTCACTTCTGGGAAGTGATCATCTCTTAATTGATGTTCTTTAAACATAAAGGATAATATAATTCCAACGATAATGGCTACGATAATCGCTACAATAGAACGATACCATACCATGTGCATACTACTCCCAAAGGCAACATAAGTAGCAAATAATACAACTGGATTAATAATAGGTCCAGTTAACATAAATGCAATCCCTGCGTATGGTGGAACACCTTTTCCAATTAATCGTCTTACAATCGGAACAATTCCACATTCACAGCCCGGAAACAACATACCTAAAAAAGTAGCTAATAAAACAGACAGAAATCGGTTCTTCGGCATCCATTTTGCCACCATATCTTCTGTCACGAACATTTGAATGAATCCTGAAATAAATACACCAATGAGCACGAAAGGAAGTGCTTCGATCAATATGGAGATAAAAATTGTATTCATTTGCAGGAATGCTTTCGGTAATTGAAACAATTCCATGATGTATTTCCTCCAACTTTTCATTAACAATATGTAATTTTAACCCCATTTCATTAATTGAACAAGGCTTATATGGAATACATACCCTTTATATACATTACATTGTACAAGTTATATTCTATTCAAAATTTGAGATTTCATAGCAAAAAAGCTGCTCTAGCGTAGTTGTATAACTATGCTAGAGCAGCTTTCTTATCGTTAAAAGTAACGTTTCTTCCAAAAAACAAAAGCTAACGTGAAAGATAGTGTTACACATATGATGAGTACAATTACAAAACCGTGGGCTTCCCCTTCAAACGGAACCTTTACGTTCATTCCAAAGAAACTAGAAACCATCGTCGGTAAAGATAAAATGATCGTAATTGACGTTAACAGTTTCATAACACTATTTAAATTATTTGATATAACGGAGCTAAAAGTATTCATCATTCCACTTAAAATGTGACTATATATTTCCGCCATTTCAATAGCCTGTTTATTTTCAATTAATACATCTTCTAATAAATCTTGATCGTCTTCATACATTTTTAAAAATGTACTATTACGCATTAACTTTTGAATTACAATTTTATTAGCCTTTAATGACGTTGTAAAGTATACTAAACTTTTCTCAAGGCCTAACAATGTGAAAATCTCTTTATTTTTCATTGACTGATTTAATTGATGCTCTAAATCAATTGTTTTTCGATTTATTTGCTTTAAGTATCTTAAATAATAAGTAGAAATCGTATATAAGAGCTGAAGTGCAAAGCGCGTCTTCTTAAACGTATAAAATTCTTTAATACGTTGATTAATAAAACGTTCAAAAATTGGATTCTCTTCTAAGCAGATTGTAACAAAACAATCCGGCATCACAATCATACCTATTGGAATCGTGTCATAAATCGAATTTCCTTCTTCGTCATGTCTAACTGTCGGAATATCGACGATAATTAAAGTATTATTGTCTTCCTTTTCAATACGAGAGCGTTCTTCATCATCCAAAGGGTCTTTAATGAAATCTAAGTCTACATTTAAAGTTTGTACTAGATATTGAATTTCTTCTTCTGTTGGATGAAGTACATTAATCCAGCACCCCTTTTGCATTTCCTCAATCTCTTGTAGTTTTCCGTTTCGGTCTGTTAAATATATATTTAACATACTATCACCCCGATTCTTTTTACATGTAGGAATCTACCTCTCTTAAATCACAGTTTTTAAACCGCCATTCTCAGCATATGAAACATACGTTTAAATTTCAATAGAAAAATTATTTTGAAAACGTTTTTATAAGAAAAATATTATAAAGTGAAACTTTAATCAGTGGGGGCTTCATCCCCCCACTGATTTTCAACCCTCACCAATCGGGCTTTTACGGGCTGCCCGCCCCCAACTAAACTTCTTTTCTTTCGCTAAATTTTGAGATGAGGATCTTACTGCCCGTTAGAGCGGGATAAACATAGAAAAAGACAGAGTGCTCTCTGCCTTAAAAGCTTATGTTGCCTTTATAACATATTTAGAAAGCATCCACAAGTTAAACCCGACTGAAATCGTATAGCCCGCGTATGTTGAAATGATAAAACTTACATAATCGAAATACGGAAGCAATACAATATTTAAAACTATCTTCACAATAATTCCAATCACTAGTCCTAGCACCGTCTTCTGCTGTTGATTGATTCCTTGTAGCATAGCAGCCGTTACTGTAAAAAGAGAAAATAGTATGCAAGCAGGAGCATAATACTGTAAAATGATTCTCCCCATCTCTGGATCATTTCCAGCACCAAATAAAAGGGTATATACAGGCTTGGCTAACACCATCATTCCAATTGCCGCCGGTACCGTAATCGCTACTACTAATACATTTGTTCTCGTAAAATGTTTGTACAATAGCTTCGTATTTCCTGCTGTATAAGCTTTCGTCATCTCTGGTACGAGAGACATACTAAAAGCTGTCGCAACGGATACCGGGATAAGCACAACCATTTGAACAAGACCAATTATCGCATTAATTTTTTCCGCTTCGCCTTGCATATACCCTATCTGTATAAGTAGTTTATTAATTGTAAATGTATCAATCGTCTGATACAACGGAATTGCTAAGCCCACTACAACAAAAGGAATAGAATATGTAAAGAGCTCCTTATAAAGCGAGAAAAAAGATTTCGTTGTTTGTGGTATACTTGCCATTTCTTTTTTCTTTAAGTGCCTTCTCCTTCTCATATAATACGCACTTAAAACAGTTAATCCACCTACAGCTCCCATAAAGGCACCAAACGTTGAAATACCAACTGCTAGCGAAACAGAAGCTTTTAAAACATATAAAACGACAAAGCTTCCTATTAAAATGGTTAAAACCCGAAAAAATTGCTCTACAACTACACTTAATGCAGAAGGCCCCATCGATTGGAATCCTTGAAAGAAGCCCCTTAATAAACTCATTACTGGCACAAGTATTAACGCAAAACTTACAATTCGAATATTAGTAGTAACCGCTCCTACACTATTCCCCGTTTGATCATTCCCATCGATGACAAGTTTAGCTAAATGCGGAGCTAGCATATATAACGTAAAACACGAAATGACTCCCATTATAAACATAAACACGATTCCACTTTTCAACACTCTCTTAACCGTATGATAATCATTCAGTTGATCATATTTTGATACCATCTTTGAAACAGCTAGCGGTAATCCCATTGTTGCTATGCTGAGCATGATGGTATAAGGACGATATGCGTATGTGTATAGAACGTAACCACTCGTACCGACCATCGCTGTAAATGGTATAACATATATAAACCCTAACATTTTTGATATCATCGTTGCCATCGTTAAAAATATCGTTCCACGTATAAACGGTGACCCTTTCATCACATTCCTCCGCTACGCTTTATTATTACACATTATGGACAACTCCTTTTCTTTAGAACTGAAACAAACAAAAAAAGCCAATGAATTATCATTGACTTTAACGCGCTGCTTTTTTCTTTTTGAAATACTTTAAACCAAAGTATAGAGCAATAAAAAGAACAGCTCCTATAATTATGTAATGTGTGTAATCAGATGCATACTCTTTAATTTGTCGCCAATTCCCACCAAGTTTTTCACCTAAGTATATAAATAGAATTGACCATGGAATGATCGCTACAACCGTATAAAGTGTAAATAGTTTTAATGGCATCTTAGCTAGTCCTGCTGGAATAGAGATTGCATGACGTACTACTGGGATAAAGCGCGCAGAAAATATTACGCCTGCTCCATAACGCTTAAACCAACCTTCCGCTATGTCTAAATGATGTTTATTAATAAGTAGATATTTCCCATATTTCTCTACAACCGGACGCCCTCCGTAGTATCCAAGCCAGTATAAAAAGATTTGCGCTAAAGTACCACCAATCGTTCCGGCGATAACTGCACCCACAAAACTAATTTTACCATTCGCTACTAAAAAGCCAGCATACGAAAGTACAATTTCACTCGGGATTACTTCAATCATTAAAGCAAGAGCTACTCCAAAGTAACCTAAGCTTGCAAAAAATTGCAATAACTGATCTATTATGTTTGCTAACATGTTCTTTTTTATCTCCTTTTTTCTTCACATACCATCCCATTATTACATAAAGGCTGCAATCTGCCAATATCTTCATTTTAACAATATGTACAATTCAAGCAGGATTAATCTATTAATTTCTCTTTCTGCGGGTCTTTCATGTAGGCAAACATCTCTTTAATTTGGTCTTCTGTATTTCTAGCAATTGATAAATTAGGCAATTCATTTTCACCAAAAAACTCCACCTCTTCTGTTTCAATGCTAGTTTTCTTTTCTCCACCAATAATCTCACATCCAATGAAAATCTTATATACATGCGTCGCCGATGGAGATGGTTGATGTTTTTCTTTATCAAATATAGCTAGTAACTTAAAATGATCTACCTCATAACCAGTCTCTTCGAAAACTTCTTTTGCTGCAACTTCGGTTGGCGTATAACCGACATCAGCCCATCCACCTGGCAATGCCCATTTCCCATCGCTTTTTTCTTTCACAAATAATAACTTTTCATTTTGAAAAACAACCGCTCTTATATCAACTTTAGGTGTTTGATAGCCTGTCTCACTTGCAAATAATTTCTCTACGACTTCCCAATCTGTTTTCGTGTAATGTGACATCATTGAAATAGAAATATCTCGTAATTGCTGGAAACGCTCAATATCATACACATCCTTAGAATACGTTAAACCCGCTTGAGCTATAGATTGTATTTGTTTTACCCAATCAATCCATTTAATCGTCATATATCCGCATCCCCATTCTCTATCAAATATATTACTTCATTTTTATTGATACATCTTTATTATACAAAAAAAAAGAGATTGATAACGTCTCAATCTCTTTCAAAATTAATCCAATTCATGTAAGTGGTCTTGTATATACTTTCTTCTTTTATTTATATATTCATAAATCATATCAGCCTCTTGATCAAATGTTTCTAATTTTTCTTTCATGTATGGATCTTGTAGTAAATATGGACGAATCAATTCACACAACCCTTCTACTTTCGGCCTCATAAACGAAACTGTAAATTGATCTTCTAATATTTCTTCTAAAATACTTCGATACTGCTTTCTAAATACAGGTATGTCTAGCAATCTTGCACTCAACGTATTATAACCTTGAATACGAATATATTCATGATTAAGCGGTCTCCCTTGTACATCTCGCCCCCAAGTCGCATCATAATCCCACGGTATAACTTCAAATAAATTTGTTTCATCGTTATGATATAGTGCATAGTTATGAACAAAACCATCAAAGTTTTGCGTAAAAATAACTCCTGCTAACCATCGTAAATATTTATCTACATGTAGAAACTTCCCAATTTCTTTTTCATAGGCTTCCCTCGTCAAAGTATTCGCTTGAAATACAAATTCACTCAGTTGTTCTTCACTATTTTTATTCGAATATTTAAATTCATAACCCGCAAAGAGCTCTGTCTTAACATCTTTATCTCGTTCACTCATTAATGAAAAATTCGCATCATCATCTATCGCATAATAAATAGAACCACTCGGTAATCCTCTATTTTTCAAAAAATTTTCATCAACCGATTCTAACTGTAAGTACACACCTTGAATTTGACCATTAATTTTTATAAATACATGTTGTGATTTTGGCGAAAGTACACCAATATCATGAAAAAAATCTAAAGATAATTTATTTCGTATGAGAGACGGATCCATAAACTCCGAATTCAAATGAAACTCTTTCGCACCTTGAAATTTTTTAGGCTTATAAAACATAACATGATAAGACTTTTTCTCAAATTCGCGAATATGAGCTCCTCGGTATACGATATCAATATCATACTTCTTTTTTCCATAAGTTAATTTTGCTGGCACTGGACTATCTGACCAAATGTCCTTTTTCAATTCCACTAAGTACATTGGATGAACAAAAAAATCATATGAAGGCAGCATGTTTTCTCATCCCTTCTCAGTTCTCTTCCTTCAATGTATGCGCCTTTTCTTGTCCATACATCCGCAATCATCTATTTATATAAAATTACACTCTTGTCCTGTTCAGAAAGATGCCTACATACATATCATGTTAAGGAAAAAGAATACCTTTTCACTTTAATACATGATAAGGAGGATTTCTATGAAACGTGATATTAGAAAAGCTGTCGAAGAAATCAAAAGTGCTGGGATGGAGGATTTCTTACACCAAGATCCAAGTACTTTTGAATGCGATGATGATAAATTCACTCATCATCATTGTACAACTGGATGTAAATGTACAACTGGGGGTAAATGTCCAAGAACAAGATGTACTCGCGTGAAACATTGTACGTTCGTTACAAAATGTACGCATGTGAAAAAATGGACATTTGTTACGAAATGTACTCGTGTACGTGTTCAAAAATGGACGTTCGTTACGAAAGTAACGCGTAGAAAAGAATGCGTATTAGTTACGAAACGTACTCGCAGAAAACATTGTACATTCATTACAAAATGCATACGCTTTGAAAAGAAATTTTTCTGGACAAAACGAAGTTTCTGTAAAAAATGCGAATTCTTCCCTAACAGACACGGTCACTCTTGCGATGATTCATGTGATCATGGTAAAGACTGTCACGATAGCGGACACAAATGGAATGATTGCAAAGGCGGACATAAATTCCCATCTTGCAAAAATAAGAAATTCGATCACTTCTGGTATAAAAAACGTAACTGCTAGTTTTTATACCACCAAAAAAAGGCCGTTTTGCGGCCTTTTTTACATTTATTGAAAGTGACTTATATCTGCAAATTGTTTCACTTTACCGATACCCTCTTCAAATTCTATTATGCTCAAACTGGCACTATGCATAAATGGATCATCCCACACATTTTCTATTTCAATTCCCGCGAAATGCCCTACAAGTAATTTTGCTGCTGCCGCATGAGAAACAATCAATATGTTTTGTCCTTTATGCTTCTCTAAAAGAAGCTGCATCCCTTCAATTACTCTTTCATAAACAGCCTCAAAATTTTCGCCTGATGTTGACTGAAAAAGATGTGGCTCATTCCAAAACAGATGTACTTCTTCTGGAAATTGCTTTTCTATATCCGCGATTGTTTGTCCTTCCCATATACCCATGTTGATTTCATAGAAATGCTCATCCGCTATAATGGGTATATCACGTTCCCCCTTTATTAACTCTGCCGTATGAAGTGTTCTTTCGCTCGGACTACTATAGATCGCATGGATTGGTAAATCTTTCATTCGATTCCCTAATTGTTTCGCCTGAACTATACCATTTTCAGTTAAAGCAGAATTTTTCCGTCCCTGCATTCGCTTCGCTACATTCCACTCTGTTTCACCATGCCTTGTTACATATATAGTTGTTTTCATTTCTTACTCCCCCTCACCATGTTGGTCGTAATTCCCACGGTTCAACTCTCCCTACAATCCACTCCGCTCGTTTACTTTCAATCCCTTTTATAATTCCATCAGCTATCTCTTCATGAGTAAGCCATCTTCCATATGTATCTTCTAAAATAAAGCCTAAAATAATTCTATGATAAATACATCGCGTACTCCCTATTTTTTGTGCAGGCATACGTGATGCTTTACTACCTAAAATATGAAATAAACTATATGTTTTAGACGACAAATCTAGTTCTTTACAAATATTTGATAGTGCATGCTTTGCACTTGTGTGTACCCATGCAACAACTAATGTGATTGGGCCATTTTTCTTAATTGTACTTTTAATAGCTAGCTTTACATCTTCATCATTATGATAATCTAACGAAAGGCATGTAATATTTTCTGGTGCAGAACTCATTCGCTTAACATTTTCTAATTTCACTTCATCTCGCCCGATAATAGAAACATAAAATCCTTTCTCACAAAGCCACATAGAAACTTTCTTTAGCATTCCTGTTCCACCAATTACAAGTGCATGCAAATGCTATCCCTCCCTAATAAAATGTCATATGAGGTTTCTCATCTCTATAATAATTTAAACGGTCTTGCAGTGTCCCTGAGTGAAACTCAAATTTATGACCGTCAGGATCAACAAAGTATATAGATTCGCAATCTCTTAAATCACGTTCTCTTCCTTGTAAAATATGAACATCATTTTCTTCTAATCGCTGTATTAGACATTTAAAGTCTTCTTGTTCAACAGAAAATGCAATGTGCGTATAAGATTGATGAATCTCATTTCTCGGAATATGCGTCTCTTCATTAAGCGCTATCCATACTCCACATATGTTAAAATAAGCTAATTTTCTTCCTTTAACTAATAATTCTCCTTCTAATACTTTTTCATAAAACATAATAGAGTTTTCTAAATTAGATACCGAAAAACAAATATGATTGATTCCTCTTAACAACTATAATTCCTCCTTATACAAATAAAAGATGAGCGAAAATTCACTCATCTTTTATTATACTATTTTTTTGTAATATATGCCCATTTATAACTGAAGTCCCCGCCAAACGTATGGTTAGCAATGCCTTTTACAAATGGCTTCTCTAAATAAGCTGTACTTTGTTGGTACGTAGGAGAAATTGCTGCGTCTTGACCAATTAAGATTTTTTCAGCTTCCGCAAGTGCATTCCAGCGTGCTTTATCATCTTTTAATAGCTCTCCTTTTGATTTCGCTACTAAATCATCATACTTCGGATTAGAATAATCCATTTCATTAAATGAGCTTCCAGTAACAAACATATCAATATAAGTCATTGGATCCGGATAATCAGGGCTCCATGCAGATAATGAGAATTCATATTGGAATTTCTTTTCTAAATCTAGCTTCTGCTTGTATGGTTGCTGTTTCAAATTCACTTTAATACCAGGCAAGTTTTTCTCTAGTTCTTCCTTAATAAAGTCGCCTACTTTTTTACGGCTACCGTTATCATCGTTTAGTAATTCAACCGTAATTGTATCTTGACCAAGCTCTTTCTTCGCTTCTTCCCATAATTTTTTTGCTTTCTCTGCGTTATCTTTACTATCACGGAAGTTTTTATTTACAGAGCGGAAATCTTTTCCATCCGGACCTGTCGTGAATTTTTCAGGTACTAAGAAATATGCTGGCAATGAACCGTCATTTAAAATGACATCAGCAATTCCTTTTTTATCGTATGCTAAATCAATCGCTTCACGTACTTTTTGGTTTTTAAATGTTGCATTTTTTTGGTTAAAACGTAAGAAATATATGCGTGGATCTAACTTCGTTTTAAATTCATCTGGCTTATTCTTTTTATATTTATCAACAAATTCAGAAGTTAAAATAACTCGATCTGCTTGATCACTATCATATAAATTTACTCCCGTGCTTGTTTCCTTCACAATACTTACATTAATTTCGTCTAACTTTACAGTATCTTTATCCCAATAATTAGGATTTTTCTTTAACTGATAATTTTGTTCATGTTTCCATTGACTCATTGTAAATGGTCCATTATATACTAATTTATCTGCTTCTAATCCGTATTTATCTCCTTGCTCTTTCACATATTTTTCATTTAATGGGAAAAATGTAGGGAACGACGTAAGCTCAAGAAAATAAGGTGCTGGTTGCTCTAATTCTACTACTAACGTTTTATCATCCTTCGCTTTAACACCCAATTGATCTGCTGGTAATTCTCCTTTATTTACTTTCTGTGCATTTTTCACATCAAATAAAATGAATGCATATTCTGCCGCTAATGCTTTATCTAATGTACGTTGCCATGCATATACAAAATCTTGTGCTCGAACTGGATCACCATTTGACCATTTCGCATCACGTAATTCAAATGTATATGTCTTTTTATCTTCACTAATCTTCACATCTTTTGCCATACCTGGTGTTGGTTTATTATCTTTATCTAGACGATATAAACCTTCCATTGCATTTACAAATACACGGAAAGATACAGAATCCGTTGATTTAGACGTATCCATTGAAGGAATTTCAGCTGTTTCTAGCAAATTTAAAACTTGTTTATCTGCCATTCCCTTATTCGATTCTTTCTTCGTTGTCGAAGCCTTCTCACCATTCCCACACCCTGCAACCAATACACTCGTCGTTAACGCAAGTGCAGCAATTGTTGTTGTCTTTCTCTTCATTCTTCCTTCCCCCAATCTATATGTATAAGTTAAATCCTATATAATATATTTTATTATACAAAAGATTCTGATTATTTTAAATATTTATTTTAACAAACATAGAAAAAAGCGATCGGAAATTTCTTTCCAGCCGCTTTCTTGAATAGCATTTACTTGTAATCCATCCTCTATATCAAATGGATTTTGAACTTTAAATATTTCTTCCATCAGCTTCAAAAACTCTTCTTCAGTTTTAGATTCACCATTAACCATAAGTGAGTATGGTTCCACTTCACCTAATTTATAATCGACAACAAATTGAATCTTCACCTTTTGTCTTGGCGTTCCGGTGTTATATCCTTGGAATTCTACTAATTCTAACCCTTCCGTTCCACGATAATATATCCAACCTGAATTTTGAAAATAATTTTCGAAAGATTCACCTATTGAAAAGAAAGGATATTCATAAAGCGAACTTGTACGAACCTTTTGAATAACGTCTCGATCAGTCGGAAAAAAGAAATGACTAAAAAATATGCTAGCAACTGCTAAAATAGTAACGATTGTCGCTCCCATTTTGCTCGTTCCGCCGCTATCATTGATTAGATAGTTTTCAACTGATTTATCTTTTATTTCTCTTGCTTTTATTCGGTATATACGTCTTTCCGCAAATTGATAGTACAATCCATTTGCAAAAATCCCCATTCCAAACAGAATAAAAATGAGTAATAAAAACGTAAGAGGCACCATATTAATGATTGGCAACGCTACATTAAATCCCATATAATACGAAAATGCATCACACGCTACTAATAACAACATAAATAAAGCAGCTGGTACATAATACTTACGATATCCTAGCCAGCCTATATTGAAAATAGCAGCCCAACCATTCCAGCTCCACCTAGCAATCCGCTTATTCTCAAGCTCCCATTTCCTTTTGTAATACGGATATTGTCTCCCTACATATACTTCTAGTTCTTTATCTATTAACGAGCTACCTTCATCTTGTTCATTATCCAAGTTTCGCTGACAACTTGCACAATTTAACTGTTCCTCCTCGCAAGGTTGCCCACAATTTATACATTTCAAAACAATCCCTCTTCCCATCCATACGTCATTTCAAAATACCTTCGTGTTTTAATAACCACTCTTTCCTCCATAAACCACCAGCATATCCAACAAGCTTTCCACTCTTCCCTATTACACGGTGACATGGAACAATTATTGAAATTGGATTCCGACTATTTGCCCCTCCTATTGCCCGTACAGCTTTTGTATTTCCAACTTTCTCTGCAATATCTAAATATGAAGCACTTACGCCGTACGGAATAGTATAAAGTGCATCCCATACATTTTTTTGAAATGCTGTTCCCTCCGCAGACAGCGGGACCGTAAACTCTTTTCTTTTCCCTTTAAAATATTCATCTAACTCATTTATACATTGTTCTATCATTTCATTTTTATTTTCTTCTTGTCGTTCATCAACAAATATAACAGACGTAATTCCTTCTTGATTCGCTGTAATTTCAAGCAAACCTACTTCGCTTTCATAATAAGCCTGGTACATATGCCATCCTCCAATTCAGTTCATATTAGTCATTGTAACACGAATATACAAAATTTTTCGTATAAGCGTTTTATTAGAGAAACAAAAAAGAGAATGATACAATGTAAGAAAATTCAATCTAGGAGGCTATTGGATGAATTCCGAACTTTTTTCACCTTATACAATTAAGGACGTTACATTAAAAAACCGGATTGTTATGTCACCTATGTGCATGTATTCATCGGAAAACGGGGATGGCCAAGTAACGAATTTCCATCTCATTCATTATGGAACAAGAGCTGCCGGTCAAGTTGGTTTAGTTATGATTGAAGCAACAGCCGTGTTACCTGAAGGTCGAATTTCAAATAAAGACTTAGGCATTTGGGATAACAGTTTAATTGAAGGCTTACATAAAACGACTACTTTTATACATGATAATGGTGCAAAAGCTGCCATTCAACTCGCTCACGCCGGAAGAAAAGCAGAACTAGAAATAGATGCGTTAGCTCCTTCAGCCATTCCATTTAATGAAACAATGAAAATGCCAATAGAAATGAGCAAACACCAAATTAAAGATACCGTATTAGCTTTTCAGCAAGCTGCAGTACGATCAAAACAAGCTGGATTTGATGTTATTGAAATACACGGTGCTCACGGTTATCTTATTAATGAATTTCTTTCTCCGCTTTCCAATAAGCGGACTGATGAATATGGTGGTTCACCTGAAAACCGCTATCGTTTCTTACGCGAAATCATTGACTCGATAAATGAAGTTTGGGACGGACCAATATTCGTTCGTATTTCAGCAAATGATTATCATCCTGACGGGCTAACGGTTCAAGATTACGTTCAGTATACAAAGTGGATGAAAGAACAGGGAATAGATTTAATCGATTGTAGTTCTGGCGCAGTTGTACCAGCACATATTGATGTGTATCCCGGTTATCAAGTACAATATGCCAAACATATTAAAGAGCATGCTAACATTGCAACTGGTGCAGTTGGATTGATTACGAGCGGAGTACAAGCAGAGCAAATTTTAAATAATAACGAAGCAGATTTAATTTTCATCGGACGTGAATTACTTCGCAATCCGTATTTTCCGAGAATAGCGGCCAATGAACTTGGCTTTGAATTGCAAGAACCTCACCAATATAAGCGAGCACCAGGAAAAATTCATACGAATAAATAAAACCGAGAAGTCATTCTTCTCGGTTTTATTTATTCTATCGTTGTAATTTCATTTGAATTATAAGTATGGATACCCGATTCTTCTCGCAGCGCGGTTATATACATCCCTTTCGCCACATCTTTAGCTGAAATTGGTTTATATTTTTTGAAAGCTCCTTTAAAGATAAACGGAATAATACGAGATAACTTTTCAGCCATTCGTTCGCCGAAACGAAATTCTTGTCGATTTCCTACTAATAATGATGGTCTAAAAATGTGAATACCACCAATCACTAACTTTTGCAATTCTTCTTCCATTTTTCCTTTCACTTGTGAATAAAAGAAGAATGATTTAGGATTCGCTCCCATAGAAGACACGACAAGGAAATTTTGTACCCCTTGTTTTTCAGCTAAACACGCAGCTCGTAACGTATATTCATAATCTACTTTTTTAAAATTTGCTTTTGTTTTTGCTTTTTTTATTGTTGTTCCTAAGCAACTAAAAACATCATCCACAGCAAAGAACTCTTTATATTCCTCTAATACCGAAAAATCAACTTGTTTCTGCTGTAACTTCTCATGTTGCAATTGCATTGGCTCTCTTACAAAAATAGTAACCGAATCGTAGTAATCTGATCCAAGTAATAGACGCGTTATCTCTTGTCCAACTAAACCACTTGCACCAAGTATTAACGCTGTTCGCTTATTCATATATGCATATACCTCTTATTTTACTTTTCTCTCCTTTAGTAAAATACAACCTTTAGGAGTTTCCTGCTCTTATTTTACCACAAGTAAAACACTATGCGTACGCATAGTGCTTTACTCACTCTTTCTTCTCATCTCTCTCTTGTAATTTCGTTATTGTTGTAGCGTCCCCTAAATTACTTATTAATCTTCTTAAAAAAATTAATACGAAAGATAATGGCAATACTACCGCTAATATTAATAAAATAGCTTCCATTAAGTAACCCAAGCGCTCATCCCCCTCTTTACCTCCTTTTCAATATATGAAAACAGCGTTGTCACATATGCATGCATTTGCAAAAATAATACACCTATATTTGACAACTTTATAACAAAAACAAATCGGAATGATTATTATTTATTGCAACTTTATTAAAGATGTATTATACTAAGTTCGCAAACTAAAACGTAATTATTCCGTTTTGTATTAAAATGATATTTTTCTTCTATAATTGGGGAAAATATATCCGTAAAAAAGAAAAGAGGAGAACTTCATGCCTAAAAGATTGACTATATTTTCATTCTTACTTATTTTTACCTTAATTTTCGCTGGCTGCTCAAATAAAAAAGAAAGTAATGCCAAGAAAGATGGAAAGCTAACAGTTTATACAACGATTTTCCCAATTGCTGATTTCGCAAAGAAAATCGGTGGCGACTATGTAAATGTTGAAGCGATTTACCCACCTGGTGCAGATTCACATACATTTGAACCAAGTCAAAAACAAACAGTACAAGTTGCAAAAGCCGATTTATTTGTTTATAACGGCGCTGAATTAGAACCATTTGCTGAAAAAATGGAAAAAACATTACAAAAAGAAAATGTTAAAATTGTAAATGCATCTAAAGGTATTGAGCTTCGTGCTTCTACTGAAGAAGAGCATCATGATCATGGAGATGGCCATAAAGAAGATGAACATCATCACGATAAAGACCCGCATGTTTGGTTAGATCCTACTCTAGCAATGAAACAGGCAGAAAAAATTAAAAATGCACTTGTAGAATTACAACCTGAACATAAACAAGAATTCGAAAAAAACTTTGCAGCACTTCAAACTAAATTTACTGATTTAGACGATGGATTTAAGGCAGCTGTAGCGAACGCAAAAACGAAAGAAATTTTAGTTTCTCATGCTGCCTATGGTTACTGGGAACAACGATACGGCCTAAAACAAATTCCTATCGCTGGAATTTCAGCTTCTGATGAACCATCTCAAAAGCAGCTTGCTGACATTACAAAAACAGTAAAAGAACATAATCTAAAATATATTTTATTCGAAACATTCTCTACTCCAAAAGTAGCATCCGTAATTCAAAAAGAAACTGGTACAAAAGTTTTACGCTTAAATCACTTAGCTACTATTTCTGAAGATGATGCAAAAAATAATAAAGATTACTTTACTTTAATGGAAGAAAACATAAACACATTGAAAGAAGCAACAAACTAATCCATTATATTTTCTAGGCAGCTGAATTTGTTATTCAGCTGCCTTTTTATGTATTTATCCTTGACTTGACCAAAATAACAAGTAAAATTATCCATATTAGCTTTAAAGCTATATTAATTTAGAAGGTGAGTTGGAATTATGAATCTTCACATTTGTGAAGTAACAGCAAAAAATTGGCGTTCAGTAGTTGCTTTAGACGTCGCAAAAGATCAGCAACAATTTATTGAAAGTAATGCGTTTTCTTTAGCAGAATCATTATATGAAGGAAACGGAACGTCAGTAGGTTTATATGATGGAGAAACACTTGTAGGATACGCAATGTATGGATGGTATTCAGTAAAACATAAAAGTGTATGGCTCGATCGCTTTATGATTGACCAACAATATCAAGGAAAAGGATACGCAAAACGTTTCCTTCGCTTACTCATTCAATTCTTACAAGAAAAATTTGAATGCAAAATAATTTACTTAAGTTTACATCCAGACAACAAACTTGCAATGGGACTGTATGAATCATTTGGTTTCCGCTTAAATGGGGATATTGATGATGAAGGTCCAGTTGTAGGTGTTGTAATGGAGTTACTAATAGACGAAAATACAAGCCTGTGAAAACAGGCTTTTTATTATACATTTATCAATTTTTAGTTTCTCTCCCTTATTTAATTCTGTTTTACAATCTAATAGAATGCTCATAAAAAATAAGCCTGCAATTTACGCAGACTTATTTCACACACTCCTCGAAATGTTCTTGGAACCACTCTTTATTAATATCTCTTCCGATAAAAACTACTTCACTTACTCGCTCTTCTCCCTCTTGCCACTCTCTATCGTACGAAGCAGCAAATAACGTATGTACACCTTGGAAAACGATACGTTTATCTACTCCATCTATCGATAAAATTCCTTTGTAACGATATAAATATTCCCCTAGCTCTTGAACGACAGCTGACATCCACTCATTAAGCTTTTGTAAATCCAGCGGACGTTCTTCACGTAATACAAATGATTTCACACCTTCTAAGTGGTTATGTTCTTTATGAGGGTAAATTTGCAACGTATCTTTCGTTTTAAATGTTTGGATTTGTAATAAAGATGGTATATCTACCTCACAGTTAGTCGCCTCAATTAACTTTGCAGTCGGGTTAATCCCTTGAATTTCATGCAAGAGATTTTCTTTCTCATTCTCTTCAATTAAATCTAATTTATTTACTAAAACGACATCAGCAAACGCAATTTGCTCTTTTGCTTCTAATCCTTTTTCAAAATGTTTATGTATATGATAACTATCTACCACCGTTACAACACCGTTAATTTGGTAAGCAGATTGGATGACTGGATCTAAAAAGAATGTTTGAATAATCGGCCCTGGATTTGCAAGGCCAGTCGTTTCAATTACTAAACCATCAAAATCCATTTTCCGTTCTGCTTTTACGTCCAATAACTGTTTTAAAGCAACAAGTAAGTCTTCACGTACAGTACAGCATAAACAGCCATTTGTCATTTCCATAATTTCTTCTTCCACATTCATAATCAACTGATTATCAATGCCAATTTGCCCTATTTCATTTACAATCACCGCTAATTTCTTACCGTGATTTTCTGATAAAATACGATTTAATAATGTCGTTTTCCCCGATCCAAGAAAACCAGTTAATATTGTTACTGGAATCATTTCGTACATCTCCTTATAGCTATATGTTTCTATATTATAGCATATAGAGAAAATCGTTTTTGTAGCAAAACATATTTATTGTCTGTACACCTAATTAACTATATAATAACATGTAGTAAGAAAGCCTTTTCAAAACATTATTATTCTTCTAGGAGGTACTTATAATGGAGCGAGTTCAAATGGCTGAGACGCTAGAATTTTCTCGTATTATTCAAGGATTTTGGCGTTTAGCAGAATGGAATATGACGAAACAAGAATTACTTTCTTTCATTGAAGATTGTATGGATATGGGAATTACTACTTTTGATCACGCTGATATTTACGGCGCATATACGTGTGAAGGGTTATTTGGCGAAGCTTTACAATTAAAGCCTTCCTTACGAGAAAACATGCAAATTATTACAAAGTGTGGAATCGCTCCCCCATCACCGAAATTTCCAGAGCGATATGTTGCTCACTACAATACTAGTACAGAGCATATTATGCAAAGTGTAGAAGCATCACTTAAAAATTTACATACAGATTATATTGACGTATTACTTATTCATCGTCCCGATCCTTTTATGGATCCAAATGAAGTGGCAAAAGCATTTTCACAATTAAAACAAGAAGGAAAAGTTCGTTACTTCGGTGTATCTAACTTCTTACCTTCACAATTTAATATGTTAAGTTCGTACTTAGATTTCCCACTTATTACGAACCAGATTGAAGTTTCTGCATTACAGCTTGAGCATTTTGAAAAAGGGACAATTGATTTATGCCAAGAAAAACGAATCAATCCAATGATTTGGTCACCTCTTGCTGGTGGGGAGATTTTTACTGGTCAATCAGAACGCGCCGTACGTGTACGTGAAACTGTGCAAAAAGTTGCTACTGAGCTAGGTGTTTCTAGTATCGATACGGTTATGTATGCTTGGTTACTTGCTCATCCAGCTAATATGATGCCAATCGTTGGCTCTGGTAAATTAGATCGCGTAAAAACTGCCGCTCTTGCTACAAAAGTTAACTTAGACCGTCAACAATGGTTTACAATTTTCGAAAGCTCTAATGGACATCCTGTACCATAATGCATAAAAAGAAGAGCTGTTTTTTTACAGCTCTTCTTTTTCATATGTATTTCTAGTCATGGCAAATACACACATATCCCTTAATCCGTTTCCATCTACCGCAACACTCGCACTTTCTAACGTACCTTCTAACTTAAACCCTAATTTCTCAGGTATCGCTCTACTCTTCTTATTTAAAGAATCACAACGAATTTCTACACGGTTTGCTTTTAATTCAGAAAAAGCGTAATCCGTTATACCTTTCGCAGCCTCTACCATATAGCCTTTTCCGCTAAACCTTGTATCAATCCAATATCCGATTTCAAATTGAGGTATATCCCAATTAATACGATGTAATCCGGCTGAAGCAATAAATTCACCTGTTTCTTTCGAAAATACTAGTAATCTTAAATCCTCACGTTGCAAAAATTGAATATGTGATTTTCTAATACTTTCTTCTACTTCTTGCTCTGTTTGCTCTTTTTGTGCAAACATCATCCAAGGTTTTAGTTCTTGTATTGAAGCCTGAATTGCATCATATACAACTTTACCATCTCCTGGTTTCGGCATTCGAATAAAAAGCCTGTCAGTATAAAATTCAGAAGGAAAATCGAATAATAACGGATTCACTGTAAACACTCCCTATATTTCTTTTATATATAATAATATCCATCTCAAGTTATATAGTAAAGAATTTTCTGAATTAAAAACCTTTTACTCATTCACTTCCACCGCTACACGAATTCCAGATTCAATCGCACCTTGAATCCATCCGTGATATAGCGTTGTATGATCTCCAGCGAAGAATATTCTCCCCTCTGGTTTGACAATCGCTGGTTGCAGCTCAGATTCTTGACCTGCTTGAAAAAGTGCAAATCCTCCAAGCGCATACGGATCCAATGTCCAGCTTTTTGAAATTCCAGATATGAACTCATCATACACTTGACCACCTAATATTGTTGCTAAGTTGTGTAATGCGTAATAAATACGATCCCCTTTTGATAAACCATCCCATAACAACGCGTCATAAGACCATGTATAGCTACCTAACATCATAGCCGGTCCTTTCTCCCCAATTCCATAACTTGGATAATAGGCATAACGAATTGGCAAATCTGTTATAATTCTGCCACCTAATTGTCCTTGTTCTTCCCAAAATCGGCTTTTAAATTGAATTCCTATTTTCGTTGCAGGCATATAATGTAATTCACGAATTGCTTTCCATTTTTCATGAGATATAGAATCAAACGGATCTACTTCTACAAAACGCATTGTCGAAAACGGAATGGTAACAATAACTAAATCTCCTGTAATACTACTATATTCAAAAGTTTCCTCGTTCCGATAGAAAGCTGTCACACCATTATCGTGTTGATGTAACTTCATTAATTTTTGATTATATATAATATTTTCTTCTAATTGCGGTAAAAATGACTTTGGCAATCTATCATTCCCGCCCACAATTTCACAAAATCCGCTCTCCTCTTGCATAATGTATAGAAAGCGTAAAGTCTCTACAAACGATCGTTCCAAAAAACCTTCTAAATCTAATAGAACACCAATCATCTCAATTGTTACTGGCGAAAAGTAAGTATTATACTGATAAGGATGATACTTTAAAAATTGTCCAGTAGAGTATCTTCCAAAATCCTTTACAACAATATCCCAATTTTTTTCTGGGTTCTTTTTTATAAAATTTATAATGGGCTGTACCGCTAACATTAATAATTCCTCTGACGTTTTTCCAACTTCATTCATTTCCACAGGATATCTTAGAATACTTGGATCTTTTTCATATTGTTTTAACGTCGTTTTCCGTCCATTTACGTATATAATATCCGTCTCATTCCTATTAATAAAAGGTCTCACCTGTAGCCCAAATTTTCTTATATATGCCATCGTTAATGTATGCGAATACGGAATCCTCATTGCTCCAACATCTAAATATAATCCGGTATCTTCCATTCTCACTGTTTCTATACGGCCACCTACCCGGTTATTTGCTTCAAAAATTTTCACATCATGTCCTGCAGCCTTTAATAAAGATGCTGAAACTAACCCAGCCATACCAGCTCCCACTACAATAATCTGTTTTGGGCTTATCGTCTTCTTCAATCCTTTATCTATAACTTTTAACGCTTCATCCATTTCAGTGTTATACATTATATCTTTCTGCACAATTCCACCCCTTACTTCATCAAATGGACGTTAGTGGTTTAGTGCATTTTATTCATAAATCCCCATAAACATAACACCATTGCAATTTGAATATTCACTAAAAGTACATAAGAGACAGATCTCACTTTTCTTTATACTTCGTATAATATAGCAACTACAAAGAAGGAGTGGTTAAAAATGAAACATACTTATGACTACGATGCTACAAAAAAACATTTAGAATTAAAGAAACAAAACTTATGTAAAAAACTTAGCAATATGACACTATCTGAAAAAGAACGTGAACAACTAAAGCGTGAAATTGACAACTATGAATATATTTTAAATCTAGTCGAAATGAATCATTATGAACGCGGATTTTCTCGTTAAAAGCGGAAATAAGATTATCCGCTTTTCATTTTGAGCATTTCACTACGCATTTTTCATAAGTAAATATATAATAGGATGTACATTAAGATTGAGAGGTATATTCTATGATCAAGTTAAGTGTATTAGACCAATCACCTATTTCAGATGGTAGCACAGCAGCCCAAGCTTTTTCACATACAGTTACGCTTGCACAAGAAGTTGAAAAACTCGGATTCACACGTTTTTGGGTATCCGAACATCATAATTCCGTAAGCTTAGCTGGTTCAAGTCCAGAAATACTTATTTCTCATATTGCCGCAAAAACGGACCGTATTAGAGTCGGTTCAGGTGGTGTTATGTTACCGCATTATAGCCCATATAAAGTTGCTGAGAATTTCCGTGTTCTAGAAGCATTGTATCCGAACCGCATCGATCTCGGTGTTGGTAGAGCGCCTGGTGGTATGCCAATAGCAACTCGCGCACTTCAAGAAGGGAAAATGGTCTCACTTGATCAATACCCAGAACAAATTGCAGACGTTGCAATGTACTTACATGATCAAGTACCAGAAAACCATCACTATGCAAACTTAAAAGCCACTCCAGTTATCCCAACGTCTCCTGAAATGTGGATGCTCGGTTCTAGCGGAGAGAGCGCTAAAATTGCTGCAAACAACGGAGCTTCTTTCGCATTTGCACAATTTATTAACGGCTTCGGAGGCCCTGAAGTTATGAGGGCTTACCAAGAACAATATGAGCCTTCATTTTTAGGAGATAAGCCTAATTCAATCGTTGCCATCTTTGTTATATGCGGAGAAACAAATGAAGAAGCGGAAAAAATTGCTTCTAGTTTAGATTTATCAATCTTATTATTAGAGCAAGGAAAACGAACTACTGGTACACCTTCTATTGAAACTGCTCAAAATTATTCATACAGCGCTTATGATTTATTCCGTATAAAAGAAAATCGTCAACGTATGATTGTTGGTGATTCGTCTTCTGTAAAAGAAAAAATAATAAACTTAAGCAAAGCATACAATACTGACGAATTTATGATTGTCACGATTACTCATCAATTTGAACATAAATTAAATTCTTATCGCTTACTAGCAAATGCTTTTAATTTATAATTCTAAAAAGAGATGCATCACATGTGATGCATCTCTTTTTCTTACTACTTATTGTTTTCATTTCCTATATATTCAATAGCTTCTTTTAATAGCTCTTCAAAGTTAATAGGATAATCATGATCTAAGTCAGGCACAACTTTATACTTATGTTCTATATTTTTCTCTCTTAATAGTTGTACAAATTGCTGCGTGGATTCGAAACAATCTTCATCTTGATCCCCGCATACTATATATCCTTTTATATGTTTATCCTTCAGCACTCTTAGCAACTCATCCCATTCTTCAATCTCCGGAAGCCATGGTGCCATAAAAACAAAACCATCTACATTTATATCTTGTTGTAAAATCGTATATAAAGCTACTCTCGCCCCTGCAGAAAAACCACCAATGATTACACTTTCTACTGTATGATTTTCTATAAACTTATTGTAATGCCCTTTTAATTCCTCGTTCCCTCTCTCTATATCATCCCAAACAAATCCATCTGAAAACTGAATTTGTGAAGACTGTGGTAAAGCTAACGTGTAATCTTGTGTCAAAACTGATTTCCAATATGGCTCTACTATTTGAATATTTTCTTGGTCACCGTGCAATGTAAGTAGTAGATTTCCTTCTTTCTTGGTGTATATATATTTCACATCTGGTCTTTCCGTTTTATGTGCTAATTCTTCTCTTTCTTTACATAACTGCACCATTGTATGAAATTCTTCAAATTTATGTAGTGATTTTAAATCTTCGTCGGAAATTAAATACTCATTTCCATACCAGAATCCCCTTTCTATAATAGCCTCCCTCATTAAATGTAATGCTTCTTTTTCAAGTCCCGATGCACTTGCGAGTGCATACTTAAAATTATATATTTGCGCCTCATTCCCTATTACACCTGTAGCGTTTTCCATTATATAATTGTACGCTTCAAAACTTCCTTTATTTGCATAACAACGTAACGTTTCATTTAATAATTGAATGTAAGTCATACTATTTTTCATGTACCAATTCCCCCGCAACTTTTTATAATATTTATTTTGCGAATCTTTATACCACTTTGTATAACCCACGCTAACAATACCTTATTCTCAGAATGATGCTTAATAGTTGCTCTTCCCTGTCCAATACATTTAGTATAAATAAGAATAGACTGAAAAATCAATATTTTAACAAACAAAAAAAGACAACAATATATGTATTGTTGTTTTCATTACGTCTACCCACTCTTTTGTTTTTTTCTATCTGGTTTACTTGAAACTAAATAATGTTTTTCTGAAATATATAAGTCTCTTTTTAAGCTACGATTTAAGTAAGGTCCTAATTTCATTCCACATATGAGACGATCTTCGCTACCTTCAACAATTGGGAACATTTCTTTTTCTGTTACGTATTGATCTACTGCTTTTTGTACGACATCAATTTCTTTCACTAGGTTTAAATTTTCTGCTGTATGTTCAAATACCTCAAGCGTTTCCTTCGTTATGAGAAAAACATTTGTTGGAAATGCAGGTAAATATGGTTTTAACAAATCATAATTTACTGTATAATCATCATTTACTAATACTGTATAAACGATATTAGCATTCGTTTCTAAAAACTGAGCCATCGCTTGTTCTAATTCATCTTTCGTAATTTCCCGCTCTTCTTTTCCAGTTCTGAAAAAGCGAAACATCGCATCGCCTCCTTTTTACTATATTATAGCATAAAAGAAAACTGAAAAATCATAAAAAAACCCATTGAAATAATTTTTCAATGGGTTTCTATATATTTATCGTTATTTTAAGAATGCACTTAGCATCCATACATGCTGTTCTAATGTTGTATGAATTGCTAACAGCATGTCAGCTGATGTTTCATCGCCAGCTTCACCCGCAACTTCCATACCTTCTTTTAATTCTCGAATAAGTGCAGAATAATCATTCACTAATGTTTGCACCATTTCTTCTGCAGATTCTTTGCTTGTCCCTTCGCTGACACTAGATGTTGCGAGATATTCTTTCATTGTCGCTAATGGTTTACCTTCTAAAGCTAAAATACGTTCTGCTAACTCATCAATATACGTTCCAGCCTCATTATAAAACTCTTCAAATTTCTCATGTAATGTAAAGAAGTGTGGCCCTGTCACATACCAGTGATAATTATGTAGTTTAACATATAACACATTCCAGTTTGCTACCTGCTTGTTTAATACTTCAACAACATTTGTTTTCGTACTCATACAATCACTCCTCTTATCATTTTGTAATGTTTATCTTTTAATAACTTAATTACATTTTACCATACATTCCCTTTCCTTTCGAACAATTGGCTTATATGTAACAAAGTTTTAACACCTTTAATGCTTCCCTAATATCATTTAATTCATGTATTTTTTCAAACACTTCATACGTCTAATTGTCCAAGCTCATACATATGCATAATAGTACATCAAGCTCATCATAGTAGAAAGAGGGATAACATGGACAATCAACAATGGCAAGTAGCAAAGAAAGTAGCTGCTACTTATATCGGAACTGTCGTTGGAGCTGGATTTGCTACTGGACGAGAAATTGTTGAATTTTTCACAGTGAATGGATTATACGGGACAATTGGCATATGTGTAAGTGGATTTTTTTTTATTTGGCTTGGCACAAAGATGATGTTACTTTCATCACAAATCGGGGCATTTTCAGCGCAAGAATTTAACAAATATTTATTTGGGGATGTATTTGGGAATGTTGTAAACACATTATTATTACTCGTTTTATTCGGCGTAACGAGCGTTATGTTATCAGGGGCTGGTGCAGTATTTGAAGAGCAACTTCGCTTACCAAGACAACTCGGTATTCTCATTACAGTTATCGCTTGTCTCATTATAAGTAGCCGCGGGTTACAAGGTGTTTTTGAAGTAAATACACTTGTCGTACCTATTATGATGATTTTTATTATAGGACTTGCTATTACAACCTTTTTTCACGGTACACCTCCTATTAATAACACTATTCCTGCAGAGAGCTGGAATATGAAATGGATTACTAGCCCTATTACATATGTCGCCTTAAACCTTTCTCTCGCCCAAAGTGTTCTCGTCCCATTAGCCAGTGAAGTAAAGGATCGAAAAGCCATTTTTTGGGGTGGGATTTTAGGTGGTGCTGGACTTTCTTTAATTTTATTATGCAGCCATTTAGCAATCTTATCAGTCGATCAATTTTATCAATATAACATCCCAATGGCTGAAGTCATAAGAAGATTTAATGCAACTTTTCACTTCTTCTTCGTCCTCATTATTTTCGGTGAAGTTTTCACAACTTTAGTTGGTAATGTGTTCGGAATGACAAAACAGATGCAATCTATTACTGGGTGGAAGAATCACAATATTATTTTCTTCATTTTACTAATTAGTTATTGCTTTAGTTACATCGGTTACAGTGACTTACTTCACATTCTATATCCTATCATCGGATGGGTAAGTATTGTTATACTTCCAATCATTGCGTTTAAACAACTTCAAAAAACATAAAAAAGCATCCATGTTATTGGATGCTTTTTTATGTTCATTCACAATCATCACATACTTCCCAGTACAGTCCCATTTCTAATGCTAAATACGGCTTTAACTGCAACCGAATCATTCGACTAGGCATGCGTTCTAAAACAAATTGAATACCTTCTTCATCTTCGTCTAATTCAACTTTTGAAATCGTAATTTTTTGCATAGTCGTAATGGGAATTCCATCTTTATATAAAGTGATTTTCACCTCATCGTATTCATTAAAATACAATTCGACACTCATTTGATTTTTCAGTATTTCATCACCAATTTTAAATGTATCATTTTGTTCTTGGATTATATATTTCCATCCGCCTCTATCTTCTTTCGGAGCTGTTTGAAATAATGTCTCCAAATCCTCGTATAGCATAAGATAACCCCTCTCTTACTAAAAAACGATGAGTATTTTATATACCCTTTATCTCTATCACTATCCATAGCTATTGTACCATATATCACCGTTCTTACCGTATTCATTTGCTTCATACACTCTTATAAGTTCAAATAACGACAGACTTTAATCCATGCAAATATTGTCTACTCTCCGCTTTTATTAGCTCACAGCATTCACAACTTTTACATATAGTAAGACTACCACAAATAAAAAAGGAGAGTGACTTATACCACTCCCCTTAAAAGAACTTCCCTATAGCTGCTAAAACTAATACGATTATTAAAATTGCAAATAATAATGAGACAATGAAACTAAAAATAGGTAACGCTTTCTTTTCATTTTTCTTAAATAGTAACTTTAAACTAAGAAAAATATTTACTGGTACAAGTATAAAATAAAAATATTTAACAATTTGCACCGAGCTATTCGAAAGTGTTTTTAATATAAACACTTCAATTAGAAAAACAATAAAAAATGAAATACTTAGCCAAAATGAGACGTAACTAAGCCAAGAATGTCTTTTTGTCCCCCAATACACTCCCATAATACTCTCCTTTTATTTGTATTCTATAGGTTAATAATTATACACAAAGCTAACAAATACCTCTATTTTTCGACAAATATTATACAAAATACCATTTTAAACGTCATAAAGGAAGTTTACATCTCCATTTGATTTTACATAATAAAACAGACTACCCTCTAGTGTCATAATGCTACTAGGGGTAGTCTGTTCTTTATTAAACTTTAAATCTCTCAATTAATACTTGCAACTCTTCAGCCATTTGAGATAGCGTACCCGCCGCTGATCCAATTTCCTCCATCGAAGCTAGCTGTTCTTCAGCTGAAGCCGCAACATTTTGTGTGCTTGTCGCATTATTTTGTGCTGTCATTGCAATTTGTCCTACTGAAATAGATACTTCATTTGCCCCTTTTGACATTCCATTAGCCGTTTCAACCATCGTCTTAATTTGATTAGCTATTTCATTTGTAGATTGTAAAATTTCAGCAAAATTTTGCTTCGTTTCATTTGCAATAACAAGTCCAGATTGAACTTCTTCATTTACATGATTCATTGATTTGACTGTCTTACCCATATCGTCTTGTATTTCGCCTATTAATTTACTAATTTCACTGGAAGATATGCTAGACTGCTCTGCCAATTTACGTACTTCATCTGCAACAATTGCAAAACCTCTTCCATGTTCACCAGCTCTTGCAGCTTCAATTGCCGCATTTAAAGCTAGAAGATTTGTTTGATCTGCAATGTTTTGAATTACTTCTAATATATCACCAATTTGTTTTGATTTATTATTTAATAACTGTATAACAGCATCTGATTGTGAAACCGATTCTGCAATAGACTGCATCTGGTTTACTGTTCTTCCTACTAGTTTCCCACCATCTTCTGCTTTTTCACGAGTATGAGCAGAAGCGATATTAATAGATGATGAACTATTTGCTACATGCTGAATTCCTTCCGTTACATCAAACAGTAACATAGCACCATTTTCTACACTTGTTGTTTGCGTCGTTGCCCCACTTGATATTTCATCCATTGCTGTTGTAATTTGCTCAGTTGCTTCACTCGCTTGTCTTACACTTGCAGTTAGTTCTTCTGATGCTGCTGCAACATGTCCTGCCGAAGTGTTAATCCTTCCAATTAACGTCCGTAATGAATTTGTCATCTCGTTAAAACCTTTCGCAAGTTGACCAATTTCATCATTAGAATGAATTTCAATTGTTTGCGTTAAATCCCCTTCACTTATTTCTTTAGAAGTGATAACTAATCTCTTTAAAGGCTTCGTAATTGAAAGTGTCACAAAATAAATAAGTACTCCACCTACTACTAACGAAATAAGCATAACAATTAACATATTATAAAATACAGGTTGAGCAGCTTCAATTACTTCAGTTGCGTACATCGTCCCACCAATTTTCCAACCTGTTTTTACGTTTGTAGCAAATACCATATTCTTTTCACTACCACCATAAGAATATGTAAAAGCACCATGATTATCTTCATAAATTTTCTTTGCCCAAGAATCAGCTGCTTTATCCCCTGATTTTTCTTGTGGATGAGCAATGATTTTTTGCTTTCCATCTAAAATGAAGGCATATCCTTTTTTACCAATATTGATTAACTTTGTTGTTTTTAATAAATTGTCTAAACTTAAATCTAGCGCAACAACCCCATTTTTATCTTCTGTTTGTTTTGCAATCGTTACGACAATATGTCCATTTCCTTTTGCCTTATATGGCTCGCTAACAACAATACCACCTTGTTTTGCCACTGCATCTTTATACCAAGGTCGTGTTGTTGGATCATAATCTGCTGCCATTTGTATATTTGGTTCCTGTACAAATTTCTTATCATTACCGGCAACATACACTTGTTCAACATCTATATTCAAATTGATATACTGAGATAATGTCTTTCTTAGCTCATCCTGATTATCCCCTTGATACATATTCCCTTGAATTACTCGTGCAAAGTTATTCACATCGTTAAATTTTGCTTCAATCATTTGATTGATTAAATTATCTAATATTTTTATATTATCGTTAGCACTACTCGTAATTTGTGATTCAAAATTCTTTTTAGCAGTTTGATAAGACATGCCCCCGATTATAGAAACGGCTGCAATTAAAATTACAAAGAATGAAATTAATAGCTTTTTTGCTACTTTCATATCACGAAACAAATTTAATAGTTTACCCATTATGAACCTCCTAATTTTCAAATTTAAAAGTTAAATTGAGTTAATTATGAATATTTCCCATTCCTTAATTATTATTTTCATAACCTATTATGGTGAATACTTTGTAAAGTTTAAACAATTAATTTCCCTTTGTCTATATATATGAATAATATTATTATAAAATTTACAAATAGAAAAAACCAAAGGGGCCCCTTTGGTTTTTACATTTTTTTATGTTGTTTAGAAATTTTCTTCCATTTATCACGCTCTGCTCTGGCAAGGATGGCATCTTGTTTCCTCATAAAATACGCCAGTTCTCTTTGTAATTTTTTATAGCTTTTCAAACGATCTATCGTAATAAGTCCGTTTTCAATTGCACTATACACCGCGCATCCTGGTTCATTCTCATGCTTACAATCACGGAAACGACATGTTGTCGCAAGTTCTTCAATATCAGAGAATGCTGTTTGAATCGCTTCGCTGCCTTCCCAAAGTTGCAATTCCCTCATGCCAGGCGTATCAATAACGAGAGCGCCACTAGGCAATTGGAATAATTCTCGATGCGTTGTCGTATGCCTCCCCCTACTATCCTCTTCACGTATATCTCCCGTTTTTGCTACATCAATTCCTATTAAAGCATTTAACAAAGTTGACTTTCCTACCCCTGATGATCCAACTAAAGCAATTGTTTTCCCTGAAGAAACGAATTGTTTCAACGAATCTATACCTGTATGCTCTAAACTATCAACAACGAAAATAGGAACACCAATTGCTATAGCTTCCGTTTCTACAATTTTCTCTTCCACATCATTACATATACTACTCTTTGTTAAAACAATAACTGGCATAGCGCCGCTTTCATACGCTAATAATAAATAACGTTCCATCCTTCTAACATTAAAATCATGATTAAGTGCATTCACTAAAAATAAATAATCTACATTTGCTGCTATAATCTGTTCTTCTGTTCTTGTTCCAGCCTCTTGTCTTGAGAAAGAGCTTCTTCGCTGGAAAATACGATGAATAATCGCTTTCTTTTCATCTTCTAATTTCTTTATATACACCCAATCACCAACTGCTGGATAATCGCCTTTCGTAACCGCTTCATGCCGAAACTTCCCAGACAGTTCTGCCATATATTCACCATCATTACAAATAATGCGATATATATGCTTATGCTCAAGTAAAATACGACCTACTTCATAATTTTTCTCTGTAACTTGTTCTTCAAAAAATGAATCCCAGCCGAAAGATTCTAAAATATTTTGATTCAAATAAATATCCTCCCTAGTTTGTACTAAGTGGAAGGATTGCGAATTACCTTATATAATATCGCCCTTTCCATCCACCTTTGTATTTGGTTGATTATTCATATAAGTTATTTTCGCCATAATACATCACCCCGTTCTTATTTTAATTATTCTCATTATATGGAATTCTCCTATAAAAAGCTACATTATTTTACGTAATTTTCAAATAACTTTTTTTGAGCATTCTAATTTGTCCTCGATGACTAATTTCATCTTCTAGCACATGAAACCATAGATAGTGCTGGTTATATGCTACACCGTTAGGCCACTTTCTTTCTGACATGAGCCACTCATCACCTTGTTCACTTAAATACTTCAGAGATTCTTCTCGAACACTTTGTAGAAGTTGTACATAATATTGTATTTCATGACCACGGATTGCTCTACCCGCTTCCCCTAAATACAGTGCATCTTCCCATATTTCTAATTCTTCTTTTGTAAAGTCACGATCTTGAAATGAAATAAGCTGATGAACTTTTTCAATAGCTGCTATATGCTTTAATAAGGCGCCAATTGAATTTCCGCTGCTTTGCATAATTAAATCTAATTGCTCAACTGATAAATTTTTACTTCGCCTAATGTTACAGCTCTCGTATGCTCAAGCAGGCTTACTAATTCCCCTATTTTTTTGTATAACCATCTACACTTCTTATTCGATAATCTATATTCATATCACGCACCCCTTTCTGCATTCATATTATTGTAAAAATGATTCATATAATAGACTGAAATCTATCTAAATTTTCTGTTATAATTAATTTGAATACAAAATATACCCAAACAAACTTTCTCAATATGCTTATATGAAATATTAAAAGGAATCAATATAAAATAATCGAATCTTATTCACTAAAAGGAGTGGATTCGATGGAAATGTATCAATGGCTAACCGCTGTTCTCGTTGGTGGCATTACCGGCTTCGTTTCCCATCTAATCAATAACCAAGGTAAGTTATTGCTTCCACGCCGTTTGAAAACATTTTTTCATTTTGGATTTTTAACTGATATTTTTACTGGTAGCCTAGCCGCACTTCTTGGGCTCGTTTTATTCGATGTCACCGCAATAAAAGAAATTATAAAAGTATCCATTGTAACTGCTATTTCCGGTCAAACTTTTTTACTACATCAAGCTCTTGGTGGCGAACAGGCTAAAAATACGCAAATTGGGAAAGCTGATGAGAAGATTCAAGAAATTGACAAATTATTGCGACGTTAGTGTATACTTTCTTTTAAAATTATTGTTATAATGAGAAATAAATATTTTCTATTGCGTCGTTTGTCAGGAGAAAGGGTGTTTCGTATGACAAAAAAGAAAATAGAAGATTTCTTAACAAACTCCGAAAAAGAGGAACTGCTAGAAAACTATAAATGTTTACGAGAAGCCCGCACAAAAAGCGAAGCTAACTATTTTGGCGAAGCAGTAAACCATCTATTAAATAAAGCAAAACAACGAATTATAAAAGATGCAGGTATACATGATGAAAATGCTGCAACTGTTCAATCAAAGAGAAAAGCACTGTTTTAGCTACATTAGCTAAAACAGTGCTTTTTATTTAGAATTTTTTTCTTTCCAATGCTATATTCTCTCTGCCTTTATCTTTCCATTTTTACAGTTTCAAAAGTCATCTAGACCTAAAGATCAACCTAATAATATTAGTCCACGCAAACCATTTTAATAATAGATAAAATAATTGAACTAGTAATGCTACAAACTAAATAAGTTTATTAAATCGCTTCTTTTAAATCTGAATGCGGATTTGGTCCGTATTGATTGTCATTTTCTTCACTTTCAATGATAAAAAATACAAGTAAAACAATGCTACCAAACGGTACAAAATTTAATAGTTGCCACCATCCCGTTTTCCCAATATCATGTAATCGTCGTGCACCAACCGAAAAACTTGGTATAATCATTACTAACATAAATAGCAACGCAATAATAGCAACTAACACCTCTGAAAATGATGATAAAAATAACAGTAGCCAAAAAATTACGATATTGGATAAACTAAAAATCCAGTACTCTTTTCGCGTAGCTCTACCACTAAAATCCCCATAATTCTTTAGAGCTTTCAAATACCATTGCATTTAAACCTCTCCCTTTTATCCCCAATAAAATTAAAATATGTAATTATTAACAGATAAGTAGAAATATAACACAATATTTATGTAAAATCCATATCCCCATCTAAATTGCCCTCTATTTAAATAGTTTTTCCTTCGGCATTTTTCACATTACTTTCACATCTATTTCACAAATATAAGTAGTCCGATATGCTAAACTAAGTATATCCTTTTCCAAGGAACTATATGCCGATATATAAATCCCTATCTTTATAGGGATTTTTATTTTTTGATTCCTCATAACTTTGTTACAATACATTTCTTCTACTATCTCTATACTTTTAGTAACCACTTTAATTAAAAGCACATTCATGTATTCACACTCTTATTAATTCTGATTTGCGAAATATTTATACAAGCTTTATGATGCAATTCCTGTTTCACTATTTTCAGTAAGTTTTTCACTTTTTCTAAACAAAAATAAAGCTCCTATATATAGTAACGCAGTAAAACTACCTATAAGTATAAAATTGTGAGATATTGCAAATAACATTCCAGCTATTGCCGCACCAATCATTTGACCAATGTACATAGAAGCATTTGCAAGCGCGGCTCCTGTTCCTCTTGCTACACTAGACATGTTTTGTAAGTGCCTCATCATTAATACAAACAAAATTCCTGTCACAAAAAATAAAGCAAAGAACAATAACTCCACCAATACAATGTTCTTTACATGAGGAAGTAATACATATAGCACTGCTGTAAATATAATTCCACCATAGAAAGAAAGGTTATAACCAATTTTATTTACGATTCTAGGACCAAAAATATTACCAATTAAATTTCCTAATCCTAATACGAGCATAGCTGTACCTACTTCATGAACTTGTAAGCCAAATTGAATGGAAAGCCATACACCAAAAAATGAAAATGCAGCAAAATTTCCGGTTTGAAAAACAAAGTATGCAAAATAAGAAAGTGAAACCTTTGAATCTGTAAGTAATTGTTTATAACGCTGTAAAATCGCTTTTTTATTTCCACCTATATGAACCGACTGTATTTCTGGTAATACAACATAAATAAGAATGACAAGTAGTGCTGATAATATACCAATGAAATAGAATGGAATTGTATAATGTATCGTTGCTAAATAAGCTCCCAGTGGCAGCCCTAAAATTTGAGAGATTGATACCCCTGCTGTTGCAACCCCAATTGCTTTCACAATTTGCTTCTTCTCTATAAGGAGCGGAATAGATGCCCACACTTGTGGAGATACAAAAGCTGCACTTACACCTGCTAAAAATCTAAATGTTAGCATCCATAAAAAACTCGGTGCAATTCCACAAAAAAACGTACTTATTGCAAAAAAACTCATACCTAGTACCATTACTTTTTTTCTGTTTAATCCATCTGATATAGGACCAGCCACAAGCGCAAATCCAGCATACCCTAAAGCATACGAACTCACCATCCATCCTGACAACTCAGTTGAAACATGATACACCTGTTGCAATGTCGGCAACAGTGGTGAAATTAAGAAAGTATCTGTACCGATCATAAACATTATCATAAAAAATACAGCTAGTACTCTGTTCATTTAGACCTTCTCCTTATATAAACAGAGGGTACTCTCCCTCTGTTTAACTAATCTTCTAAAATAGATTGGATTTCTTTCATGACTCTTTCATTCAATGCAACATCTACCGCTTTCACACTTTCTCTTACCTGCTCTGCCCGCTTTCCACCAGGTATAACAGTATCAATCCCTTCTTTATTTAATAACCATGCTAACGCTAAATGAGACACTTCAATATCATTTTCTTTAGCTAGCCCTTTTAACTTATTCACTTTCTTAAAATTACTCTTATATGTATTTTCTTCAAATAGATTTACATTTTGACGCCAATCGACTTCATTTAATTTAAAATCTTCTGTATATTTTCCGCCTAATATTCCAAAAGCAAGAGGCCCATATGGAATAAATGAAATACCCGCTTCTATACAATACGGCAACAGTTCTTCCTCAGCTGTACGTTCTAACATATTGTATGGAGATTGTACAACATCTATATGACCATGTTGATTCGCCTCTTTTAATTGTTCTATGTTTACGTTCGATATTCCAATTGAACGAATTTTCCCTTCTTCTTTTAAATGAGTAAGCTCTCCGATTGAATCTATGTAACTTGTTTCAGGATTTGTAAAATGTAAATAATATAAATCAATATAATCAGTCTGTAATCTTCTTAAGCTATTTTCCACCGCATTCCTTAAATAACTTGGTTCATTGTTAATATAAGTTTCTCCATTTAACAACGGTTGAATTCCACCTTTTGTAGCAAGTATAAACTCATGACGTTTTCCCTTTAATACTTCTCCTACTAATTCCTCTGATCTACCGAAACCATATGAATCTGCTGTATCAAAAAATGTAATCCCTTGCTGAATAGCTTCTTCTACTAATCGCTTTCCTTCTTCTTCATTCACATCAGCATATAAATTATGTCCCCCTACTGCATTTGTACCTAAACCCAACTTTGAAATATTTAATCCTGCCTTTTGCAATTTTGTATACTTCATTTTTTCTCCCCCTATATTTCTATTGTTCGAATATATTCAAACAATAGAAATATACCACTTTATATGTTATAGTGCAAATATCTTAACTTATACAAGTAGGTGAAATATGCGTACACTCTATCATCCAAATCGAGAAGAAATTCAATTTTCTTCTGTCTTATATGCACTTAGCGATCAAATTCGTTTACAAATTGTAAATATGTTACTAGAGAAAAATGAACAATCTTGTGGTGCTTTAAACATCCCTGTTGCAAAATCAACTTTATCTCACCATTTCAAAGTTTTACGTGAGTCAGGTGTTATGTACACGCGCCTTGAAGGAACACAACGTTTCATTTCAATTCGTGAAGAAGATTTAAATGCTAGATTCCCAGGTTTATTACAAGTTATATTACATGCGACAGAGCCATATTAAAAAACATCTCATATGAATATGAGATGTTTTTTAATATGGCTATTCTTTTAATAAATCTATTAATCCATTCCCTTCAGATGTACGTTCGTACCCTAAAGGTACAGTTCTTTTAATGAGTTGTGCATATATTTCCGGCTCCGATAACTTTCGACCGTATTCTTTCTCACACTGTTTAATGAGCAAGGCGAGCGCTCCAGCAACATGCGGCGTCGCCATGGAAGTTCCACTTAACACAGCATATTTTCCTTCTGGATACGTAGATAATATTTCATCACCTGGCGCTACT
Organism: Bacillus sp. FSL L8-0199; assembly: GCF_038005705.1. Lineage (NCBI taxonomy): Bacteria > Bacillati > Bacillota > Bacilli > Caryophanales > Bacillaceae > Bacillus > Bacillus sp. FSL L8-0199. Next base: position 1,885,347 of record NZ_JBBOTS010000001.1, on the reverse strand, counting down.
AGATCAATTTCTTGATTTGAATTACTAAAACATGCAATCTTCCGCTCTAAATTAACGGCACCAACTTCAATTACCTCGGAGTACGCACCCGGAAAGTCTAGTTCCTCTGTTTCATCATCGCAATCTCCATTATTTCCAGCAGCACATACAACGAGAACATCCTGCTTTACCGCATTTTGAATTGCTTCATGTAATTCTGGAACATCTTGCGGACCACCAAGTGACATTGAAATAATTCTCACTTTCTCTTGATTCGGCCCTCTCCAATTTACAGCATAATGAATTGCCTCAATAATTTGCTCATAACTTCCAGAACCATCTCCCGCTAAAACTTTTAATACTAACATTTTAGCAAGTGGTGCAACTCCTAATACACCGACACCATTTTCAGTCGCGGCAATCGTTCCCGCAACATGAGTACCATGTCCGTTATTATCAAGATACACATTTGGATCAGCTTCATAATCTTTTGTGAAATTTCTTCCGCCGATAATACGATTTTTTAAATCTATATGATTAGTATCACACCCTGTATCTAATACGGCAACGACTACATCTTGCCCCTTCACACTCTTTTCCCATACTTGCGGAGCGTGAATCAGTTGTACACCTGGTGGAATTTCATTTACTTGTTCTACCACCTTATTTACGGTAAACGGAATCAATTGTATACCTTTTTGTTTATTCACTGTACTACTCATCGTAATCCCTCCTGAAAATGTATTATTTTCATTTCAGACCACTTTTGAATACGTGTAAATGTAACATTCGTTTTATTCTTTTTGTTTTCCTTCTTTTCAAATATTTCTCAACATCATTTACTACCTCTATAATACTTCTTTATTTTCCCTATGATTTGTAGGAAGTAACAACCCGAGTCGTTCAACTAATAACCAAAATAAGAGGACCAATTAATGGTCCTCTTACAGTCTTTTAAAAGAATGATATGTAATTTGAAAAATAATATAAATTAAGACTAAACCTCACTCTTGTTTAAAAACTTTTCTATTTCTTTTACTAAATATTCCGCTCCCTCTATACCAACTGTAATATTTCCATTTGCTAATGTAATATTCTGCCCTGAAACATCACCTGTGATTTGGCAAGCATTGTAAGGTTGATATTTTTGTAAAATGATTTTATCTGCTTCTACAAAAATTTCAAGCGGTGATTTGATTTGTATTCCCAATACATCGCGTAATTCTTTAGGGATAACAATTCGTCCTAATTCGTCTACTTTTCGAATAACTCCTGTTGCTTTCATATTTCTCCCCCCTTACTCTCTATTAATTTTTTCACCTCGCTTTTTCCATTTTATCACTTTTTGACAATACTTGCCTCTTTTTAGAAAATTTTGTACTCGAGTTAAAAAAACACATTTAATGCATACGTAATCTCTCTTTCAATTGTTTTACATAACGGGATCTTATAAGTAAGAAGTATACAACTTGAATACCTATGAAAATACTTAATACAACTGTATTTTCTTTAAACAATGAGTACTCAAACATTTGCCCTAACGCCGTTAAGGCTACTGCTCCATGTAATGTTGCAACACCAATTGGAACGAAGAATAAAAGGGCCAATCGAATTGTAACTACCTTCGATAATTCCCTACTTGTCAATCCAACTTTACGAATCATTTCGAACAAGCGAACATCATCCTCCAAATCGGAGAATAAACGGAAGTAAAGGAAACTTCCTGCGCAAACGAAAAATACTATACCAATAAAGAAACCTACAAATAAAATCGGTCCTGCAATTTGTAAACTTTGGTTTTGCTCGTACTCTTCCGCACTAAACGTTGAATATTCTTGATACGGTTTAATTTGATGCGTAAGCTCTTTACCAATTTCAATCTCATCTTTCGTTCTTTCAGTTTTATACATATAATCTTTTGTCTCTATAAACCCATCTTGTAATGAATCATATTGACTATTAGAGATTACATAAACATTTCCTCTTAATATTTTCCCCAATGAAGATGAAGTAACTTTTTTCACTTTTAAATTTTCATTCATATTAGGTAAAGTAATTTCTTTTCTTTCTTTCATCGTTGGCCCTGGTATATTAGCTGACAAAAATACAACTTCTTTATTTGCTACAGTATTAAATGGTTCTTCTGTTAACTTTGCATATTTCTTATAGTCTGATTCTTTTATAAAAATGGCGCTTCTTAACGACTGTTCCTCCGTTTTCTTTGTCGAAATATTAGTTTTTGAAGCTGCTATACTATGTTTCTTTAATCCTTTGTCAATCATTTGTATATGCTGTGATTCGTTACTATTCCCTTGCTTAGAATGGTAATGAAACGAAATCGGTCTCTCCATTATCCCTTTCGTCATGGATGCGAAGCCAACTAATGTCCCTATTGCGGAAAATGCTACAGTAGAAATAATGGTTACAATAAAGAACATTCTTGCGTTATCTCTCATGCGATACGCTAAATCTGATAACGTAATAATATTAGTCTGTGTCCAATAGAAACGTTTACTTTTTTTACATAATCGAATAATAAAGACACTCAGCTGCTTGTACAACAAATACGTCCCAATAATAACTACCGTTGTAACAGGAATCATCATAATAAATACCATTGCTCCATGTGATAGAAGAGCTCCTACATAGCCAGCACTAAGCAATACTACTGCTAATATGGAAGAAATGATTGATGCTTTCGGTTCCGGTTTCGCCTCTGCCGATCCTCTAAACAACTTCATAATCTTATTTTTACGAATCATTCCTGCACTAAACAATGATATGATCATAAATAAAATAAAAAACATAATACTCGTTACAACAATTGCTTTCATCGGTATGTAATAGGATAAGGAGATATCTAGTTTCAATATCATCGGAGCGAAAAATAGTAATACCCCTGAAAATAACATACCTGAAAGAATACCAAAAATAATTGCCCCTATTCCAATCATAATATTTTCAAAAAAGATTAGACGCTTTAATTGATATTTCGTCATACCTAACATCATTAAAATCCCTAGTTCACGCTTTCTCGTTTTTAAAAACATTCCCATCGAATATAAAATAAAGAAGAATGTAAATAAGTAAATAATAGACTGTGCAAAAGACATACTTACGAATACGTACTGACCTAATTCTCCTGCACTTAATGCCGGATGAAACGCAAAAAATGAATACACAAAAAAGGCCATAATTGCAAATGCACTACTCAAAAAATAGGCTGAGTATGTCCGTCTATTTCGGGTTACATTCCGATATGCTAGTTCTCTAATGTTCATATTACTTCTCCGCCCTTCTACTATCTATGTTTTTATATTAGTAAAGTGCGGAAATACCTTCCATCGATTCAAATGACAAAAACCTTACATTTTTGAAAGGTTTAAAAAAATTGCTTATACGTAGTACTTTATTTATAATGACTACATTCATATTCATACACACATCCTATTGTATATTCGTTAATTTTGCGAAATAATAAAGGATAGAAGTATGTACCATTATACATATAAACTTAATTACCGCTTTAATATGAATAGGAGGAAACATAATGACATTACAAGAACAGATTATGAAAGCATTACATGTTCAGCCTGTAATTGATCCAAAAATTGAAATTCGTAAACGAGTTGATTTCTTAAAGGATTATGTAAAAAAAACAGGTGCAAAAGGATTTGTACTTGGTATTAGCGGCGGACAAGACTCTACATTAGCAGGACGCTTAGCACAACTTGCAGTTGAAGAAATTCGTAACGAAGGTGGTAATGCAACGTTTATCGCCGTGCGTCTTCCTTATAAAGTACAAAAAGATGAAGATGATGCACAATTAGCATTACAATTCATTCAAGCAGATCAATCTGTTGCATTTGATATTGCTTCAACTGTTGATGCTTTTTCAAATCAATATGAAAACTTATTGGGTGAATCATTAACAGATTTCAATAAAGGTAACGTGAAAGCACGTATCCGTATGGTTACTCAATATGCAATTGGTGGACAAAAAGGGCTACTTGTTATCGGAACAGATCACGCTGCAGAAGCTGTAACAGGGTTCTTTACAAAATTCGGAGATGGTGGTGCAGATTTATTACCATTAACGGGATTAACGAAGCGTCAAGGACGTGCATTATTACAAGAGTTAGGTGCAGACGAGCGACTGTACTTAAAAATGCCAACAGCTGATTTATTAGATGAAAAACCAGGTCAAGCTGATGAAACAGAGTTAGGTATTACTTATGATCAATTAGATGATTATTTAGAAGGTAAAGCAGTTCCAGCTGACGTTGCAGAGAAAATTGAAAAACGTTACACAGTGAGTGAGCATAAAAGACAAGTACCAGCGTCAATGTTTGATGATTGGTGGAAATAAATGAAACATAAAAAAGAAGCTAATCTTCATTTAGCTTCTTTTTTATATGTTAACGATATACCCCTACTCTTTTCTCCAATAAATCTTGCAGGCAATCTTCATGTTGTTTACAAAATAACGGTGGCATGTCGTCTAACGGGAAAAACTTCAAATCCAACGTTTCATCACCATCTACTTTTTTGTCACCTCCAACTATTGAGAATGAAAAGAACATCACAATTGACTGGGCCTTGTCTCCATTTGGATATGATTGAAAATATTTTGTATACACTCCAATAAGCTCATTTATTTCTACATCATACCCGGTTTCTTCTTTTATTTCTCGGATTGCAGTTTCCGCAGCTGATTCTCCTATCTCCATTGCACCACCTGGAAATCCCCAAGCGTTAAAGTCTCCTCTTTTTTGCAGTAATACTTCTCCTTCTTTATTAAATACACAACCACCGGCAAAGTTTAAGAAAACATAATCATGTCCTACTTTTTCACGTAATTCTTTTATATAATTGGCCATTCTCTTTCCCCTTTTCATACCTCTTCTATCGCTATTTCTTATCTTTTTCAAGCAATTCAATGATTCGATCTAGCTTCTGGTTCATATTAATCACGTGGTGTTTCTTTGCAGCACTGCTTTGTAATACTCTTCTAATAAACAAAGTAAATGATATGAAAAACAAAACGATAAGTCCGATTACTAAACAAGTATATATCAATGTAAAAATATTACTTTCGAACAAGTTCATTCAGCATTCACATCCTCTCCTTTTTATTTTATCACATAATTCCCAAAATTTTAAAGTGATCGATAAATATAAAAAGAGCATCTTTTACAGATGCTCTTTCTCATTGCTTAATACGTAAATGTAATTGTCGCTAATGAATAACCCGCCAATGCACTGTAAGGCGCTACTTGATAAGACACACGCTTTGCACCTTTTGGCCAATTTATTTCATTTAATACTTTCTTTATATCTTGCATCGTCCCATCCATGGACTGCTTATATCGTACTTCTACTTTTTCTGGTTTAGCTGCAAACTGTTGCTGCAACTTTTGCTTAAATTCATTATAATTTTCTGCTCCGTATTCTGCAGATAAGTATTGTAAATTTGTTTCTTTTAACATCTGCTCATATACGACAGTTTTTGAGCTACCAGCTTTTATTTTATTTGTTAATTCACCAAAATAACTTGTAGTTGCCGCTGGATATTTGCTACGATCCCATTCATGATCTTTACTTAACTGTTCGTCAGACATATTAAAATATGAGTAAGTTGCACGCCCTGCTTTATCTGGTACTGGATCATCAAATGTAGTATCTAGGTGATACCATTTGTTTTCAATGTTCACTAAATTCCACGCGTGAGCTTGTCCGTTTCCTGTGCCTGTTACAATATGATTTTGAATACCTGCCTCTTTTAACAACTCATACGTCAATAATGTATATCCTTGGCAAACGGCAGAACGATTCGCTAATGCTTCATATGCTGTATACGCTTGATAAGACGTATCATAAGACACATGCTTAACAACGTAATCGTGAATAGCTTTTACTTTCTCATGCTCATCCATCCCTGGTTTTACAATTGATCCAACAATTGATTTCGCCTGAGCTTTTACATATTGAGTTTGTTCTTTTGATTCACGGTATTTTACTTGCAGTGTAAACGTATAGTCCCCTGGCATTCCTTTAATGGAATATCTAGTAGACGCTACATTATATTTTACATACTCATCAGCATCTACAATTTTATTAAACTCACCATACAATTGATCCATAATATTTCTAGCATTTCTATCTTTTGTTTTATATGTGATTGTAATATTTTCTTCTCGATTATCAATCTGTTTTTTTAATTCTTTTCTGAAATCATCTAATAACTTTACATCTGATTGTGCTGTCACTGTAGTCGGATTTGTAGCTGCATAAGATACAGATGACGCTTGTAAGCCTCCCATTACTATAGTTGAACAAAGTGCGGCAGCTGTCACATACTTACTTGTCTTTCCCATCTTGTCACTCCTTATATTCTATAACTATACGAAAAAGTATCGTATAGTTTCAGAGTATACAATACTTTTTCGTATAGGTCATATGAGATTATGCATATTAACTAATTCACATAAAAAGGTTGTTCTTTTAAAAAGAACAACCTTTTTTCATTAGCATGTTTGTAATACGCAGCATGTATTTTCAAAACGTTGATTTTTCAAATCTTCATTACTAATACAGAAATATAGCATCCCTAGTTCTCCCCAAACCATATTACAATTTTTATGATCTGAATCAATTTGGAATAAAAGAGTCATTTGCTGCGGGTCTACTCCCATATATTCTCCCGTCTCATATAACACTTCTTCTTGTACAGAGAATGGCTCACCAAACATTTGATGGTTATCGTAGTTATCCGGAATTAGCTCTTCAAGTAATTGCAAGAAACGATCTGAATCAGCCTCATCTTCAATGAAAAGTTCTGGTAATTTGTATGTCAGTTCAAAAGTAATTGCACACTGGTTATATTTCGCTTGTACTTCATTTCCTCTTCGTAATTGCTCTACAGGAACATCATAATAAAGTACACGCCCAGCCTCTGTTAGCTTCACATTTTCTTCAAAATAATTTTCAATGCAAAAGAAATACAGCATCCCCGTCTTAGGAAGATTGTGATCCATACCAACGTTTTGTAAATCACTTAAGTTAAATTGCGCGATAAATTGTAGTGGATTTCCTTTATGCTTTGGATATTCAAATAAAGCTGGTAAATCAGGAACTCCTCCCATTTTCGAACTACCTATCGCAACAGTTTCCTGCTGCTTTGGCACAACTTTTATACAAGGAAATACAGTATTAATAAGTTCCTCTTTCAAGTGTGTTAGTTCATATTTATCAATTAATACTTCAATTTTTTTATTCATAAATTCTCCTTACATTTACATACTTATTTATATCATAGTACAAAGATTATACTTCATTCTTTACAAAATCAACAAGCCTTCAAAAACGGGCTTATCCTTCGTACGCGAACAAGTTTAAAAAAGCATACTATACATTGTTCCTACAAACACGATAGTTCTTTAGTTCTTCCAGTACATTTTCCCCTCGTTCATTTTTATTTTTAATATAAGGAGGAATTCCACATGGGTTACGGATATAGTTGCGGCGGTTACGGTTACGGCGGTAGCTGTGGTGGTTGTGGTTACGGAGGTTTCGCTTTATTAATCGTTTTATTCATCCTTCTAATCATCATCGGAGCTAGCTGTTGGGGCGGCTTTGTAGGCTGCTAGTAAACTTAAAAACCATTGTAAAAAAGCACGTACAATACGTGCTTTTTTGCCATTTCCAAATCTTTTATTTGAAAGGAAGTATGTTTAATGAAGATTGATGGTGTTTTTGAAGGAGGCGGTGTGCGCGGTATTGCGCATGTTGGGGCAATTTGCGCGTTAGCCGAAAAAGGTTATGAATGGGAACGTGTAGCTGGAACATCAGCTGGTGCAATTATCGCGGCACTTTTAGCTGCAGGATATTCTTGTTCAGAGCTAAAAACCATTATAACTGATATCGATTATAACAAATTTACGAAGAAAACCTTTATTGACAAAATCCCCTTTATCGGAAAAGGACTAAGTGCATGGACTACTCTAGGTATATACTCTAATGTATTTATAGAAGAATGGATTGAAGAATTACTTCGAAAAAAAGGTGTTCATTTATTTACTGATTTACCGGATCTAAACAAACTCAAAATCATCGCTTCTGATATTAGTAATGGTAAAATGGTTGTCTTTCCTGACGACTTACCAAACTACGGATTTTTAAATTATCGCTTCTCTATCGCTAAAGCGGTAAGAATGAGTAGTACAATCCCCTTCTTCTTTGAACCCGTAAAATGGAGAACTCCAAAATGGAAGCAGCCTTGTTATATGGTTGACGGAGGAATTCTAAGTAATTATCCAATTTGGATCTTCGATTCACCTACCGCTCCTCGCTGGCCGACTTTCGGATTTCATTTTGTAAAAGATGAGATTCAAGCTGACCCTGCTCACTATAACGAGCCTATTTCCATGTTCAAAGGACTATTTAAAACAATGATGCAAGCTCATGATTTACGTCATTTAGATAAGGAATCAAAAGCAAGAACGATTACAATTCCAACAGGAACGATTACAAGTACTAATTTTGAACTGACGAAGGAAGAAAAAGACTGGCTTTACAATTCTGGTTATAACTCTGCTAATAAATTTTTACAAGCTTGGAACTTTAGGCAATATATTGATGAGTATAGAAAAGGAAATCAAGACCGAAAGACAAATCGATTTTTTCGTCAACTTGACTCATAATATTATTACTTTGCGTATAAATACGAGAACGTTTAACAACTTAATAGTAAATAAGCCTAGTAAATTCTTATATTACTAGACTTATTTACTTCCTATATAATCTCATACATTGTTTAAGGATACGTTAAGCCTTCGGCTTCTTCTGCAGTTATAACTATGTAACGATTTCCCGTTCTTAATCCTAACAGTTCTGCTTTTTCAATCGCCTCTTGCTTCGTCTCCGCATAAGCAGCTAAATATTTTTCTCCATTGATCATTTGGCAAATTACATATTGTTTCATTACTTTCTCCTCTTACTTTTTCATTAGTTGTGCAAGTTTTTTTATACCTATTTCAATTTCTTCTAACGTTGCGTATGAATACGATAGGCGCAAAAATTGATTTGCACTTCTATCATATAAAGTACCTGGGTTTAATAAAACCTTTTCTTGCAGAGCTTTATCAAATAAACTGCGATATGAAATGGGTACTTTTATATGTACCCATATATAAAACCCGCCTGTTGGTTCATGCCAAGTTGCTATTTCACGAAGATATTTATCTAACATTAGTAACATAAAATCTCTTCGTTTTTTCAATTCACTTCTTACAAATCGCAAATGCTCATCATATAGACCATTTGTAAACCACTCTGCTGCAATTTGCTGGGATATAGTGCTTGAACCATAATCTGTTTGCATCTTTATGTCTGACAATCTTTGAATTACTGGCTCAGGTCCAACAATCCATCCAATTCTTAAACCTGGACTAATTACTTTGGACATGCTTCCAATATGTAGTACGATTCCATTTTTATCATAGGCTTTTAAAGGTTTCGAACAAGGTGCATCAAACCATAAGTCTTGATACACTGCGTCCTCTATAATAGGTAATCCAATTTCATTACATATTTCCATCACTTCTATTCGTTTCTTCGCATTCATACTAAAGTTCGTTGGATTATGAAAAGACGGGATTGTATATAAAATAGAGGCATTAAATTGCTTCTTATATTTTGTAATATATGATGCATTTAAACCGTTCTCATCCATTGGTATTCCAATGAAACGCATTCCTGCGGATTGAAAAACATTAAGCGAATATAAATAGGATGGTTTTTCTAATAAGATGGATGCGCCTTTTGGAAGAAGCCCCATAGAGATAAGTTGCAGCGCTTGAATTGCTCCTGAAACAATTAATATAGAGTCAGGAGATACATATACACCATGCCCCTTTAAGTATTCGGAAATCTTTTCCCTTAAATAAAAATTTCCTTTTGGCTCTTCATACCCAAGCGTCACATTTGACTTTAAAAGCTTATTCATAATTTCTTTCATCTTTTTCTCAGGTAAGAGACTCGGCGCGAGCTCACCTGTTCCTAATCGAATTACATGTGGATAAAATTCAGCTTGATTAATCTCCTGAATAGCTGGGAGATTCGGATAATGAAGTCCTGTTTCTACATAAGACTGCCAATTAGGCGGGGGTGCGTAAGTTGAAACATTCTCATTATTATTTACAACAATTGTTCCTTTCCTGCCATTCCCTTCAATGTATCCCTTTGCAACTAGTTCATCGAAAGCCATTACAATTGTGCTTCGATTCACACCAAATGTATGGGCCAAATCTCTTTGTGAAGGTAATTTCGTTCCAACGGTCCATTCTCCATTAACGATCTTTTCTTTTATATACGTTTCTATTTGTTTATACAGCGGCGTCGCTAGAGACATATCCGGTTTCCAAACGAATCTTTCCATCATATCACCTTATATTCTTTTTGGTTGGTAACCTCCCCAACCATATGGATGGATACAAATTTTCATTTCTTCTATACAATATACACTATCATAATGAATTAAAATAGGAGGTAATATGATGAGTGAAGCAATTATTCATGGTATCATTCTTGCATTTGGACTTATCATTCCATTAGGTGTACAAAATGTTTTTGTCTTTAACCAAGGTGCGAGCCAACCAAACATTTGGAGGGCAGCCCCTGTAGTATTAACTGCCTCTATATGTGATACGTTACTCATATTGATTGCAGTGCAAGGTGTCTCCCTTGTACTCCTTACTTTTTCTTGGCTAACTAACTCATTATATATAATTGGATTTTTCTTTCTCCTATACATGGGCTTTGTTATTTGGAGAAGTAATCCTTCCAACGATGTAAAACAAGAAAAAAGTATGCCCTTAAAAAAGCAAATCCTTTTCGCAGCATCAGTTTCGTTATTAAATCCACATGCTATTTTAGACACAATCGGTGTAATTGGAACAAATTCTATTCAATACATAGGAAGTGAAAAATGGGCTTTCACACTTGCAACTATTATCGTTTCTTGGATTTGGTTTATAAGCTTAGCTTTAGCGGGGAAATTTCTAAAAAGACTAGACTCAACCGGAAAGACAATTTTATTATTAAATAAATTTTCTGGCCTCATCATATGGGGTGTCGCACTTTATATGTTAAAACAAGTTATTTATTCTTAATGAACGAAAGAGAATTGCATGTTTCTCAAAACATCATGCAATTCTCTTACAAATTATGAAGTAGGTTCCGGTTTCTGTTTTACCGCCTTTGCATCCTTTGCTGGTTTAATCCAAATGATTGCTATGGCAGCACCAATGGCAGCGAAAATACTTGTCAAATAAAACACTTCATGGTCCGCCCCTTTCATGAAAAAAGAATATAAAGGTGGTCCAGCTGCTACACCGATAAATCGCATTGAACTGTAAAATGACGTAACCGTTCCCCTTTGCTCCTTTTCAATTCCTTGTGTAATGAGGGCATCTAAACATGGGAGTGCCATACCAATCCCTATCCCCATAATAACGAGACAAAGAAGTAGTAAATAAATCCCTTTTATAAATAAAGGAATGATGACTGATGCAGCTGCCATTAAAAAACCAATATAAATACACTTCTTCATAACATTTTGATTATCTCCAATTTTTTTACCGGCCATATATGAACTAAGTGACAGTACAAGTAACGGAATAGCAAGCACACACCCTTTCCATATACCATGAATGTCATACTTTGATTCCAGTATAGTCGACAAATAAAAGAGAATTCCGAATAAAATAAGCATAATAATTGCACCTAATGCAAAAATGGCAATTAACCATCTTCCTTTTTCTCGAAACGTAGACAGAATAGATTTTATAAACTCTTTAAGTGGTGGGACTTCTCCTTCTTGTTTCTTTGCCTTTACTAGAACAAGTAATAAAACAATTGATACTACGCATAAAATTGGAATCGCCCAAAATGGTAAGAACCATACAACGGCAGCAAGAGCAGACCCTAAAATAGGGCTCAGTACTTTCCCAAATGTATTGGATGTTTCTATGATTCCTAAACCTGTACTAACTTGTTTTTCGTCTTTGTATAAATCACCAACACACGGTATAACAACTGGCATTGCACCAGCAGCACCAATACCTTGAATCGCTCTACCAATCAATATCCAATTGTAGGGATTATCAACTTTCCAAGATACCCAACCAGTTATCGCTCCTCCTATAGCTGCAATCAGCAAACTCGGAACCATTACCATCTTTCGTCCCCATCTATCTGATAAATAACCAGCAATCGGTATAAGTAGAATAGCTACGATAGAGTAAATTGTAATAATCATGGATACTTGAAACGATGAAATATGTAATTTCTTTTCAATAGTCGGCAGAATTGGGATGAGCATTGAATTCCCTAATGTCATAACAAGTGGAACTGATGCAAGCGCAATTAAACAACAGTTTTCTTTTTTTAACATGTTGGCTTCGAAACCTTTCATCATATATTTCTTACCATATAATAGCCCCGCTGGAACGTAACTTTTCATTCCACCAGGGCTATTACATCTTTACTACTTCCCATTCACAACAAAAGAAATTGGGGAAATTATAGTATTATTCCTATTCTTTGAATCCAGTTCACAATATATCCATACCAATTAATTGAAAAAAAAAGAAAGGAAGAATCCTTCCTTTCTCCTATAACCTTCTACAATTAGCGAGTATATCCGCCACCAAGTTGTTGTTCTGCCATCGCTACAAGGCGTTTTGTAATTTCACCGCCTACAGAACCGTTTGCACGTGAAGAAGTATCAGCGCCAAGTTGTACACCAAACTCTTGTGCAATTTCATATTTCATTTGATCTAAAGCTGCTTGTGCTCCATGTGATGCTAATTGATTAGAATTACGATTTCTAGCCATTACCAATCACCTCCTTATTTATATATAAATTGTGTTAAATTCAAATTAAAATACATGGAAATTTTTGGTTATTTTTTACCATAAAAAAAGAGCCTCTAAAACGAGACTCTCACATCATTTCACATTACGAAGTTACTACTTCTAATTTTCTATTTATTAATACTTTCATTTCTTCTTTTAATATCTCTTTTGAATTATGTCCAAACCATTCTAAGGAAGCAAAAAGATCCGTACCTCTCACTTCCTGAATAATCTCATCATAATTTACAATACCTTCAAATAACGGAACCATACCAATACGACTTCCTGCTGCAGCATATACATTGTTAGGTTCAAACACATGCAAATAATCCGCTGAAGATATATTCTTAAAATGGTAATGTAGTGTCCACGGCTTTAATCGATGGAAACTGTCTATTGGATCTGCGCCAGACTCCCATATATGAAGAAAATCAAGATTTATTTTTAAATTCGGATGATTTACTTCTTCTAATAGTTCTATAGTAGAAGGCAATGTGTCCGTTAGTGTATTGGGATGTGTTTCTAACAGCACATACATATTGTGCTGAGCAAACACATCACAAATCTTACGTATTCGCTTCACATACTCTTTTCTCTCTTGTTCCGAGAAGTCCTTGCTCCCTTTTTGCCCAGCAAACGTGCGAATTTTATTCGTATTAAACCAATTAGCTAGTACTACAAGTTGTTCACTTTTCTCTATCGTTTTTTCAAAATCTGCTGATAATGATATATCTAAGTAATCACTTATCATCGTAATTTCTAAGTTTTTATCCTTTAGAAAAGTCAATTCTCGTTCTGTCGTTTCGCGTTCTTGTATATACAAATTTTGTGCATGAGTCCCCCACAATTCAATTCCTTCAAAACCGTTTTCATATGCAAATTGAACAATATCAGTAAATGAAATTAATTGATGACGAAATGAAATGGTACATAGCGAATATTTCATAGCATTAAACTCCCCTATCTTAAATTCAGTTAGCTTATTAAAAAGTTGCGACAGACTGATTTGTTTTCATACCTTTCCATGATAGAAACTGTCTCTCTAATTCCTTCTTAATTTGCAGTTCAATTGCATTCATTTCATCCAGTTTTTCAATAATCGATACTAGCATACCTTTATTATTCGTCATTGCCATTTTAATTGCACGATACTGTACATTTGTAAATCCTTGTACAATATCCTCTACCCGATTACACCAATAATCAAATTCTTGCTCCGAATATTGCAACGTTTCACGGAAGTATGCAAAGGCATGCTCATAACTATATTTACGAATTGCAAGTACTGGTATTTGTTTTACTGCTGCTACAAGTCCAGAAAGCGCATATCCTTCTTCCTCATTTGCCATTTTTACAATTAAATTTTTCAGCTCCATAGTCAGTTCATTGTCGTTCTTTTTGAATGTTTTTGTGAAATAACTAGCTACTGTTTCTTGCGTTGGCTCCCCAATTCCTTCTATATCAATAAAATACCCTCCACCAAATGGGTTATCTTGAATAGAGTGAAGTACTTTTTCTCTTTCCATATTTCCTTCCCAACGAAAATCAGGATCTAGCATGAACCACTCTTCTTCTTTCTCTGTTTTTGATATCATTAAATAATGTGGAAACGGTTTTTGATGAAATTTATTTTCCCTCTCTGGTAATAGAGACATATCAACCATTACAATGACATAACGATTTTCCGGCTTGTTTTCTACTAATTCTAAAAACGTTTCTACATTGCTATCTTTATCTTTTGCATGATCATACCATTCGTTTACTTTAATACCGTACAATTTTTCAAACCAAAGTAAATAATGATCATGGTTAATGTTTTCAGAGTGATATGAAATAATTCCGCCTTCTGTTATATCAAAATCTCCATCCCATAGTCCAAAATAAAATGGACGAAAATCAATGTCGCTACGCCTTTTTATAATTTCACAAAAACAACTCACTAAACAGTGCACTTTAATTGAAGTCATACTCTCATCCACTTTCCTAAAGGTTAGTTATTCACATTTACTTCTTGTAACTCCTCCATAAAATCAAGCAAAGATCCTACAGTAAGAAATGCCTTTGGATCTACCTCATCCTCTGGAACGCATAGCTTTACATCCATTTCTATGTATACAATAAGCTGTAACATCATTACCGAATCTATATATAAATCTTGATTTAAGCGCATCGTTTCTTCTAAATGCGTTACATTTTTCAGTTCCATTTTTTCAATCATAATTTTTAACACGGCATTCTTTAACGCTTCCCGTCTCATGTTGTAACCTCTCCCATCTCTAGTAACTTTCTACTTACTTTTCCAGTTTTATTTTTAGGAATTTCATTTACACTTTCAATTTCATGGGGAACTTTATAAGAAGGTAAGTGCTGAATACACCATTCTCTTATTTGTACTGGATCAACATGAGAGATCACTTTCGCTTTAACTATTTCGCCCATGACAGGATGTTTCCCTCGATATACAATTGCCTCTTGAACACCTTCCAATCGAAGCATCGTTTCTTCTACCTCTATAGGAAAGACTTTTAATCCCGAAACATTAATTACATCGTCCATACGCCCCATAAAATGAATGCCACGCTCAGATTTATACCCTAAATCTTTCGTGAAGATTTCCTTATCATTCATTTTCACGACGATTTCTTCCGGTGCATTTTCATCTGAACCTATGCTTATACTCGCATGAGGTAGAGGGTTTCCTAAATCTAAATGGCTCTTCATATCATGACATATACTAATACAACCTGCTTCAGAACAACCGTATTGCTGCATCATATATGTTGTCATTTCTTTTAGTTTATAAAATAGTGCTTCTGGCAAAGGCGATCCTGATGTCATAATTTTATGAAACTGGAACGTTCCTAATGGAAAACTCCCCATAATGTGTAACATAAGTGGTACTGCATACATAATATGTTTTTCTGTATTGCGAACTATATTTAATGCGAATTTAGGATTTTTATTCGTAATGATTACAGGCTGGCTCCCCCTCGTAATTGCTGATAAAGTACCACATATTAGTCCGTATGAATGTGAAACAGGAGCCATAACGATTGGCACTTCATCTACTTCACAGTTTAAAGCTTCATTATAAGCGGTAATTTCCGTATCAACTTCCGTCCATGCTCTACGAATTAGTTTCGGTTCCCCTGTAGTTCCAGAACTATATTGCAGTAAAGAAGGCTCTTCTAGTAAAAAGTTCCCTACTTCTAATTTTGTACAATCGCCATATTCTCCATATAAAATTCCTACACAATTTGCACGCTTTGCCATTTCAATAGCTGTTTCTTTTGGTGTATCTTCATGTATAAGTAATACTGATGATTTCTTTTCTTTTAAGAAAAACACAATCGTAATAATATCGAATGGATCTTTCAGACAAAGTGCAAATCTATTTCCTTCTGCTTCTTTAAATTGTTCCATTTCCTCATAAACTTGTAATCTCGATTCAAAATCACTTTTGCTATACTCTTGTTTATTAACGATTAGCATAATTTCCCCCTGTAACAGCTGATTTTTGTTTCATAAGTTGTCTTACTCTATACAATGGATTTGGAACTTCATGAACAAGCGATTCCAGATCCATATATAATCGACGTTTCGTTAATTGTTCAGCATAGAATGTAGGTGCATATAATTGAATATTTTCAAATCTACCTTTCAAATGTGGATATATTCTTAAATGATTTTCAATTTCTTCAACAACCATCATCCAAAAATGTTCTTCTTTCAATCCATATTCATCCGCAAGTACGAATGCTAATTCTCCTAAATTAAACAGGAATAGTGCATCTAACACCATCTCTTGCAAACATTCAATGCGATCCATTTCAAAGAAATCATTCATTTTTCCATTCGCATATGTTTTATGCATTTTAGTAAAGTCGGGACATTTGTCAACCGTTTTCAAATATGGACGATAAAACTCAAGCCCTTCATGAAAATCCTTTAACGCAATACGAACAGGCACCCCTTCTTTATGGACTAGAATCATATTTTGTCCATGTGATTCCAGTGCGATGCCATGCTCTACAACAAGATGTATAACTGGTATTATCGCTTTTTGAATAAGTAATTGTAGCCAATCCTTCATTCCATATTTATTCAACCACGCATCAATAATTGGTGTACCATTTTTCTCTTTAGCGTATAAACCATTAAAAGGAATTGCATCTTCTTGTGCATCTAAATACTTATGAATGCTTTCGCGCCAAATACATCCTAATGAACCATATATAGCTTTCTTATTCGTGTCATACGTTACACTGGAAAACTCATTTAACAAGATTAAACGTGCTTCATCCATTAAATAGGCGTCATTACTTACAACATCATTTAACCAATTTGATATTGCTGGTGCACTCACAACAGAGTATGGTTTCAGCGTACGAAGTGTTGAAGTGTTGAGTAAATTCATCGATAATTTAACGTACGGTTTCTTTGGACTCGTAATATTTCTTAATGTTCTCATTGACTGTTGCGCGCAATAATCGTCCTCAGATGTTCCTAAATAAATAATAAATTTCCCCTGTATATGATCCGCATAATTTGAAATGATGAAATTCACCCACTGCCATGGGTGAACAGGTATAAACACGTACTGTTTTGGATTACATCCCTTATTACGAATTCGTTCCATAAACTCTTCTAATTTACGATCGCCAATCTCCTCTTTTAAAAGGTTGTTATACATCACTTCATTCTCATAACCTACAGTCGCATAATTCTTATGCGCTGCAATCCATATGAGTTTTATTGGCTGCATAAATTCATAACCATATTGAAAATTGTCACGATATTGAAATCCAACACGTGCTTTATAACTAGGATGATATGGATGGCCGTCTATTAAATGGCTTTCAAACTCATCGTAAGATTTTTGAGTATATTCTCTCTTATTATTTCTTTCATATTGTGCAATCGTGTCTTTAAATATTGTTTGTTCTAATTCGTGTATAAAAGAATCTAATTTAGCTTGTTCTACACTAGTAACCCGAAAAACTTCTTCTAGAAATTGCGAGACAGATTGTATTTCTTGCTGTTCATCTTGAACTCTTACTATTAATGAGTCTAACGAAATACGTCCAAATGTCATCCGTTCCCTGCCATAGCATTTGTACGTGACACTTTTGCCTTCTTCATCAAGTCCTTGTATTAGAAAAAGAAGTTGTTCTTCTTTTTCTATGCGAACCGGTGTAATAATCCCCTCATAAATTAACGATTCTACTAATTGACGTAGCACTCTTCTTCGTACTGAAATGTAATCTTCTGATTCGAGCGCCTTCAATACTTTCGTATGATACATGTCCACTCTCATAAAACCCTCCACCTTATGACAAAATACCATTATTTGTATTACGTGAAATTTTAACGTTATTTATGAACGAACAGCCACTTCTCTAACGAGTGGATTATGTACTTGCACATAAATAGCTTGCTCCAATGGATTACTTAACTCATCGACATCGAAAAATCTCGTTAGTAAATTTGCTTTACACGCTAACTTATCTTCGTCCAATAATTCTCTTAAAAATGTAGAAGGTTCCCGGTTATATGGAAGGAATGATTCAAGTACAGACCTTAATTCCGAGAGAAGAATTTCCTCCTTAATTAATCCTGCTGTGCCAAAACCATTAATGAGGCCAAACATATGATTGAAAATTAAGTAGTAACGAAATCTCTCATCCACAATATAGTCGTCATATAAATTTCCAGTACGTTCTCCAATACCAGCTAATTCATTATTAAGCATCTCTTTCATTGAATTACAGAAATAAAATCCTTGATTATCACGGAAATAATATTTGACCGGATAACCATCTTTTAGCTGAACAACGCTATTTTGCTGATGAGCTTCTAATGCAACACCATACTGTAAATACATCCATACCATTGGCTTTAAAGAAATATTCATATATCGTCTAAACCACTCTAAGCTTACTTCTTCACAGCTTTTACTTTCTAAATCTGCTAGGCGATGAATAATATTCGATAACCGCGTACGCTCCCCAGGTATAGCGTCTTGAACTAGCCCAGCAATTAATGTTGCGTCGTTTGCATGTTCGCTATAAAAAGGATTCTCACGAATAATCACTTCAAATCCAGATTCTTGTGTTCCATAATTTAATGTAATAAAGGCTGGATCACAAATAAAATCAAATCCTGGAAATCTTTCTCGTACTTCACCAATAGCCGTATTTAACATTTCCTTCCCTTCAAGACCACTCTCAAGTTCTTTCAGTTTATTAATACGCATTGAATTCGTTACTTTCACCGGAAATGAAAACTTAAGCATATACTTCGAATTGGGATGATATAGCGTCCTTAGTGATGATGTTGCCATATAATACTTACCTACAGGACCAATATACTCAAGCAATTCTTGAATTATCCAATCTTGTACGTAAGCTTGATGCAAGAGCCATTCTGCCTGAAGCGGATGAATTGGAATTAATGCATATTGATCTTCCTTACAGTACTTCGCTATAAATTCCTTACTAACCATCTCATCATTACTTAATTCTTCTTTTATAATCGTTGTTGTAGAATCTGATAATAATGATTTTTCATTTACTATACTTTTATGTGCCCGAAAATAATGAAGCTGACATTCCCCTTTTAATTCTGGAGAATACATTGCACTTTTCCAATCCAATATCCCCTGTCTACTCTTTGGTGTAGGATGAGTTAAATGCCCAAATAATAAAGACTGCTCCGCTTCTATAAAAGTTGTATGGAAACCGTATAATGCGGATGTATCTTCTATTCTCTCTTTTGTAAATTCCTCAATATTTTGACAACTACGGATAACTCGAAGCATAAGTTCCGCAGGATTCGTTCCTTCTCCGTAGTTGATCGACATCTCTTTTATTAAAAACGTAATAACTGTAACGTAATCTGCTGTAATAACAGAATTACTATCTCCAATTTGATAATAAAATTGTTCTCCAAACAAATGGCGATCTGTTGGTGATTTATATATAACTTCTCCATACAAAGTAACGTTCTGTGCCGATAGCCGACAACATAAATATGTGGGGACTGTATCTCTATTCAACGTATTACTGAAGATACTTTTCATTCTTTCATCCTCTGTAATCCATTCTCCACTCCCTGTTTCTCTTAAATAACAGTTTAAAAAGCTTTGTAATGTTGCATGTTCTGCGATTTGTTTCGCAAGCTGCATGTTGGTCCTCCTCTTTATATTAAAGCTATCGAAATTTTATATAATAAACGATAATTGAATGTCGTTATCAATTATGATTCTAATTGATAATAATATTCAATTCAAGAGTATATTTCAGAATTTTTTTATCTGATTTAATTTTCCTTGTTTTCCCCCTTTTCTTTAATCTAGTTAAAAATACACAAAAAAAATACTCAGCTTCAAACTACATACTTACTATTTTTCATTAGTAATCTATCCAAAATGGTTAAACAAAAGAGGTATACCTTAATTGGTATACCTCTTTCAAACATAAAGTTTACATAATAATATTATTTATATCTCTCCAGCAATATGCTGTCTCTTCTACCTGTAATCGCTCTAAAAATTTTGTATCAATTTTTTCTGGGTTAAATTTTTCATAAAACTTTTTAGAAGGATTATTCGTAACAACCCAAACTAAAAGTGATTGCATATCATTCTTTACACATTCTGATAGTAACGCTTGAAATAACTTTTGTCCTATTTTCATTCCTTGATACTGTTGTAAAAGGTAGATTGCATATAATTCTCCATCACAATTATATGTACCAGTTCTTTCTACTCCCCCATCGATGAATCCAACTATTTCTCCATTTAAATTCTCTGCTACAAATCTAAATTGATAATTACCTTCTTTTTGAAAAATATCTTCCCATTGTTTTTCTCGTTTCTCATATGCTATATTATCTAGAATTTCGTCAGCAAATATCCCTTTATACGCTGTTTTCCAACTATCGACATGCACCTTTGCTATACCTTGTATATCATCCTTTATTGCTCTTCTAATATGTATTCCCATCATTTCTCCCCCTCGTTACTCATCATTATATCAATTTCATTCCTTAAAAATCCAAATAAAAAAGAGTGAATTCACTTCACTCTTTTTTATCACAATTATCTACTTTCCACTTCAACTGAAACTACTCGATCAATCTCTTTCAGGGAACTATATAACTCTGTTGTATATAAATCTTCTGGAGCTAAAATAACCATCTCCAGTTGCTGAAATGCTCCACTATCTATATCTTTAATTTTCACGCGTTTCACATGCATGCCTAAATTTTTAATTTGCTTAAATATACCATCTAACTCATGATGCTCTTTAACAGTAATTTTTATAGATAAATCCTTTTGTCTTAATGAATACGGTCCTGCAATTTTCACAAGTTGTGGAAGTACATTAATCGCTAAAATAATTAAAACCATAGCAACTGTCGCTTGTAAATAAAATCCTGCACCAATTGCGATTCCTAAAGCTGAAGCAGCCCACACCATAGAAGCTGTTGTTAATCCAGAAATAACGTCATTACTTCTTCGTAAAATGACACCTGCGCCAAGAAAACCAATTCCACTAACAATTTGAGCGGCCAGTCGCATCGGATCCATATTTGTATGTCCTGGAACAGAATATACATGCACAGATTCAATTGAAACCATCGTAATTAAACAACTTGCTACAGAAATAACCATACTTGTTTTCACACCAAGTGGTTTATTCTTTAGCTGCCTATCTATCCCGATGAATAATCCTAAAAAGAGTGCTAAACCTAATTTGAGTAAAAATTCATATGACATATTCCCATTCTCCTTACTTTACAATGTTTCCCTTAGAATAACTCACTATAACTCTTTTATGATATCAATTCCAGTCTTTTCTATTCATTTAACGTAAAAAACCGAAAAAACATTTATAACGATGTTTCTCCGGCTTTTTATTACACTTTAGATTCTTCTTTATTTCTGATCTTTAATCTTAATTTCTGCATCTTTGTAGAATGCTAATTTACTGTCATTATACTCTTTTGTAAATTTGTTAAACTGCTCTTTCGACTTTTGTGCTTCCACATTTAATTCATTAACAGTTTTAACTTTTTCACCGATTTCTTTTAATTTCGTTTCTTTTACTTTTAATTTTTCATACAGTTCTTTTTCAGTCGCTAACACTTTCGTGTAATTTTCATTCATCTTTTGGAATGCATCATAACGATTCTTATACGACTCTTCTACTGCTTTTGCTTGTTTTTGTAACTTTTTATCTTCAAGCTTCTCTATATTTCCTTGTACAGATTTTGTTTCTTTCTGAGCTTTTTCTAGCATTTCTTTTTCATTTTTCAATACTTTTTCACGATCATCTACATTTGCAGTAGCTTGCTCTAGTTTCTTCACAACTGCTTCATTATGATCTTTGCCTTCTTGCAAAATTTGAGAATATAATTCTTGGCCTTGTTTCTCTAACTGCTCTAATTTTTTTGCTTCATCCACTAAAGATTTTTCTTGTGTTGCTGCTGTTTCAAAAGCTGTATATAGATTTTCTTCTGGCTTTTCACCGAAACAACCTGTTAAAAGTCCTACTGATAATGCTCCAACTACTGCTACTTTTCCATACTTCAACGTTCATTCCTCCATTACATACGGTTATCATGCCAGAAGTTCACTGGGAAGTGACTTTCTTCATGATAAGCTTCGAACTCATAACCTTTTTCTTTTAGCCCTTTTAAAATTGCTGGCACAGCAGCAACTGATTGCGGGTGAATATCATGCATTAAAATTACTTCTTGTGGTTTTGTTGCGTTTGTTAATACATTTTGAGCAATTTGTGCTGCAGCTGCATCAACTGGCATTTTATTGTATCTCCAATCTAATGAATCAATTGTCCAATCCCATACTTTAAATCCGCCTTCTACCACTTTATTTCGAAGACCTTCATTTAATCCAGGCATCGAACCATATGGAGGACGTGTTAATTTAGGTGATTTCCCAATAATATTAGCGATTAAACCTTGATCTTCTTTCATCTCATTTACATACTCGCCATTTTTATATAACTTTGCGAAATTATGTGTCATACTATGCATGCCTACATAATGACCCTCAGCATTTTCACGTTTCACTAAATCAGGAAATTCTTTTACATTCGCTCCAATTAAAAAGAACGTCGCCTTCGCATCATGTTGTTTTAGCGTATTTAATAATTCAGCCGTATATTTCCCTGGCCCATCGTCAAATGTAAGATAAGCAACTTTTCTTTCTTTTCCATTAAAACGACTTGGTGCCGTTTTATTCATTTCAACTTTCGGCTGTTCACTTGCAAGCTGCACTACATTTTCTTGTTTCGCAACAGCTTTTGCTGGTGAAGTAATTGATTGAAACATGTAATACCCAATAGCTACTGCGGCAATCGCTATTAAAACGACTACTATTTGTTTAATTTTTAAAGCTTTTTCCATTCTATCGAATTCCTCTCCCTATTAATCTTATATATAAATCGCCCAATATAATTATACATCTATTTATTTTTATTTCACCATATAAATAGATTTTATTTGTATTATAATGGGAGTTTTATCAAAATTGTTGTTCCTATTCCTTCTTTGCTTGTAACACTAAGCACACCACCATGAAGCTCTACCATTTTTTTAACGATAGCTAAACCAATACCTGCCCCTGCAGCATGATTATTAATTTGGTAAAATGATTGCTCAATATATGGTAAATGTTCTTTAGCAATTCCAATCCCTTCGTCTCTTACCTTAATCACTGCTTGTCCTTCTATTTTAGTCGCTTCAATGTGTATTGTACTTTTTTTATGTGAATACTTAATTGCATTTTGAACAATATTCAAGAAAACTTGCTTTAGCCTATTTCGATCTCCCATCAATTCAATTCGTTCTATAGTAGTAATAAATTGAATTTCCTTCTCTTCCGATTTAGGAGTTAATTGCCAAATCGTCTCCTCTAGTATATCGTACAATTGCACCTTTTGTTTATATAAATTAAAATGATTTGATTGTAATCTTGAAAAATCTAGCAATTCTTCTACTAAATGAATCAATCTATCTGTCTCACCTGAAATAATGCCCATACCTTGCTTTATTTCTTCTTCTGTTAAATGATCTACTGTTTTTAACGTCTCACTCCAACCTTTAATTCCTGTTAAAGGCGTTCGTATTTCGTGCGAAATAGAAGCAATGAATTCATTTTTCATCTGCTCAGCCTTATCTATTTTATAGGCCATATAATTTAAACTATGTGCCAATTCACCTAATTCTCCAGGATAATCTTCTTTAATTTTTTGCTTTAATGTGCCTTCTGCAATTTGTGAAGAGGCTTGAATAATGGATTCAATTGGCTCAACAAATGAATTTGCCAAACGTCTACTAATTAAGAAGGCGACTCCCGAAATAACAATACCTACAGAAATAGTAAACATAATAATTTCAATAATCTTTTTATTTACATTTGTTAAAACAGTCGTATATTTTAAAACACCAATAGTTTGTCCTTGATGTATAAGTGGGCTTAGCACCTCTAGTTGTTTTTTATTACCTTTCGTAGTAACTTGATTATACATTTCACCTTCTAATAATGATTGTGGAATATTCACTTTACCTTCTACCTTTTCACCACTTGAAGATTGTATAACCGAGCCGTGACGATCAATTAACTGTAATTCTGTTCCTTCTAATTGAAAGCTACTAATTATGTCACCACTATATTCTTGTAATCGAATAAAGTATAGTGAATTGTATTCTGAAAAAAAACGTGTACTCGTTTTCGCATGAGACTCTATATATTGCACAATACCATTATAATAGTATCGATAAATTGAGACTGAAAATACAACTTCAAATAATACAAGCATAAGTGTAATGACCGTCATAAAATATAAAGTCACTTTCCGTTTCATCTCATACTTTCCTTCCACACATATCCTTTTCCCCACACCGTAAGAATAAATTCAGGTTCTGATGGATTACATTCTATCTTTTGACGTAACCGTCTCATATTTACATCTACTACTTTCGTCTCACCTACGTAATTGGTTCCCCAAATCATATTTAAAATTTCATCACGCGAAACTGGCTTTGAAGCCTGATTCATTAAATACTGTAATATCATATACTCTGTAGGTGTTAAATCGACTAATTGTCCATCTTTATACAATCTTTCTTCTATAATATTTAACGAAAATGGACCTGACGTAACAATATTCGTTTTTTCTTCATGTACTTCTATTCTTCTTAATAAAGACTGTATACGTGCAGTTAATACTACTGGACTAAACGGTTTTGCAATATAATCATCTGCACCTATTCCTAGTCCTTGCACCTTATCTTCATCTTGTACACGTGCGGTTAACATAATAATACCCATTTTTTTATTTTCTTTCCTGATAGCCTTACAAACTTCTAAACCATCAATCCCCGGTAACATTACATCCAGC
Organism: Bacillus sp. FSL L8-0199; assembly: GCF_038005705.1. Classification (NCBI taxonomy): domain Bacteria; kingdom Bacillati; phylum Bacillota; class Bacilli; order Caryophanales; family Bacillaceae; genus Bacillus; species Bacillus sp. FSL L8-0199. Next base: position 1,860,019 of record NZ_JBBOTS010000001.1, on the reverse strand, counting down.
AGTGCTATATCAACAGTTTGTTCACTCAAAATCTGTAACGCTTCTTCTCCAGTAGTAGCTTCTATTACATAAAATCCAGCACGTTTTAAATTTAAAACAATAAAGCTACGGATCGTTAATTCATCTTCTAAAACTAAAATTTTTGACATAATTCCCACCTCCTACTCTTGTTGATAATCCGCTAGCGGTTTTATATATGCTTTCACTTTTTCAAATTCCGATTGCTTCGGTACTGCATATACGTGAGAAGCCGTTTTAATTGCTGCGCTGTAGCCTTTTATATTGAACCATTCTTTCCGCTTAAAAATATGAACTTCAAGCCATATTTTATTTGTTCTTGTATCCAAAAACTTTTGAGAATTTGATTCTTTTTGCTGATCTGGTATTGTAATTTTCCCTATTAACTCTTTAGGAATTTTCACATAATACCCTTTTTCTATATCTATATATCGTTCTTCAATTGGTTTAATTCCAGATTCACTCCACTGTATGTAACGTTCAAAAAGTGGACTATCACCATGTGATTTATCCTCCCAACCTTTTGGACGTACAGTACGAACAAATTCAATAATGCCGTCTTCATTAACATCTTTACTTTCTACAACATATTCATTAAATAAATCTTCTTTCCCACCTATAGGTAATACTTCATAATGATCCTGATCAAATTTTGCTACATAAGTTATACCTGAATGAGCCCCTGTTCCCGCATCGATTACAACTGCCTTTAATGATTTAGAAATACGGCCCATTTGTATTCTTTGAATACTATTTATATACGGATCAAATGTAACCTCTGACAATACCTTAAACTTTTCAATGAACTGAACCTTCAACTGTTCATCTTTCATATACGAAACAAGGCTTATGTCTTTAAAACCATTTTTGTTTAAATCATCTATAAATAACTTTGTATACTTCTGTCTATAAAATTCCTTTATATCGTCACTCTCATCGGAAAAAACATACATTGTGTTTTCTAACAAATCACGATTGGTAGTTATTCCTATCAATAGTTCCCTTTTCCCACTCCCTGTGAAATCTCCTACCTCAACAATATCTACTTCTTCCCCATCAAATGTATAGGTTGACTTCATATTCCATCCATTATTTTTCTTCTCATATACGGCTAAATATATATGATAATCTTCATTAGGTATTTTATATACGATGACAGCTTCTTTTTTATTATCTCGTTCGAAATTCATTGACCATGTCGTCTGTTTATCTCTATTAGACATTGGAGTAAGTAAGCGATAATTAACAGGTAAATCTTTATCAATTTGTTCCTTTAATTCATTAATCCATTTTTCATTTGTAGGAGCTTCCATTAGACTTGTTGGAGCTTCAGACATTTTACATCCAGTCAATATAAAGATAATTCCCATCATGCTTAACCATTTCTGCATATGATATCTTTCCTTACCACAAATTTTGAATATGTCCTTTTACTTTTTTACCTATCCATTATACTCATACATATGAGTATAATTTTTCTAAACTAAAAAATCGTTACAGAAAAGTTACAAATACATTCCAAAAAAAAAGATTGGCAAAAGCCAATCTTTTTTTATTATTCGTTTCGGACTGATTTTGGCGTTACACCTAAATGATCATTTAATTTTTTTGAAATATCTTTTACATTTTTTTCATTTGGAATGTAATAATAAATACCACCGATACGTTTATCTGTACCTTCTATTTGCAATTTTTCCATTTCCAAATTAGATCCTGCCATATTTTTTGTAATGGCAAGCATATCGTCAAATGTTAAGTTCGTTTTCATATTTTTATCAACCGCATCTAGTAAAGAGCCCATTTTGCTAATTGATTGAACAGACATCGCTTTTTTAGCAATTGCTTCTATTACAAGTTGCTGTCTCTGTCCACGCATTGCGTCACTATCAATTTTACGCGTTCTTGCAAGTGCAAGAGCTTGTTCTCCATTTAAATGTTGGTAACCTTTTTCTAAATGGATCATACCAGCTTGGTCTTTACTATCTTGTTCAGTGAAAGTAACTGGTACATCAATATCAATACCACCAATTGAATCGACAATTTGTACGAATGATTCAAAGTTAAACTTCACATAATAATCAACAGGTACATTCAAAAATCTTTCCACCGTATCGCGTGTGCTTTCTACGCCACCAAATACGTGAGCATGAGTAATTTTATCTAATTTTTTTCTAGTTGGAATGTAAACACGTGAATCACGTGGAATACTTACTAGCTTAACAGACTTATCATCTTTATTAATTGTTGCTAATAAAAGTGCATCTGTTCGAACTGCTTCGCCATATTGGCTTTTTCTCATTTCACTTCCATCTACACCCATAATTAATATTGAAATATTATCCTTTAAAGGTTCGACTTCTTTATCACGCTTTGATGACTTATCAATTTTTGCATACGCATCATTTACAACAGCTTTTGCTTTATTATATATAAACGAACCATATCCTACTCCTCCAAAAATAAGTAGGAAAAATGGAATTAATATGAACCATTTTATTGACTTTCTTTTAGAACGCTTTTTATTACTTCTCGTATTTTGTTCTAATTCAGAGCTCATACCCATTCGCCTCTCTTTCTCTTTACCAAGTATAATGTAAGTCTATTTATCTTCATATTGAATTTCCTTTCACTAACCTTACAATTTTGTAAGGTTACTACTTAAACCCAATACGTATTCCATTTCACATTATACTCTCGTACTTATTTTTGGCAAGTCACTATTTACCAATTTCAAAAATTTAGCACTTCGCAACATATGAATTTACAAATTTATTAACTCTTTCATTTTAAATTAGGATGTCTTTTTCTTAACAAACGATATGAATAAAGAATCCAGCTAATTATAAAATCTCTATGAATACAGTATATTTGACGTTATTATTTCTCAAACGGCGTATACACGCTTTTCTTCCCCTGATTATCAATGTAAGCCGACTTTGCTTTTATTTTCGTTTTTTCTACTTCCATGTCTTCATTTGAGAAGTTCACAATGATTTTAATATCTTTTCCATAAGAAACAGATTGTACTAGCTTATCTTCTGACAAATACGCAAAATTCGTCATCTCTTCTTTTACTGCTTTTTCATGAACTTCATTCCAAACTTTTAGATGCTCTGTAATTTCTTTTTTATGCTTATTCCACTCTACTTCATCTAAATGGTACAACGGAGGAACATTATACAATAATTCAGACAGCATTCGATTTCCAACTTCATCTTTTACCTTTAAACTTCCCCATTCCCAATGATGCGTTGTAATAACGGAATCATTGTATACTAATTTATATAATGGTACCGAATATACTGGGTTTAAATATACTTGTTTATATTCTTCTTTCAATGGTACTTGTTTTGCATATTTTTCAGGCACATTTTGATTTGGTGACCAATATCCACCGACATAATACGGACTTGTTTTATTTTTCCGCATATCTTCATCGTCCCATTTAATAACAGGTGTTTCAATTCCATGTGCAAATGCAATCGTACTACTAGCAAAATCATTTCCGCCTTCAGAACCAACGACCATACCCTTTTCTTGCGCAATGTAGTCCATTCGTTTTAAACGTGCTTTTAAATCTTGCTCTTGTGTCGTTATATGTTTCGCTGAATAGTCATCGTAAATTTCACCTGTCGCATCACAATCAATAAACCATGAATTATATTTAGGGCCATTTTGTAATATATCATTCATGCGTTCCTTTACACTAGGTAGCGATAAAGTCGGGTTTAACTTGCGACCTCTACCTAAAAAGCCTTGCACCTTTTCTCCGTTTTTCTTCGTTACAGTAGCCTCTTCGTATAATGATGGGTCATTAAAGAATGCTGTGTTCCAATTTTTATCACTTTTTTCGTGAATGGAATGATATGAGTCATACGGACCAACTAAATATCCCATTTCCTTAGCTTTTGTCACAAAATTAGGTTGCATAAATCCTTGTTCCCAGTTCGGCAGACCAATCCACGCTTTTTCTATTCCTGTCTCTTTCATTTCCTTTAATATGTCCGTTCCATCTGCATTACCCCATTTACTTACCTCTTCAACCGCATCACCAAGTAGCGACTTTAATAAATGCTTATTTAAGCTATACAATTCTGTCTTCGTTAAGTGACCTACACCTTTCTTTATTAGCGCACCAGCTTCCTGATCAACGTTTTGGAAAATATCCTCTTTATAAAATTCCTTCATCGATAATACTTCGTTTATATAACGTAAAATGACATTTTTTTGATACTTATCAATGAAATCTTGTTTACTTACTTGATCTAATACATTCAGTTCCCCAGGCTCTGAACTATTCTTTTGAATAAGTTCTTTTATATGACTAAACAGCGGGCTATTTATTTGCTCCCTTAGTTTTGGCCAATTTATATTATTTTCTGATAAACCATTTTGATTCCAAAAATAAAAATGCGCCGCTCCATATAACTTTTCGATTTCTTTATTTTTTCTAGCCTTTTCTTGTAATGTTTTAAATTCACCTTTTCGAACAATATCATCCTTATATAGTTTAGCAATACTTACCGCATCATTATTTGTCACATATAATTGAAATCCATATGTTTTATTTTTATTTATGCTCGGAAATTCATGTGTAAAATCAAACCCTATTTTCGGATCCGAATGAAATTTCAATTCATTATTAAACATATTCTTTGCAATATATACAATTGAATATTTCGAACCATTTAATGCGAAAAACTTCATAGAAAATGATTCAGCAAATGAATATGCATCATCCTTTAAAAACTTCTTCCAATTCTCATCATTGCTCGGAATTTGCTTACCCTCCCATAACGGAAGTGTATAATTCTCAGCTTCTACTTTCGGCCATGTAAAGCTTTCTGCACCAGTCGATTCCACTTCAATGTTTAAGTGGTCTTTTTTCTTTTCTAATTTTATTTTTACTTTTTGATCTGGATATTCCCACGATGTACGATCCTTTTCTTTTTTTACATTCGATACCTTCATTTTCGGTAGGGGTTGTGATGCCTGTTCCTTTGCCCCCTCATGTTCTACAGTTAATGTGAATGTTTCTGGATTTACATCATAAGTAAAATCTTTATACGTCGCTTTCTTTATTTTAGACTCTTGTACAGCATTACTACCTTTTACGTCACAACCGACTAAAGTCGAAAACGACATAGTTGTAAGAAGACATATCGCTATCATTTTTTTCATCCTCTGCACCTCCACCAATGAATATACAGATGCTTTGTTACAGGAATGTGGCAAAAAATAATAGAGCTAGCATTTTGCTAGCTCTGTTTGGAGTATTAAAAGTTGATATGAACAACTATAATTCGCTTAGAAGATATGTAATACAGTAACTACATTTTTTCTCAACAATTATGAAACTAAACAAATCAAAATTTTAACAAGCATTCTTCAACTGAAAAAATAAGTGTATACAATGTATCCTAAAAGTAGTACTAAAATGATTATTCCTGTACCTTTCCAATTCATACCGCCTGCTATATCAACTGGACTACCCGTTTCCGCTCTATTGAGTCCGTCACGTAAAGAACCCGTAGGATTACTTTTTAATTCACTTTGTCTCATACGCTCTCTTTTTTCTTCTGGTGACTCTTTATTCATTTAATCACCTCCAAAATGAATGCACTCTTTACTTACATTATTCAAAATCAACATTTGTTTTATATTTTTCCGAAAAAACCTAATTTAAAATAGGTTTGCAACGTAAAGAAAGCTAGCCATGCCAGCTTTCTTTACGATCCAATATGCTCTTCCTTATTTACAATAATACCTTTATGGTCGATTTCAAGCTCACATACTTTCATATCTGTAAATACTCTCGCTAATTGCTCAGCGATTTCTTGACGCTTCTCATATGGCGTTAATATAAAAATAGATGGCCCCGCACCGCTAAGTGCTGTGCCGTACGCACCAAATTCTTTTGCGCATTTACGAATAGATGGTAATAATGGTACGAGTTCTAAACGATATGGTTCGTGAAAATGGTCTCTCTCCATCATTTCACCTACAACTTCCCACCGCTTTTGACATAATGCAGCTACTAATACGTTACTTATCGCACTAGCTTTAACTGCCTCATGAAACGGAAACATCTTTGGTAATACAGATCGACTTTCATCTGTATTTAATTCTGCATTCGGAATGAGAGAAATTACACCCAATTCCTTGCTCTCAATTCTTACGACGGAAACATCCTTTCCATCAAGTGCTCCAATTACAGTTCCACCTAATATAGAAGCAGCAACATTATCAGGATGTCCTTCAAAATTTGTAGCAATTTGAACTTTTTGATCAGCAGTTAAGTTCAAATTGCCTAGTTGATTCGCAAGCTCTATCCCAGCTACAATCGCTGATGCACTACTTCCTAGCCCTCTCGTTAATGGGATATTACTAGTAACTTCTATTATATGGGGTGATATAGAAGGACATACTTTACATGCCGTGCTAACGATTAAATTTTTATCGTCTGTCGGAATTGATTCTTCAAAGGAATGGATTACTTGCCATTTATCAGCTTTTTCTTTAACCACCACACCTAAATACAATGACAAAGCTATTCCAACTGAATCAAATCCAGGACCAACATTCGCCGTACTAGCAGGGACACGAACGCTAAATGGTATCACGACATAATCACCCCTTTAATATGATCTTTAATTTGTTCTATATCATTTGACACACTTGCGATGTCTAGTTGATTTGAAGAAATAGCGATATCAGGATCCTTCAAACCATTTCCAGTTAATACCGCAACAACTGTTTCTCCCTTTTTGATTTTCCCAGATTGAACATGTTTAATTACGCCGGCTAATGAAGCATTTGATCCTGGTTCAGCGAAAACTCCTTCAGTTTTTGCCAATAACCTATACGCATGTAAAATTTCTTCATCTGATACCATATCTATTTCACCACGAGACTGCTCGGCAGCCTCTACTGCATACGACCAACTTGCTGGGTTACCGATGCGAATCGCTGTTGCAATTGTTTCAGGCTCTTCAATTACATGCCCTTTTACAATTGCAGCTGCTCCTTCCGCTTCAAAGCCATGAATTCTTGGCTTTTTATAACCTTTTTCTTTCTCATATTCACAGAAGCCTTTCCAATACGCTGTAATATTCCCTGCATTCCCAACAGGGATAGCTAGAACATCTGGTGCATTTTGCAATTGGTCACAAATTTCAAACGCTGCTGTTTTTTGCCCTTCAATTCGATAAGGATTTACTGAGTTTACTAACGTAATCGGCTCTTCTGCAGCAATATTTCTTACAGCCTTAAGCGCATCATCGAAATTCCCTTCTATTGAAATAATTTCAGCTCCATAAGCGACCGCTTGCGCTAATTTTCCATGTGCAATCTTTCCTTCTGGTATTACGATAATGCATTTCATCCCAAGACGTGCCGCATATGCTGCAGCTGACGCTGATGTATTACCTGTTGATGCACAAATGATTGCTTCTGAACCTTCTTCTTTCGCCTTAGCAACTGCCATAACCATACCACGATCTTTAAAAGAACCTGTCGGATTCGCTCCTTCGTACTTACCATATAGCTGAATCCCTAATTGTTTTGATATATTTAATAATGGAATAAGTGGTGTGTTTCCTTCCATTAAGCTGACATTAGGTGTATTTTCATTCACCGGTAAATAAGACGCATACTGTTTTAATAGTCCTTTATACATATTGTTTTTCCTCCTCAATAATGTAGTAACTGTTTATTTCACTTGCGACAGCTTCTATCGCTTCTAAAACTCGTTCAAATTGATACTTGGAAGTTCGATGTGTCACAACAACGACTTCTGCCAGTTCACGGTTTAAAGGTAATTGAATAACCTCTTTTAAACTTACAGAATAATTAACGAAACATTCTGTTATTTTTTGTAACATCCCAGGCTCATCTTGTAATGAAATACGTAAGAAATATTTCGAAACTACTTCTTCATCACCTTGTAATTCATAAGGAACTGGTTCTTTTAACGCACTTTTATTTTTCGGAACTTGATTCATATTTTTAACGATTGAAATAATATCACTTACTACAGCAGAACCAGTCGGTAACTTCCCAGCTCCGGGTCCATAAAACATCACTTCTCCTACCGCTTGGCCATGGACATACACCGCATTAAATTCATTATTCACATTTGATAATGGATGCTGGCTCGGTAAAAGCGTCGGTTCTACACTTAAATGAATGGCTGGTCCTTGTTTTTCAGCTTTACCAATTAACTTCATAGTAAATCCTAACTTTTCAGCCATTTGTAAATCTTCTTTTTCGACCTTTCGAATCCCTCTTACTTGCACATCATCTAATGAAACATTCATCGAAAAACCTAAGTTTGCAAGAATTGCTACTTTTCTCGCCGCATCTAGTCCATCTACATCTGCTGTCGGATCCGATTCTGCAAAGCCTAATTTTTGTGCTTCCTGTAAAGCCTCTTCATAAGACCATCCATTTTGACTCATTTTTGTTAACATATAATTTGTTGTACCATTTACAATTCCCATTATTTTTTCAATTTGATCTGATGCTAACCCATCAGTTAGTCCTCTTAACACTGGAATACCGCCCGCTACACTCGCTTCGTAACATAAATCACAATCATTATCGTTCGCCAGTTGAAGAAGCTCTGCACCATATACAGCCATTAAATCTTTATTTGCTGTTACGACATGTTTTTTATTTCGTAAAGCCTTAACAATATGCTGTTTTGCTTCTTCAATTCCGCCCATTACCTCTACTACAATATCAATATTTGAATCATTTAGAACTTCATCTGCATGACTTGTTACTGCAATTCCATCAATACAAACATCGCGTTCTTTTTCCAAATCACGTACAACGACTGTTTTCACTTTCACTTCGTATCCTGTATCAAGTGCGATTTTTTTATAATGTTCTTTCAAAATATGAACAACACCACTTCCGACCGTACCTAAACCTAATACCCCAACATTTATAACGTTATTCATCTTCTAATCTCCTCCTAAAAGTTTAATTGTTACATCTATAAATCACCTTACTCTGCTTTTTTGTCATGCAGGTGGTGGTTATTTCCGTACTTATAAATCGTTTCATATTACCGCACCTCCTTTCAAAGTAAAAAAACACACCCATCCCTAGGAAAGGGACGAATGTGTTTTCGTGGTTCCACCCTTGTTCCAATCTAGACGTATTTCCTCCTAGATTGCTCAAGTTCAGATAACGGCTGATACCGCCAATAATTACTAGATTACTCGTTCACTATTGAAGTTCAAAGGTGGTAAAATCATTTCTCGTGTTAGGAAGCTCACACCCTTGGCTTCCCTCTCTGTAAACCGTAAAAATGATTTCGTGTCCTTATCGTTACTTTTTCGTTCATGTTTATTTGTTAACTCATTATACTCGCATAAAAAACAAAATCAATACTATTTTTTAATTATTTTAAATTTTCAATCTCTTATACCATAAAAAACACACTCATCCCTAGGAAAGGGACGAATGTGTTTTCGTGGTTCCACCCTTGTTCCAATCTAGACGTATCTCCTTCTAGATTGCTCAAGTTCAGATAACGGCTGATACCGCCAATAATTACTAGATTACTCGTTCACTATTGAAGTTCAAAGGTGGTAAAATCATTTCTCGTGTTAGGAAGCTCACACCCTTGGCTTCCCTCTCTGTAAACCGTAAAAATGATTTCGTGTCCTTATCATTACTTTTTCGTTCATGTCTATTTGTTAACTTATTATAGTTATCAAATTTTTAAAAAGCAAGCCTATTTTTACTAACTATTTTCAAAATAATTTTTTATTATATTTCACAATAGCATTATGCAACTGCCACTCAATTTACCTATTTTGTCATTTCTCCAGTTTATAAATCAACGGTTCATATATAAAGTGAAACTTTAATCAGTGAGGATTTTGTTCATCCCCACTGATTATTAGCCTTCACCAATCGGGCTTTTACGGGCAGTTGATCCCCACCTAACTTCTTTGCTTTCGCTGAATTTTGAGGTAGGGGTGTTACTGCCCGTTAATGCGGGATAAATCCCCATTCTAAAACCCGTACATACTCACCTTACAAAATTATATCAATAAAATTTTTAATACAATCTTTTTGTATAACTTTCTTCTAAAGAACGTGCAACATCTTCTTCTGAAGCATTCACTTTCGCATGCTCTAACAACATTTTTGCTGCTGAAGGTAACTCTTTTTTATTTAACCAAGATTCTGGATCCCATATCTTCGAACGAATAAACGCTTTTGCACAATGAATGTAACACTCTTCTATTTCAACAACAATTCCAAGCAACGGATTACGTCCATTCGCCTGCATTTCTTTCAAAATTTCTTCGTCGTTTGTAATATACGCTCGGCCATTTATTCTAAGTGTCTCCCCAAGACCTGGAATAAAAAAGATTAGTCCTACACGTGGATTTGAAATAATATTCAAAATGGAGTCTATACGACGATTTCCTGGCCTTTCTGGAATGATAATTTTATTATTATTGAGTACGTATACAAATCCAGGTGCGTCTCCTCTCGGCGAGGCGTCACACTCCCCCAACTTATTTGCAGTAGATAATACTAGAAAAGGAGATTTAGAAAGGAAATCTACACCATGGTGGTCTAATGATGAAATAACTTTTTTCAATGCTCGCTCACTTGGTTTCCCCAATATTTTCCGTAACTCTTCCTCTGTTGAAATAATCGATTTTATTTCCATACGCTCTATCTCCACTTATAATCTCCCCTTTTTCTTTATTTTCCCAAAATTCAATACGAATATTGTATAATAAAATTTGCAGAAAGGGGAATTAAAATGACAGAGTGGTTAACAATATTTGATTCTGAAAGAAATACACTTGGGAAGAAATTACGCGATGAAGTGCATCGTGACGGTGATTGGCACGAAACATTTCATTGTTGGTTTGTAGAAAAAGATGCTAAAGATATATTCTTATATTTCCAATTACGCTCTAAAAATAAAAAAGAAGCTCCAAACATTTGGGATATTACTTCAGCCGGACATATTATGCATGATGAAGATGTACAAAGTGGTGGTCTTCGTGAAATTGAAGAGGAATTAGGGCTTTCTTTCCAAACGACTGATTTAGCATACAAGGGCATTTTTAAAATAGATTATGAAATTTCAAATCTTACGGATCGCGAGTTTTGTCATATGTATTTCCACAATGTCATCAATCCACTTCCATTCGCACCAGGTGAAGAAGTAGACGATGTGATGAAAGTACATGCAACTTCTTTTCTACAACTATTAAATGGAGAAATTTCATCTTTTACAGCTATTTCTGTTTTAAACAATAAACCAATTACAATAACATTTGAAGATATTTACCCGTATGATCTTGCATACTATGAATTTGTTATAGAGAAAGGAAAAGAATTATTAAAAAATAATAGTTTATAAATAAAATAGGACTCTTAGCATAATATTGCGTAGAGTCCTTTTTTTTATTATTGTTCAAGTATCTTTAATTTATTCTCTACTTGTATAAATAAACGAATAATTAATAACAGCATAACCACCATAATCGCTATTATTGTATGTGGATATCTAAACAGTATACTAATAACACTTCCAATTAACATCATGATGAATCCATTTTGCTTCATCACTTCTGCACTATACCTGTTACCCGCACCCCATAATTCCTTATTTTTCATAGATCGTTTCGTACGATAACCATATGCCGCATTAATATCGGTCGGTGGATTCTTTTGAAGAATAATTGCCGCAAGTACAAAAATAATACCAATCAATATGCTTATTCCTATGTTTACTAGTGCATAAATCAATTATATCCCCCCTAACTTACACTTTCATTATACGACATAAACCTTATTTTCCCAATTTATAACACATTCACTTTCTTTCTTTTGATGTCTGGAACATACTTGGAAGTGTTACAAAACGTGCCCCTTTCGTTTTTAACTGCGGAATGATTTTGTCTAGTGCATCTACAGATCCTTGTAAATGCCCACCTGGTGTTGAATGTTGGAGGATGACACTTCCAGGAAATGAATTCCCTAACACATTATTTGTAATCGTATCAGCACTCACACCTTTCCAATCAACCGTATCAACACTCCACTGTACAATCATAAAATTTTGCTCTGTGGACCATTTTAATTGATTTTCAAGTATTTCACCGTATGGCGGACGTATAAACTTCGGTGCATAACCAGCTAAACGATTTAATATTTCTTCCGTTTTTATAATTTGATTACGGTACTCATCCTCATTTACTTTCGCTAAGTTCGGATGACTATACGTATGATTACCAATTACATGCCCTTCATTTGCAATACGCTTTACTACGTTCGGAAATTTTTCTGCGTTTTCACCAAGTAAGAAAAAAGTAGCTTTTACATTATGTTGTTTTAACTTATCTAATATTTTTGGCGTGAATTCTAAATCTGGTCCATCATCAAATGTAAGAGCGACTTCCGCTTTATTGTACGGTCCGGAAAATGCGTACGCATATTTTTCGACCCACGAAAATGGTGTCCACGATCCACGCTCATATGCTTTCATTTGTACTTCATAGTTTTGAGGGATATATACGTATGGCAATGAACTTATATAGTCTCCATAATAAAATGAGTCATATGGCATATAGGCGTATGAAACGTCTCGTTCTAGTCCCCAATGATATGGGGCAAACATTTGTGGCGAATAAAAATAATACATAATAAAAACCTCCCTAAAGTTTCATATGTGATTCCTCTGCACTTTGTTAGAGAAATTGTTATTCATAAACAAAAAATAAGACTGTCCTTCATTAGGACAGTCTTGCTGCTTACTATTATTAATAAATCGATGTACTATCTTTCGACAAAGCTTTCACATGTTTTAAATAGTTCGTCACTTTATCATCATCATCTTGCGGATATTGATATTCATACGTGTTAGCAATTTCGTTCGCCACTTCCCTAAATAAATCACCCATGACAAAGAATGAATCCCATATGTTTTCATATTCTGCATTAGAAAATGTTCTTTTAAATTGCTCCCACATATCTTCTTCAATATATTGCTCAAAATGCTTTCCAAACTTCCCTGTATTAACTGTAAAGCCTGTTTTCATACCAATATACCATTCTAGCATTACGATGAACATATCTCGCACTGGTCCTTCAAGCATTCCTTTTGCATAAGAAAGCTCCTCTCTCCATAACCCTTTTGCGATATTCGTACTACACCACCAAAATTCATTACAGCAATCTAAAAACTCTTTTTCTGTAGGCTTTTTTACTAAGTAATCTTTATCGCTTGCTGGCGGGAATTCTTCCAGACAATTATCTTTATCAAGAAGCAGTTTACTTAAACTATCTTGTCCAACGAAATTTTTTATTAACTCAACTGGAACTAGCGTTAAATCAATCCGATTCCCATCCATGAACTGCATTAAATATGGAAACTTCCCGTCTTCATCTGGTGGAACTAACGACATTTCTTCTGGCATTTGTACAATCATTATTTCTCCAAATCTATGAATCCAATTATGATTAGACGTAAAAGATTGTATATCATTTACAACATACATAATATCATAGTCTTGAAAACAATCTCTTTTCACATTTGGATTTACACGCGATCCATTCATGATAACTGCTCGAATTCTTTCATCCTCTTTTGCTATATTTATAATTACGTCTAACATTTCTTTTTCAGTTCTCATCTACTTATATCCTCCAATTTTTTAATATATAATATAATGCTATGTATACTGGAGGTCCACGAGCTAATCTCGTTATACACGATACATGTTATAATTTTTGAAACTTCTTTTTCATCCCTTTTCCCTCCTTATATCACTCTTTTACAACTGCCATTCCTTTCAATTTACCAATGCTTTCTACCATTCGCTTTTAATTATACCGAAAATTCTGTCTCGAATACAAAAAATAAAGAAGGGACATCTACCCCTTACAGAATAGATATCCCTTCTTTTAAAGTTAAATTTAATTCCTATGGATTAGTAGACCAAAGCCCAGCAGATTTAATAAATATACGTTTATTTAATTTCAGCTGCGCTACGATAAATTCTGCAATATCTTCTGCTTGCATTACTTTATCAGGGTTTCCATCAGTTAATCCTAAATCTACAGCCATATCAGTTGCTACTGTACTTGGAGTTAAAGCTGTTACCCGAATGTTATGTTTGCGAACTTCCATCGCTAACGATTCTGTTAAGCCAAGGACACCAAATTTAGAAGCACTATATGCACTTGTTACAGGTGCACCTTTTTGTCCTGCTGTAGATGAAATGTTAATGATATCACCAGATTGTTGTTCAATCATGCTCGGTAAAGCTGCACGAGTTGCATAGTATACACCCATTAAGTTTACTTGAATGATTTTTTCCCAATCAGCAACGTCTAGTTCTAAAAACTTACCGAATTTAGAAATACCAGCGTTATTAATTAAAATATCGATAGATCCTAAACCATTTTTTAACATTTCAATCGCAGTTGTTACTTCTTCGTATGAAGAAACATCAGCAGTTGCAATAACAGCTTTTACACCTTCTGCTTCTACTTCTTTCGCTACAGCTTTTAAGTTTTCTTCTGAACGAGCTAATAAGCCTACATTTACGCCTTCTTTCGCTAATGCGATTGCTACAGCGCGACCAATCCCTCTACCTGCTCCTGTAATTAAAGCATTTTTACCTTGTAATAATTCTGCCAAGTATAACACTCCTTAATCATCTCAGTTATGTATTATATTAAAATTGTATCTATGTTTATGTAAAAAGGCAATGATGCACTTTCATGTGCGTAGGTTACTTGTAGGTAACTATAGAAAGTTTTTATTTATAAGTTTCATTTTTTTACCATTATTCATGTAAAATAAAAACAAATCCAGCATAGGGGCGTGTATGAGTATGAATAGCGAAGGAAAAGCTTATCAATATAATTGCAGTAACGGTAAATGCATTTTTAAAGAGAAATAGTGTTAGAAGGTTCTCCTTCTAACACTATTTCTCTTCATGATTTGGCATACGCACAATAAATTCAGTACCTTTTCCTTCCTCACTCTCAACTTTTATTTCCCCATGATGAAGGTCGAGTACTTTCTTTACAATAGCTAAACCTAAGCCACTTCCTCCATAGGCACGATTTCGTGAAGAATCCGCTTTATAAAAACGCTCAAAAATATGTTGTTTCTGTTCTTCTGATATACCAATTCCTGAATCACGGATACGCACTTCCACTACTGTCTCATGTTCCTTTAACTGAATAGTAATCGTACCACCGCTTGGAGTAAATTTAATACTATTATGAATTAAATTAATCCACACTTGACTCATACTTTCTTGGTCAGCAATAACATGTACTTTTTCTAAATCTAGTTCTAACTCAATTTCTTTTTCAGCCCAGAGTGGTTCACTATTTAACACAATTTGCTTTAATTGTTGATCTAATCGATAGCTCACTCTTTCTGGTATATATTCTTCTGATTCTAAAAGAGTTAGCTTTAGTAAATTTTGACTTAGTTTAGATAATCTCGTTGTTTCAGTTTCAATAATGGTAAGATAATGCTTTCTTTTTTCCTCAGAAAGATTATCGTCTTGTAGTGCTCTAGCAAATCCTTTTATAGAAGTTAATGGTGACTGTATTTCATGAGAAACATTTGATACAAACTCTTGTCTCATTTTCTCCATCGCATTCAGTTCATCTGTCATATCATTTATACTTTTTACGAGCACGCCAATTTCGCCATCATACTTTTCTTCATTTCGTATTTTTACGGAGAAGTCTCCTTTTGCAATTTTTTGTATCGGTTCAATAATAGTCCAAATCATTGCCTCTCGTTTTGGCCTCATTAATATTCCAATCAATGTCCAAATAAGAATAATAAATACAAAACCGACCATATCACTAATTAGAAAGGCAACAAACGGCGATACGTTTACGTCAAAAGCATTCAATATACTAGTTGCTACATAAAATGCGATAGACCAAATTATAGTAAGAAAAGAAAAGAGCGCTAATACCGCTCCAAATACTTTCAGCATCTTCAACTTACTCATTCGTTTTCTTTTTCTCATTTACTTACCTCTAAGCGATACCCTAATCCTCTTATTGTTTTAATACTAAATTTCGACTGCTCTTCTTGAAACTTCTCACGTAACCGATTAATATGAACGTCTAGTGTACGTTCATTCCCTTCAAAATCATATCCCCATATTTCTTCAATTAATTGCTCTCTCGAACAAGTTCTTCCCGATTTAGACCCTAAAGTAAAGAGCAGCTCAAATTCTTTTAACGGTAATGTAACCGTTTGTTCTCCAGATGTAACTTCGAATGTTTTACGATTTAATAATACATTTCCAACTTGAATCGATTGGGAAACTGTAATTTGGTAACGTTTCAATAATGCCTTTACTCTCACTACTAATTCTATAGGGTCAAATGGTTTTACAAGATAATCATCTGTCCCAAGGTGAAATCCTTTTACTTTTTGTGATGTTTCCCCTTTGGCAGTTAGCATCAGAACCGGGATATCATAGTATTTTCTTAATTCAAAACATACATCAAATCCATCCATATTTGGCATCATGATATCAAGAATAACCATATCGACTTTTACGTCATCCATTTTCTGAAGTGCATCTACTCCATCAATTGCCTCATATGTTTGAAAACCTTCTCGTTCTAAAAATACAGAAACGAGTTCTCTAATGTGTGGATCGTCATCTACTATTAAAATTTTAGGTATCAAAGGAACCATTTCCTTTCTACTTAGCATCTAATATATTGTTTAAAAATGAATCATCAGTGGAGTAAAATCCCACTGATGATTCATTTTATAATGCACCCTCTTTAATTTTCAATTGCTGCGTTGCAAACTCACGATACATATCATGCGTCTGTAATAATTCATCATGCGTACCACTACCTGTAAGATTCCCTTTTTCAATAAAGATAATTTTATCTGCATCTACAACAGTAGAAAGTCTATGCGCAATCACTAACGTTGTTCTGCCTTTCATTAAGTTATTTAACGCTTTTTGAACGACAGACTCAGATTTACTATCTAAGCTTGAAGTCGCCTCATCTAGCATAAGAATTTGCGGATTTCGAAGTAACGCTCGGGCAATGGCAATTCGCTGTCTTTGTCCCCCAGAAAGCTTCACACCGCGTTCTCCAACTTCTGTTGCATAACCTTTTGGTAAGTCATGAATAAATGCATCAACATATGCCATTGCTGCTACTTTTTCAATTTCTTCATCCGTTACTTCGCCCTCGACACCATAACAAATATTATCACGAATCGTTCCATCAATTAACGGACTATCTTGTGATACGTAACCGATTTGACGTCGCCATGACTGTAATGAATAACTCGTAATTGATTCTTCCCCTAATTTAATGGCACCACTAGTTGGCTCATAAAAACGTTCCAGTAATGAGAATAACGTTGTTTTCCCACTACCACTCGGTCCTACAATCGCTGTCACTTTTCCAGATTCAATTGTGAAATCAATATTTTTCAAAACTTGCTCTTTTTCGTTATACTCAAAATGTACATTTTCAAGAACAATCGGTTGCTTAGCATTTGTCACTTTCACACCAGTTTCATGATCTTCTACTTCATATTCTAAAATCGTACTAATTCTTTCCGTTGCACCAATTGCCTTTTGGAATTGTGTAAAGAACATAGATAATTGACTCATTGGCATTACAATTTGAACTAAATACAAAATAAACGCTACAAGTTCACCGGTTGTTAATGCACCGCTAGAAACTCGCATCCCGCCATATCCTACGATAATAACAAGTAGTGCCATTAAAACAAACGACATAACTGGCGAAATTAATGCTTGCACTTTTCCTTCTTTCAAACCAAATTGTAATAACTTTTGTATGCCTGTATTACCCGTTTCATATTCTCTCTTTTCTGTATTTGAAGATTTCACTAAACGAATTTCTGATAACACTTGCGTTAACACACTTGTAAAAGATGCAGTTTCATCTTGAAGCGCTTTTGAAATCTTATACATTTTTCTTCCAAGTGGAACTAAAATTAACACAGACAACGGAATAACCGTTAAAAGTAACGCAGTCATTTTCCAATCTAAAACAAATAATACAATTAACGATCCAACAATTGAAATACCACCTGTTAATAAGTTTGACAAATGCTCAGAAATTAACGTTTTCACAACACCTGTATCATTCGTCATACGGCTAATAGTATCACCTGTTCTATTTTGATCGTAATAAGATACCGGCAAGATAAGTACCTTTTTCCACAAACGTTCTCTTAGTCCCGCTACAATCTTCTGCCCAATATAATTTAGTAAATATATAGACAACCCTGCCGCAATAGTTTGCATTACAAAGAAAGCAACTAACCCAACAATTTGTCCTGCACTAATTGAAGAAAGCGAAAAATTATCTACTAATCCTTTTGTCAGCATAGGAATAAATAAACTCGCTCCCGTAGAAAGCAAACTCATTAACAACGCAAATACTAAAATTCCTTTCGGAGGATTTGTATCTTGAATAAGGCGTAAAAACTGCCTCCAACTCCCTTTTTTCTTTATTTCATTTCTAACTTCCATTCCTGTTCATCTCCTCATGTTAAACAAAACTGTTCTTTCTAAAATTAGAATACGATACAAATGTAAACTGAATGTAAACACACTTTTTCTATTTTTACAAAATATACATAAAAACTCATCTTTACAACAGATATAAACATCTGATATTATTACCTGGTACTTAATATTATTCTATGTAAATTATAGATAAATAATTTAAAACACGATATAAATCTCCAGTTAGTGAAAGGAGTATCCTTTTTGCAAACAAATATACATTCTGAAAAGGAAACAATTATTTTTATTCATGGATTAGTTGGCAATCGTCGCGCCTTCAAAAAAGAGCAAAAACGATTTTCCGCCTCCTACAACATTATAACTTATGACTTATTAGGTCACGGTGATGATAAAGGTGAAGCAATCGACTTTTCATTACAGCGCCTCGTAGATCAATTATTAAACTTATACGAACAAGAAGGTATTAAAAAAGCTCATATTTGTGCGCTAAGTTACGGCTGTTACATCTCTACAATTTTTGCGCAAATGCATCCAGAAAAAGTATTAAGTATTTGTCATATTGGAGGACATTACAATAACCCTTCTCGTTTATATAATGTATTTCAAAATTTTTGGGAGAAGCGAGGAGATGAATACTCTAAATGGCTCTCTCAATACGCAAATACTATTTTTCCAAGCGGTATATTAAAAGCAAATCCGTTCGCAGTCATTTCAAGAAATATTTACTACCGTTTCGGATTACAATTACATTCATCCATAATTGCCCAGTCATTACGACATCGGTTAGAATTCGATTTAAAATCTAAATTAAAATCACTTCCTCACCCTATACTATGGGTAATGGGAGAGCATGATCATCTCTATAAATCTTGTCTATTTGATTTGAAATCTATTTTGCCTAACGTTTTATATAAGGAAATACCTTTAGCGGGACATGCAGCGAACTTATTTCGTCCTAACTATTTCCATGACTTATATGATCGATTTTTAAATGGAAAGTTAAAATAAAAACTATTAAACTTCCAATTTATTCAACTATAAAAAGGCTTCCCAAGTTTCCTTGGAAAGCCTTTTCTCTATACGAAAAGTATATAAAACTACTTTTTCTTAGTATGCTTTTGTGTAACCTAATAGGTGCTTGCTCCAGTAAGAGTTACTTACAGAACTAATACGTACACCAGTTGCATCTGTTTCTGCACTAATGAACTGACCGTTTCCTAAGTAAACACCCATGTGAGAAGGACCTGATTTATAAGTATTTTGGAAGTATACTAAATCACCTGGTTGTGGATTGCTAGTTTTTGTTTTAGAGCTCCAGTATCCAGCAACTGTTTGACGAGCGCCTTTATGACCAGTTTGATTTAATACGTAGTGAATGAATCCACTGCAGTCAAAACCAGCAGGTGTTGTACCAGCAGTTCTGTATGGTGAACCATTTAAAGATCTAGCGAATCCAGCGATTGAAGATGTATCTCCACCTGTTGTTGGTTTTTGTACGTCTTTACCTGGTTGTTGAACGTTATTTGTAACATTATTGTTATTTGTAACGTTGTTTACTCCGCCTTTTACAAACTTAACGAAGTCTGCACTTACGTAACCTGTGCGGCCGTTATGGTTAATTTTGTACCAACCATTTTCAGCACCAGTAACGTTTAATACTTTACCATTTGTTACTCCACCGATTACAGCGTTGTATGTAGCTGGGCCTGTACGTACTTTTAAAGCACCAGTGTTAACAACATAAGAACCACCAGTTTGAACTGTTGTAGTATTGTTGTTTGTAGTTGGTTGTTGTGTTTCGTTAGATACAGTAGAACCACCTTTTGTTACGAAGTCTTTGCTTACGTATCCAGTTCCACCATTGAAGTTGATTTTAAACCAATCTTGTACTTCACCTACAACTTGTACTGTTTTACCTTTGTTTACAGAACCTAATACTGTATGAGATGTACTTGGGCCTGTACGTACGTTAAGTGAAGAAACGTTTACTGTGTAAGTACCTGTTCCTTGTTGAACAGTCGTTCCTGTTTTGCCACCAGTCGTTACGAAGTCACCACTTACATAACCTGTTTGACCATTTACGTTTACTTTGAACCAACCGTTTTCTTGTCCAACTACTTGTAGCACTTGACCTGATTTCACTTTAGAAATAACGTTATGTCCTGTACCAGCACCTGAACGAACATTTAATACATCAGCAGTTACTGTGTATTTTAATTCAGAAGTTGTTTCTACAGTTTTTGTTTCAGTTACAGTCGTTTGAGTTTGAGTTTGTCCATTAATTTCTTTTAGCGCTTCATTTGAAACTTGTGCATGAGCAGAATCCATTCCTGGAACTGCAACGCCAGCTACAGAAGCTGCTGCTAAACCTGCAATTACTTTTTTCATAAGTTGTCTTTACTTCCTTTCCCTACTATCCTCTTAAAAAAAACTTAAAACTTTAATACTTTACAATATTATCAAAGTAAAATATTCATCCAGTTCCATTTTTTAGCAAGAGTTTTATTTTTCACACAGAGTTCATTTTAAATGAACAAAGTGAAATACGTGTGAACTTCATGTGAACTTTATCATTAATTATAGTGTTTTTGCAATGATTTTTTCAAATTTCTCATATATCGCATGTAAATTCGACATTTCATTTAATATCTCAATATAAAACATCCCTTTTCTATCTTCTATAAAAAATTCTATTAACCTAATACAAACCACATTATGTATTTCCTTATAAAGCTCCTTACATGAAGTATACTTTCATCATGACAAAAATCACTCTATTTATCAATAGTATAATATTTTTAGAAAACTAAATTTCTATACTATCTACAATTTTGAAATAATTTGACGAATTGTAAGATTTATTTCAAAAAAGCCATTTCTCCTTTAAAGAAAACACACACTATATCAACTGTTCTCTTTTTCCCATAATGGAATTTATAGGATATTTATAGTATTATATACATATCTTAATAAAAAAGAATTTTAGCGAATTGATTAAAGTTTCATTCCCTTATAAAATGAAACTTTAATCAGTAAGGGTTTTATACATCCTCCGCTAATTATTAACCCTCACCACTCGGGCTGCCCATTAATACGGAGTTTTATTGGAATAAAAAGAGGAGGCATATTTGTGAGAAATATAATAGATGATCCAATACAAAAAAACATAGAGCTATACTATGCTTTTATTCAATTCGTTTCAATGATAACATTACAAAAAGTATCAGCTATTGAAACACGTAAAAATGAATTAAAAAATCAGATGAAAAATGCCAGACAAAAAAAACCTTATTACGTATAAAAAAAGGTGAACAGGTTATATTCCTGTTCACCTTTTTAAATTATTTATAAATTTTCACACGGCCCTCTAGCGGTTGGAATTCTTTTTCACCAGCATGTACTACCGGTTTACCAAATGGCATTTGTGCAATAAGTTTCCAATTCTCTGGAACATCCCACTCTTTTCTCACTTCTTCATCAATTAGCGGATTGTAATGCTGTAACGTAGCACCAAACCCTTCAATTTCTAAAGCTGTCCAAATTGCAAATTGTAACATTCCTGATGATTGCTGAGACCAAGTTGGGAAATTATCTTTATATAATGCAAAGTTAGCTTGAAGGCTTTCCACTACTTCACTGTCTTCAAAATATAAAACCGTTCCATAACCACTTTTAAATGCATTCATTTTTTCTTCAGTAGGTGCAAAGTTATTTTCAGGTACAATTTTTCGTAACGTTTCTTTCGTAATATCCCATAATTTATCATGTTGTTCTCCTAATAAAACAACAACGCGAGCACTTTGAGAATTAAAAGCTGAAGGTGTATGTTTTACAGCATGATAAATCACTTCTTGAATTTTCTCATCAGAAACTACTTGCTCTTTACTAATTGCATAAATAGATCTTCTGTCTTCAATTGCTGAGTAAAAATCTTTTGCCATCATAATTCCCTCCAATTTTCAATTGAGGCTATTTCATATGTATATATCATATTACGCCCCTCAAACTTATTATTAATAAGCTTATAACTTTATAATATCACAGCAACAAACAAACTCAAATAATACCACTTATATTTAGAAGCTTTTTCCTTTTTAAAATAAAAATAAAAAGACTGTTTGTTGTTATCTAAAATTAGTAACAACAAACAGTCTTACTTATGTAGCGATCTAGATTCGTATTTTACTTACTTAATTAACTAATCCAAATGCATACGACATTAACTTATTTGTCTCTGTAAAACGTTTTGTTTTATTTGATGTCCCCATGACCACTGTAATAATTCGATTATCACCTTGCTTTGCAGTCCCAGTAAAACAGTATCCTGCACTATCTGTAAATCCAGTCTTTAGTCCGTCCATTCCTTCTATATATAAACTTTTATTATTTTTATTTAACATGTCGTTTGTGCTTATAACATTAATATTATTAAATGCTAGCTGACTTTGGCGTAAGTGAGTCACTTCTAATATTTCCGGATAATCTTTTATAAGATGATACGCCAATTGCGCTACATCAGCAGCCGTCATTTTTGTTTCACTTCCATCCGGCTCTTGTAATCCAGAAGCATTTGCAAATTTAGCATGTTCCGACATTTTTAACTGTTTCGCTTTTGCATCCATAAGCTGAACGAAATCTTTCTCCGATTTTGCCATATGTTCTGCTAAAGCCACAGCTGAATTATTAGCTGACTCAATCATTAATGCATGATATAAATCTTTAACAGTTAATGTATCATTAACTTGTACTGGGATTCTCGCTCCCTCTGTTTGTGCCGCCTTCGCACTCATTTTTACTGAATCTTCCCAGCGAACTTTCCCGTTATGTATACTCTCTAGTAAGAGATACGCTGTCATCATCTTAGACATACTAGCCGGTGCAAAAGCTTCATTTTCATTATATTGATAAATAATATCTCCATCACTCGCATCGATAATCATAGCTGCTTTTGCGTTAATTTCTGGTGGGATGTACTTTGGCGGGACTACTTTTTCAGTAAATCCTGCTTTAGGTAGTTCTGCCACTTGCAAAGGTTGTCCCTCTACATTCGCTATGCTCTTTTGATTTCCTTGGAATAAGAACCAACATATCCCTAAAATAATAACTAATAGGACTGTCATCCTTCCCCATTTTAACCGATTCATTTCAAAACTCCTTTAGCAAACCTTTTATACGCTCACATTTAACCTTAACAACAATTCCTTTATACAGTCAAGGTAAAAGGTATATTTATTCATAGTACAGCAATGATTATTTTAATTTATTTATGTTAAACTTACAATATTGAAACGTAAGAATATTCAATAATAAAATCTCGTAAATAAAGCGAAACTTTAATCAGCCCCCCAATCGGGCTACCCGTCAAATAGCGAGATAAACTATTTAATAGAAGGGATTCATACAAATGCTACTTCCAAAATCATTAAAATACGGAGACACAATTGGGATCTACTCCCCTTCTTCACCAGTAACCTACACTTCTCCAAAAAGATTTGAACGAGCAAAATCTTACTTACAACAGAAAGGGTTTCATATATTAGAAGGTTCATTAACAGGTCGATATGATTTTTATCGTTCTGGTAGTATACAAGAGCGTGCTGAGGAGCTAAATGTCTTAATAAGAAATCCTAATATTTCTTGTATTATGTCAACAATTGGTGGGATGAATTCAAATTCAATATTACCTTATATTGATTATGATGCTTTTCTAAAGAACCCTAAAATAATGATTGGGTATTCAGATGCAACTGCTTTATTACTAGCAATTTACGCCAAAACAGGAATCCCTACATTTTATGGACCAGCTCTCGTCCCTTCCTTTGGCGAATTTGAACCTTTTGTTGATTGCACATACAAATATTTTGCTGAAACTTTACTACATGATCATTCTCTTCCTTATCATATAAAACAACCATTATTTTGGTCAGATGAATTTATTAATTGGGAAGAAAAGACGAAGGAGAAAGAACTTCGACCAAACGATTGGATTTCAGTAATTGATGGAAAAGCTACTGGGCGTATTATTGGCGGGAATTTAAACACGATACAAGGAATTTTGGGTAGCCCCTATATGCCACATATTCAAGAGGGCGACATTCTCTTCATTGAGGACAGTTCAAAAGATGCAGCTACTATTGAAAGAAGCTTTTCATTACTTAAAATTAACGGTGTATTCGATAAAATTTCAGGTATCATTCTTGGAAAACATGAGCAATTTGATGATTGTGGTACAAATCGAAAGCCTTTTGAAATACTATTAGAAGTACTTCAAAATCAAAGAATTCCTTTTCTAGCTGACTTCGATTGTTGTCATACACATCCAATGATTACCATGCCTATCGGTATTCAAGTAAAGTTGGATGCAACAAATAAAACGATACATATTGTAGAACCTTGGAAAAAATGAATGCATAGCTTCTATTGTTTTACAATAAAAGCCATGATACTATATAATTTGGAATGTGAAAGATTAAACAAAATACGTTCCAATATCTATTATTAGGAAAAGATAGATATAAATATATATTTATATGTAAAAGAGAGTGAATAAATGAAACCAACTATTAAAAATTACGTATTTTTACATGTAGCTTTTTTGATATATTCTATCATTGTGGTTTACATGAAATGGGCAGCTAAGTTTCCCATTGCTTCCATCTCATTTTTTATTGCTTATTTCGGACTAGTTGTACTTTTATTCGGATATGCAATTTTATGGCAACAAGTAATTAAGCATTTCGAAATATCAAAAGCATATTCACATCGCGGAATTATTATACTGTGGTCAATGCTTTGGTCAGTAGTTCTATTTGGAGATACGATACAGTGGAATCATTTACTTGGTGCGGCTATTATTATCGTCGGAATTGTGGTGGTGACAAAAGATGAATAGTTATATGTTGTTATTGATCTTTGGAATCGTATTGGCCAATTACTCACAAATTTTATTAAAAAAGGCTACTTTACAGCAATATGATTCTAAATTAAAAGAATATGTAAATCCATATGTAATCATCGGTTACTCTTTATTTGTACTTAACGCAGGATTCAATATTATCGCCTTAAAGGGACTGACAATAAATCAAGTCTCTGCATTAGAATCATTAAGTTATATCATCATATTAATTTTCGGTTGGTATTTTTTAGGTGAAAAAGTAACGAAAAGAAAAGTAATTGGGAATACTATCATTTTAATGGGTGTTGTGGTGTATTTTATTAAGTAATCACTTATACAAAAAGCTCCGTTTATCACAAACGGAGCTTTTTACTATTGACCTAAATTTTGCACTTTATCTTTCAAATCTCGAACTTGATCTACCGTCTGCATAAGCTCAGAGTTTTTAAATTGCTCTACATCCACTTTGCCTTCTTCTATCTTTGTCTTCGCCGTATCAATTAACGTATTTAACTTTTCGTTATATCCGACGATTTGTTGATGAAGATCCTTTGCTACATCAGGTGGCGTTAATTCATTGAATGCGGGTATATCTTGTTTAATTTCACTAAGCTTCGTTTCTAATTCTTTTCGAGCCTCGCTATCATTAACGGCCTTTTCTGCTAATGCTGGTGCATCATTTGCAAATGCACTTATTTCATTTACATAGTCTGTCGCCTTTTGAGCATAATCTATGGAGTTCTTTCCTTCTTCCACTATTGAACATCCCATTAAACCAATTGAAACTATGAATACTAATACAATTGATTTTATTTTCATTTTAGACCCCCTTCGTCCTTATAATTGTCTGTAATTTTCTCTATACATAACTTCTAGCTAAATTGTTTATAACCTTTTTCAAATAGCTATTTACCCTCTTACATGCCCTATTATCGTTACAACATCTATTTCTATATGTACGCTTATAATATCTTCAATTATATCCATATATCCTTGTCCTATAGCTGTTCCATAGTGTAATGTAAGCCCCTTCTTTTCATACACTGACTTTGGCACTGAAAAAATAAATCTCCTCAAGTTTCTTTCATCAGCTGGTTCCATAATTAAAACAATCCCATCCTCATCAAACATATACGCTCGCCCTCCAACTTTACATTCACTATGGCTCAGTATTGCCTTGGTCAGCAAAATTTAAAACATAATAAGTTAAGATACACTCCGCTCTATCATAAAGTGAAACTTTAATTAACCCTCACCAGTCGAATCTTTATCGGCAAATAGCAGGATAAAAATAAAAAGCATTCATTCTTTTTTGTTAAGAATGGATGCTTTTTAAAAAATCAATTTCTAACTCTAGCATCTTTTTTTGACGAGGTTTTACTTTCCTTACGGGAACTCCAGCGTAAATATACCAATCATCTAAACTCTCTTTTACCATACTCATCGCACCGACTGCTGTACCTTCTCCTACCGTTACATTTGGAAAAATAATAGAATTAGCACCAATAATCACATGTTTTTTTAAAATAACTTTTTCTGCTTTCACATTCCTATATTGATTCGGGACGGTTGGCCCCATTAATGTATTTCCACTGAAATCATCAAGTACTGCATATACGATTGTTTTAGCTGAGATGTTTGCAAAATCATGCATTTCAATCCCAACTTCCCCTCCATATAACGCTGTATACGCTGATATGTGCGAATAACTTCCAATTGTGATTTTACCACTTAAAATGCAAAAATCATCAATTCTTACATGATTGCCAACTGATATAGCACTCGGATTATATATACTTGCTTTTTTACTAACCAATACATTTTTCCCAACAGATAAAAATCCAATTCCCTTTAGTTCTTCTTGACTATAAAAACTATTCATCTACCGACACCACCTTCTGCTCTAAACAGATTACAATTTGCTCTACTAGTTCTTTCGTCATTCCTTCCCATAAAGGTAAACTTACGATTCGTTTTGCTATTTTATTCGTCTTTGTTAAATCTGTAGACTTATAGTTTTTAAAAAGAACTTGTTGGTGGCAAGATGGTGAAAAGTATAATCTAGCTTCTATTTTCTGTTTTTTCAATTCTTCTATTACTTGTATGTTGCGAACTTCTTCTGGACAAATGATAGGCATAAATTGGTGAATAACTGCTTCTGTCTTTTGGACTTTCCACCCTTTTTTCATTAACCCAGTATTTTGTAACAACTGTTTATACCATTCAGAAATACGAGTGCGTTCTTTTAATTTTTGATCCCACTTTTTTATAGTCGCAATCCCAATAGCTGCTGCGTATTCAGACATTTTACAATTAAACCCCATCATCGTACATTCACGATTTTTATCAAATCCGAAATTCCCCATTCTTTTAATACGTTGTATATCTTCTTCGTTTTTACTATATATGAGCCCTCCTTCACCAATTCCGAAAGGCTTTGTTGCATGAAAGCTATATACGATCATTCCACTAAAATCTTGACCGTAATGCATTCCTCCATTCATTAAACCAAATCCCGGCGCCGCATCTACGACAACCGGAATCCCCTTCTTCTCTAATTCTTCATATTCTTCTAAGTTCATCCATGATCCAAAAGTGGCGTACGGGACAACAATCGCAACCTCTTCTTTTAATTCTTCTATCTTATGCAAAAGTACGGTTTTATCCATATACCAATCATCTATTGAAATATCAATAAAGTAAGGTTCCAATCCACACCAAATAGCGGCTAAGGCAGTCGCAGGGAATGTAAAGCTAGGCATGAGAGCATACTTTCCCTTTCTTCTTTTCTTTAGTTGAATAGCCGCCATTAACCCTAACGTTGCGTTTGCTACTGTTGTAACAGCTCCCCTGTTTTGAAAAAATGACGACATAATTGTTTCCTCAAAACGTTGATTTATAGGTCCATAATTCGTATATATGTGAGATGTATCAATTTCCTTCAATTCATCCAAATACTCACTTACAGGTACAGTTGAAGCACGTAAAAAAGGAATACTCTCCATATCTATCTATTCCTTCCTATCATTTTCGGACAATATAGAGCATATCTGTTTCAGATAATCCAAATTTCCTAGCACTTTTCATTCCTTGTTTTTCCGCTATGTTATATAATTCCACCTTAAATCCTGCATTCATTAATCGTTGAATAAATCCCGATTGATTATAAATTCTCACATGATCTTCTTGACCAAAAGCTAATTTCCTCAATTGTGGTGTTACAATTAATTCATTCTCTACAATAAAATCTACATTCATTACGATTGGTACTTGAATAATTCCCCATCCATTTGGCTTTAACACTCTATATAACTCTCGCATTGCTTTGTCATCATCAGGAACGTGTTCTAACACATGACTACATAATATTACATCAAAAGTATTACTATCATATGTAATCCTTGTAACATCAATTTCCTTCATTAATGGATCCTTTGGTTCTAAGTCACCACATACATACGTAATATTTTTATACTCGTTAAACCAATCTCTTAACTTCGCTTCAGGTGCAATATGAAGCATAGTATAGTTTCTATTTAACAAGTCCGTTTCCGTTTCAATGTACGCACGATACAATCTTTCACGATCCATCGAATTACAAACTGGACATATCCCTGTATCTTTATTCCACATCTCAAATTTATATTTCGGAAAATCATAATGTGCTGGCCAAGGTGAAAATTTTTCAAATTGTTGATTGCAATATTGACAATAACAACATTCTTTCTCGAACATATGAGCAACTAACTTGTTTAACCCTTTTTTTATCTTTTCATTATAAATTTGATCTAGTTCGCCATTTCTTACTGCATCCTTAACTATAAATCCCGCATTTTCTAAACAATAAGATAAACTCTCTTTATACTCACTTTCGGAGCTTAAAAATCCACTATTATATGCATCTATAATTAATTCAATCCACTCTTCAATTGTCATTAAAATAAAATGCATTTGTTTTTGATTTTGTCCACTATGTTGTCTAAAATAACTAAGAGGTTCTTGTATATAAACTACTTTTCCTTTCCTCATCATATCTAGCCAAGTTGCAATGTCATTAATAGCAGAATAAGCCTTTCCTTTAAAATATCCAAACTTCCCGTCAAACAAATTCCGATTAAACAAAACAGTTGTCGGCTCACCAACTACATTTTTCAAGTTTTTTAACATATAATTCCCTAATTCTTTTCCTTCAAAAAGTGTAGTTTCTTTCGCGATTTTCATATTTAATGTTGAAGGTGGTAATATCTCTCCATTCTCATCAATCAGTTCACGATATGACGTCACAAATGAAATATTTTCTAACGCCAAAAAGTATTGCATCATTCTCTCGATCTTTTCATGATGAAATAAATCATCATCTAATAAAAAGTTTATATAGTCCCCATTCGCAAGTTCTACACACTTATTAAAGTTTTCGGCAACTAACGGCGTTTCATTTTTTACATATGTAATACACTCATATTCACGTAAGTACGGTTGAATCATAGCATTGACTTCATTATTTGTACTGTCGTCAGAAATAATAATTTCAATATTTTCATATGTTTGATTCAAAGCGCTGTTGAGTGCTAATTCTAAGTAATAAGGTCTATTGTATGCAGGAATAAGTATACTTACTTTCGGTAAAGAAGAATTATTATTTATATGTTGTTTTTTCTTTTCTATGTTTATTTTCTTCGCTCTAATTTTTTGGTAATAGTCTAATGTATATAATATTGATGATGGAACTATCCTTCTTGCATAATCTAGAAAATTAGTTATCGCTTTGTCTAACTCTTTTTCAGTGGATAAGAAACCATATTGTTCTCCTGCTATAATACTGTGTGAAAAATCTTCTAATCCATCCATCATTTTATTAGATTCATTTAACTGTTGATCTGGATGTAATCGAAAGTAACTAAGTGTCTCTGCTATATATACAGCTTTTCCTTTACTTAATAAAGATAACCATGAAGCTATATCTACGTTACATAAATACCGCCTCTTATCAAAAATCCCAAACGGTTCTTGTAAATCATTTTTACGAAATAAAACTGTTGTCGGTTCTCCAATATAATTTTTTTGATCCACAATTACCTTATTTCCTAATTCTGTTCCCGCTATAATGGTATCCTCTTCAAATAAACGGACAGTCGAATAAATATGTCGTAGCTCTTTCCCTTTATCATCAATGACTTGACGATGAGATGTTACAAGCTTAATTTCATTATCTAAATCATCGAAAAAATACTTCATCATTTTTTCAATTTTATTCACATGAAATACATCATCATCCATTAAAAAATTTATATATTCACCGTTCGCTTCATTAAATAACATTAGCGCATTTTCAAATTGTCCGAGAGTTGATCTATTTTTTATATAAATAATATTTGAATGATCACATAAGTATTTTTGTAACACTTTTTCTGTTTCATCATTCGTGCTGTCATCTCCAACTATAATTTCTATATTAGGGTACGTTTGTTCTAACACACTACATAGCGCCTTTTCAAAGTAACGAGGACGATTATACGTAGGAATTAATACACTTACCAACGGAAGTTGCTCTACCACCTCTTCAGTTCTTTCAATACGAGTTCTCATTTTAACTCTCTCACCTCTTCGCATATTATTTATATACGCGACACAAAAATCACATTACTTTAACTGTATGGAGCCTATATACTTTTATGCAAACATGAAACAAATTATCATACTTTTCGTTCCTGAATAAACATATTTAATAATGCGGACATTTTATTTGCACCTTTTTTATTCATATGATCACTATCATAAAAATCATCGTCACAAAATAATGGCGAATCAAATAGATCTATGATTTGAAAAGAATATTGAGTTTGAAAATCATTTATAACTTTATAAAAATCTTCTTTTAATTTTTTACTACTACAATTGAAATAATGTGAAGTAACAGGGAACACAACAATTAGTGGTTTTATATCGTTTTTTAACAGTAAATCTAAATATTTTTTAAAAATCATTTTATTTTCAACTAAAGTATGAGGGTACGACAATTTAGCATGTGAAGCTGCTCTTATTTTCCCGTGTTCTTCAAAAGGAATGTGAAGAGGAGTGGTATTCCACTCAGCATTTATCCAAGGCAGTATCAATGATTCATCTTTTAGTTCGTCTAATAAAATATATTCAAAATGCAAATTAAAAATAGAAAGAAGTGGTTTCGGAGTATTTAGATGGGAGAATCCATCAGTGGGTAGAGGAGAGTGAACTACAGTATGATGACCATCTTGAAACAATGGATAATATACTTTGTGAATTCTATATGATTCGGAGGATAACGACATATCAAAGTAAAACGAGAAATAGGCTATTCCTATTAAACAATATTGAAATGAATGATTGTTTGATAAAAGTTGTGACGCTATTAAATAATCATAGTATAGATCTTGCGATGGAAGTGTTAATTTTATTGACTTTTTTGAGAGAAGCTCCGTACTTATGCCACAATGCGGATAAGACAAACCGGTAGCAAACAATTCATACGTCGGATCACTCTTTGCTTTTTTCATAGAAATGTATAAAGACATAAGATCCGGATTTATTTGATAGATAGAAATTAATTTATCCTTCCATTCATACATGTATTTTGTTAAATTAATAATTTTTGAACTTTGCACGCCCCTATTTATCAAGTCATTTGTAAGTTTTTCTGCGTCCCCTCTCCAAATGACTATATATTGAAAAGAACTTTCTATACGAACAACATCTGAAACGTCCACAACATGAACTATTGTTTTACATTTATTTTTGTCTAACGTATTTCGAATCCTATCCCCTGATAATTCATCACTTAAAACAATGATTTTATATTGCTCCTTCATGTACATCCCCTCCATTATATGTATAATATGAAATTCATTTTTAATTCGCAACAATCATATACACCTGCAATCTAACAAAAAAATAGCTCCACCATTAGGCGTAGCTATTTTTACAATTATTGCTTATTCAAATTATATTCCTTTATCTAACTCATAAAGTTTACGATACTTTTCATTTTCTTTCAGAAGTTGTTTATGACTACCTTGCATGACAATCTGGCCACGATCAAGGAATATAACTTCGTCTACATGTTCTATTCCTACAAGATGGTGCGTAATCCAAATAACCGTCTTTTCTTCCGTTGCAGAAAACATTGTTTCAATTAAAGACAATTCTGTTTTTGGATCTAAACCGATAGTCGGTTCATCAAGTACAATAATTGGTGTTTCTTGCATAAGAGTTCTAGCAAAAGCAACCCTTTGTCTTTCCCCACCAGAAAACCGCTTTCCCATTTCATGCATTTTTGTTTGTAATCCGTCTGGAAGAGAAGTAACATGTGAAGCTAATTGTGCTTTCTCTAAAGCTTTCCATATCTCTTCATCCGTCGCCTCTGGTTTGCCAATTCGTACATTATTTCCAATTGTCGTATCAAACAAATGCGGCTTTTGATTTAATACAGAAATATATTTAGATAAAAGATTCGTATTAGCTCGTTCACCATTTAGTACAACTTGGCCATTTACTGGGCTTAACGCCCCTGTTAACAATTTTAGTAAAGTAGATTTCCCTGTCCCACTTCTCCCTAAAATAGCAATTTTCTTCCCTGCTTTTATTTGTAATGATACATCTTTTAATACAATCTCATTACTATCTGGATAACTATACGATACGTGATTCAGTTCAATATCTACATGTTTTGGTTCAATATAATCTTTCTCTCCATGCAAATCCGTTTCATCATGTAAAACACTATCACTTTCTACGCCATTAAGACGATGGGTAGATTCTACATACGACGGTATTCGATCGATGGCATCTGCAATAGGAATAAGCGCGTTCATTACAGATAAAGTCATTAATACGAAAGCTGCGATAACTGTAGGAGAAATTTGTTCACTTGCCGCTTCATTCCCAGTCCATATGATCATCGAAATAACTACAATACCTACTACTAATTGAATGATACTGTCCCGAATATGATACCAGCGTTTCACTCTCTTTTCGATTTTTAACAACTGATCATTTTGTTTTACATACTCATTAATAAATTCATCTTTACGACCACTTGCTTGCCAATCAGATAATCCAAAAACAGCATCTGTCAGTTGTTGATACAAACGGTTTCTTCCTTGCTTTAAAGTAACATGATGTTTCTTCATCAAAAGTAATGATACAAACGGAAGAAGAAAAACGATAATAGCTAACATACAACCTACAATAAGTGCAAAAACAAAATCAAATGCACCGATAACAAGTACGAAGATACTATAAACAACTAGCGCTAATATGCTAGGAAATATTGTACGTAAATATAGGTTTTGCAAATGCTCTATATCTTCGGATAACACTCCTAACATATCACCCGTTTGAAATCGAGAACGGAAAAATAACGCCTGTGGTTCTACTATTCTATATAGCCTCGTTCTCATTTTTTCTAATATACGTAGTACGACATCATGTCCGACTAAGCGCTCTATATAATGAAATACAGCTTGCCCTATACTAAACGCTCTTGTTGCAACAATAGGAACATATACAGCCATTACATTTTCTGGTCTAAGGGCAGATTTTGAGATCAAATAACCTGAAATAAAAAGTAACATCGCTCCTGAACTAACTCCAAGAAGACCAAGGAAAATAGTTAAAGTCATTCTACCTTTATTTTGTTTTATATAAGGTTTAACCCAGTTACTCATTTCTCTCCCCTCTCTTCCCTATGAAAATGTAATGTCTCATTCTCTAAAAGTTCTTCATACGTCCCACTTTCTTTCATTTCCCCTTTATTTAAAATAAGAATATAGTCCATTTGTTTCATCCAATGTAGACGGTGGGTTGCTAAAAATACTAACTTTCCATTAAATAGACGTAACATCGCTTGCTTTATTTCAAATTCGGTTTCAATATCAAGATGTGCCGTAGGCTCATCTAATAAAATGATTGGTTTTTTACTTAAAAGCGCACGCGCCATAGCAACACGCTGTTCTTGTCCGCCACTTAGCATACGTCCACCTTCTCCAATTCTTTCGTGCATCCCATTTGGAAGTGATGTAACGAGTGAACGAAGGCCGACTTCATTAATAACTCTTTCAACTTCTTCATCTGTTGCATTTGTTTCATAAAAACGAATGTTATCCTTTAATGAAAGCGGAAAAATATAAGGTTGCTGGGGAATATAAGCGATATTTTTTTGCCAATCTTCACGAGTAGATCCATCAACTTCTACACCATTTACTAACATCTTTCCACTCGAAGGAGATAAAAAACCTGCTAATACGTCGATTAACGTCGATTTGCCTGCACCACTTTCACCAATAACACCAATAGCACCGTTACCTTCCCAAGTAAAATTAATTCCTTCTAATATAGCCTTTTCAGATTCAGTATTATTAACTTTGATGTCTTGTAATTTCAAGCTACTAGAGGCATTCCATACTATATCTTCATTTAAATCTTTCTTTTGTATTCCTTTTTGTTGTTGCAAAATCTCTTCTATTTGCTCCATCGCAATTTGTCCATCTAATGTCGCATGATAATTTGCTCCCACTTGTTTAATCGGCAGAAAATATTCCGGAGCTAAAATCAAAATTGTAAGGGCTGGTAATAGTATAATCGTTCCATCTATTAAACGTATCCCTAATCCAACTGCCACAAACGCAATTGATAAACTCGTAAAGAAATCTAATGCAAAAGAAGAAAGAAAAGCAACTCGCAAAGTACGCATCGTTGCTTTTCTATACCTTTTACTTACTTTTTCAATCTTTCCTTCGTGCTGTTCACTTTTCCCTAAATACTTTAATGTTTCTAAACCTTTTAACGTATCTACAAAATGGTTCGAAAGTACACGATATATCTCGTACTGACTATCTGCCATTTTTTGCGCTGCTAATCCGAGAAGAATCATAAATATGATCACGATAGGAATCGTTACAACTAAAATGATTCCAGACTCAATATCTAGTGTAAAAACATATAGTACAATTAGACCTGGAACGATGCTACTTCTAATCATTTTAGGAATCGTTAATTCAATATATGTTTTAAATTTCTCAATCCCTTCAATTGATAAGGTAACCAGATGACCAGTCCCAACAGTTTGAACATACCTTGGACCTAATGTGAAATATGCCTCTACTAGTTGTTTTCTTAGTAACGACCCTGTTTTTTCAGCAAAACGTTCCACTAATATTTGTGATGTTCGAACTACTATGTGACGCGCTGCAAACGCGATACCAAAATAAACAATTTCACTTAATATTGTTTGTACTGTCTCTCCATGAAATAAAAACGTAATAGCTCGTGCTAAAAAGATTGTTTGCGCAATAATACTAAAAGCTTCTAAAATACTAATAATCGTTAACGCTACATATAAAATACGGCTACCGGGATAAGACGGAAGTCCTCTTTTTCTTTTCATTAGTACTCCAAATCGTTGTCTGACTTAACAGGTTGTCTAAATACATAATAACTCCATATTTGACTTCCGATAACGAAAGGCAAAATAGCAATCGCAAAGTAAGTCATAAGTTTTAATGCATAAGCTCCTGATGCTGCGTTGTAAATTGTCAAATCATTCATTGCTCCTAAAGAGCTAATCATAACACGTGGGAACATACCGATAAATACACTCGCACTTAGTAAAATGATTGTTAAACTCGTCATAAAGAAAGCCCAACCATCTCTTCTTCTTTTATTTAATAAAGTGGACACTAATAGTGCTACAAAAGCTCCGATTGGTACCATAATCCATTCTGTTCCATGAGCAGTGAAAATGTCGGTTTTCCATAACCCCACACCAGCAAAAACAAGAAGTGTAATTAATGAAAATGGTGCAATTTTTATTGCAGCAATTCGTGCACGTTCTCTCAATTTACCAGTTGTACGTATCGTAAGAAATTGTAATCCGTGAACAATACATAGTAGGAGAAACATTACTCCTCCAAGTAACGCAAATGGATGAAGTAATTGCAAGAATCCACCTACAACATTTTTACTCTCATCAATAGGTACACCTACCATAAAGTTTGCAATCGCAACTCCCCAAAGGATAGGAGGTAACATACTTCCAATAAACATCCCCCAATCCCATGCACTCTTCCATTTATGATTATCTATTTTCGCACGAAATTTAAAGGAAACACCTCTTAAAATTAAAGCAAGAAGCATAAATACAAATGGAATATAAAAACCACTAAATAAAGTTGCATACCAGTGCGGAAATGCCGCAAACATGGCTCCACCAGCACAAACAAGCCATACTTCATTCGCGTGCCAGAACGGTCCTATTGTATTTAAGTAAACTCGTTTTTCAAAATCATTCTTTCCTAAAAACCTCGAAACCATTCCTACCCCAAAGTCGAAACCTTCCAGTACGAAGAATCCAACAAACAAGATTGCAATAACTAAAAACCATAACTCATTAAGAGATAACATACTCTTCCTCCTTATCAAATGGATCATGGCTTTGATAATCCTTTTTCGTTTCCTTATTCTTGTGGCCCTTAATGGTACGAACAAATAAGTACACACAAATTCCACCCATAATTAAAT
The DNA here is from genome assembly GCF_038005705.1 of Bacillus sp. FSL L8-0199. Classification (NCBI taxonomy): domain Bacteria; kingdom Bacillati; phylum Bacillota; class Bacilli; order Caryophanales; family Bacillaceae; genus Bacillus; species Bacillus sp. FSL L8-0199. The sequence continues at coordinate 1,822,984 of NZ_JBBOTS010000001.1, read as the reverse complement.
ACATTGATGTGAATGAAATAAGTGAGAATAATACTTCACCGAATGTTACATTTGGTGATACAGCATCTTCTGTTTTCATTACACCAAATACAACCCAAGGTTGACGACCCATTTCAGTCATAATCCACCCTACTGTATTACCGATGAATGGAAGAGAAATTGCATACACCATTAATTTTAAATACCACGTTTTTTCCGCTAAACGATCTTTTCTTGATAAGAACCATCCGTAAGCTCCTAGAAGAAGCATGAATGTTCCACTCATTACCATCGCTCTAAAACTCCAAAACATTGTATGCACTGGAGGAATATAATCTCCAGGTCCATATTTTTCCTCATATTGTTTTTGAATTTGATTCATCCCTTCAACTTGACCGCTAAACTTATCATACGATAATAGACTTAGCATATAAGGGATTTGAATTTCAAACGAATTTTCTTTCTTCTCTGTATCAATTTTCGAAAATACTGTAAATGGTGCTGGATCCTCACTTGTATTCCATAGTGCTTCAGCTGCCGCCATCTTCATTGGATGTGTCTTAATTAATTGTTGCGCTTGTGCATGACCGAAGAATAATACAAGCGCCGTTGTAATTGTTCCAACAATGATAGAAATTCGGAAAGATTTTTTAAATACTACAGTTTCTTGTCCTTTTGTAATTTTCCATGCACTTACACCAGCAATAAAGAATGCACCTGTTGCAATTGCCGCTGTAATTGTATGCGGGAATTGTACCCATAGTTGTGGGTTTTGAATAATGGCTAAGAAATCATTCATTTGCGCACGACCATCAGCTGCCATTTCATACCCGACAGGTGACTGCATAAATGCACTTGCAGTTAAAATCCAGAATGCTGATAACATCGTTCCAATTGAAAGGAGCCAAATACACATTAAGTGAATTCGCTTCGGTAATTTATCCTCACCGAATACCCATAAACCCAGGAATGTAGACTCAATGAAAAATGCCAGTAATCCTTCAATCGCAAGTGATGGACCAAATACATCACCTACAAAACGTGAATACGTTGACCAGTTCATACCAAACTGGAATTCTTGTAAAATACCTGTTACTACACCTACTGCAAAGTTAATAAGGAATAATTGCGTCCAAAACTTTGCCATCTTCTTATATACTTCTTGCCCTTTTACCACATACAACGTTTGCATGATCGCAATAATAAAAGCTAAACCAATTGACAGCGGAACAAAAAAGTAATGGAAAATCGTTGTTGATGCGAACTGTATTCGTGCCAATTCGAGCGTTTCCATACTAAAATCACTTCCTTCATAGTTTTTATAATAAAAGTTAATTGAGCAATCTTATCAAACTCAATTATTAAGAAATACGAAAAGACAAAAACATTTTGTATGTATTGTCGAAAAATATGAAGTTTCAGTTTTTCAAACTATTGTAATGCTATTTTTTACCTTTTCACTATTTCTGTAGTGTTTTATTCGTTAATCGAATTGTATAATATACCTGCATAGTAAATTCAGGTTATTTTTGACGTATTATTGACATCATTTTGTCTGAAATATGTCTTTTGTCATTTTTTTGAATCAGATTTTTCTCATTAGCAAAATGTGTTTTTTCAATATACTTCTTACTTTTATATCTATAAAACAATCGTTTTTCTCTTCATACACTTGACTTTCACCCGAAAAAATGTCCTCGAAACTACCCTCGATAAACGCTTGTTTTTTGTCAAGAGAAAAATGTATTTTTAAAATTCAAACTCGAAATAATGTTATTCAAAAATAGAAAATAACTTCCCTCTTCCTCGACTAAAAGTTCATTTTTTTGTCATTTTTCCAGAACAAATAAAAAAAACTGAAAGTCGATTAGACTCTCAGTTTTTTTATTTATTTTGCTGTATGTTTTCTAACGGCTGGTAAAATTTCAGTAGCAATTAATTCAATATTTTTCTCAATTTTATCAAATGGTACACCGCCAAAATCAATTTGTGCCATAAAGCGTTGTTGGCCAAATAATTCATATTGGTACAGCATTTTCTCAATGATTTGTTGTGGGCTACCAACCATTAAAGCATCACGGTAATCTATTGCATTTGTAAATTGCTGTTTCGGATACCCACCACCGCGCAGTGTAAGCATACCAGCATTAATGTGAGGGTAATATTCACTAAGTGCATCTTGTGAATTTTTTGTCGTATAAAATAAACTCGTTGTCGCAACTGGTAAACTAGCTGAATCAAATCCACTTTGTACAGCCGCCTCGCGGTAAGCATCTACTGACACTTTAAAGTTAATTGCTGGACCACCAAGTGTTGTTATCATCATTGGTACACCCGCGCGTCCTGCTTTAATTGCACTAGCTGGTGGACCTCCAACCGCACGCCAAATTGGTAAGTTATTATTTTTCGCTCTCGGAATAACCGATGCATGTGCGAGCGGTGCTCTGAACTGTCCATTCCATGTGACATGTTCCTCGTTATTAATTTTTAATAAAAGATCCATCTTCTCTTCGAATAATTCTTCATAATCATTCACGTCATAACCAAGTAAACTATATCCTCCAATACGAGATCCACGACCAGCCACAATTTCTGCACGTCCATTAGAAATCAAGTCAATTGTAGCGAAATCCTCATATACTCGAACTGGGTCAGATGTACTTAATATCGTTGCTGAACTTGCAATTTTTATATTTTTCGTAGCTTGCGCGACCGCACCTAAAATAACTGTATGAGCTTGCGTTGTAAAATGCGTTTGATGACTTTCACCTACAGCAAACACATCAAGCCCTGCCTCATCTGCTAACTTAGCTGTTTCAATTAGTTCGTGAATTCTTTTTTCTGGCGTAATTTTCTCCCCATTATGTGGATTTAAAACATGATCGCCAATTGAATATAACCCAAACTCAATTCCTTTTTTTGTATCGATACGGTATTTTTCCATTGTTGCTCTCCCCTTTAATAATGTAGTATTAGTTTTTCTTCTAAAAACGTTGGTAAGTCAAGTATATCTCTGTATTACCTATCTCATCACTTGATTAGTCAATTGATGGTGTAAAAAAAATTACTCTTGCGGTAATTCTTTTTTTTCGCTATGCTTATGAACTTTCGTCATCAGCTCATATAATATTTTCTGCTCTTCTTCATTTAATACATCATCAAAAAACGAAGATTGAAATGCAAGTTGCTCTGGCAATGCTTTCTCTAAGGCCGATTCCCCTTGCTCTGTAAGACTAATTGTTTTCGTTTTCCAATCTTGTTTTCGTACAATATATCCTTCTTTTTCAAGACGAGTTAACATTCGAGAAATGCCACCTTGTGTAACAGTTACCTTTTCAGCTAACTCCATTTGTGTTAGTGGTTGATACGTACGTATTTGCAAAAGCACATCAAATTGAGCTGTCGTTAAATCAAAACGTTTTAAAAACTCATTTGACATTTGATTACTTTGGTTCGTAAATCGTATTAAACGTAACCATATTAATGATCCTATCGTATTATCACGCATTTTTTGTCACTTCCTAGCGTTCATCTTACTATCACTTTACTACGCAAGTGATAAAAAAGCAAGAAAAAATGTAATAAATATATCGATAGAGTATTGCATAAATAATGATAAGTAAGAATTCATATAAACATGAATTCTTACTTATCATTATTCTTAACTTTTCCTTTCATTCATTACTATATTTAAAGCTGCCATAGCTTTTGGCCAACCAACGTAAAAAGCCATATGTGTTATTAATGCAACCAATTCATTCTCCATAACCCCATTTTGTTTAGCTAGCTTCAGATGAAATTGTAATTGTTCTGTATTGCCGAGACTGATTAGTGCTGACACAGTACACAAACTTCTTTCTCTTAATGTTAAAGTGGCATCCCGCCACACTTCCTCAAATAATATCTTTTCACTATAATGAGCAAATGCAGGTGACATTTCTCTCATTTTCTTTTTAATATGTACTTCAATAAGTTCATTTTTCATTTTTTTCTCCCTTTATTTTCACCATTTGTGCTATTCCTTGACCAAATGACCAGTTTTCAGCAGCTGTCTCATTTAGTGTAATAAAAATATCCGAAGTTTTAACGTTGGAATATTCCGTAATTTTTAAGGATACCGATTGATACAAATCTTTTTTCTGTTGCACCGTTCTTCCCGGTCCACATGTAATAGAAACATAAATCATATTCTCTGTTCTCTTTTCTCCTCTTTCCAACAAATAATATGGATTATATAAAAATTTGTTTTGTTGGTAAGGTAAGAACATTTGAAAATAATCATTTTCAGGGATGTTAAAATGTTCAATTAATGAAAGATGAATACATTCACCCATTTTTTCCAGCTCTTCTTCATTTAATATGTTTTCAGAATAATAAATCTTCACAAAAGGCATAGACTTTCATTCCTTTTCTTATTTTTAATATACAACAAAATTTCATCGTGAAATGTGTAAAATCTCATATACTGTAACACCTTTATTCACTACAATATCAGGCTTCTCTTCATAAAACTCAAACCTACTATACCCCCATTTATCCGGATTATAAACAATTACATTCCCTAAACACTTTTCGTTGTTTTGTACATCTTCATTCATAGTGCTTAATTGAGTCCCAATCAGTGTTTTACTTTGAGAAATACTTCCTGCATATTCAACAACATATCTACTTTTCTTAAATCCATCACTTAGATTAACCACTAATGGAACACCTATATGTATTTGTTGCCATCCAAAAGATTGTAAAATGTTATCGTAATACCCTTCAAAGATAAATTTATTCATCCCTTCATGACCATTCCAAATATATAAAGGTGCATAGCAGTTATAAAAATTCCCGTCTTTCTCCGTTTCCGTAATTAAATAAGCTTTAAAATTTAGTTCTTGGAAACCATCAGTTTTATAGCCATTATCCTTTACCCTTTTCTTAATAATTTCCATGTCATAATCCTTTGGAAGAATGACCTTATATTGCATTCCAATCATGTTTATCACTCGCTTTCAATCTTATATACATTATGATAAATCGATAAGCGGCTAACGTAAAATAGGTATAAATTATGTTTGGTATCATTTATAATGATAGTGCATAAGGGGCTGAGATACATGGAAATAAATGATCTTATTATATTCAAAACTGTGGCCAGTGAGGGTTCTATTAGTAAAGCTGCTAAAGAGTTAGGATATGTTCAACCGAACGTAACTGAGCGAATCAAAAAATTAGAACAAGAATTAGAAACGCCTTTACTACATAGAGATAACAAAGGCGTTTCCTTGTTACCTGCTGGTGACATTTTATTAGATTACACGAATAAAATATTAACTCTATTAGAAGAAGTAAAAGATGAAATTAAAACGAGTGGTTCTTCTTATATAATAGCGACGTCACAATCTATTTTGACAAATTATTTAAGTAAGCGTATTAAAGTAAATTTCAGAAATTATCAAATATATGTAGAAAGTAGTAGTCATTTGCAAAAATTACTGCAGCAACAAAAAGTTGATATGGTCATAACTTATGAGGATTATCCTGACGCATCGTTTAAAAAAGTGTTCACAACCTCAATTTCTGTAGGCTTATTAAAAGCGAAAGAAAAATGTACCATTGATTATTCAAAAGAAATTTTCTTCGTTAGCAATGACAAAAAGTGCCCTTTTAGGAATAAGACAATACAATTTCTAAAAGAAAACAATCTATCTCAGCGACAACTTCAACAGTTGGATTCTTATTCGCTTATGGAAGAGTTTATTGCTGATGGAAAAGGAATAGCTTTTTTACCGATTAAAAATGATACATTAGTAATAATTGAAGATGTTCCCCTTGAGAATTTAGCTGTTCATTTTTTTACGAATCAAACCTTTATAAAGCATATCCCTGATGAACTATTTGATTAATAAAATGACTTTGATTACAAACTTTTTTCAAAATAAAAATCCCTCTTTAACGAATATAAAAGAGGGATTTTTATTTTGTATACAATTGATTTTTCACACATTTTGCTCCACTTCTGCACTTTTCTCCTTCTTATTCCGTTTCATATTCTTCAGTCCCTTAACTGTACCAACTAATCCTTTCGGGAAAACTAGCAATACGATAATGTACAATAAACCAAGAATAATCGTCCATCGTTCAAAGATCGGATACTCTGTAGCTAGTTCTGATAAATAATATTTTAGGGATTCAATAATCCCAGATCCAGCAATAGCTCCAATTAATGTTCCGATTCCTCCAATCATTGTCATCAAGAGTGCATTTAGTGTCATTTCAATTGAAAATACAGTCGTATTAACAAAACGTAATGTAATAACAAATAAACCACCGCTAATCGCAGCTACTACTCCTGCAACAATGCTAGCAATAATTTTATAATGAAGCACTTTATATCCTAGTGCTTCAACACGTTGCTCATTTTGTGAAATTGCTTTTAATACTTTTCCAATAGAAGATTTGGTGAAAAGACGTAAGAGAACAAAAATGATAAGTAAACATATAAGTGTTACATAATAAAACGTAAAACGATCACGGAATACGTCTGGTACACCAAATGTAAAACCATCTCCTCCGTGAGTGAGCCCACGCCATTTTTCAGCAAGGACGAAAAACAACTGTGAAATAGCAAGTGTTAACATTGCATAAAAATGACTTTTCAGCCGTAAAGAAAGTAAACCAATTATATAACTAACGATTGCTGAAATGATAATTGCAGCTACTATTCCAATTAAAAAGTTCGTTATTGATACGCCTTGTCGATCAAATAAAAGCGCTACCCCATATGCTCCTATCCCAAAGAACATACAATGACCGAACGATACAATTCCTGTATACCCAAGCAATACATCAAAACTCATTGCAAAAATAGCAAAGATGAAGATTTGAGTGAACAAAATTAACAAGCTCCTTGAATCATTTACGAACGGAAATACACTTAAACAAATGAGCATACATACTCCAAAGTATACTTTAATTCGGTCCGATGTGTTGTTCACCATTTCACCCCTTTTCACCAACAAGTCCAGTTGGCTTCACTATTAAGAAAAATAGTAACATTAACATATTAATTGCAAGTGATAAATCTGGTATAAAATACGCTGTAAAAGCACCAGCTAATCCAACAATTAAAGAAGCAATAGCTGAACCTTGTACGCTTCCTAATCCACCGATAATTACTACTATAAAAGCTAAAATTGCATACTGCATGCCCATCTCGGCGAAAATAACGCCCGAATACGGCGCTAATAAGAATCCTCCCAAAGCTGCCATCCCTGCTCCTAATAAAAAGACGAAAGAAAATATCGCTTTTACATTAATACCAAGCGCTTGAACCATTTCTTTATCCATTACACCTGCACGGATCATAAGACCTATCTTCGTCTTTTTGAGTAATAGTAGTAGTGCAATGTAAATAATTATCCCAATCAAAATAACAAATAGACGATATTTAATTAATATAATACCTCCGAATGTAAAACTTCCTTGTAACCATAACGGTAATTTTGCACTAATAGGGTTTGGCCCCCAAAATATTTTAATACACTCACTAAGAACGAGCATTCCTCCAAGCGTAACGAGCAGCTGTCGAACATGATTTCCATATACCGGTCTAATAAGAAACCTTTCTAAAATAAATCCTAGGAACATTCCCATGGCTACTGCTCCAACTAAAGCTAATATATAACTTCCTGTCATATTAAATAACCAAACACCTGTAAATGCTCCCCATGCAAATAAACCACCGTGTGCAAAGTTTAAAACGCTCATTAGACCGAAAATAAGTGAAAGACCTGATGCTAACAAAAAAATGAGCATCCCTGTTGAAATCCCATTTACAAATAAATTGATTAACACATCCATCCTTTTCACCTCGGATTCATGTTAAGAGATTCCTAAATATTTATGACACATTTCCTTATCCTTTTTTAATTCATTCATAAAACCGTTATGAACAATTCGTCCGTTATCCATAATGTAAAAATAATCACCAATTTGACTAGCCATCATAAAATTTTGCTCAACAAGTAAAACTGTTGTTTTCTCTTTCATCTTCAAAATAGCTACCATTAATTTCTCCACCATTATCGGGGATAGCCCTTTGCTCGGCTCATCAATAAGTAATAATCCATCACTATTAATAAACGCTCTTGAAATAGCCAACATTTGCTTTTGCCCTCCGCTCAAGAGCCCACTTTTCTTATTCCAAAACTGCTTTAAATCCGGAAATAGTTCCAGCATCCACTCTATTTTCCCTTCTACTTCCTCACCTTTTCCCCTAGCAAGAGCGAATGTTTCTTCTACTGTCAAATCATGAAAAATACCTTGATTTTCTGGTACATACCCTATTCCTTTCCTTGAAATTAAATGTGTAGGTAATCCACTTACTTTTGCACTATCATAATAAATTTCACCATCTGCAATCCGGTGAAACCCCATAACTGAACGTAATGTCGTTGTTTTCCCTGCCCCGTTTCTACCAAACAGTACAGTAATCGTCCCTTTCTCAACAGTAAGAGATACTCCTTGCAAAATATGAAACTGATCTAAATACGTTTCTATACTATTCACTTGTAATAGTGCCACTATATAATCCCCCTAAATAAGCACTTTGTACACGCTCATCTTTCATAATTTCTTCTGGCAATCCTTCAGCCAATAACTCTCCATGAAATAAAACGATAAGATGATCTGACAAACCTAATATCATATCCATTTTGTGTTCGATAAGTACAATTGTACTCTCTGGATGTTTCTTAATATTTTCAATCACTTGTAATATAGCAGGGACTTCCTCAACCGAAATACCTGCCGTAGGCTCATCAAGTAATAACACATCCGTTTTTAAAGCTAATAACATCGCAAGTTCTAGCTTTCTTTTCTCTCCATGTGCCAAATCTTTCGCTAATACGTTCTCTTTCTCGTGAAGTAATACTGTTTTTAAGAAACGTCTCGCCTCTCCAACTTGTTGCTTTAATTTTGCTGGACTCGGGAAAAAACTATAGTAATCTTGTACGAATGATTGAACACTTAAACGGACATTTTCAAGTACCGTTAATTCCGGGAATATGTTTGTAAGCTGAAAAGAGCGACCGATTCCTAAGCGTGTTCGATCTGAAATCGATAGTTTTGTAATATCTTGCCCTTTAAAATACACTTCACCTGTTGTGGGTGAAATCTGTCCACTTAGTAAATTAAATAACGTTGTCTTTCCCGCACCATTTGGCCCGATAATAGAAATGAGCTTTCCTTTTTGGACAGTTAAATTTACATCTTTAATAACTTGATGTTCACCAAAAGATACACTAAGATTTTTCGTCTCTAGCAAATGTGTCACGAAATCCCTCCCTTTAAAGCCGTGAGTATGAAAGAAATATGTATAAAGAGGGTCCCCCCTCTTTATACAAAAACAACAGAAAATTCAGTCTATTTATTTTGAACTGGTGGTTCTGTCTCTTGCATCGTTAATTCTCGCTCTAACACTGGCACCGGATAATCAACACCATCTTGCTTTTTCAATGTGATAGAATACAGTGTCTGCATCGCTTGGTGGTCCTTCTCTCTAAACTTCATCTTTCCTTTCGGTGTATCGAATTCCATTCCTTCCATTTTCTTAATCAAGGTATCTACATCTGTATCACCTTTTGTTTTCTTTAAAGCTTCTACAATAGAAATTGCAGCTGACATTCCTCCTGCTGTAAACAAATCTGGCACTGCACCATTAAAACGTTTTTTATGCTCTTCAACTAGCCAATCATTCACTTTATTTTTTGGAAGTGTGTGATAATATACAGAAAAACCTTGCATACCTACTAATGCATCCATTGTTTTTAATGCTGGTATATCTGGCGCACCTGTAGAAATTTTAATACCTTGCGCTTCCACATTCATATCTTTCAACTGTTTCCAAGGTGAATTTGCCCCTGCCCAAACGATAAATAAATAATCTGGTTTTGAACTAATGATATTTTGAATATTCGCTGTAAAATCTGTTGAATTTGTATCCGCGTATTGCTCATTCACAATGCTCGCACCTAATTTTTTCGCACCCGCTTTAAATGCAGCAATCCCTTCACGACCAAAAGCGTTATCTGGGGCAAATGTCGCAATCTTTACATCTTTTTTCGCAATTGCTGCTGCTCCTGCAATCGCATCTTGTGAGGAACTTCTTCCAGTTCTAAAAATATATTTATTCCAGTTCTTCCCGGTAATACTATCCGCAACTGCCGGTTCTACAACCATAATCTTTTCATATTCCCCGGCCAGTGGTAAAACCGCTAACGTATCACTTGAACTAGACGATCCAACTAAAAAATCAACTTTCTCTTCTTCTAATAACTTCGTAGCTTTTTTAACTGCTACATCCGCTTTCGTTTCTGTATCTTCTACAACAAACTTAATCTTTTTCCCATCTACTTTCCCAGTTCCACCAGTTGCATAATCTAACCCTAATTCAAATCCGTTCACTGTTTGTTTTCCATACGATTCTAGCGGTCCTGTTAAAGAAGCAAGGACTCCTACCTTAATCGTTTTTTCATCCTCTGTACTTGTTTTCTTTCCTGAACAAGCTGCCGTTATTAATAACGAACCTAAAACACAACCAGTAAACATTGTCTTTAGCCACTTACGTTTTTTCATCGACATTGTGATCCTCCCCATACTTTACTTTCTGATAGAATCAAACACGCCAAAATCCCCTGTCCGTAATCATGACTAACTAATTCGATAGATAATGGAAAACTCTTGTAGTACCCTCTACATTCGGCACAAATATATAATCACCTTCCTATGTAATGGAAACGGACATACAATCAATATATATTCTGCAATCCAATTGAAAATACTGTTTCATTTCAGTAATGACCATACAAAAAGACTAACTTATTTTTAAGTTAGTCTTTTCCCCTTAATTAGAGTTAAGTTCTACTTTCTCTAACCCTTCAGCCAATTGTTTCTTATCTAGTCCTTCTCCTATTACTACTAAGTTTGTCGGGAAACCGAAGTCTTGTTCTAATAAAGTTGGTACTCCGAACGAATATTGGAATAGGTGAGGGTATTTATCTCCATGGAATTTCACAAAACCTTTCACTCGATAAATACTATCTGGTAAATTCGAAAGCCATTCATATAATTTGTCTTGATCAATCGGTTTCGTAAATTGATATGTCATCGTTTGTATATGTAAATGCTGTTTGACATGTAGTGTCTCGTGTTCCTCATCATTTGGAAATTCTGCTTCTTCTATATCTTTTAAAGATATATTACAATACTTTGTCTCATACATTTTCGCATGATCATTTATTGCCTTTACTTCTTCAAATACTGTATTCTTATCTTCATCTTTTAGTAAATCTGCTTTATTAACAAGAATGTGACTACCAAATTTCAGTTGCTCATGCAATAGCTGTTGTACATTTGCACTTAATATACTTCGATTTAACCACCTTACTGCATCTAAAACGACTACAATTGATTTCACTTCCAGAAAAGGAGCTAAAATTGGCGAGACACACGCGTCTAACACTTCAATTGGATGCGCAACACCTGTCGTTTCTATATAAATTACATCTGGTCTTTCTTGTTGGTATAACGAATGTAATTGTATTTCAAGCTCTTCTTTTAACGTACAACAAATACATCCTTTAAGAAGTTCTCTTAAAACATTCTCTTTTCCAATAATATCTGTATCTACTGAGTATTCACCAATTTCATTCATTAATACTGCAACTTTTCTATTCTTCTTTTTCTCTGCTAACAATAAATTTTGTAATAATGTTGATTTTCCACTACCTAAAAAACCACCTAATATATGAATCTCCACTTTATTCATTCAACCGACCATCCATTTCTTTACTTCAAATGTATTCAAAGCGTAATAATTACGATTTATACTTATTATTTTATTAAAAGAATGACCATTTGTAAATATAAGAGATTCACTGTTCATTTACTTCATATGCAACTCTAACTCCAGACTCAATTGCCCCTTGCATCCACCCATGTGTTAATGTCGTATGCTCTCCTGCAAAGTGTACTTTTCCAGATGGTGGTGTAATATACGGAAATAACTCGAGCTCTTGGCCTGGTTCGAAAGCTGTAAATGCACCGCAAGAATACGGATTTTTACTCCAGCTAAAAGATGTTCCAGTGACAAACTCACTATAGACGATGTCACCGTATATTTCCGCTAAATTTTTTAATGCGTAACGAATACGATCTCTTTGCGGGAGACTATCCCATGTTAACGCCTCATCTGCCCACGTATAACTTGCTATAACGATAGCTGGTCCTGGAGTATGAATGCCATAACTCGGATAGTATGTAAACCGTATCGGTAAATCAGTAATAGATTTACCGCCACACTGTCCCGCTTTCTCCCAAAATCTACTTTTAAACTCTATTGCAATTTTAGTTGCAGCAATATAATTTAATTCACGAATTGCTCTTTTTTTAAAATAAGAGAATAAATAGTATGGCTGAACTTCTACAAATCTTAACGCTGAAAATGGAATTGTAATAATAGCAAAATCACTTGTTATTGTAAATTGCTCTAACGTTTGTTCATGATTTCCTTGTAACATTACTTTATTATCTTCTTGTATAATTTTATCAACCTTATACTGCATTAAAATATGTTCCCTTAATTGTGGTAAGAATGCATTCGATAACTTATCCATTCCACCAGTTATTTCATAATATTTCGTTGTTGAAGTAAAGAAAATCATTTCACGTAATACTTCAATTAAGGACATTCCCATATAAGCTTCCATATCAAGAAGTACCCCAATCATATCTATTGCACCATCTGAATAATACTCCATTAAAAATGAACCAAGCGAATACGTTTTATACTTTTTTTCAACGATAAGCCAGTTTTTATCAGGATCCTTCTTAATATAATTTAGTATTGGTTCTAATACTTCAATCATTAGCTCTTCTGCCGTTTTTCCTCTTTCTTTATCCAAAACCGGATATTCAAGTACACTTGGATCATTTTCAAACACATTCAATCTCGTTTGAATGTTATTCGTATAAATGATATCTGCAAAAGTTTTATTTATAAAAAGGTTTAAAGGTAGTTTAAATTTATGAATATACGCTAAGGTTAACTTATGGGTGTCAGGGATTCTCATCGGTCCCGCATTAAAATATAAACCCACACTAAATGGTTCCCGAATCGTATACACCCTGCCACCTATTCTGTTATTTGCTTCTATAATCGTTACTTCGTGCCCAGCCTCTTTTAATAAAGAACCTGCAACTAATCCAGAAATCCCTGCACCTGCAATCGTAATCCGTTTTGAGTTATTCTTTTTAACAAGCCCTGCATGAATAATATGAAGCATTTCTTCCATTGCTAATGGGTTCCCCATGCCATTTCCCCTTTTACAAAGGATTTTACTGAATTATATTCGGTTCACTGAATTCCTATGTTTTGTTCGCGGATTTGCACGGATACATTTTCAAATACTTGAATATCTTTTATAAAATGTAATAAACTAGATATGACTCTATAGAAGTAAGACGTATTATCTTACATAACAAAACCAATGAAATTGCGAGGAATTTTGAAATGAAAAAAGGTATTAACCGTGTTGTATTAGTAGGAACAGGAGCAGTTGGATGTAGTTATGCTTACTGCATGATTAACCAAGCCGTAGCTGAAGAATTTGTTTTAGTCGATGTAAATGAGGCAAAAGCTGAAGGAGAAGCAATGGATTTAAGTCATGCTGTTCCATTCGCACCAGCTCCAACTAGAGTATGGAAAGGCAGCTACGAAGATTGTAAAGATGCTGACCTTGTAGTTATTACAGCTGGATTACCACAAAAGCCAGGCGAAACACGTTTAGATTTAGTTGAGAAAAACGCCAAAATCTTTAAACAAATCGTTCGCAGTATTATGGATAGCGGATTTGATGGCATCTTCTTAATCGCAACAAACCCTGTAGATATTTTAACTTACGTAACTTGGAAAGAATCTGGTTTACCGAAAGAACGTGTAATCGGTTCTGGTACAACGCTTGATTCTGCTCGTTTCCGCTATATGTTAGGTGAGTACTTCAATATTGGTCCACACAACATTCACGCTTATATTATCGGAGAACACGGCGATACTGAACTTCCAGTTTGGAGCCATGTTTCCGTTGGTATCCAAAAACTACAAACATTGCTTGAAAAAGACAACACGTATAATCAAGAAGATTTAGACAAAATTTTCATAAACGTCCGTGATGCAGCTTACCATATTATTGAGCGTAAAGGCGCAACTTATTATGGTATCGGTATGTCACTTCTACGTGTTACAAAAGCAATTTTAAACGACGAAAATAGTGTATTAACTGTATCAGCTTACTTAGAAGGTCAATACGGTCAAAAAGATGTTTATATCGGGGTACCTGCTGTTTTAAATCGCGGCGGTGTTCGTGAAATTTTAGAGGTTGAATTAAGTGAAGATGAAGAATTAAAATTCGACCACTCTGTTCAAGTATTGAAAGAAACAATGGCTCCGGTTCTTTAATGAAAATAAAAAAGCAATCCAATTTATTTTGGATTGCTTTTTTATTTTCATTATCTCCTATGACTTTTTAGTGATTTTCTATCATTTCTTATTTTTTAGTCTCATCCTCATTATTTATATCAAGTACATCTAATAAAAAGATAAAGATTGGTATCCCGATAATAAGCCCCCATATTCCGAGGAAATGCTCTGAGAAGATAAGAATCATAAATGTGTAGAATATTGGTAAATTTGTTTTTGCAGACATAAACTTCGGATTTAAAAAATAACTTTCAAGAGCATGGATTACTGTTATGAATACGAGTATGTATACTACGTACATAACTCCGCCTACGTTGTAAGCAATGATACAAAGTGGAAACAAAGAAATAATCACACCTGCAACAGGAATCAACCCTAGTAAGAAAATCATAACAGCTAATACAAGTAGCTGTGGAAATCCTAAAACGATTAATGCAATGACAGTAAGAATACAATTTACAACGGCAATTAAAAACTGAGCTTCAATTACTTTGCCGAACGATCTTGCAAATCTTTCACCAAAATATGCAATTTCTTCATAAAAGATTTTTAACTTACTATCTTTAAACTTTGATGTAAATGTAATAATACGCTCTTTTTCTAATAAGAAAAATAAGCTTAAAATTAGAGATAATAATATTTGTAAACTTACCTTCCCTATATTTGCTATTGATTGATATATGACGTCTACACCTTGTTCTATATATTTTGATACTTCCATCCCATTAATTGTCGAAAGTGCATATTTAACGATTTCATTATCAGGTGGATTTTGAAAAAATAGTTTAAATTGATAAATTAATTGTGAAATTTGTATCGTCAGCACAGGTAAATATTTATATAACGTTGTGCCTATAAAGGAAACTAGTATTATATATAAACATGCAATAACAATTTTCCGGTTTACTTTCAATTTTCTTGAAATAAAACGTTGAAATCGATCCATTAAAAACGTCAGTATAAACGTAATTAATATTAAATTAATCATACTTTTTAATGCGTATAATACAAGCGCTACTATTATTAAAACGAGAAACCGTTGAAACCCTCTACTTCGAAAAAAACTCTTTACTTCATTCATTAAGAATTAACCTCCCCCTTCAATGGATGGAAATTGAATATATTACATTTTATGAACTCCTATAGACAATCTTTCTTACTAATTGAGAAGAATCCTTTTTTTCTTTTCATATTGTTAGATTCGTTTAACTAGAATCCACCAACATATTTCGGTGGATTCCAGTTATTTTTCATATAATCTTTTATAAACTAGGTAATTTTCTATTTTTAGACTGCTGTTCATACGCATATCCAATATTGAAAAGCTCTTTTTCACCAAACTGTTTCCCTACAAGCACTACACCGATTGGTTCTCCATTTTTATCATATCCAGCAGGAACCGCTAATTCCGGATAACCAGCTACAGCTGATAGAAGAACTTCATCGTTATTAATCATAACTAGAGCATCCAAACCTTTTTCTACTAAATACCTATCTAGCTCTTTTCTTGCATTTTCTTGACTCGTTTGCACTACGTTTTCAAACTCTTCTTTCGTTATAACAGATTTTTCAGACCCTTCAATTAATGTTTGTCCGTATTTTATTCGTCTTTTACTATCCTTTTTATTAAACGCTATAATCTCTTCTAACGATTTTACCGGTACATTCTTTTGCTGTGAAAGATAGTCGTTTACATTATGCTTGAACTCATATTCTAATGTTTGCAAATTATCTACACCCTCAGTACTTAACTGGATATTATCCGTTAATATCGCACCTGTATCTTGAAGGTCTTTTCTAATTTTTTCTGCTACTACTTTTCTATTTTCATCTTGTTGGTCTACGGAAAAAAGAAGCCCTATCTTTTTCCCTTTTAATCCATCTATTGATAAATCCTTTGTATAATCAATTCTTTCTTTATCTTTCATTTTTTCTGTCATAACATCTTTTTCGTCATAACCTATCATTGCATTAAATAACGTTGCTGCATCTTTTACTGTTCTTGCTATAGGTCCTGCTGTATCAAGAGTTTCAGCTAATGGAATAATTCCTGTTCTACTTACCATACCTAAAGATGGACGTAACCCAACTACTGATTGCTGCGCCGCTGGTGCAACAATCGATCCCGTCGTTTCTGTTCCAATTGCAAGCGGCGCAAAATCTGCTGCAACTACTGTAGCAGATCCTGAACTTGATCCTGAAGTATCGAATGTAATCGGACCGTACGGGTTTAAATTTTGTCCTTTCTTCCCGCTATACCCGCTTGGCATTGTAAAAGATAAATAGTTCGCCCACTCAGACATATTCGCTTTTCCTAAAACAAATGCTCCTTCTTCTTTCAACTGCTTCACAATTGTTGCGTCTTGATCTGCAATCCAATCTTTTAATACATAAGTTCCTGCACTAGTCGGCATCACTTTTTCCGTCTGTACATTATCTTTTACAACGACAGGAATACCATATAAATTCGAATTTTTGTTTCTATCCCGCTCTTGATCTAACTTTCTTGCTTCTTCCATCGCATTAGGATTTATCTCTGTAACAGAATTTAATGTTATTCCATTTTGATCATGTTCTTGTATTCTAAAGAGATAAATACTCGTTAATTCTTCATATGACAACTTTCCATTATCAATCATTTTTTGAAGCTCATCTACAGTCGCATTTACGACTTCTTTTTCTTTTATCTTTACATTTTCTATATTGATTCCTTTAAGCTGATTATGTATCGGTTGTAGCACTCTTTCTTTATCATATACAATACGCTCAGGTTCCTTTGGAAAATAATTTTTATACACGTAATATCCACCGGCACACGCTAATAAGACAATGCCTCCAGTGATAGACAGCGTTACCTTTACCCATTTCTTCATGTTGCTTCCTCCACTCTATAAGATGCTTAGCTATACAAAAAAGAGAGTTACCTTTTACTTAACTCTCTCCAATCAAAATGCTAAATGAAAAAATGAAAGATTTCAATCTAATTACTTCTTTTTTTGCATTTGCTTTGCTAACATTTCTTTCACTTGATTATACGTTAATCCTGAATTTTTATTTAAACGCTTTACTTCCTCAACATCAGTACCTACCACTGTATATTTTTTCTCATCATTCATTTTTCTAATTCCCTTCTCACCGTATTATTTCTTATATTTCTTCCCTAAATGCGCATAAATTAACACCACTACAAAAAAGGAAGCTGTTTTTAAGCACAGCTTCCTTCTCGTTACATATTGTATTTCTTAATAAAATTTCACTACATCTTCAGTAGGCAAGAACGTTCTTTCTGCTGGTTGTTCGTTTGGTTCACCAAATGGCATTTGACCTACTAAGCTCCACTCTGCCGGAATGTTCCAAGTTTCTTTCACTTCAGCATCTACGATTGGGTTGTAATGTTGTAATGACGCCCCAATTCCTTCAGCAGATAATAGCATCCACACAGTATGTTGTAACATCGCATTTCCTTGATGAGACCAGAATGGGAACTGATCTTTATATAATGGTGCATTTTCTTGCATTTTTTCTACAGTTGCTTGATCTTCAAAGAATAGAACTGTTCCTACACCTGCATGAAAACCTTTTAGTCTTTCTACAGTCGCTTCAAAGTTTTCTGCTGGTACACGGGCTCTTAGTGTTTCTTTAACGATATCCCAAAACTTTTCATGCTCTCCATCCATTAATACAACCATACGACCACTTTGCATATTGAAAGATGTTGGTGCGTGTAAAGCTGTTTTTAACACTTCTTCAATTCTTTCTTTCGTAATTGCATCGTTTTTTGCTACTTTACGAATTGAACGACGGTTCACGATTGCTTCTTTTAAGTTTGTTGTAGTTGCTGACATTTTAATTCCTCCAAATGTTTGTTTTATAATTTATTTTGTTATTTCATAACAAGCGAATTAGCAATATCCATCGGTATTACATTGCATACCTTCAAATGAATTTGTTTTATCCTTTTCAATTTCTTTATCAATGACCCTTTCTAGTGTTTCTTTACTAGCAAGCCCTTGAATGACTTCATCTCCAATCATGACAGTTGGAACAGCCATAATATTCGCTTCATCATATGCGTGTTGAATTGCTTCTTGATGCTTTTCTTTATATTTACGAGTTACTAAAGCATCTTTAAATTCCGCCTCAGGAAGTCCTACTTCTACCGCTAATTTTGTTAACACATCAATATCTTCAATGTTTTGCTCTTCTTGGAAAAATGCTGTGAATACGCGGTGATGATACTCATTACCTAGTCCACGTTCTTTCGCAAATTGACATCCTTCGAAAGCTAAATGTGTATATGGATGTGGTGAAACACGTGGCAAGCGCATATCAATTCCTAACTTCTTCGCTGTCGGAAGAATGAAAGCATCCCATGAACCTAATTTTTCTGGCTCATTCCATGGATCTATTTTTGCATATGGACTTGGACGTAATTCAAATGGCATCCATTCAATCTCTACATCTTTCTCTTTCGCTACCTCATCTAATGGACCTTTTGCTAAAAAACAAAACGGACATATAAAATCTGAGTATACTTTCATTTTTACAGTCATAACTTTTACACCTTACCTTTACAGTTGTAATCGAATCAGTTACATTAATGATAAAAAAATATAAATATGATTTAAGCATTCATTTTTTCTTGCAAAGTTTCAAACAACTGCCCCATCGTAATATTTCTCAAAACTTCTTCCATCGCGGATTGTGCTTGAATTAAAATGATTTCTAACACCGCTTGAATATTCGCCCCAATTGGACAATCTGGATTCGGTTGCTCGTGAATATGAAATAGCTTGTCTTCTTCTACTACATTTACTGCATGATACACATCTAACAATGTGATTTCATGTAAATCCTTTAGTAATCCCGCGCCACCCGGTCCACGATTTACGTAAACAAAGCCAGCTTGTTTCAAGTACGACATGATTTTACGAATGACTACTGGATTTGTATTAACACTCTCAGCCATATAGTCTGAAGTACAAAGTGAAGATGGATTGTTTTTCAAAATAGATAAAATATGAACAGCTATGGAAAAGCGGCTACTAATTTTCATCGTAATCACCACCTCGATGTAATCATTATAGTTACAACTAAAAAATAAGTCAATCCTTTTCATAGATTTTTTATAAGTAAATTAAAAAGTGTCCCATTATGATATATGAGACACCTCTTTTTATTCTGCAAATAGCGCTTGAAATTCTTCAATAAATAGCTGTACAGCGATTGAAGAATCCTTTAATGAAGGAACAGCTAAAGCAATTTCTCTCCATACTTGTGGTTCCAATTCTCTCGTTTGCACATTTTTTGGTAAATTCGTTAAAGATAATTCAGCTAATATTGCAATGCCTAATCCTTCTTGAATCATATTTAAAGCTGTAGTAACTGTCGAAATTACATACTCAGCCCGAAGTGGTACGTTTGCTTGTTTAAACATATCAATAATAGGTGGTTCGTATCCGCCCTTACATAATATGATCGGTTCATTCTCTAAATCACTAATTGTAATAGCGTCCTTCTTACAGAGAGGATGATCCTCTCTTAAGATAGCAACCATTTTCCCCTTCGTTAATGGAACAATCTCCATATCTTTATTAGGCAAAATAACAATTCCTATATCAATAACCCTCGATACTAACCAATCTTCAACTTCTTTAATCGTTCCTTCACAAAGAACTACTTCTAAGCTCGGATACTTCTCCTTAAAAAGGTTTATCATTTTGGGTAAGAAATGTGCAGAAGCACTCGGAAAACTACCAATTCGAATCGTCCCAACTTCGTGTCCTTTCTCCATCGCAACTTCTTGTTCAATCTTCTCTACACCGTTCAAAATCTCTCTAATATGTACAAGAATCCTGTTTCCTACATCCGTAACGAGGAGCCCTTTTCGTTTATCACGTATAAGAATAGTAACGCCTAACTCTGACTCAATACTTGAAATCGCATGACTAACAGCTGGCTGCGTCATATTTAATACCCTGGCGGCCTTCGTAAAACTACCTAACTCAACAGTTTTTATTAATACTTGCAGTTGTGTAATGGTCATAACTAATCACTTATACTCCTTATAAAAAAGATTCATTTTATTTATTACAGTCGATATCATATCATAGTGAAATGAATAACAACAAGGAGGTCTTTCAGTGACACAGCTTTCTCGAACTAAGACGGCCATAATCCTTACCTTTCTCGTTTTCATGTGGGGAATCAATTGGCCTTTATCAAAGTTTGCCCTGCATTATACACCACCTGTTTTATTTGCAGGCGTTCGAACTTTAATTGGAGGATTCATTTTACTCCTGTTCGCATTACCGAAATACAAAGAGTTACATTTAAAAGAAACGTGGCATTTATACGTTATTTCTTCTTTACTTAACATCATTATATTTTACGGGTTACAAACTGTCGGCCTTCAATATATGCCTGCTGGGTTATTTTCCGCCATTGTATTTCTACAACCAGTTTTACTCGGTATTTTCTCGTGGATATGGCTTGAAGAATCAATGTACGGCTTGAAAATTTTTGGGCTTGTTCTCGGATTTATTGGTGTAGGTGTTATTAGCTCAAGCAGTTTAACAGGACATATTTCTATTATTGGAATCCTTCTCGCGTTAGGATGCGCTATCGGCTGGGCACTTGGCACAGTATTTATTAAGAAGACTGGTCACCGTGTTAATGCCATTTGGATGGTAACACTTCAGCTTATTATTGGTGGACTTTGCTTAATTGGATTTGGTTCAGAATTTGAAAGCTGGTCTAGTATCGCTTGGAGTATACCATTTGTTAGCGTACTTCTCTTTATTTCATTCTTTGTTATTGCAATGGGGTGGCTTGCATACTTCACACTTGTTGGAGCTGGTGAAGCAAGTAAAGTTGGGGCTTATACATTCCTCATTCCACTAATTGCTATTATTGTAAGTTCAATTTTCTTACATGAGGCCATTACCATTAGCTTATTCATCGGACTATTATTTATTGTTGTGAGTATTTGTTTTGTAAATATAAAACCGAAAACACTTGCTGTAAGGCAGCAAGTTGAATTGAAATAAACGTAAGAAAGAGCCTACTGTTTGCAGGCTCTTTCTTACGTCTTACTTTTTACGACGTACTACAAAAACACACGCACTTACCGACGATACTATCGCAAAAATAGATAAGACAATTGCTATCAATTGCATATTACTAGTACCTTCATTCTTTTCTACACTAGACACTTCACCATGTTCTCCTGTTAATGACGTACCTTTTGCAATTATAGTAAGTGAATGCGGTTTTTCAGCTTTTTCATCGCCTGTCCATTCAACAATTTCTCCATCTTTATATTGTTGATATGCGTCCCAAGCTATTTTTTGCTCTTTATCCGGATTTTTAGCGACGAAAGTAAATCGTTGGAACTGACCGGGTAAAATCCCTTCTCCTGTTGCTTCCCATACTACAGTTTTAACTTTTCCAGCTGTATCTTTTTGCTCCTCAACTTTCCATCCTGGCACTGGTTCATACTGCTGGAACTCTACTCCAGACGGTATTTTCAGTGTAACTTTTGTTGTTGCTACATTTTTTTCAACTGGTACTTTTATCGTATATGTCTCCCAAGAACCAACGTCAGAAGTTGCTGGTTTTACAGTGACGTGCGCACTAACAGGTAACGAAAACATTCCCATTGCAATAATTGTTGCGATCATTGTTGTTCCTAATTTTTTTATACGTTTCATTTTCTATTAGCTCCTTTTCATACATAGCTTCTTTTTATCTGCCACCGACAATAAATTTAAAATCTGTATCGAAACTATCAAGAGATTTTGTTAATCCATGAACATGTATATTCCAGTTTCCTGTCATATTAATATACATACCTTCTGCTTCATATTCTCCTGGTGAAACTACTGAAACTTTAAATGAACCTTTTCCCATGTTCATATCTAATGATTGAGTCGTCAATATCATTTGTTCCATATCAGTAACAGGCTGTCCCTTTTCATCCTTTAGTGTAATATGGAATTTATTTTGTCCTACCTTATTCGGACTTACATTTAGCGTAAGTTCATATCCATTATCTAATTGCTTACTCTCTGTAAAAGGTCCAGTAGGAGGCATCGGTGGTGTTTGTACGTTTGTCATAAAAGCTACGATTACGAAAATGATAATTCCAATGACAAACTCTACTTTCACCGTAGCTCCTAATCCTTGCTGCGCTCGCATTCTCCCTTTCATATAATGAATAATTCCCAATATCCCCATGAAAATGAATAAAAGTATCTTTGTTAATAAAACCAATCCATACTTCGTATCAAATAACGAGTGGATTGTTGGAATAAAAAATGTACTGTTAAAAAGGCCTGTTATTAAAATCACGATGACAGCACCTGTTGCCCACGGTGAAAAACGCTTAATCATATCCCAATACATATGCCACTTGTTATCCTCTTTACGTAAAAGAAGAATAATAGATGATAAACCACCAACCCATAATGAAGCTGCTAATAAATGTAGAAAATCCATAACGACAGCAATGTCTTTAAACTTTAAACCGTATGCGTGACTATTAAAGGCCTTCATAACAAGTAACCCTATAAACAATAGTATTGGAATACTCCATACTTTAAACGACGAAAACTTCTCATGCTTCACCGCAAAATACGTAACAATTATAAGCGTACTAATGAGAACCATTTGAGTAATCCATACATAACCAAAAACAGAAAGCTGTAATGTTTCTTTTAATAGTAAAGGATTGAATGCTTCTATCCATGAAACATCAGCATTTATTTTCGCTTGCAGTGGTAGATTGAATAACAAGCTAATCAATATCCCAAATAAAGAGATCCATATTATGTTCTTACTCCTTGATCGAACCGAGGTTGCATTGCCTTTATACATAATAAGATTAAAGAATAGCACTCCTATAAATAGTGAGAAACTTGTATATAAAATTCCACGTTCCATAATCATATCGATTTGTGGGACGTAACCCATCTCTTCCACTTGTATATCGTCTGTTTCCGCTTCCGCTAATCCAACCCGGAACGGGATAACTCCTTGAATTGGATGTCCATCAGCTGAAATAGCTTTCCACTGAATAGAGTAAAGACCATTTTTGAGATTGTCTTTTAATCCAGCTTCTAATAGCTTTTTATTTTTTTTATCAATATGAGCATCCTTTAAATCGACCCTTTTACCTGATGTATCTCTCACGTACAATGTATTAAAACTTGAAACTTGTATGTCCTCATCGAATTCGATTTTTACAACAGATGGTGCTTTCTTCAATGTTTCATTTTCAGTAGGGTTTGATTTCACAACGTACGCATGAGCAGATGCACTTTGCGGTATCAATATGATAAGCACACACACAAGTAATAACCATGTCCCTAATCTTCTCATTACTTTCACACTCATTTCACTTCTTTCTTCCTCATCGCTCTATTTTCATTACTTTAACTTCCGAAGTTTGATTCTCGGGCGAAATATTAACCTGATTAAATATAAACTTCTATAAAGTATAACTCTTATTTCTCTTCCACCTCTAAACTTCTAATATAATAGTAACTATCACTATAGATACAACTTACATTTTTAAAGTCGATTGTTATTATATCATAAAATATATTTATGTAAGTTATCAAAGAAGAAAAGTTATCGTGAATCATTTGTGAAGAAAATGTGAAATGCATAAATAAAAAGGTGTTACGTAATAACGTAACACCTTTTTAAAAATATCCTTCTTCTATTGCTCTTCCGGATAATCACAATACTCGATAATCGTTCCTTCTGTATCCGCTGGGTTAAGATATATTAATCTTCTACCGTGCTTATTAATGCGTAGTGTATGCTCTAATGTCCGAATACCTTGTTCTTTTAACTCTTCTAGAGCCACATCTAAATCATCGACACGATACGCAACGTGATGAACACCTTTACCTTTTTGTTTAATAAAACGGGCAATTGGAGATGTTGTATTATTTGTCGGTGCAAGTAATTCAATTCTATCTCCAGCCACTTCAAGAATGGCTACTTCACTTTCCACACCAGGAGCTTCACTTACGTAACGATCTATTAAAGTTCCTATTAACACATTTTCATAAAAACGTATCGTACTATCTATATCTCGAACTGCGATTCCGATATGATCAATTGTTTTTTTCATTTTATTTCCCCTACTACTTTATTTTTTCTCATTATTAATAGTAACAAAAAAAGCTATAGAAACAAGTCTATAACTTTTTTTATTTAACCTATTTTCTTATCCGCTCTAGTTGCTGGTTGAACTTGGTTTTTCACTTTTAAAATGCTAATGCCATATCCGATAAATCCACCGATAATCGCTGGGAAGATCCAGCCTAATCCTACTTCCTGCATCGGAAGGAATTTAGTGAACACTTGGCTTACTACTTCAATGTTAACTCCAGCTGCACTTAATCCATCAAATAAGCTGATGATAAATGTTACGATTAAGCTTACTTGATAAACTTCAGCTCTTCCTTTAAATAATGAATGGAAGAATGTTAAGAAAATCAATACGATTGCTAGTGGATAAATTGCTGTTAATACTGGAACAGAAACTGCGATCAATTGTGTTAATCCTACGTTTGCAACAATTGCACTAAATACACATAGCGTAATTGCAATTGCTTTGTAAGGAACATTTGGGAATAACTTATGGAAGAATGAAGAACATGCTGATACAAGTCCCACACTAGTTGTTAAACAAGCTACTGTAATCATTAATCCTAATAATACTCCGCCATATGATCCGAAATAGTAGTTAGAAACTTTCGCTAATACTTCTCCGCCGTTCTCTAAATGTCCAAGCTTTGCAACACTTGAAGCACCCATATAAGAAAGTGCTGTATAGATAATTGCTAAAATAGATGCTGCAATAATTGTCGCTTTTGCACAAACGACCATAATTTGTGTTTTCGTTTTCGCACCTTTTTCTTTAATAGCATTGATAATGATAATCCCGAATACAAATGATGCTAGCGTATCCATCGTTAAGTATCCTTCTTGGAATCCTTTAAAGAATGCATGTGATGTATAAGCTTCCACTGGTGCTTGCATATCTCCAATCGGATGTATAAAAGCAACGATTACTAAAATACCGATGAAAGTCAACTTAATTGGCGTTAAGATTTTTCCAACAATATCGACAATTTTCGCGGGATTTAGCGAAAAAAAACAAGTGATACTAAAGAATATAATTGTGAAAAGAATTAAAGGTGTAGAACCTACTCCTTCTGGCATAAACGGCTTAAGACCAATTTCATAAGAAACATTTCCTGTTCTTGGTATTGCAAATAACGGACCAATCGCTAAGTATAAAACTGTTGTAAACACAATCCCAAACACTGGGTGAGCACGACTAGCTAACGACTGCAAATCATCTTTACCTGAAAAACCAAATGCTAGTACACCTAGTAATGGTAATCCAACACCAGTTACTAAAAATCCAGCGTTAGCAATCCATACATTCTCTCCAGCTGATTGACCAAGCATCGCTGGAAAAATTAAATTTCCCGCTCCAAAAAATAGTGCAAATAACATTAATCCAATAACTACTATGAACGAAAACGGTACTTTATTCGCCATAATATAACCCCCATTCAAGTTTCCTTATCTCATTTTCCAATTTTAACTAATTGAATTTTCTGAATATTTAATTTAAGTATCAACTATTCTTGAATTCATTATAGTTTGCTATATAATATTTTGCAATACTATTTTCGAACTTTTCTTTTATTTTATAAATATACATTTTTTAACATGAAAAATAGACTAAAAAACCAACATAGTCATCCATGTTGGTTTTTCCATTTACTATCATGAATTAAAATTTTGCTGCTACTTTTTTAACGTTTTCTAGACCTTCTTCAACAATTTGTTGTGAACGATCTGGATATTGATTGTGTCCTTCAATTACAACTGTCTCTGGATTTGTAATTCCCCAGAATCCAAGTACAGTTGTTACGTAATTAACTGCCATTTCCATAGGAGCCATTTGCTCTGAAGAGTAATCTGAACCACGAGCACCTAACACAACGACTTTCTTACCACCAACTAAACCTTCTGGGCCATTTGCTGTATATTTAAACGTTTTTCCAGCTTGAGATAAGTATGAAATATATGTGATTAATGGTGCTGGTACTGTAAAGTTCCATAATGGGAATGCAAATACAACCTTATCAGCTTCTAAAAATTGATTTAAATATTGATCTACTGTAGCAACTGCCTTCTCTTCTTCAGCTGTTAACTCCATACCTTGGCTACGTTTATATCCACCTGAAATCGCAATATTTCCGTAATAAGGAAGATCTAATGCAAATAAATCTAATTCCGTAATTTCTGTATTTGGATTTGCTTCTTTATAAGTACTTACAAATGTTTCATACATTTTTGAACTAACTGCTTGCTCCGCTGGACGATCGTTTGCTTTTACAAATAATACTTTCGACATTTTTTTATTCCCCTCTACAGTCGTATTTTCTTCTTTTTTACCAAATAATGAGCTAAATAGTCCCATTTTCTTCACCTAATCTTTCTTTTCATATTCATTATTCATCATCATAAAAATTCTTATTCTAAGAAAAAGTTCCAATAGATACCTTAAGTTACGCCATTGCAACTTTTTGTTATTTAATTACCTTATGTAAGTGATTGTAATATAGCCACTTACTTTAGTCAAGTAACTTTTAATGAAAAATAAAATCTCGACTTAAAAATATTAAGCGAGATACAATTGAACACCAAATACATCTTTATTACTTGTATAATAAACTTAGAGAGGAAAATTCATATATAGAAAGGATTTATTCATGAGCACTATAGAAAAGATTCAAACTTTTATTATTCTTTTTGCTGTTACATGCGGCATCGTACTCGGACAATTTAATATGATACATACGTATTCAGACAAATTTATTGTCCCCTTCTTATTCTTCATGCTATATGGATTATTCCTCAGCATCCCATTAAAAGAAATAAAAAAAGGATTTCGCAATTTAAAATTTGCTGGAACAAGTCTTACTATTAACTTCTTATGGACACCTTTACTCGCTTGGGGGTTAGGGGCACTATTTCTTTCCGATCATCCAGCACTTTGGGTTGGATTTATAATGTTAATGGTTACTCCATGTACAGATTGGTACTTAATCTTTACTGAAATAGCGAAAGGTAATGTAGCACTTTCTACTGCAATTTTACCTGTAAATTTAATTTTGCAAGTACTGCTCCTTCCCATTTATTTATTTTTATTTGCTGGTGTCATCAAAACTGTAGCGGTTTCTGTTTTAGTAGAAAGTATTGTTATCGTAATCGTCTTACCATTTATACTTGCACACGCTACAAAATTCATTATGAATAAAATGAAAAAAGCTGAACCTCTCGAGAATAAACTCATTCCGTTTTTTAGCTCTGCTCAAATTGTATTTTTAAGTTTAGCAATAGTAGCGATGTTTGCATCACAAGGTAAATATTTACTACAAAATATGAATGTTGTTTTATTATTACTCGTTCCTGTTCTATTGTTCTTCATCATTAATTTTTTACTAGGACAATTTATCGGGCGCATGATGCATTTATCTTACAAAGATACAGTAAGTCTAAGCTTAACAACGTTAGCAAGAAACTCACCTGTTGCACTCGCTATCGCTGTGACCGCTTTTCCAGACGAACCTCTTATCGCACTTGCACTCGTTATTGGACCATTGATTGAGTTACCGGTACTAGCTTGTGTGTCACAAGTCTTGTTGCTTATTAAGAAAAAACGGCAATATGCATAATAAAAAACGTCCCATTTTGGGACGTTTTTTATTATGGAAAGATTACATACAACACTTACTTCTTATTTATCAATACAAATGAAATTACCGAAACTACAAACGTAATAATATCCATTATAAATCGATGGGCTCTAAAAATGTTATATGTTATAGAGAATTAACTTTTCGTTACATTAACAGATCCTTTCTAATTAAAAATGATAGGAAACGTAAATATAACGAAAGCTGCCCAAAGTCCGTATATTGGCAAATACTTCGTAACGGCATCTTGGATAGCTTTTGGTCCTGATTTATTTTGCAAGAAACGCATATAGGAAAACATAATCCAAATTAGATTTGCCCAGATCAGTATGTTTACACCTAAAACAGCTAGTCTATTAGGTGTAATCCCGTAAGAAGAAAGTCTAAATACGATGGCTGACAATGCAACAGTATCAATAATAAGTGCCAAAACAATTAAGGAAAAATTTATATAATCTGAAATGTTCTTTTTCTCGTCCGAGTCACTCTCAACGATAGAAAATATAGTAACAGCCAATACACCAAGCAGTATTCCGTTGAAGGCCATTAGGAAATTGCGATCCAAGAATGGATTTTTCCCGACCCAAATTACCGTTATAAGATAGATAAGCAAGGTGATCAGGACGAGAGGACTAAAAATTTTAGATATGTATGGTGTAATATTTTTAGCAAGCTTAAGATTCATTGATACTAAGTATGCAGTCACAATAGCGAGAGCGGCTGCTCCAAATAAAACAACATTACTAAAATAGAACTCTCCTATATCTAAGTCAACAAAGCTAAATAAACGCATGGTGAATACCGCTAGTATCATTCCGCTCACTGCCATGCTCCCGTAGAGAAGACAATATTCTAAATTAAATTTAATATAGGCTAATCTTGTACTGCCTTTTGAATATTCATTTCCTGTAAACGCAAGCCCTACTAAGACCCATAAAAATATAGGAAGATGTAAATAAGCAAGTATGGTACTGTCTTTATAATTTATTGGCAACGTATTAAGATACACCCCGGAAACTAGGAATAACGCTATAAGGGAATAAATAATACTTTTTTTCGGCTTATTATTGTAAACAAAATAAGCAGCAATAAAGGGAATTACACCAAAAGCCAAGTTTATTGGAGCAATTGCTTCCTGCTCAACAAAGTGGAAAATGATCCTGGTGCTTATGCCGGCCAGAATAGCTAAAAGGCCCATGAATAAGAAACCTTTTTGAAACAAAGATGTTTTTTCTTTATTTACTTTCTCCTTGAAATGCAACCTTTCATACCAAGCACCTAGAATTTGAGAATCAGGGTTTTGGTCCCATGCTTGTGAGAATGCTTTTTTAAAAGCTTTCGGATCTTTTCTATACATCTTCTCCAACTCATGGGGGTTATCCATATTTTTAACAATCAAATTGTTACTGTTCATAGTTATACCTCCTCTAATTTTAAAATAAGGTTGTTACCTTTTAACAAAAGCACCTCACTCATTTATTATGATTTTGATTTTAATACAAAATTTATCGTTTTACAATAAAAAATTATTATTTAAAGGATTTTTTTTATCGTTAAATTTTATATCAAAGAAAAACAAAAGAGCATGACAATTTTATGTCATGCTCTTTTAACAAATTAATTCTCAAATACAAAATTAATCTTATTATCTTTCCACTCTAATTTCGCATCAAACGTTTTCTCGCCCTTTTTAAAGCCTTTAATTAAATCAGTCTTTTCACCTTTTAAGAGCTTTGTCATATTCTTTTGCGAAATTGTTTTACTTAATATCTTCTTTGAAATGGTGAAATCACATTGCGTTGTATTATAGTTAGAACAACCGTAAAACGTTGACTTATCAATTACATCGCCATCACATTTTTTACAGCTACCAACCTTTTTACCCGTTGTAAATTTCGATCCTTTTCGTTCAATCGATTCAACATGTAGTCCCGTGAAATCCCACTTCTCAGACATTTCCACTGCGTCTTCAATAATTTTAGCTGATAGCTTTTTCGTCTGTTCCATAAAAGTTGCTGGTGAAGCTGTACCTTCACCAATTTCCGCAAGACGTTGTTCCCATTTCGCAGTCATTTCCGGTGAAGCTAGTATTTTGTCACCAATTGCGGTAATTAATACTTTTCCTTTATCAGTCGCATACACTTGGTTTTTCTTTACATCTATATATTTACGGTCTTTCAGCATCGTAATAATCCCTGCGCGGGTCGCTTCCGTACCTAAACCTTCTGTTTTCTTCAATACCTTCTCTAGCTCTTCATTCTCTAAATACTTACCAGCTGTTTTCATTAACGTAATAAGTTGTCCTTCTGTATAACGCTTCGGTGGCTGTGTTTTTCCTTCTTTCACTTTCACCTTTACAACTTTTCCTTCTTCACCTTCAGCTACAATTGGAAGAATGGTTTCGTCATCTTTATCGTCTTGGAAAATAACTTTACGCCAACCTTCTTGAATTTGCTGTTTTCCTTTTGAAATGAATTCAGCACGTTCATCTACAAGCGTTACAATCGTTGTATAGTCAAAGATTGCAACTTCATAATGAGCTGCAATAAGCCTTCTTACGATCATATCGTATATTTTCTTTTCATCACCTGATAGTCTGCTTGGGTTTGTAACTTGCTCTGTCGGAATAATCGCGTAGTGATCTGTTACTTTCTTTTCATTTACATAACGCTTATTGTTCATAATGGATTCAACCGGAGCCGGTAATAAACCTTTATATTCATCAAACTGACTTAACTTCTGTAAAATATCAGGGAACGTCGCTGCTTCTCCTTGAGTAACATAGTTAGAATCTGAACGTGGATAAGAAACAATCCCTTTTTGATAGAGTGCTTGCGTTATATCAAGCGTCTTTTTCGGTGAAAACTTAAAGGCTTTATTTGCCGTTGCTTGCAGTGATGATAAGTTGAATAAAAGCGGCGGCTGAAACTCTTTACGCTCCGTTTTCATTTCCTTCACAACAGCCGGTTTCCCTTGGCAAAATGCCGCAATTTTATTCGCCATATCAGGGTCTTTTAAGCGGGATTCATTATCCTTCTCCCATTTCCCGTCATATTTCTTTCCTTCTATATTAAAGGTTGCAAACACTTCCCAGAAAGGCTCTGACTTAAAGTTTTCAATTTCTTTCTCACGCTTTACAATCAATGCTAACGTTGGTGTTTGGACACGACCAGCAGAAAATACATCATTCATTCCTTTTTTCTTTAGCAAAATACTAAACACACGTGATGCATTCATACCAACAACCCAGTCAGCACAAGATCTTGTGTATGCTTCGTAATACGTATTAATTGTATCTGATTCGTCAAGTAAATTTTTAAACCCTTGATAAATAGCTTGCTTCGTTAAAGACGAAATCCATAGACGCTTCATCGGCTTTTGCACGTTACAAAGATTAATAATATTTCGTACGATTAGTTCCCCTTCACGCCCAGCATCGCCTGCGTGAATAATTTCTGTTACCTGTGGATTATGTAACAGCTGTTTCACAACGTTAAATTGCTTATACTTTGACTTTGTTACTTCAAATTGAAAACGCTCTGGAATCATCGGTAATGTATTAAGTGACCATTTTTTCCACTCTGCGTGATAATGCTCTGGATTACATAACTGCGTCAAATGACCAATTGCCCATGTACAGTACGCTCCATTTGGAAATAACTCATTCGCTTCTACCTCTAAATATCCATCTTTCCGGCGATATTTAAACTGTGAAACAAGAGCCAACCCTTGATCTGGTTTCTCGGCAATAATTAATTTCATTTTATAACTCCCTATCTGTATTCCAGTGTTACTTTCATTGTCTATATGTTTAGAAGCGATGATAAAACAACAATCTTATTTATCATTCGCGGTTTGTCTCGCAAATGGGAGACCTATAATATTATACGCTTATTCTTTATGGCTTCACAATAGAAACTCATAATATAAAAATTTCTTTCACATGCTTACAATTAAAAAAGACGCCCTAAAAAATCAAGCGTTCCTTTGCTTACATCTATGAAATTGTGCAGATATAAATTATCATAAGTACACATATGATGAAATGAACGATAGGACAAGGAGGTATCATAATGTTTGCTTATACGTTAACTGCCCTAACACTTTGCTGTACCTCAATTCTTATTGCATCCAATATTTCTAAACGTAAGGGTACCCTAATGGAGTATATGGTATTTATTATGTCTTTTAGTATGAGTATCGGTTTAAGTATTGGTTTTTACTTAGGCATTCATTCTCTTTAAGGGGGAATTACTATATTCTACTTTACTTGCTATTTTAATTAGTGGTTTTATCGGTTTTTTAGTGGGTCTACGTTTTCACCTATATACTGCTTTAGAAGGAATGTTCTCTGGATTAATGGCAAGTATGATGGGAGCAATGATTACAGAAATGTTAAACGCTCAACAAGCTCATAGTATATTGTTCATTAGCCTTTTACTTACTATAACGATTACTATGTCCTGTGTGATTCAATTGTTATCGGAGAACTTTTCTACTTTTATCCAACAGCGTTTTTTGTTATTCCTTTCAATTAGTGTAGTAATTATCGTTGCCGTATTCGCGACATTCCCAGATCATACTCCTGCACCTTCACCTGGGCATAATCAACATATACATTAGTACTTGCAACAAAAATGAATAAGCAGCTATCCATAGGATAACTGCTTCCTATTATTCTGGCTTATTAGGAATATTTTGGTTTGGAACATAGTCAGATTTATAATCTGTATAGTTCACTTCCGTTACCATCCCTGCTGAAGCATGATGTAGGTCGTGACAGTGGAGCATCCACTCACCGGGATTGTCTGCTACAAAGGCTACTTCATATTCTTCTCCTGGTTTTAAGTTCAATGTATCTTTTACAATTGGAGAACCTTCTATCGGTTTTCCATCTTTACTCAACACCTGAAAGAAGTGCCCGTGTAAATGCATTGGGTGATCATCCATTTTAGAACGATTTACCAACTTCACTTTTACTAAATCACCCTTTTTTACTTGAATTGGGTCAATATCCGGAAATACCTTTCCGTTAATTGTATATACCATTTCATTTCCATTCATTTGCGTATTTAAGTCCATATTATATGTGGCAGTATACTCTTGATTTAACGTGAAACTACCTAATTTTTTAGTACTATATTTCATTATATCTACTTTCGGTAATTTTTCTTTTTCGTCTGCTTTATCTTTCATCTCTTTACTGCCATCATATTCAATAACAGCTTTCATTCCTTTTGCACCTTTATTTTTCGAATGGTCTTCAACATACCATTTCCCAGTTTTATTAGCAGTAAATTCAATATCATAACGTTCGCCCGGTGCGATTGAAATTACTTTATCCTTTATAACTTTTGGATCGTTTATTGGTTGACCATCTGTCGCAATTACTTTTATATCATGACCGTGAACATGTATATCATGTGATAGATAACCAGCATTAACGAGTCGAAAACGAACTTTATCTCCCTTATTCACTTTCAATGGCACTACTAAATCACCGCTTTTTCCATTGATTGTGAATAAATCATACATACTCATATCATGACCTTCCATCTTCATATTTCCATGGTCCATTCCTGCCATATTGCCAGAGTCTTTTTGATCACTGCCCATGTCCATACCAGAATGATCCATGCCGTTCTTATCATCATTCTTTTCCTCATTTTCATTACCTTTAGATTTATTACCTATTTGCCCTTTTGTCATTTCTTTTAACTGCTTATTCATTTCTTCTTTATCTGTAACCCATTCATCCAACATTAATGTGTAATCTTTATCATATTTTTCTTTTGTATCCTCTACAATGAGCGCTCCATACAAACCTCTATCTAATTGATTTACAGAATCTTGATGCGAGTGATACCAGTACGTTCCTGGTACGTTCGCTTCAAATTCGTAAGTGAAACTTTTTCCTGGTTCAACTGCATCTTGTGTCACGCCCGGAATTCCATCCATGTTATTTGGGACAGGATATCCATGCCAATGAATAGATACTGGTGCAGATAATTCATTTTTTAATGTCACTTTCACCTTTTCACCTTTTTTCACCCGAATTTCTGGACCAGGAGATGAGCCATTAAATGTCCAGACTGGAACAATAACACCGTTACTTAACCTTTGCTTTTCTTCTTTCGCTATTAAAGTAACTTCTGGTCCTTTTTCAACCTTCAATGGTTTTGTAGCTGTTTCAGTCTGTATTGTTTTTTTATCTTTCATATTTTTATGATCATTTGTTGTATTTGTGGCCAAAGAACATGCAGCAATTAAAAATATTACAGAGACTGTAACGGCTGCTAATACAAATCGCTTCATGGAAAATCCCTCCTTTTTCTTTTTCAAAATCATTATAGAAGTTGATTTTCAAGAAAATAAGGAGATGTAATTAGATCTTACGTAAGCTAATTGGAAAATTACTAAAAGCGGAGACATTACAAGAGACGAATATTTTAGTAATACAAAATGCTTTCCTTGTAGCGACTATATTAGCCGTTCTCGTATTTGTTTTGACGTTATTTCTTAAGAAACAATAACACTACTATTATTAAATAAGAAAAATGTAGCTAAAATGCTCTTCACAAAAGAACTTAGATTTTTGTATAATAAGAACTAATGTTCCTCACAGACAATGGACTCAAATTACACAAATATATCAAATAGAAGAGGATTGATATACGATGAAAATTGATAGACCAAAAATTTCACCAGAGTTATCTTCAAAGAATTTTCAAGATATTTTTTATGAAGAAGATCCAACATTGGAAGTGTGTGAAATTATAGACTCCACTTTCGAAAATGAATCTGTAGATAGAGTGCGGTTATATGATGCGGTGATAAAAAACTGTAAGTTTACTAATACAGACTTTAGCAATATTGATATTACAGATGTTTGTTTTGAAAACTGTGATTTATCAAATGCTAATTTAAGCAATTCTTCTGTTCACAGAGTCGAATTTAAAAACAGTAAATTAATCGGAGTAAATTTCACAGGATCTAGCTTAGGAAATGTTAAATTTGAGAATTCAATTTTGAATTTAGCGGCATTTGGAAATTCTAAACTAGAAAAAATCATCTTCAATGAAATTTCATTAAATAATGCAGATTTTTTTGACTGTAAACTTAAAAAAGTTGAATTCCAATTATGTAGTCTTGATGAAGCTAATTTTGATCAGACATCACTGAAGGGGATAGATATTAGTTCTTCTACCTTTGATACACTTACAGTTTCAGTGAACGATTTAAGAGGATGTAAAGTATCGACATATCAAGCTGTTCAGTTTGCTACTTTATTAGGATTAATAATTAAAGATTAGTATTTCGAAGAAAAGAACCCTATCCCGAATCATGGATTTTTTAATTGTCCACGATTCGAGATAAAGTTCAAATAAATTAGTGATGACTCTTTTATTATTTAACTACAGCTTGGTTTCCTTTTACATGTTCATTATTTACACTCATAAATTCTTCAATTTCTTCAACTTCCCTAATGATATCTTTTGACAAGTTTTCATACCCGTCTTTCGTTACAAGAATGTCATCTTCAATACGAATTCCAATTGATTCTCCTTCAATATAAAGACCAGGTTCAATTGTTATAACCATACCTTCTTCTAACACTCTATCTTTATATGTTCCTACATCATGTGTATCTAAACCAAGGAAATGGCTGACACCATGATAATAGTATTTTGATAACTCTTCATCTTCTTGAATTAAGCCAATTGCTTTACACTCTTCTGCCAGTACCTTTTTTGTATGCTCATTTAATGTAGCGAACTTTAATCCTGGCTTAATAATCTCTGTTGTTTCTTTTAATGCTTTTAATACAATATTATAAATTTGTTTTTGGCGACTAGAGAATGTTCCATTTGCCGGGAATGTATAACTAATATCAGCGTTATAGTAGTCTTTTTGAGCACCTAAATCTAGTAATACTAAGTCACCATTTTGAATTTGTGCATCATTATCTTCATAATGAAGAACTGTAGCATTTTTTCCACTCGCCAAAATTGTATTGAACGCATGGTACTTAATGCCAGATGATTTCAGTGTAAAATCAAATTGGGCTTCTAATTCATACTCCATCATGCCTGCTTTTGCATGCTTAAGTACGTTGTAAATACCGTCTTTCGTTATAGCAATCGCTTCTTTAATAATTTCAATTTCTTCTTCTGTTTTAAATACTCGTAATTCACAAATGTTCGGATATACATTACCAATTGTTACGTGTGGGTATTTTTCTCTTACATGTTTAGCAAATGCTAATGTTTTTGTCTCCGTACCATTCCACTCACGACTTTCTATATCTAAATATAAATGCTTCGCATTTTCTGTAAAGAGTATATTTGACATTGTCTTTTCAAAGCTATCTAAATATACAACTTTCTTTATACCTGAAATTCCCTCTGCTTCTTCGCTAGAAACTGTTTTCCCAACCCATTTTTCCATTACTGGATCTGACTTTTCAATGAAAAGTGTCTCTTCTACACTATTCCCAACCTTTTTCAGCATAAAAATAACATTTGGTTCATCGATTCCCGTTAAGTAGTAAAAATTACGATTCGGTACAAATTTATAATGTGCATCAGCTGACATATGCGGTGCTTGTCCCGCAAATAAAATCGTAATAGATCCCTCTGGTAATGTGTTTGCTAATCGTTCTCTATTTTGAGCAAAAAATGTTGATTTCATAATAATCCCCCTAGCGTTTTATGTATAATTGTGAAACTAATTATTCAATACACTTCATTCTATTATTGTTATAATTTTTCGTCAATTTTTAACTAAATTTTAGATAGTATTGACACAGACAACTAAACAAGTTAAAATAACTATAAATTAGTAAGTTACTAATTTGAATTTAAATAAGAGGTGAACAAAATGCAAAACATTTTATTCCGTATTAATGAATTATCAAAAAAAGAAAGAACGTCTGGATTAACAGTTGATGAAAAACAAGAACAACAAATGTTGCGTCAAAACTATACAGAAACATTTCGTGGAAGCCTAGATTCCATTTTATTAAATACAAAAATTGTTGATCCTAATGGTCTTAACGTTACACCAGTTGCATTACAAGATGCTCAAATACGTTTAAAATTAAGCAAATGAGTTCCGCGCTAAAGAATTTCAATAAAACATAAACAGAGCTGGATTTCCTATATAGAAATTCCCGCTCTGTTTATTGCCTTTTCTAATTTAGTAAACGAGCGATACATCGCAATTCTCCACGACACAATCATCGCAAATGCAAGTAAGAAAAACATTCCGCTTAACTCTGCCAAATCAATTGATTGGCTTAAATATGACTTTAATGCCACGCGTACAGCTAATAAGCCTACTAAAATAAATATGAATGCTTTTGACGGTTTCATAAATATATGTTCGCCTTTTATTTCGAACTTAGTTGTTTTAATAAGAAAAATAGAGAAAATAAGCCCTATACTAATTGCCTCGACTATTTCTAACGATGTTAATCGAAACTCTGGTAAAAAGTACATCATCGCGCCTGTACTCATAAAAATTGGTGGTAATATAATTTTCTTTTTCGTTACCGGCTTTTTCGCTGCTTTAAAACGTAGAAACATTACTCCAACAGCCATACAAACTGCTACGACACTTGATAAAAGTGCTATCATACTTTCCACTCCTATCTATTTAAATGACTTTTTTAGCAAAATCATAAACCAATAAGTAACTACATGCCGCATTATAGGATTTCTTCATTATATTCCTCCTGCTGTAAACTTTCCATATTTGCTGCAATCATTTTACGCAAAGTTTATGAACGGAATATGAACAAAAAAGCCATTCTGCAATTAATAATTGCAGAATGGCTTTTTAACTTATTTTAAATCGTCTATTGTGAAAGCACCTGGAAGTAATTGCTCAACAGTCACTTCTTTTTCATCACCTTTTACATTCGTTAATAATACAGGCATTTTCGGATCACAGAATTCAGCAATTACTTGTCTACACGCACCACATGGTGAAATCGGTCCATCAGTTTCTCCTGTAATAACTAAGTAACTAAAATCGCGCTCACCTTCTGATACTGCTTTAAATATTGCTGTTCTTTCTGCACAGTTACATAAACCGTAAGAAGCATTTTCTATATTACAACCAGTATAGATTTTCCCTTCTTTCGTAACTAACGCTGCGCCAACAGGAAATTTAGAATACGGAATATACGCTTTCGATAACATCTTGTTTGCTTCTTCAATATATTTTTTCTTATCCATATTATTTCCCCCTCAAAGTAAATGAAATGATGATTAGTCAGTAATAACTGTATGAACTAATTTAGGAGCCATTGCTGTTTCAGCGATAGAGATGTTCTCATAAATTTTTGCTTTTACATCTTCTACATTTTCACGATTTGCGTAGATTGTTACGAATGGCTCGCCTTCTTTTACTGCATCGCCAACTTTTTTACGTAACATTAATCCTACTGCTAAATCGATTTCATCTTCCTTCGTTGCACGACCTGCACCAAGTAACATAGCTGCAATACCAATCTCATCTGCAACAATGTTAGAAATAACACCTGAAGTTTTTGCAGGTACATCAATTACATACTTAGCTTGTGGCATTTTTTCTGGATTGTCTACAATTGAGCTATCTCCGCCTTGATTGCTTAAGAACTCTTTAAATTTCTCAGTTGCTTTTCCGTTTTTCATCACTTCAATTAGCATTTCACGAGCTTCTTCTAACGTATTTGCTTTTTTCGCAAGTACGACCATTTGGCTACCTAATACAAGTACTAATTCTGTTAAATCTTCTGGACCTTCACCTTTTAACGTATCAATCGCTTCTTTTACTTCTAGAGCGTTACCAATCGCAAAACCAAGCGGTTGTGACATGTCCGAAATAACAGCCATAGTTTGACGTCCTACATTATTTCCGATACGTACCATTGCATGTGCTAATTCTTTTGCATCTTCTTCTGTTTTCATAAATGCACCAGCACCTGTTTTTACATCAAGTACGATTGCGTCAGCACCAGCTGCAATTTTTTTACTCATAATTGAACTTGCGATTAAAGGAATTGAGTTAACAGTTCCTGTTACGTCGCGCAATGCATAAATCTTTTTATCTGCAGGTGTTAAGTTTCCTGTTTGTCCAATAACAGCTACTTTGTCACGGTTTACAATATCAATAAATTGTTCTTTTGTAATTTCAACGTGGAATCCTTCTACCGCTTCTAATTTATCAATTGTTCCGCCTGTATGTCCTAAACCACGACCAGACATTTTTGCTACTGGTACATCTAAAGCAGCAACTAATGGTCCTAATACTAAAGTTGTTGTATCACCAACACCGCCAGTTGAATGTTTGTCTACTTTAATTCCTTCAATTGCTGATAAGTCGATCGTTTCTCCAGACTCAACCATCGCCATTGTTAAATCTGCACGTTCGCGATCTGTCATATCTTTAAAGAAGATTGCCATTGCAAGCGCACTCACTTGATAATCAGGAATACTTCCGTCTGTATATCCATTAATAAAGAATTTGATTTCTTCAGTCGTTAATTCTTTGCCGTCACGTTTTTTTGCAATAATATCTACCATTCTCATTACAATCACCATTCCTTTTTATATGATACGAATCTATTAAAATAATAAGCCAACGATTGTTGCTGATAAGAAACTTACTAATGTTGCACCGAATAGTAATTTCAAACCAAATCTTGCGACTACATTCCCTTGCTTTTCATTTAAGCTCTTAACCGCCCCTGCAATAATCCCAATTGAAGAGAAGTTTGCAAATGAAACTAAGAATACAGATATAATCGCTGTCGTTCTATCTGAGAAATTAAAGTTTCCTTGTGCTAAATCTGTCATAGCGACAAATTCATTCGATACTAATTTTGTTGCCATAATATTTCCGGCATTAACTGCTTCATGCCAAGGTACACCCATAATAAATGCAAATGGTGCAAATGCATAACCAAGAATTTCTTGGAATGAAATACCGATTACACCTTTAAATACTGCATTAATGAATGCGATAAGAGCAACGAAACCGACTAACATAGCTGCTACTGTAATCGCAACTTTAAATCCATCAATAATATATTCCCCTAATACTTCAAAGAAGGTCTTTTTCTCTTCTTCTTGTACTTCTAACATATCTTCTTCCTCAGTAACTTCATACGGGTTAATGATAGAAGCGATGATGAAGCCACCGAATAAGTTAAGCACTAAAGCGGTTACAACATATTGTGGTTTTAATAACACCATATATGATCCAACGATAGACATAGAAACTGTAGACATTGCTGATGCACATAATGTATACATTCTTTTCTCTGGCAATAACCCTAGTTGTTTCTTAACTGATATAAATACTTCAGATTGTCCTAAAATCGCAGAAGCAACAGCATTATATGATTCTAGTTTCCCCATTCCATTTACTTTACTTAATGCTAGACCGATAGATTTCACAATAATAGGTAATACTTTAATATGTTGCAAAATACCTATTAAGGCTGATATAAATACGATTGGCATTAATACACTTAAAAAGAACGAAAACTCTTTTTGATTTACTAGTCCACCAAATACAAAATTCACACCGTCAGCAGCATATTTTAATAACTCTCCAAAACCATCTGCTATTCCGCTAATTAATATATTCCCTACACTTGTATTTAATAATAAAAATCCCAAAATGAATTGTAATATAACCATCGTTATGATTGGGCGATATTTGACTTTTTTTCTATCATTACTAGCAAGCCAAGCGATACCTAAAATCAATACGAGGCCTAAAACACCGATTAAGTATTTCATAAGCCGTCTCCTCCCATTCGTATCCGCTTACATTTTTTTCAATTATTAAAGCAATAGATACACTTTACTTTGTGTATCTATCGCTTTTGACTTCATTAATGATTAGTAGTTATCTGTAGCACCTTTTGCATCATTTAATACGATTGCAACACTAGCACTT
The DNA here is from genome assembly GCF_038005705.1 of Bacillus sp. FSL L8-0199. Classification (NCBI taxonomy): domain Bacteria; kingdom Bacillati; phylum Bacillota; class Bacilli; order Caryophanales; family Bacillaceae; genus Bacillus; species Bacillus sp. FSL L8-0199. Next base: position 1,781,728 of record NZ_JBBOTS010000001.1, on the reverse strand, counting down.
GCTCCAACGCGAGAAGCTCCAGCAGCTACCATTTTGTCTGCATCTTCACGTGTACGAACGCCACCAGATGCTTTTACACCAACGTTTGGTCCTACTGTTTTACGCATTAATGCGATATCTTCAGCAGTTGCTCCGCCAGTTGAGAATCCAGTTGAAGTTTTTACGAAGTCAGCACCAGCTTTTACTGATAATTCACAAGCGCGTACTTTTTCTTCATCTGTTAATAGGCAAGTTTCAATGATTACTTTTACAAGAGCTTTTCCTTTTGCTGCTTGTACTACTTCATAAATATCTTTTTCAACAAGTTCGTTGTCGCCATCTTTTAAAGCGCCTACGTTGATTACCATATCAACTTCAGTTGCACCTTTTGCGATAGCATCTTTTGTTTCAAATGCTTTTGTTTCAGTAGTGCTTGCTCCTAATGGGAAACCGATTACAGTACAAACGTCTACATCATGTCCAGCTAGTTCATCAGCCGCTAATTTTACCCATGTTGGGTTAATACAAACAGAAGCGAATTTATATTCCTTTGCTTCTTCAATTACTTTCATAACATCTTCTTTAGTAGTATTAGCTTTTAAAATTGTATGGTCAATTAACTTTGCAATGTTCATTATCTTCACTCCTCATATCTTTTAACAACTTCATTCTAACTCTTAGTTGAACAAATGTAAATACACTTTTGAAATTTTGTTCATTATTTTTAAAAAGGAATTTTCTTGTAGTAAATAAAGCGCATTCTAACAAAGAACATTTCAAATATATAATCAAAATTTTTATGTTAACAATGGTAGTATGTATCTCCATATCCATAATTATTTTTAAAAAGGCAACTTGTGTTCAAAAAACTCCTATCATTCATACATAACAAAATAAAAGGCGTTCTCAAAATTAACATCTTGAGAACGCCTTTTATTTCTAATCTTTTTGATAATGTAACAATTCTTTTGCTGTATGCTGATCGATAATTAATACATTTGCATACCCGCCACGTAACGCACCATCAATTGCTTTGATTTTTCTATTACCACCTGCAACTAAAATAGAACGTTTCTTTAATTTCAGTTCTTCTAACTCAATTCCAATGGTCCGCTTATTAATTTCTTCACTACTAATATTTCCGTCCCCATCAAAGAATCGTGAACAAATGTCACCGACCGATTGTTTTTTGAGTAAACTCGTTTCACCCTTATCGAAATAACCTAATCGGAATAATAGCGCTTCGTCTCGCACTGTTCCTACAGTGAAAATTGCAATATTCGCTTGCTTCCCCATTTCGATAATATGATGAATATGTCGATCCTGCTCTACTAATTCTTTTGTCACTGCATTATCAAATATAACTGGAAGAGGTAGATTTCTTGGCGTCGTTTGAAAAGCATCTGCAAATAAAGCTATCGTTTCATTCGCATATGTATTTACACTTGAATGACTAATACCACCTTTTAGCTGGACAACCTCTACCCCTTTTACATGTTGCGGTACGATTTTTCTAGCGATTTCATACATCGTCATTCCCCAGCTTACACCAACAATATCACCGTTTTTAACTGTCTTTTCCATATACTCAGCTGCATATTTACTTATATACTCTGTAATCGTTGCATATTCCGGTACTGGAGAAAATACAACATGTGCCTCTAACAAGTTGTATTTTTCTTTCAGTAAATTCCCAACGTTATCTAAATCCGCAAATGGATCAGCGATGCTAATTTGAACAAACCCTTTTTCTTTCGCATACTTTAACAATCTAGAAATTGTTGGTCTTGAAATATTTAATTTGTTAGCAATTTCTTGCTGACTATAATCTGATTGATAATATAATCTTGCAACTTCAACGCTTAATTGTTGTTTATCTTTTTCCATAGTAACTCATTACAAATCCCTTCCTGTATTTCCCTTTCGTTACAAGCATTATACAGCTTTATGCAAAAAAATTCGACTACCGAATTTTATCTATCTGAACTTCTACTACACTTAATATATAATGAAAACTTATTGTGTAGATTTACAAACTCAATATAGATACGCTTGAAACATGTAAATCGATTAACATTTAATTCACATTTTTTCTGTAGTAACGATAACAAAGCCGTTCAATAAGAAACATGAAACATCATCTAAAAACTATTCAAATACCCCTTATAAACAGAAGATACTATTTATAAGGGGTATTTATTCAATTTAATTTTATAAAAATTGGATGGAAACAATGCAAGTTCTCACTTATTTAGAATAAGTGAAAAGATGATGTTTTATTTGTTCAATAAAATAATGATGGTGTATATTATCGTTAGATACTCGACTTGCCATAATAGCCCCCTCCATTGAAGAGGCAAGAAAGGAAGCGAGTGATATAACCTCTATATCTTCTTTAAATTCTTGTTTCTCTATTCCTTCTTTTATGAGAGAAGCCATTAACATTACTGTATCATCATAACCTTTTGCTGCTGCTTTTTGTAATTCTGGAAATACTCCAGTACTTTCAATGGCACTATTAAGTAATGGACAGCCTCCAGCAATAGGAGGATTATTAGCTGCATCTTGATATACAAGGAAAATTGCAAGGATTTTATCAATTGCTGTCTTTTTATTTTCCATTGCTTTATGAAAATGACTCCACATAATCTCACCACTTTTGTCGTAGGCAGCAAGGACAATTTCTTCTTTACTTTTGAATCTACGATAAATAGATCCTTTAGGTAGTTCAGTAGCTGTCATTATATCCTGGATGGATGTGCGAGTTATCCCATTAGTATTAAATAAATATAAAGATGTTTCAATAATTTTTTCTTTAACCTTATCAACTTTAGTCATGCTTTGTAATCCTCCTAATGAAAACGATCCTAATATTCTAGGTAATGTTTACCCTCTATTTTCTTAATTTTTTTGTAAGTATAAATAAGTTTGGAACAGAAATATCTTATCAATCCCTATCTTATGGAAACCTCAAACAATACAGTTTGAAAAGAAGTTAATCAAATTGTATTACCTACATAACTTAAGTGAATTTTCTGTCAAAACAACATGACCAATTGTTTAATTCAGTCATATTATACAACTAATTTCATCTAAAATCGTAGAGGTGTAAAAATATATAGTTAATTTTAACGTATAGACATATGATTATTATATATAATTTTTATCAATATGTTTAGCTAAAGTGTTTGAACTACTCCCACTTTCACTTCATTCTATAAAAGATTAACCATTAATGATTACTGGAATTAAATTGTAACAAAGCAACTGAAATATAAATATATTTGCTTTTTTCCATTTTGATTTTGTTAATACTTTATAAAAAGGGTTTAAAAAACTAGAAACTTGTAGTATCATTAGATTTCGATTCGGACCGAACCGTCCGGTTTAGAATCCTATATAAATATATTTAGAAGGAGAGCGTTATGCAGAAAGAAAAATCAAAAATTATAGGTAATTTAATTATGGGGGCAATACAGTGAACTTTATAAAAATGAATAAAAAAGAAATCATTATGCTAATAATCTTTACACTGTTTGTACCATTTCAAATTGGCTTGTACATACTATTTGGCATATCACTTTTAGCTAATGTCAATTTAGTTGAATCAGAATTTGTTCTGAGTGCCATCGGTTTTACTGTACCTGCTATTGTAGGAATCATTTGCTTTAGGAAAGAAATTATTGAAAGTTTTACTTATTTTAAAGAGAAGACAATTTTGAAAATAGTAAGTATTCCTATGGTAGTTTTATTTACGTTAATTGTGGAACAGTGTGTTATGTATTTTCTAGCAACTGGTCAACCAGAGAACCAAGAGCAGCTCCTTGAAACGGGTGCAGAGGTACCTCTTGTATTTACATTGCTTGTATTTGGTATTCTGGGTCCAATACTTGAAGAAATTGTGTTTCGCCACATATTAATAAATCGTTTTTCTTACCATATTGGTACCGCTATTGCATCTATCATTTCGATTATGATTTTTACACTTCTTCATACGAACCAACTTTCGGATATTGCTATTTATTTACCTGGATCGTTGATACTTACTGCGGCTTATCTTATTTCTAAAAGATCCATTGCATATGTTATAGCGATACATATGTTAAACAATTGTCTTGGTTTCATTCTGTAAGAAACTAGACTTGTTTCTGGTGCCAAAAATACTTTTTCTATGACATAAGAAAGCTAATCAAAAATTATAAAATATTAGGAGAGTGTCAGTCATGATTGTAACAACAACTTCTGGAATTCAAGGTAAAGAGATTATTGAGTATATTGATATTGTAAATGGTGAAGCTATTATGGGTGCAAATATTGTCCGCGATGTATTCGCTTCCGTTCGTGATGTTGTCGGTGGCCGTGTTGGTGCTTATGAAAGTAAACTAAAAGACGCTCGTGATATTGCAATGGGCGAAATGAAAGAACTTGCAAAAGAAAAAGGTGCGAACGCTATCGTTGGTATTGACGTAGATTACGAAGTTGTTCGTGATGGAATGTTAATGGTTGCTGTCAGTGGTACAGCTGTGCGTATATAAGTAAATAAAAAAACGGTTCCTCCCTTGGAATTTATACTTTGATGGGAGATCCTGGTTCTGTTGCAGATTTTAAAGAATAAAACGAGAAATAATCAACTTTTTTATTTCTCGTTTTATCTACATATTTATTTTTGGAAAAATAACCTAACTCCAAATACTAACAATACTATGCCCGTAATACCCTCCATTGTACGGTTCACTCTTTCTTTTCTTAAAAAAGTTCTTAATTGACGTATGAGTGAGATGTAAAGTAAATACCATATTGCTGTCAAAGTCGTAAATGTGACTCCTAATAAAAGAAATTGGAGGAAATGATTTTGATTACTCACAATAAATTGGGGTAAAAAACTAAGGAAAAATACAGCGGTTTTTGGATTTAAAATTGCCGTAGTAAATCCTTGTCTAAAGCTTTTAATTGCCCCAATATCCTTAGAGTCCATTTCTGCTGAACCTGACATATCTTCTTTTTTATGTAAGGCACTTTTAATTGACTTTACAGCTAAATAAATTAAATAAACAGCCCCAGCATATTTTATAAATGTAAATAACATAGCAAATTTCATTAAGATAGCAAATTTCATTAAGATAGCAAATTTCATTAAGATAGCAGAAAGTCCTAACGTAGCCATTATTGTATGAATCATCATTCCAGATATCGTTCCTAAAACAGTCTTTATCCCGCCATTTTTACCATGCGAGATAGTATTTTTTGTAACTAGTGCAAAACCAGGACCAGGCATCATTATGATTAGCATTGCTGTAAGGATAAATAATAGATAATTTTCCATGTTGTAGTATTTCCTCTCCAATTTTTAGTTTTGCTTACAGTATAGCTTTTTTCATTAAAACATTACATATAAAAGACTTGATCAGAAATTTATTTAGGTTATTCGTATCAATTTGATTAAATATTACCCAATAGCCACATTGATAAAACATATGACAAACTTATATATAATTACAAGTTCAACTCTCACAAAAAAACAGGATAAAAAAATAAACAGCAGAACTAGTCCACTGTTTACTTTGCCACACCTTCATGTAATTTTTCTGTATAATCCTTTACATCTTTCCAGCTATCTTTCGCTGTATGTAAATCTTCTTTTATAAACGTAAACTCTTCCGGACTAATCCCTTTTACGTTTTGTAGTAAATTATTATATTTTGCACCTACTGTATACCATTGATTTGATATGTTTTGTAGTGCTGTAATTGCTGCATCGATTGTTTCTGTCATGTTTGTTGTTTTATTTTTTACATCAGTCAAAATTACGACTTCTGCTTGTGCTCCTGAAATTCTATCTTTTAAATTGGCGATTTCTCTTTCTGCATTTGCGATATCTTTTTTCGCAACCGCAATCATCGGCCCGCCAGCAAGACATGTTATTAGAGCTACGCAAAGTACGCCACCAGCAATGACCATATCATTACTCTTTTTAATCGAATCGTTATATGTATTTATTTGTTGCTCTAGAGCTGGAATACCAGCATTCGTACTTGCCAATATCGCTGTTAACTGATTTGTATCCTCTTTGAAACTATTTGTATCTTTCGCCATTCTATCGCGAAAAGCTTTCAAATTTCCTAATAATCCATCTACCTCATTTTGATTCTTTACAATATCCGCATACAACTTTTCTAAATCCGCTTTTAATTTTCCGCTATCCTTTTGATCAATCGCTATTAACATGTCATTATAATACGATTGAAAAGTATTATTGTAATTTATAATATTTTGATCCGTTTTCATAATTTGAGGCTTCATATTATTTAACCAATATGCTGCATTAATTTTTGCATCTCTTTGATGCTGAATCATATTCCCTTTAAATTCACTATTAATCGAACTTATTTTACTTAAATCCGTCTCTTGTTGATTTTGAATTAATTTTGCATATGAATCCATTGCAAATATGCTTGATGTCGTTTGTGCCATTACATCTTGGAATCCTGCTGGTCCAAGAGAATAGTTTTTCACATTTTCTTGTAGCACCTTTGCATTTTGTTCTGCTGCAAAAGGATGTAAAGGAAATGCGTTACTCGTTGCCACCCCAGCAATCATTACCGCTAAAAGACATTTTTTATAAAATCGTTTCTGCATATTTTTCACCTATTCTCTTTATAAGGATATCAAAAGCTCCTGCTCACAACTGAACAGGAGCTTCAAATCATTCATCAACACTTAACGCTCTAACGATTCGTATTCAATTATGCTTTTTTCGTGTCTACTACTTTAATATCTTCAGCATAAATCTTTTCTGCATAGTCTTTAATGTTTTTCCAGCTATCTTTCGCAATGTTTAAATCTTCTTTAATGAAAACAAGATCGTTTGGACTAATTGAATCCACATTTTGAAGTAAAGAATTGTATTTTGATCCCATTGTATACCATTGGTTTGAAATGTTTTGCAACGCTGTAATTGCAGTATCAATCGTATTTGTTAAATACTCAGTTTGTGTTTTAATGTTCGTTAACCCAGCTACTTCTAATTGAGCAGTTGTAATTTGTCCAGTTATTTTTTGAATTTCAGCTTGTGCATTGTCAAGTTCTTTCTTCGCTAATACGATACCAGCTGTACCACCGCCTACAGCTGCTGCACCACCTGCAATTAATGCGACTCCTAGCGGTGTTCCTGCGCCCGTAGCAATAACTACTGCACCACCAATAATTGCAATTGGTCCTAGAGCTGTCGCAACAGATGAACCGATAATAATTGCATTATATTTACTAATTGCCTCATTGTACGTTGTAATTTGATTTTGCAGAAGCGGAATTCCTGCATCTTGACTAGCTAATATAGATGTAATTTGATTTGCATCACCCTTGAAGTTTTGCGTATCCGACGTCATTTTATTTCGGAATTTTTTCAAGTCTTCTACTAACTGATCCACTTGCGCTTTATTTTCATTAATACTACTTGATAATCTAGTTAGGCCTTTCGTAAGAGTCGTTTTATCTTTTGCATCTACCGCAGCAACTAAAGTATCATAATAGTTTTGGAATTTAGTATTGTAGTTAATGATGTTTTGATTCGTTGAAATAAGCTGTGGCTTTAATACATCTAACCATTGCTTCGCATTTCCTCTAGCTGTATCTTGGTGCTGAATCACTTTTCCTTTTAAAGCTGCATCAACAGTCGATACATTTCCAAAGTTAACATTACCTTGTTTAATAATTGTTAAAGCATACAGATCCATTACTAAAGCATTTGAACCTGTTCTTTCCATTGCATCTTTCAAGCCTTCTGGTCCTAATGAATATTCTTCATAGTCATTATAAGCTTTTGCTACCGCATGAACTGGAGCTTGTTTCACTGTACTTTCAGCTGCATACGTATGAGCCGGCATAATATTTCCTGCTGCAAATACTGCCATAAGTGCTGATAGAGCCATTACTTTATATGGTTTTTTTGTCATTTTTCTTCTCTCCCTATATCGCTAATTATTTTTCTATTTAATGTACTTCAACGTTTGTAACGTAATCTTCAAATTGATTTGTTTGCTTATTCATTTCATCACTTACTTTTTTAATTTGATTAAAATGTTTTTGAAGTAAACTACTGTCTGTATACGTGCCTTCTTCAACATTTGTTTGAATTTGAATCATATTATTATTTAAAACTTTCCAATCGGTTAATAACGTTTCTAAAGTTGTAATTTGACGATCAATTAATTCTGTAAAGCTATTTACTTGATCTTCAACGAATGTAATTTGAGTCGCCTCTGCTTCAGTTTGTGATAACTTTTGAATAAGTGGCAATAACTCTTTTTGCTTTTGCTGAATGCGAAGAGCTGCTTCTCTCGTTTGACTATCTGCAGCATTTACAATTTCATTACTTAAAGTACCGATAGAAACAAAATCGATTGTTTTCGTTTGTGCAGTTTGATTTGTGATTGTAAATACTTGTTTACCGATATTAATAGAACCTTTAATGATTTCTTGAGGTCTATTCAAAATAGTAGTTAGTTCAGCTTGAATTTCCCCTTGAATTCTTTTAATATCTTCTCTTAATTTCACAATATCTCCACTTGATCCTTGCAGTGTTTTTATTGCTTCATCGGCTTTAATTGATAAGTTGTTACTATCTTTGTCTAATACTGTTTTAAATCGATTTAACTCTAATAAATCTTGCTCCATACTCTCTTGGATGCTCTGTACTTGCAATTGTAATTTTCCATATGCACTCATAAAATCTGCTTTTGCTTGCTGATCTTCATTTACGTTTCCTGCTAGTTCATAGAGCTTACTATAATAGCTATTAAATCTATTGCTGTATCTCATCATCTCTTGATTTAAGTCAATTAGCTTCGGATTATATTCATCAATCCACTCTCGTACATTCGCCTTTGCAAACTTTTGATGATTCGTTAAGCTACTCATCGCATTTACCTTAATGTCTGGCTGTTGCAAAATAATTAATCCGTATGCTTGAATAAGCGGTGATTGTGATCCTAACATTCTAATTGAGTTGGATAATGTATTTGGAGCAATTACATTTTGCGCATATACTGTTTTCACTTCTGTTTGCCCCTCCTTAGCGTAAGCGCTTACAGGAATGAAGCAACTCGTAGATACTGCTGTAACCAATAACCCTGTAATTAAAGTCTTTTTCACTTTAACTCCTCCTATGTATTAGCAACTATTACTATCGCATTTTATTATTCTATTTTCTTGCCCATAATTTGAGATGGTTAAAATAGAGAACGTTCTCACCGTGATCCATGTATGAACCACCTCTCTCGTATTGCTACAGCACTTACTTATCGTCACAAAACATTTTATTATTTTTCATATGTGTTTAGTATGAATAATATTGTATAAATTTTCTATTCCATCGAAATTCTCACATTCACACAGTGAATATATTACTTAAAAATATTATTCATTTTAAACTAAACAACATACATAAATATGAAATTTCGTTTTGTTTTCATATAAGTTTTGTACTGTAAGGTCATTTAAACACAGCTGTTTATATAACGTAAAGAAGTATTTTCATTCCCTTTATTTTCAAGCTTTCATGTCCTTATTTCAAAATATAATCCGATTCACTTTATCGATTGAAATATCTACATATCACAACAGAAAACACCACTTGCAAATAACTGATAAAATTATATTGATATAATTTTTAACCCCGTATGCAATTATGCATAGCATATACACAAAAAGGATAGCTTCATTTTCACGAAACTATCCTTAAAAAATCTTCTTATTTTTTCAAATGATATGGAACTGTCGTAATAACAACATTTCTTTTATAAAGTAAATACGCACGTATGAGTAAACTGGATTGATTATGAAGAATGTTATGCCAACCTTTTTTCGGAATGAACTGTGGTATAACGACCGTAACGCGGTAATTCAATTCACTTGCCTTATATTGCACTGTATCAATAAACTTTGTTAGCGGCTGAATAATACTTCTATAATGAGAATGTAATGTAACAAGCCTTACTTCAGGTTGCCACTTCTTCCATTTCTCTTCAAATTTCTTTTCCTCTTCTCTGTCAAAAGCAACATATACTGCGATAACTTGATCTGCTGAAAGAGATTTTGCATAGTTCAACGAATTTTCTACTACATGCGTCATACCTGCTACAGGAACGACAATTACATTCCCCTCAATTGGAATAAGAGGTTCGCAAGTTTTTAAACTTAATTGATCACCCACTGCATCATAATGCTTCTTAATTCGATGGAATAAGAAGATAATAACTGGTAAGAAAATAAGAATCGACCAAACTTGTGCAAATTTAGTTAAGAAGAACATGCTCATTACGATAAAACTAATAACTGCACCAATTAAATTAATCGTTAATCTTAAAGCCCATCCTTCAGGCTTTTCGCGAAGCCATTTTAATACCATCCCTGTTTGAGAAAGTGTAAATGGAATAAATACACCTACTGCATATAGTGGAATTAAATGTTCTGTTTGTCCTTGGAAAGCTACAATTAAAATAATCGAAGCAACTCCAAGTATAATAATACCGTTTGAGTAACCTAGACGGTCTCCTCTAATCGTAAACATTCTCGGTATGAATTTATCTTTTGCAAGGTTAACCGCTAATAAAGGAAATGCAGAATAACCTGTATTAGCAGCGAGAATTAATATTAAAGCTGTTGTACCTTGTATGAAATAGTACATGAAATTACGTCCAAATGTTTGTTCAGCAATTTGAGAAACAACTGTTACTTCTTTACTCGGAGTCACTCCGTAATAATAAGCTAAAAATACAATTCCTGAAAATAACACAGCAAGTAATGCACCCATTGCAAGCAATGTTTTTGCAGCATTGTTTGGCGCAGGATCTTTAAAGTTCGGAATTGCATTTGAAATTGCTTCAACACCTGTTAAAGCAGAACTACCTGATGCAAATGCTCTTAGTAATAAAAATAAACTAATCCCTGCAACTGGTGTACCAATCGGCGCATGTAAAGTAGGTGAAACATGACCAGTTAAAATATTATATATACCCACACCAATTAATATAAATAGTGCTAAAACGAATAAATAAACAGGATATGCTAAAACGGAAGCTGATTCCGTTACTCCTCTTAAATTTAATATCGTAATTAATATAACAAATATAACCGCAATAATTACGTTATGTGCATGTAAGCTAGGAAACGCAGACGTAATTGCATCTGTACCAGCGGACACACTAACGGCTACAGTTAAAATATAGTCAACTAATAAAGATCCTCCAGCAATTAAGCCTGGATTCATCCCTAAATTTTCTTTTGATACAACATACGCTCCCCCGCCATGCGGATAAGCAAAAATAATTTGTCGATAAGATAAAATAAGGGCTGTCAATAATACTAATACTCCAACAGCGATCGGAATGGAATACCAATAAGCGATCGCTCCAACACCTGCTAAAGCAATTAAAATTTGCTCTGGACCGTAAGCAACTGATGATAATGCGTCAGAAGATAAAATAGCTAAAGCTTTCGTTTTATTAAGCTTTTGTTCTCCAAGCTCTGTTGATTTTAACGGTCTTCCAATTAAAAATCTTTTAATAGATGAAACCAATGCTGTCCACTCTCCAATAATTTTGTACGAACTTTTCTGCTTGTTACAGCCAGTAAACTATTTCTTCAGAAAACAAAAAATGTCTACAAGCCATAGCGAAATAGACTTGTAGACATTATTTTTTTTGTCGCACAAGCTCCACCTTCCTTCTCAATATAACGCTTACGAGGTTAGCTGTCGGATTCGGGCCTATGAGTAGCCCTACCTTTTTCAAGGATTCACCCCATCGGATTATGTACTAATCCGTAAAAACGGGTCCCCCGTACCATGCGGTTTCAGCGATTTAGAAAATTGAAACTGTGGATTATAATACTCCTTTATTTTCAAAAAGTAAACAAAAATTTTTAATAAGAAAAAAATTAAAATGATTGTGCATAATCCACTGAGAAATATACATAATGAATACTAAAAAATCCACAAAGGAGACCCATATGTCTAAAGAAAAGAAGCCTATTTTTTCCGATTCATATTTAGATGCAGTAGCAAATGAAATTAATCAGTTATATGGTAAACGTGAACAGGAAATAAATTTGACAGATAGAACGAAAAGAAATAAATAATTTGTCATACAAAAAAATAAAAAAGATAGCAATACACTTATATATTGCTATCTTTTTTATTTTTTCATACATCTAATTCTATTACAGATCTGTTAAAGGTCATCTCTTCATACACCTTTAAATTTTGATATATAGTGCTTAATAATGGTGCCGTTATAGAAAATTGCTCTGCTACATCCAGTAAATATCCTTGCAAGTGCTTCCCTTCAATAAACGAACCCTTCTCCATATCACGTTGCATCGATGACTTCATATCATACGAAATTTTATCAATCGTTTTCATATGTTCCTGGGCAATATTAAGCTTTATTGGAGCTCCTAATACTCTCATGATTTGTACAGATTCCTCAAACACATTACGGATAAAATCACGGCCGCCTTCACTTTCACGGATTGGTCCAATTGGTGCACGCATTAACGTTGTCACACCGGACATTACAGTAATAAATAAATATTTATGCCACATATCTTGCGTAATATTTTCACTTAAAACAAAACTAGATTTCGTACCTGCAAATGCTTTAGAAATATGCTTTACTCTCTCTGAATTTTGAGACTTAATTTCTCCAAACACAAGTCTGTTGGCAGCACTAGTTTGTACAATTTCTCCTTGATCGTTTAACGTCGTCTCGATAAAGCATAAACCGCCAATTACTTTTTCTTCGCCGAATTCTTTTTGTAATAGTGATAAATGAGCGATACCATTTAACAATGGAATGATTACAGTACCTTCGCCAACAAACGGCTTCAAATCTTGAATTGCCTCGTTTAAGTGATACGCTTTTGTTGAAAATAAAATGACATCAAATGGAGAAGTTCTCTCTTCCTTCGTTATTAATTTCGGTTGAAAGGAAAAATCCCCGTTAACACTTCGGATTACAAGTCCTCTTTCCTCTAATTGTTTTTTCCGTTTACTACGAACAAGAAATGTAACATCTTCTCCCTTTTCGACTAATCTGCCACCAAAAAATCCTCCGACTCCACCAGCGCCTAATACTAAAATCCGCATACAGCATCCCCCTTTTCAAAATACAATTTCATAACTTTTAGTATACATAACATTATACATGTCCTCTGCTAAATAAGCTGAATTTTCACTCTCAATCGAGTATAAAACAGTGGTTATTTTCAAATAAATTTGGGCATGTTGTTTCTATAGCATATATGGAAAGGAAACAATGTAGATGGAGGCAATACAAGCAATTGAGGAAAAAGATGTAGCAACAGCTATATTTCAATTTATATTCCCGTTTTCGTTTAAAGCTGGATATGAACAAAATATGTTCCCATTCTTACAAAAAAACGATTTCCGTCCTTTTCGGCTCGATCATCTCGATGATGAAAATACATATTATGGGGAGTTTAAAGTTTCACATCAAAATATGGAAGCATACTATCTTTCATTTACAAATAAAATTCTCTTTCCTCACTCAGAGCATCAAAAGGGCTTGCAACGTTATTCAAAGGACCTTAACTTAACTGGACATTTAACAACAAACCTTATTTCAATTCCATTCAAGATACACTCTATTGATGTAACACTTTGTCCTTATGAACTTGGCTTCTTAACAATTCGAACAGAAGTAAACACTACTCTAAACATGACTTTATCTGAAGCAATCGAATTTGCTGCTCGCTTCCGTGTACTTGAAACTAAAAATGATACAAATGAGACTATTTGTATTGAATGTAACGGAAAAAAGTATTCCCAAGTTGAAAAATTCATTTTTGGTTATTTATTTCATGGCGTAACTGATTTCTTTGAAAAGAAGAGATTAAGAAGTTCATACTTTCAAACCTTCCCTTTCTTCGAAGACCAAAGAATGTACGTCCAAACTTTATTGTCACTAAAAGAAAGTTTGGAACTTAATGAAGTGGATGTTTATCGTACTTCTAGTCTTTCCGGATTAACAAGTGATGGTAAGCCATATGTGAGTGCAAATAACCTTCCTTACATTCATGACTATTTAAAAAAACACGCTTACCAGAGATGGGCTCCAAATCGTTATTTCATAATGGAAGAACATATTTTTACATGTGTAACAAATGAAGGAGAACGCGAAATCGCTAAACTTGCTAGTCAAATGTACGGGGAATTTTATTACGCTTTATTATTAAACCTATTCCATAAAATTGTTTTATTAAAAATGGCAAACGCCTATGCTGAGCTAAACATTGAACAAGATACTAATGAAATAGAGAAATTAATTTATTCGATCAATTCGTTCACTGCTAATTATTTTTCTTTAGAATTAGTATCCCAATCACAAAGTGAAGATATTTTCTTCCGCTTAAGAAAACTTTTTAATATTGAGGTTCTATACTCGAACGCGAAACAAAATCTTGATAGTTTGTTTAAATATCAAGAAAATGTCGCCTCTAAAAAAGATAGCCTTTTATTATTAATTTTAACGCTCTACTCTGTAGTGGGCCAAATGTTAGGGTTTACTATGATTGACCTTTTAAGAAACACCGATTCAAACAAAATATCGTCACCTCTTGAATTTTTCGCTCTATTAATTGCAATTAGCGGCATTGTCATTTCACTTATTTTAGGAGCCCAAAGTTTATACCAATGGGGTCTACAACATAAACGAAGAAAAGCTTGGGTAAAACAAACTGTACTTTCTGCCGTTAAAGAGAAAGAAGATAAAAATTAAAGAAGGTTATTTTCAAATTCTTGGCGCGCTGCAGTAAGTGAAATTTTCATCAGCGATTTTCCGATTATATCGGCGCAACTCGAAATATATCAGCGATTTTTTTAATATATCGACTTGCCGACAAATGACAGAACCGGATAATAAAAAAAGGGTGCTCCAAAATTAAACTTGGAGTACCCCTTTTATTATACGAATTCTGTTTACTTCCCTGCTTCGATTTGCTCTAATGCAGCAGCTACTTGCTCTTCCGTTAATTCATGTTGTATTACGTAGCGGTTACGTGGACTTACACGACATTCATGAGAACATGCACGTAAATATTTCGCTTCGTTTTCTTCAGAACATAAAATTTTCTTATTACATTCTGGATTTGAACAGTTTACATAGCGCTCACAAGGTTCACCTGTAAAGTGGTCTTTACCAACAATAACATGTTCTTTTTGGTTTACTGGTACAGCGATACGCTCATCGAACACGTAACATTGTCCATCCCAAAGCTCACCTTGTACTTCTGGGTCTTTTCCGTACGTTACAATTCCGCCGTGAAGCTGACTTACATCTTCATAGCCTTCACGAACTAACCAACCAGAAAACTTCTCACAACGAATTCCGCCTGTACAATACGTTAAAATCTTTTTACCTTCAAGTACTTCTTTATTTTCACGAATCCAATCTGGTAATTCACGGAATGATTCGATATCAGGTTTAATCGCACCTTTGAAGTGACCTAAATCAAATTCATAATCATTTCGTGCATCAATGATAACTGTATCTTCTTGTTTCATTGCTTCATAAAAATCTTTTGGCTCTAAATACTTCCCAGTTATTTCGTGTGGGTTAATGTCATCTTCTAGACGAAGTGTAACTAACTCTGGACGAGGACGCACGTGCATCTTCTTGAATGCATGACCATCAGCTTCATCTATTTTAAATACGATGCCATCAAAACGTGGATCATTGTTCATTGCTTCCATGTATTTCTCTGTTTGTTCTACAGTTCCAGAACAAGTTCCGTTAATACCTTCTTTTGCTACAAGAATTCTTCCTTTTAATTCAAGTGAATTACAAAATGCTAAATGCTCTGCCGCGAATTCTTCTGGGTTTTCAATTGTTGTGTACATGTAATATAGTAATACTCTGTATGTTTTTGTAGTTGCCAATGTATTTCTACCACCTATCTAATTTTTTAAATCATGTATAAGTTAACGTTCATATCAAAACATATATAATAAGAAAATGAATCCCATTTTCTTTTCTTTATACTATTTTCTATCAGTTAACAAAAATAAAAAACAAGATTACACATCAAAACACTATGGTTATGTTGTAATCCCAATATATTATATATCATACAAATGCAATTCCATCAATTAATATGCTGGATTATCGGCTTTATGTTCACATAAATTTCAAAATTGACCCTTTAATTTATTATGTTTCCCCACGTCATCACACCATAAACTCCCAATTTATTTTACGTTATCACACCATCCATTGCGTAAAGGCATATAATTTGCATTAAGGAAACTTTCGTGTTCAAATGAAATTATCACATAACATATTTAAATGTATTGAAATAATGAGTAAGAATAAATACAATAATTTCATCAAGTTAACATTTTAAAGGGGAAAACTACTATGAATAAAGATATAACAAAAGATGAACATCTCCCTTCTGAAAGTACAACTGTACAATCAGCTCATTTAGCTTTAAGTGGAGAAACAAAAGGCTGGAAAAGACTGTTACCATTTTTAGGACCCGCTTTTATCGCGTCCGTTGCTTATATTGATCCTGGCAACTTTGCCACAAATATCGCAGCTGGTTCACAATATGGATATTTACTATTATGGGTTATACTCGCTTCTAACTTAATGGCTGTATTAATCCAAACGTTATCAGCTAAATTAGGAATTGCTACAGGAAACAATTTACCCGAAATAGCTCGTGAAAACTTTCCAAAGCCTGTGTCTATCGGCTTATGGATACAAGGTGAACTAGTTATTATGGCTACAGATTTAGCGGAATTTATTGGAGCTGCTTTGGGGCTTTACTTACTATTTGGAATCCCGATGCTACCTGCCGCTTTAATTACTGCAGCCGGATCATTTATTATTCTTGAGTTTCAACGTAGAGGATTTCGTCCACTAGAAGCTATTATTACAGGAATGATTTTCATTGTAGTAATTGCTTTTGGGATTCAAGTTTTTTATGCAAAACCAGAATTAAGTCCCCTTCTTTCAGGACTATTTATTCCAAAATTCCAAGGTGTAGACAGTATATTACTTGCAGCAGGGATTTTAGGTGCAACAGTTATGCCACATGCAATATACTTGCATTCTGCATTAACACAACGCCGCGTGGTCGGAACAACTGACGAACAAAAGAAAAAGATTTTTCGTTTCGAATTTATCGATATTATTATTGCAATGGTTATTGCTGGAGCAATTAATGCAAGTATGTTAATTGTTGCTGCTGCACTATTCTTTAAAAACGGCTTGCACGTTGAAGATTTAGATGTTGCTTACACTCAATTTACCAATTTAGTAGGTCCTGTATCGGCTGCATTATTTGGGATTGGACTTTTATCAGCAGGACTATCTAGCTCTTCTGTCGGTACAATGTCGGGTGATATTATTATGCAAGGTTTCATTCGCATGCATATTCCGTTATACTTACGCCGATTTATTACAATGATTCCACCATTAGTTATTATCGCTTTAGGTGTAAATCCAACTTACGCTCTAGTCATGAGCCAAGTCGTCTTATCATTCGGTATTGCATTTGCGCTAGTACCACTTATTATGTTTACAAGTAACAAAAAGATTATGGGTGCACTCGTTAACCACCGTATAACAACATTTATCGCTTGGATAATTGCAGCACTCGTTATCATTTTAAATATCTTCTTACTGTATCAAACATTTGTAGGATAATGAAAAAGGGTATTCCAATTTTAATTTGGAATACCCTTTTTGGATGAAATGATTTTCTTCTAGTTACCACTTATGTATGTCCCTCTTTCCGGCATCATGACACCATTTTCAGTTCGAAAGTAAAGTGGCAATCCTTCCGCAAAAAACATACTTACCTTGGACGGATCTTGCCTTTGATGATGAATATGTAAATGTGGCTCACTTGAACTTCCTGAGTTACCGACTTGAGCAAGAAATTCTCCTTCATTTACACGTTGTCCTTCTCTAACTTTAATGGACCCTTTCTTTAAGTGGGCAAGAATCAAAAATGTCTCTGTTTCATCTATCCGTAAATATATGTAATTCCCTGCCATTGACTGAAAATCATCCAATCCGGGAATTAAATCTTTTTCATCATTATTGATTGATACAACCGTCCCAGAAGCTGGTGCCATTACTTTCGCTCCATATATTCCGTAATCCTCTAACTTACTACTTTTCACTTCAGCAGGTGGAATGAGGATATCATATGCCCACCTTTCATTTGGCTTTATAACATGATAGTTCGTTTCTAACTGATCACCGCCCCAGCCTATTAATGCTCGTTCATTCAAAGGAACACGAACTACTGCTTTAGGACTCATAGATTGTATATCTGCTGGGTAAGCAATTCTACCTATATTAGCAAACCAACCGACAGGCCAAGCTCCAATGATAGAAAACAGAATGATTAAAAATAGCGTTCTATCTATCCGCTTTCTAAAAATGCCTTTCCAAAAAAATATTATTACTGATCCTATCAAGAGGAAAACTGAAATAAAACTAAAAGCCTGAATACTCCACCAAACAAAAACTGATGTAACACCATTAGCTACATAAACTAAGATCCAACTTATAATTAAAAAAGAAACTATAATCACTAATAAAAATTTCTTCCACATGTCGCATCCCTACTCTCATATCCTTTTTCTCAATGATATAAAGTAAAAATTACGACATATAAAAGAAATACTTACGACTTTCTTACTTTTTTATACTGCGGTAATTTCACAGTGAAAACTGTTTCTTTATCGTTACTACGTACAGTTAGATCCCCTTGATGGAGCTCGGCTATACTTTTTGAAATTGCAAGCCCCATTCCTTTCCCACCAGTATAAGAACTACGTGATTTTTCACTACGATAAAATTTCTCAAAAACGTAAGGAAGGTCCTCTTCCGGAATACATTGTCCAAAATTTTTAATTTCTACTTCAACATTCATTGTTTTATTGGAAATTCCAATTGCAATTTCCTTTCCATCTTTTCCATACATAATACTATTACCTATTATATTTTCAAATAGTCTCACTATAAGTGCCACATCAACTTCTACATACAGCACTTCATCACTTTTAATATAAAAGCTCATATTAGCATCATCTAATTGTGGTACAAAGCCAATCATGATTTGTTCAATTAATGCTTTCATATCTACTTCATCTTTATGTAATTCAATCTCTCTATAATTTATTTGACAGTATTCTAATAAATCATCTACTTGATGTTTTAATTCATAACTTTTTCGCTTTAATATACTTACATACTGTTCACATTCTTCTCCATTCGAATGGAGTTTATTTCCTAACAGGTCCGCATAACCGATTAAAGATGTTACTGGCGTTCGTAAATCATGAGAAATATTACTAATCATTTCATTTTTCATTTCCTGTGATTTTTTTTCATTCTCGATAGACTCTTTTAAACTTTTGACCATTCTATTTACATTCGTCGCTAATTCACCAATCTCGTCATTTTTTGAAATAGGTATATGTACTTCAAAATTACCATTACTTATTTCCTTCACGTTCTTATTAATTTCAGACAATCTTTTCATCATTGTTTTTGTCATACATGCAAAGTATGTCGTAGTAAAAATCAAAAAAACTATAAAGTATAAAAATGAATATTTTTCCTCTAACGCATTAACATGACTATATATATTTCCAACTAAAATTTGAAGCACTATTATACTTACAGTCGCTAACAAGATGCTACATATGAAAGCTAAAAAAAATTTCGCCCTAATACCCTGTAAAGATCTAATCTTCAATTTTATATCCGACTCCCCAAACATTTTGTATAAACTTCGGTTCTTTTGGATTCTCTTCAATTTTATTTCTCAATCTTGCAATATGAACCATTACTGTATTATTACTTTCATAGGCTCTTTCGTTCCAAACGCTCTCATATATTTCTTCAATTGTAAACACACGATTCCTTGCGGCTGCCATTAAGTGTAAAATATCATATTCAGTTTTCGTAAGATTCATTGTTTCTCCATATAACATTACAGTTCTCGACACTTCATCTATTTCTAAACCTCTAATATTTATTTTCTTTTCCATTACTTGGACAGCATTTTGGTTGAAATATGTATACCTTCTTAATTGAGCTTTCACTCTTGCGATAAATTCAATTGTACTGAACGGCTTCACAATATAATCATCTGCCCCAGTACTAAATCCAATTACCTTATCGACATCCGATGATTTTGCGCTTAAAAACATAATTGGTAAACTATGTTTCTCTCTAATCCTTCTACACAATTCTATCCCATCCATTTGTGGCATCATAATATCCAAAATAGCAAGTTGAATACTGTTATTATTTATTATTTCTAAAGCCTCTTCTCCGTTATGAGCACTAAAAACTTTAAAACCTTCTTGCATTAGATTCACTTTTATAAATTGAACAATATCTTGATCATCATCTACAATTAAAATTGAATTTTTCTCCATATACAAACCTCTTTTTGAAATATATTCCACAATCAATTTTATCATAAATTAAAACCATACTCCCCTCTTGAATAATCTTTATTTTCAGACTAGATTATATAATAACAACACATTCTAGTTTCAAAAGAAATGGAGTGAAAGCATGTTTCCTATATTGAAAACAGACCGACTCATTTTAAGAGAACTTACCGAAGAAGATGCACCGCGTATACTACAATGCTTTTCTAATACTAATGTACTGCGCTATTATGGCCAAAAACCGTTACAAGATGTTGATCAAGTGAAACAAATCATTCATAACTTTAAGTTGAGTTACAATGCAAGAAGCGGTATAAAATGGGGAATCGAATTAAAAGACACGAAAGAACTCATCGGTACCATTGGTTTTCATGATTGGTCTTCTGAGCATAAACGAGCCAATATAAGTTATGCCTTTTTGCCTGAACACTGGGGAAAAGGATATGCGACTGAAGCTGTTTCTGAGGTTATATCATACGGTTTCCATACGATTCATTTAAAGCGGATTGGAGCAATTGTATTTCTTGAAAATGAAGCTTCCAATAAAGTACTATTAAAATTAGGCTTTGAAAAAGAAGGCGTTCTAAAAAATTATATGTATCAAGATGATGTCCCATATGATACGAATTTTTACGCTTTATTAAAATCGATTTAATAGAATTCATGTGTAAAAAACCTTACTTTTAAAAAGTAAGGTTTTTTGTATTTATTCATTAGCAATATAAGCATTCTTATAAGTATAAATACCACCAAATTGATGCTTTTCAATTCCTTTTACATAATCCTTTTGTACATATGCTGAGCCAATATGATAAAGCGGCGCTACCGCAGCATCTTCTAATAATACCTGCTCGGCTTCTCGCAACGCTTCCCATCGGTTTTCCGTATCTAGTACAAAATCCGTTTTCGCTTTCTTTATTAATTCATCGTAATGAACATTAGAATAATTCATTTTATTATTCGGATTCCCTGTCGTAAATAACTCTAAATAACTAATTGGGTCTTTATAGTCAGGTCCCCAGTTTGCCATAGTTATATCGTAATCACCTGCTTGTTCTAACTGTAATTTTTGCTTAAATGGCTGTTGTTTAATTTGTATCGCGATTCCTTGCAAATTCTTTTCTAAATCACCTTTTATATATTCTGCCATCCGTTTTGCATTATCTTGTTCAAACGTTAAAAACTCGAGGTTTACTTGCTCTACTTCAAGCTCTTTTTTCGCTTCTTTCCAAATCTTTTGCGCATTTTGCAAATCATATGAAGAAAGATCTCCGTTTTCTTTTCTAAAATCTTTACCGGTCACTTCATTTACATGACCAACTGGTACAAGCCCGCTTGCAGGTTTTGCTCCGTTATTAATAAAGTGAGCAACGAAATCATCCTTATTTAACGCTAATGAAATAGATTGACGCACCTTTTTATTTGCTAACGCGGTATTTTTTTCATTAAAACGAAGCATAGCAATTCCAGGATCACTCGACATATGTAATTCCTTATTCCCTTTATACTTGTCTACAACTTGCGAATTAATAGGTACTCGATCCAAATCTCCGGCTTCATATAAATTTACAGCTGTCATTGTATCCTTTACGATATGAAAGTTTATTTCGTCTAATTTCACTTTCTTTCGATCCCAATATGCAGCATTCTTCTTTAATTGAAACTCTTGTTCATGCTTCCATTTTTCTAATACAAATGGCCCGTTATATATGAGATTACTAGGTTCCAATGCATAATTGTTTCCTTGTTCTTTCAAAAATGATTCATGCTGTGGTAAGTATATAGGTAGTGCTAACAACTGTAAAAAATACGGAACCGGCTGTTCGAGTTCAACTTCTAACGTATAATTATTTATTGCTTTAACCCCAAGTGCATCAAGAGGCATTGTTCCCTTATTAATCTCTTTCGCATTTTTCACATAAAAGAGCATGTATGCATATTGAGATGCCGTTTCAGGGTTAATTGCACGTTTCCACGCAAATATAAAATCATTTGCTGTTACATTATCTCCATTTGACCATTTTGCATCTTTACGCAAGTTAAATGTATATTTCTTACCATCTTCACTTCTTTTAAACGATTTTGCTACTGCTGGAGTAGGCTGATCTTGATCATTTAATACATATAACCCTTCAAATATGTTTTGCATAACGTGTGCTGATGTACCATCCATCGTTTTCACAGTGTCCAGAGAAGGAATTTCTTCTGATACTGTTACATTTAACACTTGTTTTTTAACCTCTGTATCACTTTTATTCGCTTTATTATTACAAGCTGTTAATAATAAAGATGTAACAAGTGCCATTACCATTAAATGGCTCTTTTTTCGCTTCATGAGTTGTTCTCCTTAAGTATAAAATATTATAAAGCGTTATATATTATAGCAGAAATATGAACAGAAAGATGCGACATTCTTTTGAATATTTATTCGTTCAAGAAAAAAGCTATCCTTTTAAAAGGATAGCTTTTTCAACTGCCACATAATTAGTTATCTTTGCAAACCTCGTTTATAACGACTTGCTTCAAATATAATACGCTCTTCATCTAACATTTTACATTCGCCATTCCAAACGACACGTTTTCCGTTAATAATTACATCGCTTATATCTTTTCCACTAGCAGCATACACAAGATGTGATAACACTTCATCTGCTGGTTGTAAATGCGGCTTATTAGATGGATCAATCGTAATAAAATCAGCACATTTTCCAACCTCAAGTGATCCTGTTTGTTTCATCCCGATTACTTCAGCAGCCCCTTTAGTCGCAAGTGTAAGAGCTGTTTCAACTGGTAAAGCTGTTGCATCTTGGTGAATACCTTTTTGTAGTAAAGTCGCTATGCGCATTTCTTCAAACATGTCTAAATTATTGTTAGATGCAACACTATCTGTTGCAATTCCTACTTTTATTCCTGCTTCTAGCATCGCTTTTACATTCGCTATACCAGAACCTAGTTTTAAATTACTATTCGGATTATGAGCTACTCGAACGTCATGTTCTGCTAAAAATGCACGCTCATCGTCATTTAATACTACACCGTGTGCAATAACTGTTGGGCGTTTAAACAATCCGCAGCTCGCTGCATATTCTACTGGACGTTTTCCATATTGTGCTTCAATATCACGTACTTCACGCTCTGTTTCAGAAAGGTGGATATGAACCATCGTTTGATTCTCTACTGCAATCCGTGCGCACTCTTCTAACAATTCTGTACTACATGTATATGGACTATGTGGTGCAACCATCGTAGTTA
Organism: Bacillus sp. FSL L8-0199; assembly: GCF_038005705.1. Taxonomy (NCBI): domain Bacteria; kingdom Bacillati; phylum Bacillota; class Bacilli; order Caryophanales; family Bacillaceae; genus Bacillus; species Bacillus sp. FSL L8-0199. The sequence goes on along the minus strand of NZ_JBBOTS010000001.1, from coordinate 1,757,994 downwards.
ACATGCCACTTTCGTTATAGTAACGCTTCACATATTTCTCAGCTTCTTCAATCGCTTTCTTTTCATCGTCTTTCGTTCCGAAGCTAAATAAAGTCCTTGAAACAGCAGCTCGCATCCCGCTCCTTGATACCGTTTCCATAATTGCGTCTTGATCTACTCCAATTGGATTAAACATGTCAGAGAATGATGTTGTACCACTTTTCACCATCTCAAGTAATCCTAATTCCGTACTAGCGACCGCAATTTGGGGAGTAAATTGACTTTCCAGTGGCCAAATTCTCGTCTCAAGCCATGGCTGTAATAACATATCATCTCCAATACCTCTTAAAAGACTCATTACAACATGTGTATGTGTATTTACAAGCCCTGGTAAAACCCACTTTCCTTTCATGTCAATTACTTCATCTACTTCAAAATCATTAGCGAATTCTCCGCTCTTTACATCTATAATTTGATCATTTTCTACAATGATATATCCATTTTCTATCACTTCGTTTTGTTCATTCATCGTTACAATTGTAGCGTTTACATAAGTTGTTTTCAAAAGTATTTCCCCTTTCAACTCTATGAAGTTCCCTTTAATAAGTTACCACCATTATAGTAACTTATTAAAGATTAAGAGTCAAAAGATAATTTTAATTCTTTCGTTATTTTTCCCTTCAAAATGCTATATTGCTTTTCATTTGTATCTGCAAATGCTTCTTCCCGATTTGATTCCACACCCAAGTAATTCAGGTTTTCATTGAATTGAGACTCTGTAAAATCAAACCTCTGCCCATCTATAAAGTTATAAAAATGCCACACGCCCCCTATTTTTGTCTTTATAATTTTCCCTCCACATATATCTTGAACGACTAGAGCCGTTACACCACACTGTCCCTTTGCTGGATTTTCAATTGTCCACTTTGAACTTGTTTCAATCGACCACGATTTTATTAGTGCTCCATATATTCTTTTTTCCTTTACATCATCCATTCTAACCTTCCCCTACTATTAATAGTTTTACACATCATATTTCAAAAGAGGCAGTAAACGCCCCTTAAAGACAGTTGATGGTGTCTCTCCTATTAACTGTGCTCCCATTTTCAAGTAATATCCTTTTGCATTCGGATCACTATCAATTGTAAAACTTTTTAATCCTAGTTCATTGGCTTTTTCTATTACATACTCCCAAAGTATTTTCCCGTAACCTTTTCCTTTGTAATCAGGATGAATGTACAAGAAATCAAGAGCTTTATCATTACGTAAAAATGAGAAAAAACCAACCTTCGCATTATCGTTTTCTAAAACATATACAAAATTATTTTTTATGTATTCTTCTGTAATTGTTAAATCTTCCTTACAAGCAAGTATGAATTCTTCACTATAATCCCACGTTGCTTTTGATTGTAGTGCGAATTCACTTAATTCATTTGCTTCACTTAGTAACGCTTCTCTTATCTTCATGATTCTTTTTCCTCACCTTCGATATGTAAACTACTAAATTGATTCGGAAAGCACTTCAAAAAACCTTTTTTTCATAAATTAGAGATTATTTTTATAAATCTTTATTATAACCAGTACAATTTTTAACAATTTTTTTAAAGAAAAAGAACGCCATCCCTAAAAGTTGGCGTTCTCTTTTTCTAAAATTTAATCTTCAAACTCACTCATTCATTTTACTATTTCGTACGATACAAACCTATACAGTTTCTACTATCGCTTCAAGCATTGTTCCATTTTTAGCATAATTCGTATGCCAAGAAAAAGCTTTTTCTAAAATATGAGGAGTTTGTCCACCTCTTGTTTTTGCTTCTTCGTAATAAGCTCGTAGCTGTTCACGATACATTGGATGTGCGCAATTCTCAATAATAAGTTCCACTCTTTCTCTTGGCGCAAGTCCCCTTAAGTCGGCATACCCCTGTTCAGTGACGATAACATCTACATCATGTTCAGTATGGTCTACATGAGAAACGAAAGGAACAATACTTGAAATGTTACCACCTTTCGCAATCGATTTAGTAACAAAAATAGCTAGGCGTGCATTTCTTGCAAAATCACCAGACCCACCAATTCCATTCATCATTTTTGTACCTAAAACGTGAGTAGAGTTAACATTTCCGTATATATCTAATTCTAATGCAGTATTAATTGAGATTAATCCAAGACGACGAATGATTTCAGGATGATTGGAAATCTCTTGCGGGCGCATCATTAATTTGTCACGATATTTTTCAAAGTTAGAAAATACTTGTTGCATTTTCTCTTCAGAAAGCGTGATGGAGCAGCAGGAAGCAAAATTGACTTTCCCAGCATCCATTAGATCAAAGACCGCATCTTGTAAAACTTCAGAATATACTTCTAAATCTTCAAACTCCGAATCTAGCATGCCGTGCAATACTGCATTAGCAACTGAACCAATTCCCGATTGTAACGGTGCTAAACGATTTGTTAATCGACCTACTTTAACCTCTTCTCGAAGGAACTCTATTAAATGCTGTGCCATAATAACAGTTTCTTCATCTGGAGGAACAATTGTCGATGGCGAATCCAGTTGATTCGTAAACACAATTCCCTTCACTTTTTCAGCATCAATTGGGATACCGATTGTTCCAATTCGATCATCCGTTTTTACGAGCGGAATTGGGAGTCTTTCCCCTTGTTTACCTGGTTCATATAAATCATGCAGCCCCTCTAATTGCGTAGATTGAGCCATATTCATTTCAATAATAATGGACTTAGCATTTAAGGAGAATGCTAAAGAATTTCCAATTGAAGTGGTTGGAATAATCATTCCATCTTCAGTAATCGCAACCGCTTCCAAGATAGCGAAATCTATATCCATAACGTCAGCACGAAGTAACTCTGCTGTATGAGATAAGTGCTGATCCACAAATAAAAAGTCCCCGTTATTAATTCCTTTTCGCATAGTTGCATCTGCTTGGAAAGGCAATCTTTTCCCTAAAATTCCTGCCTCAGCAAATAATTTATCTACATCCGAACCTAAGGAAGCCCCTGTATAAACATTTACTTTAAAAGATTTATCATTCTTAACTCGGTTTACAAGTGCAAATGGGACTGCTTTTACATCACCAGCACGTGTAAATCCACTTAATCCTAAAGTCATTCCACTTTCAATCCATGAAGCTGCTTCTTCAGGTGTAACTACTCGATCTTTTAATCGTTGATCCCTAATTCTATCTAAATTATTCTCCATATGTAATCCCTCTCCCAATGAATATTCATAATTATTTTACACATTAACACCATCAAAATAGGGATTTTCTTACACAATGCCGAAAATTCAGACAAAACAGCGAATCTAGGTTCTAAAGCAGAAAATTTTAGAATCCTAGAAGCTTACGAAAATAACTGGCGTATGATTGACTTACTGGTACCCTCTCTCCGTTATCCATCGAAAGTAAAAAAGTAGAATGGGTATCAGGATAAATTGCTTTAATATGATTAACATTTACAATAAAGGAACGGTGGCATCTAATAAACGAATCTTTCGGAAGCAAGTATTCGAATTCTTGTAGAGAGTATTTATGTGTTCCTGTTAACTCTTCTGAATTCACATATGTCTTTTTATCTTTAGCCTCTAAATACATGACCTTTGCAAAAGGAACTGGAACCCATCCGTCTGTTGTTTTTAAAGTAACGACTGACTTACCATCCGTTAAAGCGGGATAAATTGCCGTCACGCAACCTTCAATCTTTCCATTATTTGAAAATGGTACGGCCATTCCATGATAAGGAATACCGAAAACATCTCGGTTAATAAACTCAGAGGCTTTTTGCTTCGTTACCATTGCTTTATGTGCAATCGTTCCTTCCTTAATAGGATTCCCGGCGCTAATCTTTAAATCAATTCGTTTACTTGGCCGATAGTAAATATATTCTTTCGTATTCGAAACGGCGATTGATATTTCATCTGAAAATAATTCACCAACAACATCTAGTAATAAACCTAATGTTCTATCTTCCATTCTATTAACACCTCATTCACTATTATACTACTATTATGAACAGGCATCTGTTTCTTTATAAATAGTTTGATTTTAAATTATTTTTAAAATTAGTTTTATTCACTATTACTTCGTTACTACAAAAAACCTCACTTCAGAAAAGTGAGGTTTCCTCTCATACAATATTTCTTTATTTTTTTAACGACTCTAGAATAAGATTTATTTTTTATTAAGTAAAGTAAATTTAAGAATTTATTGCCCGTATTTCTGTAAAATAAATAATCCCAAACTACAAACAGTTTGGGATTATCTTTCTCATTTATTATGCGCATCTAACCACGAAATTAAATCTTTAAATACTTCATCCTTATTTACTTCATGAAACATTTCATGTCTACCATTTTCATATAAACGTAGTGTCACGTCTTTCACACCACATTTTTTATAGTTTTCATATACTTCTTTTACACCTTTCCCCATATCGCCAACAGGATCACGATCACCAGAGAATATATGTATTGGAAGATTCTTTGGCGTCTTCTTGTATTCTTCTAGTTTATTTACTTCTAATACACCAGAAAATAATTCTCGGTAAAAACTCGTCGTACAAATGAAACCACATAACGGATCCGCAATATATTTATCAACTTGATTATTATCTGAAGATAACCAATCAAATTTTGTACGATTTGGCTTAAAGTTCGAATTGAAGTTTCCGAAAGATAAAAAGTTTAACATTGGACTTTTCGTTTTTGCCCCGCGCAACTTCATTTCGATTGTTGCTACTTTATGACCAATAACTCCTAAAAGCCCTGGATTTCCACCTGTTCCTGAAATCAGAAATCCATCATATAGTTCACCCCTAAGTTGTACAGCACGTCTTGATAAAAAAGAACCCATACTATGTCCAAGTAAAAACAAAGGACTTGACTGCTCTTCTTTTATCCTTTCTGAAACAAAGATAACATCCGATACAACTTGATTCCACCCTATATTTGGTTCAAAATGACCATAATCTTCTTCTTTTTTTACTGTTTTCCCATGTCCTTTATGATCATGCGCATAAACACCATACCCTGCTTCCAATAAAGCATCCACAAATTCTGTATACACCCCTGCATGCTCTGTCATGCCATGTGCAATTTGAATAATTCCTCTCGGATCTCCTTCTGGTAACCACTTACGCAAATAAATTTCCGATCCATCCAATGCCGTAACGAAACTTTCCTGTACATTCATTTCGTCAGCTCCCAACTCTATTATGTATACCTTTAAGAGAAATGAATATCCATTCACTTTTCTTATTTTATATTATATGTAATTGCTTTCATTATGACAAATGATGTATTTTTCAGACTTGCTTTCAAACTGATCTCTTGACGAACCTGAAATAAAATTATATAGTTACTTACATAAAGTAACTATATAATTTTTAGGAGGTTTCTACTATTATGATGCCATCATTATTTTTAGCACATGGTTCGCCTATGCTCGCTATTCAAGATACAGACTATACACGATTTTTAAAAACACTTGGAGAAACATATAAACCGAAAGCAATTGTTATTTTCACTGCTCACTGGGAAAGTGAAGTATTAACGATTTCCTCATCAGATAACGAGTATGAAACAATTTATGATTTTGGAGGTTTTCCCCCTGAGTTATACGAAATCAAATATCGTGCGAAAGGCTCTTCTAGCATTGCATCTATGTTAGAAACAAAATTTAAGAACAAAGGTATTTCAGTCCATCATAATATGACGAGAGGTTTAGATCATGGTTCATGGACACTCCTGCACCGCATGTATCCAGAAGCAAATATTCCTGTCGTGCAAATATCAGTAAATCCATTCCTTTCTGCAAAAGAACAATTTAAAATTGGAGAAGCACTTAAAGGACTCGGACAAGAAGATATTTTAGTAATCGGGAGTGGTGTTACCGTCCATAACTTACGAGCACTGAAATGGAATCAAACTACACCTGAAAAATGGGCAATTGAATTTGATGATTGGATTATTAAACATATGCAGAATAACGATAAAGATGCATTGTTTAATTGGGAAAAAAATGCTCCTCATGCACAATTAGCAGTACCAAGAGCAGAACATTTTGTTCCTTTATTTATCGCTATGGGAAGTGGTGAAAATAGCGGTGAAGTCATTCACCGTAGTTATGAGCTTGGCACATTAAGCTATCTATGTCTTAAATTTTAAAGAAAAGGATGAAGCAATGATTGCTTCATCCTTTTTTTATTCACTTAGTTAACTAACTTCCAAATGTCGTTTCTCTGATACCTCTTCGTTCTTATTATGAAAATAAACCCAGATACACGCAATAAATAATAGTGATGATGTAGAGAGGAAAACATATTGGAAACCTGCATGCGCTGCAATTTGTCCCCCGAGTACTGGACCAATCATATTTCCTAAAAACTGAAATGATTGATTATATCCAAATATTCTTCCCGTAACATGGGTTGGTGTATGTTGTTTTAGTAGAGTTTGTACGGAAGGTAATAATCCTGCTTGTGCGATACCTAATAAAAATCGAAGAATTAATAGTTGCCAAGCTGAGGTTACAAATGCTTGCGGGATAAAAATAATTCCTGCAGCAAATAACGCTACAACTAACGTTTTTTGAGGACCGATATGATCTGATAATCTTCCTAGTCTTGGTGCTGCCAAAATAACGGCTAATCCTGTCGCTGACATAACTGCTCCCGCAATTGTTTCAATATGTGCAGTATGAGGGCCTACTAAATTTTTCACGTACAATGTAACAATTGGTTGAACTGACATATTAGCAAGTTGAATAATAAATGTTGTAACAAACAAACTAATAATTAAATGCTTCGCTGGGACCATCGTCCATACTTTTTTCGGCTGTGTTTTTTTTGCTTGAGCAGAGTGATTTTCTTCATGCAAGAAGAAAAAAACGATGAGAAAGGAAAGGAATAAAAAAGCTCCTGTAACAAGAAAGACATGACGCATTCCAATTAATTCAGATAAATAACCTCCAAGTAACGGGCCAAGTAACGAACCGCTTACACCACCAGTTGAAATTGTGGAAATTGCCCAACCTGAATGTTCTTTCGGAGTTTCTGCTGCAATAAATGTCATTGCGGTTGAAAGGAAACCAGATACTGCTCCCATTAAAAATCTTAGTGCGACTAATTGATATACATCCGTTACAAACCCCATAAGCGTCATAATAATCGCCATACCGAGGCTAGCACGAATTAGCATCAATTTCCGTCCATGTATATCACCAAGCTTTCCCCATATTGGTGATACGATCGCACCCATTAAAAATGTTACACCAAATGCAAGTCCCGACCACTGTGCAATGCTTGAAGTGCCAGTTACTCCCAATTCCTCAATATAAAAAGATAAGAAAGGAATTACTAAACTCATACCGGCTGCAGTGGTAAAACAACCTAGCCAACAAATCATTAAATTTCGTTTCCAGCTGGCCATTTTCACACCTTCTTTCTTTAGATACCCATTCTACACCCTTTCTTGTAAAAAGTTTAGTAATTTGCTTTATATGCAAGATTTACTACAAAACCCGCTATTTTCTAGTAAAAACCACTACATCTCTACATCATTTTCATAATAAAACCAACTCCTTTAGATGAAGTTGGTTACTTATTATCTATCGATATTAAACGAGCATTACAATTTCTCTCGTAAAACTCAATGGGACCTGCTTGTCCAATAATCGCATATTCATATCCATCTTGCTTCATATTATATAAACAATGATGCAATAATTCTTTTCCTACACCTTTCACACGATTTTGTTTCGCTATGCCCATTGGACCAAACAATCCTTTCTTTCCTCTCACTACATCGTAACAGGCGAAACCAATTATCACTTCCTCCTGCTGTGCAATATAGATAGGTAACTTTTCATTATATGTCCGAAATCCATAATCAACCGACTGTAACCACCGTTCACCAAATTCATCCGCCACAAATCGTGATAACTTATCAAAATCAGAAGGACTAGCTCTTCTTACATGACAAAATAATGTATTATAAATAGATTTAAAACTATTTAAATCAACCGCTAAGTCTCTCGGTGCAGCTGTAATACGTAATATATCTTCTTGCATTTGTGTATGTATAAATTCACCAATATCTGTATCTACACGAAATAATGCATACATAATATGTCCTTCATTGATTACTACTTGCTGAAAGCGTTCCATACGTTTCTTCGCTATTTGTAAAATTTCTATCGCATTATAAGATAGTTTATATTGCTCTATTTTTTTATACTCTTGATTATGTAAATCGAATCGTTTTCGTAACGAAAGTTTTTCTAAAAAATCTGGACCGACTTTATGAAACAAATACATAAATAACTCAGCGCAAACTCCTGTACCTTCTTTACACATACCTATAAACAGATGGACCGGGTGAATTATGCTACACTCACTCTCTTCTGCTGCAATCTCCAATATTTTATGCACACGTTTTGTAAATTGAAATTCCTCCATATGTGTTTCCATCCTCTACTAATTTACTAAAAAACCGTAACCATAAATAATTGAAACAATTACACCCACTACCAATATACCTGGAAGTAAATTTGCCACCTTGATTTTAATAATACTAAGCAAGTTCAATCCAATAGCAGATATCATAATGCCGCCCGCAGCCGTCATCTCCACTATAAATTGGTTCATTAATTCTTCCGGGACAAAACTATTAATTTGTGTTGCAAAAACTGCAATACCACCTTCATATAAAACAACTGGAATCGCCGAAAATACTACGCCAATTCCTAGAGTTGTCGTTAATATAATAGAAATAAATCCATCGATAATTGCCTTGGTAAATAAAATATTATGATTTCCGCGAATCCCACTGTCAAGTGCACCAAGTATCCCCATCGCACCAATTGCAAAAATTAAAGTAGCTGTTACAAAACCTTCTGATATGCTTCCTTTCCCCTTCGATCCAACTTTATTTTCTAGCCAATCCCCTAAATGTTTTAACTTTTCTTCTAATTGTAACCATTCTCCAATTACCGTACCAATCACTAAACTCAGTATGACAACAAGAAAGTTTTCACTTTTTAATGCCATTTGAAGCCCAAGCACAGTAACCGCTAAACCGATTGCGTGCATTATCGTCCCTTTCATACTTTCTGGAATCCTACTAAATAATTTACCAAGTAAAGTACCAAATATAATACAAATCCCATTTACAACTGCTCCTAATATAACCATTTCTCATTCTTCACCCTTCGAATTCTTTATTTCTATATTTTGGTTTATACATTGATTTACAGGTTATCTATATGTTAACTTAATATTGAGAATATTAACAAATGTTTTCCACTACATAACCCGCTGTTTTTTTGTAACTTTAATTACCTTTAATAGATTCAGTGTTAATTTAAATGCGGGATAATATTAAAAGGGAAGGTATATATGAAAACTTTACTAAAACGATTTTTGTTAATAGCCTTTTTCATTACACCGATTGTTTTATTAATCAATTACTCTTTTATTTCAAAAGCAAAAGACAAACCCGATTTGCAAAACAAATCTAGTAAAACCGCTTCAAAAAGCGAAAAGAAAATAGAAGACCAAGAAATCACACTCACCTTCTCTGGTGATACAATGTTTGATTGGCAATTACGTCCTATAATTGAAAAGAATGGGGCTGATTACCCATTCCAACATGTAAAAGAAGAAATAAAAAAAGCTGATATTTCTTTTGTGAATTTAGAATCGGCATTTACAACGAAAGAAAAGAAAGCACCTGGGCAATTGTTTTGGATTAAAAGTGATCCATCTACACTACAAGCTATTAAAAACACTGGATATGACATCGTAAACATTGGGAATAACCACACACTTGATTATGGGCAAGATGGATTATTGGATACGATTTCTCACGTAGAAAAATTAAAGTTCCCTTACATTGGAGCCGGAAAAAATGCGAAAGACGCATATACAGCACGAGAAATGACCGTAAAAGGGAAAAAGTTTAAATTTCTTTCCTTCGTTCGATTTATGCCTGATTCTAATTGGGTAGCTGGTGAGAATAAACCTGGCGTTGCGAATGGCTATGATTTAAATCTTGTAACAAAAACAATTAAAGAACAAAAACAAGATGCAGACTATTTAATCGTCTATATGCATTGGGGCGTTGAAAAATCAAACCGTCCGGTAGAATACCAAAAGCAATATGTACCTAAAATGGTTGAAGCAGGAGCTAACGCGATTGTCGGAAGCCATCCACATTGGTTACAAGGGTTTGAGTATTATAATAAAGTTCCTATCGCTTACTCATTAGGTAACTTTTTATTCCCAAGTTATGTGAATGGAAAAAGCGCCGAAACTGGCGTATTAACTTTAACTTTTAAAGGAAAGGATGTCCAAATGTCATTCAATCCTTATATCATTCGCAACAACCAAGTTTCCCCTGTAAATGAGGAAGAAAAGAAAAAAGCTCTTCAATATTTACAAACAATTTCAACTGATGTAGAAATTGATGATACAGGGAAAATAAAAAATAAACGAAACTAGACAGCTCAAGATCTATTTCTCTGTAATCTACTTTACAGAATAGGTGATAAACATGCTGAAAAACTTATTAGAAAATATAAGTTTGTTAGAAAATATTTATAAAATGTCTATAGCCGTTCTACTTTTATGTTCAGTTTTTTCTGTTAGATTTCTAAAAAAATAAAACGTGAACGAAAACTTACTACCTTTGAATTTACTATGTATGTAATTATTCGCATTGCGATATTTTTTTGGTTAACTAGCTTTATTCTTCTTGAATTTAATGAGTATCTAGTTTAACTATAAAAAAGATAGAACAAGCACTATATTTCCTCGCTTGTATCTATCTTTTTTATTTAGATGCTTACTCTTCCCTTCTATTAAATAAGCAAATCAAACAAAACAGGGTTTTTATTAAGCTCCATAAATTGAATATTATTTTCTTTAAAGCGAGTAATTAATTGCTCATAATCTTCTTTATGTTTTAACTCTACTCCGACTAATGCTGGACCATTTTCCTTATTATGTTTCTTAATATACTCAAAACGAGTAATATCATCTTCTGGCCCCAATCCTTTATCAAGAAATTCTCTTAACGCGCCTGAACGCTGCGGGAATTCAATGATGAAATAATGCTTTAACCCTTCATAAATGAGAGATCGTTCTTTCATTTCTTGCATTCTATCAATGTCATTATTTCCACCACTTAGCGTACATACAACTGTTTTATCTTTAATTTCATCTCTGTATAAATCAAGTGCTGCAATAGAGAGTGCACCAGCCGGTTCAGCTACAATCGCATTTTTCTTATACAGTTCTAAAATCGTCGTACAAACTTTCCCCTCTGGTACTAAAACGATGTCATCAATTACATCTTTACAAGTTTCAAAAGTTAACTTTCCTACCTTTTTAACAGCTGCCCCATCAACAAAACTATCTATTTTCTCTAATGCGACATTATCATTTTGAAGAAAAGCCTCTTTCATAGATGCAGCTCCCATCGGTTCTACACCAATAACCTTTGTAGTAGGACTAACACCTTTTACATATGTACCAACACCTGATGCTAATCCACCACCGCCGATTGCCGCAAAGATATAATCAACCGGTTTCTCCATATCATGCATAATTTCAACTGCCACTGTCCCTTGACCAGCAACTACATACGGATCATCAAACGGATGAACAAATGTCATTCTATTTTCTTCACAATAACACTGTGCTTCTTGGAAAGAGCTATCGAATGTATCACCAACTAATACAATCTCTGCGAAATCACCACCGAAAAATTGTACTTGTGATACTTTTTGTTTCGGTGTTGTTGTGGGCATAAATATTTTCGACGGAATCTTCAATAAATTACATGTATAAGCAACTCCTTGCGCATGATTACCAGCACTTGCACAAACAACACCGTTTTGTAACTTTTCTTTCGGTAAACTTTGAATCAAATTGTATGCACCACGAATTTTGAAAGAGCGAATTAATTGTAAATCTTCTCGTTTTACATAAACGTCACAATCATATTTCTCAGATAAAACTGTATCACGTTGTAACGGTGTTTTAATAACGATATCTTTCATGCAATTATGAGCCATTAAGATATCTTCAATTTTCACTCTCTCCTTTACCTTTTGCACCATTATATATCATCCTTATCTCTTTTAAATTGGCTCAATCAAAATGTGGGATTTTCAGAACAGCCCCTGTATTCGCCGATGTTACCATTTGTGCATAACGTCCAAGCCAGCCAGTTTTCACTTTCGGTTCTGGTCGTTTCCATTCTTTTTTACGCTTATCTAATTCTTCATTACTCACTCTTACTTCTAGCAAGCGTTCTTCAACATCAATACATACAATATCCCCTTGTTCAAGAAGTGCGATTGTTCCACCAGCTGCTGCTTCTGGTGAAATATGTCCTACTGAAATTCCACGTGAAGCTCCAGAGAAACGTCCATCCGTTAATAATGCAACCTCAGCACCTAATCCCATTCCAGCAATTGCTGATGTTGGTGCTAACATTTCTGGCATACCAGGGCCACCTCTTGGTCCTTCATAACGAATGACAACTACATCTCCTTTTTTCACTTTCCCAAGCATAATGCCAGCAAGTGCCTCATCTTGTGAATTAAAAATAACGCAAGGTCCTTCAAAACGCTTTACCTCTGTTGCACCGCTTTTAATAACCGCTCCATCTTTCGCAAGGTTGCCTTTTAATATACGCAATCCTCCTTCCTCACTATGAGGGTTTTCAAGAGAGTGAATAACTTCCTTATCTTTAATCTCTGCCTCAGCAATATTTTCTCTTAATGTTTGCCCCGTAGCAGTTATTCGATCAAGATGAAGTACTCCTTCTTTCCGGCTCATCTCTTTCAAAATTGCACTAATCCCGCCCGCACGATCAATATCTTCCATATGCCAATTGGAAGCAGGGCTTACTTTACATAAATGTGGTACACGTCTTGAAACGGCATCAATACGGTTCATATCGTAATCTAATCCAGCCTCTTGCGCGAGCGCCAATGTATGCAACACTGTATTTGTTGAACCGCCCATCGCCATATCAAGCGCAAACGCATCATCAATTGCTTCTTCCGTTACAATGTCTCTTGGTTTAATATCTCTTTCAATTAAAATTTTCAATTTCTCTGCTGCTTGTTTAATTAACTCTTCACGTCTTGGATCAATTGCTAAAATACTCCCGTTACCAGGAAGAGCTAAACCTAACACTTCACATAAACAATTCATAGAGTTCGCGGTAAACATACCCGAACAAGAGCCACAAGATGGACAGCCATGATCTTCAATATCTTTTAATTCTTCTTCTGAAATTTTCCCAGATTGATAAGCTCCTACTCCTTCAAAAACGGAACTCAGATCAACAACTTCTCCTTTAGATGTTTTTCCTGCTGCCATCGGGCCGCCTGAAACAAACACAGTCGGAATATTAATACGTAGTGCAGCCATCATCATACCTGGTGTAATTTTGTCACAGTTTGGGATACAAATCATGCCGTCAAACCAGTGTGCATTTACAACCGTTTCTACTGAATCTGCAATTATTTCACGACTCGGAAGAGAATAACGCATACCGATATGTCCCATCGCAATACCATCGTCAACTCCAATTGTATTGAATTCGAATGGTACCATACCTGCCGCACGAACTGCCTCTTTTACAAGTTTCCCAAACTCGTTCAAGTGTTTATGCCCTGGAATAATTTCAATAAAAGAATTACAAATCGCTATGAAAGGTTTATCAAAATCTTCATCTTTCAAACCAGTTGCTTTTAATAAACTACGGTGCGGCGCTTTATCAAAACCTTTTTTAATCATGTCACTTCTCATCTTGTCAAATCCCCTCTTACATATTTTTCATTTATACTCTCTTACTCTATTTCTTTACTAATTCTTTCGGTGCATGAATCCAACTCATCATTTCACGAAGCTCTGCTCCCACTTTTTCTAATTGATGATTTTGTTCTGCTTTTTTCATTGCGTTATACGTCGGACGCCCTGCTTGATTTTCTAAAATCCATTTCTTCGCAAATTCACCTTGCTGAATTTCTGTCAGAACACGCTTCATTTCCTTCTTCGTTTCATCTGTAACAATTCTCGATCCTGTTACATAATCTCCAAACTCTGCCGTATCTGAAATAGAATGGCGCATATTCGTTAATCCACCTTCGTACATTAAGTCAACAATTAGCTTTAATTCATGCAAACATTCAAAGTATGCAATTTCAGGACGATATCCACCTTCCGTTAACGTTTCGAACCCGGCCTTCACAAGTGCAGTTACCCCGCCGCAAAGTACAGCTTGCTCACCGAATAAATCCGTTTCGGTTTCTTCTTGGAATGTCGTTTCAATTACACCCGCCCGTGTACAACCTACACCTTTTGCATACGCTAATGCTACATGTAGCGCTGTTCCCGTCGCATCTTGATGCACTGCGACTAATGCCGGAACACCATTTCCTTCTTGATATACACGGCGAACGAGATGACCTGGACTTTTTGGCGCAACCATTGCTACATCTACGTAACTTGGCGGATTAATTTGGCCGAAGTGAATGTTAAATCCATGTGAGAAAAGTAACATTTGTCCTTCACGGAGATTCTCTTCTACTTCTGTTTTATATACATGTGCTTGCTGTTCATCTGGCAATAATATTTGTACAACTTGTGCGGTTCGAACCGCTTCTGAAACAGACATTACTTCAAATCCATCTGCTTTTGCTACTTCATACGATTTACCAGGTCTAACACCAACTACAACTTCCACACCTGAATCACGTAAATTTTGTGCCTGCGCATGCCCTTGAGATCCATAACCAATTACCGCAACTGTTTTCCCTTGTAATAACTCTACATTTGCATCTTTCTCATAATACGTTTTCATACTCCATACACCCCTTATAATTTATTTACTTGCAGTACATCAATTAATTTTTTCAACTGACTAACAAGTAATGTCGCTTCATTTTCAGTACAAACTGCTGTGAGTTTCATTTCAGAAACGCCACTCGTATCTCTTTCGTTTAAATGTAAAGAAGAAATATAATAGCCACGCCGAGCAAAAATTCCACTTATACGTAATAAGACACTTGGCTCGTTATGAATAACGAGTGAAAAAGTATGACTCATTCTTCCCACCTCTTCATAATCATTTCGTTATTCCCTTTGTTTGGCGGAACCATCGGAAATACGTTTTCACCTTCTTCTACACAAAAATCAACTACGACAGGACCTTCGTGAGCAAATGCTTCTAACACCACTTGTTTCGCCTCTGTTGAATTTGTCGCCCTTAATCCCTTCACTCCATAAGCTTCTGCCACTTTCACAAAATCTGGTGAGCCAATTTTTGACTCTGATAAACGATTTTCATAAAACATTTCTTGCCATTGCCTTACCATCCCTAAAAATTTGTTATTTATAATAAATACTTTTACAGGGATATTATTTTCAGCAATTGTTTGTAGTTCTTGAATGTTCATTTGAAAAGAAGCATCACCTGCAATACAAATGACAAGTTCTTCTTCTTTTGCAAGCTGAGCACCAATTGCCGCTGGGAACCCAAACCCCATTGTTCCTAATCCTCCAGAGGTAAGGAACGTCCGAGGTTTTCTTGCTTTATAGAAGTGAGCAGCCCACATTTGATGCTGTCCTACTTCTGTTGTGACAATCGCTTCACCATTCGTTAATTCACTTACTAAGTTGATCACATGCTGTGGTTTTAACTCAGATTCTTTTTGCTTATAAGAAAGTGGATATTCTTCTTTCCATGCCTTTACTTTCTGAAGCCATTCATCTGTTTGTGTATAAATAGACATATGTAACAACATGTGTAACGCTTTTTTTACATCACCAACAATCGGATGCTCTACAGTTACATTTTTATGAAACTCAGAAGGATCAATATCAATATGTACTTTTTTCGAGTGCGGAGAAAAAAGTTCTAATTTTCCTGTTACACGATCATCGAAGCGAACACCTAATGCAAGTAGTAAATCACATGCTGTTACCGCCATATTAGCAGCGTATGTCCCATGCATACCAAGCATCCCTAGAAACAATGGATCTCCTGGTGGATATGCACCAAGTCCCATTAAAGTTGAAACGACTGGAATACGGTTCTCCCTTGCGAATTCGAAGAGTTCATCGGATCCACCTGAATGAATGACACCTCCTCCAATATAAAGAAGTGGACGCTTTGATTTTGAAATTGCTTTAGCCACCTCTCTAAGTTTCATGCTGTCTGGTACAAGTTCTGGTTTGTACCCCGGAATATCAACTTCTTCATTAAAGAAACTGGTGACTTTTGCATTTTGAACATCTTTTGGAATATCGATTAATACTGGTCCCGGTCGTCCGCTTTTGGCGATGTAAAAAGCTTCTTGCACAATTCGTGATACATGATTTACATCACGAACTTGGTAATTATGCTTCGTAACAGGTACTGTAATTCCGACAACATCCGCTTCTTGAAATCCATCTTTACCAATTAAAGGCGTTGCAACTTGGCCGGTAATGACAACTAAAGGAATCGAATCCATATAAGCGTCTGCTAAGCCCGTAACTAAATTTGTCGCCCCTGGGCCAGAGGTAGCAAAGACTACTCCGACCTTCCCAGAAGCTCTCGCATATCCTTCAGCCGCATGAATGGCAGCTTGTTCATGACGAGTTAAAACATGTTTCAAACCACTTTCGTATAACGCATCGTATACTGGTAAAATCGCTCCGCCTGGATAGCCGAAAACGGTCGTTACACCCAATTTCTTCAAACCTTGAATCACGTGCCCAGCGCCTGTCATTTCTTCACACTGTAACTTCTCATACGCTGTATACTGCTGCTTCATTTCAATTAACTCCTCTCCTTATTTATGCTAAGCTTTCCGTCAGCCCGGGAACACGTACTCCTCTTTCTCTCGTTAATTTTTTAAATTCTTCGGTCAATTGTTTCGTTACACTTCCTGGTTTCCCATCTCCAATTTCTCTCGAATCAACTTTTACAACTGGAATTAACTCCGCTGCTGTTCCTGTTAAAAATACTTCATCCGCTACATATACGTCATGGCGAGTGAATGGTCTTTCCTCACACGGAATACTCAGTCGTTCACATAGCTCGATAACACTATTTCTCGTAATACCTTCTAATGCCCCTAAATAGGATGGCGGGGTTAATACTTTTCCATCTTTCACAACGAAAACATTATCGCCAGAACCTTCACAAACATATCCTTGTTGATTTAACATAAGAGCCTCTAACACTCCTGCTTGTGCCGCCTCAATTTTTACAAGTACGTTATTTAAATAATTCATTGACTTAATACGTGGATCTAACGCGTCTGGCGTATTACGTCTTGATGCAACAGATACAACGCTTAGCCCATTATCATAAAATTCTTGTGGGAATAACTTTAATTGTTCTGCAATGATAATTACGCTCGGCTTCACACAACTTCTCGGATCAAGTCCTAAGTCACCTTTTCCTCTTGAGACAATTAAGCGAATATAAGCATCAGCGTATTCATTTTTTTGGAGTGTATGTAAAACTGCTTCTTCCATTTCTTCTACCGTCATTGGAATTGTTAGTAAAATAGATTTCGCTGATTCATACAATCGTTTCACATGTTCTTTTAAACAAAATACATTTCCTCCGTAACTACGAATCCCTTCAAATACACCGTCTCCGTATAAAAAACCGTGATCATACACTGAAACAACTGCCTTTTCTTTTTCTACAAATTCCCCATTCATGTAAATGTACTGGTTTCCCATCTCACATCGCTCCTCTTTTTTCTCTATTTTTGCAATCTATTTCTACATCGATTGCTGAGATGAGTATTTTTAACAGAATATTCAGTATATAACCCTTAAAAATATACTCGTCTCAACAATCGATTACTTACATACTTGTAGCAATCCATTGCTGAGACGAGGGAATCGTGGTACCACTCAGCTTCCTTATACTTCTCACGAAACATAAGCTCTGCAAGTCCAATTAGACTTTTGTTTTTCTATCGGGAACAACCCCGCTACTTTTTACTAGTTTTCAAAAGTAGTGCTCCAAGGTGATTTTCAATGATTGAATTGTTACCACCCTCACAGCCTCGGGGCAGCTCTCTGAAACAATCTTTATCATTTACTCTCCTCTTCTACGCATTCTCTTCTTCTATTTTTAAAAATAAAAACTCTCGCCTCAGCAATCAACTACTACAATTTAGTAGCTTTGATTGCTGAGGCGAGAGTTTCGCGTTACCACTCAGCTTCCTTATACTTCTCACGAAATATAAGCTTTGTAGGTCCAATCAGACCTCCGTCCTTTTACCGGAGACGATGCCGCCGCCCTCTACTCAGTTTCCCTTTCGCAAGCGATGCTCCGAGGTGATCTTCAATGATTCGATTGTTACTACCCTCACAGCCTTGGAGTAGCTCTCTGAAACGATCATAATCATCTACTTTCCTCTTCTTTGCATATACAACATATAAAGTTAGAAAATTCTTAATTAACTTTTATTTGTTACACGTATTATAGGACGTTGTTCTTTTTGTTGTCAACATGTTTTTTCAAAAAAAAATCAAAATTCATTCTATTTATTTTTTCTCAAATCAAAATTGGAATGCATTACTTACATACACTCATATATTACTTAAGTATGTTTGTATTACTACATAAAGAAACACTTATAAAGTTTATGAGGAGATGAGGAAACTATGTTAAAAGGGAAAGTAGCGTTAGTTACAGGAGCAAGCCGAGGAATTGGACGAGCGATCGCTAAACGTTTAGCAAATGACGGTGCATTGGTTGCTGTTCATTACGGTAATCGAAAAGATGACGCTGAAGAAACTGTTCAGGAAATTCGATCAGATGGTGGCCAAGCTTTTTCTATCGGCGCAAATTTAGAATCCTTACACGGTGTAGAAAACCTTTATAAAGCTTTAGATACTGAATTACAAAAGCGCACTGGTGAAACACAATTTGATATTTTAATAAACAATGCTGGCATTGGTCCTGGTGCTTTTATTGAAGAAACGACTGAACAATTTTTTGATAGAATGTTTTCAGTAAATGCAAAAGCACCATTCTTTATCATTCAACAAGCACTGCCACGTTTACGTGACAATAGCCGAATTATTAATATTTCATCCGCTGCCACCCGCATTTCTTTACCTGATTTTGTTGCATATAGTATGACGAAAGGCGCTATTAATACAATGACTTTTACGCTAGCAAAACAGCTTGGAGCACGAGGAATAACGGTGAATGCAATACTTCCAGGATTTATTAAAACAGATATGAATGCAGAACTCTTGAGTGACCCGATGATGAAGCAGTACGCTACTACTATTTCCGCTTTCAATCGCTTAGGTGAAGTAGAAGACATTGCCGATACTGCTGCATTCCTTGCTTCTCCAGACAGCCGCTGGGTAACTGGACAATTAATTGATGTGAGCGGAGGATCTTGTTTATAAAAAACATATATTTTCAAATCTTTTTTATTGCGCAATAAAACAATTTATATAATACTATATAAAACATATACATTTAGGAGGATTACAGCAATGTCCGAAAAAACATACGAACTCGCAACCTTCGCAGGCGGTTGCTTTTGGTGCATGGTAAAACCATTTGATGAACTTCCTGGTATTCATAAAGTACTTTCTGGCTATGCAGGAGGTCATGTAGAAAACCCAACATATGAACAAGTAAAAGCTGGAACATCTGGACATTTAGAAGTTGTTCAAATTACATTCGATCCTTCTATTTTTCCTTATCAGAAATTACTAGACTTATATTGGCCACAAATCGATCCAACTGATGATGGCGGACAATTTTTTGACCGTGGTCCATCTTATCGTACCGCTATTTTTTATCATAACGAAACACAAAAAGGGCTTGCCGAAAAATCAAAACAAGCTCTTACAGAAAGCGGTATGTTTAAAGATCCAATCGTGACTGAAATTCGTCCTGCTGCACCTTTTTACGCAGCAGAGGAATACCACCAACATTTCTATAAAAAGAATCCAGAGAAATATGCTATTGAGCAAAAGGAATCTGGTCGTGAAGACTTTATTAAAAAAAATTGGCAAAAAAAATAATAAAAACGCATCGTGCTTTTTTAATACGATGCGTTTTTATTTTTGATAAAAGTACCATACAATGATGAGAACAACCGCTGTTAATGCCCAAAGCGCTACTTCATTTTTCACTCTACTCTTTTTCTTAGTCATTTCATCTCCTCCTAACAGCAATACAACGTATTCAAGATTTCCTCTGTTTCATTGTCCACCTTATATACATAAATACATCCTTACCAATCCTTATAACAAGACCACCAATGATTCCGATTGCAATCGAAATTACTAACATTTGTCCAAAGCTAAAAGAATTTGTGTACGTTATGTAAAGAACGATACATATAAGTAAAACATCCGGTAAAGAAAGTAAAAACCTTTTAAGCATTCCTTTATCTCCTCTATACTTTATTTATATCTTCTACTGTAATTTTGAAATATAGTTTGTTCAAAAATTCCATTTAGACCCTCATTTTATGAAAAATAATAAGAATCCCTTTTCAAAAGAGATTCTTATTCAGTAGATTTAAGTTTAATTATTTTCTACATATCCTATTCCATAATTACTCCTAAAATAGAATAATATTACTAATCATTGATTGTAAATTGACTATTTGCCAGGCAACCGAATGTCGCGCCAGCTACCTACATCGCATTGGCCAAATTCATTATTACCTACCGCGACCACCGTGCCGTCTGATTTTAGTCCGACTGTATGTGCACAACCAGCCGCTATCGCTACAATATCGCGCCAATCGCTTACGTTACATTGACCATACTCATTCCAGCCCACTGCCAGCACGGTACCGTCTGATTTTAGTCCGATTGTATGATTCGTACCAGCCGCTATTGCTACAATATCTATCCAGCCACTTACATCACACTGGTTATGTTTATCATTCCCCACTGCTGTCACCGTACCGTCTCGTTTAAGACCAACAGTATGAAGATACCCAGCCTTGACCGCTACAATACCTCGCCAGCTACTTACATTGCATTGACCATATCGATTATTCCCCACAGTCGTCAATGTTCCGTCCAATTTGAGACCGACTGTATGCCAGTCACCCGCTGTGACTGCCACAATACCTTGCCAACTGCTTACATTGCATTCTCCTTCTTTATTTCGGCCCACCGCTACTACCGTGCCATCCGATTTAAGGCCAATAGTACGACGCCACCCTGCCGCAACCGCTACAATATTATGCCAATCGTTTACATCACATTGTTCATGCTTATTCCAACCCACTGCTACCGTAGTACTGTCACATGTAAGACCGATTGTATGAGCATTACCCGTGTTCGTTGCCATATGAACATTGCCCACTGCGACTGCTTCAATATCTCGCCAGCCACTTACATTACATGCCCCTTCTTTATTCCGGCCCACCGCTACTACCGTGCCATCCGATTTAAGGCCAACAGTATGACAACGCCCCGCCGCAACCGCTACAATATTATGCCAATCGTTTACATCACATTGTTCATGCTTATTCCAACCCACTGCTACCGTAGTACTGTCACATGTAAGACCGATTGTATGAGCATTACCCGTGTTCGTTGCCATATGAACATTGCCCACTGCGACTGCTTCAATATCTCGCCAGCCACTTACATTACATGCCCCTTCTTTATTCCGGCCCACCGCTACTACCGTGCCATCCGATTTAAGGCCAACAGTATGACAACGCCCCGCCGCTATCATATCTTTGGGCCATCGCTTCACTTTTTCTTTCGATAAAAGGTAATCCATGTTTTACCTCCTTGCATATAAGCAACTGTATCATAATAGATATTTTTATCAAATTTCATTATAAATCTACATTTACAAAGAAAGCTTATTTTACTTCTTCAAAAAATAAAAACCTCCAGTTTAAATACTAGAGGTTTTCTCTTTATTTCTTCAAGCGGTCAATAAAATCGTTCAATTTATCTAGCGATTTCATATTCTGATTGCAAGCTACACCATCTTTGCAAATGTAGTTTCCCTTTTTAACGAAAGTTCCTGGTACATCGCCTTTAATTTCAACTAAAAACATTCCTACTTCTTCATGCCCATGACATAATGAACAAATGCTTTTTTTATTTAAACTTTGGAACGTTCCTTGCAGACCAACAAATTTATTTTTATCATTTTTCGCTATAATAAATTTCCTGCTTGATCCCTTATCAATCCAGCTTAAATAAGATATTTCTTTCATATCCATTTCTTCCATATCAGGAAGTTTTAACTTTTTCGCCTTAGGAAATAACTTTTTTAATGTTTGTGCTGTAACTTCTTGAAACGGAATTACATACGGATTTATTTTCATTAAAAATGATTCTGCATCTTCTCTATTTTGAACTGTTAATACCGTATCAATTAACTCTTTCTGTTCATCCGTTAAATTCTCAAATACATGTATTATCTTTTCAATCGCAAGCGATTTTAACGCTTGAATTACACCTCTATCATTTGCCGTTGCATGCCCGTTTGCTAAAATATAAGCTTGTGATTTTATAAAATTATATTGATCACTTCTAATAAACGCTTCCATCTTTATCACTCCATACAAATTGTTGATCTAGTTTTATTGTATACAATGATTACGTTTTTTGATATGTAAAAGATAACTTAGAAACAAACATTACATATATCACTTATTCTCTACCGCTGCATTTCCTGACAAAAGAAGCCATCATCTGTTTTCCATTCCGCATATAATACGTCTTCAAATTTAGTAATTCCTTTTTGCTTTATTTGTTTATAAAGCCACCCTTCATCAAATCCCGCTTCCCTCAAATTATCCTTAACTACTTTTCCATCACTAATTAATGAAATTGGTAAGTATACAGGCTTATGTTTTAAACTTAAATCATTTACAGTAGGAGATTCGTATTTACTTTTTTTCAAAACGCTTATGTTTCCGTTAGGTTCCAATATCATATATTCAACTTCTCGGATTGAAAATATATCTTTTTGTTGCCTAAGCATTTGTTGTAATTGGTTTATATCCAAATGATTTACGCTTAATTGTTCACGATCAATCTTTCCATTACGAATAATAATTGAAGGATATCCTTCAAAAAACCTTCTTGTCCCTCTTACTTTTTGTGTTATCACTTCAATAGTATAAATTAAAATTACCCAAACAAATACTGAATATAAAATAGACCATACTTTAATTTTAGGATCATATATTGAATTTCCAACGAGCTCACCTAGGACGATTGCAGAAATAAAATCAAAGGGCGTTAGCTGAGATATTTGTGTTTTCCCTAATATTTTTGTAGCAATTAATAGAACAAAAAAACCAATTAAAAGCTCTATCGTTATTTGTCCAATATGATTCATATATGTTCACCTTTCTACTCTTCAAATGTTCTGTATAGCATTTAATAAAAAACGGCACATTTTTTCTATTATCATGCCCGTTCACACTTCATATATCCAATACATATAAAACAAAAAGAGTCTGATTCAAAGTAATATATGAATCAGACTCTTTTCCTCTTATTTAGAATACACAATCTTTTTAATCGTTTCCCCAGAAAGAAAATATTCTTCTGCAAGTTGATGAATAGCAATCCCACTTTTAAACGCTTTTTTAATTGCTTTATTTCTTTCATCTAATTGTTTTCTTCCGCCAGATCGTGTACCCCATTTATAATGTTTCGTTTCTTGTTTCGGAATATAAATTGTTTCACCTTGTATATACTTTTGAATTTCAGTAATTAAACTCTCTGGTAAAACAGCATTAGCTTTTACGTATTTCATTTCTGCTCGCCCCTTATTTTTTATGATTCATTTCAATAAGGTGCAAAGCCAAATATAAAAAATGATACGAGCTCATATAGGCGATTGTATATTACTTGTCTACCTCACGCAAAGTATCGCCATTTCCATACTTGGCTTTGCATGAGACGTTGCAGTGTCTGGCAATTGAATTATAATCGCCATATAAACACCTCCTAATATACCTTTTGCATTTTATTATATGATAAATTCCTTCTCCTTGCATCCACACCCTTCTTAAAGCACGAAATTACTTAGTTTGATATAATACTTTTTAATTGAATCAAAAATCATTGTGAGGTTACGTTATGAAGAAAAAAATTATCATTACGATCGTTACACTATTCTTTATTATCACGGCATTATTCGGAACATACAAATTGATGAACGCAAGAAGCTTTCAATTATTTGGAGATTTAACACAACGCGTAGAAACAAATGAAAAAGTGATCGCTTTAACTTTTGATGATGGCCCTACTAACAATGTAAAACAAATATTACCGCTACTAGATAAATACAACGCTAAAGCTACTTTCTTTTTAATTGGAAATGAATTAGAGAAAAATCTATCGTTAGGAGAAGCTATCGCGCAATCTGGGCACCAACTTGGAAACCATACATATTCTCATAATAGAATGGTTTTCAAAACACCTTCTTTTATTAAAGATGAAATAGAAAAAACGAATTCATTAATCCGCCAAACAGGATTTACAGACGCAATTGATTTTAGGCCCCCTAACGGAAAAAAATTAATTGGACTACCCTATTATTTAAATAAAAATAATATCGAAACGATTATATGGGATCTTGAGCCCGATACTTTTTATAAATCTGCGGCTGATAAAATTAAATATGTTAATAAAAATGTAAAACCAGGTTCTATCATTTTATTGCATTCTATGTATGATGAGTCTAATGAAAATTTACAAACGATTGAAGGTATTTTAGATTCTTTATCTAAGAAGGGATATCAGTTCGTAACGGTAAACGAACTGCAAAAAAGAGCAAAATAAAAAGGTAGCGTATCTTTGTATGATACGCTACCTTTCTATTTATATAATGCCAAGTACATTTAAGAATACGATAATAATCGCAATTGGTGCGATAAAGCGAAGTAAGAATAACCATAACACAAATAGTTTGTATCCTTTATTTTTACTTACACCTAGCTCTTTCATTAATACATCTTTCTTCATTTTTAAAGGAACAAAGATAGAAACTAATAATACACCAAGTGGCATTAATACGTTACTTACTGCATAGTCCGCTAAATCAAAGACTGTCTTCCCGAAAATCTTCAGATCACTTAATATACCGAATGATAATGCTGATGGTACCCCAACAACGAAGATTAATAACCCTACGATTAAGGCCATTTTTTCACGTTTCCCTTTACCTTTTGATGTTAACGATGCAACACTAATTTCTAACATCGAAATTGCTGATGTAATAGTAGCAAAGAAGAATAGTAATAAGAAAACGATGAAGAATAATTTTCCGAATGCCATTTTACTGAAAATAGCTGGCAGTACGATAAATAATAGCCCAGGTCCTTGAGATGGTTCCATTCCAAATGCGAACACTACTGGGAAAATTGCAAGTCCTGCAAGTAATGTAATAACAAGAGTTAAGGCTACGATAGAAAATGCTGAACGTGGTAAGCTTTCTTCTTTCGGTAAGTATGAGCTATACGTTACCATAACGGCTACCCCGACAGATAATGAGAAGAACGATTGCCCCATTGCGTATAATATAACTTCTGATGTTACATGTGAGAAGTCAGGTTGTAAGAAGAAACGAACTCCTTCTCCAGCACCATCTAACGTAAGTGCACGAACGATTAAAACAAAGAATAAAACGAATAATGCTGGCATGAAATATTTATTTACTTTTTCAACACCATTTTGTACACCTTTACTTACGATGAAAATAGTAATTAGGATGAATAATAGCTGTGACCCAACTGCTAAATATGGATTGGAAATGATTTCACCAAACGTAGCTTCGTATGCCCCATTTCCTTCCCATAGTCTACCTGTAATTGCATTCCATAAGTATAATAAAATCCAGCCTCCTACAACACTGTAGAAAGAAAGTAGTATGAAACAAGTTACAATTCCTAATTTCCCTAACCATGGCCATAATGTTTTTGGTGCGATTTCTCTATATGCATCAACGGCCTCTTTTTGTGTACTTCTTCCGATAACGAATTCAGCTAATAATAGTGGTAAACCAATTAATAATGTGAAACCGATGAAAATAAGGAAGAACGCGCCGCCCCCTCCAATTCCGGCCATGTACGGGAACTTCCAAATCGCCCCTAGACCAATCGCTGAACCTGCTGCAGCTAATACGAAACCTAATTTCGATGTCCATTGCTGTGAATTCATTTGTTAATCTCCTCTCTGTCTCTTTTTCTTTGTTACAATTCGGTATTTATATTGTTCTATCAATACTCTTTTCTAATACGTTCACTTCCTCCCTAATAATAAAAAACGTCCCTACGTAATATACGTAGGGACGACAAAAATATCGCGGTACCACCCTAGTTGTGAAGAATACTAAGAAACCACCTAAATAAAAACGCCCCTACGCAAAAACGTAGGGACGATAAAATATCGCGGTACCACCCTAGTTATGAAGCCACACCAAAGTTAGGCCCTAAATAAAAAACGTCCCTACGTAAATACGTAGGGACGATAAATATCGCGGTACCACCCTAGTTGTGAAAAATCTTCACCACTTTATTTGATAACGGTATAAACTACCGTCTTTCATTTCCTCATAATGTGAGATTTATGAAAGATGCTCCAGGACGAACTTCATGAATAATCTATATACTGATTCACACCAACCATCAGCTCTCTGAAATAGGGAGATATTCACTACTATACCCTTTCATTGCCCAAATATTATTTTCCGAATTGATTACTATCATTTTTATCACACATTAAAAATAGTGTCAACTTATATTTTGAATTTTTATGTATTACAATCTATTTAAAAATTCAAAATGTAAGTTTTAGTTTAGAAAACAGGTGGATTAGTACATAACGAATTCTAATAGGCAATAGAAAAAGAATTACGTATTATTGATACTTATTCAATAATACAAATCATCTAGAAACATAACCTGTCTCTCTGTATTCATTTTTTAAGAGTTTGATGGATACCAAGAAAATTTCACATCACTATCCAGTGGTCTATTTTTCGTTTCTTCTTTAATTACACGAAACCATTCATTTAGAATTTGAGTTTTGGGCAATTGAGCAGCAAGGTTATCTTCCCAAATTATATGTGAGAACCAGGCTTTCGTTTCCCATTCAAACTGCAATTGTGCGAACGAAATTATAGGGTGATCAGCTTCACGAAATTGCTCATTTACTGCATTTGAAACTTCTGGAGCTTGCGGTAACAACTCGTTCTGAATTGTATTTCTTATCGTCTCATTTTCGAGCTGATCCCAGAAATACAATTGCCCATTTATTTGATAAAAAATATCAAATGAGGCCTCACCTTTCTTCAAGTTCAATAATACGAAGGCACGTTCCACATCATTGTCAGCCGCCTTTACAGCATTAACAATTATATTTTGTGCCATTGATACCCAGTAACTAGTCGCTTCCTCTACCGGTGATTCAACATACAATTCTTCACTTAATTCATGAAGAGTAGCTTCTTGCTCATTTACTTTTTCAACTTTTTTAAAAAACCTATTAAAAAAACCCATAACTTCCCCCTTATCACTATTTTCTATTTCACAAAACAAAAAATAGATTTTTCTTGCTCATCCACATTTACTCCTGGCGCGTATGTATGAACTTGTTGCAACACTTCTTCTATTAGCAACTCTAACTCCTGCACACTTTTTTCTGGATTCCCTATTAATGTGTCCGCCATACGTTCATATAATTTTTCAGGTTTAATAGTCATTCGTTCCACATTATTAGGCATCCATTTAAACGCTGGATGATGTACGTACATTTTATTCAAACCAAATAAAACACCGAATACGTTCCTTTGTACTTCGCAAATAACGTCATAAAGCATAAGCCAATCTTTCCGTTTTAAAAGCGCCTTTCGATTGTGCCAACGATTACTTAACCATAGATTTTCTGAAATCATCCGTTTTACTAGTTCATCTGGATATGCCGCTACTTTTTCTTTTAATTCATTCACTTTCCCTTCTCCATACAAACTAACACCATCATGAACGGATGATACAATACATTGTTTTTCATAACTTATATCATATTGATTCACCACATCCGAAATCACTTTCTCTACTGTCTCTGTTAAAAAGTTACTAATCTCTAATTTAATTCCCTCTTTCGTTAAATACGTTTCCGACCATTCTTCTTCCTCATACGGATGATACGATAATATTTTCCCATCAATATGATAAATAGGGGCCCTACGATCCTCATCTTCCGGCGGTGTTGACCATAAAATATGTAATTCTATATCTGAATGTTCATCTTCAAGCTTTCTAGCTACTGAACCCGCTAAAATAATGGCTTCTACTTTTGGATTTTGCCTATAAATCTCTGACATCTCTATCGCTTTCTCTTTTAATCCCATTTCATTTCCCCCTAAAATTGCAGTAATCCCCTATATTTCATTTATCTATTTCGATATTACAGCTTGCATTACCTTTTCAAATTCCTACTTAATCATATTTCTATCCAATAGCGCTGAATAACTTCACCAGTACGAGAAGAAACTACTTCATTTTCTAACATACCTCCAACCTTTTGAATCGTTTTAGCGGAACCAACATTGGATTTATCGCAAGTTATTAATACTTTCTGCAATCCTAACTTTTGCGCTTCAGCTAATGCAAGCTTTAGTTGTTTCGTAGCGTAACCGTGGCGACGTTTATTTGGATGGACACTATATCCAATATGACCGCTTTCCCGTAATAATTCTGGATTTAATCTATGTCTAATATTCACAAAACCTATAAGTTCTCCTTTTTCAAAACTTAAAAACTGACTAGATGGCACTCGATTAGCTAGTAAATTTTCTCCTAGTTCTTGTTTACTCACTTTTTCAAACCATTTATCAAGAGAATCAAAGTTTTGTAAAGAACTACTTCCATGTGGTTGTTCCCCTGAGTGTAAAAACGCTTGTCTATACGCCGTAATATGCTCACTATATTCATGTATTGGTTTTAATAGTTTCATTGTTCTTCTCCCCCTCTTCATTCCATAAAACAAACACCTTAATAGCAGCTATTCACTATTAAGGTGTTTCTATCCTTTTTATTCAAATAACCCCATACTCAAATAACGTTCACCTGTATCAGGCGCAATACATAAAACTTTTTTACCAACGCCTAGACGTTTCGCTATCATAATTGCAGCGTAAACAGATGCTCCAGAAGATGGCCCAACTAATAATCCTTCTTGTCTAGCTAAATTTCTCATTGTCGTTAAAGCCTCTTCGTCTGCAATTTGAATAATTTCGTTATACACTTCTGTATTTAAGTTTTTCGGAATAAATCCTGGGCTTGTTCCTACTAGTTTATGAGGACCTGGTACACCACCTGATAAAACGGGAGATCCTTTCGGTTCCACTACTGCAATATATAAGTTTGGTAATTTCTCTTTTAACGTTTCACCAGTCCCTGTAATCGTTCCGCCTGTTCCTGCCGTTGCAACAAAAGCATCAAGCTCTCCATCCATTTGTTCGTAAATTTCAAGTGCAGTCGTATAACGGTGAATATTCGGATTAGCTGGATTTTCAAATTGTTGCGGGATAAAACTATTCGGTATTTGTTTTTGCAGTTCTAATGCCTTCGCAATTGCTCCTGGCATTCTTTGTTCTGCTGGTGTTAAAACTACTTCTGCCCCGTATGCTTTCAATAAATTAATACGCTCTTTTGACATATTGTCTGGCATAATTAAAATCGCTTTATACCCTTTAGCTGCTGCGTTCATCGCTAAACCAATTCCTGTATTCCCACTTGTCGGTTCAATAATTGTATCCCCTGGTTTAATGAGACCATTTTCTTCTGCAACGTGAAGTAAATTATAAGCAGCACGGTCTTTCACACTACGTGATGGATTAAACATTTCTAGTTTCACATACACGTCCGCTGCGTCTTCCGGAATAAATTTAGATAATCGGACGACAGGTGTATCTCCTATTAATTCTGTTACGTTTTCACATAATTTCATAGTGCATCCCCTATTCTATCGTTTTCTTATCACTTGGTAATAACCATGAAGTAAGTCCAATTAACGGTAAACAACTACATAATATCATAATGAACTGAAGGCTATATATATCAGCTAACTTTCCTAGTACTACAGCGCCTAGAGCACCAAGGCCGAACGCAAGACCTACAATTAGACCTGATACCATCCCTACTTTTCCCGGAACAAGCTCTTGCGCGTATACAACAATTACACTAAAACTACTTGAACTAATAAAACCGATACATAAAAATAAAGGTACGACCCACACAAGTGAGACATGTGGTAATAACAGCGCAAGTGGCGCTGAACCTAACATTGAAAATACGATGATGTTTTTCTTACCAAATCGATCTGCTAACGGTCCCCCGAAGAAAGTGCCTAACACACCAGCAATCATAAATGCGAATACGAAATACTGGGCATTTTTTATAGATAAACCATAATGCTCAATTAAGTAAAATTGATAGAAATTCCCGATACCGGCACCGTACCAAGAGCGCACAAAAGTAAGAAAAACAAGAAGTATAATAACAAATTTAATGTGTGTACTTACAATTGCATTTTCCGCCTCAAGCGCAGCTCTCTTCTTCCTTCTTACAGCGCCGGTTGCTAATTCATTTTTGTACCAATTCGATACGAAAATTAATAATGCAATTCCTACTGCTGCAAATGCTGTAAAACCTAATGAACCAATTTGACCGAGTGGAACGAAAATTAGCGCTGTAAAAATAGGAGCTAAAGAATTCCCCGTGTTTCCCCCAACTTGATAAATCGCTTGCGCTAACCCTCGTTTTGCACCTGCCGCCATATACGCAACACGAGCGCCTTCTGGATGAAAGACTGCGGAACCTAAGCCAATAAATAAAACAGAAATAATAACAATAATAAAGTTTGGTGCAAACGCGAGTCCAATCATTCCAAGCATACTTGAAAACATACCGAGTGGTAATAAAAATGGTGACGGCTTCTTATCTGAATACATACCAAACACCGGTTGCATAATCGATGACGTCATATTTAACGCAAACGCAATCCACCCTACTTGCATATAGGATAAATTCATCGTTTTTTCCAAAATAGGAAACAACGCCGGCACAACTGCTTGCATCGAATCATTTAAAAAATGTCCGAAACTAATCGCAAATAATATTCGATATATTGTCGGTGTTTCTACTGTGTTTTTTTGTGAAACTGCCTGCATATGTGAATCGCTCCTTTCTGTACAAAATATATATTTATTACAGTAGGTGTAATAAATTCTGACTTTTGAAACATTTCTATTCTATACTGCTTTCATTTCTTTTTCCAGAAATATAACTTAACTCCCATCATTGACTTGCATCCTTGTAACTTTCAGCAGTAAAACATTATAGAAAAAGGCAACCCAATCACAAACTGGGTTGCCTCTTACATTAAATTGCAAAACGCTTATACTTCTCGTAATCGCTCGTCTTACATTCCACTTCTAGTTTCGTACCTTCATTTTCATAACTCGTTGATAAAACGTGCGCATGATTATTGAAATACGAAACTACCTGTCCTTGATCATACGGAATTAACATTTCACATTTCGTATATTCTTTATAAATATGGGAACGAATCATTTCTACAAGCTCTTCAATTCCAACATGTTTCTTCGCAGATAAATACACGCGGTCTTCTTGTACTTTCGGAATTTCAACATCCACCATATCTGATTTGTTATAAGCATAAATCGTTGGAATATTTTCTACTCCAATTTTCTTTAACGTTTCATTTGTAATATCAATTAATTGTTCATAATTTGGATTTGCGTAATCTACGACGTGAATAAGTAAATCTGCTTCCGCTACTTCTTCTAACGTTGAACGGAACGCCTTCACAAGATGATGTGGTAATTTACTTACAAATCCAACTGTATCTGTTAATAAAAATGATTTATTATCTGGCAAATCAATATTTCGTACAGATGTTTCTAACGTCGCAAATAACATATCTTTTTCAAATACTTGTTTTTCTTCTGTACCATTATAAATTTCAAGCATTGCATTCATCGTCGTTGACTTTCCTGCATTCGTATAACCTACTAATGCTACAACAGGTATTTCATTTTTCTTACGTTGCTTTCGCTGCGTTTGACGCTGGGCAACGAGCGCTTCTAAATCTTTATTCAAAACTGAAATTTGTTCTTCAATTTTACGACGGTCTAACTCTAACTTCTTCTCACCGACACCTTTATTTTTCGTACCAACGCCGCCACTCTGTCTCCCTAACGATTCACGAAGACCGATTAAACGAGGCATCATGTACTGAAGGTGTGCTACTTCTACTTGTAGCTGTGCTTCTTTCGTTTTCGCACGTTGCGCAAAAATATCTAAAATTAAAATGGTACGATCAATTACCTTACAATCTAAATCCTCTTCTAAATTTCGAATTTGTGAAGGAGATAATTCATCATTAAAGATGACCATATTCGCATCTATTTCTTGTACATACGCTGCTACTTCTTCAATCTTTCCTTTTCCGATATAATGCGATGGATTTACTCGTTGTAAATTTTGCGTTACTTGCCCAATTACCTCTACATCACAGGCTTCCGCAAGATTTGTTAACTCTTCCATCGAATATGCAAAATCATCTTCATTACCTACATTTACTCCAACTAAAACTGCTCTTTGTAATACTTCTTCCATATATTTATTCCTCCATTTCGATTACGTAAAATAAAAAACACAGGTCGCTGCCTGTGTTTTCGTAAACGGATAAGGGTTCACCAAAGAAATAGAAGAAAGCTATGCTTTCATCCTATTTTATAGTCAAAAAGTCCCAAGATCATATACGTATCCACAATAAGCGTTCACCTATACAATCCCATTCTATTTATAAAGGCAAAACAAAAAGAGGGCGTATTCGTCCCTCCCTCTTTGTCACATATAAGCTTAATAAAGGGTTCCTTTAAAATAGGCAGACCAATCCCGTTCACTCTGTACACAGACAGAGCCTTTGAGCGCTATTCAATTATTGGCACAAAGTATTGAGACGTAATCTGATTAAGATCAAAGGAAGCCCCTCCGTTCATTTTAAGTTACATAAAGTGTAGCATAAGTAATTCGCTTTCACAAGGTTTAACAACCTATATCACACTAAAGAAAATCGTCATTTTTTGCGAGTTTTTCTCACAATAAAAATAACAAAAGCAATTATCAATTTTAGAAACTTCTCGTATATTATTTTTACAGCACTCGCCAAATTCCTTCATAGTAAGTTAAGTATTATCGTTTTAATACAACAAAAATCTATATTGACATTTTCATAGTCTGATATCAGTATCAGGTTGTAAAAATAAAAATTAGGAGATGTTCCTATGCATTCTAAATCTCGTATTACTGCAATTGGTACTTATGTTCCAGATCAAATATTGTCTAATAACGATTTAGAAAAGATGGTCCATACGAATGATGAATGGATTGTACAAAGAACAGGAATGAAGGAAAGAAGAATCGCTAGCGAAGAAGAATATTCCTCAAACTTAGCCATTAAAGCAATTAAAAATTTATGTACAACATATAAGAAAAACTTAGAAGATGTCGACTGTATCATTGTCGCTACTACTACTGCTGATTACGTTTTCCCTAGTGTTGCTTGCCAAATACAACAATACTTCAACATACCTCATACACTAGCTTTTGATTTAAATGCAACTTGTGCTGGTTTTACATATGGACTACACGTCGGTAATAGCTTAATCACTTCTGGATCACATGAAAAAATACTTGTCGTAGCGACAGAGACATTATCTAAAGTTACTGATTATACCGATAGAACGACCTGTATTTTATTCGGTGATGGTGCTGGAGCTATTTTATTAGAAAGAGATGAAGACACCCCAAGCTTTATCGCTTCTCACATGGGAACAAACGGTGATGGCGGCATTCATCTATATAGAACAAACTTATCTACTACTATGAATGGCACACCACTGCAAACAAATGAAAAAATCGTTCAAAATGGAAGAGAAGTATATAAATGGGCAACACGTACAGTGCCAAAAGGCATAAAAGATTTAATACATACCGCAAATATGCAAGTAGATGATATAGACTGGTTCATACCCCACAGCGCTAACTTACGAATGATTGAATCTATTTGCGAAAAATCTCAAATTCCAATACAAAAAACATTAACGAGCGTGGAATATATGGGGAATACCTCTTCAGTCACCATTCCACTCGCTCTAGATTTAGCTATAAAAGAAGGGAAGTTAAATAATGGAGACACACTTTTACTATACGGATTCGGTGGTGGTCTTACACATTTAGGACTTATTGTAGAGTGGAATTTAATTTAAGTGTATAAAAAGAGGCTCTAGTCAGTAACTAGAACCTCTTTTTCATTTAATTTCTTGCCCCTTTTCGAGACCATATCACAACAGGAATAAGTAATAACGCTAACACGCCTCCAGCCAATGACAATGCCGCATAACTTGAATTCGCTACTACCATACCTGACATCGCTCCACCAGAAGCTCCAGCTAGCGCAATAAAAACATCTATTTTTCCTTGTGTTTTAGCACGTGTAGACGGTGTTGTGGAATCAACGATTTGTGCTGTACCACTAATCAATCCGAGGTTCCATCCTAGCCCAAGTAAAGACAGAGCAACGATTAATAGTAATAAAGAATCACTTGGCGCTATCGCAGCTATGACACCCGCTGCAAGTAAAATCACTCCACCAGCTATGCTCATTGTAGTTCGGCCAATTTTATCAATTAACATTCCTGTAACGAGAGATGGAAGATACATTGCACCTACATGAAAACCTATCACAAGTCCTACTGCACTTAAACCGTGACCGTGGTGTCCCATATGAACTGGCGTCATCGTCATAATCGCAACCATCACGATTTGCGTAAGTATCATTACGATTGCTCCAACTGTAATACCTCGTTTATTTTCTTTCACTTCTTCTGTTATTGGTTGCCCTTTATATGTATGTTCCTGTTTATATCTTTCTATTATGTTAGCAATAATTAACGGATCTGGACGAAGCATAACAAAAAGAACTAGACCCGCCAGTATAAATGCTGCTGCCGATAGTATGAACGGACCTGCAAGTTTAGGAACTCCAATTGAATGCGCAAAACTACCCATTACTCCTACTAAATTTGGTCCTGCAACTGCACCGAAAGTCGTCATTACCATCGTAATACTAACAGCCGTTGCTCTCTGCTTCTTATCTGCTAAATCTGTACCTGCATAACGAGCTTGTAGATTCGTGGCTGTACCGGCACCATATATGAGTAAAGAAATAAGTAAAAGAATAATGCTATTCGTTAAAGCTGCCATTACAACACCAATTGCTCCAAATCCACCTACTATAAACCCTGTTGCAAGACCTATCCGGCGTCCATATCGTTGCGAAAGCTTCCCTACTATGAAAGCTGCTAATGCTGATCCCAATGTAAACATAGCAGTTGGTAATCCTGCAAATGCATCTGTTCCAAGCATTTGCTGCGCAAGAAGTGCTCCCACTGTAATACCAGCAGCTAGTCCTGCACCGCCAAACATTTGTGAAATGCTGACGATTATTAACGTTCGTTTGTATAGTTTTTGTTGCTCTTCGTCTGTGTACACATGATTATCTATTAAAGCCCCTGCCTTATCTAGCAATTCCCCATCCTCCTTTTAAAATTAATCCCTCTTGTTAATGTACTATGTATAACGTTACATATTCAATGGCATTTTCCATTCATCCCTTTCATTCTAAAAAACTTTCTAATCATACTCGACTTATCCCATGCTATATTAAAAATACTACTATTCACAATATGCAAGGAGAAAACAATGAAAAAACAGGCTAATAGCAGCCTGTTTCCCTTTACACTTCTTCTACTATCCTTCCCCTTCTCTTTTTACTCAAAGCTCTTCCTTCCCAAAACAACAAACTTACGAAAGCACAAATTAAAATAATTGGCACACTTGCTTTATATAAATCTGTAAAACTCATTGCCATCTGATTCTTGGCATAATGATTCACATCATTCGAGAATGTGAGTACCTCTTTCTTTATACTTTCCTCTTGTTTTTCAACTTCTTTTGTTACTTGCCTCATAACTTCTTCTCTTTTTACATCCCTATATTCTACTGGAACTTTTCTTAATATTTCATCCGTCTTGTCGCGAATCAATTCTTCCTTTTTCTCTTTACTTAATCCCATTGTCATTGTATTTTGTTTCTTATTTATATTCGACTCTAAACTTTGATTCTCTATTTTTTCTTTAGTCATTTGTAAAATTTCAGTTTGCTCAGTACTATTCACATGAATATTCCGCACCTTTTCTTCTGCATAACGATATACTTTTTCTTTATTTACATTTAAATTATGAGTTAAGTTAGAGACAAATATTGCGACCGCCAATACAATTCCAACCTGTCGTAACATTGATACAACACTTTGAGAAGCAGTTAATAATTCTCCTTCAAACGAAGACGCACTTAAAACTGTAATTGGCCCCACTACTAAGCCATATCCGACACCTAATATCATACATGGAATAATAATTTCTATATTTGTTGAATGAACATCAATCATTTGCAACCAATAGTAGGAAAGCCCCATAACAAGAAATCCTGACAAAATAATAGTTACTTTTCCGAGTTTTTTAATTAAAGTTGCTGCTACTGGTGAGACAAAAAATATCATTGCTGAAATAGGTGTCACTAAAAAAGCCGCTTCAATTTCCGTTCGACCTTGTAGTTTCGTCAAGAACGTTGGAAGCAATACAGTAACTCCAATTAAAAATAAATTACTTAATATAACAACGATCGACGCTCCGACAAACATTCGATCTTGAAATAACTTTAAATTCACCATTGGGTTATGAATCTTTCGTTCTACTAAAATAAATAGAATAAGAGAAATAGTGCTAATTGCATAACAAGACAAAGCAATATTACTTTGCCATCCCCATGTATTACCTTTTACTAATATGAGAGTAAATGAAAAAATTGCTGTGCTACTTAATAGTAGTCCTATCCAATCTATTTTTGAGATAATACGTTCTTCATTTTTTATTTGTAGCATGATGCAACATAACACGATTCCTATTATACAAACCGGAACATTAACGAAGAACACCCATCTCCATCCTAAATTTTGCGTAATAATTCCACCTATTACTGGCCCCATAGCAGCTGACAATCCTTGTGTTACTCCTAAAATTGCAAGTGCAACATGCCTTTTAGCTAACGGCATAGCTGATACACCAATTACCATACTTGTTGGAAATAAAATTGCTGCCCCAATACTTTGTATAAAACGAGAAAAAATAAGAAAATCACCTGTATTAGCAAAAGCGCAAAGTACCGATCCACCACCAAAAATCACCAGACCAAGAATATACATCTTTGCTTTTCCAAAGATATCAGCTATCCGCCCTAACGGAATGGCAAGTACTGCAATCGTCATTGTATAAACATTTAATACCCAAGACATCTTTTCTAATGAAGTATTTACACTCGATTGTATTGCCGGTAAAGCTATATTCATAATTGTCGTATCAATCATACAAAGAAAGATACCTAGACACATTAAAAAGACAATCTTAATACCCTTTGATTGCTCCATCTTTATATACCCCTTTATTTATTGTGAATGCGTTTTTCATTCTTCTGTTTTATTGTTTTCTTTCGCCTCTAACTCTTCTAATTTTTTCTTCAAAGTCTCCACTTGTGCACTATACGATGCAATACCTACATCTAGTGAAATTTCTTCGACGAAAGTAATACCTACTCTCCACTTTTCATATTTCAATCGAAGATCTGCAATGTACGCTTCTTTTCTTTCAATTTCATCTTTAATCCATTTTTTTATTGTTACATCATCACTATAGTTGCCAAAATACATTCTCATTAAAAAATCCGAACGTAAAACATCCTTCTCTACAGGCGTCTGCATGTATTGATAAAATTCTTCACGCCCCTCACCTGTAATAAAGTACATTTTCTTATTCGGTTTTCCCTCTTGCATGACAACCTCTTTTTTTATTTTCCCTTCATTCTCCAATTGCCGTAACGTTGGATAAATCATTCCAAAACTTCCATCAAAAAAATGAGTAAATACGTCTTCAAACACAATTTTAATATCGTAACCAGACAATTCCTTTTCCATTAATAAACCTAAAACAACATCTCTTCCCTTCAAAGTAAAACCCCCACATAGTATATAATCAATAATCATATTAACAATATTAATATGATTATTGATTATATACCTTATTCTGTTAATTGTAAAATATTTCTAAATAAAAAAGCCCCATAATTTGGTTTCACCAATTCACAGGGCCATTTTCTTATTTACTCTTTCACACCTACATCTTGCAAACCTTCAATATCCTCTTTCATTTCATAATAATAAGAAGGAAATTCTATACCATGTTCTAAGAAATAATCCTCAATGAATGAAATAATGATTTTTAACGTTTTCACACGAGCATACAATTTATCGTTACTTTCAATAATATGCCACTTTGCATTTGGCTTACTTGTTTTTTCAAACATGTCTTCCATTACTTCAACATACTCATCCCATTTTTCACGATTACGCCAATCTTCGTCTGTAATTTTCCATCTTTTCAAAGGATTTTTCTCTCTATCTTTAAATCTCTTTAACTGTTCCTCTTTACTTATATGGTAGAAGAACTTCCCTATTATGTAATGGTCATCTGTTAGTAGTTTTTCAAAATCATTAATCTCATCATATGCTCTCATCCACTCTTCCTTTGTAGCAAATCCTTCAACACGCTCAACTAACACACGACCGTACCATGAGCGATCAAAAATGGTGATTTGCCCGTACTGTGGAATTTTGCGCCAGAAACGTTGCAAATAATGGTAACGTTTTTCATGAGGTGCAGGCGCTCCAATTGGATTTACTTGGAACCCACGCGGGTCAAGGTGTTCCGTCACCCGCTTAATTGCCCCACCTTTACCAGCCGCATCCCATCCTTCCATAACAAGCATAACCGCGATTTTTTCTTCTTTCAAAATTTGCTGTAATGCTAATAAGCGCCTTTGATATTTTTCTAATTTCTTATTGTACTTAGATTTTGATTCAATTTTTTTCGTTAAGTCTACTTTAGCAAGATGTCCATTTTCCATAAAACAAATCCCCCTTGTTGTATGACAATGTTATTTTAACATATTTTTGGTAATTTTTTCATATCCTAAAAAACTGTGTAGAAACACCTCTACACAGCTTCCTTCTCTAATTTCACATATACAAGCACATTTAACTACATTAAAATAAATAATTTATACTGAACTCTTAGTATATTCTTTTTATTAAAACGTAAAAATAGCCCTTTTAAAAAGGGCAGCAATCTAAGTATAGAAAAACAAATTTATTCTTTTTTACTACATACTTAATTATGCCGGCTATAAGAGTAGTGAATAAGATATTGATCCACTACTCACAATAGCCTCTTTACATTATATGGTATATTTACTCGTGAAAAGAAGATAATAACAAGTAAATCCATTAAAGAATGGGAGCACTCAAAAAATGAAACGAAAAATATTAACTCTCTTTACACTTTTATGCTTAGCACTACCAATACAAGCTAGTGCTTACACATTTCAGTCACTACCGATTGCGTCAAAGTCTAAACAATGGTATGTCGAAATCGATAAATCTCATAACTCAAACAAGCAAGCAATCCAGCCAAAGCAAGGTGTATTTGATACGTATAGTTTACTCGTAAAAAACATCGGTCATGATGTATCAAACGTATCTGTGGAAATACTTGATAACAACCCTACCTCTAAAGCTACCTTTAAACCTACTACACCTAATGGAAACATTTCTAAAAGTCATACAAGCTTTGACTACATGGTATTCCCATTAGACTTTAATAGTCATAATTTTAAAGTTGTAATCACTTGGGAAGAAAAGAATTTCTCTTACAATGGCCATCCGGTAAATGAAGGTAAAAAAATGAAACAAACATTTGTATTTAATGAAGACTAAGTCCTAATTTCTTTAGGGCTTAGTCTTCTTTTTTGAAACCTGCTTGTATCGCTTCCGTCACTTCTTTTGTGATTTCTAATTTTGTTGTGCCAAATATGTACGGACAGTTTTTCATTACAAAGGTGTTTTATTAATACTAGTTGATTATATGCTAAGTTATTTTCTATATAGGTCTAGCCCTCTTTTCCCATATAATCAATTAAATCGACGAATACTCGGTACAGACAATGCTATTCCAATTGTTAAAATTACTAAACTAGCTAGTGTTATAATAGTTATTTCGCCACCTATGACAGTAGCTAACCAGCCTACAACTACATACCCTAATGGCAATAAAGCAAAAGAACCCAACATATCAAGGCTTGCCACTCTTCCGAATGCTTCTTCTGGTACAAGCTCCTGTAAACTCGTTTCCCAAATGAGTCCAAATATCATCATGCCAAATCCTTCAATTGCCATTAAGAATATTAAAGCGGGTGCCCAAGAAATGAATGGCATAATTAATAAAGCAATGCCACTCATTAAAACACCTCCATAAGCCAGTAATCCTCTCTTATGCCACCGCTCTTTCCCACCAAATATTAATGCGGCAATTACAGCCCCACCACCAGAAAAGGCCATGCCAAGTCCATACACGTAAGCTTCAAAATGATGATGAACATTAAATAACCATGGAATTAATACGACGATAATGCCGGCATAACAAATATTTATAAAAGAAAAAACTAAAATTGTAATCCACAGCCACGGATGACTTTTTAAAACTAAAACACCTTCCATAAACTCTTGTTTGTAAGTAAGCTTACTCTTTTCAATGGGCTTTACTTTTTTAAACTTAATTTCTTTTAAAAATAATAAACATAAAAATGATAATAAGTACGTTGCTGCATCTAGTCCGAAACCTATCCCTGCAGATGCAACCGATACGATTAACCCACCAAGTGCTGGCCCAATTAATCGTATACCTTGATTACTCATTTGAGTGAGTGCGTTAGCTGCATTACGAATTTCAGGGACGAATACTTTTGCCCTTACAGCAGAATATGCTGGTTGGAATATCCCTTCCATAAGTCCATATATGGCAACGAGAATATATAAAATCGTAATTGTTAATAAATCCATAAATATAAGCGATGCAAGTAATAGCATTACTATACAGCGGATTATATCCGTAAATAACATTAATTTAACCCGATCAATTCGGTCTACAACTAAACCTGCAAATGGTAAAGCAAGAATATTAGGTAGCATGCACATTGCCATCGTCATCCCCATTACAACTGTTGAACCAGTTAATGAATACACAACAACTGGAAGTATGACCATAGTTATCGAACTACCTAAGGCCGAGAGTAATTGTCCAATCCATAAAAACTTAAAGTGCGTCGATACTTTAACTGGTAATAATAATTTTCCAATATAACCTAAACTTTTCTCCTTTTGTATTTCCCCTTGCATGTCTCTCCCCTCTTTTCAAATGACTATAGAATACATAATATATGACTGAAAATTTATAATATTATATTTCTAATTATATAAGAAACCATTATGTTATGGTAAAATTATCAAAAAAATATAAAGGAGAATGCATCATTATGCCTCCAAATTCACATAATATCGAACACCAAATCTATACAATGTGTATGATCCAGCGCAACAATGAAGTTTTACTCGTAAAACGACCCAATCATCGAGGTTTCCCTGGCTACATAGCTCCTGGCGGCAAAGTAGATTTTCCCGAAAGTATCGTTCAAGCCGCTATAAGGGAAGTAAAAGAAGAAACCGGATTACTTGTTTCGGATTTAAATTTTAAGGGATTAGATGAATATGTAAATCCGAAAGGGAATGTTCGGTACATGGTATTTAACTACTGGACAGACTCATTTGAAGGTGAACTTCTTTTAAACCCACCTGAGGGCAAATTATTATGGATACCAATCGATACAGCACTAAAGCTTCCTATGCAAGATTGGTTTAAAGAAAGATTCCCATTATTTTTTGAAAAAGGCACCTTTGAAATTCAACGTGTTTGGGATAATGAGCTAGATAAACAAGTTGCTATAACAATTACACATACGTAAAAAAGCTTGGAATCTCTCCAAGCTTTTCTTACTTCTCCTCTACTTTCTTAATCTTATAATCAATTTCTAAAAACTTAACTCCAAATATCCACATTCTATGATTAGCTTCTAGTATGTAATCCGTGCGCTCTTTTATAATAAAAGTCTCTGCTAACGGTAAACGGATTGTCAAGAACCGAGTATGTAAATAAATCCCCTCATCTCCCTGACCATTTTCTCTTAACTTACTAGTAATAATTAAATCATGACTATCATTATATAGTTTCAAAATACCAGTCATATTCGAATAAGGTAAAGGTAAGGCGATATTCATATATGTCTCATTCTTATTTGTATGCTTTGAATAAAGAGCTACAAAAATAGATTCACCTGCTTCATTTTTTCTTAGCCAAGCCCTTACATTCTCTCTTCC
This sequence comes from Bacillus sp. FSL L8-0199, assembly GCF_038005705.1. Lineage (NCBI taxonomy): Bacteria > Bacillati > Bacillota > Bacilli > Caryophanales > Bacillaceae > Bacillus > Bacillus sp. FSL L8-0199. The sequence goes on along the minus strand of NZ_JBBOTS010000001.1, from coordinate 1,715,466 downwards.
ATCTTTCTCATCTATGACACTAATGATAGAGCCATGCATCGTTTCCCAATTGCCGCCCATTCCTAAATGTATTTGTTCTACACGCTTACTCATTTTCTCATAGCAAAGTGCGAACGGACGGAACCAACGAGCCCATTTAATATTCGATTGCAATTCATACTCTGCTGTATTTTCATAAAAATGAATAATACTTAAAGGAACCTTCGTCACATCAAATGCCTCACTATGAAAGTCATTTACTTTATCAACTAAACCGTTGTATTCCTTACTGTCTACTAAATTGCTGCTATATAAATAAGCCTCACCAATTGCCACATTTCCTCTTAACTTACTCATTGGTTTCCCATAGTATTTATAATTCGGAACACTCTTTTCAATCACCCAGCCGATAAATGCCGGTAACGCTACTCCAATTCCATTGACAACACCATGAATCCAAACCATTTGAGCAATTGTAATCGTCAAGACATGCTTCAAATTTCCGTATGAATATATGAGTGAGAACATAATTGTAACCATGAGTGTACTAGACGAAACGATTAGAAGAATCTTTGCACTGATAGCATTAAATTTTGCTCTCCAAACGTAAAATCCATACCCATAAATTGCACATAAATATAGGAACACTGCAAAAAATTCAAATATTCTTGAGTATGTAATTCCTATTGCAACTGTCATAGGTGAAATCATGATGATAAACATAATAGCATCATACACTTTACTTCTCTTTTCTCTTTTTCTCCCTATTAAACCAGCTGATAATGGCAATAGAAACGCCGAATAATGAAAATGTGCAGCTGTGAGTAAAACAATGTCAGAGCTAAAATGCATAATTGAAAGTTTTGCTACTGAAGCAGAAAACCAAAAACCACCTAAAAACAAATAAATAAACGCACTATCTATGGCGATCTCTTCTAACGGCTTCCATCCTCTTTCTAGCAATCTACTTACACCAAATAATGCAACAATTCCTGTATATACAAACCAAACTAGCGCAAATAAATAGTGATTTGTGACGAAAGCTAGCATTGCGCAAATTGCTGCGATTGGATATAAAAATGATACGGATTTATAAAATAATAATTGCGATCCATCTCTTGTTCTTTTATCAATAATACAAAATGACATTGGTATAAATAATAAAACAGATAATAATATAATTGCTTCAACAGGATTTATATTCGACCACTCACATATTAGAAAAACAACATAGCAAGCAAGCCCAAATATTATATTTTTCATATCGTTTATTCCCTTTCCCCAAATGTTCCCTTATATGAAAAAAGTGAACCAATTAACGGGTTTCGTACTTGTACATGAATTCGAAAACACTGAAGTGTTTCATCATAACTTTCAACAATTTTTGCCTCACCATACAAAAATTTTGGTAACGGCATTTTTCTTCCAAACATATAAAACCATTGTTTCTTTGAAGAAATATGCATTGCCCCTAACTCATCGATATGAAAATGCAGTGTAGAAACGAGTAAATGTGGTTCACCAAAATAATCTACAATTTCATTTTCGTTTTCATCCAATTGCATAACTGCATTAAAATATCTTTTCTTATTATGAAAATAAAAAGTACGGTTCCACCTTACTAATTCTTGTCCATATTCATCTCGCTCAGCTATGTTTTGTATCGTAAATGGAATTTCCTCTCCTCGTTCCGAGAAAAACATTCGAAACTTCGATGCAATTTTCAATATAAATTTCACGAAAAAAGAGCCACCGTAAATTTCATCCATCTTTCCTTCCCCTGTAAAACTATTCTCTTCTGTAATCGCATAACGCTTCTGCAATTCAGGATGAAGATTTTTATAGGTATCCCCTAATAATCGTTCATACATATTAGCCATATACTTATCCCTTTCTCGCCCTCTTGCAATTTTTCGCGCTTGGTAAATCGAAACTATTTATATAACCGACAATTGATAACCCCATTAAAAGAACATTTAATGTAATCGGATTAAACGGTCCTGTAAAGCTTGCGATATTCGTAAATCCTGCCGCTAACGTTAAAACTAGTAATACAATAATATGCAGTATAAATAATTTTCGTTTTGTTAGTGGCAACAGCCATACGACACCGAAAATTATTTCTAACCCCCCAATTATTTTAAGTATACATACACTACTTTCATTTGAACCGATTAATAAAGAAAGCATCTTTACTTCTTCTGAATGAGTAAACAGTAGTTTTGGCACTATCCCTTGATATATCCATACAAAAGCAAATAAAGAACATACGAGCCAATACGTCATTGTTCTTCTAATTAGTAACCTAGGATGAAGCCCCTTTTCTAACCATAATTTTAAGGCATCAAAACTCCAAGCAGTCGCCCAACCTAATAACGGACGAAAAATATAGAAATCTATCACATTTCCTATACGACCAAATCTTGTATCATAATCATATTGTGTCTCAAAATGGATGTATTCTTTATTGGGCGTATACTTCCAATAACCACGTCCTATTTGAATAAGAGATAATGTATTATCCGTCCAAAATTTTAAAGAAGAAATTCTTTCACCAGTTTCTTTTCTTATTTCACCTATTGATTCCCCTTCTCCAACTATTTCAAGCCCAAATCCAATCTTTGTTTTATACAAAAACTTCTGTGGTTCTCCTTCTTTTTTCTCTAAATAAGAAATTTCAGTAAAGCGAGCATCCCACTCTGTATGTATATCTGGTTCTTGCGTATATTCCCATAATTTTTCCATCGTCGTGTTCATTTTTGTCGCAACATAAATAGACTGTTTCCTTTTCATTCTCCCCACCTCCTATGCACTATAAGTTTAATGTACATGCAATGAATTTATTTTGCTACATTTTTCACAAACTTCCTCAAAAAAGAAAGAATTTTTAAAATATATATAAAACACTTGATTCCCCGAAAAATTTAAATTATTATAAAACAAATGTTACCAACAACTTCATAAATCAAACACTCTCGCCTAAAACGTGAGATAGAGGTTGCGATACTTATGAGTATTCTAATGGAGACACAGAGATGTCTATGAACTTAGATGAAAGGAAGTATTGCCGAAATTGATAAATTTCTCTGCATTTATCAATTGGGGCTGTTTTCGAATAGAAACAGAACTGTCATATGTACAGACGTGTACGTATGAAGAGCTATCTACAAAAAAGAGATATCATTTTTTTATGATATTCCTTTTTTGGCGGTTTTTTTATTAGCTCCGTTTTCTGTTTCCCTTTTCCTGTAACAGCACCATCCTCACTTATTTGAGATGGTGTTTTTTGTTTGTCTTTCTGGTAACTACAGGAGTATTGGGATTTATATATTTCCTAATCTATTCTTAAAAATAGACGAAAGAAGGAATTTGTAATGGAAACAATTGTTCAAAAATTTGGTGGCACTTCTGTCGGAAGCGTCGAACGCATTCAACATGTAGCAAATTTAATTATTGAAGAATATGAACGAGGTCATAGCATTGTCTCTGTCGTTTCAGCAATGGGAAAAAGCACAGATGAACTTGTCGCACTCGCTAACGCTATCACAGAAAATCCAAGTAAACGTGAAATGGATATGCTTCTATCTACAGGAGAACAAGTAACTATTTCATTATTAACAATGGCACTGCAAGCAAAAGGCTATCATGCAATTTCATTAACAGGGTGGCAAGCAGGTATTACGACAGAATCTGTACATAGTAGTGCACGGATTACTGACATTCATACAGATCGTATTCAATCTTATCTTGCTGAAGGCACGATTGTTATCGTAGCTGGTTTCCAAGGTATAAGTGTAGAAAATGAAATTACCACGCTTGGCCGTGGTGGTTCTGATACAACTGCTGTCGCACTAGCCGCTGCACTTAAAGCAAAAAAATGTGATATTTATACGGATGTGACAGGTGTATATACGACGGACCCACGAGTTGTAAAAGATGCTTACAAATTAGACGAAATTTCTTATGACGAAATGTTAGAGCTTGCTAATCTCGGTGCCGGCGTATTACACCCGCGCGCTGTTGAGTTTGCTAAAAATCATAACGTAGTTTTAGAAGTTCGCTCAAGTATGGAACAAGAAAACGGAACAATTGTAAAAGGAGAATGTAACATGGAACAACAATCAATCGTTAAAGGTATTGCATTTGAGGATAACATTACACGTGTCACAATTAAAGGATTAGAACAAGGCTCGCTTTCAACAGTTTTCTCTACATTAGCAGCAGCACACATTAATGTAGATATCATCATTCAAAGTATTACAAATGAAGGAACTGTACACCTCTCCTTCTCCATTCATTCGAATGATTTAAGAGAAACTTTAGAAGTTTTGGAACAAAATCAAGAAACTCTTCACTATGAATCTGTAGAACATGAAAATCACTTAGCAAAAGTATCAATCGTAGGATCTGGCATGGTATCTAACCCAGGTGTCGCTGCAAATATGTTCACTACTTTAAAAGAAGAAGATATTCATATTAAAATGGTAAGTACATCAGAAATTAAAGTGTCTGTCGTTATTGACCGCCTTCATTTAGTAACAGGCGTTGAGGCGCTGCATCAATCATTTATGGCGAAAATTGAGCCTTTCGTGCAAATGAGCTAATCTGATATATTTAGTAATACTAAAAAAATCTGATTAATGTATTACATTCCTATTAAATAAAAAGCTGTTCGTTAACACGATGCTATATGACATATTAAAAAACACCTTGTCACATTTTCCTATACTGTGACAAGGTGTTTTTGACTGAAAGGAATTTGTAACTACTTAGTAGTATAATTACGGGGATAATTAAATAATAGACTTTTATACATAAGGAGATAAGACTATGGCAAAAAACAAATTACTACGAATGGACAATGTCAGCATCGTTGTAGAATCCCTTGATAACGCAATCTCTTTCTTTGAGGAGATTGGCTTGAATCTCGAAGGTCGAGCCAATGTCGAAGGTGAATGGGCTGGTCGCGTAACTGGACTCGGTTCTCAGTGCGTAGAGATCGCTATGATGGCCACTCCAGATGGCCACAGCCGAATTGAACTTTCGCGATTTCTCACCCCTCCTACTATAGCAGATCACCGAACAGCTCCTGTAAACGCCCTCGGTTATCTACGCGTCATGTTCACCGTTGAAGACATTGACGAAATGGTATCGAGACTCACTAAGCATGGTGCAGAGCTCGTTGGCGAAGTAGTTCAGTACGAGAACTCGTATCGTCTCTGCTACATTCGTGGAGTCGAAGGAATTTTAATCGGTTTAGCGGAAGAACTCGGTAATAAATAAGTAATGTTTTATAAAAAAAGAGGGAATAGCTCTATATTTAAGCTATTCCCTCACTTCTATTAAAACAGATGAATGTTTTCTTTTTTACAAGCTGCACGTAAATCGTCAGGCCATACAGAAGATTGAACTTCACCGATATGAGCTTTACGTAAGAAGTACATGCACATTCTTGATTGTCCAATGCCACCGCCGATTGTTAATGGTAGTACGTCTTCTAGTATACCTTTATGGAAATCATACTCACGTTTGAAGTCTTCACCAGTTTTCGTTAACTGCTCATCAAGTGATTTACTATCAACACGAATTCCCATTGATGATAATTCAAATGAAGATTGTAGTACTGGGTGCCAGAATAAAATGTCACCGTTTAATTTCCAATCGTCATAATCAGCTGCGCGTCCGTCGTGCTTTTCACCTGAACGAAGTGCATCACCAATTCCGATAATGAAGACTGCACCATGTTCTTTCGCAATTGCATGTTCACGATCTTTCGGTGTTAATTCTGGATATTTATCTTCTAATTCTTGAGAAGTAACGAAAACAATTTCTTCCGGTAAATACTTTCCAAGGAACGGATATTTTTCAAATAAGTGATCTTCTAAATCTTTGAATATTCCATAAATTGTTTGTACTGTTTTTTGTAAGTAATCGACAGTACGCCATTCTTTTTGAACGATTTTTTCCCAATCCCATTGGTCAACGTAAATGGAATGCGTTGCATCAAGTTCTTCATCACGACGAATCGCGTTCATGTTTGTATATAAACCTTCACCAGCTTCATATCCATATTCATGTAATGCAAATCGTTTCCATTTCGCTAGTGAATGAACAATTTCTAATTCTTCTCCTGAATGTAACATATCAAATTCAATTGGACGTTCTACACCGTTTAGGTGATCGTTTAATCCTGATTTTTTCGTTACGAATAATGGTGCAGATACGCGGAATAGTTCAAGGCGTTTTGCTAATTGGTCCTCGAAAAATGTTTTAACTTCCTTAATTGCAATTTGAGTCTCTCTTACTGTCATTAATGATTGATACATGGTGGTTTCCTCCTAAAATGTTTGGATGTTGTGAAAAGAAGCCAACAAAAAAAGCCCTTCTTTCCCAAAAAACTGGGACGAAAGGCTTTGGTTCCGCGGTACCACCCAAATTAGCAACAGAGGTTGCTCACTTATACAATACGGAGATGAAATATCTCGATACTGTTCTTCTTGTAACGGCGAAGTTCCCGGCTAAGTCTACTTTCCTATAAAGGATTTCGGTTAGCAACTCCAGGAGGTTCTTCATAATAGGCTTCGTATCAGGCTCACACCACCCCTGACTCGCTTAAACTACGTCCTACTACTACTCGTCCTTTCATAGTCGTTTTGTTGTCACATCTCTGAAACATTTTATTAATGATTATTCTATACAAAAAATAAAGAAAGTCAACAAAAAGTTTTAAAATATTTTTCAATTCTTTATTTTACGGCTTTATTGATTGTTGTTAATTTAACATCTTTACTTTTTCTGCCTCGTCAATCCAAAAAATGTTTCACTGACCGAAACTAACGTATACACAATAATTAATGTGATCGTTCGGAATATAGAATCCGCAGTATTTCTTATTATTTTCATTTTCTTTATAATTCCTTTCAGTTTACTTCCAATTTCATGATATACTATAGCATTCAAGCAGTTTATTTTTACTTAAAGCAATCATAGTCATTTATAAAGAGTATTTTCTAAATCATTGACTATTATCAAATAAGATTTTTATATAACGGAGTGATCATATGAGTAAAACGAAAGCAAAACCGAAAAAAGGTGTAGGACAAGGTACAGGAAGTAAAGGATGGAACCGTTGGCAATCAAGTGCAAAGAAAAAGGCAGCTGCCAAACCATACAAAAGTAAAGGTACAAAGAAGTAATTTAAATAACATTTGATTTCTTTACTTTGTACAAAACAAAATATAATTATTACAACAAAAAAGCTATGCCCTCATAAATTTGAAGGCATAGCTTTTTTATATTAAATCATTAAAATATCTCGAATTTCTTCCTCTGTGATTGAGGACAATTTCCCTTCTCCCGGCTCAATCACTTCAGCAATTAAATTTTTCTTACTTTCTTGCAGTTCATGCATTTTCTCCTCAATTGTTCCGTGGGCTACTAGCTTTATAACTTGCACTGTATTTTTTTGTCCCATTCGATACGCTCTATCGGCCGCTTGTTGTTCAACAGCTGGATTCCACCATAAATCGTATAATATTACTGTATCTGCACCAGTTAAATTAAGTCCGGTACCACCAGCTTTTAAAGAAATGAGAAATAGATCTCCTTCTCCTTCGTTAAACCGATCGCACAGCTCTACACGTTCCTGCGCTGGTGTACTTCCGTCTAAATAAAAGTATGGAATTGCTTGTCGATTTAACTCACGACCAATAATGGAAAGCATCTTCGTAAATTGAGAAAAAATTAATATTCTCTTCCCTGTACTTCTACATTCCTCTAAAATCTCTAACAGTTGTTCAAATTTAGCTGAACTTCCTTTGTAATCATCAACAAATAAAGCAGGATGACAACAAATTTGTCGCAATCTCGTTAAACCAGCTAAAATTCTAATTTTATTTTTACGTAACGTATCTTTGTCTAAATGCTTTAACGTTTCTTCCCTTAGCTTCGCTAAATAAGCAGCATAGAGACTCTTTTGATCGGGTAATAACTCCGATGATTGTAAATGCTCTATTTTCTCTGGCAACTCATTTAATACGTCCCCTTTTAATCGTCTTAATACGAATGGTTTCACTCGCTTCGCTATATCTTCACGCCTTAAATCACCGAACTCTTTTCTTCCTGGTAATAATTCTGGGAAGACGACATGGAAGATAGACCATAGCTCTTCTAATGAATTTTCTACAGGTGTACCCGTTAGCCCAAAACGGTATTCAGCTTGAATTGTTTTCACAGCTCTTGCCGTTTGCGTTGTAGGGTTTTTAAACGCCTGCGCTTCATCAAGGAATAGTGTATGAAATGGTCTTGCATACAATCTTATATCTCTTCTCAGTAATGGATATGACGTAATTACGACATCAAATTCCGTTATATCTTTCAAAATTTTCCGGCGCTCTGCTTGGTTTCCATCTGCAATAACTGCTCTAATATGCGGGGCGAATTTTTTCAATTCACTAAACCAATTATAAACAAGAGATGATGGTGAAACGACTAATATAGGTAGTTTCTTTTCTCGAATCTCAGGCAAAACAGAATCTATAAAAGCAATGCTTTGCAACGTTTTTCCAAGTCCCATATCATCTGCTAAAATACCGCCAAAACGGTAATGAGCAAGTGTTTTCATCCATTCGAACCCATATACTTGATACTTTCTCATTTCTGCATTTAAAGTATTTGGCACAGCAAACTTTAATTTTTTCGGGTTTTGAATGTTTTCTACTAACTCTTGAACAGAATCATCTAAACTTAAAACATTGCCTTCATGAAGTCCGTTCATCCATTTTACACTCCGAATAAGTGGAACATTTACCTCTTCTCCATGTAAAAATTCTTTCCGAATACCTGATTCTTTTATAAACTGATTAATTTCATTAAACTCTTTACTCTCTAGCGATAAAAACGAACCATTCGCCAATCGATAATATTTACGTTTCTCTTCAAGGGCCGCTAATACACCTTTAATTTCTGCTTCTGGTATTCCTTTTATATCAAAACGAAATGACAACCAATCAATTCTTTCTTTTCTTCTCACTCTAATAAGAGGAACTGCATCCCCTTTACTAATTCGCAATTTGATTGCTGTCGTCGCATAAATATCAACTAAACCTTTTAATGTTGGCACGACGTGATATAAAAAATTATACTCAGCTTCTTCATTATGCATAAAGTAACCGCCTTCTGTTTTTGCAAAAGCACTTTCACTCATAATGTCTAAAATCTCTTTTTCCTTTTTCTCATCACGATTAAAAACAGACGGCTGTCCATCCTCTTCTAGCGGATTAATCATGACGTTCCCATAGTGAAATTCAAGACCTGCTAATAAGCGATTTTTCACGCGGTCTAAATACAATTTCGCTTTTAGCGAAGGTGTTTCAACACGATCCGATATTACTTCATCAATGTGTACAGTTCCGAGCTTCATTAATCCTGGTACAACTTTCGTGACGAAATGTTCCATCTTACTTTCTGGAATATAAAACTGATTACTATTTGAGCGACTCATCATCTTTTGTAATTCAATAAGTCGCATACAATCTTCAATGTGTAAGTGATATAATTTCCCATCGTAAAGTGCATTGTTATACATATCCATAACTTGTACACGATTTAAACCATCTATATGAAGTGTAAATCCGCCATTATTTCCCTTCGTAAATTCAAAGTGTAACGGCAACAACCCTTTTGAAACTTGTAATCTCTGAAACAGTTGTTCATTTTGTTTCAGCTGTACATATTCAACTTTAGAAAGCGAAAAGAGCATATCTTTCCATGAAGCTGGTGGTATAAATATCATACTTTCATCTTGTTTCGCATGTACTTCTAGCGTATCTTCATACATTTTTTCGTTATGATACATTTTAATGAGCTGCTGAATAATTGCATCCGTTTCTTGTTTAAAACTATGTACATCTGGTGTATATGTAAATTCATTTGAACAATGAAAAGACTCTCTTTTCTCCACCTTAGAAAGAAATTCTCTAATATGATTTATGACATACACTTTGGCAAGTTTCAATTGAATTCCAAGAAGAGCCCCACCACTTCTCGTAGCAACTGGTGTACATATAAACTCAATATCTAATATTTCACGTGTATCAAAACGGTGTTGTTTACTTTTTGGCCTCAGTGGTTTATCTGCAAACAGCTGAAACATACCACTTGTCAATTGATCATTTCTGCTACTAGTGGAGCTCATTCCACCTGTTTGTTGATTATAGTTTATTTGTATTAATACTGCTGCAACATGTTGACAGTACGTTTGAAAAGACGCTAATGAAGGACAACTACATTTTGCAACAACATCACCCTTTTTGGCTTTTGCTACTGTAACATGGAAATCCTCGTTCCCTTTTACTGTCGCCTCACAAATTTCTTTATTTTCATCGTACTGATCTATTATCACTTTATTTGATTTATAATAGGCTTCACCTCTTTTATATGAGGTCTCTCCGCACACTTCTTTAATAATCGATTTATTCAATGTGAAACTCATTGCTTTGACACTTCCTTAATATAAAACCATTTTCTCTTACTTAACATTTTACATGCTCCACGAGAAAATATAAAATGTTGATTTAACAAAAGAAGATGCTTATTTATAAGCATCTTCTTCACTCTATCTCCATCAACCTCTTCGCCTCAAAATACAACACTTGAATAAACTTTTTCGTATTAATTCGCGTATGACCAGAAGATGCGAGTTCATCTTTCGTCATTTCTGTCATCCGTTTTCTAACTACGGTAAAATCGAAAAATTTTGGAGCATAGCTTTCAAATTTTGGATTTGAAAAGTCTGTTAATCCTAAAGAAGCCAAATGATTTAACGACTGATAAATAGCTCGACGTACTCTTTGTTCAGAAGCTTTTTTCTCTTTATCAATATCCGCCTCTAAAGCTAAATCCCCTAATTTTCTTATCGTAATATGATGGAAAATTTCTTTTAACGCAGGAAAGCCAAACTCAAATGTCTGTGCCTTTTCTTGACCATATAAATATTCCAGCATACTAAGTAAATCTTTACTTCCATTCTCTCCCGCAATACCGAGTTCTGATAGTAAAAAGCGCCCTAAATCCCCTATCTTTTTTCCTTCTTGCACTGGTTCAGTACGCAATTGCGGTTTTTCCCACTGAAACACGTTATTCAATGATTTTTGAATATCGTGTATAGAACGCTCCAATCTAATACGCTCCATCACTTTGCGTACAACAGATACAACTTCGATTTTATTTAATGGTTTTGTAATATAATATTCTACACCAAGTGTATATGCCTCACCTATAAGCTGCTTCGATTCCACTTGAGAAATCATAATGATTTTCCCCGTGAAAGTTGACGCAATGTGACGAACTGTTTCAATTCCGTCCCTCATCGGCATCAACAAATCAATAAATAAAATATCTACTTTTTTAAAATTTAGTTGATCCGCCTCAATAAAAGCTCCGTCATCCGCCTCACCAATTACTTCTCCAAGATCTCCATCTTCAATAATTTGCGAAAGCATCGAACGGAAAACTTCATCATCGTCTACGATATAATAAAACAAATCTATTCCCCTTCCCGCTTTAAACTACCCTCTGGTAAACAAACGATAAACTTACATCCTCTTTTATTTTCTCGGCCTTCTAATCTCACTTCTCCGCCTAGCTCTGTTACCATTTCATTTATGTAAGAAAGCCCAATACCAGTTGACGGTGTTCCCGTTTGATCATACTTGGAAGTAAACCCTGGCTTAAATACTAATTTCTTATACTTTTGTGCAATACCAGGTCCATCGTCAATTACTTCAAAAAATATATGTTGATCTCTTTTATATAGCTTAATAATAACGACACCTTTATCTTCAATTGCTTCAACTGCATTTGCAGCGAGGTTATTAAAAATTGATAGAACTGTATACACGTGGTATGCAGCATGCTCACCTTCTATATGTTTAGAAAAACGTATATCCTTTTCTAGCATTTCAGCATACTTCTCGTTTATTCTAACAATCATTTCTGCTAACTCATGTCCTTCTACATATTCAGCCACATTTTTATCTAATAACAGTTTAGATAATCCTGCAAATATCCTTTGATTATCCTTTTTTATTTCATGCACTTCCCCCGCTATTTTCAATGCTGTTTTACTACTTGAATCAGCGCTTACTTGTAAATTTCGATATAGTTGATATGCTTCTTGTGTAATTAACTCCGCATTTTGTAACGTCTTTTTCAAATGAACAGATTCCACATATAAATTAGAAAGATGCATTAACATATTTTCATTTTCTTTTCGAACTTGCGATTCTTTTAATTTCGTTTCATATAAATTCATCATATTTAAAAAACCAAGTGCAAAGAAACTACGAAAAATAGCAATAATGATGAGTTTATTTACTTCAGAAATCGTTATTGTTGTACCTAGTACTAACATATGATAAAACGCAAGTTCTGACATACTTGCAACAATTTCAATTGAAATTCCAAGGCATCCAATAATGATTGGTTTCTGATGGAACTTATTTACCCTGCAAAGCGAAAAAAAACTGCCATAAATAAAATAATAGAAGAACACAGGATAACGCAAATAAAATGATTCTGTCATATGAAATGAACCTTGCATGATCCAGTCAAGACATACTCGGAATAAGACTACAGATATACCAACAAGAATACCTGCAACTCCTGCTGGTACTCTTCTTAAAAATAATAATAAAAAGAAGAATAGCGGTGTACCGAAGCTAACTCGAAACGTATCATTAAAGGGATGAAAGTTCAGCTCCCCAGCAATCGGAACAACGACCATTAATATAATTAAAAGGGACATATCTTTCTTCCATAATTGATTCCAATTCAAAGGTGACACTTCCTATACTTTTTTTCAGTAGTAAAAGCGAAAGCCCGCTTATTGTTATAAACGGGCTTTTTTTCTATATTCTAACCTTTTCTACCGCTTTTATTTGGCGATACTCTGGCTTCCACATTGCTTCTTTCACTGCCATCTTGATATCGTTATCACTTAAGTTCACTCTTGCAACACCTTCTGCAACTGCAACTTTAGCTACTTCAATTGCAACCATTTCTGAGATATTACGTAATTCTTCGACCTCTGGTAAAATAGGTGCTCCTGGCTGACTTGTATCTACCATACTTGCAACTGCTTCAGCAGCTGCTGCGAACATTCCATCCGTCATGACACTTGCTCGTACTACAATTGTTCCAAGACCAAGACCTGGGAAAATAAGTGCATTATTTGATTGTCCAATCACATACGTTACACCGTTATATGTAACTGGTTCAAATGGACTTCCTGTTGCAACTAACGCTCTTCCTTCTGTCCACTCGATTAAATCTGCTGGTTTTGCTTCAGCAAGTGGCGTCGGATTCGACATTGGTAAAATAATTGGTCTTTCTACGTGAGAAGCCATTTCTTTAATAATCTCTTCTTTAAATGCACCTGCAACAGTAGATGTACCAATTAAAATTGTCGGTTTTACATGTTTCACAACTTCAGCAAGTCCGATCACATCATTTTGCTTCCACTCACTTACTTCTGCTTCTTTTCTTGCGTACGGAATTTGGAAATCAAGAAGATCTTCCATATTATCTGTAACTAACCCGTTACGATCAATACACCAGAAACGCTTATATGATTCTTCTTCAGATACGCCTACGCGGACCATCGCATCTCTAACTTGATCTGCGATACCGATTCCAGCCGTACCAGCACCAAATACAACAACGCGGTGTTCACTTAGCGGTACACCAGAAGCTTTCACTGCCGATAATACTGCCGCAAGTGAAACTGCACCTGTACCTTGAATATCATCATTAAACGTACAAACATCATGACGATATTTATCTAAAATTTTTCGTGCATTACGAGAGCTAAAGTCTTCCCAATGTAAAAGTGCTTTCGGGAATTGTTTGTTTACCGCTTGTACAAACGTATCAATAAATTCATCGTAAGCTTCACCTGTTATACGAGGGTGACGATTTCCAATATAAAATGGATTGTTTAATAGCTCCTCACGGTTTGTACCTACATCTAAAATTACCGGTAATACACGACTAGGATCGATTCCAACTGCAGCAGTGTAAACAGCTAATTTTCCGATTGCGATGTTAATACCACCAACGCCCCAGTCACCAATTCCTAATATGCCTTCTCCATCTGTTACAACGACTAAATCAATGTTCTCAGCTGTTGCACCGATATTCGTGAATGCTTCTTCGATACCTGATGGATCGTTAATTGATAAATAAACACCACGTGGTTTACGATATTCATGACTATATCTTTGAATTGCTACACCGACAGTTGGTGTATATACAATCGGTAACATTTCACGTAAATGATCTGTTAATATACGATAAAATAATACTTCATTTCGATCATGTAACGCAGTTAAGTATACATTCTTTAATAAATCATCCGGCTGAGAACTAAATTGTTCGTATGCTCGGCGTGCCTGTTCTTCTAACGTTAAAACCGCTGGCGGTAATAACCCTTTTAAACCTAACTCTTCTCTTTCATTTTGTGTGAAAGCTACCCCTTTATTTAAAAGTGGTGTTGATAATACTTCTGCTCCTCTTAATGTTGTTTCTAATGCACCATTAGAAGCTACTGTAAACTTGCTCATAACATCCCTACCTCTATTCATATATAGCATTTCTATATTGTAAACAAAAAAGAGGGGATTGTCCCCCTCTTCTTTTAATTTTTCTTTAAAAGAGTTGCTCCTGCAATCCCTGGGTGTGTCATTTCGAATGGATCTAGAATTAACTCTAAGTCTTCTTGTGACAATACACCATTTTTCACACAAAGTTCTCGAACGGATTGGCCTGTTGCAATTGCTTCTTTCGCAACGCGAGCTGCTGCTTCATAACCGATATGAGGGTTCACGGCTGTAATAATTCCTACACTTTTCTCAACATACTCTTTTAAGCGATCTTCATTCGCTTCAATTCCTTTTAAGCAATTATCTGTAAAGGCACGGAAACCGTTATTCATAATGCTAATCGATTGAAGTAAGTTGAAAACAAGTACTGGTTCCATAACGTTTAATTCTAACTGTCCTGCTTCTGAAGCAAGGCAAATTGTATGGTCATTACCAATTACTTGGAACGCAATTTGATTAATTACTTCTGGCATAACAGGGTTTACTTTCCCTGGCATAATAGATGAACCTGGTTGACGAGCAGGCAGCATAATTTCCGCTAAGCCAACCCGTGGACCTGATGCCATTAAGCGAAGGTCATTCGCGATTTTAGACATATTCATCATACATACTTTAAGTGCTGCAGATACTTCAGTATAAGCATCTGTATTTTGCGTCGCATCTACTAAATCTTCTGCACCGACAAGTGGCAGTTCACTAATTGCAGCTAAATGTTTTACAACTGCTTCAATATATTCTGGATCTGCATTTAAGCCTGTACCAACTGCAGTTGCTCCCATGTTCACTTCATATAAGTGTTGACGTGATTGCTGAATGCGTTTCATATCACGTTCAAGTACACGAGAGTACGCTTTAAATTCTTGTCCAAGGCGAATTGGCACAGCGTCTTGTAAGTGTGTACGTCCCATTTTAATCACATGATCGAACTGTTCTGCTTTTAATTCAAATACATCATGCATATAACCCATCGTTTGTAATAAGCCTTCTAATGCATTTAACGTTGCGATATGAATCGCCGTTGGGAATGCATCATTTGTTGATTGGGCCATATTTACATGACTATTTGGACTAATATAATGATAGTCTCCCTTTTCCATTCCTAATAATTCAAGAGCACGATTGGCAATGACTTCATTTGCATTCATGTTCATTGAAGTACCCGCTCCGCCTTGGATTGGATCTACGATGAAATGATCATGCCATTTTCCATCAAGAATTTCTTGAGCAGCTTCTGCGATCGCACCGCCCTTGTTTAATTCCAATCTTCCTACATCTGTATTCGCAAGCGCTGCAGCTTTTTTTACAACTGCGAACGCTTTAATTAAACCTTCATGGATTTTGTATCCTGTAATTGGGAAGTTTTCAACTGCACGCATTGTTTGTACGCCGTAGTATGCATAGTTTGGTACTTCTTTTTCACCTAAAAAATCTTTTTCAATTCGAACACCATTTTTAACTTCAGTTAATGTTGCCATGATTATTCACTCCTTAACGATTTCTTATGCTGCTTTTGTTTCTTTGACTGTTTCTACATATTGTTTTGCTTTCTCATTATCGAATTCGCCTTCCCACTTCGACATAACAATGGCCGCTAATGCATTTCCTAATACATTGACAGATGAGCGAATCATATCTAAAATGCGGTCAATTCCCGCAATTAATGCGATACCTTCTAGTGGTAACCCCATTGAACCTAACGTTGCTAATACAACAACGAACGATGCACCTGGAACTCCCGCCATACCTTTGGATGTTAACATGAGAACGAATAATAACGTTATTTGCTCCGTTAGTGACATGTGCACACCGTACATTTGTGCAACAAACAATGCCGCTAACGCTTGATAAATAGCCGATCCAGTCAAGTTAAATGTATAACCTGTCGGAATTACGAAAGAGGCAACTGCCTTTGGACAACCGAACTCTTCCATTTTTCTCATTATATTAGGTAAAACAGCTTCTGAACTTGCTGTCGTAAATGAAAGAATCAATTCTTCTTTTAAAATTTTTATTAATGTAAAAATGTTTACTCCAACCATTCGTGCATTAATACCTAATACAATCACAACGAATAGTATAACAGTTACGTATACAGCTAGCACTAGTTTTCCTAGCGGAAGTAGTGTTGCTACACCAAATTTTGCAACCGTAACGGCAATTAATGCGAATACACCAAATGGTGCAAATTTCATAACTTGATTTGTAACCCAAAACATGGCTTCGAGTACGCCTTCAAAAAAGTTAAAGACAGGCTTTCCTTTTTCCCCAATTGCCGCAACTCCTAAGCCGAATAATACTGAGAAGAATATAATCGGTAATAGGTCACCTTGTGCAATCGATTCAAATACGTTTTTCGGTACAATGTGAACAATTGTCTCAGCAAAACCTTTCTTCTCTGTTGCATCTGCAGTTTGTTTATAAGAAGAAATATCACTTTGCTGTAAATTACTCATATCAACACCAGTACCTGGTTGGAATATATTCGCTGCAAGTAATCCCATTAAAATAGCAATCGTCGTAATAATTTCGAAATAAAGAATTGTCTTACCACCCAGTTTCCCAAGCTTCTTCATATCTCCTACACCAGCTACTGCAACAATTAATGCTGAAATAACAATTGGTACTACAATCATCTTAATTAAGTGAATAAATATATCCCCAATTGGTGTGATATAAGAAATCGCCGTTTTATTGCCATAAAAGACTGCCCCTACTACAATCCCTAAAACAAGCGCGACAAAAATTTGTGTTGCCAATCCGAATTTTTTCATTTATGTTCATCCCCTTCATGCGAACGCTTTCAATTTGAATTTATAAAAGCTACTCACACATCTTATAAGCGAACCTACAAAATCATACAAAAACCTACAAGTTCGTCACAAAAAATTCAAATATTTTTCTTCTTTTTTTCATTGACACCATTTTGTTAAAAAACGATAAAATAAACTTGATAAGTAATCAGATTGTTTCGTATAATCAAAAAGATATATACTTAAAACAAATCAAAATGAAAAGGAGTGGATGTTATGAAAAACTATACAAAGCAATTCGTCCTATCTTCTTCTTTTCTTTTTCATTTTCTTAAAAGGGAACAAAGGCATTCGCCTTTGTTCCTTTTTTATTGCGATCTATATAGGGGGAATTGTTATGAGACCATATAAACGTGTCTTAATTAAATTAAGCGGCGGTGCACTTGCCGATCAAACTGGAAATAGCTTTAACTCCAAACGATTAGAACATATCGCAAACGAAATTTTATCCATTGTTGATTTAGGTATCGAAGTATCCATCGTCATCGGTGGCGGTAACATTTTTAGGGGGCATCTAGCTGAAGAATGGGGAATCGATCGCGTAGAAGCTGATAATATCGGTACGTTAGGTACAATCATTAACAGCTTAATGCTTCGCGGTGTTTTAACAAGTAAAACAAATAGAGAAGTACGCGTTATGACTTCCATTCCATTTAATGCAGTAGCTGAACCATACATTCGCTTGCGTGCAGTCCACCATTTAGATAACGGCTATATCGTTATCTTTGGAGGCGGAAACGGGCAACCGTTCGTGACGACAGATTATCCAAGCGTACAAAGAGCTATTGAAATGAATAGCGATGCCATATTAGTCGCAAAACAGGGTGTCGATGGCGTTTTTACAAGTGATCCGAAGCATAACAAATCAGCAAAAATGTACAGCAAACTAAACTATAATGATGTCGTTAGACAAAATATACAAGTCATGGATCAAGCGGCATTACTGCTTGCCCGGGACTACAATTTACCAACGCATGTCTTTAACTTTGATGAGCCTGGAGTCATGAAAAAAATATGTTTAGGTGAACATGTGGGGACGTTGATTAATGATGATGTTACGATGCTGGTGCATGAAAAATAATGATTTCCCACCAAAAAGGGTGCCTTTTGTAGGCACCCTTTCCTAATCCATCATCACAAATAGAACTCAACCAATCCCGCCACTTTCTCCTTACAACGCTCCCAAAAAGATAACTTCTCAAAAAACTCTTTCGTCATTTCTTTCGAATCATGAAAATCCTCTGTTAACGCCTTATTAACTTGTCCTACAATAGGACCGCCATAAATATAAAAATTCATTTCATCATTTATATTG
The DNA here is from genome assembly GCF_038005705.1 of Bacillus sp. FSL L8-0199. Lineage (NCBI taxonomy): Bacteria > Bacillati > Bacillota > Bacilli > Caryophanales > Bacillaceae > Bacillus > Bacillus sp. FSL L8-0199. Next base: position 1,696,702 of record NZ_JBBOTS010000001.1, on the reverse strand, counting down.
AAGCTACGCGAAGTAAAGTTTGTTGTACCAATAACAGTTAATTCATTATCAATAAGCATTAATTTGCCATGGAACATTCCTTTTTTATACCCATATACAGTAATCCCATTATTAACAGCTTGACGTATGTATGGATACGCCGCTTCTTTTATAAGAGGTAGATCTGGTTTATATGACCAAAGTATTTTTACTGTAACACCACGCTTTTGTGCTGCGATTAAAGCATTCATGGATTCTTTATTTTTTGCTATAAAATACGGCGTTGCAATTACAATGGAGTGCTGAGCTTGTTTTATGAGCTCTATATATTTTTCAGCAACGTAATGCCCATTGTAACTAGTCATAGTATGTAATGTATTCCCTTTACTAGCTTTATTCGTACTCCTCTTTATCTCTTCTTTCGTATCTCGTTTCCAATCTAAAGCAAACTGCTCTTCTAAATCTTTTGCTCCTTCTCCTTTAAGCCGTACATGATAATCACGCCAATATCCAAATCGCTTATCTTTCCCTAAGTACTCATCTCCTATATTAAATCCGCCTGTATAGCCAATATCCCCATCAATCGTCGTAATACGGCGATGATTACGATGGTGAAGTGAATAAAATCCGAATGGCAATGCAGGTTTTCTACTATATGTAAAATGCACACCACTTTCCCGCAATTCATTTATCATCTTTCTTTCAAATGATAAATCATTAATGCGATCAACTGATAAATAGACGTTTACTCCTTCTTTTGCCTTCTCTTTTAATAAGTTTAAAAAAGTATGACTACTTTTATCATCCGACAAAATGAAGAAATAAGTGTAGATGGAGCTTTTGGCTTCTCTTATATCAGTAAATAATTGTTTATAAAAAGACTTCCCTTCTACATATAATTGAAAGTCACTATAATGAGGCGCATACTCTGTCGGCATGTTTTTTCCAGCTTCCATTTTCCTACCTAAGGTAACATCGATATGCATACAAATTACAATAAAAACGAAAATAGCAATAATAATAGAAGTAACTCTTAATATTTTTTTAATCATTTTGGTTTCCTTCCAATCATATTCCTTACTATTTCGTAGTGTTTCATTTAAATATGTTTTCATACGAAATGTATTTCTTATTTTTATTGATACTAAACAGTTAAAGGAGATACGAATATGAGAAAAGGAAAAACTCCTATTGTTTTTATCCCAGGTCTTTTCGGTTCAATGAGCAATATTATTATTCCCGGCACTGGTAATTGGAGTTTTGGACTTTCTGCATTTGTTTACGAACCATTCATCATGATGCTAGAAAGTATGGGGTACGAACGAAATAAAGACTTGTTCATCTGTTTTTATGACTGGCGGCAGCGTATTGTTTTTTCTACACAAAAATATTTATTACAAACGATTGCTTATGCTAAAAAGATTACAGGTTGCGATAAACTAAATTTAATTTGTCATAGTATGGGCGGCCTTCTTGGACGTTCTTACGTTCAAAGTGACGAATATAAAAATGATGTGAATCAACTTATAATACTCTGCACACCAAACGCTGGATCTCCACCAAATTATAGTTATTGGACTGGAGGCAGTCTCCCTATCCATGCCTCTTCTAAAATAAATATCGTTCATTTTTATATGGAACAATATATTTGTTACTTAAGCATCTTACATAAAATGAATAAAGTTGAGGCGATACACATTTACTTTCCAGGATTACAAGATGTTATTCCTTGTAAAGATTACGGAAATTATTTATTTATAAAATCCAACTCTTCTATTACATTTCTTCCTTATAGTAAGATGGAAACGAAAAACCCTTTCCTCGATACATTAAATAAAAATAGATTTATTATACAAAAAAGAAATATTGAAACGACACTCATTGCCGGAGATGGAGAGGAAACAACTCAATATTTACAAGTCGTCCCTTCACATTCCAAACTGAAATGGACAGACGGCAAAGTCGTCAGTGATTTACTTACAAAACATGGTGACGGTAACGCTGTTCTACATAGCGTTTTTCTTCTAAAGGGACATAAATATGTTTTGCATGCTTCACATAACGAAGTGCTCTACAAAAGCATTCCTATACTACAAAAGATACTCTAAATTTCAAACAAAAAAGGTATGGCATTAAGCCACACCTTTTCACATTAAACAAAATTTCTCGCATCATTATTTCTTCCAAACTTATAAATAGCAATTAAGAAGAATGCAATTGCGAAAGCTAATAAAATTAAAATGTTTAAATACAACTCCGAGAATGGTATTCCCTGCTGTAGTTTTGATATCGTATCTAACAACCAGCGCTGCGGAAGAAAATTAGCTACTTTTTGTACTGCACTTGGCATAATGTCATATGGGAAATAACATCCAGCAAGTAAGCATGTTGGTACAATGATCATATTTTGCATCGCATTTGCCGATGCTGAGTTTTTCGAAAAAGCTACAAGGACTAATGATATTCCAATTGCGATTAATGCAAATAGCATTAGTACGCCCATCATCACTATGAAAGGCATATTGATATTCGTATGAAAAACATTCGTTAGGAATAGGATTGTAATCAAAATTTGTACTGTTAGTATTATCATATTTACTCCGACATTAGATAATATAAACTTCTTCCCATCTATCGGCGTTGATAATAGTCTAAAGTACGTTCTATTCTCTTTTTCTTTTAAAATATGACCTGATAAGTTCGCTGCTGAAAACAGCATAAACATAATAAGGTAACCCATCGTTTGATTTGTCATATCTTTATTTTTCGAAGTATCTTCTAGCGTCTCAGTTTTCATTTTAAATGAACCTTTTTGATACCCTGCGTACATATTATCAAACGCACTTTGATCTGTTCCTGCCACTTTACTAATAGCTGCTATATTATCAATATAATTATATAAATATGATTTTATAAATCCTGTTACTTGATCACCTTTAATCGATGAAATTTCAATATGCTCTGGTTTCCCTTCTCGAACACTTTTTGAAAAACCAGAATCTAATGTAATAACTCCATCAAGTTTTTTGGAAGTGAGTTTATCTTCTATTTGAGACTCCTTAACCTTACTCACATTCACATGATTTAATCCTTCTAAAAACTTTATCGTATCATTTGCTATCGGCTCATTTTCTTTATTTACAATCCCGATATTTAACGTTCCTTGCCCTGCATTTCCGTATATCGAGAAGGAAATGAGCGTCCCTATTATCGGCAAACTAATAATAATGAATAACCCTTTTTTATTTTTCAAAAGTACAGATAACGTTTTTTGTATGAGCCATAAAATATCCTTCATACTATAGCCCCTCCCGTCTACGTAATGCAATAATTGCAATTAATAAAAAGAGTGCTGATATTCCAAGGTTTAAAGAAATGACTGGTAGTGCTGCCCCTACATCATTTGCATAAATAATTTTCATAACAGCTGTATTTGCCCAAGTTAATGGCGATAAATTCGTAACGAAATTTTCTTCTACTACGAAATATGCACCTCCAAAAATAGAAGCTAATTGCACAACAACCATAATAATTGCCCTAGACGCTTCAGCTGTTTTCGTGATATATCCGATTCCTAAACCGAAGCTAATTGCTAGAAAGACTTGTGTTAATAAAATAAGAAATATGATTCCAAGATGGTCGCCCCAATTCGCTTGAAAAACAAATTTACTAAATAACATGACGAGTAATATGCACAGGGCATTTGCTACTAGGCTACCAAGTACTTTTCCAATGAATATTTCAGCTTTACTTATAGGTGCAGCAATGAGACGATCTCCTGTTTTACGTATTCGTTCTCCTCGAATTAAAGAACTCGCTCCCATCGCAGCATATAGTGCAATCATCGTTGTCATTACAACCGCATAGTAATCCATAGAACCTGGTTTTTTCGCAGCTTGTAAGGATGTTTCTTTTATATAATCATTATGATTTCCGTTTGAAATAACTGTGCTCACCTTAGTAGGATCTACTTTTGCAACTTCGACCGCTACATTGTACTTATCAACAAATGTTGTAAGCATTCCTTCCACAATACTCCCCTCAATACTACTTTTGTCACTTCCGTAAAATTTTGCACCATCTTTATTTAACTCTACATAAGCAGCATATTTATTTTTCTTCACTTCTTCTTTCCCATCTATACTGCCGGAAGCTTTTTTAAAATGAATACCTGATTTATCCACTTCTTTCGTAAATGCTGCAAATGATTGAGAAAACGTGCTACTCGCTTCATCTTTATATAGCACTTGTATATCTTTAATCGAATGACTATCACTATTAAATGCGTTGGTTAACGCTGTTCCTAACACAAGCATAAGTACAATCGGAAATGCTAACATAAAAACTAAAGTTCTTACGTCTCTGAAATCTCTTTTAATATGCATAATTGCAATATTGAAGATGTTCAATTGATGAACCTCCCTTTACCTTTTCTTCATTTACCTTTTATTTATCTCGTAAGTTTCTTCCGGTTAACGTAAGAAATACTGTTTCTAAGTTTGGAGCCTGCTCCTCTAATGAACGAATTTCAATGTCATGATTAATGAAATGCTGAATAATTTGATTTAAATTATTTAATCCTGCATCCGAGTTTACCTTGATTACGTTCTCTTCAATTTGAACAGCTTTCACACCGTTTATCTCTTTTAACTTTTCTACATCTAAATTTTCTACTGACTTCACTTCAATCCAAATATCTTTCGTATCTGTAATAATCGCTTTTAACTGTTCTTTCGTACCTTCTGCAATCACTTTACCGTGGTCGACAATTGCGATTTTCGTACAAATCTCTTCTACTTCTTCCATGTAGTGGCTCGTGTAAATAATCGTACTTCCCATTTCATTTAATTTACGTACTGACTGCAAAATGTAGTTTCTTGACTGTGGATCAATTCCAACTGTCGGCTCATCCATAATAATTAACTTCGGTCTATGAGCAATTGCACAAGCGATATTCAGTCTTCGTTTCATCCCGCCAGAAAAGTTTTTCGGATAACTTTTATGTTTATCGCTAAGTCCTACAAATTGAAGAGCTTCCTCTACCCTAGCTTTTAATTCGGCTCCTCGTAATCCGTACAACCCAGCAAAGAATTTCACATTTTCATAGGCAGTTAACTCTTCATAAATCGCAATATCTTGCGGAACAATACCAATATTCATCTTTGCAAATCGATTATGTTTCTTTATATTTTTTCCTAGTATGCTAATTTCACCTTCATTACTTCTTAACAAGCCAGCAATCATATTTATCGTTGTACTCTTACCAGCACCATTTGATCCTAAAAAGCCAAATATTTCTCCTTCTTTAATAGATAAAGACATATTATCAACTGCGATGAAATCACCAAATTTTTTCGTTAAATTTTTAATTTCTAATGTATTCATCATTTTCACCCCTATTTCGGTTTCTCTGCTTTTAGTATAAACAAAAAGAATGAACCTGCTCAGTGCAGAAGTTCATTCTTTTCACATGAGAATATTCACTTTTTTCATATGAGATGGTTCATCTTCGTCCCATTCTCTTATATCGGCAACAACATCGTCACTGAAAAGCCACTTGTTCCATCTACAATAATTTTTCCGTTTACTGAAGCTGTTCGCTCCTCCATCCCCATAATACCGAGACCTTTTTTAACAAGAGCTGCCCCTTTTCCGTTATCCTTCACTTGCACCTTAACCATCTTGTTAAGCACATGAATATCTATAGAAATAACTGTAGCATCAGCATATTTCATTGCATTTGTTAGTGCTTCTGTAACATTCTCACCGATAATTTTCCACTGAATGGGAGAAATCATATCTAAGTTCCCTTTATATACAAAAGGAATATTCACATCATTCTTACCGGCAAATTCCTCTATGAATAATTTCATACGATGAATACCAATTTGCTCAGTTGGTGGCTTCATATTTTTCAATGTAATGCGAATACTTTCAATTCCATCTTTTGAAATGTGAATTGCATTTTGTAATAACTCCGCAGATTTTTCTTTATCTATTTCCATTAACCTTTTTGCTGCTTCCATTTGAATAAGCGCACCCGTCATCGAGTGACCAATTTTATCATGAATTTCTTGCGATAACCGATTTCTCTCTTCTAGCTTAAATGTGTATTCAGATTGTCTTATGTACTCTTTATTTTCATGTAAGCTTTTCGTAAGTCGTTGCATATCTTTTCGCATCTTATCATTTTGCGATTCAAGCTTTACTACACGCGATATATATCGATCTGCAATAGTTAAAACGAGAAAAGAAAATGCAACAATTAATCCATAAGTCATTCGAATACTTTCATCTGCAATCGTAATTGGGAGCATCATAACGACAAAGCGTGGCCAATTCTTTTCTATGTAATAGAATGTAATTTCGTATAAGTTCAAAGGTAAAAACAAAATAAAAAATGGATGAACCCTCCATGTAAATAACATAACTACGCCAATGGATATACAGATTAATATTTTTTTATACGTATCTTTTTTAAATATAGAAATCATTACGTTTACAGAAAGGTAAATAAGTAAAGTAAATATAACCCACGGTAAATTTGCTACATTTGCGTAAATATAACTGAACACAATATATAAAAAGACAATTAATTTACTTACAGTTAACCAAAATTCCATATCATTAATCTACTTTCCCTGTTAAGTAATAAATCGCAATTTGTGTGCGATGTTCAAGTCCAGTTTTCCCTAAAACTGATGTAATATAATTTGCAATTGTTCCCTCAGATATAAAAAGCTGTTTCGAAATTTCTTTATTTGAGAAACCTTTTGCAATTAATGCGATAATACTAAGCTCCCTTTCTGTGAAAAGGCTCTTATCAATTTTACATTCTTCCTCTTTACTTTCCATTAAATTAGACTTAATTTTATCGAGGACAACATCTTGCATAACAGTTTGACCGTTATATACTCCTTTTATCGCATCACGAATACGCTCCGGATCGTTATTTTTTAATAAATAACCTTTCGCTCCGTTTTTTACTGCATCCAAAATATACTCATCATCATCAAACGTCGTTAAAATAAGCGGTTTTGTTTTCGTCTCTTCACAAATGAACTTCGTCGCCTCTACACCGTTCATATTTGGCATACGAACATCTAAAAGAGCAATATCAACTTCATGCTTTTTACAATACGCTACAGCATCTTCCCCATCATTTACAGTATCTACTACTTCAAACTCTTCGTATGTATTTAAAATAATTTTCATGCCCTCTCTAATAAAAGAGTTATCATCTGCTATTAATATTTTAATTTTCATGTTTGTTAGTATGAACCTTTCCCTACTAACATTCACATCCTTTCTCCGTATAACATTTCCTACTTGCTCATTATATACTTCTCTTTACCATTTTTTCACACCTTTTTTCATCTAGCTCTCCCGCAAAAAATATATTATTCTTTTTTTACAAAATGTGTAGGGTGACTTATCATTCTTTACGTCTATATAATAGAATGCGTCAAAAAGGAGGGAGAGACCGATTGAGGAAAAACAATTAATTGAAAAAGCACAGCAAGGAAGCGAGCATGCTTTTCGTATCCTTGTACAAACATATCGTCATTATATTTTTCAAGTTATCTTTTCTATTTTAAGACATGAAGAAGATGCGAAAGATGTTACACAAGAAGTATTCGTAAAAATTCACACCTCTCTCCCAAATTATCAATTTCGCGGATTAAAAACGTGGATGGCACGTATTGCCACCAATCACGCTATTGATTATAAGAGAAAGAAAGCTAGAGAAAGTGAAGAACTCTCCTTATGTAAAGAAGCTGAGGAAAATATACAGTCCTCTCATAATATTGAGGCTTTATTATTGACGAAAGAGCAAAAATTACTCATTGCTCAAAAACTGAGAGAACTTCCCGAAAATTACCGTGACGTCGTTCTCGCACATTACTTAGAAGAAAAGAGCTATCAAGAAATTGCTTTACAGGAAAACATCGAAGTAAAAACAGTCGAAATGAAACTGTATCGAGCACGAAAATGGATTAAAAAACATTGGAAGGAGGAAGAGTTTCTATGATGCATTATTCAAAAGAAGATTGGCGCAATTATACATTAGATTTTATAGAAAGCAATGAACGTGAATCTATGGAAGAACATCTTTATGAATGTGATCATTGTTTAGCACTTTATATGGAAAGTATTGATGAACAACATGAAAACCTTCCAATGATAAATGATGATTCATTTACGAACGAAGTTATGACGCAAATTAATTTTGAAACACTACAGTCTAATGAAAATATAAAAACAACCTCACTAAAGCGCACGATCATTCATTACATAATTGCGACTGCGGCTACAATTATTTTTATGGTAAGTGGTTTATTTCAGTATATTTTTACAGCGACATCAAATTTAGAGAAATCTTCAAAACATAACGAGTCTTCTATTTCACAACAAATTGTAAACAAATCGGTAGACACATCGAAAAAGGACGGAGGTTCAAAGCATGAATAAAAATCCCTTTTTAGCACTTGTATTAGGGCTAATTCCTGGGCTTGGACATTTATACTTAAAAAAGCTAGGACGGTTTATTTTATATAGCGGAGGATCACTATTTCTATTCTCCTTTGCAGTATTTTGTACCATAGTAGTAAGAGAACGTGATATTGCTTTTCTTTCTCTATTTTTACTAGCTGTTCTATGGGTAATTAACTTACTAGATTTAGTTATCACCATTATAAACCAAACGAAAAAGCAAGAAGCTGGAGAAGTGATAAATTCCTCTAAAGAGAGCGAACGATTTTATATCATTCTCTTATCCATCATCCCTGGACTTGGCCATTTCCAATTAGGACTTATGCAACGCGGACTTACATTTTTAGTAGCTTGCACAGGAATCGGAAGTATGATCATTTTCGTTGCACTTTTAACATCGCAAGAAAGTTTTCTTATCTTCCTTATTACGTTACCTGTTTTATGGATTTATAATTTCTTTGACGTTGTTCAGCAACTACAGAAAAAAGAACGTGGCGAGCAATTAATTGACCGTACTATTTTCGAAGATTTTGAAGAGCACCGCGAGCAGGGAAAGAAAAGTAAAACATTTGCTTCTATTTTAGCGATGTTCCCTGGAGCAGGTCATATGTATTTAGGCTTACAACGCCGTGGTCTTCAGCTTATGGCAGCCTTCTTACTATCTATTTATTTACTCGACTTATTAAGACTTTCTGCGTTTTTATTTTTAGTACCAATCATTTGGTTCTATAGCTTTTTTGATGCGTTACAGCAAACAGCAAAATACGGAAAAGAACGAGTTCAAGACGAACCCATTATCGATTATTTTATAAATCATCAAAGATGGATCGGTATCGGATTAATTACACTCGGTGGTTATTATTTATTAAATCAAACAGTCCTTCCTATTTTGAATGATTATTTTGTAACTATATTTAATATTCATCTTAGTGAACTATATTATCGCTATTTCCAAACATCTATCGTTGCGCTCCTTTTAATTGGCGGCGGCTTTAAATTGTTACTTGGAAATAAAGAAAACAAAGGTGGGACAAGCGAATGAGGACTTGGCGTGTTGGAACATTCTCAATGGGGCTTTCTATTATATCGTTAGGATGCTTTTTACTATTTTCAGTCGTAAAAGGAATTCAAGTATTAGATACACTAACTGCATGGTGGCCAGTTTTACTCATCATACTTGGAGCCGAAGTTTTACTATACCTTCTATTTTCTAAGAAGGAACAATCATTTATTAAATATGATATTTTTAGTATTTTCTTTATCGGCGTTTTAGGAAGCGTCGGAATTGCTTTCTACTGTTTATTATCAACTGGATTACTAGAAGAAGTTCGTCACTCTATTAACACAACGAGGCAAACGAGTAATATTCCAGACGGACAATTTGATATACCTGAATCTATCAAAAAAATCGTAGTAGATGCAGGACATCAACCTCTAACGATAGAGGGAAATAATACAAATCAAATTCATCTTTTGGGAACTTATGAAATGACAACGAAAGCAAATGAAAAACTCAATTTAAAACGAGATGATTTCCTTTCAGTTCAAACGGCTGGAGAAACGATGTATATCACTTTAAAATCATTACCTGTTCAGCATACGTTATTTAATTCAGCACCACAGGTGAAACCAACGCTTGTTCTTCCGCAAAATAAAAATGTGGAAATCCGTGCTTCAAATAACGAACTATCTCTTTATCCAGGTCAATTACAAAATAATTGGTTTGTACAGGAAAGCTCAAGAGTGTCTGTCCATCTTGCAAAAGAAAGTGATGTATCTTTAACAGCAGTAACGAATCAAAAAGAAACACATGGAAGTACACCTTGGGAACAAGTAGAAGATTTAACGAAAAACGAAAATACTTCTTCAGAAGAACATCCAGAATTAAACAACCAAGAACATTGGTATAAAAATTCGATTAAAACTGGAAATGGGACGTACAAGTTAAATATTGAGAAAACTTATAATTTGAATATGAGCGTTATCGAAAAATGAGAAAAACCTTCCGCAATTGCGGAAGGTTTTTCTCATATAATCGCTTTAATTCCTTCTAACACTAATCCAATCATAAATCCGCAAACCGCCCCGTTCACTCGGATCCACTGCAAATCTTTACCGACATTATTTTCAATCATTTCGATCAACGTTTTATCATCTAACTTATCAAGGTTTTCTTGTACAAGCTTACCAATTTTCGAATGGTTCTTCTCAACAAGACTTACAACTTGTTTTTGTAACCAATCTTCTATTTTTTGAACTGTCTGTTCATCTTCTTTTATTTTATTCATTTGTTTTTGTAAAAATGGAATAACATATTTATCAGCAAATTCTTCATTATTTACAAAAGCAACTGCTCTTTGTTGTACTTGCTCTAGCATCTCTTTTATTTTGTCAGTAGCATCCCAATTCGCAATCCACTTTTCTTTCCAATTTTCTAATTCCTTTAATAAGGCTTCATTTTCTTTTACATTGATAATTTCTTGACGAATCTTCGCTAATATAAGTTGTCTTGTGCTATTATCAGCCTCTTGTAGGCTGTTAATATTACTAATGATAAACTTCTGCAAAATGCCGCCAATTTTATCTTCATCTACAATATTCATAAATGATTTCAAAGTAAACTGCAAGAATCCATCTACTTTTATATTTTCCATCGCCTTCATACCTAAGCTACCGAGCTGGTAACGAGCTTCATCTTGCGCTGTCCAATCTTTTACCTTCACTAATATGTAATCAAGTGTCTTCTCATCATATTCTTGCACAACTAATTGATCAACAAGCACTTGTAAAATGTTATTTGTATTAATTGTATGTAAATACGTCTTTAATTCTTTTTCAATAATAACCGCTAATTTTTCTGTATCGATTGAAACAATCGCCTTCTCAGCAATCGTTACAATCCCCTTTTTCACAGCATCAGACTGCATTTCTCTCTCAGCAATTTGTAGCACCATTTGTGCTAGCTGCATTTCTTTTACTTTATTCGTAATACTTTCTTTCGTTAGCCATTCATTTTCTAACGTATTGATGAGCCCTTTCGTTACTCGTTTACGGTTTTTAGGTAACAAAGCTGTATGCGGAATTGGAATTCCCATCGGGTGACGGAATAATGCTGTAACTGCGAACCAATCTGCAAGCCCGCCAACTAACCCAGCTTCAAATCCCCCTTGTATAATCTCTCCAGCTATCGTTCCTTGAAAAGGGATAGAAGCCGCAAAGCCTATCCCCATAACCCCAAGCGAAATACCCGCTATATATTTAGTCTGTAATGACATCGTATACACATCCTCTTATTATGTAAAATAAAGCTTTTTTGTTGTATTTATTCAATATTAGTTATCCTTTATATATACTATAAAGAACTATTGTGAAAATAACAAAGATTTTTATGTACATGAAAAAATGAGGCTACAACTAGCCTCATTTTTCTTATACCGTTAACTCCAAACCTTTCCTATAATATTCATTCATTACATCTTTTGGAACCATACTTCCACCCGTTCCCCACACAATATGAGTACCTTTTTTCACCTTCTCTGTTAACTGTTGCTTTTGTAAATACTCATCTTCTTTACATACTTTCACTGGCCCAATCATACCTGCTAGTGCAGAAGGCTCTAAATAAATATTCTCCGTATCAGCTAGTTTTTTTAACAATCTATATAACTCTTCATCACTTACTGTGTAATTTCCACTCAAAAATGGTTCCATCGTTTTACCGACAAATCCAGACGGTCTTCCTACCGCTAGTCCGTCCGCGTCTGTTACATTATCAATCCCGATATCTTGAACAGCAATTTTATCATGAAGGCCTGTCATTAAACCGAGTAACATACAAGGAGAATGTGTTGGCTCTGCAAAGAAACAATGAACGTTGTCTTTATACAATAACTTTAAACCAAATGCGACGCCGCCAGGTCCGCCTCCTACTCCGCACGGAAGGTAAACGAATAAAGGATGCTCTTCATCTACTACAATCTCTAACTCTTCTAATTGCTTTTGTAATCGTGATGCTGCTACTGCGTATCCTAAAAATAAATCATGTGAGTTTTCATCGTCTACAAAATAACAGCTAGGATCGGCATCTGCTTGCTGACGCCCCTCTTCTACTGCTTTACTATAATCAGCTTCATACTCAATAACGTTTACACCTTTACTTCTTAATAAATCTTTCTTCCATTCTTTTGCGTCTGCTGACATATGAACCGTTACGTTAAAACCTAGTTTGGCACTCATAATCCCAATGCTTAGCCCTAAATTTCCTGTTGAACCGACCGCAATTGAATATTTGGCAAAAAACTCTCTACATGTATCACTATCCAAAATGGAATAATCATCTTCTTCTGTTAACATACCATGTTGCAAAGCTAATTGTTCAGCATATTTTAACACTTCATAAATGCCACCCCTAGCTTTAATTGATCCTGATATCGGAAGATGACTATCACATTTTAATAATAATTCTCCTAAAATAGGTTGCTTGTAATTTGTCTCTAAAGCTTCTTTCATAGAAGATATTTTCACTAAAGGTGATTCGATTATGCCATTCGTCCCTTTCGTTTCAGGAAAAACTTTCGCAATATATGGTGCAAAACGCTTTAATCTCTCTTCCGCATCTTTTACATTCTCTTCATTAAGTGGTGAATCTTTTATTGCCCTTTCATACTTTTCTATGTTTGGATTTATCCAAAATACTTCTTCTGTTGCAATAAGTTTATTCACTAATGGGTATTCTGCTTGTAATGCCCCTATTTCTTTCATTTTGTTTCCTCCTTATATCCTTGTAGCTCACCATATAATAAATTATAATTAAATTAATTTTAATATAGTTTAACACAAATCGTTAACTTTAGTTAATTTTAATTTAATTTATTTAAATATAATTTAATAACCCTTAAGGAGATTTTCATTATGGAAAATATAGATATTGGTAAAAAAATTGAAAAACAAAGAAAAGAAAAAGGTTTAACTAGTAAAGAACTAGCAAAGATGGCCGATATTACACCATCTATGTTAAGTCAAATTGAGCGTGGGTCTGCTAACCCTTCTATTCAAACATTAAAAGTGCTTGCTAAAGCTCTTGATGTGCCAACATTTAGCTTTTTACTTGAAGATACAAATACAGACGATTTAATTGTACGTTCCCATAAACGAAAGAAAATGATTATTGATAATTTATCATATGAAATGCTTTCACCTGATTTCACTGGAAATTTAGCAACAGCAATTATGACCGTCCCGCCTAATACAGCTTCATCAGAAAATGTGCTAGAACATAAAGGAGAAGAATTAGCATTTGTCTTAGATGGGAAAATCACATTATATTTAAATGAGGAAGAATACGTATTAGAAACTGGCGACAGTGTAAAGATACCTGCTTATTTAAAGCATAAATGGGTGAATAATTTTGAAAAAAATGCCATTGTTTTGTTTTCTGTTACTCCGCCGATTTTTTAATGTATCAATAAAAACAGGATGATTCTTATAAAATGCGGATTATCCTGTTTTTATTAAATAAGAAAGTGAAATTTTTGTTAAAAACTTAACAGTTGGACCCAATCCGAACAATCCTCCTAAAAACATTTTTACAAGTGAAGCTATCCCTCCCATTGATGCTAACGTATCATGAGTCAGATTCATCCCACCACTACCAGAGGCACTTGTAATATTCACATAAAAATAAGAAATACGTAAAAATTAATTATTTTTTCAGAATTTTGTTGAAAAATATGGTAAAATTACTCTTATACTTCTTCTATTTTGCTATTATAGAAATAATTAAATTAGGATACTTTTATCGGATGGGGGAATATATAATGAGTGTGTTATTAAAAGGGCATGAACAGATTGTCAACGAATTAAACATTTTATATCAAGTAATGGTAGCGGAGCAATTAATTGAAGCGAAACAATTAAAAGAAAAAATAGAGAAACAGATTAATAAAATTGAAGCTGATCAAAATCTATCGCTTTACTACTCCCTACTAAACTTTAAATATAAGGTCCTAACCGATTGGACAAACATTAAGTATGATACTTTTAGTCAAATTGTTCGTTTAGACAATCCAATAACTGAAGACTTTATTACTTATTATTATCACTTTTTTAAAGCTGAACATGCTACCATTATTGGAAATTATGATGAAGCAAAAAAAGAATACGAAAAAGCTGAATCCCTTTTAAAACATGTACCAGGCGAACTAGAAGAAGCTGAATATAAATATAGATTTGCTATATTTAATCACCATACAAACAAACCACTTACAGCAATCAATTATGCAAATCAAGCGAAAGAGATTTTCTCAAAATATCCACGTTATGAAATTAAAATAGCTCTATGCGAAAACATTTTAGGCTCATGTTCTGTTTATTTAAAACAATTCGAACAAGCCGAAGAGAACTATAATTCAGCAATCAATATTTTACAAAAGCTGAAAGACGATACACTAATCTTAAAAGTTCGAAATAACTTAGGTTGGCTCTACTCTTCTCAAAATCTATCAACCCTTGCTATTAGACATCTTACAATAGTTACAAACAAATTACCTAAACACCTAAAAGCCAATTTTCTACAAGCCAAAGAACATTTTAGTTTAAATGAAAAAGAACTTGCAAACGATTGGGTTCAAAAAGGCTTAGAAATTTGTAATGAATTAAATAATCAAGAATATAAACACCATTTCACTATCTTAAAAACACAACACACTGGTATTCTAGACGACTTAGAAAACGCAATCATTGCAGGCACTACATATTTTAACAGTAAAGAATTATACGATTATGCACAAGAATATTACGAATTATTAGCAGTAGAATTTCATAAAGTGAATAAAATAGAGAAATCTCAAAAATATTTTTTCAAAACTTACGAAGCAAAACAAAAATTATTAACTAAGGAGGCACTAAGATAATGAAAAAGATTAGTTTAGCTATTTTAACCTTTACATGCATACTTGCTTTTGGCTTTAATAATTTCACTGAAAATCAACAAGCAAAACAACTTCCAAAATGGGATACAGATAAACAAGAAACACATGCAGACCTATAGAAACCTAAAAACCCCTAATAAAGGGGTTTTTAGGTTTCTACAATATAATAATACGCTTATAAAAGATAGCCATACACAGATACTCTCTGTACATGGCTATCTTTTATTTTTTCGGCACCAACAAAATCCCTAAACTAATAATACAAGAGCTCATTATTTGCTGTGCTGATAGACCAAACAGAACCGAATTTTGTTCACTAACAAGCGAAATAATGATTTGAGCAAAACCCTCAATAATTAGAAAAACACTTATATTCTTTCCATTTCCGAGCCTTTCATTTTTCATCCATAACAAGCCCATTATACAAAGAGCAAGGATGATCTCGTATACGAATATAGGGTGATATAAAAGTTTAGATTCATATATTTTCATTCCCCATGGTAGTGTCGTTGGTGCACCTACTTCATGATGTAATAGAAAATAAAAGATAGTGCACACACACAATCCAAAAGGGAGTACATCAAGTAAAATACGAAGCGAAAATTGTTCCTTTTTACTTTTCCAAACAATGTATACACTAGCAATTACGCATCCTACTACAATATGTTGCATACTTCCAATAGCTAATATTGCTTGCACTGGCGCCCCAAAAGCCCATACAGGATTTAAAATTGCTGGTGCAAACTTCCATACAAATACGATGATAAGAAACGCATTTGTTACGGCATCCATCATTTTTTCATATGATGCATTTTGATGCCTCATCTTTCGTTTCATCAACATAAATCCAAATAGACTTCCAATTATAAGAGATACGGGTTGTAATCTCACGATCCACTCCATCATCACGAAATCCCCTTTTAGCTCTCAATCAATTTCTTAAATTTCTTTTCTAATTGATCTGGTGGTAATACACCTCGTACATGATCTACTATAATTCCATCTTTATTAACAAAAAATGTCGTCGGTAAAGAGAATACTTTATAATCTAGTCCAGCTACTCCGTCCATATCTAGTAGAACCGGAAACTCAAATCCATAGCGATTAGCAAATGCGCTTGCTTCTTGTACTGGGTCACTAACAGTTGCATTCACCGCAAAAATTTCAACATCCTTTTTATATTTATCATACATATGAACTAAGTCAGGTGCCTCCATTTCACACGGCCCACACCATGATGCCCAAAAATTAATAATATATGGTTTTCCCTTGGCATCATTTAACGACTGCAACTTTCCGTCCAATCCTTTTAATGTGATGCCAGGTGCTTTAAAACCTACTTGTGGTAATACTTCTTTCTCTTGTAACTCTGCTTGTTTCGCTTTTCTTTCCTTTTCTTCTTTCTTTGAATTATAAAAGTTAACCCCCGCCCAAACGAGAGCACCTACTAGTATAATAGCAATTAGTTTCTTCACTTTTCTTCCTCCTCATTTTTAAAAACCTGTAAATCCACCAAATAGACGAATAAAGAATGCTGTCATTTTCGTCATTTGATTTGTATACAATAAAATACCTGTAATATATGATAAATAAGATATATATAGCGATAAAAAGTATAATGATATAAATGACAACACCTCTATCCACACTACATATGGTAGTGTTTATTCTTAAAAAAAGAGGCTATATGCACTCTCCGACAATAAGTACAATTGACACACAGAATAACCCTACTGTTACATATACCGAGTTCGTATGTAACGGAATAGTAAGCTTAGCAACCTTTTCATTTAACACTTGCTCGATTCGTAAATTTATTGCTGTTTTTGCAAATGAAGCTGTAACACATCGATTTTCCATTGTCTTTATTTTAATTAATTTTAATAACGCGCTACCTAACTCAAATGAAGATTCCATTTTTTTCATCGCATATTTATCTGCTGCTAACTCTTGATACGTATGATATCGTTGTAACAATTCTTTTAATATCGGGATGTACATCATTCCTTCTGCTAATAACGTAAAACAAAATAATTTTAGCGGATCCCAATTATTTTGATGATATTCTTCATGGAAAATAATCGCATCAATCTCTTCATCTGAAAACGTCTGAAGCAAACCTTCCGACATGACAACTTTCGGACGGAATAATCCAATTGTAAACGCTGCAACTTCCGCAGTCGGCAGTATATATATTTGTTTCCCTTTTCTAATAAATGGGATAAGTACTTTTTGTACTTTTTTACTATAGAAAAATTGCCGCCAAATTCTTTTACAAACAATCAATACAGTAATTAATAATAACCCCGCTATTATAATACGAACCATTGATAGTTCTTTCATATGTTTTTCTAACTGAAACAAGCAAAACTTTGAAAGGAAGAATGCCTTATTTTGAAAGAGAAATGGATATGTAACATAATACAATAACAAGCTGAAAAAGAGGGTACTAACAATGAGCGCTAACAATACGATTTTACGCATTTGCCCTTTCATTTCATCGATCCTCTTTTTTTAACTGATTCAATTTGTCTTCTAATTTTTTTATTAAATTCGGATCAGCCTGCTCTAACTCATCTATCATATGTGTTATAACTAAATCTCCAAATTCCCCCACTAATTCCTGTGTCATTTTCTTCGTTTGATTGGATAAGAATTCTTCTTTCGTTTGTATAGCACGATATATGCCACTTCTTTTCACAGTCTGTTTTTCTAAGTGTAATTTCTCTACTAACCTGTTCATAACTGTCATAACAGTATTAAAATTCACAGGCGATTCTTCACTTAATTTCCGCTGGACTTCTTTAATAGTAATACCTTCAGTAGACCAAATAATCTCCATAATCTTCGCTTCAAGCGGTCCAAAGAAATGATTTAATCCTTGCTCATTTAACCTATAGTTTTGCGTAAACATCGTATGACTCCTTTCACACTACGAATTGTAGTACAAATTAAATGAGAGGTCAAACGCAAGTAATACAAACTAAAATTCACTACCTATAAATACGTACCTCATTCTATTCATTATAAGCCTAACTTATCTCCAAATGTATCAAAGAGATACTGCTCTAATATTTGTACACTAAACTTCTCATTACGCCCAAGGGCAAATAATTCCCGATCCTTCGCTACGATAGTATCTAACGGAATAACTACATTATCCACTATTTTTGTAATTTCAATTATATTACTTTTTACATTTACTTCTGTTTTAAATTCAACGTTTTCTAACACTATATGTGAACGTCTTCCTGATGCAAAAAAAGTAAAATTAGGATTTTTAACAACGCCAATTTCAGTCTCTAACGCATATAAATAGTGAAAAATTACATCTCTATGTCCATCTTTTATTATTTTTTCATCCTTCTCATCGTCTAAGTATTCTTTCAGCTTCGTTGTAAATTCAAATCGAAAATCCACTTTTTTCACGCTCCTTCTTTGTATTTCATATTAAATAAATATATTGAAATAATTTTACCATATTGTAATACAACTTCCTATTAAAAGTAAAAACTGTTTTAGAAAATCGCTATTATTTCCGATACCCTTTTAAAATATAAGTATAAATTCAATATGAATGAATGCTTCATTACATCTATTTAAACATATTTTTTCCATTTTTTGAAACATTAGTATGAAATATTATATATCAATGAATGGTTTCTAATTCATTGGTATATATAGTCAGTAGTTTCTTTACTATCCCGATATACTTAAACTACATTTTCTACTTATTCATTACATATAGAGAAGGAATGTAACTCTCTTCTATCGAATTTTTATATAACAAAAATAATTAGGTGGTGCTTTACTATGAAATTAGCTGTCATTGGTGGCGGTGATTTACAAGATTCAAATCACTTGCCTATTAATGAACGCCTTATAGAATTAACAAATAAACAGTATCCAAAAGTATTGTTTATTCCAACGGCTAGTCATGATGATGAAAGCTATATAAAATTATTTTTAGACACGTTTGAAAAACAATTACATTGTGAAGTACAAATTTTACGCATTACAACAGATTCACCTTCTAAGTATGAAATAGACGAGATGATTCATTCAGCCGATTTAATTTATCTAGGTGGCGGAAACTATATTCACATGCTTACGCAATGGAAAGAACATAGACTTGATGAAAAATTATTATTGGCTCTGCAACAAGGGACACTTATTGCTGGCTATAGCGCTGGTGCTATGTGTTGGTTCACGTCTAGTATCCGATCAGATTATGAAGGTTCTGGTTATATAGAGAGTAATGGATGGGGGATTGTTAATAAAAGATTTTGTCCACATTATAATCAATTAAACAGAATGAACGCCTTCCATTCCTTTTTACAAAATCATCAAGGGAATATAGAAGGAATTGCACTGGAGGATAATTGCGCTTTATATATTACAGAGGAATCCTTTGAGATTATCGGTGAATCGGAAAAAGCATGGGAGTTTTATATGAGTGATAAAACACTCATTAGACAACATTTTGATATAACTTTAAAAAGCTATTTGTAAACCTGCACTTAAGAAAAAATGTCCCTAAGTCTAATAACTTAGGGACATTTTTTCTATTTAACTAACTAATCGTGTAATTCGTTTCTTTTGCCATGAAAGCTTATAATATGCATACTGCAATATTAAGCTGACAATAAATGCTGCTGGATACCCGATCCAGATACCTTCTATTCCAAGACTTGTATGGTAAGAAAGATAATATGCTACGGGTACTTCTACAAGCCAAATTGAAACAACTCCAATAACAGTTGGCCAAAGTACTGTACCGCTCGCTCGCATTGTCGCACTAATAATTTGTGCATGACCGAAAATTAAATAACTCCATAACGTAATCATAACTAAGCTATGAGCAATTTCAATTGTAGTTTGACTCGTTAAAAATAGTGATAAAATGTCTCTTGAGAATAAATAAATAAGAGATATTAACACACCACCGATGACGTAGTTCATAATAATTCCGGCCTTCACAACTTTCTGCAATCGATCAAATTGATTCGCCCCAATTGATTGTGCTGCAAAAATAGAAACTGTAATACCAAGGCTAACTGCTGGCATTTGTACATAACTTGCAACTTGATTCACAACGCCGTAAGCAGCTGTTGCATCCGAACCGTAACGATTTACAAATGCGATTACGGCAATCTCAGATAATGAAACTAATATCATATTTATACTTGCCGGTATACCGAGCCTTAGCAATAGCTTTAATAACTCCCCATCCATTCGAAGGTATTTTCTAACCGTTCCATCTAGTTGTAATGGGTGATTTTTCTTCTTTAAATACACAAGCATGACAATAAACGTAATAACTGTAGATATAACAGATGAATAGGCTGCTCCATACACATCTAATTTCGGAGCTCCTAACCATCCAAAAATAAGAACTGGTAATAAAATCATATTTAGTACTGTACTTACAATTAAAAAGTAAAATGGCGTTTTAGAATCTCCTGTACCTCTCATAAATGTTGTATATGCGAAATATAAAAATAATACTGGCATCGATATAAATAAAATCCGTGCATAATGTACACTTATTTCAATAATATTTTCTGGCGTTCCCATTAGACGCATAATATCCATCGCAAAAATACTTCCTATTATCGCCAACACAACTCCAATAATAAAGGTAAATGTCAGCGTCGTACCAACGATAGCTTTTAAACGATCTTCGTTTTTAGCACCAAACGCCTGACCAATTAAAATAGAGCTTCCTGAACCGATACCAATTACAAATGAAACGAGCAAGAAAAATAATGGGAAGAATGCTGATATAGCCGCTAAATCATTAACTCCAAGCCATCTTCCTACTACTACCATACCAAATAATTGTCCAACTGATTGTAGTACATTACTTAATAATAACGGTACTAAAAACATCGACATCGATTTCCAAATCGGTTTACTCTCACTTTCCAACTTATGTGACTCCGCACCTTCTTTATTGTTATCTGCAGGTGGTTTCAAATTTCATTTCTCCTTTTATTAAACATCTATTTTCAATCTCTATCTCTTTGTATAGTTGTTATAATACTGTGCTTCTATTCATTTTCTTTTCATATGATTATAACTTCACCCAATATTGACTTCCATCGGCTGTTCGATCTAAAAATCCATATTCAATTAAATATCTTCTTAAAGTTACGAAATCAGAGTATACATTTTCTATCACTGTATTTACTTCTTTTTCAGTATACTTTTTATTACTATCAAACTTCTTCACTAAATGACGCAATATAATTAATTTACGCTTTTGTTTCTTCGGAAATTTGGAGAGAGGTCCATCTAATCCTTCTGTAAAGTGAGCTTTTAATATTTCATTATTTTCTTCTTCCGTAATATTGTATCGTTCATCCACCATCGTTGCTGTTCTATGAATTGGTACAAATTTCGTTTGTAGTTTTGATTTTTCTTCTGATAATTCCATTAGCGCTAAAAATACTTTTGCTTGCTTCATTTTCTCTCGCAGTGTAAATCGATGATTACGAATTGTTGATGTACTTCCGCCATCCAACTCTTTTACAATTTCTTTATCATTCAGTCCCATATAGAAAAACTGAACCATTTTCTTTTGTAAATCTGTTAATCCAGTAAATTTCTTATCCATATTTAGCAAATAATCAAACATAGACGTATGCTCATTTTGAATATGCAATTGGACGAACTTCTCTGCTTCATACAAAACTTGATTATCTTGATAAATAACACCTTTAATAAATGTTTCACCACAAGCTAAGCATATGTACCCCTCTTTTTCTTCATCAAACACATACCCTTTCTTTAATTCCTCTATTGACGCATCCCAAAACTTCTCTGAAATATCGCTCATACTAAACACTCCTTCAAAATGTTTATTTAAAAACCAAACAAATCACTATATCGTTTATTATCACTTCATCATCTTATCACAACACAAACAAACATTTCAACGTTTCGTTTGCCCATTTTATAAACTTTTATAAAAACATCTATCAAAAGGGGTTAATACAACGAAAAGCGAATATGTTTATGCAAATTCATTTTATAGGATGTGAAATAGAACATGAATATTCTTCAAGACCCTTGGTTTACCGTTAAGCAAATTGCACAGAACCCATATGCGATTAGTGAATATGGAACCGGTATTCACTCATTCCAAAACTTCAGTATTCAATTTTAACTACAAAAAAGATGTTTCCGTATAAGAAAACACCTTTTACTTTTTATCCCGCTATTTACCGGGCAGTAAGCCTCCCACTAATTAACGTTTCACTTTATATATTCTATTTACAGTCTCTACTAAAACCTTACTTGCTTGTACAAATGTATGCTTTCGATTTCTATCTTCAACAAATTTATTAGCACAACTACTCATAATCATCATACAACTAATTATGACTAACGCTATCTTTCTATTCTTGTAAGTCACTTTATGCCACTCCACTATTACAAAACTTCTTTTGAATTTATCCCATCAAGAAATTTTACATGAATAATAAAACGTGTGAATATGCAATTCTGCATATTCACACGTTTTATCACAATGTTATGATTTAATTTAGTTACAGAACAAGTATACCGAGGTGACTAACTTGAAATTTAAAGCGAAAAAAAATCCATTCCACGTCATTTTCATTACATTATTTATAATTATTTTTTTCGTTTCGTTATTCTTTCAAAATGAAAATTCTATTTTTTTCACTCTCATGATGCTGCTAAATATCGTGAATCTTTCTTCATTCTATTTCTCTCACTACAACGTAACGGAATCATCTCTTGTTGTAAAACACGGTTTCATACTTCGTACTGAAATCCCATTTAAAGACATTCGCCATATTAAGCACTCTGGCAAAAAACTTCGTTCAAAAAAATGGACTAGGCAACAATTAGAAATACATTACAATTTATTTGACTCAGTGACCTCTTTCGTACCACTAGAAGAAGAAAAATTCATTTCACTCTTAAAAGAGAACTGCCCACAGATGAAAGTAATGAATACGCCTGCTAACAAATAATATATTTTGAAGCTTGCATTATTGCAAGTAGATGAAACTTAAAAATGAACATCAAAAAAGCCAAGATTCTATACTCAGAACCCTGGCTTTTTCTATTACTCTTTTGGAGCAATCATTTTCTTTGGATCTACAATTTCATCAAATTGCTCTTCTGTTAGTAGCCCAGATTGCAATGCTGCTTCTTTTAAAGTTAATCCTTCTTTATGAGCATGCTTCGCAATTTTCGCTGCATTTTCATATCCGATATGTGGGTTTAGCGCTGTTACAAGCATTAGTGAGCGATTCACATTTTCATTAATTACTTCTTCATCTGCTTCAATACCAACTGCACAATTGTCATTAAACGAAACAATTGCATCCGCTAATAAGTGAGCTGATTGTAAGAAGTTATAAGCAATAACAGGTTTAAATACATTTAACTCAAAGTTACCTTGGCTCGCAGCAAATCCGATTGTTGCATCATTCCCCATTACTTGCGCTACAACCATCGTTAACGCTTCACTTTGCGTTGGATTTACTTTACCTGGCATAATAGAGCTTCCCGGTTCATTTGCTGGAATAATAATTTCTCCAAGACCACTACGTGGACCACTTGCAAGCCAACGTACATCGTTAGCGATCTTCATTAGATCCGCAGCTAATGCTTTTAATGCACCGTGAGTATATACAACTTCATCATGGCTCGTTAATGCATGGAACTTATTTGGTGCAGAAACAAATTGTTTACCTGTAAATTGACTAATTTCCTCTGATACCATCTCACCAAATTTAGGATGAGCATTAATACCTGTTCCAACCGCAGTTCCACCAATTGCTAACTCTTTCATATATGTATTGCTCTCTGCAATCATACGCTCTGTTTTTTCAAGCATACGGTGCCATCCGCTAATTTCTTGCCCTAAAGTTAACGGCGTTGCATCTTGTAAATGTGTACGACCAATTTTTATAATATGTTCAAATGCAGTTACTTTTTCTGCTAAAGTTTCTTTTAATTTCGTAATCGCTGGTAATACGCGATTTTCTACTGCGATTACACAAGCTACATGAAGCGCCGTTGGAAATGTATCATTTGAACTTTGTGACATGTTCACATCATCATTCGGATGAATATGTACGTCAGATCCCTTCTCTTTCAAAATTTGATTCCCACGATTTGCAATTACTTCATTCACATTCATATTTGACTGTGTACCACTACCTGTTTGCCATACGACAAGCGGAAAATGTTCATTCCATTTCCCTGCAATCACTTCGTCAGCAGCTTCTACAATTGCTTCTGCTTTTTCTTCTGATAGCTTTCCTAATTTTTGATTGCTAAGCGCTGCACTCTTCTTTAAAATTGCAAATGCTTTTACAATTTCAAGCGGCATTTGCTCTGTTCCAATTGGAAAGTTTTCTTTACTACGTTGTGTTTGTGCTGCCCATAATTTATCAGCTGGAACTTTTATTTCTCCTAATGTATCTCTTTCAATTCTGTACTCCATGTTTTCATCCCCTTGAAAATATAATACCTACATCTCTTATAATAACAGACTTCCTCTTAAATGATAAGAATTCTCACTCTTAAATATAGATATTCTATATTTATTTAAAAAAATTCCTCTTGACCTAAACTTAAGTTTAGGCTGTATCCTTTCCATTGTAACCTACTATAACATTACTGGAGGAATTCAATATGAAAAAATATGCTTTTATAACAGGTGCGAATAAAGGAATTGGATATGAACTTGTTCGTCAATTAGCAGAAAAAGATTATCACGTATTTTTAGGTGCTCGTAATGAACAACTTGGACAACAAGCCGTAGAATCTTTAAATGTTTCAAACGTTTCCTATATTCAAGTAGATATTTCAAATTCACAATCCATTCAAGAAGCAACAAAGAAAATTTACGAAACGACTGATCACTTACATTTATTAATTAATAATGCAGGCATAGCGCTAGACTTCAATATGCTACCTAGTGAATTAAATATTGAAACTTTACGCCAAGGATTTGAAGTTAATTTTTTTGGAACTTTCCAAATGATGCAAGCCTTTTTACCATTATTAAAGAATTCAAGCAACAGTAAAATAATAAATGTAACAACTGATATGGCCTCACTAACAATGTTTTCTAATGGTGAAACACATCCAATTAATACACTAGGATATAATTCTTCAAAAACAGCTATTAATGCTTTAACATTAGCTTTTAGTAAAGAATTTGCTACTAACGGTCCAGAAGTATTTGGGGTAACTCCTGGTTTTACAACTACGGATCTTAATGGAAATTCCCCCGGTGGCCATACAACCACTGAAAGTGCTAAAATTATTATTAAATATGCATTAAGTGAAACAAACTATAATGGCAAAATACTAAATAAAGATGGCATTATACCTTGGTAATAAAAGGATGAATGATATGTATTATACAATTGGACAAGTCGCCAAGATGCAACACTTAACAATTTCTCAAATACGTTATTACGATAAACAAGGACTGTTCCCTTTTCTGCAAAGAAACGAAAAAGGAGATCGAGTTTTTGATGAAGAAGCACTGAAATATTTAGAGATGATTTTGTGTTTAAAAAACACTGGTATGCCAATTCAAAAAATAAAACAATTTATCGACTGGTCTATGGAAGGAGAATCTACCATCCTTCAAAGGTTAGAATTAATGAAACAACAGGAGACCAATGTCTTACAGCTCATTCAAGACACTGAAAAAAACTTAAAAAAGATACAACAAAAAATTGCTAAATATGAGAATGAAATAACTTCAGCAAATGCTATTAAAAAATAAAAAAATCACCTTCTACATATTGTAGAAGGTGATTTTTATTTTATGATGCTTGCTTTCCTTTATCTGCATCATCCACATACCAGATGAATTTGCCTGTATATCCGTAAATAACTGCTAAAATTAACGATACGAAGCTTAACCACATAAACGGAACGTATGAGAACGTTGCTACACCTAAAATACCAGCCATAAAAATACCATTATCAGACCATGGAACCATACCTGAAGTTAACGTTCCACCTACTTCTGAGTTACGCGCTAATACACGACGGTCTATTTTTAATTTATCATAGCTATCTTCCATAATTTTTGGTGTTAAAATTAGTGATACATACATCGCACAACCAAATATATTAGCTAAGAATGCCACGATTAATGTAGACAATGTTACATTACCTGCAGAATTTAATTTCTTCTCAAATTTTGATACGATTACTTTTAAAACACCTAGTTTTTCAAGTAATCCACCAAATCCTAAACCGAAAATAATAACGGCTACTGAGCCAAGCATGCCGTTAATTCCACCACGGTTTAATAACTTGTCAACAAACTCAACACCAGATTGAATTGAGAATCCGTTATAAGCTGTTCCAATCGCCTCTCCAAAGTTCATCCCTTGGAAAAGGGTTGCCCAAATTGCACCAATTAAAGCTCCCATTGCAATTGTTGGCATAGACGGTTTCTTCATCGCTAATAGAACGATAACAATGACCGCCGGAACAAGCATCCATATTTTAATATCAAATTGCTTTAATAAAGCTTCTTTTAAAAATTCTACTCGATTCAAATCTACATTATCGCCGCCATACATCCAACCAGCTACAGTAAACATAATACTAGTAATAATATAAGCTGGAACATCTAATACGAGCATAGCTCGAACGTGAGCAATAACATCTACTTTCGCCATAGAAGCTGCAAGAACTGTGCTATCAGAAAGTGGTGATAATTTGTCGCCGAAATAAGCTCCTGAAAGAACTGCACCAGCAACAAGCGGAAGTGGTAAACCAAGGCCTTCACCAATCGCCATCATAGCAATACCTGCTGTTCCCACTGTTCCCCAAGACGTTCCTGTTGCGATAGAAGTTATAGAACAAATAATTAATGTTGCTAATAGGAATATGCTAGGGTGAATAAATTCTAATCCATAATAGATTAATGTTGGTACTACCCCACCAGCAATCCATGTTCCAATTAAAGCACCTACTGCAACTAAAATCAGTATCGCTTCTAATCCGTTAGAAATCCCTTTCGTAATTGCATCTTGCAATTCTTGATAACGAAATCCTAATCTTAATCCAAGCGCAATTACTAAAAACCATGAAATAAATAGCGCTAATTGAATTGGGAGATCAAAAATCGTTTGGAAGGAAAAGACAACAGCAAGAAATAGTAATAAAAGAACTATGATTTCTAGCATCGATGGTAATCTTACACTTTTCATTTTTTTCTCTCCTTACAAGTCGATAACATGACGTATGTCGTCTTACATGTATGTAATATACAATTAGCGAAGACAAAACAAAATTTTCATATTATTTCGATTTATTTTTCCAGTATAATATATTCACAACCCTTTCTATTGTAAAAGTAGATTACGTTTTTCGCAATGAAAAATATAAAAAATGTTGTATTTTTATTTATCCCGATATTTTCGGCCAATAAGACCCCCGTCTCAAAATTCAGTAAGTGCAAAGCACTTAGGTAAGAAATTAACTACTGTAAAATTCCGAATTGATATGAACGTATTAAAGCTTCACTTTATTTACAAAGAAAAATCCCATACTAACTTTTTTAATATTTGCTGCAATAAAACTTTTTACAACTATCTTCACTTTTTAATTCACACTATTATTTTCCACACAAAAATAGGACACACATCATTAAAATGATGCATGCCCTATCTTTATTTATACATATTTTGTATTTCTTCTTTATTTTTAAGTATTTCCTCAAACTTATCACTACAACCCTTCGGAAATAACACTCCCAGTCCATATGAATGCGCAAATTGAAAATGAGGGTACTTCGCTTTTACCTCATCCCAAAACTTATATACGCCGAAATCACTACTTCTAACTTCAATATCATGAAATAATACAATACCGTTTTTCGCGACTTTCGGTAGCCATGTATTATAATCGTGAGAAACAGCTTCATACGTATGATAGCCATCAATATGCAAAAGATTTATCGTTTCATCTTGAAACCGGTCTACAGCATCATCAAAAGTAGATCGAATTAAATTTCCTATATTAAGGTAGTTATCGCTCACTACTTTTTCTACTATTTGAAAAACCCCTTCTCCATATGGACCTGTATGCCCATCTCCAGCCCAAGTATCTACTGCAAAGCATTTAGTCGATAACCCTCCATCTTTTACTCCCTGACAAAAACTAAAAAAGGAAGCTCCTAAATGTGTACCTAACTCAACTAAAGTTTCTGGTTTTTCAAATCGTACTAAGTCATATGCAAAATCTAAATGTCCACTCCACGCAGATTGTGACCGAATAATAGGACTAAATGTTTCAAATTCAAATGATGGTTTATGAGTAACCCAGTTCATCGCATAACTCCTTCTGCACATATTTTTAACAAACCAAATTACTCTTATCTTTATTTTTTTATCGCCTTGATTATGATTCTATTTCATGAAAATATGAAGAATTTATTCTTTTCTATTGAGGTAAAGCATCATATACATATGGGTCAGTTGGCTTATTAATTTTCTCGATTTTGTTTACTTTTACAAGTGGAAAAACTGTTCCTTTATATGTCGTTTCATCTAATAATCCTGTTATTTTCACCCATGTTTCTTCTGGAATTTTTTCAATATTTTTCCCGGTAACAATCATCCCCCAGACTGATGCATCCGCAATACAACAAGTTATGCCATATCGAGCCACTACTGCTTTATTACCCGTCACATCTTTATCCTTATATATAAACCCTAAGAATGTAATTTCTTTCCCTTTAAACCAATTAACATTTTGACCAATTACATTCATTGTTTGAACATAATCCTTATCCTTTACTTGTAGTTTACGCTGTCCTAACATACTTTTTACTACTTGCTCTTCCGTTTTATAAGTCGTTGCTAAATTTGATGTTTCTTCTGAATCAACTAATACTTCTCGCTCATCAAACTTAACCTGTTTCCCCTCTTTTTCGTTTCTTTCCAGACTTCTCGCCTGTACACTTTGATTCATACCCCTTTTTCCTGCTAAACTTCCATCAATTGTTACACTTCCAAAGAGAAAAGCACTAACTATCGGAACAACAAATAAAACATATACAAAGAAACTTTTTATCCCTGATTTTGATGTTGTATGATGTTTACAACAATTATAATCATGCTGTTTTTCTCTTCCATCCCCCCAAACTTGTACAATACCAAAAATTAAAATTACTACAAAAGCTATATACGTAAATTTGATCATTTTTGGAGCGATAAAATTATAAATATTCCCTGTTACAAGTAGTTTAAATAAGAGCATTGCTAAACCAATTAAAATAATGCCACGAATATAGCGATGATATGCCTTCTGCTCCTCTTTCTCCATTCTTTCTCACCTCCTATAACATTATGATTTGCACGATGGTATACACAGATACAATGACAATTCCCATCAAAAAGAATACAAATCTCTTTTGAAAATACGCAAATAGCATTAACGTATTTTTCATATCAAGCATAGGCCCAAACACAAGAAATGCGAGAAGTGCCTTTATCGAGAAAACATGTCCAAAAGACGCAGCTATAAAAGCATCGGCTGCAGAGCAAATTGATAAAACATAACCAAACCCCATCATAATAACGGGAGCAATTACTTCGTTATGTGCTACTGCATCCAGTACATTCCGATCAAAAAACGTTTGAAATACACTTGCTAAAAAAGCACCAATCAATAAATACTTACCAGTATCAAAAAACTCATCTACAGTGTGATTCATAACATCTTTCCAACTCTTTTTTTTGCTTGTTTGAACTGAAACCTCTACGTCTTTTAAAACATTTCTTTCGCGATAGCAATAATACACAATTAGACCTATGAATAGAGCAACTAGAATTGTTATCCCAAAGCGTGCATATACAACGTAATCATTTTTTTGAAACGCATATACAGTAGATAAAAAAACGACTGGATTCATAATGGGTGCACTCAGTAAAATAACAATGCCTACATGAAGTGGTAACCCCTTTTGAATGAGCCTTCTTACAATTGGTATAATGACACATTCACACATTGGAAAAAGAACTCCCACAAATACTGCTGGAATCATTGCAACAATTGGAGATTTCGGCATTACTTTTTGAATCATATCTTCCGTCACAAACACTTGAATAAATGAAGAAACAATTACCCCTAATAAAATAAAAGGTATTGCTTCAAAAATGATACTTAAAAATACCGTATTCACATTCAGCCATTCCTGCGGTATATTTTTGTGCAAATTTACTAGACTTGTAAAATCTACAAAAAATAATAAAAAGAGAAACATAGCGATAAGAGCTATGCCTACTAATTCTTTTGAAACTCTATTAAAGACCAAGCTTCTCGCCTCCATTTTATTTATATGTAAACATGTGCTTGTCCAAATCCTTCATACTACAGCACAAATTTTATAGTCTATTTCTATTCTTAAATCGTAATCATTATGATTTATTATTGATTTTTCTTTTCCTATCGTTTAATATAAAACGTAATCATTACGATTTAAAGGAGAGATCATTTCATGAAAAAAGTACCTATCACTGTATTAAGTGGTTTTTTAGGATCTGGAAAAACTACCTTACTACATCACATTTTGACTAATAAGAATAACTTAAAAGTAGCTGTTATCGTTAATGATATGAGCGAAGTAAACATTGATGCATCTCTTATAAAAAAGGGTGGTTTTTCACGTACGGAGGAAAAACTAGTAGAAATTCAAAATGGCTGTATTTGTTGTACACTACGAGAAGATTTAATGATAGAAGTGAATCGTCTTGTGGAAAATGGTGATATTGACTATATTATTATTGAATCTTCTGGTATAAGTGAGCCTATTCCAGTTGCTCAAACGTTTACTTATACAGACGAAGTTCTTACCATTGATTTAACGAAAAATTGTCGCCTCGATACGATGGTTACAGTTGTAGATGCAAATAGATTTTGGGATGATTTTGCAGATGGAGAAAGTTTATTAGACCGAAAACAAGCAATCGATGAGAATGATACCCGAGAAGTTATTGATTTATTAATAGATCAAATTGAGTTTGCAAACGTAATTATTCTTAATAAGATAGATTTGCTAGAAAAAGAAGATGTGATAGAGCTTCATCATTTACTAAAAAAATTAAATCCTAATGCAAAAGTTCTTGAATCTTCGTTTAGCAAAGTACCATTACAAGAAATTTTAAACACAAATCTATTTAATTATGAAGAAGCTAGTCAATCGGCCGGCTGGATACAAGAATTAAACAGTGATCATCATACACCGGAAACAGAAGAATATGGTATCACTTCTTTTGTTTACCGCCGCAAATATCCTTTCCATCCCGAGCGCCTTATGAATTGGCTAGAAAAATGGCCTTTAGATGTTGTAAGAGCGAAAGGATTCTTCTGGTTGGCATCTCGTAATAATATGATAGGGCTTCTATCTCAAGCAGGCTCCTCTATTACAATTCAAGGAGCCGGTGAATGGATAGCGGCATTACCTGAAACTGAAAAAAATCAAATGATTACAGAAGAACCAGAAGTATTGAAAAACTGGGATAAACAATATGGAGATCGAATAACCGAACTCGTATTTATCGGAATTGATATGAACTGTTCTTTAATTGAACAATCATTAGATGATTGTTTATTAACAGAAAAAGAAATGCAACAAAACTGGAATACATTTATTGATCCTATCCCGGCTTTTACTTATACTTCATAACAATTAATAAAAGGCTTCAGTAGAATGAAGCCTTTTTACTTTATAGCACTCTTATTTAATAGGTTTGCTTTAATTATGAATACAATTGTACCTAAAACAATTAATATAGCATATACGATACCAACTACATTACCTATTTTTTCTAAGCCAAGCGGTAATATTATAGTAGCAACTCCAACTATATAAGAAAATGCTCCTGAAAGCTTCGCTAATTTATTTTTATCTCCAACAAACGTTTCTTCTTGATATCCTGCTAACAAAAACAACCTCTTTTTCACATGTATTTGATACCCTAAAAAAATGATAAGTAACCCAACAAATAAACAAACTAAAAACCCAGCTAACATATACTCCCCCTCCTCTACAATATTTTACTATACATAAAAAACAAATTAGAAATTTCAGTTTATTAACACGTCATTCTGTGATATATTGCATATTGTATTCAATTTGTATTTTTAGAAAGGAGAATTTTAGATCATATGGATTCAAATCGATTAAAAGGAATTATAATGGTCATAATCGGTGCTTGTTTATGGGGCTTGTCTGGTACAGCTGCACAACAACTTTTTCAATATGACAATGTTTCAACCGAATGGTTAGTTACGATCCGTTTACTTATATCTGGAATTATTTTGCTCATTATTTCCTCATTCGGAACGAGAAAAAAAGAGATATTTAGCATTTGGAAACAAAAATCTGATGCTATTAAAATGATTTTGTTTGGTCTATTCGGTATGCTTGCTGTACAGTATACGTATTTCGCTTCAATTAAAGAAGGAAATGCTGCCGTGGCAACATTATTACAATATTTAGCTCCTATATTCATCACTGTATACTTACTTTTCAAATGGAACGTTCGTCCATCAAAAATTGATTTCATTTCAATTACCCTTTCATTAGTAGGCACTTTTCTCTTACTAACAAACGGGTCTGTTCATAACTTGGCTGTTTCTACACCAGCTATTATTTGGGGGATTTTATCTGGATTATCTCTCGCTTTTTATAGTTTATATTCAAAGGAATTGTTAGAAAAATGGTCTTCCTCCGTTATCGTTGGATGGGGCATGATTATTGGGGGTATTGGTGTAACGATTGTACACTTTATTTCTACAAACGAATTCATTTTATTATCAACTATGAAATATGTAAAACTAAGTACCCTACCGCTCATCACATTTGTCGTCATTTTCGGGACACTTATTGCCTTTTATTTATACTTAGACAGCATACGATACCTGACTCCGAAAGAAACAACATTATTTGGTTGCACAGAACCACTCGCAGCTATTATTTCTTCTGTACTTATATTGCAAGTGCCATTTCAATCTTTTCAGTTATTAGGCGCTTTTTGTGTCATTGTAATGGTGCTCATCTTAAGCCAAAAGCCGGATGAAGGGAAACAAAAATTAAAGCTTGTTCATGCAAAAAAGGAAAATATACAATGAAAGGATTGAATTCACTATGCCTGTCCCTCAAAATTATAAAAAACCAGGAAGAGTTTCAGCAAAATCACTCGTTTTAAATCAACTACAAAATTGGATTATTGAAGGTGTACTGAAGCCCAATGAAAAAATTAATGATGGGGAATTGGCTGAGGCACTAGGAGTAAGCAGAACACCTGTAAGAGAAGCACTTCAAATATTAGAGCTTTCTGGATTAGTGGAAATGGTACCAGGGCAAAAAACGAAAATTGCTCCTATTAAGTTAGACGACGTATCTATCATTTATGAAACGATGGCTGGTCTTCACTCTATTATAGGAAAGCAAGCTCTTCAAAACATTACAGACGCTGATATTCAACTACTTTCTGAAATAAATGAGCATTTTCAGCAATCTATAGAGAAAAAAAACGCAAAACAAGCTTTAGAATTAGATATACAATTCCACAATACAATTTCTTCTATTGCTAAAAACCAATATATTGAACCCTTTCTAGAAAATATGCAACTTCACGTTTTACGTCTTGAATATTTGTTTTTCCAAAACTTTGTTCCAGCAAGTCAATCTATTGAAGAACATCACTCTATCATTCAAGCATTACAGAAGCAGGACGAAAAACAAATAGAACAAATAATGACCCAAAACTGGCTCCGTCCCATGAAAGAAATACAAAAAATAATTTCTACGAAATAAAAAGAGAGCTGGTTACACAAAATCGTAACCAGCTCTCCTTTTACTAATCTATATAGCTACGCCTGAATATTTGCATAATCTTCCATATCTTCGTACTCTTTTTCCAATTCCTCTAAAGACAGCTCGTATAATTGTCGGTCGCGAATCTTAAACACACCTGCTCCAATTAACTCATCAATTAAATGCCTCTTACGATTTTCAACAGCAAAACGGAGTTGACTACTCATCTTTTAAAAAACTCCTTTCTACAATCATTGAAAATGATAATCTCTATCAATTACCACTTTTGATTATAAAAGATGACTCTTTATAAGTAAAGTAATTTCATGAAATATTTACCTTGCAAAGTACTTGTGGCCACATTATATATATGTATGCCGTGCGAAAAATGTTATGACACTTTTTCTTATCCTTTTTCTTTCATACTTTGCAAGTTGTGTCATCATGATTAAATTCACCATCTATTTCTACTTGAATGGTGACATGTTCTACATGAAATTTCTCCTTTAATACATACGTAGCCTCTTTTAATACACTTTGCGTTTCATTCCCTTTAATAATAAGATGACATGTTAATACTTGAAAATCTGATGTGACAGACCATATGTGCAAATCATGAACTTCTTTGACAATCGGAATATTTAATAACGTACTTTTTACCTCTTCAACATTTATGTGCTGTGGTGCACCTTCCATTAATATATGAACCGTATCACGTGTTACACGCCATCCACTAATAATGACTAAAATAGACACAAGAATACTAGCAATCGCATCTGCAGCAGTCCATCCGAAAAATTTAATAAGTAACGCAGCAATAATCGCTCCGACGGAACCCAATAGATCGCCTAGTACGTGCAGGAAAGCACTTCTTAAATTCAAATTACCTTTCACATCTCCGCCTCTCATTAATATCCAAGCTGATAAAATATTAATAAGCAGACCAAGGACTGCAATAATGAGCATCCCATTACTAGCAATCTCAACTGGTTCTTTAAAACGACGGATTGCTTCAATAAAAATATATACCGAAATGACAATAAGAACGACACCGTTACATAATGCTGCTAACATTTCGACTCGCTTATACCCGTATGTTTTCGCAGTTGTTGCTGTTTTTTCTCCGAGCTTAAACGCAAGTAAACTTAAAGCTAAAGATACTGCATCACTTAGCATATGCCCCGCGTCAGATAGTAGTGCTAAGCTATTTGTTACAAATCCACCAACAACTTCTGCAATCATAAAACTTGTTGTTAGTAGGAAGGCAATTAGTAACGCCTTTTTATTGTTAGAATGACCGTGATCATGTGAATGTCCCATACGAATACTCCTTTAAGTACAATATCTGTATGTTAGTATGAAACAAACTCCCCGTGTTTATCCCGAATTGACTGATTGTAAACGCCCGCTTCCTCTGTATACACACTTCGCTATTTTTTAAACAATCCCTTTTTCTCAAATAAAACAAGACTACTTCTTTTTTATTTTCATATTGTTTACTAATGAAAGAATTTTTAAGGAGGTTACTTAAATGAAACGTTTATTTCTCTGTATGGAACGTGAACTTGTTGTAGTGAAAGAACACAATGATAACTATGAAACGACTTATCACTTACAAAATATGCAACCTACCTGTATCGCTGTTGATCCATTTCAAAAGAATCGTGTATATTGCGGAACATTTGGACGAGGTCTCTGGTTAAGTGACGATAGTGGGGATTCTTGGCGACCAATTGGGGATTCCTATCGTTACTTTGATTTCCCTAAAGAAGATGGTATTTTGCACTCCTCTATCACTTCCATAACAATAAGCTCAAATGAACAAGTTAACGGATATGGTGTCGTTTATGTCGGCACAGAACCGAGCGCTTTATTTCGCTCTGAAAATGGTGGTGAAACGTGGACTGAACTTAAAAATATGAAATCATTATTATCTTCTTATACGTGGGCATTTCCGCCTAGACCTTTTACCCATCACGTACGCTGGATTACAGTTGACCCAAATAACCCTAATACAATACACGTTTCAATCGAAGCTGGTGCTGTTATTCAAAGTAACGATAAAGGGCATACATGGATTGATAAAAAGTTCGGTGCTCCTATCGATGCTCATCAATTACTTATGCACCCTGAAGCACCAAATCGCCTTTATGCATCATGTGGTGACGGATTTATGGGCGGACCTGATCGTGCTTATCTTGAGAGTTATAACAATGGAAACAGTTGGATCTCATGTAGTGCAGGACTTGAACATCATTATTTATACAGCATGGCTATCGATCCAGCTGATTGTGATACGATTCTCGTTTCTGCTGCGCCAAGTGCTGATCTCGCTCATCATCGTATCCCTTATGAATCTTATATTTATCGAAAAACGAAAGATACTCCGTTCCAGCAAGTACAACAAGGATTACCATCTGCAATCGGTACAGTCATTTCGATGTTTGCGACAAACGAAGCCGAACCACATACGTTCTACACGTTAAATAACAATGGCGTCTTTCAATCCAATGATAGCGGCGAATCGTGGGAACAACTAAATATTTCGTGGAAAGATGAATATAAAACGCAGCATCCGCATGCATTGCTCGTTACTAGTTCTTAACAAAAAAAAGACTGCCTAAATGATTTTAGGCAGTCTCTCTTTTATTTCTTTAAATCAATGACAATATCATCTAACACAATATCTTTACTCTCCGCTTCTTTTTTCGGCACTTCTATTTTCTTCTCTTTCCCATTCACATACTCTACTCCACCATGATTTTCAGGTGTATGTACTCGCAAGTGCACGCGAGGTGTAACGATAAGCTTTGTTGCATTTTCGTTTAGTTTTTGGAAGGTGGCACTCCAACTACTTTTATGTGGCTCTGCTACTGTACTACTTCCGCCATTTCCTTCACCAGCATAATGATTTCCTAAATCATCTTTTATTTCTAACTCAACATCCGCACTATCCCATATACTTCTTAATACCTTAGATTCTTCCTGATTGAAAAAAACGATAAATGACATCGGGGTTACTTCCATTTTGTCTATATTTACTTTTATTAATTCATTTTCAGAAACCCCATTAACTTTTACTTCCTTACTATCCATTGCTTTTAAACTAAGTGCGAAATTCCAGTTTCCCTTTATTACATTACCTTCATAATCCAACTCAATTGCCTCTATATCCCACCAAACATTTGCGACATCTAACCTTTCACTACCATGACCACTCATCGTAGTCATACCTACATATTTTCCCTCTCCAACTTTTGTAACGTTCGAACTACCTCCTCCGCCATCAAAGCCCATAACTTGCGGACTTCCAAATGGGAACGGTTTCTCTCCTAAATCTTTTTCGCTCTCAATAGAATATGTAATTGTAATTGTTCTACCATCGAATACAGCATCATTAATTGTAACCTTAACCCCATTACTCTCTTTTGTCATATTCAACTCAGTCGAAAATTCCTTATAATTTTCATATAACCCCGTTCTACCATTATCTAAAAATCGGAATATGTCACCTACAATTGGCAATCCTCCAGCATATGTAGGAAAACCGATACCAAGAGTTGCAACCGATAACCCTACTAAAATTGATGCAGCAGCGACACCTTTTTTCCAACTTTTCATCTTTTTCTTCGTACGTATCGATTGTTTTACATTTCGTTTTACTTTTTCCTTTTCAATTTCAGAAGCCTCAATTTCTTCTAGTTCTTTTTCATCTATATCAATATCATTTAATAGTTCATAAATGTCTTTCATATTGCACTACCTCCAAAACTAATATTCGTAGCATTTTGTTGTAGTTTCTTTTTCCCCCGGTACACTCGATTATCAATTGCTGCCCGAGTTAATCCTAACTTGTCACCTATTTCCTCTGTCTTCATACCAAGTAAATATTTCATAATGAACACCTTTTGATCTAGCGGTTCTAATTGATTAATGAGCTTCAATAATTCTTCCCTATCTTCCATAACGATTAATTCGTCTTCTGCTGATTTTTCTGTACTGATATGAAACTCATCTGAAATGATTTCTACTGTTTTAGTCGATTTCCGGTAATAATCAATTGCTTTAAACTTCGCAATCGCTGCAATCCACTTTTTAAAATCACTCGGCTCTCCATGAAATTTATTTGCGTTATTCCAAATGGAAAGAAATATATCGTTTATACATTCCTCTATGAGTCCATCATTTTGAATGGGAAGTAGAACTTTATGCGTGATCCCCTTTATGAGTGGTAAGTATGTATCGACAACGAATTCTAACGCGTCTTCTTTTTGCCGCTGTAATCTTTTTATAAAATTTTTCTCATTTGATTTCATGTAGCGATTCCCCTTATTGTTTTGTAAAAGCTTTTACACCCTATATAACGTCTGAGAAAATTTTTTCTCTCATCTTTTTTATTTTTTGTATGTAATGCAATACTTTCCCTTAGCCATTTTCTCACATAACTATGCATTCAAAGAAAACTTTCTCAAGTCTGTAATTTAATTCATGTAGTACACTATTTATATAGTCACTCTTTAATTTAGTGTACATTTTATTTCATTAATCTATTTTAAAAATTAGGAGATGAGATGTGTATGTGTGGAATTACAGGTTGGGTAGATTGGAAGGAAGACCTTTCAAATCAACATGTTATTTTAAAAAAGATGGCAAATAGTATTCAGCATCGTGGTCCGGATGCTGAAGGATTTTGGTTTTCACCTCATGCGGCCTTTGCACACCGGCGTTTAATTGTAATTGATCCAGAAGGCGGGACACAGCCTAAGACATTTCGTGCTGGTGATTATACGTATGCTCTTACTTATAATGGAGAAATTTATAATTTCCGTGAACTGAGAGAGCAGCTTCAAAAATGTGGGCATGCATTTGAAACCCATTCAGATACAGAAGTATTACTACATGCTTATTTAGAATGGAAAGAAGACTGCGTACGACATTTAAACGGAATTTTCGCTTTTGCCTTATGGGATGATCAGAAGCAACAATTGTTTTTAGCACGCGATCATTTAGGTGTAAAACCACTCTTTTTTACAGAAAGAAATGGCAGTATTATTTTCGGCTCTGAAATTAAAGCATTATTAGCGCATCCATCTGTCCCTGCTGAAATTGATGCGAATGGAATAAATGAAATATTTGGATTAGGCATATTTCGCACTCCAGGATGTGGCGTCTTTAAACATATTCAAGAAGTACGTGCTGGACATTCTATAACATTTACACGTCATAAAAAAGTAGTTACTAAGTATTGGAATTTAGAAAGTAAGTTCCATACAGACTCTATAGAAGATACATCTTCGCATATTTTGTCTATTTTACAAGATACAGTAAAAAGACAATTAATTGCCGATGTTCCTCTCGTTTGTATGTTATCAGGCGGATTAGACTCTAGCGGTATTACTGCACTTGCGGGTAAAGAATTTGCTGCTGAAAATAAAACACTTCATACGTATTCTGTTGACTTTGTAAATAGCGCAAAAGATTTCGAACTGACATTTGCTCGCACTGGTTTAGACGCTCCTTGGGTAAAACGCGTTTCTGAACATGTCGGGACAGCGCATCATGATATTATTGTGAATGCTGAAGAATTAGCAAATCACTTATTCGTTCCCCTTCATGCAAAAGATTTACCGAGTGCTGGTGAAATGGAAACTTCACTATATTTACTATTTTGCGAAATGAAAAAAGATGCGACCGTAGCTTTATCCGGCGAATCGGCTGATGAAGTATTCGGTGGATATCCTTGGTTTCATCAAGAAGAACTACTATATGTAGATAAGTTTCCTTGGCTAACAAATTGGAAAAACACATCTCCTCTTCTACTAAATGAAGTAAGTAACCAATGTAATCTAGAAGACTATATTGATACACGATTCCAAGAAGCGATACTTGAAGTACCTACTCTTGAAGGCGAAAGTAAAAAATCCGCGAAACAACGTCAAATGTTTTATTTATTTTTAACAAGATTCCTTCCTTTCTTACTTGACCGTAAAGATCGTATGAGTATGGCTGTTGGATTTGAAGTTCGTGTACCGTTTTGCGATTATAGATTAGTTGAATATTTATGGAATGTTCCTTTCAACATAAAAAGTATTGATAATATTGAAAAAGGCATTTTACGTAGAGCACTACAACCAGCTTTACCTGACGATGTACGCAATAGAAGAAAAAGCGCTTATCCAACTTCACAAGATCCACACTACTTACAAACAATCCGTAATTTAACACTTGATATGTGTAACAATAAAAACAATCCTATTTTCTCACTTATTAACCATTCCATCTTACTTTCAATTGCTGATCAAAGTAATAAAGTGATTAACAATTTTGAAGCAAGAAGTGCCATGGAGTATATGCTACAAGTAAATGAATGGTTGAAAACATATCACATCCATATTGCTTAACAAAAAGGAGTTCAAGGATAAAAACCTTGAACTCCTTTTATATTAATTAGCACATTGTTTATTATCAGTATCAATAGACCATCCAATAATCGTGGCACAGTCTCTACCTTTCCACTGTAGTACATTTGTTAATACGGGCTCAATCTGCAAGCTATTTCCGTCGTGTAATATTTCTACTAAAGATTGATCATCATCAAACCTTCGTTTGTCACACTCTAAAATACCGTCCGTTGCCATTACAATGTGATTCATTCCTTTTTCTAATCCTCTTACACCTGACGTAAAGCAAGGTGTATTTGCTGCAAAAATATTTTTCCTGCCAATATATTCGTAATTTTTCCGTTTATTTAATCGTCCTTTTCCATTTTTCGTTTTCTCAGAATGGAATAAATACGCGAAACAATCACCAACTGATAACCAATATAAAAATTCGCCTTTTCGTAAACAAATTAAGCAAGCGAGTTCCTCATCATCTTGATCACACTTTTTAATAAATAACTCATCTGTAAATAACGCTAATAAGTACATATGTGTATGATGAAAAGCTAAATGTATTGGATAGGAAAATAACTCTTTTAATTTCTCTTTTCTTTCTGAAATCGCTTCTATTATATAATCAATATTTTTTGTTTTGTGGTGTGTATCAAAAATCATAACAAATTCAAATTGTAATTCAGGGTCCCACCAAGCAAGTACCGCATCTCCTCGTTCATATGCATCACTTTCTTGATTTCCCCCATATACGCCGACTGAAAGAGGACCACATTTTTCAACATGTATTTCATCTACATACATCTGTTCATGACTCATCCATTTGAATGTATTCACAACTATCATCCTCTCTCTTGCTAAATGTATACCTTTACACATAGATTACCTTATATTTCAATAAAAATAAACTTTTTCAACATTTTTTATCCAAATAAAAGGATTTTATTTCTAAAACAACGAATATATCTTACTATACGATATAAAAAAGGGGATTTATTATTATGAACAACATTAATCAACATTGGGAGAGCATTTATTATCACTTACGATACGAATACGAGGACAATCTTTCCCACCAAGCAATTCGTATTTTACAAATCGTTTCTCGTGAGAAAGATATAACAATTGGAAAAGTCGCTACTGAGCTTAGCCTTTCTCATAACACAGCATCTGAACATATAAAGCGCCTTATTCAAAAGGGTTTCATCGTTAAAGAGAGAAATAAAAAAGATGAAAGAGTGGTAAACCTTACATTAACAATTGAAGGAATTGAAGTATTAGAAAAACATACTTTACTAGATAAAGAAAAGATAAAAATATTAGAATCACAGTTATCAAAAGAAGAACTACAATTAATTGAAAAAGCATTTTCGTTATTAGCGAAGGAGGCAAAATATGCATTTCCTCGTTAAAGTAATCGTTTCGGCACTTATTATCGGCGTTATCACTGAAGTCGCCAAACATTATAGTACGATAGGTGGCTTTATTGCTGCTCTTCCTCTCGTAAGTTTACTTAGTCTATTTTGGATTTCATTTGAAGGCGGGAATAAACAAGAATTGAGTCAATTTGCTTTAGGGGTATTATATGGATTCCCCGCATCAGCACTACTATTATTTATTGTCTATATTGGTTTAAAAAATTCATTTACACTTAGTACATCTGTCCTACTCGGTATAGGTGTTTGGTGTATCGTTTTTGCTTTTCAAAAATTATTTCAAGCTTAGGGGGAATTAACATTCATAAATTTGTAGAAATAATGGGGCAAAATATAGAAGTACATATAAAAGGAGGTGGTAAACAAACTGTAGTCATTCAAACCGGAATGAGTTGCTCATTTTATGATTGGCTTCCTATTATAAAAAAGCTTTCACAGCACTTTACAGTCGTTTCATACCATCGCCCAGGTTACGGGAAAAGTGAGCTAGGAAATCAGCCACGTACAATAAGGCAAGTTACAAAAGAGCTACATATGTTACTAAACAAACTAGCTATTCAAGAGCCATTTATTCTAATCGGTCATTCCTATGGAGGATTATGTGCACAACATTTTGCGATGTTACATGAAGATAAGCTGCAAGCACTTATTTTAGTTGATTCTACTTCGATGAACTTACACCGTTTAGATGAACTTCATTTACCAATTTCTGATCAAACTGACTCGGATAATATGTGGCTTGAAAAATATAATACATACTCCAAAATGGATGTAGACATGCTTTCTAATAAACTAAAATCTATACTCGCTAACCAATCAAGACAGTACATTGAATTTTCTACCTCTCCTCTGTTATATAAAGCAACAGCTTCTGAACTATATGAGTGGAAAAATTGTGCTCGCTCAATAAAAGAGCTATATAAAACATTAGAAATACCATTAATCGTTATCGGTAGAGATCCTCATTATTCTATTACTCAGTTGACTGAGGGTGGCATGCCAAAAGAGGAAGCGACACAACTTGAATCAATGTGGCAAGAACTGATCCATGAACAATTACAACTCTCCATACATAGCCAATATATACTTGCCAAACATGCTGGTCACGGAATCGAAATTGATCGGCCTGATATTATTATTGAGGCTGTTCAATCTCTATAAATAAAAAAAGGAAGCAACTAAAGTTGCTTCCTTACTTATCTATTCATAATCTTCTTCATCATCGATTTCTTCGTAATACGCATTCCCATTACTTACATAAATAGGGCCATTCGCAACATCAATACGTAATACCCATGCCCATGGCACAGCTAAACGCTTATGTATTGCTCGCCAAAAGCTCATTGATTTTCTTTCGTACTCCTGGAACTCCTGAAGTAACTCTTTATAGGAGGAACCGTCTAACTGAATATTTGCTTCTAGCAAACGAGAATGGGCATAGTACTGCAGCTCTAGTTCAGCAGCAATTTCCATTTCTTCTTCTGTTGCCATACCAATAATTGTTCCATCTGCTGGTGCAATTTCATATACGTTGTGAACTTCAATAAGCCCTTCTTTCTCTTTCTCAAACATGTAAACAGCCTCCTTTAACATATATTTTTTATGTTACAAAGTCATACTTCTACAATAACTTCTCTCTTTCCTCTTTTTTTGATAAACTTTTACAAAATATTTAACCGATGACCTGTTTTCTCTATTCTTTCAGCAGAAATGAAACGATTTTTATCAAAATTTAATTTATACACATCAGGCATATGAAGTGTTTTCCAAAACTCCAAATCATATTTCGAATTAAAATAATTCATTAGTAATACCATAATATTCCCATGCGTACCTATTACAATATTCTTACCTTCATATTTTTTTAATATATTTTGTATACATATTACAGCGCGCTTTTGTGCTACAGTATTTGATTCTCCGCCTTCGTATGCAAAACTCCAATCTTTCCACACATTCTGCATAGCATCATTAAAATTTGATACTGGCTCTGTGCCCAATAATCTTTCACGCAAATCTTCTTCAGTTTGTATTGATAATTTATATGTATTCGCAATTCCTTGTACAGTTTGGATTGCTCTTTTGTAAGGACTAGAAATAACAACATCAATATGTTTATCTTTTAATAAATGCGTTACATTTTCTGCATCACAGTGCCCTTTTTCAGATAAAGGTCGTTCCCGTTCTTCTTTTGTATATGTAGAATGGGCATGGCGAACGAAATATATTGTTGTCATTTTTCAACCTCCTTTCTTATTTTCCATCTATATTCAATAATAAGATTGGAAAATCCTGTATTACAAAAGAGCACTTTTCATAAGTGCCCCTTTGTTTACATAATAAAATTATTTCATTATAATTTATTTCTGAATTCCTCACTTATGACAATATCTCGAATAAAGTAATCCATATTACTTAGAAGTTTTTCAAATGCTTTTTCACTCAAATTGTTCATCATAAAGACAATCTCAATCTTATTCCCTTTTTTATCAGTACCATAGAAACTATTTGTTAATACAAATGCCGTAGAACCACCTT
Organism: Bacillus sp. FSL L8-0199; assembly: GCF_038005705.1. Taxonomy (NCBI): domain Bacteria; kingdom Bacillati; phylum Bacillota; class Bacilli; order Caryophanales; family Bacillaceae; genus Bacillus; species Bacillus sp. FSL L8-0199. The sequence continues at coordinate 1,652,085 of NZ_JBBOTS010000001.1, read as the reverse complement.
TCTGTCCAGCAAATTCGAATATACCCTCTCCTACGGTTCCTTTAAATATATTCTCAACCTCACCTTGCATTTGTGGTGTAAAATAATTTCTGCTATTTATCTTTTCCAATAAACTCATGTAATCCTTCGCATTTGCACCTATAAACCGATCTGACCAAATACGCTGAAAATCCATATCGGCTTTTAACGATATCTCGCGTTTTGTCCATTCTTTCTCGTCTTTCATCCATTCATGTATTTGCCATACATGCTTAACATATTCATCATTAGACATATTACGTAGCTTGTCCAATGCTTTATTTTGAGGAATATGCAGTTCTTTTTCAACATAGCCCCTCATATATAATGCCCCTGTATACGTTGGATAAAATTCATCGTGACTATTTAAGCCTAACTCTTTCAAACTTTCATTTATCCGCGCTGCTCCAAGCTTGTCCAATAAATATGATGCATTCGCATTCGAACTATAATGGATCATTCCTTTCACTACTTCTTCTAAAGAAGTTTGACCACCCTTCACTAACTCTTTACCTTTTACATCATTTAGCCATGCAGGGTGTGCACCACCATCAGTATTTTTCACATAGTATTTTTCTAATTCTTTCAATGAAATTTTCTCGTCTTTTCTTATTTTCCCTTCAGCTACTTGCTTAGCATATTCAATTGCTATAACGATTTTCGACATACTTGCTAGCGGTAATTTTTCTTTTTCATTTATTGATGTCAATGTTTCACCATTTCTTTTAACAATTAAAGAAGTTGTTTTATCATCCTTATGTTCTTTTATGTAATTTAGCACATAATTAGAGTCTTCTTTGGAATTGACATATTCCTTCACTGAAAAGAAAGCTATACAGCCTACTATAGTAATTCCAGCTATAATTCCAACAACTTTTAATCCCCTCATGATACTCCCCCTAAAATAAACATATTATATATTATACTAAATAAATTTCCCTTTTTAAGTAATAATTAGATTATTTATACAAAAATACTTCTTTTCTTAAACAACAAAAAAACATGCCTTCATTAGGAAAGCACGTTTTGTGATATTCTTCACATTGTTTAGTTAAAAAATAAATGTTTACTTACCATGATGTAACATTAAATCACTAAGTTCTTCTTCAATGTGATTTAATTTCGCAACGCCTTCTTTCCATTTATGAATATAACGTGAAACCCCAACGAAAAACAAAACAATAATTGTGGAAAGAATAATACCATATACGATTGCTACAGTACTCATAGTTACACTTCCTTATAATTAGTAATGTGGTTATTAGTTATATTTTTATTATAAACCTTTTTCTTTTAAAATACTTCGATTTCAACTTTTTGTAACAAAATTGTTTTTTCTAACATTTCGTACGTGAAAATGGCATATTTTTCACAAATTATACAAAACTTCACCATATGTACTATTACCATATGAGTTATATTATTAAATAGAATAAAGGGGATGATATACTATGACGACTTGGTTTATTGTAATGTTAGTTGTATTTGGAGCATTTAAAATTATCGTTTCTAGCCTTCCTAACACTGTTATTGAATCCATTATTAGCAAGTACGAAACACATCCACAACTTGAAGAAGAGAATGTGACTATTACAATTCACGGAAATAACGTAGAAGGCGAACAGAAATCAAAAATTATTCATGATTTTAACGAAGGTTTATTTTTAGATCGCTATTATGCACCACCCCATAATGAGGGCACTCCTTTAATTATCAATGCAAAACGGGGTAAAAAAGATTTCACATTTTATATTTACAGTCATGAAGAGCATGTTGATGTTGTAAAACAATATAAAAAGAAGGTAGTTGCTTATAGTTTACGCTCTAAAAACCTTCAAAATAGTGATATGTTCGTGTCAGCTGACTTAGCTTAATACTCATATATTGGAAAAAGGAATCCACGAAATATGGATTCCTTTTTTCTCATTTACTGAAAAATAAGCTCTGTCTTCAAACTATCTTTCGGTAACAACCAGCCTTTTTTCTCTAAACTCGCCATTAATAATTCCCTTTGTTTTGTCGCAATACTTTCTTCATTTGTTTTAAATGACACTTCTATTACGAAGTCATCTTCTAATTTTCCGGTATTACTTAATGGCCAAATTTCAATATTTGCTTTTATGTTTTCAAACTCTCCTGTATATCGTTTCATTAATACAGGACCGTAAATACGGGAATTCTTTAACATTTCCTCTCCCCAATTTGTATACAACCATTTGTTCATTTTCCCTGGTAATTTTTCTATTAACATGTTTTGAGCAGCTTGTTCATTTGGTAAATCAAGTATCCCATATCCTTTAGCGCTGTAACTTTTCTTATTTGAAATGCTTAATGTTTTCTTCTCAAATCCCCAATCTATTTCCGCCTCATAACTATCCGTATTACTATCGAATCCTTCTTTTTTAGCTACTTCTAGTGCATCTTGAATTACACCATTTGGAATAGGATATCTTTTTTTATATGTTAGTTCAAAATCTTTACTAAATTCTTTCTTTCGAATTCTAGCAAACCAACCTTCCTCACTTAAACTTTTATTCGCAGTATCTAAAAATTGCACTTGTATTCTTTCATATTTTGTACCAGCCTGGAAATGTTCTAGCACCTCTTGCTTCATCTCTTTGTTATCACCTAATACTTGTTCTGGCTTCAATAATAACTTTACTTCAAAACTAGGTTTCATTGGACTAGCTGCAAACCCTTCCTTAACGTTATAAAGGAAACAACAAAAGAAAATGCTTACGAATACAAATACTTTTTTCATATACCTATCCCCTTTACATTTCAAATGACTTCTATACGTTCCATTGCAAGTGAATATACATTTTCATATCCTGCTGTACTTAGCTTTTGTTGTAATCGATCCGTATCCTCTTTCAAAGCGTGCACTAGCACCGTATGTTCTGGTAATAATGTATTTAACATCTCTTTAACGTCTCTTATACTTTGGTGAACTTTATACGGAACTCGCTTCACCCTACATGTACTCCTTACATGTTCTTTCATAACTCTTTCTGCAAAACTCCCTTTCGCAATATGCCCAGTAAAAATAATGGCATTCCGTTTTTCATTCCGAAGCTGTTCATAGTATAACTGTGCTCGTTTCGTTTGCATATTCGCATCGCTCATTACAACTATTCCGTAACTATTTTGCATACTAATGTCATTATCCATCACTATTATGCTTCTTTTTAAACTCTCCATAATCCGTTTAAGTTCTTCATTATTTTTTATCCAATCTTTATATATGAACATCTCTTCAAATCCAGCCAAAATTTCTTTATCTACTATAAGCGGAAATTCTTTATATCGTTCATATAAATACAATACTATATCTTGCGCCCTACCAAGTTGTGGCAGCGGTAATAATGCTATTCCTTTATTTTGCATAACTCGTTCAATTTCTGCACATAGATCGTCTAATCTTTCATTTTGCGAAACATCATCTGTGTGATAAGCGGCATCTACAATTGCAACTTTTATATTGTGGCCCAATTTCTCAGGTAAATTAGCTCGTAGTATATTAGACTCTGCTGAATAGTCGCCTGAATAAAATACGTATGTATTACACATATCAACTAAAAACCAAACAGCTCCTAATACATGCCCACTATACCCCCACTGAAACCGCAATGTAGGAGTAATTTGTATCCATTCATTTGGATTACTAATCTCATCAATACATACATAATTTAAATCTTTTATATGTTGGTCGCTATAAGGTAACTTCCACCCTTGCATCACATTATAGTTTCTCCATTTTTCATAATATAACGGCAGTTGCTCCTTCGTATAACGAGTCGTCCAAATTTTTTTCTTATATCCATACTTCGCCAATAAAGGTAAACCCATCGTATGATCTTCATGAATATGTGATAAAAATACCGCATCTAAAAATGGAACAGCTTCTCTCCCTATTTTTGGATAACCATCCTCATAAGATCGATTAATACCACAATCAAATAATATTTTCGTCTCTTTATTTTTTACAAAATAGCAGGAGCGACCGTACTCCCCTGCTCCTCCCCATACTTCCATTCTCATCATGCTACCCCTTTTCGTTTTTGCTCCATATGTTGCAGCAGTAATAAGCACATTGTTGTAAGTCCAACAGAAACAACGGCCATCGCCATTCCTATAGATACTTCACCCTGTTCAAATTGAGCAAAAATAAACGTTGCTGACGTTTCTACTGATGGAGGTAATACGAGAAGTGATGCTACTAACTCTCTTATTGAAATTGTAAATGTCATCGCCCATCCGGCAAGAATGCCTGGGATAATAAGAGGCAATATTATTTTTCTAAAAATATAAATATAATTTCCCGAAAAAATACTTCCTGCCTGTACGAGAGAATCATCAATTTGTCCGAGTGATGATTTTACATATTGCACCGTGTAAGGTAAAAACAGAACAACATACGTTATGATAACCATAATTGGTGTATTATAAATTGACATAGGCATATATGGTGAATTCCAAAATAGAATAAGACCTACAACCATAACGATTCCTGGTACCATATTCGGTAACATACCGCACATATCAAGCCATTTTTCAGAGTTTTTTTTCCCCTTTCGAATCATAAGTGCCAAAAAGACTCCAATAATTACCGCAATAATCGCTGTTACGAGTGAAAAAAGAAAACTATTCCATAAAGCCTCTAATCCCGGAGACCCTATTGTAAACAATGCCTCATAATGACTTGTTGTAAAGTTATTTACATGTAAACCGCCGCCTCTTAATTTTGAAAAAGAAGCAATAAGTATAGAAAAGTATGGAATTCCAATTGATACGATTAATAAACCAATTACATACATCCATGCTACAACGCGCGTAAATATAGACAAAGTATATCTTTTAGATTTCACACCTTTTCCACTAACCATTGCATATGAATACTTTCGATTCAATACATTTTGCATATACCAAATGAGCATACAAGCACTAAGTAATAAAGAAGATAATGCTGTTGCACTACTGAAATCAATTGGCCAACTCGAAATAAATTTATGAATTTCTGATGTTAACACGTGGAATCCTATTCTACGTCCGAATGTAGCCGGTGTTCCAAATTCAGCAATCGTCTTTACGAAAATGAGTAAAGCACCCATTACATAACTTGATACTAATAACGGCAATATTATTTTTCTTAAGCGATAGAAAAAACTTCCGCCATGAACTGCTGCAGCTTCTTCTTTACTACTCCCAATCTGAAGTAACGTGTTTTTCAGCATGAAATAAAGAAATGGGAATAAATGCAGACTCATAATTAATACCATACCTCCTAAACTAAAAAACGATGATGAAACTGTCTTTAGCATCGGGAAAAATTGTTCAAAATAGCCGTTAGGTTGCATGAACAAAATCCAGCCCATCGATCCAATATACGGCGGTGTCATAAATGGAATCATAAAAACAATATCTAACTTACTATACTTTCCTACATCTGTTTTGCTCATAATAAATGCCAATGGAAATGCAAATATTGTAGCACCTATTACAACGAGTACACCTAGAAGCATCGAATTTAGAAAAATCCCCGCTAATCCACCACTCTGCATCACTTCAAAAGGCTTTAAAAAATTCCAACTGCTATTTTCATATACACTAGAAAATAAAATAAGAAAAAGTGGAATGACGATTAACATCCCCACAAGTAATAACGCTACCGTCATTCCAACTTGTCTTACTGATACGAATCGATTTACCATGGAATCACCATCTTATTGAAATACTTTCTTAAATTGTTTCCCTATTTCATCTTGCTCTTTCTCAACTGTTTTCCAATCAATATTTAATACTGGAATCTCTTCTACATTTGGTCTATTTTCAGCTTTTATATCTGTTCTACCAGGCAATAAATACGCTTTAGAAACTTGTTTTTGTACATCATCGGATAATAAATAATCAATAAACTCTTTTGCACCTTCAACATTTTTACTATCCTTCATAATCCCCGCTGCACGTGGGCTAATAACTGTTCCGCTTTTTGGATATACGATATCAACAGGTTCACCCTTTGCTTTTGCGCTATACGTCATATAATCAACACCCGCAATGACCATATCTTTCGCACCTGTTACAACTGGGTCTAACGCTTCCTGGTTTGCTCCTGCTACTGTAACTTCATTTTTCTTAAGCTGCTCAAATAAATTCCATCCATCTTGTCCATTCTTTTTCACGTATCCTGTTACAAAGTCTAAAGCTGAACCTGAAAGTGCTGGATCTGGAAGATTCACTTTCCCTTTCCATTCTCCTTTCGTTATATCGCTCCAATCTTCAGGCGCCGTCTTCACATTTTTTGTATTGTACACAATCCCTAATGCTGAAGCACTATACCCGAAATAATGGCCTTTATCATCTGACCATTCAGAACGCAGCTTATCAGCTTGTTTCGCCTCTTTATAAGCTAACGTTTGACCCTCTTTCTTTAATCCTTCCATCGCTGGTAAGGAAGCGAGTACGACAACGTCAACGACTGGATTTTTCTTTTCAGCTTCCATTCTCGCTAAAATTTTACCAGTTGTCCCTTGAAACATTTCCACCTTTATACCAGTTTTCTTTTCAAAGTCTTTTTGAATTTTTTCTGCTAACCCTTTTGGCCCTGCACTATATACAACAATTTTCTTTTCATTCATATTTTTACTTTTTGCATCTGCATTACCTGTCTTTGAACTACAACCTGTTACTACAGTAGAAAATAGTAAAGTACATACAAATAAAGACTTAAGCGAACTGAATTTCTTCATACGATTCTCCCCCTATATGATGAATACATTTTTTTGGTACATATAACGATACTGGTTTCCCGATGCTTAGCTTACTATTGTGATAGGCTGTCCAGATGCCTAAAGTCCCCATATTTACTTTCACTTCATAACGTTCTCCTACATATGTAACATGCTGAATTTCACCTGTATACATTTCGCACACATCATTTTTTGTCCAACTCACATGCTCTGGACGAATCATTCTTTTCCCCTCTACAAACCAATTCGCCTTACCAACAAATTTGGCAACAAATTCATGAGACGGTTTCACATAAATATCTTCCGGTGTTCCTTTTTGTAATACTTCTCCTTGTTTCATGACAATAATTTGGTCTGACATTGACATTGCTTCTGTTTGATCGTGAGTAACATACAGTGCAGTTAAACCAATGGAATGAACAATATCCATAAGCTCTATTCTCATTTCTTCTCGCAAAATTGCATCGAGTGCACTTAGCGGTTCATCAAACAAAATAAAATGAGGTTTTGTTACAATTGCTCTAGCGAATGCGACACGTTGTTGCTGTCCACCAGAAAGTTCGTGCGGATACCTTTTCTCCATACCTTGCAGACGAACTCGCTTTATCGCATCCTCTACTTTTTCTCGTAAATGATTCATTTGCTTTGTAGCTCTTAAACCAAATGCAACATTTTCAAAAACAGTCATGTGCGGCCATAAAGCAAAATCTTGAAATACCATACCGATATTCCGTTCATGAGGAGATGTCTTTATCTTTTTTGTAGCAGAATACATGCACTGGTCTCCAAAATATATTTCTCCCTTATCCGGTTCTTCAAGTCCTGCTATCATTCTAAGTAAAGTCGTTTTCCCACATCCCGAAGGTCCTAAAAGTGTAGTGAATTCCCCTTGTTTCATTACAATCTGCAACGGCTTTAACGCTTGTGTTTTACCAAATGTTTTTTCTAATCCATTAATTTTAATATCCATCGTCTCACCTCTCTCCCCTCATTCTTAACCTGCTTTCATTCTATATGGAAGATTTATACTGAATGTTAATGTACTGTAAAGATTAAATTAAAAAACTTCTAATAAACTATTTATTTCTATAGATTTTTTCTATAGTTAAAATAAAAAAGGCGGCATCATAATGAATCTCTTAAAATTAGAAATTGTAGTACTTATTAAGAAATACAAAAAGCTTACAATCGTTGCAGAAAAACTTGGCGTTAAACAACCAACTATTACTTTTCATATAAAAAGCTTAGAAGAAGAACTCGGTGTGTCTTTATTTGAATTACGTTCTGGAAGGTATTTCTTAACAGAGGCTGGTGAGGCTTTGCACCATTATGCTTGTAAAATAGATGCACTTATGAAAGAAGCTAGACGTGTCACGCAAGAGTTTAAAGATTTTCATAAAGGTGCTATAACAATCGGCGCTAGTTATGTACCAGCGACTTATCTTTTGCCAGCAGTCGTTCATCAATTTCAATGTGAATTTCCCAATATAAAAATAACGCTACTAGTGAAAACAGCCCCTGAAATTCGAATGATGCTACAAAATCACGAAATCGATCTTGGGATAATTTCCGCTGCTCCATTTGATGAACCACTTTTAAAACAAACGAATATAATGCCCGATACACTTGTTCTTGCCTTTTCCAAAGAACATCATTTTTCAAAGAAAGACAATGTATCGTTACAAAATATAGAAAAGGAACGCATACTATTGCATCGTAACCCATCTACAACAAGAGATTTACTTACACAATGGACGTTAGCGCATAACATTACATTCCAATCAGAAATTGAATTAGACTCATTAGAAACGATGAAACAAATTTTAAAATATGGTAATGGAATTGCCTTGATTTCTAAACTTGCTATCGAACAAGAAATACAACGAAATGAGCTATGCTATATACCAATCCCTGAATTTGAATTTCAGCGTAATATTTATACGATTCATCATGAGGACAGATGGAATTCTAAAATCATTTCTTTTTTACTACAGAGCATCACTTCATTTGCAACAAAAAATTAAAAGGCTGTCGTTATGCACGACAGCCTTTTAAACTATAAATCTATTTATTTTTCTTTGCCTCAATTTTTGCTTGCGCCTCTTCAGCCTTATCTAATGCTTCTGATACTTTCTTCTCTTTTTCTTTCACTTCATCTATACTATCGACAGCTTTAATAATTTTATCGATTCCTTCTTCTTCTACCTTTCTACGCTTTGCCACTCTTTCATTTACTTTCTCTTCCACATCTTTTGCTTTTTGAAGCATATTCTCTGCATTTGATGTTACAGCTTTTTCAAGTGCATCGTCTTTTTTCATTTGTAACACTTCATTTGCAATGTCTTTCGCTTCTAAATACTTACCGTCTTTTAATGCTGTTGCTCCGTGATCCATTTTCTCAGCAACTTCTTTATATGATTTGGCTTCATTTCCTGATTTCTCTTTTTCTGCTTTTTCGAACCACATTGTTGCATCACTATACTTTTCATCTTTCAATGATTGCATACCTGTTTCAATATATGTGTCATAATTGCTACATCCAACCATTACAACTAATAGAAAAAGCATAACAAAACTTAATTTTTTCATGCTGTTGTCTCCTTTTCTTTGCAAGCTCACTTTACTTTAACACACATGAAAAAGAGTTTCAAAAACTAAAATACTAATTTAGTCATTTTTATAATGATAAGTCAAATTTTTATTATTTTCTTATTTTTAAGCGGACACATCTAGTTGTTTTTTCGCCATATGTTGCTTTACTCCAACTAATACAACTAACAATAAACCCCCGCCTATTGTCATCATAACAATGCTAGTTGGCAACATATCTAATAGTAGTCCATATACAATCATACCAAGTGGTGCGATTGCAGTCGCAATTGTTTCAAGTAGGCCAAACACACGCCCTAGGTAGCTCGGATCTGTCGTTTTTTGCATATGTACTTGCATTGGAATGTTTACAATCATAATTGCTATACCAGTTAACATCATAAAAGCAATATAGTAAATAAAACTTGCTACTTTTGGAATGATAACTAACAACGGAAAGACTGTACATAAACTTAAACCTGCAAACAAAAACAGTCCAGTATAAATTGAACGAAACGGATTATTCACTTCTTTACGCACCGATAAAGCAATCGCACCAATTAACATCCCGACTGCTAACATTCCCTCTACAGTACCAAGTTGCTTTGAAGATAAATGCAATGTATGTACGATAATGTATGGAAGTGCAACGGTTAGACCACACGCAAAAAAGTTTACCCACAATGCTATTTTCATTAAACCATATATTTCATGTTTTCGTTTTATATATGAAAAACCTTCTTTTATACTCGTCAAGAAATGCTCTTTACTCTCAGCCACTTCTTTTTTATATAAATCAAATACAATAAATAATTGCAAAATAACCGCTAAAAAGAATGTAATGCTATTCAACAAAAAGAACGACTGAATTGAAAAGAAACCAAATACAACTCCGCCAATAATCGGCCCTAAAATATTTGATAAAGAAGCCGCCGTTTGATTTAAAGCACTCGCTTTTTGAATACGTCCTTCATCTACTAAACTCGGAATAGACGAAGTTAATGCAACGGAATAAAAACTTGCACAAATTGATAATAATGCTGCTGAAATATAAATAAAAAGAAGTGATGGTCCAAATATAGTAGCAAGAATAAACATACTAAGCATCGTTAAACTACTTAATAAATCAGTACCAATGACAAGCCATTTTCGATTGACGCGATCTGCTACAGCACCAGCAATTGGACCACAGATCATCCTTGGAAGTGATCCGCAAACGAGCGTAGTTGCAAACCCCATCCCTGAACCAGTAGTCTTTAATACGTATAACCCCATTGCGAACGTATAAATACCTGCGCCTAATAAAGACGTCATTTTTCCAATCATCATTAAAATGATGTTTCTCGTTGCAATCTTCATTCTTGAATCATGTTGTCCTATACTTATATCTCCCATTTTTGACTCTCTCCCCTTAAAAGTTAAATTGTGTTAAACTTATTATATAATCAACTTTCCGATTTTCACAACATAAAGTTAAATATAATTTAACTTTTTAAATATAAAGGAGCAATAATATGGCAACTCTCGGCGAAAAAATTAAAGCATTAAGAAAAGAAAAAAAGCTTACACAAACAGAGCTGGCAGGTTTGGAACTGACAAAAAGTATGCTTAGTCAAATTGAAAATGGAAAAGCTACACCTTCTATGAAAACATTACAATATATTGCGGAAAAACTTGAATGTGAAATGAGCTTTTTATTAGAAGAAGATGAAGGAGAAATTGTGGAACTCATTCAAAAAATGGAGCCATTAATAAAAGCAAATAAATGCGATGAAGTATACAAGACTTTACTACCTATCGTTCAAACAGAGCTACCTTCTACTTTAAATACAGCTCGCTTATACAAACAATTTGTAACTGCTGCGACGATTATGAAAGATTACAACATTGAATCTTACGTAGAAAAAGCTGTTTCTATTTTTGAAAAATATAAGTTATATCGCGACAGTACAGAAACAAAATTAAAATTATCTTTTGCGATATTCACGCGTAAAAAGTATGCTGAATGTTTACAACTTATATATTATATTAGAAATGATTATGAGGAAAAACATTTAGAAATGGATCTCATTATACATATCGAGTTATGTTTATATGAAGCCATCATCTTACTAGCATGTGGCGATTATGAAAAATGTGAAGAAACGATATTAGAAGCACTCGCATTTTCAAAAAAGCATCAAGTGTATTATAAAACAGATGAATTTTACCGGATTTTATCTTACCAAAAAGTCATTACAGCTGATAAAGAACAATATTTATATTACATAAAAAAATCTGAGCAATTTGCCATTTTTACAGAAGATATTCTATCCATCGCAATTATTGATATTTTAAAAGCTTACTATTACAACACAATTACTAATGAATATACAATCGCATTAAAACATCTAGAACAATTTCGAGAAAAACTAAAAGATGAGCCAATTTTTCAAGACGATGGACTGTACTATCTTGAAAAAGGAAAGGCTTTGTACGGATTAAAACGTTACGAAGAAGCTTTACAAGCATTGCAACGTGGTATTATACCGGATTATATGAACCATCCACTGGATCAAGCGTGGCTTACAACAGCAGGTGCATATCGTGCACTTTGTTACGTCAAACTAAATGATAAAACAAGAGCTCTTGAAGAAGCAACAAAAGCAAATGAAATGATACAATCTTATCCAGATTCTATTTTCTCTGCATTTATTAAAGAAACATTACAAATAATACAAAAACTTTAAGAATGTCTCTAAATGGTATATTATTCCTCTTTTTTAGCAAAGATAATAATGATGGGAGGAATATAAATGAATATACAACGTGCAATAGAGCTTTCTATGTCAGCAGAACAAGCCAATGTCAATTTTCAAGGCATGCCTGTTATGATTCAACACGTCGATGAAAGCAATGAAACCGCCCGCATATATGAAGTAAAAAACCCAGGACGCGAATTAACTGTTCCAGTTAATAGCTTAGAGGAAATATAAGAAATGCCACTTCTCTTTTGAAGTGGCATTTTTCTTCTTTCAGATTACTTATTATAAATTTCTTCTATCCTTTATTTTACATGAGCTGAAAAAATAAGAATTTTCTACTTCTTTTCTTTTTGTGACCTGCTAAAATACAAACTATGGATTAATTATTCGTACTATACATTAAGGGGGAAAAATAATGGCATCTAATTTAGAAAAAAACAAGCCTTATTATGCAGTTATATTCACTTCTAATTTATCAAATGATACAACTGACTATAATACCGTTGCCGAAGAAATGGAAAAACTCGCAAAGCAACAACCTGGATTTTTAGGTGTAGAAAGTGCACGAGGTAATTCTGGGCTCGGAATAACAATTTCTTATTGGGAATCACTTGATGCAATTGAAAATTGGAAAAAGAACACCTTACATAAAGAAGCGAAAAAAAGAGGTCGTGAGCACTGGTATGAAAACTTCCACCTGCGTATTTGCCTTGTTGAGAAAGAATTTAAGTTTCATAGAGGCGATTTATAACTATGAAGAAAAAAGTAGCTCTCGTTATTGTTCATGAAATATATGGTGTGAACGACCATATGCATCACGTTACCCAGCACTTTACTTCATCTCATATAGACGTATTCTGTCCTAATCTTCTACAATTACAACATGCATTTCATTATAGTGATGAAGAAAAAGCATATGAACATTTTGTAAATCATATTGGATTTGATTATGGAAAAAAGCAAATTGAAGAATTCATTTCTCATCTTTCTAGTAGTTATACACATATTGGACTTATCGGCTTTAGTGTTGGAGCTACCATCTCCTGGCTATGTAGTAACAATCCGAAAATTGATTTTATTATCGGATGTTACGGTTCTCGTATACGTGACTATATTCATATAAAACCAACATGTGCTACCTTACTTATTTTCCCTGAAAAAGAATCTAGTTTTTCAGTATCCTCTTTAATTCACACATTGCAGCAACAAAAGAATCCTTTATTAGAAATAAAACAACTACACGGTGAACATGGATTTCTAAATCCGTACACTGAAAAATATAACGAGCACTCTACAAAACAAGCATACAATTTAATAGATTCATTTCTTGTAAAGTGAAACTTCAATCAGTGGGGTGGGTTAATACTCCACTGATTATTCCCCCTCACCAATCGGGCTGTTAATGCGTGATAAAAACAATCTTATAAAGGAGATTTTTCAACCGCCTCTACTTACAATCTATTATCGTTTGCATTTTATTTTTTACTAATTGGATCTTATATGTAACAACTTTTTATTCGCTACTCCCCGCAAAAGTTAGTGAGTTCCTATTCCTACCCATTTGGTTTTTCCTTTGTATTTTAGGTTTTATAACTTTCTGGCGCGAATGGGGAATAATCGTGTATTCTCAATATGTATCGGTTTTCTTTCCTTGACTAGTTTTTTATTTGGGTTATTGTTGTTAGTTCTTTCGGGGATGTAATAGAAGAAGGAAGAAAAGCCAACTTTCAACTTTTCTTCCTTCTATGTTTACCTTTAGTTTTCACTGTCACTGATTCACAAGGTGTATAATATATTTGAGGTGTCGCCTTATCAACAAACATCATAAACGTAATAAAGCCGATAATAAAGAAAATAAATAACGTTAACAAAATTGCTCCTATCGTTAAAAGTATCATAACACCACCCCTATATTTTTCATGTTATTACACTTTTCGCTATGATATGAGCGTAATCCTTTTTAGAAAAGGAAACGTAACAAAATAATCACAATCACTCCCGTTAATACTGTACCTAATAAACTACGAGTATATATCGCTACAAGAAATGTTGGAATTGCTGCAATAAGATAATCCCACTGCATCGTTTCATGCATAAATAAAACTTGTGCTAAAAGCGCTGCTAATATCGCAATTGGTATGTAATTTAACCATTTTAAACCCCAGTCAGGAATTTGTAGTTTGCTAAATACAAGTAGAGGTAAAATACGTGGCACGAGTGTAACAGCTCCTGCTGCTAGTAAAAGTAATAATACATCTAATCTCATTTCCATTTTTCAATCAACACTCCAATCGTCGCAGCTAGTAAGGTTGCGATAATAACCGCTATACTATTTGGCATAAATAGGTGTGAAACGTATGCGATAATAATCGCTACAATTGCAACACTTAAATGAATTGCTAGTTTCGGTTTACTACTTATGAGCTGAAGAACAAATAATCCGATAAACATCGCTGGTAATGCATAATCCATGCCGTATGTATGTGGATCTGGTATCCACTCACCAAATAGCCCGCCAATGATAGTAGCAAGAATCCAATTTAAATACGCTGTTACATTAAGCCCTATCATCCATCTTTCACCTAAATATCCTTTTTGCGCAGCATGCTGCACTGCAACGCCGAAAGTTTCATCTGTAATTTGCGAACCGATGATTAAGTTTTTAAATAGAGGAATTTTCGTAAAGTACGGTGCAAGTGCAGCACTCATAAGAAGGTGGCGCAAGTTAACAAAAAATACAGTAAAAATAATTGCGGAAGCAGGAGCACCCGCTGCATACATACCAGCTAATATAAATTGGGCAGAACCTGCATAAATTAAAGTGGACATAAACGCAATTTCAATGATGGAGAAACCAGCTGTTTTTGCAATTACACCAGCTGCTATACCGATGCTCAAGTAACCAAATACAGTTGGTAAACAATCTTTTACTCCTTGCTGAAATGTATCGTCACTCTGCAAAGCTACATGTGCCTGAGCTTTACTCATCTCTATCATCCTCCATTCCTTCTAAAGTTCGTTTTCCTGTTACGACATGAACTAAATCTATATTTTCACGCCATAACGTATCTAACTTATCAGCTCCAAATTCCTTTGTGATTTCTTCAACCATAATATCGTGCCGCACATACTCTGTAGCAACGAGAACTAGCGCTGGGTCATACGTTGTAACGGCCCATGAAGTGCTATCATTTGAGAAGTTCGCAATTAATACTTCCTCTCCATCACGAGCAATAACAGTTAAATGACCACCCATTCTCTTTTCAACAACGTGGGGCGTCATATAATTATGATGAAACGTCGCTCCTATTTTTGTTTCTGGAGCTCCAAATAAGATTGAAAATATATGTACGCCTTCCTCTTCCTTTTGATGAATGTATGGTTCAATTTCATGCACTTGTTCTTCCCATACAGAAACCCATAACTCTTCCTTAGCTCTACTAATTATATTGCATATTTCTTTCAAAACACGATCATTTGAACGAATATGCGAAATTACATCTATTTGTCGCTCTTGTTCTAAACAATTTAATTTCTCATCTAAAAATTCAAAGGACTTTTCAAAGTCTTTTCGCATTCGATTCATTAATTCGGTAGCTGGTACTGGTACATATTTAACTGGTTCAGAAGGTACAATATGCACTGCTCCTTTATCCATTAACTTACCGAGTACCTCGTAAATCATAGAACGAGGTACTCCTGTTTGTTTACTCACTTCATAGCCCGTTACTGGGGAATGTTTTAGTAGTCCAATATACGCTTTACATTCATACTGAGAAAATCCTAACTTTTGTAATTCCTTTATAATTTCATCCATCGGTAACCCCTCACAATCTAAATCGCCCTTACTTCAAAACGACGATTTTGCTTCCCTTTACTTTTTACTTTATCAATAACAAGTGTTCCTATTTCACTCGTATTTTTCACATGTGTGCCTCCACAAGCTTGTTCGTCTAAATTTTCAATTGTAACAATGCGGATTTCTTGGATAGTAGTTGGCAGGAGATTTATTGCTGTTTTAATCATTCCTACAGCATTTTCTGCTTCTTCGCGGCTCATATAACGAGTGGAAATTTCTTTATTTTGCTTAATAAGTTTATTCACTTCCTCAACAATTTCTTCTACTTCCACGCTCGATAACTCTTGTAACTCATTAAAATCGATACGTGCTTTATCAGGATAAATTTGATTTCCAGTGCATAGAGCTCCATACTTTTCATAAACAACAGCTCCGATAAGATGCAGTAAAGAGTGATGACGCATTAAATTATGACGCCTTTCCCAATTTATCTCTAATTTAACTGGACCTAACTTTACTTGTGCTTCATCTTTTATATAGTGAACTATTTCTCCTTGCTCCTTCTTTACTTTTTCAACTTCAAATACAGACCCATCTTGTACAATGACACCCGTATCACATTCCTGTCCTCCACCAGTTGGATAAAAAATTGTTTCTTTTACAAATACTTTATTCCCTTCTACTCTTATCACTTCTGTTTCGCAACTCGTTTTGTATGCATCTTCTAAATATAATGCCGTTGCCATACTCTCACCTCTTTAGTAGTTATAGTTATACCTACTAATATAAAAAAGAAGCTCCATAAAGTCAATTGATAATTCTGAAATTTAAAATTAATAAAAGACTCCTTTATTAGGAGTCCACTATCTCAATATTTCATTCGCTTCTTTTTCATAAATTTTATCAAATGACGTCATAACACGCTGTGATGCTTGAATCATCTTTTGATCTGTCATAAGATCTGCCATCTCTTTCGTCATATCTACATTTGAATTTTCTAGCATATGATTTTTTACTATTCCTGTTCCGTTCGGTAAATTAGCAATGTTTCCTTCTGCTAGTGTAAAGCTTTTGTTTTCACGTTGCACGAGACGTGCATTCGTTTCTGCATCTACTGTTTTTGTTTGTAACTGTGCAATTACTATTCTCTTAATATCTGGTTTTTGCAAAGTTCCATCGTTAACTTCTCTATAAATTTCTCCATTATTAGATACGAAGAATTCAACATTTTCTGGAATACGAATACGCTCATTATTAA
The DNA here is from genome assembly GCF_038005705.1 of Bacillus sp. FSL L8-0199. Classification (NCBI taxonomy): domain Bacteria; kingdom Bacillati; phylum Bacillota; class Bacilli; order Caryophanales; family Bacillaceae; genus Bacillus; species Bacillus sp. FSL L8-0199. Next base: position 1,634,928 of record NZ_JBBOTS010000001.1, on the reverse strand, counting down.
CATCCATCACATAAGCACCTGAAGATGTTTGTAAATAACGATCACTATTTAATGTGAAACTACCATCTCTCGTTAAAAACGTTTCATCATTTTTAGAAGTAACGAAAAATGATGTTGTGCCGGCCGCGCCGTCATCTAAAAAGAAATCTGTAGCGCTATTTGTCATTTGTATATTTCCTTGTACTAAATTCACATGCGTCGCAGCTGGTACTACAGCGTAATCGACCGAACCGATATTTGTTACCGCCCCATCTCCGCGGCGATATGTGTCTTGTACATCAAATACTTTAGACGTCATATTTTCTGCTTTAAATCCTGTCGTTTGAGCATTTGCAACGTTATTCGAATGAACATTAATGCGCTGCATGTAATTCATCATGCCCATAGAACCTATATAAAGACCGTTCATATTCGTTTGAATAAGGCAAGCGCCTTATTCTTCACCTCTTTTCTACGATGTGTGTAACATTTGTTTTGCTAAATGTTCAGCTGTAGCGATATGTATATTTTTCTTTATGTCTTGGCCATCTGTCATTAATACAATAGGAGCTGATGATACTGCTGGAATTTTCAACAATTCGCCACTACTTGCTGTTTCATCAAATTTCGTAAACACAATACCATCTATATGAATATCTTTAAAGTTTGTAATAATTTCAATCATATCTTTACTTTTCATTGAAGCTGATAACGTTAAACAAATATAATCTGGTTCTACTTGTCCCATCGTTTCAATCATTTCTTCCACTGTTTCTGACGTACGATAATTTTTCCCTGCTGTATCAATTAAAATATAATCGACGCGTGCTTCTTCTTTAAAATACGTAAGCGCTCTTGTCATTGCAGCTTCATCACGCACAGCAATTACTTCAGATCCAATTGTCTTTACGTTATCTTGCAATTGCTGTACTGTCCCTATGCGCGAATGATCTGTCGTTATAAAACCAACTGTTTTTTTCTTACCGTGAAATTGCCATGCCATTTTCGCGAGTGTCGTCGTTTTACCAACGCCAGTTGGACCGATTAATGCAATTGTTTGTACTTCTTTTTCAAAGACGTTTTCCGTATTGAAATGAGATTTCATATCTTCCAATATGTACCTGATAACTTCTTCTTCCGTAATCATCGTTGCATTTTCAAACTTTATTTTTAACTTTTCAGCATATGCATGAATGAAATATTGTTCCACATCGTTTTGTTCTAGCATCCGAATTACTTTTTGAATAATAAACGGTACAGATTCTTGATTTTCTTTCTTTGGAACTACTTCTTCTTTCTTTACTGGAACGACTTGTTTCACAACTTTTTTCTTTTTCGTTACTTTCGTTACTTTCGTTACTTCCGTTTCTTTCATCGGTTTCACAACGACGATTCCTTTTTCAAACAGCTTTAATAGTTTCTCTTTTTTTCTTGCCCATTCTTCACTATTTCCTGTTTGCATCGCCGCGTATGACATAGAAGTCGTTACGTTTTCTAAATTATGCAGTACTGATTGAATTCCATTCGCCTTCACAATTTGTTCTGAAGGATTATTCACAACATCCATTAACTGTTCATGAAATTGAGCTGTACCTTCATTCACTTCTTCCTGTTTTTCTTCTGGAAAAGCAACTAACATTTCATAATCCTTTTTCCAAAAAAACGGTATATTTCGTTTTACACTTTCATCGACAACGTAATAATAATCTGTACCATATTGGTCAAATAACTTTCGATACAATTCATTTTTCGAAGCTGCTTTTATTCGCATTAACGCTTCTTTCTTTTCTGTACTTTCCATTACTTCACCCCCTACTATTCAATATAGGCAATTTGATCCACAACAATTTCTGGTGCTAATTCACTAATACAAAGTACTTGTGCTTCCACTTGATAACGTTCTAGCAGTCTTACAATCGCAAATCTAAAATCTTTTCTACGTGTTAATAACACTGGCTCTCTTCCCATTAAACGTGCTTGCTTAAAGACGCGCTGCACTTGCTCAACGACACGTGTTTCTAAATCTAAATCCCAGTTTAATAAGTAACCTTGATATGAATTATTCACAACATCCGCATCTAACTCAATTGAATCAGAGAAGAGCGCTGCATATATTTTTCCGTCTGGATTTTTCGCATTTTCACAAATAACTTTTGAAATACATTCACGAACAAATGATGTCACACCATCAACGTGGTTTTGATAAATTTCTTTGCCGTCAATAATACCTTCAATAATTGTTGGTAAATCACGAATAGAAATACCTTCTTTTAGAAGTTGTTTAATAACATTTTGAACGAGTGATAAATCAATTTCTTTCTTCTTAATCTCTTCTAATAGAACGCCATTATCATTTTCAAGCGAGTTAATTAAGTCTTTTACATGTTGGCGCTGAATTAATTCATGAAGATTACGTCTAACTACAACATCTAAATGTGTAATTAATATGCTAAGTGGCTCTAACACTTGATAGCCTTTCATTTGTGCATCTTGCACCATATGCTCTAAAATCCAATATCCATCTTCACCAAAAATTGGATCTTTCGCTGGCTCTGCATCTAAATCAGCCATTACGTTTGGTGTTTTTAATGCTAATAAATAACCTGATTTTAAAACACCTTCAGCCGCCTTCGCACCCTTAATTCGAATAATGTAACGTCCGCGTGGTCTAAAGCTCGTATTATCTTTAAAGTTAATTCCAGGAACGTTAATACCAAGGTCAGTAATAATCGACTTCCTCATAAGAACAACTTTATCACGAGCTGTTTCCCCGTTAATTTTCTGCTTTACAAGTGCTGCTAAATCTAAACCGAGTTCTACTATAATTGGATATTTATCCGTAAATACTCCGAATGAATCTTCCACTTGTTGCAGTTGCTCATCTTCGCCTTGGATCATTTCTATTTCTTTTTGAAGCTCGTCTTCTTTTTCTTTCTTTATTCGGTTTTTATTACGAATTCCTAAGAAGATAATGGTTCCGCCAACGAGTGCGAATGGTAGAAACGGTAGCGGAGTAAAAATACCCATTGCAATAAATAAACCACCGAGCGCATATACAACGACTTCATGCGCTAATAACTCTTTAAAGATACCTTCTGTTACTGTATCCGGTGAACCGTCAAATACACGAGTTACGATAATACCAGTTGAAATCGCAAGCATAAGCGATCCAATTTGGTTTACGATTCCGTCCCCGACAGTTAGCTGCGTGTAATGAAGAGCCGCTTCACCAAAGCTCATGCCTTGCTGCATCATTCCGACAATTAAGCCAAAAATAATGTTTACGAATAAAATGACGATCCCGAAAATAACGTCCCCTTTAATGAACTTTCCGGCACCATCCATCGCTCCGTAAAACTCTGTTTCCATATTTAATTTTTTTCGTTTTGCTTGTGCATCTTTTTCTGAAATAATACGCTGGTTTAAATCAGCATCGATAGACATTTGTTTCCCTGGTAAAGAATCAAGTGTAAAACGAGCTGCAACTTCAGCTGTACGAGACGCACCGTTTGCAACGATAAACTGGAATATGATTAATACTGTAAAAATAACGATACCAATTAATAAGTTTCCGCCAATTACGAACTGGCCGAACTCTTCAATAACATGACCTGCATTTCCATCTGTCAAAATCGCTCGCGTCGTCGAAACGTTAATCGATACGCGGAAAATCCCGATTAATAACAACATCGTTGGAAATGACTTTAATTCATCCCACTCGTTAATACTTGTCGCTCGCATATAAATAAGCACTGACATACTTAGTAGAAAAACGATAATGATATCAAGTATAAATGGTGGAAGTGGAATTAAGAGCGCCACTACGAATGACGCTGCTAAAAAGATAGAAAAATAGGTTCTTGCAGACTCTATCTTAAACAAAGAGATCTCCTCCAAACGCGCTATTATACTTCAAGTTCGTTCGTCTGAATTAAATAGCGCATAACTTCAATTACAGCTACGTATAAATCTTCTGGAATCGTCTCATCTTCCTCGACTTGATAATATAAAGAACGAGCAAGCGGACGGTTTTCCACCATTGGTATTTCTTGTTCACGGGCAAGCGTTCGTATATATAATGCGAGCTCATCTTCCCCTTTTGCAACGACAATTGGTGCTGCATCAACGTGTTTATTGTAACGAAGTACGACCGAAATATGAGTCGGGTTGTTTACAATAAATGTTGCGCCATCCATCTTCTTCGCAATTGTTCCTTGCAAGATTGCATGCATAAAGTTTTTTCGTTTCCCTTTTACTTGCGGGTCCCCTTCATTATCTTTATGCTCTTGTTTCACTTCTTCTTTTTTCATCTTAATATCTTGCTCGTACTCCCATTTTTGATAAATGAAATCAATAATAGAAAGAACGATTAAAATAATTAAAATTGCTAAGAAAATAAATTTAATTTGCCTAATAATTTCAGTAAGTGACGCAGTCCAGTTAAATCCAATCATGCTCACGATTTTCTCTAAATTCTTTTTAAAAAGAACGTAAGCGACGTAACCGATTAATCCCATATAAAACAGTGATTTCAAAATATCTACTAAACTTTTACGACTAAACAGTCTCGTGAAATAGTTTTTCGGATTAATACGTGATGCTTTCGGTTTAATGACTTTAGAAGAAAATAGGAACCCGACTTGAATCATATAATTGAATAAATGAAAAGCGTATACGAGTATTAATATCGGAGCCGATACTTTCAGTAATAAAATCCCCATTAAATAAAAATACTCGGTTGAATCTGTATTTTTTCCAATTTGATCAAACAGCACCGCTACGGAATTCGCAATCTCATACCCTAGCCAATCTCCGAAGAAATAAACGACAACTGCTAATACGAGAATGGAAAATAAATTATTTAAATCTTTACTCCGGGCAATATTCCCTTCTTCACGCGATTTTTTACGCTTCTGCGGGGTGGCCTTTTCTGTTTTATTATCCTTTGCCATGCGCGTCCCCCTACTTCGTTAAGAAAAAGTTAAATAGTTTCGTATACTCTTCAAGTAATACATCCGTCATATTTTTAAACACATACCCGAGCATCGGTACACTCATCGCAATAAACAAAATACCACATGTAATTTTAATTACGTATGCATTCATAAAAACGTTTAATTGCGGAGCGTTTTTTGCAATTAAAATTAGAACAAAGTTAATGATGAATAAACTTCCCATAAGCGGAAGAGCAATTTCAACCGCTGATGTGATCGCAAATAATAGCGTTGCGAGTAGACTATCTAAGAAACTAGTCGTCAACAATTTTGAAATCGCCTCTGTATATTGAAACGACTTTAAAATCGTGGCAACGAAATAATTAATGCCGCCAAGTGAAATGAAAATAATGAGAAAAAATATATCAAAAATGGTTGATAGTAAAGTAGACTGTGAGCCCGCATTTACATCAAACAAACTTGCTTGTGATAAACCGATATCAAAGTCTAAAATATGCCCGGCCATTTTCGGAATGTTCCACAGCATTTCTACAATTTTTGAAAGTGATAATCCAATTACAATTTGCGTTCCTGCATAAGCTGCAACGTCCCAAACTGTCTTGATGTGAGAGACATCCACTTGATCAGCCACTGTAATTGAAAGAGCAAGTCCAACTGTAACCTTCGCCATTGCTGGAATGGATCGTCCTGAGAAAAACGGTAAAAAATATAAAAATGAAGTAATGCGGCAAAACGCAAAAAACGTTGCCGCCCATAATTCCATATTCATTTCAGCTCACCTATCTTAGTACGAACGCAATAGCGATGGGATTTTATCAAATAAATCTAAAATAAGTGTCGTTAACTCTTGGAACATCCACGGACCTAAAATGATAATAACGAGGACAATACTCGCCATTTTCGGTAAAAACGTCAGCGTTTGCTCTTGAATTTGCATCATCGCCATAATGACAGCGATGATAATAACGACAATCATACTTACGCCGGCAACCGGCATTAAAATCATAACCCCTTTATAAAAAAAGGTTTGAAAAATATCTATAATTGGTGACGTATTCATTTATATGACTCCTATCACATAGCATCAAACGCTTCAGGCGACTGTTTTAAACATAATGTCGACGATTTTTGTATATCCACCTAAATATACGAAAACGAGTATTTTAAACGGTAAACTTAAAATCATCGGCGGTACCATCATCATCCCGAGGTACATTAAAAGTGTACTAATAATCAAATCTATAAATATAAACGCTAAATAAATGAACATCCCTGTTAGTAAACCTTTTTGAATTTGCGTTAACGTAAAGGATGGTACGAGCGTAAATAGTGAAAGATCTTTCAAATCTTTCGGCAACTCTTCTCCGCGTACTTTCAGCATCATTTTTAAATCATGCTTATACGTATGCTTTGACATATATTCTTTCATAATAGGAGCTGTCGTTTCCGCAGCTTGACTTACTGTTATTTTCTCTTTCGTCATCGGATCCCACACATCACTCTTCAGTTGCCCAAGTACAGGCTGCATCGTAAAGAGTGATAAAAATAATGCAAGTCCAACAAGCACTTGGTTTGGTGGTAAATTCATTACCCCAAGTCCTTGACGTGTAATCCCTAGAACGATCATAAAATAAGTAAAATGTGTAAATAATAGAACGATAGAAGAAGATAATGATAAAAGGGTAACGAGCGCAAATAGTTGTACACTTGAATTACTCGTGAACTCTTTTCCATTTTCGAAATTAATAAAACCGTTCGGGGCTGCATACGCTGGATTTACAAAAATAATTGAAAAAACGATAGAAAATACGAAAATAACGGCTAATAATGATAACTGTTTCTTTATTCTCATGATGGATCCTCTACTTTTTTCGTTTCACTCTTCACCGCGTCTTCTAGTGCTTGTTGAAACTGATTTCCTGTTCCGGTTAATTGCACAGACTGCACACCGTTATTACTAATAACAGTGAACACTTGCTTTCCGTCCACTTCAAATAAAAAGGCACTCGTTTGATGATTTAAATACACACCGTCTTTTACTTGAATATGGCCATTTTCACCCTGCTTAAAAAACTGCTGTTTGCGCGTCTTTTTCGTCATATAATATGCACCGTAGCCGAGCGCACCAAACAGTAAAACGACTTGAAATAAGGTCGTCATATACGACATATGACTCCTCCTCTACTCTTTATCTTGCATTTGACTTTGCGCTTTCATAAGCGCCGCTTGTTTCTTATCAGCTTCAATTTCAGAAATGATAATACCGAATTTCTCGTCCATTACGATTGCTTCACCGATGCCGACTTTCATATTACTTAAATACACATCTACTTTATGTCCTAAGTTTTTCTCTACTTCCAGAACATCGCCAACTTTTAACTGCTTTACATCACCAAGTGTAATAGATGACTTTCCAAGCTTTACACCAAGTTCAATCGAAATATCTGAAACAGTATCAATATGTGCTTTACCTGCTTCATTTCGCTTTCCTGCAAAATCTTCTAATCCCATTAATGACACGGGAGATACTTCATGCTTCATATGGATCCTCCTACTCTACAAAACTTTTAAATAGGAGCGCCTTACGCGTTCCATCTTTTCCAATAAAACAATTAAATTTATGCTTTCCATCTACATAACCAAGTAATTCATCCGAAACTTTCGTATGAAGCGGAATAATATCGCCTTCTTCAATTTGTTCAATCTCACTCATTGTCATTTTCTGCTCACCAATTGCAACGTGAACAGGTTTGTACACTTGATTTACTTTCATTTCCACTTCAGACGTATACTTTTTACGCTTGTCTGAAGAATGTTCGACAATATTTTCAGACGTTAACTTATCCATAATTTCTTCAACAGATAAGAATGGAATTCCAATACGCACCGTCGTATTCCAAAACTCTGTTTTCATATTTACGTTAAGTAATGAAATGATATCACTCGCTGTCGTAATCTTTAATGCATTCGGATCTGTTTCTGTCGTTACAAATTTCGGTTCAATCGCAACAACACTTTCAAATGATTGCTCTAAATTTTTACAAAGAAGCAAGAATATATTATCAAGCGTTAAAAACTCAAATGCTGTTAACGGTCTGCGCATCGTAAAGTTACGCTTACTATCTCCGCCAAGCCAACATTCATGAATATAAATAACGAATGCTAAATCAATCTCAATAACAATTTCTCCAAGCTCTGGCAAACCGAGATCAATTACACAATATAAATAATAATCTTTCGGCATTTTCTCCACATACTCACTCGTAAATGGAACTTGCTCAACCGTTGAAGGCTCTAGTTCAATTGGAATACGCATACGCGCTGATAACGTCTGTGACGTCTGTTTCCCAAACGTAGAAGCAATCGCTTGCAAACTACGTAAATGCTCAACACCGAACTTCTCTGGTCTATTAAAATCATACTCTTGAAATTTCTCTTGCTTTCCTGCTTCTTGTGCGAAAGCTGGCATTTCCTCGCCTTCATTTACCGCCTTCAGCAGGGCATCAATTTGCTCTTGGCTTAATTTTTCGCCACTCATGACAATCCCCTTCCCTACCTTTTCAATTCAACGATTTCAACGTACATCTTTCCATTCTTCGTCAAAATCTTTCCGGTTCCAATCTCTTCATTCTCAAGCATAAGACGCACCGTATTTTTCGTTGAATTTTCAAGACGATACAATGTACCTTTCGTAATATGAAGCAGATCTTCAATTTTCTTTTTCGTATTTCCGATTTCAAAATAAATTGTTAACGGAATATCATCTTGTAATTTCAAATCTAGCCAACTCCCATATCATGTTCACGAAAATTTCATGTTCTCTCTATATATGAAACTTCTTATTTTGAAACGTCGATATTTAATATTTTTTTAATATATCCTTGCGTTTCTTTAAATGGCGGTACGCCTCCGTACTTTCTCACATTACCAGGACCAGCATTATAAGAAGCAAGCGCCAATACTAAGTCGCCGTTATTTTTCTTTAAATAACCGCTTAACTCTTTCACGCCACCTTCAATACTTTCAGCTGGTGAAAATGGATTCTTCACACCCATCTCCTTCACATTCGCTGGCATAAGCTGCATAAGACCCATCGCACCTGCATGTGATACCGTTTTCGGATTAAAATTAGACTCTACTTCAACCATTTTTTGAATTAACGTTTTCGGAATTCCGTATGTACGACTTACACGATCAATAATATCCTCATACTTCCCTTCATTGGAAGAACGTATTTTTTGAATATTATACTTCTTCGTTAATTCCCACGTATCAGCGGCCTCATTTTTCGTTTCTGGGAAACGTCGTTCAAACTCTTTTTGCGCAACTTGCACTTCATCTGCTTTCTTCGTTTCAGCCTTTTCTTCAGGCTTACTCGCTTCCTCTACTTTATTAATAGTTTCTGCCGGTTTATTAACAACCGCTTCTATTTTCGTAGATTGTACCGGCTGACTCATATCTTCTACTTTTGCCGGCTGCGTAGTTTCTTTCGTCTCCTTCGCAGGCTCACTCTGCAACTTCTCTTGAAAACGACTACTAACAAATGCTTGTGGACTACTTAGCTTTTGCTGAATTTGTCCTTTTTTATATGCAAGCACTTCTTTTACTATATTTCCAACTATCATAATATCACCTTTTCGGTAAACAAAGATAATCTAATATTAGAGTTTTTTTTTAAAGTTTGCAATAATCCTTTTAATAATTATGTAATAAAAAAATGAATATATTGTTAAACTGTTATTTTTTTATATTTATTAATTCGAATTTTTAGTTGACACCCGTTGTGGCAAGGATTACAATAAATCTCGAAATTGATTTTTTCGCATATTACCGTTTTTCAATTTGCAGAAAAGTCAATATAAAAAAATGGGGGTTTCTTAACATGAGAATTAATACAAACATTAACAGCATGCGTACGCAAGAGTACATGCGCCAAAACCAAGCTAAAATGAGTACTGCTATGGACCGTTTATCAAGCGGTAAACGTATCAACAACGCTTCTGACGATGCAGCAGGTCTTGCAATCGCAACTCGTATGCGTGCACGTGAAAGCGGATTAGGTGTTGCAGCTAACAACACACAAGACGGTATTTCTTTAATTCGTACAGCTGATTCAGCAATGAACTCAGTATCTAACATCTTACTTCGTATGCGTGACCTTGCTAACCAATCTGCAAACGGCACAAATACAGACAAAAACCAAGGCGCACTAGACAAAGAGTTCGCTGCGTTAAAAGAACAAATTGATTACATCTCTAAAAACACAGAATTCAATGATAAAAAATTATTAGACGGCAGCAACAAAGCTATCGCAATCCAAACACTAGATTCTGACGATAAAGGTAAACAAATTGACATTAGCTTATCTGACTCTTCTACTACTGCATTAAAAATCAACAACCTGAGTATTGCTGCTAATGGACTTGGTATTGGTTCTGGTAACAAGTTAGTTGGTGTTGCTGATAACACTATAGCTAACGCATCTGCAGATACATTATCAAAATTAGATGCTTCTACTGGTGATACTGATACTAAAAGAACTGCTGCAGTAAAGGCATTCACTGATCAATACAAAGATCTTAAAGTGGCTATGAATGCTAAAGATGTTGAAACAATTGATGCTGCAATTAAAAAATTCGAAGGTGAAAACACTCTAGAAAACGCTAAAGCAATCGGAGCCGCTTTCAAAGGAGCTGCTAAAGCTACATTAACAGCAGACATCACTACTGCTGATGCTGCATCAAAAGCTTTATCTGATTTAGATACAAATTCTACTACTGATAGTAGAAAGACTGCAATGAAAGCTTTCGTAGCAGAGTTTGATAAAGTTAAAGGTTCTATGAATTCAAGTGATGTGACACGAATTTCAGATGCGATTGATCGTTTCAGTAAAACTGATGATTCTGGTAATACATTAGAAGCTGCTCGTGCAATTGGTGATGCATTTAAAGCTGCTACTACAGATGGTAAAACTTCAACAGCTACTGATGCTAACTCTGCAATCAAAGCAATTGACGCAGCTTTAGAAACAATTGCTTCTAATCGTGCAACTTTAGGTGCTACGTTAAACCGTCTTGACTTTAATGTAAATAACTTGAAAAACCAAGCATCAAGCATGGCATCTGCTGCTTCTCAAGTAGAAGACGCTGACATGGCGAAAGAAATGTCTGAAATGACTAAGTTCAAAATCTTGAACGAAGCTGGTATCAGCATGCTTTCTCAAGCAAACCAAACTCCACAAATGGTTTCTAAATTATTACAATAAGCCATTTGAGTTAGTTTCCTGAATAAACCTCTCTGCTTGCGGAGAGGTTTATTTTTTATAAAAACTTCTTTTTTTTGATGGAAGAGAGCATCTGCAGTGCATAGAAGCGGTTAGTGCTTATCTTGATCCCCTCTTATGCTAAAACACAAATAGCAAATAAGCATAAGCCTTTTTATCTTTTCATGACCTTTTATTAGCTTTAGAACACTGACTATATCAATCTATAAGGAGTGTCTATTATGCGTATTGGTACGAATGTTTTGAGTATGAATGCTAGGCAGTCGTTGTATGAGAATGAGAAGCGTATGAATGTTGCAATGGAGCATTTGGCGACTGGTAAGAAGTTGAACAACGCTTCGGATAATCCCGCTAATGTTGCAGTTGTGACTCGTATGCATGCGAGAGCAAGTGGTATGCGCGCGGCGATTCGTAATAATGAGGATGCGATATCGATGCTTCGCACGGCGGAAGCTGCCCTTCAAACTGTGACAAATATTTTACAGCGTATGCGTGATTTAGCCGTTCAATCCTCAAACGGTACAAATTCAAATAAAAACCGTCATTCGCTGAATAAAGAGTTTCAGTCTTTAACAGAACAAATTGGCTATATTGGCGAGACGACTGAGTTTAATGATTTATCTGTATTTGACGGTCAAAACCGCCTTATTACATTAGACGATATCGATCATACGATAAATATGACGAAACATATTCCCCCTTCCCCTACACAACACGACATCAAGATTTCAACAGAACAAGAAGCCAGAGCGGCGCTCCTTAAAATTGAAGAGGCTTTGCAAAGTGTGTCACTTCATCGTGCCGACCTTGGTGCAATGATAAATCGTTTACAGTTTAATATTGAAAATTTAAATAGCCAAAGTATGGCGTTAACAGATGCTGCATCTCGAATTGAAGATGCAGACATGGCGCAGGAGATGAGTGATTTTTTAAAGTTCAAATTATTGACTGAAGTTGCAATTAGTATGGTTTCACAAGCGAACCAAATTCCGAAAATGGTCTCTAAACTACTACAATTATAAAAATGAATCTTCCTTCTTTGGAACGATTCCATACAAAACAAAAGGGAAATACATATAAACTATGTATCTCCCTTTTATTTTGTACCCAAATTTTATTACTGTGTTACCGTCATAACTTGTCCGCTACGGTCAACCATTATTTTCATTTTTCCGTCTTGTGCATTATATAGCCCAAGTTTATGTAATTCCATTTTACAATCTTGTACGAAAGTTGGTAATTTACGAATTTGATCGATATCAGAACTTGTAATGAAATGAATTAAAAGCTGCGTCATACCTTTAATATCTTGTACAAGCTCTTCTTTCTCTCGTTTTAGCCTTTCATTTTCCAGTTGTAACGACTGCAATTCACCTTCTAGACTACGTGTATTCTTTGCTTCTCTAGAACGCCCTGCTGCCATGCTAGAAAGCTTATAAATACCTTCCATAAACTGATGTAGTTCGTCTTCTTTCCTTTCACTACATTGATTAATTGTTTCAAAGTTATCAACGATACCAGATATAACTGTTACAAGATTTTTTTCATCCTCTTTATGCTGGATTTCTTCTTTTAATTCGTACTCGTTTTCTTGTTTTCTTGCAGCGATTGTCTCTTTTACTGGTATATATTTTCGCTTTCGTCCTGGTTTTTGTTTTTCAATATTTTCAAACGGTATTTCACGTTTTTTTAATTTATAATACGTATTTTGCAATTGACTTTCTGTTTTTGGAAAAAGATTTAGTTCATTTTTACTTACGTATTTTGAAATATTTAAAATGTTTAAACCGTGACGTTGACAAAATTGATACACTTCATACAGTAGCTCTAGTTCAGACTTCAGCCATGTAATTGCTGATTTTTCATATGCTCGCATCCCGCCATTTTTTTCTATATCTATTTGAAATAATACCATTCTATTATGTAAATCAACTAATTCTTCATACTTTACTTGGAATTCTTTTTCTATTTTTTTAAATTCCACCTCTAGTTGCATATCGTTCATTTTATTATTTGACATGTTTTGCAAAAGACCTAATACATTAATTGCTGTGTGGTGATACATAATCTGTGCCACTCCCCCTCATCCTTTCACAATTCTCATCTGACTCCCATGTCTTTTAAGAAAATAGCAATTTTTACATATCCATATTATAACAGTTCGAAATTATCTGTCAAATAATAAACATACAAAAATGTATAGAAAGTATAAAAATTTGAAAAATGTTTTTTTATTAATATGTAAAATTGCATATTAATTACATTTAATTATATTATATGGTATTTTGAATGTTTTTTCACCGAAAAAATTTGCGTTACCACGAAATATTACTAAAATAACCATCGAAAATACGTTTGCTTATATTTTCAAATCAAAAATCTTCAAATAAAGATTTTTTCATACATACAGCGCCAAACACCCCAGAAAGCTTTCATTTTTCTGCCAGCTTAAAGTATAGAATAATAAAAAGGAACTAGCCAATGCTACATATGGCTAATTCCTTCCTCTCTCTAACAGAATAGAGTTATAAACCCAGTCTTCAAATCCTCAATCGAAGTCTCACTTCTTCTTACATAAAACTACTTCATACCTCTGAACTCACATCGCATGGGACTCTATTAAGCACTGAAAACTTCCTTACATAAGTAGTTCCTCTATTGAAAAATGTTATACACCAGCTCTTCTACTTACCTATAACTACTCCATATCTCTGGTCTCAACATCGCATAGGGCTCTATTAAGCACTGACCGCTCAACACTTGACTAGAGCTTCTATTCTGGCTAAAAAGAAGCTTTTAAAGTACTAACTTATCAACTAAACCAATTAGCTCTTGAATATCTGGCTTACTTACTTGAGCATTTGCTCCTACAGCTTCACCTTTATGGAATAATTCATTTGTAATTAATGAAGAGAAAATAATGACTGGTAAACGATTCATTACTTCACTATCCTTAACCACTTTCGTTAAATGATGTCCATCCATTTTTGGCATTTCAATATCCGTAATTAGCAAGTGAATATGTTCAAACATTTTTTCGCCTTGCTCTTTCGCTAATTTTTCAATTTGTGCTAACGCTTCTGCACCATTGCTGAAGAAGTTCATTTTCGTATATCCAGCTGATGATAATGTTTCTTCTAATATTTGACGAAGCATCGCTGAATCTTCTGCAATGTAAATTACTTTTTCAGCTCGATCTGTTTTTTGTTCTAATCCTGCAATTGATTTATTGTCATAACCAGTGCCGCTAATTTCACATACAATTTTTTCATAATCTAATAGTAAGATGATTTTTCCATCTAGTTTTACAATACCAGATGTCGTTTCTTCTAGTCCCATAGATAATGAAGCTGGTTCATCAATTTGTTCCCACGAAATACGTTGAATACGATGCACTTCATCAACGCGGAAAATAACTTTCATTTGGTTTAATTCTGAGATGATAAATTTCGTTTGATCAAGTGGCTTTGTTGACTTTAAATTAAGAGCCATTGCCAAGTTAATAACAGGTAAAATTTCACCACGTACTTGAACAACACCTTCAACTGCATGATGAGATTCTGGCACAGTTGTAACAGGAAATGGATTAATGATTTCACGTACTTTCATTACATTAATACTAAATAGGTTTTCACCAACAGTGTACGTAACAATCTCTAATTCATTTGTTCCGCTTTCTAATAAAATACTTTGTGCTTGTGACATAAAGGTGTCGCTCCCCTTCCATTAATTCCGTATATCTAATTATTAAGCTTTATAAAAGAGAAAAAGTCAACTACCTATATAAAAAATATAGATAGTCGAACGATTCATTTTATTAAAAAACAATTAATCTTGTATAAACGAAGCAAGTGCCTCTAATAACACTTCTTGTGCTCCTACAATTTCTGTCGGCATTGCTTCCCATTTTTTCGAAAGCTCCGTCTCTACTCGTATTCTCAGCTCAGAATTCATTTCTGCTAGCACATATTCTTTCGTTGCTATATCAACATCAAGTAGCGCGAGTGCATATAATTCCGGGTCATTTATTTTTTCGAATAATCGTTTTAATACTACCGGTGCTATATGTTTTAATTTTTCAATATGAATTTCCTTATCCGAAAATAGTAACTCATATTGAATAAACGTAACATTTTCTTTAATCACTTTAAAATAACAATTATTTTTTTTATCATTCACAAAATAACCGTTTGGATCTGCGATAATACTTTCTACTTTACGAATTAAATCTGGCAAACTATTCGCCGCCATTACAGTCCGCTGCTCAACCTCACTCGGCGAAATGAATGTAACGCGATACTTATTTTGCGCCATCCTCCTCACCTCTCCTTTTATAAAAATCTATTGTCACATACTATCCAGAAGGCACTGTCCTACTATGAAATGATTATCTCAGTACGCCTCCATAGCTCTATTCTTACAACTAGGAGCTCTTCTGGACCATAACTGTTTATCCACACTAAACTTTACTTACTTCTTCTTATACTACCCTAGTAACTCTCCATACCTTTGTCCTTACACACCAGTCGGGTCCCTATTAGGCACTAACCGCTCCAAAACAACGCTGGGTCCTCTCGTCAACCCTAAAAAGAGCTTTTAAGATCTTTTTAAGAACTTTTCAATAACTCTATGTTATTAAACCAAAACGCTATCTGCTGATCCGTAATATTTGGCAACATAACAAAAAACTCACGACACTTCATCTCATCCTTAAACAGTTGATACTTCCAAACGCTATCGCTACTACCAACACTTATGAAATAAAACTCATGGATACGGCCAATGATCGCTTGTTTTTCGCCAAATGAATACGGAGGCACTTGCTTAATTTCAAATTGATCTGGTAAATATACATGCTCTTCTCGTTCTATTTTTAATACTTGCTCGGCAAGTTCACGTTTATTTTCGAAAAAAGGCAATTGTAAAATTCGCTCTTGTCTTGTCATACGAATAAAAAACCCTTTCTACTCCATTACATTTTTTCCATGCGATATATTATCGAATTAAGTTTACAACTTCATTTAATACTTCATCTGAAACTTTAATTACTTTCGCATTTCCTTGGAATCCGCGTTGGTATAACATTAAGTCAACGAATTCTACAGATAAATCTACGTTAGCACCTTCTTGTGCACCACCGCGTACTTTACCTGCACCGTTTTGACCAGATGTACCAAGAGCTAAAATACCTGTTGTATTCGTTGCTGTATAGTTACCATTACCTGTTTTCATTAGTCCGCCTTCGTTCGGGAACATCGCAACAGCTAATTGGCCTGCAGATTTCATACTTCCATCAGAATATTTTACCATCACATATCCACCGTCAGCAATGAAGCAATCTTTAACCGTCGCTGCTGCTCTACCATCTACGTCTGTTACTGATAATGTTTTATCTGTTGGATGATTTGTTAAATGGCTTAAGTCTAATTTTATAGAACCGCCATCAAATGGAATATTGGCTCCTTGCTCTTTCGGATTTGGATTTCCAACAGCATCAAATGTCATATTACCACCTGCACCTGGAACATCTTTAAACTCTGTTTCTTTTTTCGAGTCATTGCGCATTTGTACTTTATATGTATAGTTATGTTCACTCGTTTGTTTAAACTCTACACGCATTGTCCATGTATTCCCCGCATTATCATATACAGGTAAATCTTGTGTAATTTGTTTTTCACCAGTTGGAATATTCCCTTTAATTGTCCCTTTCGATGTTCGAATACCACCAATTGCTGTTCCCATTGGAATTTGCAACGGTCCTGGAATTCCAGATAAATCAACTTCACCAGTTGCCTCATTTGCAGGGTATGCAAACACGTATTGACCTTCAGTATTCGTAATATAGTAATCTGAAGATATCCCAAACGTACCTTTACGAGTAAATTCCATATTTCCGCCTTTTGAATCACCTACAACGAAGAAACCATTACCTTCCATTGCTGCTTGTGTTTTTCCACCTGTTAACGTAATTGTACCATCACTATAATCCGTAACAGTACCACTCATTTTCACACCGTTACCAATACTTTTCGGATTCGTTCCTGCGTACTTACCGTCACCTTTTGCACCAATCGAATTGTTATATAGTAAATCATCAAACATTGCTTTTTGTTTTTTATAACCTACTGTTTGTGCATTGGCAATATTATTTGAAGTTACACTTAATGCATTTTGTGTTGCATTCATCCCTGTAATACTTGTATATAACGCTTTAATCATAACGTATGGACACTCCTTATGAATTTGTAGTTTTTACTTCTTCAGTTACTTTTTGATCGTCTTTCTTTGCGTCTTCTGGGTTCGTTTCCCCAATCGGTTTATCAGACACTCTCTCAACGAAACGAAGAGAGACAACTTTATTATTAATAACGAGCTGTACATCGTTATTTTCCGCAAGGCGAACCGTTTCTACTTGACCGGTTACTTTGTTTCCGTCACCGTCAACACCTCTTACATATTTCCCTAAAAACTTCATTCCACCATCAAGTGCTGTTGAATACATCGTTGATTGCAGCTTATCTACTGCTTTCGTCATATTCTGTACTTGTTCCATAAGAGATAACTGCGCTGTCTGATTCATCATTTGATTCATATCCATCGCATTAAATGGATCTTGATGTTGGAAACTTGATAAAAACAATTTTAAGAAATCATCTTTCCCCATTACCCCAGGAGTCTTTTGGGCTCCTGCTGAAACTCCATTACTTTGTTGCACTGGCGATTGTACACCATTAACAGGTACATTACTTTTTTGCGCTCCTGCTTGTAACGGAATATGATTTGTACTCGTTGTATTTAATCCAACTGTTGGCACGCTTTATTCCTCCAATAATCCCGCAAATTCTGTTGATTGTTGTTTTTCATGATTTGTATTTGCTAATTTCTGTTTTTGCCTTTGCTCTTGTTCTCGCTGTTCTTTACGATTTTCATCTTTATCTGAATAGCTAATTTGAATATTGATTTCTTTTTCTTTTAACTTTAATCTCAATTCATCAAAAATGATTTCAACACGTTTTTTCGCATCGTGTTTTTCCATTTCTACGTGAACGTCAATTTGATCTCCGTGTTTTTTCATAAACACTGTTAATGTACCAAGTTTTTCTGGATTTAACTGGAATAAAACACGTTCTTGTTTCACTACAAATTTTTGCAGCGCTTCTACTTGCGCTTCCATTTTCTTTCCTAAGTCAGGTAATGAAACTTTCTCAGCACCACTATTTGATTTCCCTATTTGTTCGGTACTCGTCGTTTTATTTAATAATTCTGCACCTGCAGAGCTCGAATCGTTTAATGCATCAACTTCTGGCAACTCTACCTTTGCATCATCGCTCTCAAGTTTCGGAAGATCTACCTCTTTAGACTCTTCTTGTTCCTTTGCAATATTACAAGTTTCTGTTTCTACAACCTTCAATGCTTGCATCGTTTGCTCTGGCATCTTCATTTTGTCTAATACCATTTGCATTGTATCTTCTAAACATATAGCATTTTTGATATTCATATTTGAAAGAAGTTCTTGTAATTGTTGTAATTCAGCTGCAGGTAATTCATTAAGTTTAATATTGCCATATTCTTTATATAGCTCTTGTATTTTTTGTATGTATTGATATAACAATTCCGGCTGCACATGTAATTGCTCAATTGCAACCATTTGCTCAGATACAGCTAATAACAACTGTTCTGTCTCTTTTTTTTCTTCTTTCTTTACAATAGGTTCTTCTTCCGTTACCGATTTTTTAGAAAGAATATAATCTTTTCTCTCTTCTTTTGGTGCTTCTTCTCGTTTCGTTTTCTCCGTTTGCGGCTGTTTTTTATTTTCCATTCTCATCGTACGATCGAATGAAGAATCTTCATTTTTTGATTGTACTTCTAGCCCTTTTTCTTTTTGCGGAGGTAAACTTTGTTGCACCGGTAATACAGACTGTATCACTACATTCACCTCATCCATTCATACACATTTTCAAATCCAGAAGCATTTTTTCTTCCAGCTTTTCTTGTGCTTTCGCAAGCTTTTTGCAATCTTCTTGATACATCTCATCAATGACACGTTCTTTTTCTTTTACTTGCTCTAAAAGGCTTTCATTTTTTTGAATAAAACCTTCCGTTTTTTTAATTTTTCGATTCCATTCTTCTATTCTTTCAGGTGAAAACGTATGTGAAGAAAGCATGCCAGCCATAATACGTTGCCCAGTTTGTACGACTTTACTACGCGATTTCACAACATATAAATCATATTCTTTTTTTTGTTCTATTTTTCTTTTTTCAGCTGTTAATTCATACACTTCTTTTAAAATATGTTCTTTTTCTTGGTTTATTTGCAATTTTATTGTGTCGTACTGCTGTTTATCCACCTGTTTTCATAACCCCTTTCTATTATAACGTTCTCTTTTTCTATTATATAGTTTTTTTCCAAAAAAATCTGTGAAATATTAAAAAACAAAAAAATAAGACCTCTTGGGCAGAGGCCTTATACTATATGCTGTATCGCTTCAACGATATCATCAAATTGGAAACTATCCGATCGACCTTGCTTTAAAAATGTATTTATGCCTTCTACTTTATTTTTACATTCAAAAATATAAGCATTTTCTTCATTTTCTTGAATCGTTCCTAGCTTAAAATACAATTCATTTTCTTTATAAATTGATAAAATCTTTCTCATTTCATTTGCAAGTTGCCAATGATGTGGCGAAACAATTTCTTCCATAATCCTACTTACTGAATCTAATACTGAAATTGCAGGATAATGACTAAGCGTTGCAAGCTCACGCTTTAATACGATATGTCCATCTAAAATACCACGTGCTAAATCTGGTACAGGACCATTTAAATCGTCCCCATCAACAAGTACCGTATAAATACCTGTTATAGATCCCTTTTGTGTTTTTCCGGAACGCTCTAACAACTTCTTCATATAACTTTCCATTAACAGTGTTTTACCACCAATCGGTAACTCTTTAACAGCAATATCAACACTTCTTCGTGCATCGGCAAAACGAGTAACAGAGTCCATCATAAGTAATACGTTATTGCCTTGATCACGGAAGTATTCAGCAATAGACGTTGCGAGTTTCGCTGCACGAAGTTGCATAAGGTGACTTTCATCTGACGTCGCTACAACAACGACGCTTTTTCGCATCCCTTCCTCGCCTAACTCTTTTCGAATAAAGTCTTTTACTTCCCGGCCACGTTCTCCTACTAAACTAATAACGTTTATATCAGCTTTTGCATTTTTTGCTATCATTCCAAGTAAAGTTGATTTACCAACACCTGACCCAGCAAAAATACCAATCTTTTGACCGATACCAATTGTTAGCATAGAATCAATTGATTTTATTCCTGTTTCAAATACATCGGTAATCTCTTCACGTTCAAATGCATGTATAGGCGGTGCATCTAGTTTTATTTTCTGTAATGGAATGTTTTCAGCTTCTTCATTTAACACTTCACCATTTGCACTTAACACTTTTCCGAGCAAGTGATTACCACGTGGTACAACAACATCTTCTGAAACTAGTGTCACTGAATCTCCATAACATACTTTTTCTGTCTGTTCAAATGGAAGTAGCATATTATTTTCTTTTTCAATGGCAATCACTTCACATAAGACGTTATGTTCTCCAACGAAGCAAACATCTCCAATCTTCGCTTTCGGCCCTTTGGCTACGAAAAACTGTTCTTGTACACTATGAACTTTGCCTACTTTCGTATACAGCGGTGTTTCAATGAACTTATTCCATTTTTCGTTCTCATTCATTAACAGACGACTCATACATTGTGCTCCTCAAATAACTTCTCTTCTTCCCATTTCTGACGAAGCTTCGCAAATATAGGTGCAAATTTAAATTCAAAGAACTCTTTCTCTTCTTCCAGAACAAATTCACCAAACTGCAGAGAAAAATCATATTTCCATTCTACTAATTGTAGTAACCAATATTCTTTCGTATTTTCCTTCTCTTCTTGAATACGTTCAAACGTTTCTGGATGTACGGTAATGATTAATTTTTCAAACGAAGTAGGCAATGTTTGCACGATGCCAGTTAAAATAGGTAGCACATCAAGCAATCGTGAATCTACCGCTTGATTCACGATTTTTTCTGCTAGATGAAAAGATTGATCCCATAATAACTCTGTCCATTCATACGCTGTTTCTTGTTGTTCTTTTTGAAATTGCACACGCGCTGCTTCCATCTGTTCCATTTGCTCATGAATATGCATTTGAAATTGTTCTTTATCTTGTAATAACTGCTGCCGCTCTCGTTCTAGCACTTGCTTCTCTTGCCTTAGCTGATTCATTTCCATATGTAACGATTCTTGCTGGGCGCGAAGTTCTGCATGATCAGCTTGTAATTCTTCCTCTTCTATTTGAACTGAAGCTGTTTTTGGAAATTGTAATTCATACGTTTCTTCAGAAAAAGAAACAGAATTCTTCGGAATTCTGTTTTTAAATAAGGACATCCTCTTCACCTCTTTGAACGATAATTCTTCCTTCTTTCTCTAGCTTTTTCACTGTACCAGTGATCGTTTGCTGTGCTTTTTCAGCATCCGTCATCTTAAGTGGTCCTAAGCCATCTAATTCTTCTAGAATCATCTCTTTACGGTTTGAAGACATACATGTAAATAATTTCTCTTTAATTTCTTCTTTTGCAATTTTAAGTGCTTTCGCAAGAACACCGTTATCTGTAATTTCTTCTAATACACGGCGAAGCGCAAGATCTTCAAGACCAAGTAAGTCTTCAAAGACAAACATATTTTCTTTAATTTTCTCAGATAACTCATAATCGACTTCATCCAGCTTTTGAAAGACTGTTTTTTCAACACCTCGTGAAACGTTATTTAAAATGTTTACGATTGTTTTCAAGCCATCAGTTTTATTAATTGCACTAAATGCCATATTATTTAATTTCGATTTTAACAACTCACCAATTTGATTAATTAACTCACCATCAACTTGTTCTAGTTTCGCTATACCCATTACCGTTTCAACGCGCTTATGATCTGGCAATCTCTCAATTAATTGAGACGCAAGTTGCGGTTTAATATAAGAAGCGATAATTGCAATTGTTTGTGGTGACTCATCATTAAGCACTGTAAGAAGTGGCTCTAAATCTGTAAGTGAATTTAAGAACTCAAACGGATTATCTTTGTTATACCAAAGATCTTCCAATAATTTTTCCAGTTCGTCTTCTGGCATGTTTTTAAATATGCGACGAATGTATTCTTTATCTGGAGTGACTAAGTTCAATTCTTTTACATTTAGTTCATATAAGAACTCTCCTAGTACATTTTCTAACGTTTCTGGTTTGTATACACGAAACTTTGCGATTTCACGAAGTAATACTTCTTTTTCCTCAGCTGTCATATATTCAATGACTTTTGCTGCCACCCCTTCTTCTAATGTACGAATAAGGATGGCAGCTTTTTCTTTGGAGGAGATTTCATCTAACATCGTTGTTCCTCCCTTACTGTCCGTTT
The DNA here is from genome assembly GCF_038005705.1 of Bacillus sp. FSL L8-0199. Taxonomy (NCBI): domain Bacteria; kingdom Bacillati; phylum Bacillota; class Bacilli; order Caryophanales; family Bacillaceae; genus Bacillus; species Bacillus sp. FSL L8-0199. Next base: position 1,612,239 of record NZ_JBBOTS010000001.1, on the reverse strand, counting down.
AACCATTTTTTAATTACTTTTGCAGTTCCTTCTACATGTTCTTTCGTAGCATCCTGCACTTGTTCATCTAACGTTGGTTCTTTCGGTTCTTCTGGTTCAGGTTTTGGCTCTGGCACTATTTTTTCTTCAGGAATTTCCAAGATACTTTCATTACTTGCAGCAATTTCCTCTTCTGCTAAGTATTCTTCATATTCCTCTTCTTCTTTCTTTCTCTTACGTCTTGCTAATAAGAACCATACTAGACCACCGATTGCTAATAAGCCAGCTGTAATTCCACCGAATAACCACCAGTTCATACCACTTTTTTCTGGCTCTTTCTCTTTTTCGGCTTTCGGCTGATCGAACTGAACAGTTACAACGTTAACTTGACCATTTATAAAGTTACCGTTCGGATCAGCTTGAAGTCCTGCCGCTGTTCCGATTGCTTCTTTAAAAGTTGTCATATCAATTCTACGTTTTACTAACGTATCATTATCTACCCATACAACAACATTCGTTTTCGTTAATTCTGGGTGTTTCTTAATTGTTTCAACTGTTTTATCTATTTCATAATTTTCAATTTTGTTGCCATTTTTATTATCGTAGACAACTTTACCATTTTGATTATTGTTCGTACCGTAGTTTGGCACTTCACCGTTAGCTGTAATACCAGCACCTTGCTTCGTATCTGCCCCTTCTTGCGCAGTAGAGCTTTCCTCTTGCTCTTGTTTACTACGAAGTACACCTTTATCACCATACTTCTCTGACTGACGTGTAACTTCATCGTAGTTTACAGATACTTTCGTATTCACTTTATATTCATTCGGTTTAAACATCGTCATTAACGTTGCATCAATGTCTTGCTTTAATTTACCTTCAAGTTGGTGCTGCATCTCTACTTCTTTCTCATAAGAAGAGGAACTACTAGAATGTGCTTCATCTGCTCCTTTTGAGATAACACCTTTTTTACTATCAATAACACTTACTTCTTCTGCTTTCACACCAGGAACCGCTGCACTAATCATTTGCTGTATACCCGCAACTTGATCAGCTGTTAACAATTGTCCACGCTTCACTCCAACCGTAATCGCCGCTGTTCCTTTTGCTTTTTCTTCATCAAAAATTGTCTCTTTTTCAGGCAATGTAATTTGAACATTTGCCGTTTCAACTGTCGCAAAATTTCTTACAATATCTTGCTCCAATTGCTTCTTCGTACCGACAATTTGCTTCATTTTTTTATCTTGCTCACTTGAACCGAGAGAGCTTTCTAATAAAATTTCCTCACCGCTTTTAGAATTAAACGGTAAGCCCATCCCATTCATTTCTTTTCGAACCCATGGAGCATCATTCTTTTGCACACGAATCGAACCATCGGCCGCTAATTGATAATCGACACCTAACTTCGATAATTCTGCTGTAATCTCTTGTTTATCTGTATCATTTAAATTTTGATATACAACAACATATTTATCTGGCAAGGTGAAGTATAAAAGTGCTCCTGTTACAATCGCTAAAAGCGCAGCACCAATTACTAACTTATGCCACGTTTTTAACGATTGGATAACATTTTTCATCTTTTCCATTTAAACACACCCGTCCACTTTCCTAAATTTGCATATTAATTAGTGACTTATAATTTTCAATAAGATTATCACGTACGAGAGCAGCTGTTTTCATTTGAGACTCAGCTTTCTTTTGCTGAATTAAAACGTCATGTGTTTCTCCTACCCCTTTAGTTAGTAAATCATATACTGCTGTTTGCGCATTGTTTTGCGTTTGATTCATATCTTCCAATAAATCAATAAACTTTTTCTCCGGAGCTACAGATGTTTGAGAAGTTTTCGGTGCACCAATTGACTGAATTGCTCCAAATGGTTGTGTATGTAACATTGGTTGAATTTTCATATTACTATCTTCCCCCTTATCCTCGGCCGATTTCTAAATCTTTATCAAGCATTTTTTTATTCGCATTTAATACACTCGTATTCGCTTCATACATTTTTTGAGCAACCATTACATTCGTCATTTCAGCAGTTACATCAATATTGGGATAACGTACATATCCTTCTTCATTTGCGTGCGGATGCGTCGGATCATACACTAAATTTTCCGTTTTGTCTGCTTCAATACTTTTTATTTTTACTCCGTTAGTAGGAGCCCCATCTAGCATACTTGCAAAACTATTGTTTGATTCTAGCACCACACTACGACGCTCATATAAATCTGCCCCCGGAGCCGCCGTCGTATTTGCATTTACAATATTGTTAGAAGTAACTTCCATCCACTTTCTCGCTGTCGTTAGTCCTGAGCCACTTGCATTAATTGCCTGAAACATCCGTTGTCTCTCCTTCTACTTTTAACGTCCGCGTGCCGCTTGGTTAATTGCATATTGTGTATTAATTGCGTTAACTGAAATACCGTATAACTGATTTGCTTTCATTAAATCTAGCATTTCTGTCGTTACATCCACACTATTTCCGTCTTTATTCGTTTGCATTGATTTTGTTTGAATCTTTGCATATGTATTTTTCGTATTTACTGTCGGTAAGTGCATTTCATTCGTTTGATATAAATCTGGATTGCTCTTTAAATCAGCCGCATTATTTTTATATAACGCACTACTTTTATTCATCTGCTCAGCAAATGTTACATCTTGTGCTTTATAGCCAGGTGTATTCGCATTTGCAATATTACTAGAAACAGTATTTCGTTTCGTCACTAAATAATTCATATAATGGCTTACATCACTCACTAAATCTGGCATATTCCACACCCTTCCTTTTCTAACGGAATGATCCACTGATAGAAGTTTCACTTCATTATTTATTTTCTTATATGCGTTTATTAAAATATTTACTATTATGTACCCTTACATATTTTATTCCATTTTTTCATTGTTGTCTTTAGAAAAATACAAAAATATAAAAAAGAATGCAAAAAACTGTATACATATAGTAATCTATAGAACATTTCAATATATAAACTACAAACTAAAGTCCATTTTTCTATTATTTAGATTACTATTATTTTTTCATCACAGTCATAAAATGAAACCTCAATCAGCGGCGTTCTTTATGTAAACGAAGGAATAGCCCCCCTTTTAAAAGGGGGATCTGTTTCCAGACGTTATTATTAATATTTACCGTAAAATGAATTAGCCTTCATTCGCCCATCATTTGTCATAATCATTTCTTCCAAAATCTTTTGCTTATCCCGAATATGCTGTGCTGCCTTAATAATGAATGGGCTTACTTCTGCCGCAACTTGCGCACGCGTTTCTTCATCCAATGTCATCATCCAGCGATTTAACATCTCACTCTTCTCAGCAAACTCTCTGTCTGACACTTGCAATTCACCGATTTCATTAAAACAGCTGACAAACGTCCGATAAATATCATTGTTCATTTTCAAGTGCTCCGCGGTAACCGTCTATTAAATCTTGTAACACTTTCACAATTGCATCAATATCTTTCGCTTCACGCGTTACTTTCATCGTTTGAATTTGAATGCTAATCCAATCATATAAACCATAGAGACTATCATATAAATCTTTCGTAATTTCAGGATTTAATTGAAGCTTTAGTTCTTCAAAAATACGTTCTAATTTTTCAAGAAGTGCGTCCCCTTCTTGTAGTTTAAAAGTATGTAAAAGTTCTTCTAAATTACGAAACTCTACAATACATCTTTCATAAATAAAAATTGTATTTTTAATCGGATTACTCGTCATAATATCATTTTGCATATAACGTTGCCATGCTTGCATACGATCACTTCCTCAACTTTCATTAATCATCACTTTTTTGTTTTGTCATTGCTTTAATTGTTTTTAGTTGGCTATCAAGCGCCGCCAATGTACTCTCTAGCTTTTGATACTTCTTGACAATTTCATCTTGTTTTTGCAAGTTTTGCGTCTCAATATCTTTAATCTTTTTATCTAAATCACTTACACGTGAGTCAATGTTTTTAACTCTCTCGCCGACTACACCTTTATCACCGAATAGTTTATCAAGCGGTTCTTCCATCATTTTTCCTAAACCGTTAGAACTAAAGAAAAATTGCTTCGCTGCATCGGGTTTTTCTTTTAATGCTTGTGTTAATTTTTCATCATTAACTTCCATCGTTCCATCTTGCTTTAATTGAATACCAAATGTGAATAAATAATTACCATCTTGAGAAAATGTTACGACATTGTTCATTGCCTGACGTACACTTTGCATAATAGCTTGACCTTGGAAAGCTCCACCTTTTCCAGCAAAGATATCTACTGTAGAAACAGCTTTATTATAATCAGCTACCATTTTTTTAATAACATTCGATGCATCTGTTACGTTTGAGTCATTTACTGTAAATTTTAGATCTATACCTTTTGCTTTTGGATCTGTTGTTGTACCAGCATCTGGCGCTCCTTCTACTTTCGGCTCAGTTACCTTTAACAACTCAATTTTCACACCAGGAAGAGCTTCAATTGTATTAGTAGAACCTTCCCCTTTGATACCATTAATAGTATACATAGCATTTTGTGCTTCATTGATTGTATTGAGCGCTGTGCCATCCGCCTTAGCTAAACCCATATCTTGAAATAGTGTAGATGTGTTTGCCTCAAACTTAATCTGTCCATCTGTTCCCTCTTTTTTCGAGGTCATGAAAATTTTATTTCCAAGTGTATAAGCTGATACGCCATAATCTCCATCATTAATCTTATTAATTAAATCTTTATATGTCATATCAGTTGTTACTTTTAATTCTTTACCACCTAGTTTTAATACTTCATCTTTAGGAAGCTTTGCATTTATATCTTTAATTTCATTTGAAGCTATTTGATGACGCTGTGCAAGCTGTGTAATCGTCATATTAAAAGTTCCTGCAATCGCACCACCATCAGCTTTTACATTAATATAACCGTCTTGTGTTGTAGTTACTTTTTTCTCATTCCCTTTAAAAGCCGCTAAGTTTTTAAACGTTTGTGTGAAAGAACTAAATTCTGATTTTAAACTTGTATATAATAATTTATCATTTGTGAGATCATTCTTTTCCTTCGTATACGGTGTTTTCCTCATATCTAAAGCATTCATTTCTAATTCGACGAAGTTAGAAGTATCGATCATATTATTTCCGAGGTTCCAAATTTGTTGTCTACCACCAATACCTGTCATCGTTGTTCCTGCCATTTTTCTCACTCCTTATAGATTACATGTAGTCTAAAATACTCGTTTTACTCATCGTACTAACCGCTTTAAGCGTCGCTTCATACGTTGCATTTATATATGCCAAGTCAGAAATTGCGACCGCTAAATCAACATCCTCAATTTCTTTACGGTTTTCTTGAAGCGCTAAATTTTGCTCACTTAAAATTGTTTTAAACGTCTCCATTGTGTTCATTGTTGAACCAACTTCAGTTGTACGGTTAATGATGCCATCTAAGTTTTTCTTATTTTCTCCTAATAACGGTTGTAACGCTTTTTGGTCACCTTTTTGCATCGCTTCGCTCATCTGTTTTAACGTTTTTATAACTGGGGATAATAATGCTTCTCCGTTACGGAATGCCTTTAACTCATAACCGTCATTTAGTTGCCAGTTCACATCATTTTGTCCACCCTGGTACGTACCATCTTCTGTAAATGGTGACTTTTCTGCACTATCACCACCGAAAATATAACGACCTTGCTCTTTCGTATTCGCTAAATATACAACTTGTTTTAAAATTTGATCAATCTCTGCACCGATGGCTTTCAATTCTTTTTCACCATTTGGCTCATTTAATGCCTGTACCGTTAATTGATCTGCTCTCGTTAAAGATTTAAAAATACCTTGTAAAGTATTTTCAGTTTGTGTTAATACATTTTTTGAGTCAGCTAAATCTTTTTGCATTTGTTCAATATTCGCCAATGAATGTTGAATCGCAAATGATTTACTCGCTGCAAGTGGATCTTCACTCATAAGAAGATTTTTCTTCCCTGAAGTTACTTGGTTTCTATGGTATTGTTGTTGCACATTCAAATCCATTAACTGATTCTTTGCCCAGTTTGCATTTTGAAATGTAGATACTCTCATTTCTATCTCCTCCTTATATATTTCCAATCAATTATTATCACTTATCGAATAATCGAAAATAGACTATCAAACACTTCATTCATCGTAGTAATAGCTTTAGAGTTTGCGACGAAATATTTTTGGAAGGCCATTAAATTTACCATTTCCTCTTCCATATTTACACCTTCAACGCTCATTTTTTCTTGCTGAATACCTTCTAGTAAGTCGCCATGAATTTTTTGATAACCATTCACTGCACTTTTATCAGATGCAACACGAACTATAAATTGGTCTAATGCTTGTTTATAAGAAAGACCTTCTTTATAATCTCCATCTGTAACTGCTGCTAATTTATTTGCTGTTTCAGCAGACATTTTCATTTTCGAAACATCTTTTTGGAATTCTGGATTTAACTTCATATCTTTCGCATAATCTCCAACGAAGAAATCTTTTCCCATCACTGTATTCACTTGATTTTTCACTGAACTCATTAAATCTTCGAGATTTTTTTTATAATCAACAATCTTTGCTTTCGTATCAATCGCTGATTTTATCGCTCCGCTAGTTACAGAGATTTCTGAACCGTAAATCTCAACTGACATTGGGTCTTTTTCTTTATTTAATTGAAGTGGATATGTATCTTGTCCATTTACTGTTAAAATACCATTCATTCTAACACTCGCGATATTAGGATTCATAGATTCATAAGATACTTCGATGTTTGCATACTTAGACATCTCTGTAACGATGCGATCTCGTTCGTCTAAAAGTTGATTCGGCACTTGTGTACCCGCTTGTCCAATTTTATGATTCGCTTCTGCTAAACTAGCAGCAAGACGATTAAATTCATTAACATGCGCTTCAATATCTTCTGCTGTCTGTGCTTCCACTGTATCTAAGTTTTTCGCAAGACGATTCACTTGACTTGTGAACTTCCCAGTTTCAGAAATTAATGTATCATAGTAGTTTGGTTGCTCTGGATTTTTTGCTACTTCACGAAAGGCATTAAAGAAACCGTCCATTAAACTAGATAATGAATTCTTCCCTGTCGTTCCAACCATAGACTCTACACGTGATAAAGTTGAATTCATGTAGTTATAGTAAGAGAGCTGAGATAATTGATCATTAAACTGCTTCGTCTTAACCTCATCAGTAATACGGTCAACACCTAGCGTTTGTACACCGTAACCAATTCTCTGTTCTGGCGTATGACCATTGCTTGCTCCAACAGATCCGTAATTCACCATTTGACGAACATAACCCGGTGTATGAATGTTAGACAAGTTTTGTTTCGTTGTTTGTAACCCCATTTGAGCCGCTAACATGCCCGATAGCGGTGTATTATAATCAGATAATCTCATAAAGCTTCACTTCTCCTTTACAATAGTTCGTTCATAAAGATTTGCGAATTATTGTTTCGCTCTAAGTTATATTCAGAAACAGAATCCACAATACTTTCTGTAGTTTTTAATAGTACGTTTAAGTAATATTGATTTTTCAAAAGAAGCATTTTTACATTCTCTTCTAATTCAGTTACGTTTTTTTGTAATTCTTCCATTTTTTCAATTTCTTCTTGAGAAAAATACGAAAATAACGCACTTACACGAAATGATTCAACCCCTTGTTCTTTACAGAACTGAACAACCATTTCTTCTAATGAGCTTGATAACCCTTTTAAACCATCAATGTACTGCAATTGCTCTACTTGCAATTTTTGAACTGCATTTACATTTTTATTTTTTAAATTCTCATATATTTGCTCTCCAAGCGCTTGAATATTTTCATACGCTTTTTGAATAATAACGAGTTTTTCATATAATTGTATGTACATATAGCTTCCTTCCTTTTACAAGACTAAATTCACAATTAAACCATGGATTTCTCCAATTTGATTTAACATTTCTAAATGTCCTGTTTTCGTATTAATTAAATTCATAACATCTTCTAATTCATTCAATCCCATTTCTGCCTGTTTCACAATCGTCATTTTCTGTGAATATCCGTAACGCGGGTGACGAGACATGACATCTTTATACTGCAATACATTATCCACGTAAAAATTCAAAAATGATTTTACTGTATTTTTGTATTCCATTACATTATCAAGCGTTAATTCCATTTCAATTTTCTCTTTAATTTCTCCAATATTATCGACAAACGCTTCCATTTGTTCTAGTAATTTATCTTTTTTCGGATCTGCATGCAAATTATCCGAAAATGCAAGTCCTGTTCTGACATTTGCTTCTTTCGGCATTTGAGTAGCAGGCGGTATATGCGATAATATTGGATTATGCGAGATAGAACGTAGCATATATATCACCTATTTATTTTTTTATTTCTTCCTAAACTTAATCGTAAAATCCAGTTATTTATAATTATACTCTGAACAGTAATATTTTGCAGTTATTTTTTATAAAAGATATGTTACAATTTAGCATGAGGTGGCACAATTCTATGAATATTTTCCTTTGTGGTTCAAATCAATTAACAGCATTAGATCAAGAAGAAATCAAAAAATTTTTAGCAGACTATGCTCACAAACATAAAATTTACATATTATGTTATAAATCTATTGAAAATGAGGTTCTTCGTTTTTTCGTTGAGAATGAAAGACTCGCTCAAAATTTATGCCTTTACACGCTGCAACCATTGCAAGCAATAACAGATGAATTTCAAGAAGTCGTTGATTACTTAAAAAAACACGGAGCCGAATATGTTGCTTTTGATCATCCTTCTGACTCCATTTACCGATCAGATTATATGTTTTTTGTTAAACAAATTATTGAAGACACTGATTTAGTTCTCTGTTTTTATAATGGTGACAAACATACATCTGTCATCCCTGTCGATGTTGCAAAAGAAGCAGGTATTGATGCTGTCATTTATGATTTACCAGGATTACATGAAAAGCAAATGAAAAAAAGCTTTGAACAAAAAATTCGTATGATGTAAAGGGGGAGGCACAATATCATTATTGTGCCCATTGTAAATATGATAATTGAACAAGATTATGATCATTTTATCGCGAGTTTTAAACAACAATTCAATATGGACATCGCTTCATATAAACAAGATAGAATGCGCCGTAGAATCGATGCTTTCATTTCGAGAAAAGGCTTCGAAAACTACACTAATTTTTTAAACAAATTACGCGCTGATCAAAATTTATTTTTAAATTTTATTGACTATATTACAATTAACGTTTCAGAGTTTTTTAGAAATAAAGAACGATGGCAAACTTTAGAGTCGAAAGCACTACCAAAATTACTCGAACAAAATAGCGGAAAATTAAAGGTATGGAGTGCCGCTTGCGCTGCTGGTGAAGAACCATATACACTCTCTTTAATTTTATCAAAGCATCTAGCTCCATTTCGTTTTGAAATTCAAGCAACAGATCTTGATTTTCATATTTTAGAAACCGCAAAACGCGCTCAATATACAGAACGTTCGTTAAAGGAATTACCTACTGATTTGAAAGAACGTCATTTCACAAAAGAGAATGATCTATATTCATTGCATCAAAACATTAAACAAAACGTCTCGTTTAAACAACATGACCTTTTAATGCAGTCATTCGATACAAATTATGATTTGATTATTTGTCGTAATGTAATGATATATTTCACAGAAGAAGCAAGAGTAAAACTTTACGAAAAATTTAGTCGTTCTTTACGAAAAGGCGGTGTACTATTTGTTGGTAGTACGGAACAAATTTTAACACCCGAACGTTACAATCTTCAGCGATTTGATACATTCTTCTACGAAAAAATATAAAAGAGGTCGTCACAATGGAGTGACGACCTTTTTACATAACTCGAATTAAAATAATACCGACAATCCATATGAAGAGAAAAAGAAACGTCATAGACCATTTATGTTCTTGCATCGTTTGTTTCAATGCCTGTGATAATTGTGTCATGTTCATTTCCGCAAGCGCTCTCCATACACTTACATCCCGATCTTTAGCAATGCGGTCTGTAACGCTAATTAAAATCGTTTCGTTAGACAATTTCGTTATATAAGCAGTAATAACCGTTACCATCAAATTTATATTTCCTTCTGAAGAATCACTTTCCACTCTAGAGATAAGTGCACTTACATCTAGTAAAGGAATATGTACTTTTCTACCAAATGATAGTTGTACTTCAGCGAAATCATATGTTCCATCTAACAAAGGAAGTTCTTTTATATGCGCCTGCTTAATAAGTCCTTGCAGGCTTCTAATTACTTGTTCAAATACTTTTTCTGATTGCTTTCCTTCTTGAGATAATGTATGTAACTTTTTAAAAAGTTGTAACACTGTATCCATCTCTTTAGAAAGCATTTCCTTCATAATCTTTCCATCACTTAAACTTGCAAGTAAAATACCTATTTCATTATTTTTCGAAATAATTTTAGACTGTCCAGTAAACACTAAATTGCTACGCTTTCGTTCTTTCTGGATTTCATGTTCCGAAATAGCTGCAGGCTGTTTTAATGGTTGTAGCGTCTTATCTTCAATTGTCGTACGTTTAATCTCCATTTAAGCGCCTCCACTACTATGAAATAATTAGCCCCATTCTTTATTACTCTTTAAAACTAAAAACAGTACGAACAAACCTGACATGATAGTAAATACATCCGAAGCTTGTACTCCCTGTTCACCTTTTTCTTCTTCCTTGTCTTTCGTTTCTTCTTTTTGTTCTTTCTTTTTAGAGACAACCTGTTTGTTATTTTTCTCTTTTTGGTCCTTCGCCTTATGTACTTCCTTGTTGTCTTCGAACGGCTCTTTTATAACGTAAGTAAATTCCTCTTTCTCTTTCAACGGTTCTTTTATAAACTTATTTACTTTCTCATCTTGCTTCGGAATTTGAACAACTGGCAATTTTTCTTCTGGAAGCGGGTTTTTGATTTTCAAATCTTTTTGCTTCTCATTTTCTTTCTTATCTTCTAATTCATTTTCTAGTTTATTATCTAATTTATCTTCTTTCTCTTTCTCTTCTATCTTTTTATCATCTTCGTTTTTTGGCGCCAAAACAGAAATGGTATATTCACTTTCTTCAACAAGTTTATTACCTGCTGCATCTATTATCTCTACAAGTAATTCGTATGGCCCAGCCGGCAATGCTTCTGTTATTTCAAATACTTTTTGCCAATCCATATCATGCTTGTTGTAGTCTAATAAAAACGAAAGCTCTTTATTTTCTTTCCCTTTTAATGTAACGCGCACTTCTTTTACAACCGATTCTATATCTGACGCTTTTACTCGTATATGTATAGAATCTCCCTGTTTTCGTTCAACTAAGTTCTCTTTTACTTCATCAATAGTAACTTTCTGTAACTTTGGCAATTCTTTATCTATAGTTGGCGTTTCATTTTTAATACGAATGAGCGGGACTTTCACTTCATTTTTTACGATCTCTTCTTTCTCATTCTCTTTGTAACTTTGAACGAGCTGAAGATTCCAATCACCTTGCAAATCAAAATCCCCTGCTTTATAGTTAGCAACCCAGCTCTTCGTTTCTTCATCATACTCAAAAGATAGTATTCTTTCTTGCGCATATTGCTCGCCATTTTTTTGTAACTGCAATATACCTTTCATGCTTTGAATGTTTTTCCCATTTGGTTCTACAGCAATTCGCACTTCTTCGCCAACTTTAAGCTCCGGCTTATTTACTGTAATAATTCCCTGTTCTGTTTCTATCTTTCTTTCATTCAATTGTTTATTTACTACTTCTTGTTGTTCTACTTCTTGTTCTGCTTGTTCTGCTTGTTCTGCTTCTTTTTGTTTCTCTTCATCTTGTTTCGTTTCCACTTGCTCTGAAGATTTTTGAGATTCCTTATTTTCTTCTTGTACATTCACTTCATTTATTTTTTGATCTGGCTCACTTTGTTCCTCAGCCTGACTTTGCAAGGGGAAGAACAAGCACACATGTATGCATAGCCAACTCATTAGAAAAAACTTTACGTTTTTCATCTACTAGTTCAAACTCCTATTTCAATGCCTTATAGTGATTTCGTCACTTTTACTCCGAAAAATCCATCTACATTTACAAGTTCACCATACGCCACTAATACATCATTTACATAAATACGAATCGGTTCATCAATATCCTCATCTAGTACAACTGCTTCATTTTCTTGTAAACTTAATATATCTTGAATCGTTTTCACTGTACTTCCAAATACAAATTTCACGTTCATTTCTACATTTTGTAGAATGGACGTGTCCATATATACTGGTTCCATTTGTTTTACTTCTTTAAATTCAATAGGTTGCACAACTGGTTCTACAATTTTTTCTTCTTCAATTTCTTCTGTGGCAATCTCTTCTTCTTCCACCATCGGATACAGAAGTCGCCTTACCATTTCTTTCGCTTCGGAAATTGGCAAAATTTGATACATCTTCGATTGAAGCAAATCGCCAATTTCAAGATTGAACGTAATTTGAACGAGTTCGTCCACTTCCATTGACTCTCCCAAATATTCCATTTCTTCTTTTAACGTTACAAATTTAACATTTGGCGGCGTCATGTCCATTTTTTCTTGAAACATTTCTGACATCGCCGTAGCAGCATGACCCATCATTTGGTTCATAATTTCTTTAATACCGCTCAGTTCTAATTCAGTAAGCTCTTTTTCTGGGTCAACTTCCCCTGTTCCCATCATCATTAAATCTACCATTGTTAAGGCGACATCTTTCGTAAATACGAATACATTCTCATTCTTTAGCCCTTCAACAAAGTCGACATTTAAAATAACAAATGGTACTGGTACTCCATCATAATGACGAACATTGATTGCTTCCACATTTGGTGTACTAATTGTAACTGGCTGATTTAAAAGCGTTGATAATACTGTTGAAGCGGAACCAATTGAAATATTTGCAATTTCACCAAGAACATCTTTCTCTTCTTGTGTTAAATGCTCTTTTTCAACTTCTTCTACAATCTCAGTTTCCACTACTTCTGCTGGTTCGTCTGTTTCTTCTACTCCACCAGATAATTGCATTAATTTATTTACCATTTGTTTCGCATGCTCAACTGAAACAATTTGTACAAGTTTAGAGTTTACAAGATTATCTATCTTTAAATCAAACGATACTTTAACAATCGTATGATTCCCATCGATTTCAGAGATTTTCTCCATTTCTTCTGATAACTTTACAACTTTAATCGTCGGCGGAGACATATCTACTGTATCTTGGAAGAATTCCGACATAGATGTAGCTGCGAATCCCATCATTTGATTCATCGCTTCTTGTACAGCACTTAGCTCTAATTCACCAAGTTCTTTTCCGTCCTCCACTTCACCTGTTCCCATCATCATTAAATCAGCAATGGACAATGCAACATCTTGCTTAAGGACAAGAAGGTTTTCCATATCTAATCCTTTTGTAAAATGAATGTTTAATACAACATGTGGAACTTCGACATCTCTTGAATCATATAAATCTACCAACTCTATACGAGGAGCAGTAATGCTTACTTGCCTATTTAAAATTGTTGATAATACAGTCGAAGCTGAACCAAATGATATATTTGCAATTTCGCCAAGAATATCGCATTCTTGGGGCGTTAAATGCTCATTTTCTTTTTCTAGCACAATCGTGCTCGTATCCCCTTTTGTGTGTTGCTCAGGCATTTTCCCTGCCTCCTCATTTCTGTTTTTCTATCAAATAATATAAACTCTTATTTTATTTTAGCAAACTCATTAGTATAAAACGTTACTATGTATGTATCCCATTATTAGATTCGTAACGATTAGCCAAAAAGCTCCCCAATTGTATACAAGTGGGGAGCTTTCCTTCATTCCTATTATAAACCTTCTGGGTTTAAAATGAGGACCACTCGTCCATCACCGAGAATCGTCGCACCAGAGAAATAGTTAGAACTCTCTGCAAAGAAGTCACCTAATGACTTTAAGACTATTTCTCTTTGACCGATAATTGTGTTTACAATAAGTCCATAGCTGCGATGTGTGTTACGAACAATTAACACAGGAACCATTTGACCATCATATGACGCAAACGCCTCATCTACTGTTTTTTCACCAAATACAGTACTTAAATGTTTCACTTCAATAATTTGATTACGATAATTTAATACATCTTTTCCTTGTAAGGATTGGATGTCTTCTCTCTTAATTCGAATTGCTTCAACGATATTTCCAAGAGGTAAAGCATAACGCTTATCATTCGTTTGAACAAGCATAGATTGAATAATAGATAACGTTAATGGAAGTTCAATTCTAAATGTACTCCCCTTTCCTTCCTCAGAATCAATAATTAAATGTCCACCTAAACTATGAATCGTATGTTTTACAACATCTAATCCGACACCGCGTCCAGAAAGATCTGATACAACTTCAGCTGTACTAAATCCCGGTTGGAAAATAAGATCAAACACTTCACGATCTGTTAATCTATTCGCATCCGCTTCAGTTACAACGCCATTTTTAATCGCTTTTTCTAATACTTTTCCTTTATTAATACCGTTTCCATCATCCGTAATTTGAATAACGACATGATTTCCACTATGAAAGGCTTCTAATTTAATCGTACCTGTCTCATTTTTACCTGCATCACGTCGTTTTTCAACAGTTTCAACACCGTGATCGATTGCATTTCGAATTAAATGAACGAGCGGATCGCCGATTTCATCAATAACAATTTTATCTACTTCAGTATCTTCACCTGTAATTTGTAAATCGATTTTTTTCCCTAAATCTTTCGCTAACATACGTACCATACGCGGGAAACGATTGAACACAGTTTCAATCGGCACCATACGCATATTTAATAGTACATTTTGAATATCTTTTGAAATATCGCCTAATCGATTTAAATGTTCAATTAGCTCCTTGTTTTGAATCGTTTGAGCCAATTCATCAATGCGCCCACGTTCAATTACACTTTCTTCAAACATATTCATTAATCTTTCGATTTTCTCTAATTGAACACGAATTGAACGATTCTCCACTTTAGCATTTTTCGTTTTTGTAGTACTTTTAGCTGGCATAGTACTTGAAGGTTGATTCGTTGCCTCTATCGGTGAGTTTACTTGCGTAACCACAGCAGGTTGTAGCTTTTCTTCTACTTGCACAACTTCTTGTGTAACGACCTTTTTAGAAACTACTTCCTTCGATATCGGTTCTCCTTGCTTTACTTCCACTTTCTCAATTTCAGAAACATGAAGTACTACTTGTTTCAACTCTTCTATACTACAATCCGTATCCATAAATACTGTAAATTCAAATCCGAAAGCATCTGCTTCAATTTCTTCAATACTCGGAGCTGTTTTTTGTATATTCCCTACATTTTGCAATGCTTCAATACACATAATGGCACGTACTGCTTTTAAAATTGCTTGCTGTTCAACTGTTATATGCACTTCATGCGAAACTGCATCATCGGTGTCTATATGATTTTGCTCTATATGTTCCGTAGGAGTTTCTACATTGCCGTTCAATAATGCTTCTAATTTCTGTTTAGTTGAGGCTACATCAATATTGCCCATTCCACCTTGTTGCACATCTGCAACCATCTTCTCCAAATTATCAATGCACTCAAAAATCACATCAATAATATCCGCATTTACAACTATATTTCCATGACGAATTTCATCTAACACATTTTCCATCTTATGCGTTAAATCAGCCATTTCCGTAAATTCCATGCTCGCAGACATACCTTTGAATGTATGGGCGGATCGGAATATTTCTCCTACAACATCCATATCAGCAGGATTTTGTTCTAACACTAGCACATTTTCATTTAGCGACTGTAAATGTTCTTCTGACTCTTCGAAAAATATATTTAATAGATCTGTTTGCATTTTTATCCCCTACCTGTCTAACAAACATTTCATTTATGTATAACAATTTAGTGTTTTACAATGAGAAAAAAGGGGGCCACACGTCGATCCGCTATCACTGTTTTGATTCCTTGTGGCACCCCTTCTATATTAACTATTTGCTACTTTTGTTAAAGCTTCAATTACACGATCCGCTTGGAATGGCTTTACAATAAAGTCTTTTGCCCCGCCCTTAATTGCATCTAATACCATACCTTGTTGTCCCATTGCAGAACAAATAACAACCTTTGCACTTGAATCAATTTTAATAATTTCTTTTAATGCTTCAAGCCCGTCCATTTCTGGCATAGTAATATCTAATGTTACAATATCAGGTTGAAGTTCTTTATACTTTTGAATTGCTTCTACCCCATTCTCTGCTTCGCCAATAACTTCAAATTCAGCATTACTTTTTAATAAGTTTTTAATCATCGTTCGCATAAACATCGCATCGTCTACTACTAAAATTTTATGTGCCATTCTTTTTAATTCTCTCCTTCTATGTATAAATATATCTTAATATTTCACCTTATCATTCTCACTCATTATACAAAATAAAATGATAAAATTTAATATTTTTTTAAAAGAATTTTCGTGTTTTTATTATTTTATTATTAAAATAATAATATACTACTCTTTTATATAAATAACAACGCGACGGTTTTTTTCCCAGTTTTGCGGTGAATCATTTGGTACAATTGGCTTTGTGTCTGCATATCCTACCGCAGCTAGCCTTTTATCGTCCACATTATACACTTCAATTAAATGGTGAATCATATTTGCCGCTCGTGCTGAAGATAACTCCCAATTAGAAGGGAATTTCTCGTTATGAATAGGTCTACTATCTGTATGTCCCTCTACAACAATTGGGTTAGGTACGGATTGAAAAAATCCAACTAATTGACTTATTATCCCTTTCGCTTCGGGCTTAACGTTCGCATCGCCTGTATCAAATATTAAATTATCTACTATAACGACGCTTACCCCTGTATCCTCTCGATATACATTCACTTGACTAATACCATTATTATCTACATATGCTTTTAACTTTTTATATAATTCATCCATTCTCTTTTTTGAAATCATTTTTTCATCATTTTTTTCATGTGAAATATCCGGTATTGTATTTTCCATTACTTTTGCATCTACTTGCCCCGTATCACTAAACTTTTCAAGCATCTTTGACAATTTTACTGCATCTTGCTTTGATGTAGCAACTAGTAATACAAAGAAAGTTAATAATAACATCGTTAAATCTGTAAAAGTCGTCATCCAACGAGGCGATCCCTTTTGCGGTCCTTTACTCATCATACCACTCCTTGAAATATTAGGCTGCTCCTTTTACCTTTTTTACCTTTGTTTCGTATACGTATGTATCCAGTTTCAACTTTAATTTAGAAGGGATTTGTCCACGATACAATTCTGAAATTGCTTCTATTACAAACTTCTTCTCTGTATATAAATCTTCAATACCACGATATACTTTTTCCGCAAGAGGGATTGCAATCATATTCGCAAGTACAGACCCATATAATGTCGTTAACATCGCAACTGCCATGCCTGTACCAATTTGCGATGTATCTTGTAAGTTTTGGAGCATAATGATAAGACCGATTAACGTACCAATCATTCCCCAAGCTGGAGCAAAATCACCAATTTTATCTAATAATGCTGCTCCTTTTCTTAACTCATACACTTCCGTGTCAATATCTTTCAATAACACTTCTTTTAATTCATCTTCATCGTAACCGCTTAACATTAATCGAATTCCTTTTTGAATAAAAGGATTGTCTACTTGCTCTCCATCTACCTCTAAAGAAAGCAAGCCGTGCTTTTTAGACTTTTTCGAAAAATCGACAAACAAATCCGTTAACTGTTCTAAATCTTCTTCTCTTCTATGTAAAACAGTAAAAATGCTTTTCGTATATTTTTTTATTTCTCCAAATCGATATGCCACAACAATTGTCGCTGTTGTTCCCCCTATGACAATTAAAATAGATGAAACATCTAAAAAGTTTTTGAAAGCTTTTATTCCACCGCCGCCAAGCATAATTGCCGCTATCACTATAATGAAACCTACTATAATGCCCACTGGGCTAGAAATATCAAACTTCCTTTTTCTTCTTTGTGGTCTAGCTAATACTTGATTTTTCTCTCCCATATTTCTGCCCTTTCCTTTCCATTTTTATATAACATTTTTTTATTTTAATAATACGTTTTCACATATAACATGTATTATACGCTTATCATCTGTTTATCGCAATATACTCATAAAATTGACACATTTCATTTCTATATTAGAATTATGGTATGAATAAATGAGGAGGATCACGATGGAACACAACATTTTACAAGTCATTGCATTAGCAGAAAAACTAAAATATGAAATGCGACATAGCTGGCTTTCCAACGGACGTCAAGAAAGTGTTGCCGAACATACATGGCGTATGTCTCTAATGGCCATTTTAGTTGAACCTTATTTGGATCAAAAAGTAAATATTGAGAAATTACTTAAAATGGTTATTATTCACGACCTAGTCGAAGCCGAAGCTGGTGATATCCCTGCATTTGATACAATGAATAGTCACGAATTACAGCTACAAAAACAAAAAACTGAACTAGAAGCTATTTTAAATATTAAACAAACATTAACAGGTTCTCTCGGTGAGGAATTATATGACTTATGGATGGAGTTTGAAGCGAAAGAAACGTACGAAGCAAAAGTTGCTAATGCACTCGATAAACTTGAGGTGAAAATCCAACATAACGAAGCTGATATTGATACGTGGCTACCAATTGAACATAAAATGACATTCCAAGTAGCAAAGCATACAAACTTTGATTCTTTCCTATCTAAATTACAAAAAATTATTGAACAAGATGGAGAAAAGAAGTTAATTGCTGCCGGCATTGATGTTGAGGCATGCAAGCAATAATGAAATAAGACACTCAACAAGAGTGTCTTATTTCATTATTGTTGATATAGCCTGCTTATAAATAAGCTGTTGTTTTCCATCCACTAAGATTAAAACTGTAAATTTATCCACTCCAACAACTTCTCCTACTATTCTAACGCCACTCTTTAAGAAAATTGTAACTGTACCTTTTTCTTCTTTTATTTGTTTATACAATTCTTCCTGTAAATGTTCCAATTACTGTCCTCTCCTTTCCGTGAAACATCTTAATATAAAAAACTATAAATTTTTTATTTATGCACTTTGTCTCTTATGTTCATAAACTTATTAATAAGTATATCTAAATCACGACTAAATAACAAAACTTTATCATGATCCAATCCGTGTCTCGCAACAAGTTGAATTAACTCTTTCTTTTTGTTTTCTATTTTATTTTTTAATTGTCCCATCTCCATCTCTATACTAAAACTCCCTTTTCCCATAATATTACTTGTAAAATTATAGTACATATTCTCTCATAAAAAAATAAGAAAATGGTTTTTTTTACAATTTTTTATTTTTTATGCCTAAATTATGAATTACGTAAAGGTTTATTTACAAATCACTAACATGCAATCCTAATGAATCTACAGGCATTTGTCTAATTATAAATGAGACTGGCTCGTTTTCTATACAAAAAACATACTGTATATAGTAGTCCATGAACCATATAGATTAACTTACTAAAAAGGAGGAAAACATATGAGTTATGGTGGAAGTTGCGCTGGTTTCGGCGGTGGATTTGCTTTGCTTATCGTACTATTCATCCTTCTAATCATCATCGGATGTAGCTGTTGGGGTGGCGGCGGATACGGATATTAATATATCCTATCCTTGAAAAATGAACTAAAAACTATAGAAAAACAGCTCAAATATGAGCTGTTTTTTTTCATACTTTCGTATGAATTTATATCCCTCTTATTTGCGATTTCAACTAGCAACATATTGTTTACTATGGAATAAGAAACATTTTTACTAAGGGGGATTACAATGATTAGAGGTCTTTACGAAGCACATTTACCTGTCCGCAACTTAAAAGTATCAATACCTTTTTATGAATCACTAGGGCTAAAATTATATAAAAGAGGAGATAATATTGCTTTCTTTTGGATTAAAGAAAATGAGAGTTGGCTCGGCCTTTGGGAAGGCACAGAATACAAAGTGAATTATCACCCCTCTTTACGACATATCGCCTTTCAAGTAAGTTTACATGATTTAGAAAATGCGATTCATTGGCTAAATCAAAAAGGAATTTCAGCACGAAAAGACTTTGGAATGGAACCAATTGAACCGATTGTTTTTCCGGAATTAGCACATGCAGCCGTATACTTTAACGACCCTGATGGAAATAGTTTAGAATTGATTGCACAATTACCTGTTGGACTTCCCACAGCGGAAAAAGTGTATTTAAGTGAGTGGAAAGAACAAATTCAAACATCGTCATTACATAAGGATTAATCTATTTATGTCAGTTTCTTATTCCACACTTCTTAAAACAAATAAAAACTTCAATAAACTATTTTATGGGCAAACATTAAGTGTACTTGGGGATTGGTTCCATACGGTAGCTTTATTAACATTTGTCTACAGCATAACAGAATCGCCGTTTATGATCGCACTTACTTTTATAAGTAAAAGTTTACCACAGCTTCTTCTTAGTCCATTCATAGGCGGAATTGTAGATCGTTTCTCTAAAAAGAATATTATGATTTTTACCGATATTACACGGGGAATTCTAGTCCTTACATACTTACTCGCAGGCTATAAAATTGAGATTATTTTCATTGCTAATATATGTTTATCTGTACTTTCTTGTTTATTTGAACCGGCTAAACAAGCAACCCTAAAAAATATCGTACACCAAAATCATTTCGTAACTGCTAACTCTCTTTCTAGTACAATTAATGGTTTTATGTCTATTATGGGGGCTTCTTTGGGCGGAGTAATTGCACAATCTTTACATATTGAGTTCGCTTTTTTAGTAAATAGCCTATCATACTTTATTTCAGCCTATTTTATTTATAACATGAGTATTCCTGCTCATGATACTTGTAACAAGAAGAAAGCATTTTTCACTGATATAAAAGGTGGTTATACATACATATTACAAACAAAAATCATTTTAACATTAATTCTTGTCGGCATTTCATGGGGGATTATTGGAGGTGCTTATCAACTACTTCTAACGATCTATGCCGAAAAAATTTTCCATACGAACATTGGGATTTTATATACGGTTCAAGGGGCTGGGCTTATGATAGGAAGCCTTCTCGTTAATCTTTATATATCCCATAATAAAGAAAAAATGAAAAAAGTATTCGGTTGGGCCTACTTATTACAAGGAATTTTCTTTCTCGGATTCATTCTATCCGATCAACTTATTATCGGTATCATTACTTTATTCTGTATGCGCATAGCAGGAGGAATCATCGTTCCACTTGATACGACATTACTTCAAACTTACACACACGAAAATATGATAGGTAAAGTTTTTTCATTCCATTATTCCATTTACGGATCTCTTATTCAGTTATCGATGTTTTTTACAGGAGGGCTGTTAGAAATTCTTTCTCCTCAAATGATTGGCTGTTTATTAGCTACATGCTGTATTTTTGTAAGTTTTATATGGCTGTTCTTGTTTTATCGCGGGGATCTCAGTGAATAATTTAATGATAATCAATACATTTTGATCCCATTCATTATTTGTTTCCCTATAATAAAATTGTTTAAAAATACAAGTCAGATTTTTTAGTTAAAGAGCCTTATATGGCAACACTATTTGAGAAAAAACTAGATATTTATGTTAAAATACAAATAAGTTTGTGAAACATTGCACTTAAATAATAGACTTTAACTAGTTAAACTTGATTAAATAGGAGGGCTGTTTTGGGTATCACATTCTTTTTCATATGTATTATATTAGTGGCTTCTATTCTGCAAGCAAGTACAGGTTTTGGCTTTTCCATAATGGCAACCCCTTTCTTACTTATGTTATTTCTACCACAAGAAGCTATACAAATAAACATTATTTTATCTTTAATTATCTCCATTTCACTCATTTGGAAAATAAGAATGGACGTTGATTTTGTTCTACTGAAAAGGTTTATTTTTGGAAGTATAGTTGGTGTTCCTTTTGGCATTTTGATTTTTATTTCCGTTAACATAAACACTTTTAAATTAGCAGTTAGCATCCTACTCTTACTATTAACATTGTTGCTAATATGCAACGTTAAGGTTAGATCAACACAATCTAGAGATTTCATAGTTGGCGGATTATCTGGTCTTTTAACGACAAGTATCGGTATGCCAGGTCCACCCCTGTTACTTTATTTTACAGGAACTAATACTGAAAAAGAGAAGTTAAGAGCAACTACATTAGCTTTTTATCTGTTTATATATTTCATTAGTCTAGTAACTCAAATACTCTTTACTGGCACAAACAAAACCATTTGGGAATCAAGTTTTTATGCCATTCCAATTGTATTTTTAGGTTTGTTTATAGGTCAAATTATTTTTAAATGGCTTAATCAACGGATTTTTAAAATATTTACGTACATTCTTTTAAGTTGTACAGGGGGTTATCTTCTTATTGAAAGTTGGAACTTGTTATAGAAGATGCTTTAGATCGTGCAATAACAGATATGTTCAAACGAAATTATTGCTGTATTTTCCGGCGGGGTATTCCATATCAAAACTTAAATAACTTTATTGACAGTTTACAATTAGCAATAATCTTTCTTTCATAAGGAAAATATTTCAAATTAATTACTAAATAAAACGATAAAAAGCGGCTATTATGCCGCTTTTACTTACTATTGGCATTTCATTCTCATTTTCTATCACTTTTGTAAAAAATCATTAATTTTTATTTCTATGTACATGATAACAAACAAAATACCTAAGTTCAGAAAGAATAAACAACTTTCTAGCCTTAGGTATTTCTCCTTCTCAAAAAGGCAAACCTGCATCACAGGTTTGCCTCTTTACTCACTTCACTTCTTATTTAATCCTTTTTCACTTAAAAACTCTTTCATATGCATTCTTTTTTCTTTAGACATAAACGAACTCATTGATTCCGTCCATGTTACGTTTTTCTTGTTTGATGATCTTTCTTTATAATACGCGTTCATCGTTTCATCATATTCGTTTAGTAATTCATCATATTTTTGTTCATCATATCCATTTTCATGAAGAACTGCTGCTACTGGTAAACGTGGTTTAACTCCATGTTCTTCATCTGGTACACCGACTGTCATTCCGAATACAGGATATACTTTATCCGGTAAATGAAGCAGTTCACTCACTTCTCTCGGATTATTACGAATACCACCAATATAACAAATACCGTATCCTAACGATTCTGCTGCTAGTGCTAAGTTTTGCGCAAAAAGTGAAGCATCTACCGTCGCAACGATAAAGTCTTCTACTCCCTCATGCTTTATCTCTGTACTATGTTTTTCACATGCAATTTCAAGTCGTTTTAAATCTGCACAACAAACAAAAAATGCTGCACAGTCCTTCACATGGCGATTTCCGGATAGCTCTGCTAGTTTAGCCTTTAATTCCTGATCTGTTACATATATAACAGAATACGCCTGTACAAAATGTGATGAAGCTGCATGTTGCGCAGCATGCACCATCTTTTCTACTACATCTTTCGGAATTAATTCTTCTTTATATTTACGAACTGAAACATGTTGCTCCATCTTATGTATGATCTCATTCATGAAAATCACTCCTTTTTTCTCTTCATAATGAAAAATTAACATATCTTTTTCAATTTTCACAACTTATAAGCACAAAAAGAGCAATTCTTTTTGAATTGCCCTTTTTTAAAACATTTATCGATACGGTAAATGAAATTATACTTATCTTATTACGCCGTTTTCAAAACTTTAATACCTTTTACGATATTCCAAATGAAGTAGTAAATTCCTACAAGAATGAACACTGCATATGTGATAGCCATTCCAATTCCAGCACCGTCAGATTGATTGAAACCTAAACCGTACATGCCTGATACTGCTAGTCCTCCAAATAAGATTGCGTATGGGAAAACATGTGACCAAAATGCTTTTTTCGCGTGATACTTCACTTCATCTTCTGCAACAAAGTACACGATAATTGGTAGTAAAAATGGTGCAAAAAAGATACTAAAGTAACATAACGAAGATAAAATATTATTTCCTTTCATCCGATTCACCTCTAAATAGTTTTTGTTACCTTCATTATGTCAGGAAATCATTCTAGAAACTATCGCTTTACCTTTCACGAACGTGACATATTTGTAAGATTTTCCTCAAACTAAATCCCGCCTAGAATTTCAGACGGGATCACTTTCACTATATTCGATTCATAAACCAATACTGTGTAATTGCTAAATATTCTCGTACATTCGATGGAATGATGATTGGTTTCGGTGTTTTTGCCGGAAGACCTTCTAATTGTAAACCTTGTTTGGCCGCTATTTTTTTCGCTCTAAACATGTGAAAATCGTTTGTTACGATCATACCTTTTTTCATATCGGCTGGAATTAACGGTTTTGAGAATGTAATATTCTCATCTGTACTCGTAGATTTGTCCTCCATTATAATGCGGTCTTCTACGATATTTTGTTTTATTAGTCCTTGTTTCATTGCTAATGCTTCTGAAATGTCTTCACCTTTTCCTTGTCCTCCAGATACGATAGCGATTGTTTTCTCATGTGATTTTAAATATTCAGCTGCTTTATCAATACGATATTGCAATGAATAAGATGGTTTCGTCCCATTTACTTTCGATCCTAGTACAATTATGTAATCAGCATCGTAGGTTGCATTCATATGCCCATGCTTATAAATGTGATATTGTAAAAACCCCGCATACACGGCGCAAATCATTATAACAACTAAAATGCCCTTCATTATTTTCTTCTTTCTCATATTCATATACTCCTATTTTCTTTTACTTCCTTCATGATAATATCCATTTATTTGTTTGTATACAGACAAATTCCAATAAACCCTAATTTATCCTCTGAAAGGTAATATTTATATTACTTTCGGGAATAGTAAGTACAACTTTACACGAAGGAGTGTCTCTATTGCTTCTCTTTTTATGTAACGTGTCGTTCTTTTTCATCTTATTTTTACTATCGCTTAAGTTACTCGGTAAATCCGCGTTAGCGCAACTAACTCCTCATGATTTTGGGGCTATAATTTTTTTATCTTATTTAGCTTTCCAGGCCATACCCGTCTCTGGTGCTTTACAAGCATTTCTCGGTATGGTTGTTATCACATGTTTACATTTACTCCTTACAAAATTAAGCCTATTCAACAAACTAAATCGTTTTATTCTCGGACACCCTATCATTTTAATTAAACATGGTGATATTATTTTTGAGAACTTACAAAAAAGTAGATACCCCATTGCAGAACTGCTTTCTAATCTTCGCGTTGCAGGATATCCAAGTGTTCATGAAATTGAATACGCTATTTTAGAAGCGAACGGCGCTATTAGTATTTTACCAAAAAGAGAACTTGTACCATTAACTCCAAAAGATTTAAACATAGAAGTTAAGTATGCTGGATTACCAATTGCACTTATCGTCGATTCACAAATTCAATATGATAACTTAAAGTTAATACATAAAGATGAAAAATGGTTATATAAAGAATTAAAAGAAAAAGGAATTACAAATATTAAAAACGTTGCCTTTGCTTCTGTTCAAGAAACGGATGGATCTTTTGCGATTAGTTTAAAGGAATAAAAAAATCCCCTTAATTGCTTAAGGGGATTTTTTATCATATCGCTTCTTTCTCTCCTGCCATATTTAATGGAACAGGATGTTTCATACGATTCATCGTAAATACGATAATCGCTGTCATTACTTCTGCAACTGGCATAACGAGCCAAATTCCATTTATACCAAATAATTTCGGCATAATCCATAACAATGGAATAATAAATAGTAATCCTCGGCTCATTATAATAAGTACTGATTTCTTCGTTTGTCGCACTGATTGGAAGTACTCTCCATACACAATGTTATAACCTAAAAATACGTATTGGATAAAGAATAAACTAATACCTGTTAAGGTTAACTCCAATAATTCTGGAGATTGAACATCAAATAAACCAATGATATATTTCCCGAAGAATAATCCGACAATTATCGCAACGCCTCCGAGGACAACAGCAATTTTCACAGCAAACTTCAATCCTTCACGAAGTCTCTCTGATAAATTTGCCCCGTAATGGAAACTAGCAATTGGCTGTAATGCTGCTCCAACACCAAAGAATAATAGTAATGTCATTGCATGAATACTATTCACCATCGCATAGGAAGCTACTCCTACTTCTCCTGCATATTGGACAAATGCGATATTAAAACCAATCGTTACGATTGCAACCGTACTTTCTGCTGTAAAACTTGGGAAACCAATCACCATAATTTGTTTGACAGTATCCCATTCAAAATGAAATTTCGTCCACTTTAAAATACTACTTTTTCTAAAGAAATGAGTTAATAATACAAGGAAACCAATCGCTGCCGAAAGAATAGTCGCTGAGGCAGCACCTGTTACGCCCCATCCAAAGATAAAAATAAAGATATAGTCAAACACTATATTTAATACAGCCGTTACAACAAGACCAGCCATTGCTAAATTAGGATTTCCATCATTTCGTATAAATGTACTTAAAATATTTTCTAAAACGTATATCATTCCAAATGTTAATAATACGTGTAAATAGTCTAACGCATATGGTAAAATCACTTCATTTGCACCAAATAAGTATGCTAAATCTTCTATTCTCCATAAGCAAATCGCTGCTAAAATCCCTACGATAACAACTGCTACCGTCATTGATTGAGTAAAAATAGACCTTGCTCTCTCTCGTTTATTTTCACCTAATGCAATGGAATATAACGTTGCCCCGCCCATTCCAATCCATAATGAAATAGAGAAGAAAATCGAAAAGGCTGGAATAGCCACGTTCACTCCTGCTAAACCGTTCGCCCCAACTCCTCTACTAATCATAACCGCATCAATTACAATATTCACTGACATTAATACCATTCCGAGGACGGCTGGTATTAAATAAGAAATAAATAAACTTTTAATTGGTTTTTCTCTTAATTTTTCTGTTGCTTCCATACTCTAACATGCTCCTTTTTTTCAACTCTCTTTTCTTAGTTTAAACCTTCAAGTAACTTTAAGGTCAATAGAGAATTAAAAATAGGTGACTTAATTATCGCGTTTGATGCTCATTTGTAATTATACGAGTCCTATAACTTATTGCTTTGTTTTTTCATTATAGGAATTTGAATTTCTGTTACTTGCTCCTCAGGATCTTCTGTTACAGACCAATCAATCAATCCAATCTCAATCGAATCTCCATGTACTTCGTAACCTTCTTTATCAATGTATGTAAGTAACTCCTTGTACGTTGCATCTGTTTCTTCATACGGTCCATGATGATAAGAACAAGCATATAAACCTTCTTTAATTTCATCTGAAGTATGCACTTCATACGGCATATAATCCAAAAGAATAAATACACTGCTATATGCTTGAAACTCATTTTGCATTAACCCTTTTTTCGCAACAGTTACACCAATATCTCCAGAAAATAAACTATCATCCATTTGCCTCATATTTTTTTGCAACGAATGGATGTAGTACTCAAACATATCATCCGTCGTATTTGGAGCAACCGCAATTGCTGTAATTTTTCGCGGCGGGATCTCTTTAATTACCATTTGTTCAGCTTTTGCTTTTGTTGCTTCCTTAATTAAATGAATTCTATGCTCCATTTTCGCCAGAGCATACTCAATTTCTCTTTGTTTCTTCAGCATCATCTCTTGTTGTTTTTCCAGTAAATTGAGTGCGTATGCTGGATTTCTTTCATCAATATATTTTTTAATTTCCTTTAATGGAATGTTTAATTGGCGTAAAAACTTAATCGTATCTAATAGTGAAAATTGATCGATTGTGTAATAACGATAATTTGTTTGCGGGTCCACAGTGGACGGATGAAAAATTCCCTTCTCATCATAATAGCGTAAAGTTGATTCCGCTATATTATGCATTTTTGCCATTTCTCCAATTGTAAAGCGTTTGTTTAATAACATCTTTTATTTCCTTCCATTTCTATTTACTTCATTATATGTTCATTTTGTCTTTAAAACAAAAAAAGAATTCCCATACGAGAATTCTTTTTTTACTATTAAACCTCTATTATTATAGGAAGAATCATCGGCTTTCGTTTTGTATTTGTATATATATACTTCCCTAACGCTTCTCTTACCTCCCTTTTCAAAATACCCCAGCTATTCACATTCTCTTTCTTTAAATTATTAATTGTAATAACAGCTAATTTATTTAATTCTCTTAAAAATTCTTCTGAATCACGAACATAGACAAATCCACGAGAAATAATATCAGGACCTGAAATTATTTCTCCATCGACTTTATTAAAAGTAATAACTATAACGAGCATTCCATCTTCTGAAAGTTGTTTACGATCACGTAATAAGGCATTTCCAACATCTCCAATTCCTAATCCATCTACATATATATTTCCTGCCTGTATTCTTCTAGATTGAATTGCCACTTCATTACTTATATCTACAACATCTCCATTACGTACGATAAAGATATTTTCCTTTTCAATACCAATTGATTCTGCTAACAAACTATGGTGATGTAGCATTCTAAACTCTCCATGAATTGGAATAAAATATTTTGGCTTCATTAATGTAAGCATTAACTTCAACTCTTCTTGATATGCATGACCGGATACATGCACTCCAGTAGAACTGCCTGATCCGTAAATCACCTTTGCTCCTAATGCAAATAAATTATCGATAATTCGAGAAACGTTACGTTCATTTCCTGGGATAGGGGTCGCGGCTATAATAACCGTATCTTCTGGTAAAATATCCACTTGTCTATAGTTTCCACTAGCTAAACGCGCTAAAGCTGCCATTGGTTCTCCTTGACTTCCTGTACAAAGTATTGCAACCTGCTTTGGATCTAAACGATTTACCTCATTTGCTTCAATTAACATACCTTCTGGAATATGTAAATAACCTTTCTCTAGAGCAACCTCTACTACATTTACCATACTTCTCCCTAGCAAAGCTAGTTTTCGATTTGTCTTTATACATGCTTCAACTATTTGCTGAACACGATTCACATTAGAAGCAAACGTAGAAATAATTACTTTTCTATTTGCTTTCATAAATATTTCCTCTATCCGTTCTCCTACTGACCTTTCTGATGGAGTAAAACCTGGGCGTTCTGCATTTGTGCTTTCAGATAATAAAGCTAGTACACCTTCACTTCCTATTTTAGCCATTTTATGAATATCAGGATGTTGATTATTTACTGGTGTTAAATCAAATTTAAAATCACCTGTATGTACTACAGTACCTTCTGGTGTATGAAAAACAATACCGAGACAATCCGGGATACTGTGGTTCGTTTTAAAAAAGGTTGCCTTAATAGAACCACAATCAATTTCTGATTCTGAATGAATAACGATTAATTCCGTATCATTTTGAAGATTGTGTTCCTTTAATTTAATTTCAATTAAACCTAACGTTAACTTTGTTGCATAGATTGGTACATTTAGTTGTTTTAAAAAATATGGTATTCCGCCAATATGGTCCTCATGCCCGTGCGTTACTACTAAACCGCGAATTTTTTCTTTATTTTCTTGCAAATATGTGACGTCTGGAATTATTAAATCAATCCCTAATAAACTTTCATCTGGAAATTTAGACCCACAATCAATGACGACAATATCATTTTCATATTGGATAGCATACATATTTTTTCCTATTTCATTTACTCCACCTAAAGCAACAATAGACAAGTTATTTTTTAATGAATTCAAATGATAAAACCTCCTTTTCACATTTATAATTCGTGAAATAGCATTTAGGCTTTATTATTTGTAATGAAAAAGGACTTCATACTATTTTATACATATAAAATTCACACGCTACTCTTACACCTATATCTCAATAAGACAGCTTCTTCCTCAAAAAGCTCCCATTTTTTCATTGATTTTTTATAAAATCTATTATATATTAATTACAGGTTCAAATTACGAGTTCAAAAGAACTTGTAATCAGACCCTTTTGTTTAATGGGTTTTACATATTTTCATTAGGCAAATTCCGAGAAATCGTATGATAAAACTAAAAATGATGAGGAGAGGATCAGATGGAATTCGAATTTTTCTTTCAAATTGCACTTATTTTATTAAGTACAAAGCTTGCTGGTGATCTTAGTGTTAGATTAGGTCAACCTTCTGTACTAGGTAAATTAATTGTCGGTATCGTTATCGGTCCAGCTTTATTAGGTTGGATTGAAAATTCAGAGCTTCTAACTCAATTAAGTAATGTCGGGGTTATTCTTCTAATGTTTATGGCTGGACTTGAAACAGACTTAGAAGAATTAAACGCCAATCGTAATTCTTCTTTAGCAGTTGCACTCGGAGGTATTATTCTTCCATTCGTAGGTGGTTACGTTTCTGGCCTTGTTATGGGAATGGAACAAGGAAACGCTGTATTCTTAGGATTACTTCTATGTGCGACAAGTGTTAGTATTTCCGTACAAACACTTCGTGATTTAGGTAAAATGAAAACACGTGAAAGTACGACGATGCTTGGAGCCGCTGTATTTGATGACATTCTTGTTGTTATTTTATTAGCATTCGCAATGAGCTTCTTAGGCACTGATGATGTTAACTTAACAATGATTATCTTGAAGAAAGTAGTATTCTTCGCTTCTATTATTTTAATCGGATGGAAAGGTGTTCCAGCAATTATGCGTTGGTTATCACCACTGCGCGTATCTGAGTCTATCGTGAGCGCAGCTCTTATCATCTGTTTCTCATTCGCATATTTCGGCGAACTATTAGGAATTGCTGGTATTATCGGTGCTTTCGCTGCTGGTATTGCAATTTCTCAAACAAACTACAAACATGAAGTAGAAAAGAAAGTAGAACCAATTGCTTACGCTATGTTCGTTCCAGTATTCTTCGTTAGTATCGGTATGAATATTACATTTGACGGTATTGGCAATCAAATTTGGTTCATCTTAGCATTAACAGTAATCGCTGTATTAACGAAACTAATTGGTTGTGGTGTTGGTGCACGCATGACTGGATTTGATGCTAAGTCTTCTGCAATTATCGGTTCTGGTATGGTTTCTCGTGGTGAAGTTGCACTTATCATCGCAGGAACAGGTCTTTCTTCTGGGCTATTGGCACAAGATTACTTTACAGCAATCGTTATTGTCGTTATTTTAACTACAATGATTACACCACCAATGTTAAAATACACGTTTGGTGCAAAAGATAAAGCAATGAAAGCAAGTAAATAAGTTTACTATAATAAAAGGAGATTGCTATTTTATAAGATAGCAATCTCCTTTTTGTTTTATCTTTAAACAATCTCGTTCTTTTTTAACCATTTTCAAAAATAGTTCGTGCTTCTTCATCATCCATATCATTACTAAATGAATACACCATAATGCCGTAATTATCTATATATTCACCTAGCTTCATTTCCTCCACTTTCTTATAAAAATCGTCCACCTCATAGTGCGGAATATAAGCATCCCAAACCGGCTCATTTATTCTCTTATACGCCGTCACTTCTAAATCATATCCGTCTTCATAATATCCGATGTGATAATGTTTGTTCGAATCATATTTATCCATTAAAAGTCCCCTCTACTAAACAAAAGCGAGCCTTATATTAAAGCTCGCTCCTCTCTCTACTTATTAAATACGTTCCATCGCCGTCTTCAACGTTCCAACAACAAAGGCAATTTCTTCACTTGAAATAATAAGCGGCGGTGCTAATGTTAAGACGTTATTATATCCTGCTGTCGTCATACCGTTTCGTCCTATAATAAGCCCTTTTTCTTTACAAGCATTTACGACACTTGCGATTTTGTCGTTATCAATTGGCTCTTTCGTCTCTTTATCATTTACTAATTCAATTCCAACTAATAGACCTTTTCCTCTAATATCCCCAACAAGCGGATGTTCCCCAATTTCATCTTTTAGTTGCTCTAATAAAAGGGAACCCATTTGCGCAGATCGCTCAATTAAATTTTCATTTTCCATAATCTCTAAGTTTTTAAGGGCTAATGCACAAGCTGCTGGATTTCCACCAAATGTATTAATATGTCGGAAGAATTCATACTCTCCCTTCCCTTTAAATGCTTCATATATTTCTTTTTTCACAGCTGTTGCAGATAATGGTAAATATGCGCTCGTAATCCCTTTTGCCATCGTAATAATATCTGGCTTCACATCATAATTCATAAATCCAAATGCTTTTCCTGTACGACCGAAGCCACAAATCACTTCATCACTAATAAGTAGCGCGCCGTGTTTTTGACACGTTTCATGAACAGCTTTCATATAGTCTTGTGGTGGCATTAATATGCCCCCACCTGTAATAATTGGTTCCATAATAAAAGCGGCAATTGTTTCACTTAATTCCCACGTCATAACACGATCGACTTCTTTCACACATTCTACATCATAAATATGCTGCCCTTCAATTTCAGGCATACGGTAACAATCCGGTGGTGTTACGTGTAAAAAGCCTGAAGCAAACGGTTCATATTGATATCTACGCTGCGCTTGTCCCGTCGCTGCCATTGTCGCCATTGTATTCCCGTGATACCCACGATAACGTGACATAAATTTATAACGATGTGGTTCACCTTTTTGCGCATAGTATTGTCTTGCTATTTTAAAAGCTGTTTCGTTCGCTTCTGAACCACTATTTGAGAAGAAAATAACATACTCTCCCCCAAGCCACTCATTTAATTTTTCAGCAAGCTTTATAGCTGGTTCATGAGATTGTGACATTGGAAAGTATGATAATGTTTGTAATTGCTTATAAGCCGCTTCTGCGAGCTCCTTTCTTCCATATCCACTATTCACACACCAAAGACCACTCATACCATCTAAATATCTTTTTCCTTGTATATCTTCAACCCAGCACCCTTCAGCTTTTGCCCCTACCATTGTACTATTTGGACTAAAGGGACGCATTCCGTGCCAAACATATTGCTCATCTTTTGCTAATAATTCATCAGTTTGCTTCGTTTTCATCATTACTTCCACCTTCCATAACAACTTATTTTTCACAAAAGCTGCGCTGGTGCCATGATGACTTAAATTTCTCCCTGCTATTTTCATTCCACAAAATTAAGACAAATCCTACTTATAAATCAGTAATATTTACAAGAAAATGACAAAAGAAAAAAGAGCTTTTCTTATCTATCGAAAAGCTCCTCTTTTATTTAATGTGAAGACGCATCGCTAATACCGTGACCAGTATTAGATTTCACGAGAATTTCATCAAATTTCGCTGCATCTTCTTTCTTACTAGATAAAACAGTTCCTAAATACGCTGCAAGAAATCCAAGCGAAATTGAAATAATTCCTGGTGTCGTATATGGGAATATCGCTTTCCCAACAAAAATAGCTTTTCCAGCTACAGGGTTCCAAACATTCGGACTCAACGCTACGAGAACAATAGCTGATACGAGACCTACAATCATACCGGAAATAGCACCCGTTGTATTAAAACGCTTCCAATATATTGTAAATAAAATCACTGGTAGATTTGCACTCGCTGCAACTGCAAATGCTAATGATACTAAAAATGCTACGTTTAATGTTTGGGCAAATAATGCAAGTATGATAGATAGTATCGCTACCCCAATAGATGCATAACGAGCCATAGATACTTGCTCTTTTTCCGTTGATTTTCCTTTGCGAATGATCTCATTATAAAAATCATGAGCGAATGCTGATGCTGCCGTTAATACGAGACCTGCCACTACAGCCAAAATTGTTGCAAAAGCAATTGCTGATACGAAAGCAAATAAGAAGTCTCCACCTAACGCTTTGGCTAATAAAGGTGCTGCCATATTACCCGCTGGATTCGCTTTAATAATCGCTTCATTTCCTACAAACGCTGCCGCACCAAATCCTAAGAAAATCGTCATAATATAAAATGCACCAATTAACCATGTCGCATATACGACAGATTGACGTGCAGTTTTTGCATCACGTACTGTAAAAAAGCGGACAAGTATATGTGGTAATCCAGCTGTACCAAGTACTAGTCCTAAATTTAAAGAAAGTGTATCAAGGCCATCCTTATACTTTACACCTGGATTTAAAAATGAATCTTTTAATGGTGTAGCTGTTTTCATTTGGGCAAACATTTCAGTCACGCTGAAGTTGAATTTTGCGAAAACGATAACAGAAATAATAAACGTACCGGCCATAAGTAATACAGCCTTTACAATTTGTACCCAGCTCGTTGCTGTCATACCACCAAAAATAACATACACCGTCATAAGTGTTCCAACGATTAATACAGATGTCGTATATTCAATCCCTAATAATAATTTAATAAGTGCACCCGCGCCAACTAATTGTGCAATCATATAAAAGATAGAAATCGTCATCGTATTAAGAGCTGCAACTCCGCGAACTTTTTTCGCGTCAAAGCGTGCTGCAATCATATCCGCCAAAGTGTACTTTCCTAAATTTCTAAGCGGTTCTGCAACAAGATATAGTACAACTAAATAAGCAACTAAAAAACCGATACTATAAAAGAATCCATCAAACCCAGTTAATGCGATTGCTCCAGCTATACCGAGAAATGAAGCAGCAGACATATAATCTCCAGCAATGGCCAGACCATTTTGCCAACCAGTTAATCCCCCTCCAGCCGTATAAAATTCACTCGCATTTTTCGTTTTTTTCGATGCAAAATAGGTTATGACGAGCGTACCAAGAACAATAATTAAAAATAGTGCAAATGCAGTAGTATTCAAATTCAGCCCCTCCCTTTTTGCATATCTTGCAAAATTTTTCGGGAGATTTCATCAAATGATTCTGCTTTTTTGCTATAAATCATACATAGTGCCCATGTCATAATAAATTGGGAAAAAGCAAATACCCACGCCCATGTAACGTCTCCAAATGCAGGTGTATTAAGCACCTTTGAATACGATGTTAGAATAGGTAATGCGATAAAAAAACTAAAAAAGAAAATACTCATTGGAATGATAAACTTCTTTTTCGTATTTAATAACAATTGAAATTCTTCCGACTGAACGACCTCTGTATAATTCACCTCATTTTGCAACTTACGTGCTGACGTATCGTCTCGTTTCATTAACCGATCCCCTCTCTTACTTAAAATACACTTCCCCCTTGCATACCTAAAGACTAAATTTTATAAATATTCAGAAACTTATATTCATTTTAGACAATCCATGCATTCATGCAAAGATTTTTTGATAGACATTTTTCGGCAATTTCCCCTAAATTTTTAATATACTTTTTCAAAATAAAGTGACACCTTACTTATTTATCCTCATTAAGACAAAAGCAGTGCTTAACGCACTACTTTTGTCTTTTTTTCCTTTTCTAAATTACGAGCCGTTTCGCTTAACTCAACATCTTTTCCGTCTTTAAGTGTTCCAAATATAAAATCGAATACTGGATTTGAAACACCAAACCAAAACTTTTCGTTTTTATAATGGTGTAATATATGTTGTTTTTTTAGCCATCTTCCAAACTTAGTGACGGGACGAATCGGTCTATGAGCAATATAATGTTTCCATTCGTAAACGAGCAGCATAATAATCATTCCGATTCCAAATGAAAGTGCAATAGTAACACTTTTTGTAATACCATATGCTATAAGTAAATATATAGTAAAACTAGGTATACTAAACCATACAGGTAAAAACAAAAGTTTTAAATCATCTGGATATACGTGGTGATCATAATGCAATCTTCTTAACATTTTTAATAGAAATGTGTTTTTAGGTGGCTTTATATGGAATAAAAAACGATGTGTCATATATTCATTAAGTGTATAGAAAACAATCCCAAACATACATGCTAACATGCCAAACCACGTAAAAAATTGCATTTTTAAAATAATAATGAAAATAAATAGAATGCTATACATAATAACAATATCATGTTGTAAAAAGAACTCTTTCCCCACTTTCTTCATCTTGTTTCCCCCTTTTCCAAAAAAACAGCCGCAACATATCGTTACGACTATTTCTTTTCTATTCTTATTCTATTCACTTTACAAATTTGCCTGCTGTTCTATTGTCGAGAAAAAATTGTTTGGTCCAAATATATTTTGCTTCGGAATAATATGTTCCACTGCAAACACTGTTACTTCTCCTCTTTGCACTTCTCCAATAATGAGCCCAAATATTTCATGATTTACTGCAAACGTCGGTTGCTTTGTTTGTAACAATCTTGCAGCATTATGAAATACCGCTTCATATAGTGGATTTCTATCAGTAATTTCTTTTCGGATTTTTGGCGCTAACGTAATTATAATTTCTTTTCCGTCAATAGTGGTTCGATACATAAAAATCTCCCCTTCAATCTTATGTGAACAACTGTAAAGCTTTGTATGCAAAATGGATAGAGTAACCTACTAAAATAATACCTGCTCCGGCTGTTATGTAGCCAAGCGCTTTTGGTTTTAATAAAGTTCTTCCAAAATGTACAGAAAAAGCAATATTTAAATTCCATAAAATAATACCAACAATAATGCAAAGACTGTACAAAAAAGCTTCTTGTTTCGTTACCTTCGTAAGTAATGAGCTAAGTGTACTTCCGTATATACCAAACCAAAAAACAAGATTTAATGGATTGGATATCGCAATTAAAAATCCTGCCATAAACGATTGCTTAAGGCCACCTACCTCTTCTTTTTTATATTCCATATTCGATTCGAAAATTCCTTGTTTTACACTTTGAAATCCTAAATAAAATAACAAGAAAAAACCCGTGCAATACATGAAGGCTTGTACATATGTATACATAAACACAGAAGATAAACCGAAATAAATGAGAAGCATAAATAAAACATCTGCAGTCATTCCACCAATTCCAACAACCCAAGCGTGCCAAAAACCACGTTCAATTCCTCGTTTTAACATTTCAATATTAATCGGCCCTACTGGCGCAGCTAATGATATACCTAATACGATTTGCTGTATAATTGCTCCAATCATCGCTCTATCCTTTCTACTCTCTTTACTACTAGTTAATGATGTAATTTTAAAAAATAGACTAGCTTTCATAATAAAATACCCTTTTTTATCCAAAATATACAAAAGAGCCATCTAGATGATGGCTCTTACTTTTCTATCCTATGAAGAAAAGGACATTTCCCTTTTATTGGCTCTACATCGTCTCCTATGAAATATTGTTTCCATTCACGATGCTCTGGGTCACCATAATGACTAATGTTAGGATGTTTCGGCAATTGATCCCACTTTTCAACTCGCTCACGGACCATTTGTCTTGAATATGCTCCTTTAGGACGATCTCCCTCTAATCCATCAAAAATAGTGCGTGGCTGAAACCCAATAACGAGAGAATTCCCTAAATGTCTAGTTTTTCGTTGTTTATAAGCTGGCGCATTTCCAAATGCGAATATTGGCTCACCACCAAATGAAAATTCCCATAAATAATGGTCTGGGTCTTCAGGAATTTGCTTTGGCCATGCTTCATTATCGTTTTCATGTAAATACTGTAACACTTTCCAAAAAGAATCACGGTAATATTCGAGTGATTGTTCTTCACATTCCGGTTCTACAAAAAGGAAAAAGCCCCTTCTTACAATCGGTCTCTCTTTCATTAACTCTAAAAAAGATAACATTGTATGCGGCAAATGACTCCAATCATTATGAGAAAGAAATGAATAACGAAGTTCATTCTTTTTCAAAGCTGTTAAACCGAAATAGCATGGAAAAGTTGGTTCTAACACGACACTTGAAAAAATCTCAAATTCTTTTGCAACCCAATCCGGTATGTCGGTTCTCGTTCTCATTCCTTCATTATCTAATAAGTAAGACTTATTCATTCTTTCACCTCATTATGTATAGCATTCAATTAAGAATATTACATACTTGGCCTGTCCTATACCTATTTAAAAATTTGACTGAAAAATTATTTAAAAATACAAAAAAATAAAATCGCTTACTTGACTAAATTCTCCCAATTCGTGTATATTTAAATTAATCATTTAGCAGAATATTCAAGAATATAGCATTTTTAGTTTATATTATTTTTTAAATGAATTTCACTAAATGAAAATAGTAAACGCTTTTAGGAGGAATTGTAACATGCAAGGAAAAGTAAAATGGTTTAACAACGAAAAAGGTTTTGGATTTATCGAAATGGAAGGCGCTGACGATGTATTCGTACATTTCTCTGCTATTCAAGGAGACGGCTACAAAGCTTTAGAAGAAGGTCAAGAAGTATCTTTCGACATTACTGAAGGTAACCGCGGACCTCAAGCTGCTAACGTAGTAAAACTTTAATCCAACATATAACAGGAGGTTGCCTTACTTGGCAACCTCCTTTGTTATTCCTTTGTATATTTCCGTTTTACAGAGCAAAAACTATGTGAAATGCGCACTATCAAAGGAGGAATTATTAATGGGATCAGAAGTAAATGATTTTGAAGAAGTGAAATTCCGTGTAGAAACAGCACAAAAAATGGTAGGATCAGCAACAATTTCAATGGATCCAGATACATTAGAACATGCTACTACTGCTGTAGAAGCAGCTCGCTCTCAGCTTGAAATTATGAAATCTGTTGCAACTGATTTAGATGAACCATTTTTAATGAATGAGGAAAAGAAATTAAATAAATGTGAGCATCAACTAAACGAAGCAAGACACTAAAAAACATCCAGAGAATTTTCTCTGGATGTTTTTTCATGACAACTGTTCTCCATATTTTTTCAATGTTTCTCCAACTGTACATTGGCGTATACAAAATGAATGGGCATAATATTTACTATTTGTCTTTCGATTATGTTCTCGCAAAAAACAGCCTTCACAATACGTTTCTAATAAGTCATTTACCTCTGTAATGAGTTGCTTTTTATCCACCTTTGCACCTCTCTATTCAGTTATTTCTTTATGACTATCAATAACTGTTCCTTCCAATGCTTGCGTAGCTAATTGATGTGCTTCTTTATTTTGTTTTCTAGATATCGGCTCACATATAAGTTTTAATTTCATTTGCTTCGCCTTTTGTTCAATTTGATCTAAATAATGATTTAAATGTTCATCATAACAAGGCCATTCTCCAGCCAATTGCTGTAGTACCACTTGTGAGTCTCCGCGAAGTGTAATCGCTTCATACTTAATCCCTAATTCCTCGAGTATATTCATACCGTATAATAATGATGCATATTCCGCTTCATTATTATCATATATACCTTCTATATATGCATTGCGGCGAATGCGGTAGTTTGTATTTCCTTTTTTATAATACACACATATACCAACGCCAGCCTCTTTCGTCTGCACATCATAACCACCATCAAAATAAACGAGTATATCTTGAGGCTCATCCTCCACTTGCTTACTCAGCTTTTTCATCTCTTTTAATGACCATTCTGCGTCCATTTCATCATAAAATGAAAATTCTTTTACTCTTCCTGTTTTCTCAAAATCCTCTGCAAATTGAAGTACTTCTTCTATGTTCATATACTCTGTCGTTAATTCCGTCTGCAATCCGCGCTTTGTTTTATACAACCAATGAATTTTATATTTCATACTTCATTCCCCTTATATAAGACTTCTTATTTATCCGGCTAATTGAAGCCTCACTTTATTTTATTATATTTTATCAAGAGTCAAAGAATTATATTCAATATTATCACATACAAAAAGAGCCATCCTATATAAGGAATGGCTCTTTCATCTATTACATAAATCTTTCAAATTGTACTCGCTTATTAATCCAGTACATTACAGGCATACCAATGGCCATTACTACGAATTCACCTGCTGCACATGTTAACCAAGTCCACATAAATGGTAGATCAAATGCAAGATGAAGTTCAATTGCAATCATAAACATTGTAATCGTAAAGATAACTGTATTAAAAATCATACGAGCCCAAACACCTTTAATAAATCGCATAGAAATAATCGTTGCAACTAATGCAAGAATAGATTGCCCTACCCCAAATACTAAATCATAAGCGATCATAGGTGAGAAAAAGAGATTCGTTAAAAATACACCTAATACAATTCCGTAAATTGCTTTCTTGTTAAATACAACGAGATGATTAAACATCTCTGAAATACGAAACTGTACATTCGTAAAGCCAAATGGCTGAATAAGCATAGAAACAGCAATATATAATGCCGCTAAAATACCATTACCGACTAATGTTCTAATATTCATGACAAAATCTCCTTAGTTTTTTTACGTGGGATGGTTTCGAACCACGTTATTCGTTTTTTAAGCAACAAGATTATATTTTACGTGGTAGCCCCTCTTTCGTCAATAGATTCCTATCGTGAACTACCTTTTTTCTTTTAGACAACGTATAATAAAACATATGAAAGATTTAGGAGGTTTCACTTCATGAAAGCAACAATTCAAAATGAAAAAGTGATCGTTTCCATTTCTGACAAAGGTGCAGAATTACAGAGCGTTCGCTTAAAAGAAGACAACATAGAATATTTATGGCAAGGTGATTCTACTTATTGGGGACGCCGTGCACCAATTTTGTTCCCAATTGTCGGTCGATTAGTAGATAATACATACTACGTAGACGGTAAACCATATTCATTAACACAACACGGTTTCGCTCGTGATCTTACTTTCTCTGTGAAAGAACAAAGCGAAACAAAGATCACTTATATCGTTACTAGTAATGAAGAAACATTAAAAAAATACCCATACGAATTCGAATTACTCGTTTCTTATGAGCTAGATGGACAAAGTGTTCATGTAACATATGAAGTAAACAATCCTACTTCTAAAGAAATGTTCTTCTCAATCGGAGCACATCCTGGATTCAACTTCCCTTTATTGGACGGTGAATCATTTACAGATTATCACTTATCGTTTAATGGTTCGGAACGCTTAGAAACAAGCGTATTAGAAGGACCTTATCTTTCAAACAAAAAGCAATTAATCGCTGAAAATACGACTGAATTGCCACTTACATACGATTTATTCAAAAATGATGCACTTATTTTTGAACATATGAATACGAATGAAATTTCGATTCGTTCTCATAAACATAATAAATTTGTAAAAGTAGAATTTGATGGATTTCCATTTGTCGGCGTATGGACACCAGGGGATAACGCACCTTTCTTATGTATTGAACCTTGGTATGGAATCGCTGATGAAGTAAATCCAGCAAAAGATTTCAAGGATAAAAAGGGAATACAATCTTTACAAGCGAATGAAACATTTACATGTCGTTACAGCATCACAATCGGATAACTACTCTATCCCCTACTTCAAAAAAACATTTAAGTAGGGGATAATCTTATAATTTGGAGGTTTCTCATTTTGATTGAAGTATATATTGATGGTGCATCAAAAGGAAATCCTGGTCCTTCTGGTGCAGGAGTGTTTATTAAAGGCATTCAGCCGCCTGTACAATTATCAGTACCACTTGGAACAATGTCCAATCATGAAGCAGAATACCGCGCTTTACTTCTAGCATTAAAATATTGCATTGAGCATAATTATAGCACTGTCTCTTTTCGTACAGATTCGCAGCTTGTTGAGCGGGCTGTTGAAAAGGAATACGCAAAAAATAAAATATTTGCACCTCTTTTAGATGAAGCACTACAGTACATAAAAAACTTCGATCTCTTTTTTATTAAGTGGATTCCAAGTAGTCAAAATAAAGTAGCTGATGAATTAGCTAGAAAAGCTATCTTACAAAATTAACGGGGGTATGAGTGTGAAAAAAGAGTGGATTGCTCCTCTTGCTTTATTATTTGTCTCTTTTATTTGGGGAGCTACGTTTGTTGTCGTTCAAAACGCTATGTCTTTCGTTGGTCCATTTACGTTTAATGGTATTCGTTTTTTATTCGCTGGAATTATTTTATTATTCGTTCAAATTATTTTCTCACAGAAAACTTCAAAACAAGAATTAAAACATAGTAGTTTAGCTGGATTAATAGTTGGGTTCTTCTTATTTGTCGGCTATTTATTACAAACATTTGGCTTACTCTATACAACTTCTTCAAAAGCAGGTTTCTTAACTGGGCTAAGCATTGTTATGGTCCCAATCTTATCCTTTATCTTTTTAAAACAAAAAGCCACCATTTTCATCGTACTTGGTATTGCTGTAGCTACAACAGGTTTGTACTTATTAACAGCTGCTGATTCTTTCCAATTAAATATAGGAGATATACTTGTTCTTGGTTGTGCAGTCGCTTTCGCTGCCCATATTCTTATTAACGGCTTCTTTTCTAAAAAAATATCACCTTTATTATTAAGCACATCTCAAGTATTAGCTGTTGGTATATTTTCTTCTATTTGCGCTTTCTTGTTTGAAGATTGGGAAAAGTTATTTTCAGTATCACTATGGACGAATCAATCCTTTTTATTCGCACTCTTTCTAACTGCCCTGTTTGCAACATCTATTGCTTTTTTCATTCAAACATCGGCACAAAAACACACTTCTCCAACGAGAGTAGCAATTATTTTCGCAATGGAGCCCGTTTTTGCTGCATTAACAGGCGTTCTCGTTGCAAATGAACAACTTTCTATTTCTGCTATTATCGGATGTCTATGTATTTTTCTAGGCATGATTTTTGTTGAATTACCTTCCAAAACAAAAAAAGAAGCGCAGGCTGCGTGAAGTTACGCTTGTAACTTCCGCATAAAAGCCTTAGCGCTTTTTTTATCTGTAATTTCTTCCTCTTTCAATCGTTCTAATAACGCAACGAAATAACTACCATCAAACTGCAATTGATGTTTAATTGTCGCTTCTATTGCTGCGTTCACAATCCCATCAGACGCACCAGTATATCCTTGTCCAAACATAATAAACCCTTGTGCTTCCTCTGATAATTTAAATCCTTTCGTATGTAAGAATGAAAGATAATCTTCTACTGTTTGCATGTTATTCCCACCTACTCAAAAATTCTCCATCTCCTATCATACATGT
The DNA here is from genome assembly GCF_038005705.1 of Bacillus sp. FSL L8-0199. Classification (NCBI taxonomy): domain Bacteria; kingdom Bacillati; phylum Bacillota; class Bacilli; order Caryophanales; family Bacillaceae; genus Bacillus; species Bacillus sp. FSL L8-0199. Next base: position 1,569,409 of record NZ_JBBOTS010000001.1, on the reverse strand, counting down.
TTTTACACGCTATGAGAATGAAATTTCTTTGACAACTTTGTAAATCAATCTTCTACTTCTCTTACAATAGAGGATTTCCTAACAATCTGAAGGAATATGTACAGTGAAACTTATTTCATATTAAAGGGGAGACACGATGAAACAAGCACTATTAATTATCGACGCTCAGCAAGAATTAATTGATGGAAATGAGCAAGAAAATGAAGTTTTTCGTAAAACCGAGCTATTATCTACACTAAATATAGCCCTGCAGAAAGCAATAGATTCAAATGCTCTTATTGTTTTCGTAAGAGATATCGATGTTGCTTCTGGTAGTGGCGAAGGATTTGAAGTACATAATCAAATTCAAGTACCCCAGTCTGCAATCTTTATTAATAAAGCAGCAACCAATTCATTCTACGGCACTTCTTTACTTGAACTTTTAAAAGAAGAAAACATTAATCATATTGTTATAGGCGGATGTAAAACAGAACATTGCATTGACACTGCCGTTAAGACAGCAACTGTACAAGGATTTGACGTTACATTAATTAAAAACGGTCATTCAACAACTGATTCTAACGTATTGTCTGCAGAGCAAATTATCTCTCACCATAATAAAATTCTCCATGGTCATTATAATGTTGATCATTTTTCAGTTGTTAGAGATGTCGAGGAAGATCTTTTTCAACCTATTCACGACCAATATCGTGATTAAATTGGCTCAAAAAAGAATCCTTCATTTAAAAGGATTCTTTTTTATCCAAAAATTTGCGCTGCAATACTATATAGTTCACTATTTCTTTTTAATAACCGATTACTATTTTTTATCATAATTGGTGGTGTATTCACTTTTTTAAAACCAGCAATCTCTAATTCTTTCATGAAATCGTTCTTTCCTTCTGGTACATCCATTCTTAATTTTCCATTATGCCCTCTTGCTAAATCATGTACTATTCTCATTGCCATCGCATTATTTTTAGCAACGACTGGTCCTATTATTTTATTTTCTGGCGTTTGTATACTTATACCGTATCCTACTACATTTTCTTTCGTATCCTTTACAACGACACACTGCTCACTTTGCATAATTCTTTGTTTTAAAAACTCGTTTCGGCTTGTCCCAAATGCTCCTTTATCTATTTTTATTATTCCTTCTAAATCACTCTCTTTATAAACCATCATATATTCTTCATTTTCTGCGCATTTATGATTTGCATTGTACGAGTTACAAATATATTTAGAAACATAACTTACTGCCCTAAATCCTAACTTTTCATATAAAGGTTTCCCTTCATCCGTAGCAATCAGCATAATTGGAGTATGAGCTGATACGCTTTTAACGCACGCTTCCGTTATTATCTTTCCAATCCCTCTCCCCTTATAATCTGGATGTACAATCACCATTCCGATAGACGCTAATTTCTCCCCATATAATATTATTGCCGCGCTAGCAATTAGTTCCTCTCTCTCATTCCAAACACCGTATACAATCCCTACGTTAAAAATAGTCTCAATTTCTTCTCTGTTATAATCCCACCCAATATAAGAAGATAATGATACAATATTCCCTGTTTTTTCTTCCCTAAGACGCTCCACCCTAATTTCCAATTCAATCATACTCCATCCCCTTATCTAGACATTTAAATCATTATTATCAAATCAACTTGTACATGTTTCCATTTATTTATCACACACATATCCTATTTTGACCAAGACTATATTGGAAATGAGGTGACAACATGCCCATTACGAATCGATTTTCTACCACCACTAACGGCGCACTCGCTATTACAGGTAATACTTTAGGCTTAAGTAAAATTAGTAATCAAAACCGTGCTGGTACAATCGGGGCAATTGGTGCGTTTATAACTACGAATACCACTTTACAAGTACCTACTTTTCCCGCAGGTACAACGTTAGCCTATACACAAAATAGTTCTACCGCTATTTTAAATATCCCTGCTGGTAGCACTATTCTTTACGCAGAACTCGTTTGGGGAGGAAACTATTTATCTCGTGATCAAAACATTACGAGTGTTCTAGGTAATCCCGTTTCATTTACAACACCCGTTTCAACATACTCAATTACTCCTTCAGCTGTTACAGCTTCAAATCAAACGTTCGTTTCAAACTCTATTACATTTGGCTTTTATACTCGTTCAGCAGACGTAACAACTCTTATTCAAGCTGGAGGTTCTGGTTCTTATACTACAGGAGCTGTCCCTGGACTTGTTGATCCTTTAGATGCTTCAAATGGATCCATTAACTCGGCCGGATGGACACTCATTGTCGCTTATCAAAACGGGACATTACCTGCAAGAAATTTAACTATTTACGTAGCTGGTAACCGTGTTTCTGCAGAAACTGGTAGTGCCGATGTATCTGTTTCTGGATTTTTAACACCTTCAGGAGGACCAGTAAGCGGGAGATTATTTTTAAGTTCTACCGAAGGAGATGCAGATTTAACCGGGGATCAGGCTTTATTTGGACCAAATTTCAGTTCATTAAATGCTTTATCTGGACCAAACAATGCTATAAATAATTTCTTCGGTTCTCAAGTGAATAATGCTGCAGGAAACTTAGATACAACAGGGACATTTGGAACGCGAAATCAAAGTGCTTCTACAAGTACAAACATCTCCGCAGGAAGACAGGGCTGGGACATTACTTCCATTGATATTTCTCCTTATTTAACAAACTCACAAGTATCCGCCGCAATCCGTTTAACTACTAACGGAGACGCATATATGTTAAATACAGTCGGCTTACAAATTAATATAAACTCACCAAATATACAAGCGACGAAAAGCGTGAATAAAAGTGTTGCTGCAATTGGAGATATTCTCACTTATACAGTTACTATCCCTAACACCGGGCTTCTTCCTGCCAATAACGCTATTTTTATAGATAGTCTCCCTAACGGGACTTCTTTTATACCTGGCACTGTAACAGTAGATAACGTACCACAAACAAATGCTAATCCTGCGGCTGGTATATCTCTTGGAACAATTAATAATGGTGCTTCTCGTACAGTAACTTTCCAATCTACTGTCGTTTCTCTTCCAAGTCAAAATCCTATCTCTAACACTGCTAATATTACATTTCAATATACACCAATCGCTGGAGGAACAACTTTTAATGGTCTTGCAACAAGCAACTCTGCTGGAACACAAATTAACCTCGCAGATATTAATGGAACAAAATCAGTTAACAAACTTTTTACCGATATTGGTGAAACATTAACTTACAGTATTGCCTTAGCTAATATAGGAAATATCGCTGCAACGAATGTGGTATATACGGATCCGATTCCTAGCGGGACTACTTTCATTCCAGGGAGTGTAACTGTGAACGGAGTTACTCAAGCTGGCGCAAATCCCGCTAATGGTATATCAATTGGGTCAATTGCCGCAAATTCCACTACTACTATTTCATTCCAAGTACTCGTTCCTTCTATCCCTCAAACAAACCCAATATTAAATAGTGGAACAACAACATATCAATACGTTCCTGTACCTAATCAACCAGCAGTAAGTGGGACTGATACGACGAATATTGTCTCCACTCAAGTGAATAATGCTACTGTAACAATGACGAAAGCAGTAGATAAAAGTTTTGCAGATATTGGTGATACACTAACATACACCGTTTCTTTTACAGGTACAGGTAATACAAATGCGAACAATGTTATTTTTACAGATGTCATCCCTACTGGAACAACTTTCGTTCTAAACAGTTTAACAATAGATGGCACGACACAAGTGGGCGCAAATCCCGCTAATGGCGTGAATATTGGATCCATCCCTACTGGAACAACAAAAAATGTTGCATTTCAAGTAGTAGTAAATACAATACCCGCGTCAAATGTCGTATCTAACGGATCAAGTGCTTCTTATCAATATACCGTCAACCCTAGCCAATCACCCGTTACAAAAAACATTTCTTCTAATCTCGTTTCCACTCAAATTAACAATGCGAATGTAACATTAACAAAATCAACTAATAAACAATTTGCCACAATTGGCGAAACGATAAGTTATACAATCCTTATTACAAACAGTGGAAATACAGCCGCTAATAACGTACAACTAACAGACCTACTTCCAAATGGAACGATACTAACTCCTGGTACTGTAACACTAAACGGAGTTTTGCAAAATGTAGATTCTCTCGTCGCATTACCTATCGGCACAATTCCTGGCGGGGCTACTTTTACCCTTTCTTTCCAAGTAACAGTCATCAATATTACGACCCAAAATCCTATCATTAATAATGCCTTCGCTTCTTATCTATATACTGTAAATCCAAATTTGCCACCGACTTCAAAAACAGCAAATTCTAATTCTGTTACATCAACAATTAGACTAGCAAATCTCCATGCTAATAAATCTGTAGATAAAACGTTTGCGGAAGTTGGTGATGTATTAACTTACACCTTTTCTCTCACTAATGATGGAAATGTTGCAGCGAACAATGTATTACTATCCGATTCTATTGCGAATGGCACTTCCTTTGTACCGAATAGTGTTATAGTTAACGGTGTTACTCAGCCGGGCGCAACACCAGCTAGCATCAATATTGGTAGCATCAATGCCAATACTACAATTACAGCTTCATTCCAAGTAGTAATAACTAGCATTCCAAATCCAAATCCTATTTCGAATAGTGCTTCTATCTCCTACAACTTTATCGTTGATCCAAACGCTTCACCTGTAAGTAAAAACACTACTTCAACCACTACATTTACTCAAGTAAACGATGCAAATGTCATTTCAGCAAAAACAGTGGATCGGGCGTTTGCTACTGTTGGGGATGTATTAACTTATACTATTCTTTTAACGAATGCAGGAAGTGTTACTGCTGATAGCCCTACTTTCGTTGATACGAATCCAGACGGTACTACCTTTATTCCAAACACTTTCCTTATTAATGGTGTACTCCAAAATAACGCTGATCCAAACGCCGGTGTTCCGTTACCTTCCATTCCTACTAACGGTGAAATTACTGTTTCTTATCAAGTAACCGTCACTGCTTTACCTACACAAAATCCAACAACAAATTCATCTAGTACACAGTATAGCTTTATTCTAAATCCAGGCGATCCACCAACTATAGAAACCTCTTTAAGTAACACTGTAAGCACACAAATTAATTTAGCAAATGTAGTTATTGTCAAACAGGTAGATTTAACTATTGCTGATGTTGGGCAACCAATCACATATACAATCGCTTTAGCGAACCTTGGGAATACTCCAGCGAATAATGTAGTTGTTACCGACATACTCCCTCCTGGTACGACTCTTGTACCAAATAGTATTTTTATAGGCGGCGCTTTACAGCTAGGTGCTGATCCAAGTGCTGGTCTTCAAGTTGGGACAATTCCCGCAGGTGGAATTACAATCATTGTTTTTCAAATTAGTGCAAATAGTTTACCTTCACCAAATCCAGTTCAAAATAGTGCTGCACTACAATATAGCTTTATCGCAGATCCAAATTTACCTGCTGTTGTTAGAAATGCCACTAGCAATATCGTAACGACACAAATTAACACCGCAAATCTTGTTGCTACGAAACTAACAAGTACAAATTTCGCTGATGTTGGCGATGTCATAATTTATGCAACAATTTTAACGAATAACGGCAATATCCCTGCCACTAATGTAACGTTTACAGATATCATTCCAGATGGTACCATCTTCCTTCCTAATACTGTAACGATTAACGGTGTCCCTATAGCAAATGCAAATCCTGCTAACGGCATTTTGATCGGTACGATTGGGGCAAATTCATCACGTACCGTTTCATTCCAAGTTTTTGTACCAACTATTCCTGCTGTAAACCCAATTACAAATCAATCAGGCACAACATTCCAATATACGTATGATCCATCCAAACCAGCTGTGATGCAGATGGTTGCTTCTAACACTGTACAGACAACTATTAATAACGCCTCAATTGCCGCTACGAAATCGGCAGATAAACAGTTTGCTAACGTAAATGATATTATTACGTACACGACTACTTTAACGAATAACGGGAACACACTTGCATCAAATGTAATATTTACAGATGTAATTCCAAATGGGACATCGTTTATTCCTAATAGTGTTACTGTAAACGGGAATACACTCCCTAATGTCAATCCAGCGAGCGGAATTGCAATCGATTCAATAAATCCGAATGCAAATACGAACATCTCGTTCCAAGTGCAAGTAAATTCTATCCCGAATCCAAATCCAATCCCGAACCAAAGCAATACAACGTACCAGTACATCGTAGATCCTAACTTACCTCCAGCATCGGCTAATGCGCTGAGTAACGTAATAACAACTCAAATTAATAACGCTAAGATTATCGCTACAAAATCAGTGAACACACCAAATGCTGCAATTGGAGATATCGTTACTTATACGATTGCAGTAACAAATACAGGTAATATCCCTGCTAGTGCAACTGTTTTAACAGATGGGCTTGGCGCAGGAGCTTCATTTATCCAAAACTCCGTAACGATCAATAATGTTCCACAACCAGGATTAGATCCATCACTTGGTGTTCACTTGGCAGATATTTCACCAGGAGATACTGTATTCATTACTTTTCAAGCACAAATTTTAGCGATACCACCTAGTGGCACATTAACAAATAATGCTCTTGTAAATTATGAATATACCGTGAATCCAAACCAATCTCCTGCTGTTGGTAGCACCGTAACAAATACAACAGTTACACCAATTATTGACGCTACTTTAGTAATAAATAAAAGCGCTAGTACAACTTTCGCTACAATTGGTGATACAATTACATTCACTTCAGCTGTTACAAACACCGGAAATACTACTGCGAACAACATTATTTTTACTGATACAATTCCAAACGGTACTACCTTTATCCCAAATAGCTTTAAGATAAATGGTGTAACCGTTCCGAATGCAAATCCACAAAACGGTATCAATATTGGTAACTTGAATTCAAATGCATCTGCTACACTCAGTTTTCAAGTAAACATTACAACACTTCCAAACCCTAATCCAATCCCGAACAAATCATCGCTTCAATATAGCTTTATTGTAGATATAAATGAACCGCCAGTTTCACGAACAGTTCAATCTAATAAAACTTTTACACAAGTAAATACTGCTTCTGTTATCGCAACAAAAACTGCAAGCAGTGCTTTTGCTGCTGTTGGAGATACAATTACGTATACAACTACCCTCACCAATAGCGGAAATACTTCCGCAAACACACCTGTTTTTATCGATATATTACCACTTGAACTTTCATTCGTTCCTGATAGTGTACAAATTAATACCATCCCACAACTTGGGTTTAGACCAGATAGCGGGATCTCTTTAGACGCAATTCCAGTTGGAGGAACGACAACAATTAGCTTTCAAGCTATCGTTGGCTCAATACCTGCTACAAACCCAACTTTGAATCAGTCTAGCACAACATACTCGATCATTGTTGATCCTACCCAGCCGCCGGTGACAGAAACAGCTACAAGTAATCCAACTTTAGTTCAAATTAACGAAGCAATTATTCAAGCAACGAAAAGTGTGGATCGACTATTTTCTGACATAGCACCTGGAAATTCATTTTTAACGTACACTGTTTTATTGGATAATATAGGAAACACAACTGCTACTAATATCATTTTTACAGATCTGATTCCAAATAACGCAGTATTTATAGAAGATAGCGTTCGAGTAGGCGGAGTTTTATTACCTGGAGTAAATCCAGCGAATGGGATACCGATTGGGGATATTATTGCTGGAGATTTTATAAACGTTACCTTCCGTGTGCAAGTAGTTAGCATTCCAAATCCAATTTTCACAATTGGACCAGGCGGACCAAACTCACCAGTTGTAAACGGCGCTTCCATTAATTATCAATTTATGACAGGTCGAAACTTCCCACTCGTTTCAAGAAGTACGACATCCAATTCGGTTTCGACACAAATAAATTCTGGGGAAATTGTGGCAATCAAATCTGTAGATAAAACTTTCGCAACAATTGGCGATACAATTTCTTATACGATTACATTAAGTAACCCTGGAAATGTCACTTCACAAAATATAATTTTTACGGATACTTTACCTGATGGAACGACATTCATATCTGGCACTCTTACAAACGATTCTGGTACACAGCAAATCGGAAATCCAGCTAACGGGATTCAGATTGGAAATATAAACCCAAATAGAACGGCCGTGATTACTCTCAACGTACTTGTTACAAACATTCCAAGTATAAATCCAATTTCTAATTCTAGCTCTGTACAATTTGCACATGTGGTCGATCCTAGCCAACCTGCCGTATCGCAAACGAATGTATCTAATACGGTTTCGACAACTATTAATAGTGCAATTTTAACAACAAAAAAGAGTGCTGATAAATCTATAGTTTCAGTTGGAGATACGATTACGTATACAACTACTATTAGAAATACCGGAAATACAGCTGCAACTAATATTACTTTCACAAGCGCTATTCCAGCTAACACTACTTTTATACCAAATTCAGTCACAATAAATGGCGTTCAGCAGTCTGGTGCGCAACCAGCACTTGGAGTAAATATACCAAATATCGCTCCTGGTGAAACGGTAACTGTTACTTTCCAAGTAAATGTTATTTCTGTTTCTCCTTCCAGTTCAATTATGGGTAATGACACAATTTTATATTCTTATACTGTTGATCCAAACAGCGCTCCTGCTACTACCTCTACTTCAACGAATATTGCTACAACCCCTGTATTAGATGCTATAATAACGATGGTAAAATCGGTCGATCAAACCCTTGTAACACTAGGCGATACTATTACCTATACGACAATTTTAACGAATAACGGTAATACAAATGCAACGAATGTTACTTTCACTGATCTTATACCAAATGGTACAACATTTATTACTGATAGCGTTACAATAAATGGACTCACACAAATTGGATTGAATCCTAATACAGGCATAACGATTGGATCAATTGCTCCTAACAGCTCAATAGCAATAGCATTTCAAGTTATCGCTACTTCTACTCCTGTTCAAAATCCTATTGCGAATTCGGCTAGTGCTTCTTACACATTTATCACTGACCCTAATGCCCCTATTGTTTCAAGGAATGTTACTTCAAACACAGTGTTCACTACAATTAACACAGCTATCATTCTTTCATTAAAACAAGTCGATAAATCCTTTAGTCGTATTGGAGACACACTCACCTATACTGTTACTTTAACAAACAATGGAAACTCATCTGCACAAAATGTTATTTTCTCAGATACAATGCCGAGCGGAACTACATTTATTGCAAACTCATTTTCTATTAACGGGGTTTCTCAAAGTGGTTCGGATCCATCGAACGGAGTAAATATTGGGCCTATAACAGCTGGGTCTACAGTAACTGTTTCATTCCAAGTAAACGTGGCGTCATTACCAACCGAGAACCAAATTGTAAATTTCTCATCAACATCGTATCAATTAGTCTCACCGCCTGATCCAGAAACTTCAATTAGTAATCCCGTTTCAACGCAAATTAAAGAAGCTATATTATCTATGACGAAAAATGAAAGTGTCTCCTTTGCAGATATCGGGCAAACTGCTTTTTATACTACGTCTATTTCGAATATAGGAAATACGGATGCCACTAATATTGTATTTACAGATGCATTACCAAGTGGACTCACATTTGTTCCTAACACATTAACAGTCGATGGCGTTTTACAACCAAATGCGAATCCAAATACAGGTGTAGTACTTGCAACACTTCCACCAAATGAAATATATAGTATCGTATTTCAAGTTACGGTTAACAGCATCCCACCTATTAATCCTGCACCAAATACAGCAGCAACGACGTATGAGTTTACTGTTGATCCAGGGAATCCGCCAGTATCGAGTGCAGCTACTTCCAACACTACACTCCTTCAAATAAACAACGCAACTATTATTAGCACCAAAACAGCAAATCTTACTTTTGCGGATGTTGGTAATACAATAACATTTACACTTACCCTTCCTAATACCGGAAATGTGTCTGCAACTGATGTAACTATTATTGATATTCTTAATAGCAATTTAAGCTTCGTTCCAAATAGTTTCACAGTTAATGGGCAAACCATTCTAAACGCTGATTTATCAACGGGGATAAATATTGGTTCCATTAATGGTGGTAATACGGCAATCGTTACATTCCAAGCAACTGTTATTACACTTCCAACACTTAATCCTATTTCTAATTCTGCTTCTACCACATATCATTATGTCGTTGACCCTAGCCAGCCACCTATTACAACTTCCAATCAATCTAATACAACGACAACACAAATTAATAGCGCTATCCTTACTGCACAAAAAAATTCAAATGTATCAACGGTAGATATCGGGCAGGATATTACCTACACCGTTACAATTACAAATAGCGGAAATGTGAGTGCAACGAATGTTATTTTTACCGACCTTATTCCAGACGGAACTTCCTTTGAACCGAATAGCTTTACACTGAACGGAACTAGCATCCCAAATGCAGATATCATTACAGGCGTTCCAATCGGTGATATCGCGCCAAACGAATCTGTCATCGTAGCATTTCATATTAATGCCAATGAAATTCCATCTATAAATCCAATTACTAATCAAGCTAGCGTTAGCTTTCAACATATTGTTAATCCAGCTAATCCTCCAGTTTCAAAAAATATTACTTCTAGCACCATTGCAACAAAAATTGAAAGTGCGATTTTAAATACGATTAAAATAGGAGATAAAACTTTTGCAACGATTGGTGATACGATTACGTATACAACGACTATTACGAACACAGGCAATATTCCTGCTAACAATGCTATATTCTCAGACCCCTTACCATCATGGGCACAATTTGTTGCAGGATCAGTTATTGTTGATGGCACTCCATTACCATCTGCTTCTATCATTGATGGTGTTGGCATAAATACAATAACTCCAAATCAAACGGTAACAATTATATTCCAAGTACAAATTGTAAGTAATCCTACAACGTTCACACCTGAACTCCAAAATTTAGGATTTGTTAACTTCCAATATAACGTAGGCAATGCATTACAAGCTCAGCCTGGCAATGTGGAAACGAACGTCTTCGTTACTTCTATTAATACAGCAATACTTTCAGCTGTAAAAACTGCTAATACAGCCTTTGCAAATATTGGAGATACGATCACTTATACAGTTTCGATTCAAAATAGCGGCAATACAAACGCTACGAATGTAAATTTCTCAGACCCAGTTCCAACTGGAACGACCTTTGTTGAAAATAGTTTTGCTGTAAATGGAAGTACCATTCCAGGCGCAAATCCAAATAACGGAGTGAATATCGGAACAGTTAGCGCAGGTAGTTCCTTAACCGTTACTTTCCAAGTCATAGTTACATCTACTCCACCTTCAAATCCGATTACAAACGTAGCATCTATTCAATACGCATTTATCGTTGATCCGGCCTCTCCTCCTGTTACAGGCACGATAAATTCTAATAGCGCTTCAACACAAATTAATAACGCGACTGTTACAACTGTTTTACAAGCAAATCGTTCAATTGTATCTATCGGGGATGTAATTACGTATACAGCAACATTAACGAATACTGGAAACTTCCCTGCAAACTCTGTATTACTCATTAACGGAGTTCCTGAAGGAGCATTATTTGTTCCAAATAGTGTTACGCTCAACGGGATTTCACTTCCAGATGCAAGTCCAACTCTCGGTATTCCAGTTGGTATTATCGCACCAGGTGATTCCGCTACTATTACGTTCCAATTTCTTGCAAGTTCTATTCCACCGCAAGGAGCGATTATAAATCAAGCACTTACAAGTTACACGTATATTGTCGATCCAAGTCAACCTCCTGTTACAGCAACATCCTCGTCTAATACGGTTAATACAGCTGTTGTTGATGCATCGTTATCCGTAATTAAAAGTACAGATTCTCTCGTACAATCTACTGACGGTACAATCACTTACACAGTAGTCGTTCAAAATAACGGAAATACTACTGCAAATACAGTTACTTTAACAGATTTGGTCCCAGAAGGAACTGCATTTATTCCGAATAGCGTTACCATTAATGGTGTTTCTGTTCCAGGTGCCGATCCTAACGTAGGAATACCATTAAACTCCATCACACCGTCAGAAATCGTCACTGTAACATTCCAGGTTATCGTTCAATCTATACCAAGCGTGAACCCAATTTCTAATACAGCCCGTATTGACTATACTTTTATCGCCGATCCAACTGCTCCTATCATCTCTCGAACAATTACGTCTAATCCTGCTTTCACACAAATTTCGGATGCGACTATCCTTTCTTTAAAAGCAGTCAATGCACCTCAAGCAACAACAGGTGATATTTTGACTTACACAATAACACTAGAAAATACCGGAAATATTCCAGCTACGAATCTCATATTTTCAGATACTATTCCAGAAAGTACTACATTCGTAGAAAATAGTTTTACACTTAATGGAACAGCTATACTTGGTGCCAATCCAAATGTAGGTGTTACTTTACCTACCTTAGCAGCAAACGCTACTCACCTTATTTCGTTCCAAATTCTTATTAACGATTCATTCTCGCGAGAATCGATTACAAATCAATCCAACACAACTTATACAATTCAGCCAGACCCAGGGCAACCGCCTATTACTGAAACATCTACTAGTAATATCGTCATTACAAATTTCATGCAAGCACAATTGATAATTACAAAAACATCCAATCCAACAACTGTAGATATTGGCGGAACTATACTTTATATTTCTGAAGTGAAAAATATCGGTAATATTGACGCAATAAATATTGTTTTCACAGACTCTATTCCAGCTGGGACTACATTTGTTCCCGATAGTGTCACAATTAACGGCGTCCTGCAGCCAGGTGTAAATCCTGAAAATGGAATACCGATTGGAACCATTCCTGCTAACAATTCCAAAACGATACTATTTCAAGTGCAAACAAATAATCCACCTACTGAAACCGAAATTGTAAATCAATCTTCAGCAACTTACCAATATGTAAGTATCCCTACAGCCCCACCAGTGAATCGCTCTGCAAATTCTAACATTGTTACAACATCACTTCAAAACGCAAATATTATTTCTGTTAAAAGCGCGGATGTAACTTTCGCATCAATCGGGCAAATGATTACCTACACAAATACACTACAAAATATAGGAACCGTTCCAGCTAACAATACCGTGTTCATTGATAACATTCCAGAAGGTACTATATTTATTGAAGATAGCTTAGCAATAAATAATGTAATTCAGCCTGGCGCTAATCCTGAAAACGGAGTAACTCTCGGCACGATACAACCAAATGAAACAGTCACTATTTCATTCCAAGTACAACTTACAAATATACCAGTTGGCAATGCAGTCATTAATATTTCAGACACCTCGTACGAATACCAAATTGACCCTAGTTCTCAAATTATTCAGCGTAGATCGTTATCAAATGCAGTAAATACTGAAGTGCGGACGGCAAATGTTAGTGCAATTAAATCCGCTAACAGATCCATTACACGTATCGGTCAAATCATGACATATACAGTCGCAGTTACAAACGCTGGTACAATACCTATTACAAATACTCTCCTACTTGACGCAATTGCTGCTGGCACCACATTCGTTCCAAATAGCATTCTGGTAGATGGCGTACCAAGACTTAACGAAAATCCAATTACCGGTATCAATCTTGATATAATTCTTCCAAATAATACGATTATTGTTACGTTCCAAGTAAGCGTAGTCTCTATACCGCCACAAAATAACATTAATAATATCGCCGTCATTCACTATGAGTATCGACCAGACCCAAGCACACCACCAATTTCAGAAACGACCTCTTCCAATGCTACAAACATACAATTCATTGATGCTATTCTTATTGCTACAAAGTCCACTAATACTGTATTAGCTAACATTGATGAAACCATTGAATATACAGTATTCATTCAAAATAATGGATCGACTACAACTAACTCCATCTTTTTTACAGATACTATAGCGGATGGAGCAGTATTTATTCCAGGAAGTGTAATAGTTAATAATACTGTACTTCCTGCAGCAGATCCAAATATCGGCTTTTCCATTCCTAATGTCGCAGCAGGTCAAATGGCTACAATAACATTCCAAGTTTCCGTTACGAATTTACCTGCTGTAAATCCAACACCTAATACTGCAAACATCGTCTACGACTTTCTTTTCAATCCTGACTTTGCACCAATTCAAAAATCTACTACTTCCAATACTACTTTCGTTCAAATTAATGATGCTGATATCGTTTCACTTAAAACTGTTGATTTGACCTCTGTAACGATTGGTGACATTTTAACTTATACAACAACTTTAACGAATACGGGGAATACGGATGCAACTGCTGTTGTATTTACAGACAATATACCTGATGGAACAACCTTTATTGACGGTAGCGTTTTAGTAAATAACATTCCTCAGCTTAATGCCAATCCAAGTGCTGGTATACTTGTAGGAACGATTGCTCCTAACACTTCTATCCCAGTCACATTTTCTGTTACCGTCGTAGCTCTTCCAGCCAGCGGTCGTGTTCAAAATCAATCAACTTCTCGTTATACAATAAACGTGGAAGAACAAATATCGACTAGCAATATTACCTTCACTGAAGTTATTTCCGCTAATGTAATTGCGACAAAAACAACACCTATCCAATATGCTGACCTACAAACAATCATCCCTTATACAATTTCCATCATAAATAACGGAAATATACAAATAGAAAACATTATTGTTACAGATATCATCCCAGCAAATACGAACTTTATAGAGAATAGTGTTATTGTGAACGGAAACGCTCGTCCAAATGACAATCCACTTAACGGTATACAAATTGATAACATTCCACCTAATACGACAGCAACTGTTCTATTCCAAGTACGGGTTACTTCGATTCCGCAAACAAATCCTATCTCTAACACGAGTACAATTGAATATGAATACACGTTACCAGATCGACCACCTATTACCGAAACTATTATTTCATCAGCTGCAGCAACAGAAATTAATCACGCGAATTTGAATAGTAATAAAACTGTTGACCTTGCATTTGCAACGGTTGGTGATACGTTAACGTATACGATTACACTAAATCAAACCGGTAATGTTGCAGTAAATGATGTAATCATTCAAGATATTATTCCTCAAGGTACTACATTTATAGAAAATAGCGTCATTGTAAACGGAGAAACTCTTCCAGGGGTGAATCCAGTAAGCGGTATACCAATTGGTACTATAACTATTGGTGGAGACGCTATCGTTTCATTCCAAGTAACTGTAACTTCTATTCCAACACCAAATGAACTAAACAACAACGCAATTACTACTTTTAACTATATAGTCAACCCAAATAACGTACCTGTTACAAATACTACTACAACAAATACCGTCACAACTGCTGTCCAAAATGATAATGTCATTGCGATAAAAGCTGTTGATTTTACAAGTGCCTTACCTGGTCAAACTTTAACATATACCATTACAATTACCAATAATGGAAATATCACTATCGAAGATTTTCTTTTAGTAGACACTGCACCAGTAGATACGGCATTCGTTATTGGTAGTGTTACGATTAACGGAATCAATCAGCCTAATGAAAATCCTGAAAATGGTATTACGTTAGGAAATCTTGCTCCTAATGAATCTATTATTATTACTTTCCAAGTGGCAATATCTTCTACTACTCTTCAATCTACAATCAATAATAATGCTACTATTTCCTATACGCCTATTGTCGGTCTAACCGAAACACCTATTACGATTACAAAAAAAATAAATACCGTTACAAAGCAAACAAATACTGTTACAACGACAGTCGTTGATCCGATGGTTAGCATTGAAAAAACAGCTGACAAATCTATTGTCGTTATAGGAGATATCATTACATTCACATTAGCGGTATTTAATCACTCCCCAATTCCGACAATCAGCACTTCCGTTATAGACACAATTCCAGCTGGTACAACATTTATAGAAAACAGCGTAACGATTAACGATACTCCCGTTCCAAATGTTCGTCCAGACACTGGTATTAATATTGGTTCTTTATCTGCAGATTCAGTAGCAACGATAACATTTCAAGTTCTCGTAACTTCTATTCCTTCAAACAGTACAATTATAAATTCTGCAACAGTTACCGCTGCCTTTCAATTGACACCACAGGATCCAATTATTACTTTCATTGTTAATTCAAACATCGTTCGTATACCAGTTCAATTTATAACTACAACAGTCACGAAAAATGCTTCCGTCAGCTCAGCTTATTTAAATCAATATTTTGATTACACGGTGCGTATTACAAATACTGCCGAAATTTCACTCTCAAATATTTCTTTACAAGATACCATTCCAGCAGGTTTACAATTTATAAACGGCACTGTCTTTATTAACGGTGAACGCTCTCCACTAGCAAATCCGAATATCGGTTTCCAAGTTACCACTAATTTAGAACCAAACGAAACAATTATCGTGTTATTCACAGTACAAGTAATAAGTCCACCTGTTAATAATCCATTTAAAAATACGGCCAATATTTCGTTACAACTTCAAGTCTCGCCTACCGACCCACCAATTACAGTAACCGTTACAAGTAACGAAAACATCGTCACCTTTGTTCCAGAAAATCCAGATGAAACACTTCCAAATTTAAATTGCTTCTTTGACGGTGAACGCTTCATTCGCATTACTCCTCGAAATGTACGAAATTACCTTTGGACTTGGATTTGGTGGAAATAATTGAAACAAAAAAGAGATTGTAGTTTGGTTGAAACCAAATTACAATCTCTTTTTCATTACCTATATTCCACTACGTTGTAACTCGTCCAAGGATATACGATTAAACACCACCTCAAGTTATTTTAGTCGTAATAAGTTGGCCAGCTTCATTAATAGTAACTTTCCATTTCACTCCACTAGCAGTCTTCATGATTATACCTTTACTTGCCTCTATTTCAATATCTCCAAACATCCTTCCGCCAGTTGTCGCTAACCAAGCACTCCCATTTTCCATAGAAGATCTTGCAAAGATACGATTAATTCGAAAACGTTTATGATCTTGAGAATAACCACTTAATGTAATTCTAACTTTATATAACTGACTGGCCTTCATATTCGAGATAATTGTATCCCCAACATTTAATGGAACATCCAACGCGATAACCCAACTTCCAGTTGCACTTAATGCATATTCAATTTTAATTTTCTTTGGGCTCTCTCCCCATCCAAAATACATTCCAAAACAATTTAACATTTGTATTGGTTTTTTCGTAAAATCAAGTTCAATGACAACTGGGTTACTATCTGGAACGTCAATATAGTTTACACTTTGTTCATCTATTAAATTAAAGCAATTTGTGAGATTCCCTCCGTACGGCACTTTTCCACTTACTTGCTTAACGTTATATTTCTGCTGAGCATTTACTAAAATATCATCTTGATTCCCTATTAAATGAGGTCTATTTAAAGTCAACGGTAACTGAATTCGTAGGGATTCTTCATAAGTAGACTTACAAACATTATATTGACCTTTATCTACAATAGTTGTTGAAAGCAGATTTGAAAAAAGGTAGTTACGATGAGAATTAGAAGAAAATTCAATGACAATTTGTTCACTACTCATCCGGTACGTATCCCAAATCATACAATCAAATGTATTATACGCACCTGAACAACGAATTACTTTTTTCGTTTGTTGTCTACATTGCACTTGAATATCATGAAACGTATTTCCTGAACTTTCATTTGGCAAATCACTATTTCCATCTACTTCAATCCCATACCCACATCCATCAATAAATATAGATTGAAATACATTAGCGTTAATCCAGCAAGGTGTATTGATATCATCTATATACTCTGTTTTCAAATATATTGCAGTTTGAAAGTTTTTAATTTGAATAAATTTAACTTGAAAGAAACTAATGTAATCCCATGCCTTTTGACAATAAAAATGTATAGCTTTTCCTTTATACGATGGAGTTGTATTTATTATATTTATATTTGATATAACAGATTGATTAGGTACTTCGATTTGTTGTGAACCAGAAACATAAATAACAGCAGATTGAAACAATGGATTTATAACTTGAATAGTACCACCAACTATCGAAGCGTTACTTTGTAGCGCAAATGCATTAAAATCCCCATCAATTTGCAGCGTTACGGTAGGATCTAACTCTAATCTTACGTTTGATTTAATAACAATCGGCTTTACAATTTTGTACGTATTTACCCCTGTAATTCTAACCGTCGAAATTCGATTCGCTACACAATAATCAATAGCTTGCTGAATTGCTAATGAACTATCATTTCCTGAGTTCGGAACTGCCCCAAAACAATCAATGTGAACGCTACTTTCTGGCGCACAATCTTCTTGGGAAGAAATATATTCTGACAAAATAAATTCACTCCTCATATTACCTTTTTCATATAATATGTGAGTTGTCTCTTAAAAGTTTCTATAATAAAAAAAACAAACGACCTACTCGGTCATTTGTTTAATTCATATATATTTTTCGTTTCTTCTATCATTTTAGTTAACGAGAAATATCTCATTGCTTTCTCTCGTGCTTTCAATCTAATAGCAGTTACCTTTTCTTCATTCCCTTGTAGTTCCTCAAGCGCACTTGCGAATTCGGATTCGCAATATTCAGATATCAAAACACCTGACTCTCCATCTATTACCGCTTCATGTATTCCACCAACATCTATTGAAACAATTGGTGTCCCTGTAGCCATCGCTTCAATTACTACCATTGGAAACACTTCACGAAAAGATAATAAAAGTAAGGCGTCCATATTCCCTATAAACTCATGCGGCTCTGAAATATTCCCTAGCATCTTCACCCTTTGCTGCAATCCATATTTTTCTATTTCTTTCATAATCGATTCTTTCTCTGGTCCATCACCAGCAATATAAAACATAAAATCATTTCTCTTTTTCAACACATTTGCAATTTTGACAAATAGTTGATGGTTTTTCTCTTTGGATAATCTAGCTAATATCCCTATTTTATATGTAGATTCTTTCTTTTTCTGCTGGAATAAAAACTTTTCAATATCGACACCGTTATAAATTGTATTTATTTTTTCTTCTGCTACATGAATTGAAATTAAATTGTTCTTTTCAAACTCACTTACTGTAATAATATTGTTCACATATTTATTCATGAAATACCGAAAAAGCGTTGGCATTTTCTTTTCTAATATCGTTACATTGTGTTTCGTATAAACAATTTTCATCTTTTTTTTAATAAACTTTTGAAGTAGAAAAGCATATAATACCATTCGCAAACTATTTGCATGAATAAGTTCTATCTTTCGTTTACAAATTTCGTTTCGTAAATAATAAATATTTCTCAAATGATTCCATCGACTAAGTAATATAAAATTTTCTTTTCTAGTAAGGGATTCATATAGTTCTCCATCACCTGCAGCTGTATAAATCTTAAAATCCTCATAATGCAAATTATTTTCTAATTTACAGAAATAATTTTCGGCTCCGCCAGTTATCAATTTATCTGTCATCAACAGTATGTTCATAATTGCGTCTTCCCAACTACATTGATTTTATTTTTTTTATAAGCATGATAAGCATACTTACTAAAATAGTAAAAGCTTTGCACTGCATTAAGACTTTTTTGGTCCCTTAATAATTTCCAATACCGAAAAGCTGCTCTAACTTTATTTCTCGAAACAGAATTTGCTACAATTCGATACTTCGCTAATACTTGCTGTATCCCTTTTGCTTCATGCCCTTCATGTAATAAGTTCAGCCATAACGCTGTATCTTCCGGCTGTACACTAGGCATTTCGACATACGGAATTTTTTCACGATCAATCATCACCGTTAAACACCCGATAATTGTATTTCCTACTAAATAATGATAATCAACAGATTTTGGTACACTCACTTCGCGATTTAATTCATTACCATTTTCATCAATTAAACTATACGACGCATATGAAAAAGCAATATTCATTTCTTCCATAAATAACAATTGTGTCTTCAATTTATGCGGCAACCATATATCATCACTATCTAAAAAGGCAATGTACCTTCCTCTCGCCTCTCGAATCGCTAAATTCCGAGCTTTAGCAGCACCAACATTTTCTTTTAATGATAATAACCTAATCCGTGAGTCTCCTTCTATTATCTCTTTAATTTTTGCGGCAGATTGGTCGGTTGAACAGTCATCAACGATAATCATTTCCCAGTTTTCATACGATTGATTCTGTACAGATAAAATTGTCTCACCTATAAATCGTCTACTATTATAAGAAGGTGTTATTACAGAAACATGAGGCGCCTTATTATGTGCTGATAGACATTTTACCATCTATCTTTCCCCTTCCTTCATATATTGAAATATACTTCACAACAACTGCTAAAAATAAAAAGAACGCTTCGTTAATAATGAGTGACAATGACATCATCTGAAATAAAAATGCAATCATAGTCAATAGAAGGTATGGTTTTTCACGAAACAAAGTATGCTGCGCTAACTTGAACATTAATATGAATAAAAACGCGCTATATAGAAGAAAACCAATTGTACCCGATTCAGACAAAATTTCTAAAAATGTATTGTGTACATATAATTTTTCATTAAATTGATACTCATAATAATTCGAAAAGTTAAAAGCACCGATTCCGATATATGGATTGGATAAATAGTATTTAAAAGCAGCTTCCCATAATGTAAATCTACCACTTCCATTATCATGGGAAAAATCAGAAATTCGTTTATTTAATATGTCATCTAATTGGCCCCCCATTACACTATTCGATAAACTAAAAATAACTACACTAAACAATACTAAACTCATAATTATTTTTATTTTTTTAGCGAAACTAGACATACATATATATACAAAAACAACAAGCACAAGCGCTAATATCCCCCCCCTTGAAAAGGTTAATAGACTCGTCGTAACACATAAAATTAACCCTAGGATGTTAGTGACATTTTGTAAATTCGTCATATAGTACATAAAAAATATTGTATTATAAAAAATAAAAATGTTAGGATCATCTAGCAATCCAATTAACCGTGGATATCCTCTATCAACTAATAATCCAGCAAAAATTTCTCTCTCTTCTCCACCGTATAAACTAAAGTATTGTAAACCGATTATATAGAGTAGTAGACTTACAACATTAAATACTATTCCTACATAAGCAATAGATGATTCAAGTACCACTATTTCAGTATTCCCCAATAAATTTCTCATTATAAAATAGCATCCTAAAACGAGTAGCACGCCAAAAATCATACGAATACTAGCATTTAAATACATAGAAAGAATTCCGCTTAAACAATAAATGAAATAAAACAGTAAAAATATAACTTCATGAAAATATAACTTTTGAATATGAAAGTCTTTAATTGTTAAACAAAAATATATGACTAAAAAAATCATATATATCTTCAATGAAAATCCAATATATAAATTGTATTTACTTAACATAACAAATAATATTAGAAGAATAATCCATCCCATCGATACTTTCATATTATTTTCCATAGGCTATATCCCCTGTTTCGTAATATAATCCTTTTTGCGTATTTTTCTTATAAAAGAAAGAAGAAGTTTTTTTAGCTCATAATCATATAGGAATATGGCAGCTACTACAATTAGTATATTAAGAACAAGCGCAATTAAATGATATGTATGCAATATATATTGCACTCCAATAAAGGTTACACCAAAATAAATTGTATACGGTATTACAATTTGGAATACAATTTTTTTCTTCACTACACTTACCGCTATATATCCCACTAAAGCGACTATTTCAAATAAAACCATAGCGTATGCCGCTCCTATCACTCCACCAAGACTACTAAAGCTATAAAGCATAACCCCACCTATCACCAATGCTACACACTGCACAACAGTTCTCTTATTTTGACATCCACTCGTCGTTAAACCGTCAGCAATGGCAATATTTAAACTTTGTAGCACAATAAGAAATGATAATATTTGGAGTGGTTCTACTGCATTGCTCCATTCTTCATGAAAAAATATAGAAATAAAGTATGGTGCTAAATGATATAAACCGATCGTCATACATATTCCTACAATCGCCATTGATTTAATTTGAAGTAAATTTAATTTCGTATGCTCTTCTATATTATTCTGGTTATAATGCTTAAAGAGCACCGGAAAAAATGCACCTGCAATTACCCCTGGTACTTGATATAAAGCTGCCGGCATCCGGTACGCCACTGCAAAAACACCTACCATACTTAATGGCAATGTATAGTTAAGCAAGATAGGCGCTAATTGTGGCGTACTCATTATTAAAAAACCGCTAATAATAAAGGGAGTTAATTGCCAAAATAACGCTTTATGAATTACGACTTTCATATTCATTTTCGTCTTTCTTCTCATGATATATATACTGAATAAACCACCGATCATATACCCAAAAGCATATAAGCGAGCTGTTACATACACCGGTAACTCTCCGAAAATACAAAAACATGTAATTATAATGACAACTGATGCTGATACAACTTTTATGAGCGCTATATACTTCATACGTTCCGTCAGTTGAAAATAGGCAATCCCTATGTTTTGCCAAGTTAATCCTATTAACATGAAAAACATTACGTTTATCATCATATAAATTAAATTTTTATCCTCATACATATAATGAATAGCAATATAACCGATGATAGAAATAAAAATAAGTAGAATCATCCTTATTTTTATATAAGATGATAAAATCTGCTCTAAATCTGCTCCATCCTTTGCCCCTTCTCGAAGAAACGTATTACTAAGTCCTAAGTCTGTAAAGAATAACATAACAAACGTCACTGCTATGGCAACACTAAACATCCCATAATGTTGTGCGTTAAAAAAGTTTGCTAAAACAATTAAACTGACGGCCTGAAGAAGGTTAGCTAAAATCGTACTATAAAATAGATGGATAATATTGTTTAGAATAGATCTACCCATACAAGTTCTCCTTTGCAAGTAACCTACTTACATATGTTGTTTGTTTACATATATATTTATCTTGCACCATTGCCGTTCAATACAATTAAAACGGTTTTACATAAAATACGGATGTCCATCCGAAACGTTTTCATTTCAATATACTCCATGTCCAGCCTCAACTTTTCCTTTGGATCAAGATTATACCCTCCATTTATTTGTGCCCATCCTGTTAAGCCTGGTTTTACCATTAAACGATCCTTAAATTCTGGAATATACGCATCAAACTCATTATAAAAAAACTCTCTCTCTGGTCTAGGGCCTACAAAAGACATATCTCCTCTTAAAATATTTAAAAGTTGCGGTAATTCATCAATTCTCGTTTTCCTTATAAACAATCCAACTTTTGTAATTCTTTGATCATCTTCTTTTGCCCATTGTGGTCCGTTCATTTCAGCATCCTTTACCATCGACCTTAATTTAAATACATTAAACTTCTTCCCGTTTATACCTAAACGTTCTTGAAAGTATATTGGAGCCCCTGATGTTTCTAAAGTAATCATAATACAAAAGAACAACATAATTGGTATTGTTAATAGTAACAATATGATTGAAAATATAATATCAAACAAGCGTTTTACACTTCGATTCAATATGCTAGGCTTTTCTTGAGCCGGAATCGTATACAACTTGGCTTGATTTGTTTCACGAATCATGGATCGTTACCCCCACATTCAAGAATATAAAATTATACCTATTAATTCACATTCTTTCCTATTTATATCCGCTATTACTTTTTGCACTGTACGTAATGAATCTTTTCGCTTTTTAACTGCTAAAACCACTCCATCGCATTTCCCTGCAATAATGTGCGTAGCAGGAAGTTCAAATACTTCAGAAGAATAAACGAAAATGTAATCAAAATCTTCTTTCCACTTAGCAATCGCATTATCAAATTCATCCATAGCAACTAAGGGCGTCCCTGTATGTACTGTTTTTTTTGCAGGAATACAATATAAGTATTTAGACAAATTACTAGAAAAAGATTCATAATTGCGGGAGGAAGAGCTTATTATATCGTTTACTGTTATCATGTGATCACTTTGTAATACTACATGTAGTTTAGGGTCAGAAAAATTCACATCAATAAGTAACACCTTTTTTTTCATTTCCGCAAACACTACACCCATATTTACTATAAGCGAGGCAACAACACCTCTGTCCTTCGTTGAACTAACTGTGAACAGTTGTTTTCCGGATTTTTTCAGCTCGTGATACACCGTATAAAACTGCTCTTTCATCAGATCATCATGCAAATTGAATGGCAGCTGCTTCTTTGTCCTAAACATCGACATGTTCACCTCGATATGTAGATGATTTTTTATCAACCTCTGTAGGTTTCTTTTTTCTATTTTGTTTCATATTTATGTGACCAATAACAGAGACTGTTGTTATTTTCTCTAAATCCTGTTCCGTGTATATACGTTCATCAAAATAATCTCGAAATACAGCTAAACCTATTCCAACAAAAAAACTAACAATTAAAGAAATAGGAATGATCAGTTGAAATTTCGGAAACAATTTTTCAGCCTGTTCCTGTAACTCAGGATCCGTTAATACTTTCACCCCTTGTACATTTGTGTACTGTTGAAAGCTTTTTTGTGATTGCTCTGCCAATGTCTTTACAATGTCTTTCACGATTTTCGGATTGGAATCTTTTACTGTAACAGTTACAATTTGTGAGTTGTCCGTATTCACAACCGAGATTTTTTGTGCTAATTCATGACTTGATTGCTCTAATTTCAAAGTTTTTTTGACTGTTGAAATAATTAATGGACTTTTTAAAATATCAACATACGATGTTACTAGTTGCTTATTCTCTTGTGTTTTATTTGTTGAATTTTCCTTATTAAATTCATCTAAATTCCCAACAAGAATTTGCGTTGAATATTGATATGACGGCTTTAAAACATACATAGAGATAAGAACTAAAGAAGCGGTTAAACAACACATCGTTAAAATAATCGTTACGAATCTTCTTTTCAATAATTGTTGAAAATCTTTTATACTCATTTCTTGCTTCAATTATTTCACCGCCCTTTTCTGAATAACATCCTGCAATTCACTCTTTACAGATAACCCTTTCTCTCTTCTATCCACTTGTTTTGTTACATACTTTCCAACTCCGAATGCAAACTTTTCTACATATACATACGAAAGCATTGCAAGTATAAACGAAAAAACAAGTGAAAAAATTAAAATAATTGGCAACGGTAATATTTCATGGAGCATGTATATAAGGGAAAACAACGATATAATATGGTATAAATAAAGACTGTAAGAAATCTTCCC
Source organism: Bacillus sp. FSL L8-0199 (assembly GCF_038005705.1). Lineage (NCBI taxonomy): Bacteria > Bacillati > Bacillota > Bacilli > Caryophanales > Bacillaceae > Bacillus > Bacillus sp. FSL L8-0199. The sequence continues at coordinate 1,544,072 of NZ_JBBOTS010000001.1, read as the reverse complement.
CAAATATAACAAATATTTATTACGTAGCAAGGACGACAAAGTTGATATTGACAAACTTAATATGACAAATAGACATGCACTTATCGCCACTACATAGTCTCGAAATATAAAATTATTGAGCACTTTAATTTCTCCTATAAGCCCTTCATACATAAAAAGTAAAATCGCAAATAAAAACCATGTAATTTTTGTGTTTTTAGTACAATTACTATAAAAAACTATTAAATTATTTTTATACTTCGCAACTAGTGCTCCGAGTAAAAACAACACCGTGTAATGCAATGTTAATGCATAGCTTGTTAATGTTAAGCCCGAGCGAAACAAAAATAATATTACGACAGAACATATACTAAAACTAAACAATAATAGTAATGAACACCTCAACGTTTTTCGTAAGCAAATCATCAAAATTAACGGGAAAATTATTGATATTCGCATTTCATGGACAAGTGACCAAATTACACCGTTATATGCATCTGTATTATATTTCCCAACCAATAAAATATGTTGCGCTATTAAGCTTGAAGAACTTTCAATCGTCCATGAGCGATTAAACCATTCACTTAAATAAGAAATACCATATTCACTAATTGTAATCTGGCATACAATAGCTATAATTATTGCCACAATATAAGGAATATATATTCTGCATATACGTTTTAAAAGGTATGATCCATAGCTACTATAGTTTTTTTGAATAGATTCATACAAAACAAATCCGCTCAAAACAAAAAAGATAATAACTGATTCGTTACCACTACTAAAAATTAGACGAGCAGGCGTTTCTTTTAATAGGTACACAACAAATGGCTTATTATCTTCATAACTGTAATTTTGAAATGCTGAAAAAATCATTAAATGATGACCGATCATTACTACTAATGAAGAAATCCCTCTTATAGAGTCCAATTCTTCGTATCTCTTCATCTTTTTACATCAACTCCTAATGAAATGATAATAATCATTTCAAAGCGACATCTTTATTCATATTCCCCTCCTTTCTTTTCATTCCAATTTTTCATATTAAAATGATTTTATAGTATAAATTTGAGTGTATTGTAACATTTTTTGTAATATTATGAATAGAAAATCTCAAAAATTGGTATATACCAATTTCAACCTCGAAAAATGAGTAATATTGATAGAAAAACGCTATAAAAATATCTTGCATATTTACAAAATTAAAGAGCTGATTAGCATTTTTTCAATATAAAATAAAAAAATAGCCTATATAGGCTATCTTTTTTATTTTATTTAATTACTGGCACCACTATATGCTACATGTCGTTTCTCAATTCTCTCCTCGATTTCTTTCATATTTTCTTTATTATTTAATAGTGATTGTTTATTTTCAATTAATAATTGTTTAAAAGATTTTCTCACTTTTTTTCTCATTTTCATTGTCCTCCTTGGGGGATGATTTATATAAAAGATAAAGAATTATCTGTGGTTCTTATAATAATTGATTGCTGTGAATTCTATTTGAACTTCATATGAAAATTCCGTTTATTTTCTGACAACTTTGTGAACACGAAAAAAGTGATTATCTAAAACTATGTTGAAATTAATTCACTTCATTATAAAAGTTACTATTTCCATCAACTTTTATCATTATATCTTGTCAAAACATTTATATATTTAAAATTGAGTTCGACATAATTTTATTTACTATAATACTGTTTACAAAAACAAAAAGAAGGTGTCACCAAGTCAAAGTTCGACTTATGCAACATCCCTCTTTCCAAACTATTTATAGCATATTTATTAATATTTCAGGTCTTCCCCAATTCATTTCTTCACAAACAAATCTAAGTTTTTCTTCATCCATTGTGTGTAACCCTTCTTCTAGTGAACATGAAATTGGAACTTCACAGTGAATTTGGGCTAATTGTAACGAAATATTTAAGTTCTCTAAATCACTTTCAATCTTCGTACGCTGCGCTTTTGTTAATGATCCTACATTTTCTAGTACAGCGGATACTGTTCCGTGCTCTTGAATAAGCTTATACGCTGTTTTTTCACCGATACCTTTTACACCTGGATAATTATCACTTGTATCTCCCATGAAAGCTTTTGCATGGACGATTTGCCACGGCTCTACACCTTTTTCTTCCATGATTTTCTCCGGTGTGTAATATTCGTAATTTCCAATTCCTTTACGCAGAAGCATGACTGTAACGCTCTTATCAACAAGTTGAAGTAAATCCGTATCACCTGTTAAAATATAAACTTCAGCTTCATTGCAATATTGTTTTGCAAGCGTACCGATACAATCATCGGCTTCGTAGCCTTTCATACCGATAACTGGAATGGATAATTTTGCAGTCATTTCTTGCACTAAATCAAATTGAGGAATTAATTCTTCTGGTGGCGCTGCACGATTTGCTTTATAATTCGAGAACGATTCTGTTCTAAATGTCGTACTTCCCATATCCCAGCATGTAACGATATGTGTTGGTTCGATCGCTTGCGTAGCTGTTAATAAGTGTTTCATATAACCATGAATCCCGTTCGTAGGGGTTCCATCTTGTCGTTTCATAAATTGTCCGTAGACACTTGTTGCGTAAAAAGCACGAAATAATAGTGCCATACCATCAACTAATAATACTTTTTTCATAATTCCTCTCCTATTAAAAAAATAATAACCTTACGTTATCACGTAAGGTTATATAAATAGATTACCATTCTACGTTTTTGCTCAACTTTGTCTATTATACATTGTTTTTGTATATTTAGCACCATTAACACATTAAGACGTTCTACTACAACAAGTATGCAAGATGCCTGAATACGTATTTTTTCCAGTAGAAACAACGATAGCTTTTGCATTTCCACTAACGATATGCGAACCTTTAAAACATACATTTTCAAGCTCAAGTGGATTATAATCTTTCATCCGTTTTAATGGAATAAATCGTTTACGTTCAAGGTGATAGCAGCTCTCAAACTTCTCTATATTCGCTTCGTTTCCCGTTAACACAGACTCATTCACTAATAAATCATCTGCATAAATAATACGTACATCAGCTGGCACAGCATCTCCAGCCGAAAGAAAAATCATATCTCCAGGTACAAGTTCTTGCACAGGTATCTCCATCATTTTCAGTTCACTATTTAACCCTGTACTACTAGAACATTCTACTCTAGATACAGTAATCGTTTCACGTTGTAATTCATCACACACACGTTGTTTTGAAAAACCTGGAATCATGCCACCTAGCTTCATCATTACTTCTGCAAGAAGTGCTCTTTTTGAAGTTAGTTCATTTCGGCCATATACTTGAATACGTTTTTGTGCCTCTTTCATTGATAGTCCGTCTCTTGTTGTTTTAAAATATGCAAATACAGATTTTACATCTCTTGTTGCAATTTCAATTAATAAATCTTTATTTTTTTGGAGCATTGTTTGTTCTTTTATTGATTTTTTACTTAGTTTATATGACGTGTTACCCACAGTTTTGTTTGCATATAACATATTATCGTCTCCTCCTTTACAACATAGGAAGAAACGCTTTGTTTCTCAATTTATCCACTTTACTATGAAAGTGTCTCGCGCTTTATAAACGCTACATTGTGATAAATATAGAGGGAGGAACAAATCGTTTCCTGCCTACATCATATATTTTTGATTTGAAGTATATGGGTAACGGAACCGAGTCAGAATTTGACATGCTCCTCACCTCCTCGTTTAATTTTATAGTTTATAATATGAAATTACTCATAGCTTGGTAACAAAAAAGACCCCTACCCTTAAGAGAGTAGCGGCCATTACATACACAAATAAACGATTTCTAATATAATTAGAAATCTACGGACCTCTCCCTCACCGAGTTTTAGCACTGTATAGCATAGGTACATTACCAGCTACGTTAAGAAAAACCTTAATTCGATCATTCCTGTTGACCCATTGGCGTCTCTCGACATTTTTGGGCAGTAGCATTTCTCTATACAGGAGCCTCACCTAACAGAGACTTATTTTCATTACATTGAAAATGTTACTCTTATTTAAAATAGATGTCAACCGTAGCCTACAATTTTTTCAAATGGTATGGCAAACTAACGTATATAAAGTGAAACTTTAATCAGTGGGGGTTTTGTTCATCCGCCACTGATTATTAGCCCTCACCAATCGGGCTGCCCGGCAAATAGCGGTATAAAATAAAAAACTTTACGTTTAAACGTAAAGTTTTTAATAAGTTATACAACCAGCGATTACAATCCCAATTGAAAGCGATAAAAACATAAGAAAAAGACCGACTGCTTGATTATCTTCTTCAAGACTTTTGTTTATATTAAAGCGTGGTGTAAGCCACTCAGCTAAATAAAAGACGATAATTTGAGCCAAAATCCCAACTGCTCCCCACGAAATCATATCAAGAAGTGAAATTGAATTAGCTGCTGTCGAATATAAAACGATAGCTAACCCAAGTAATCGCCCTCCAAGCACATAGCTTACCGCCTTATTCCCTTGAGCCATTAACTTAAATTCCTTAACTTTCGTTGTCACTTCCATCAAGAACAGACCAATACATAAAAGTCCAAGTGTTACTGCTAAATATAATAAAAAATTAATCATTTTTCCCCCTCCTTTTTATACCTACCGGTAAATAGTACGATTCATTTCCTGTAATCTTTTCTCCCGCGCGAATACCGATACTACTCGCTTTTCCAGCAATTAAAAAAGAACCAAACACATACGACAGTTTCTCCATCCCTTTTTCTGTTTCCAAGGATACGACTGGAAGTTCTGTATACTTTTGAAATATTGGCAGTGACTTTTTATATGTTTGATGTGCATTTTGAAGCATAATATTTTCGTCCTTATCACGAATCGTAATTGTATCTCCTTCTCTACCAAATGAAGGTTTTTGAACGAAAGAACCTTTTCCTAAAAATAAATCTGGTTCTAAATATGTAGGTAACATATATTCTTTAATCCACTGTTGTTCCTCATTTGTATAAAAGGCCTCTTCTTCTGCTAACCCCCAAATAAGACACTGAATTGATTTTGGCTGAAGTAAAAATGCTGACAAAGGATTTATTATAAAAAGCTTTCCGGCCTTTACAAGTTGCAACAATTCCACACCTACCAAATCTCCTGTTTCAGGATCTTGATCCTCAATTAAATCTTCTATCGGATATGTTTGGCGATATAAAACGTCAATCTTCGCCCCATCTTTATCGATTAGAGCATCTTTTGTAATTCTAAGTTCTGACATTGGCACTACTTTATTTTCCACATGGCATAACTGACTCAAATACATAGTCGTATTCCAATCCTCAATATGTTCATGATGTGCTGTAAAAACAACATTTGGATTGTCTAATCCCTTTGTCGCTTCCATTACGGCTTTCGTAACACCAGAAGATAGCAATCGTTCTTGATCCGAGTTTGGATCATCATAACCTAGATTTTCACATACTTTCCCATTCATTTGAAAGCATTCCACAATAAAAGTTGGTGTATCACTATTAAACTCAAGCATTTTGATTTGGTTATCCTCTGTTACAGCAAAATCAAATCGCGAAATTACAGATTCAGGATAAAGCCCTTTCATTCTAATGAATGATAAACTCGCGGATGGAAAACCAAGCTCAAGAAGCTGTTCGTCACTTAAATTACGCAGCAGTCTAGCAGTCTTAAAAAATATTTTTCCCATTCGTTCAGTCGCTAATTGTAATTGCTTCATAGTCTGATTTGTTATAGAAAAAACATGAAACAAACTATACTCACATTCATATAAATTCGACCAAAAATTTGGATATTTCAAATAAAACTCTTTTCGATCCCTTATGTATTGCGACATATTTTATCCCCCAAATCCTCCCTTTGAACCGCTTCCAATTCCACCTTTAAATTCAGCAGACGATTGATACGATTTAAACGCCGATGAATTTTTAAAAGTGGATTTATTTTGATAGTATCGCCCACCATAGAAATAATGCCCACGATAACCTGAACTACTATCATCACACTGCCATACCCCAAGTTCATCATCCCAATCCCAATCAGAACAACTATTATCATTCGGTTTTGGGGGAAGATCTTGTGCGCAACCAAATAAAGTGCCAGTCATTAAAGACGTTACGACACCACCTACTAGCCATTTCGTTTTTGTCACCTTCGCACTCCCCTTTTTAATTTCTATTCCTATTATATAGGATGGCATGATAAAGTAGAAGAAAAAGGAAGAAGAGGTATAAAAATGCGCTTAGAATATCGACTTAATGATGAAACGAAAGGGTATCCTGCTTTATGGAACTACGTCAATATTTCTAATTCTGAAATTATCGCACGCATGACTTGTGAATATTTTATTAAAGAGAAAAATACTTATGTTGTTACTGCAACTTCGGTTGATCCAGACGGAACAGTAGTTATTTATATTCAAAAAGAAGTTTTCGCCAATGACCCTTCAGACCCTACATACTCCCACATCGGTTTTGAAATTAGAGAACTAAGTGAAACGAGTTCAAGCTTAGTAGATAGTCAAGATGTATGGAACTACGAAGAAATTTTACCATCTCTTCATTCAGATATTATATATATTCAGCGAGACGGCATGTCTATGGAATTCTCCTTAGATTCAAGAGAGATTGATGAAGACAGAAAGTGCTACATTTATTACGGAAACTTCACAGGTGAATCAAGATAATATTAATATATCTATGCAACAAAAAAACCTTACGTATAAAACGTAAGGTTTTTATATAGCCCCACATATGCCGTTCTCTCTAGATGTCCATAAACCTGCTCTCACAGGTGGATGCTCTCACAAATGTTTGTAACTTCCTTCTTAAAAAGATGGCATGTTAGCTACATTTAAATATTGAGCTTCCATATTAAACTTATTGGTTTAAGACATGCATAAGCTACGTACACCGTAGGAATTTTATATAAGGTTAGTTGAAATAAGACCCCCGCACGTGCCGCTCCTCGTAAATGTCCAAAAACCCGCTACTCGCAGGTGGATGCCCTCACAGTTACCGTACATCTTCCTCCACAAGGAAGGCTTGATGATGGTCGCTAAATATTGAGCTTCCGTATAACTAACATCGGTTTTAGACATAAATAAGTTACGCACACCGCAGGATGTATTATTTACTTGTCGTTATATTATCACATTGTTTCCAATGTGTAAAATACAAAGTTTTTCGAGCAATCTCTTGCTTGTGACCTTATTTTAATACAAATTATTTTTGCATGCAAGTGATTAATCTTCTTCTTTTGCAATTTGATTTTCTGGATAAGAAATCCAATCACTCCAGCTACCTGCATACAATTTAACATTTTGGAATCCAGCCAATTTTAATGCAACGATATTTGGACATGCCGTAACACCAGAACCACAATATACAATGGTTTCCTTATCTTTCGACAGATTTTGGAATCGTTCTTGTTGCCCAGCTTTATTCTTAAATTGTCCTGATTGCAACATTCCATCCTTCCAAAAATGGTTTACCGCTGTTGGAATATGTCCTGCTTTATGATCGACAAGTTCCTCTACACCAGCATAACGTTTCGGCTCTCTTGAATCAATTAATGTAACATCCGCACCTGCACGGATATTCTCTCTGACCGTTTCCATCGTTACAAGCATATGATCTTGTATATTAGCTTTGAATGTTTTTCGTATAGCAACAGGAATTTCCGCTGTTGTCGGTAGTCCATTCTCTTTCCAAGCAGGGAAACCACCATCTAATATATATACTTTCTCATGTCCTACATAGTTACATAACCACCATAAACGAGCAGCATTTGCACCAGCTTGACTGTCATACGCAATTACTGTCGTATGTTCATCAATACCAGCCTTCGAAAGCTTGTCTGCAAACTCCTCAATATTTGGTAAAGGATGGCGGCCACCATGTTCTGCTATAGGACTTGATAAATCTAAATTCAAATCAAAATATAACGCATGAGGAATATGTCCTTCTTCATACTTTTCTCTACCCCAATTAGGATTCGCTAAATCAAAACGACAATCGATTATACGGACATTCTCATCTTCTATATGCTCACGTAACCATTCGACTGTAACTATCATCTTTAACGACCTTCTTTCTCTTTCAAACGACTTACATACTCCATAACCATTTCTTCTGTAACATATTTACGCTGCAAGGTAACACCATTTTTTGCAAGATCATTAATTTGCTTCGTTACAAAATTAATGACATCAACCGAAAATTCTTTCCCATTTGACGCAAGAGATACGGCAGCTTCAATAGCTGCTTCACGCTGTGCATCTAATTGTAAACATGCTTTTACGCTTTCATTTTGTTTACGAGAATGTGCTGTAATTGCTTTATGTACTTCCATCTTCTCTTCCCCCTAAATAGTTATACGTTTTTATTCAATTCCATTGCAAGCCGGATCATATCACGACATACAATCCCATTTTCAATAATCTCTTCTTCATAATGCTTCGAAAAGTAATCAAAATCAATAGAAAAAATACGAAATCCACATTTTTGATATAAAGCAAGTTGTGAAACACTAGAATTGCCTGTACCAACTTCAAGTTTTGACATACCATATCCTTTAGCAGTTTCTACAGCATGCCTTAATAGCTTCTTCCCAATCCCTGTTCCTTGTAAATGTTCTACAACCGCAATATTCATGATTTCCATCGTCTTTGGCCTTGTTTCCAAAAGAACATATACACCGATAACGCTCCCCCCCTGCTTAGCTACGTATGTTAATCCTCTTTGTACATATGTAGCTATTTGCCGTTCACTTGGATCAGCAAGTAACAATAAAGCCTTCGGTATAGCCTCTTTTGGAATACGTTCTATTACAACAGACATAAAAAATTCCCCCTTCTCTATTGTTCTAAACCCTCCTTGTCTACCATAAGTAATAGAAAGGAGGGATTCACCATGGACAACAATGAGAAAAAATGCAACGTCATCTCTATTGATGGAAAGAAGAAGAAAAGCGACACGTATTCCTATCCAAAATTAGTAGTTGAAAACAAAACATATGAATTTTCTTCATTCGTCTTATGCGGTGAAACACCAGATGGCAGACGACTCGTTCTTACTCATATGATTTCTACCGATGAATTTGCTGGATTTGTAAAATCTTTAGATACTGTACTTCAAAAGAAAATTGAACGAATCTTTTTCTCATAACGACTATATAACATAAATTTCTTTTTCAATCTCTACTAACTGCTTTTGCAATTGTTCTTTACTTTGTTCATATAGAGATACATCGATCGTTTCAGCCAATGCAAACAATATACTTTCATAATAGTTCATCACATCTTGCTGCATCACTTTTTGGAATAAATTCCACTTCATATCCCACTCTTGCTTATAATGATGAACAAATAAATGTTTTTCATCAGCTACATAGTTTGATACGAGCGGTTCTAATACAGATTTAGCGTCTTCTTGCATAAAAGCTTTGTCATTCTTTTCAAAAAAGCTTTTCTCATTTTTAAAATGTGCCAATGCTTTTTTGAAATCTTTTATTTCAACTGAAGGGAAGGGTTCTTTATGTGTAATATCTTTATATTCATACTCCACTGTTCCATTCATAGAAATTGATTCATTTTCTACTTTACAGTTCACTACAATTTCGTCTTTTGCACGCTTCATCGCTTCGTCTATCCATTTTTCAAGGCGTAATGATGTCGCACGCATTTCTTGCAATAAATCATGCTGAATAAATGCTACTAATTCCATAACACACTGCTGCAATTGTGTTTTCACATTTCCATCGGTTCGAAGTGACGCCGGATTAATAAATTCAGTAAACACATCGTTATAGCGTAGGAATAGACGCTGTTGCACGTAATAAAGCAACTCTTTCACTTCATTTTGCATCGCCTGTTCTTCAGCAAGTACACTATATGAAGAAATGATATGAAGTAGTTGATCACGCTCTGCTTCATATTTTTTCGTTTGCTTCTCTTTCTCTTCATTCCCCTGCTTTGCACCCTTTATCATGTTTACTAAAAGCTGATCTGCCCCTTGCAACGCACCATATAGAGCATGCACAGAAACAAGCATTAAATCTCTCATCATAAAGGACGTAAATGATTCCTCAAACTTAGTAATCCCAGAGTTTTGTAAAATACCATACTTCTCTTTTTCAACATTCTTTCCTTGTTTCTCTTCAAGCGCACATAAACTTGAAATTGCAAATAAACGCGGATTTCTAATACCGTATTGCAGTAGCTGATCTGCGATATAATCTTTTACCATTTCAAGTTCTTCTTCAGACTCTGCTAAATCCGCAGCATTAATTAAGAAGAACATTTTATCAAGGGAAAAAGTATCCTTTACACGACCAAGCTGAATTAAAAATTCACGGTCAGCACGAGAGAATACATGGTTATAATATGTTACAAATAAAATAGCATCTGCGTTTTTAATATACTGGAATGCAACATCCGTATGGCGAGCATTGATAGAATCCGCTCCAGGTGTGTCTACAAGCGCTACTCCCTGCCTTGTTAAAGCACAATCATAATAAAGTTCCATATACTCAACGAAGCATGATTTCTCTTCATTCGCTACATAATCAGAGAACTCTTCTAATGTAAGTTGTACTTGTTCTCCTAAATAAGTAGAAACTGCATCATACCCTTTTTGTACCGCTCGTAAAAAGCTAAATGTTGTTTTTTGCTTCCCAGTTGGTGAAGGATATTTCATAACTTTATCAATTTGTGCTAACGCTTCATCTAACGTAGCAATCTCATAATGAAACAGCTTATAAACAGCTTTCATATCTTCTAATAACGCTTGCTTTGATTTAAACTGAACAATTACTGTTCCATGTGGTTTTTCCTCTGTAACCGGCAAAATTTGATTAATCGTTGCCGTCGTCGGGTTTGGTGATACAGGAAGTACTTTCTCACCGAGTAAGGCATTGGCAAATGATGATTTTCCAGCACTAAATGCCCCGAATAACGCTACTGTAAATTGTTTTGTTTCTACACGTCTTCTTTTCTCTATTACCTCTTGCTGTACATGTTTCAGCGCTGGCAATGGCTCTAAGATCGTTTCAGCTTTTTTCACTTTCTCTAATATCCGCTGAATATTTAAAGCCGCCGTTCCTTTCAGCTCTTCTTCATGAATCGCTACGTTATCGTTTACGATTTCCTTCTCTTGTAGTGTAAATTTCTCACTAACAATTTGCTTTTCCCTTTGCAATATCTCATCTATTTGCAAACCTTCAGGCGTAGCAACATGATCGTGCCAAACATTTCGTAAATAGTCTTCATATGTCGCCAAATTGTTATTGTATTGTAATTGTGTTTCTTTCGCCGTTTGCAACATCGTATATGTTTCAATCTCTTCTTCAATACGAGCAACTGCTTCCCTCACCTTTTGCTTTAAAACGACCGCACTTTTATCAAAAATTTGCTGTGCTTTTATAAAATAACGCTTCTTTAGTTCATTCGCTACATCCGCTGTATAAAGAAGTAAGTAATCACCTGTGAAACCTGCGCCTTGTTTAATTACCTCAGCCAACATTTCTGGTCCGAAAGCAATTTCTAACCCATATATGTCTTTCCCAATTTCCTCCGTGAACAATCCTTCTTCTTTTAAGAAGGCTACAATAAATTCCTTCACATGAAAATCAAGCTGCGTTTCAACAGTCTTTTGAAGGGCAGAATAAAACGCCTCTACACGCCTTTGTTTTTCTTGCTCCGTCTTTCCTTTCGCAAATAGCAAACCGACTTTAAACTTTGTTAATTTCGTTTCTAAGTACGCATTTGCCAATTCTCTCATTTCAAATGGCATTAAATACGCGTTATCTAATATAGCTTGTAGGCCTTTTATAAATTCATTTCTCACATGAGACTCTTTACTTGCCTCACGATTTTTCGCTTCCGTTAACTCTTCCTTCTTTTCAACTACCTCTGAAATAGAAAGTGGTGATGCTAACTCTTCCTCATATTTCAAAAGAGCTTTTTCATTTTCAGAAACAATAAACGAGAAATGTTCCCCCATTAAATATTCTGTTTCTCGCTCCATTCCAGTCCTTACATACTGCTCTTTTTCTTTCATAATAGAAGTAATTAACGTTTCTAAGCTTCCAATTTCATTATGTGGATGGTTCATCATTCGTAATGACGTATAATATACTCCATCTACTTCAATATCCCAGTTAGAGAACGATTGCTTTACACTATCTTTATAATTCTCAAACGACAATTCATTTTCTTTATGTTTATCTATTTGATTGACAACGAGATAAACCGTTTTATTACGTTGTTTCAATTCTTTAACAAATTGCAAATTCACTTCCGATTGGACGTGATTATAATCCATCATATAAAAAATTACGTCTGCTAGATGTAGCGTTGATTCTGTCGCTAATTGATGGGCATCATCTGTTGAGTCAATCCCTGGTGTATCTACTAACATAACACCTTCAGGAATTGGCGCATCATTCCGATAAATGTGAACACCAATTACCTCATCACCATCTTTACAAATTTGTTTTAATTCTTCAGCTGAATATGCACCGTCATACTCGTACTGTTCTCCAGATTTAACCGTTACAACAACACGATCCATTCCTTTTTCAATTTTGACAACGTTAGCGCTTGTCGGAATTGGACTTGTTGGTAACAACTGCGCTTTATATAGATGATTCATCATCGTTGATTTCCCTGCAGAGAAGTGACCACAGAACGCTATCATAAGCTGTTCTTGTTTATATTTTTGAATCACCTCAAACAACTTTAAACTATTCTCTGCATCGCCGTGTTTTTGCCACTCTTCATAAAAACAAACAAGTTTTTTCATACCGTTTGTCTGTACTATGTTTGTCATCCCCTTGTTCCCCTTTATCCAAGATGTATATACTTTCCCCCGCTATTTGCGAGCTCATAACCAGTGAGAGTTACACCTACCCATTGATTACAGTTTCACTTTACTATCATACTAAATTTTCAGCATATTCTCATTAAAAATAAAAAATCCCTTTCATTCTTTTTACAAATGAAAGGGATTTTATGTCATATCACTCATTTTGCTGTTCCTACTCCATTTAAAACATACTTCGCAATAACTGCATATACAGCGACTGTACCTGCTACTAATGCATATACCATACTTACACACCAACCTTTTTGATAATGATTATCAATTTTAAATATATTTTATCATTAAAGAGAATCATTATCAACACTTTTCATAAAGAAAGCTCCTTATAAGAAGGAGCTTTACTGCCTGTTTTGAAAAAGGTTAAAACTTGTTGTGCCCTCTTATTATATCGCATCTTACATAACTTAATAGTTAAAAAAAATGGAAATCCACCCTATACCCTCCATCTTACATTTTGTATAATAAAAGGGAATTACTTAACAGGGAGGAAAATAATGACACAAAATATTTCACAAGGCGAGAGGATACACTCCATCGATATTATTAGAGGAATAGCTGTACTAGGTATTTTTCTTGTGAACTGGCCTGTTATCGCTGGGATTGACTCACGTGATATTTCAGGAGTTTATGAAGGGCTAGATAGCTATATCCGTCTATTTTACGATATGTTTATTCAAACAAAGTTTTATACTATCTTTTCGTTTTTATTTGGCCTAGGCTTTTACATTTTTATGAGTCGTGCTGAAGCAAAAACAGATCATCCGAAAATTTTATTTGTTCGCCGCTTACTTATTTTATTATTATTCGGTTTCTTACATTACGTTCTTTTATGGGACGGAGACATTTTACATACTTATGCGATTGCTGGATTTTTCTTATTTTTATTTTATAAGAGAGAACCTCGTACTATTTTAATATGGGCTATCGTTTTATTGAGTATTTTTCAATTCATTATGCTAATGGCTGGTATTACAGTTGCATTGGTACCAAAGGAAGAGCTAGGTTTTTCCTTACCTATCATGCCATTAGAAGATTGGCTGTCACAAATACAAAATCGTTTCCATGCATTTTACGCTGATGGAATTGGATTAAATTTACTTATGCTTCCAGAAACAGTTGGGCTATTTTTGCTTGGTTTATACGCCGGCAAAAAGGATATTTTCCGCCGCACGAAAGAGTTAGATCTAAAACTTAAAAAATGGCAAATTATTATGTTCCTTTTAACATTACCAATGTGGTTCTTCATGGTCCGTTACTTCTTATCAAAACCATTTTATGAACCAATTTATATGCAGGTCTTTACAATGTTTAGCGGAAAAACGTTATTCATATTCTACATTTTCACGCTAATGCGTTTATTACAAAAAGAAAAATGGCAAACGTTATTACGTCCATTCCAATACGTTGGACGAATGGCATTAACAAATTACATCTCGCATACAATTGTTACATTACTTGTATTTGGTCTATTCCTTAAAAATTATTATCCTGCTCCATTATGGGTTGGACCAATATTCTGCATTAGTTTCTACACGTTACAAATCTTTATTAGCCGCTGGTGGCTTTCACATTATCAATACGGGCCACTTGAGTACATTTGGCGTCTTGGTACGTACGGAAAAATGATGCCACTTAAAAAGAAAAGCAAGGTCTCATAATGAGACCTTGCTTTTTTACGCTTCTCTTACCGCACTTTGCATAGACACCGGCTCTTCTTTTATTTTCACTTTACGCTGCGGCACCATATTAAATACGATATTTAAAAGTACTGCTGACGCACTTCCAAGTACAATTCCGTTATCTGTTAAAATACGAATATTTTCAGGAAGTTGTGAGAATAAAGTAGGAACGACTGTAACTCCAAGTCCGATTCCGACAGAACATGCAACGATTAATAAATTTTCTTGTTTACCAAAATCAACGCTACTTAACATTTTAATACCATATGCCATTACCATACCGAACATTGCTAACATCGCACCGCCCAGTACTGATTTCGGAATGATCGTTGTAATAGCTGCGATTTTTGGAATGAATCCAAGAACGATTAACATACCACCACAAGTATAAATAATAACGCGATTTCTTACTCCAGTTAATTGAACAAGCCCTACGTTTTGAGAATATGTTGTATATGGGAACGCGTTGAAAATACCACCTAACACCATCGCTAATCCTTCTGCTCGATAGCCTTTTGTTAATTCTTTTTCACCAATCTTTTTATTGCAAATATCAGATAATGCAAAGTATACACCTGTTGCTTCTACAATCCCTACGCAAGCAACTAAAATCATCGTAATAATTGGCGTCAATTCAAATGTTGGTGTACCGAAGTAAAATGGCTGAATACCATGGAACCAATCTGCTTCTCCAACTGCTTGCAAGCTTACTTTCCCCATAAATGCTGCAACGATTGTACCGAACAATAAACCTAGCAAAATAGAGATTGAACGAATAAATCCGTCGAAGAAACGATACATAATGATGATAAATAGTAACACACCAAATGCTAACGCTAAGTTTTCAAGACTTCCGAAATCTTTGCTTCCTACTCCGCCAGCCATATCATTAATAGCAGCTGGAACAAGTGTAACTCCAATTACTGTAACGACAGATCCTGTTACAACAGGGGGAAACAGTTTTACAAGCTTTCCAAATAATTTTGCAAAAATAACAACGAATAACCCGGCAGCAATAATTGCTCCATAAATAGAAGACACGCCGTATTGTTTCCCGATTGCAATCATCGGTCCAACCGCTGTAAATGTACAACCAAGCACAACTGGAAGCCCAATACCGAAAAAGCGATTTGATAATGCTTGTAAAATTGTCGCAACGCCGCACATTAATAAATCAATTGAGACTAAATATGTTAACTCTTTTTGATTCAAACCAAGTCCACCGCCCACAATAAGCGGAACGATAATTGCTCCAGCATACATTGCAAGCATATGCTGCATACCAAGCGATGCAATTTTAAATGGATGCTGCTTCATCGTTTATTTCACCTCCGCAGTTTCTTGCTGTACAAATGTAACTGTGCCGTTATCAAGTGATGCAATTTCTGCTAGTGATTCAACACGAACGCCTTGTTCACGAAGCTTCTTTCCTCCATCTTGAAATGCTTTTTCAATAACAATTCCAATTCCTGCAATACTCGCTCCAGCTTGCTCTACTAAACTCATTAAACCTAAAGCAGCCTGACCGTTTGCTAAAAAATCATCGATGATTAATACACGATCATTTTCATCGATATGATTTCGAGATAATGAAATTTCATTTGTTTCTTGTTTTGTAAATGAATATACGTTTGCAACGTACATATTATCTTGTAACGTTAACGATTTACGTTTTCGTGCAAAAATTACTTTTACACCAAGCTCTAATGCAGCCATAACCGCTGGTGCAATGCCTGAAGATTCAATCGTCACGATTTTTGTAATGTTCTCTTCTTTAAAACGTTTAGCAAATTCTTTTCCGATTTCTTGCATAAGTACTGGATCAATTTGATGATTTAAAAAAGCATCTACCTTTAATACGTCACCAGATAAAACCTTTCCTTCGTTCAAAATCTTTTCTTGTAATACTTTCATGTTTGTTCCCCCTCTTATGCAATAAAAAAACTCCAAAAGCCGCCACCACTCGTTACAAGTGAGAGACGCGCTTTTGGAGTTTCGCAAAAAAAGAATGCTAAACAAGCAATTATATTCGTCCTCACTCATAGTCAAAGTATTTACGGTACTTCGGTAGAAACTTGCAGGCCATATCCCCGCGATTATATGAGTGTAGCTAACTATTTATTTTATAGAAGGATTATAACGTACTTTTTATGCTTTGAAAAGCATTTATCAAAAAAACACGTACAAATTTTTAAAAACCACTATTTTTGTTCGAGTTTTGCAAACTCTTTCATTCCCAATTACAACTTCGTTAAAATGATTGGCCCATCTTTTGTAATCGCAATTGTATGCTCATATTGAGCTGATAATTTCCCGTCCATCGTTCGTACAGTCCACCCATTTAAATCTACTTTAGAATATCGCATACCTATATTTACAATCGGTTCAATTGTAATTACCATTCCTTCTTGTAACTGAGGTCCTTGTCCTTGTTTCCCAAAATGAAAAATTGCTGGTTCTTCATGAATCTCTTTACCAATCCCATGTCCCGTAAAGTCTCTTGCGACAGAAAAACCTTCATTTGTTACATAACTTTCAATTGCATAGCCAATGTCTCCTACATGATTACCAATTACCGCCTGATCAATCCCTTTATACAAAGCATTCTCAGCTACTAACAACAACTTTTCTGCTTCATCAGAAACTTTTCCAACTCTATACGTCCAAGCAGAATCTGAAAGACCCCCATTTAAGTTTACTACCGTGTCAATTGTTACAATATTACCCTCAGTTAAAGGAACATCGGCTGGAAACGCATGACACATTTCATCGTTTACAGATGCACATATCGCATATGGATACCCGTTGTAACCTTTCTGTTCAGATGTGGCACCATGCTTTTTTAAATACATTTCAACAAACGTATCAATCTCTTGTGTCGTTATACCTGGCTTTATCATTTTCGCAATTTCTTTATGACATGAAGCAAGTAATTTTCCAGATTCATGCATCAAATCTATTTCATTTTTCGTTTTAATTGTAATCATACTACCTCTACCTTTCCTTGCTAAACCTACTATTTGCTACTAAACTTCTATCATACACACCCTCTACCGAAATTTCAAAACTCTCAATTACAACAAGTAAACAATATGTATCATATATTTCTAAATCAAAATAAAAAAACAGAAGATCCTCTGTTTTTTAATCACGTTTACATATATAGTTCATTTTCAAGAACTCAAAACAACCACCATTTGTTTTCTGTATAAACGTTCCAACCGCTTCAAACCCCACCCTTTTATACACTTTTATCGCTCTCTCATTAAATGTCGCTACTGATAGTGTTATATATTTGCATCCGTATTTTTCTTTGCTAAAAGCTAGTCCAGCATTCACGAACTGTAAACCAAATCCATTTCCAGTTATATCAGGCCTCATTCCAAGTCCAATCTCAACCGTTCTATCCTTCATTTTACAAACAGTAAAAAAACCAATGAGAATGCCATTTTCCTTCACAGAAAATGTATGATTCCCTCTACTCTCATCATGTAAAAACTCATCTAAATCTTCTTCATCTGCCTCTATATCGTAAAAGGAATATTCCCCTTTATAATGCCAGTTATATGCAATCTCTTCCGCCTCTTCTTGCGTCATTACTGTATATGTATAAACCATCTTCTATCCCCCTATAAAAAAAGCTGCAAGTAAGCAGCTCTTTTTTATAACTCATAAATTCCTTTATACTTCACTTCTAAATAATCCGCTAAGTAATTTGCATTTAACCCTTCGCCTGTTACATCTTCTAAAATTTCAAGTGGCTTTTTCGTTTTACCATACTGGTGAATATGTTCTGTTAACCATTCACGAATTGGTGTTACGTTTCCTTCTTCTAACAATGCATCAAAGTTCGGAATGTCTTTTAACATTCTTTGCTTAAATTGTGCTGCATACATGTAACCAAGCGCATAAGATGGGAAGTATCCAAATGAGCCACCAGCCCAGTGAACATCTTGCAATACACCTTGCGCATCATTTTCCGGACGAATTCCTAAATATGCTTCCATCTTATCATTCCAAGCTGCTGGTAAGTCCTTCACTTGTAATGTACCATCAAATAATTCTTTCTCTAATTCATAACGCACCATAACATGAAGCGGGTATGTAAGCTCATCTGCTTCTATACGAATGAATGACGGCTTCGATTCGTTAATTGCATCATAAAATTCATCGACTGACATATCATCAAATTGACCATTGCTATACTCTTTTAATAAATCATAATTTTTCTTCCAGAATGATTTATTACGGCCGATAAAGTTCTCAAAGAATAACGATTGTGACTCATGAATACCCATAGATGTTCCACTACATAACGGTGTACCTTCAAATTTCTCTGCAATATTTTGTTCATATACAGCATGACCACATTCATGAATTGTTCCAAACACAGCCATGCGGAAATCCTTTTCGTCATAGCGTGTCGTAATACGAACATCCCCTCTATTTAAAGTAATCTCGAATGGATGTACTGTTTCATCAAGACGGCCTGCCTCAAAGTCATAATTCAATTGCTTTAATAGTTCTAATGTAAAGTTCTTTTGTTTTTCTTTTGAAAATTTTTCCGATAAAGCACTTGTTTTTAATCCTTTTTTAGACTCAGAGATTTCTTTTACAAGCGGTACGATGCGCTCACGAAGTTGACCAAATACGTGATCTAAAACTTCTACTGTAATACCTGGCTCATACATGTCTAATAATGTATTGTATTTATATGTTTCGTAACCCCAATATGTAATAAATTTCTTTTTAAATTCAACAATTTTTTCTAAGTACGGGCGGAACATTTCGAAATCAGATTTTTCACGAGCTTCTTCCCACACACTCTCTGCTTTCGCTTCTAATTTCACATACGCTTCGTATTCCGCTTGTGGAATTTTCTTATTTCTATCATATTCTTTACGACACTCTTCAACCATTTTCTTCGTCGTTTCAGAAAGTTTATCTTCACGTATTAAAGCTTCAAGCTCTGTTAAATAGTTCCCCATCTCATCTGAAGTCGACATGGCAAATACTTCTGATGAAAGCATGCCAATTACTTCTGAACGCTGGTCTACACCTTTTTTAGGCGCCCCTGTTCTCAAGTCCCAAAACATTAAGCTTAATGCTTCTCCGTAATTTTGTATCTTCTTCACGTATGTTAAAAATTGCTTTTCTACTTCATATGTAGCTACTGTCATTGTATAAAAACCTCCTTTTTCTACCTCAAACTTAATTCGACATGAAAATCTAATTTCCTTTTATAATAGAAAAAAAGCTTGGCAAGCGCCAAGCTTTCTCCTTATAATTCTTTACCTTCTACTGGTAGTACGTTTTTCACCGCTTCTATCACTTTCTCATCTTCTGTATCAGATAAGAAGATTGATATAGCACCTTTATCGTCGCTCGTACGAATTAAACGGCCAATCCCTTGACGAAGACGTAAAATCATATACGGTACATCTACATCCCAGAATGGATCATTTACATGTTTACGCTTCGCCTCAAACACAGGATCGTTTGGAGGGAATGGTAATGACCAAATGATAACATGTGATAATGATGAACCAGGAATGTCTAAACCTTCCCATAAATGAACGGCACAAAGTACAGTCTCTTCTTCATTTTGGAAACGAGAAACGAGCTGACTAATTTCTTGATCCCCTTCATATAAGAACGGAACTGACATTTGTTCTTTACTTACATATTCTTTAAACGCTGCAAGTTCTTGTGTTGTACGGAATAATACAAGTGTACGTCCATTTGTTTTCTGTATATTTTCAAGTGTATATTGGCACTTTCTTTCCCATTCATTTTCTTTCGTATGCGATAGTAAGTTTACTGCCATTTGCTCCTCATAATCAAACGGTGAGGCAACTGAGAATGATAAGTAATCTTTTACCCCTAGGCTATTTGCTGTAAATGCGAATGAATCGTTATTAGATAATGTAGCAGACGAGAAAATATACGGAATTTTCTTCGAGAATACTTTCTCTTGTAATACTTCTTCTACTGCACGTGGCATAATCACTAACGTGAAGGCTCCATCACCTTCTTCACCCCATGTAATTACATTTTTCTCATGCATGAACAGACGAAGTGAATGCTCTAATACATCTAAATGTTCATCAACGATATTTAAGTCATACGTGTTTACTGTATGCATTTCACTTTCAAATACTAATGCATCACCGACTTCACCAATTTTCGCATAAAGTCGTTTCGCTTCAGCTGTTACTTTTTCTGTCACAGTAATTTCTAAACGATCAGAACCGGCAATTTCTTTTTTGTTTTCTTGTAACACATCAAAGAATCGCTCTGTTTGCCAAATTGTTTCTTCTACTAAATGTGCAAACTCTTCACGAATATCGTTTTGTAATAATCTCGTTAAAAGTTGCTCCATCATCGTTTGCTTTAAACGATATGTTAAAGCTTTTTGAGCTGCATATTCTACAAGATGTCCTTCATCGAATACAACACAACTACTTTCTGGTAATAATGGAATTTGTCCTTCACGCTTTCGAGCATCGTACGTCCAAATATGATCCATATAAAAATCTTGAGAACAAATAATTAAATCTGCTGCTTTACGATAATGTTCACGTGAAAGAGTTTGACCGCAACGATGACGAGAATCACAAGTGAAGCAATCTTGGAAGTAATCCCAATTTACTTTTGACCATTCTTCGTCATTTAATAGTGGAAATTCTTTTCGGTCACCATAGTGAGTAAAGTTTTGCATCGTACCATGATCAAATACGAATTGTGGTAATTCATAATATACGTCTTCAATTACTTCTGGAGCTCGTCCACTCATAACATCTTCAAGCTTACGTAAACATAAATAATTATCCATTGATTTCGCAAGTCGTACATCTACAAATAAGCCTAACGCTTCAGATAATTTCGCAATGTCTCCTTCTTCTTTCACAAGCTGCTCAATTAACGTTTCATCTGCACAAGCAATAATAGCTGGTTTTCCAGTATAACGCGCATAGCAAATTGCATATAGAAGATATACAATAGTTTTCCCTGTTCCTACACCCGCTTCTGCGAACATAACTTTCTTTTCTTGGAAAGCACGCTCTAATTGAAACGCCATAAAAATTTGTTCATCACGCTCTTCAAAACCTTTTTCCGGAAGGATGTCGTAAAACACATCTCCAATCCACTCATTCAACTTATCATAAAAATTGTCTTGTTTTCCTACTTCAAATGGTAATCTCTTCTCAGTAAACATCCTTAGCCTCCAACCAAAAAGTTTTTCTATAAAAAGATATAGTAACCGCTACTCATATGTGTGCAGCTACTTTCCCCTGTTGCCATACATATAAATACACGAAAAAAAATTTTCCTTTCGAAAAAGGAAAATTTTCTTCTATATTAATGACTTTAAATACCTTTTATCAATCGCTGTTTCATGTGAAAGAGCTGACAAATATTCTTCTTGTGCTTTTTGTATTTCATCTACAATCGCATCTTGACTATCCACTTCTTTTCCGAGCTCATCATACGTACGGTGAATAGCTTTTTGAATCATTGATAATTGGAAATTATCCATATCACTTCCTCCTTTACGCATTACATAATAGCCAGTATATGCGCGCTGGAGGAGTTTTATACTATGAATTACGCGGTGGACGTTTTCCGAAGTATTGGTAGTAATCTGTACGGATAAATCCGTTAAACAGTTTACGCTTCTTCGACGCATCTTTTCCGTAACACTTCTCAAATGCTTCATAGCTTGTTAATACATACGCTGACCATGTATCTAATGGGCGGAATACTTGTCCCATTTCTTTATACAGTTGTTCAACGAGTGCTTTTTCACTTAAACGTTCTCCGTATGGAGGATTCGTTACAACGTAGCCATAATCCTCTTTTGTTGTGAAATCTTTTACTTGCATTTGTTTAAATGTAAGTAAATCACCTAAGCCTACTTCTTCTGCGTTATCTTGAGCAACTCGAATCATACGATGATCAATATCCGATCCAATGATTTGTAATCGTTGATCATAGTTCGCTAAATCTTCAGCTTCTTGACGAGCTTCACGCCAGTTTTGTTTACCTACCCAGCCCCACTCGTCAGATGCGAAACCACGGTTAAATCCTGGTGCAATGTTTTGTCCAATTAATGCTGCTTCAATCGGAATTGTACCTGATCCACAGAATGGATCAACAAATGGACGATCTGGCTTCCAGTTTGTTAATTTAATTAAAGAGGCAGCTAATGTTTCTTTTAACGGAGCTTCCCCTTGATCCATACGGTATCCACGTTTATGAAGTCCAACACCGCTCGCATCAATTGTTAATGTTGCAATATCCTTGAGCATTGCAATCTCGATACGGAATAACGGACCATCTTCTTCAAACCAAGTTGTACGTTTATATGTTGTTTTTAATTTTTCAACGACAGCTTTTTTAACGATACGTTGGCAATCCGAAACACTGAATAATTCAGATTTTAAAGATTTACCGATAACAGGGAATTCGCCATTCTCTGGAATATAATCTCCCCAGTTTAATGCTTTCGTTTTTTCAAATAGCTCATCAAATGTTGTTGCTTTAAATTCGCCAACTTTAATTTTTACACGGTCCGCAGTACGTAACCATAAATTCGTGCGACAAATCGCCTTTTCATCTGCTTCAAATGTTACTTTGCTGTTTTCTACTTGACATTCATAACCAAGATCGCGAACTTCTCGGGCAACTAACGCTTCAATACCCATTGCCGCTGTTGCAATTAAAGTAACTTTTCCCATTTGCATTCACCTCTTATGTATATTCAAACAATAATTAATAGCAATTGGTCCTATTAATCATTACATTTTACGAAAAATTTTCTCATTAACCATTTTAACTCATACTTTATAACTTCATACAAATAAAAAGCCCTCCTCTAACAAAGGAGAGCTGAGTTATTTCATAGTTGGTTCATAACGTTCTGTAAGCCATGTTCTGTTCCTTTGTACTACAAACGGCCCACGCCTCGTACTCCGGTGGCAATCATCTATCTACAGGTTATAAAACCTGTCCTTTCCCGTCGTTCATTTCCTTGGAAAAGATTCCCCTACCATTATTTGGGTTTCTCGCTCGTGGGGTTTACCTCGTTCCACTCCTATCATTTCTTCAAGGACTTCGTCACTGTGGCACTTTAAAGGTAGTCAAACCATATCCGAAAGGACTTAGGTTTTTTCCCTGCCGTTAAACCAGCCTTACAGCCAGAATACCCTAGCTTATGAATTGGCTAGGCACGAACACTACAGCCATCTCAGGCCGTGCGAGCATGGACTTTCCTCTACAACGTTGGCGTTGCAGCGATTACCCAAACGTTATGACATCCATTAGTATAGTGGAAACAAAAAGATTTTGCAACGTTTTTTTCTATGTAAAATGCTTAAACCTTTTCCCACCTTACATCATTCGTATAACTTACTTCCAAATACAGCTTTTTCTAAGTTAGATAAGCGTTTTAAAATATCCGTATTCGTGTTGTTATAAACTGGTTGTGCAACTGGTGTTTGTACAGGTTGTTGTGGAACTTGCGTTACTGCTAGTTTTTGTTCCTCTAATTCACGCTTTAAACGAGCATTTTGTTGCTTTAATTGCTCAAACTCTTTGTGGAAAGCTTCATAGTCTTTAATGATCATATCAAGAAACTTGTCTACTTCTTCTTGCTGATAACCTCTCATACCTGTTTTAAATTCTTTTTCTAAAATATCTTTCGCTGTTAATTTAATTTTATCCGAAATCATTTTCTTCACCTCAAATTTTTACCAAAACTTTCATTAACTAAATTTTTTCAGAAACAATGCTTTTTGTCAATCATATATACGAGTACTATATTACATATTTACTCTGCATTATTCCACTGTTCCTCTTCTATTATATCTTGTAAATCAGAAAAAAGAATGAAATAACTGTGATAATTTTCTATTTCTCCTTTTTTCTTTGCTGCTTCTACAATATATTTGGGACTTCCTGGTTTTTCTTCATCGTATACCGCTAAAAGCGCATCACTTTTTTCAATAAAAAATTGATTTTTTAATTTAAATTGCTCTGGACTTTCATACTTCCGTTTCGTGATACTATCAACATGGTCTGCTTGAGAAAGGATAAATTCGTAATATTCACGATTATCTTCTTTCCAATTTTCTTCTTGTTCTAAAAACGGAGTGAATACCGCTAATTTTAAATCTGGATATTCTACTTGAATTTCAAAAACAACTTCAGCAGCCCATAATTCTACACCTAATTGGCCGCTTATTATAACCCACTCTAAACCATCTTCTACAAAATTGGTTAATTTACGGTGTAACGCTTTCTTTATACACTCCACCCCTGGATGATCATTTTTAAATATTCCAAGTTCAAATGGCTTATATCCTGTTACTGCAATAACTTTCATATCAACACTCCAATTACAAAAAAAGAACTAGCATTTCGCTAGTTCTAACATATCATTTACTTTTTAAACATTCCACCAACGTTTGGTCCGATATTTGGACCGAATGGTGATACGTTTGGTCCAATATTCGGTCCGAATGGTGATACGTTTGGTCCAAACGGAGATACATTTGGTCCTGGACCAAATGGTGATACGTGATGTCCATGATGTCCATGATGTCCATGACCACACGGTCCACATCCGCCACCGAATCCTGGGTCGATTGGGTCCACAACATTTACATTTGAATTTGTTTGTGGGAAGAAGTTTTGGTTTTTAATTTGTTGATGATGTACATGTGTTGTATGTGTTGGGAAAATGTGTGGCACCACCGTTGTTGAAAAAGAGTGTGTTACGCATTGTTTCGTCGGATGAATGACAGGAGCAGTCGTACAAATAGGTCCTGTAGGCTTATGCCCTCCAAAGCAAGGATGACAATGATGCATAGTTTTTTCTCTCCTCTCTCGTTAAAAAAATCTGATTACACTTTACAGTATGAGAAAAGAGAGAAAGCCGTTTGTTATATATACCCATTTATTACAAGGAAATTTGTCTAGTCCTTTATTTCATTTACATTGTTTTTATAGACAATCCTTCAACATCACTTACCAAAAAAGCCTCCAACTTGCTTTACAATACCTGTCACTTGATTCATCGCATTCATCATTTGTCCAGCTGTATTCATCATTTTATTTACATCATAGTTACCATCTGATGTTTTAAATTGAGAAACAAAACTAGAAAACTGGCTTGGCTGTTGTTGCTTTTGCTTACCCTGCGTCGGGTACGGTTGTTTTGGTGGATAAAACATCGCTTGTTGATTAGCATACGGCGATGGTGGTGGCATATAATATTGCGAATTCATATAAGGCTGCTGCTGTGGTTGATTCATGTATGATTGCTGAGCTTGTGATTGTTGAGCTTGATTCACATAAGGTTGCTGCTGTTGTGGTTGTTGAGCTTGATTCATAAAGGACACTTCAAACGGTTGATAATAATTTTGATTTCCATAATAAGGCTCGAAAGGATACATATTATACCGTAAATATGTATCCTTATTATATTGGTACATATTTTGCTGTGCATATGGATTCGTTTGCTGATATACGTTAGGTTGTTGAAACATGCATTCTCTCCTCCTTCACATAAGTTTCTACATATATAATATGTACCTATAAAATAATATGTGTGATGGAATATATGTCTATTTTTGTCGGAAGTTTAAATTTTTAAAAAATTAAAAAAGAAAACCCTTCCATGCTATGATAATTAAGAAGAAGATTCTCATGGGGGAGGAATCAACATGGTATTAGGGGATTTAAAACAAGCGTTTTCTCAAAAAAAGGGGTATTGCACAGAGAATGCAAATGAATTATTAGACTTTGCGAGACATTGGTATCTCGAAGGAAAAATATGCATATCAGATTATCGAACATTAATAAAAGAATTAGAAATAAACGGCGCAACAAAACCTACAACAATGACAGAAGCATAAAAATAACAAGAGGGCTCTCCCTCTTGTTATTTACATTGCTCAACTATATTTTGCAAAGTATACGAAATGGCTTGGTGTGTTTCAAAGAATCGTTTACCTTTACCTTTATTTACAAAGCATTGCAACACATTCGTTTGTAAATTATCGTATACTTGATCAATTTGCTGTACATGTATATACTTTGGCTTTTCTTCTTTAATCCACGTATAAGCTAATTCTTTCCACTTCTTTAATTCCTCATCTACCATATCTACAAACGGTTTCATATCCTTATAAAAGTCGTATTCAGTTAGTTCTCTTTTTTTTACATTCGCTTCATTATTATACTGCATGAGTTTTTCTGAAGACTGTATTAATGCTTCATTCTTCATTTCTTTCCCACCTTATTATGCACTCACTACGACGTTTTGAAATGTCTTTACCCAATTCCCTTTCTCTTCGTGATGCACTAATTTATTTTCCATATGTTCAATATGCATTTCTGTTATTTCTATTTTATTGCATATTTTTTCACTCGCATCCTTTAATGCATGATTCATTCTAATCCCTATATTCATTTCCAGCAAATCGAGAGAACTTAACATTTGATCCATTTTTTTCATTACATCTTCCTTCTGAACCATCGCCATATACAAAACGCCTCCTTCTTTGCTTTTCCTTTGTCATGTAATTTCGCCGAATGATTCACCACTCCTGCCCACATGACAAAACTAGTTGTTATTCGTCAAAGAAATCATTTCGTATGTCATTTATAGAAATGGTAACAATACAAAAAGGAGGTGTATTACAATGGCAAAGAACAAAAATGAAAAAAAGAAAAACCAAAACAAACAACAAAATAAACCCGAGACTGGCAATCCAAAGCTAGATGGTCCAAACTTCCCTGCTACATAAAGCGAGACTTTATTACGAACATTTAAATTTCAAATCATCCTTAATCTCCTACTAGCATTACGTTTTGAAATTAAAGTTGTAGCACGCATAGCAGGATTTTTTCAAATTAAGAAGTCCCGTCTTCAAAATGGAAGACGGGACTTCTTTTTTATTATATCATGAACTCATCGATCCTTTTAGCAAAACGGTTTACGATAGATAGCCTATAGATTTGTTCTCTCTTTCTTCTATACCATTCTGTTATATTAACTTCCCCTTTAGGTTCTTCAAGTACAAATAGCACATTCATTTTCATATTTGCACAAAACCAATCTCTCATTTTTATTTCTTCATGTAAAATAACAGGATAAATATCTCTAAGTGTTGGCGTATAAGACTTTCGAGTTTCCTTTGCGTAAACTTCATAATCTTCTCTAGACCCAGTATGTGTAGTTTGCAGTGCAAACTTATAAAACGAACCATTATAAATTGGATGAAACAATAACCATGCTAATTTTTTTCCTAGTTCTATACGCTTTTGTAACGTTTCAAATTGATAAACCGAAAACCCATACATTCTCCCTTCAATTGTTGGGAAGATAACTGCACTAATATGAAGTCTTTCTTGTACTTTAAAAAGTGCAGTATGGAATACATGTTTTTTAAAATATGTGTTCTCAATGACTGGTTTTTGAATTTTATTTTGTTCATTTATAATAAGCGCTGTCATAAGTCTATTCATATCTCTTCTTTCCCAGAAAAGTAACCATTCTTTTTCCATAAAAATTGATACATTGAAGTATTGCAACAAATGAAAGAGAGGTGCATGTCTCTTCTTACTTTCCTCATACAATAATAGCTGAGGAAATGCATCTAAAAAAATAATCCAATTAGCCTGTTCGTACAGAAGAAATAAATGTTTTTTTACCGTTCTAGGTAAAACAGTATCATAATATCTCCCTTCTAAATCAGTCATATTCCAGCCCGCATTTCTCGAAACCATACTCGCTAAAAAGGCCCACCTGATTTCACTATTTCTTAAATAATATTCTTGATAAGATTGTGTCCGAGAAATATTGTCCACATTAGCTATTTCTGTTTTCTTTTTAATATTGTGAATGATTGCTTTTTCTTCCTCTGTACAAAAATTTTTTTCTCGATTTTGTTTAATTTTCATATAATCATTCCATGTAAACATAAATAAGTCATCATACCTTTCATCAAAAAGGTCACATCTTTTTTCATTTTTTGATATAATCACCTTTGTAAGTAATTCTTAGCAAGTTGGGGGTGGACACACTATGACCATTCGTTACCCAAATGGAAAAAGGTATAATCAAGCTTCACAACCTCAAAAAACACCTATAAAAACACATACTTATAGTAATAGAGGTATGTCCCTTGAAGAGGAATTGAATGAAACAAATCAATATTACTTAACCCATAATATTGCATGTGTACATAAAAAGCCTACACCTCTTCAAATTGTAAAAGTAGATTACCCCGCTCGAAGTGCTGCAGTGGTAAAAGAAGCGTATTTTAAACAACCTTCTACAACAGATTACAACGGTGTATACAAAGGGAAATACATCGATTTTGAAGCAAAGGAAACCAAAAATAAAACTAGTTTCCCACTTCAAAACTTCCACCTTCATCAAATTGAACATATGAAGCAAGTGGTTGCTCATAATGGAATTGCATTTGTTATTATTAAATTTACACTTTTTGATGAATTTTATTTACTAGATGCAAAACATATTATTGCATTTTGGAATCGTCAAAATACTGGTGGACGCAAGTCGATTACGAAAGAAGAAATAGAAGAGCATGGATCCTTATTATCATGCGGTTATCACCCTCGGATTGACTATATCCGTGTACTAGACATGGTTTATTTTTCGTGATAGAGTCATCACTAAGGCTCTTTTTTCGACTTTTGGGGGGAGAGAATGAAAGGTAGGAGAAAGTATAATGTCAGATAATTATCGTTCTCGTACAGAACGAAATCATGTGAAAAATCAAGAGAAAAAAACACATAAAGAAGAAAAACCAAAGAAAAAAGGCTCCTTTTTCAAGAAATTCCTTATAGGTTGTCTACTTCTTGGTATCGTTGGTCTTGTAGCCGGCGTTTCCGCTTTCTTTGTTATGGTAAAGGACGCTCCAAAATTAGACAAATCCAAACTTGTTAATCCTTTATCAACAAAGTTTCTCGATAAAAACGGAAATTTCTTCTATGAATACGGTGCTGAAAAACGAACACATGTTACTTATGATCAAATTCCAAAAGTAGTTGAAAATGCATTTCTTGCAACTGAGGATTCGCGTTTCTATGATCATAATGGAATTGATTTTAAACGAACTACAAAAGCAGTTATGGAAAATGTCACTGGTGGTTTCGGTTCCCAAGGTGGTAGTACGATTACACAGCAAGTCGTTAAAAACTACTTTCTAACAATGGACAAAACTGCTAAAAGAAAAGTGCAAGAATGGTACTTATCTTACAAATTAGAGCAACAATACTCTAAACATGAGATTTTAGAAATGTACTTAAATAAGATTAATTTAGGTAACCGTTCATACGGTATTGCGACAGCAGCGCAAAAATATTATGGTAAAGATTTAAAAGACTTGCAATTACATGAAGCTGCTATGCTCGCTGGTTTACCCCAAGGTCCAAACATTTATGATCCAACAAAAAAGGAAAATGTTGAACGAGCAACAAATCGTCGTAATGTCGTATTATCATTAATGAATCGACATGGTTATATAACAAAAGAAGAAATGAATAACGCCGTTAAGATTCCAGTAACTGAGGGCCTTCAACCGTCTTCAGAAGTAACTGAGATGAAGTATCAAGCATTTTTAGATGCGGTTGTAAAAGAAGTTGAAAAAGAATATCCTGATGTAAATATCGGTTCAGATGGTTTAACGATTCATACAACACTTGATCAAGATGCTCAAGATTACGCCGACAAAATTATGGATGGCAATCTTATTAAGTATCCGGACGATCAATTCCAAGGGTCATTCGTATTTATGGATACACAGTCTGGAGAAGTTCGAGCAATTGGTGCTGGACGTAAAGAAAGTAAGTCTACTTTCAAAGGTCATAATATGGCAACTGATTTAAAACGCCAAGTTGGTTCAACAATGAAACCAATTTTCGACTACGGTCCGGCAATTGAAAATTTACAATGGTCTACATACCATCAATTAAACGACTCAGAATATACGTATTCCAATGGTAAGAAAATACAAAATGCAACAAAAAGTTACAAAGGTGACGTTTCACTACGTGAAGCTTTGAAAAAGTCATTAAACATTCCAGCTTTAAAGACAGCACAAACAGTTGGTCTTAATAAGTCAAAAGAATTTGCTGAAGGTTTAGGCATGACCTTTAAAGAAGGAAAAGTCTACGAATCAACAGCAATCGGTAGTAACGATAGTTCTCCATTAGAAGTAGCAGGTGCATATGCAACCTTTGGTAATAGTGGTAACTATAATAAACCACACTTCGTAAAAGAAGTAACCTTCCCGGACGGGAAAAAGAAAAGCTTTAAACCGAAAGAACATCGCGCAATGCAAGACTATACAGCTTATATGGTTACTGACGTTCTTCGTGACGTAGTAAAACCTGGTTCTGGTGGTACAGGTCCAACAGCATACGTTTCAGGTGTTGACGTAGCAGGTAAAACAGGAACACAAAACTTTGATGAATCAGTTCTTCAAAAATATGACATCCCAGCTGATGCAAACAGAGATAGCTGGTTTGCTGGATATACGCCACAATACACAATGGCTGTTTGGACCGGTTACGAAAAAGATGGTCCAAAAAATTATGTTAGCGATCGCTCCACTAGAATTGCACAGCAAATGTTCCAAGTAATGATGAGCAAATTCGCTACAGATAAATCACGCTTTGAACGTCCTTCTTCTGTACAAGAAATAAACGGAGAGTTATACGTAAAAGGTGCGAAAAAAGATGCAATTAAACAAATTAAAGTAGATGCTCCTAGTGGTCTGAATGTCACTTTTGATGGCGCTAGCACAGTTACACTAAACTGGTCTGGACCAGCAGAAGTTGATGCATATGCAGCCAGCTATAAAGCAACTGACGGTTCAAGTGGTAGCCTATCAATAAGTGGTACGACAGCTACTCTTGGTGGTATTAAACCAGGTGTTACTTACAGCTTCTCTGTAGTAGCGAAAAAAGGCACTGGAACAAGCCCAGCAGTTGGTGCATCTTTCACTGCGCCTGGCGGAACTCCAGATGCGAAAAAAGCTGAAGAAGAGGCTAAGAAAAAGGCCGATGAAGAAGCTAAGAAAAAAGCTGATGAGGAAGCCCAGAAAAAAGCTAATGAAGATAAAGTAAAACAAGAAGAAGCTAAGAAAAAAGCTGATGAAGAAGCTAAGAAACAACAAGAACAACAGCAGCAACAACAAGAACAAGAACAACAACGCAAACAGCAAGAAGAAGCTCAAAAGAAAGCTGATGAAGAAGCTAGAAGAAAAGCTGATGAAGAAGCTAAGAAAAAAGCTGATGAAGAAGCTAAGAAGAAAGCTGAAGAAGAGGCCAAGAAAAAAGCTGAAGAAGAGGCCAAGAAACAACAAGAACAGCAACACCAAAATACCGGAGGAGATACACCTCACGCAGACGGTACTGTTGTTACAACAGAGTCCTAATATACAAAAAAGAAGTCCGTTTCTCTTAACGAGAAGCGGACTTCTTTTTTGTTATCATTCTCTTTACATACAGCTTTTCTATTTCGATATACAACTGCGCTAATTGAATATAAGAATGATAATTACTCGGTTTCTTTATAATGAATGAATATCTTTCCATAAAATTAACAGGTTGCACTTTTAATTTATTCGTATTTATTTGCATTTCATTCAAACTATGAACAGGTTGTTCATTTAGCCAATAGACAACCGATAACAAGTGAGCTGCAAAAAGAATCATTGGTCCCTCAGCCTCTTGCTTATTTCTATTTCGAAACAGTATAGCAATGTCTTCATGCTTATTTTTCCATACATTCAACATCACTGGAATGCTGTTTTCAATTTCCTTCCATGGCTCATACTGTCTTTCAATATCAAATATAAAGTAAGTATTTTGTATTATCTCTTCAAAAGAATTGTCTGTATGATACTTAATTAAATTTATACTTTCTTCAAAAAATGGTAAACAGTGAAATTCTTTCGGTATTTCTATAACTCGCTCCATCCTTTATTTCACCTTCATTCGCTTCTTTCCTTCACGACATACTTCTAACAGTCTGCACTCCTCACATTGCGGTCGTTGTGCTTTACAGTGATAACGTCCAAAGAAAATCATACGATGATGTGTAACTCCCCACTCATCCATCGGTACTTTCTTCATTAATGTTTTTTCTACTTCTAACACAGAGTCTTTCCATCTACACATAGCTAATCGTTTACTCACTCGCTCCACATGTGTATCAACAGCAATTGCCGGAATTCCAAACGCTACGGAAACTACAACATTTGCTGTTTTTCTCCCTACTCCTGGTAATTTCGTCAACTCGTCACGGTCTTCTGGAACTTTTCCATTGTAATCATCCAGCAACATCTGACATAATTTTTGAATGTTTTTTGCTTTATTTCTATACAACCCAATAGAACGTATATCTTGTTGTAACTCTTCTAAAGATACACTTAAATAATCTTCTGGTGTTTTATATTTTTGAAATAAATTTTTCGTCACTTTATTTACAAGTGCATCTGTACATTGTGCAGATAGTGCTACCGCGATTACTAATTCAAAAGGATTCTCATGAATTAATTCACAATGTGCTTCTGGATACATATCCGCCATTGTGTCTAAACAATAGCGAATTTGTGTTTTATTTAACATATACTTCCTCCTATATTACTGCTCCAACCAATTATAAAAAGGCACTTTTCCAGTAAATTTCGTCTCTTGTTTTGTCATTTGTTGTGCCCTTTGTTGATTCGCTCTAAATTTTTGACCTTGATTTTGAGCCTGATCTACCGTTTTAATTCCATTCTTTTTCCACTCAAATAAAATACGATCAATATATCGGAAATTTAGTTTTCCACTCATTACAGCTTCTCTAAGAGCCGCTTGAATTAAATTTGGATGATGTTGATCTTGGTCCTCCCACATCCCTAACGTTTCACATTCGAACGGCGAAAGTGGTCTTCCAAATTCTTTTTCAAATACTGTATATAAATTTACTTGTAGCTGTTTTTTTTCTTTTTGCTCTTCCTCTATTGATTCATCCATTAAGAAATGTAATATTTTTTCCCATAACGGTTGTAAAGAATAACTTTCGCACATCATCGCTTCTGATCTTTGTCCACCTTCTAGTGATAAAAAACCTTTTTGAATCAACGTCTGAATTACTTCCATACATTTCATTTCCGTTATCGTCATCCGTTCAGAAATCTCTGAAGGAGTCGGAAACGAATTACCTGATTCTAAAAATGTGTGTACATGAAGTACAACCATAAATTCCGTCTCATTTAAACCTAATTTTTTATAATGCATCATAAGCAATTTTGGAATTGCAATGCTTCCCTGCTCAAACCACTGTAACATCATTTTCTTTTTCATCACCAAACACCTCGCTCTCTAGTATAACACACCTTTAGCTATTTCTTTTTGCCACAATCCGTCAAAAAAACCTCCCCATTAATAGGGAGGTTTTTTATATTACATGAATGAAATATAAAATTAAGCTTGCACTTTACTTTTCATAAATGTATGGATGCGCTCTAATGCTTTCTCTACTTGTTCAAGAGATGTCGCATATGATAAACGAACATTATTTGGAGCACCAAATCCTGTACCTGGTACAAGAGCCACTTTTTCCTCTTCTAATAGAGCTTTTGCCCAATCATCAACTGTTGCATATCCTGATAAAGCTACAGCTTCTTTTACGTTAGGGAATAAGTAAAATGCACCTTGCGGTTTAATACAAGTAAAGCCAGGGATTTGAATTAATTTATCATAAATGATGTTTAATCTCTCTTCAAAGGCTTGACGCATTGTTTCCACAGGTTCTTGTGAGCCTGCGTATGCCGCAATTGCGCCGTATTGAGCGATTGAAGTAGGGTTTGACGTACTATGACTCGCTAAGTTCGTCATCGCTTTAATAAGCTGCTTATTTCCTGCAGCATATCCAATACGCCATCCTGTCATAGAATGAGATTTAGATACACCATTAATAATAAGTGTTTGTTCTTTTAATGCATTAGAAAGCTGGGCAATTGAAGTATATTCTACGCCACCATAAATTAATTTTTCATAAATTTCATCAGAAACGATTAAAATATCATGTTCTAAACATACTTCTCCAAGCTGTTGTAATTCTTCTTTGCTATAAATCATTCCTGTTGGATTGCTCGGTGAATTAATAATAACTGCTTTCGTTTTCTCTGTAATTGCCTCACGCAGCTGCTTTGCTGTAATTTTGTACTCATTGTCTTCTAAACCTTCTACATAAACCGGCTTACCGCCAGCAAGCTTTACTTGCTCTGGATAGCTTACCCAGTAAGGAGTTGGGATGATAACTTCATCTCCCTCATCAAGTAATACTTGGAATAATGTATATAATGCATGCTTTGCACCATTACATACAATAATTTCAGATGGATCATACGCAATACCTTGATCGCGAGTAAATTTCTTCACAATTTCTTGTTTTAACGATTGTAATCCACCTGTTGGTGTATACTTCGTATGCCCTTCTAACATCGCTTTATGTGCAGCATCCATAATATGCTCTGGTGTATTAAAGTCAGGTTCCCCTGCCCCTAATGCAATTACATCATGACCCTCTGCTTTTAATGCTTGTGCCTTTGCTGTAATTTCTAAAGTTGAAGACGGTGTTAAAGCAGCTACTCGCTTTGCTAATTTCATTTGTAGTTCCCCCTACATCTATTTTTCAATGCTATATCGTCTTAAAAATTTTCCATCTTTAAATTCAAGATAGTAATAACTATAACGATTGTCATCATCAATATATGTAACTTCCCATAGTGGTACATCATTTTCAAAGCCTAATTTCACTTTCATAATCTCTTTCGGCTTACTTTTTGATTCCTTACTTTCATTGCCGACTTGCTCTATTGTTCTTTGTATAGCCTCTTTTTCAGAAATACCTTCGCTCTTTTTCCTTACTACAGTATCCCCTTTTTTCTCAGGCACCCAAACGATAAGTTGTTCTCCCTTTTCATCTGTACCTTGCACGACTATATATGCAGATTTTCCGTTGTAATAATCAACAGATTTCACCTTTGTAAGCTTTGCTTTTTCTTTAGCAATTTCTACAAATTTCGACTCTTTTGGAATTTTCTTTCCCATCGCTTTATTATAAACATACGCCCCATATATTCCGCTAGCAACGATAACAATAATGATTGCAAAAATCCACTTTTTCATTGTATCACTACGTTCTGTAAATCGTAAATACAGCTGTTTCTTTATCTTTTTCGTCTAATGCTAGTCCGAACATGAGGTCCTGCTCTTTTAACGTACGATTTAAACTATCAACAATTTTATACAAATCCGACGAATATTTAATACGCGTCGTTGATAGTACTTCGATTTTCTTATCCATGAAAAAACTCCTCCGTTACACAAAAATTTCTAATTATAGAAGAACGCAATGCGGTTACAATAAGAGTACATTCTTTACAACCCCTGCTTCATCACCCATCTATTATAGCAGGACATGTACAGCAAAAAAAGGTTTCAAGTCGAAAACCAACACATTTTGTATACAAGAAGTAAGAAAAATAAAATTCCTCCTACCCACATTTTTTACGCCTGAAGTTTATAAGTACTTCAGGCGTATTTTTCTTCTATTTTTATTCATTTGGTGGTTCTTCTAATTGTACTAACAATTCTTCTAATGGCCCTTCATAAAGAGGTACGTTAGGAATCGATTGTAGAAATCGTTTTCCATAGGAAGAACTCGTCAAACGACGATCTAACACTACTACCGTTCCTGTATCTGTATTCGTTCGAATTAAGCGGCCGAATCCTTGTTTGAAACGTAATATTGCTTGTGGGAGCGCTAATTTAGTGAATACATCTTCACCTTGATTTTTTAGCCACTCACCTTTCGCTTCCATCATCGGCTGATGAGGAGGTGTAAATGGTAGACGGACTATAACAAGACAACTTAAGGCATCTCCAGGAATATCTATTCCTTCCCAGAAACTGCTCGTCCCTAGTAAAATTGATTTGTCGAACTCTTGAAACTTTCGAATTAAGCGGCTTCGACTTCTATTATTCACACTTTGGGTCAGTAATAAATACCCCTCTAATTCATCATTATTTTTTAAATTCGCATACGCTTCTTTTAACATTTCATACGAAGTGAATAAAACGAGCATTCTGCCTTTTGTGGCTTTCGCTATCTTTGCAATATGTTCCGATACAGATTCAATATATCGCTCATTACTTACTTGCTTAATAAAAGGTACATCCGTTGACACCATTAATTTCATCTGTTCATCATAACGAAATGGCGACGGAACCTTTAAAGTATTTGGAGCGAAATCATGTAAACCAAGTTCCTCTTTTATATAATCAAACGTATCGTTAACTGTT
Source organism: Bacillus sp. FSL L8-0199 (assembly GCF_038005705.1). Lineage (NCBI taxonomy): Bacteria > Bacillati > Bacillota > Bacilli > Caryophanales > Bacillaceae > Bacillus > Bacillus sp. FSL L8-0199. The sequence goes on along the minus strand of NZ_JBBOTS010000001.1, from coordinate 1,507,137 downwards.
AGTGTTGCGGATGTAAAAATAACACTCTTTTTTTCTGTTAAAAATTCATCAGCAAATCTTTCACCAATATGAACAGGCTGTGCATATAGAACTGTTGAATGAATCGTCCCTTTCGTTTCAGTCTCCATCCAAGTTACATACGAATTCTTTTCTAATACGAGTAACTGTAATGATTCTGCCATCTTTCTCAGCAACTCAATTAAATGCATAAATTCACCTGTTACAACATGCATCTCCCATTCTAACTTACTTTGCAATATATCCACTTGCTTCTCAAGAGCAGTTACTACCCTTCTTAATTCATATATAAAACGATTTGTTAATTCGACGATACTATCCCACAACTTACCTTTTTCTAGTTCTGCGTTATACCTATAGATGAGCGGCATATTATTCGTTCCTTGCTCTTGCTTTGTTTGTTTAAATATAAAAGTACGTAACATTTGGAAGAGTTCATCCGCATCAAACTTAAGTTCCTTCAAACTATAACTTATCATACGGAAAGTTGAACGAGATGCTTGCTCTGATTTTTTCATCATTTTATATACTTTGGAGAGTACATCTTCTGTTTCTAGCGTCCCAAGACGAGATATAACCAATTGAAAATACATACAAGAGAACTGTTCACCCAATGTTCTACTCGCAGCTTCTTCAATATGGTGAGCTTCATCAAAAATAATATGTTCGCATGAAGCAAACAACGGTTCTTCACTTGAAAAATCTTGAAATAATAACGCATGATTTGTAATAACGATATCTGCAAATAAAGCTTTATTCTTCGCTCGCTGGTAAAAACAACGACTAAACCAATTACTTTGCATACCGCCTGGACTATACGCATCGCTACAAATACGATTCCAAAGTAACTTTCCGCCCTCAGGAATATTTAATTCGTCTCGATCACCTGTTTCAGTTTGCAATAGCCAAACTAAAATCTTCGCCTTCGTAAGTGCCATATCATAATTTTTTTCTTCCTCTTGCAAAGCATACTCAAATTTATGTAAGCATAAATAATGCTTTCTTCCTTTTAGAAGAGCTGCCTCAAATGAAAATGGCATTATTTTTTGTAATAACGGAATTTCTTTTTCTAATATTTGTTGTTGGAGTTGTACCGTTTGTGTACTTATAATGACAGGTTCTTCTTTTCTCTTTGCAAAATAAAGACTAGGAAGCAAATAAGCGAGAGTCTTTCCTGTTCCTGTACCGGCTTCAATTAGTGAAAAACGAGAATCTCTTAAAGCCGTATATATCTCTTTCATCATCAGTTGTTGACTTTCTCTTCTTTCAAACTTTGGCATATGTGATTCCAATTTATCCATCGTTTTATTCAAGAAAGCATCAAACTTTGATGAACACGTTTCTCCAAGGTTTAAGGAATAGTTCCGCTTTTTCAGCGCAATATTTCGATGTATTTCATACTCCGTTATATCTTCTTTACCGTGCATTACTTTCTTTAAAATATTTTCAGAAAGCACATCAGCTATATCGCTTTGGAACACATCACTTAATTCATAAAGCGATTGCAACGTGACAAGTGGTAACTTTTCAATTTCATTTAAAAATTGTAAAAATAATTCCGCTGTTGCAAGAGCATCACTATCCGCACGATGTGGTTGATTGTGCTCTAGTTCATGCTTCTTAGCTAAATCACGTAATTTATAACTATCGGCTGTCGGCAAAAGAATTTGAGCCAATTCAACCGTGTCGATTTTCGGACAATGTATTTCTGTATATCCAGCTTGCCTTAATTCTTCATTTAAAAAATTCCAATCAAAGTGAACATTATGCGCAACGAAAGCCGCACCTTGTAATAGCTCAACAATCATCGGGGCTACATCTTGAAATAACGGGGCTTGTTTTACAAGACTTTCATCAATCCCTGTTAATTCTGTAATAAATGGTGGGATCTCTCTCTTTGGGTTAACAAAAGACGAAAAAATCTCCAATATCTCTCCATCTTCTACTACAACAGCTGCAATTTGGGTAATTTTATCCTTCCCATCTTTCCAGGAGTTCCCTGTCGTCTCTAAATCAACAACGACATAACGCTTACTCATATATGTAACACCTCAATTTCTTACCTTTCAAACAACAATAATTTATATAATGTTACTATACCACGTTTTATCTCATCTTAATGAAAAGATGCACAAAAAAGCTATCTCCGCAATAGAGATAGCCTTTCTACTTATAATATCGTACTCGCTTTTTCAGCACCTAACATTTCAATAATTTGATTATTATCGTCTAATACTGCAATTTTTGGTTCTTGTTTATGAATCTCTTCTTCCGTAACTAGCCCATAACAAATAATAATTACTTTGTCCCCTGGTTGTACAAGCCTTGCCGCAGCACCGTTTAAACAAACAACACCACTACCGCGTTCCCCTTTAATAACGTATGTCTCTAAGCGAGCACCATTATTATTATTTACAATTTGGACTTTTTCGTTTTCTACAATATTTACTGCATCCATTAAGTCTTCATCAATTGTAATACTACCTACATAATTTAAATTTGCCTCCGTTACAGTTGCACGATGTAACTTTGCTCTCATCATTGTGCGAAACATAGATGCTCCCCCTTATTTAACCGTTAATGTTATATTGTCAATTAATCTTACATTTTCAAACTTAACTGCAATAGCTAAAATGATTCTTCCTTCGACTTTCTCTACCATTGTTAATGACGGATATGCATATAAATCTGCATAATCTACAGTGCCTTTCGTATGCGTCTCAATATACTCTTTCACAAGATTTGTAATGATTTCCGGATTACGTTCACCTGCCTCAATTCTTTCTTTCGCCATACATAGGCTGCGGTATAAATGAAGAGCTTCTTCACGTTCATCTTGTGATAGGTACACGTTACGAGAACTTTTCGCTAAACCATCTTCTTCCCTTACAATATCAACTGGTACGATTGTAACTGGAATATTGAAATCAGTTACAAATCCTTCAATTACTGCAACTTGTTGAGCATCTTTCATACCGAAATAAGCACGCTTTGGCAGCGTAATATTAAATAGTTTCATTAGTACAGTTGCAACACCAGCAAAATGACCAGGTCTTTGTTGACCGCATAATACGTCCGTGCGCTTCACAACTTCTACCGTTGTTGTTTGTTCTGCTGGATACATTTCTTCTACACTCGGATAAAATAAATAATCTACACCGTTTTCTTTTGCTACATTTTCATCTCTATCAATATCACGAGGATATCGATCTAAATCTTCATTTGGGCCAAATTGTAGTGGGTTTACAAATACACTTAAAACTACAATTTCATTTTCTTCTCTTGCCTTACGTAATAAAGTAGCATGGCCTTCATGTAAATAACCCATTGTTGGAACAAAACCAATACTCTTTCCACTTGCACGAAGTTCGCTCGTAATTTGCTGCATCTCTTGCACTGTAGTTACGATTTTCATTATTGTTTTCCTCCGTATAACGCTAAACATTCTTCCTCTTTCATTGTGAACGAATGTTTTTCTTCAGGAAATTGTCTTGTCTTTACTTCAGTAACATATTGTGAAATCCCACGCACAATTTCCTCTTGAACAGACGTATATTGCTTCACAAATTTCGGAACACGATTTACGCCGTATGAGATAAGATCATGATAAACAAGCACTTGCCCATCTACTTTTTGTCCTGCACCAATCCCAATTGTCGGTATTGTTAGTTGCTCTGAAATAAGTTCTGCTAACTGCATTGGTACACATTCTAACACAAGCGCTATTGCACCAGCTTCTTCACATTTCTTTGCATCTTCTATTAATTTTTTTGCACTCTCCGCATCTTTTCCTTGCACTTTATATCCACCCAACACTCCTACAGATTGAGGGGTTAGACCTAAATGCGCTACAACAGGAATTCCTGCGTTCGTCAAATATTGAATCGTCGATATAACTTCTCCAGCACCTTCTACCTTCAGTGCGTGTGCCCCGCTCTCTTGAACGATGCGGCGTGCATTCACCATCGTTTCTTGTAATGATACGTGATACGACATAAATGGCATATCAGTTACAATAAACGTCTCTTTCGCTCCGCGGCGTACAGCTTTCGTATGATGAATCATATCCTCTACTGTTACAGGTACTGTTGAATCGTATCCGAGTACAACCATTCCAAGAGAATCTCCAACTAGAATCATATCAACTTCAGCTTCTTCTGCTAATTTAGCAGATGGATAATCATACGCCGTTAGCATTGTAATCGGCTCACCTTGCTCTTTCATCTTCAAAAAATCTGTTTTTGTTTTCAAAAACTACTCCTCCTTTATGCAGGAGAGAGGAGATGGCCGAAATCATATAAAAAAACCCCTCTGGCCATAAAAGGGCAGAAGGGTTGTGTGTTAGTCGGCATTATTCATCCCTCTGTCCCAGTCCGTTATTGGATCAAGGCAGAATCCAAGTTATTATTTTTCGTATGACTTCGAATCATGGTGCAGTTCGCTCTGATACTGCCCACATTCGAACTAATTATAGCAAACTACAAAAAGGAATTACTACATTTTTTTGAAAAAATAATTTTTTATTCTTATTACGGTATATGAAATTTAACACGAGAGTATATATGCTATACAGTTTTTATGGATAATTCAATCCTGAAAAGATACATGTTTTTTCAACGCATGTTAAAAAAGTCCAAGTTAATTTTTTCTGTAATCAATTTAACTATATAGTATAACTCTTAAACTAATGATGCAGGTTAATTGAGGAAAGTACTTAACAAAGGAGAATTGCAGATGTCTATGAACAGGTGGTTATTTCGATTCAGCAGTTTGCTTGTAATGATTGTATGGTGGATGTCTTTAGGATCCTCCCATGTATTTGCCTCAGTTCATGTCGTAACACAACCCACCGATTTAACGAAAGTGATTGAGGTTGAACTAAATGATGATTACTTTAATCCAAATGTCATCACGATTCCGCTTGAAGGATCAACAACATTACTATTGAAAAATAAAGGTAAAAACGAGCACACCTTTACAGTGAAAAAACTCGGTATTGACGTCGTAGTCCAGTCAGGAAAAGAAAAGAATATTACCGTGAAACCTAAAAATACTGGTACATATGAATTAATATGTCGATACCATCTTCTTAAAGGAATGGCAGGCAAAGTAATCGTCAAATAACATGCCAGGCCAACTCGACGGAAGCTATTTTGAAATGAACTTTAAATACGAAAAGAATTTATTATCATGTTACAAATTCAACTCAAAACTATTGAAATAAAAAGAAGTTCCAAAAGAGGAACTTCTTTTACTTAATTTCGATATCTGCAGAATGAATATGATGTACTTTTCCTTCATGGTCTTCTAGAAGCAATACACCATCCTCTGTAATTCCTTTTGCTACACCCGTAATCGTCTCTCTCATTGTTCGAGCGGTAATTTCTTTCCCGATGCTCACAGCGTAACTTTCCCAAAGAATTTTAATGACAGAGAAACCATTTTTTAAATATTCTTCATATAATTTTTCTAGTTGTAAATAGATTTGTTGCATAAGTTCTGCACGAACAATCGGCTTACCTGATTCAATCGCTAATGAAGTAGCGATGTGCTGAATTTCTTCATCAAAATGTTCTTGCTTTTGATTCGCATTAATACCGATGCCCATAATGACAGCATTAATTTTATCAGGATCCGCTTGCATTTCTGTTAATATACCTACAGCCTTTTTACCTTGAATTAAAATATCATTTGGCCATTTTATTCCTACGTTTACACCTGTACATTTTTCAATTGCCTGTGCAACACTAACAGCCGCTAACAAAGTAAGTTGCGGTGCATGATGAACTGGGATTGATGGGCGTAAAATAATACTCATCCAAATCCCTGTTCCTTTTGGTGAATGCCATTTTCTGCTTAAACGACCTCTTCCCGCTGTTTGTTCTTCTGCTACAACGACAGTTCCTTCTTCTGCACCTTCATAAGCAAGTTTTGCTGCAATGTGCTGCGTTGATTCAACAGTTTCTTCAAAATACACTGTTCTACCAATCCGCTTCGTTTGTAGCCCTAACTGAATTTCATTAGCAGTCACTTTGTCTGGCTTACTTGCAATTCGGTAACCTAATCGGCGCACAGCTTCAAGTTCATATCCCTCACTCCGCAGATCCTCCATATGTTTCCACACAGCAGTTCTTGAACAACCAAGTTTATCACTAATTGTTTGGCCGGATACAAACTCGCCATCCGCTTCAGAAAAAACTTGCAATAACTGCTTTCTTATAGTAGATTGCATCCTTGCAGCCACTCCCTTATACGCTCTTTCTCATTAACTACGTTTCCTTGTACGATTGCTTCTTCGATTTTCTGAAGCATTTCAGCAACCCACGGACCAGGCTTTTTGTTTGCCCAGTTTAATAAATCATTACCAGTCACATTCATTTCTTGACGCTCCTGGATTGGCAATGCATGAAACATTGATTGTACTCGTTCAATAGATGTAGGATTATAGCTTTCAATCATCGCTTCATATACTCTCTCTGCCATTTCAGCGATATGAATTCCCGTTTTATAAAGAAGGACTGTATCCCAATCCTTCTCCTTTCTAGTACGAATTGCCAATAAAACTGCAACAATATCTTTTATTTTTTTATTCGAAAACTTCCATTGACGTAAAAAGACAGATGGATGTTCTTCTCCGATACAATATAAGAAAAATGCCCACGCCTCAATATCCGTTTCGAAAGAATCCCATTTATACTGCGTAGCTTTTAACAGTCTCTCTTCTGACATTTGTAAATATGGCAAATGAGAAAATAGCTTCGTCTCTACTAATTCTTTGAGACCTTTCACACAATATGTACCAGTTAACAGTTTCTCAAACTCTACTGTAATACGCTCAATTGCTATATGTTCTAGCAAATGCCCATACGTTTCAATCGCTTGCTTCGTTTTCATTTCTAATGAAAAACCTAACGTGCTTACAAACCGAATACCACGCATCATTCGCAGGGCATCTTCTTGAAAACGATCCACAGCATTTCCAACTGTCACAATTTCTCTCTGTTGAATGGCTTCCTGTCCAGCAAATAAATCAACCATTTTGCCTTCTTCTGTCATAGCAATTGCATTCATCGTGAAATCACGACGTTTTAAATCCTCTTCTAATGAACGAACAAATTGAACACTACTAGGTCTTCGAAAATCTTCATATTCGCTTTCTGTTCGAAAAGTAGTTACCTCATAAGGCTCACCATTTTCTACAACAATTACAGTTCCATGCTCAAGACCAACAGGAACATTTCTTGGGAATATAGCCATCACTTCTTCTGGTAGAGCAGATGTCGCAATATCAATATCTCCAATCGGCCTATCGATAATAAGATCTCGTACGCTCCCACCAACAAAGTAAGCCTCATGTCCTTGTTGCTTTAATGTCTCAATAATAGAACTAGCTTTTTTAAATCTTTCCATTTTTGTCATCCCTTAGTACGTCATAGTAAATCGTTTCATATTGTGAAACAATTTTTTCTGAGCGAAATTGCTCATAAACACTTTCTCTTGCTCGTTCTCCCATATTACGGTGAAGTTCCTCGTCCTTTAATAGCTGAATAGCTTGATTTGCCACTCCTGTTGTATCGCCAACTTCACATAAATATCCTGTTTCCCCGTGTTGAATAACCTCTGGAATACCTCCAACCCGCGTTCCGATACAAGGTACACCACACGCCATTGCTTCTAATAAAACAAGACCAAAACTTTCCTTCTCTGATAGAAGCAACATTAAATCACTCATCGCAAGTAGTTCTGCAACATTATCTTGCTTCCCTAGGAATAAAACGCGATCTTCAATATGTAAATTCTTCACTATCTGTAAAATCGTACAGAATTCTGGTCCGTCTCCAACAAGAAGCAACTTCGCATCTACTTCTTTAACAATTTTAGCAAATGCCTGAACAACATCCTGCACACGTTTCACTTTACGGAAATTCGAAATATGAATAAGTACTTTTTCACTCTCACTTATACCATATTCTTTCTTTAATTGAGACATATTACGCTTGAAATATACACGTTCGTCTATAAAGTTATATACCGTTTGAATTTCTTTACTTGGTTTTACAAGCTCATGTGTTTCGTTAATTAATGAATGCGAGACAGCAGTAACAACATCCGATTGCTCAATACCAAAACGAATTAAATTATTTAACGAAGGGTCGGAACCTAACACAGTAATATCTGTTCCATGCAAGGTTGTGACAATTTTAATACGCTCTCCGATCATTTGTTTTGCTAAATATGCACAAATTGCATGTGGTATTGCGTAATGCACATGTAAAATGTCTAGGTTTTCTCTTTGTGCAACCTCGGCCATTTTACTTGCTAACGCTAAATCGTATGGTGGATATTGAAATACAGAGTATTGATTTACCGTCACTTCATGAAAATAAATGTTTGGATATACTTTATTTAATCGGAATGGTAAACCCGATGTAATAAAGTGAATTTCATGCCCACGTTCCGCCAATTGCTTTCCTAATTCTGTTCCAACAACTCCAGAACCACCTACAGAAGGATAACATGTAATACCTATTTTTAATTTCATTTACATCCCCCTAATAAATCAGCATGTAATAAAACCGGTTTCTTACTCATAAATCCCTCGGCATACAAGACTCCAACTTCTTTTCCAAACATCTTCTCACGAGCGATCACAGTTTCAACGTAACCTTCTGTTAACGGTGTCTTAACACCATCGCTCCCTGTTGAAAACTGACTTTCATACGCTTCTAATGCTTCTACCTTTATAGAGAGGTACTCACTTATATCTATACAAAAATTCGGTTTATGAAAACCATTAATCATATAATTATAAAAAGACTCCACACGATGTGGTGAAAGTTCCGGCATATATTTACGGATTCCTGCTGAAAAAATAGCCTCTTCCACAAGCTTTGCACAATTTGCATGATCTGGATGGCGATCTTCATAGTACGGCGCAAAAACTAGTTTTGGTTTATATGTACGGATCACCTTGACAATTTCACGTATATACTCTTCTTTCATATACAAACCACGGTCTGGCATCGCTAAATTCAGCCTCGTTTTTACTCCCATTATACGAGCTGCGACCTTCGCTTCTTCTTTTCTCAACTCTATCGTTCCATTTGAAGAAAGATCAGCTTCTGTTAAATCACAAATACCTACTTCATACCCTTGCTTTGTATATTTAGCGATGGTACCAGCCATGCCGATTTCAACATCATCGGCATGAGCACCAAACGCTAATATATGTAATCCACTCATAATTGTTCCCCTCATTTTCTTAACTTACGATAATCTAAATCTCCTCGCTCTAATGCGTGCATTAACATTTCAGCACTTGCCATATTCGTTGCAAGTGGAATCGCATATACATCACATAAACGAAGCAATGCATTCACATCCGGTTCATGCGGCTGTGCTGTTAATGGATCGCGGAAGAAAATCACCATATCTAAATCGTTCTTTGCAATCATTGCACCAATTTCTTGATCTCCACCAAGAGGGCCAGATTGATATCTTGTTACAACTAATCCAGTCGCTTCCATAATACGAAGCCCTGTCGTTCCTGTTGCAAATAATTCATGTTGTTCAAAAATTGGTTTATATGCGTATGCAAACGAAACCATATCATTTTTCTTTTTGTCATGTGCGATTAAGGCAATTTTCATCCGTTGTCTCCCCTTTAGTCGATAATATTTTCTAAACCGTACACAAGATGATCAAGGTTCATTACTGTCTCAATTGATAGTTTTACACCTGACATAAATGATGCACGATTGAATGAATCATGACGAACTGTTAACATTTGTCCATCTCCACCGAACATTACTTCTTGGTGTGCAATAAGCCCTGGCAAACGTACACTATGAATGTGAATACCGTCTACATTTGCACCACGTGCACCTGCTAGTTGCTCTACTTCATTTGGATGACCTTGCTGCTTTGATTCACGATTTTGACGAATTAACTCTACCGTTTTTACAGCTGTACCAGATGGTGCGTCTAATTTTTGATCATGATGTAATTCAATTACCTCAACATCTTGGAAATATTTCGCTGCCATTTGTGAGAATTTCATCATAAGAACTGCACCAATTGCAAAGTTTGGAGCAATAATTGTTCCTACTGCTTTTTCTTTTGCATTCTCTGTTAAACGTGCCAATTCTTCTTCTGTAAATCCAGTTGTACCAATAACCGAACGAAGTCCACGCTCAACTGCAAGTGTAACGTGTTGTTTCCCCACTTCTGGTGTTGTTAAATCTAACAACACATCTGCTTCTACTTCATCTAAACAAGTATGTAAATCAGCGTAAATCGGTGCATGTAATGCTGGCATGCCAGGTAAATCAGAAATCTTCTCACCACCATGCTTATAATCCACTGCTGCTACTAAATTAAAATGTTCCGTTCTTTCCATAAGAAGAACTGCTTCATGTCCCATACGTCCTCTTGGTCCGGCGATAATTACTTTAATTTCTTTCATTATTCTTTCTCTCCCTCATCAATACGTGTCCAGCGATCTTTATCACGTGTATTAAATTTATTCATTACAATGTTATGTGCTGTCTCTAAATCAATATTTAAACTATTTGCCATACAAATCATAACAAATAATACATCTCCAAGCTCTTCTTCAATACTTCTTTCTTTTTCAGTTGTTTTCTTCGGTTTCTCACCATAATAATGATTTACCTCTCTTGCAAGCTCTCCCATTTCTTCCGTTAAACGAGCCATCATTGCAAGCGGACTGAAATAACCTTCTTTAAACTGACCAATATATGCATCTACTTCTTTCTGCATATCTTTCATCGTTTTTGCTTCCATACTATTCACCTCTAATCCTTCCTCTTTCATGTTAGCCAATTCATCGCGATTTGACAAATATTATTCCCCGCCAAACACCTATTTGCGACCCATTTTTGGATAGACTATAATAAAGTGAAACTTCTTTTGCGTTTTTTTGCAAAAGATTAGTTGAACTAATCGGGTTCCTACGGCTGGTTCGCCTTTCTTCAGAGCTTTATCTCCTACCAGCCGTTGGTACGGGGTAAAGTGAAACTTCTTTTGCGCTTTTTTGCAAAAGATTAGTTGAACTAATCGGGTTCCTACGGCTGGTTTGCCTTTCTTCAGAGCTTTATCTCCTACCAGCCGTTGGTACGGGGTAAAGTGAAACTTCTTTTGCGCTTTTTGCAAAAGATTAGTTGAACTAATCGGGTTCCTACGGCTGGTTTGCCCCTCTTCTTTGCTTCATCTCCTACCAGCCGTTAGAGCGGGATAAAGTGAAACCTTCTTTTGTGCTTTTCGCAAAAGATCAGCCCACACCAATCAAATTCTTACTATTTTCACTAGCAACTAGAAATTACTTATTATTATGTTTTACTGTTTCAGCGGAGCAATGCAATCATTACATAATTAGGGGGATTTCTATATGACATCAAAATTGAAGATGCGAAATATTATTTTTATTTTAATCGGTTCCGCTATATTTTCTTTCGGTATTGTGAATATCAATATTGAAAACCACCTTGCAGAGGGTGGATTTACTGGTATTACACTATTATTGTATTTTTTATTTAAGTTTGATCCTTCCTACTCAAACTTAATTTTAAATATCCCTATATTTTTTATTGGTTGGAGGTTACTTGGCAGAACGACATTTTTATATACATTAATTGGCACCTTTAGCGTATCTTTATTTCTATGGATTTTCCAGCGTTACGAAGTACTCAACTTACATTTAAACTTGCAAAATGATATGACACTCGCAGCTTTATTCGCCGGGGCATTTATCGGTATCGGCCTTGGAATAATATTTAAATATGGCGGGACTACTGGCGGTGTAGATATTATCGCACGACTAGCTCACAAATATGTTGGCTGGAGTATGGGGAAAACAATGTTTATGTTTGATGCTATCGTTATCGTAGTCTCTATTCTTACCTATTTATCATACCGCGAGGGCATGTATACGCTAGTTGCTGTTTTTATCGGTGCTAAAGTCATTGATTTTATGCAAGAAGGAGCTTATGCTGCCAAAGGAGCGACTATTATCTCAGAGAAAAACGATGAAATTGCTGCCAAAATTTTATCTGAAATGGAGCGCGGAGCAACCTTTTTAAAAGCTGTTGGATCGTATACAAAAGTGGAACGTAACGTATTGTATTGCGTTGTTGCTAAAAATGAAATCGTGAAATTAAAGAATATCATTACTTCTGTAGATCCTCATGCTTTTGTCGCTGTAAGTGATGTACATGATGTAGTTGGTGAAGGATTTACGTTAGATGAAAATAAAAACCCTTTACATAATTAAATGTAACTAGAAAAGCGCCTTAGCTTTTCTAGTTTTTTATTACAAGTCTTTTAAGCTTCTCAAAATCCTCATGAATAAGCTCCAATAAACTCCGATTATAAAAAATGGAAGCTGGATGAAAAGTCGGAAAAACATGATATTCTTTCTCTGACCATGTAAACTCTGCACTTTGCATATCCTTTAATTTTTGAATGGGCTGTTTTAATAATTGCCCGTGTATATCTGTGATTTTTTTATTTTTTCCTGTTAAACGTTGAAGACCGATATTTCCAAGCGTGACGATAAGCTTCGGATGTATTTTCTCTAATTCATAATCTAACAAAGGCGCATGGGCAACTATTTCTCCCTGATTTGGCGTTCTATTATACTTTTTTTGTATGATTTCACCATTTCGTTCTTTTTTCTCTCGCCATTTATAAGGTCTACTTCGAACAGCGCTCGTAATATATACTTCTTCCCTTGTAACATCAATACGCTCTAAAAAATCCATTAATTGTTTTCCCGCCCTCCCGCTAAACGGAATCCCATTATGAATTTCTGTTTCACCAGGCGCTTCTCCTAACAACATAAATTTGGGATTTTCAGGACCTTGTCCACTTAAAAAACCTTCTAGTTGATAAGGAGCACTGCGCTCTTGCACTTGTTTTACTAAATGGTCTGGATATTTCATTTCCCCCCACCGCCTTTCCGCATTACTTCTATTATTTCTATTTGCAATACATTATATAATTCAATCTATACAATAAAAAAAGACTATCAAAATTGATAGTCTTTAGTCGTCGCTACGCTGCATACCAGTATACATTAATACGAGACGTAATAATTCAAATACCGCTACAGCTGCAGCTGCTACATATGTTAATGCTGCCGCATTTAATACTTTACGAGCTTGCCCATATTCATCTGTTGATACAATACCTAACGCTTCAATTTGTTGCATTGCGCGCTTTGACGCATCAAACTCAACTGGCAATGTAACGAGCTGGAACACAACACCTGCTGCCATTAAAATGATACCTAATAACAACAAACCAGACATTTGTGCAAATATACCGATTAGGACGAAAATCCAAGACATATTCGAACCAAAGTTTGCAACTGGCACTAACGAATGACGAACGCGCATAAATTTATAATCTTTTGCATCTTGAATTGCGTGTCCTACTTCGTGTGCTGCAACTGCTGTACCAGCAACTGAATGTCCATAATAGTTATCTGTTGATAATCGAACCGTCTTAGCGGTTGGATCATAATGGTCTGATAAATGACCTGGTGTTTCTTCTACAGCTACGTTGTATAATCCATTTTCATCTAAAATTTTTCGAGCCACTTCCGCTCCTGTCATACCTGATGTTGAATAAACTTGTGAATACTTGCTATAGGCACTACGTACTCTTGACTGTGCATACAACGGTATGATCATTATGATCGCGAAGTAAATTAAATAAAACATCATGAACCTCCATTGAAGTTTTAATTATAGTACTTCTCATTCTATTTTCTTCTGCCACTATTGTCAATGAATAAACCTTACAATCCATATCTTTATTTATTGCATTATCTATTTTTAGAATGTACATTACTTTTTCTTTTTTCTCTCTCTCCTTTATACTTTCTCCATCCAACATAAGTTAATGTGAATAAAATAAGTCCCCCAGTAATTGTCATAAACCAAATGAGAGAGGGTGCAATTTCATCTTTTTTTACTGTGTGAAATATCTTTTGCAAATCCCCTTTAATAATCCCTAATTGCATTTGGCCGCCTTTCGTTTTTAACATAACGTTACGAAATTCATCTAAATAAGATAAATGAACATTTACACGCTGAACCTCGTTTTCTGGCAAAGCAATCATTAAGCTTGGATAAATAATATTGAATTCATTTAAAAACGTATTTAACGTTTGTTGAAACTGCCCAGCATCTTCTTTTTCCATCGCTTTTTCCATTTGAGAAAAGGCATCCATTACTTTCCTTTCTCTTTCCATCCAAAGTGGTTGATATTTCGATACTTGTGCATCAACAGCAAGTTGTAATGCCAGCACATTATCAATTTTAGCTTGCTTACCTAAACCTTCTTCAGAGAGCGATTGTTGCGCCTTATCGTAAGCTAAAGAAATAACTCTAACTTGATCTGGTGTTACTTCCTGCTTCTTTTCATTCCCCTTTATTAAAAATTGCTCCGAGAAATGTTGTAATACTTGTACCGCTTTTTCATCTTCATTACGCTTCACTAACTGTAACGAGTCGTCTAACAACCCTGTTAGCTCATTCCACTCTTCAGCATATATACGTAACGGAAACATTATAATTAGAAATGCTATCAATCCAATTAATGTTCTCTTCATCCCGGTCCCCCCTATAACTACTAGTACAAAATATGTTAATTTGGACAAGAATAGAACAGAACTAGACCGAAAAATATATTATCATTTTACAAAGAAAAAAATTCTCTTTAAGCAGAGAATTTTTTCTGTGACATCCTTTTCTTTTTTACGAAATATCGATATAAACTGTAACAAAGTATACTACCACCTAAAATGAATAATAAAATAGCACACGCAGCATGCATAAAGAACTCTTCTGGTAACATTAATATAATTGGATCTTTTTCAGGATCAAAAACCCAATAATCATTACTAAATAAAAGTTTATGGAATAATACAAAACTCTTTTCAAAATTAATAGCAATTGGTAACATAAGCGCTATCGGAAAAATGATTGTTAAAATCGATCCATGCAGTAAAAACTTTTCATTTTTCTTTTTTAATAAATAAATTCCGCCTATCACTGCAATCATAATTGTCGCATACATCACATATTGAATCTTTACTAAAACATTTTTAACATCTACAAAATGAATACGGCCATTTGTGGACATATCTAATGTTGGCAAATGTAATGCTCCGTCATAAAACGGGGATAAATATGTAATAAGCACATCGTAATTTCTTTTAATTTCATCCTTCGTCATATCCGCTAAATCAGGAATATTTAAAAAATCAATTTCAAAATAATACAGCCATTTTCCATACACAACTGCCGTTGTTGCGAGTGCAAAAATAGAAAATGCTATGCTATATGAAACAACTAAAGTAATCAATCGATCCAATATTTTTGTACCACTCTTATTTTTCTCCATGTTCTCCCCCTAAATGTTCTAACCATCATAAAGAAAATTGTTTCCTTTGCTCACGTAAGCAACAATAATATGTAATACATAGTACAGCAATACTTAACCAAAACGTAAAATAACCAATTTCCTCTACAAACAAATGCATAATTCCATATCGCGGCATTTGCCAAAATAAATAATCAATTGCATCGTTATGCAACGTCCACACAGCTGCTACTATAAAATGCCATTTTTTTATACGATAGAATGGAGCATATAAAAATCCTTGTACTGCCATCGCAAAGTGCGAAAGCATTAACATGTAGCCCATAAGGCCAATAGGCCCTTTTACGTAAATCATAATCCCGTTTACAACAACAGCCCAAATACCATATTTTATTAAAGTTACAATCGCTAACGCTTCTATTAATCCCCAGTTTCTCTTTGCCAAAAAAGCAATTAAAACAAAGACAAAAAAGAGACTCGCCATAGGACTATCTGGTACAAACGGCCAAAATATAGGTGACGTTTCTTTCAATTGATTTCCGTACCATATAAATCCGTAAATTGTACCTAATATGTTAACAATTAATAAAAATAATAATACCGAGCGTTGTCTTAACATTGCATACAAGTACACCAATCCGTATGTCCAACACCTTTCAAGCAAAGTAATTCATTCATTAAATCCTACTCTATTATAACAAACTTCATCCAACTAAATAGAAAAGCTGACTACAAATTTTGTAGTCAGCTTTTTATTATTTTTTATTATACTTTGCAACGAATTCCGAAAGCTTCTTCAGTTCCTCATCCGTACCTTTAAATACACCTTTAGGCATTGAACCTTTTCCCTCTTTCGCAATTTTAGCAATTTCTTCTGGCTTTAAAGTTAAGTTTTGCAGTGCCGGTGCTGCTGCCCCGCCCTGTAAATTGTCACCATGACATGTTAAACAAGTATTTTTTTGCATTAATTTATAGCCATCATCATTTTTATCAACTGGCGCTGTTTTTACAATTGCTCCTTGTTTTTTTGCAGCTTCCCAGTCGTGGTGTGCTACAGATTCCCAAGTTAAAAAAATAATCGATGCAATTGCTAAAAGCATAAATCCAGTTGCCACAGGACGCTTCAATGGACGTCTTTCTGGACCTCGATCAAGAAATGGAGCTAACAGTAATGCTCCAAACGCAATCCCTGGCATAATAAATGCTCCAATTACAGTAAATGAACCGGAAGCATAAGAATACTTTAATAACTGATACAAGAATAAGAAATACCAATCTGGAAGTGGTATATATCCAGCATCAGTTGGGTCCGCCATTCTCTCAAGCGGCGACGGATGCGCCACTGTTAAACATAAATAACCGATTAAAAAAACTGCACCAACCATCCATTCTTTTAACAAGAAGTTCGGCCAAAATGCTTCTGTTTTCCCTGGGTATTCAGAATAGTCTTTTGGAATATTTGGTTTCCGAGCTACTGGTACCCGAGAATCTCCTACAAACTTCATCCCTTTGCCGCGATGCATAATCTCCCTCCTTTTGTTCTTTCCCCTTTAATTTAGCAATCTCTTATAGTGGACCGGAAATACCTTGTTTGCGAATCATGATGAAGTGGAAGGCCATTAAACCTAGAAGTGCTGCTGGTAAGAAGAAGACGTGAATAGCAAAGAAGCGAGTTAATGTTTGAGCGCCAACAATTTCGGAATGACCAGCGAGTAATGTTTTAATATAAGGACCAATGAGCGGTGTTTGCTCTGCAATTTGAATCCCTACTTTTGTAGCAAATAAAGCTTTCATATCCCACGGCAATAAATATCCGGTAAAACCAAGACCTAACATAACAAAGAAAATAAGAACACCAACAATCCAGTTTAACTCACGGGGCTTTTTATACGCACCTTGGAAGAAAACTCTGAGTGTATGTAAAAACATCATTACAATTACGAGACTAGCACCCCAGTGGTGCATACCACGAACAATTTGCCCATAAGCAACTTCATTTTGTAAATAGTAAACTGATTCCCAAGCATTTTTAATATCAGGCACATAATACATCGTCAAAAACATTCCAGATAAAATTTGAATTACAGTAACGAAAAAGGTAAGTCCTCCAAAGCAATAGACGAATGCAGAGAAGTGATGTGCCGGGTTTACATGTTCAGGTACTTCATGATCAGCGATATCACGCCATATTGGTGTAATATCCAATCTTTCATCCACCCAATCATAAATTTTATTTAACATCTACTTTGCACCCCCTCTTGGCTTCGCTTTTCCTAGATACAGCGTTCCATCTTTCACTTTAGACTCGTACACATCAAGCGGAGCAAGGGGTGGCGTACCTTTAATGTTAATCCCATCTTTTGTATAACGCCCCCCGTGACATGGGCAAAAGAATTGATTCGGATGTGCTTTGTCCGAATTCCAGTTAACTGTACATCCTAAATGTTTACATACTGGAGAGAACGCAACAATGTCTCCGCTTTCATCTTTATGAACCCAAGCCGATTTTGGTTCTTCAGACTTGTACCAACCATCAACCTGCTTCACTTTAAAATCGAAACGCTTCGGCTCTGTTGTAATATCCTTTACTTGCGCAACAGCAACCATATCTGTTCCCGCTTCTTTTCTTAACACCGGATCAAGCGCAAATCGCGTCATCGGCATTAAAATACCGGCAGCCATAAAGCCTCCTACCCCTGTGAGTGTGTAATTTAAAAATTGTCTTCTTGACACGCGATGTTCTTTGTCGCTCACGAAAATTTCCCCCCTCTATCAGAAATTGTCCCCTCGTGATAAATTATATAAAAAATAAAAACTAGGACACTATCATGATATAATACGCTCATGCACAGGTCAATATCATACTACTCATAATAATAAGAACTTTCTGTTTATTGCGAGTTTCCCCATTTCTCTTCCAACATCACCATTATATTTTTTATATGCGCATGAATAACTTCTCTTTTTGCTTGATCACTAAATTGTTCTAACGCTAATGAAGGAAACCAAAATAAATCTCCCTGTAACTCTTGCATATCCTCTTTCCATGAAAAATCACTTGTAACATAAGCAATATGCTTAAAACCTTCACTTCGTAAATGATTTGTCCATTCTTGCAAACGACCTTTTTCATTCTTTTGACTTTCTACCAAATACGTAAACGCAGGCAGTAAAAGCACTCTTCCTTTATACTCTCTTTCCAATTCCGTGCTCAACAATTCGATAAATTCGCCTTGTTCTACAACCATTTTCATTTCTTTTGCTGCCGAAATTGATAACAGCGGTATTACTCCTGTATCAACATACTCTCTTGCTTGCTCAAACTGTTCTACATCTTTTACAATCCACTTCAAATCCCTTCCCTCCTTCACTTACAAATGACAGAACTTTCACTTTATATATATTAAACCACACTAAAAGAGGTAAAAAAAGAAAAACTACCCAATATAGGTAGTTTTTCTTGATAAAAGTCTGAAATTTGTAAAAATTAATTAATCCAAATAAATTCTATAAAGTCTTTAACTCTGCCGTTAATCTATGAAACGCTTCCTTATCTTGCTTATCTAACGCTTCATCAATTTGTTTCAAAAGGCGTTCTCTCCTAAACGAAAATACACTTTCTTCCAAAAACCTTTCTGCAAGTAAACGATCTTTTTCATTTACTTCAATATGCTTTGGTAGATATGGGTTTTCTTCTAATACAGCTACATAATTCGCATTTTGAAACGATGATTTAAAGTTGAGTTGAATATAAATATCCTCATCTCGATTTAAACGAATATCATGAAACGATTTTTCAGCATCTGTTGTCATAACATTTTGTTTAAAAAAGTGAAACGGTGTGTCTTTCACACAATTCGCTGACATCACTAAGCCACGCGGACAATATTTTGCATGCTCTACGAAGTGGACTTTATGCATCAATTGGTCGTGACTCATTAAATAATTCAGAATCCATACACATTCACGCTGTTTCAGTTGGTAATTATTCAAAAACCATTTTACAAAATCCTTCTTCTCGTTTACAGAAACAGGGGTATTCATAGCAATTAAGTCCCTCCTCTGTCTTTCTCTTTTCTTTTTAGATTCAAGAAGCGGCATTCAGTTTCCTTCCAACTTATGAAAAATCCTCTAAATTATATAACAACTCTTCAATATGAATTTGTGTCGGGTCTAGTTGTAATAACTGGGTAAATACTTCTTTCGCCTCTTTTCGTTTTCCTTCTTCCAATAAGAAATAACCGTACTCTTCTAAGAAGTCTGGATGATTCTTAAAAGAAGTATATGCACTTTCATAGTGTTTTAATGCATCCGAATACATTTCTAATTGTTTTTTTGCATACGCAAGATCCCAAAGTAGTTGTGTATCTGGTTCTCCACTATCAATAGCACGCTCTACAATTGCAATTAACTCTTCGTACTTTTCTTGTTCTTTTAAGATATATGCATATTTTAATGTTGCACCTAAATGCCCTGGATCTAACTCAAGCGCTTTTTGAAGAACTTCCTCTGCTTCTACTATTTTTCCTAATTTCGCCGCAATGTTCGCTAACTCTACATAAAATGGAACTGAAAGCTCATCTACTTTAATTCCTTCATGAAGCGTTTCATAGCTTTCTTGAAGCATTCCTTCTTTTTCATAGCTTTTCGCTAAATACATGTACAGTGATGCGTACTCAGGGTCTAATTCTTTTAGTTCTTGCCAAGCACCAATTGCTCTCTGATATTCTTCACCTTGGTATAATGTAAAGGCATATCCAAATAATGAGTGAATATCTTTTTGTTCCTCTAGGCCTGCTTCATAATAAGAAATCGCTTCTTCCCAGTTTCCGATCGCGCTTAACGTTTCTGCGAGGCGAAGTGCGATCACAACACCACCCATTACTTTATGTTCCGCTAATAGCGATTCATAATAAGTAATTGCCTTTTGTTCTTCACCTTTACTACTATATAATTCTGCTAACCCAAACGTAATAACAGGTTCATCAGGCATCATTTCTTTCGCCTTTAATAGTTTTTGCTCTGCTACATCATCAAAACCTTGCATTTGGAATAAATCTGCAACAAGTAATAACGATTGAACATATAAATCGTCATTTTCTGGAATATCATGAAGCACTTCAATCGCTTCATCTTCTTTATCTAGATCAATATATAATTCTGCTAAAAATACAGTGAATTCACTTTCTTCTGGATACAGTAAACGTAAGTCTTCAGTAATTGCTAATGCCTCATCTGTAAATCCAAGCGTATGATAGTAACGAGCGATATCATACTTCTCTTCATCATTCGCAATTTTTAATTGTTCTTTTAATAATTGTAATCCTTTTTCCGCTTCACCATTTTCAATATATGAAACAGCTTGTTCAAACTTTTGCATAAACGTCTCCTTTAATTCTAAAAAATATTCTCTTCTGTTCATTTATCATAAGCAACTCACTGTTAGAACGCAACCTTTAGAATGAGCATGCTTCTTCTTATACTTCTTCTTACAGAGTAGTTAATTGTTCAAAAGGTTCGGATATGACACCGATACCTTATCATCATCTTCTATTGTACCGCTTTCTTTTATGACCGTGCAAATAACTTCTCTCACTAATTATCGAGCCATACAAACCGTGGTTTACAGAATAACTTAATTAGCAGTCTTCAACCTTTATTTTGAATGCGATAAAAAAGGCTCCTATACTAGGAGCCTTCACAATCTCTTAAGAATATGTTTCTTCTTTCTGTACTTGCTCATTTACAAGCTCTTTCAGCAACTCTATAATTTCATCATTTTCTTCCTTCAAACCGACAGTAATACGAATACCATCATCGATACCAAATGCAGCACCAGAACGAACGATATATCCTTTTTTCATTAATCGTTCAAAAGCTTCATTACCCGGTATACCAAGTTTTAAGAAAATGAAATTTGTTTGAGATGGATAATAGAATACGTTATATTCTTTACAAAATGCATAATACTGATTTAAACCTTCAGCATTCTTTTGCACACAATCTTGTAAAAAGGCTTGATCTTCTAATGCAGCGAGTGCTACAGATTGGGCTACAGTTGATGTATTGAATGGTAACCTAGCTACTTCTAGCTGTCCGATTAACTTCGCATCCCCAATCGCATATCCGATACGAAAAGCAGCTAAACCATATGCTTTTGAAAACGTGCGTAAAACCATAAGATTTTCATACTTTTCAAGAAGTGGTAATGTTTGCGGATAGTCTTCTGCTTCCGCGTATTCATAATATGCTTCGTCCATAATAACGAGAGCCGACTTAGGAACTGATTCTAAAAATGAAAGTAATTTTTGTTTCTCAACATATGTACCTGTTGGATTATTCGGATTACAAATCCATACAATTTTCGTTTTCTCATCTACTTGCTCTAGCATTGCATCTAAATCGTGAATACCATCTTTAAGTGATACTTCACGAACTTCTGCTCCTTCAATAACAGCATGGTGATGATATTGTGAAAACGTAGGATTCGCCATTACAACGTTTGTTCCTTCATGTAGTAACGCTCGGCTAATCATTTGAATGACTTCATCTAATCCACTACCAAATAGTAGTTGTTCTGCTTTTACACCTAAATGTTCCGCTACTTTTGTCCGAAGTTCAAAGGCATATCCATCTGGATAAAAGGCATATTGGCTCGCTAAAGAAGTTAATGCTTCTGTCACACGTGCTGAACAACCGAATGGATTTTCGTTGGATGCTAATTTCACAATTTTTGATAAACCATATTCTCTTTTTACTTCTTCAATGTTTTTCCCAGGCACATACGCTCTCAAAGTTAACAATTGCTCTTTCACTCTCATTTTTCTTCCCCCAGTCATTTCATTCAATTTGATTACAATACGGTTATAGCCCCTTACTGTAATCTTTTGTCATAACCGTCACTATTACGAGAATACCTCTAAATGAGCACTTCACAGCACTTCGCTATCATTTTAAACCATATCTTTTTGAAATGCCTCTAACGCAATATGAACAGTCTCATCTGAAATAGATACGACATTCACTACCCCATATTCCTGCATAAGCACCATATGAATTGCTCCTGCATTTGCTTTCTTATCTTGTTTCATCAATTGAACGAGGCGCTCTACATTCAAATCTCTTGGCATTTTTGGATAGCCGTATTTCAAGAACCACTGCTTCATATCTTCATAAGCAAGATCAACCTTGTACACTTGCTCACTTAAAAATATGGCGAATAACATTCCAACCGCTACACCGTCACCGTGAGTAATATTTCCATACCCTAGCTCTTTTTCAAGAGCATGTCCTAACGTATGTCCAAAGTTCAAATGAGCACGTACACCCTTCTCTGTTTCATCTTGTGACACAACATTTGCCTTTACAGGAATCGCCTTCGTTAATATATGGATTAACTTCTCATCATGAAGATCCGCTAATGTTTGCACTTCTTCTTTTAACCAATGGTATAGCTCCACATCACCGATAAGAGCATGCTTTATCACCTCTGCATAACCTGAACGCCACTCTTTTTCAGGAAGAGACTGTAAAAACGGTGTATGATATACAACTGCTTCTGGCTGATGGAATGCACCAATCATATTTTTACCTAACGGATGGTTAATCGCGACTTTCCCACCCACTGCGCTATCGTGCGCTAATAAAGTTGTCGGAACCTGCACAAAGCGAATACCACGCATAAACGATGCAGCAACAAAACCAGCTAAATCTCCAATCATTCCGCCTCCAAGTGCAAGAATTAAAGAATTTCTATCTAATTTATTTTCAAGAGCTGACGTATGAGCCGCATAGAAATTTTCGAAAGACTTCTCTTTTTCGCCACTTGGTACAACAAACGAAAACACGTGCTGCTCTACTTGTAATGCATCGATAACTGTCTGTAAATGTAGTGATGCAACAGCTTCATCTGAAATGATCATTACGTTAGATACCGCTGGCTGCATATTTTGAACGATCGTTGTTAAGTTTGACAACGCTTCTTTACCAACATGTACATCATATTCTTTTGATTTCGTTTGAATATGTATGTTTCCCATTAAAATCCCCTCGCATATTCATTATGTTTCTCAATATTTTCACGAATTAGTTCCATACGATCTAATCCGAATTGTTCTATTAAAGCTGTCGCTAATTCCCAAGCCACAACCGCTTCTGCAACGACACTAGCTGCTGGCACTGCACAACTATCTGAACGTTCAATGCTCGCTGTAAAAGGCTCTTTCGTATCAATATCTACACTTTGAAGAGGTTTATAAAGTGTAGGTATCGGTTTCATCACACCGCGCACAACAATTGGCATTCCAGTCGTCATACCGCCTTCTAGTCCACCTGCATTATTTGTTCTTCGTGTATATCCATGCTCCTCATCCCACAGAATTTCATCATGAACTTCACTTCCTGGTCTATGCGCTGCTTCAAAACCAATTCCAATCTCGACACCTTTAAAAGCATTAATACTCATAATTGCAGCTGCTAATTTCGCATCCAGTTTTCGATCATAATGCACGTAGCTACCTACTCCAATTGGCATCCCTTCCACAATTACTTCAACGATTCCACCGATTGAATCACCATTTGCTTTCGCATCATCAATTGCTTTCATCATTTGGTTACCAGCTTCTTCATCTAAGCAACGTACAGGAGATGCTTCTGTAATACTCTTTAATTCTTCAATTGAACTATACGTAATCTCCTTAGCTTGTACACCGCCAATTTCAATTACATGGCCCGCCACTTTAATACCAAGTTCTGCTAACACCTTTTTAGCAACCGCACCAGCAGCAACACGCACCGTCGTTTCGCGCGCTGACGAGCGTTCCAGTACATTCCTCATATCTCTATGACCATATTTAATCGCACCATTTAAATCAGCATGCCCAGGCCTTGGTTTTGTCACTTTCCTTTTCATCTCTTTTTCTTCTTGCTCAGTTAAAGGCTCCGCCCCCATAATTTTTGTCCAGTGTGCAAAATCACGATTTTCAACAACAAGTGCAATAGGGGAACCTAATGTTTCTCCATGTCTAACACCACTTAAAATTTGCACTTGATCCGTTTCAATTTGCATGCGTCTACCGCGCCCATATCCCTTTTGCCTTCTAGCTAACTCTTCGTTTATATCATCTGCTACTAAAGACAATCCTGCCGGAACACCTTCTATAATCGTTGTAAGTTGTGGACCATGAGATTCACCAGCTGTAATATATCGCATACGTTATTCCTCTTTTCGTATATGTATTTATCTCACTATATTAACTTTTATCATTCTAAAAATATTAAAGAAATTATATCATAAATCGACCATTTTCTTATTCTATATTTCCGATAGGCCTAATTTAAATATCAACATATCATAACAGCTCAAACTTCGTAACTAACTGAAAATAAAAAAAGTGCAAGAAGAATACCCCTATTCTCCTTGCACTTTTTACTATTATCACAGTGATTAAAGCGTTTACAAATTATTTCAAAATAATTAGTAAATCCATTCATTCATTAATTTTGAGTAGTCAACTAATTCTTCTTCTTTAAAGAAAATAGCAATCTCGCGCTCTGCGCTTTCTAAAGAATCAGAACCATGGATAATGTTTTTCGCAACAGTTACACCGAAATCTCCACGAATTGTTCCAGGAGCTGCTTCATGTGGTCTTGTTTTCCCCATCATGTTACGCGCTGTATCTACTACACCTTCACCTTGCCATACCATTGCGAACACAGGTCCAGATGTAATAAAGTCTACTAACTCACCAAAGAAAGGTTTTTCCTTATGCTCAGCGTAGTGTTGTCCAGCAATTTCCGGAGTGACTTGCATTAATTTTGCACCAACTAATTGAAAGCCTTTTTTCTCAAAACGAGCTACAATTTCCCCAATGAAGGCACGTTGTACACCGTCTGGTTTTACCATTAGAAATGTTTTTTCCATAAAAAATCTCTCCACTTCTGAATTATGTATGTAATTGTATATCCCCACACACATATTATCACCCTTATCACAATTGTGCAATAGTTTTGAAATAGAGAGATTATTTTATTTTTTAGAATAAACATTAAAATTTTCGTTTTCCAATATACTTTGCAACATTTTGTAATGCGTACTTTGCTTTTCCACGTGGAAGTGGTTTTATTATTTCTAAAGCTTTATGTAAATAACGTTCACTAAACGCAAATGCTTGATCAATTGCTGTACTATTTTTTACAGCATCAATAATTTCTTGCATTTCACTTGCTGTTGAATTTTCATGTACAGATGTGATTTTCTGACGAAGTACTGGATCTTCCATCGCATATAAAGCAGGAAGTGTAATATTCCCTTGTAGTAAATCTCCGCCAGCAGGTTTTCCAAGTTTCTCTTCTGTGGAAACGAAGTCTAAAATGTCATCAATAATTTGATAAGACATCCCTACAAAATACCCATACCAAAATAGACGATTTACCGTATCACGATTAGCACCAGCAGCAATCGCTCCCAATTGACAACTCGCGGCAATTAATAATGCTGTTTTTCGCTTTATTCTTCTTAAATACGTTCTTAAATTTTGGTCATAATTGTATTTATCTTTAATTTGTTCAATTTCACCTTTACAGACTTCTAAAATAGTATGTGATAACGCTTGATGCGCCTCTGGAATTTCGATATTTGTTATACATTCAAGAGACTTAGCGAACAGATAGTCCCCTGTATACATCGCAATACGATCTCCCCATTTCGCATTCACAGTCGCACTGCCGCGTCGTAAAAATGCAGCATCAATAACATCATCGTGAACAAGAGAAGCCATATGAATAAGTTCTAACGCAACAGCAACATGCTTAATCGCATCTAACTTATAATCTCCAAATTTCCCTGCAAGCAACACAAATACAGGACGAATTCGTTTCCCACCAGCTTCAATAAGCTGTAATGCTGCCTCTTCTACTAATGGCTGTTCAGAAGCGACTGTCTTTTTTAATTCTTTTTCTATCACATTAATATCCGATCGTAAAAAAGAGTACATAAGTTGTAACTTCATATTGTTCACCTTAACCTAAAACTTCTTTTTTCTATTTTGATTCTGGTTTAATACCTAAATGCATCGCTGCTACCCCGAAAGTAAATGGTTTCACTTGCACACGTTCAAGTCCAGCTTGCTCAAACATTTGAGCCAATTCTTTCATCCCTGGGAACGTACTAGCAGATTCTTGAAGCCATGAATATTCTTTATAACTTTTCGCAAACATCTTTCCAAATAACGGCATGATATATTTAAAGTATAAAATATACCCTTGTCGAAAACCAATCATTGTTGGTTGAGATGTTTCTAAACAGATTACTTTTCCACCTGGTTTTACTACACGTGTCATTTCTTTTAATACGTGCATATAATCCGGTACGTTACGTAAACCAAACCCAATCGTCACATAATCAAACGTATTATCTTCAAACGGAAGTTCCATTGCATTCCCATGTAGAAGTTCTACTTGTTTTAATTGTAACGCCTCTACCTTTTGCTTACCGACAGATAACATATTTTCACTGAAATCTAAGCCAACAACCTTTCCTTGTTCACCTACGGCTTCAGCTAGCGCAATTGTCCAATCTGCGGTTCCACAGCATACATCAAGCGCTTGACTACCTGGTTGTACATCCATAATTCGCATCGTTTCTTTACGCCACGCTTTATGTCTTTGAAAACTAATTACAGAATTCATCACATCGTATTTATCAGAAATCTTTTCAAATACGTCATGTACTCTTTCTTCTTTTGATTGTTGCATGCTCGTACCTTCTTCCAATGTAAAATTGCTTATGTCTTCTATTTATTCCTTAACACAGAATTTATTTCATTTATGTCTGTGTGATTTTCTAAAAATTGTTTTTCTTTCTTTCTCAATTCCTTCATCCAACCATTAATCACTACTTCTGCTTTATCCCCTAAAGCATCTTGCATAGCTTGAAAAACAGGTGAATGTTGCTTATCAGCATACAATTGAATTTCTTTTTGAAGGCGATTTCCACCTAATACGTATGTAATAAATGGCTTCCAATGTGATAAATGAAAATGATCACATGTTTTTTGAAGGAGCGCAGACTCAATCGCTACTACGCTTTTCATTATGTCATCCGTCGTTTCATGCGCTTTTTGGTATAACATAATTTTGTGTTCATTTATCTCTTTAATTCCTTCAGCAAGTGCACGAATTAAAACAATATCACGATTCATAGACAATAAATAATAATATAGTCCACTATAGTAATCGCCTGCAAGTACTGTTAATTGACGACATTTATGGAATTCAATCTCTTCCTCGCCTGCTTTATTTGATACCCTTTCATGCGTATCAAGCGCAATTTGTACAAGCATAATTGTTACTACGTAATGCTCAATTTGTTCTATATGTAAGTTTGCACTCTTTAAAGCACCATATAACAATGCTATCTTTTCTTCATCAATAAATGGTTCTTCAATATAGTTTATAAAGTAAGGATGGCGTAATTTCTCCATCAATTTTTCTTTTATACCCGCATACCCTCCGTAGATGTCACACACAAAAAATCACCCTTGTTTTCTAATTCATAAAACTTATTATAACACATACACTCTATTTTCTATAACCAAAACTTGGCTACACCTACCATTCATGTAAGCAATCTTTCTAATCTCACTCTGTCTAGTTAAAACTATATCATTTATTTACTAAAAAAAAAAAAGAAAAGCAGTTTCCCGCTTTTCTTTACTTCGTTTTAATAAACGATAAAATTTCACTGCGCGCTGCAGCATCATTTTCAAGCACACCACGCACTGCTGTCGTTACTGTTTTCGCACCTGGTTTTTTTACACCACGCATCGTCATACACATATGTTCTGCTTCTACTACTACCATTACACCATGAGGCTCTAGTACTTCCATAATAGAGTTCGCTACTGTTGATGTAATACGTTCTTGCAGTTGTGGGCGACGTGCAATTGTATCTACGGTACGAGCTAATTTACTTAACCCTGTCACCTTTCCACCTTGCGGAATATATGCAACGTGAGCAACTCCATAGAATGGAACTAAATGATGCTCACACATCGAATAAAATGGTATATCTTTTACTAGTACAAGCTCTTCGTGATCTTCTCCGAATACTTTATGCAAATGCTCTTTCGGATCTTCATGCATACCTGAGAACACTTCTGCGTACATTTTTGCAACACGCTTTGGTGTATCAAGTACTCCCTCACGATTTGGGTCATCCCCAATCGCCTCTAAAATAAGGCGTACTGCATGTTCAATTTGTTCTAAATTAACTTTTGCCATCCGCTAGCCCTCCCGAAAACCTAAAAGTGATACGAACACATTCTAGCATATTTATGTTTTTAAAAGCAAAAAGAAGAGTTCCCAAAAAGGAAACTCTTCTTCCCTGTTAATATGTAAGGATTATTTAACCGCATCTTTTAACGCTTTACCAGGTTTGAATGCAGGTACTTTACTTGCAGCGATTTCAATCTCCTCACCTGTTTGTGGGTTACGACCTTTACGAGCCGCACGCTCACGAACTTCGAAGTTACCGAATCCGATCAGTTGTACTTTATCACCTTGTTTTAAAGCTTCTAAGATAGAATCAAAAACAGCGTCTACTGCTTTTGTTGCGTCCTTTTTAGAAAGGGAACTTGCTTCTGCAACAGCATTGATTAAATCTGTCTTGTTCATGCCATTCACCTCCTCCCAAAGATAAGACTGTATAATGATCATAAAATGAGTCTTACTTTCATTTGTAGGCAATTTTTGCAAATTCTATACTACAAAGATGTAGATAAATCATTATCAACGCCTATATTATACGATTCTCCTTTATAATTCAATATTTTTAAGGAAATTGTTACTCTGAAAATGTGAAAATCTGATGAAACTTGACAATTTACAACAATGTATTAGATAATGACTGTTTATTTTTCTATTTTATAATCAAAAAAACAAAAAATCCCTCTACAGTGAGAGGGATTTTTTCTTATAGTATAATCGCAATTAATCCGCCAGATCCTTCATTAATAATTCTTTCTAGCGTTTCTTTTAATTTATATCTAGCATTTTCTGGCATTAAAGATAATTTCGCCTGAATTCCTTCTCGAACAATCGAGCTAAGTGAACGTCCAAATATATCAGAATTCCAAATTGATAACGGGTCATCTTCAAAATCTTGCATTAAATAACGAACTAATTCTTCACTTTGCTTTTCAGTACCAATAATCGGCTCAAACGTTGACTCTACATCTACTTTAATCATATGAATAGATGGCGCTACCGCTTTTAACTTCACACCAAACCTTGAACCGTGACGAATAATTTCTGGCTCATCTAAGCTCATATCCGCTAATGCAGGCGCTGCTACACCATATCCTGTTTGCTTAACCATACGCAGTGCATCCGCCACTTGATCGTACTCTATTTTCGCATGAGATAAATCGAGCATAAGCTTTAATAAATGATCTTTCCCTCGAATTTCTACTCCTACTACTTCTTTTAAAATCTGATCATATAATTCATCTGGCGCATATAAATCAATCTCCGCCACACCTTGCCCCATATCAATGCCAGCTAGGCTCGCTCGATCAATAAATTCATATTGACTAAACTGCCAAACAACGCGATCCACATCACGAAGACGTTTTATATCCTTCACAGTTTCTTGAACTGCTTCTTGATAACTTTGACGCAACCAATGCCCTTCATTTAGCACCATTACCCAGCTCGGAAGGTTCACATTCACTTCTAATACAGGGAATTCAAATAGCGCTTCACGAAGTACATTATATACATCTGTTTCTCTTAAACTCTCCACACTCATTGCAATAACCGGGATATCATATTCTTCTGATAAACTTTGGCGTAATTGCTCTGTATCTGGATGATACGGCTGTACCGTATTAATTATCATAATGAAAGGTTTTCCTACTTCTTTCAACTCATTTACAACGCGTTCTTCTGCCTCTATATAATCTCTTCTTGGAATTTCACCAATTGTTCCATCTGTTGTAATTACAACACCAATTGTTGAATGTTCTTGAATTACTTTACGCGTGCCGATTTCTGCAGCTTCATGGAATGGAATAGGTTCTTCATACCAAGGGGTATTAATCATGCGCGGGCCATTCTCATCTTCATAGCCCTTCGCTCCAGGAACCGTATATCCAACACAATCTACTAATCGAATATTCACTTCAAGTCCTTCATCTACTTCGATAGAAACCGCTTGGTTTGGAACAAACTTCGGTTCCGTCGTCATAATTGTACGACCAGCAGCACTTTGAGGCAATTCATCCTGCGCTCTTTGACGGTCAGACTCATTCTCAATATTTGGAATAACTACAAGTTCCATAAATTTTTTAATGAATGTTGATTTCCCTGTTCGAACAGCTCCTACAACTCCAAAATAAATATCACCGCCTGTTCGTTCTGCAATATCTTTAAAAATATCTACCTTTTCCAAGTGATTCCCTCCCTCAAAATTTTTGGGAATAATTCCGCGTTTATAGTCAACTAATACCTTCTCTAACGTTGCCTATAATATCTGATATAATATAATGGTATTCTAGAAGTTCGGACAATATATCATATAATTTTGTCCAATTTCATATGACTATTAAAAAATATCTTTTGTTTGCATCGTAAGTTGTATAACATAAAAAACCTTTCTTCTAGAACTTATTCACTAAAAGAAAGGTTCATGACTTATCATTTTAAAAAAATTGGTTCTCCGTCCTTTACTGTGTACGGTAAAGAATAAGCTGGTACAAACGGGGAACCTTTCGAAAGTATATTTCGAATATCTTCTCCCTCCGCAAACTGCCCTTCATTTCTTTTCAAAGCGTCATATAAGTCGATTCTATAATCAACAAAAACTTCTCCTTTTTCATTAATTACAAAAGGAAGTCCTTTACCAGAATATGGACTTGTCACTTGTGGCACATCTTTATATCCTAGTTTTTTGAAATCCAATTCATATACACCATCTGAAATTACTTTTTTAAAAGGTGGATATTGATGTTCATCACGATACATCCTAAGCTTTAAAGATAGTTCCTGAATTTGTTCAGCTATCCTAACATCAATTAACTTTACTGTTGGATTTGTTTCAACGTCTATTAATACGTATTGGTATACTCCTCCACTTTCATACGCATTCCCTGGCGCTTCTTGTATGTAACGCGGGGCAATCTGTTGAAAATCGATTGGATACTTTTGATAAATAGGTGTACTCATATCCCTCGTCTTAATTGGCAATATCCCATCATTTTGCTCCTTAAATGTCACAACAGCTTTTTGAACAACCTGTAGCTGATCTTCATAAGGAACCGCATTTTGCTTCATATTTTCTTTCGGATACAGACACCCCGTTAAAAGGCTCATACAACAAAATATTAAAATAATATGGAATTTTTTCACTACCATCACCTTTTCATACTAATCTAACTTGCTCCGTATGTAATATTTTCGAGACCATTCCATTTACTGCTGTACAGGTCCACTAAATACAACAAGAAAAATAACAATTCCTGACACAATCATAAGGGTGTACGCTACTAACGCTGTAATCCCTTTCAAAAATTTATTCTTTATTTTATGTCTACTTAATAAAATAAAACTTACTGCAAAAAACATAAATCCAATTGCCCCTAAAGCTAACCACATTTTCATAAGCCCTTCTGACATATACACACCCCTTTTTATTAATCTATTTTTATACTATTTTAACAAATTAAAATCTTTAAACAAATACAAAAAGAACTTTTTACTACAAATTGCGAATATGTAACTTTAATCAATAGGTTTTCCAGCATTCCTCACCAATCTAGACAAAAATAAAACCGAAGCGATTGTATCTCTCGCTTCGGTTGACCAAATATGCCCAAAAACAGCTCTATTCCCATTCTTTCATGGCTATCATATGCAATCTACAAACTCTTTGTTTCTCATAATTTATTTTTTAAACATTTTGCTTAACGAGCCAAAATCTGTTGGCATATTATTATTAATAATCGCTTTTACAATTTGATCCTCTTGCTCTTTCGGCACTTCACGTCCCGCCATAAGAGCCACTTGATGAATTAATTGACGAAGTACAGTTTCATCACGTAAATTCGCATTTTGCACGGATGATGCTAATTTAAAAATATCCTCTTTATTTACTTTCGCTTCCTTCTCAATATTATTAAAAATGTTATTATCCATTCTTTTCACCCTCTCCTCAAGTTACTCTTCATCCTATGCAAAAATGAAAAAATGGTGAAAAGACCCAAAAAATAAAAAAAGCGATAGAAGTACAAATGTACTTCTGTCGCTTTTCTTTACAGTAAATCAGGTATAGCTTCCACTTCATGTTTTCGAACACGCCCCATCAATGAGCCTACCGCATCTTTTACGTTATTCCCATTGAACAGCACGTCATATAAAGCAGCTGTAATCGGCATTTCAACTTCCATTTTCTCTGCCAATTCATGAGCAGCTTTCGTTGTTCTTACACCTTCCACAACCATACCCATACTTTCTAACACTTCTTCTAAAGAGTGTCCTTTTCCAAGCATATTTCCAGCGCGCCAATTTCGGCTATGAACACTTGTACACGTTACAATTAAGTCTCCCATACCAGTTAGACCAGCAAACGTTAACGGATTCCCGCCCATTTTTCTTCCTAAACGAGCAATCTCTGTTAAACCACGTGTCATCAATGCCGCCTTTGCATTATCACCTAATCCAAGACCATCAGTTATACCAGCAGCTAATGCGATAATATTTTTTAACGCACCACCAAGTTCAACTCCAACGATATCTGGATTTGTGTATACACGGAAATAACTATTCATAAATAAATCTTGTACTTCCTCAGCCGCTTCCATACGCTTTGCTGCAGACGTAACTGTTGTCGCTTGTCGTAAACCGACTTCTTCAGCATGACTCGGTCCAGACAGTACAACAACATCTTTAATTAAATGCTCTGGAATTTCTTCCTCAATCACTTCCGAAAT
Organism: Bacillus sp. FSL L8-0199; assembly: GCF_038005705.1. Classification (NCBI taxonomy): domain Bacteria; kingdom Bacillati; phylum Bacillota; class Bacilli; order Caryophanales; family Bacillaceae; genus Bacillus; species Bacillus sp. FSL L8-0199. Next base: position 1,473,721 of record NZ_JBBOTS010000001.1, on the reverse strand, counting down.
ACGTTTTGACGTACCAGGTTCAATTCCTTTGCTCGCATGAATCCAAGTAATTGGTTCAGTAACAATTTCTTTCATCTCTTGTAATACATCTCTGTACGCTTTCGTTGGTACTACTAGCAGTACTGTATTTACATCTACTAATGCTTCTTCTAAAGAAGAGTAGGCTACGATTGTGCTTGGCAATGTAATGCCTGGGAGATATCGACTATTCTCATGTTTCGTATTAATTTCATCCATAAGTTCTGGGCGATTTCCCCAAATACGTACATCATGTCCATTGTCAGCTAATACCATCGCTAACGCTGTTCCCCAGCTACCTGCTCCTACTACTGTGATTTTTGTCATAAAATCACATCCTCTCCATTAGTCTCTTGCTCTAGCGATAATGTGAATCGGTGTTCCTACGAAGCCAAATGATTCACGTAAGCGATTCTTTAAGAAACGCTCATATGAGAAGTGCAATAATTCTGGATCGTTTACAAACACAACAAATGTCGGTGGTTTTACCGCAACTTGTGTTGCATAGAAAATTTTCAGACGGCTACCATTATGAGTTGGCGTCGGATTCATCGCTACCGCATCCATAATTACATCGTTTAATACGTTCGTTTGAATACGGATACTATGACTTTCATTTACCTCATCGATAACCGGTATTAATGTTTGTGTACGTTTTCTTGTTTTTGCAGATAAGAAAACAATTGGTGCGTATTCTAAGAATTGGAAATGAGCACGGATATTTTCTTCAAATGCTTTCATTGTTTTCTCGTCTTTTTTCACTGCATCCCATTTATTTACAACGATAACAACAGCTCGCCCTGAATCATGAGCATATCCAGCGATTTTTTTATCTTGCTCAATAATTCCTTCTTCACCATCTAAAACGACTAAAACAACGTCAGAACGTTCAATCGCTCTTAGCGCACGAAGTACACTATATTTTTCTGTACTTTCATACACTTTTCCTTTTTTACGCATACCAGCTGTATCAATAATTACATAATCTTTTCCATCTTTACTATATGGTGTATCGACAGCATCACGAGTTGTTCCTGCTACATTACTAACAATTACACGCTCTTGACCAAGAAGAGCATTTACAAGTGATGATTTCCCTACGTTTGGACGTCCAATTAAAGAGAAACGAATTGTGTCTTCATCATATCCGTCTTCTTCAATCTTTGGAAAATGTTGTGCAGCTTCGTCTAGTAAGTCACCTAATCCTAATCCGTGTGTACCTGAAATTGGGAATGGTTCGCCAAATCCTAATGCATAAAAGTCATAAATGTCACTGCGCATTTCCGGATTGTCCACTTTATTTACTGCAAGTACAACCGGTTTATTTGAACGATATAAAATTTTTGCAACTTCTTCATCAGCTGCTGTTACACCGTCACGACCGTTTGTCATAAAAATGATAACATCCGCTTCATCAATTGCTACTTCAGCTTGTTGACGAATTTGTGTCAAAAACGGCTCGTCTCCAATATCAATTCCGCCCGTATCAATAATGTTAAATTCATGATTTAACCATTCTCCAGCGCTATAAATACGATCGCGCGTTACACCTGGAATATCTTCTACGATTGAAACTCTTTCTCCAACAATTCTATTGAAAATAGTAGATTTCCCTACGTTCGGGCGACCTACTATCGCTATTACTGGTTTCGGCATATACTTTCATCCTTTCAACTTGCTTCTGTTTATTATGTAAAAAACCCTTCTTTGTGCAAGAAGGGATTTGCATTCCAGAATATTTCTCAACGTATCAAAACACCTCACATTATAACACACGTTGCTAATGTTTCACAATAATATATACATTCTCTTGTAAGCGATGTGCAATACCATCTAAAATTGCCTCTAAATTATTTGCAATAAATTCTAGTTCCTCTGTCGATTCGCAAACGAATAAAGGAGCACCACCTGCAAATTTTTCTGGAGTCGTTGTTATAACTGCCAGAATAACACTTTCTAACATCATCTCTTATCTCCCCTTCCTTTCGGGGCTTCCGATGACATATGGACAGCACTTTCTAACGTTGGTACATTTCCTATGACACCTATCGCTTTCTCTGCATCTTGATCTTGCGGCAGTACAAAAATCCCAACCCTGCCATCCTCTAAATCACGCTTTGCTAACGGTACAAGCGCTGGTGTACCAGAATCTCTATAAATCCCTAACGCTACTGAAACATCGTGTAAAATAGCTTGTCGTTGCCCTAAATTTGAGATTGTAACCATCGCATCAATTGATTTCGGCTTTAAAATAAAACCCATACCATATTTCATAATTTCTTCTTGTCTTGCTGGCAATCCAATATTCATAATGTAAATATTGTCAATATAAAGCCCTGCTCCTTCAAAACGAAGCGGAACGTGCTCAATTTCAACAAGATCATGCAGCCTTTTACCAGACATTAATTTTTTCGCGATAAAAAATGCGATTATAGCCATAATTACTCCTGCAATCCATGAACGGAATCCTATATACGCAAACGTCGTTGCAAACGACGTTAACATTGCCAAATAGTTGCGACTTTCAAAAACCAATGCAATTCCTTCAATGTATGTATTTCCACGCGGTACGAGCTCATACCCATCTAATTGTTGAAGCGTATTTCTTTCCATATTACGTACATCACGAAATTGTGTCGCTGCTAACGTAAGAAATGTAATGGCAGAAAAATCTTTTTTCAAAATAGACGGGATTGCAATCGCTCCTAAAGCAGCTGCAATTAACCCCATTGCAATATGAATAATTTTCCCATGCAGCCTCGTCGGATATTGCCGCGTATCCGTCCGAAGCATTAGCACCCTTGTAACTGTCCCCGCTATTACGCCGCATAAAATGGCTGGTGTATATTCAGTCATGTATTACCCTCGCCTTTCTTTTACGTGTTTTTCTCTTAAACCGTTCCATGTATACTGATGCTTTTGCACTCCAAAACAATACTGCCATGAATAATGTAGAAACGGCGACGATATCAAAAAATGCTAAACTACCGTAATCATATGGGAAATTCAATTTCCTAAAAATAAATGTCACTAGCAGCTCTCCTTGTAACATCCCTACATATAGAGAACATAATCGTAATATGCGATCCCCATGCAATAACACCGATGCATACACAAGAGCACTACTTAGCAGAAACACTCTATCCACCACAATCCAAATCGGATCATATATTTCTAACAGATGAAAACTTGTATATAACATTGCAATAATAAGTGCCGAAAGTAAGCTATATAATTTTTTCCAGACAGAATATAGCGTGATCCCTATAAAAGAAATAATACAAAGTAAAAGAGCATTTACTGATACCACGAATGAGGCAATCGTTACATGTAACGGAGAGCATATTATAAAAATCAGTATACAAGCGCCTAACTTCCACCGAATAAGGTCCTTTTTCATAAAAAAGGTTACAATGATCCACCCTATCCAAGCTACAAAATAAAAAGTACTTCCATCCATCAACTTCACCTCCTATGTTTTCCATTATGGGAACTTTTTATGAAAGTTAATCCACTTTATTTACGCATAGTTTTTTCTTATAACAGCAACACTTTTAACAAGGAGGTGTTATTCATTATGGGTAAAGATCGCCAAGAACGAAAACTACGAGAATCACGCCGCGTTGAATCCGATCGTGATCAATCACTACAATATCCAGGTGCAACTGGACTTGATACACCAGAACAGGCTCGAAAACAAAACCAGCACTAATTAATACAAAAAGACGGTTTCGATATTGTACGAAACCGTCTTTTACATAATCAGTTTAATGTTTTCTATTTATATTGAAATAATATTTTGCGCACCATATCCTCCCATTACTTCTTTTTACCTTCACCTATTCCCGTTAAAAATTAAGTTCTATCCAGTAATTCGACAACACACCATCTACATTTTTTAGTCCTTTTTCAATTGCAATTTTTACGAAATGATATTTTTATATAATACTAGTCCCATTCTCCACTTTATATTACGAAAAAGAATAGAACAAAAAAAATCAACCGAACGGTTGATTTTTTATCTCCTACTATAATGCGCAGTATCAATACCACGCTGCATTAACCAATGATATGTTTCACCCTTTACAACAAGAGGTACAGATTGCAACTCTTCTATCGTCTTCGCACCAAGAGCTGTCATTATAAATTTCAAATCTGTATGTAGAAGCTCAATTTCATCCACTAACTTCTCGATACCATCTTGCATTAAAATACGTAAAAAGTAACCAGCAAATGCAGTTGTATTCGCCCCTAATGCGATCGCTTTCGCTACGTCAAGCGCTGTTTGTATACCCCCAGATGCAATAAAAGAGAGGTTATTATTTGTAGAGGTTGCTTCAATAATCGAGGTTGCTGTTTGTATGCCCCAGTTATTAAAATAAGAAAGCATTCGCTGTCTTCTTTCATTTTCAACAGCAGCAAAATTTGTACCACCTTGCCCACCAATATCAATTGCTGTTACACCTACGTTCACTAACTGTTGCATTGTTTCCTTACTCATCCCAAATCCAACTTCTTTTACAATGATAGGAACTTTACTATTTAAAACAATTTTCTCAATACGCTGAAGTACTCCAGTAAAATCACGGTCTCCTTCTGGCATCGTTAACTCTTGTATGACATTTAAATGAATTTGTAATGCATTCGCTTCAATCATATCAACGGCGCGCTCTGCCTGCTCGATAGTTGCCTCACTACCTAAATTAGCAAAGAAAATACCATTTGGGTTTACCTTTCTAATCACCTTATAAGAAGCAGCTTCACTTTCATCTTTTAACGCCGCCATTTGCGAACCTACAGCCATAGCAAGGTTATGATGTTTCGCTACATATGCTAATTGCTCATTAATATGTAACGTTTTCTCTCCTCCACCACCAGTCATCGCATTGATAAAAATCGGCGAACTTAGTGAAAGTTCGCCGATTTTTGTTTCACATGTTATTGTGTCATAATTTGAATTTGGCAAGCTTTGATGCACAAAATCAATATCATGAAAGCCATGCATACGAGACTGACCAGTAGAAAGAGCGTATTCAATATGATCTAATTTACGTTTTGCCCTTACCACTTGTACCCCTCATTATTTCTTTAATTTTTTCAGTTGTTCACCAATAATATCACTTAATTGGAAAGTAGCAGAATCAGCATTTGGCTCATACTGACTATAATCTTCAGTTACATTATTTTCCTCAAGCGCTTCTTTTATACTTAAAGAAATACGTTTCTCTGCTACGTGAACTTCAAGTACTTTCACTTTTACTTCTTGTCCCATTTCCAATACTTCATTCGGATTTTTCACGTGACGATTTGCAATTTGAGATACGTGTACAAGTCCTTCAACGCCCGGTAAAACCTCAACGAATGCACCAAATGTAACAAGGCGTTTTACTACTCCCTCACGAATATCTCCAGCTTTTATTTCGCCAGCAACGTTTTCCCAAGGTCCTGGTTGAGCTGCTTTAATTGATAAAGAAATACGTTGTGTATCAGCATCAACAGATAACACCTTTACCTTAACCTTTTGACCTTGCTCTAACACTTCAGAAGGTTGCTCTACACGTTCATGTGAAATTTGTGAAATGTGAACTAAACCGTCCACTCCACCAACATTAACGAATGCGCCAAAGTCAGTTAATCGTTGTACTGTTCCTTCAACAACGTCCCCTTCTTTTAATGAAGAAATTGCTTCTTTTTTCTTAGAATCTAGTTCTAATTCTACTACCGCTTTATGCGAAAGGATTACACGATTTTTTTCACGGTCTAATTCAACAATTTTCACCGCTAATGTTTTACCTTTATAGTCAGTAAAGTCTTCTACATAATGTACTTCTACAAGTGAAGCTGGAATAAAACCGCGAACACCAAGGTCCACAACTAATCCGCCATTCACAATATCTTTTACAGTAACATCAAATACATGACCAGAAGTAAATTTCTCTTGTAGTTCTACCCATGCTTTTTCTGCATCAACAGCACGTTTAGATAAGACAAGATCATCTTCTTCTAATTTAATAATTTTTAACTCTAGTGTTTGATCTAATTCTACAACATCGCTTGCTTTTTCAATATGAACGTTAGCTAATTCACTAATTGGAATTACGCCATCTGTTTTGTATCCAACATTTACAAGCACTTGTTTCTCTTCAACCTTCGTTACAGAACCTGTAACAACGTCACCAACTTGTAATTCTTTTGAATCCATAACTTCTTCATTCATTTTCTCTACCATGGAAATACCTCCCTACAGAATTGACAAAGCATTTTTTATGTATATACGAAATGAAAACAAAGTTTTCATTTGCATGTTTAAGAATTTCTCATCACATACTCTTTTTCAATAACATTCACAAGAAAATATATTAAACCTATATAAATAGTATACAGCAAAACCAGCTTGAAAAAAGTATGTTTTGAAATATAATAGCGAATATATTCTGACAGTTTTATTCCTCTTTAACTAACTTCTTACAAATCAGCTCATTTGTCAAGGAAAGAGACTCACAATTCACGTATCCTTTACATTTCTATTTAAACAAAAAAAGAAAGAGGATTATCCCCTTTCTTTATTTCGCAAACACTCCAGAAACAATGCTCATAATTTTTTGGACAACTTCTTCAATTGATAAAGAAGTCGTATCTAATTCCAATGCATCATCAGCCTTTTTTAGTGGAGAAACTTCGCGTTCTGAATCTAATTTATCACGCTGAGCAATTTCTTCTTTTAGCTGCTCTAAATTAGAATCGAAACCTTTATTTAAATTTTCTAAATGCCTTCTTTCCGCTCTTTCTTCAACAGAAGCAAGCATAAAGATTTTCACTTCAGCATCCGGTAATACATGTGTACCAATATCACGGCCGTCCATTACAACGCCACCTTTTTTCGCTAACTCTTGCTGACGACGTACCATTTCTTCACGAACAAGGCGATGTTTCGCTACAATAGATACTCGATTCGTCACATCAGGTGTACGAATTACTTCAGAAACATCTTGTCCATTTAAAAATACAAGCTGTGTATTTTCTCCTTGCTGAAACTCAATATTTACATTCTTTACAACTTCCATTAACTGCTCTTCATTTTCAATGTCTACTTTTTGTTCAAGGGCTGCATATGTAAGCGTACGGTACATTGCGCCTGTATCAATATAAACATAAGAAAGTTCCTTCGCAACAACTTTTGCCACTGTACTTTTCCCTGCAGCTGCTGGACCATCTATAGCAATCGAAATTCGTTTATCCATTGTAACACCTCATTTTTTCACTTATAAAACAAAACGAAAAGCAGGTGTTCACCCTGCTTCTTCTCATTTGCTTCGCGTCATTAAATCCTCAATTATTGTAGCATAATCCTTCATAGAAGAAAATGAAAACTACCGATTCACCTGCAAGATTTCCACTTTGTTTTTTACCATAACACCCTCATAATAAACAATTTTAGATAAATATTTCACTGATGACTTATGTATAAATAACAATTGTACAACAGAAAGACAAATGAATTGTATTATTAATATACGAATAAAAATTCTCTCCATCTTTTTCACCGTAATTTCTCCCTCCTATACTATATTTGCACATTTCGTTTCGTAATTTTATACATCGTACATATAGCAGTTAATTTTATTGTCATTTTCGAGGCATACTTTTATACATTTCCATTGTCGAATTTACTCAAAACATGTTATGTTCTAAATGTATTTTTTTACTTGAAAGGGGTATAAGCATTGAAAAGAATCCTAGTTTTACACACAGGTGGAACAATTGCAATGGAGGAAGATAAAGAAACTGGGGTCGTACAACCAGGTAAAAAAAATCCTCTTTTAAAATTCATTCCTGATTTAGAAGGCGATGTTGATTTAATCGTTGAAGATGTGTTCCATCTACCATCTCCTCATATGACACCGAGCGAAATGTTACAATTACAAGTCATCATTGATGAAAGAGTAAAACAAGACAACATTCATGGCGTAGTTATTACGCATGGTACGGATACATTAGAAGAAACAGCTTATTTCTTAGATTTAACAGTACAAGCAACTATTCCGATCGTAGTGACAGGTGCAATGCGCTCTAGCAATGAGTTAGGTGCTGATGGTCTATATAACTTCTTATCAGCTGTAAAAGTTGCTAGTTGTGATGAAGCTGCAGAAAAAGGTGTTTTAGTCGTATTAAACGACGAAATTCATTGCGCTACAAATGTAACGAAAACACATACAAGTAATGTCGCAACATTCCAAAGTCCACAATACGGACCAATTGGAATGGTAACAAAACGCGGCGTTGTCTTCCATCACGCTTTAGTACATCGCGAATCATATACGATAAACAAAGTGTCTAAAAATGTAGTTGTTCTAAAAGCATATGCTGGCATGGATGATACATTATTAGCAGCAATCGAAAATCTTCCTGTAGACGGCATTGTTATCGAAGCTCTTGGACAAGGTAATCTCCCTCCAAGAACACTACCTAGCCTAGAAAGATTATTAAATAAAGGTATTCCTGTCGTATTAGTTTCTCGCTGTTTCAACGGTATCGTTCAAGACGTATATTCGTATGAAGGTGGCGGTAAACACTTAAAAGATATGGGCATTGTATTCACATACGGCTTAAATGCACAAAAAGCACGCATTAAATTACTTGTTGCATTAGAGAATACAAATTCCCATGAATCCCTTCAAAATATGTTTATGCACGAATAAAAAGGAGCTGTCGAGATTTTCCCGACAGCTCCTTTTTATTTTTCTCTTGATGCAATGGTTTGCGCAATCGCATCTCCATGAAATCTACCGTTCTCGATAAATATTTCATTTGCATTATTTCCAGCAGCAATGACACCTGCAATGAAAATATTTTCAGCATTCGTTTCCATTCTATCCTCTGTATAAATTGGACGTCCTGTTTCTTCATCAATCTGAACACCCATCTTCGTTAAGAAGCTATGATCAGGATGATAACCAGTCATCGCAAATACAAAATCGTTTTGGATTGTAAAAGCTTCACCATCAACTGTAAACGTTAATGTATGCTCAGCAATCTCTTTCACATGAGCTCCAAAATGCATTTGAATTGTACCGTTTCGTACTAACGCCTCAAATTCCGGCAAAATCCAAGGCTTTATGCTTGGTGAATACTCACTTCCACGATACAGTACCGTTACACGTGCACCAGATTTAACAAGTTCTAACGCGGCATCTACACTCGAGTTTTTCCCACCTATAACTACTACATCTCGATCAAAATAAGGATGCCCCTCTTTAAAATAGTGAGCTACTTTCTTCAATTCCTCACCTGGAACATTCATATAATTTGGATTATCATAATATCCAGTTGCTACAACAATATATTTCGCTATATACATTTCCTTACTTCCGTCACGCTTTGTCGTCTCAACCTGAAAAACTTCTCCATCTTTTTGAACTTTCTCCACTCGCTCAAAAGCATTTACACGTACAGATTTACGTTTTACTACTTCACGATAATACGCAAGCGCTTGATTTCGAACTGGCTTACGATTTTCTGTAATAAAAGCTACATCACCAATTTCTAATTTTTCACTAGAAGAGAAAAATGTTTGATGAGTTGGATAATTATAAATGGCATTTACAATGTTTCCTTTTTCAATTACTAACGGATTTATCCCTACCTTTTGCAACGAAATTGCAGCCGCTAATCCGCACGGACCGCCTCCGATTATAATAACTGTTTCTTTCTGCATACTCGTCCACTCCTAGTCTTCTACCAATGCACTATTTATAAAAACAAGAAAAAACCTACTTACAGCAGTAGGCACCTATCTTTATTGTATTCATTTTTCATATATTTGTCATCTAAACGAAACGTACATCCGATAGACATCTGCTAAAAACTGCTGAAATTTAATACCTTGTTTCCCTAATACATTCTCAGGATCAATCTTTCTAGCTGGATCAAGCGTTTTATGTGACACGATATCTTTTTTCGGATTTAAGCCAAAGTTTTGGCATAAATACGCATGATACCATGTAAAACGATTATACGCTTCCCAAAAGTTAACATCGCCACCATAACAAAGTTCCACTCCAATGGCCGCCTTATTTGCGTCATAGCCATATAAGTCATTATCCGTCGGCACACCATATCGAACATGATACGCAACTTCATTTATAGGAATAATCTCCAATATTGTTTTATCATCTATAAATGTATGCGCCGAAGCTTTCGGTTGTAATTCATTAAAGTAATCTCGATTCCCTATCGCATTGCTTCCAGGATTCCCTGTATCATGGCTTACGATAAATCTCACTTTAGTCAGAGGAATCCCCGGTCGTGAACTTCCATATCCAATATAATTGCGCTCTATAGGAAACATCGCCATTGCTACCAACTCCCGCTCTAGAAGATTACCTTACTTCCTTATATATGTATTCGGTAGCAATGTCCTTATCGCATATTTCTTACGCGAAGAGAAAATCGAAAATATTTGAAGTGAACACCATAAACAACAAGATACTTACAGCCACTCCATAAAAACCGTAAAACCAAACACAATCTTCTTTCGTATCTAAACCGAAAAATTTATTTACCGATTGTAATAATGTGCCACGCTTGCTTTGTTTGTTTCGTAATACTTCCACTCGCTCTACAACATCTGCTGGCATCATAAATCTTTGGTCTACTGTCATTTTCATCATTTATCTCTCCTTAAAATCATTTCCGTTTTGTTTATCTAAGGAGAGTATAGCACGTTTGTTCGTATAGAACAAGCGTTCTTTTTTTATTTTTATTTTATTTTTCAGCAAGCCAAGTAAAAATTGAGATTACAACGGCAATAATCGGCCCTACTACAACCACACCAAATATCAGAAACAGTAGCCCTTCCCCGAACATCCGAATGGTACTTATTTTTCGAGCTTTCATCGTTCTTGCGAGTTCTCCCTCTAACCTCTTAACCTTTTCTTCTAATTGTTCTACTCGCTCCAGCATTTTATTCTCCATATACAACACCTCATTTAATACTTCAACAAAAAAACGTGATTCCCTCGAAAGGAAATCACGTTTTCTCAAGATATAATATTTTATACCCAACCTCTGAAGCGGCTTGCTTCAGCCATTTTACGAACACCAACCATGTACGCCGCTAAGCGCATGTTCACTTTACGAACTTGTGCTGTTTCATAAATAGAATCAAATGATCTTACCATTACTTTTTCTAAACGTTGTTCTACTTCTTCTTCAGTCCAGTAGTAACCTTGGTTATTTTGTACCCACTCAAAGTAAGATACTGTTACACCACCAGCACTTGCTAACACGTCTGGAACAAGTAAAATTCCGCGATCTGTTAAAATTTTAGTCGCTTCTAATGTTGTTGGACCATTTGCAGCTTCAACAACGATTTTCGCTTTAATATCATTAGCATTTTCTTCTGTAATTTGGTTCTCAATTGCAGCTGGAACTAAAATATCGCAATCAAGTTCTAACAATTCTTTGTTTGAAATTGTATTGTTAAATAGCTTTGTTACTGTACCGAAGCTATCACGACGGTCTAATAAATAATCAATATCTAATCCATTTGGATCATGTAACGCGCCGTAAGCATCTGAGATTGCAATAACTTTCGCACCTGCATCATGCATAAATTTAGCTAAGAAGCTACCAGCATTACCGAATCCTTGAACAACAACGCGTGCACCCTTAATATCAATGCCACGTTTTTTCGCAGCTTCGCGAATACAAATTGTTACACCTTTCGCTGTTGCTGTTTCACGTCCATGTGATCCACCTAATACAAGCGGTTTACCTGTAATAAATCCTGGTGAATTAAATTCATCAATACGGCTATACTCATCCATCATCCATGCCATAATTTGAGAGTTTGTGAATACATCTGGAGCTGGAATATCTTTCGTCGGTCCTACGATTTGGCTAATTGCTCGTACATAACCGCGGCTTAATCTTTCTAACTCACGGAATGACATTTCACGTGGATCACAAATAATTCCACCCTTACCTCCACCATATGGTAAATCAACAATACCACATTTTAAACTCATCCAGATTGAAAGTGCTTTCACTTCATTTTCTGTTACATTCGGATGGAAGCGAATCCCACCTTTCGTTGGACCAACAGCATCATTATGTTGTGCACGATATCCTGTAAATATTTTAACAGTCCCGTCATCCATACGAACTGGTATTTTCACTGTCATCATACGAATTGGTTCTTTTAATAATTCATATACTTCGTTTGGATAACCCAATTTTTCTAACGCTTCACTAATAACAATTTGTGTTGAATTCAATAGTTCAAAATGTTGTTCCCTTTGTTGTTGTGTTTTTGTTTGAGTTCCCTTTTCGGCTACCATAGTAAGTAAACCCCCTGTAATTTCACTTGTTTAGTAAACCTTCATTGCCTAGTATACACCCTTAAATTTGGAATGCAATAGAAAACGCTAACAAATATATACAAACTATTTTCTGTTGCAAGCGTTTTCACTATTATTATAGTCCTTTTATTACTTTTAGAAAAGTAAAATACTTAAATATTTAAATGTTTTTTATTTTCATCAACCACACTCCTATAAAACTGCATATTTTATTTTCAAAAAGTATGTTCGAGTATTTACAATCATCCCTTCCCTTCTCCAAATAAAAACAAAACCTCAGCTATGTTGTATTAGCTGAGGTTTTGTTTTTTCACAAAGTAATTGTGTATTTGCTCTATCGCGTTAACATCCATTAATTCTTTACCGTACTCCATGATGCGATAAATGGTTGCTGTAGACGGATTACCGTATTCCGCTAAAATAGCTATAAAATCCGCCTTTAACAATTGAATTTGTTCCTCTTCTTCCACCCAAAGATAGAAGCGCTCATCCCACGTATATAGCTTTCCGCCAGTTACACCAAGGTTATATAAGCGATTCGACAGGTTAATTACGTCATCTAGCGTAGCAAACTCATATAATATATGCTCACTTTCATCTAGAGTCACTTGCATTTCAATAAACTCGTCACGGAACTCATCATCTGTATCCATTTCTTGATTTTCTTTCGTTACAATTACAACCATTCCTTGTGCTTGTAGAGAAAACACTTCAACTGCAATCGGACCATCTGCTTCAAACCCTAATTCCTTATTTGCTTCTTGCATCATATCACGAAATAATTGCTGTACTTTCGGTGCATTTCTCCATAAATCTTCTTTCGTTAATCCTCGTTCAGATAAATCATCAAATGTTAGAAAAATTTTTATCTTATTGTAATTTAATCGTTCCAGCCTCATCTCATACCCTCCCTACGTAACCAATGCATCTAATTTTTATTATATGAAATAGAAAATAGATGGTTCTTTTCGAACAACTATTCCGACATTTTTAACCATCCATCCCATTCTTCTTTCGTATCACCAATTAAGATTGTTTCAATGTCCAACTGGTTTAGAACGCCTAGCTTTCCGATAAATCCAACTGAAAGAGATTCCCTTTTTTCTTGTAATAAATTTATAAAGTTCATCGTCTTTTTCATTTCTTGTTCGTCAGCAAAAGATACAAATACATATTTCGGCTGTATTTCCTCTACCGCTGATAACATACCATCTTCAGCTAAGCTTGTCCTAATATATATCGCCTCATATCCTTTTAAGCGTAAATAAGTTGAAAAAATAAATCCTTTCAATGCATCCTTTTCTAACACAATAACTTTGTGTAAAGAGGAAAACATTGAGGCATTGTGATACACCATCCCTAGACGCGTTTGTAAAAATGATAGTGCATATTGAAATTGCACCATTGAAATCTCATTATTATTTTTTGACGTTAATAATTTGTCTGTCACTCGAAGAACAATACTGGCAACAACCTTCTCTGTTGAATATATACTAAAAGCTTCGTTTAATAATGCAGCAATTGTAATTTCATCAAATTTTAACAAAGCTTGTAGCAAATCGTCCACTAAAACAACTTCTTTATCGAAATGTATCTCTTTTTGAACTGTACTCTGCAAACGATTCTCTTCTAATAATTGAACTGCTTGTCCAATCATCATACCGGAAGAAACTTTTTCCATTAACCATTTTAAAATTTGAATATGCTCTTCTGTATATAAACGATGCCCAGCTTGATTCCGCTTTGGGGCAATAATTTGATATCGTCTTTCCCATGCACGAAGCGTACTCGGCTGAACTCCAATTATATTCGAAACGGCTTTTATATTGTATTTCCCATTAAGAGTTGGCATCATTTCCCTCCGCACAATGTAATGATGTGTGTTTGAGCAGGTGCTCGGAAACGAAGTGGTATCAATGTTGTTCCATACCCATTACTAACAAAGAGAATCGTATTTAAATGGTTATATACGCCACCTTTTAAATATTTTTTAGATGGGAATAATCGGATTTGCCCTCCATGCGTATGTCCACTTAAGACAAGTGAAATCTGTTCATTTCCAGACATTTTTTTTATTATATCAGGGTTGTGACTAACTAGGATACGAAAACCATCTTCTTTACAATCCGCCAATGCCAAATCTAGACGATCACGGTGCAATCCGACATCATCTATACCGAGCAAACAAATTTTCTCGCCTAATTCAGACTCAAATACCACTCTTGTATTATCTAAAACTTTTACGTTATTTTCTAATAATAACGCATCTAATTCATGATATTCTATCTCATAATCATTGTTTCCCCACACAAAATATACAGGAGCTATCTCTCTTAACTTTTGAATATTCGCAGAGATTTTTGATAAAGAGACACCTTTCTCCGCTAAATCTCCTCCGATAATTACGAGATCTACTTTTCCTTTTACTTGTTCAATTAACAAATTCGAAATGACTCTTCTATGAATATCAGAAATAAAAAACACATTTACTTTTTGAAAACTTTTCGGAAATTCTTTAAATACTAAAGTATGTTCCAACACCGTATTACGCATCGCTTCTTTATACATCACAAGAAGCAATAAAATCCCCATGCCTATGAGAGTACTGAATAATATAATCCATATCATATTTTTGACTCCCCTCCTCATAAAGATAATCCTAGGCTTTTATAACAAACTGTGATCGCTTAACTCACTAGCTTTCTTGCTTTGTGGACTTATCTTTTATCGGAATTTTTAATTCTTGACCTGCACTCACTTCATCTTCTTGCAAGTTATTATACTTTTTAATTACTTCAATTCCATTTCCATCTGAAAAATATTGCTTCGCTATACTTTCTAAAGTTTCTCCCTCTTTCACAGTATGCGTTATTACTTTTTCAGAATGTTTCTGTGACTCAGATTTAGCTGAATCAAAGAAGATTACTTCAAACGCACTTTTTCCGGCATTATTACTATCACCCTTCACCTGAATATATTTATCCGTATACCACAAAATACTAATTGGCAGCAGAATGAATAGAAATGTTAAAACCCGGACGAAAATGTGATTTATTTTAAACTTTTGTTTTTTTTCTTTATTTCTATGAATTTCACTACGCGGCGGTAAACTTTCTTTTTCTTCCACTCGCTCAACTTCTAATTCCTCTTCAAAATCAGGAATTCGTTTCCTCATGTTGTTCACCACCACCTTCCATTTATTTTCTTAATTGGAGTCCCATTATAAAATCAACAAGAAAGTGTGCAAAGATTGTTATAAACAAATTTCCTGTCCATTCAAATACATAACCAAAGACAAAACTAATGAAACAGACGAAACAAAACAAAAATGGCTTTGTTATATAACGAATATGTAACACTGCAAATACGAAGCTCGCAATTACAATTCCAAAATGAGTCTGTACTACACCTCTAAATAAAAATTCTTCTGCAAAACCAATTAAGAACGTAATAACGAGTAAATGCAGAACGGACATTCCTCGAAACATCTTATCGTTAATACCACCATCATCAAACCAAGACTCCGGAAACACTCGCATTGCAACATAATCTAATAACACAATACCAATCGCTAACAAACCACCTATAATAAGTATAGATACTGGTTCCCACTTCCATAAATTAAAGACTTCTTTTACATCTTGAAATAATATATATGCCAGTAAACAGCCAATACCGATAATAATTAACTGTGTTATATATAGATTCAGCCTTATTTCCTGCGGACTCATATCTTCAACATTATGCCTTTGAATGTTCATCATTCCTCCATCTTTTCTAGGCCGAAAAGCTTTTGTAACTCTGTTTCCCAATTATAGTCGAAATCCGATTGTTGCGCTCGTCTTTTTTTATAATCTTCTTTTGTAATACCGCAATAATCGCAGCAATTAATTAACTCTTGCTCTTTCCTATAACCGAACTGTTGCAGCACATATTCACGTCTACATCCTTTAACTTGTATCCATGACTTCATATTTTCTAGCTCACTATATTTATTACGCAACCTTATTTCTACTTCAGCTATTAATCGGTTCATGATTTCATCTGACAAACCTTCTAATAATAATCTTCGTTGTTGTATAATTCCAACCTGTTCGAGATGATAACGAACGAAACGCCAATATTGCTCATTAAATCTTGCTGCATTATAACAAATTTCTTCTACATCTTCTATTGGTAATTCTTTCGTTTGAAACATTCTTTCTTGTAGTAAAGAAAATAAAAATTGTATTTGTGACTTACTTGGCAATTCATCCTCAATGATTGAAATTGGTAAATCATGATCCAACGGACTACATAATAAAATAGCTATACTCGGTTCGCCATCTCTTCCAGCTCTTCCGATTTCTTGTAAGTAAGAAGCTATATTAGTTGGATAATGAAAATGAATAATATATCGCGTATTCGCCTTATTTACCCCCATACCAAATGCGCTTGTGCATATTACAAGTTGCAATTGATCGTTCATAAACTGCTGTTGAATTAACATACGCTCTTCATGTTCCATACCACCATGATAAAAAGCTACACCAGTAACACCTTTCCCTCTCAAGTATTCCGTTAACCTTTCTGTCCACGCTCTACTTGAGCAATATACAATCCCCGGCCCTTGTAAATACATCACCTGCTCTAAAAGCGCCTCTTTCTTTTCTTCTATCGTCTCTACAAATTGCACATCCATTGCAATATTAGGACGGTCAATAGAGTATACATGTTCCGCGGCACCCTTTAAATTTAAACTATTTGCGATATCCTGCAGTACCCCTTTTGTCGCTGTGGCTGTCAATGCTAATACTGTAGGAGAACCAATATTTTCAATAACTACATTTAGTTTTTTATAGTCTGGTCTAAAATCATAACCCCATTGAGAAATACAATGAGCCTCATCAACAACAAATAATGAAATATGAATTTTCTTCAATTCTCTAATTAATAACTCCGACTGTAACATCTCTGGTGAAACAAAAATAAATTTATATGAAGATAATTTTTTCATCGCTTCTCTTTTTTCATTTAATGTCCGAAAACTATTAAATGCTATTACTCGGTTTTTCACAACATACTTTAATTGTGTCACTTGATCTTCCATTAAAGATAATAACGGTGATACAACAAGCACTGTTCCTTCTCGCATAAGCCCCGGAAACTGATAGCACATAGATTTCCCTCTTCCAGTCGGAAGCATCGCTATCACATCTTTTCCTTCTAATAAATCTGTAATAACTCCTTTTTGACCTGGACGAAATTCAGAATATCCAAACCACTTATATAAATATTCTTCAAGTTTCATTTACACCCTCCATCCGCGCTAATACAAGACGAACTTCAAAATAAGAGATATCTTCTCCAACCGCTTGTTTCAAAACACGTAACTTCCGCGTTTGCAATGCTTCAATTACTTTTATTACTTTGTCTATCTTTTCTTTTTCCATAAACATTTCAATAGAAAAATCTTTTTCTCGCAAAGCAATTTCAACAAAATGATCTTCTATCGTTGCAACCTTTAAATTCCGAATCGTCGCTATTTCTTCTAAAGAACGTCCTTGTCTCCAAAAATTATATGTTTTTTTCGTCGATAAACTAAATAATTCAGCTCTCTCATTTGGATAAGATATAATTTCAGCTAATAGTGGAAATTCATTTTCTTTATCACGAACTTCTTGTATAAAGAAATGCATTGTACCCCAAAATAAAAAATACACCCTGAATATATCTTGTTTCGTAATTTCTGCTAATTGTTGCAATGTACAACCAATACGTTCATAACCCGTTAGCCGATATGTTACAATCGTCGCTTCTATCGTATTGCTCTTTTCTAAAAGATTATGTACTTCCGTCCATAGTTTTCTCGCCAACTCACTTCTCTTATATGGTATTCCTGTTAGAAAACGTTTCACCCACATCATTATTTCTGTATCTTGCTGAATTGGGATAAACTTCGTATTATTCTGTTGTAAATTTGATATAGTTTGAATAATTAATGATAATCTTTTCCAAAATGTTTCACCTAATTCACCATAATGTAAACCATGCAAATGCGCCGGAAAAGCATAAACTTCCTCCCATTTATGTAACTGCATTTTACCCGTAGGTGTTAACACATATGTATTTTCATGTATTTCTTGAATAAAATTCGCTTGCAACAACTTTGCAACTTCACCATCATAGTCATTTCTATTCAACGATTTGTATATTCCGAACAAAAAAGAAATTCGGAACATATTTCCATCTTGTAAAGTTTGCGAAGAACGTTTGCCCTTTAGTAAATAATAAATAGAAGAAACGGTTCTTTCACCATTCAATTGTTTTAAACAATGCAACAAAGTATATTGTATTTGCATGACCGCTTCCACCTTCCAATCTTAACTTCATTCTTTTCAGTACAATTACACTATCTACTTTCGCTCATTAAACTTATCATATAAGAACTATATACTTGTATATATTCTATTGTATCAAACGAAATCATATTTACGTATTTTGAAAATCTTATGACATAATTCAAAAATAAGTTGACACTCTAATTGATAAGCATTATCATTATAATTTTATGTTGAAAAGTTTTACAAACCGTTTTACAATAAGGTTATAATTTTTATGGCGAGCTTTTCACATACATATTATCAGGAGGGAAAAAAGATGGCAAAATATACAATCGTTGATAAAGATACTTGTATTGCATGTGGTGCTTGTGGCGCTGCTGCACCAGACATTTATGACTATGATGATGAAGGTATTGCATTTGTAACATTAGATGATAACCAAGGTATCGTTGAAATTCCAGATGTATTAATTGAAGATATGATGGATGCATTCGAAGGCTGTCCAACTGACTCAATTAAAGTTGCTGACGAATCATTCGACGGAGACGCTTTAAAATTCGAATAGTCTTTTATTAACTTCAAAAAATGCCCCTCATATTGATGAGGGGCATTTTTTGTATCTAAATTTTATTTTCCTTAATAAAAAACCATTAGTAGTTTCACACTACTAATGGTTTTAATATATATTATGCATTTTTCATTTTTGCAAACACCCATACTTTCAGGCGTGAGAATAATGCTACAAATACAATTGTTACAACAATCCCTTTAATTAAATTAAATGGTAAGATTGCCGTTACAACCGTTGTTCTTATAGCTTCGCTAGACATAGCCGGTGAATTTAAAAACCAAGTGTAAGCCGGGAATATGATGATGTAGTTTAATACACTCATAATAAGTGCCATTGTAATTGTCCCTAGCATTAATCCTGTAGTTAAACTCTTCACAGTACGATACTTTCTAAATAAGAAAGCTGCTGGTCCAATAAATAAACATCCTGCAATAAAGTTTGCAATTTCTCCAACTGGTACTCCCGTTAAACTTCCTTGAATCCCGTAATGTAAAATGTTCTTTATCGCCTCTACAATCACTCCTGCTACTGGTCCAAAGATAATTGCTGCAATTAGAGCTGGTACATCACTAAAATCAATTTTCAAAAATGGCGGAAGCCCTGGGAACGGGAAGTCTAACATCATTAGTAAATATGCAATACTACTTAGCATCGCTACACTCACCATCTGCACTACACTGTTTTTTTGTTTCATCTTTCTCTCTCCTTTTCCATCGATCATCTCATGGAAAGTGGAAAGGTTCTGCTATGCCTATTTTTTCATAGAACGAAAAAACCCTTTGTGTTTTACACAAAGGGAGAATTTAAGGCACATCAAACAGACGTTCAAATCCATATCTTTTTTGAACGCTTGAACCTCCATCTTCTCCCATCCAGACTATACTGTCGGCTTTGGAATCACACCAAATCCTGCCTTAACGGCTCGCGGGCTTAGAACAAAATCATAAATAGTTCATCACCGCCGGTCGGGATTTTCACCCTGCCCCGAAGATAGACCGATATTCTATTTTCCCCTTCATTATACAACAACCTCATAACATTGTGAACTAAAAAATTGTAACTTATTTAAAATTAGTTATTTATTTTTCGTAACAAAAAATAAATTGCGAGATATTTTACAATACAATCCATATTTTTTATTATTCGGCATTTCTCTTTTGAATTACCTAGTCATATATAATTAAAAGTGATAAGATATTGAATTGTTAAGATAAGAACATTTTCTGAGTTATGGAGGAAATGTCATGAAAAAAGACAAGAGACATTCTATTCGAGAAGCAATGAAAAAAAACTTAAGAAAAGAATACTTTTACTTAAAAAAAGAATTACTTTTCTATTGCCCAATTGATTTAGGCACATTCTCAAACGAGACATACTATGCTACTTTCGATGAAGATGGCATCAGTATTTATCAGTATGATAAAAAAACAGAAAGTAAATTAAAATTGTGTGAGCGTCATCCGTGGAAGAGTTGGAATAAAGTGAAGATTGATCACTATTTGACAACTTCTCAATTTATTTTTCAGGGTGAGCGAAATTGGATCTTATCTCTTTTTCAAAAAGGAAAAGAAGCTCAAAAAATTATTGAAGAGCATACATCTTTACAAACAGAAGTTGTTTCCCGCTCTTTCTTAAAAAAACTTCCTGGTTTTCGTTCTAATACACCACTGAATAAATACATCGGTAGTATTTGTTACACTGCACTTATTGCATTTTCATTAAAATGGATGATTCCATTTCAAGCACCACAAATCGCCCTGTATTCTATTTCGATTGGTTGTATGCTTCTTGGCCTACTTTGTTTGACAATCGGTTTAATTGAACCGACTATCGTACTGTTTCGAACAAAAGAGAAAACAAGAACAAAAGTTTTTTACTTATATAGCTATTTAGCTATTTCTGGATTTATATGTGTCTTTATTTTTTGGTAAAAGAAGCCGTCCCAAAATAAATTTTGGGACGGTTTTCTTTTAGATATAGATGCTCTGATTCACTCAATAGTTCTAGCAAAAGCGCCCATATAATTTCATTTACATTGAACCTTATTTAAGAAGAACATAAATTTGTTCAAAGTTTAATTTTTGAGATGTTTCCTTCACTTAACATATAATTGTTGATTAGGATAAATTAGCTCTTGCTGCAATCCATTTTTTTCTTTAATTTCCTTAAGTGTCATACTAAATTTCCGTGCAATACTAACTAAAGTATCCCCTTTTTGTACGACATATAATGATGAAGAAACAACTTCATTTCTTTGTTCATTTAAAACAAGCAATGGGTTCATCGCATTCTTTTTCGCCATCGTCCATCTTCCTTGATGAAGTTCTAGATGTAAGTGTGCACCTCGCGATTCTCCCGTGTTCCCTACTTCTCCAATTTTTTCTCCTTTGGAAATATAATCTCCTTGCCCCACATATCTCTTATTTAAATGTGCATATACAGCCTCATATTCTCCGTGTTTAATAAATACAACATTTCCATAACTACTTGAATAATAAGACTTCGTTACCCTACCATCTTGAATAGCTGCCACAGGCGTTCCAATCGGCGCAGCTACATCAATACCATAGTGTTTTCCATGCCTTGTCCCAAAATAATCACTTATCTGACCTTCAACAGGCCATGTCCATCGATTTTCTTCTGCATAAACATGTAATTGAGATACAAACAGTATACTCAATAACATGACGCCGCATTTTAAAACTTTCATATACATCCTCCGTTTTCTAATTACCACCATACCTTCTCTATTTTGGTATATTACAGAAAAAAGTATACAAAAAAAGAAAGTGAATTACTCCACTTCCTTCTCTTTCTTATCACGAAAAACTAATGCACTACGGTTATACTCCACATCTTTCACTTGTAATCGGGCATTTATTACTCGAGCTATCGCAAACAAATAATCAGATAATCTATTTACATACTTTAAGACAACTTCATTTATTTTCACTTCTTTTTGCAATGATACTATAGAGCGTTCTGCTCTCCTTACAACAGTACGTGCAATATGAATAGTAGCCGCCGCCTCGCTACCACCTGGCAAAATAAAGCGTTCTAATGGCGGGGCTTCTTCTATATATAAATCAATCTTTCTTTCTAAACTTTCAACCATCTCAATTGTCACTTTATAAGGAATTTTTTGTTCCACTATTGCCAAGTCTCCTCCGCAATCAAATAGTTCATGTTGAATATTTTCGAGCTCATTGTAAATATCTCTAAAAGCCCCGCCTTGAACCTTAGTCATTGCATATCCAATATGAGAATTTGCCTCGTCTATTGTTCCATACGCTTCCACACGGATATCATCTTTATCAACCCTGCTACCTATTACACTTGTCGTTCCTTTATCTCCTGTTTTTGTATATAATTTCATTTCTTCACAGCACCCTCTCTTGTTATTCTTGATTCGATCAAGATAGAAAAAAGTTCTACCATTCTTTATTTAATTGAGTTTACAAAAAAATAAAAAACAGCAGAACTTTATTCATTATCAACTTTAAAAACACATATCTAAATTATACGATTCGGTAAATATACAGAGAATGTAGTTCCTTCTCCAACAACACTTGATACAGAAATTTTACCGTCATGGCCTTGAACAATATTTTTCGCAATCGCAAGCCCAAGTCCTGTTCCACCCTTTTTCCCACGTGTTCTTGCTTTATCAGCTTTATAGAAACGATCAAATAAAAATGGAATATCCTCTTCTGGAATGCCTGCACCCGAATCTTGTACTTCAAAAATGAGGCCATTATTTTTTGTATCAATTACAAGCGTTACATGTCCACCCGCATTCGTATGACGAATTGCGTTATCAATCAAGTTCGTCAACACTTGTTCCATCCGATCTGCATCAAACGCATATTCTTCAATCTGATTCCGGAAATCAACTGTTAGTTCAACTTCTTTATCCTTTGCAATCCCTTGGAATTTACGACCAATTTTTTCCACAAATGGATGTATGTCGACTTCACCAATATGTAACTCTACGTGACCGCTTTCCATACGAGCTAAATCTAACAATTCATTTACAAGTTTACCTAAACGAACGGATTCATCATAAATGATTTGAACAAACTCATCTATTTCCTCTTTCGTTTGCACAATATCATCTAAAATCGCTTCACTATACCCTTGCAGCATGACCATCGGTGTACGAAGTTCATGTGATACATTCGCAATAAAGTCTTGACGCATTTTCTCAAGACGACGTTCTTCCGTCATATCTCGCAGTACCGCTACAGCCCCACGAATTTTCGTTTGATTGTAAAGTGGTGTCATAAGAACTACATAGTTCCCTTTTTGTAAATTAATTTCAACAACTTGTTGTTGCTCGCTTTCTACAACGAGATGGAATAGTTCCACAAGTTCAGAAGGTAATTTTTTTCTTAACTCTATCTCTTTTTCTTCTTGCCAAACTTGTAAGAAATGTTCAGCCGGTGGATTAATAACTACGACTTCACCTTCTTGATTTAACGTAATAACTCCATCTGCCATACTACTCAAAATACTGGCTAACTGTTCTTTTTCTTGCTGCAAAGCATTCATATTAAACTTCAACTGTTTACCCATTTGATTTAAGGCCGTTGCCAGCTCACCAATTTCGTCCTGAGATACCATAGGAGCCTTTGCATCAAATTTCCCACGTGACACTTCAAAAGCAACCTCACGCATTTTACGAAGCGGTGCTGTAATCCGAGTAGATAAGAAGAACGCAAAGAAAGTTGTTAATATAATCGCAATCCCAGCGGCTAAGAAAATGAAATCAGTCGTTCTCTCCATATCTTTTATTGGCACTTGTAAAGATTCATATACGAACACTGCGCTTTGATTTTTTGATTGCACTGGTTTCCCAACGATCACAATATCATTTTCAGTGCTTTTATTCTTTCTACTATCAGAAGCTTTTCTAATGTTGTTCTTAATTTCTTTTTTGTCCGTAAAAACAGCGGCTAATTCTTTATCTTCTTTTAAATCATCCATTGTAAGAGTGACTAACCCTTCTTGTTTCGGTGAAGAAGAGATTTCCTTGCCATCTTCTACAATAATAATCCTTGAAAGTGGATCAGAGAATTTGTACGCGATGTTCTCAATCGTTTTTACATCGGCACCTTCTTCAATTAATTCCGTAACACTTGTTGCGACTTTTTGAAGTCTATTTTCACTCATATCAACATAATACGTTCTAAAAAATTGTGAAAGTAAAATCGCAACAAATCCAAGAACAAACGAAACGAGAAGTAATATGGTCATCCATAACTTCCCTACTACACTTCTCCAAAGCATCAGTCGTTCACAACCTCAAATTTGTAACCTACACCCCAAACAGTAACAATCATTTTCGCTGCATCTGGTGATTTTTTGCTTAACTTCTCACGTAAACGCTTTACATGTGTATCAACTGTACGTAAATCTCCGAAGAATTCATATTGCCATACTTCTTTTAACAGCTGCTCACGATCGAATACTTTATCAGGAGCTTTCGCTAAAAATAATAGTAACTCATATTCTTTCGGCGTTAAGTTTACTTCATTGCCATCTGCAGTAACACGGTGTGCATCGTTATCAATTGTTAAGTGAGGGAATACAGTAACATCTTTTGTCGTTGTATCTTGTGTAAAGAATGTTGTTGGTACAGCACGACGTAATACCGCTTTCACACGTAGCACGACCTCACGTGGACTAAACGGCTTTACAATATAATCATCTGTTCCAACTTCAAATCCTTGTACTCTATTTACTTCTTCACCTTTTGCTGTCAGCATAATAATTGGTGTCGCTTTCTTCTCACGAACCCCTTTACATACTTCAATGCCATCTTTACCAGGCATCATAAGATCTAATAAGATTAAATCGTAATCATTTTGCAACGCCATTTCTAAAGCTGTATCACCATTATCTGCTTCTTCAATCGTATATTGTTCTCTTTCTAAGTACATTTTCAATAAACGACGAATACGATCCTCATCATCTACAATTAAAATTCTTGATTCATTTGCCATCTCTACCCGCTGCGTACTCTCACCTCAGCGGTTCACACCTACCCTTCTTTAACTATTATGTTGCGCTATTCTCGTTTATTTAAGCAATCTTCTAAATGTTTCACTTCCCATATTATGCTTCACAAGAATAATAAATTTTGTTCAATTTTTTTCCAAAACTATGTATTTTTTTTGAACTGTATATAATGTCCTCGACATCATTTTACAAAATCAACCGCTACTTTGTCATGTTTTTCTCAAAAAAGAAGAAAAGTTGACAAAAATAAAATAGGAAAGTGACATACACTCTCCTATTTTATTTCTCTATGCATATGAATGTAAACCGGCAATAATTAAGTTTACTACAATAAAGTTAAACATAATGATTGCAAAACCAATTACTGCAAGCCAAGCTGATTTCTCTCCATGCCACCCTTTAGATAATCGTAAATGTAGTACTGCAGCATAAAAGAGCCACGTTATAAGTGCCCAAACCTCTTTCGGATCCCAGCCCCAAAAGCGCGTCCACGCTATTTGAGCCCAAATCATCGCAAAAATTAATGCACCTAATGTGAAAACTGGGAATCCAATTGCAATAGATCGATATCCGATTTCATCTAGTAGATCACTATTCGTATTCTTTACTAACGGCTGAAGTGCCGCCGATACTCGCTTCCGTAAAACGAGTCTTAATACAATATACAGTAATGTTCCAACTAACACTGACCAAATAACAGTATTTAATTTTTTTGCATTTACAATTGCTGGAACTTCAACTGCCGGTTCTAATTTATTTTCTGTCAGTAACTTCCCTTCATGCGGTCCAACTAAAGCCGGAAGATTGTACTTCATTTCCAGTTGTTGTTCATTTTTATCAATCCATTGAAACTTCGCTTCATATTTCATACTAGAAAATACCGTTGTTACTCCAATAAATCCAACTGTACAAACAAGTGTAAATACTACCGTCTCTAGCCAAAATGTACGTTTACTTCTCGTCGATTGATCTACATTTTTCAATAAATACATAACGCCTGTAATAAAACTAATCGCTAAAATGGCTTGTCCTGCTGCTGCAGTCGTCACGTGAATATGTAACCAATTACTTTTTAAAGATGGAATAAGCGGAGATATTTCCCTCGGAAACATACTTGCATAGGCAATTAATAAAAGCGCAACTGGTAATGCAAATAGTCCGATTATGCTTACACGGTACATAAAATACATGACAATAAATGCTCCTACAAGCATCATGCCGAAAAATGTACCGAATTCAAAAAAGTTACTAACTGGCGCATGCCCTGATGCAATCCACCTTGTAACAAAATATACTGTTTGTGCTATAAACCCTAAAATTGTAATCGTTATTCCTACATTTGCCCATTTATGACCCTTTTCTTTAATGGCTCCCCCAAAAAATAGAGTCGCAATTAAATATAAAATAAATGCGGTAAAGAGAAAGTTACTACTTATTTGCACCATATCGTTTCCCCACCTTAACTAATTTTTTTATCAATTACTTTATCATTTGGCTGTGGAATTGCTGTACCTTCTATTACTCTTTCAATATCTTTCTTTAAACCGAACCAATTTTTATTTGTATGCCCTGCAATCCACCATTCATCATTAACACGTTGTATCCAAATACGGCGATGATTCCAATACATACCTTGAATGACACCAACCATAAATATAAATCCTCCAATACCGAGAATCCAAAGCGTTAAATCTTTTCTTACAGTAAGTGCTGTTGCATTTTGCATTTCAACACCTGCAAACGACATTTTATATTTGTTGTTTCCATCTGGTTCTATATTTTGCTGAATACCAACAAAACTCACTTCACCATCTGGTGTTTCAGGTGTAAACATTTTAAATACAAATGCAGGATTGTTTGGTAATTTCGTTTTTGTATTTGGTTTTCCATTCTCATCAAAATAAAAATCAGGAAAATAGCTTAATAGTTCTAGAGAATAACCAGTTCCTAAATCATATTTTTCCTTAGGATTCGTTAAATCTACTTTAATCGGTCCCCACTTTTGATTATTTTCTTTATTTTGCAAGTTAAAGGACATACTTTTAAATTCACTTTCTTTATAATCCACTTGATACACTGCAAATTGATCAAATTTCAGTGGTTCATTCACTCGAATTTCCGCTTCTTTTACTTTTTCTAATTTCGGTTTTTGTCCTGCTATATTTTCTCCTACTGCTTTATATAATACGGCATTCGTTTGGAAGTTTTTCGCAATCATTTTATCGCCTACACGATCAATCGCTTCCTCAAAAACTTCTTTGTCCTTACTTTTATCATAAACTTCTTTTATAAATTTCTCGTTTTTTAAGTAGTACTGTCCATCCGTCCCTGGTATTTCTTTCGTTTCACCATCACGTAACCAAAGTGCTTCGTCTACGTACATACTCGGTAAAAAACGAAGCATCGCACCGAATAAAAAGATAATAAGGCCGATATGATTTACATATGGACCCCAACGCGAGAAGCGTCCCTTTTCTGCTAAAACGTTTCCGTCTTCCACTTTCACGTTATAGTTTCTTTTCTTTAAATTCTTTTGCACTCTTTCCAGGTCACCATCTTGCGGTGTACCAGTCCCATATAATCTCTGTCTCTTTAAAAAGCTAGGATGTCTTTTTACACCTTGCTTTTTTAAAGCTTTATAAAGTGGAATAACGCGGTCTAAACTACATATCACAAGTGAAATACCGATAGAAGCAATCAAAATCATATACCACCATGAACCGTATAAATTATTAAATCCTAATTGATAGTATAATTGTCCTAAAAATCCGTATTCTTGTTTATAATATTCAGCTGGTGCAATCCCTGGAGTTATGTACATTTCTTGCGGAAAAATAGTTCCTATCGCTGATGCAGCTAAAGTTATTACGATTAGCCATACACCCACTTTTACAGAAGAGAAAAAGCTCCAAATTTTATCGACTATCGTTTTTGTCTGCGTGAGAGATCTCCGTGCACTCCCCTCATAGCGCATATCCAATAGTTTTGCATTTTCATTGCTTTCAAATGGTTTCCCGCAAGCTTCACAAAAAACGGTTCCTATCGGATTAACATGTCCACATTCACATTTAATTTCTTTCAACACTCTCACCGCCCCTGTATCTATATGTACTATTGTATATTCTAACCTCAAGTTACCACAATACTCAGAATTTTTAAACCAGAGGCACTATAGACACGCACCCCTTATGTAAAGGCTTTCTTTATTACGGAGTAATTTTCTTTAAATACCCTTCTAACTGTTCTTTCGTTTGTTCACCTATAATTTGCTCCACTACTTTTCCATCTTTATCAATCAAAAAGCTTGTCGGTAATGGACCTACTCCATATGTTCCTATAATCTTTTGTCCTTTATCAATGGCAACTGAGAATTTCAAACCATACTGGTTCACAAAGTTCTTTACTGCAATATCCGTTTCATCTGCATCTAACGCTATGATTTCAACACCTTTTTCTTTATACTTTGGATATAATTCATTCATATAAGGCATTTCTTTTTCACAAGGTTTACACCACGTGCCCCAAAAGTTTAAAAATACACCTTTTCCCTTTAAATCTTTTAGTTCAATTTTCTTCCCTTCTAAATCCGTCACAACAAAGTTAGGTGCTTCTTTTCCGATTTGCATTTTCTCTTTATTAGCAAAGAATCCTTGATAAAGGGTAAATCCTACAGCACCACATAAAATGAGTAGAATAATAACGCGAAATAATAAGCGATTTTTCTTCATATTACCTCTCCTCTCCTCGATAAATGTTATGTATTATCTTCTGTAAATGTTGTATTGAATAAATCACCAGCAGAGCACTCCACTGGTGAATTTTTAACTCTATAGCTTATCTTGGCTTTGTAGAAGCAAGTGCGCGTAATTGTTTCACCTCATGTGGTGTCAATTCTCTCGCATCACCAGGTCGCAGGCTTCCTACTTCTAAGAAAGCATAACGTTCACGTTTTAATTTCACTACTTTACAGTCTAACGCTTCAAACATACGACGTACTTGACGATTACGTCCTTCATGAATTGTTAACTGTACAATAGCCATCTCTTTACGCTTGTCCCAAGAAATAATTTTCACACGCGCTGGCGCTGTTTTACCGTCTTCTAACGTAACACCGCGTTCTAACATGCGAATTTTCTCACCTGTTAATGGACCTTTTATTTTTGCAACATATGTTTTTTCAACTTTATATCTAGGATGCATTAATACGTTTGCGAAGTCCCCATCGTTTGTCATTAATAATACGCCAGACGTATCATAATCTAAGCGTCCGATTGGGAATAAACGTTGTGTAATTTCCGGGAAAAAGTCCGTTACAACACTTCTTCCTTTATCGTCTGATACACTTGAAATTACGCCAGTTGGTTTATATAGTAAAAAATAAACAGGTTCTTCTTTTTCAAGAGGGATGTTATTTACTTCTACTTTATCTTGAGGAGTTACTTTTGTCCCTAACTCCTTCACTATTTTTCCATTAACTTTCACTTTTCCTTGCTGAATTAATTCCTCAGCCTTTCTTCTCGATGCAATACCTGCTTGCGCAATCACTTTTTGTAATCGTTCCATTTCTTTTTTCACCTCGAATTTATCTTACCTTACATTAGAAAGACTTGGCAACCGCATACGCTTTACGGCTATTCGCTTCATCTTACTTAAACAACATAGCGATGATAATAAACATATAAAGGTCAAATCATGTTTTTACCTTTTATTATTGTCCATATTTTTCATATTTCTCACAATAAAAGTTCATCATTTTGTCAAAAATACCACATAAAAAAACCACTATTAAGCTACACCTTAATAGTGGTCGTATACGTATTATAAGCGAAATAGCGTAAAAAATGAATAGTATTACTGAAACAATAAAGAAACGAACACAATTGAGCATATAATCCCTATTAAATCTGCAAAAAGTCCTACTTTTAGTGCATCACCCATTTTTCTAATCCCGACCGCGCCAAAATATACAGTTAAAATGTAGAAAGTCGTATCTGTGCTTCCCTGCATCGTAGAAGCCAATCTCCCAATAAACGAATCTGGCCCATATGTGGCAATTAAATCGGTCGTAATACTTAAACCAGCAGAGCCTGAAATAGGGCGTATAAGTGCTAGTGGAACAATTTCTGCTGGAACATGGATCAAATCTAACATTGGCTTCATTACCGATATCATTGCATCTAACGCACCTGAAGACCGGAATATAGAAATAGACACAAGCATTCCAACCATAAACGGTAAGATGGAAATTGCAATTTGAATCCCTTCTTTTCCTCCCTCAACGAACGATTCATACGTCGGTACTTTCTTTATTGTGCCATATAAAAGGATAAAACCAATTACACAAGGAATTACCCATAAAGAAATTGTATTTACAATACTCATTTTTTCCGCCCCTTTCTACTCCTTCTTCGGTAAAAATAGCGGTCAATCCAAATTGCTCCAATCATAGAAAGTACTTGTGCAATAAATGTTACCCCAACAATTTCAGTAGGATTCGCTGATTCATACGTCATTCGAATGGAAATGACTGTCGTAGGAATTAATGTAATGGCTGATGTATTTAATGCTAGAAACGTCACCATAGAACGGCTCGCCGAATCCTTTCCTCCATTTAACTCTTTCAGTTGTTCCATCGCTTTAATACCAAGAGGGGTTGCTGCATTACCTAGACCAAAAAAGTTTGCCATCATATTTGATAGAATAAATCCCATGGACGGATGATCCTTTGGTATTTCTGGAAACAACCTTTTTACTATCGGCATAAAAAGTGTAACTAATTTTTTTAACAATCCGGCTTCCTCTGCAATTTTCATTAAACCGAGCCAAAATACTAAAACACTAATAAGTCCTATACAAATCGTTACCGCATCTTTTGCTCCGTCAAATACAGCTTTATTCACTTCTTCCATCGTGCCATTTATCATGGCGTATACAATCCCAATGACAGCCATCGCTACCCATACGAGATTAACCATCGTTCCCAACACCTATCATGTAAGAAAAAATTTCTTTCACATTATTCCAGTAAAGTCCCGTTGTAGCTACTAACTTCCGTTTACTATAAAATAAATTCCGTTCTCCAACTTTTTCATTACCAACATAAATGTCTGTCTTCCCAACCTTTACTCCATCCGTAAGTTTTGTACTTTTATGGAGTTCAACTTTTAATACTACGTTCTTTTTTTCTTCTTCAGTTAACGGTACCGAAAAACTATTTTTCGTATAAACATGGTTGGCATACTTCTTTTCATTTATTTCAGCAATTGCTCCTTGTCCTAAAACTTTCGTTTGTTTGAAACGTTCAAAACCTTTATCAAACAAATTCATATGATCATCCCAATCACTAGAGGCACTCAAAGTTACGACAATTAAATCTAGTCCATCTTTTGATGCCGTTGTCACAAGCGTTCGCCCAGCTTTCTTCGTAAAGCCTGTTTTTCCTCCTGTTGCAAATTCATAATAAGACGTTACCAGCTTATGTTTATTTTTCCACGGGTAATCCCAAGAATCTGATTTATATGTTTTGGTTCCAAAGATTTTCTTAAATGTCTCGTTTCCCATTGCATATTTCGTTAATAATGCCATATCGTAAGCCGACGAATAATGTGATCCATCTCCATCTAAGCCATGAGGGTTTGAGAAGTGCGTATCTTTCATTCCAATTTCTTTCGCTTTTTGATTCATTAAATATACGAATCCATCTATACTCCCACCCACACTTTCAGCAATTACTTGCGCTGCGTCATTACCAGATCTAAGCATGAGTCCGTATACTAAATCTTCTAACTTCACTTTTTGTCCGGGCTTTAAATAGATTGCCGATCCTTCCACCCTCACCGCTTCATTACTAACTGATACCATTTCTTTCATCTTCCCTGATTCAGCAGCTAATAAGGCGGTCATAATTTTTGTTATACTAGCAATTTTTTGAGGCTCATGTTCTGCTTTTCCGTATAATACACGACCAGACTGTTGCTCCATTAATACAGCATTTCGAGCACTGACATTGCTGTTCATCTTTGCATATGTAGGAATCGGCATAACGCTTGCATACATCATAAGAAGCGTAATGATTACACAAATTCGTCTCATATTTCCCCCCACGTCCTTTTGGCACTTTTTGTACAAGTGTATGCTTGGCCTTTTAAAATATGAACGAAATCTTCCTTCTACTTCCATTAAAAAAGACGCAGAGAATTTGCGTCTAATATGGTGTCCATTCAATTTGTTTCGCAGTTTCAAACCTTTTTTCTACATCAGGCCAATTTACAACATTCCACCAGTTTTTAATATATTCATCTTTTCGATTTTGGTATTGTAAATAATACGCATGTTCCCAGACATCTAGTACAAGGAGCGGTATCGTATCCCATTGTGTAAATAATTGATGAAGTGTACTTTGCAAAATTTCTAACCTTCCAGACCGGGGTACCCAAACGAGAATTGCCCAGCCTGAACCTTCTACTTTAGAGGCCGCTTCTGTAAAATGTTTTTGGAAACGTAAAAAGCTCCCAAAATCTTGTTCAATTTGTTGTGAAAAAGCTCCTCTTGGACTTCCACCACCGTCTTTTTTCATGTTATTCCAAAATATCGTGTGTAAGTAATGACCTGACCCATGAAAAGCCGCTTCCCTTTCCCAATGCTTAATTAAATCAAATTTATTTGTTTTTCTCGCTTCTTCCATCATCTTCTCTGCTTTATTTAACCCTTCCACGTAACTCCGATGATGTTTATCATGATGTAACATCATAATTTCTTTAGAAATATACGGTTCTAATGCATTATACGGATAAGGTAATGGCGGGAGTGTATGTCCTCCAATTGGGACAGCTCGTTCACTATCCCCTCTTTCATATAATTCATATTCCTCTTCTTCTTGCATAAATACTTCCTGCAAGTGATGCTGAATATGTTCTACATCATCGCTTATTTCATACATAAACTCTGCATCTGTTTCATACTCATGCTCTTTCATACGCTCTAATAACGTCTGAATTTTATAAGCAAGCATATGGACATCATACACTTCCATTGCGCGGCTATCTAATACGTGAAGAACACTTTCACACCAATTTTCTACTTCATGAAAGTAATCTGTAAATACACCTTGCTGATTCATGTTGCACCTCCCTAATGCTATCCACTTAACTATATTCAATGAAAATCCCTTATATAACTGTACAAAAGGAAAAGAAGCTAAGTCACCTTAGCTTCTTTTCCTCAATCAATATTTGTGTAACATCTTTGTCTGATAATCCGTCTCATAATATTCTAGTTCTTCACGCATCAATTGAAATTTACCTTCTAAACTCTTCATCACTTGCTCCAAAGATGCAGGTGGTGTTTGTTGAAAAACGATAGAATTTTTCCCTGTATATGCAGACCGACTATTTTCATACCAATGATCACTCTTCGGTGAAAAAAACTCTGCAATTACTTGATGGTAAATCTTATATAAAATTTTTTCAGCTGCTGTTTTTCGAAATGGCTGGCTATTCAACAAAACAAAACATGCATCCTGTCCTTCTTCGCAAAAAACGAGAAGTCGTCTCATTGATGCTAATACCCCTTTATAATATTGCTCATTCCCTGCTGGTGTTTCCTCTAATAAAGAAGGTAACGTATGATAATTTACATAATTAGTTATCAAATTAATAGCATCTTCTAAAAATATAGAAACTTGTTCTGTTTGATTTTCAACCATCAAATTAGACATTTTTCTCTCTCCTTTGCCATTTCACGCTATTTCTACTCTTTTATTTTTATGTAATTCAGCCAATATTTCTTGTACTTTCGACACCGTTCCCTCATCAAAATATTGTTGAAATTCTTCCATATTATTTAAATACAAACGTTTTTGCGCACGAAGCTCCTTATCTTTCACTAAACAACATATCGCTACAATATCACGCAAATATATGTTTTGTTCTTCTACTTTATACACTGGATTTCCTTCAAAAGGAGTAATTTCTTGTAAAACTTCTTCAAAATATCGAACGTATACAACCGAAAAAGTTTTCTCTTTACCATTTAATATATATGTCACTTCAGATCTGTTAAAAAAATCTTCTGATGTATTAGGTTTCGCTTTTTCTAACTCATATCCTACGTAACCTTTTATAATCATATACTCCCCTCCCCCTCTTTCATCTTATTCTAACTTAATTTTCTGATAAACAAAATATTCTTTTAAATATACCTATATAAAAAATAGCTCGCCTATACAGGAATTTACCTTTTTATTTTTCTTGAAGTTTGTCATAATAATATTATTGTCTCAGTTTTCTTATACAAGGAGAGTTGTATTTATGTCGTTTTCATGGAAACGTTTCTTACAAATCGGGAAAATTGTCTTCCCATTTGTTGTATTAACAATTGTATTCTTTCAAGCAAAAAAAGAATTAGCGGGCATTTCTTTTTTAGAAGCGATTGATACAATTAAAAACATTCCAACTGGAGGAGTCTTTTTAGCAATTACACTTGGTGCATTCGCTGTATCAACAATGTTCTTTTATGACTATGTTATGCTTCGTTACTTAAAAGCTGATATCCCTGTCCAAAAGATTTTCCGTATCTCGTGGATTGCTAATACTTTAAATGGATTTATCGGGTTTGGTGGTCTTGTTGGAGCCGGCGTACGCACAATGCTTTATCGTCCATATATAAAAGAAAATGGAAAACTTATTAAAAGTATCGCTTGGATGACAACTGCCTTTATTAATGGATTAGCCATTCTTTCATTTCTTGGTCTCATCGGAATATTAGACACGAGATTTATTTTGCATGAAAAACCATGGCTATGGCCTGTTCTTATCTTCTTCGCTCTTTTCGTCCCTATATATATCGGATTTTCTAAATTAAAAAATAGAAAAGCGACGCAAACAGAGGAACAAGAAGAAGAGGAGAAAAACCCAACTGTTTTATACTCATTAGTTTCATTAGTCGAGTGGGTATCCGCTGGTATTGTTATGTACGTCATATTACTATTATTTGGCATTGAAATCGAATTCCAAAAGTTTTTAGGCGTATATGTTATTGCTGCTTTAGCTGGTGTCGTTAGTCTTGTTCCTGGTGGCCTTGGATCATTTGATCTTGTCTTCTTAACTGGGCTTGGGCAATACGGCATCGATACAGGTGTTTTACTCCCTGCTATGTTATTATATCGTCTCGTCTATTACATCTTGCCCTTCTGCCTTGGTCTCATTTTTGCAGCTTTTGAAATGACAGGAGTAGCCATTAAAAAGTTTGAAGATAAACCTTTTATTGCGCCTGCATTAGAGACAACTGGTGTTATATGGACTTTGCAGCGTGACTTTCTAGGAAAGTTAGGTTCTTGGGCATCTGCTGCTTTAACAGTATTTGCTGGCTTAATGGTTATTTTATCAACCATTCTACCGACAAGTATAAATCGGGCACACGCCTTACATATTCTAGCTCCAAAACATCTTATTCAATTTTCTTTTAGCTTATCGCTAACATTCGGTATTCTCCTCCTCATTCTTTCGCGGGGGATATATTACGGAACAAAACGTTCTTATTATATGACGATTGTTTCTTTAATTGGAGCGGCTATTTTTAACACACTAAAAGGAATTGATGTTGAAGAAACTTTTATTTTATTAATCGTACTCGCTGTATTGTATATGCTTCGTAAAAGGTTTGTACGTGAGAAAATGGAAGTCTCACTTTCCGATATCGTAAAAGTTTTTATATTCCTACTTGTAACGTTATATTTATATAAAAACTTAGGTATTTTATTTGCAGGTGCAAAAGAAGCTTTCAAACCTGATTTTGTCGTTCGTAATATTACACAAGTGAAACGAAGTGCATTAGCAGCTGCCTTTTTTGTTCCTACTTTTTTACTAATTGGTTCACTCATTGCAAATCGTTATCGAAATGAATTTCCCGGGCAACCAGCTAATGATAAACGATTACAAAACTTCTTAGATGAACATGGTGGAAATGTACTTAGTCATTTAGGTTTTTTAGGAGATAAACAGTTCTTTTTCAGTAGTGATGGAAAAGCACTCATTCTCTTCTCAATAACTGGAAAACGACTTATTGTACTAGGTGATCCAATTGGGGACCCTTCCTCCTATCGTACTGTATTGCAAGAGTTTTTAGCTGAGGCTGATCGATTTGGATACATTTGTGTATTCTATCAAATTGAAAGTAAATGGATGAGTTTATACCACGATTTTGGTTATAACTTCTTTAAGCTTGGTGAAGAAGCTGTTGTTGATTTAAATACCTTTACAATAACAGGAAAGAAACGCGCTGGCATGCGAGCTACTTTCAACCGTTTTGAAAGAGAAGGCTATACATTCTCTATTCATGAGCCACCTTTCTCCGACGAATTATATGAAGAGTTAAGAAAAGTTTCAGATGCATGGCTTGGTGGAAAAAAAGAGAAAGGTTTTTCACTCGGATACTTCGATCGTGAATATATTAGTCGCGCTCCTATCGCAACATTATCTGATTCGGATGGAAAAATTATTGCATTCACAACATTCATGCCTGTATATCAAAACGGATCATTATCTGTCGATTTAATGCGATATTATCCAGATGCGCCTAGCGGCATTATGGACGCAATTTTCATCCACTTATTCCAGTGGGCAAAAGAAAATGAATACCACTCCTTTAATATCGGTATGGCACCACTTTCAAATGTTGGTTTATCCACACAGTCTTTCTGGTCTGAACGAGTGGCTGCTGCAATCTTTAATAACGTTCGTTATACGTATAGTTTCAGCGGATTACGACATTTTAAAGAAAAATATAAACCAGCATGGAGCGGTAAATATTTAGCATTTAGAAAGAATCATTCTTTACCAATTACAATGCTCTCTGTAACAAAATTAATAGGAAAAAGAAAAAACAGCTAAATTCTTAGCTGTTTTTTCTTTTTTGAACTTGTACAATAAATTCTTTTTCATACTTCTTACCATTTATATAGAAATTCCCCCACATTTTATACGTGCCCTCGGCAGGAAATGTAATTCGGTATTGTAATTGTTCATCCGTATCTACAGGCATAGCGTATAAAAAATTCTCCTTCGTTTCATCCACTATATAGAGTGACTCTACTTCTCCTCTCTCTGAATGCAATTTCAATTTTTCACCCTTTTTCGCTTGAAACTGAAATGTTAACGTAACTGGTTCATTCGGATGTAATGCGCCAAATAAAAGAGAAACTTCATACTCTCCTATTTTTTTTGTAAGTACACTGTCGATTGGAAATTTCACTTTTTTCTTATTGTTCTCCTCTTTCGTTCTACCAAAATTCTTCCTAGCGAATGACTCTACGGACTTATTTTTGTCTTCGTATAAAAATATTGTATATTCTTCGTCTTTCGCTATTTTGGAAGATAACTTATATGACCCGTTCCCTGCAAATGTGGGTTTAATTTGTTGTATGTTTTTTAACTGTCCATCTACAATCACTGCCCGCATTTGATCATTTACACCACGAATTTCATTATTCTTGTTGTTTAACAACTGAAATACAATATCTACTTTCTCATTTCCCTTTCCATTTGAAACATCCCACTTTACTTCCTGAACATCTCCTACAGTCTCTTCGTTTTCTTGATATTTTTTTATGTAAAATCCTCCTGCCACAATAAGTACTAACGCAATAAGCCCAATGACAAGATTTTTCAAAACATCACCTACCATTTTTATTGTCTCTATTCATACAAAACTTCTTAAGATATATATTCTAGATTATGATTTATGAAATCCTCCTATTTTGCACATATTACAAATAATAAAAAGATTTTAATTGAAAGGATTCGTAGTGTATAATGCAAATGATATTGATTTCTATCAATACATTATAAGGAGGACTTTTTTATGAGTGTACATATCGAAGCAAAACAAGGCGAAATCGCTGAATCTATTCTATTACCTGGTGATCCATTACGTGCAAAATATATCGCTGAAACATTTCTAGAGGACGTTACTTGCTATAATAATGTGCGTGGTATGTTAGGTTTCACTGGAACTTATAAAGGAAAACGTGTATCTGTTCAAGGTACAGGTATGGGTGTTCCTTCTATTTCTATTTATGTAAACGAATTAATCCAAAGCTACGGAGTTAAAAATTTAATTCGCGTTGGAACTTGCGGTGCAATTCAAAAAGATGTAAAAGTTCGTGATGTTATTATCGCAATGACGGCTTGTACTGATTCTAATATGAACCGTTTAACATTCCCAGGATTTGATTTTGCACCAGCTGCAAACTTTGACCTTTTAAAGAAAGCTTATGATGCTGGAACTGAAAAAGGATTACACGTTCGTGTCGGTAACGTTTTAACAGCAGATGTGTTTTATCGTGAAAGCATGGACATGGTTAAAAAACTTGGAGATTACGGTGTATTAGCAGTAGAAATGGAAACAACTGCTCTTTACACATTAGCAGCGAAATACGGTGTAAATGCATTATCAGTATTAACAGTTAGCGATCACATCTTCACTGGCGAAGAAACAACATCTGAAGAGCGTCAAACTACATTTAACGAAATGATTGAAATCGCTTTAGATGCAGCAATTCAACAATAGTACACTAAAGAACTTGTCATACGTCTGGCGAGTTCTTTTTATGTGACTTTTTATAAATAACTACTTTATAAAGAGACAGATTTCTCCCCTCTACTTTCTTGTAACGTTTGTTATAATAAAGTGAAACTTTAATCAGTGGGGGTTTTTTCCATCCCCCACTGATTATTAGTTGAACCAATCGGATTTTACGGGCAATTGATCTCCCATTTAACTCCCTTGTATTCGCCGAATTTTGAAGTGGGAGTCTTATTGCCCGTTAAAGCGGGATAAAGAAATCATTTACAGTATTTCTCATAAGAGGTGACGCAGTGAAAAACAGAAGTATCGTCTTTAAACTATTTTTATTAACATCCACTTTATTTACAATCATATTCCTACTTTTTTTCCTAGGACAATCTCTATTTTTAGAGAAATTTTATATTAATAAGAAAGTAAAAACAGTCCAAACTGCTTTTGAAAAATTCGTAGATAATTATGATAAAAGTGATAAAAGTTATGAGCAGGTTAGAAAACTAAAACAAGAATTTCATGATAAAACAAATGCCGATATGCAGTTTTTAGATTCTAACGGTATTATTAAAAGTGATAACAATTACTATATCGATGTATTTAATCCCAACAATAATAAACAGTATTCCATTCCACTCAATAATCTTTTAACACCAGAAGAATATAATAAATTCGAAAATTTAGGTTTAAAAAAAGATGTAATAATCAATGTTGATGGAGTCGTGCAAGAGAATAATATAATCACACCACAAAAATTAGGAACGAATTATAATCAATGGCAAAACGAACATTTCTATTCGGATTTTCAATCAATTAATGGAAATCCTTCTAAGAATAGACTTGCAAGCCGATACAAATCTACAACTCGAATCGTCTTTACAGGTGTTATAACTAAGTTACAGCTTCCATCAAAAGCTGAGGTTCGCCTTGCAAATGATATTGAAACATTACAAGCCGTTCAATATTTTGCTGATATGATTAGAGAGGGCACTTCTAACTCGAACCAATTAAGTACTTTCATATTAGATGGTGGAGAAAATATAAAAAATAGTATCTTTGTAAAACCGATTATAGAAAATGGAAGGATTACAGAATATGCTTTTGCGATAGCATCTTTGCAGCCTGTTAATGAAGCGATGCTCGTTTTAAAAGATTATTATGTCTATGCCTTAATCATCGTGTTTCTCGTAATTATTTTGTTATCCTTCTACTACTCAAAAATTATTGTAAAGCCACTAATTAAAATAAATCGTGTTACAAAAAAAATGGCTAATTTTGATTTCAGCGAGAAATTACCTGTTACAGCTGACGATGAAATTGGCGGGCTTTCTGGCAGTATCAATACATTATCTGTAAATTTAAAAGATCGAATCGATCGATTAAATGTTGCTAATACAAAGTTACAACAAGATATTGAACGTGAACGTCAATTAGAAAAAACAAGAAAAGAATTCATTTCTGGCGTATCACACGAATTAAAAACACCGCTAAGTGTAATTAGAAGTTTTGCAGAAGGAATTAAAGATGGTGTTAGTAAGGATACTTCGTATTATACTGATGTTATTTTAGAAGAAACAGAAAATATGAACAGGCTGATTGTTGAGATGTTAGAATTAGCAAAGTTGGAATCTGGTACTTACAAACTAGATATGACGACGTTCTCAATCGGTGAATTAACGCAACAAGTCTACACAAAATTATTATTTAGCATGGAAGAAAAACATTTACAAGTGAACATCGATGCAGACCCTTCTATACTTGTTACAGCAAATCGCAGTCGCATTGAACAAGTAGTTGTGAACTTACTAAGTAATGCAATCCGTTATACGCCAGAGGGAGAAAAAATACAAGTCTCCATTATAGAAGCAAAAGATACCGTAAAAGTCGAAATCGAAAATACAGGAAACCCTATCCCTGAAGAAAGCCTTGAAAAAATTTGGGATCGCTTCTATCGTCTAGATGCATCACGTAGCCGTCACACCGGAGGTACCGGTCTCGGATTATCTATTGTAAAAAACATTTTAGACCTCCATCATGCCGAGTATGGTGTGTATAATACGACTAACAGTGTTGTATTCTATTTCAATTTACAAAAAGTAAAAGAAGTCAAATAATTTGTCTTAATTTCACTAGGAGTTCACATGAAATTCACACTCTCCCTTTATAGTAAGAAACAAGTTAATCCTTTCCTTTACACATATAAAAGAGGAGAGTGCGTGAAATGAAACAAGCAGGACAACCTATTCAAAATGAAAAACAATTAGAAACTATCAAAAATATACTTTTACAATCTTCGAAACGTGATGGCTTATTATTCGTATTAGCTGTAAATTCTGGCTTAAAAGTAAGTGAAATCTTACAATTAAAAGTTAGTGATGTAATCGATGAAAATGAAAATGTTCGCCATTCCATTTTATTTTACAATGAAAAAGTGAAGAAACATAAATGGTTTGCTGTAAATGAAGACTTACAGCACGCAATCGAAGACTACATGAAAGAACGTAAAACTTGGAAACGTAATGAACCATTGTTAAAATCTCAAAAAGGAACAAAATCTATTACGAGACAACATGCATGGTACATTTTAAACAAAGCTGCAAAAGAAGTTGGATTAGAAGGGATTAGCTCACATACACTTCGAAAAACTTGGGGTTATTGTGCATACAAATCAGGTGTTGATATTGCGTTTTTACAACACTTCTTTGATCACAGTACTCCATCAAAAACTTTAAAGTATATCGGTATTGCTTAATAACTCTTATACATAAAAAAGGTTACCATTTTAAAATTTGGTAACCTTTTTTATATTTCGTATTCTCTTTTCTTGTCTCTCCTATACTGTAGTGGTACTCTAATAATAAGGGGGAGAAATTATGAACACACTTACAATTGAATTACCAAAAGAAACGGCTGAAAAACTTGATTTATTAAAACAAGCTTATGAAAAGAAAACAGGTGCTTCTATCTCTGAGAGCACTCTCGTTCAAACACTTATCTCAAAAGAATTTATCCAAGCGATAACTCCTTTTGATTTACAACAATTCGTCAATGGAAAAGAACAGCATTAATCGCTGTTCTTTTTTTATCTCTATTTAAAATATACAAAGTTTTTTATATATTTTTAGAAAAACCATTGACAATGATAATGATAACCATTATCATTTATTATGAAGCCAACAATTAATGAATCAACCAAACGCTCAGTAACATTGTTACCCCTCTTTTTCATATAGAAAGGCACTGTACATTCCCCCTGTTTGTACAGTGCCTTTCTTGTTTATTATCATTCAAAAAAATTTAATTGCTCCGGCTTCGGCTCACCATATGTAATGTTCATCATTTTCATAAGCTGTTTCGCATTATCTGCTGCATCCCCACCTGAATTGTTGTTAAACAGTACGTATATATCCTTTGTTTTCTTTTTTAATTGCTCTAGTCGTTCAACCCATTCTTCCAGTTCTTTATTGTTGTAGCGATATAAACAGCGAACCGCTCTCCAATTTTCCCCTTTATCAAGCCAACCATGAACATTTCGACCGTGAAAACGTATTAATGCCATGTCTAAATTCGTAACCTCTAACACAAGTGGCACAGAACCTATCCCAGCCTGGGGTTCATCACAAATTGTATGAATCCATTTCTCCTGTTCTAGAAACTGTAACGTCTTATCTCTCATTTCTGGATAAAACCATGTTTGATTTCGAAATTCTATTGCACATGGTAAACCTTCCATTTTTTCTTTCGTATATCGAAGAAAATCTACATTTTTCTTTTTGCAATCAAACCATGGTGGATATTGAAATAAAATTGTTTTTAATTTATCAGCTTCTATTAAAGGAAGAATAGACTGTTTATACACATCAAACATCTCATCGAACGTAGAAAAAGGAATTTCACCTTTCATATGTCCTGTCATTCCTTGATACGCTTTTACGACAAAAGAAAAATCTTTCGGCGTTTCCATTGCCCATTTTATATAATTTCGTGCAGGTTGCATTGCGTAAAATGAACTATCCACTTCCACAATAGGAAAATACTCGCTGTATGTTCGTAATTTATTTCTATTTTCATAGGGATTTATGTATAAAGAATCATG
This sequence comes from Bacillus sp. FSL L8-0199, assembly GCF_038005705.1. Taxonomy (NCBI): domain Bacteria; kingdom Bacillati; phylum Bacillota; class Bacilli; order Caryophanales; family Bacillaceae; genus Bacillus; species Bacillus sp. FSL L8-0199. Next base: position 1,430,755 of record NZ_JBBOTS010000001.1, on the reverse strand, counting down.
ATCTCCCCATCCTGTCACTCCAATAAACAGCACATATACCCCTCCCTTTTTAACTTCATCTTCTATTCACTTTGCATCATGTAGCCTTTTCTTTAAGGGTATCCTTATAAAAATATGATATACTATATGGAAGAATTTTTAAAATGAGGGGTTATTTATTTATGCTTCCAAACGATGCTACTGTATCTCATGAAAAACGAATTGAAGAACTAGAAAATAAAGTACGTTTTTATGAAGAACTTGTGAATCAATTACCACATCATTTCACATACAAAAATCCACATATTGGTTTACGAATAAAGAAAACTAGAACGACTCATTCCATTCAAGAAATACCAAAAGAGAATAAAGAGGCTCATTTTCAACTTACTTGTGATTCATTATTTTTATTTGAACAACTTGAAAAACACTTTGTACATATTTTTGATGCCTTTTCACATCATGTAACCTTTATCGATAGTAAAGGGAATATTACTTTATGTAATCAAGTTGCTGCAGATGATTTCGGTATAATACGAAATGATATTATCGGAAAACCGATTCAACAATTACTAAACTTGCCGGAAGAAAAAATTAAAGCGATTGAAACATTAAAAACGGGAACAGAAATATATAATGAAGAAGTTTTAGACAAAAACTATGGCATTATAAATAACCGAATTATTCGCGATTATAACGGGGAGATTTTTAGAGTTATTAGTGTCTTTCATTATTTAAATACAGAACGTGATGCAGAGAAGTTTTCGTTAGCAGGGCGAATCGCAGCTGGAATTGCACACGAAGTACGAAATCCTCTTACAACAGTACGAGGATACTTACAATTTTTACAAGAAAGCGTTTCTCCATCAAATAAAGAGTTATTTAAAAACTTGCTTATCCCTGAATTAGATCGTGCAAATAATATTATTACAAAATTTTTAGCCATTTCAAAAACACGGGAATTTACAAGAGAACCGTTTCCCATCAATACATTTTTACGTGACTATATTCAACAGTTACTAGCTAGTGAAGTTTCCTTGCATAATATTTCAATTGATTATAACTTCTCTAATGAATTAGATGATATTTTAGTCAATATTGATCGACATGAACTTGTTCAAGTGTTTTTAAATCTATTTCAAAATGCCGTCGATGCTCAAGGCGACAAACCTCTTTCTATTCAAATTACTAGTTATCGCCTTAATAACTTCATTCGGATTACTTTCACAGATAATGGAATTGGTATTCCTCCAGCTATTCAAGAATATATCTTTGACCCATTCTTCTCAACGAAGGATTCGGGAACAGGACTAGGCTTGTCAGTAACAAAAAAAATCATCCAAAATCATAACGGCACATTAAAAATGACTAGTAATGAAGATGGTACAACTTTCACTATTTCAATTCCAATCTTACCTAAAACAACCCTTGAAAAATTAAATCAATGTAAATAGAGGACTAATCCACGAACTACATGCCAATTGTTAAACACTCCCAACAATTAGCATGTAGTTTTTTATGTTGCACTTTTCTTCTTTACATTATATAAACCTTTCTCTATATCTTACTTATTTCTTTCGTAGGTGGGCCAATTTCTTATTTTTTTAGAAATGGTAGTTTGTCCATCACGAATTTAGTATAAATTTCATTTTAATATATAGTAATGACTAATGATTCTATGAAAGAAAAGAATGAAAAGATGAACAATAAAAATAAAGGAAAAGTATTTTATGGTAATGATTGTTGCGAAGTAAGAGCATGTAGCCATATTAACATCCCTAAGTCAGAACTTACAGAATTTGTTAGACTTCTTCAAGCTCTTGGTCAAGCTATTCTAGTTCAATATGGATCTGGTTGCCTAGGGGGAGGAACTACGGGGACTACTGGTGCTCAAGGGCCTCAAGGCGCTCAAGGACCTGCGGGCGATACAACTGCGACACTATCTGTCATCCGAATTTACTAACCACAATTTCCGAAAATATTTTGGGAGGACTAAGCACATTTATAAGTAATAGATGTGATTTTGATTGTCTATTAAATCTCTCTTTTAATAAAAAGGAGCACTTATTTGGGAGGATAAGTGCTCCTTCTTTACGTTTCTTTACCTCAAATTTACTCTATCTTAATCCTCATTTTGTATGATAAATAGTGAAGTCAAAGATATGAAAGAGGGATGAAAATGAGAGTTATGTCACTAATACGCATTTGGATTGCTCTTATGGTATGCATTATTTTATGTGTAGGATTTTTTTTAACTCTAAAATATTCCACTATTTCAAAAGCAGATAGAAAAACTGTTCCATACAAAATTTTGTATACGAAACAAAGCAACATCCCTTATTCCAATGCAACAAAAAATGAAAAGAAAGTTATAACGGGAATGCTTATTACGAAAGCTTCTAGTTCCGAAGCGTTACTTCAAATTGCTGAAACGATTAAAGATCAGTATACAAATAAAAAAATCGATGAAATTACACTTTCTATCCACAATGAAAATAATGGTAATTACGAAGAAGAATTACCTTACGAACCTATTAGTAAAGGAAAAATAATTGTCACATACGATTCTCAATCCTTTGGCAATACGAACATTATACTTAACGAGTAGTAACTAGTACGGAGAAGGGATAATTTCAATCGTTTAAAATTTCATTTTGTTTTTCATACAAAAAAGAGGCGAATTTCATTATTCGCCTCTTTCTTTTACCAAAATGAAGGAATCCATTCTTTCACTTTATCAATCCACTCTTGTTGCTCTTTTTTTCTTTGTTGTTCCTCTTCTTTCCTTCTCTTCTCTTCTTCTTTTCTTCGTTTTTCCTCTTCTATTGTAGTCAATTGTTTTTTATAATCAGCCTCAGATATGAGCGATAACTGAAATGCTTTTTGAGCTGGATTTGCGTTCGCTTTTTTCATAATATCCCGGAACATTGTCGTCGTAATTTGACTACCACCCGGAACATAATGATCGCTATCTGTTTTATCATATCCTACCCAAATCGCACCTACCAAATCTGGTGTGTATCCAACAAACCATGAATCCTTTGCGCCGGTGCTTGGGCCATTTACAATTTGAGTAGTTCCTGTCTTACCGGCCGTATCAACATTATTAACTTTCGCCTTTTCGCCCGTTCCCTTTTCGACAACGCCTTTTAATAAATATGTCATCTTTTGAGAAATTTTCTCGCTTGTCACTCGTGTCTCTTTCTTATACCACTTTCCAATCGTTTCACCTTCCGCATTTTGTATCTCTCTAATCGCATGAGCTTCCACTTGAACACCATCATTTGCAAATGTACTATACGCTTGAGCCATTACAAATGGGGATGTTCCTACATGCATACCGCCTAAAGCGATTGGATACGTACGATCTTCTGGCACTAATGGAATACCAAATCGCTCTAAAGATTTCAATCCTTTATCTAATCCAATCTGTTCCAATAGCCAAACAGCCGAAACATTGTACGACTTTGCCACAGCTTCATACATTGTCACATCACCGTGAAAAGTATGATCGCTATTTTGTGGTTTATATTCTTTAATATTAAATGGTTCATCTTTCAATATATCGTATACTTCATACCCTTGCTCTAACGCGGGTACATATACAGCTAAAGGCTTTAACGTTGAGCCAGGTTGTCTTTTTAATTGGGTTGCATGATTAAACTGTAAAAACTGGTACGGTCCTCTCCCTCCAACTAAAGCTGGTACACCACCTGTTTTTGGATTCATAAGAACTACACCCGTTTGCATCAGTTGGTCTGAGCCATTATCTTTGAAATAACTATCATTATTCACAACGTCTTCTACAGCCTGTTGTTTTTTCGGGTCAAGCTCTGTATAAATACGATAACCACCCGCTAAAATTTCATTTTGTGTCAATTCGTATTTGTCCATCGCTTCTCTAACAATATAGTCTACATATTGAGAATATTTTCCCTTGTATTTATCATCCACACCACGTTTTAATACAAGACCACTCTCTTTTTCTTTATTATACTGTTCGTCAGAAATATACCCTTGCTCTTTCATTAAGCTTAATACGACATTACGTCTTTCAATTGACTTGTTAAAGTTTTTATAAGGTGAATATGCAGATGGTGCTTTAATCAAGCCTGCAATCGTTGCAGCTTCTGAAATTGATAAATCTTTTACATCTTTATCAAAATAAGATTTTGCTGCCCTTTTTATACCCCAAGCACCTTCCCCAAAATAAATTTGATTCATATACATTTCAATAATTTCATCTTTTGTATAAGTACGTTCTATTTTTTTTGTTAAAAAGTATTCCTTTATTTTACGAGAAAATGTACGATCTTGTGTCAGAAATACATTCTTCGCAAGCTGCTGTGTAATTGTACTTCCCCCTGCTACAACTTCTCCTGCTGTAATATTTTTAAAAACCGCACTTATAATTCCACTATAATAAATACCATGATGGTTAAAAAATTCCTTATCTTCTACTGCAACAATTGCCTGAACCATAATATCAGGAATATCTTTTCTTTTAACGCCTTCTGTTTTCGAAGAAGCTAATTTAGTTGCGACCTCATTATTTGCATCATAAATTAAAGTCGGTTGTGGAACAGCTTGTTTTAATTCAGATATGTCTTGAATGGAAATTATTATATTTACAGCAATAAATAGAGTAACGAGTACACTTCCCAATACAATTAATGAATTACGAAGTTTCTTCCTCTTATTGAACCACTCAAGCATTTTTTTAAAATGAGTGTTCTTCAATTTCATTCGTTCACTTCCTTCATTTATTTACACTCTTCTTTTTAAAAGGAAGAATACACCGCCTTTTAAATTTATTATAATAACGTAGTCATTCCTATAGTGTAAAGCTTTTCTTTTGCATTCATACTTTTTGCAAGAAAAGGACATTCTACAAGTAAGATATTCACTATTGGATATTAATATTATTAATAGAACAACGAGAGTTATGTTAAGTTTTTGTAAACTTTTCGATAAAATGTTTTAAAAAACGACAGTTTTTTGTTAGAATTGATTAGCCAATATATTTTACATATATTACTTTTGTGGGGGTAACAATAATGGTCTTTAAATCAAAAAAAGATAAATTTTCTGAAATGTTAATGAATGTTTCCGAAAATTTAAAAGAAGGCGCGCAGTTTTTCGTGGAGTATAAAATTAAAAATGCTAGCGATTTAAAAGAGTTTTCTATGCGCATGAAAGAGTATGAGTCAAAAGGTGACTCATTTATTCACGAAATCATTATGGAGTTAAACAAAGCGTTTATCACTCCGATTGAGCGTGAGGACATCCTACAACTTGCAATGAGTATGGATGATGTATTAGACGGATTAGATCACAGTGCAGGTCTGTTCGAAATGTATTCTATTACAGAAGCTGATGAATACATGATTAAATTCGTAGAAGCAATTAATCAATGTGCGATTGAGATTGCAAACTCTGTTGAATTAATGTCTAACAAAAAATTAGTCGACATTCGTACAAATGCGATTAAGATTAAGGATTATGAATCACAGTGTGATGATATTCGCCGTCATGCGATTAAGCACTTATTCTCTCGTGAAAAAGATCCGATTAAGATTATTCAATTTAAAGAGATTTACGAAGAGCTTGAAGAAGTAGCTGATAGCTGTCAAAGCGTTGCAAACGTATTAGAAACAATTATTATGAAGAACGCGTAAGGAGTTTGATCATGGATACACTCTTGATACTGACCGTTTTAGTAGTCATTTGCGCTTTAGCTTTTGACTTTATCAATGGATTTCACGATACAGCAAACGCTATTGCAACGGCTGTTTCAACGAAAGCTCTAAAGCCTAGACATGCCATTATTATGGCGGCTATTATGAACTTTTTGGGCGCAATGACATTTACAGGTGTAGCAAAAACGATTACAAAAGATATCGTTGATCCATTCGCCTTACAAAATGGTTCTCTTGTAATTTTAGCTGCTTTGCTTGCGGCAATAGCTTGGAACTTAATTACTTGGTACTACGGTATTCCAAGTAGTTCTTCGCATGCAATTATCGGCGCAATCGCAGGTGCTGCAATTGCGGCCGCTGGGATTAGCTCGCTAAATCTTAAAGGATTCATTAAAATTATTGAAGCTTTAATCATTTCACCGATTATCGCTTTTGTTATTGGTTATATCGTATACAGTATTTTTAAAGTAGTATTTAAAAACTTTAACTTAACGAAAACGAATAAGAACTTCCGTATATTCCAGATTTTCACTGCAGCATTACAAGCCTACACACACGGTACGAATGATGCACAAAAAGCAATGGGGATCATTACGATGGCACTTATGGCTAATAACTATCATACTTCTAGCGATATCCCGTTCTGGGTACAATTATCTTGTGCTGTCGCAATGGGGCTTGGTACTTCTGTCGGTGGATGGAAAATTATTAAAACTGTCGGTGGACAAATTATGAAAATTCGTCCTGTAAATGGTGTAGCTGCCGATTTATCATCATCACTTGTTATTTTCGGTGCAACATTCATTCACTTACCGGTTAGTACGACGCACGTTATCTCTTCTTCTATTTTAGGGGTTGGTGCTTCTCACCGTGTGAAAGGGGTAAAATGGGGAACTGCAAAACGTATGTTAATTACATGGGTTATTACACTTCCTATTTCAGCTTCTTTAGCTGCTCTGTTTTACTACCTATTACATTTTGTTTTCTAATCAAAAGTCGTCTTCCTTATTTTTCTAGGAAGACGACTTTTTTGTGAACAAGCCTATTTCTCATTAAAAAACGTGTATAATAATTGATGGATAAGTTATTTAGAGGAGTTGGCAATTTTGGAATACATCATGTTACTTTTCATCGGACTAATCGCCGGAACAGTCGGCAGCCTAGTTGGGCTTGGAGGCGGAATTATTATTGTTCCGTTATTAATTGGATTACACAGTTTATCACCACAACTTGCAGTAGGGACTTCTATGGTAACAGTCGTTTTCACAGGACTATCTTCCACCCTTACTTACATGAAGCATAAGCGAGTAGATTATAAAAGTGGACTTATTTTATTTATCGGAAGCGGCCCTGGTGGTATTATCGGATCATGGGCAAATAAATTTTTAAACCAAGACACATTTTCTTTATACTTTGGGATTTTCCTTATATTCGTCTCAATTCTACTTATGCTTCGAGACAAATTAAAACCTCTTTCCCTCTCAAATACGTCTGTAATTAAGCGTTCTTTTACAGATAATGATGGAAATACTGTACACTACCAATTCCCACCGTTTCTTGCTATCTTTATCGCCTTTATAGTTGGGTTTATATCTGGATTATTTGGAATTGGTGGCGGTGCCTTACTTGTTCCAGCAATGATGCTTCTTTTTGCATTCCCAGCACATATTGCAGTAGCAACTTCAATGTTCATCGTATTTCTATCAGCAATTGTAAGTTCTGCAACTCACATCTCACTTGGAAATGTCAGCTGGATTTATGCATTAATCCTGATTCCGGGTGCATGGATTGGCGGAAAAATCGGGGCTTACATTAATACAAAACTAAGTGGTAACGCCGTAATTAATTTATTACGTATTACGTTGATTATTCTTGGAACTAGATTAATCATTATTTCCCTTTTATAACGTATTCTTTTTAGAATGCGTTTTTCTTATACACATGAATATAAAAATCCTCCGAGGAGAACAAATAAAATTAAACAAACACATAATAACATATAATTTGAAATATGTACTTTCTTCAAGTTGACCACTCCTATAACTGCGACTGTTATCTTTATGATAGCGAAAAAATAGTTCACTTGCAGTTACAGAGTGCTAACAATGCAAAATCAATTATTACAAATTTTATCCTTATATTTCATTTCTTTGTATATTCTATCGATTTAATAAAAAAAGATGTCATATTGACATCTTTTTTAATGAAGAAGTGACCACCCCATGAAGTCTTCATGTACTTGGCACGCCCTCTTATCGTTTCGATCATATAATTCAGCATAGCTATCTGTTTCTTCATCATAAGCCATCGTATAAATAATTTGGCCGTCTACTTCAACGGATAAAACGACTCCACCTTTCATCTCTTCTACATGAATGATAGCATTCGCCGGAATTCTCATATCCGTCATTCTCATCGCATCTAACAATATACTAAACCCCCTACAGCGTATTCATTGCTAGTACTATTACACACTAAATAGTATACTACTGTAATAGCATACATTTCGTCAATGAAATTGCTGTTGAAATAGCATATTGTCTATATACATATACGCTAAAATAGAAGAAATAGAAACATATTAATGGGGGGCTAACATTGATTCTACACAAAGGAGATGTACTATTCCGTCAAGGCGAGGACGGTCCTTTATACTTTATAAAAACAGGCTTATTAAAAGTAGTTCGGCTAGAAGAAGACGGAACACCATTTTTATTCAACATTATCGTTCCAGGTGAAACGATACCTCATCATTCTTTAATTTCACCGAAAGAATATCACGGTACAGCTATCGCTTTAATAAAAACAGAAGTGGAACCGATCACTAGTAGTGAATGGTACGAGAGACTTCAAGCAAATCCCGAATCGTATGCTAACATCGCTATGCAATTACAATCTAAATTAAGAATGATGCAACAACGAATTGATCAATTGACAACCGTCTCTCCGAAAGAACGTCTTCATCGTTTACAAGAATGGTTCACCCTATATTTAGGTGACATTCCTATATATGAAATATTAACACAAACCGAAATTGGTCAACTGATAGGTATACGCCGTGAAACAGTAAACCGTTTATTACGAGAACAAATAAAAAACGAGGTAAAATAAATACCTCGTTTTTTTGCTTATTGTAAGCTTGTTGCTGGGCCGAAAAATTCATAATGAATATGCTCTTGTTTCACACCTAAATCAGTTAGTGCAGCATTTATATGCTTCATAAATGCTACTGGACCACAGAAATAAAACTCTGCTTCAGTTGTCGGAATAATAGTTTTTAACCATTCACTTTCAATGAAACCTTCTTTATCAAAGTTCTTCATTTCTAAATCTTTTTCAGTCGGTGCAGAATAACAAGTATATGCTTTAACTTGTTCATATTCATTTTCTACTGCCTTAACATCTTCTTTCATTGCATGTGTATTACTATTTATTGCTGCATGAACAAAATATACATTACGTTTTGAATCTTGTTCAATTAACGTATTTAACATACTCATCATCGGTGTAATCCCTACTCCACCACTAATTAGTACAACTGGTAATGTTGAATCCATATTTAACACGAAATCTCCCGCTGGTGCACTTACTGGTAAAACATCTCCTTCTTTTACATGTTCATGTAAGTAATTAGACACTTTACCGTCTGGTGTATCTACACCTTTTTCTTTTTTTACACTAATACGATAATATTCTTTCCCAGGAGCATCGGATAAACTGTATTGACGATTATGTGTATATGTCTCACCTTCAATATTGATTTGAACCGTTACATATTGACCTGGGATGAATGAAGAAACTTTCCCTCCATCTTCAGGTTTCAAATAAAATGACGTAATAACATCGCTTTCCTTCACTTTTTTAACAATCACAAAGTTGCGGAAGTCTTTCCATCCACCTTCTTTATGTGCAGCTTCTTCATACATCTCTGCTTCAATGCTAATGAATGCATCAGCAATGACACCATATGCTTCTCCCCATGCGTTTAAAACTTCATCAGGTGCACCTGCGACCTCTTTAATGGCACGCAGTAAACATGTACCTACAATCGGGTAATGCTCTGCTTTAATACCTAAACTTCTATGCTTATGACCAATTTGTTTTACAACTGGAATAATAGCTTCTAAATTATCAATGTATGTTGCAGCTGCATAAACAGCATTCGCTAACGCTTGTTGTTGTCTTCCCTTTTTCTGATTTGTATGGTTGAAAATATTCAATAACTCCGGATGTTCCGAAAATAAAATTTCGTAAAATCTCGTTGTAATTTCAACGCCTTTTTCTTGTAATAATGGTACTGTTGACTTTACGATTTCAATTGTTTTTGCACTTAACATTGTATCCCACTCCTCTATTTCCTTAACTATTTTTAGTTTAACTGAATCTTATAATGCAGATTGTGATTTTAATCACTATTAACACGGTGTTTTTGTGAATAATATATGAACATTATATTTACAAAAGAAAATAAGCTAACTAGAATTCTAGCTAGCTTATTATTTTGTTTGTATAGCTTGTTCAATTACTTTTATATCTTTCCCATCGCCAAACTCCGTATACCCCCAGATATTCGTTTCACCTCTATATTTATTTACGATGATATCCAAGTCATGATATACACGGTGGGCATACACTACATACTCAATATTTTGAAGTTCCACACCTTTTTTTACAATTTCATAGCTTCTATTTACATCGCGTTTTATTTTTTCATTCTTTATTTCCATATGTATATTTTTTAAAGATTGTTCTTGCTGTTGAAACCATTGCTTAAATTGATTCCAATCCCCATCTGTATAATTCTCTGCTTTACCGTAATTTAAGAAATTATTATAGCTTTCATGTGTCATTCGAATAAAATCTAGCACTTTTGTCTCTTCTTGCACATCTTCTATTTGAGCTATTGTATTTACCTCAGCAGGCTTATTCGCATAATGTAACAGCACATTCATAAGACTATAACTCGCAATAATCATCACGATAATAATACCTAATACATTTAACAATTTCTTCATATACAGAACTCCTTCTCTACTAAAAATATTACAACGTATGACTATACTTGTAACATTCTCTTGTAGAAATATAATTCCTGTATTAATTCTTCCTATCATTTCGACAATATTTTTCTATACATTTCTCGTTGGCAAATGTTCTTGTAAAACAATATATCCTTCATAAGCTGTGTAACCGAGTATAGCCATTAATCCAATATAACAAGCAAATACTGTCCATTTCGTTTTCGCATCCACTTTATAATAGTTTTCTTGTTGTTCCTTTTCTGTTTTCCATTCATTTAATTTTCTTTCTGACGCTTCAAATGCTTCCCTTATGTGAATTGTATACTCATCTTTTTCATCTTCATATGGAACATAATCTAACGGTTCGAACTTCAGTAAAAGATACTCTAACACTTCCATTTTTTGAAGTTCACCTATTTGTAACTCTTTTTCCCGTTCTCTTTGTCTTAATGCATTCATCTCATGATGCATCACGTATATAGTCCGATGTACAGCACCCGTTTCTTTTAATTCCTCTTCAAGCCTAGTAACATATTCTTTCATTCCATCAATTTTATGCCCTAATTCCTTAATCGGCTCATCTCTCTTTATTACTCTATATAACTCCATACAACCGATAATAACAATAAATCCTCCCAAAATACTTTTAAAGTAAATTGAATAGCCAAGTAATAAAATAAGGCCTGCTCCCCAAATTTTAGTACTGACAACTGAAATAATTCGCCCACCATCTAGCGGCGAAACGGGAATTAAATTAAAGAAATTAATCATACTTCCAAGCAAAATAACAAGCGCCCAAAATGGCTCTTTCGTCATTATATAAAGCGGTATCGCTGGTAAAAATGACAGAAGTCCGAAAAGCGGACCCATATATGCAATGTAAGCTTCATCTTTCGCATTTTTCGGCATCTCTTTCATTCCAATAAGAGCCCCCATAAATGGAATAAAGATTGCTGGCGATGTTGGGATCCCCTTTCTTTTCGCAGCCCATAAATGGCCCATTTCATGAACAAACAACAAATAAATGAGCGCCACTCCAAATTTCCAACCATATAGAACTGCGTATGCGCCAAGCGATAGAAACATACTAAATACCGTTGAAAACTTTGCTAATTTAAAAATTGCAAATACCCACTTTAACTTAGACAGTAAAAATAGACCTATCGCAACAATAATTCCCCATAATCCTTTTTTATTATTTTTCATATTCCTCTCCTTTATCTCTCATTAATGAATCATATCATTCATCAAAGCTTGTTCTTTTCTCTATTATGACATATTTTTTTCTATTGTTAGAAATAATGTTTATATAATCCATTTTCAGCCAAAAATATAAATAAAAGGAGGTGTACACAAATGAATTTACAATCTCTTATAATAGGTGCTCTATCGTTTTTAGCTTCAACTCTTATTTTTTATACCGTTAGTTACGTATTATTATTAGATTTGTTGCCCAATCACGTATTTATTGCCCTTGTCATCCTTTCCGCTCTTATGATTTCTTTTCTTATTACACGAAAATCAATGAATGAGCCATCTACAAAAGCAAAGTAATAGAGAGGGGTGCTTTCCCCTCTCTATTATCATTTCCTAGGAAAGGTCATATAGATTTGACGAGTTTACATTCATTCCAATCCGTAAGGGCTAATTAAAGTCTCACTTTATCTTTGAAAATTCATTTTTTCACCATAATCTTTAACAATCTGAATTATATTTTGAAACACACCTATTTTTTCTTTTTCACTGTTTAATATTTTCAAATCATAATTTTCGTAATATGTTTCTAATGATTTTAATTGTGATTCTGAAGCGCTTTTTATCGGAACAGTAGCATGTAATTCATATTGCTTATACCCTTCCTTTACTTTTTCACCTAAAATCATTTCACTCTCTTTTGCTCCAATTAATTTTTGAACTTTTTCTGGAAAATTGAGTTGCAAATAATATTCTTGCTCCTTCACTAACTTATTGTATAGTGATTGTGAAATCGTATACCGTACTGTATAATTCACGTTTTGATCGCCTGTTTTAATATGAAACGCGGTAATCTGCAAATCTTTTTTTGTTACTTCCGTTAAAGGGCTTACCTGCATCTCATCTTCTTTTTGTTCTGAGACATTTGGAAATATATCCAAAAGCTTTTCCGTATCTTTTTCATTCAACATATACATAGCTTTCTTATATTGCACCCATCCTCGTCTATCTTCTCCCCTTAACCATGCATAATAAGTTTCTTTTTTCCCATCTCTACTAATTTGTATTTCATATTCAGGTTCACCGAAGCTTCCTGTTATTTCTTGTTTCTCAGCTTTATTCAAAATGTCTATTACTAACTTCGCTTCTGATTCCTGCAACTTTTTCTCTTTATGTTTTTTTTGTATAACGGTTACCCCTATTGTTTCTTTCACTTCATTCACCGTCTCTTCTACTTTTTTTGTTTCTTTTTTCGGCTCAACTTGACCACAAGCTGCTAGTAACATAACAAACAACAACACCAATACATATTTCCCTTTCAAATTAATCCTCCTCTTACGATAAGAAATCCTTATAACCTTCATACATAAAACAAAAACGTGACATCCTATTAAATACGCTATACTAATCATTGAAAGGAGGTCTTTATCATGTCCATTAATTTTCATGATGAAAATAATAAGTACACATATGCAACAAGAAACGCTCATATTTCTTGGGCTGAAATGGTAAAAAACATTACAGAAATACAAAACAAGCAAATAATTGATATCGGCTGTGGTGGTGGGATTTATACGAAAGAACTCGCTCTTATGGGAGCCAATAATGTTGTGGGACTTGATTTTTCAAAAGAAATATTACAAGCTGCAAAAGAAAATTGTAACAACTTTCCAAACATTTCATTCATCCACGGTGATGCACATAATATCCCATACCCTAATGAAACATTTGACATAGTTATTTCGCGTGCAGTTATTCATCATTTACAAGACATTCCTACATTTTTACGTGAAGCTTCTCGTATATTAAATAAAAACGGTGTACTTATTTTACAAGATCGAACAATTGAAGATTGTACAATTCCAGGAAGTCCCGAACATATTCGCGGATATTTTTTCTCTTTATTTCCAAAACTTATTGAAATAGAGTCAAAAAGACGTCCAAAAACCAACACTATACAGACTGAATTGCAAAAACATTCTCTTCATGTACTTCCCACACAAACACAATGGGAAATACGAAAAATACATGATTCTGTAGAAGCATTATTGCAAGATTTATCTCCTCGAACAGGTCGATCCATTCTATATGAGTTAACAGATGATGAACTTTCTCAACTTCTACAACATATACAGACCGCATTACAAAACGTCTCTCCTATTATTGAAAGAGATCGATGGACAATTTGGAGCGCGATGAAGTTGTAAGGAAGGAAGCCTCACAAAATAATGTGAGGCTTCCTTTTTTCATAATCTAATTTTGCAACACTCTTGATATCCTCCACTTCTGGCCTGTGCACTTCCACACTTCGGACATACTAAATATCTAGACTGATTTGTCAACAAACTACCTTTTTGAAAGAGTAAAACTTCTGCTTGTTTAAACGAACGCGAATAATATAACCACATAAAACCAATTATAGCAATAATGCCAAATAATACTCCCATCGCAAGCATTTCAGTCACCTCTTTTGGTTTGTTCTTTCCAGCAAGTGGATTGTTGTATTATTCTCTGTAAATTCAAACAATCCCTTCTTTACTCCTATAAATATCAACTTTCTCTATAAATTTTACAATTCTCCGCAAATTTTTACTTCCATTTTACAATTCATTATTCCTTTTGCAACAACGAATATCACTTTCGATATTTCCGTATATAAATATATCTTTCAAAAAACATATTGACTTTCTAAAAAAAACATGCAACAATACTGTCAGAATACTTGAATAAAAATTCATTGACGAGAACGAGTACGTTATAGAACTGTTCCCCAGAGAGTTGGCGATTTGCTGAAAGCCAACGTTCAGCGCGTAACCGAAAATCATCTCCGAGAAGTAGAACCGAATGTTACAGTAAGTTCTTACCGGCCGTCCCCCGTTACAAGGAACACGTATCATGTTGTACGTTGCAAAGCCGTATACATATAGATTTATTTCTACATGTGTAAATTAGGGTGGTATCGCGGGTAAATATAACTCGTCCCTTTCTTTAGGGACGAGTTTTTTGTGTTCTTACAAATGAATGAAAAAGGAGGAAAAACAATGAACACTGTATCAAAAAAACATATTTTTTTCACGGGTCTTATGCTATTTTCTTTATTTTTTGGGGCAGGTAATTTAATTTTCCCTCCCATGCTTGGGCAAAACGCAGGTGAAAACTTTTGGCCAGCAATGATTGGATTTTTACTAACAGGAGTTGGCTTACCACTACTTACTGTTATCGCAATTTCTCTATCAGGAAATGGAATGCAACAACTTGCAAGTCATGTTCATCCATTATTCGGAATTTTCTTTACAGTGGTTGTATACATTGCCATCGGTCCATCCATGGGCATCCCACGTGTTGCAAATGTCGCTTATGAAATGGGTGTTAGTTCTTTCTTGCCAGAAACAATCCGCTCTAGCAGCCTAGTACTATTTGTATATACAATCATCTTCTTTACTATCGTATTTTGGCTGAGTTTGAATCCATCTAAACTTGTTGATCGTATTGGAAATGTATTAACACCTATTTTATTACTCTCTATTTTCTTATTGTTTGTTAAAAGTGTATTTACACCACTTGGACAATCAGGACCAGCAATGCAAGAGTATCAAACTTCTCCAATCTTCAAAGGCTTTATGGAAGGCTACTTAACAATGGACACCATTTCAGCACTTGCATTCGGAATTATCGTTGTAAATGCAATTCGCTCTAAAGGTGTGAATGATCGTAAGTCCATTGCCATCGCCACAGCAAAAGCAGGGCTTATTGCCGCTACAGGGCTCGTACTTGTATACGGTGCACTCGGCTGGCTTGGGGCAACTAGCGTCTCGCTCGGATATGCAAAAAATGGCGGACAGCTACTTACTGTTATCGTACAACAATTATTCGGTCCATATGGTTTGCTCCTATTATCTCTTATCGTTACACTCGCTTGTTTAACGACATGCGTTGGACTCGTCTCTGCGTGCAGCCAATATTTTTCAACATTATTGACTACATTTTCATACAAAACGTTCGCGAGTATCATTTGCGCATTAGGATTACTAGTTGCCAACTTAGGTTTAACGAAAATTATCGCAATCTCTGTTCCAATTCTGCTTGTTGTGTATCCAATTGCAATTGTACTTGTACTACTATCATTGCTTCATAAATACTTCGGTGGATATCGCTCTGTTTATGTAGGTGCTTTAATCGGAGCAGCTGTAGTAAGCGTATTTGATGGATTAAAACAAGGTGGTATTTCAGTTTCATTTATCACACCATATTTTGAATTTATCCCTTTATATAATGAAGGAATCGGCTGGCTAATACCAGCATTAGTAGGAGCTCTTATTGGTCTTGCAATGGCTAAGCTAAGCGGTACGAAAAAAGTTCCATTAGTAACCGACTCTCACGAAGTAAAAGCCTCCTAAAAAAACTCCCAAAAGGGAGTTTTTTTACATTTGATACGCAGCATGATTAAAACTGCTTATTTTATAAGCTTTCGTATAATATTCAATATTCGTATCAACTGTTTCTACCTTGACAACATCATAGTGCTCTTCTTGCTTTACTAAAAATAAATAGTATTCCTCTGTTGCCTCAATAATCGCAATTTTATCTGTTTCAACATTATATTGTTCACAAAGCGCTTGTAATGCGTTCACATAATCCCCTAATTTTTTAGACTTATCCATTCCGAATATAGTTTGAACTAACATATACATTCTCCCCTTTATATGTACTGTTAACACCTCGATGATAACGCTTACATTATTTATCGTCAATAAAAACATTCAATTGTTTTAACGCCAAATCTATATTGTATCGAGCCAATAATCAGCGAGGAATTCCCCGCCAATTAAAGCTTCACTTTATCCCGCATTAACTGCCCGTAAAAACCCGATTGGTGAGAGCTGATAATCAGTGGGGGATGAATCCCTCCCACTGATTAAAGTTTCACTTTATCACTTCGTTAATTGATGCCTAAATGCATAAATAACCGCCTGAGTACGATCACTTACATTCAATTTATTTAATATATTACTCACATGTGTCTTTACCGTTTTCAGTGCAATAAATAACTCGTCCGCAATCTCTTGATTACTTTTCCCCTCTGCAATTAATAACAAAATCTCAAACTCTCTTTCCGTTAAATCATCATGCAAAGGTTGCTCTTTCTTTTGACGCATACGGGACATCATTTTCCCGGTAACTTTTGGCTCTAATACTGTTTCTCCATCATAAGTAGCTCGTACAGCATCAGCAATATCACTTGCCCTTGATGTTTTTAATAAGTAACTGGTCGCCCCAGCCTCAATAACAGGATACAATTTTTCGTCATCTAAAAAGCTTGTTACAACTACAATTTTTGCTTCTGGCCATTCTTGAATAATAGCACGTGTTGCTTCGACACCATCCATCTCATCCATAACAAGGTCCATTAAAATAATATCCGGTCTTAATTGCAATGCTAATTCTGATCCTTTTCTTCCATTCTCAGCTTCTCCTACTACTTCAATATCTGGCTGTGTAGATAAATATGCCGATACACCCATACGAACCATTTCATGATCATCGACAAGCAATACTTTTATCATACTTCTCCCCCTCTCTCAATCATAATCGGTACTTTTACTTCTATTTGTGTACCTTTTGCTGGGAAACTAAGTACCTTGAGTGTCCCACCAATTTCATGAACACGCTCTTGCATCGATCTTAGGCCATATGAACCAGCCTTATTAACCCCTACTTCAAACCCAACGCCGTCATCAATGATTTTTAAAATCGCATATTGATCAATTTTTCGAAGGCGCACTTCTGTTTTCTTTGCCTTCGCGTGTCGCAACGTGTTTGATAGCGCTTCTTGCACAATACGGAATAAATGATCTTCTACACCTTTTTTTAATTCTATTGGCTCAATAAGCCATTCAATTTTCATATGTTGCTTTCGCGATAATTCCGTCAATAATTCCTCTATACCTTGTGTCAGTTTCTTACCTTCTAATTGTACAGGCCGTAAATGAAGAAGCAACGCTCTCATTTCTGATTGTGCATTTACAACCATATTTTCAACGAGCTGCAACTGCTTTTTTGTCGTTTCTGGAATTTCAGCTACTTGTTCATTAATAGCTGACATCATCATCGACATTGCGAAAAGCTGCTGACTCACTGAATCATGCAACTCCCTTGCTAAACGATGCCTTTCTTGAGAAATCGCTTCTTGTCTCATCTCTTCATTCCAATGAGCTCGTTCATTCGTTACTTTTTGAAAGAGTCCAGCTTGCTCCTCTAATCGACGAGCCAGAACGATTACTTTTCGTTCCACTTCATGAAATTCATCATCTGCAGTAAACGAAACATCGCTCGGAAAATTCCCTCGCTCTACTTCAAATAGAAACGTATTTAATCCTTGTATACGCTGCTCTATATAGTAACCGATTGCATATCCTACAATTCCCCCGATAAGTAAACTTGTAGTCATAATAAACAAGCCAATTGGAACAGAAGCGATGGATTCCTTCCATAATAAATCATACACTTGTTGCTCGCTTTTCCATACATATACAATTGTACAAATGAGTGCGATACTAACAGAGGACAACATAGAATAACGAATATACATCCACGAAATATTTTTTTGTTTCTTCATTATACTTTCCTCACTTCCGTGTCGCCTACGACAAGCGAAGAAATAATTTTAATACGACGAGGAGCCTCTTTATACTGCTCTGTTCTAAATGTAACATTGCGGTTAAACCCTGTCTCTTCATGACCTGGCAAGAGCACACGTCCGACAATAACAGAATGATTTAAAGAAAGTTCAATATCATATGGCACATATAAACGAATATTGCCAACGACACCCCGAATAACAATTACCGTTTCCCCTTCTGGAATCATAGCAGTCGTTAAATCTATTTCCACATCACAGGCACCATATTGAACATTAATATCCTCAAGTTCATAAATATGATCCATCATTCGTACATTGCCTACAAACATATTTTTTAAATATGTTTCTGTACGATATATTTGCTTCTCTTCGTCTATAATCCCTTTTTCTTTAATTTCAACCTTCATTGCTTTTTGCTGATGTCCTTGTTGAATCAATTGATAACCTATTAAAGCTAAACAAGCAAATACGACAAGAACAAATGCTGCTGATGAAAATAAGAAGAATAAAAATACGATACCACCAACAAATAAAAATACATTTCCCCGTACATAACGATTCTTTTTACGATAATGCCTTCCAAACATAAGCATAATAAATGCAAAAATGAGACCACCTGGTTCAAAATGTCCAAGTATCATATCAAGAAAAAGACCGAATCCAAATATGATGAGGAGCATCCCCATTAATTGTGTCTTTGAAAAATGTTTCTTCATTTCAGCTCCCCCCTTCTTGTCACATATACATAGAAGAAAAGGCATTGCTTTCCAACACCTTTTCTCCTATCACTATATCATAAGCCTGTTTTATAATATACCACTATTATTTTGTTAACTCTTTCGTTAACGATACATCATTCTTTTCTTTCATTTCACGCTCAAGTTTTGCAATTTTCATATCAAACGTGTCACGCTCATGCTCTTCATTCATACGAGTTTCTAAGTCACGAATATGATCTTCAATCTCTTCAAATCGTAAGAACGGATTATTTTCATCCATTTTATGCATCGCAGTATTCATACGACGATTTGCATGTGCCATATTTTCACGTGCCATTAGTTCCATTCGTTTTGCGTGCATTTCTTTTAATTTATTTTTCATTTCAGAAAGACGACGCTCTAACTCATCAATTTGCTCTACAACACCTGCATACATTTCTTCTAATCGAGTTACTTGCCCTTCATAATAAGCTACCTCTTCTAACGCACGTTCGTGCAATTGTAATTCGCCTGCTTCTTGAGCACTGATAGCTTGCTTTGATCTTTTATTAACGAAATAACGTGCTTGCTCAAGCTCACGAGCAAAATTAGATTTTAATGTTTTATGACGCCCAATTAACTTCTCAATTTTTGTTATTTCACGCTCACTATCACGTAAATATTGGTTTAACATCGCAATTGGATTTTTTCTTTCCTTCTCATCTAACACGTTATGAAAATCAGCTAAAATTGCATCGCGTACACGTCCGAATAAAGATTGTTTCATTATAAATCTTCCTCTCTTCTACTTTATTTATAATTTGATTTATTGTTTTAGTTTTTCATTAATTTGTTCCACTCATCTTCAAAGTTGCTATATGGTTTAGAACTTTCTGGAGCAGATTCAACAACTACATCTTTTTCTTTTTTCCACTCACGGTATCCGTAGTATAAAACCACTAAAGCAGCGATACCGATTAATGCTGGTGAATGAGAAAGTGCAATGGATAAACCGATTAAACCAACAATACCCCAAGCTAACTTTCCAAAAAATGATTTAGCTCGCACAAATGATTTATAGCTCCAATATACAACTCCTGCTCCGATTGCGAATCCTACAATACCAGCAAGACTACCAAGAGCAATTAAAGCCAAAATACCGGCTGCGATAAACGCTAGAAATTGTTTCATCTTGTGCTTGCCTCCCTTCGATTTGATACTCTTATCTTAACTAATTTTTCGTCTTCCCATAACGAGCTTAAGAACCGTTTTTAACTCAGACTTAAGACCGAGTCATATTCAGCCCTTTACGCAAAAAAACGTGCAGAATCTATTCTCTGCACGTTTTTTAATTACTAACATTCATATTAAATTAAGCTGTTTTATGATACTCTTTTTTCTCAGCTACTTTCGAAAACCTTGGAAACCCAATTAAAATAGAAACAATCCCACATACTCCAACTAACATTGGATAAAATGCATATGGCAACAATTCAACCGGAGATAACGCTGCAAATCCTGCTGCCGTTAACATTTGGGCACCGTACGGAATTAATCCTTGCACACAACATGAGAAAAGATCTAATACACTCGCTGATTTACGAGGGTCTATTTCATATTGATCTGCAATATTTTTTGCAAGGGGTCCTGTAAAGATAATTGAAATCGTATTATTCGCTGTACACATATTCGTCATACTCACTAAACCAGCAATACCAAATTCCGCTCCTTTTTTCGAACGAATATTACGTGTTAATACATTCATCAAATATTGAATACCACCATTATATTGGATTAATTCAACCATACCGCCAATTAATATAGCAAGTAATACTAACTCCATCATACCGCCCATTCCAGTCGTTACACTTTTAAAGAAACTTTCTAACGTGTAACTTCCATCTATAAGACCGATAACACCAGATAGTACAGTTCCACCAGTTAATACAATAAGTACATTCCAGCCAAGTAGCGCTGTAATAAGTACTCCTGCGTACGGTAAAATCTTTATCCAATCAAAGTTATGTGCTTTAATGTGCGTGTCACTTCCTGAAGTAACTATTACTAATAGTACAATTGTAATAATAGCCGCTGGTAACACAATTAAAAAGTTCGTTTTAAACTTATCTTTCATTTCTGTTCCTTGTGAACGAACAGCTGCAATTGTTGTATCTGAAATAAATGATAAATTATCACCAAACATCGCTCCGCCAACAACAGTAGCCATTGCAAGCGCAATTGAGATATCAGTTTGACCACTAATACCTACAGCAATCGGCGCTAATGCTGCAATTGTTCCCATTGAAGTTCCCATCGCTAATGAAATAAATGCACCAATAACAAAGATTCCAGCTACGATAAATCCTGGCGGTAAAATAGTTAACGCTAAATTAACAGTTGAGTCTACTCCGCCCATTCCTTTAGCAGTTTCAGAAAATGCACCTGCAAGCACAAAAATTAATACCATAATCATAATATCCGGATTTCCTGCACCTTTAGCGAACCGCTCTACTTTCACATTAAAACTTTCTTTACGATTCATCACTAAAGCGACTCCTACAGCAATTGAAATCGCTACAAGTATCGGCAATTTATAGAAATCACCTGTAATAATTCCAGAACCAATAAATAGCGCCAAAAATATCCCAAGTGGTAATAAAGCTAAACCATTTTCTCTCGTTTCTTTCAAAGTACCATCTCTCCCTAGTTTCAACCTTTTTCTAATGAATAACAAAAGACCTCTTCCGATGAGAAGAGGTCTTATACATCTATAAGAAACACTCTTCTCATCTTTCAAGCACACGCTTGCTGGATTTGGCACAGCACTCTGAAATCGAGTCCGCTGCCGAGGCATCGTAGGGCCAGTCCCTCCGCCTCTCTTTATAAGAAGGTTTCATATTTATTTTTTAATAATAATTTCTTCCCTAACTTTACTCGCTTACAAAAAAAAAGTCAATTATTTTTTGTATAGATTTTTTTGGTAATTATACAAAAATTTGAATACAGCAATCATTTCAACTTTTCTATTTCTTCTTTCAATATTGAAATCCAATAAAATTTACTATTTTTTATTGTTGCTAATATCCATTTCGTAGTATACCAAGCTAACTCATACTCTTCCTTCGTGACATCGCCACTTTTATAAGCATACTCTAGCTCCTCTTCATCTAATACATACACCTTACCGCTAGGTAATAATACTACATCTAAATATAAATCATCAAAATACGGTAAACCACGATCGTCTATTTTATATTCTTTCGCCACATCTATATAATATTGCACTAATTTTTTCTGATCATCTAACATAGCGGTAATCGCAAAGTTTTTCCCGTCTATGAAATATTGAATCCACGTATACTGATCCGCTGCAATACAAAGTTCTTCACCATCATATTCTTTACAACTAGGCTCTCTCACCTTTTTTATATCCAGTATTCCGAGCATTCCCTCTTCCACTTGCTTAACCGTATAACTCTTTTCTATTAGTCTCTTCCACGAAGAACCGTCACCATATTTTCGTTTCATTATGTCTGCTCCTCTTCTATATACAGAAAAGCTCCCACATATTATGTGAGAGCTTGTTCATATTATAATTAAGCCGCTTGACCCTTTTCAGAAATCTCTTTTAAATAAGCTTGTCCTTTTTCAGCGTCATATTGACCTTCCCACTTAGACATAACTACAGCTGCTAAAGAGTTTCCTACAACGTTAACTGCTGTACGAGCCATATCTAAAATACGGTCAATACCAGCAATGAACGCTAAGCCTTCAGGTGGAATACCTACTGTACCAAGTGTCGCTAATAATACAACGAATGATACGCCCGGTACACCTGCGATACCTTTTGATGTAACCATTAATACAAGCAATAATGTAATTTGTTGTGTAATAGATAAATCAATACCGTACATTTGCGCTAAGAAAATAGCCGCAATTGCTTGATATAAAGTTGATCCATCTAAGTTAAATGAATAACCTGTCGGAATAACGAAAGATGTAATTGCTTTCGGACAACCGAATTTCTCCATTTTCTCCATGATTTTTGGTAAAACTGTTTCTGAGCTTGCTGTAGAATACGCTAAGATCAGCTCGTCTTTTAAAATCTTAAAGAATTGGAAAATGTTGATTCCAAATATTTTCGCTGTAAGTCCTAAGACAACTACGACGAAGAAGATCATTGCCCCATATACGACAATTAGTAATTTCCCTAATGGAATTAATGAAGCAAGACCAAATGTAGAAACTGTAACACCAATTAGTGCAAACACACCAAATGGTGCAAATTTCATAACTTGGTTTGTTACGTAAAACATTGCGTCAGCTACACCTTGGAAAAATTGAAGAACTGGTCTTCCTCTTTCACCAATTGCTGCTACACCTAAACCAAATAGTACAGAGAAGAAGATAATAGCAAGCATATCTCCGTCAGCCAATGACTTCATAATGTTCGTTGGAACAATATTTACAAACGTATCTGCAAATGAATGACTTTGTACTTGCTCTGTCGTATGTGTATATTTCGAAATATCTGTCTTTGTTAACTGCTCCATATTTACGCCTTTTCCTGGTTGGAAAATATTCGCTATTAATAGACCAACAATAATTGCAATTGTTGTAATAATTTCAAAGTAAAGAATTGTTTTTCCGCCTAGTCGACCTAGTTTTTTAACATCGCCAACACCAGCAACCCCAACAACAATACTTGCTACAACAATCGGTACAACGATCATTTTAATTAATCGGATGAAAATATCACCAATTGGTTGTAAGTACTTCACAACAGCTGGATTATCAAAGAAAATCGCCCCAACCGCAATACCAAGCGCAAGCCCTATTAATATTTGCCATGCAAGTCCTATTCTTTTCATATTTGTTGTAACCCCCTCTTCGATGTGTCACTCTATCTCTCATTCTATCTCTATAAAACTAAGAAATTAAGAGTATTACATATTATTCGACAATTCACTACATTTTGTCCCTGTTAAAAATCATAAATCAAAAATTTAAATCTGACAACAAAATAACTTTGCCCGAACACAAATAATTTTCTTGACAAAAAGCAGACCCATGTCAGAAAACCTAACATGAGAACGATTCCTCACTAGTGTTTTATTAGCTTTCCAAGTAATATTTTACCTCATAAAAACGATTACTTTCCTTCTTCATTTTACAGATTAATTCCAAAATATACCTTTGTTACACATATGAATAAAATGTATGTACTATGACAATTACAGTTGAAAAATGATAAATTCCGACAAAACTTAGCAATTTTATAAAGTTTTCTTTACATTATGATTACAACGATAGACACTCTTCTTCTTATGATATATAACATTCATAGAGAAAGGAGTCAGACAACTATGAAAAAGAAATTTGCAGCGTTTAGTGTTTTAGCAGCAGGAACGATTTTTGCTTCCCCGTTACTTTCACCCGTATACGCTGAAACAAATCAAGATAAATTATCTAACATTCAATCTGAATTAGAAGGCAAACAAAGTGACTTACAAAATAAATCAGTCGAGAAAGAACAAATAGAAAAAGAAATTCAAGAATTACAGAAGAAAATTGATGAATTAACTACTTCTATTAATAAAAACGAAGCTGAATTAAACGATACAAAAAAAGAAATTAGCAAAACTCAACAAGTAATTGCTGACAAAAAGAAACATATAGAACAATTACAAACAAACATAGATACACGTCAGGAAGTTATTAAACAACGATTACAATCTATGCAAGAAAAACCTCGTACAAATATCATTACAGAGGTACTAACAAATTCTTCAAATATTGCCGATCTTGTTGATAATATGTACTCCGTAAGTTTAATATTAAACAACGATACAGATATTGTAAAAAAACAAACATCTGATCAAAATGCTGTAACTACAGAAAAAGAGGCTGTTGAGAAAAAAGAACAACAACTGAAAGAATCTGAGCAAAAACTAGAACAAAAACAGCAAGAATTACAAAATAACCAACAACAGCAACAAACTCTTATTAACGATCTACATACGAAAGTAGCAAAAGTAGATTCAGAGATTGAAGGATTAGAAGAATCCAAAGGCATTTTAGAAAATCAACGTCAAGCTGTGCAAAAAGCAATTGAAGAAGAAAAACGGGCCGAAGAAGCTCGTAAAGCGGAAGAAGCCCGCCAGGCAGAAGAGGCCCGCAAACAACAAGCTACTAAATCTGCTCAAGCAACTCAAGCCGCTCCAACACCACATGATACAAACATCGGTGGCTTTATCAAACCAGCAGCTGGATCAAAAACTTCCGGATTTGGTGTACGTTCTTTAGATAACCATAAAGGAATTGACATCGCTGCTTCGGGAACGGTTCCAATTATCGCCGCTGCAGATGGCGTTGTTATTCGTTCAGAATTATCATCTAGTTACGGAAACGTAGTGTATTTATCTCACCGTATAAACGGAAAAACATATACGACAGTATATGCTCATATGAATAGCCGTTCTGTATCGAATGGACAAACTGTAAAACAAGGCGATCAGCTTGGATTTATGGGGAACACGGGCCAATCATACGGACAACATTTACACTTCGAACTTCATCTTGGAGAATGGAATGTCGGCAAGACAAACGCAGTTGACCCATCTCCTTATATCGGATTATAAAAAACCTCGGTGCCTACCGAGGTTTTTTATTTACACTTCACACAATATAGGCATTCTACATAGACTATAACTAAATGCCTATAGTTTACGGGGTGATCAATATGAATACGCAATTACAACAAAAAATAGAAGAAGCTAGAGAGACGTATATTGGCCGGATATTTACATTTGGCGGCTCAGTATTATTTTTAATCGGTTCATTCCTTGCAGTCACTACAGCCTATAAAGCATATAATCGTTTATTACACTCATCAACATCCACATAAAAAAAGACGGGAGATCCCCGCCTTTTTTTATGCAAACATTTTAAATACACCTATCGCATTTAAAAATACAATTATTACAGTTACCGGAATAACATAACGAAGTAAGAAGAACCAAATGTTAAATAACGTTTTCCCCTTCGTTTCCGTCACTTCTAATTCTTTCATCAATAACTCTTTACTCATTTTATTTGGTACAAATAATGAAATAGCTAGTACTCCTAACGGCAGCAATACGTTACTTACCGAAAAGTCAACTAAATCAAAGAATGTTTTCCCGAATATTTTCACGTCACTCATAATCCCAAATGATAAAGCTGATGGAATACCGACTGCAAAAATAAGAATACCGATTAATAATGATGCTGATGGACGCTTCTTCTCATTACCTTTCGCAACAGATGCTACTACAATTTCAAGCATTGAAATTGCTGATGTTAAAGTCGCAAAGAAGAATAAAATTAAAAACATAATAAAGAAAAATTGACCAAATGGTATTTTTGCAAATACTGCCGGAAGGACGATAAACAGTAATCCTGGTCCTTCAGTCGGTTTAACTCCTAATGCGAAAATCGCTGGGAAAATTGCTAATCCTGCAAGTACTGTAACAAAAACAGTTAAACTCACAATAGATGTTGCTGATTTCGCTAAATGTTCTTCTTTCTTTAAATACGAACTATACGTGACCATTACTGAGGCACCTACTGTTAGCGAGAAGAAAGATTGTCCCATTGCATATAAAATCGTATCTGCTGTAAGCTTTGAAAAATCTGGCTTTAAGAAGAACTCTACTCCAGCAAAAGCACCATCGAGTGTTAACGCACGAACAATAATCGCAATAAATAAAATAAATAATAGCGGCATCATGTACTTACTTGCCTTTTCTATACCTTTCTCTACACCTTTACTTACGACAAAAATTGTACAAAGCATAAAGATAAATTGTGCTCCAATCGCACTTAACGGATTTGAAATCGTTTCACCGAACAATTGTCCATAATCAGCTGCTCTATTCCAGAAACTTCCTGTCACACTATAATATAAATAAAGTAAAATCCATCCACCTACAACACTATAAAAAGATAGTACACTAAAACAAGTAACAACTCCCATACGACCAATCCAAGGATATACTTTGCTATTTGGCACTAGTACTTTATAAGCTGTAACGGCCTCTTTTTGCGTGCTACGTCCAATAACAAACTCCGCTATTAGAAGAGGCATACCTATAAATAAAGTTAATAGTAAAAATACAAGGAAGAATGCGCCTCCCCCGCCATTACCTGCAACATATGGAAATTTCCATATCGCACCAAGACCTACTGCGGCTCCGGCTGCTGCGAGTACAAAGCCGATTTTCGACGTCCATTGCTGTGTTTCTTTCATCATAAATTCTCCTTTTCTGAACATTTAAACTTTTGTTAATTATACACTTTCATTTCATACTCGCACACCTCCTTTAGAAAATAAAAAAGTCCCCTACACGCAAATATGCATGTAGAGGACGATATATGTAATGTAAATACCGTGGTACCACCTCAATTGGATTGATAAATCCCACTTGTTCAAGTACAGGAATAATTCCGATACTCTATCCTTTTAACGGCGGAACCCGGGTTGCCTACTACAATGTTCAACATACCTCTCGCAAGCCCATTCTGTATATTTTATCGTACCGGGCTCCCACCTAACCCCAGCTCTCTGAACGCATCAAATATACGTACTCTTCTTGCTCATCGATTTCATCTATTGAAGTTACTTGTGATTATAAATTATATTTTTATATTTGTAAAGCGCACTTTATCTTTTATTATTTTAAAATCTTTTCCTCTAATTCTCGTAAAAAACTTTCTCTTTTCCCCTCGTTTTGCACATATACTGATTTCAACACTTCTTGGAGCAATATATTTCGTTCCCTCTTTTCTAACTGTAAATCTTTTAACTTCAACCTTACTTCATATAAAAAATCTAAATACGATTCATATGTCTCATCATATTTATTTGCAATATCATCTCGAATTTTTTTTGCGAGCTTCGGGCTCGCTCCCCCAGTAGAAACTGCTATATTAAGTAAACCACGATGAATCGCTGCCGGAAAATGAACATTACCACTTTCCGGATTTGTAATAACATTTACTAATTGATTCTCAGCGGCATCTTCAGCAACTTGTTCATTTAATATTGAATCACTACTCGCTGCAACAACTAAAAAAGCACTTTTAATATCACTTTTTTCATATTCTCTTTGATACCAACGAATTTTCTTTTCTTCCACAAGTTTTACTAAATTCGCATCTAATTCTGGACTGATCACAACTATATCCGCACCCTGTTTGAGTAAAGGAATAATTTTAAATCCTGCAACTTTTCCCCCGCCAATAACAACAACGCGTTTCTCATTAACTCGCACTGTAAGTGGATACATACTGATCTCCTTTCAATAACTCCGTCGTTTTCTGAATTAACATATCTTGAAACGCTTCATTCTTCCCTAAATATGGACTGATTTTTATCTCTTCCAATTCATATTGGCGCACTTCTTTCTCAATATGTTTCATAAGTAAACCTGTAAATAACAAGTAAGGCAGTACAACGATGTTCTTTTCTTTTCGTTCTACAACTTCCTTTAACTTCTCCTCAAATTTTGGCTCTGCAGCCGCTAAATAACAAACTTCTACTTTTTTAACCTTCTCTTTTGTTTGAAATAAAGAAGCAATCCAGTTTATATCTCTTAATACTTCAGGATCACTACTCCCTCTTGCAACGAGAAGTAACGTCACTTCATTTTTATCTTCCTGTTCGATGCCACTTCCGCTATACACCGATTTAACAAGTGTTTCTGATACACCAAACGGATTACCATAAGTCACTTTAACATTTGGATATTGATTCTTGAGCTTTACCAATTCAAACGGAATATCTTTCTTCACATGACCTGCCGCTAATAAAAAAACAGGGATAGCAATAATCTCTGTGGCCCCACGCTTCACACATGTACGAAAACCATCTTCAATAGAAGGATTCGCTAACTCTAAAAAACAAACTTCTTGAATAGTCGCTTCTATACGGCTCATACACGATGTAATAAATTGAATCGCCTCTTCTTTCGCTGTCTTCAAACGACTTCCATGACATATATATAAAACGGCTTTCATTTTACAACACTCCACTTACTTGATAAGCATTTTCTGTCTGCTTCTCAAACCAATGAATTTTTTCTCTAAAACGGACAACTTCTCCAATTACAATCATGCTCGGATTTTGAATTTGCTCTTTTTTCGCAACATCTACAATTGTCCCTAACGTTCCAACAACTGTGCGTTGCATAGACGTCGTCCCCTGCTCAATAATAGCAGCTGGCGTACTTTTATCTTTTCCATGCTTCATAAGTTGCTCACATATGTAGGGCAAATTACTAACCCCCATATATACCGCTAAAGTCTCTACACCTTTCGCTAAACTTTCCCATTTCACTTCTTCTTCAGCACCTTCTTTCCTATGCCCAGTCACAATAGCAAAACTTGCACTTGCATCACGGTGCGTCACTGGAATGCCCGCATAAGCAGGAGCAGCTATTCCAGCTGAAATACCAGGAATGATTTCAAATGGTACACCTTGCTTTGCTAATGCTTCAGCTTCTTCTCCCCCTCTACCAAACACAAATGGATCGCCGCCCTTAAGCCTCGTTACAACTTTTCCTTTTTTCGCATACTTAATAAGAAACGTGTTAATTGTCTCTTGCTTCATCGTGTGATAATTCGGGAGTTTTCCGCAATAAATTAAATCCGCGTCAGGCTTTGCGTGTGAAAGCAGCTCTTTATTCACAAGTCGGTCGTATAAAATAACATCTGCCTTCTCAATACATTTCAACCCTTTAACAGTAATTAAATCTGGATCGCCAGGACCCGCTCCAACAATATAAACCTTTCCCATCATCTCTCCTCATTTCTTCTATTAAAATGAAACTTCCATTCGTATATAAGAATGGAAGTTTTTATTTTTTCGTATTACTGATCTCTACTCATGGATAACAAATGCCGCACCTTTTCGAATCTTCTTTTTTTCAAACAAAGAAATCTCTTTTACCTCTGGCAACGGTAAAAAATGCTTTTCAAGCTCAATCTCCGCAAGCTTAAATGCCTGTTCTTCACTTTGAGCAACAACAACTATCGGAACAATATCACTCACTAATACAGCTTCAAATCGATATAAATCCATATCGTCCCTCCTAAGACGCTATTACTTCTTCTAGCACGTTATTTAACGCTATTTGTAATGTATCTACACCAACACGACCTACAAAATCATAAAATGTTTCGGCTGGTAATTTATTCTCTTTGAAATAACTTATAAATGATGCGAGTACATCAGGTAGATCCTCGCCATCTATTTTTCCTTTTAACTTTTGATTGTAGGCACCGCCATCTAATAATGTTCCACCTACGTATATTTCAAACGCTTCAACAATGCCTTTTTCCTTTGTTTTCATTTTCACACCTTGTAACCCAATGTCAGCAATTTGACGTTGACCACATGAATTCGGGCAGCCTACCATATGAATTCGAACTGGAACATCGAGTGCAATTTGTGTATCTAAGTATTCTGCAATTTTTCGTAATCTTTCTTTCGTTTCTACTAGTGCAAGATTACAATATTCAATACCGGTACATGAAACCGCATGACCAATAAATGATTTCGGGCTAGCAGATATCGCTTCAAACAGCGGTTCACTAAGTAATCCTTTTACATTTTCCGGAGGAACGTTCGGAATAATGAAGTTTTGCGAGTTACATGTACGAATTTGTCCATTTCCATATTGCTTTGCGATTCTTGCAATCTCAAACATTTCTTCTGCATGTAAACGACCTACCGGTACATTAAAACCTACATATTTTAATCCCTCTTGTTTTTGGTCTTGAACACCATAAAAATAGCCTGCATTCCATCCTTTGAGTGCACTTTCCCCTTTACTTTGTAAAGGCCCTGTATACTCTATTAGTTTCTCTTTAAATTTCTCTGCTCCCCAGTCCGCAACAAGAAATTTCAACCGAGCTAAATGACGTTTCTCACGATATCCAAAATCACGGAATATAGTAGCAATCGCAATCGCCACCGCCTTCACTTCTTCTGGTAAAACGAATACATCTAATTCCTCAGCTAAATACGGACGGGCTGATAATCCTCCACCTACTTTTATATGAAAACCAACTTTTTTCTCACCATCTATTTCTTTCGTAGCAGGTGTAAATGCAACACAGTTAATCTCTGCGTTTGCTGAGTTATAAATATTAGAGCTAATAGACATTTTAAATTTACGTGGTAAATTAGAAAACTCTTCATTATGCTGGAAGTAATCGTATACTTCTTTTACAATATGCGTTGTATCAAATAATTCATTTGCATCAATGCCAGCAAGCGGATTACCTGTAATATTACGCGTTATATCACCACACGCTCCAGCTGAAGACAATCCAACTCTCGCTAATCTATTAAAAATATCTGGAATTTGATGAATTTCTAACCAATGAAACTGAATCGCTTGTCTCGTCGTAATATCTATTACATCACGTCCATAATCTTCAGCGATAGAAGCAAGTACTTCTGCCTGTGCATTTGTAATAATCCCTGACGGAATATTTACCCGCATCATAAAATAACCAGCTTCTTTCGGTCTTTGTAAATACAAGCCTGCCCATTTAAAGGCATCCCACTCTTCTTTCGGAATAGATTCGAAACCATTTTCCGCATAGTAAGGAATATCATTAAAAATTTCTAAGCCATCTTTTTCTAATTTATTTTTCTCGGTCTGATTTAATTTTTCATTGTTAGCCCATACTTTTTCATAACTCATTGTTTATCCCCCTATATAAAACTACGCTCTTGTAAGTACTTCACGATTTGTTCTGCACATTCTTCAATAGAATATTTGTGCGTTTCTACAATTAATTCCGCTTGCTCTGGCTCTTCATAAGGCGAATCAATACCTGTGAAATCCTTAATGTCACCTTTTCTTGCCTTTTTATAAAGCCCTTTCGGATCACGTTTCTCACACTCTTCAATCGGACACTTCACAAAAATTTCAATAAATTCATCTGCCGCTAATAAATCTCTTACTTGTTTACGGTCTACTCGAAATGGTGAAATAAATGCTGTAAGGACAACTGTTCCTTGATCTACAAATAACTTTGCCACTTCGCCAATACGTCTTATATTTTCCATGCGATCACTTTCAGAAAATCCTAAGTCTTTATTTAAACCGTGACGAATGTTATCCCCATCCAGCACATAATTTCCAATATTCTTTTCAAACAGTTTACGAGCGACCGCATTCGCTACTGTAGATTTACCCGAAGCTGATAAACCAGTAAACCAAATTACAAAACTGTGATGTCCATTCTTCGCTCTTCTCTCATCTTTTGAAACCGACGCTGTATGCCAAGTAATATTCGTATCCATCTCGTTCTCTCCCTATTCTGTTACTACTGCTTTTTTCAATCCTTTAATTAGTACTTCCACTACTTCTTTACGACTAAATGTACTCGGCGGAATCTCACCGTTTCTTAATAATTCTCTTACTTTTGTACCCGATAAAATAACATGATCTTCTTTTCCGTGCGGACATGTTTTCGTTGAAGCCATCGCTTCACATTTCGTGCAGTAAAAACTATGTTCAAAGAATAGTGGTGTAATTCCTAACTCTTCTATCGTAAAATTCGTGAAAATTTCTTGCGCTTCATAAGTACCGTAATAATCTCCTACCCCTGCATGATCGCGCCCTACTATAAAGTGGGTACATCCAAAATTCTTTCTTACTAACGCATGAAATATCGCTTCCCTTGGTCCTGCGTAACGCATGGCAGCAGGAAATACACTTAAAAAGACACGCTTTTTCGGATAATAGTTTTGAAGGAGTACTTCATAGCTTTCCATTCTTACATCAGCAGGAATATCATCCGATTTCGTTTCTCCAACGAGCGGATTTAAAAAGAGACCATCTACAATTTCAAGAGCAGACTTTTGGATATACTCATGGGCACGATGTACCGGGTTTCTCGTTTGAAACCCGACCACTGTTTTCCACCCACGTTTTTTAAATTCTTCCCTCGTTTCAATTGGGTCTAAATGATAAGAAGGAAATTGATTATTTTCAAAGCGTTTTGTTAGAATAATAGTTCCTCCAACGTAAACGTTTGGTCGTTCATATAATTTTTCCACTCCTGGATGAGCCCCATCCGTTGTTTTATATACAAGTAACGCTTCTTTTTCTTTATCTGGTACAAAAATATCTTCTATTTGAATGACACCATATATATTTCCATTGTTGACAAGCTTTACTTCCTCTCCAACTTTCAGGCTTTCTGCGACTTTTTCTGTTACAGGTAATGTAATTGGTATACTCCACACACTACCATTTGCTAAACGAAGCGTTTCTACGACTGAATCATAATCTTCCTTCCCTAAAAAACCAGTAAGGGGGCTATATCCACCTGTCGCCAATAGTTCTAAATCACTTAACGCAATATTGTCTAACTTAATTTCTTTTTCAATTTGTGATACGTCATATGCCTCATCTATACGGTTTACTAATTCGTTTACTATGCTCATTTTTCTATATCCTCTCTTAGCTTTATTTCAAGATTCATCTTATTGATAATGAAGACCACATTCAGTTTTCACTTTTCCAGCCCATCTACCATCTCTTGAATCGCCACCATCCCCAACAGGTAACGTACATTTCTCACACCCAATACTTGGATAACCAATATCATGCAACGGGTTATACGGCAAGCTATGTTTGTATACATATCGCCAAACTTCTTTCCACGTCCAATGAATGAGTGGACAAACTTTAATAGATTGAAAACGATGATCTTGATTTATAAACTTTGTATGCTTACGTGTTTCTGATTGTTCCCTTCTTAAGCCTGATATCCATGCTTTTTCCACTACTAATGATTTTTCTAAAGGTAAAATTTTTCTAATCTTACAACAAAGATTCGGATTGCTCTCCCACAGTTTTTCACCATGCAACTTCGCCTGTTCATCAAGTGTAAGTTCTGGCTGTTTTTCTATAATATTCAATGAAGGAAATCTTTCCCGCACTTTCCGAATTAATTCATACGTTTCTTGAAAATGAACATTTGTATCCAAAAATACGACTTTAGCATATGGATTTACTTGGTTTATAAGGTGCAGCAATACCATACCTTCCACCCCAAAGCTACATGCGTAGACAATTTCATCTTTATACTCTCCATAAGCCCACTTTAATACTGATAGCGCGCCTTTTGTTTCGTCTTCTTCCGAAAATGAAACAACATTTTCTTCCCACGTTTCATACGTCAACATGTTTTTTCCCCCTGTAAAAGCAAAAAGACGGTTTTAACCTAATGAAAATAGGTTAAAACCGCCTCTAGTTTTTCTAGTCAGCGCTTTTCACTTTAAACGTACTTTTTCACTTTTCTCTAACTGAATTACTTTTCCATCTTGCACAACAATTGTAATTGAACCATATTTCATATCAGCAAGCATCGCTTCAATCTTCTCGGATACTTCATCAAAATGTTCCCGTACACTCACGCAAACAGCCCCCCTTTTTATTCATAAAAAAAATCTTTCCCATTTCGAAAAGACTGTTCGGTAATATATTTTACCTTATCTTTCAAAATGGATCCCATTTTGCTGGATTTAGCACCTTGCTTTCTATAAGCAGGTTGCCGAGCTTCTTCGGGCCAGTTCCCTCCGCTTCTCTTGATAAGCTTTGTATTTGTATTTTATCACAATTCTGATTTTTTTCAATCCTAGTTTTCCGATATATTTTAATTATTTTATTTTATAAAAAAGGAATTGCCCATACGAACAACTCCTTTTCCTATTTAGACAAGCTCTTTAATACGTATGCGATCGTTCCCAATAATATTTTCATATGTTTCACGTTCCACAACTACTTGCGATGTTCCGCCTTTTGCAAAGACAACGGCTGGTCTTCGAATCCGATTGTAATTATTCGCCATCGAGTACCCGTATGCTCCTGTACAGGAAACTGCTAGTAAATCAGAAGCAGCGACTTTCGGTAAATGAATATCCCAAATCAACATGTCTCCACTCTCACAGCATTTCCCGGCAATCGAAACGAGTTCCTCATTCTCATCATTCCCTCGATTCGCTAACATCGCTTCATAACGCGCGCTATATAAAGCTGGTCTTAAATTATCTGTCATTCCACCATCGACTGATACATATTTCCGAATACCAGGAATATCTTTCACAGATCCAACTGTATAAAGTGTTGTCCCAGCATCACCTACAATGCTACGGCCTGGTTCAACCCATATTTCTGGCAATGGATATTCACATACAGTAAATTGTTCTCTCACTGCACTTGTTACAGCTCGCACATATGTCTCAAGAGTTAATGGTGTATCTGACTCTGTGTAACGTATTCCAAATCCTCCGCCTACATTTAACACTTTTACTACATAGTTTGTTTGCTCTCTCACTTCTTCTAAAAATTGGCGAAGAACTTCAATCGCTCGAACAAAACCAGCTGTTTCAAATATTTGTGATCCAATATGTGAATGGATCCCTAGCACATTATAATTGGATTTTTGTACAGCAAATCTAATTGCCTGCATCGCTTGACCGTTTGAAACGCCAAATCCAAATTTCGAATCATCTTGACCTGTTGTAATATATTCATGTGTGTGCGCCTCTACTCCAGGCGTTACACGAATTAATATGTTCACAAATTTCCCATGTTGCATCGCTAAATCGTGTAAAACTTCTAATTCAAAGAAGTTATCTACGACAAAACAACCGATATTCGCCTGAAGAGCCATCACTATTTCTTCTTCTGTTTTATTATTTCCATGAAAATGAATACGTGATGCCGGAAATCCTGCTTGGAGCGCAGTATATAATTCTCCCCCAGAAACAACGTCTAATGACATACTCTCTTCACGAGCTACTCGGCACATCTCCATGCACAAGAACGCCTTGCTTGCATATGCTACTTGATAAGAGAAACCACTTTCTTTAAAAGCACGATGAAATGCTCGGCATTTTCCTCGGATAGACTCTTCATCGTATACATAAAGTGGTGTTCCGTATTGCTTTGCTAGCTGCGTCGTATCGCACCCTCCAATTTCTAAGTGTCCTTGCCCATTAATTCGGCTTGTGCCGTGTAAATACATTTAAATTCCTCCCTTATTTCCTCTAAAACTCATAACCCCAATCTTCTATTCATTGCAGCACGCTTTTAGATAGACAAAAAACGCGCGGAACAATGTTCACACGCGTTTCTTATTAGGAAAAATATATATTGAAAAAATAAACGAGTTGTTATCTCCTCAAAATAAGAAACCGCATCAACATCTCCAAATAGCTCTCCATAAAATAAATATTATGACAGTACTACATTTATTCAATGCAGTCCCAATATATGAATAAGATGGTTATTCTTATATTTCGGCAATAGTCCCTTTCAACCTATGATCACAGATTCCATTAAATCTCCCATAGCTTACTCTTTCCTATCGCGGCCTCTACCTTTGAGAGTAGATGAGGTAAGTCTATTTAATTTTCAAACATCTAATTGTTGCTATTAACAATACCAAAGGACCATTTTATTTGTCAAACAATTTTTTATATTGTTTTTTTGCAGTTTAATTTCGTATCGTCTGGTAAGCGCTTTACTAATACCTTTGTTACTTCCCATTCGCCTTCTTCGTTATTAAATGTAATCGTTACCTTCTCAAATGGTGGAGCAATTTTCCCAGCAACACGTTCATACTTTGTCACTTCAATACTTGCTTGAAATAAATATGTACCGCTATACACTTTTTTTAAACTAATAATTTTAGGACATTGATAAGGTTTCAAACTTCCATATTGTTTTTCAATTGCTTTATTTATTTTTGGAAATAAAACAGAATAAAGTGCATCTTCCATAAGAGGTGCATCATATTGGGCTACCGACACACTCGGTGAAGTAAAAAATATAACACTACTGCATGCTATAAAACATAATAATTTTCGCATTATAACCTCCGTATTATCACGCGATTCTTTCTGCGTACGATAATTATCATACATAGAAATTCTGTTTTATTGTCTCCCACCACTCTTTTTCTACTCGATTATTATAAAAAAGCCCACAACCTTCTTTTATTTTCGTATAATGATACTCATAGTATAATAATCATAATAACAAAGGACTGTTCGTATATATAAAATGAGTCGTTAAGCAAACTGACTCTCAAGAACTGTCATGCTTTTTAGGAGAGGAGTATATTATGCTACAACATCTGTTTCCAAAACTGCGATTTGCGCTCGTTGCAGTCGTTTTACTATGGATTAAAACATATATTGTGTACAAGCTAGCATTTGATATTAAAATTGATAATTTCTTTGAAGAATTCATGCTTTTTATCAATCCACTAGCTGCGTTACTTTTATTTTTCGGCTTAGCTTTACTTGCATCTAAGCACCGAAACCGAATTATAATTGGAATCAGTTTTATACTGTCATTTATTTTATTTGGAAACGCAATGTTTTATGGGTTCTATAACGATTTCGTTACTTTCCCGGTTTTATTCCAAACAAACAATATGGCTGATTTAGGGACAAGTATAAAAGAACTCTTTACGTACAAAACATTACTTTTATTTGCAGATGCAATTATTTTAATGTTTATTTCGCGTAAATTCCCATCATTTGGGGACAAAACACCACTTTCCCGCTCAGAGAAGCGAACTTTCTTTAGCGGTGTAACAGCTTTATTAGCACTACAAATTGTTGTATCAGTTATTTATAAACCACAAATGTTCTCACGCTCATTTGACCGTCAAACTGTCGTGAAGAATTTAGGTTTATACACATATCATCTATTTGATATTACGCTTCAATCCAAGTCCTCAGCTGAGCGTGTATTTGCAAGTGGGGATGGGTTTTCTGAAATTAAAAACTATACAGACTCAAAAGACAAACAAGTTGATAAAAACTTATTTGGAGCTGCAAAAGGTAAAAATGTAATTTTAATTTCAATGGAATCTACACAAAGCTTTGTTATTAATAAAAAAATAAATGGAAAAGAAATTACACCATTTTTAAATGAATTTATTAAGGATAGTTTCTATTTCGATAACTTCTATCATCAAACTGGACAAGGTAAAACTTCTGATGCTGAATTTATCGTTGAAAACTCACTTTATCCGCTAGATCGTGGTTCTGTATTCTTTACTCATGCAACAAATGAATACACAGCGACACCAGAACAATTAAAGAAATACGGATATTCTTCTGCCGTCTTCCATTCAAATGATAAAACGTTTTGGAATCGGGATGTAATGTATCCTGCGCTTGGATATGATCGTTACTTTAATTTAAATGATTACGCAGGAACGGAGCAAATGTCTGTCGGTTGGGGATTAAAAGATAAAGAGTTCTTTGAACAATCTATTCCAAAGTTAAAATCTTTACCGCAACCGTTCTATACAAAATTTATTACATTAACAAATCATTTTCCATTTCTTCTAAATCCGGAAGATCAATATGTTGATGAATTCAACTCGGAAAGTGGTGTTGTAAACCGCTACTTCCCAACTGTTCGTTACACAGATGAAGCTCTTAAATTATTTATTAAACAATTAAAAGAAGAAGGATTGTATGATAATTCCGTTATTGTCATCTATGGTGATCATTACGGTATTTCCGAAAACCATAACGCAGCTATGGCACAGTTCCTAGGAAAAGATACTATTACACCATTCGATTCTATGCAATTACAACGAGTCCCTCTTATTATTCATGTGCCTGGCCAAGAAGGAAAAGTTGTTTCTAAAGTATCCGGTCAAATTGATATTAAGCCAACGCTCCTTCATTTACTTGGTATTAAAACAAATAAATCCGTTGAATTTGGAACTGACTTATTTATTAAAGAGAAAGACCCGCTTATGGTAATGCGTGATGGTAGCTTTGTTTCTGAAGAGTATGTTTATACAAAAAATATGTGCTACAAAAGAAGTACGGGTGAAGAAGCTGACATGACGCTATGTCAGCCGTATATTGAAAAAGCAAAAACAGAATTAAAACTCTCCGATAAATTAATTTATGGAGATTTATTACGCTTCGATCCTAATAATCGATATAAAACTGGAACGATGACAACGAAATTTGAATAGTAAAGGAAGCAACTTTATACAAGTTGCTTCCTCTTTTTATTTTCACTTAATTTTCAAACCATCCTTCTATGAAATCTTTCACAAATTGGTAATTTCTTTCGTATGAGGAATAAATTTATGGTATGATAAAATAAGTAAACTTTCATACACTAATTAAGAATTTATTACAGAAAGCAAGGGATCAGATTTTGTATAGAGCAGCTATTCCAAACTTATTTACGCTCGGAAATTTATATAGCGGATTTTTATCAATCGGCTATGCATCTTTAGGATATTATAAATCAGCTGCTATTTTAGTACTTATCGGGATGATGTTAGATAGTCTTGATGGTCGTGTTGCTCGTTTATTACGTGTTGATTCACAAATGGGAAAAGAGCTCGACTCGCTTGCAGATGTCGTAACATTTGGTGCAGCACCAGCTGTTTTAATGTATTACACATCTTTCTCAAACTACGGAATCATCGGATTATACATAGCGGGATTATTCCCTCTTTTCGGAGCATATCGTTTAGCACGATTTAATGTAACACCATCTTCTACTTCAATGAAATATTTCACTGGAGTACCGATTACAGCAGCGGGAGGGCTTGTTGCTTTCTTAACGTTATTTTCACATACCATTCCAAAAATCGTTCTTATTACCGTATTTGTAACGTTCGCATTTTTAATGGTGAGCCGCATTCGTATCCCAAGTTTAAAAGATGTACCAATTCCACGATATAGCATCATTATTACACTATTTTTAGTTGGAATCATTATTACAATGTATCAAACAGGATTTGGAAATTTTTCTGTTTTCTTATTCATTGCCATTCCACTATATATTTTGTACATGTTATCTCAATTCATTAGACAAAGACCGTCTAAAAAAACAAATAAAGAAAAATAAGAAAACCTTCCGAGTCCGGAAGGTTTCTTTTTATTTT
This sequence comes from Bacillus sp. FSL L8-0199, assembly GCF_038005705.1. Classification (NCBI taxonomy): domain Bacteria; kingdom Bacillati; phylum Bacillota; class Bacilli; order Caryophanales; family Bacillaceae; genus Bacillus; species Bacillus sp. FSL L8-0199. Next base: position 1,390,512 of record NZ_JBBOTS010000001.1, on the reverse strand, counting down.
GTGACTAATACCTTTTCATTTACAGGTGTTACTGGCTCTTCGCCGTTTAATACAGCTAAAATATTTCTAACAGCCATTTCAGCCATCGCATCACGAGTTTCAAATGTTGCATTCCCTACGTGTGGAGCAAGTACTACATTCTTTAATTCTTTTAACTCTTCTGTAATTTTCGGTTCAAATTCAAACACGTCAAGAGCTGCTCCTTCAATTTCATTCGTTTTTAATGCATGAGCAAGTGCTGCTTCATTCATAATTGGTCCACGTGAAGCATTTACAATATACGCTGTTTTCTTCATCATTTTAAACTGCTCTTCATCAATCATATGATGTAATTTTGGATTATAAGCACAGTTAATTGTAATAAAGTCTGCTGTTTGTAATAATTCTTCCAACGTCACATACGTTGCTCCCAGTTCACTTTCAGCTTCAAGCTTACGATTTGGCCCTGTATATAAAACATCCATTCCAAATGCTTTCGCACGTTTTGCAACAGCCTTCCCGATTTCTCCAAGACCTATAACTCCGATTGTCTTACCATGGACTTCTCGTCCCAAGAAAAATAACGGTGCCCATCCGTTAAATCCGGTCGTACGACATAACGTATCCCCTTCAGGAATTCTACGCGCCGCTGCTAAAAGAAGTGCAAATGTTAATTCTGCAGTCGCTTCCGTTGATACTTTCGGTGTATTCGTAACTGCAATTCCTTTTTCGCCCGCATACGTGTAATCAATATTGTCGTAACCAGCACCATAGTTTGCAACAATCTTTAAATGAGGCGCTGCATCAATAACTTCTTTTGGCACCTTTGTCGAAAGTAAACTTAACAATGCATCTTTATCTTTTACACGCTCTGTTAATTCATCTATAGAAATTAACTCCTCTTTATCGTACATTTCTACATCATGATCTTTTAATAGTTCTAATCCAATTTCCGGAATTTTTCCCGCTACTAATATTTTTGCCACTACTAACACCTCTTCTATAGAAAATAAGATATCTCTTATATTTCATTGTAAGAAATCCACATATAAAAACCAAGGAATTTGATTATAGTTTTAAAAATCGACACTTTTCCATGAAAAAAGAGGAGATGCAACTCTCCCCTTTTCTTACGCTTTTTCCTGCGATTCTTTTCCAAGCTTCACATCAATCGTTCCTTCTGCAACCGTATCGCTAATTTGCTCCTCAATAACCGATTGAGATACAGCATTCGTTTCAGAAGTATAAGCTTGTTGCTGTGCACCTTGTACATTTTGTTTATTTTGTTGTTTCGCCATTTCTTACCCTCCTTTTCATTCTTTCTTATTTTGAACAAAAAGGACGGTTTTCATCAAAAAATTGCGTTTCATTTTGAATTTGTTACTTCTTCTTCAAGCGACCTCATTACTCTTGCTCGCTTCGTAAATGTTGCAACCTGAGTAACACCGTGAGCTCGTAATGTTTGTACATTTTCTTGTACATAATTCCCTAAATCATTTGGATAATGGGCATCCGAAGAAATCGTAATTGGAACACCATACTTAGCTAATACTTGTAAATATAGTGGACTTGGGCACATTTCACGAACAGGATAACGATAGTATAATCCTGCATTTATTTCTGTTGCCGTATTCGTTTCTACTAACGCACAGGCAATTTCCTCATAATAAGAAAGCTGTTCATTCTCATCCAATCGATAATTAAATACCTTTATATTATCAAGATGAGCGATAATATCAAATAACTCGGTACGAATCGCACTCTCAACTGTTTTAAAAAACATATCATATAATGCGCGTAGGTCATGCTTCTCAAAATATTCTTTCGTATCTGGATTATCAAATCCCCAGCCATTTAGAAAATGAACAGAACCAATTATATAATCAAAGTCTCCTAGCGCTAATAATTCTTTTAACTCTCCTTCACAACCAATAAAATAATCCGCTTCAATTCCAAGTTTAAGCGTGACACCTCTTTTACTCCATCGTTCTTTCGCCTCTTCAATAACCTTTGTAAAATCATACAGTGAAACTACCCTTACTTGATCTAACCATTCCTTCTGTATACGCCCGAGCTTAGAATCACTAATATCTACATATTTTTCATAATATCCTTTCGCTTCATGAAAACGATATAGATGATCAACAATTCCCACTTCTTTTATACCTTTTCGCACAGCTTCTTCTAAATAGAGGTCCATCCATTCTGTTGTAAATGGCCCTTCCTTCACACGCTTTTGCAAACGCTCTTGTGTTTTCATAAGCCAATCAATAGAATGCCTTTCTTGAAGCGGTTCATAACGTTCCAGCGCTTCATTTATTTTAGAAAGCCATCCTATTGAATACGGTCCTTCTTCTAAGTGAAGATGATAATCTACTTTCATATACATTCCCCCTTATAATGTATCTATTTCCCTTCTATCCCCAACTTTCGAAAGCTTTCCATTTCGTTCTTTCACCTCTCGCATGACATCTTCCAATGTAATATTTTTTTCAGCTAATAAAACGAAACAGTGATAAAATACATCAACCATTTCTTTCACTACTTCTTCTTTATCATTATTTTTACATGCGATAATTACTTCAGCACACTCTTCACCAATTTTCTTTAAAATTTTATCTTCTCCTTTTGAAAATAAATAATTTGTATACGATTCAGGAAGTGGGCTTTCCTTTCGTTCTTCAATTGTTTTATACAGCAACTTAAAGGCATTTTCCATATGTATCCCCCTATATAATTTGATAGTGAAAACATGTCTTCTCTCCCGTATGACAAGCAGGTCCTACTTGTTTCACATTCATAACAATTGAATCTTGATCACAATCTAAATATAAAGATTGCACATATTGAACATTCCCTGATGTTTCCCCCTTATTCCATAACGACTGCCTCGAACGAGAATAAAACCATGTTCTTTTCGTCTCTAACGTTTTTTCATATGCTTCTTCATTCATATAAGCTAGCATTAAAACTTCTTTCGTACCTTCTTCGATGACAATTGCTGGTATTAATCCTTTTGAAAAATTAGGTTTCATAACCGCACCTCAACATTTGCATCTCTTAATTTTCGCTTTACACTCTGCACTGTCGCCTCACCATAATGGAAGATGGATGCCGCTAACGCTGCATCAACTGTTGTCTTTTGAAAAACTTCTATAATATGATCCGTATGACCACAGCCCCCTGATGCGATGACTGGAATGGAAACACTTTTTGAAATTTCTTCTGTTAAACGAAGGTCATATCCGCTTTTCGTTCCGTCTGCATCCATACTCGTTAACAAAATTTCACCCGCCCCAAGTTTAACAACACGCTTCGCCCATTCTATAGCATCCATTCCTGTGTCAACTCTTCCGCCGTTGACATATACGTTCCATTTACCTTCTGCTACTTTTCTAGCATCAATTGCCACGACAATACATTGTGATCCAAAGTGTTCTGCCCCTTCTTCTATTAACTTCGGGTTTCGCACTGCCGCTGAGTTTATTGAAACTTTGTCTGCTCCAGCTCTTAGTAAATTGTACATATCTTTCACACTTGAAATCCCCCCGCCAACCGTAAGAGGAATAAATACTTTAGCTGCTGTTTTTTCTACAACATCTATAATCGTTTTTCTTCCTTCATGAGTCGCTGTAATATCTAAAAATACGATTTCATCTGCCCCTGCCTCGTTATATGCTTCAGCTATTTCAACCGGATGACCGACATCTTGTAATCCTATAAAATTTACACCCTTTACGACTCGCCCTTCTTTCACATCTAGACATGGAATGATTCGTTTCGCTAACATAACTTCGTTACCTGTAACACTTCTTCTAAATCAATCGTTTTCTCGTAAAGCGCCTTTCCAATTATGACACCATATATATTCATATCATTTAACTTTTTCACATCTTGAATAGATGCCACTCCTCCAGAGGCGATGAGACGAATGCCCACACTTTTTTGAAGTATCGCTAATTGTTCAAAATTTGGACCTGCAAGCGTCCCGTCTTTCGAAATGTCTGTAAACACAATCGTTTGAACACCTAAACTTTCCATTTGTTTCGCTAAACTAACGTAAGAAATTTCAGACAGATCAAGCCAACCTCTCGTTGCTACGAAACCATTTTTCGCATCAATTCCAACAATGATTTTCTCTTTATATAGACGAACTGCTTCCTCTAAAAATGACTTATCATAAAGAGCTGCTGTTCCTAAAATCACTTTTTCTACACCTGCTGACAATAACTTCTCCACCGTTACAAGTGAACGAATTCCTCCTCCCACTTGCACAGGAATACGTACCACCTTGCAGATTTTTTCAATGACGGGCAAATTTAACGACTCGCCAGCAATTGCACCGTCTAAATCAACAATGTGTAGTATTTCCGCTCCAAGCTTTTCAAATATGATCGCCTGCGCTACCGGATCTTCATTCATCACCGTTTCTTTACTAAACTCTCCTTGATAAAGTCTAACGCATCGCCCTTCTTTTAAATCGATAGCTGGGAAGATTTCCATGCTTCTACCACTCCTTGAAAATTTTTTAATATTTGCATGCCTATTTCGCCACTTTTTTCTGGATGAAACTGTGCACCAAATACATTTCCTTTCGCGACAAACCCTGGTATTTGCATTCCATAATCACTTACTCCGCATACAATTTCATCTGGACAATCCGCGTAATATGAGTGAACATAATACACGAAAGAACCATCCACTAATCCATTCCAAAGCGGAAATTCTCTTTCCTTCCTTAATTCATTCCATCCCATATGAGGAATTTTATACGAAACTTTTAACTTCCGAATTTCACCTGGTAGTAAACCTAATCCGCTACAATCTTTTAGTTCCTCACTTCGTTCAAATAAAAGTTGCATGCCCAAACATATACCGAGGAGTGGTTTTCCTATGTCACAAACTTCTTTTAGTACACACACTAAATCTCTTTCTTTTAATACTTCCATCGCTTTCGGAAATGCACCTACTCCCGGTAGAATCACGCCATCGCTTCTCAATATCTCTTCTTTATCACTCGTTACAATGTACTCTGCGCCAGTATATTTTAATGCTTGCTCTACACTGCGAATATTCCCCATTCCATAATCTATAATGGCAATCAATTACAACATCCCTTTCGTTGAATTTACACCAGTAATGTTGGCATTTTTTTCGACCGCTTCTCTAAGCGCTCTACCAAAAGCTTTAAATAATGCTTCAATTTTGTGATGTGTATTACTTCCGTATAGAACGCGCGCATGTAATGTAATATTGGCAGCATGTGCAACTGCTCTAAAAAATTCTTCCGTCAATTCTGTATCAAAATCCCCAAGCTTCGGATTTATTAATTCCCCTTGAAATACACAATATGAGCGTCCACTTATATCAATTGCAACAAATCCTAAAGATTCATCCATCGGTACATACGCGGAACCGTAACGATTAATTCCTTCTTTATTTTGCAATGCTTCTTTCAAGCAATTTCCGAGTACAATTCCAACATCTTCAACGGTGTGATGTGCATCGACAAATACATCACCTTCTGCCTCAACTTGCAATCCAAATCTTCCATGTCTAGCAAATAAAGTCAGCATATGATCGAAAAAACCAACCCCCGTTTGAATAGATACACTCGTACTTTCATCAAGCTGCAAACTTAATTTAATTTTTGTTTCTGTCGTCTCACGTGCTTGACTGGACTGACGCATTATTTTTCCTCCTCAAACCTTATTTGGATTGCTCTCGCATGTGCATGTAACCCTTCTTTATTTGCAAGCTCTACAATATGATGCTGTACATTTTTTAATGCTTCCTCTGTATAAGAAATAAAACTTGATTTTTTCACGAAATCATCGACTGATAACGGAGAAAAAAATCTTGCCGTTCCGCTCGTTGGTAATACATGATTCGGTCCCGCCAAATAATCCCCGAGCGCTTCAGGTGCATATGGCCCAAGGAAAATAGAGCCTGCATGTTTCACATAATCTAGAGCATTCATCGGTTCTTTTATATGTAACTCTAAATGTTCTGGAGCAATTTTATTTGATAACTTTAGTGCCTCCTCTAAAGAAGCAACGATAAAGATGGCTCCATTTCTATTTATTGATTCACGTGCAATTTCACTTCTTGGTAACGTTTCTAACTGTCTTTCTACCTCTTTTTCTACTTCTTTAGCTAGTTCCATATTCGTTGTAATACAAATCGCCGTTGCTCTCTCATCATGCTCTGCTTGCGATAATAAATCCGCTGCGATATATTTTGCATTACCTGTTTCATCCGCGACAACTACAATTTCTGATGGACCAGCAATCATATCGATATTTACTATTCCGTATACTTCTCGTTTCGCTAGAGCGACGTACAAATTTCCCGGTCCAACTATTTTATCCACTTTCGGAATCGATTCCGTCCCGTATGCTAACGCAGCAATTGCTTGTGCTCCACCTATCGTATAAATTTCATCTACTCCCGCAAGATCTGCAGCAGCTAATATATGCGGATCAATTCCTCCTTTCCTCGGCGGTGTTACCATTACAATCTTTTTCACACCTGCGAGTTTCGCCGGCAATACATTCATTAATACTGAAGAAGGATATGAGGCTGTCCCACCCGGTACATATACACCTACATTTTCTAACGACCGAATGAGTTGCCCTCTAATTATCCCTTTACTTTCACAATCGAATATTGAGTGCTTCTTTTGCTTTTCGTGATACGAAACAATGTTTTTCTTCGCCTCTTTTAAAGCTTCTAAAAATGAATTCTCTACAAACATACTCGCTTGCTGTATTTCTTCTTCACTTACACGAAAATCTTTCATCTCTACACCATCAAACTTTTTTGTATAGAAAGATAAAGCCTCATCTTTTCCTTCCCTTACATTTCTAATGATTTCTCTTACACTTCTTTGAACAGTTTCTTCTATTATATTAGCGTTTTCTCTTAGCACTTTTATTTTAGATAATGCCTCCTTAAAATCTTCATAAATGATTTCCACTTTAAATCCTCCTATTTCCCTGATAAGATTTCTTGCTCCATCATATTTACAATACTGAATATTTCGTCTTTTTTAGTTTTTAAAGCTGCCTTATTCACAATCATCCGAGCCGATATAGAGTGCATTTCCTCAAATACAATGAGTCCATTCTCTTGTAATGTTTTTCCTGTTTCAACAATATCTACAATTGCATCCGCCAATCCAAGAAGAGGAGCGATTTCTACAGAACCTTCTATTTTAATAATTTCTACATCCTCTCCCTTATCATGAAAATAAGTAGAAGTAATATGCGGGTATTTCGTAGCAATTCTTTTCTTCCGGTAACTCTTCGGATTATACGTAGGAATAGATGCCACACAAAACTTACAAATCCCCACTCCTAAATCCAGCATTTCATAAATATCTTTCTCGTTTTCCATTAAAATATCTTTTCCAACGATGCCAATATCAGCTACCCCATGTTCTACATAAGTAGCAACATCAACCGCTTTTACTAAAATAAATGAAATATTTGTATTTTTACTTTGAAATACAAGCTTCCGACCTTTATTTTTGAGCTCGGAACAATCAATTCCAATCTGCTCAAAAAGTGGAATGACATGTTTTTCTAATCTTCCTTTCGTTAACGCAATTTGAATGTTACGCATGAAGCCTCTCCTTCTTTCTGGACTACCCATTTCTCATTCCATACATATTCCACTAAGTATTCATTCTTTGCCTCAACGACCGTTCCTATTTTATTTTTTCTTGCGAATTGAAAGGTATCGCTTAAATTAGAGAATAGAGATAACCAAGCATTTTTTCCATCCTTTCGAAGTAAATTTCGTAGCCTTTCTGCTTCCGCTATTGTATTTAACTCATAATGAATCACAATATCAATTTGATTTCGTTCATATGGTTCTTGCTGCTCTTGCAGCGCCTTCACAATTTGATTTACTTGTACCGCGAGTCCAACAGCTGGCAGCATTTCTCCAAAATTGCCAATTAGCTCATCGTATCTTCCGCCACTAACGATTTCTTCTCCAATTTCATATATATATCCTTTGAAAATAACACCCGTATAGTAATCTAAGTGTTGAATCATGCCCAAATCAATTGATATGTAAGAACCATATCCTAACGTTTCAATTGTTTCATACATTTCTTTTATTCTTGCAATTGCCATTTTCATTTCATTACTTGAAGCAAGCTTTTCTGCCTCCTCAATAACTTCTAAATTTCCAAATAGCCTTGGCAATTTCTCAAGTAACCTTACTGTCTCATCGCATCGATCTAATTTCTTTTCTCCGATAAAATTTGAGAGGGCAGCATAATTTTTACTTTCTATATATGTTCTAAGTACCCTTTCTTCTTCATCATGGATGGAGAGTTTTTTTACAATACATTTATATAACTGTACTTGCCCAATCTCAATTGTAAAAGATTGCACCTTCAACTTTTGAAGTGCTTGAATGACACTTATTACACATTCAATTTCAGCTCTTACATTATCAATCCCGATAACTTCAATACCACTTTGTACGATTTCATTATATTTTCCAGAATGGGATTCATTCGCTCGAAATACATTCCCGCTATACGTCACTTTAAGTGGCGTATCCCGTCTCTGTGTTCCAATAACTCTCGCTAAAGGAATTGTCATATCTGGACGTAAAACGATAATCCTTCCCTTTTCATCAAAAAATTTATACATCTTCTCTTCATCTATCGGTCTATTTTGAAATGCAAAAACATCATAAAATTCAATTGTAGGTGTTCTTATTTCCTCATAACCTCTCTCTAAAAAAGTAAGTCTTAGTTTTTGTTCTACTTCTTCAATTAACGTACATTCTTCGAATAAATAATCTCTCGTTCCATTCGGGTTTGCTCGTTTCCATTTTGTCATCTAAATTTTCACACCTTTCCCCTTCTAATGTATGCCTATTTCATTCCTCTAAGCCGAAAATAAAAAGAGCCTTGTAGACAAAATACCTACAAGGCTCTTCAGTAGAGTGTAGGTACAACGGGAATAACCCTTGTACCTACACGTTTTCACGCTAGGTTCAAGGGTTTCATGTATGATGATGTAGTTGTGTAAGCATTGTAATAGATTGCACGATATTCATAATACTTACTCCCTTTCTCCTCTGATTTTCACATAGTATATAACAGTTAATTTTGAATGTAAATACATTTTTAATATTCCGTCATTTTTTTAATGTAAAGCCACTTTTCTTTCATACTCTTTTATTTCTTGTTCATATTGCATTGTAATACTAATTTCATCTAAACCATTTAATAACTTCTCTTTCCACATTTTCTCGATTGTAAAATGGAATCTATGCGTATTCGTTGTCATTATTTCATTTTCTAAATCAACTGTAATTTGTTCCCCCGCATCTGTTTTAGCAAGTTGTTCACGCATATCTTTATCCATTACAATCGGTAACATGCCATTTTTCATACAATTCATATAAAAGATATCGGCAAATCCTCCAGCGATAATAACGCGGAAACCATAATCAGCAAGTGCCCATGGAGCATGTTCTCTAGATGAGCCACATCCAAAATTATCACCTGTAATTAATATGCTGGCTCCTTTTCTTTCTTGTGCATTAAGCGGGAAATTAGGGTTTTCTTGGCGATTATTATCATATCGCCATTCATCAAATAAAAACTTCCCAAACCCAGTTCTTTCAATTCTCTTTAAATATTGCTTCGGAATAATTTGATCTGTATCAATGTTATCATTCATCAGTACTGCGGCCGTACCTTTATGAATACGAAATGGCTCCATCATAACTCTCCTTTCTAATATCAACAAAATGACCATATAACGCAGCCGCTGCCGCCATTGCCGGGCTAACTAAATGCGTTCGTGCTCCCTTTCCTTGTCTTCCTTCAAAATTGCGATTTGACGTAGAGGCACAATGTTCCCCTTCAGGCACTTGATCTGGATTCATACCTAGACACATTGAGCATCCGGGCTCTCTCCATTCAAATCCAGCTTCTTCAAATATGCGATGTAACCCTTTATGCATCGCTGCTTCTCTTACCCTTTGAGATCCAGGTACAACAAGTGCTCGCACACCTTCTTTTACTTTTTTACCTTTCACGACAGATGCAGCAATTTCTAAGTCAGAAAGCCTGGAATTTGTACAAGATCCAATGAAAACATGTTGAACTGGAATGTCATACGTACTTTGTCCGGGACTCAATCCCATATAAGAAAACGCTCTTTCGTCATTTGCATCATGCTTTTCTGGCAATTTCTCATCAATCCGAACGCCCATACTAGGATTTGTTCCCCACGTAACGTACGGCGCTAAATCCGTAACATCTACTAGAATATGTAAATCATAAACTGCATCTAAATCTGTATAAAGTTCTGACCATTTTTTCTTAATAGATTCATAGTCTTTCGGTGCATATTTACGCCCTTTTACGTAAGTAACCGTTTTTTCATCTGGTGCAATAATGCCAGCCTTTGCTCCCCCTTCAATTGCCATATTGCAAAGCGTCATCCTCTCTTCCATATCCATAGCATGAATGGCCTCTCCGTAAAATTCCATTACGTAACCTGTTCCAACTGCTACTCCGTACTTTGAAAGAAGGTGTAAAATAATATCTTTCGCATAAACACCTTGCGGTAACTTTCCTTTTAACTCAATGCCCATCGCTTTCGGCTTTCGTTGCCATAACGTTTGCGTTGCCAATACATGTTCCACTTCACTCGTACCAATACCAAACGCTAGTGCGCCAAAAGCACCGTGTGTTGCTGTATGACTATCACCACAAACAATCGTTTTTCCTGGCTGTGTGAGCCCAAGTTCTGGTCCTATTACATGAACGATCCCTTGCTCTTCATCTCCGATATCCGCTAATGGCACCTGAAATTGTTTACAGTTTTCCCGAAGTGTATCTAGTTGCTGCTTCGCAATGCGGTCGGTAATATTCCAAACATCTTTCGTTGGAATATTATGATCCATCGTTGCAAATGTTAAATCTGGTCTGCGGACTGTTCGATTTGTAAGCCGCAAGCCTTCAAAGGCTTGCGGTGACGTTACTTCATGAACAAGATGTAGATCGATATATAATAAATCCAATCCATTTTCATTAGTCACAACTACATGTCTTTCCCAAAGCTTATCTAGTAACCTTTTCCCCATTATCTTCCTCTCCCTACTAACGCTTGCTCTTCCATTTCTTGAATAACTGCCTTTGTAAATGAAGTTGTCGTTTCAGTCCCCCCGATATCTGCTGTACATTTTCCTGATTTAAGGACTGCAGAAACTGCTTCTTCAATTGCATATCCTTCTCTCGTTAATCCGAACGATTGCCCAAGCATCATTGCAACAGAACGCATCATCGCAATTGGATTCGCCTTATTTTTCCCCGCAATATCCGGTGCTGATCCGTGAATAGGCTCGTATAATGAAGGTCCCTTTTCAGCGTGACTTGCTGATGGAAGCATTCCTAATGATCCAGCTAATACTGAAGCCTCATCACTTAAAATATCACCAAATAAATTTTCCGTTACAATAACGTCAAATCTTCCTGGATTCCGAATTAATTCCATAGCTGCTGCATCTACTAAAATGTGTTCTACTTCCACATTTGGGTAGCGAATTGCTACTTCTTCTGTCACAGTTCTCCATAATTTACTAGACTCTAAAACATTCGCTTTATCAATAGATGTTACTTTTTTCTTCCGCTTATTCGCTAATTGAAAAGCATACGAAACGATACGTTCAATTTCATGGCGATGATACGTAAGTGTATCTGTCGCCACTTCTTCCGTTCGCTCTTTCGGATAAGAAAAATAAATTCCGCCTGTTAATTCACGAACGACAACGAAATCAATTTCATCAGCGTTTTTTAATGGTGATAAATGTGCAGTTGCACTTTCTACCGTTACAGGGCGAACATTCGCAAATACACCGAGTCCTTTTCTTAATGCTAATAATCCTTTCTCAGGCCTTTCTTTCGCACTATCCCACCTTGGTCCACCTACTGCTCCAAGTAAAACCGCATCACTCGCTAAACAGGCGGCAAGTGTTCGCTGTGGTAATGGTTGCCCAGTTAAATCGATAGCAACACCACCAAAGTACTCATCTTGCAAATGAAAATGATGTCCATATAGCCTTTCTACCATATGCAATACTTCCTTCGCACTTTCCATTACTTCTGGACCAACACCATCACCAGCTAAACAAACGATACGTTTTTCCATTTTTAACACTCCTTTTAATTGAATTTTCAGAACTTTAATTTGATAGGTGAGGAAAGCTTCTCTCACCTATCAAATATTTATTTCACAAGCGCTATAAGAGATTTTAATTTCCCTGCTGCATGGACATATGCTCTTGCCGACGCTTCCAATACATCTTGCGCAACACCAAAACCTGATACTTGATGCGTTCCTTCTTTTAATTCAACATGAACATGAGCCAGTGCGTCTTGACCTTGTGTAATAGATTGTATGCGATAATCCACCAATTCACATTCTAATCCTAAAATTCTTTGGATTGCATTATAGATCGCCTCAATACTACCAGAACCAGTGGCTGCATCTTCGTATGCATTTCCTTCTTCGTCTTTTAGTACAACTGTCGCGCATTGTGTACTATTTGATACGAAATGAACTTGTAGTTGCGTAATGTTATATTGCTGAGCTGCAAATGCTGCTTCACCAAGCATAAGCGCACGTAAATCTTCCTCAGTAATTTCCTTCTTACGATCAGCTAATTTTTTGAACGCTTCAAACACCGCATCTCGTTCTTCCTTTGTAAATTCATAGCCAAGCTCTTTCATTTTTTCTGTAAACGCGTGACGTCCAGAATGTTTTCCAAGTACGAATAGATTTTGAGATTCGCCTATTAGCGCTGGTTCAATAATTTCATATGTTGTCACTTCTTTTAAAACACCATCTTGATGAATTCCGGATTCATGAGCAAAAGCATTCGCTCCAACGATCGCTTTATTTTTCGGTACAACCATACCTGTTAATCTGCTTACTAATGTACTCGTCGTTTTAATTTCTTTTAGCATCATAGAAGACTCCGCCTTATAGAAATCTTTTCTAATATGAAGAGCAACTGCGACCTCTTCTAGCGCCGCATTACCTGCTCTTTCTCCAATTCCATTAATTGTTCCTTCTACTTGCAACGCTCCGCCTTCAACCGCAGCTAATGAATTTGCTACTGCCATCCCAAGATCATCATGACAATGACAAGAGAAAATTGCTTTTTCATATGAAGGAACGGATTCTTGTAAGTATTTAAAAAGAGAATAATACTCTTCCGGATTCGTATATCCAACTGTATCCGGAATATTAATTACATTCGCTCCTGCTCGAATCGCAATTTCTACTGCTTCAGCTAAAAATGCTCTCGATGTTCTTGTCGCATCTTCTGCAGAAAATTGTACTGTCGGAAATAATGATTTTCCAAGCGTAACCGAGCGATGAATACTATTTAACACATCTTCTTTTGACATACAAAGTTTATATTTCATATGAATATCACTCGTAGCTAGAAATACGTGTAGACGAGGGGATACAGCACCTTTCACAGCTTCATATGCTCTTCGAATGTCACTTTCTTTCGCTCTAGCTAAACTCATAACCGTAGCATTTTGAATTGTATTCGCAATACGTTTTACCGATTGGAAGTCGCCTTCGGAAGCTGCCGCGAATCCAGCTTCCATTACATGAATACCAAGCCTCTCTAATTGCCTAGCAATTTGTAATTTCTCTTGTTCATTTAAATTTACTCCTGGTGATTGTTCGCCATCACGAAGCGTTGTATCCATGAACAAAACCTGCTTCATATTATTTAACCCCTACCTTTACTCGCGGCTGTACGAAAGGCATCATTTCACGTAATTTACGTCCAACTACTTCGATTTCATGTTTATTCTCTTTCTCATTTGTCGCATGGAAATTTGGTCTTCCTGCTTTATGTTCTGCAATCCATCCTCTTGCAAATGTACCATCTTGAATTTCTGCTAATACTGCCCCCATCGCTTTCTTCGTATCTTCAGTAACAACGCGTGGTCCTGATACGAAGTCTCCCCACTGCGCTGTATCTGAAACTGAATATCTCATATTTTCAAGTCCACCTTCGTACATAAGGTCAACGATTAGCTTCAGTTCATGTAAACATTCAAAATATGCAAGTTCAGGCTGATATCCTGCATCAACTAACGTTTCAAACCCTGCTTTTACAAGTGCAGTCACTCCGCCGCAGAGTACAGCTTGCTCTCCAAATAAATCTGTTTCTGTTTCTTCTTTAAACGTCGTTTCTAGTACACCAGCTCTCGTTGCTCCAATTCCGTCAGCATAAGAAAGTGCTTTTTCAGTCGCAACTCCTGTTGCATCTTGATATACTGCAAATAATGCAGGAACAGCCCCGCCCTCGGCGAACGTACGGCGTACGAGATGCCCCGGTCCTTTTGGCGCTACTAGAAATACATCTACATTAGCTGGTGGTTTTACTTGATCAAAGTGAACATTAAATCCATGTGCGAACACGAGAGAGTTTCCAGCCTGTAAATTTGGTGCAATTTCAGCTTCATATACTTCTGGTTGTAATTCATCAGGCAGTAGAATCATTACTACATCAGCTTTTTTCGCTGCTTCTGCTACTGTATATACAGAAAATCCATCTTCATTCGCTTTATTCCAAGACTTACCTTTTCTTAAACCTACTACTACATCAAATCCGTTATCACGTAAATTTTGCGCATGTGCATGACCTTGCGAGCCATATCCGATGATTGCTACTTTCTTTTCCTTTAATACATTTACTGTTACATCTTTCTCATAATAAACTTTTGCCATTTTCATTTCCCCCTATATTTAAATGATTATTGAATTAACATAACTTGCTTATCTTGTTTTTTCATACTACGTGTAAATGCTGTTACACCTGTTCTAGCAATTTCTTTCAGACCGTATGGACGAAGTAATTCGATTAACGCTTCTACTTTATCTTGCGTACCTGTTACTTGCACAACTATGGAATCCTTCCCAACATCTATTACAGCGGCTCGAAACGGTTCAATTAAACTATATAATTCTGCTCTTGCTACTGATGTTGCTACTTTAATAAGTGCAAGTTCTCTAGCAATCATCGCTTCTTCTGTAATATCTGATACTTTCAGAACATCAATTTGCTTATGAAGTTGTTTAATTAACTGCTCCACTTGCTGTTCATTTTCAACGTGTACAACAATCGTCATCCGCGATATGTCCGATGATTCCGTATGACCTACTGAAATACTTTCAATATTAAAATGTCTTCGTGTCATAACCCCTGTAATTCGGTTTAACACACCACTTTGATTTCGAACTG
Source organism: Bacillus sp. FSL L8-0199 (assembly GCF_038005705.1). NCBI lineage: Bacteria > Bacillati > Bacillota > Bacilli > Caryophanales > Bacillaceae > Bacillus > Bacillus sp. FSL L8-0199. The sequence continues at coordinate 1,375,218 of NZ_JBBOTS010000001.1, read as the reverse complement.
TCGCTGTAACAATTCTCTTCACCTTTTTTCCACTCCCTCCATTTGGTGAACACCTTTCCCTGGCGCAACCATCGGCATTACCTTTTCTGATTGAAGTACACGGCAATCAATTACGACTGGTCCTTGTAATTCAATCGCCTGCTGTATTTGCTTCTTTGCAAGAAGTGGATCCTCTATGCGAACTCCTTTTATGCCATACGCATTCGCAAGAGCGACGAAATCTGGTTGACACGACAATAAAGAGTGCGAGTATCTTTGATTATAAAATTCATCTTGCCATTGTCTTACCATTCCTAAAGCTTCATTATTTAAGATAAATACTTTAACAGGCAACGAGTGTTCTTTTAACACACTTAATTCTTGCAAGGTCATTTGAAATCCGGCGTCACCGACAATTGCAATAACTAGTTCCTCAGGCTTTGCAATTTGCGCACCGATTGCTGCTGGAAATCCAAACCCCATCGTTCCTAATCCACCAGAAGTTACCCATTTATCTGGATTTTTCAGCGGATAATATTGGGCTGCCCACATTTGGTGTTGCCCAACGTCTGTTGTTACAATCGCTTCTCCCTTCGTAATTTCATATAACATATCAATTGCGTATTGGGGCTTAATACTTTCAGAATTTCTTTTATAAGAGAATGGATATTGTTCTTTTCTCCCCTTTAATAAAGTGATCCATTCATGATGATTTTCTTTTCCCCCTTCTGGTTCAAGTAATACTTCCAATGCCCGCTTAGCACTTGCAACAATAGGAATTTCAGTCGGCACATTTTTCCCGATTTCTGCTGGATCGATATCGATATGTGCAACAGTAGCCCCTTTAGCAAAATAAGCTAAATTCCCTGTAAGCCGATCATCAAATCTCGCACCTACATTAATGAGTAAGTCACATTCATATAACGCCATATTGGCTGTATAAGAACCGTGCATTCCTCCCATTCCTAAAAATAGTTCATCATCTGGTGGAAAGCCACCGAGACCAAGTAATGTATGCACAACAGGAATTTCATATTTACGAGCAAAACTTGTCAATTCTTTCGAAGCTTTCGCATGCAATATACCCGCTCCAGCTAAAATTAACGGTTTTTTTGCGGTTTCAATTACTTTGAGTAATTTGTTTATTTGAAGTAGATTCGGTTCATAATTAGGGTTATATCCTGGTAAATCCATTTGTACATTGCTACATCGCTCACCTTTCTCGACTACCATATCTTTCGGAAGGTCAATAACGACTGGTCCTGGTCTTCCTGTTTTAGCAATATGAAATGCTTCTTTAATAATTCGAGGTAAATCTGAGGCCTTTCGCACTTGATAGTTATGTTTTGTCACTGGCATCGTAAGTCCCATAATATCTGCCTCTTGAAAAGCATCGCTCCCAATTAACGTTGTTGCTACTTGGCCTGTAAATACTACAAGTGGCAATGAATCAATCATTGCATCAGCTAGACCCGTAATTACATTTGTAGCACCTGGTCCACTCGTTGCAATTACAACCCCTGGATGCCCTGTAATTCTGGCATATCCTTCAGCAGCGTGAATTGCCCCTTGCTCATGCCTTGTTAAAATATGCGGAATTTCACAATCATACAATGCATCATAGAGAGGTAAAACGGCACCACCCGGATAACCGAAAATCACTTCTACCCCTTCCTTTTCTAGCGCTTCTAACAATAGCTGTGCACCAGTTGCCAGTTTCTCTTCCGTTTTTGAAGACATTGTTCTTATAAGCCCCCTTTTTCAAACTTTTATACAATAAAAAAATCCTACGTCCACACTCCAGCTATGTGCTGAAGGGACGAAAGATTTCGCGGTACCACCCTTCTTCGCAAGAATACTCTTGCCTCAGTGATCCATAAATGGATCTAGCTAATAACGGAGCTACCGTCTAAGCCTAGACAAATGCTTTAGCTTAGCACTCAAGGGCGATGTTCGTCGACGTGAACCATCGGTTTTCAGCAACCACCGACTCTCTGTGAGGCTTCACAATCAACTACTCCTCCCTATCAACGCTTTCTTATGTTAAAAAAGTTGTTATCCAACTTTATTTTCTTCGTAAATTTTCTCTCCATCTTCTACAACTAACTTACGAAACTCTTCTAATAAACGGTTCGTATGTGGACCTGTTTGCCCTAAGCCAATCGTTCTACCATCTACTGTCGTAACAGCAATCACTTCAGCAGCTGTTCCTGTTAAAAACACTTCATCAGCTACATATACATCATGTCTTGTAAATAACTCTTCTCTTACGTCATACCCAAGTTTTTCGCCGATTTCTAAAATGGCGTTTCGTGTAATACCTTCTAACGCTCCAGCAGAACTTGGTGGTGTAATTAATTTATTTCCTTTAACAATAAACACGTTATCTCCTGATCCTTCAGCTACATATCCTTGATCATTTAACATAAGTGCTTCTTGTACTCCAGCTAATTTCGCTTCAATACGAACTAAAATATTGTTTAAATAATTTAAAGATTTTACTTGAGGGGATAAAACATCGGGACGATTTCGGCGCGTTGCAACCGTTACAACTGGAATCCCTTTCTCATAATATTCTTGCGGGAATAAAGATAATTGTTCTGCAATTACTACTACATTCGGCTTCTTACATGAATCGGGATCCAATCCAAGATTTCCTGCTCCTCTTGATACAACAAGGCGAATGTATCCATTAGATAATTTATTTTGTCGAATCGTCTCAACAACAATATTTGTTACTTCATCTAATGAATATGGAATTTCTAAAAGGATTGATTTTGCTGATTCATACAGCCGGACAAGATGCTCTCTCAAACGGAAAACATTACCGCTATAAACTCTAATTCCTTCAAACACTCCATCGCCATATAAATAGCCATGATCATATACTGAAACTTTTGCCTCATCTTTTGGAACAAATTCTCCATTTAAGAAAATCCATTGCTCATTCACTAGAAGCGCCTCCTATGTTCTATGAATTTTTTATTGTTTCCTAGTTTACTCTCCTTTCTAAATAAATCAAGTGAATTTTTAGAAAATTTATAATTTTTAATCGTACGTACTTCTTTGCTTATACTGATTTAACAACATTGTTAACGTTTACAAAAAAACCAAAAATTTTTTTCGCTAATTTCCACTAAAAAAATATTTGTTTAAAAGAAGGATTTTCATCAATTGATACGAATCTATTGTATTCAATAAACGGACGTCCGATTTTATAAATCTGGGAATATATAACGACTTTTGCTGAAAAAGGGGGAAAATAACAAAAATAGCGCTGTCTAAAAATAACATTCATATTTTTCATTTCGTAATCATAATCCTATTTTTAAAAAACAATTTGTCAAAATAAAGGAGGAAATAAATATGGCGTGTGTACAAATTAAAGGAACGAGACAAGAGGTAGTAGAAATGCTGCAATTATTTGATCTAATGGATACGAAAGGTTTTTGTAAATTCGATAATTACGTAGAGGTAGAACCAAATACGAAAGAACATAATCATTTTATTGCTTCAATCGACATCCATTCAAATACTTCTTCAGCACAAGATACATTAAACGATCAATTCGTTAGTCAAATGCTTACTGGCGTATATAACGACTAAACAAAGATTTACTTCCTACCGTCTTTTCATAAATATATGCAGTGAACTTGAGCATACTAGCAATTAGATGGTAGGAGGTGAGAATTATGGCTAGAATTGGCGTTGAAAACTCATTAACAGACGTTCAACAAGCTCTTCAACAACAAGGTCATGAAGTTGTTACACTTAACTCAGAACAGGATGCACAAGGGTGTGATTGTTGCGTTGTAACTGGGCAAGATTCTAATGTGATGGGCATTGCAGATACATCAATTAAAGGATCAGTCATTACAGCTCACGGTTTAACAACGGATGAAATTTGTCAACAAGTTGAAAGTCGCACTTAAAAAATGAAAGAGGACTCCTTTTAAAAGGAGTCCTCTTTTTTATATTCACCTAACGGGAAAGTAACATATACTGGATGAAAGCCCTACCTCTCTCTCATCATTACGGTTCCACTGACCGCTCCTTGATTCACTAGTATACATATATAGCTTACAAATACAATTTATAGGGTTTGTTCACAAAAGTTGTTGATAAAATTACCCGATCTTTCGCAAACTTTTCGTATTGCATTCATAAGAGATATTTACTTTACACTAGCTGTAACCGAGACACGAATTAAAATTATAACACCAATACAATAACTTGTCAATTTTTTTCGGTAAATTAAAAACAGACATTAACGGTTTGTCTGTTTTAGAATGGAGCTTTTTCTTTTATTACATATACAACAAAGCCGCTTACTAACATAAATAAGCCAACTACTAAGTTTTTGATATTAATCATAAATTCCTCTCCCTTATTCCACACATCATATATATTTACATTTCAATTATTCCGATCATCCTAAAGCGCACTTTTTCTAATATATCATAATTCCTAAAAAATGCAAGTTCACTTTTGACGACCATTCACAAATTTATCTACAGTGCTTGGTACAGTATTTAAAGCCTTTTCAATTAAATGTGTACTGCTGTTGAGATGTAATACTTGCACCCCATTAGAACCAACTACTAAAAAAGCTACTGGACTAATGGAAACCCCAGCCCCGCTTCCTCCTCCAAATGGATGCCCTTGCTTGTTCTCTTTATGCTGATTTTGCCCACCGTTATGTTTTTCAGCAATGAAATCCCCTTTAAAATCACTTCCACCAGCTCCAAAACCAAAAGCCACTTGAGATACTGTTAATACTACATTTCCATCAGCTGTTGAAACCGGGCTCCCAACAATTGTATTTACATCTACCATCTCTTTTAAATTTGTCATTGCCGTTTTCATTAAATTTTCAATTGGATGTTCCATTATGTATTGCACCCTTTCCTCATTATTCCTTTTTATACTTTCCAAAATAGAGGAAGTCATACTAACTTTTCCTATTTCAAGAAAACATTTTCCTCCTTTTAAAAGATACTACTCCCTGTACATGCTCCGGTATAGTGAAACTTTAATCAGTGGGATGTGTACGTAGCTCGACTCCCACAAATAGCAGGATAAAAAAGAAAAAGAGATACATACTACTATTGAACCTTGTTATGAAAGGAGTCATGACTTTGACTGAGAAATTTGATGATTATAAAAGAAGAGATAGAATAGATAGTGACTATAAAGAAGAGTACGCCGCTGAGGTTGCACCACAACGCATTGATTATAATTACGATGATAAAGACGATAAAGATGTTGTAAAATCGTCCGCTGCTGGATCAACTGCTGGTTTTATCGCTCTTGCGCTATCTATCTTATCGCTATTTACATTTCCAACACTATTTGGTCTTGTTTCTGTTTTACTCGGTATTTACGCTTATAATCGCGGAGCTACTGTAACTGGCGGTATCGCTGCAGTTGTCGGTGGGATTGCTGCACTTATCGCAATTTTATTCCGAGTAGCACTTATTGGTCTATTGTTTTCCCTGTTCTAAAAAAGAAAAAGGTATCTCGCTTAACGCGGGATACCTTATCCTGTAAACACATCTTCCGATGGATATTTTATTTTTTGTTTTGCTGGTCGCGCTAAAGAGAACACAAGTGTTAATGGTCCAATTAATCCGCAGAACATAACAAACATAATAATACATTTTCCGAACGCCGATAGCTGTGCAGTAATTCCCATCGTTAATCCGACTGTGCCAAACGCTGATATTGTCTCAAATAATAATTGAATAAAGCTGAAGTTTTCTGTAAGCATTAATATGAATACCGCTGCTAAAATAAGTATTTGACTGGCAACAGCAATTGCTAATGCCCTCGTTACTGTCGACATTTTAATTGTACGCTGAAATAAAACAATTTCCTCCTTTTTTCTAAAGAAAGAAAGGACAGATGTAATTAAGATAACAAACGTCGTTAATTTAATTCCTCCACCTGTCGATACACTTCCTGCACCAATAAACATTAAAATCATCGTAAATAATATAGATGATTCTTCCATACCTCCATAGTCAACCGTATTAAATCCAGCTGTCCGCGGAGTAATACCTTGAAAGAAGGAAGCCCATAGTTTTTCATTTAAAGATAAATTCCCTAACGTCTTCACATTATTATATTCCAATACAAAAATTACAATCATTGCTATAACATTTAGCACTACTGTTCCAATAATCATTATTTTTGAGTGAAGTGATAATTTTCGAAAACTGCGACTATACCATATATCAATTAATACGGTAAAACCGAGTCCTCCGATTACAATTAAAGAGCAAATCCCAATATTAATAATGGGATCCCCTACATATCTTGTTAAATTATCTGGCCATAAAGCAAATCCTGCATTATTATAAGATGCAATTACATGAAAAATACTATAGTATAAACCTTTTCCAAAACCAAACTCTGGAATAAAGCGAAACGATAAAAAAATGACCCCAATAAGTTCAATACAAATCGAAAATATAAAGACACGCTTTACTAATTTTACAAGACCACCTATATTGGTTTGATTAAATGCTTCTCCAATTAATAAACGATGGCGTAATCCGATTTTTTTACCTAGTACCCAAACAATTAAAATGGCAATTGTCATAAGACCTAGACCACCTGTTTGAATTAAAAACATAATAACAATTTCGCCAAACATCGTAAATGTACTTGCTGTATCCACTACTCCCAAACCAGTTACGGTCGCTGCTGAAGTTGCTGTAAAGAAAGCATCTACCCAACTAATATGTGCTTTCGTTGCGAATGGTAATTTTAATAACAAACCGCCAACCACAATTAAGCAGAAAAAGCCTAATGCTAATATTTGTGGTGGGTTTAATCGTATAAGACGATTATACAGCCCTTGTTTTTTTGTTACGTTCATATCACTAACTCCCTTATTAAAGTGAAACTTTCCCCTCATAAATAAAAAGCTTTTTAAAAGCCCTTAAATAATTGGGACAAACCTTATATTCTCATAATATAGTTGAGCATAATCTTTTTTTTCATAGATTACAACTTTTATTTATATTCAGATTCCTTTTCGTTTTTATGCTGGAAAACTCTATATCCTAACTCAATATTGCTAGCAATAACAATTTCATATGTACTATTTTTCAAATCCCCATATCTTTCACTCTATGTTCACATAGAGGTCACATCCACCTTTTATAGTATATGTATCGAAGCTGTTCCTCCCTAATTTATAAGACATTCCCCAGTGTCTTTGAATAGCTTCCATCCCTAATTAAATTGACATAAATTGTCCCCTTCCCTTGACCATCTTATAAATGATGGTCTTATTTTTTGTTTGCTCTATCTTTTATTCCACTATTTGTGGGCAATAAACGCCCGATTGGTTAAAGCTAATAATCAACAGGGGATGAACAAAAAACACTCATTAAATTTTCATTTTATTTAAAACTCCCTCTCTCTTTCACTCTATGTTCACACAGAGGTCACATCTACCTTTTATAGTATATGTATCGAAGTTGTTCCTCCCTAATTTATAAGACATTCCCCAGTGTCTTAAAGCAGCTTCCATCCCTAATTAAATTGACATAAATTGTCCCCTTCCTTGACCATCTTATAAATGATGGTCTTATTTTTTTGTCTTTCTACCTTTTATTTAAAACTCCCTCTCTCTTTCACCCTATGTTCACACAGAGGTCACATCTACCTTTTATAGTATATGTATCGAAGTTGTTCCTCCCTAATTTATAAGACATTCCCCAGTGTCTTTGAACAGCTTCCATCCCTAATTAAATTGACATAAATTGTCCCCTTCCTTGACCATCTTATAAATGATGGTCTTATTTTTTTGTCTTTCTACCTTTTATTTAAAACTCCCTCTCTCTTTCACCCTATGTTCACATGAGAGTCACACCTACCTTTTATAGTATATGTATCGAAGTTGTTCCTCCCTAATTTATAAGACATTCCCCAGTGTCTTAAAGCAACTTCCATCCCTAATTAAATTGACATAAATTGTCCCCTTCCCTAGACCATCCTATGTGATGGTCTATTTTATTTTCCAAACACAAAATCAGTCTATCTACACTTAAATTAAAACAAAAAATTAAGAAAATATTGTCAAATTAGGTATTTTTTCGGTATAATTACTTTAGAAAGAAATTTTGCAAAAACAAAAGGGGGGATTTTATTGAAACAAACAAAAGCAATCTTAATCGCATTATTCCTAGGTCTAGTTGTTGGACTCACTCTAAATTTAGCTGCTCCATCTATCTTTGAGCCACTAAATCAATATGTGTTCAACCCAATTGGTCAATTATTTATTCGACTTATTAAAATGCTAGTTGTTCCTGTTGTGTTCATTTCTATCGTACTTGGTGCTGCCGGTCTTGGAGATCCGAAACAACTTGGAAGAATCGGTTTAAAATCAATTTCATTCTTTCTCGTAACAACTGCGGTTGCCATCTCTATAGCGGTTACATTTGCACTTATTATAAAACCAGGAGCTGGCGGTAATTTTAAAACAGAAGGTCTTAAGTATGAAGGTGCAAAAACTGAAACATCTTTCGTCGACACATTGTTAAATATCGTACCAGATAACCCAGCAAAAGCCATGGCTGACGGAAACATGTTACAAATCATTGCCTTTGCCGTATTGATTGGACTCGGTATAGCTATTTTAGGAAAACGAGTTCAAGGTATCCATTCATTACTTGAACAGGGCAACGAATTAATGATGTATCTTGTTAATCTCGTTATGAAATTAGCCCCAATTGGAACATTCGGTTTGCTCGCTTCATCCGTTGGTAAAATGGGTCTTGCAGGCGTCGCTGCGATGTTCAAGTATATGATTGTCGTTATGTTAGTACTCATTATTCACGGGGTCTTTGTATATGGCGGCTTATTAAAGGTATTAGCAAAAGAAAGTATTGTTCGTTTCTTTAAACATTTCGGACCAGTAATGGCAATTGGATTTAGTACATCTAGCTCTAATGCATCGCTTCCATTTGCAATGAAAACAGCACAAGATAAGCTTGGCGTTCCAAAAGCGATAAGCTCATTTGTACAACCACTAGGGGCAACTATTAATATGGATGGTACTGCCATTATGCAAGGAGTAGCCACTGTATTTATCGCTCAAGTATACGGAGTTGAACTTACATTACCGCAATTAGCTATGGTCGTATTAACTGCTGTACTAGCTAGTATCGGTACTGCTGGTGTACCTGGTGTTGGACTTGTAATGCTTACAATGGTTTTAAATCAAGTAAATCTACCAGTAGAAGGTATCGCTTTAATTATCGGTATTGACCGTATTCTAGATATGTCTAGAACAGCTGTAAACATTTCTGGGGATGCAATTTGCGCAATGATTGTCGCAAAATCAGAAGAAAAATATAATACGGATCAATCGGCAGCATCGTAAATCAAAAAAGGAGTGAATTATTTCACTCCTTTTTTGATTTACTCCCTTTTTTAGAACGATATTCTTTTCCTTTATTATCATTACCAGTTTCAAATTCAGTGCTAAATTCCTGATTAAATTGGCCGGACTTTGGTGATCCTTGATTACCGCTCCCTTTACTACCGTTACGATTCGTCATATTTCTCCCTCCTTCCTTGTATTAGTAGTATGGCGCTCTATCTTTTTTCATACACATTTTATTTATTAACATCTATTACACACGAAAGAAGATCTCCCATCTATAAGGAAGACCTTCTATTTTATCACGTAAGCGTTTTCTTGTTTATAATCACTTAAATAAGTTTTTTGGAAATTGAAATCATTACATTCATTTCATCTTCTGAAAGTGCAGAGAATCTTTCTTGTAAATATTGTTTTTTCGCATCTTCCATTTTCGCAACTAAATCTTTCCCTTGTTCTGTAATCTCTAAATACACAACTCGGCGATCTGATGTAGAACGTGAACGAGTTACAAAACCTTTATTAATTAATTTTTCTGTAACAGCTGTAATATGACTATTCGACACATTTAATTCATTTGCTACACGCGATACCATTTCTTTATTCGTACGATTTAATATTCTTAGGACGATGAATTCATTCCACGGTATGTAACCACCGAATATTTTTCCGATATCATTACGCAACGTGCGAAACATAGCAAACACATTTGTCGATAGTTCTTCCATTAATTGCTCTCGATTTTGAGACAACATTGACAGCTCCTTTTATTTCATTTAGTTAAATAAAAACCTTATTAATAATTTTACATGAAATCTTACTTTTTGTCACCTTATTTTCCCATAATTCGTAGTTTTTTAATATGTATTTCATGATAAAATGAAGTCAACTTCCAGAAAAAGGGGTATTTTAATGCATGAGGAGGATAGGTTCTCAAATCTCAGCCTAAAAGATAAAACAATTATCATTAGTATTATTGCTCTTTTTCTCATTATAGTTTTTACATTTATATTTTTTGTATATGTAGGAATCTTTCAAATTACAGGTATAGCGTATAGTTCACGTACTGCTTTACTTCTCTTTTTTTATTAATCACTTTCTTAGATGGTATTACATTATTTATTTTCAGTTTCTTCAAAGCGCTGCTATATCCATTGACTCAAAACATGCCAAATTGGATTTCTCTCACTCTTTTCTCATTCATTGAAATTACACTAGATTGGTTCGTCATTCGTACTGCTGATGATTGGATAGAAAGCGTACAAATGTCCAACTTAACTGAATTATGTGTCGTACTATTCTTTTTTCTATTAAATAAATTATTAAGTGACAAGAAAGAGTAAGAATACAAGCTTTTCTATATAAAAGTTGGTACAATGAAAGCAAATCTTACTAAAGAGGTGTTAATTATGAACTTACAACAATGGGCTGATAAAGGTATGTCCTTTGATACATATGTGAATGAAATGCAAGTAAACCAATACGAGCTACTACACATTTACAATAATTTTTTAATTCCAAATGAATTACTTCCTGTATTAGAAGAACGTCAAAATGATGGCTGGCGTGTTATCGTATTAACTGCTGATTGGTGTGGCGATGCTCTTTTATGCGTACCTGTTATGAAACGAATTTCTGAAGTTGCAAATATTGATATGCGTTTATTAATTCGCGATGAAAACTTAGAATTAATGGATCAATATTTAACAAATGGAACAGCACGTGCGATTCCAATCTTTATTTTCATTGATAAAGATGGAAATGAACAAGCCGTCTTTGGACCACGCGCTCCAAAAGTACAAGAATTAGTAACTTCAATGCGCGCTACATTACCTGAAAAAGAAGATCCAACATTCGAAGAAAAACAAAAAGAAATGTATGCTAATTTCCGTGCTACATTAGCTGATGATACTTCTCTTTGGGAACATGTAATGGAAAACATGATAGAAAAATTAGTAAAATAAAAACCTGCCGAGCTCGGCAGGTTTTTATTTTACATAATGAAGAAATAGAATACCGCAGCTAAAATGAAACGATAATAAGCGAACGGTGTTAGTTTTACACGAGATAATAATTTCAAGAATGAAACAATTGCAAGCATCGCAACAACGAATGCAGTTACAAATCCTGTTACAAATAGCGTTATATCTGCTGAGCTTAATACATCCCAGCTTTTAATTAAATCTAAGCCACTTGCAGCTACCATCATCGGTACCGCTAAAATGAACGTATATTCAGCTGCCGCTGTATGCGACACGCGAGCTAATAAACCACCACTTATTGTAGAACCAGAACGAGAAAATCCTGGCCAAAGAGCTAAACATTGGAACATTCCAATTGTAAATGCCTGTTTATATGTGATTTCATCTAACGTTCTTGCTGTACTTGGTTTTGAAAACTTCTCAGCAACAATCATTAAAATACCACCGGCTACTAAGCTAATAACAACTGGTCCTGGACCAAATAAAACCTCTTTAATAGTGCTATGGAATAATACGCCAAGTACCCCGGCAGGAATCATCCCGATAATAATATGTAATAAATTTAACGATGGTCCGTCTGTTACTTTACCTATTCCAACTAACGACCATAGACGCTTCCAAAATATAACAACAACTGCTAAAATCGATCCCAATTGGATAACAACTTCAAAAACTTTCGCTCTCTCATCGTCAAATCCAATTAAATGTCCTGTTAAAATCATATGTCCTGTTGATGATACTGGTAGAAACTCTGTTAACCCTTCAACAGCACCCATGATTAAACCAATTAACCAATCAGCCACAAGTAGTGCCTCCTTAATAACAAATAATATGTAATTTTTTCACACCTTATCATAATACCTTATCCCTTTTCAAAGTGCATCCTTTTTTTTATTGGTTTCATATGTTGTAGGCGCGTATTTCTTTTCTAATCTTTGATTAAATTGTATGATAGTAAGAGTTTGTTTTTTTATACGGAAAGGGGATTTTATGAAAGAAACTACTTCATTCTCACAAAAGTTAAAGCAATTTGTATTACTATTTTTTCCGATTTTCGTAACGCAAATGTCATTATTTGCGATGAGCTTTTTCGATACAACAATGTCAGGACATGCAAGCCCAACTGATTTAGCAGGTGTCGCAATTGGAACAAGTATATGGATTCCAGTTAGTACTGGGTTAACAGGGATTTTAATGGCCACGACTCCCATTGTTGCCCAGCTCGTTGGGTCCAAGAAAAAAGAGGACGTTCCTCACGTTGTCATACAAGCAGTTTATTTAGCAATTTGTGCTAGCTTCGTTGTTATCCTCATCGGTTTCTTCGTCGTTTCACCTATTTTAAACGGCATGCGCTTAGAAGAACCTGTGGAACGTATTGCAGCTCAATTTTTAAGTATTATCGCAATAGGAATTATACCTTTATTCACTTACACGGTTTTACGTGGATTTATTGATGCATTAGGAAAAACTCGAACAACGATGATTATTACATTACTATCATTACCAATTAACGTAATATTAAATTACTTATTAATCTTTGGTAACTTCGGTTTCCCAAAGCTTGGTGGTGTCGGAGCGGCAATTGCTTCCACTGCAACATATTGGTGCATTTTAATTATTACAGTCATTATTATTCAGACGAAAGAGCCTTTTGCCTCTTTCAACATTTTCAAACAATTATACCGCCCTTCTCTTTCGAGTTGGACAGCATTCTTAAAGCTTGGCGTCCCTATCGGATTTGCTATCTTTTTTGAAACGAGTATTTTCGCTGCGGTAACGCTTATGATGAGTAATTTTAGTACGACAACTATTGCAGCTCACCAAGCAGCTATGAACTTTGCTTCCTTGTTATATATGACTCCGCTAAGTTTAGCAATGGCAATGACTATTGCGGTCGGATTCGAAGTTGGTGCAAAACGTTTCGATAATGCAAAACAATACGGACTGATTGGAATTGGATTAGCCCTTGCCTTTGCTTTATTATATTCGATTCTTCTCTACTTCTTTGATGATCAAATTGCTTCTATTTATACGACAGATGCAAAAGTTCATCATTTAGCAAAAGAATTTCTTATCTTTGCGATTTTATTTCAAATTTCAGATGCAATTGCAACTCCTGTACAAGGAGCTCTGCGTGGTTATAAAGATGTAAATGTCGCTCTAATTATGACTTTAATTGCTTATTGGATAATAGGTCTACCACTAGGTTATATATTAGCAACGTATACAGAATGGGCCGCAAAAGGCTATTGGATCGGTCTTATTATCGGTCTAGCATTTGGCGCTGCCTTCCTACTTATCCGTCTCTTTCAAGTACAACGAAAATATACAACACAAAACAGCCGCTAATAATAAAGCGGCTGTTTTCTTTATGCATATTTTTTCTTGTAACGTATAATATAATGAAAAAGAAAGGTGGGTACATATGGACGACAAAGAAAAAAAGCAATCATTCGATGAAGAATTTGCCCCTGAAATTTCACCTGGATATCGGCAAGATGTACATAAGCCACCTAAATATAAAAACACTTCGTTTTTAATGGGCATTACCATTTTCGCTGCTGTATTACTCATACTTATCATTTTCGTTTATTTTTGATGAAAGGTGGCCTATTATATGAAGAAACAAGATTCCAATCGTTCAAAAAGAACTGTTAAAACACAAAAAGGATATGCAGGAGATTCTGTTCATACCCTTAAACAAGTGGAGCAAGGAAATTTATATATTGCTCAAAAAGAACTTGGTCAACAAAATGAAAATCTTTAAAGGCCCTTTATTCCTTGAGGGCCTTTTTATTCCGCATTAAGTAGTACACCCCCAAAATGTTCTATTGAGCAATGAATTTCCTTTATTGTACGCGCTGCTTTTGTTCTAGCACCATAAATATATTATTAACCTTTACAATTTTCACTTCATAATTCAATTTCATTTCACTTCTCTTACCATTTTCAGTACCCGCAACGTACGCTACAGCTTGATAAAGAAAACTCTCATCGGTCTCTTCACGTACCTCCTCGTTTGTAAATTTATACTCTAAATCTCGAAAACGATTTGGATAATAATTTCCCATTAATTGTTCATACCCTCTATTTAAAAATAGTTCTTCACCTTTTCGTTTCACATCTTCTTTATTAGTAGACCCAAACACTGATAGTTGCTCGGTCACAAAATGCTCTCCTACCTTTCTCATTTCATTATGAGTTAAATTTTCTATACTTTTGTTCTTTAACTCCTTATTTAACTCGTACTGATCAATCGGTTTAAAGGTAGCAAAAACCTCCTCTTTATATGACCAAAACAATACAAAAGCGATACATAGAGAACTGATTAACAGTCTTTTTTTCGTAATACTCCCGTCCTTCTTCATAATGATAGCTATATTTTAACATATAGAAAGAAAATTCTGATATCATAAAGTGGAATAACTTAACTTAGAAACGAGGAACAATTATGGACTCTTACAAACATTATATAAAAGAAGCTTTGCCTAATCTTTCTATACATTCATATAAACAAAATGAAGAAGGATGGGATAATGTAGCAGTTATAGTAAATGATGAGCTATTGCTTCGTTTCCCACGAAAACAGGAATATGCGATGCGAATTCCGTTAGAAAAAGAACTATGCGCAATTCTCACTCAATCACTACAAGAAATCGAAGTTCCACAATATCACCTAATTTATAAAAATGAATCTGATGAGGTTCCTCTTTGTAGTTACTATACTCTCATTCATGGTGAACCATTAAAAACAGACACAGTTGCCACGCTGGAGGATCCAGAGCTGAAAGCAATTATTACACAATTAGCTACTTTCCTTGCGGTACTACATAGCATTCCTTTACACCAAGTTACAACGCTATGTTTCCCTATTGAAAAAACATGTACCTACTGGAAAGAGCTACAAACAAAATTAAACCAATATCTCACTACTAGCCTTACTTCATTACAGAAACTAGCCTTAAATCGCTTATTTGAAAATTTCTTTGCATGTTTAGCTACATCCACTTTTCAAAATACAATCATTCACGCTGATTTTACTCATCATCACATTTTATTTAACAAGCATAACAAAAGCATTTCAGGTGTTATCGATTTTGGTGATGCGCAAATTGGCGATCCTGCTTTTGATTTTGCAGGACTATATTATGATTTCGGACATGAGTTTACTACATCTGTATATGAACAGTACAGTACACTTATTTCTCATCATGATCCATTACTCATTCATCGCATTACTATCTTTTATCAATACAGTCTTTTACTACATAATATTATTTATAACTTTGAGTCAGAGAATAAACTCGAATTCATTACAGGCACAGAACAGCTAAAAACGATATTACAGGGATGAGATTACATTCTCTCCCTATATACTCTCTCCTCATACAACATTAACTTTTTATCCATTTCAACAATGACTTTATACAATTGAAATGCCTGTAAAATTTGCAGTTGAATTTCAAAAGGAGCATTCTGTTCTTTTAACCATTGAAATACTTTCGTTTCATCTTTCATTGATTATTCCTCCCTTTATTAAAATCTGCTACAAATATACGGTAAATGATGAAAAGCTTTTCATGTCAATAACAAAAAAGGATGCAAAATTGCATCCTTTAATGAACTATATTTTTCTTCTGCTCCGCTTCTTTCTTTACTTCTTCCCCTTGGCATTCACTACGAAACGCACAACTTATACACTCAGAACGAACATGACGCTCTGTATAATGCTCAGGTTGTTGCAACATTTCTTTCATTCTAGATAAATCAGCCATTCCAGTTATAATATCTTCCTGTTTCGGAATGTACTCATACTTAGTTCCTTCTATTAAATTAATAACTTCAATCTTTCCTGGAAGAACGCCGAAAGCTTTATAACTGAATACTGTCATTAGCTTCTGACAAAGAGCAAGCATTTCCTCATCTGCATCGACAACATACTTTTTAATTACAAACGACTCAGCACTCCACTCACCAACTTCAAATGTCAATGACATGTGGACACCTAACTCTTCCATATATGTTTGAAACTTCTCGTATAAAAACAATGGTGGTGTCTGACTATCATCCTTTTCAACAAACTGTAATAAGTGATCCGTTAGCTTCGCTAATACAATATAGTACTCCGTCTTCGAAGCAAACATATTAATCCTTACTTTTTTCCAATACTTTTCTATTAATATTAAAAGTACAATTTTCGTTTGTTGACCCGCAGGTAGCATGTAATACTCGTTAATAATTTGATTGACAATCATTTGTGCTATTTGTTGCCATTCAAATGAAGAAGGTTCTCTTCTTTTTATATGACGAAAATAAAATTTATGCGGACAACGCATAAAATCATACAAATGATAATCTGTCATCGTTTTGATTGAGATTTTCTCATGCACTTGCTCTTCATCTCCCTTCTGCCATTAAGAAAGGTATTTTACAAATTCAGCTCCAAACTGTATACATTTTTCTACATCTTCATCTTCTGGCGTTAATTCTACTTTTAGTCCTTCTAACACAATTGCTGCCCCGCGCTCTTGTAGCTTTTCTATTAAAATGTCAACTGCCACTCCGTATTTCGGATAAGCCGAATCACATGATCCGAATACTGCCGCTTTTTTCCCAGTTAAATCAATAGAATCCATTGCATCATAAAAATCTAAGAAATCATCAGGAAGATCACCATCTCCCCAAGTGTATGCACCTAAAATAATTCCATCATACTGTTCTAATATAGAAGCTTCTGGTGAATCCATAATATCAATAACTTCAATTTCATTTTCTGTTTCACGAATTACGCCGGCAATGTGGTCAGCCATTTCCTCGGTATTTCCACTCATACTTGCAAAAATCATTACTAACTTACTCAACTGAACCTCTCCCTTTACTTTGTATCTCTTTTTCTGTTTGAATGCTCTTCTTCTCATCTACATATTCAGACCGAATTACATTTCTTTGCCATTCCATATGCTGATCAACATCTTTATCTTTATTTTTATCTTTTAATCCCCTCCGCAGAAGGTGAAAATTTTTTCTCATTAACATGTCGCATCCATCCTATTGATAATAATTATCAATTTCAACTACATTTAGATTAATTGACATTGATTATCAATGTCAACAACTATTTTTAAAAAAATGATTAAAATGTACAAGCTTGTCCGTTAGCTATTCATATACTATGAATGAGCATAGTTCTTTCTCAGCCCTCTCTGACGGAAAGAAATAAAAGCAACTGCAATAGAGTGCAGTTGCCTTTTTTTGTTTTTCTATGATTTTAGTAATCTTATAGTCGTCTCTAAAAATAACTCCACTCCACAAATTAATGCTGATTCATCCACGTCAAATTTCGGATGATGATGTGGATAACAAGTATATATATTTTCATTACCTGTTCCTAATTTAATGAAACAACCGGGTGCTTTTCTTAAATATGCTGAAAAATCTTCCCCACCCATAGAAGGTTCAAGCTTCACAACACGCTCATTCCCAAACAAATGTAGTGCACTTTCTTCTACTATTTTCGTAATATATTCATCATTAATAACCGGATCATATCCATATCGATACGTATATGTATACGATCCTCCATGTGCTTCTGTAATTCCTTTCACAATTTTCTCGATTTTCCCTTCTGCTTCCACCCTCAATGCTTGATTAAATGAACGAACGGTTCCCATTAAAGTTGCTGTACTAGGAATAATATTGTCAGCCGTTCCCCCATGAAATTGTGTAACTGAAATAACCCTTTGCATAAAAGCACTCGTATTTCTTGATACGATATGTTGTAAATTTGTAATAATCTGTGCTCCGATAGCAATAGGGTCTATCGTTTCTTCTGGCCGCGCCGCATGTCCTCCTTTGCCTTGAATTTCAACTGTAAATACGTCTGGTGCCGCCATCATCGGCCCATACGCAATTCCTATCTTTCCGCTTTCTAATCCAGACATAACATGTAAACCTATTACATAATCAACACCGTCCATTACACCTGCCTCAACCATTTCTTGTCCCCCGCCAGGATACACCTCTTCTGCGTGCTGAAAGAATAGACGAATCTCACCTGCAAAATCTTCCTTTATATTTGATAGCACCTCTGCTGTGCTTAATAAAATAGCTGCGTGAGCATCGTGCCCACATGCATGCATCATTCCTTTATTCACAGATGTATAAGATTTACTTGTCTCCTCTTGAATTGGCAAAGCATCTATATCAGCTCGAATCGCAATTACTTTCCCTTGCTTCACACCTCTTTTAATTGCTAGTACACTATACTTCGTCGGTCTCGTTACTTCAAAAGAAGAAAATGAGCATAATGTATCATATATAAATTGCGAAGTTTCTTTTTCATGAAATGATAATTCCGGATACTTATGGAAGTGCCTTCTCCATTTCACGATATTTTCTTCCGAAATTAGATTCTTCCACACTCTATTCATGATAATTTCCTCCTTTTCAAAAGAACTAGAAATTTAAAAGTTTACTCCGTCTTGAATGATTAATAAAAACAAATACTGTATTTTTACGTATTCTTATAGTCCACTTTTATGTATTCACACAATCCACTTTCTATTTACATGTCAAACCCATTACAAATTCATGCTGAATGTAATATAATTGCTAAGTTAGGGATTTTCTTTTTTAGTATTTAGTGCTAATATCAAAAAAGAGCCTTTTGACTTATTTTTACCTAAAATGTGGGATTTTGTTTTTTTCACAATAATGTAGGACATGATACCTACAAAGAGCTATTATTTCATTAAGAGAGGGAAAGACATGGAAAGATTAAAAGAGATATGGTCTCGACCACTCACACAATGGGTTGCAAAGACGGTTTATTATCTTGCAATTTTATTTGCATTACTTTGGTTGTATGGATTTCATGATACAAACACAAGTACATTTATTTACAATGAATTCTAGGGTGGGAACGTTATGAAGTTATTAGAACAAATTGAAAAGTGGGCTGCAGAAACGCCTGATCAAACCGCTTTTGTTTGGCGAGATGCGAAAATTACGTACAAACAATTAAAGGAAGATTCTGATGCGTTAGCACATTGGATTTCTTCTGAGTATCCAGACGATCGTTCACCAATTATGGTGTATGGCCATATGCAACCTGAAATGATTATTAACTTTTTAGGATGTGTAAAAGCTGGACATGCTTACATTCCTGTAGATTTATCTATCCCAGCTGATCGTGTACAACGTATTGCTGAAAATTCTGGTGCGAAATTACTTTTATCGGCAACAGCAGTAACTGTAACTGATTTACCAGTTCGCATCGTAAGTGAAGACAACTTAAAAGATATTTTCTTTACTCATAAAGGGAACACTCCAAATCCTGAACATGCGGTAAAAGGTGATGAGAACTTCTACATTATTTACACATCAGGAAGCACAGGTAATCCGAAAGGGGTTCAGATTACTTATAACTGCCTTGTTAGCTTTACAAAATGGGCTGTAGAAGATTTCAACTTACAAACAGGGCAAGTATTCTTAAATCAAGCACCTTTCTCATTCGATTTATCTGTAATGGATATTTACCCATCATTAGTAACAGGTGGTACACTTTGGGCAATCGATAAAGATATGATTGCGCGTCCAAAAGACTTGTTTGCTTCTTTAAAGCAATCGGATATTCAAGTATGGACTTCCACACCTTCTTTCGCTGAAATGTGTTTAATGGAAGCATCTTTCTCTGAGAGTATGCTACCGAACATGAAAACATTCTTATTCTGCGGTGAAGTGTTACCAAATGAAGTGGCTAGAAAATTAATTGAGCGTTTCCCAAAAGCAACAATTATGAATACTTACGGTCCAACAGAAGCTACTGTCGCTGTAACAGGTATTCACGTTACAGAAGAAGTGCTTGATCAATACAAATCACTTCCAGTTGGCTATTGTAAATCAGACTGTCGCCTTCTTATTATGAAAGAAGATGGTACGATTGCACCTGATGGTGAAAAAGGCGAAATCGTAATTGTCGGTCCAAGCGTAAGCGTTGGATATTTAGGAAGCCCTGAATTAACAGAAAAAGCATTTACTATGATTGACGGTGAGCGCGCCTATAAAACAGGCGATGCTGGCTATGTTGAAAATGGTCTTCTATTCTATAATGGTCGTCTTGATTTCCAAATTAAGCTGCATGGTTATCGAATGGAATTAGAAGAAATTGAGCATCACCTTCGTGCGTGTTCTTACGTAGAAGGTGCAGTTATCGTTCCAATTAAAAAAGGTGAAAAATACGATTATTTATTAGCGGTTGTTGTTCCTGGAGAACATTCATTTGAAAAAGAATTCAAATTAACATCTGCAATCAAAAAAGAACTCAATGAGCGATTACCAAACTACATGATTCCACGTAAATTCATGTATCAATCTTCTATTCCAATGACACCAAATGGAAAGGTAGATCGCAAAAAATTATTGAGTGAGGTTACAGCATGACCGCATATGGATCATTTTATTTTTTCGCTATAGTGGGCATTTTATTAATACCTACTATCATAGCTGGATTAAAAGGTAAAATGTTGCGTAAATATAATGCCGTTTTAACATTAGTCATGCTTGCTATTATCTTCTCAGATAAACCAAAGCAAGCAATGATGTTAGCCGCATTTATTATTTGGCAATATGCCCTAATTAAAGGCTATTTAATTTTAAGAAAACAAAATAATAGTACATTCACATTTTGCATAGCTGTTATTTTATCGATTTTGCCTCTTATTTTGGCAAAAATCGCACCATTTGCATCGTTACTACCTGAGTTAAAACTTGTTGTTTTTCTAGGTATATCTTACGTAACATTCAGAGCAGTTCAAATGGTATTTGAAGTTCGTGATGGTTTAATTAAAGAGCTTTCTTTCTTTAACTTCTGGGAATTCGTTTTATTTTTCCCTGCGATTTCAACAGGACCTATCGATCGTTACCGTAGATTCCAAAAAGATATTCAAAAGCCACCTAGCGCTGAAGAATATCAAAATTTACTATATACAGGACTAAATCGTATTTTCCAAGGTTTCTTGTATAAATTTATTATTGCTTACTTAATAAAGCAATATTGTATGGATCCAGCATTCGCTCAACACGATACAATCTTTTCAAATATGATTTACATGTATAGCTATAGCTTATATCTATTCTTTGATTTTGCTGGTTATAGCTCTTTTGTAATTGGTGTAAGTTATATGATGGGAATTAAAACGCCAGAAAACTTTAATAAGCCATTCCTTAGTCGTAATATTAAAGACTTCTGGAACCGCTGGCACATGAGTTTATCATTCTGGTTCCGTGATTTCATCTACATGCGTTTCGTATTTTTTGCAACGAAGAAAAAGTTAATTAAGAACCGTTACACAATTTCGTATATCGGTGCATTTTTAAACTTCTTCATTATGGGAATTTGGCATATCCAAGGAAGCGCTGTTGCGCAGTATATTATTTATGGTCTCTATCATGCCGCACTGTTCATTTTATTCGATATTTTCGAACGAAAAAACAAAAAGCATAAATTTTGGCCAAACAATAAATTCACACGCATCCTTGCGATTGTAATTACGTTCCACATTGTATGTTTCGGTTTCCTAATCTTCTCTGGACACCTTAACAGATACTTTTAATGCACCCTTCTTATTCCATTAAGAAGTTGCACATATAATATATTTCGGATATAAAGGAGATTTTAAAAATGGCAGAATTCAAAGAGCAAGTATTAGATATTTTAGAAGAAGTATGTGAAAACGACATTGTGAAAGAAAACTTAGATGTTCAATTATTTGAGGAAGGTATCCTTGATTCTTTCGCTGTAGTATCTTTATTAGTTGAATTCCAAGAGCGTTTAGATATTGAAGTTTCTATTTCTGATTTTGACCGTGACGAGTGGGCTACACCAAACATGGTTATTAAAAAGTTGGAAGAAATCCGATGAACAAAGCAAAATTTGGTCCGATGCTTTTAGCATTGGCCCTTTTTGCTGTATTCTTACTTATTCCAACGCGCTTCCTACTTCCACTTTTAAGTGATGAAAAAGTAGAACAAGCTGCTACTTCTTTAAAAGAAGAAAAAATTCAAAGTATGATTTTACAGCAAAAGATGTTAGCAGATCCAAAATATCTTCCGATGTACGGTTCATCGGAATTCGCACGTATGGATGCTTTCCATCCATCTAATTATTTTAAAGTAAAGCCTGAAGGATTTACGCCATTCCTTCTTGGACGCGGCGGAACACAAGACCTTGTACATGTGTTAAACTTCGCATCTACAATGGATCAATTGAAAGATAAGAAAATGGTATTCGTTCTTTCTCCGCAATGGTTTGTACCACAAGGTATTGACGAGACGCACTTTGCACCTAACTTTTCAAAACAACAAGGTTACCACTTCATTTTCAACAATGATTTAAAACCTGAAATGAAAAAACAAATTGCAAAGCGTTTATTAAACTTTGAGATTGTAAAAAAAGAAACTTTATTAAAAATCTCGCTTGAAGGTATCGCTTATGATGATACGAAGTATAAAGTAAAAGCACTTGCTGCTAAACCTTTCGCTTATATTTACCGTAACATTTTAGATCGTAAAGATTTATTTACAGCTATGTTTAATATTAAACCGCACAAAGAGAAGCTTGACCCTTCATTAAAACAAATGAACTGGGAAGAGGCTCGTAAACATGCGGATCAAACAGGTGCAGCAGAATCTGGATCTAATGAATATGGTATCGAAGATGGTTACTTCAATAGCAAAATTAAGAAAAAATTAAAGCAACGTGAAGGTTACTTAAAAAATGATGCTTATGACCAATCGCCAGAATATGAAGATTTACAAATTGTACTTGATTTATTAAAACAATCTGGTGCAAAACCACTCTTCATTTCTGTTCCTGTCAAAGGTCCTTGGTACGACTACGCTGGCTTCCCAAAAGAACGCCGCGAAGCATACTATAAGAAAGTTCATGAGCAAATTGAAAAAGCTGGTTATCCAATTGCCGACTTCTCAAATCATGAATACGATAAATACTTCTTAAAAGATCATATGCACTTAGGTTGGAAAGGCTGGGTTTACATCGACGAAGCCATCCAACAATTTTATAAAGCAAACTAATGAAAAGACCGCTTGAATTACTCAAGTGGTCTTTTTGTATATATTTTGTAATTGTTCGATTGCATTCTCTGCTTCTTTCATAACTCGCTCCACTACATGCTGAGCTGATTCGATTCGAGCTAATGATGCTGCCTGTCCTGCCCAAAGTGACATATATTCTTCCTTATTTTGCTTCGCTGCCTCTTGGCGTATTTTAGAAGTTAATACGTTTTGCACTGGATACATCGGCAGCCCTTCTTCTTTTCCTTCATGTCTCTCTATAAATTCATTCCGAATACCCCGCGCATATTTCCCAGAAAACGCACGAGTTACAGTTGTGCTCGTATCTG
This sequence comes from Bacillus sp. FSL L8-0199, assembly GCF_038005705.1. Classification (NCBI taxonomy): domain Bacteria; kingdom Bacillati; phylum Bacillota; class Bacilli; order Caryophanales; family Bacillaceae; genus Bacillus; species Bacillus sp. FSL L8-0199. Next base: position 1,351,438 of record NZ_JBBOTS010000001.1, on the reverse strand, counting down.
TACTATGTAAAACCGCTTCTTTATACACATCGTGCGTAATACTCTCTTCACTTGTTAAAAAGGCCGATCCCATTTGAACACCTTCTGCTCCTAGTGCCAATGCCGCAACAAGCCCTTGTCCGTTCATTACACCACCTGCTGCGACAATTGGGATATGCGGAATAACCCCTACTAACTGAGGTATTAACGCAAAAGTACCAATCATAGCATCTCGTTCTTTCCCAATAAACGTTCCTCTATGCCCTCCTGCTTCGCTACCTTGCCCAATAATAATATCTACTCCTAGCTCAGCAAGTACTTTCGCTTCCTTCACATGGGTAGCTGTTCCGATAACTTTTATTCCACTTCTTTTTAAATCATTTATTTCTTCTTTTTCTAACGTTTGAAATGCAAAGCTAACGACCGGTACTTTTTCATCTAATAGCACTTGTAATTGTTCCTTATAGCTTTTTGGAAGCTTTAACGTTCCTTCTACTTCTATACCTAATTCTCTATTCACTCCGCTTAGTAATACTTTCGCCTCATTTACCTTCTCTGCTTCTATTTGTATCTCTTTCGTTACAAGTAAATTAACACCGAAAGGCTTATCTGTTAGTTCTCTTATTCTATAAATCGCTTCACGAATTTGTTCTGGGCTCATATAGCCCGCTCCAAGCGTCCCTAATCCTCCGCTATTACTTACTGCTGCAACAAGTTCTGGCGTCGTAATCGCGCCTGCCATACCGGCTTGAACAACGGGATACTCAATTTTTAATATGTCTGTTACTCGACTTGTAAACATCATTTCCCCTCCTATTTCCTTTATATCTTCTTTATTTGATAAGCTTTCCCCTGCTTTTGCAAGGGTTGAACTTCATATGAAGCGAATATATTGAAAGAGAAGGAGGCTGAGCTTAATGATTTATCCAAATGCATTAAAACAAGGTGATACAGTAATGATCATTGCACCATCTGGTCCACCTACAATCGAAAATGTATTAAAAGGTGTGAATATATTACAAGAGATGGGGTTATCCGTAATAATCGGGAAGAGTGTTTACGAGAAATATGGATTTTTAGCCGGAAGTGATCAAGTTCGGCTTGACGATATACATGAAGCATTTATAAATAATGAAGTGAAGGCCGTTTTCTGTGCACGAGGTGGTTACGGAAGTGCTCGTCTCCTCCCTCACATTCAATATGAAATCATTCGGCAAAACCCTAAAATCTTTTGGGGATATAGCGATATTACAGCTTTACATACTGCTGTTTCACGTTATGCAAAGCTTGTGACATTTCATGGCCCAATGGTTGAAGAATTAGGGAAAGGTGTAGATTCTCTTTCTTTATCTTCTTTCAATCAGCTATTCCATCCGTATTCAACCATTTTATCTGCATCAGAATGTATCGTACCTAGCTCTCACAGTACAGTTACAGGTACGTTAGTTGGAGGAAATTTAGCTGTGTTAACAAGTATAATTGGCTCGCCCTACGAGATAAATACGGACAATACACTTTTATTACTTGAAGACATTGGTGAAGAACCGTACCGCATTGACCGTATGTTAAATCAGCTACTTTTATCTGGAAAGTTTAATGAATGTAGGGGCGTTATTTTCACAAGTTGTCACGACTGCACTCCTTCAAAGCCATCTCAATCATTGCAAACAATATTATATGAATATTTCGCACCATATCATATACCGGTCCTATTCGGTTTACCAATTGGACATATAAATCCAAACATCGGTATTCCACTTGGAGCTACAGCGACAATAAACACGAATAATAAAACAGTCTCTATTTCTTCCGGTATAGCCACTCCATATTCAAATTAAAAAGGAAAAGCGATTACGCTTTTCCTTTTACTTATAATAATTAAAAATTCGTCCAGATGCGATATCTGCAATTTCTTCTGGAATAAATGTTTTACTTATATCAGTACCAACATTTAATACAGCTGTAGCATCTTTCTCAATGCTACCAAATAACTCTTTCCCACGTATCGTAATAAGGGGCGTTCCTTCTGGCAACACATCTTTTACAAATTCCATTTGTGTAAAGAACGGAACGATCCATCTACCTTCTCCTTGGAAATGACGCAAACGAAGTATTCCCTCTGTTGCCCCGTCCTCTGCTTCTAGTGAACCAGCAACATAAAACTCAGTAGATAAGAGCAATTCATAAAATTCCTTTTGCTTCTGTTTATCATCCCCTGCTACAACAAGTACCTCTTCTAATTTCTTTACTGAAATTTGCTCCATATGATGCCACCCCTATTTTCAAAATGATTGTACTTAGATTATACGAAATATTCTTATTTTTTTCTACATAATTTGTAATTATTTTCTTAAAATAATTTTAATACTTCTTTTGTCGTCACAATCGTAGCAAACTCTTCATGTAAATTTACAAGTGTCATACTGTGAATATCTTCTGCACTATACTCCTTACCATCTAAACCTTTACGGTTAAAAGTAGCCGTTGCATCACTCACTAAATATGTTGTAAATCCTAAATTCCCTGCCATTCGTGTCGTAGTTTCCACACAGTGATTTGTCGTTAATCCTACAACCACTACTGCATTACATTTGTTCTCTCTTAATTGCTCTTCTAAATTTGTCCCAATGAACGCGCTATTAACGAATTTATGAATAACCACTTCCCCAGGTAGTGGTTGCACTTCTTCTTTAAAGTTTACCGTTTCCGCTCTCTCATAAAACATTGACTGCGCATTTTCTTTATTTACATGTTGAATATGAAAAACTGGTCGTTTCCTTTTTCTCCATTCTGCTAACAAAATTCTCATGTTTTCTTCAGCAAAAATATTATTTCTCTCGCTCCAATCTGGTAATTGAAATGCCTTTTGTACATCGATTATGATAAGTGCTATTTGATTTGTCATCATTTCCCCCTTAATTTGGCTGTAATTGAAATAGAAAACCAAGTTGTTGTGACGCAGTAATAAAGCAAACATAGGCGCAAAGCTCTACAATTTCTTTTTCTGTCCAATATTGTTTTAATACGTGAAACATAGTATCATCTATTGCTTTTCGGTCATGAACAAATGTATGCGCAAAAATAACAGCTACACCAATCTCCTCTGCCTTTTGCACATCATCAGGTCTTCCTTTTGCCATACAGTACGGACATTCATTCCCATACGCTAATATTCTTCTCACTTGCTCCTTCAACTCTGCTGAAAGAGTTCCTTTATTGTACAGTGTATCTTCTAACGTAATCCACGAATGTAATATATCCGAATTATGCCCTAATAACTTTTGAAACTTTGTATCTCCTACATTTGATAATGAAATTCTCTCCATTATTTCCCCTCCTATTTCCTTCTGTTTTATTGTAAAATAAATAACGTTCACTTTACATTTCATATGAATCTTAATTTATATTTTTCCTTTACAAAAATCATTATTTTACTGGAGGTATATTTACAAATGCAACTAGACCGTGTTGATCGAAAAATTTTAAATGAATTATATAATGATAGTCGCCTTTCTATGCGTGAATTGGCGAAACGAGTAAACTTATCTGCTCCGTCTACTTCAGAACGTGTTCGTAAGCTCGAAAGCGAAGGTGTTATTCAAAAATACACAATCGATATTGATTATAAAAAAGCAGGACTCGTTTTAGATTGTATTTTAGAAATCACTTTAAAAAATGGTGATACAACACGTATGCAACAGTTTATTCAGTCTTATCCATCTGCAAGTTTTTGTTACCGAGTAACAGGAAGCTTATGCTACATTGTAAAAATTTCTGTTCCTTCACTCGTTGAACTTGAAGAATTTATCAATGATGTTTCTTCATATGCAACGACAGTTTCTCATATCGTATTATCAGAAGTATCTCTTACTCCTGATATTGAACATATCTTCCCAGAAGATTAATTTATTTTTATTCATAAAATATCGAAAAACCCCTTACAATAAGAATAAAAATAATATATTATGTATTAAAATACATAAAGTTCGAGAAAGGGGCTTTACATTGAAAATCTGGTTTTATGAAAAAACGGCACAATTAGATGACTTGCTTGGTATTTGGGACAATGTTCCAACCATCCCACGAATTGGTGAAAAAGTTGAGATTTTAAAAACAGTCCGCACTGTTACAGATATTAAATATGTAAAGAACGGTAATAATTTTCGTGTGGAAATTATTACAAATTAAAAAGTAGCTCTTAAGGAGCTACTTTTTAATTATCTATTATGTGCTTTCTTTATAACGATTTTATCTTCTTCTACAGATACTGTTACATAATCATTTTCTTCTAACCGAAGCTTATTTACAGCCACATCTGGTAACTCTATGGCCATCAATCTATCGGTTACGATCACTTGACTATACACTTCATTTTCTTGTGATGAACTCACTACTTTTTGCTCATTTATAAAACGTACTGGTGGCACGCCAACTTCTTTTACTGTACGCCATTGTTTCCAAACATAAGGAATTAACCAAAGTAATCCAACAACTGTAAGACCGATACCAATCCATAAATTACTTTGCGCTTGTAATTCAGTAATTGAGATTGTACCACTTTCTTCTCCACCAAAAAATTGCATACTTGTTGCAATCAAATTATTTAGAGCGTGCACAGCTATATTCGTCCATATATTTTTTGTCTTTATATATAAAAGACACATAACGACACCAAACATGAACGCACCAATAACATCAAAATGTCCTAAGCCAAAAATAATTGAAGATATAATTACAGCTTTTTTAATTCCCCATTTATAAGCCATTCGCTGTAAGAAAAATCCCCTAAAAATAACCTCTTCCATAATAGGTGCTAACACACATGCTGAAATGAAAGTAAATATCGTCATATATACGTTACTCGTATTAATAACATTTCCGTCTTCTAGCATAGTAACTAAGAAATTCGGTAACGTATGTGCTAATATGTAAAATTGAATCTGAGATATGCCAACTGAAAAAATCATTCCCATTATCGTTGCTAATACAATTAATCCCCAAGGTAAATGTCCTGGCTTATAAAAAAAACTGTTAAATACAATATTATTTTTATTTGTTTTTACGTATAGCCAAAGTAACGGAAATACAAAAAATACAGTTATTTGTGAAATAACCTCCATCGTATTCTCAGAAACATTTGCTAGACCTAATGGGATGATTATAAGGAGCACCCCTATAATCATCCATCCAAAAAAGCTACGTAGCCTTATACGTGAAAATGCATAGTGCATATAGAACACCCCCAAAGATAGTAAAAATACAATAAAACTTTAATCAATACTTTATAGGCAATCCTTTCCCTATAAATAGCAGGATAACTAAATTATAATATGAATATAGTTGAAATTCTTCCTATTTTTCTCAAATCATTTCAAACAGCATATCTCTTAAAATAACATATCGCTGTTCTTCAGGTTGCAATCTAAGAGAAATTTATGTAATAAAAATCCCCGTTTTTACAAGCGGGGATTTCTTTTATTATAATACGTCACGTTTTTGGAATAATGCACTTGATGCTACAAGTAACACAACAAAGTATGCAGCTACAAGTAATAATGAAGTTGTAAACGTAAATTCTGTAAATGTTGGTTCCATTCCACCATTGATTAATTTATTACTATCGTAAGCTCTTAAATCCAAATGGTTGAATACTACAAACTTCGCTACACCTTTTGCAAACATTATTAATACCATATTAATTGCACCTTGTAAGAAGAATAGGAACATCGTAATAATTAATGGTAATACAGATTTTCTAAAGACATTTGCTAGGAAAAATGCAAGTGTTGCAAAAAAGAACGGTGAAAGTAGTTGATATAAAGTGGACTTCATTACGATTCCTAATGTTAATTCTGTTTTACTACCATCCATTACAATACCGCCAATAATCATTGCAATTAGCATACCAGCTAATACGATAAATAACATTGCTAATAACACTGTAATATATTTAGAAAATAAAACTGCAAGTCTTTTTCTTGGACGGATTAACAATTGTTTAATTGTACCTTTTTGGAACTCATCAGTAAGAGTACGGGCAGCAAGTGTAATCCCAAAAATCGTTGTAAATAAAACAATTAAGCCAATCTCTGAGTTTGCATAATCTAAATATGACCCCTTAAACTCATCACCTTTTCCCCACTTCAACATTGCTAAAGTACCTAAAATTTCGAGTGCCGCAATGACACCAATTAAAATATACATACCTTTTTTCGCATGCAACTTTAAAAATTCATTTTGAATTAATTTAAACATTACGCTTTCACTCCCCCAGTAATCGCTAAGAACTCATCCTCTAACGTTTTATTTTGAACAGTAACGCCATATACAAGCACATCAGCATGAACAAGTTTTTTTACAAGTTGTGGAATGTTGTCTTTTGTTACAGATGCTACAATTACATTCCCTTTTGCTTTGCCTTTAATGATTTCATTTGCTTTCTGAACTTCATCTACTTCAAACGCTACAACGACTGCCTCATCATGTTTCACTTTTTCATGTAAGTTGTACTCTTGTACAAACTCACCTTGTTTAATAATAACAACGCGATCACACATTAATTCAATTTCACTCAATAAGTGACTTGATACGATTACAGCAATATTCTCTTCTTTCGCTAAACGTTGTAAATAATCACGAATTTGGCGAATACCAGCTGGATCTAATCCATTTGTCGGCTCATCTAAAATTAAGATTTTCGGCTGATGAAGTAATGCCTGTGCAATTCCTAAACGTTGTTTCATGCCAAGTGAATATGTTTTCACCTTTTTATGAATCGCATGCTCTAACTCAACAAGCTTTATAATCTCAGCAATGCGCTCTTTACTAATTGGTGTAATGGCCATATTCGCAAAATGCTTTAAGTTTTGCATTCCTGTCATATAATCATATAGTTCAGGATTTTCTACAATCGCTCCAATTTGCTCTAGTGCCTTTTCACGCTCCGAGCGAATACTATGTCCACAAATTGTAATATCGCCCTCTGTCATTGAAATAAGACCTGTCATCATACGGATCGTCGTCGTCTTACCGCTACCGTTCGGCCCAAGGAATCCGTATACTTCTCCTTCACGAACCTCAAATGATAAACCACGAATAATTTCCGTTCCACCAATCTTTTTTCGAACATTCTCTAACTTTACTACTACGTTTCCCAATGCTGATTCCTCCTTTAGACTTCTAGTTTTTTATCGATAATATAAGCAATTACATATATTATTAGAGCACTAACCATTACCATGAAACTTATATTAAAAATGTTAAATCCATTTTCTTGAAACATATTAATAAATAGACTCTTGCTTTCACTATGATATTCTACTCTTCGCAATACTTGGAAAGCTGGAGCTAATTTTCCTAGCAAGGTTGTCGCTAAAGTAATCGCTATATTTATTACTAGAAAAATAATAACAATTAGTATATTTTGCGCCTTTTTCTTTTTCGTAAGTAACTTAACTAGAGTAATTACTAATATGATTTGTAACACACTAAACAAAAACTCAAATAAATCACTTATCATATATATTAAATTATTAATTATGCCTACTTGCATAATCTCTTTTGCCTCTACATATACAGAAGTCTTAGGAAAAGCTAATACATAACTTACGTAGAAAAGAATTCCACATATCCCATACCATATAGCCATTGCAATAAATGAGAAAATAAGCATAGAAATTACATATTGTTTCCCAGATATTGCTGTAAGTCGTAACATTGGATTAGTCAGTAAGCGTGAATATGATTTCATTGTTTGTATAAACATATAAACAATATAAAAGAAAAATATAATCATAATGATTCCAAATATACCCTCTTGTCTACTGATAGCCGCATCACTTTTTCTTACAATCATTTGTGAAAATAACACAGCTTCAATTAGCACAAAGAGTAAAAAAGTAACAATATATCTTTTCTTATTTACATTCCATAAATAGGAAAGTACTGACTTCACTTACTAAACACCTCCTTAAACAATTCATGAACTGCTTTTCCTCTCTGAAAACGAATTTCTTCTACATTTTCATATAGAACCATTTCTCCATCTTTTAAAAAGATCACTTCATCAAAAATATTTTCAATTTCATTTATTAAGTGAGTGGAAATTAATATCGTACAATCTTCCCTATAGAACTGTAGAATTAGATCCAATACATGTTCTCTAGAAAGAGGATCTATCCCGCCCAACGGCTCATCCAGTACGTATAGCTTCACTTTTCGAGAAAACGTTAAAATAATCTGCAGCTTCTCAACCATACCTTTTGACAATGCTGTAATTTTTTCTTCTAACGGTATTTTAAATTCTGCAATCGTATCTACCGCTTTTTGAATATCGAAGTCTTTATAAAAATCTCGGTAAAAAAATAAAGCATCTTTTACAGTCATCCAATCATCAAAGACTGGCTTATCGGACATAAATGAAACGATTTCTTTCGTCTGTAATCCTACCTTTTTGCCGTCTATTGTAATACTACCTTCAGAAGGGTGTTGCAAGCCTGCAATCATTTTCAATAACGTCGTTTTCCCGCTCCCGTTATCTCCAACAAGCCCAACGATTTTCCCTTCCGTAATCTCTATGTTTAATTCACGGATCACTGCTTTTAATCCGTATCTCTTCCATAAGTTTTCTATTTTCAATAGCTCTGTCATTGGCTCTCCTCCCTCTTATCATGTAATGAAGAACGAAGAATTGTAAGAATTTCTTCTTCTGAAAAACCTAAATTGTCCATTCCATCTATAAAAGAATGAAGTAATTCTTTCGCCATCTCTTTTCGCAGCTCCATAATTTTCTCCCCTTCATTCGTTACATACCGTCCCATTCCTCTACGTGTGACAACAACTCCATCCCGTTCTAGCTCTTGAAATGTACGCTGAATCGTATTTGGATTCACTTGTAATTCACTCGCTAATTCACGGACAGAGGGAATTTTATCACCAGGCAATAAATGTCCTGTTACGATCTCTTTTTTTATGTATTCCATTACCTGAATGTAAATTGGTGTATTTGGAGAAAACTCTATTTTCATTTCTTCCCTCCTTTTGTATCGGTGTACTAGTTAAATAATACACTGATACAAAAGGTTTGTAAATACCCATTTAATTACAAAAAAGTTCTATCCGTTAAACGAATAGAACTTCCCAAATATAAATCGCTATACAAAAATAATAGTGTTATGTAAACAAAATTATAAAGAAAAGCTGTCTTATTAATCAATAAGACAGCTTTTCCTTATAATCCTATATTAAAAGTTAAACACGAAGTCATCGTCAGCTAACTTTTCAACGTTCGTTGCTTTTACGTAACCATTTCCTTTTACAGAGAAGAAATCATGGTTTTTCGTATCTGTACGTAAACCATTTAAAACGATTGGGTTAATTTCTTCTTCTTCAAACTTCGGCTCAAGTCCTAAGTTCATAAGCCCTTTATTTGCATTGTAACGAACGAAACGATTTACATCTTCTACAAGACCGATAGAAGTGTAAATTTCTTCTGTATAGGCCATTTCAATTTCATATAGTTCCATTAATAACTCTTGTGTTTCTTTTTGCACTTCTTGTTGCTCTTCTACAGAAAGTTCTGCGAAGATTTGTTGTGCTAAAATACCGACGAATACGCCGTGAATTGACTCATCCTTTACCTTCACATAAGTTCGCTACTCCTATGCCGTTTATACAGCTTACAGTTTCCTGTAAGAAGAGACTATATCATCTACCTTCTCAGGTAGCCCTCCATTTCGATTTAAGGGATTCTCACCCACCGCTTGGCCCTACTCCTCTTGCGGAATTTCACCGCCATTGGGATAGTCGTTGAACGTTCCTTTATCTACGTATCGCACCCACCACTGTTTATACAGTTTTCGATGTCTGATACGGCTTCCTGTGCCGCTCGATAACCCATGTTTTCTTTCAATGGATGCATTAGATTCACCGGCTTGTAGCATCTGAACGATATCCAAAAACATTTCAAGAGTCACACGTCCCCTTGTTTTCAGTTGGTGTTCAGATTTAACCGGCATATAATTTTGCACTTTTCCCCAAAGATATTTATAACGTTTCTTATGTCGAATTAAAGATACATAATTAGGATGAAGATTATACATATCAGCAATTTCTGGATTTGTCTTTCCGCACTTTAGTAGTTCTACAATCTCAAAAAATTGTGCATCTGTAATTTTTGATTGTGGATTTTTTTCACCTATAACACGTTGCCTTTTCTTCTCTAATTGTTCTTCAGTGAATTTAATTCCACCCAATCCTTCTCCGCCTAACGTCAAGTTATAGCCATTATTATAAGAATCATACAGCCAAATATACTGTTGCTCAATCTCACTCAATTCTTCCAATGAACATTCTACTTCCTCTAGAATTCCATATTCTAAAGTGGATTCATATTTACAGTATACTGCTTGTAAATACCTATTATAATGTGTACCACTCTTTAACATCCACATATGTTCCCTAATTCGTTTTAAATTTGAAACGTTCACATCTTTACCAATATAATACTTCCCATTGATTTTTAAATAGTAAATTCCGTACATGTTATCGCTAGATAAAGGCTTCGCTGCTGATTGCCCTATCAGCTATTCTCCTTTCCATCTATTGATAGTTAGAGAATAACCTGAATGCATATATTCATCAATAATAATACAGATAAATTTACAATAGGGGGTCCCAGCAATTAAAAGGGTTTTTCAATTGGTATCTCTACCAAAAGCCGCCATAAGTTAACGGATAATAAGGTTAATAATTTCACCACTTGCCGTCAGTTTACCTTGACCAGCTAAGTAAAGTGGATAGAAAAATCCACTATAGAATAAGTAACTTTCTAAGAACACACTTGCTACCATTGCCATGTATAACTCTTTTTTCGTTACTTCAGGCTTTAATAAACGACGATAGTAACTAGTAATAATACCAGCTTTTTTCTCAAGTAACGGATGATTGTCTACCCAGTCAAAAATATCATCAATTTCTTCTTCTGTAGCTAATGTTGTGAAAATGTGACTATAACTTTTCGCATGTACTTCTTCCATAGCTCCCATGAAAGCTAATACACTTTTCGCTTGTAAATTTTCAAGATGAACAAGTACAAGTGGCATTCCTTCGCCACCTTGTTTCGTATCTAAAAGTGTTAAACCACCTAATACACGCTTATAAGCAATTTGCTCTTCTTTCGATAATTGCACCCAAGTATTTTTGTCAGACGAAACCGCGATTTCTTCTTCTGTCCAAAACTGAGCGATGTTTTGCTTCCAAAACATTAAACTGAAATCATCTTCCTTTTTATTCCAGTTAACAGCGCGCATTGAATCACCCCTATATCTATTATTGTTCTACTGAACGGTTAAATTTCCATCTAACAATGAAAAGCTAACCGTTTAGTAGAACAAACCAAGTATGAGCAGGGTTCATAACCCTGCTCATACTATTGGGTTATTCATTTAGTATGGCAATATGCCATTAAACGGTACAAGCCACACACTCTTCCACGCTTAATTTACGTGTTCTCGTATAATACAGACTCTTTAAGCCTTTTTTATGTGCATAGATGTAGTAACGTGCTAATTCACGTGTTGAAATATCACTATTAACGTAAAGAATTGTACTAATTCCTTGGTCAATATGTTCTTGAATTTCTGCGATTAAATCAATTAATTTAAACTGATTCATATCGTAAGAAGATTTATAGTACCAGAACGTATCTTTTGATAAATACGGCATTGGATAATATGTTGTCGCATTCGCATATGTTCTTGATTCGATTTGACTTACGATCGGCATTACGCTTGAAGTTGCATTTTGAACGTAACTGATTGATTGTGTTGGAGCAATGGCAAGACGATATGAGTTGTATAAACCATTCTTCTGCACTTGCTCTTTTAAACTTGTCCAATCTTCTTTTGTCGGAATATGAATTCCTTCAAATAGTTGCTGAACTTTTTCAGTTACAGGACTGTAATCTGTCGTTTCATACTTTTCAAAGTATGTGCCATTCGCATAATCAGATTTATCGAAGTCTTTAAATGTCTCGCCTTTTTCTGTAGCGATTTCCATACTTTTCTCAATAGAATAGTAATTTAACATCATAAAGAATGTACGAGCGAATTCTTTCGCTTCTGCACTTTCATAAGCGATTTTATTTTTTGCTAAATATCCGTGTAAGTTCATTGCTCCAAGTCCAACTGAATGAAGCTCGTCATTTGCTTTTTTCACAGTTGGTGCATTCGGAATAATCGTCATATCAGAAACAGCTGTTAAAGCTTCCATTCCCGCATGAACTGCTTCACGAATTTCTTTATTTTCCATTACGTTTACGATATTTAACGATCCTAAGTTACAGTTAATATCACGACGGATAATGTCATCTGTACCGTAATCATTTATTTCTGAAGTTTCTTGAAGCTGGAAGATTTCTGTACATAAGTTCGACATCTTCACAGTTCCAATATCCTTCAATGGATGTTGATTATTTGCATTTGATTTAAACATTAAGTATGGGTAACCAGACTCAAGCTGAATCATAGCGATTTTAATAAGCATATCACGTGCACTAATATCTAGTGGCTTCTTCTTCACTTTCGGATTGCTCATTAATTCATCGTACATTTCATCAATGTCAATATCATCTAAATGCTTGCCATATTCTTTATAAACCGTATAAGGCGCGAAAACATGGAAAGGTTCGTTTTTCTCAGCAAGCTCAAAGAACTTACTTGGAACGATAATTCCGATTGATAGAGACTGAATACGGCTCTTCTCATCGGCATTTATTTTTTTTGTATCAAGGAATTCAATAATATCCCAATGGAAAATGTTTAAATATACTGCGCCGGCACCTTTTCGTTGGCCAAGCTGATTCGCATATGAAAACGAATCTTCAAGCAATTTCATAACAGGTACTACACCACTTGCAGCGTTGTCGATACCTTTAATTTGCTCACCACGTGCGCGTAGCTTAGATAAGTTTAAAGCTACTCCACCGCCGATTTTCGATAATTGCATTGCTGTATTAATGTTAAAGCCGATTGAATTTAAGCTATCGTCCATCTCTAACAAGAAACAAGACACCATTTCTCCTCTTCTGCTTCTTCCCGCATTTAAAAAGGTTGGTGTCGCTGGTTGGTAGTTTTGTTTTACAATCATGCTTGCGAATTGTTTTGCCTTCGAAACATCACCGCGTCCTAAGTATAATGACACAATTGCTACACGATCTTCATAGCTTTCTAAGTATTGTTTTTGATCATTCGTTTTTAACGCATAATCTTTGTAGAACTTAGATGCTGCCATATAAGATTGGAACTCGAAGTTTTCACCATAAGCGATGTTATATACTTCCTCTACTTCCTCCAAGCTATACTCGTCCAGAACGTTGTAATAGTAATCATGTTCTTTCATATACTCCATTCGCTCTGCCACGCTATTAAAAGGAACGGTATTCTCTCTAGCTTCTTCCATAAAGACTTCTAATGCCTCTTTATCTTTATGAAGCTGATAAAAACCGTCCTGCATTTGCGTGATTTCATTATTCAGTTCAATGTGTCGCAATCTCCCGCACCCTTTCCTTAAAATATTTTACATCGTTATTTGTTCCAGACAACTCAAATTTTGATACAATAGGCACTTCATATTTAGTAGAAATCTTGTCAGCACTTGCACCGAACATGTCTCCCCAGTTACGATTGCCGCTTGCAGATACGCCTTTTAATTTTTCATTATTGCGCTCTAAAAAGTCTAAAACACGTTCTGGTACATTTCCAAAACCTGTTGTATACGTAATAAGAATAAAGTCTTCATCTATTACTAGATCTTCATCAATTTGAACGGCCGGCATATTTAATTTGTGAATGAAACGCTTCACGTTTCCTGTCATAGAATCATATGCAACTAACATTTCCGACCCTCCCTCTCAAATCTATATTCTCTATATGTCGTTCTTGATTTCTCTATATATTGTATTACGTTTCAAAATAAGACACAAGATATATGTATAAATTCTTTCTTTTTTTAACTTTTACTTTTCGACATGATAGCCGTTTTTTTTCAATACAATGACTATGAAACAACATTCTAAAACTCATGTCAATAAAGTGCTTTTCAAAAAAGTTGTCAACGAATTTAACCTTATTTTTAAAAAAGTTAATAATATATTTTGTCATAAAACGGTAGATGCTGAAGAAATATATTTCTCCAGCATCACGCAAAAAAAGAACAGATATGAAACGATAATCTGCTCTAAAAAACGATTACATTTATCAAATTTACCTTATTAAATATATTATACATATACTTTCGTTTTTCGTTACATACTAAAAGATAACTATTATAGAAAAAGATTATTATTATGGAACTTCAATTTATTTATGAAAAGTTTATTCAGAGTACTCAATGCGCAAAATATCTTTTACAAATATATGATGTGGATTTTCATCTTTATCAATCATTGTACATACAGGAGCCTCTTCATCAAAGTATACAATCAGTCCTTCTACGTACTGATATGTATGTTGAACTTGTACAGTTACTTTAATTTCTATTGCTTCTTCATATGCTCTTTTTATTTTCTGAAGCATTTTTGCTGAACATTTTCGTTTCTCTGGATACATAACCATTCCCATAAATCGATTGCCGGCTCTATCTTTCCACATATAATCCCAATGTGGTAAAATGCCTTGTTTAAAATCGCCCATAATTCCCCTCTCCTTTATCTTTTATTTATCCCGCATGAAACGTCCGTTTGGTGAAGGCTACTAATCAGTGAGAGATGCCCTGCTGATCAAAATTCCCCCTTATGAACGTGGCGTTTCTGAATATGTATAAATCACTTGCCCGCCTCGCTGTGCGTTACCAATGAAATGCTTAAAGTCTTCTCTATTTACAACAACTTCTCTGAACGTATAAAATACATCTTTCGTAACAACATACTCCTTTATTTCACCATTTTTTAGCTGATCTAAAATTGTATTTGCTAATTCTTTATCCATGTATTTCACCTCTCTGCAATATTTTATTTTATCTTATATTCTATAGGTCAACAACTGTAAATTTATCCCGCTATTTGCAGGTAGTCCGATTGGTGTTGACTACTAATCAGTCGTGGAATGAACAAAAAATCTTACTGATTAACGTTTCACTTTATCTCGTTGTTATGCCATGATTTTATTTTCGTTATTTCGCAAACAATATTGTTTTACTATATGTCCACTAAATATCATATACTAACATAGCTACTTCTCTATATCAAACATTTCGGCATTCAATTATGCAAAGTTCCATACCACTATGCTACAATATACAAATAGAACTAGGAGGGATACTATGATTCGGAAAGCAAAAAAGACAGATGCAATGGCAATAGCTCCTTTATTGTATAATGCTCTGCATGAAATTGCTGAAAAAATCACAGGTAGCACAGTTGAAGCAGAAGTATTACTAGGACTTGAGACATGGTTCTCAAAAGAAAATAACCGTCTGAGCTACGAAAACTGTTTTGTCTATGAACAAGACGAGAGTGCAGTTGGAATTATTGTCGCTTATCACGGTAGTGAAGCAACACAGCTTGACGCACCAATTGTACATCACTTAAGAGCATTACATAAAGATGAATCAATTACGTTAGAAAAAGAAGCTGAGCTTGATGAGTATTACATTGATACATTATCAGTTTCAAGTGCACACGGCGGAAAAGGTATAGGTTCTAAATTAATTGAAGCTGCCGAAATCTATGCAACTGAAAAAGGGCATAAAAAAATCGCTTTACTTGTTAATTTAGAAAACAAACGCGCCTATTCACTATACGAAAAGTTAGGTTATAAAAAAGATGAAATTGTTATGCTAGTAGGGGAACCTTATGCTCATCTCGTAAAACCATTAAACGTCAAAATTTCTATATCTTAAAAAGAAAGCACACGATTTATATAAATCGTGTGCTTTTATGTTAAATTTGTATTTAATATATTTCCATCCATCGCCTCGTGAAACGTATATGTTGTACATCCCCATGGCTCTCTGTGCAAAATAGGAGAACCAGACCATCCCATCGCTCTCAGTTCGGCACCAATCATTACATTCACATAATTATGACCTACAAGAGCTATACTTCCATGTACGAGAGCATAACGATGTAACAGGTAAGCCGCTTGCCTTACCCTCTCTCTTACTTCCTTATAAGACTCAACATCTTTATGGTAGCCAAGTATCCATAATGTTCGTCCAATGAACATCCATACCTTAATTGTGCATTTCAACCACTTCGGAGCAAAAAAGCATGAAGGAACTTCAGCTTCTCTAAAAAGAGAATTTTGCATAAAAGATAAAGAATCCGTCAATTCAGCTGCTGATTGTACAGCACGCCTTTGATCACTTGTTAAGACAAATTTCGCTGCTTCAATTGCCTCTATTGTTTCTATCGGTATTTTAGCTTTTTGTATCATTGACTCGGAATCATACTGTTTCATCCATTCGTGAAATGAATTAATTGTCATCGGTTCTCTTATACGACTTAAACAACCATGACGAATAAAAGAAATCTTCATTCTTTTCACTCTCCATTCATCACTTATGAACTCTATTATGCACTAGTTCTAAACATCATACCACGCAAAAAAATAAAGTTATATACCTTTACATCTCCCCACCACTATCATGTGTTATCGAAGCATGGATACCATCCATCCCATCAAAATATGTACTCGTATCATATTGACGAATCTTTTTTAAATGCATATAAGAAAATAAAAATAAAACTAAAGCTATAACACTCCCCACAAATTCAAACATCATTTTACCGCCTCTAATTTCTCCCACTTCAGCAGGTTATTCTACTTTTTCATTATACCTCGATATAAAGATTCTCGCATTTTTGCTATTTTTTCTAAAAAACATGGATTTTCTACATATTTTCTTACAAAAAGTGAATATTTTTCGAATTTTTACTTTGGAAACATTTACAAAGTAGGAAATATGGTTCAAAATAGGAGGAAATAAAAAAACCCAAATTTATTCTTTTTTTGGGAAAACTGTAACAAGGAGAGTTGCTTATGCAGATCGCAGAAACTGGAGATATCATCGAATTTAAAGGTGGAATGCAAGGCCGTGTTCAAAAAGTAAATCAAAACTCTGTTATTGTTGATATAACAATTATGAAGAATTTTAGAGAACTAGATATGGAACCTCTTACAGTTGTAAGTCATAAAAACTATACTGTCATTAATCAAAATGCATAATATAATAGAAAGAAAGGGCCTATATAGTATACAGGCCCTTTCTTTCTATTAACGATTATCAATTGTTTCCGGATATAGATCGTGGTTCATCATGCGGTAGTCAGCCATTTGTTCATACTTCGTACCTGGGCGACCGTAGTTGCAGTATGGATCAATTGAAATGCCACCACGTGGTGTGAATTTCCCCCATACCTCAATATAACGCGGATCCATTAATTTAATTAAATCGTTCATAATAACGTTCATGCAATCTTCGTGGAAATCACCATGATTGCGGAAACTAAATAAATACAACTTTAAAGATTTACTCTCTACCATTTTTTGCTCTGGAATATAGCTAATATAAATTGTTGCAAAATCTGGTTGTCCTGTTTTCGGGCATAAACTTGTAAATTCAGGACAATTGAACTTTACAAAATAATCACGGTTTGGATGATTATTATCAAATACCTCTAATATTTCTGGGCTATATTCAAATAAATATTTTGTATTTTGATTTCCTAATAATGTTACATCTTTCAAATCTTCATCTAATCTTCCTGTCATTTTAAACATCCCTTCTCATTATACGCCGCGTTTATTTCCCCATACTAACGCATGAAGCTGAGGCAATACTTTTGCATCATTCATCTCTTTACAATTTACAGCTTTATCAATCAACCACTCATACTTATCTAATAATTTTTTAATAAGCATCGCATCATCCACTGTTTTTGTATCATCGTTTCCTACTTGTAAGAAAAATGGTACCTTTGGATAACGTTCGTGCATCTTAACTGCATATTCAAAATCATGATCATCGAATACTACTACTTTTAAACTAATATCTTTTCCTGCTAGTTTCTGAATAATAGCATCTAACTTATGAAAATCTGTTTTCATCGTTGAACTTGGTGGTTTTGGAGAAATTGTTACCTCATCAATTTGAAGTAACCAATCTTGCCATTTACTCCCTTGCGTTTCAATTGCCGTTCGCATTCCATTTTCTTTTAATATAGAAAGAAGAAACTCAATATTTTTCAGTAATGCCGGATTTCCACCTGAAATCGTAACATGAGAAAAATTTTCTCCTCCAATTGCAACAAGCTCATCCCAAATATCTTCTGGTGTCATCTGTCTAATTTGATCTTTAGCTGATCCATCCCACGTAAAAGCAGAATCACACCAAGCACAGCTATAATCACAACCAGCTGTACGGATAAACATTGTTTTTTGCCCTACAACCATTCCTTCACCTTGAATAGTCGGACCGAATATTTCTAAGACAGGGATTTTACTCATCGAGCATCCACTCCCGTCTTACTTCCGCATAACTAGTCGGCGTCTCAAATAGACGAACAAATTCAACGCGAGCTCCTTTATATTCGTTCACTCGATTCTCTTTTGTTAGTGCTTCTGCCATCTTTTCATAAATCCAAACGACCATATTTTCAGCAGTCGTATTCATTGCAGGTAACGTTTCGTTTAAATAACGATGATCTAGATAAATTTCGATTTCATTTTTCCAAATTTCTTTTATATCTCCAAAGTCAATTGCAAGACCTATTTCATTTACATATCCACTAATTCCAAATACAACTTTATATGTGTGACCGTGTAAGTTTTTACATTTCCCTTCATAACAGTGTAAATGGTGTGCTGCATCAAATGTAAATTCCTTGCTGACCATTACTCTTTTATTATGGTATTTGAGTTGTTTACGCTGAATATCCTTGTCCATTTTTTGCAAATTCTCTACGATGCGAAATCCAAAAAAGTTATCCATTAGTTATTCGCTCCTTCGCGTTCTTGTAGGTACGTATCTAACCCTGCTTTACGAAGTTGACATGCTGGACATTCACCGCAACCATCACCAATGATTCCGTTATAACATGTTAATGTTTTTTCTCGAACAAACTCAAATGCTCCAAGTTTATCTGATAATTTCCATGTTTCAGCTTTATCAATCCACATAAGTGGCGTGTGAATAACAAACGGGTAATCCATAGATAAATTTAAAGTAACGTTTAACGATTTCACAAACACGTCACGGCAGTCTGGATAACCACTGAAATCAGTTTCACATACACCCGTTACAATATGACGTGCTCCAACTTGTTTTGCTAATACAGCAGCAAATGATAAGAAGAGTAAATTTCGTCCATCTACAAATGTCGATGGCAATTCACCTTCTTCATGTGTAATCTCCATATCCGTTCTCGTTAACGCATTTGGAGCAAGTTGATTTAATAGACTCATATCTAGTACCGTATGCTTTATTCCTAGCTCTTTTGCAATTTCCACTGCACAATCAATTTCTAGCTTATGACGTTGATTGTAATTAAACGTTACAGCTTCTACCTCTGCAAACTGCTCTATTGCCCAAAATAAACATGTCGTACTATCTTGTCCTCCACTAAAAACAACAACTGCTTTTTCTTTTTTCATTTCACTCATTCTCCTTCTCTACTATAAATAAGAAGAAAGAACGTTCTTGAACTGTCACAATAAAAAAACAAAACAATACCTAAGGATATTGTTGTTTCCATAGTTTTTTATAGAGGGAGTTCGCGAACCTCTCCCGCGCGGTGCACGGAATTTCTTCTTTCATTGACACAGCTTATTGTAACATATTGTATACTAGCGTAAAAATTTCTGATTTTTCTGCTATTTATTATTTCATTTCTTTCATTTTATAGTATGATTAATTTAATCTAAGAAGAGAGGAGGCATCCCACTGAAATCCTTTATTATTTATCTCTTTTTAAATATATTATTCATCCTGATTACAATGCTCGTATATCATTTATTTTGGAATCAAAAAGGGAAACGCTCTCCTAAATTAAATTCAGCTATATTCATTGTACTCTGTTGCCTCGCTACCGTACTCTGTATTACATTTGCAGCAAAAACAAATAATGGTTTTCAATTTGATATGCGCCATATTGTATTAATTGTCGGTACATTAACGGGAGGGCCTATTGCTGGTGGTTCTATCTTAGTTGTATTAAACATATATCGCTTATTATTAGGGGGGGTAGGTGTTTTCCCATCTCTTATCGGTTCTGTTCTTCTATTTATTGTTCTACTATTAACATATAAATTTTTTAATCGAACTTCTAATCGTATAAAAATAACACTTGCTATTATCTACAGTCTCACATACGGATTTATTTGGATACCCTTCTTCCTTTCAAAGGTTACAAATAAGACTGATTATATACCGCATATTATTGTGTATGAGTTATGTTCAATGCTTGGTACGATTCTAATTCTATATTTACTACACATATTACAAACTCAAGTTCGTCTCCAAAACGAACTTATAAATGCTGAAAAGTTTCATTTAATTGGTGAAATGGCAGCGTCTATCTCTCATGAAATTCGCAATCCATTAACTTCAACGAAAGGGTTTTTACAACTGTTACAATCAGATACCTGTACTGAGCAGGAACGAAAATTATATATCGACATTGCCATTAACGGCATCGAACAAGCAAATCATGTTCTTACAGATTATTTAACCTTTGCTAAACCAAGCATTGAAAAAGAACAAACATTACAGTTAGAAGAAGAATTACTACATGCATTGTCGTTAATTACACCGCTTGCTAATTTAACAAATGTACGTACTCATTATATAAAGCAAAGCACTTCTTTTTTTATCGCTGGTGAAAAGCAAAAACTAAATCAATGTTTATTAAATATTTTAAAAAATTGCATTGAGGCTATGCCAAAAGGCGGTGACCTTTATTTCACATTAGTTCCTGATCATAAGCATATTCAGTTATATATAAAAGATACAGGAGTCGGTATGGATTCAGAACAAGTAAAACGTCTTGGCTCTCCTTTTTATTCAACGAAAGAAAAAGGTACTGGACTTGGAATGATGGTCGTATTCAGTGTTGTTCAAGCTATGAATGGAAAAATTGATATTATAAGTGAAAAAGGAATCGGTACAACCTTTTTATTAACTTTTCCACTCATACAAAAAACGTGATGAAATAATCATCACGTTTTTTCTGTTCCTTCAACTAATTCAGCAAAAGCTTTCACTTTTCCGTGCGGTTGTTGATTTTCTTTACGTGCTTTCCAGGCGCGCTCTTCTTCTCGCTTCTTTTTAGACATGTTTTTTCAGCTCCTTCTTTTCTTTCTCCATGTAGTATTCCAAAATAAGAAAGAAAACTATGCACGTATCAAAAAAGAAGTGGTTTCCCACTTCTTCCACTTTAGCGTTGCAAAATTGCATGTTTCGCCTCTTTTAACTGCGTAAGATGTCTTTGTTCATGCAAATCAAGAAATTGAACCCATTGATACAAATTCAGATCATTAAAAACAGGATGCTTTAATCCATTTTCAAATAAATCTTTTTCATCTATAACACTATGAAGCGCGTGTAATAGTTCTTGGCGTGAATGTTCTAGCAATTGAATTCCTTGCTGTTTTTTCATTAAAGTTTCTGTTGGTTGCATTTGCTGAGGAGCTTCTCGTTTATGTGTGCGATCAAGCGTAAGTTGGAGGTCTTTAAATGGAGTCATGTTTCTTTCCTTTTTTTGTAAAGCATATACAAGGGCAGACGTGACAGATTGTTCAACTAAATGCAAGTGGTGTAAAATTTGAATAATGCTCCATTTATCACGGCGTGGCTTTACATTCACTTCTGTGTCATTTAACATTTCAATTTCTGATAATAGCGTGCTTCGAGTAGACTGTAATGAGTTTACTAAACTTTCTAAACTTACATCCATATTAGATTGAAGCATACTTGTTCCCCCCTTTTGTTTGTGAAAAGAGGTGCTCCTTAT
Organism: Bacillus sp. FSL L8-0199; assembly: GCF_038005705.1. Classification (NCBI taxonomy): domain Bacteria; kingdom Bacillati; phylum Bacillota; class Bacilli; order Caryophanales; family Bacillaceae; genus Bacillus; species Bacillus sp. FSL L8-0199. Next base: position 1,329,450 of record NZ_JBBOTS010000001.1, on the reverse strand, counting down.
TAGAAACACCTCTTCAGTATTCTGAATTTTCTTTTATTATCTCATCATTTTCCCATTATGTCGATGTTAAACATGTGAAAAAAAGCGCATGTTTTTTACAATTTTGTGTCGTCAATCGCATGTAACCATGCTTCAATTTCTGTAATAACACTTTTCACACAGCCTTCAGCAAATGGTGATGTTAAATTTGCAACTTCTACTAATTCTAAGAACGATTTACTTCCACCTTGTTGGCACAGATTCACATAATCTTCCCAAGCCTCTTGTCTATTATCTCTTGCACGTTTCCAAAATTGTAGCGCACAAATTTGAGCAAGCGTGTAATCAATATAATAGAACGGCGAACTATAAATATGTCCTTGACGTTGCCAAAAACCACCGCGCTCTAAATAATCATTATCCTCATAATCACGATGCGGTAAATATTTCTTCTCTATGTTACGCCATGCTGTCTTACGCTCTTCCGGTGATGCTTCAGGATTTTCATATACATAATGTTGATATTCGTCAACAGATACACCATAAGGTAAAAACAGGAGTGCTGAACTTAAGTGAGAGAAGTAATATTTATCTGCATCTTCTTCAAAGAATAGCTTCATCCATGGCCATGTAAAGAATTCCATACTCATAGAGTGGATTTCACATGCCTCATATGTTGGCCAATTATATTCTGGAATTTCAAATTTACGACTTTCATATACTTGGAAAGCATGACCTGCTTCATGTGTTAATACATCAATGTCACCAGATGTTCCATTGAAGTTTGAGAAAATAAATGGCGCTTTATAATTCTCAATATATGTACAATATCCGCCGCCAGCTTTTCCTTTTTTCGCAACTAAATCTAATAAATCATTATCTAGCATGAAATTGAAAAATTCATCTGTTTCAGCCGATAACTCTTTATACATCGTCTTTCCATGATCAACAATCCAATCCGCATCTCCTTTTGGAGTTGGATTACCTGTAGCAAACTCAAAATTTTCGTCGTAATAAGCTAACTTCTCTACACCGATACGTGCTTGTTGTCGCTTTCTTAATTCCGTTGTAACAGGAACGATATAATCCAGCACTTGCTGACGGTAATTAGCCACCATCTCCGCATTATAATCTGTACGGTACATTCTTGCATATCCAAGTTCAACAAAGTTTTTGAAACCTAAAGATTTTGCGATTTTCGTTCTCACTTTAACAAGCTCATCATAAATACAATCTAGTTCTTCCTCATTTCCAGCTAAAAATCCGTAGTATGCTTCACTTGCTGCTTTACGTTCGCTTCTTTCTTTTCCTTGCATAAACGGAATCAGTTGCGATAACGTTCTTTCTTCTCCAGCAAAGTCAATTTTTGCAGATGCTAATAACTGTGTATATTGCGATGATAATTTATTTTCTAATTGTAAATCTTTCACGACTTCATCTGAATATGTTTTTAAATCACATTCTGCTAGAGCAAATAATTGTTTTCCATAATACGCCTCTAATTCTTCACGAAATGGAGAATTAATGAGTGCCTTATAATATTTTGTACCATATCCTTGTACAACTGGAGAGAATTCATCAAAGAAATCCTGCTCCTCCTTATAAAAAGTATCCGTCGTATCAACAGAATGGCGAATGTAACAAAGGTTTCCCATTGTACCAAAATCGTTGCGAATCTCATTAATTGAATGAATGACTTGTTTTTGTTCTTCTACAGTTTTTGCGTTATCAAACTTCTCTAAAGCAACAGTAAATTTCTCTTTTAACTCTTCAATATTTGGGCGTTTATATTCATAGTCTTTAAATGACATGAACGAGCCTCCTCTCCATTACATACCTTTATTATAATTCAATACGTATTCTCGAATCCCCTCTTAATTTTCAACAAATTTCGGCAGTGACTGCCCTGAGTTCATTACAAATAAAAAAGCCTTGGATTTATTTATCCAAAGCTCCTTTGGAACATATTATTTTTCATACTTCCCAATTTTTTTTAATAAATCAAGTAATTCATCTTTTTCATCTTTCGTTAACATTTCAAAAGACTGATGTATAACTTCCTCATGCCCCGGAAAAATAGAAGCAATAAAGTTCTCGCCAGACTCAGTTAATTGCGCGTAAATAACACGTCTGTCATTCGGACATGGGATTCTCTTTACTAATCCCTTTTTCTCCAACTTATCTACAACATATGTAATGCTGCCACTAGCTATTAAAATGCGCTCACCAATTTGCTGGAGTGGTTGACCGCCTTTATGATATAGCAGTTCTAATACAGCAAATTCAGTTGGATTTAACCCGTTACTTTGTATAGATTTATTTGTAGTATCCATAACAGAACGATGTACACGAGATAATGCAATAAATACTTTTAAAGATTGAGAAATATCTTCTCGTTCATTATTTGATGTCATACAACTTTCAACCCTTCACTTAAATTCTCAGCAATAAAAAGAAAATACCACTTCATACTTCATGTGAATTCCGAATGAGCATTCACTCATCCATTTCTTCTCCCCTAATATATTAAAAATCATTCTTGAATAAAAACATGACAATTTTAACATAGTTTATATATAATGATAATAAAAAAAGAAGGAGTACCACATTTGAAAGTCAAATTCCAAAGCATAATTATATATATATTGCTTGTTATCCTACCGACAATAGGGATTGGTGCTACATTTTATTCGTATCATACATATAAAATGAAACAGGAAAACAAATTATCTGCTCATACAGTTCTCTTTTTATATAGAGATTATTTGGATCATCATCTTGGTGAAGCAATTTCTGCTTTAGACATGCTTGCAAAAGTTGTAGGCACCGAGACTGGTAATATAAATGGCATTAAACAAATTGTACATGATACAGATGGAAACGATGCACGCTTTTCTGGTCTATATTACGCTACACCAGAAGGAGTCATTACAATCGCATCTGAAGATGAATCAAAGCCTATAGATGTTTCAGACCGTAAATATATTCAAGACGCGCTCCAAACTAAAAAAACCACCGTATCATCAGTCATTACTGATCGCGTTCTTGGACATAAAGCTATTATGATTGCTGCCCCCATATTTAATAAACAGAAGGAGCTCTCAGGATTATTATTAGCTAGTTTACGCTTTGATTACATTTCCTCTTCTTTAAATGCCATTAAACCACAATACCATTTTGAGGTAACTGATAAACATGATGTAGTTTTTCTAACCGATGATAATAACGACACAAGTGATACGCATTCTAATATGCTTACTACCCCACTCCAAAGATTGAATTGGAAGGTCTCTGTTTCTCCATTACCCATTCATCAAAAAACCTTATACCAGTGGGTTGCAATAGAGTGTATAGCTACTTTATTTTTAATGTCTATTTTATTTTTGCTTGCTCAATATATGTTGTTAAAACGTCAAACAAAACTTGAAAGACAACAAAATGAGCTACAGAAAATTGAATTAGTTGGAACTTTTGCAGCGAGTACAGCACACGAAATCCGTAATCCTCTTACTGGAATTAAAGGACTCGTCGCTCTATTAAAAGAGAAATATAAAGATGAACAAGATCAGTTCTACTTTTCCGTAATTGAACAAGAAATAGAGCGAATCAATGAAATTGTAAGTGAATTTCTTATTCTAGGAAAGCCAACCGCCATCATCGAACAAACATATGATGTAAGAACAATTCTAAATGAGGTAGCATTAATTATTCAATCTGAGGCGAATTTACATAACATTGTATTCCATTTACATTTGCCAGACCATCCTGTTCATATCCGTTGTTCGAAAGACCATATGAAACAAGTGGTTTTAAACATTACCAAAAATGCAATTGAGGCCATGACTTCTAATGATACACTAACCATTGTAGTAAAAAACAATGAAACACACGCACAACTGCATATTACAGATACTGGAAAAGGGATTCCGCAACATATTCAAAAACACCTCTTTCATCCGTTCTTTACTAATAAAGATACTGGAACAGGTCTTGGACTTGTCATATGTAAACGAATTGTAGAGATGTATAATGGGCATATTTTTATCGACAGTACAGAAAACGAAGGAACGACAGTTCATATCGAAATTCCGTTACACATAGTATAATTATCCTTATCCTATAAGGGTAATTATACTTATTTCATAAAACCAGCCACAAGCATTCGCCAAAAATTATTTGATTTTCCTTCATACCCGATTTGGAAAATAGGTATTTTTATAATTGAAAACCATTTCGGTGTTTGTTTTTCTTTATAACATTGATATTGTAAAATAAGCTTGTCCAATTCTTGACTAACTTGAATTGTCTCCCTACTATTTAGCCCACTTGTTAATCCTAGTTGAATCATTTCTTCACGTTTCATATGAATATCACGTGAAAGCTTTTCTAATGTGTACTTCCTTTTTACAGTAAACATCCATATCCCCCTTATTATACTTCCATGCTCTTAACTTCACTTCTCCATTGACTTTTTTTAACTACTTAATCATATGCAAATTTGAAGAATCAGAAAATTTAACATTTTCTCCCTGTAATTTACAAATCTTTACCCTCACTTTGAGAATTATTACAAATTATTCTATCTTTGTAAATACATTCGCAATAATAGACATTTTTTTCATCTTCTTTTTTTATAAATTCTACGTAAACCGGGGATTCTTAATTTTCCACCTACTTTTCTTCGACATTTTTTGTTTAATTTATATAAAAAAGCAAAACATAATGATGATTGATAAAGTGAAACTTTAATCAGTGTTTTTTTGTTCAGCCCCCACTGATAATTAGCATTCACCAATCGGGTAGGCAGTGAATCTCCCACCTATCCAGCACAATGTTGAGGTGGGAGTCTTACTACCCACAAATAGCAGGATAACAATAGAAAGGAAATATTTATATGCGAAAATATACGATTGCATTATTCATCATTGTTTTGTTTTTACCGTCTTTCTTATTTCCTATTCAAGCAAATGCTCATACGAATAAAGTTGCTATTGTCATTGATGATTTCGGTAATAATATGAAGGGGACTAATCAAATGTTATCACTTCCCATTCCACTCACTGTTGCTGTTATGCCTTTTCTTCCTTCCACAAAAGAAGACGCAATAGCTGCCCATAAGAAAGGACATGAAGTTATTATACATATGCCAATGGAACCTATAAAAGGTAAAAAAGAATGGCTTGGGCCGAAAGCAATTACAACTGATTTAAGCGATGAAGAAATAAACAACCGACTTGAACAAGCGATTCAAGAAGTACCGCATGCAATTGGAATGAACAATCATATGGGGTCAAAAGTAACAGCGGATGAAAGAATTGTTCGCCTTATACTTGCTGCTTGTAAAAAACACGGTTTATTTTACTTAGATAGTAAAACGAATCCTAATAGTGTCGTCCCAAAAATCGGAAAAGAATTAGGAGTTCCTATTATTGAAAACCAACTATTTTTTGATGATGTATATACAGCAGGGCATATTTCAAAACAAGCCCAATTACTCATCAAAAAAATTCAAGAAAAACCTATTATGGTAGCTATCGGGCATGTGGGCCCCCCAGGTGAAATTACATCACGCGTTATTGAAACTTCTATCCCTAAAATTCGTGAGCATGCAGACTTTATTTTCTTATCTGATCTAGCATTATCCCCGCCTCCTGTTTCAAAATAAAGTTCATTACTCACATATAATCAGCCCTCACCAATTGGGCTTTTACGGGCAGTCCGCTCCCACTTAACTTCTTTGCTTGCGCTGAATTTTGAGGCGAAGATCTTACTGCCCACAAATAGCGGGACAAAAAAGTACCTATCTATATATAACAGATAGGTACTTTTCTTTTTAACTTAAATATAATCTACATGACTCACTCTGAATCCTTTTTTCTCTATTTTTCCGATTAATTGCTTTAATTTTGTTTCATCTAACTCATCTGATATATTTACAATAACGCGGCGGATATATTGATCACCGTTATCTAGCGTAAATAGGCCACCGATATTATATGCTTTTAACAATGTCCCAAGCTCTTTAATCGTTCCCTTACAATCTTGTGTTGCAATTGTTAATATATAACCACCTGTTCGCATACCAAATGAATCTTCAATAACATCAAATATATTCGAATGCGTTAACATACCGACAAATTCATTATAATCATTTAGCACGGCTAAAAACGGAAGCCGACGAATTACATAAAAAGCTCTGAAGAAGGAATCCTTTTCAAAAATAAATGCATTAGAATCATCGAGCATATCTCCTGCACTTACATGCTCTAATCCGCTATTGCATTTTTTTTCTAATAAATCTACTTTATAAATAATCCCTGTGAATTTCTTCTCATCTTCTGCTAATACCGGGATGGCTCGAAATCCCGTTTCGTTCATCATTTGCAGTGCCTCTTCACCAGAATCATTTATTTTGCAAAATGTTACTTGCTGCTTTGGCAGAAAATGATATTTAACTCGCAAAATATGTTCCTCCTTACATGTCAACATGTAATCTATATATAATAAGGAGACCTATATTTTATGAGTGAAATTATTTTTAAAACGCTTTCATTTATTTATTAACTTGTAGCTATATCACATCCATTTTTATATAACAGAGCTCCTTGCCCCCTTAATCATTAATAACTTTACATGATAGTTCATTAAATATTCTATACCCTCTAGCCATTTTTTCGCCTCTTCTGGCGTTTTTCCCCACACAATCATGCCGTAATTATGAACAAGAACTACTCCTCCACCTTCAATGAAATTCGGAACATTCCTTTCTAATAAATCAGCGAATTTTTTTTCATCTTCTACAATTGGAATTGTCATTTCTGTTATACCTTCTTTTCCGAAAACACGCTCCACACTGCGTTTATCGAACGTTACTTCTCCTTCTTCCCCATATAACTCTGATATTAAATGACTATCTACAGTCTGCACTTGTAAAATACATCCTGCACTACTTTTTTTATAAATATCCGCATGCATAAATGACTCTGCAGCTGGTTTTTCTTCATTTTCAAATACTGACTCGCACATGCAATTTACGACAATAAAATCTTCTTCCGAAAATAGCCCTTTATCTCTTCCCTCAACATTTACTAAGAATGTTAACGGCTCTTTTGACGTACATAGCGATAAGCTAATTTTGGTACCATAAAACCAATCACGAAGTGCCAATTCAGATTTCACATCTTTTAATTCATTCCATTTCTTCAGAAAAAATAACATTTCGTCACCCCCGGCATAATATTCATATAAGGTTCGAATCCTTTCTATGTAAAAGGAGTATTTTTTGATTATTCTAAAAATTAATTGAATTATCACATGAGAACGCTTTTTTGTCAATATAGTTTCGTGGTTCTTCTTTAAAATAGGCTATTCATATGTCTATACTCCTATCTATTTCCTATTTCATTTTGTACATAAAAAATACGCTACTCTTTAATTAAAGAATAGCGTATTTTCCTCATTTTTTATTCCGCATTAACGGGCAGCCCGATTAGTGAGGGCTAATAATCAGTGGGGAATGAACAAACCCCCCACTGATTAAAGTTTCACTTTATTTCTTTATTGCATTATATAAAAACTGTGCATATTGTTCACGTGTTACGAAATTATCTCCTAAAAAATTCCCTTCCCCGTCGCCTTTTGATATTTTATTATCCACTAAAGCTTTCACATATCCTTTCGCCCAATGGCCATTTGGTATATCTTTAAAATTCTCTGCACTATTTTCATTTTCTTTTAACTGAAATACTCTTTGTAATACTACTGACATTTCATATCGGGTTAATACTCCATCTGGACGGAACATACCATTTCCATAGCCTGTCATAATTCCAGCTTGAACCACTGCATCAATAGCCGTTTCATACATATTTCCTTTCGTATCTGTAAATGCCGTTTTTGGTACTAGATTATTTTCTAATTTTAAATACCTTTGTATTAGAAGAGCTACTTGTCCACGAGTAATGTTATCACCAAATCCAAATTCACCATTTCCATAGCCTATAAATAATTTTTCTTTCGCTAAGTAATTAATTGCTTCTTCTGACCAATGTCCTTTTGGTACATCTTTAAATTCTACCACTTCTGTTTTCTCATCTTCTTTAGACGTATTACCGTCTTTACTTTCTACTACATTTTGAATAACAGACCCTGTAAAGAAAATTCCTGTATCCGCGAATGGATCTTTCACACCAAATTCATATATTTTCTCACCTGGTGTACTCCATTTCACTACGCCATTACTATACGTACCATTATCGCTCTTCAGACGGATTTTCGTAGAAACTTCACCATCTTTTTCATATATAGGTACTTTTATTTCTTTATTTACTTCTGTTTCCTCTAAAAATACTTTTTGATTTTGGACATTAATATAAGTCGTCTTACTTAGTTCTATAACTGGTCGGACATCACGAATTTCATTTGCAACAAAACTTAGAAATACTAATTTTTTCAAATTACTAACTGGTGATAAGTCTGAAATATAATTCGCTTCTAAATCAAGCTTTTGTAAGTTTACTAAACTTGATAATGGCGTAATATCCTTTAACTCATTGTTAGGTAAGTGTAATTGTTTTAACTGTGTCATCTTACTTAGAGGAGTAACATCTTTTATTTCATTTTTCCCGATCCACAATTCTTCTAATTGCTTCATTTGCTCAATGCCGGATAAATCTTTAACTTTATTACGTGTTAATACTAAGTCTGTTAAAGGTAATGAATATAACGCTTTAATATCTTCAATTTGATTACCTGCTAAAGTTAAGTATGTTACATTTTTCAAAGCGCTTAATGGAGCAACGTTCGTAATTTTATTATTTGCTAAATTCAAGTAATCTAGTTGTTCCATTTTCGCTAATGCTGTTACATCTTCTATTTGGTTGCCTGATAGAAATAAACTTTTTACATTTTTCATTTCAGTTAGTGGTGCAACGTTTGTAATTTTATTATTACTTAAATCAAGAGATTCTAAATTATCCATCTTAACAAGTGGCGTTACATCTGAAAATTCATTACCACGCAAAGCTAAATGACTTAATTGCTTTAAGTTCGCAAAGAACGACGGATCTTTTATCTTCGCATTCGCAACTGTTAAAGATTTTAAATTTGGCATATATTTTAATGCACTATAATCAAGTATCTCATTCGTATTTAAAAACAAATCCTTTACTTGTAATAACTCTTCTTTCGTAATTGGTGTATTTAAATCTTTTCTATTAAATACTTTTTTATTCACAAGTTCTCTTAATTTGTTATCTGTTATCATATTTTGATTATCAACTGGATTATCCGTTTCCGTATTGCCTGAATTAGAGTTATCATCTGGTTTCTCTGTTTCTTTGTTACCTACAGTTGGATCTTTAATTTCAAATTGAACTTGATATTTGTGATCATATCCAATAGCTGGAATAAGTATATGCATTTGCATATTGTGCTTCTTCTCAAACTCACCAATTTCAAATTGAACTACTTTCGTCCCATTCTTCCTCTTATCTTCTGACAAAACCTTCACATCATGAAATACACCAGGTCGGTTTCTATCTTCTATTCTAAGATATTGAAAATAATCACTATCTTGCATTGTTACAGTGACAATTTTTTTGCCAGCTGCAATCGTTACTTTAGGATCTTTTATATATTGAGAAACCATAGATGGCTCATCTTTTTGGTCCTTATATATTTTAATCTCAGTATCATACGTGCGATCACTCGCTGCTGCTACCGATTGATTTGCTTCAACTTTTAATGCCGCTAATGCTGGAGTAGAGTACGTAGCAAATGGAATTGCTAATGTTGTCGCTACTACTAGCGCCTTCATGTAATTTTTTTTCAAAATAATATCCCCTATCATATATAATCTTTACAATTGATAAGTATTATCAATTATCTACAAATAAATGATAATGAATATCATTATCATTGTCAATGAGAATATTACATTAAATTTATATTTTTAAAGATAAAAAAATAAAAAAGCCCTTTATTCAAAGGGCTTTTTTACCTATCGTATGAAGAATTTCACTTTTTTCCTTCTCATTGATGACACCGATTTTTTGCAAAATATTCGCGTACAATACAAGTTTATTATATATTCGTTCTGACATGTTCTCCCTTCTTTCCTTCGACCAACTTTTTTTGTATTGGTAAATTATATGAAAGAGGTGAGAAAATGTGTCCACTTTTTGCATAACTGCAAATCTTTTATTTTACGATTTACAGATAATAAAACTCCCTCCTAAAAATTAGGCGGGAGTTTATGTGCTTTCACTGTATTTAACAAACTGTCCACTGAATATTATGCTTCTTAAGTTCTTCTTCAAAGCTATATGGCATTTTTTTATCACAAATTACGTGTTGAATACGCGAAATTGCTGCTATACGATAATTCCCTTTCACTCCTACCTTCGTATGATCACATAAAATATATGTTTTCTCAGCTAATTTCATCATCGCCTCTGACAATTTCGCTTTCTCTAATTCAAAGCTGGAAACTCCAAAACTAGGTAATAACCCATCAATCGAAACGAACGCTTTATGAAAATGAAATTGCTGTATGACTTGCTGAGAAATAGACCCTGATACACGCGAATGCTTTGGAGATACTTTTCCACCTATAAATAAAACTTCACCGTGAAACATCTTTTTATTAATAGAAGAAATTAATTGTGTTGCGACTGGAAATGAACTTGTTACAATCGTTAAGTTTTTACGATGAACAAGGTATGGAACCATTTGAAGCGGTGTACTTCCATCATCAATTGCAATGACATCACCGTCTTCTACAAATGTCGCTGCTTTATAACCAATTCTTTTCTTCTCTTCTATATGTAGCATTTCTCTTTCTAACATTGGTGCCTCTACTCCAGCGCCTGGAAGTTGAACAGCTCCACCATACACTTTTTTCAGCTTCTTTTCACGATCTAATTCTTCTAAATATCGACGAATCGTTTCTGTTGATACAGCAAATTCTCTCGCTAATTCTGAAACCTTTACTTTCCCTTTAAATTCTACCTTTTCAAGAATGGTTCGCTTTCTTTCTTCTCCTACTACAGACATAGCTTCACCTCATTTATATCTCCCTTATAAACTTCCTTACTTATACAAAGCTATAATTTTCTTTATAAGTAGAAACTTCTTCATGAATATGAATACCGCGCTTTGCTAGCTCATCAAAAATCAATTGTGGATTTTCAAAGGCTTCTTCAGGCGTAACAACACCCACCCTATTTACATTTCCATTTGCAATTAACTCTGCAGCAATCCCAAATGGAATACCGACGTTTCTCGTATACGCTCTTAATTTTTCCCATCCTACAACAGAACCATCAGATAACGGATGTGTATGATATAACACATGTCTTTGCTTCTCATTATTTTTCATACCTATTACTTCTACATGAAGTGCATAACCATAAAGCTCTGTTTCTTGCCCTTCTTTCGATTGCAATAAATACTGTGAAATACAATCCATAATGCCTATTTCTTTCCCGTTTATTTCAATCTGATCATTACGCAATATGCCGTAATCATATAAAGCACGTACAAGTTGCATATTTTGCTGTGGCCAAGTTCCTCTCGTCTCTATCAGTTTGACACCTTTATTTTCTAATGCCTTTGCTAGCGTAATCGTTTCAGAATGCGGAATGATATACTGCGTTGCCTTACCATAAGGCTCTGGCAATTCTATTTCTCTCGGACGCGCAAACGGAGGTACTTGCTTAAATTCACCATCTTCATACACTGTACGCGATGGTAAATATGGATCATATTCATATGTCGTTGTCTCTGTAATTGATGCAGAAAAAGCAATCGGACGATACGAACCGTGACTTACATGGACAGACTCTACAGTATCCAATTGATTTGCTGCATGCATTGCCATCATTTGCGTTACACCTGGCGTCATGCCAAATCCAGGTAAACATATCTTTTCATTTTCAACAAATATAGCATGCGATTCATTTTCTTCACCAAATCCATTTAAGTTCACACCGTGACAGCCTGCTTCTGCAATACAGCGGGTCGACAATCTGTTTAACTTTATCGTCGTACCGTCCATTACAATGTCATAACCAATCATTTTTGCAACCGTATCCTCGTGATTCTTTACATCTACTTTTACAAAATCAACACGAGGGTCGTTGAGCCATTCTACTACTTTACGGCCCTCTACCTCGTTAAAATCAGCTACTGTAATTGTCTCAAAAGATGAAAATTGAACTAAATCCAAAATAGCTTCGCGACAAATTTTACCTGCTCCACCTAAGCAAAATACTTTCACCCAATAACAGCTCCTTTAGCAATACTATCAACTAAGCGATTAATATCTTCTTCATGTACATCACCGATATTTCCAATGCGGAACGTATCTACTTTCGAAATTTTTCCAGGGTAAATAACAAATCCATAACGCTTTAATTCGTTATATAACTGTTGAAACTCGAATCCCTCTTTTGGATAAATGAAAGATGTAATAATAGGAGATTGATATTCCTCATCTACTAGTGGCTTAAATCCGATTTCTCCCATTCTATTTACTAGTAGTTTTTGATTGTTGTAATATCGATTGTAACGCGCTCTTACTCCTCCCTCTTTTTCTAGTTCAAGTAGTGCTTGATAAAAAGCATGTACAACATGTGTAGGTGAAGTAAAACGCCATTTCCCATTTTGTTTTTCCATCGTTTCCCATTGATCATATAAATCAAGAGATAAAGAGCGTCCTTGCCCTTTACACTTCAATAATTCATCACGTTTTGCGATTACAAATCCGAATCCAGGAACCCCTTGAATACACTTATTCGCACTACTAATTAAAAAATCAATTTGTAAATCAGCAATGTCTATTTCAATCCCGCCGAAACTACTCATCGCATCAACAATTGTAACCTTTCCATACTGTTTTCCTAATTTACATACATCTACAATTGGATTTATAATGCCTGTCGTCGTTTCGCAATGAACAACTGCAATATGCGTAATCTCTTTATCTTCTTGCAATAACTTCTCTACTTCTACAATATTAGTAGGTTCCCACTCTTCTGTTTGACTGACCACTACATCAATCTGTAACATCTCTGCCATTTGCACAATGCGCTTACCGTACGCACCATTTGTACAAACGAGAAGCTTCCCATTTGCCGGAATAACAGAACCAATTACTGCTTCAACTGAAAACGTACCGCTTCCTTGCATTAACACTGTTGTATATTTCTCTTCTTCCTTCGTCGCTAACGATACAAGTTTAGCTCTTACTTCTTGCACCATCGTATTATATTCATCATCCCACGTACACCAATCGTATAGCATAACTTCTTTTACTGATTTTGTTGTCGTTAATGGTCCTGGTGTTAATAATAAGTAGTGATTTTCAGTCATGATCCTATTCCCCTTTTATGAAATAATAAGTTCTTGTTTCTCGATATGTTCCATTACGCTTTCGAGTTCCTGCATCGTTTCTATCGTAAAGTGCGCCCCATTTTCAACGAAACGATTGCGAACTACTTCTATTTTTTCACGAAGTTCTACCGAATCCATATTCTCCACTTCCTCTTCCGTTAAACCGAGCTCGCTACTGCCAAGAATTACACCCACTGTCCACATTCCAGCATTTCTACCTTCTTTCATATCTGATACTGTGTCCCCAACTTTTATCATATGGTTCATCGGATACACACCAAGTTCCATTGCATTTTTATAGCACATCCATGGATATGGACGGCCTGCTGGAACATCATCTGGCGTAACAAGAAAATCAGGTTTATATCCTTGTAACGCTGCTTCCTTTGCTACAATATCCATCATTTCTCTCGTATAACCAGTCGTTGAACCAATTTTAATTCCTCTTTCACGTAAAGAAGCAATCACTTCTTTTACTCCATTAATCGGCGAAGCATAGCGCGGTAAAATAGCGAAGAGAATCTCTTCAAATTCTTCATACATCTCCTGAATGTCTGCTTCTGTTGGTAATTGTCGGAAAACACGATTCCACTCACTCGCAATACGAGGCATCTCAGTAAGTGCCCTTACATGATCTATTTTTAATAACCCCATTGGCTTACGAGCTTCTTCTGCTGTAATTGCTACACCCCGTTTATGAAAAATCTCCATGAATACTTCTAGTGGTGCAAAACATCCGTAATCAACTGTTGTCCCTGCCCAATCAAAAATAACTGCTTCAATTTTCATTCTGTCCATCACCTTTCTTACTTATCTTTTTTGCCATTGTGAAGTTCGGTTACGAAGTGCTTTCGTTCCCCATTCATATACAACTCTTACTACAATATTTGTAACAACAATAAGCACACTCATTGCAGCTGCTGGCGCCACATTTCCTGCATCATCCATATTTACGATTGATACGGCAGCTAGTTTAAAATCAGCTGCATATAGGAATACAACTGCCGATACAGTTACCATTGAATTTACGAAGTAGTACATTACCATTTCTAAAATTGCTGGTAAACACATTGGTACCGTTACTCTAAAGAATGTTTTATAAAACGGAATACCCATCGACTGCGAAACAAGCTCAAACTCTCGATCTAATTTCTTTAAAGCAGTCGTTGCCGTGACAAATGTTACAGAATAAAAATGAATGATATTTACTAGTACTAACACAGCGATTGTTCCGTATAAAGAATGAAACGGGTTCGTTACTGATAGTCCCAAAATTTGAATCGTTGGTTGACTAAAGAAAAAGACATATCCTAATCCGAGTACTAAACCTGGTATGGCTAAAGGAACGATAGAGAAAAAGTAACCTGTTTTTCGGAAGAATTGTAGCTGGTCTATTTTCTCAATTGCATATGCAAATACAAATGTTAAAATCGCCCCAATAACTGCTGTAACTGCTGAAACAATTACGCTATTTTTAAATGCTTCAAGTCCATCTCCTGTTAAACTCGAAAAATTAAAATGCTCAAATGTAAAACTCATATTATATGGCCATACTTTCACACTTGCAGCAATACCAACTGCCACAAATAACAAAATGATCATAAATGTAATCACACTACAGTATATGAATGAGATGACATCTCTTTTCTTATTAGCTATTATTCTGTATGGTACTGCTTTTGAAGATAAGAAATTCGCCTGCTTTCTTTGCGTAATACGATCAACTGCAAATGCGAATATAGCTGGGATTAATAAAATCATTCCAACTGTTGCACCCATCGACATATTTTGCTGTCCAATTACTTGTTTGTATACGTCAGTAGCAAGCACATTATATTGTCCACCAACAATTTTTGGTGCCCCAAAATCAGTGAAACTAAGTGTAAACACAACAAACATTGCACTAATTAATCCGTACTTTACACTAGGTAAAGTAACCGTGAAAAATTGTTTTGTTTTACTCGCCCCTAGCATATTAGAAGCTTCATATAAACGATAATCGGATCCTTGAAAGGCAATTAGTAATATGAGAAAGGCTTGCGGAAATGTATACATAACTTCAGCTATTACAATTCCTACTGGTCCATATAAAGGGATTTGTATACCTTCAAATAACCCAAACATTCCTTTCGTTACTAGCCCTTGATTACCAAATAAATATGTAAGTGCTATACCGTGCATCATCGTTGGTGCAAACAATGGTAATAACGCTACATACTGAAATACACGCTTTCCAAAAACATTCGTACGGGCAATCGCATATGCGTAAACGAATGCAATTGAAACTGAAATAATTGTTGTTGCGCCCGAAATCCATACCGTATTTTGTAAAGACTGAACTAAAGTCGGTGTTGTGAAATATTTACTGAAATTCGCTAAACCAATGAAAACTCCATCTTTATTATAAAAAGCTTGTGTAAATAGTTGTAATAGTGGTAATACAAGTATGATAAGGAAGGAAAGAATCATACCAATAATTACAAGCCTTTGGATCCATTCCTCTTTCCCTATACTTCTCTTAATCTTTTTTTTCGCACTTTCTACCTTGTAGTTTTCTAACATCTCCATCTATACAATGACCTTCTTTCCATATGACAACATATGATTTTCTGAGAAAGAGATTTGAATCGGCTTTCCTTTTCTAATATCAGCTACTTCTACTTCTGATGCTAATATATCCACTACAATTTTCTCATTATAAAGGTATGTGTTTTCTTCTACGACTCGCACTTCCGTCCGATATACAGATCCACGAAACTCCATACTTTCCACAACTGTTTTAATACCGTCCTTTTGTACAATTGTTACATGTTCAGGACGAATTGCATGCTCTTCGTTATTTTTCGAAAAGAAATTAATAGAACCAATAAAATCTGCCACAAACGGATTGGCTGGTCTTTGATAAATCTCCTCTGGTGTTCCAATCTGCATAATTTCCGCATGATTCATTACAACAATTTTATCAGCCATCGTTAATGCCTCTTCTTGATCATGCGTGACCATAATAGTTGTTACTCCTACTTTCTCTTGCAAATCACGCATTTCTCTACGTAACTTTTCACGTACTTTCGCATCTAAAGCAGATAACGGCTCATCAAGTAACAAAATATCTGGAGACAGAGCGAGCGCACGTGCAAGTGCCACTCGCTGCTGTTGTCCACCAGACATTTGAGCAGGATATTTATCTTTTACATTCAGTAAATCTACAAGTTTTAACGCCTCTAGCGCTTTCT
This sequence comes from Bacillus sp. FSL L8-0199, assembly GCF_038005705.1. Classification (NCBI taxonomy): domain Bacteria; kingdom Bacillati; phylum Bacillota; class Bacilli; order Caryophanales; family Bacillaceae; genus Bacillus; species Bacillus sp. FSL L8-0199. The sequence continues at coordinate 1,312,843 of NZ_JBBOTS010000001.1, read as the reverse complement.
CTTTTACTTCTGCTTTTCCATATTTTTTTGTCTTTAAGCCGTATTCAATATTTTCAAGTGCTGTTAAATTCGGAAATAATGCATACGATTGAAACACCATTCCGAAGTTTCTCTTTCCAGGAGGTAATGCTGTAATATCTTTTCCATTCACAGCTATACTACCTGTTGTTGCCTCTTCTAGACCTGCTAAAATTCGAAGCAATGTCGTTTTCCCACAACCACTTGGGCCTAATAAACATACAAACTCATTTTTGTTCACAGTAAAAGAAATATCTTTTAACGCTGTAAATGCATCAAACTGTTTTTGAATGTGTTGAATTGATAAATATTCGCTCATTTTTTCTCTCTCCCACTCACTTACTTTTTCGGTTCTGCTTTTTGGCCAAACTCTTTTTCCCATTTTTCTAAAATTTTGTCACGATTTTCTGCTGCCCACTTAAAGTCATTCTTTTTGTATAACTTTTCTGTTACATCTTTAGGGAATCCATCTGGAAGTTTATAATCATTTTTAATTGTCGCAAATCCATTTTTCTCGAAGTATAACTTCATTACATCATCAGTAATCGCCCAATCTAAAAATGCTTGCGCTAATTTTTCATTTTTTGCATTATCTTTTTTAATAAGTGCGTTCGCTTCTACTTCCCAACCTAATCCTTCTTTCGGCAATACAACTTCAACTGGTGCACCTTTTTGTTTCTCTTTCAAAGCACTATAAACCATTGATACGCCAACTGGATATTCACCCGCTCCTGCTAATTTCGCTGGTTTTGATCCTGAATGCGTATAACTTGCCATATTATCATGAAGTTTCTTCATGTAATCCCAGCCTTTATCTTCACCCATGATTTGTAGCCATGCAGAAACTGTTAAAAATCCTGTTCCAGATGATGCTGGATGTGGCATAACAAGTGTTCCTTTATACTCTGGTTTCGTTAAATCTTCATATGATTCTGGCATCGGTAAATTTTTCTTCTTTAACTCTTCTTTATTTACAGCAATCCCCGTCATAAATGCAGTATTTCCTACCCATTTTTCAGGTTGCTTATCATCTTTAAATTGTGGAAGAACACGATCTGCTCCTTTTGGAGAGTATCCTTTTAACATATCTTTTTTATCTAAAGCTAATAGACTTGATGCCGCAGTTCCCCATACAACATCTGCTTGTGTATTTTTCCCTTCAGCTAGCAATTTCGCAGTAATAACTCCTGTTGAATCACGTACAATGTTCAATTTCACATCAGGATATTTCTTTTTAAAGGAATCAAGATAAATTGGTACAAGTTCTTCTTCAATTGCTGTGTAAACAGTTAATGATCCAGATAATTTGTCATCTTTCACTTTCGCTCCAGCACTTTCTTCCTTCTTTACACCACACCCCATTAATAACGAAAATACCATTCCAGTCGCTACAGCTTTAAAGATTGTTTTTTTCACTGTTTCTCTCTCCTTTTACAAATCTTATGTACAACTCAAATATAAACAACTAGTGTAAAAGCAGTATTAAACCAACATTAATCTTTTGTTTGTTGTTTGTTTTTGTGTAATACGTTGCTACTTCTATGTTTTTTCGCATTTTTCCGCTAATAGAAAACACTAAATTTACAAATAATTAAAAAAACCTTTATAATCCCACAAAAAAATGAGGCGTTTGTAAAAAACGCCTCATTTTTGTTTCCCTTTTTTTGAATTACGATTCGCATACTTTGCGCTATTTTCTCCTTCATACTCTAATGCAAATTCTGCATCTGGTAAGCTTTCTTTCGGAGTTTTATTATTATTGATTGCCGCATTTTGTTTCACTTTTCTTTTTACCAATACATTCACCTGCTCTCAAGAAATCACTTTCTACTCTAGTTTGAAACAACTTAAAATAATTATTACTGGCAAGTGTTAACAAGTACATAAGAGGCGTTAGATGGAAATACTACATATGAAGAAATCATTATAAAAAGGAGCGATAATTTTGAAGAAAAAAGAAAAGATTCAATCACCCATTTTAGACGAAACGCTCCCGCATCAAATGAATTTTCCATCTTTTAAAGGAACAGGAAAAACGATGCAACAACCTTTTGTGAATCAATATAATGTTGTAATTGGAGACAGTAAATATAATTCCGAGAACAGTCCGCTTAACAATTGGAGTGATGAAGTAGATCCTGCCATTATGGCTGGCGATGAGTGGATCCATCCGACAAATGATATTGGGTGGATTTCAGAAGAAAATCAAGAGTTACTAAAAAACGAAGTGGATAATAAAAATGAAGCTTTTATGCATCCACAATTTGGCATTAACGACTAAAAAACCATTCTACCTAACGTAGGTAGAATGGTTTCATACTATCCAATAATAATCCGCTCTTTCGGGTATTTATAGCGAGGTGGTTGTTCCCTTCCACCACTAGCTAAAATAAATGTTAAAATACCAACGCGTCCGATAAACATAAGCACAATAAGTACAAGTTTCCCAACAGTTGTTAAATCAGGCGTAACACCTGTTGATAGTCCCGTCGTTCCGAAAGCAGAACAAACTTCAACAATTAAGCTCATAAGCGGTACATTTTCCGTAATAGATAAAATGAATAGCGCAGTAGCACATAACAAAATCCCCATCGTCATAACGACAGATGCTTTCAGTACATCCTCTTCATGTAGCTGACGTTTGAAGACTCTAACTGTTCTACCGCCCCTTGCAAAGGTGTATAGTGACAATATACTAACAGCAAATGTAGTTGTACGTATTCCGCCCCCAACCGAACTTGGAGATGCCCCTATAAACATTAATATACTCATAAATAAAAGCGTCGGTTGTGATAATTCACGTATATCCATTGTTGCAAGTCCACCACTTCGCGTCGTCACAGATTGAAATAATGTATAAAATACAGTTTCATGCCATGATTTTCCTACTAAAAAATGATTTCTCTCCAGTAAAAAAATCATAATTGTACCCACAACAACGAGTGCGAAAAATGTTGTTGTCGTCAATTTTGTAAATAATGAAAAACGGAATAATTGTTGTCGCCTTTTACTAAGAAATTGCTTTACTTCCATTAGCACAGGGAAACCAATCGCTCCTAAAATAATTAGTAACATATGAATCATTTGAACAATATAATCTTTTTTATACGGAATTAATGACTGTCCTGTTAAATCAAATCCGCCGTTCGTAGTCGCACTAACAGCTGCAAAGAAACCGTGAAAATAAGCTTCTTGCCAAGTCGGAAAGTAAAGTAAAAATCTTGTACCTAATAAGATTGCTCCAATAAGTTCTATCGAAATAATTACAATTAAAATAGAACGCATCAATTCTACGAGACCCGATAAATTTCCTTGATTATGATCTGCCATAATTAATCTTCTTCTTTGCAAACCAATCTTTTTCCCCGTAATGATCCAAACAAATGTACCAAGCGCCATAATTCCTAAGCCGCCTAATTGTAAAATAAGAGCTAAAACAATAATTCCTGCCGTAGTAAACGTATCTGGAATCGTAATAACAGACAGCCCCGTAACACTTACCGCACTAACCGATGTAAAAAGAGCATCTATAAATGTCCATTTCACACCGGGCTTCGTAACAAACGGGAAACTAAGCAATATCACCGATACAACTACCGCTAATAAATAAAACAAAACGATGAGTTGTACAGGACGTAATTTTTGTAAAAACTTTTTTATATCTCTCATTCCATCACTTCGCTACCTTTTTTCTATCGATTAAATAAAGAAAAATCTTTACTTTCTTTATTTGTAAATAACTGCTCAAATAATTTGGCAAAGACCATTCCATATACAGTTCCATTACCTCCATACGGCAATGCGTAAAATAAATTATGTATCTTTTCATCTTCTTTTAAAATGGGAAGACCATCATGAGTACCACCAAATACAGCTGCCCAATAGTAGTCTGCCTGTATATTTTTATACTGCGGGAACATCTCTTTTACAATATTAATAAGGATATCACGCTTATGCAATAATTTCGTATCACCGATTGTTTGAATTTGCATCGCTTCATCTAATCCGCCTACAATAATGCGGTTTTGATACGTTCGAAAATATAAGTAGGGCCGTGCCGTTTCCCAAATTAACGATCGCTCATGCCAGCCTTCAAACTGATCTATTTCATTTGTTACAATTGCATAAGAGGTGTCTACTGTTGTATTTTTTTCTTTCTTTCCAAAAAGCGCTTCATAACCTGTCGCCATAATAATATTCTTTGCTACAATTTGATTCCCTGTTTTCGTGTAACAAATTAAATCATTTTTGCGTTTTTTTATATGTATTGCCTCTGTATGTTCATATATATTAGCTCCCATTTGGTTTGCTTTATGCAAAAGACTATGTGCTAATAAATACGGATTTACCTCAGCATCACCGTGTGTATATAATGCCGCTTGTTTTATAAAAGGATAACGCTCCTTAATATCAGATGCTGTAAAATACTCAACAGGAAATCCATAATTCTGTAACGTATTGTACTCCTCTTGTAAAAATGAGACATCCTCACTTTTACTTGCATAATATAAACTATTTCGCAGAATAAAATGGGGATTAATATCAAGAGTCGGTATTACCGCTTCCATTGTTCTTAGCGCTTCATAACAAAGCTTATATGCTCGCACCCCTTTTTCTTTACCAAATGTATGGATAAGAGAGGTTAACGATTTATCATGAAGAAATTGTAGTAAACCTGTATTAGCAGCTGTGCTACCACATGCAATGGCTCTTTTTTCAATAAGTGTAACACTCATGCCAATTTTCGCTAACGAATGCGCTATATGAGCACCGGCTTCGCCGCTTCCGACTACGAGCACATCACATATCATATCATTTTCTAACAGTGGATAACAAGGTACAGAAACTCCTGTATTCCAAAACAACTTACCCATCATAAGTTTCATAATTATACTCCTAAAATATAAATTTCTCCTTTCTATGTTTTGTTATTTTTCATAAAAAAATCCAACTAACATAGGCTAGTTGGATTTTTTATCTTTAATTAGAACGCTCTTCAAGCCAATTTCCAATCGTCGGATATGTTTGTTTTACAGCTGTTCCACCGTAAACGATAGACATATGTCCTGTCGGTAAACATACATATTGTTTATCATTGCTAGAAATATGATCTAGCAATGCTTCTACTTGACATGGCAAAGCGATATGATCACGTTTCCCAGAAATATTTAAGACATTCGCCTTAATATTTGCAAGGTCTACCTTTTGTCCGCGAATAACGAGTTCACCCTTAACCAATTTATTATTTTGATAAAAATCACGAATCCACTGTCTGTATGATTCACCTGGGAACGGAATACCATCACCAACCCACTTTTGAACCAATCTCCAGCTTTCGACGAAGCGTTCATTCTCTGAACGATCTACTAAAGCAACATATGGACCAACAAAGTTCGTAATTGGCTTTAACATTTTGTTTCCGAAATCAATCATTTCTGGCGGAATATTTCCAAATGTATCAACCGCTTTATCTAAATTGAAGTATTTCTCATCTAATAAAGGACCATACAATCCTGTTTCAGAGAAATCAAAAGGACTTGTCATAAAGATTAGGTTACGAATTGGCATGTGCGGATGAAGCGCTGCATAAATAGAAGTTAGCGTTCCACCCATGCAATAACCAAGTAAAGAAATCTCGTCCGATTTCGCAGTTCGCATTACTTTTTTTACGGCTTTTGCAATATAATCAAACACGAAATCATCAAATTTCAAATGACTATCTTCTAAACCAAATGTGCCCCAATCAAGCATATACACATCAAAACCACGATCCACTAGATATTCCACTAAACTATTTCCAGGAGTTAAATCCATAATATATGGTTTATTAATAAGAGCATATATTAACAGAATTGGAACTCTTTGTGTTTTTTCTTGTTTTGGAATGTAGCGATAAAGCTTCGTCTTATTCTTCGTCCAAATAACCTCTTTCGGCGTTAATCCTACTTGCGGCTCTGGTTCACGTAATAAAATTTCACTCGCCCTTTTCACTCGGCGGTATGCTTTTCGGTACTCTTCTGGGTATAGCTCTAATTGCTTTTCCCATTCTGTTGCGAATGTAGTCATTTTTCTATCTCCTTTTTGGTCGATTTCCTTCTAAAAAAAAGAAGTGCATTCCTGCTATGGATATGCACTTTTTTCTTGCTTCATTACATATATAATCCGCCGTTAATGTTTAATTGTTGACCTGTGATATACGCACCGTCACGGCATAGGTATACTACACCTTTTGCAATTTCATCAGCTTGACCAAAACGTTTTTTCGGGATTTTTGCAACGATTTTTTGACGTACTTCTTCTGGTACTTCTGCTACCATTTCAGTATCAATAAATCCTGGGCAAATAGCGTTTACAGTGACATTTGTTTTTGCAAGTTCTAACGCTAACGATTTTGTAAATCCTAGCATACCTGCTTTTGCTGCTGAGTAGTTTGTTTGGCCAAATCCACCTGCTTGACCAATAATAGAAGAAATGCTAATAATTCTTCCTTCTTCCGCTTCTGTTATGTATGGAAGAACAGCGCTTGTCGTATTAAATACGCTACTTAAATTCACGTCAATTACGCGCTCCCAATCTTCACGATTTAACTTTTTGAATGTACGATCTCTTGTAATACCAGCATTATTAACAAGAATATCAACTTTACCAAAATGATTCACAGCTTCTTCTACAAGTCGGTTTGCATCTTCTACTTTAGAAACATCCGCTTGCACTGCATAAACATCATGTCCGTCTTTTCCTAATTCATTTACTAAATTTTCAGCTGCTTCTTTACTGCTATTATAGTTAATAACTACTTTCGCTCCCTCTTGTGCTAATGCTACTGTAATTGCTTTTCCAATTCCTTTTGCTCCACCTGTTACGATTGCTACTTTTCCATTTAATTGAACCATTTCTTTTCCCCCTTAAATGAATTTGTGAACGATTGTTATGAATCATTTTGGTACTCATACTATAGAGTCCATATATAATTATGTTTCGCTGTTTATACGTGAAAAGAGATTCTCCCTCTCTCTTTTATCTGTTATAAACAAGCGCTTTTATCATTTTTTATTTTCTGGCTTATTCGTAGGCTTTACCTCTTCTTTTACAGGTACTTGTAGTTTAGCTAGTACTGCATTTTGCTTTTCTAGCAATTCTAAAATTTGATCTACTTTTGTTTCAAGCGTACGAATATCTTGTTTCACTTTCGTCACATCACGCTTTAATGTAGGAGCTTGTCCTAAAGAATCGACTTTCTCCTCTAGAAACTCCTCAATGTTATCTACTTTATTTTCTAAGTTAATAACAAGCGTAGCCACTCTTGCGATATCCTCTTTCGTCGGCACATTTACTTGTTCTAAATAGTTTTTTGTCGTATCATTTAATGCTTTTTGATAAAACAAATTCAAATCTAGAACGCTGCCCATCCAAGCAGAATATTCTTCTGTTTTAATTGTTTCATTGAGCGCTTTTCCCCAAAATGTTTCGGTTTGTTCATAAGCATTTTTCCATGCTTGTAGTGGATCGAATTTTTGATCAATCACTTTACCTACACTCCTTTTTTCGTTTTTGAAACAATTCAACCTATTCACTATTTTCTAATATTCTGAATAAAACTTCAAGTCTATATTTTATTTTTTTCTATTTTCTAACAAATGTGTTGACTTTAAAAACAGATAGGTGTAAATTGCACTTATAAGCAAAAAATTCCATCTAACTGATTCATGAGGTGATGCACAATCATGCTACAAAATGAACCAGAACAACGCGAAAGTTTGGAGAGCAACCAAGCGAAACAACCAAACTCCATGCCAAAAAACTTCTTAGTTCCCTTCTTACTTCTATGTCTAAAAGACTGGAGTCTTCATGGTTACAAACTTATTCAAATGCTAATGGATATCGGCTTTTCTTCTGTTGACCAAGGTAATGTTTATAGAACACTACGCAAATTAGAAAAAGAAAACCTTATTTCTTCTACTTGGGATACAAGCGATGGAGGGCCGGCAAAAAGAATTTATTCTTTAACTGAATATGGAGAGCAATATTTAACAACATGTGCGACTTCTTTTGAACATTATCAAAATATGTTGCGAACGTTTTTCACGTTATACACCAATGCATTCTTTCCATTTTCTACTTCTCCAGAAAAGGATGAAAAGGATTCTTCATCTTCACCTGGTGGTACAGCAGAGTAATCTGCGTTCACAATATGCAAAAAAACATTTGGGGGTCAAATAATGGAAACTAAACCATACGAATTAGTCGATGCATTTTGGAAAAACTGGTCTCAATCACTTTCCCTTTTCTCTTCAGCTGGGAAACAATTAGAGCAGCTTACTTTAGAAACATTAAAACAACAACAAGACGCTTTGCATAAATTAACATCAGGAGTAGATGAACTAGAAAAAGAACTACAACAACTCACTGCTCAGTTCAACAACCAATATACAGATTACGTGAAACAATTAACTGGAAACTCCTTAAATGATCAAATTAACGAGTGGCAGGACAAATGGAAGGAACTTTCTGCTCATATGCATCAACTTACTGTTTCTCCTACAAAAACATCTTTGTCAATTCTTACACAAACAAGCGGTCAATTTGAAGAAACAACAAAACAATTTATTGAGCAACAACAATTACAACGTGAAGAGGCTCAAAAACAGTTAGAAGGTTTTTTGGAAGAGTTCAAGTCAAAACAGTTGGAACTCGCAAAAAAGTTCGAGGAAAACTCAAAAAATCTATTTACTTCCATCAAGTAAGAAAAATGTGGGAGCTAACTGCAGCACAAACAAAACTCTTTCTTCCTCCTACTACATCAAGATGGCTGGCATTTTTCGATATGGAAAAGAAGGAGGACAAAATGAATCCATTTCAAGAAGCACAAACCGTCCCGGAGCTTCGTTATGATGAGATTCAAGTCGGTGATCAAGCATCCCTTACAAAAACAATTACAGATGAAGATGTTATCAATTTTGCAAAATTGACTGGGGATGTGAATCCTATTCACATTTTAGACTCTTTTGCAAAAACGACAATGTTTAAAGAACGCATTGCCCATGGTATGCTCGTTTCGAGTTTTATTTCTACCATCCTTGGAACGAAACTCCCAGGCAAAAATACGATTTATTTATCCCAAAATGTTTCATTCCGTGCCCCTGTCAAAATCGGTGATACACTTCGCGTTGTGGCAGAGGTTATTAAGAAGCGTGACGATAAAAAAATCATTACGTTGCAAACAAATATATATAATCAATCGGATGATATTGTCGTGGAAGGTACAGCGACAATACTAAAAAAAGAGTAGCAAATTTGCTACTCTTTTTTCTATCCAATAACTTCTAATCACACCGATTACTTCCGCGTATGAGCACGCCGGTTCCACATAAAATAACAGTACCAATTCAGATAAGTACTTATCTGGACTGGATTACTCATAAGGATGTGTATCATCATGGCAAAAACAAACAAATTACTAGTTCCAGGTGCTGAACAAGCACTTGATCAATTTAAATATGAAATTGCACAAGAATTCGGCGTAAGCTTAGGGTCTAATACAGCATCTCGTTCTAACGGATCAGTTGGCGGTGAAGTAACAAAACGTCTTGTTTCTTTAGCTCAACAACAATTACGCGGATAATAATATAACATATGGCTTAGAGGCAGATATTCTCTGCCTCTTTCTATTTTTCACATACATAATCGGACTTTTTCACATACTAGTAAGAGCAAACAGAAAGGAACGATATATAACATGAAACGGATTAACATTCGTATGAGTCCTCCCCGCGTTCTTACTTTGTCTTTTATCATGTTATCAATTATAGGTACATGCTTATTAAAGCTTCCAATCGCTACAACAACGTCTATTTCATGGCTCGATGCTTTATTTACAACAGTTTCTGCCTGTACGGTTACAGGGCTTGGTGTTGTGGACACTGGAAAAGTATTTACTTTGTTTGGACAATGTGTCATTTTAACGCTTATACAAGTTGGCGGACTTGGTATTATGAGCTTTGCTGTCTTAATTGCGATTATGCTCGGCAGAAAAATCGGTCTTCAAAACCGTATTTTATTACAACAAGCATTAAATCAAACGAATATAGGCGGCGTCATCCGTCTTGCCAAAGCATTATTTTTATTCTCTTTTACAGTCGAATGTATCGCTACTTTAATTCTTTCTTTTGAGTGGGTACCAAAATACGGGGTTACCAAAGGGATCTATTATAGTTTTTTCCATTCAATCTCAGCCTTTAACAATGCTGGTTTTTCTGTGTGGAGCGATAATTTAATGTCCCATTCTCATAGCATTATTGTCAATTTCGTCATTTCCTCTCTCATCATTTTAGGTGGAATTGGTTTTACAGTGATCGTAGACATAAAAAGAAAGAAAAACTTTAAAAACCTTACACTACATTCAAAACTTATGCTCTCTTCTACTCTAATCATCAACATTATTGCTACCCTTTTTATTTTTATATTCGAGTTCCATAACTCTCTTTCTATGAGAGGTTTTACCCCATTTGAAGAAGGAATGGCCTCTTATTTCCAAGCAATTTCAACGCGAACTGCCGGGTTTAATACAGTTGATATTTCTACATTGTCAAAACCTTCCCTGCTATTAATGATGCTACTTATGTTTATTGGTGCTGGTAGTGCTTCAACGGGTGGGGGGATTAAGTTAACAACATTTTTAATCATATTTTTTGGCGTATTTAAATTTTTACAAGAACAAGAAGATATTGTCGTATTTAAAAAATCCATTAAAGATACTCTCATTGTCAAATCATTAACCATTACTATTATTTCTATTTCATTTATCTTTTTTGCTATTTTAATTTTGAGTATTACTGAACGAGTTCCTCTATTGATGAGTGCTTTCGAAGTATTTTCAGCATTTGGGACTGTTGGCCTCAGTATGAACTTAACACCCCACTTAACTATAATTGGAAAAGCGATTATTATTTTTATGATGTTTTTTGGGAAAATGGGTCCTTTAACATTGGCATTTTCATTTGCTCGTAAAAAGAACCGAAAAATAAAATATCCGAATGAAGATATTTTAACAGGTTGACAACCGTATAAATTATCCATATAATGAGAATACAATAACATATCTCCAAAGGGGAGTAGCGTCCAAGAATATATCTTGGAAACAAAGTCGTCATTACGTAGAACTTAGTTCTTCCGGCTTTGTTGGCATTTTTATTACATATGTCTAGCAAGACCTTTGCCTATTAACGGCAGAGGTCTTTTTTGCATTCATTTCCAGATTCTTCCAAAGTTAATAGGCAGGAGTATGGGGAAACTAAATAGTGGGGAAATTCTTCACTTATTTAGAAGTTATAGAGATGAGAGGAGAATGTACATGGATGTATCATTATTATTGGAGTATGGTTGGGTATTACTCATCCTAATTGCACTTGAAGGGATTTTAGCGGCTGATAACGCTCTTGTTCTTGCAATTATGGTAAAACATTTACCAGAAGAAAAACGAAAGAAAGCACTATTTTACGGATTAGCGGGGGCATTCGTTTTCCGATTTGGATCGTTATTTATGATTTCGTTCTTAGTCGATGTATGGCAAGTGCAAGCAATCGGTGCCATCTACCTTATGTTTATCGCTGGTAATCACTTATTTAAAACATATGTTAAAAAGAATACAGATGAAGAAACAGAAGAAAAAGAAGCAAAGAAAAAACAAGAGAACTTTTGGTGGACTGTATTTAAAGTTGAGGTTGCTGATATCGCCTTCGCAGTTGATTCAATTTTAGCTGCTGTTGCACTAGCAATGACTTTACCAAAAACAGGACTAGGTACAATTGGTAGTCTTGATACTGGACAATTCGTTGTTATCTTTGTAGGTGGACTTATCGGATTAATCATTATGCGATTTGCAGCAACTGCTTTCGTACAAATCTTAAAACGTAAACCAGGGCTTGAAACTGCAGCATTCTTAATTGTAGGTTGGGTTGGTGTGAAGCTAGCAGTTTATACGTTAGCACACCCTGCATTAAATGTAATTCCACATTCATTCCCAGAATCCACTCCGTGGAAGCTTACATTCTGGATTGTATTAGTCGGAATCGCAGTTGGTGGTTGGTTCTTCTCAAAAGAAGTAGAAGTAAAAGTGGAAAAGAATTTAGACGAAAAAGCGCTGTAATTACAGCGCTTTTTCTTTTTCCTTTCTTCCTCGCAATGTCCAGAAAAAATTCCATTATACTACCTTTTGTAAACGTTTTCTTAATGTATGTATGTCCTTTTTGTGAAACATTGCACAAACTCATTGAAAGTAGGAACAATTCCATGTACTTTATTCATATAAGGAGTATTTATAGAAGATTTACTAAAGGAGCGTATTACTCATGCTAGAACAAGGACTAGATTATGTTGTCAAACTGGCTAAAAGCAAAAAGAAAATACTAGATACAAACCCAATGCAATATTTCATTCGTGCTGCACTTGCGGGGATTTATATCGGTTTTATTATTGTACTATGTTTTAAATTAGGTAACTTTTTTCACATTGCAGATTCACCAGCAACTTATTTATCTGCCTCTATGTTTTTCGGGATTGCTCTCGTACTTATTATATATGGCGGTGCTGAATTGTTTACTGGAAACACAATGTACTTTACTGTAGCAACTTTAAGAAAAGAAACAACGATTTCTGATACACTTCGTAACTGGGTTGCTTGTTATGCAGGTAACTTAGCCGGCGCATTATTCTTTGCCTTACTATTTTACGCAACTGGAATTTTTGAAGCAATTGATCACGGTCACTTAATGAGTAAAGTCGTTGAAGGAAAGATGAATACACCTACAATGCAGTTATTCTTTAAAGCCATTTTATGTAACTGGCTCGTATGTCTTGCTTGCTTCTTACCTTCTCAGGTTAAAGGTGACACAGCAAAAATAATGGTCATGATGCTACTTGTTTTCACATTCTTCTTATCTGGTTACGAACATAGTATTGCAAACTTATCACTCTTTGCTTTATCTTTAGTTTCACCGCATCCTGAGACAATTTCTTTTTCAGGTGCTATTCATAACTTAATTCCTGTTACAATTGGTAACATTATTGGCGGATCAGTATTTGTCGGTATGGTATACCACTACTTAACAAAGAAAACGCCTGAAGTTCAACAGGAAGAAACTGAAATCGCAACAGCTCAACAAGAAGAGATTATTCCTTTACAAGCCCATATGAAGCATTAAAAACTCCAAAGTTTTACTTTGGAGTTTTTAGCTTCCCACGTATTTAACAACAAGGTGAGGAGTAATTTCTCCTTCTTCCTTTCCCTTATCCATTCTCTGTTTCATCTTGTGCATACCGATAACATCATTCGTATGAAAGTGAATTTCATTTACATATAGCCCCTCTGTACAAAAAGCTTCTACAAAATCCAGTCCATTTTTCGCTCCCCATCCCATATTAAAATCAAGAGAAAGAATATTCACATCATAATCCCGAACCATTTGCAAAGCACATTCTACTGTAGTTGCGGGCACATACCCGAACGGGCAACTTCTTTGATCATCCATATATACGTTCATTTTCGATTCCCTCTCTAATTTGAATATGCGGCCAATACATAACATATTGCCCCGAGACTAATAAAAGGACCAAATGGAATTGGCTTTCGTACTTCTATACGTTTTAATCCGATACCAATCCCGAAAAAACAAAGACTAAAACAAGATGCTAAAAATAAAACGATAAAAACTCCTTTCACTCCTACTATAAATCCAAGTAACGAAAGTAGTTTTATATCTCCTCCGCCAAGCCCTTCTGGATATATCTTTTGCATGCAATATAACAAAATAAATATAACACCACTACCAGCTATACTATCTGTCCAAGTAACTAATTGTACAAAAACACTTTCGAGAATGAGTAAAAAGGCAAACGAAATTAAAATACAATCAGGAATTAACATATATAAGTAATCTGTAACTGAAATAATAAGAAGTAGCGAAAAAAGGGATAAAATAATAATAAGCTCTCGTTCTATTCCAATCATATACACTGTAAGAAGAAATATACCTCCTGTTATACATTCAAATGCTACATACATAATTGGAATTTTCCTCTTACAATTCGTACAACAGCCTCTTTGTATATAAAATGAAATGATAGGGATTAGTTCTTTTGTCCTTAGCACATATTTGCAATAATCACAATGTGAACGCGGGGTAATAATAGAAGCACCTAATGGAACCCTCATCGCAACTAGCATAAAAAAAGAACCAAACACCATCCCTGCTAACAGTGCATATAAATAAGTGAACATCCCTTCCTCTCCTTTCCCAAAAAACATAGCAAAAAAAGGAGAGAACTTCTACTTCATATTATCCTTTATTCTACTAAAAAGCAGGCCATTTCCTGGCCTGCTTTCCCCTCTTTTATACGATGAAATAAACTGCTTTTAATGGTCCATGTACTCCGACAACAAGATTCATCTCGATGTCAGCCGAGTTACTTGGCCCTGTAATAAAGTTAATACAAGATGCCGCTGTCTCCCCATTTTCTACGCGTGAGTTCATATCCTGAACTGCTTGTGTAATACGAGGCACAAGTGTTTCACGTGGAATAATAGCAAAATATACAGTCGGTAAAAAGTGTAAAGAACGCCCTTGACCTTTATGACTTTGTACAACAATTGTACCAGATTCAGCTAATGTATAATCACTAAATGCAATACCAATATTCGCTTTTTCAGCTAAACGCATATTTTCGTCTTTTCTCTCTGGATCCCATACATTTACTTCAACATCTCGCTTTGGAAGTTCTTCTTTAAATAAAGATGTTAAACCATATGCATCAAAACGCGCATCTGCTGATAATAAAATAGGTCCCCCGCCGTTTTCCATGATTACTTTTTGAAGGTCTTCACCTAAACGGTCGTTTGTCGTTTCTACTACAGTTGTATGAATGTTTGTACATTGCTCTTTAAACACTTCTAGTAATTCTTCTTGTGAATAATCTTTTAACGTTTCTATATTCACATTACTTTTCCATACTGGACGCTCTACGCCTTCTGTTTTACGCGCGCGCCCAAGTTCTTTTGCAATGTTATCTAGAAAGGCATCACGGTTTTGAATTAATCCTGTCATTATTTATCCCCGCCTTTCTTATGATCTTTATACCAATCACGGAATCGTTCTTTACTTGGAGCTGGGAATTCACGAATATCCGTCCAGTTTTTAAGTGGTCCAACACCTTTTGATACACGATTACCAGATGTAAATGGACTCATTGCCGCTGGTGCCATTTTTGAACCCATTTTATATAAAGCAGCTGAAGAAGCACCCATACTAAACATTTTCATAGCCAGTTTTTCTGCAAGTGGTGCACGACCTTCTTGCTCAACGATGACTTGACGATGTTTTAATAATAAATCATGCAATGGAATTTTTACTGGACAAGCTTCTGTACATGCTCCGCATAAACTAGATGCATAAGGAAGCTCTTTGTAATCATCATATCCACCTAGAAGCGGTGTTAATACCGCACCGATTGGTCCTGAGTAAATCGATCCATATGAATGTCCACCAACGTGACGATATACAGGACATACATTAACACAAGCAGCGCAACGAATACATTGTAATACTGAACGGAATTCAGATCCAAGAATTTGAGAGCGACCATTATCAACAACAACTAAATGAAATTCTTCAGGTCCATCAACTTCCTCTTCTTGAATTGGCCCCGCTACTGTTACATAACTTGTTAATTTTTGACCTACTGCACTACGACATAGTAAACCAACTAAAACATCTAATTCTTCCATTGTCGGAACCATACGTTCCATACCCATTACCGCTATTTGTGTTTTAGGAATTGACATAACAAGATCTGCATTACCTTCATTCGTTACTAAACAAAGAGAGCCAGTATTTGCAACAGCAAAGTTACAACCAGTTACACCAATTTCTGCATCCATAAATTTCTCACGAAGTTGTTTACGAACAAACTTTGTCATTTCATACGGGTCATCAGAATTTTCATAGCCTAGCTTTTCTTTAAATACATCGCGAATTTGCGTTCTATTTTTATGAAGTGCAGGTGCAATAATATGTGAAGGTGGATCGTTATCTACTTGCAAGATATACTCTCCTAAGTCACTCTCTAACACTTCACAGCCAATCTCTTCAAGCGCATGGTTCATACTAATTTCTTCTGTTACCATCGACTTTGATTTTACTACCTTTTTTGCCTGCTTCTTTTTTGCAACGTCTTGAATATACTTTGCTGCTTCCTCTTTCGTTTTCGCAAAGTACACGTGTCCGCCTCTTTTTGATACATTTTCACTTAACTGCATTAAGTAATAATCAAGGTTTTCTAACGTATGTTGACGAATTTGTTCACCTAGTTCACGCCACTCTTCCCAGTTTCCTAGTTCATCTGCGGCTTTTACGCGATTCGTATATAAACGCGTTTGTGCAGAAGATACTGCTCCGCGCATAAACGAATCTTGAATTCCATCACCAACGCGATCATTAAATTTTTTCTCACTGATTTTCATAGACATAGCTTATGTTCCCCCTTCATGAGCGACTATTCAGTACCTCAGCAATATGCATTACTTTTACTTCTTTTCCTAAACGCTCAATACGTCCGCCAATGTTTAACAAACACCCACAATCTGCACCGATTAAATAATCTGCACCTGTTTCCATTACACTATCTACTTTTTCGTCTACCATTTGCTCAGAAATTGGAGTCATCTTAACTGAAAACGTTCCCCCAAACCCGCAACAATTTTGCACGTTTGGCAAATCTCTCACAGTTAATCCTTTTACATTTGATAATAAAATTCCTGGTGCTTCTTTTATTCCAAGCATACGTGTCATATGACATGATTTATGAATAGTAGCGACCCCTGGTAAACTTGCACCAACATCAGTAACCTTTAAAACATCCACAATAAACTGTGTAAATTCATAAGTTTTATCAGCAACTTTTTGTGCACGTTTAGCCCACTTTGGATCATCTTTGAAAACATGTGGATACTCATGAAACATTGTCGCACAAGAACCAGATGGCGTAACAATATATTCTGCATCTTCGAAAGTTTCAATCATATGTTTCATTGCTTCTTTTGCTGCTTCTACATGGCCGCTATTATAAGCAGGCTGACCACAACAAACTTGCGCTTCTGGAAATTCAATTTCACAACCTAAACGCTCCAACACTTCAACCGTTGCTTTGCCGACATTTGTTTCAAACATATCGACTAAACAAGTAACAAATAAAGTAACTTTCATAACTATTACTCCCCCTTTTTACAACTTCACCAACAAACATACGGTCATCAGATGACTTAGCAGAGAAGAAATAGGCTCAACCATGGCCTATCCTCTCCCTCTTCTAAAGAAAACGCTTACTTAATCTTTCTCTATTTTATCAGAAAATTAAATTTTTAAAAGATTAAATTACGAATTTATATCGTTTTTACCTGTGACAATATGTTCTACATTTGTTAAGTGATCTAGCATTGCTTGCTGCGCTAATTCTACATCTTGTTTTAACACCGCATCATATATAACTTGATGCTCTTCTATAAGTCGTTCTGATGTCGTTTGTTCACCATATAAAATAATGCGTCTTGATTCACCAATCGTTTCAGCAATCATCTCTGAAACATGATTCATGAGCTCAAGCAAAATGCTATTATGCGAAGACTCTGCAATTCCCATATGAAATTGAAAATCGGCTTTTTCGCCAGCCTTTTCATCTCCAATGCTCTTTGCCATTTCATCTAACCAATGTTTCATATTTTGTAAATTATCTTCCGTACGTTTTGCCGCCGCTACTCGAACTGCCCCCACTTCAAGCACCTTTCGTACTTCTAATAAATTCAAAATATCTTCTTTCTTCATTAATAATCTATTGTTTAATGATTTCGTTAATGAAGAAGAATCGAAGTTCTTCACATATGTACCTTCTCCTTGTTTCATCTCAATTAAGCCCATCGCTCTTAGCGCACTTAGCGCTTCACGAACAGCAGATCTGCCAACTTGAAACTGCTCAGCTAATTGATGCACAGGGAGTAGTTTGTCACCAGGTTTTAACGTACCATTTTTAATCATTGTTAAAATAGCTTCAGATACTTCTTCGTAAATTTTTTTCGGTTTAATAGATTTGTACTCCAGTTAAATCACCTCAGTATCTTCCAAACAACAATTGAAACGATTTATAAGAACTTTGCATCATAACTATTTTAGACCGAATTGATAAGAAGTACAAATGTTTTGTTCATAAAATAGTCAAATTTTCGATATTTATTACATATTAATTTATATTTTTACGTATAAAGTGAAACTTTAATCAGTGAGGGTCTTACTGACCAGCGAATAGCGGGATAAATATTTTCTTCAATATAAAGAACATGCCCTAAAAATTAGAACATGCCCCCCTCATCCTGTACATTCAGTTTAATAATAACCGTTGTTCCCTTATCTTTTTCACTTTCAATTTTCCACTGTCCACCATGTATATGAACAATTTGTTTCACAATAGCAAGGCCTAAACCTGTTCCACCATGTTGACGACTTCTCGCTTTATCAACTCTGTAAAAGCGTTCCCCAAGATTCTCCAAATGCTCTATATCAATGCCAATTCCTGTATCTTTTATTTTTAATTCACAGTAATCATCGATTTGCTCTAAAGTTATAACGATATTTCCTTTTTGATTTGTATATCGTATCGCATTATCTAACACATTATGAAGCACTTGTTGCATACGATCCTCATCAATCATGACAATGACCTCTGGATTTAAATTGGTTGAAATATGAATTTCCTTTTCTATAAACTTAATCTCATACGTATCTAATACGTCTTCAATCAGCTGTGAAAAAACGATAGGTTGCTTCTTTAACGGAAAGTGCTCACCTTCTAATTGTGCTAAGTCTAACAAGTCATGAACGAGACGCTGCATACGACCTGCTTCTTTATGAATTAGCTGAGTTACTTTTTCCTGCTGAGCTCCCTTTGCAACACCATCTAAAATAGCCTCGCTATACCCTTTTATATAACTAAGTGGTGTTCTAAGTTCATGCGAAACATTTGCTAAAAATTCCTTACGCTTTACATCTTCTGTTTCTAATGAATTTGCCATTTTATTAAATGCTTTTCCTAATCGTCCAATTTCATCCTCTGAAGAAACTGTAATCCGCTCCGAAAAATCTCCCGTAGCCAAATGATTTGCAACCCGCTCCATTTGCGAAAGTGGCTTCGTAATTGCAATTATAATTTTTCTTCCAACCCATATCGTAATTAAAATCATAGCAATTGCTAACGGTGCTAAAATAAGACCCATATCATAGATTAAATCTTTTATACTTTTTAAAGGAATATACGAATAGACAATTCCGACTAATTTTTTATTTTCCAATACAGGAATGACAACCCCCATAATATTACGGTCAAAATGTTCTTCATATCCTATTTTTGTCACAGTTTCCCCATCTAATAGCGTTTGCCTATCTCCTTCACTTATAAGAGAATGATGATGCACATCAAAAGGCAAACATGCGCTTAAATCACGCGGATTAGATACGAAAATAACGTCCGAACTAGATATTTGATCAAACGATCTTACTTTCTCTTCAAAAGTTGATATTCCTTCACGCTTATCATATTGAGCAGCAAGACTTTTTCCTTCCATTACTAACGAAGCTTTTAAATTATCAACGTATAACTTTTCATACGAGTATAAAGATACGAAATAAAGAAAGGACACTGTTACACATACTGCACATACTACTGTAAGCCAAAGTTTTTGTACCATCGTAAACATATGTTACACCTCAAATTTATAGCCTACACCCCAAACAGTTTGAATGTAGTTTCCACTTTCTCCAAGCTTCAAGCGCATCGTTTTCACGTGCGTATCTACTGTTCTTGTACTTCCGGCATAATCATATCCCCATACCTTTTCAAGTAATTGCTCCCGGCTAAATACTTGTCCTGTATGCTGACAAAGAAAATATAGTAAATCAAACTCTTTTACAGTAAGAGAAATCGACTCACCATTCGCCTCAATTCGTCTGCTTTTTTCATTGATAAGAATTGGTCCAAATTGAATCTCTTCTTGCTGTTCTTGCTTTGTATATCTTCTTAGTACAGCTTCCATACGGGCAACCAATTCACCAGGACTAAACGGTTTTACAATATAATCATCTGCTCCCATACGTAAGCCATTCACCCTATTCCACTCTTCACCTTTTGCGGTTAAAAATATAATCGGCACATCTGACGTTTTTCTAATTTCTTTACAAACTGAAAGTCCATCCATTTCTGGCATCATTATATCTAATACAACGAAATCATAATGATCCGTTTCTAGTTTTTTAAGAGCCTCTTTTCCATTTTCAGCTTCTCCCCACTCATATCCAAAGTTATCCAAATACATTCCAACAAGCTGTCTCATATCACTTTCATCATCTACAACTAGCACTCTATATTTATTCATTGTCCTTCCCTTCCCTCTCTATGAGTTGAAACGGTCCTTTTCCGACTTTAATTGTTTGTTTTATTTTCATACTCTTCATATCCATGACGCACACTTCATCACTATCATAACTTGCTACATATCCTTCTGCTCCGCTTTTCAAAAATGCAAATGGATTTGAGCCTATTTCAACGGAAGCTACCTCTTTATACGTACTAATATCAAATTTTCTAAGCATATTCGAACCGTGGCTTAATGCATATATGTACTTATTATCTTTCGTTATGTTCACAGGCATAAATGGAGCGTGTAAAGAACGTACCATTTCACCGCTCTGTAAAGAATACACTAATACTTTCTCATTCACTTGATTTCCATCACCATGCCCGCCAATCCATATTTCTTTCCCATCAGGACTAATCGTCGCTCCTGTTGATGCTGGCGGAATCATAAAGGATTGAACAACTTCTTTTTTCTTCGTATCAATTGTCGTTAGTTTCGTATCATAAAAGTTTAGTACAGATAACCGATTCTGATACTCTACCATCGTTATAGGCCCTTTTCCTGTTGAAACATTTCCTGTCTCTTTCCCATTTATCGTAAAGAACCTTACCTTTTGAACATTTTGATCAGCAGCAAATAATTGTTTTTTATCTGCTGATACGACCACATTTACAATGCCCTTTCCAGTTTTATATTTTTCCACTTGCCTTCCTTCCGCTAGTGAATATACATACATATATTCTAATTGCTTACCGTATACAAGTATTTCATCGCCATTTGGAAGCAGTGTGATTCCGGCCATTGGCTCATTTAGTTCCCATGTCGTAATTAACTTTTTATCTTTTTTATCAATAAAACTAATACTGCCTTCTTTTATATTCGTAGTTATAATAACATTTTTATCTTTAGCAATTGGTGTATATGAACTTCCTTGACACCCTACTAATAGAAATAAAAAACAGAGAAGAAAAACATACTTTCTCAAAAGATTCCCTCCATCTTCAGATGATTTCGTTATAATTGTAAAATAACAAATAAATGTGTGGAAAGTGTGAAATTTCCCTTTCTTACTCAATTTACATATATAATGTACAACAAATAGAATTTGAGGTGTGTCAATTATGCTATTTCCTGATTTAGCGAATAAAATTGTACGAGAAGTACGCAGACTAATTACAGAAAATATAATTATCATTAATATAGAAGGCGTTATTATCGCAAGTACAGATACAGAAAGAATTGGCCAATTTCATGAAGGTGCACTCCGCTGCGCTAAACAAAAGAAAACCGTCATCATTACAAAAGAAGATGAAAGGCGATTGCAAGGTGTAAAGGCTGGGATGAATCTTCCTCTATTATTTCATGATGAAGTAATTGGTGTCATTGGGATTACCGGAGAACCTGAAAATATTTCACGCTACGGAGAAATATTGCGTAAGATGACCGAATTATTAATTCATGAAAACTACTTTTTAGAGCAATTAGAACTTGAGCACCGTTCTTATGAAGCTTTTGTCTTTGATTGGCTTCAAAATACAGAGTGGTCCCCGAGTTTTCTTGATCGTGCCAAAACACTTGGCATTGATTTATATAAGAAAAAACAACTTGTTTTGTTTTCTATTGGCAAAAATGACACAATGCTCCAGCGTAAAATATGGCAACATGTACGAAATATTTTAACAAAAGAGCATCTATTTGTTCGCTGGGGAAATGATCGTTTTATTTTATTTACAGCGATGAGCTCCAAAGAACAAACTTATCAGTTTTTAAAACGGTTAAAACAAGACTGCGAAGCTTTATTTTCTATTCCTTTATATATCGGGATTGGGCAAACAGTTACCCCAAACAATATGAACATATGTTACGAACAAGCATTACGTGCTCTTTCTGTATCATTGGAAACGAAAAAAATTGTATTTAATGAAGATTTACGTTTAGAAATGTGTTTACAAGATATTTCTGCCAAAACGCGTGAACAATTTCTAGAGCGTACCATCGAAAGCTTACTATCATCTCCTGAGCTTATGCACACTTTACGCTTATTTATCGATTATAACCAATCTTATAAACAGACAGCTAAACAATTACATATACACATTAACACCTTACATTATAGGCTAAAAAAGATTGAAGAACATACAGGACTTGATCCAAAACAATTCAAAGACTTAAACGTTTTATACTTCGCACTCCTCCTATTAGATAATCATACAAAAAAGAACGATAAAACAGATTAATCTTTAGATGATTATACATAGAAAGAATCCCTCGACTTTTTTATCATTATAATGAAAGCACTGTTACCACGTTGTTTATTATAACTAAACACGTTAACAGTTTGAGGGGGATTTCCAATGTTAGAAAAACAAATTATTCATTCATTCGTATCTATTGTTGGCGAAGATAATGTAGATACATCCAATATGGGGCGTTTAACTTATAGTTATGATGCCACTCCAAACTTCCAAGCAATGCCTGATGCAGTCATTGCTCCTCGTAATACAAATGAAGTAGCTGAAGTGTTAAAAGTATGTAACACTCACAAAATTCCTGTGTATGTGCGCGGGTCTGGAACAAATCTTTGCGCAGGAACATGTCCACTTGAAGGCGGTATCGTCCTTATTTTCCGCCATATGAACAATATTTTAGAAATTGATGAAGAAAACTTAACAATTACTGTACAAGCTGGTGTCATTACACTTGATATTATTAAAGCGGTAGAAGAAAAAGGTTTATTTTATCCACCAGATCCAAGCTCGATGAAAATTTCTACAATCGGCGGTAATATTAATGAAAACTCAGGTGGATTACGCGGTTTGAAATATGGCGTAACACGTGATTATGTAATGGGGCTTGAACTTGTCTTACCAAATGGTGATATTATTCGCACTGGTGGTAAATTAGCAAAAGATGTAGCTGGTTACGATTTAACTCGTTTATTTATCGGTTCTGAAGGAACACTTGGCGTGGTAACAGAAGCCATATTAAAACTTGTTCCTATGCCTGAAACAAAGAAAACAATGCTTGCATTATATGAAGATATTAATGAAGCTGCACGTGCTGTTTCTTCTATTATTGCAAATAAAATCATTCCAGCAACACTGGAGTTTTTAGACCAACCGACAATTGAAGTAGTAGAAGAGTTTGCACAAATCGGTTTACCTACAGATGTAAAAGCAATTTTATTAATCGAACAAGACGGTCCACCCGAAGTAGTCAATCGAGATATTGAAAAAATGGCTAACATTTGTCACTCTATGAATGCAGTTGATGTTCGCGTTGCAAAAGATGAGACGGAAGCAGATGCGCTTCGTACCGCTCGCCGTAGTGCCCTATCAGCGCTCGCACGATTAAAACCTACTACAATATTAGAAGATGCAACTGTACCACGTTCACAAATAGCTCCAATGGTTGAAGCAATTAATACCATTGCAAAAAAATATAATATTCCTATTTGTACGTTTGGACACGCTGGTGATGGTAACTTACATCCAACTTGTATGACAGACGCTCGTAATGCAGAAGAAATGCACCGAGCTGAACAAGCTTTTGCTGAAATATTTGCGAAAGCAATTGAACTTGGTGGCACAATTACTGGTGAACATGGTGTTGGTGCGATGAAAGCTCCATATTTAGAAATGAAATTAGGTAAAGAAGGTATTGCAGCTATGCAAGGAATAAAGCAAGCTTTCGATCCAAATAACATTATGAATCCTGGAAAAATGTTCGCGAAAGACACCCGAAAAAGAGTGGTGGTTGAGCGATGACGACATTGAATAAAGAAAATATTCAAAAAGAATTTAAAGAACGATTAAGTGAAGATGAATTACTAAACTGTATGCGATGCGGTTTTTGTTTACCTACTTGTCCTACCTACATTCAATCCGGATATAAAGAATCACATTCACCGCGCGGACGTATCGCATTAATGAAAGCTGTCGTTGATGGTTTAATCGAACCAGATGAAGATGTTGAGAATACATTAAACGTTTGTCTTGGTTGCCGTGCTTGTGAGCCTGTTTGTCCATCTGGTGTAAATTATGGGCATTTATTAGAAGAAGCTCGTGATATTATTAATCAAAATAAAAAATTCTCGGTGCCAGTGAAAGCTGTTCGAAAAGTCGTTTTTGAAGGATTATTCCCCCATCAAAATCGAATGAGAACATTAACTGGACTAATCGGATTTTATCAACGTTCTGGTTTACAAACGCTAACACATAAAACAGGGATTATGAAGTTATTCCCCGAAACACTTGCAACGATGGATCTCATTTTACCAAAAGTCCCTAAAATGAAAGCGATGAAAGATCGTCCTTCATTTTTACCTGCAGAAAGTACAAAGAAAAAACAAGTTGCATTCTTCACAGGCTGCTTAATGGATACGATGTTTTTAGAAACAAATAACGCAACGATGAAACTTCTTCAATTAGCTGGTTGTGATATCGTTATTCCGAAAACACAAAGTTGCTGCGGTGCATTGCATGGACATGCTGGTGAAAAGAGTGGAGCAAAAGAATTAGCAAAGCGCAATATAAAAGCATTCGAAGACTTAAACATCGACTATATTATTACGAATGCAGGTGGTTGCGGAGCTTACCTCGTAGACTATGATTATCTTTTAAAGGATGATCCGGATTGGGCTGAACGTGCTAAGCAGTTTGTTTCTAAGATTAAAGATATTACTGCTATACTAGTAGAACTAGACTTCCATAAGCGAACTGACTTACGACTCACGCCGCAAGTTATTACGTATCAAGACTCTTGTCATTTACGCAATGTTATGCGCACATCTTCTGAACCTCGTATGTTACTAGAGGCTATCCAAGGTGCAACATATCGAGAAATGAAAGATGCCGATCGTTGCTGTGGCTCTGCTGGTATTTACAATATTGTTCATTCAGAGTTATCAATGGAATTTCTAGATTACAAAATGGACCGTGTGCATGAAACAGAAGCAGCAACCATTGTTACTGCAAATCCGGGTTGTTTATTACAAATGAAATTGGGTATTGAGCGAGAAGGGCTTTCTCATAAGATGAGAGGAATTCACATTGTGGATTTATTATTAGAAGCAATTGAAACTAACTCGTAATAACTCGTAACATACGTAATAATAGGAAAACGGCTATCTCCTTCGTCTATGTAAAGAGATAGCCGCTTTTTTGTCTGCTACAACATTAAAAATATGTTACTTTATTATAAAAAAGAACAACAGAAACATTACAGTTTTGTAAAAATCAATCCATTATATTCCTCAAAAAATCGCTCAAACCATTGATACAATAGGATTCTTCATTTTCTATTTAGGTAACTTTATCCAAAAATCCCCTCTTAAAACCAAGTATAAAAACACTATAAATTCCTTTTATACTCTATATTTCTCTTATTTTTGCTCCCTTCTTCTCTTAGGATAAATTAGGTAATTTTAAAGTCTATGAATTTTTTTCCATCTTTTTTCTCGCAAATTGTATGCTACGATGAATTTGTCAGTCAGACAGGCTGTCAAAAACAAATCGTGTGAAAACAAATTAAAACTTTATATAGGGGGACACACATCATGAAAAAGCGTGTTTTATTATCTGTAGCTGCTGCAACAGCTCTTACTTTAGGAGTATCTTCTCTAGATGCACAAGCTGCAACAGTACAACCATCTAACGTAAAGGTTCAAAATATTCAGCATTCAAAAGTGATGATGAAACAAATGAGCCAACAAGAATTACAAGCATTCTTACAATCTATGGGAGTTGAATCATTAGCACAATGGCAACAAGGAAACTTCCAACCAAACTGCTTCATTCCTGGTCAACAACCTACTGAAAATGTTGTAACTGAGCAACCAACAGCTAAGCCAGAAACTCAAAAGCCAGTTGAACAAAAACCAGCCGAGCAAAAGCCTGCTGAAGAAGTTCAAAAACCAGAAGCTCAAAAACCTGCTGAAAACAACAATACTCAAAAACCTGCTGAACAAAAACCAGCTGAGCAAAAGCCTGCTGAAGAAGCAAAATCTTTAAGCGAGTTTGAACAACGTGTTGTTGAATTAACAAACGCTGAGCGTGCAAAACAAGGCTTACCAGCACTAAAAATCGATACTGAATTAAGTAAAGTAGCACGTATTAAGTCTGAAGATATGCAAAAAAACAACTACTTTGATCATAACAGTCCTACATACGGATCTCCGTTTGATATGATGAAGAAATTTGGTATTTCTTATACATCTGCAGGTGAAAACATCGCTCAAGGCCAACGTACACCTGAAGAAGTAGTACAAGCTTGGATGAACAGCGCTGGACACCGTGCAAACATCTTAAATAACGGCTTCACTCACATCGGTGTTGGCTATGTAGAAAGCGGCAACTACTGGACACAACAATTTATTACGAAATAAATAGATTAAAAGAGTCTTCTCATGAGAAGACTCTTTTTTAAGTTTCATAGCTTTCTATTATGTATGAATAGAAAATATATAACATAAACAACATAGATCCACAGCTTATTACACTAAGCAATACATAAAATCCCCACTCTAAGTTCAAAAACAATGAAAACAATATGCCACATGCCATCACTTGAAAAATTCGTCTACTTACTAAACGAATTTTTTGTAATTTAATTGGATCTTTTTCTTTGCCTTTTATTTTCTTAAATTCTTTACTCAGCATAAAAAGAAACATACTAATCCCAATCGTTAATCCTGTTTGAAAGGATATCAACTCCCCAAAATTAATAAAGAGGATAAGCATATGAATAAACAACATAAATAACGTAATTTTCTTTATAAATCCGCCTATAATACCATGCTCTCTTTCATTAAACTTAAATATATTATGTGAAATAATATACAAAAATCCATATGAAAAAATAATAAAACAAGGAATAAATGCTACAACAACTTGTTTACTCATAAACTCGTTTGGCTCACCATTTACATTCCAATGTACTGCCATACGATTTGGTAAATAGGGATAGAGAAATAGAGTAAGTAAAAGACAAGCGAAAAATATTCCAAGTACATACTTATATTTGATCAAGTGATTCTCACCTCTCTTTTCTCTTAACGGCTTCGCTTCTTTTAGAGAAATCCCTGCAAAAATCTACTTTTTTCAAGTTAAAACTTATACTTTACGCATTTTCTTTTTGAAATTCTTTTATTTTATTATTTAACTTTGTAGGAAACGGCACATCAACTTCAATTGCTTCTTTCGTAATTGGATGCAAGAAATTTATCTTCATCGCATGCAATGCTTGACTGGACATATATTTTGTTTGTCCACCATATAATACATCCCCAACTAGTGGATTACCATTATGACTCATATGAACACGAATTTGATGTGTTCTACCCGTTTCTAATTGTAACGTTACGAAAGTCGTGTTTTGCTTCTTAAAATACTTTTCTACTTTATAATATGTGATAGCTTGGTCACCTTTTGGAGAAATACGACGCCTTGTAGCATGATGGCGATCCCTTCCGATAGCAGCATCAATCTTTCCTTGTTTCTTCTTTACTTTCCCTTCAACGAGCGCTGCGTACGTTCTTTTAATTTTTCTTTCCATTAATAGACGATCCATAATTGCACCAGCAATTCTATGCTTAGCAAACACGACACCACCTGTCGTATCTTTATCTAAACGATGAATATGACGCACCTTCGTCTCTAAACCTTGCATTTGAAAATGAAAAGCAACAAGATTTGCAAGCGTCCCGGTTCCACCTTTTTCAGCAGGGTGTGTGTCCATTTGCTCTGGTTTATTTACGATAAGTACGTGATCATCTTCGTATACTACATGTAATTCACCATATTCTGGATCTACACCGTACTCTTCCTCCGCAAACATATGGACTTGTAACTTATCGTTCTCTTTTAAAAGCTCATTCCATCTTCTTTGTTCCCCGTTAACTGTAACACCTTTTTCCATACGAAGCTGATGTAATAGCTTTTTCGGTATTTCCCATTCTACTTTTAATACCGATTCAATACTTATACCATTCCATTTAGCTGGAACGATAATTTCACACCATTCGCCCTTTTTCTTTGTTTCCATACTGTTTATCACCTTATTTCTATTGATTCTCTCATTGTAACGGAAAACACACTTTGATGCACTGCCAAAAATAGAGGACAGTCTTATAATAGACTGCCCCTCAAGCTCTAAGTCTTTTCATTTCTAACAATACTTCTTCAGCTTTTTGTTCATACGATAAATCTTTAAAGAAATCCGCCAACCTTTTATAATCATTGTAAGCATCTAATAAATCGTCCATCTTTTCTATTTTCATCACTTGTTGTTTTTGTTTCATTTTTACTGGATAGCGATAACCTGATACTTCTTGTATTTTGTAATACTCATCCTCTACTTGAACGACCTTTACAAGTTCTTCCTCTTCTGCATCCATCGTATACCCGTCAAATTCTCTAAGTAGTTCATAAATGATATGAGTCCATTCATCTTTTGGATAAAATCCTTTTTCTAACCGATAACCGACAATGCGATACATATGCCCATCGTTCTCGGCAAACTGTACTGTATCATTTAACTTAAACTTAAAATAACGAAACATTGCCTTCACCTACTTATTATGTAATGTTCTTATCACATACTATTTGCAAAATGTAGGCTTTGCTATTCATAAAAAATGCTCATCAATATGATGAGCATTTTTTATGATGATTTTTCTCGTTTTTTTCGAAATGGTAACCACCAGTTCCAGTCTCCAAATAACTTCATTAAGCTTGGTACGAGCATAAGACGAATAATTGTTGCATCAAGAAATATTGCTAATGCAACGCCAAGCCCCATCTGCTTTACTGGTAAAATATCAGTAAATGCGAATGCACCAGTTACAACAATCATTATTAAAGCAGCTGATGTAATGATTCTACTTGTTGAAACGAGCCCTTCTAACGTTGCTTGATCGTTATCTCCTGTTTCTTCATAGAGCTCATGAATACGTGAAATAAGAAATACTTCATAATCCATACTAAGCCCAAATACGAGGCCAAAAATGAAGATTGGTAAGACAAACAGAACCGGACTCGCTTCTAAACCGAAATGACCACCTTCAAATAACCAAACAACAATTCCAATGGTTGCACTTAAACTAAGTATATTCATAACAATTGCCTTAATTGGAATGAGTATAGATCGGAATGCAAATAATAATATAACAAAGGTCGATCCAAATATAACAGACATACCAATTACAACTTTATCTTTAATTTCATCTTCTAATTCTTGTTGAAACGTCGTCATTCCGCCTAGATAATACGTAACATCCGTTTCTTTATAGTTCTTTTTAAAGTCACGTACCCACTGTTTTGCAGTCTCTGTACGTGGTTTTGTTTTCAAAAAGATTTCTATCGTCGTCTTATTCCCTTGCGTGTATGCTTCAAATACAGGAGTTAGTTTCGCTGATTCTGGCGACTGCAATATTCCAACAACTTGATCTGCTTTCATTCCAGTTAACCCGTCGTATAAACTTCTTACTTCATGTACTTTCTTATCATCTTTTAACTTTTGAACGACTTCTTCTATCTTTTGTAGACTTTCTTTTTCTTTCATATCTTTTTTCGTCTCTACAACTAACGTAACATCAGCGTGTGTTTTGAAAGTTTCATTAAATGCTTCTTCATACTTTTCATATGCAATCCTTGTATCACTCTTTTCAGGTAAAGCTTCAACACCAGGGAACTGCAAATTCGCTGTACGTAATGGTAATAAGCAAATAACAATAAATGTTGTAACAACAATAATCATTGCAATTGGATGTTTCATCACAAATTGTGCAAATTTACGCCATGCTTTTGCCGGCGTATGTGCTACTTGATTCTTTTTTAATATTCTTTTACCTATTAACGATAATAGTGCTGGAAGAAGTGTGAGTGAGAATAAAATGCTCATAATGACAACAATCATTCCGCTAATCGCGACAGATTGAATATAATCTATCTTAAAGAAAAACAAACCGGATAACCCAACAAATACGCATAATCCTGAAAATACAATCGCACGTCCTGCCGTTTGATATGTAATTGCTATCGCTTCTTTTACCGTTCGTTTAGCAACTTCCTCTCGAAAACGGTTCACAAATAATAGCGCAAAATCAATAGATAATGCAAGTCCAATCATCGGTGCAACGTTTAACACGAAAATAGATAGTTCTTTATCAACACCGATGAAATACAATATCCCCATCGTACTAATAACACTAAGCGCCCCATTCAAAATCGGTAAAATTGATGCCAAAAGACTACCAAACGAAAATAGTAATACAAGAAACGCAATTGGTAATCCAATCATTTCTGCTACTTTTAAATCATTTTGCGTTCTTTCATTAATCTCTTGATTAATTTTCGGAAATCCTGTAGGTGTTACTTTTAATGCTACATTACTTTCTTTCTCAATCTCATCAGCAAATTGTAATGTCTTTTCCATTCTTTCTTTATTTGTTTTCCCGGAAAATAAAATTGTCGCATAACCGATGTCATCTTGTAGCATTTCTTTATTTTGGATTGGGTGATGGAAAGATTCATAGCTCTCTTTCTCTTGAACATTCTTTACAATTTCATCTATTCGCTTTTTAAATTCCTCATGCGAAGCATCTTTATTTTTCTCAAAAACGAGCAGAAGCGTATCTTGAGACTTCTTAAAATCTTGATCTAAAATTTCTTTTGTTTTTTGATAGTCGCCTGCCGTTTGGAAACCGTCACCACCTAATACTCCCGGTAGCTTTGGAGCAAAAATCCCAAGTGCGATTGCGAGCAACAGTAACGCTACAATTACTGTATAACGAAACTGATACAAAAAGGCTCCTAACTTCCCCCACTTATCAACTTTATGTACGTTTGTCTTCACACATTTTCACCTACTTTAAATAATTCAATTGTCACTTATACTGTATCACATCTTGATATAAACAAAAAACGTCTGGAAAAACTATAATAATAGTTTTGCCAGACGTTTTTCTATCTCTCTTTATTAAGCCCTAATCTCTCAGTAAGTAAACGATGGTAGTAAATCGCGATAATTAACAAAATACCACCTACGCAGTAACCAGCTAAAATATCAGTTGGGTAATGTACATTTAAAATGACTCTACTTAATCCAATCGATAGAATTACTATACCCATCAAAATCGTTGTGACACATTTCCCAGCTACGCTTTTCAAATTAGCAGCAATGATATAAGTAAGAAATCCAAATGTCATAATCGATAGCATTGCATGTCCACTAGGAAAACTATATCCAAGTGCATCTAGCGCTTCATTTAATGACGGACGTTCTCTCTTTACAATCTCTTTTATCCCTTTATTCACAAGATGTGTTATTAAAATTCCCATTGGATATACAATCATCACAGCATAATAACGCTTCTTCCAAAAAACAAGCAAGCTTATAACGAGCGTAGCGACTATCCCAATTGCTGATCCCAATTTTGTAAAGTACGAGAAAAATATAAGAGAACTTTCCGTTTGTAGCCCTCTTACTAATCCACGGACATATGTATCCATCACTGTAACGCCACCTGCATGTACGCGCCAAGCAACAATACCAAATACAGCAAATAACAAACCGATACACATTACCTCATACTGATGTAACTTCTTATTCAAACGATTTCCTCCTACTATGAAAAAATGCGATTTCTACTTTAGAAACCGCATTTCCTTACTTATTTACCTTTTGTTTTTAGCTCTGTCCAGTAACGATCATAGTCTTTTAACTTATCGTCTACATCAACAAGCCATTCTGTACGATCTAACTCTTCTTTCGTTAAGAAAATCATGTGATTATCACGGTATTCTTTACTATGAAGAGGATGAGCTTTTTCATTTGGATTACTGTAACCAATTGACTCGTAGTTTTTCACACTTACTTTTTCATCTAGTAAGTAGTTCATAAATTTCTCAGCAAGCTCTTTATGTTTTGCACCTTTTGGAATTGCTAACGTATCAGCCCAAATTGTGCCGCCTTCTTTCGGTACAACATATTCTACATCTTTATTATCTTTTGCGATAAATGCTGCATCTCCAGACCAAACTGTTCCGATCCAAGCATCTTCTGTAATGAATTTTTGTTTAATGTTATCTGTATCAAATGCTAATAAGTTTGGAAGCAGCTTCTTTAAATCATCTGCTGCTGTCTTTAATTGTGCATCGTCTTTCGTACTGTTTGAGAACCCGTGCTTCTTAAGACCCACTCCTAATACTTCACGAGAATCGTTCAGTAACGTTACATGTCCTTTATATTTCTCATTCCATAAGTCCGCCCAGCTTGTAGGTGCTTCTTTCACATACTTTTTATTGTATGCAATCCCTGTTACACCCCAAGTGTACACTAAAGAATATTTATTCTCTGGATCAAACGCAGGTGTTTTGAAATTAGAAACCATATTTTCGATATTCGGGATATTCTTTTTATCTAACGGCGCTAATAAGTCCATTTTCGCCATTGTTTTAACCATGTAATCCGACGGCTGGATTAAGTCATACTTTGCGCCACCAGCTTGTAATTTCGCAAGCATTTCTTCATTACTTGCGTACTTGTCATAGTTAATTTTCACATTATATTTCTTTTCAAAATCTTTTAGCACTTGCTCATCAAAATTGTCAGCCCAACTATAAATATTTAATTCTTCTTTCTTTTCACCACAACCAGCAAGCACACCAGCAACAAGGCTAAAACTAATTGCTGCGCCAGCTATTCTTTTCATTAATTTCATCGGTTTATTACCCCCTTGTACTTTCTATATCGTTCGTATTATAAAGGAAGGTGTCCTCCAGAGTTTTCTTCACCATCTGCACCTTTGTTCCGGAAGATTTCAGATAGAACCATTAATCCTACGATAGCAACAATTAAAATTGTAGAAAGAGCATTAATTTCTGGTGATACTCCGCGCTTAACCATACTGTAAATGTATAGTGGCAATGTTGTTGATCCTGGTCCTGATACGAAGAAACTAATTACAAAATCATCAATTGATAATGTGAATGTTAATAATGCTGCCGAAATAACTCCCGGTGCAATTGCTGGGAACGTTACATAACGAAACGTTTGCCAAGGCGTTGCTCCTAGATCATTTGCAGCTTCTTCTAAGTCACGTCCCATACTTGAAAGACGCGCAGCTAAAATAACAACAACAAACGAAATACTAAATGTAATATGTGCAATAATAATCGTTGTTTGTCCAAGTTCCATTCCTAACTGGCTGAAAAGAATTAGTAAAGATAATCCCATTAAAATATCAGGAATTAAAATTGGTAAATATACAAGGCCATTAATAGCCCCTTCGAAACGATATTTATAACGATGTAAAGCAATTGCAAAGAATACACCAAGTACCGTTGTCACAATCGTTGTTATAACTGCAATCGTAATACTATTTACAAATGCATCAATAACATCTTGTTTTTGAAATAAATCTGTATACCAATGGAATGTAAAACCTTCCCACTCCGCATTAATGCGAGAGTCGTTGAAAGAATAGACCATTAAAACCATCATTGGAAAATACAAGAATAACAAAATTAACCAAGAATAAGAAACTAAAAACTTCTTCATCTTTGCCTATTCCCCTCCGTTCTCATTATATTTATATACTTTCGTTGCACGATAATATAAGTAAATTAACAGAACAGAGAATAGAACAACGATAATCGATAACGCAGATCCAAACGGCCAGTCACGTGCACCTAAGAATTGATTTTGAATAACGTTTCCGATTAATGCTACTTTCGATCCGCCCATCACGTCTGATACAACAAACATTCCGATAGAAGAAACGAATACTAAAATAGAACCAGTCGCAATTCCTGACATCGTCATCGGCACTGTTATATTCCAAAATGCCTTTATTGGTGTTGCTCCTAAATCATAAGCCGCTTCTAGCTTACGCTTATCCAGCTGCTCAATTGCTGCATACACTGGTAAAATCATAAATGGTAATAAAGAATAGACCATTCCGAGTATTACAGAAGGAGTATTATATAATAAATTTAACGGTTCACTAATAATGCCAAGCTTTAATAACAACGTATTCACAAGACCTTGTGAACGTAAAATAACAATCCATGCGTATGAACGAACAAGAAAGTTAATCCAAAACGGGATCGTTGCCAATAATAAAAGAATAGAGCGGTATTTGCGGTCAACAATTGTAATTGTATACGCAAACGGATAGCCAATTAATAAACATATTACTGTTGTAATAACTGCGATTTTAACAGTTTCCCATAACGTTCCTAAGTACAATGGATCAAACACACGGGATATATTCTCCAGCGTAAATTGCATTTCTACTGTCCCGTAAGCTCCGCGCTGCATGAAGGCGAATCCTAATACGAATACGAGCGGGATTAGGAAGAAAATTAACAGCCACGCGACTGTAGGTAGTGCGAGTAATTTCCCTTTTTTCAATTTAAGGTCACCTCGTCCTCTTGCTCCCAGCCTACATATACATTATCTCCAATGCTCCACTGCGCTGCCTCTTCAGCAGTTTGATATGCCATTAGTAATTCTGATGTTTTCTCATCACGTACATAAAGCTTCTCCATATTTCCGACAAACTCGATATCTTCAATATGTCCAAGATGGTATTCTTTTAAAATTGACTCTTCAACCGAACGTACTTTTACATTTTCAGGGCGAATTGCTACATAGCCTTCCCCGTTTTTCACAATATTATTTTCACCGATGAATGTCGCAACGAACAATGTTTTCGGCTTATTATAAATTTCTTTCGGTGTTCCGATTTGTTCGATATGTCCTTTATTCATAACTACAATACGATCGCTCATGCTCATTGCTTCTTCTTGATCGTGCGTTACGTATATGAACGTAATTCCTAAATTACGTTGTAAGTTTTTCAATTCACGTTGCAAGTCTTTTCGTAACTTAAAGTCAAGCGCTCCAAGTGGCTCATCTAATAGTAATACACGCGGATTATTTACAATCGCTCTTGCAATTGCAACACGCTGCTGTTGTCCACCAGAAAGCTTCGCAGGTTTACGATTACGGAACTCAAGTAACTGCGTTAAACGCATTGCCTCTTCAGCACGCTCTTTCTGCTCTGCTGCTGATACTTTCTGCATTTTCATACCAAAACAAATATTCTTCTCTACTGTCATATGTGGGAATAGTGCGTAATGTTGGAACACTAGGTTCATATGACGCTTATATGGCGGCAAATCGTTAATTCTTTCATCATCTAATAAAAGATTCCCTTTAGTTGGAGTTTCAAATCCTGCGATCATACGAAGTAAAGTCGTTTTCCCGCAGCCACTCGGCCCTAAAATTGTTAAAAACTCTCCCTCTTTAATATCTAAAGAAAGAGGTGGGATAATCACTTGATTTCCAAAATGTTTTTCAACTGCTTCAACTTTAATAATCTTTTTCATTTTCCCGTCCTATCTACCTTAAATTTTTAATTTTTATATTCATGAATAAATATTTATGTTCTATAGACTATTTTTTGTTTCGATCCAAACAAAAATGGTTATTTAACAAGCGTTCGTTTCTATTCTTTATGTAGTATGTTGGATTCATTTTCGCATGATACATAACGTCGAACAGAAAAACCCCTTCCATTGCGAAGGGGCTATTATCATACGGCTACGCCTACTGATAAACACCATCATCATTTTAACAACTTTCGTATGAATTTTAAAGCACTTTTTGTAGAAGAGTAACGAATTTTCATGTCGAATGCTGTAGATTGGCCTAAAATGCTTTTATAATGTGAAAAAGTCCGAAAACTTTCTTTCCCATGATAACCCCCTAATCCACTACTTCCAACACCACCAAAAGGTAAATATGGCGTGGCAAGATGATAGACAACATCATTTATACAGCCTCCACCATATGAAATATTACACGTCACTTTCTTTTGTACTTCTTTATCTTCAGAAAATACATATAACGCTAACGGCTTCGGATGTTGCTGGATTGTGCCAATTACATCTTCTATGTTGTCGTACTCTATGATTGGTAAAATCGGACCAAAAATTTCATCTTCCATAACAGTATCTTTCCATGTAATATCCGCTAGTACTGTCGGTTCAATATGTAATGTATCTTTCTTATAGTTTCCACCAATTACGACTTGACCATCTTGTAAAAATCCACATAATCGTTCAAAATGACGCTCACTTACAATACGCACATAATTTTCATTTTGCAAAGGTTCTTTACTATACTGCTCTGTAATTTCATGTCGCAGTGCCTCAATTAGCTTTTCTTTCACGGAAGAATGCACATACATATAATCAGGCGCTACACACGTCTGCCCTGCATTTAAAAACTTACCCCAAACAATTCTTCTTGCTGTCATCTCTATCTTTGCATCTTTATGTACAATACAAGGACTTTTCCCGCCAAGTTCTAAAGTGAGCGGCGTCAACTGTTTCGCTGCTGCTTCCATTACAACTTTTCCAACTCCAACACTACCAGTAAAGAAAATATAATCAAACGGTTCCCTCAGCAAAGATGTACTCTCTTCAACGCCACCTTCTACTACCGCTACAAGCTCTTCTGGGAATAATTCATCTAACATTCTCTTAAGCACTTTTGAAACGCTTGGCGTTAACTCTGACGGCTTTAAAACGATTGTGTTTCCAGCTGCCAGTGCTCCTACAAGTGGTGCAATTGCTAATTGAAAAGGATAGTTCCACGGTGCAATAATAAGCGTCACACCATACGGTTCTGGCACTACTTTTCCTTTTGATCCAAAATGAGTGAGTGCTGTTCGAACTCGTTTCGGTTTACTCCACGATGACATATGTTTCAATTGAAAGGAAATTTCTTTTAATACATATCCAACTTCCGTTGTAAACGACTCGTGAACTGACTTATTTAAATCTAATTTCAATGCCTGAAATATTTCTTCTTCAAAACGCTGAATGCCTTCATAAAGCTTCTTCAAATTATTCTTTCTCATTTCGATGCTTCTCGTATGCCCTTTTAAAAAATATTCCTTTTGCCTACTTACAATAGAGGAAATACTCATTCACTCACCTTCTCCCACTATTTTTATCCAATTCTTTCATTATTTATATAGACTTCATATATAACAAATCTCTATTCTTAAGGTTACATTATATATGACTTTTTCAGCTATATAAAATTCATTGCTCACAAAAAAACTACCGAAAGAAAATCTCTCGGTAGTTTTACTGTATTAACGATATAAACGAACAGCACCTGCAGAATTATCATCAGCTTGTCCTACTACTTCAAATTTCAAACCAAGCTTCGGTAAAATACGTCCTGCATCTGGAATCTGTTGATTAATATACGTTTTAGAATCATCAAACTTTGGTACGCCTGCTAAGCCATCATACGTAAATGTTCCACGCGTTGGAGATACGACTTTCCAAGCTGGCGTTTTGTCGAATGAGAACGCTGCATCAGCGATTTGGAATCGTGTACTACTCTTAACTGTTGGTTTACCATTTAAAGTACCAACAATTGCTTCTGGATGAGAATCAACTACACCAAGGAAACCGTGTCCTGGATGTACACCAACCCAGTTATCTGTATAAGCTGAATCTGCATACCATACAACCATACCAGTGTTAAATACTGGACCGCGAGCAAATTTCAACGCGTTATCTGCCCCAGCATAGTTTCTCCACTCAACATAGTAGTTATGTTTTTTCTTCTCTGTTCCGTTAGATACAACGAAACCATCTAATTTTAATTGTGGTGTACCTTCTGCGTCATCAGAGAATACTACTTTACCATCTACTGTTAATGAAGCATTATCAAGAGCGAATCCATTTAATGCTAAACCACCATCAGTAATGTAATCAAATGTTAATTTTACTTTCTTGCCTTTGAATTGACTTAAATCATATGATTTGTCAATCCATTTTCCATTTGTCGAATCTGCATTTCCACTATTTGCTTTCTCACCAAGTCTTTCAATTAACGTTTGTTGACCATCTTCCGTTACAGCGTGTACTTCAAGGAAATCATACTCTGCTTCAATTTCATATAATGATTTGAAGTCAAATTTTGCAGTCGTTGCATTTGTTAAATCGAACAGTGGTGTTTCCATCTTCGTATGAAGATCATCACCTTTTGTGCTGTAGTAATACTGTTTTCCAAATGCCGGCTCAATTGTTTTTATATCTTTGTCTGGTAAGTTAACACGAATCATACCCGGACGGTTAGATTTCGTAACACTTTGATCCAAATATGTCGCTAGACCGATACCTTTATTTAATTTCTCGTAATCTACTTCTACGATATTTGCCCAGTTACCACCGATTGTTTTTTGGAAAAACTCTTTATTTTGTGGTGAGAAACTCGTTGGCGTCGTTCCAGCGATTTTACCAGCCCAGCTTCCGCCACTCATAATAGACCAAGCTTCAATCGGCTCACCTTGACCACTATATTGTGTATCATACTCATCTGGAAGACCTAAATCGTGACCATATTCATGTGCGAATACACCAACCGCTCCATCTTCTGGTTCAATTGTGTAGTCGAATGCTGCCATCTTTCCACCCCAATATGGTACTTTCGCTTGTGTACCTTCAATTGGGAATGGCTTTGGTCCAACTGTCCAACGGTGCGACCAAATTGCATCATCGCCTAATTTACCACCGCCTGCTTCTTGTCCAACACCCGCATGAATAATCATTAAGTGATCGATTAAACCGTCTGGTTGATTTTTATTTCCATCACCATTTACATCGTATTGATCAAATTGGTCGAACTCTGATAAATCAATACCACTATCTACAGCTGCTTTTAAAGCATCTTTTACTAAATCACGTGGCCCTTTTGGTCCTTTATTATCATGGCCGCCGCTAGCAGCATCTGCACCGTAATCAGCCGCCTTACCAGGAACTGTTAACCATTTTGTAACTGTTCCGTCCACTGTGTAACTACCACCAGATTGCTCTTCGTAATATTGTTTAAACGTTTCGATTTTACTTCCATCATCTAATGTGAATGGCTCGTTGCCGAATAACATTTTTTCATAATGTTCTTTATTAAAATCGTTAGAATACATATATCCAGGCTCTTTGTCGATATTATTATGTTTAAAGTCAGCGTACTCTACAAGTAAAACGAGTACTTTGTCTTTACGAACTTCACCGTTATAGTCTTTTTGTTTCGCTGGAGAAGTTGGTACTTTACCATTTAGACCGCCTTTAACTGGGCCTGTCGCTGCAGGTGTGCCTGTTGCTGGTTGATTTAATTTTTCTTTCGTGTCTGCTTTCGCATCTTTCACTTTCTTTAAAAAGTCGGATGCATCTTTCGTAAGTTGGTCCCCATTCGCTGCTTCTTTCCCAGGATTTTCACCCTTTTTGTTCTCTACATACTTTTCGACTGCTTTCTTTGTTTCTGTCTCTGAAGCCTTCGAATCAATTACCCCACGTTTTTTTAATGCATCTGCTAAACGTTCTTCCGGAATTAAATGATCATCAACTGGGCTCGTAGCTGTTTTATTCACAGGCGTTTCAGCATATGCAGATTGAGTGCCAGCTCCGAATGAAAGGCCTAATACAGCTGTCAATGCGATTGATGACAAAACTTTGAACGGTTTCTTGTTCATCCCTTATTTCCTCCCCTAATAAATAATATGTATTACAAATTGAATTTTATTAAAAATTCAATATTTTTTCAATATTTAGTCATATTATGTAATGTTTTTAATATATTTGTAAAAATTTCATAGTTAGCATACGAATATATCACAATTCAACAATGTTTTCTGAAAATATTGAAAGTTTTTATCGAACAATTTATAATTTCCATAGAGGGAGTTTAATGGGGATTTTATCTTTGTTTCATCTACACAATATTTGATAATTCACTATATAAAACACAAAAGCGGATTGCATTATCACGTATTCTGTAGCAGCAATTATGACCGATAATTAGGGAGGAATTACATTTGTACAAAGATAAGACAGACGCACTGGATCAAGAATGGATTGATTTAATACTTGAAGCTCTAGATGCTGGTATCGCCATGCAAGACATCGAGCAATTTTTCCAACGTATGAAGCCATCCAGTCAGGCTCAATAGGTTTGTTCTTTTTAACGAAGTTTATGTTATAATAATGACATCATAAGACAACTACATATTGATAGAAAGGTGCGCAAATATGATTGGAGAACGTATAAAACGCCTTCGTTTACAAAAAGGGATTTCATTAACTGAACTTGCCGAAAAAGCTGGCGTTGCTAAATCTTACATTAGTTCTATAGAACGAAATTTACAAAAAAACCCTTCCATTCAGTTTCTTGAAAAGATCGCAGCAGTTCTACAAATTCCAGTTGATACTTTACTTCATGATGAAACAACAAAGGAAACTAACCTAGACTCCGAATGGACACAACTCGTTAAAGATGCAATGAACTCTGGTGTCTCCAAAGAACAATTTCGTGAATTTCTTGAATTTACAAAGTGGAAGCAAAATCAAAAATAATAATAGAAAGAAGTGCTTACAACCAGCACTTCTTTTTCTTTATAAAAAAAAGCGGGAATACCCGCTTTTTTATTATTTTTCTTCCCCAGCTTCTTGGTTAGCATTGAATGTCCATTCTAAATTCAATGTATCACCTTGGA
Organism: Bacillus sp. FSL L8-0199; assembly: GCF_038005705.1. NCBI lineage: Bacteria > Bacillati > Bacillota > Bacilli > Caryophanales > Bacillaceae > Bacillus > Bacillus sp. FSL L8-0199. Next base: position 1,271,792 of record NZ_JBBOTS010000001.1, on the reverse strand, counting down.
AGATATTTTGGTCTTTTCCATCATCTACAAATTCAAATTGTACCCATAGATAATCCTCTGTACCAGCTGCTAATCCACCCTTTTCTCCCCACTCAGGAGCAAAGATATCTTTAGCTAAAAGATCTGGATCAACTTTTTGTAAGTCTGCTAAAGTTGTTTCGTATACAGGCTCACTTTGTTTATCCCAGTTCCAAAGGAATTTTACTTTAACGTGCTTACCAAAGTCTTCACCAGCATTATCACCTTTTGCATCTTTAACAGTATACTTTGTTGCTAATTTAACGTCTTTAATAGTTAACGAACCGCTGTTTTGTAATAAGAACTCTTTCTTAACAGAATCCCCTGGTTTTAAATCTTTAATATCTACAAGCGTCTTAGGGTTTAATGTAAGGTCTAACGTCCCAGCTGCAAATGTATTGTTTGATACTTCTTTATCGCTAAAGAATGCAAATGTTCCTCCACCAATTAAAGCTAACCCCAATGCTGCTGATGCAACTCCCATACCTAATTTCTTTTTCAGACTCACAATCAATTCCCCCTAGCTTTTTTTTATATTTTTATCACTTATTTTTCAATAAGAGATGTAAAGAAAACTATATTAGCTTAGCTAATATGCGTTCTTTTTTAAAAACCTTATGTTCATTATAACGAACAACCCTATATAAACACAACACATATTTATTAATATTTTCAGTTATTTTTATTTCTCAATATCATTTAGACTTTTCAGAAAAAAAAACAATGGTAATTTATAACTTTTTTCACACTCAAATCATTTAATACTATAAGAAAAAAGAAAAACAAAGAGGTGAGGGCTAACGTTCCCTCACACTCGTATAAATATTACTAGTCTTGCTTATTCGTTCACTCTCTCTTACACCACATTCTTGTTTTCCGGCTGTTTCACTAAAGCAGTTACTCCGCTTTCTTTTGCTCTTCTACTTTTTTCTGTTCTTCAGCTTTCTTTTGTTCCTCTGCTTTCTTCTGTTCTTCTACTTTCTTCTGTTCCTCTGCTTTCTTCTGTTCTTCTACTTTCTTCTGTTCTTCTATTTTCTTCTGTTCTTCTACTTTCTTCTGTTCTTCTATTTTCTTCTGTTCTTCTATTTTCTTTTGTTCTTCTATTTTCTTTTGTTCTTCTATTTTCTTTTGTTCTTCGGCTTTCTTCTGTTCTTCTGCTTTCTTTTGTCCTTCCGCTTCAATTGCAACGTTTAATTGTTGCTGAAGAGCCTGAATTTGCTCATCAATAGCTTTCAAGCTAATTTCTTTCTCAATATAGTCACGCTTCTCTTTGATACTGCGGAAGCCTTCATTTACATATATGGACACTTGCTGCATCGACTCATCTTTATTTACCTTTAATTCTTCTTGTATTTGATTGTAAGGAGCTTCTATTTCAGTATATACATTTTGCAGGGCTTCCTTCTCAGCAACAATTTTCTCACGCCCTTGTTGCCATACAGAAATCGCCTGTTTTATTTCTTCAATAGAAGTTGCTTTCGATTTTCCCTTCATCGTTCCATACTCACGCTCAATAAACTGTTTATGTTTCTCAGATTGCTCTTTTAACGTATTAACTGTTTTCGGAAATATGATTGCTGTAGAAAGCGTCGCTTCTACTTTCGTTTCATGAATGAACGCCGCTTCTGTATGCGTCATAATTTGAGATCCTAAATAAAACGTAATAGAACACATACACGGCAATATAAGCATCTTTTTAAAATTACGCGGTCTTTTCAGCATCTTAATCTCTCCCATCGAACATTGCGTTCTTTATACAGAACATTATCTATATTATAGTAAAGAACTATTAAAATTGATAGACAAATACTAGAAAAATAGAAAAAGGGCTATCCATGTGATAGCCCTTTTTCTTATTATCTTTCTTCACCTGCTGTTTGTTGTGCATCAAACGTCCAATTTAATTGTAACTTATCGCCTTGGAATTGATTTTGATCTTTTCCATTATCAACGAACTCAAATTTCACTTTGAATTTATCAGATTTACCTGCTGAAATACCTTTTTCATCCCAGAACCAAGCCGATAAATCATTATCTACAGCTGTAAGTGTGTCACCTTTTAATTTATCTAAAGTAGTTTGTTTCACAATTGTCTCATGCTTATCTACATTTTTTAAGAATGTTACTTTAATATGTTTACCAAAATCATCTTTATTATCTTTCTTTACATCTTCTACATTATAATCTGTTTTCAGTAGAACCTTTTTAATATTTAAAGAGCCTTTATTTTCTAGTTTAAATTCTTTTTCAATTGTATCCCCAGGTTTTAAATTCGATACGTTAACAACTGTTGATGGATTTAATGCTAAATCCAGTGTTCCAGCCGCAAATGTATTGTTTGACACTTCTTTATCACTGAAAAATGCAAATGTTCCTCCACCAACTAACGCTGCTCCTAATACTGCTGATGTAATACCCATTCCTAATTTTTTCTTTAAAGTCATGTCCATATCCCCTTAATATATATTTGTTAACTTCCTAAAAGGAAAGTATAACCAAACGAACTAGACGGATTGTTCTACTTTTTTATCTTTCTTTTCTCCATCAATGCTACGAATAGCGCCAAAAATAGAAATCGCGGAATAACCAAGTAAAAAGACTCCTGGAATAATAAGAAGCAATGCTGCTCCCGCTTTTGAATTCGCATAATTCAGTAAATAACCAACATACGGAACTGTAATATCTGCATACTTTCCAACTACATTTTCTGCAAGTACTGGCTCTAAATCTGGTCCGTTGTTGTTATCCCCTTTTGTTTCATACATTACTTTTCCATTTGTATCTTTCACACCGATAATACGGTGAGTGATAATTTTTTGATCTTTCTCTTTAAAGGTAATAACATCACCTTTTTGATATTTAGAACCATCTTTGTTTGGTTCTATTGCAATGATTGATCCTGTTAAAAACGTCGGCTCCATTGATCCTGAAAGAACGCTCTTAAATTGATATCCCATCACTGTCGGATCACCACCGCTTGCTTTTGAAGAAATAACTACAAAAGCTAAAAAAACCATCAATGCAAATAAAACAAATGAGATCGCGTTGCTAATTATCTTCCATATTAATTTCATCGTCTCTCTCCCTCTCCGTTGTTTTATATTATTTGAAGTATGCAATATCCACTTTGTTCTTTAACAAGAACACAAGTAAATGATATAACGAACTTTAAGTTATTGCAATAAGAAAATTTACAATTATTAGTTATTTAAAATATAGAAAAAAGACTGTGCCAAAATTTTACACAGTCTTTTTATTAGTAATTTATTTACCTTCTGATTTCATTCCTTTTGTATTTCGGCGCAACACTACATATAAAATTGCTCCAAATAATATAATCGCACCTATCCCAACACTTATTACTTTCACATTTGAGTCTTTTACTTCAGGCATAGTTGTATCTTTTTTAGGCATCGTAAAAGTGACATCTTCTGTTGAAAGAACATTTACCGTCGCAATTGTTTGATTATTTTTCGTAATATCAACTGCACCAACTACCTCACCACGATGTATTCCTTTATGATATAAAGATTCTTTATCTAATGAAGCCGCCCGGAAAATAGTTTTCACATTTTTCCCTTCATCTTTCTTAAGCATAAGCTCCGCACTTTGTTCCAACTCAGAATTAACATCTTTATTTAAATATGTTGTTTTTTGATGCCAATTATGTTTATCAAGCACCATTTGCTTCGTAAATTGACCGAAAGAATATTCCGCCATCTGCTTCAAATCTTCATAAATTTCAGGTCTTTGAGAAGCCATTACTACGCTTATAATACGATTTCCATCTTTCTCATTTAATAAAACAAGTGTATTACGTGCTTCATTCGTAAACCCTGTCTTACCGCCAATGCTATATGGATTTTCAAAAAAATTAGATTTATTAAAAATAGACACCGTCTGCCTAGACGTCGTAACTGTCGTTCTTTTCGTATTCATCGCTTGTAAAATTTCAGGATACTTTTGCACACCCTTCGTAATCATAGCCATATCATACGGCGTCGTATAATGGTTCGGATCATGCAATCCATTCGGTGTTACAAAGTGGCTATCTTTCGCCCCCAATTGCTTCGCTTTCTCATTCATCATATTAGCGAAATTCTCAACACTCCCGCCAATCCGCTCCGCAATCGCATACGACACATCATTCGCACTCAGCACCATTAAAATCATAAGCGCAGTATTTCTATTAATTGTCTCTCCAGGTTGAAACTCAATTTGATAATTACTCTTCTCTTGATCTAATGCTAATTGTGAAAATGTAAATTGATCCTCTGGCTTTGTATGCTCCATGAGTAAAATCGCTGTTAACACCTTCGTCGTACTAGCAGGAAATGCGCGGTGATATGCGTTTTTGTCATACAAAACATCTCCTGTTTTTGCATCAATTGTCGTTGCAAACTGACTAAAAACATTCGGTCCTTCCGCAGGTGGTGGTGCAACTTGTTCTGGATTTACTCCAATATTCGTCTCAGCACGCAATGTTATGGGCGTCAAAAAAAACGAACAAATAACTGTAATAAAAACCAAAATTTTCTTAAAATTTACCATATGACTCTCCCTTTTCCATTTACTCCTTAACAAAATAATAAATCTACCAATCATATGTAATTTGTATTATATTGGAAGAATTTTCACTATTTTTTACTATATCATACTTTTACGATAAAGAACATAAATATACAATAAAAATAAGAAGGAATTACTCTTTCTTATCCTTCTCATCAATCAACGAATCTATTAACTTTTGACTAGCTTCCTCGGGCGTAATCTCATCTGTTATTCCCATAAACGACCAACCTTTAGAATCAACCCACTCAACAAACTCTTGTAAAAATTCATCATATGTAACATCCACATCAAGAATCGATCCATTAATCGAAATCGTTCTATTTTTAGACACGCGCATCTTGAACGTTTTTCTTACCATTACAACTTTTCTCCCTCTACTTCTGAATATTTATAAAGTGAAACTTTCATCAATCCTCACGAATCGGACTTTTACGGGCATTCCGACCCGAACCTAACTTCTTTACTTTTGCTGAATTTCGAGGTAAGGGATCTTACTGCCCGCAAATAGCGAGATAAAATAATCATGTATCTCTGTTATACATGATTTTCAGTAAATTGTAAAAAGGATATATTGGCCAATTGGCATATTGAAACTGAAAATCTATCATTCTGCAAAAATATCAAATGATATGTAATTGATCATAAATGACTAAATAGATTCACATAAAAATAAAATAACTTACATTTTACCACACCAAATACAAATGACTTTCTTACAATGGAATGGAGTATACTAGAAGAAAACTTCAAATGAGGAGGAACCTCATGACGCGTTGTACGTATTGTAAAACGAAGTGGACAATAAAAGATGTATGGGCAATACTCGTGACATTTGAAAAGGATTGTCCGTATTGTTTTATGAGACAATATCTATCAAAGAAAACGGTGAACGCTATGCCAGAACTTATAAGCTTACCTTTACATTTCTTACTCCCTTTTCTTGTTGATTTGAGTGCTGAAGGTCCTTCGGATTGGTATCGTAAATAATATAACCACTACATCCAAAGACTACTTTCTACTAAATTCGCTTCTCATCATTATTCCTTCATACATTACTAGCATAATCGCTTATACTTTCCCTTTTGAAGATTCTCTAGCTCAGCAGGAAGAGCGTCCCCTGAACAAGGTTTATCAATTATGCCTTTAATAAACGATGATATATGCATACTGTTAAGCATAAAAATTAGCATTAAGTTCCACTCAAATATTAATTGAAACCCAACACTCCATTTAATCTGTAATCTAGAATACAAGCAGTGTTTTTTATTATGCATTTTTGCATACAGTATTATTTTCTCTTGTAAATAGATAATAATGTTATATAATAAAACCAACATTTTACCAATAAAAGGTAATAAGAAGTAGTGGAATAAGTAAATAACCAAAGCCTATTAACAGATTTGTTCTATATAAATCATGATACATATATGGAATCAAAACTATGAAATTTTATGTAGTGATTAGATTACTACAAGATGAAAGATTCATAGCGAATACACTTAAGGAAAAAACGTTCGATTAGATTAATGTGATATCTATCGAACGAATTGAGAATATACTTAGGGGGAATTTCAAGTGAACGCATTTAGTAAGGTATTATTAACAGGCGCTTTAGCTTTAGGCGGTTTAACAGCTATGAACATTGATACACCGAAGGCACATGCTGACGAATGGGATGGTTGTCATTACATTTGTGGTCCTGGTGAAACGGTGAACGGTGTTACAGTTCAGGTACACTCTACACAAGTTACTTTTGGTAACAGCGTAATTGCAAGAATTACAAATGACCGAGCTGAAGAAATTCATTACAATGTCAGCCTTGAAAAGAAATATGGCGATAGATGGGGAGAATTTGAAACCAACTTCCGTTGGCAAAATCAATGGGTCCCAGCTGGAAGCAATGATGAAATTGCAACTTTCACAGGATATGGCGATGATATTTATGAGGATGGAACATATCGTTATAAAGTCGAAATAAAAGGCGCTGACGGTTCTATTGATACAATTTACACAGCAGGAATGACAGTTACAGGGCGATAGCTCATGACTGAGTTGCATTATTTATGATTGTATTTTTGATACTATCATTGATAATTGCGGTGATATTATTATTAAAATAAGCTCTTCGGGGCTTATTTTTTATATAAAAATTCGAGCATTAATATTACGAAAATTTCATCTTTACACTATTGAAGTTTGTTGCTATTATAGGAATACACCAAATGTTACAATATTCAATAAATTATAAAAATTATCTTATTATATGAATGAAAACATATTGCTGGTCGTAATATTTATAGTTGGGATCCCGTAGCTCAGCAGGGAGAGCGCCACCTTGACAGGGTGGAGGTCGTGAGTTCGAGCCTCTCCGGGGTCATATTTGTAGAAACCGTGTCAAATTAGCGTTTGATGCGGTTTTTATTTGTGTACTCTCATACTCTACAACACCAGTGGTCACAGAATTGGTCACATTCCCTACAAAATCTCTTCTATTTTATTAACTGCATCTTCTTGCATTGTTGGTAATACATGTGAATAAGTGTCTAGTGTTATTTTGATGTTACTGTGCCCTAACCGTTCAGAAATTACCTTCACATTCACGCCTTTAGCCAATAACAGAGTTGCATGTGTATGACGTAAATCGTGAAATCGAATCTTTGGCACAGCTGCTTTCTTAATCAAAGCGTTTAAACTTCTTCTAACATTAGCAGGATTGATTGGTGTTCCAGAAGGAGTACACATTACCAAGTCATTGTCTTGGTATTCCTCACCTTGACTCAGCTTCTCTTTCAATACGACTGCTCTATGCTTCTTCAACTTTGATACTGTTGATGCAGGTAGTAGTATCTTTCTTAAACTTGATTTCGTCTTTCCTCCAACCAAGAACGTCTTCCCATCATGACTTAACGTTTGGCTAATAGTTAGATGTCCCTTTTCTAAATCAACATCTTTCCACCGCAACCCTAGTAATTCACCTTGTCGCATTCCAGTTACAAGAGCCATATGAAAGACAATGGAATATCTGCTATCCTGTGTAGCTTTTAAGAACAATTTTACTTCCTGTTCGTTCCACACAGTTAACTCTTCCTTATCACCTTTAGGCAACTTGGTTTTAGCTGCAACATTTTTGGTGATTAACTCCAAATCTATTGCATGTTCAAGAGAGTTCCGAATGATTTTGATTATCTTCTCAATTGTTCCTCGCTTTAAACCTTCGTCTCGCAGTGAATTAACGTAGTTTTGCATATGCAACGATGTTAGCTTAGCTAATTTGATATTGCCTAGTGAAGGAATAATACGACTGTTTAAATACCCTCTCAGCACTTTTGCTGTTTGCATACCAACACTGTGCTTTTTCGTATTAAACCAACTCTCAAGATACTCACCATAAAGTAGCTTACTAGGTTCTACATATGTCCCAGTATGAACTTCTGAAAGCAGCTTTGTTAAAGCATTTTCTGCTTCTTTTTTGGTAGTAAATCCCCTTTTCTTCTTTTGCTTTCTTTTACCTGTTAAAGGGTCAATACCAATATCTACAATATAAAAATACTTTCCTGTTTTCTTATCTTTTTTGATGCTTCCATTCATTGTTAAGAGCCTCCTTGGAGTCCTTAACTGTGCTGTATATGGTAGTTTTATTATAACTCATAATCTTAGTATTATAGACTAGAATTTCCATGCCGCATCAATATAATTATAAAAAACAACTCAAATGGCATATATAAAACACCTATCCATTTCAGTAAGCAATAAATAGCAATACTTTAATGGATAGGTGCTGTTTATATTGATATCTCTTACTCGTCAGATTGTGCAGATGCAACCTGCCCTATTGCCTCAGTAATTTCTATGTCAGCCAGTAAATCCTGAACATCTTTATATAATTGTTTTAAATGATGGTCTGAAATATCTAATATAGGCTCAAACATGAAAGAGTTTAGATGAATATTTTCTGGAGTCATAATATTTACTTTCTCAAGAACCTCTATACTTGTTAATTCCTCTGGGAAGCACTTCTTAAATTTACCAACTAATTTCCCAGTTTGATTGTTTTTTATCCCACTAACGTACTCATCATCATTAATCTTTTTTATCATATATAGCTCGGCGTTTAATCTAATTGCAATTGATAAAACAACCTTATTTTCAAGATTAGCTACCGACTCCGAATTTGAACTAACAATCTGGTCTGCTACTTCAAAAATCATACTATACAGATTCTTATCAGTATCTGCTAGTTCAAGTTCACTTAAATCTCTAAAAATGCTCTTATAAATTCCATGTAAATCCTTAATTGTCAAAGCTGTTGTTTCTTCCTTCATATGTAGAATCGATGTTAATTTATTAAAATTTTCATTATCTCCAATATACTCTGCAATATTTCTAGCGAACGTAACCGAAGCTACTAACTTAGCATCGTCTGACAAATCCTGTTTCCAATCCTTTAACGGATTGCTTATATATCTATACTTAAGATTCTCTAATCTTATATAATCTTTTTCTTTAACTGCCATAAATGAGCCTGCATACTTACTACTCCCACTAATTCTTTCCTGTACCGTTCTAAAGAAATCGAAATTATGAGTTAAAATAATTGAGAAGAAATCTTCATGCTCCGAGACTTCTTTTAAATATTCAATAATTGCATACTTATTCTTATAATCAAATGAATCAGCAATATCATCTACGATAAAAAGGGTTTTTATCCCCTGCTTTTTCCTAGATTCTATTTCAAAGATAATATTTAATAGGTATAGTGTTCTTTTTTCTCCTTGACTTAATACCTTTAATAATAAATCTTCATCTATATTTTCCGGTCTTTCTTTATAATAGTACTCAATGCTTGGTGCTACATCTTTTAAAACTGAATCCTCTTTATTTTTAATACCTAATCTATATGGAACATAAAACCTTCCATTAAAGATTTTCATTACGTTTTCCCAATCCGTTGCACCATTTTTTGCTTTATCGAGAATCTCCTTGATTTCATCTTGCCCTTTTTTATATTCACTTAAAAGATTATCATATACATCCTTATTGTCTTTTAAATACGCCACCCATAACCTTTGTTTAAAAATACTCAAATCAGCTAATTCGGTCAAAATTTCCTGATTTTCAAATAGATATTCCCTAAACTCCCTTAATTGAGCATTAGAAATCTTCTTATCAATATTGTTAAAAATCTCCTGTAAAGTACTATCTTGTAGGATTTCTTCTTTCGCACCCTTTATCAACTCTAAAAATTCCTTCTGGTCAGTTATCTCCTGCTTCTCCCCATTTACATTAAGGTTAATAGAATGACCACCTTTGAAGAAACCGTTGTCCTTTAAATTTTTATGGACTGTTGTAGCATGATAATGATTAAACGATTTTTTGAAGAATGAAGATTTATTAATCAATTCCTCATATTTTTCTATGTATTCTTTTATTTGATTTTTAAAATCTCCTGTCTCTAAAAAAGCAATTACTTTTTCATTAAATATTTTGTCATAAATAATATGACCATATGGCAATTCGCTTTCATCTTTAACCCAACCTTCAAGTCGATTCAAAACTTGTAGAAAACTATTTAAATCCGCACCAAAAGAAGTGCACATAGCTTCTTCAATCTTATTTTTCAATCCTGTTACCGATTTTAAAACTTGCAACAGCTTAATTTTTTCTATATTAATTTTTTCATGAATTTCATCGTATTGTCTTCTTAAATCATCCTTTACTAATAACGTGGACATTCTATCTGATTTGAAAGATTTCTCATAAGGTCTAATTACAAATATTGATTCGGGATTAACAGCCTCACCAGCACTATCATTAATAACACTCAGAGAGTCTTTTGTTGGAAATATCAGGTCTTTTGACTCAAAACCTTTACTGTAATCATTAAAAACATTAGCAAGTGATGTTTTCATTACTCCATTTGGAGCATAGATAATTTGCGTAGACTTAGCACCCGTGAAATCAAATTCAGCTTCTAAACGATTTATACCATAACAATTCGTAATCTCTACTTTAACCTTATCCATTTTGTCCTCCCTCTTCATTTCAATAATATAAAATTTACCAATTTATAGCTTGAACTATTAACTAAAATTAATAGTTTAAAGCATCCCAAAATTGCTCTTTTGTAACTATTAATAGATTAGTTGTACCAAAAGTATTCTTTTCTGCACGTTTTAAATAATGTAAGTATCGAACTAGTCTAACAAAAGCATTCAACTTATCATCAGTCCAAGGAATTACGACACCTATCCTTGCTAGGGCTGACGAATTGATAGCTCCACCCATCAAGTGTTTTCTACTAACCTTATTTTCAATTTCTATTGCCATGAAACATCTTGCATTTCGATTTTGATAAATTATCTCTTGATATGTATATGGTTCTACAAAATTACCATGGCGAGTGAGATTTTCGTGATTAAATCTTATCAGCTTCTCAATAAATTCTCTTGATTTAAAATCTCTAACCATGTCATCGTATCTTGATTCATATCTTTGATTAAATGCAAAAGGTCCTACCGCTACATCAATTCTAGGTGAGTATATATTAAGTTCTCTTTCCCCTCTCATTGCATTCCATTCTGTCTCAACTTCTTCTTGTTGATACAGTTCTTGTAATTGACCTTTAATATAGTCTTGATATTGTTTAAGACTCATTTGCTCCAAATCATTTATTTCTACAGGTTCATCTGTATTAATAGACTCCATTAAATCCATCCCCTTTAGTTCGACTTTGACTTTTTTGCTACATGAATCTATACTCTTTCCATTCTATAAGAATAGAGAGATACAATATTATTTTTTAGAAACCAAACTTAAGTAATTTATCATTTTCATCTAATTCTAATTTTGTGTAATCCTTAATTAATTTCATTAACTCTTCATCTTTTTTATTAAGTTGATAATCATTTATCGACATAATATATTGCTTATCAGTTTCTTCACCTATTTTGTGTCCTAATTTAATCAAATTAGAAACTTGTCTATTATCAATTCCCGAAAAACATGCTGAGTCTTGTATTAGAATATCTAAATACTTATTATATCTAAGAATCAATAAGTCTATTAATAACTTACGTACTTCTCCAACACCCTCACCTGTATCACCTGTTAAATTCAACTCAATAGCAAAAGGTCTATTTCTTTTATGACGATTTTTCAACTTGATTGAGAAATACGCTTCCACCTTATCCGTATATATACTATGAACCATTTCATAAATAAAGTTTTTGTATTTATCTATATTCTCCTTATAAGTTGTATAAGCACTTTTCACATCACTATACTTTGTTGCCAATTTGTCTTCCTCATCTTTTCTCTCTTTTATTATTCCATCGATTTTTGATAATTCTCCTTGTTTATACATAAGATTCTGTAATTCCATACTTTTTTCCTTATATATTGCCATGGATTCTTGATAAATCTCATTTTGAGATATGATATTTGCAAGTTTTTCTATCTCATTTTCTAGGTTATTAATATCTTTCTTTATAACTGACTTTTCATTTACTACTTCATTTAATTTCTCTTCGGTTAGATTCTTTCTATCTGAATAAACATTTCTTTGGAATTCCTCGACTTCCTCTAACCTTTTTTTAATCAAATCTGGAACTTCAAACTTGGCTCTATCGTACAATTTTTTTATGTCTTGAGCTGAAATATCTATTTTTTTAAAATCATCTAATGATTGCGATAATCTTTTGTATTCAAGATTTAATTTTTGGTAGTCCACCTGCAATAACTTCAATTTGTAGTTTTTATCAGCGTATTCATCCATTATCTCAGATTTTTCTTTTCTAATTTGAATATTAGTTATTCTTTCATCCAATAATTTCAGTTCTTTTTCTTTTTCTTTAATGGATTTCTTAATTAAGAAAATCTTCTCTTCAATTTGAGATAAATCAATTCCCTCAAAAAACTGAATTACTCTTTTTTCAAGCATTGTTAATTCTTTAATCTTATTTTGGATTTCATAGTATTCTATCGATTCATCTGATAAATTTTGCAAATCTAACAAATAAAATAAGGACGTATAATCATCTAGACTCGCATCACTCCGACTACTAATCAAATGATTTTTTTGAGCTAAAAAAACTTGTTTATTGTATAGTTTTCTATCAATTTTAAAGCGTTCTTTATATTCACCTAACTCATATTTTTCCCCATCAACTATAAACTCAGATTTTCCTAGTATTCGTTTTACGTTGAATTCTTTTTCTTCATACTCTATTACTGCTTCTAAATACCAGTCATGAATTTTTGGTTTAACCATTTCTGCATTTTCGTTAGCTCCGAATATGTAATCAATAAACTTTAATAATAATGTTTTACCTATGCTGTTAGATGTTTCTTTTTCATCTTCAGGTTTGTTCACTTTACCATAAATAACTGATATCCCTTTTTTCTCAAACTGAATATCTCTAACCTTTTCGCCATTTGGATTACTTATTACCAGTTTTAATATTTTCATTATAAATTTCTCCTTCGTCAGTATACCCAATCATCCCCAACATAAACATTAAATTTAATGTTAAAATGAACTTTTGATACGTCGGAGGATTATTTAATTTATTAACAATATATTTTTTTTCAAACGCCTTCCACAATTTATCTAAAGGAATGGATTTCTTTCCTATTACATTTAATATTAATGCACCTAAACCTATTAGACTTTCTGAATTAGATACATATTTATTAGGTAAAATCATTACTTCAACAACTCACTTCCTCTTTTTCAAAAATATCACATTTATCAAATATATATACCACTAACATTTTCGCTGGAAATTCAAAGCTTCTTTTATATTCCAAAAACTCTATTAGATTCTCAATAATTTTTTTATAAAGCTCTACTCCTTTGTTCTCTTTAGAAAGGTCTTCATATTCTTGAATAATATATGAAATAACACGCTCAAATTTATCAGTGTAATTGATGTCTTGGTACACTGTACTCACTATATCTTCTAAAAGGTGCAATTCTAACATTATATCTTCAATTTCATCTACAACGTCATCTAATTGATTCTTCGTTATTTTAAAAGGTGATGAGATTCGTTTATAATCTGAGCTATTAGTTTTTATTTTACCCCTAAATTTATTTTGAATACTTTCATTTAATATATCTATAAACTCATAGAATAGCTTAGAGTTCATAGCATTATAATCGATAATTGATTTCACTTTCAATCTTGCACTTAGACCGCTTAATTCGTCTATGTTAAGTTCTTCTAATAAATCTCTTATGTAATCCACGTTTACTACTTCCGCATTAAAGGAAATATTATACTTACCTTCAAACCTCAGCCTTTCGCTTTCAAAGTATCTCTCACTATCATGAGGAAGATTTCTGTCTATCGTATTAACTATAAAAATAAAATCTTTAATTTCTCCATTCCATTTTCCTGTAACATATAAGAGTTCTAACAATTTCTCTAAGTCTTTCGTAAATTTTTTTTGGATATCTTTTCTTAAGGAATCTCTTAATTGCTGTGGAGAAAAAATTTGGTAGAACCTTTTAAGTTCAACAATCCAACCATCATTTTTATCATCTCCACCTGAAGAATTTGGCATCTCATATGTTAATTCTTTCGACTTACAATAAACTTTTAAGACTTCACCTACTTTCATTTGAAAATTTATATCTGTTGTACCTCTTAAGTCCGTAATAATCGTTTCAATATAGTCATAATTATCTAACAACTTAATCGCCTCCGTATATAAAATAATTATAATTCAAATAATTAAATTTAGAAAATTTTTCTATTATCCACCATATTTTTTTAGTTAAGTATATTTAAATCATTAAGTACTTATCTAAAAAAGGTAGCTATTCTAATTAGCTACCTTTTACCTGTATTATTTATGTGAAAATTCCAATTTGAACTTAGCTTATTATTTACTGGGGTGTCTAACTCTCTTTCTATTAAAGTTAACCATCCAGATTCGAAGTACCAGACACGTTATATCTTATTTTGAAGCCAACAATATAAAAGACGGATTTTATTAATATCCGTAACAATACCATGAATTACGCCCAACGTTCTATCATCAGCTCCAATAACAAAAAAGGAGAGCCTCAATTAAGAGTCTTCCTCTTCCCTCTGATACTTCTTTTAGCTGACTTCCTTACGAGGTTTATATCTTCCATTTTTCATTATCAATCTATTAATATAATCGACACCTTTTGATGTAACCATTGTTGTAGTAACCGTTTTTCCATCTATTTCAAACAATTTAACCTTAAATCTCCCTGTTTTACGATGCATTTCATATGGCAGGTTGTGATTATCTAAGACATTCTTATCTCGTAGAAGTGCAAATAATTTATTTCTACCAATCTCAAAGTCTAATAACTGAGCAACTTCTTTCATATTGAATATTCCATCCAATGCAATCATTCTGTTGTATGATTGAACAATATCTTCCTGCTCTTTGATTTTTTGCTGTTGTCGTTTGATAATTTCGTCTTTTTTATCCAACGTCTTTTTAGCAACTAATGATGCTTTAGCCAATATTTCTTCTTCAGATTCTTCTTCTTTTACAGGAATATACCCACCAGTTTGTCTAATTTGAGGAATAACTTCATCAAACACCCAACTTTCAAACCGTTCAGCCTCTTCTAATTTAGAACTAACGATTAATCGATAAAGATTACCTTCTGTAATAAACTTTACTTTCTGACCTCTTCCTAGAGAATCGGTGACCTCGCAAAATGCGACCCCATCTTTCTTGCAGTGTTTTCCTATTGCATCATGTTTGTTTTTGTATCCTAACAAAGCTGCACATCTTGTCGCAGGGAACATTAACTTGCCATTAACATCTAAAATTCCTAAATTACCAAATTCGCCGTTCTCAAATACTTTTAAATTTTCCATTAATTAAAATTACCTCTTTCTTTTATTTGTGATACTTTATCGTAGAGTCACCATTATTAAAGGGATGACCTTTATCTGTTTATATCTTATAATGTCATTAACTAATTAATTTTTTATTTTCTTTGACTTGTATCGGACGGCAATCCTTTACAAGTTTTTTTCTGATTATCTTTGGGAAACTGAACCTGCTCATGTCTTCTTCTGTTATTCCCATTTCTTCTTTTATCTTTTTGTTACTGGGAATTATCTCTAAGTCATAGCTATCAAGCATTTCACCAACGCTTTTACCCTTAGCGTACATTCCTGTTATAGGACTAAAAACGATATTCCCTCTCTTGTCAATACGCAACTCTATTTGTCCCTCAATATAATAATATTTCACTCTATTGTCCACCTTTCTCTTTATAATAATTTTGAAGAGCCTTAACATCTGCCTTAAATGATTCCCTATATTCCCATTTACAGTAGTAGTTCTTCTCTTTATCGTATTCTTCTCTGATAGTTTCAAAGTAGATTAACTCATTTTCCATAAGCACTTTCACATACTTAGTGATTGTCTTCTTATCTAATCCAGTAGCTTCTGCAAGCTTTTCAATTGTGGGGTTTGACACACTCCAATTTGAAACCCCTTCCCAAATCCAATGCACAATATTGAAGTAAACTGCGAATGCAATTGACTTATTACGCTCTTTCATTGCAATAAGCTTCATCATCACATCAAATGAAATCTTAGTGAAGTTGTTCTTGACTTTACCTTCAGCATTCTCTCCAAAAGTTGTTTTAGCATCAGAAATATCAGATACTTCAATAAAGTAATCATTCGCATACTTCATATCTTCTGCTTGAATCTGATTCATCTTTATGAAATCTTCAAAGATAATAATCATACCCTTCTTTTCCATTGCTACAAGGGTTTCTTTTAAAGATGCTTTATTCTTCTTATCCTCACTCAATGAAAGCATCTGTAGCAAGCTGTTAACCCCTACTCTAGCTGAACCCATTGGATTCATACTCAAGGTTCTTAATAGAACTGTAATAAACCGCTCCTTGCAGTTGTACTCTTTAATATTCCAAATAAAATTATTATCAACTTCAACGTATTTAATCACTGTAATTCTCCTTCTTTTACTTAAAATTTTTAATCTTCTCCGTTGGCTTAGTATGAAGAAGCCTTTTTCACTAGCAGTAATTTTTTCACTTTTTCAATAGTGCTTTAAGTTCATTCCATTTACCTAAAGCACTGTCTAATTTTTCACCACGTTCAAAGCACCAATAGATGTTTCCATTGTTGTGCTTTCCAGTGGTGGCATATCTTAAATTATTCATTTTCAAGAAATCCTTAAGTTGTTTTGAGTAGCAATAGTAAGTCTTGTTCATCCACATTCTCCTTCTGTTAACGTAGTTTCGTTACTAAAAAGTCAACGCAAAAAAGGCACAGAAAAGCTACCGACCCAAATTAATGGATTGATAGACTCTTCTGTGCCTAAGTCGTCAGTTCTGCAATAGAACTAAGTCGCAAAATAACACTATGTCCGTTGGACAAGAATGCGAGTACATCTATTTAACTGTAAGTCTATTATATCACAGATGCAATATAATATCAAAATTTATCAAAAATATTATTATAGCAGATTTGTTTGAAAATTACTAGTGATTCTGATGAGGAATTGTAGTAAGTGGTATATTTTTTTCATATTACAACTAAAAAGTTCGTATGCTCTCATAATTTAGTATCATCTCACACCCCAAAAGTTATCAGCATTTATCAACTTTTTTGCCCCTCTACATTAGTATCATTTCACAACTAAGAAGCTGACAAGGGTTGAAAACTATCTGACTTAAATGCCTACAAAGGCGATTGGCTCATAGATTATTTTTCTTATCTTTAGACCACTACGCTTTGGAGGGCATTGGTAGTTCTTTTGCTTTATCTAGAACTTTAGCCTCCATAAAAAAAGCAGAAATCACCTAAGTCCGTAACGTCCCATACTCGCTTGCGGGGGCGTTACATATATTCTTTTTTATCTTTATCTTCTATTTATAATTCGTCTTCTGTTTAGTGACCCGTTATCTCCCCTTTTTTTGAGGAATTCTTCCCAAAGGTCTGGAACGAAGTCCTCTTTTTTTGGGGAGTTTACCCTCCAACTTTAGAAAAAACTCCCCTTTTTTTAGGGAGTTTCTTCCGAATCTTAGAACCACAAGGGTTTGAAGCATATAAACTCAAAATTTAAATAGCCGCCAACAAGCTGTGTACGGATAAAAAAAGCACTCATAAGATTAGTACGAGTGGATATATCCTATATCCTACCCCAAGAAGCACAAAAAAAGGGATGAATTTACATACTCCGACCTCGAAGAAAACACCCTTATCCCACGTTATAGACATGAAACATCCTATCTATTTTAGTACGTAATAAATAATAGAAATAAGTGTGCCTCCTATTGAGGTGGGTGCATGTAAACTCTCTCCTTTTATAGTTTATTTAACGCTTCATTCAATTATTAATATTATTAAAATACTATTACCAGTGTAACGCAATAGATTCTATCAACAATTTGATAAAAATTTCTTTCTTATATCCATCATAACCTTTTAAAGGATTTGTAATTAGCATCTTCTCATCAACTCTTGCATCAAGAGCTACTTACAATAGTAGCATCGATACAAAACTACTTTGATACCTAAAATAAAAAGTGTCGACATGAACAAATGATGTATACACGCTTCGACATTTACTTTAGAAATACTTATTATTAAGGTATTTTTATTGGATAAAAAGCATTAAATATCCGTCTCGTCTCGAAGATTTTCTGTACACCATATCGTGTAAGATGAGGTGCTGTCCCCTCTGTTCATAACAGGAACTCTATAAAATATCAAAAGCACCTACTTTCCTAACTACAAACAAAAAACTACTATTTGCTAGTTCTACATATTTTTTCACCCAGATTAGCTATAAATTCATTAACCTGTTCCACGTTGTTTTCTTTTTTTCCATATATAGAATGAAATTTCATATGACAATCATGACAAAATGTAATTCCATTATAAACATTATATCTAAGCTCTTTGCAAACTTTCCAATTTATAATATGGTGCGCATGTAATTCTACTTGGAAATCGACTTCTCCCTGCTTCGCTCTACAACATTGACATCTGTATTTATCCCTGCCAAAAACCGCTTTTCTCCAATTCTGATATTCACCCGTCGCTCTTTCAATCCTATGATACGCAACTCCACCTTTCCAGACAGGGGAGTTTTCCCCCTTAAACATTTCTCTATACTTAGGATGTTGCATATGATTTTCATATCCATATTTTTTTAATGAAGTTTTCTTTACTCTTTTTTTATGTTCTTCTGTCTGTGTATACCATTCCGAACCATATTTCTCCATACTCGTCTCTCTACTTTTCTCTTTTACTGTTTCTAATTGAAATACATTTTTCACCCCATACTTTTTGATAAGGGTTTCACTAATCTTTTTCTGAACTGAATCTGCTCTGATATGGTGGTTAACACCATATTTAATTACATTTGATTCCATTATTTTTTTATCAATACAAGGGGGATTGCTACAACAATCCTTTTTTGAAACTGTTTTCTTTTGAATATCCACCCATGTTTGATACATAATAAAGTACTTATTCTTACAATAATCACATCTAACATTAACTATTGCAATACTCCCTCTTGAAAGATGTTCTACTTTTACATCAAATTCTTCACCAATCCTTGTAAACCTATAACCGAGTTCTTCATATCTTTTTTTATTTCTCGCATTCCATTTAACTTTAACCATTTCTGAGATAATCAAAATTTTCATCCCCTAAGTCAACAATGTACTCATAGCGATTCTAATACCCCAATTATCCTTTAATAAATCACCCATTTTTAAATTTACTATTTCTAGTATGTCCATTTTTATCATCCATATACTTGTTTTCATATAATTAAATTTTGATTATTATATAGTGTGCTAGTGTATTAGTAACACACTATAAAACAAAAAATAGATGACCTTTGTTTTGATGTTCAGCATATAGTCCCCATGCGCTTCCCACCTTACGTTGAACTCTTAATTGATTAAGTAGGGAATTAAGTTTACGTGCTGTCATATTCAAATCGTGAGCAATCTCTGTGATTTTGTATGAGTTCTTGCTGTCTAGCACATCGTCATGGTACTATGCCTTCGGTTCAAGCACTTCGATTACTTGCTTTTGCTCAGCGACTTTCGACTCAGCTAATTTTCTGGCTTCCTGCTCATACTTTAAGTTAGTAACAAGTTCGATAAGGAAGTCTGGGCTTGTTAACGCCTTTTCTAATGTACTATCTGTCTTGTCTGCTCCATGTTTGCGGATTGTTGAGGGGGTACTCCGCTTGTTACCCACTTTTTGAATTTCTTAGCGTTTGGTAACTTACTTGAAAGAATTAAGGATTCGTTAATTACTTTCTGTTTTCTAGTTTGTCTGCCATCCCGTATTGGAAGGTCAGATTTCCCATCATCATCGACATGCATTTGAATAGATTTTGAAGTGTTGCTGTATCCTAAAACTTCTGCCACATCTTTAGCTACAAACCAAACATCTTCACCTTGTACCACCGTTCGAACCTGTCCGAGTTCGTCATTATTAAAAATTCATTCGTGTCGGATATGAATTATACATAATATCGTGTGAATTAGGGGGCTATGTATCCCTTCTCTGATAAGAGGGCTAGAGAGTTTGGAAAATAGCCCCCCCTCTACGCAAAAAAGGAATGAGTCATCTCATTCCCTTTACCATTATACAGACAGTTAAGAACATAATTTTGTGGTCACAAATGGTCACAGAACTTACAATAACCATTGCTTTTTTAGTAGAATTCCATTTATATAAACTCGTGAAAATGCCTTTAAATCAACACTCTTCCCGTAGCTCAGCAGGGAGAGCGCCACCTTGACAGGGTGGAGGTCGTGAGTTCGAGCCTCTCCGGGGTCATAAAAAAGAGACACCATATCAACCTTCTACGTGATATGGTGTCTCTTTTTATCTAATTCAATCACTTTCCACCAAACATCTTCTCCAAAGACTTCGCATTGGCAAACAATACTTCTTTCAAGTTATCGTCAGCAACGATTTTATAGTCGCCATCTTTGTCTTTCTTTAAGTTCAATGTAACTTCGCGAGTTGCCATTGCTGCATCTTTATCCGTTAAGTTTTTGATGATAGTTGAGGTCATTGTTTTTTCGATCGCTTTTTCAGATTGTTCTTTGTCTTCACTAAATGCGCTAGCGAAGGCCATTGGCATAACTTCTCCCACTGCTTTTGTTACAGCAACGGATAGATCTGCAGATGTAATTTTCACTTTCACTTCTGCTTTGTCATCCTTTTTCGATACTTCTTCTAGCTTTTCAAATTTAAAGTTTTTCGTAATTGCACTCAGCATTGCTTTTGCCTCAGCATCATCTGTTTTTTCATTTAGTTTATTAAATTCCTTGTCACTCTCAACAAATGTACGAGCCTTTTCTACATCACCTTTTTGTATCGCTGTTAAAAATTCTTCTGTAGTATCTTTCGGATTTGCACACCCTGCTAAAACACCTGCTGTTAATCCTACTACCATCATTAATAGCAATAATCTCTTTATCTTTTGCACGCTCATTCTCCTCTTATCTTTTCTAGTAAGTCAGCATCATACAATATTATGAAACTGACATTACAAACATTTTTTAGTATAGCATTTATATGATTCGTTTTCTATTAATTCCCAAAAGGTAAAGGGCCTTGCAGCATTCCTACAAGGCCTCTCTTATATCAATCTGTATCCGTAGCACAAATGAACCACATTTTCTGTTCCCTACTATCTAATACCATCCACATACTCCAATCAAAAATCATAAGCGATAACCAACGCGATATATTCATAGTAGCAAATAATAAATATAAAATGAAATCTCTCTTTTGTATTGCTCCTCTATTCATCAAAATGTAAGCGGCACCGATAGGAGGAAAAAGACAAATATTTTTCTTAACGACTACGGATACAAAGTTACTGTCTGCATATGAATCCCCTTTTCATCATAATACTTGCTTCAACATCGGTCTCACTACCCTATATTCATCACTATAAGCTTCCTTTATGATTAAAGGCGGGTAATCACTTTTTTCTTCCTGAATCATTATGAATACTTCTGTTTTCTCTTGTAATGTATTAGATTCTCTATTTTTAGTAGGTTTTTTACTTGTTTTAATTTTCTTTGTTACTTCGCCAAGTTTTTGCCCAACTTCTTCTACTTTGGCAGGTTCATTCGTAACATAGTATTCTTGTTCGTCCCATACTAATATAGGTGGCACTTGTTCTCTTTTGTTACATATTATATAAGTAGTACTAGCTACCAGTAGTATACAAGTTAATAAATAGAAGATAGTTCTTTTATTCATATACTACACTCCTTATCTATCATTTCATTGGATTATATAACACAAATTATTTACGGTAAATGGATTTGGTGGTAATTTTTAGGTTTAATAATAAAAAAAACCTTACCGAAGTAAGGTTCCGTTTTTACATTCTATAGTGACTGATTAATTAATACGATCATTACAATAATTGCTATAAGCATAACAACTAAACAGCCGATTAATTTATAAAATCCTCGCTTCGTTAACGTCCCGCCTTGAACGTCTTTACGAATAAATAAGAATACGGCTAAAAATAATACAAGCCCAATGCCAAAAGCATACATCATTTGCATATGTTAATCTTCCTTTCTCTCCTCCATCTTAATATCTTTTTGCCAAAACAACAAATGAGATAAAGACGGTACTCATTGTAAGTGCCATAAGTATATTCAATAATATAGAAGAAACTTTTTTAAATTTCAGCACGTCTATTTTGAAGCGAAACACGGAACACTATAAATAAATGTTACTATATCTCCTCACTTCTTTTTTTAAAATTTAATATCTCCATATTTGTTTTATCCTTTTAAAATATTTCATTTATTTCTTTATTTCACGAAATGCGTTATTTGTTTTACGGTGTTTTTCGTCATATTTATAGAAACTAACTGTTTATGGAGCATTTTTTATGTTTAGCAACTTTTTTTGTAGAAATCCTTCACTTTCCTTTCAATATTTAACACTATCTAAATAAAGTTTACGATAAATTCATAATTTTTTATTTTTTATACTATATTCCGTTATATTGTTGTATAATACCTATGAAAGCGCTTATTATTTCAATATACATAATTCAAACTATTTTTATCGAAACATTCTAACTATTATACCTATATTTAAATACAGCAATTATAGCTATTAGTATAGGCATACCAAATATATCCACCCCATTTTTCTGTAAAATTACTTTATAACATGAAAGATTAACTTGGGTGATAAGTTATTGTGAATGTTTTTTTACAAAACAGATAAGTAATAGTGTTTGGTATTATGTAAATTATTGTAATAACATAAGAGTAAAGAAAACATTTACATTGATTATTGATTCATTACTTATTGAAAAAGAGCAAAATGCACCTTTGTATGGAAAAGGATTATATGCATTGGGAGGTTTAAACAAATGACGAGGAAGAATACAACGACAAACCCTTGGGCCAAGTTCCACGGTCCGAACCTTGGTTATGTTATTGAGCAGTATGATCTTTACGTAACTGGAGCAGGTTCTGTTGATCCGGAATTACAAGAGCTTTTTGAAATTTTTGGAGCTCCTTCGTTTCAAGATGATGTCGTAACAGGGGACAACACAGCAACACATTTTTCTCCTCAAAACACAGGTAACATTGAAAAAATTCTTAAAGTCGTTCAACTTGTTGAACAGATTCGTTCTTTCGGGCACACGTTGGCTCACATCAACCCGATGGAAGATGCTGCAAATGGACAATCTCTTCTTGAGAAAGCAATGAACGAACTGAGCGATGCTGACTTGAAAGCGATTCCAGCGAAAACAGTATGGCCAGATGCACCAGAAGGTATTCACACTGCACTTGATGTAATTCATAGATTAAAAGACGTTTATACAAAATCTTTAGCTTATGAATTTTCTCATATACAAAATAGTGAAGAACGCGCGTGGTTGCATCAAATGGTGGAATCAAATTCATTGCGTCAACCACTATCAAATAAAAAACGAACTGCTCTTTTAAAACGTTTAACAGCTGTTGAAGGTTTCGAGCAATTCTTGCATAAAACATTCGTTGGGCAAAAACGGTTCTCTATCGAGGGCGTTGATATGCTTGTACCTGTTTTAGATGAAATTGTTCTAGAAGGTGCTAAGAACGGCGTAGAGGATGTCATGATTGGTATGGCTCACCGCGGTCGCCTAAGCGTACTTGCTCACGTATTAGAAAAACCATATAGCCACATGTTTGCTGAGTTCAAACATGCAAAAATAGAAGGCGCAGTAGCTAATTCTGGCTGGACTGGCGACGTGAAATACCACCTAGGTAGAGAACAAGTCGTTAGTAACGAAGAAGTTAGCACTCGCGTTACATTAGCAAATAACCCGAGTCATCTTGAGTTCGTGAATCCTGTAGTAGAAGGTTTCGCACGTGCGGCTCAAGAGAATCGTAAAAAATCTGGTCTTCCAGATCAAGATACTTCAAAATCATTCGTAATTTTAGTTCATGGTGATGCTGCATTCCCTGGTCAAGGTATTGTATCTGAGACGCTCAACTTAAGCAGATTGAACGCGTATCAAACAGGCGGAACGATTCATGTTATCGCAAACAATGCAGTTGGTTTTACGACTGATAGCTATGATTCTCGTTCTACGAAATATTCAAGCGACCTTGCAAAAGGTTTCGATATTCCGATTGTTCACGTGAACGCTGATGATCCGGAAGCTTGTCTTGCAGCTGCTAACCTTGCGATTCAATATCGTATGTTGTTCAAAAAAGATTTCTTAATCGATTTAATTGGTTACCGCCGCTACGGTCATAACGAAATGGATGACCCAGCAGTTACGCAACCACAAGTGTACAAAAAGATTAAGAATCACCCAACTGTAAGAGCAATTTATGCAGATCAATTACAAGCTGCCGGTGTTCTAAATGCAGATGAGATTGAAACAATTACTCAGTTTACACAAGAACAATTAAAATCTGACTATGCACAAGTACCACCAGCTGATACGAGCGATGCAACAATTCACGTTAAAGTGCCAGATGTTGTTGCAAAGGGCATTCAGTCAATTGATACTGGTGTTGAGCTTGACTCACTTCGTGCAATTAATGAAGGTCTACTATCTTGGCCAGAAGGCTTTAACGTATATCCGAAAGTGAAGAAAATTCTTGAACGCCGTAAAGATGCTCTTGAAGAGAACGGTAAAATTGAATGGGCACTTGCTGAGTCATTAGCATTCGCTTCTATTTTACAAGAAGGTACGCCAATTCGTTTAACTGGTCAAGACTCACAGCGTGGTACATTCGCTCATCGTCACATCGTATTACACGATACTGATACAAATGAAACATATTCACCATTACATCGCTTACCAAACATTAACGCTTCATTCTCTGTTCATAACAGTCCGTTATCAGAGGCTGCTGTTGTTGGTTACGAGTATGGTTATAACGTATTCGCTCCAGAAACGCTTGTTATGTGGGAAGCGCAATATGGTGACTTCTCAAATACTGCGCAAGCATTATTTGATCAATATGTTTCAGCAGGAAGAGCAAAATGGGGTCAAAAATCTGGTTTAGTTCTTCTATTACCACACGGTTATGAAGGTCAAGGACCAGAGCACTCTAGTGCACGTCCTGAACGTTTCCTACAGTTAGCTGCTGAGAATAACTGGACAGTTGCCAACTTAACGAGTGCGGCACAATACTTCCATATCCTGCGTCGTCAAGCATCTATCTTAGGAACAGAAGCTGTTCGACCATTAGTACTGATGACGCCGAAGAGTTTATTACGTCACCCGCTTACGCTTTCAACTGCTAGTCAGTTAAGCGAAGGACGTTTCCAACCTGCTTTAGAACAAGAAAACCTTGGCACGAAACCAAACAAAGTAAAACGCCTTGTTTTAAGCACAGGTAAAATGGCGATTGACTTAGCAGCAGAAATCGAGTCTGGTAAACATGACTACAACTTAGATGAAATTCATGTCGTTCGTATTGAACAGCTATACCCATTCCCTGCTGAGAAAATTCAATCTATTATTAAACGCTTTAAAAACTTAGAAGAAATTATTTGGGTTCAAGAAGAACCTCGTAATATGGGCGCATGGCATTACATGGCTCCAATTCTGTTCGAACTAGCTGGAGATAAAGTGAAAACAGGTTATATTGGACGCCCAGATCGCTCTAGCCCATCTGGTGGCGATCCATTCGCTCACAAAGCTGAGCAAGAACTAATTGTTTCACACGCTTTAGATGTGAAGTATAACTTCCGTCAAGATAAACAAGAAATTGAAGTTTTCAGCAACTAGAAAGTAACAATGAAAGTTTCTAGCTTGTTCCTTGGGCAGATATTCTGCCCAGGGGCAGGCTAACAAATGGAGATTACCGAAAACAAAAGAAGAAAAAACACACCGTTAGGCAAATAAGGGGAGGACATTTAAAATGATCGAAATTAAAGTACCTGAGCTTGCAGAATCTATTACTGAAGGAACTATCTCACAATGGCTTATCAACGTAGGCGACAAAGTTGAGAAAGGTGGCAGCGTTGTTGAGCTTGAAACTGATAAAGTCAATGTAGAAATCATTGCAGAAGATTCAGGTATTGTATCGAAGTTACTAGGCGAACCTGGGGATACAGTTGAAGTTGGCGCAACTATCGCAATTTTAGATGCTAATGGAGCACCAGTTGCAGTAAGTACACCTGCACCAGTGGCTGAGCAACCAAAACAAGAAACGACTGAAGCACCGAAAGCTGCGGCACCAAATGCTGAGCAAACTGCAACACTACAAGGGTTACCAAATACAAACCGTCCTATCGCATCACCAGCTGCTAGAAAAATGGCTCGCGAATTAGGAATCGACTTAAACGACGTACGTAGCACAGATCCACTTGGACGCGTGAGACCACATGATGTACAAGCTCATGCTGCAGCACCAAAAGAAGCACCAGCTGCTCCAAAGAGTCCAGCTCCTGCTCCAGTTGCAAAAACGGAATTCGAAAAACCAGTTGAGCGCGTGAAAATGTCCCGCCGCCGTCAAACAATTGCAAAACGTCTTGTAGAAGTTCAACAAACATCTGCAATGTTAACAACATTTAACGAAGTTGATATGAGTGCGATCATGGAATTACGTAAAGAACGCAAAGATGCTTTCGAGAAAAAACATGATGTACGTCTTGGCTTCATGTCATTCTTCACAAAAGCAGTTGTTGCAGCATTAAAACAATTCCCATTATTAAATGCTGAAATTCAAGGTGACGAGCTTATCATTAAAAAATTCTATGATATCGGTATTGCAGTAGCAGCTCCAGATGGATTAGTTGTTCCAGTTGTACGCGATGCTAACCAATTAAATTTCGCTGAAATTGAAAGTGAAATTCGTGAATTAGGTAAAAAAGCACGTGACAACAAACTTTCATTAAAAGAACTACAAGGTGGTACATTTACAATTACAAACGGTGGTGTGTTCGGTTCTCTAATGTCAACACCGATCCTAAATAGCCCACAAGTTGGTATTTTAGGAATGCATAAAATCCAAGTACGCCCAGTTGCAATTGATAACGAGCGTATGGAAAACCGCCCAATGATGTACATTGCTTTATCTTACGATCACCGTATTGTTGATGGTAAAGAAGCAGTTAGCTTCCTTGTTGCTGTTAAAGATATGCTTGAAGATCCAAAGTCATTATTATTAGAAGGTTGATAGATTAAAAATCTATTAAAGGCTGTAGAATGATTCATTCTACAGCCTTTTTTTATTGTGTTCATACGGGACAAATTTCATGACATAAGGTAATAATGTATGCCTAAACGTAAGGAGGATTAAAATGAATAACCTTCCAATTCATGCAAAACTTAAAGTAAATAAGGATACTTTCTTCCTCCCCGATTCAAACGGGGGTGTCTATTTTCGAAATAACGCCAGTTCATTTCGTATGGACGGTGACGGAATTTATAACTGGATTGAAAAATTAATGCCGATGTTTGACGGTAATTATTCTTTAGCAGAAATAACGGATGGTCTCCCTCTTCCCTATCAAAATCGTGTACTTGAAATTGGAGAGATTTTATATACAAATGGATTTGTCCGTGATGTAAGTCAAGATGCACCTCATGAATTAAACAGCGCATTACTTGATAGATATGCTTCGCAAATTGAATTTTTAGAAGCAGATTCTCATTCAGGTGCTCTAAAATTCGAAACGTATCGCGCGGCAAATGTCCTTATAATTGGTTCTGGTAATATGCTTACTTCCTTAGTTTCTTCTTTATTAGAATCTGGTTTACCTACATTTCATTACCTCGTTACAGATCGGGATGAAACAAACTATGACAGAATACATGAGCTAATAGAACGTGCATATGAAGTTGATAACAGTGTACTCCTTCAAGAAATCGATACTACAATTGACCGTCCCTTACATGAGGTATTCGAACCTTTTGATTGGATTTTATATGTTTCTCAAAACGGAGACATTGACGGTTTAAAAACAGTTCACACTATTTGTAGAGAAACGAAAAAGAATTTCATACCAGCTATTTGTTTATCAACACTCGGTATAGCTGGACCTGTCGTAACAGAAAATCGTGATGAATGCTGGGAATCCGCATGGCATCGGCTACATGAAACGACTTTGCAAAATGAAAATTCATCGGATTCCGTCTCACCAATTACATCTGCCATGTTAGCAAATGTAATCGTTTTTGAATTATTTAAACATGTCGCGGATGATTCATATCGTGAAAAAGAATCACAATTCTTTTTATTAAACTATGAAACACTTGAAGGAACGTGGCATCCTTTTATAAAACACCCTCTTGCAACTGATGAAAGTTTTACAATTGATACGATAGAAAATCTTTCTGAAAAACTTGAGCATCGGTATGGCCAACATACTTCAACTGATGTATTCCGCTTTTTCGACTCATTAACTTCTAAAGAAGCCGGTATATTCCATGTATGGGATGAACAAGATTCATATCAATTACCGTTATCACAATGCTATATTCAAGTAGCCACTCCACTATCAGATGGCCCAGCTTCCCTTCTGCCTCTTATGACTCGCAGTGGATTGACTCATAATGAAGCACGCCGAGAAGCTGGTTTAACAGGAATTGAAACATATGTAGCAGAAATCATTCACCGCCTTATTCCTGAACATAACAATATCGGTATCGGTGCTGGAGAAACGATGACAGAAGGATTTTACCGCGCACTGCAACAACATTTAAACAATAAACTGTATGAGCGGCAGTCACATATGCTAGAGGAACTTACAACTGTTGAGTTAACTGATATTCAAGATAAACATTGTAGATTTTATTACGATGCTCTCTCTACAATCCATGAAACGCCTAAAATCGCAATGAGTGAAGAGATTCTCAGTTTTCCAGTCGTTTGGGTTGGTATAAATGATAGATGGTACGGTGCATCTAATATTAATATGACGTTAGCGTTACGAAACGCACTACAACTATCACTCTTTCACGTTCAAAATGAAGAAATTCCTTACAGAGCTAATATCTTGCCTGAATCCTCTATTATTTTATATGACACGTATTCTTTTAGAGTGGAAATACAAGCGGAAGAAGAAATTCCAAGCGTACAATCTTTACAACTCGCCTTACAACATTTAGAAGAACATAATTTTTACCCCTTCGTATTTGATTTAGCGATTGAACCATTTTTGAAAGAAAACTTAGACGGTGTGTATGGGGTATTAATTGCAAAGGAGGACGGTTTATGATTCAAAATATATTGCTTATAGGAGATGGCCTTCTTGCAGACTATGTACATGATCAATTATGCAAACAATATTCCATCATTCGTCAGCATACTCTTACAGAAGAACTTCCTGAAAATATTCATCTCGCTCTCGTATTACATGATGGATCTCCTTCTACTATTCATCATGATGCTGAGCTAATTTTTCGTTCAAATCATATTCCGTGGCTACGTGGTTTTACTTCATTTGGTGAAGGTATTATCGGTCCTTACATTCATCCTCTTACGCCCGGATGTTCCCATTGTTCTGATGGACGCCGTTTTATCGCTGGCTTTGATCAAAAAGAAATGTGGGAACTACAGCGGAAATATGCCTTTAAAGCAGATAATGTAACGAGACGTGATGTACGTGCCACCCAAAATGGAATGTTGCAAATGTGCCATCTTATTTGCGCAGAAACAGAAAAAATATTAACTTATAACCATTCTTCTTTAGAAAATGAACTTATTTTACTAAACTTACAAACATTACAATGTACGCGGCATTCTTTTCTTCCAGATCCTCTCTGTCCTGTATGTAGTAATTTACCTGATGATACTGCGGATGCGGCGGAAGTTTCTTTACAACCAAGTTTAAAAGTAAGCACCGAAACGTATCGCTGCCGTTCCATTCATGAATTAAACACATTTTTAACGAGAGACTATTTAGATTATCGGGTCGGTATGTTGAACGGCAAAATGCAGCATTCTGTATTACCATTCGCTGACGTCATTATAAACATGCCATTGATGTTTGGAAATGAAGGTGTTGCAGGCCGAACCCATTCATTTGCAGTAAGTGAAGCAACTGCTATTTTAGAAGGTTTAGAACGATATTGTGGTATGTCACCTCGAGGGAAAAAGACAAATGTGCATGGTAGTTTTCATGATTTAGAGGAACATGCACTAAATCCCCTCTCGCTCGGTGTACATACCAATGAACATTATAATCGTGATGGTTTTCCATTTAAACCGTTTGATCCTGATTATGAGCAAAACTGGGTATGGGGATATTCTTTATCACAAAACAGACCGCTTTTAGTTCCTGAATCAATTGCTTATTATAGCCTCGGTCATCGAGATGCTTTCGTGTATGAAACATCAAATGGATGTGCAATTGGCGGTAGTTTAGAAGAAGCGATTTTTCACGGCATTTTAGAAATTGTAGAGCGTGATGCCTTCTTACTCACTTGGTATGCCGAATTATCTCTTCCCCGCCTGGATCTTAATTCAGCAAATGATACAGAATTACAATTAATGATCCAGCGGTTACGTACGATTACCGGGTACGAATTACACGCTTTTAATGCGACGATGGAACACGGCATCCCGAGCTTATGGGTAATTGCAAAAAATACGCGTGAAAATGGAATGAACGTTGTTTGTGCAGGAGGCGCTCATTTAGAACCTATTCGAGCCTTAAAAAGCGCCATTCAAGAAATAGCAGGCATGTTACTTATAACAGACGATGAGCTCGAGCACAAAAGAGAATACTACGAAAAATGCTTACAAGATCCTTATTTCGTTAATAAAATGGAAGACCATAGTATGCTGTATGGATTGAAAGAAACGGAAGAACGTCTTCACTTCCTTTTACGAGAAGATGCACCGGTGCAAACGTTCCAAGAAATGAATGTACCACAATCATTTGATATGGATTTAACATCCGATCTCCACCAACTTTTAAATCGTTTGCATCAATCTAATCTTGAAATAATCGTAGTAGATCAAACCGTTCCCCTTATAGAAAAGAACGGACTATACTGTGTAAAAGTTATTATTCCAGGCATGTTACCAATGACGTTCGGACACCATCTTACTCGGGTTACAGGACTAGACCGGGTATATACCGTACCGATGACACTTGGATATACAGACGAACCTTTAACGAATGAAAAATTAAATCCACATCCACATCCGTTTCCATAGTAAAGGAGGGATTTCATGCAGCTAGATACTTTTTTACATCATCTCCATTTCTCTATCGATGAAATTATGCCGAATCATGAGGTGGACTGGAAAGACGCACCGCTTCCTTATAAATTATATCGAAATGTACCTACCATCCCGCTCTCCTTAGAAATCCCGTTATCTTTATCGAACTCTTCTACTACACCTACTCTAAATGAGATTGGTCACTACCTTTGGTATTCATTTGGTGTAACACAATTATGTCAGCTAAATAGCGAGAGAAATGTATTACGTAGATCCATTCCTTCAGGCGGTGCCTTATACCCGAATGAATTGTATATCTATTTAAAGATTGACGATTACCCAGACGGCATTTACCATTATGACGCCGCGCATCACCGACTTATTTTACTTCGCGAAGGAAATTTCGATGCTTATTTAGAAGACGCACTCGGTAATCGCTGTAATATACATGATTGTTTCGGTGCTGCATTCGTATCCACTATGTTTTGGAAAAACTTCTTTAAATACAATAACTTTTCATATCGACTGCAAGGATTAGATAGCGGGGTTCTCATTGGACAATTGCTAGAATGTGCAAAACAGTTCGGTTATACGAACGGCGTATACTTTCAATTTCTAGACCGTGCACTGAACCATTTACTCGGATTGTCAGAAGGTGAAGAGAGTGTGTATGCCGTTATTCCTTTAAGTACAGAGCCAGAAACTAATTGGTTTCACAATGATTACCGTGAAAATAAAATAGTTACTTCTCATGAGTTGTTGCAACAAATTCCGCCGCTCGCACATGAACATTTCGTTCGCTCAAAACATGTAGATGAATATCCGATGATAACAAAAATAAATGAAGCTTCTATGATCGAATCGACAGCAAACTTCCAAACACTACATCATGAAGAGCACTATCAACATAATGCGTACGCTGTACAGCTACCGAAAGTAGAACGGTTATCGTATGATTTCCTACAACTTTGTAAAAAACGATATTCTCCTGATGCGGACTTTATTTTAACGAAATGGGATGCAGCTGAGCTCGCTACTTTACTACAAGAAGCGAGCCTCTCCTTCCCCTATTACAACGACCTTGACGGTAAGTATGCAAATGAAAATGCACGCGTCTCCTTATATGGATGTTTTTATAACGTGAAAAATATTGAAAACGGGGCTTACGCTTATAACAGTAAAACACATTCCATACAACCAATTCGATATGGAGACCTTCGCTACCCACTTCAGTCTAGTATGACGATGGATAACGTAAACCTTTTTCAAGTACCACTTTGCTTACATGTAGTCGGAAAGAAAGATTACTATACACGTGCATTAGGCTATAGAGGATACCGTATTCACCAAATGGAAGCAGGTATGCTCGTTCATAAACTCGTTTTTGCTGCAACTGCTATGGGGATGGGCGGGCATCCGTTACTAAGTTTTGATACAAATTCATGTGATCAATTGTACGGTATTGATGCTGGGAATGAAACGTCTCTTATTCAAGTTCCAGTCGGGGCGTATCGGGCGCGGAATTGGTTAAAGGGGGCTTTGCATAGTTAAAAGCACGCCGATGGACGGCGTGCTTTTTTACTAGATTAATTTAAAGATACTCTTAATTTGTCTAGCAAATAACCAATTTTTCGTACCGTAGTTATCATTTAAACTATCTAAATTAATAGATTGTCCGTTAGCAAACTTTAATTCTAACGTAGTATTTTTGTCATTTGTTTTTAAGTTACTATTTGTAATGTCATCATACTTTAATTTTTCAATCTCAACATATTCGTCTTTTTCTTGTCCAATCACGACATGGTCTTGGAAGAAGAAAAATACTTCTACTTTTTTACCGAAACAAAATACATTTTTCGTATAAATTAATGTCGCGTTATCAAGTCCGACACATACTTCTTTCATTTCTTCCACAACGTGTCCAAAGTCTTCTTCATGTCTTGCATTTGATTCAGCAATCCATTCTTCAATTGTTTTCATGTTAATTGCCATACTGCGCCCCCTGGTTCGTTCATTGCTTCGTTTAAAAAATAAATACTATATGAAAATATAAGCGATACGTACTATGTTTTCAAGAGGGAACGGTATATTCAAAATAAAGTGAAACTTTATTTACTCCCTCATTGTAAAAAAAAATAGCACTTTAAAAAGTGCTATTCTGCTCTCCTTGCCGCTTGCTGAATTGGATCCCACACGCTGTTATATGGTGGTGCGTAACTTAAGTCGACGTCTTCTAAATCATGAATGCTCATTTTATTGAAAAGCGCCATCGCAATCACATCAATACGTTTATCTACACCTTCTTCTCCAATTACTTGCCCGCCCAATAATTGTTTCGTGTCAGAACGGTATAGTAATTTCAAATAAAGTGGTTTTGCATTTGGATAATAGCCCGCCATATTTGTAGAATCTACTTTAACTGTTTTATACGGGATGTGTAGCCCTTTCGCTTCTTTTTCATTTAAGCCTGTTCTTGCGAGCGTCAAATCCATAAATTTAATAATGCCTGTGCCTAACGTGCCTTTAAATGCTCTTCGTTTATCAAGCATATTCAGCCCAGCAAGTCGCCCTTGTTTATTGGCAGTCGTTCCGAGCGGGATATGATCATGAATTTCCTTTATAACGTGGTAATGTGTTGCGCAATCACCAGCTGCATATACGTCTTGCACATTCGTTTGCATATATGCATTTACTTCGATTGCTCCTTTATGATTCTTACGTATATTTGTCCCTTCAAGAAAATCAGTATTTGGTTTCACTCCAACCGACACTAAAACAAGATCTGCTTTATACGTACCTTTATCCGTTTCGACTGCTTCTACTCGTTCATTCCCTTTAAACGCTTTTACATTTTCATTCGTTAAAATTTCAATATGATGCTTATCTGCTTCTTTATGTATGTACTCTGCCATATCTGCATCGTAAATCGTACCGATATGATCATTTCGCTCAATCATTCTTACTTTCTTACCAAGTTCGACGAATGTTTCTGCCATTTCCAGTCCGATTGCACCACCGCCAATAATGGTTACATCTTCAACTTTATTCGTTTCTAGCGTTTTTAATATACGCTCAGCATCCGGAATTGTTTTTAAAAGATGAACGCCTTGTAATTCCCGTCCTTCCCATTCCGGCATAACAGGACGTACCCCGGTCGCAATTAATAATCGATCGTACGAAAATTCAAAGACATCTTTCGTCTTTGTATGCTCTGCGTACACCATTTTCTTTTCCGTATCTACTTTCGTTACTTCATGACGCACTTTCGCATCAATTCCATATTTCTCACGAAACGTCTTCACGTTGCGCGCGATTAACTTTTCAGTTGAAGCGATAGCACCACTAATGACATACGGTAATCCACACTGAGCGTACGAATAAATTTCACCTTTTTCTAAAGTTACAACATTTGCATTTTCATCGTTTCTAATAATTTGCATCGCTGCACTCATACCAGCTGCATCTCCGCCAATAATGACATAGTTCACTTTACCACTCCTTCTTTTTTACATACTCTTTACGTTTTCCATATTTTATAGAAATAACACCTACTTCCATTGTAAAGAAAGAGAATTTCATCTTCAAATTTGGTGCACAAACTTATGTATGAATAGGTAACTGTCGTGTCTTATAAACAACATGTTTAATATGCTATAACAGTAACTATTGAAAGTAGGTGAAACATACATGTGCGCTGGTCTTCTCGCTCAGTTTCCAGAGGAACCGAAAGAACCGAAAGCCGCCCTCCCGCTTGAACAAGAATTTACCATTAATGCAACATTATACAGTGCTCGCGCTTGGTTATCAGACAATGACACTTTCTCTCAAACTATTTGGAAAGCTACCCGCTTCGCTTCTGCATCACACGCTGGTAGGTCCATCTTCCCAGTCGGTACTGTTAAAATTGTAAATGTTTCTGATGATACAATAACGGTTACTATATCATCGGAATCAGAAGATGCTCTTAAAATAATCGTCCCTCCACATTCTGAAGCTGCTTTAACGTCTAGTTCTTTATCTGATGTGCAAGCCAGTACATCAGGAGGGGCAAGTAAAGTCACATTTCTCTTTCATATCTTTTTCTCTAGGGAACCTGCTCCAGCCAAATAACGATAGAAAAGGTACAGCAATATACACTGTACCTTTTTCAAGCGCTCTATTCTGTTGATTTGATTAGTTCAATATTATAAGTTTCGATATCTGTTAACGTTCCTTTAAAATAAGGATTTTCTCTATACCAAGGCTGTTTTGCAAAATATGCTTGCATATCTTTCGTTTGAAAAATATGTCCATGCCTTGCATATATTTCATTTCTAGCAATTTTCAACTGCTCTTTCGATAAATATGTTAAATCTGCGCTCGTTAATTTTCGAATATCACTATCAGGAAAGATGAAACCATTATATACATACCCAGTCGCGGGCGTTGGAGTAACATTATAAACAACTGTTTTTTCTGTACTTTTCTTTTGAAATGGAAGATTATAAGACGAAAGTGCCGTTACCGTCTCTACTTTTGTCGTTTCTCGTCCACTTTCTCCATTTCGTTCTAAATAAACCGTCGCACTTCCATCAGTCGCTACAGGCCCCCATGTAATTTCTTCTCCTGCCAGCGCTGTAACCGGTTTTTGATTTACATACAATGTTGCACCAGGCGCGTTCGTTTGAACTGTAATATATTGACCTTGCAACGTTAAATCTATCGTTACGTTATTTTGGCTTTGTTTCATAAGTACAACCTTTTCCTCACGAGATAATTTTACGTAGTCATTTTTATACTCTGATTGAAACACTTGATTTCCCGGAAGAAATGGCCCATATTGCTTCTCAAACTTTTTGTCATCTGTCTTATCAATTTCTTTTCCGTTCATTTTTAACGATACGTCTTTTTCATTTGTAAGCAAAGTTGTATAGTACGTCTTTGCTTTCAATTTATATCGATCAAATATAAAGAAATACTTTCCGTCTTTCGTTAATGAAAAATCAGCTTTTTCTATTCCGTCCCGTTGTTTTTCACCTTGTCTCAAATATTGTTTTAATTCATTTACGTAAGATGGATTTTCTTTTATATATGAAAATAGAGGCGTTAGACTCTCTCTCGTTATCATAACCGATGGATCATCTGCCGTAACGATCTCAGCTAATTTCTCTCCGTCCCTCTCTTGTAAAATCGTAATTATCCGGTCTACTTGTGCCACCTGCGTATAATACGACGATCCGTACAAATACAATCCAATAATTGCTATAACAAATAGCGCTAACAGTGTAATGCCAACTTTTGCACCACCGCTCATGTTCTTCTTTACTACAGAACGTCTCCTCTTCGTCCCGCAGTTTTGACAAAATTGCACACCATCTTCAAACTGAATTCCGCACTTTGTACATACATTCATCCAGTCAACCACCTTTTCATTAGAAGCCAGTTATTCCCTGTGTTAAGGCTTGAATTATCGTGCTAATGTAAGACCAAAGTACAATGAATGTTGCAATTCCAATTAAAACATTTGCAATAATAAGTGTGTAAACGAGATCTAATCCGCCATTGTCTAGCTTTAATACGGCTACAGTTATACTAATCCCTATATAAGTTGCAGCTACCGATAATAATATCGGTAAGAAAAAAATTAATAAGAAACTAAAAAGAAAAGAAAGGACTAATATGACAATAGCCGGCGTCGCTATCGTTCCCCATATACCGAATACTTCAAGAAATGAAAAAGATGATTTCATCATCTTACCACTTACAAAAATAATAAATCCGACAAATAAAGTTAAAATTAATAAAAAGAAAAAGACCGTTATAGATTCTCCAAAAAACGTGGGAGTAGATATATCTGGTGCAAATGTTCTCGTAACTGCTGATGCTGCACTCATCATTCTATAAAAAATACATGCTCCTAAAAAACAAATAAGAACAAGACTTACAATTCCATTTCGCACTTCAATAGCGCCACTTTTCATAATCGCTGTCGGTGCTTGTAATGCATGTTTAAAAAATTGAAAATAGCCGCTCGCAAACCGCTTCGCTTGCTCTACCGTTTCATTTGGCCGAGCTTCCTTTGCTGGTGCCGCACGTGCTTGTTCCGGCCCTTCTTCTTGGCCACTACTTGCCACTACTTCTTCCGTTAACGAATGTCCACAATTCCCGCAAAACTTTGCCTCTGATGCATTTTCTGTATGACATGACGGACATTTCATTCTCTTATCCCTCCTTAAGGATATACCGTATAGGGTGTTACAAATTCAATATATGAATTTGTACATAAAACATGACTACAAGAAAAAGATTCTGAAATCCTTCTTTTGAAAGAAATATATGTGCTAGCAATCTTGAAAAAAAATGCTATTATGAAACAGAATAAATAATATTTTTAACAGATTGGATGACTGGCAATGGAATTGGTAAACTCAATTTTTCAAATACTCCTTACAAGCGTAATCCAATTATTATCTTTAATTGGCGTTATCATTGTAATTGGATTTCTATTAGGCTATTTAGAATCTCTCACACGCATGTATTGGTCGAGAGCTTTTGGAAGAAAAGGATTCCTATTAACGGCTTGGATTGGTGTTCCTATTCACGAACTTGGACATGCCATTATGTGCGTGCTGTTCCGTCATAAGATTGTAGCAACGCAGTTCTTCCCGACAGATACAAGTCAAGGGGCTTTAGGTTACGTACAACATCAATACAATCAAAAAAGTGTGTATCAACGGATTGGGAATTTCTTCATCGGCATTGGGCCTATTATTTCTGGTATTACTGCACTAATCCTTTTAATGCGCTATTTCGTACCAGAATCATATTTTTTATTTAATACAACTCTCGAAAAAACGATTGCTTCTACTTCTATTAATGTAGAAATGATCCAAAACATGCTCTTGTCGACGTTTGTATTATTGAAAAGCTTATTTACAATCGGCAATTTATTGAATCCTTCCTTTTGGTTATTTTTATTTATCGCCATTTGCATTTCCGCACATATCGCTTTAAGTAAACCAGACATTAAAGGATCAATAGACGGTGTTATCGTCATGTTTATCGTTTTATTTTTATTCAACATCATCGCGGGACTGTTTCAATACGACAGTAACCAGCTAATTGGACAGGTTATGAAATATAATATGTATCTCATTGCGTTTTCTAGTGTAGCACTGCTTTTCTCTTGTATTTCTACACTTGTTAGTTTTTCGTTTTATAAAATAAGAAGAGGGCGTTCTTTTTAAACGCCCTCTTCTTATTAATTATTCCCCTTATAATCACAATGCTCAACCGGAACGCGAGCATGCCCTTCTTCATCGGTACACCATGACTGTGATTGGAATGCAAGAAAGATACCAATCCATTCTTCTTCCTTTTCAAAGTGAATGAGTATTCCTCCGTCTTGCCATATGCCATCATCACCTTGCCATTTTTCTACATTCCCTTGATTCATATGAATATCATGTATACCGTTTCCTGGTTTGAAATGAAAATAGGAATCTGGTGTATTTTCTTCTGGTCCCCATCTTTCACCAAACGCGTAAATAATTGCTTTTTCTTCTATTGCTCGTTTTATATAACGTTCTATTTTTTCATTTAAATCATTATCTGTTCCTGCTTTTTCGGGAGGTAAAGGAATCATTTGATTTGAGTCAAATAGATTTCCTCTTACATAATCTAAAGCTACTTTCGGTTCATTGTTTTTTATTTCTGTAAAACCGAATGGTAATGTCGGTAAAATATGAATCGCCTCTGACTTAATATTGTTACTCGCAAAATATAAAACTTCTGATGGATAACTTTGCGACTTTACGTTAATTGCAATACGATAATCTACTCCTGTCTCGCCCTGTAAATGAACTTGATAATGAGGTGTTTTCCCTTTTCCAATCTTTGATTGTATAACTGTACCTTTTAACACACCGTAGTTTTTTAGGGGCATACATTTCATCTCCTATTCATTTAGTAGAAGCTATTCATATTTAAATCATTATCCACTCATAAAAAAAATCCTCCTATGTTAGGAGGATTTTTAATTTCTCAACATATACCAAACAATAACTTCTACCACTACAAGCAAAACCGCACCAAAGATCATTAACGTCGTCTTCTTTAATAGTTCATTTTCACGGTAAGGGATATTACATAAGTAAGCACCTAGTGTAATCCGTGATGGACAAGCGATTGTAGCTACTGATGATGCAGTGTTTTGAAGTGTTGTGACATATTGCCACGGGAGTGCTACGTTTTGTGCGGTTTGCATTTGTAGTTTTATAAACATTGCATTTGATCCTGCGTTACTACCTGTTAAAAATCCACCAATAGCGCCAATAAACGGAGCAACGAAAACGAAAAAGGTTCCAAATGTTTCACCAGCTGTCTTTGCGAGTAATGAATGCATGCCTGATGCACCCATTAGTTCTGAAATGGCGATAAACATTGTCGTCGTAATAGCAAATGGAATCCATTGTTTTATCGTTTGTGAGAGTGATTGTTTAATAATATTAGGCGGGATGCGGAAGAAAATAATAGTAAATAAGCAAGTCATACCGAGCCAAAATCCTGGTGAATATAGTAACTCTAGTTTGTAAGAGTATGATTTCAAATCAAGAACCGCATATGATCTGAACAAATCATGTAATGCTGGAACGAGGCGAGAAAGTAAAATACAAACTGTTAGAAATATATAAGGGCTAATAAATTTTATAATGGATACTTCTCTCTCCGTTGCAGCCGCATGTTCTGTTATAAGATTTTGCCCACTTTTTCCTTTTAATTTAATGATAAAAAAGCCAAAGGTAATCGTAACGATAGAACTTAATATCCCGGCTAGTTCAACACTTACGTACGCATTAGAAAGATAGATTCCGAGAGAAAATAATAGAAAGAACCCTACTCCTTCTTTCCACTTTTCTATAACCGCTTGCCAGCCGCCAACAACGTGTAAAGAAAGAATAACGAAGTAAGCAAACATCGGAATACTTAATAGCGCTGTATTTGTGCCAAGTGTTGTAAGAGGCATATTTATTAGCTGCGAACCGATAATCGTACCAGTTGCCATTGCGCCCCATGAACTAGCTAGTAAGCCGATGAATGAGAGTAGTACAGCTTGAAATGGTTTATATCCTAGTGAAAGAAAAATAGGTGCTGCAACCATGAAGCCAATACCGAATCCACTTACTGATTCAATAAGCGGGCAAATGCCAAAACACATAAGCAGCATTTGTAATAAGCGATCCTGAGTAACTGCTTCTAGAAAACGTGCTACTTGATCGATGTACCCCATTTTGTTCATGAGGTGAAATAAAAAAATACCGAAAAATAAAACGTACCCGACAATAAAACAAATTAACCATCCTTTAATCGTTGCGTGCACAGTTTCACTTATCCCTAATTGAAACATTGGCGAGAGTAAAACAATTCCAACAGACACAGCATAAGAAATTAACGAGGACCTTAATGACGTTTGTTTAAATAAAAATAAACAAATGAAAATCATCATAATTGGGATAAGTGCCAACAATATGGCCATGTTATCATCTCTTTTCATTAAAAATACAATTTTTAACTATTATATAACAGATGTCATAATTTTCAATTGTTTTTACAACAGATTCAAAAAAGGAACCAAACGGCTCCTTTTTATTCACTCCCATTTTCTATTATCCTGAAAAACTGTCTGCTTTCCGACTATTTCTTTCAACACAACAAACACAATGTAAGTACATATTGCTTGCAATATAATATTCCAAAATTTCATTAATGCAAATGAATGAATCCGTAGAAATAATTCGTTTAATAATACAATCGAAACGATACTAAATAATTCTATACTAATCGAAAATAGACATATTTCTAAAATAGACTGTTCTTGAATGCGATTTAAATTGGAAAAGATGAATACATACCCTAAAAATAGAGCCATTAACTCTATTTTCGTCATGCTAATAAGCCAAGCGTATAGCGGTACAGTTAAAAATAGATATAGTAGTTTACGTCTTAGCATGCCTTCTCACCCTCTAAATTATATGTATTTTCTGTATATTTTAACATTTATTACGCAAAACAAAAAGAAGAGACTACGCCTCTTCTTTTTGTTTTGTTGCATATATTAATTCACATATTTCTTCTTGCTTTTCATTTTCTAAAAGCTCAATGATCTTACTTCCAACGACAACTCCGTCGCATATTGTAATCATTTCTTCTACATGTTCCTTTGTTGAAATACCAAATCCTGCGACTACTGGTAAGTTGACGTGTGATTTTACTTTTTCTAAGTAACTATGAATCTCCTCTTTAAAGTTTTGACGTACTCCTGTTACGCCCGCTACTGTAACAGCGTAAACGAACCCTCCTGATTCACTCGTAATTTTTTCAATTCGCTCAATTGGGCTCGTTACTGTAACGAGTGGAATTAGCGCAATGTTTGCCTCTCGAAGTAACGGGGCAATAATATTTTGTTCTTCATACGGTAAATCCGGAACGATCATACCGTCTACACCTGCTTCTATACAGTTTTCGATGAATCGTTCTTTTCCGAATGCGAGTACTGGATTTAAATATGTCATGAGTACAAACGGAATTTGTACTTTTTTCCTTACCTCTATTAATGCTTGAAAAATACCTTTTAATGTTACACCGCTATCTAGCGCTCGTTTCCCTGCTCTTTGAATCGTTGGACCGTCTGCGACTGGATCTGAAAACGGAATGCCGATTTCAACGATACTCGCTCCTGCTTCGTCTAGAAAACAAATTCTTTCTTTTAATTTTTCAAGGCCACCATCTCCGCCCATTACGTACGGAATAAATGCTTTCTTACCATTTTCAAACGCTGCTTTAATTTTTTCTACTCCCATTTTTTACACCTCTTCCATATAACGTTTTATACTCTCTACATCTTTATCCCCGCGGCCAGATAAACAAATGACAAGTCCTTCGTCTTTCTTCATTTGCGGCGCTAATTTTAATGCGTATGCGACAGCATGTGAGCTTTCTAACGCCGGAATAATCCCTTCTTTTTTCGTTAATAATTGAAATGCTTCTAACGCTTCTTCGTCTGTTATCGAATGATAAGAAACGCGGCCAATATCTTTTAGCAAGCTATGTTCTGGCCCAACACCTGGATAATCGAGTCCCGCTGAAATAGAATGCGCTTCTTGAATTTGTCCTTCTTCATTTTGCAGAAGGTACATCATCGATCCGTGTAAAACACCAACGCTTCCTTTCGTTAAAGTAGCTGCGTGCTTTTCTGTATGAACACCTTTCCCAGCTGCTTCTACGCCGTAAAGAGCGACTTCTTCATCGTGTACGAACGGATAAAACATGCCCATCGCATTACTACCACCACCAATACATGCAACGACTGCCCCTGGTACTTTCCCTTCTAACGCTTCATATTGTTTTTTCGTTTCTTTCCCAATTACACTTTGGAAATCACGGACAATTTGCGGGAATGGATGCGGTCCGAGAACAGATCCCATAATGTAGTGCGTATCATGCACGTGTGAAACCCAGTAACGAAGCGCCTCGTTCACCGCATCTTTTAATGTGCCGCTACCTGCTGCTACACTTTCTACTTTCGCTCCGAGTAATTCCATTCGGAACACATTTAATTTTTGACGTCTCACATCTTCTTCTCCCATAAAAATAACACATTCTAACCCGAGAAGAGCACATACAGTAGCTGTTGCAACTCCGTGTTGTCCGGCTCCTGTTTCAGCGACAACTTTTTTCTTGCCCATTCGCACTGCAAGTAGTGCCTGACCGATTGTATTGTTAATTTTATGAGCTCCTGTATGGTTCAAATCTTCACGTTTTAAATAAATCTTTGCACCACCGCAATACTTCGTCATATTTTCAGCATAATATAGCGGTGTTTCTCTTCCGACGTACGTTTTTAAATAATGATTTAATTCCTTTTGAAATGCTTCATCTTGCATCGCTTCTTTATATGCTTCTTCTAGTTCTAGTACAGATTGCATTAACGTTTCTGGAACGTATCGTCCTCCGTATATACCGTAATGTCCTTTTTCATCTGGATATGCGTAGTTCATTTGGAACACTCCTTCGCTTTTATAATAAATTGTTTTATTTTCTCTACATCTTTCTTTCCTTCTGTCTCTACTCCGCTGCTCACATCGACCATATAAGGCCGAACAGTTCGAATTGCTTCTTCTATATTAAGAGCGTTTAATCCACCAGCTAATATCGTTTTCTTTCGCAATTCTTTTGGCATATGCCCAAGTAGTTCCCATGAAAATGTCTTTCCATTTCCTCCATGAAACTTTTCTTTCGGGCTATCAAATAATATATAATCCGTTTCATACCCTTGAGCGTTTTTCATATCACTCTCTGAAGTTACTCCTAGTGATTTTATAGACGGAATATTCAATCTTCTAATTTGATAATTATCTTCATCTCCATGTAGTTGTACATGTGTTAACCCGCACTCATCTGCAATTTTCTGGATCACTTCTACTGATTCATTTACGAAAACACCGATTTTTAACACGTTGGCTGGAAGCTCCTGAATGATTTCTTCCGCTCTCTTTGGAGTGATTTTTCGCTTACTTTCTGCAAAAACAAATCCGAGTGCATCTGCACCGTATTCGCAAGCACGTTTTGCTGTTTCCATATCAGTGATGCCGCAAATTTTCACTTTCATATATTCACCTTACAGTCTTCAAAAAAGTTACTAATAGAAGATGATGTCATAAGTGCCTCTCCAATTAATACACCTTTTGCTCCGGCTTTTTTAACACGAATAATATCCTCTTTTGAATGAATCCCGCTTTCACTAATCCAAAGTAATTTCTCCTCATTCAATCTTTTTCCAAGCTTTTCAGTTTGGCTTAAATCTACTTCGAACGTTTTTAAATTACGGTTATTAATACCAATAACGTGCGGATTTAATACAA
Source organism: Bacillus sp. FSL L8-0199 (assembly GCF_038005705.1). NCBI lineage: Bacteria > Bacillati > Bacillota > Bacilli > Caryophanales > Bacillaceae > Bacillus > Bacillus sp. FSL L8-0199. The sequence goes on along the minus strand of NZ_JBBOTS010000001.1, from coordinate 1,227,613 downwards.
TCGCAGTTTCTAATTCCTGTTCATCATGAACTTCAACAATCGCTTCCAATCCTTTTTCTAACACGTAGCTATACAACTCTTTTAACTTCTCTTTCGTTAACGCTGCTACAATTAGTAAAATAATATCTGCTCCCGCTTCATACGCTCTATCGATTTGAATCTTATCTATTATGAAATCTTTACATAAAAGCGGAATGTTACTTTCTTCTCTTGCTGTTTGTAAATCGTGAAACGATCCTTTAAAAAATTGACCATCTGTTAAAACAGAGACTGCTCCTGCACCACATTTCTCATATGTTTGCACTTGTCTTCGTACGTCAACGTGTAAATTGATATCTCCTTTTGATGGTGATGCTCGCTTTACTTCTGCAATGACAGTAAACTGCTGTAACGCTTCTACAAGTGAATGTGTCTTTCTTTTTGTTTTTACTGGTGTATATATTTCATACAACTCCGCAACTTCCCTTCGCTTCTGTTCTACAATTTTATCTAAAATCGTCCCCACTTTAGTTCACCCTTTCTAATTTTTCGTTGCTTGCTGCAATTAATAAGTTTAATTTGGTTAATGCTTTTCCAGAGTCAATGCTATGTGCCGCGAGTTTAATTCCTTCTTCAATCGTTTCCGTTTTTCCATTTGCGAAAAGAGCTAGACCTGCATTTAATAAAACGGTATCACGATAAACACTCTTTTCTCCGCTCAATACGCCGACTGTAATCTTTGCATTTTCTTTTGAATTCCCCCCTCTAATTTCTTCATTTTTCACTCTTGAAAAACCATACTTTTCTGGATCAATACTCATTTCTACTATTTCATTATCTTTTAAAATGACTACGTGATTTTCCCCTTGTAATGACGCTTCATCTAAAAAACCACTTCCATTTACGACAAGCGCTTGTTTCCGGCCTAACTTTTGTAATACTTGTGCAACTGGTAATAACATATCTCGTTTATAAATACCGACAAATTGTGTTTCTAAATTCACTGGATTTGTTAAAGGACCAATTAAATTAAAGATCGTCGGCACGTTTAACTCTTTTCTTATTTTCATAATGCGCCTTAGTGCTGGATGCATCACTGGTGCAAATAAAAATGCAATGCCCACATGCTCTAGTAAATAATCAATTTCGTTTGGCGTACTACTAATATTTACACCTAGTTCTTCTAATAAGTCTGCACTTCCTGTTTTACTAGAAACAGCACGATTACCATGTTTTGCAACCTTTACGCCAGCTCCTGCCAGTACGAATGCTGATGTTGTGCTAATATTAAACGTTTGAGCACCGTCACCACCCGTCCCGCAATTGTCCATTGCTCCTTGTATATGGTTCGAAAATGGTAGTGCCTTTTCGCGAAGAGCTCGAACGAGACCGTATATTTCTTCTGCATTTTCACCTTTCGCTTTCAGTAAGACTAAGAAAGCTGCAATTTCACTTTCTAATATGTTTTCACTTAATAAAAGTAGTCCTGCTTTATACATTTCCTCTTCTGTTAAATGTTGACCCTCCACTAATTTACGAAGATAGTTATTCATACTCTTTCCTCCTCTTTTACTTCTGTTAAAAAGGCACGTATTAACTTTCCGCCTTCTTCTGTTGCGATTGATTCCGGATGAAACTGTAATCCGAAGAGCGGATAATAATTGTGACGGACTGCCATTATCTCTCCGTCGTCCATCGCTGTCGCTAATATGTCAAAACACTCTGGCAAGCTCGTTTGCTCTGCAACAAGGGAATGATAGCGCATTGCCGTTAACGGCTGTGTAGCGTATGAAAAGATTGACATTCCGTTATGTTTCACACGCGATGTTTTTCCATGTTTAATACGTTCTGCTCTAACAATGTCTCCTCCAAATGCAGCTATGATCGCTTGGTGACCAAGACAAATCCCTAATATGGGAACGTTCTTATAAAAATGACGGATGACGTCGATACAAATGCCAGCATCCTCTGGTTTTCCTGGTCCTGGTGAAAGTACAATTCCTCTTGGATTCATCTCTTCTAACTGTTCTATCGTTATTTCATCATTTCTTACAACTACAATTTCTTCTTCATGTTCGCCTAACAGTTGATACAAGTTATATGTGAACGAATCGTAATTATCGATAAGTACAATCATTTCATTACCTCCAAAAGCGCTCTCGCTTTATTTAATGTTTCTTCATATTCAGCTACTGGATCTGAATCGTAAACGACTCCTGCTCCTGCCTGAACGTATGCTTTTTCATCCTTTACGACCATCGTTCGAATAGCGAGCGCCATATCAAGATTTCCTGAAAAACTAACGTATCCAACTGCACCAGCGTATACATTTCTTTTTTCATTCTCTAGTTCATTTATAATTTCCATCGCTCTAATTTTCGGAGCTCCAGAAACCGTTCCTGCTGGTAAGCAATACGCTAACGCATCAAATCCGCCCATTTGTTTTCGCAATGTTCCGTAAACTTCAGATACAATGTGCATAACGTGAGAGTATTTTTCTACTTTCATATATTTATCTATCGTAACCGAGCCGATTTCGCTCACTCTACCAATATCGTTTCGCCCAAGATCTACAAGCATCATATGCTCTGCTCGCTCTTTCTCATTGCCTAACAGTTCTTTTGCGATTTCCTCGTCTTCCCTCTTCGTTTTCCCCCTCGGCCTTGTACCAGCAATTGGATTCGTCATCACTTTATCCTCCCTTACTGATAGTAAACTTTCCGGCGAAGAACCGAGTACAACATAATCTTGAAAATCGATATAGAACATATATGGTGATGGATTTGCAATTCGAAGTTTTCGGTATAACCAGAATGGATCCCCAATACATTCACTTTGTAAACGCTGTGATAGTACGACTTGGAATATGTCTCCCGCTCTTATATATTCTTTCGCAATTTCTACCATCTCACAAAACTCTTTTTCCGTTATAGAAGAAGTGAATGATAATGTGGATTGTATTGCATTTACTTCAGCTTCTTCTCCTTGTAGCACTTCCTCTTTGTATACTCGTAGCCTTTCGTATACTTCCTCATAATCTGTTGAATCATCTTCCCTGCATACATATACAAACGACAACTTTTGGCGTAAATGATCGTAAACGATAAACTCACGATATAGTAAAAGGTGTACTTCCGGAATATTTAATGGGTCGTGTAAATCCGCTCCAATGTTTTCATACTGCCGAATGACATCATATCCAATATAACCAACTGCTCCTCCGCAAAATGGAAATAGACTGTCTACTTGTGATGGTACGATTACTTCTTCTAACACTTGCAGTACGTTACCTTGTAACTTTTCTGCCCGGCCGTAAATCGTTCGTTCCACTTCCGTACCAACGCTTTTCACTTCTCCATAAGGATTACATCCCAAGTAAGAATAACGCCCTTTATCTTGATGAAGCTGTGAACTTTCTAATAAGAATTTCTTCTTCCCTTTCATACGTCTATATAAAGAAATTGGCGTAATGCTATCTCCTTCTTCTTCAGTGATTACTAAAAATGTCTTTCTCTCTCTTTTTTGTTTTATAAATTCTTCTTTCGTCATCATGTCCTTCACCTCACCCTGAAAAATAAAAAAGTCCCCTACATATCGAAAATATGTAGAGGACGATAAATATACCGCGGTACCACCTCGTGTTGGATGCAAAAGCATCCCGCTTTGTTCAGGTACAAAATTTATACCTTATCCTTGTAACGGCGGAACCCGGGTTGCCTACTGAAAATAATTGTTCAGCATACCTCTCGTAAGCCCATTCCGTATATGGCACCGTACCGGGCTCCCACCTATTCCCGGCTCTCTGTAACGTCTCCAATATACGTACTCTTCTTACTTAAACGATTTCATTTATTTAATTTTTTATACACAAAAAGGGAGTACTCATCCTATAGAAAGGACGGGTACTCCCGTGGTGCCACCTTAATTCGTTACAAATGTAACGCACTTTACCGTATCAAAAACAATACGTGTCTCTTGTATCGATGAGATCATGTCGCCAAAGCCTACTTCTTTCGTTTCGGTTTGGAAGCTCCGAAGCCCATTCCACATCAATTCCATACTGATTCGCACCAACCATCAGCTCTCTGACATGTTCATCATGTGTACTCTTCTTCATCAACGCTTGCATTTTTTTAAGTTGCACTCATTATAGACCTGACTTTTTTTACAAGTCAATACTTTTTTAAAAATTTTATTTTTCTTTCCTTTCAATATTATATTGACAAAACAACCTCTTTTTATGTAAATATAATAAATACTCTATTAAAAATAAGGTTTTTTGTATGAATATTATATATTAAAAAAGTAAAATAACATCAAAAAACGCTTACATTTCTGAAAATTCGTATTTCTATATGGATTTTTCAGAATAATCATGATAGATTATAAAGTGAAACTTTAATCAATCAGGTATTAACGCATCAAAAGACATGACAAAAGGAAGGGGAACTTCATGAGTACGCAGATGTTAACTTTAACTTCAATCTCTATTTACATGCTCGGGATGTTAGTAATCGGCTATTTCGCCTATAAACGAACGTCCAACTTAACAGATTATATGCTTGGCGGGCGTACACTAGGCCCCGCAGTAACGGCATTAAGTGCTGGAGCATCCGATATGAGCGGTTGGCTTTTAATGGGATTACCAGGTGCAATGTTTAGCGTTGGATTAAGTAGTAGTTGGATTGCGATCGGCCTAACACTAGGCGCATACGCAAACTGGCTTTATGTTGCTCCTCGCTTACGTACCTACTCAGAAATTGCAAATAACTCTATTACTATTCCAGAATTTTTGGAACACCGTTTCCACGACAAATCTCATATGCTACGTTTAGTATCTGGACTTGTTATTATGATTTTCTTTACTTTCTATGTAGCTTCAGGATTAGTTTCAGGCGCTGTATTATTTGAAAATTCATTTGGTATGAACTACCACGTTGGATTATTCATTGTTGCAGGCGTTGTTGTAGCTTACACATTATTTGGTGGGTTCTTAGCAGTAAGTTGGACAGACTTCGTGCAAGGAATCATTATGGTAGTCGCTCTTATTCTTGTTCCTATCGTAACAATTATGAATTCGAATGGACTTGGACCTGCATTTGATACAATCCGCTCTGTAGATCCAACACGTTTAGATATTTTTAAAGGTGCCTCTACTTTAGGAATGATTTCTTTATTCGCATGGGGGCTTGGTTATGTTGGACAACCTCATATTATCGTACGCTTTATGGCGATTTCGTCCGTAAAAGAACTGAAAAGCGCACGAAGAATTGGTATGAGCTGGATGATTTTCTCTGTTGTCGGAGCTATGTTTACTGGTCTTATCGGTATTGCTTACTATTCACAACAAGAGTTAACATTATCTAACCCGGAAACAATTTTCCTTGAACTAGGAAAAATTTTATTCCATCCACTTATTACTGGATTCTTATTAGCCGCTATTTTAGCAGCGATTATGAGTACAATCTCATCTCAGTTACTCGTTACTTCAAGTGCAGTAACGGAAGACTTATATCGTACATTCTTTAAACGCTCTGCCTCTGATAAAGAGCTTGTATTTGTCGGTCGTATGGCTGTACTTGTTATTGCATTAGTTGGATGCGCTTTAGCATTTAAACAAAATGATACAATTTTAGCTCTTGTTGGATACGCTTGGGCTGGGTTCGGTTCTTCATTTGGACCTGCTATTTTATTAAGCTTATATTGGAAACGTATGACGAAATGGGGCGCACTTGCCGGTATGATTTCTGGTGCCGCTACTGTTATTATATGGACTCAATTCAAATTCTTAAAAGATTTCTTATATGAAATGATTCCAGGCTTCGCTATTAGTTTACTAGCCATCGTAATTGTTAGTTTACTAACACAACCTTCAAAAGAAGTTGAAGAGCAATTTGAGGATTTCGAAAAACAACATCTTCATAATTTATAAAAAAATCTCTGCTGTTATCATAACAGCAGAGATTTTTTACAGTTCGACAATCTTCTTATCAAATTTAACAAATTCTTTATGTTTCGTTAAATTTAACATAACACTACTCCTTTATAGTATGAGTATCAGCATTTATACAGAAAGGGGACTCCAACATGTTAGCAGCTTTCCAGCAACAACAAACACGAAAATTTTCACCTATCACAAATACTTCTGCGTCTTGTTTAAACATGCAACCTAATCCGCCTAAAATTTCAATTGCTCCTTCTGTTATTTCAGTCATCGGTGTTCATATGGAAAAACATAAATTAAAAATAAAAACGGGACAAAACATTGTGTTATCAGCTTCCATTTTACCAATACAAGCAACGAATAAAGAGCTTATTTGGTCAAATATGAATTCTGATATCATCACCATATATCCAAAAGATGACACCGTAACGATTACTGGAAAAAGTGCAGGTAAAGCAGTCGTAATTGTCACAACTGCTGAAGGCAAATTCCGTGACCTATGTGTCATTCATGTACAACCTTATATGACAAATCCAAAGTAAAAGAGTGGCTTCGTAGCCACTCTTTTACTTGATTTCAATATTTGAGTTTTTACTTTTTACAAGATTAATAAAAAAAGATGAAGATTTATCTTGTTTATGATGGTTGAAATTCGAAATTGCCTGTTCTTCTGTATAAAAATTTGATGTAACTTCTTTCCCTGCTTGATCTATACTATGTTGCCTAACGCATCCTTTTAATACAAAATAACATTTTAACGAAACATTTCCTTGTCTTAGGAATACTGTTCCTTTTTTATATTCTTCAATTTGTAATTCACTGAGGATCATTTGCTACTCTTCTTCACTTAGTGTTGTAAATCTATTCATATACTTCTTTACTATCTCTTCCATTTTCCTCCCCCTTCTACGCCCGCATTTCTATAAAACAAAAAGAGAAGTATCATAACTTCTCTTTTCTTCTCCAACATTATAATTCCTGTGTATACACTGGCTCATTTACGACATTTTTTGCTATTCGCTTTTGTTGCTGCAGTAAGAAAACAGATACACCAAACAATACGAGCATGCTACCGATAATCTGCATTGCATTTAATTTTTCTCCAAGTAAGAAGAACGCAAGTATAGATGCTCCAACAGGTTCTCCTAAAATACTCATTGAAATTGTCGTTGCATTCACATAATTTAACAGCCAATTATTAATTACATGTGACACTGTCGGCACAACCGCAAGTAAAAGAAAAACAGTCCAATCCCACTTCGTATAACCTGTAAAGGGTACTTGTAATATGACATTATAAATCCCCATAAAAAGACCTGCGCACGCAAAGACTGTAAAGCTATAAATCCAGTGTGATACTTTCTTCACTGTCGTTTGCCCGATAAATAAATAACCGACAACTGCTATTACACTTAGAAAGGATAATATGTCACCATAAATTGCTTGCTTACTTAAACCTAAATCTCCCCAACCAATGCACATTACTCCTAAAATAGCGATTCCCATCGTTGCAATGGCTGAATATGTTGTTCTTTCTTTAAATAGAAAAAAACCTCCAACTAAAGATACGATCGGTTGAAGTGCCAAAATAATTGTTGAACTAGCAACTGTTGTATGCTTTAAAGATTCAAACCATAAAAGAAAATGAAGTGCTAAAAAGAAACCAGATCCAATTAAAAAGCCCCAATCTTTCATTTGAATCTTATTAAATTCCTCTCTTTTTTTCCATACGATAGGCAGCATAATAAGTACAATAATCCATAAGCGGTACATACTTAATATTGAAGATGGTGCTGAGGACATCTTTACAAAAACTGCTGCAAAGGAAATGGCAATTATAGAAATAGCCAATGGTAGTGCGATTGATTTTTCTTGTTTCAAATCCTGTCTCCCCTCTCACCTGTCAAAAATCCCACTTCATTATATCCGTTTTCTTTCGTAACTTAAATACTAATTTTTTAGATTCTTCGTACCATTATGGTAAAATAGAAATTAAGGCACCAATTAGTGAATATTTCTTTCCTTTTCACTACAAGCGTCGCTCTTACAATCGTTACAGTAAATTTTTATTTAGGGGGATCTACATGAGTCAAACAATAGGGAGAATTGAAGAAATTTCATTTTATAGCGCATCACTTCAAGAAGACGTTACACTTCTCGTTTATTTACCAGTAAATTACACACCACTGCACAAACATACAGTTGTAATTGCACAAGATGGTAGAGATTATTTTCAGCTCGGTAAAGCGCACCGTGTAATTGAGCGCCTTCGTGAAACCGAAGAAATTGACCGTACAATTATTGTCGGTATTCCATATAAAAATGTACATGATCGTAAAGAAAAATATTTCCCAAATGAAGTAAAAAATGCTGCATATATTCGTTTCCTTGCTCACGAGCTTGCACCATATATTGATGAAAATTATCCAACGTACCAAATGGGGAAAGGTCGTGTGTTAATTGGTGATTCTCTTGGCGGAACAGTTTCCTTTATGACTGCAATTATGTATCCGCATACATTCGGTAAAGTCGTTATGCAATCACCATTTGTGGATGAGACAGTGATGAACTTAGCAAAAGAATTCAAAGATCCACAGGCATTAGAACTGTATCACGTCATCGGTACAGAAGAAACGGCTGTAAAGCGTACTGATGGACAAGTATCTGATTTCGTAGGGCCGAACCGTGAGTTAAATACGCTTCTTACAGCTAGAAACTTCATCACGCATTACGAGGAATTTGAAGGCAATCATACTTGGAAATATTGGCAGACTGATTTACCGAAAGCCTTCTCTCATATTCTATCAATGAAATAATAGAGAGCAGTATTCAGAATAATTTGATATAATAGATAAAGAGATTTATTTATCTCAAAATCTAACTAGACTTACAAAGGGAGGAATTGGAACATGAAATTAGGCATTGTAATTTTTCCATCTAAAATGATTCAAGATAAAGCGAACGGATTGCGTAAACGTTATGACCCGCACTACGCATTAGTTCCGCCACATATTACATTGAAAACACCCTTTGAGGCGCAAGATGAACAATTAGAGTCGATTGTAAACGAGTTACATACAATCGCAAGTAAAACGAACCCTTTCACCCTTCATGTTGGGAAAGTTGGTTCATTCGCACCTGTTAATAACGTCCTTTACTTTAAAGTAGAAAAAACACCTGAACTTACTTTCTTAAATGAAGAAATGCATAGCGGGTTATTCACGCAAGAACGCGAATATGCTTTCGTACCTCATTTAACAATCGGACAAGGCTTATCAGATGCAGAGCATGCTGATGTGTTGGGCCGATTACGTATGAAAGATTTCTATTACGAACAACCAATTGATCGTTTCCATCTTCTATATCAATTAGAAAATGGAACATGGACTGTACACGAAACATTCCGTCTTGGAAAGGGGAACAACTAATTTGCACGCACAGATTGTACAAACGGACGAACAACTAAGAGATGCATTCTCTGTACGTAAACAAGTGTTTGTAAATGAACAACGTGTCTCTGCTGAAGAAGAGTACGATGAGTTTGAAGAAACTTCAACACACGTTGTTATATATGACAATGATGTTCCAGTTGGTGCTGGACGTTTTCGCACCCTTGATGGTATCGGAAAAATGGAACGCATTTGCGTGCTAAATTCCCATCGTAAAAAAGGCATCGGAAAAATTGTTATGGATTCGCTTGAAGCGTATGCAAAAGAAAATTCGCTACCGAAATTGAAACTTCACGCTCAAACACATGCTGAAGATTTCTATAAAAAACTTGGATATGTAACAAGTTCTGATGTATTTATGGAAGCAAATATCCCGCACGTCGTAATGATAAAAGAATTGTAATTTGAAAGCAGGAGGTGACCCCTCCTGTTTTTTTACATTGCTATTTTCTTTTTCTTCCGCTAAAGTTAAATGTTGATGCTATAGTTTTGAAGGTGAACATATGACACAAGAAAAATTTTCACAAAAATCGTTAACACACGCTGATATTCCGCGTGCGACATTTCATATTCCAAAAACATCTACCCATTTAATTATGGAAGAAGATGTAGATGCGGCTTATTTCCGCGCTCTCGAGCAACAAAATGTTTTTTTAAACGAAAAACAATTAGAAGCCGTGCGCACAACAGAAGGTCCTGTTCTTACACTAGCTGGTGCCGGAAGCGGGAAAACATCTGTTTTAACAACTCGCGTTGGTTATTTAGTAAATGTAAAACAAGTTCATCCACGAAATATTTTATTACTTACATTTACACAAAAAGCAGCTGAAGAAATCCGAAGTCGTGTTGCGAAGTTACCAGGTATGAATCATGCAGCAAGTAGCTACGTTGTTGCTGGTACATTCCACTCTGTTTTCTTAAAATTGCTTCGTAGTCAAGGGTATAATCAGCAAATTTTAGCAAATGAAAAACATAAACAAATTATGATAAAAAAAATTTTAAAAGAATTGCGTTTAAAAGACGATTACGATGCGGAAACGATGCTCGCGATGATTTCACTTGAGAAAAACAAATTAAATCGTCCGAAAGATGTAAAAGCGAAAACACCAGTCGAACAAGAATTTAAAGAAGTATACGAACGTTTTGAAGAGGTAAAACAAAGATACAATTATATTGATTTCGATGACATCTTATTGGAAACATATTATATGTTAGAAAATAATGCTCCTTTACTAACTCAATTACAACAACGTTTTCACTACATTGAAGTAGATGAGTTTCAAGATACATCCTATGCACAATATGAAATTGTAAAATTGTTAGCCACGCCAAGAAATAATTTATTTATCGCAGGTGATGACGACCAGGCGATATACGGCTGGCGAGGAGCAAGTCACCAAATTATTTTATCTTTTCCAAAAGAATTTGATAACACAACAATCATTGCACTAAATACGAATTATCGATCCAATCCCTTTATCGTCGGGCTTGGAAATGAAGTTATAAAATTAAATCAAGAACGTTTTAATAAAGAGCTATACTCCGTTCGTGAGGAAGGTGTACAACCTTTTTATTCAAGACCTGCTACGACTCTTGATGAAGCAAATCAAATTTTACAGCTCATTCAAGAAAAAGTAGATAGCGGTGAACGAAACTATAAAGATTTTTGTTTACTGTATCGCACACATTCTGTAAGTCGTTCGTTACTTGATCAGCTTACCATTCATAAAATCCCGTTTATTAAACACGGGGCGAGCCAATCATTTTATGAACATTCTTTAATTAAGCCTGTATTAGATCATTTAAGACTCGTGATTGAGCCGTTTCGACTAGAATCCCTTTCAAACATATTGCCGACGATGTATATCGGACGTGATGATTGTATTTCATTTATTGAACGTGAACAATGGAAATATGGTGAGGGGCGCTTCCCTTCTCTTCTTCATTTCTTACTATTAAATCCAAGCTTAAAACCTTTTCAAGTGAAAAAGGTAAATGAGCGCATCGATTTTATTAAGTTTATTAAAGAATTAGAACCGAAAAAAGCATTAAAAGAAATCATTCATGGTAAAGGAAAATATTTAGAGTACTTGCAAAGTAACGATCGTTCTTCCTTTACAATGCATAAAGACATACAAGAAGAAATGTTGGAAGAATTAATGGAGTCTGCCACTCGTTTCACCGATATTCCAGCTTATTTACAATTTATCGACGAGGCGATTCAAGGTCAAAAAGAAATGGAAGCATTAAAAACAATGCCGCAAAAAGATGCCGTTTCACTTATGTCAATTCATAACGCAAAAGGCCTTGAATTTCCATGTGTCTTTTTACTTGGAGCGAGTGATGGAATCCTGCCCCATACTTCTTCTTTAAAAGATGCAAATGATCGTGTTACGGAAACTTCTGAAGCGTTAGAAGAAGAACGCCGGTTACTGTATGTCGCCATTACACGTGCGAAAGAAGAACTTTACATTTCTTCTCCGCAATTTTTCAGAGGAAAGAAATTAGATATATCTCGTTTTTTATATACTGTGCGAAAAGATTTACCTGAAAAGACATCCACTAAATAAGGATGTCTTTTTTTATATCACGCTATGTACATCCCTCCTATATAAATTCCTTGTTTTTATCGTGAGAATTAACGTAATATCAGCCATATCCCACTCATATTGTAATAGTGTATGTCAGAACTCACGAGAAGGAGTGAACATAATGAGCTGCAATTGTAATGAAGATCATCAACATGAGTGTGATTTCAACTGTGTATCGAATGTCGTTCGTTTTATACATGAACTACAAGAATGTGCAACGACAACATGTGGATCTGGTTGCGAAGTTCCATTTTTAGGTGCACATAACAATGCATCAGTAGCGAATACACGTCCTTTTATTTTATACACAAAAACCGGAGAACCTTTCGAAGCATTTGCACCATCTTCAAGCCTTACTAGTTGCCGATCTCCCATTTTCCGCGTAGAAAGTATAGATGATGACGACTGTGCTGTATTGCGTGTATTAACTGTAGTTTTAGGTGATGGTACCGCTGTACCACCTGGTGACGACCCAATCTGTACGTTTTTAGCTGTACCAAATGCAAGACTAATATCAACCTCCACTTGCATTACTGTTGATTTAAGTTGCTTCTGCGCTATTCAATGCTTACGTGATGTTTCTATTTAAAACTAAATAATGAGTTAAGCATGGATTGGGTGGCAGATAATTCTGCCACCCAATCCATGCTTAAAGAGTATTCTTATGTAAATTTCTTAAAATTGGGAACTTGTCTAGAACATAGAACCTGTCCTTTTCATTAACTGAAAGTAGAAACAGATAAAGGAGTGAAAAACATGTTCTCTTCTGATTGCGAATTTACTAAAATCGATTGCGAGGCAAAACCAGCTAGTACACTACCTGCCTTTGGTTTTGCTTTCAATGCTTCTGCACCTCAGTTCGCTTCACTATTTACACCACTACTATTACCTAGTGTAAGTCCAAACCCAAATATTACTGTTCCTGTAATCAACGATACAGTAAGTGTCGGAGATGGCATTCGAATTCTACGAGCTGGTATTTATCAAATTAGTTATACATTAACAATTAGTCTTGATAACGTACCTACTGCACCAGAAGCTGGTCGTTTCTTCTTATCATTAAATACACCAGCTAATATTATTCCTGGATCAGGTACAGCAGTTCGTTCTAACGTTATTGGTACTGGTGAAGTAGATGTATCCAGTGGTGTCATTCTTATTAACTTAAATCCTGGTGACTTAATTCAAATTGTGCCAGTTGAGTTAATTGGAACTGTAGACATCCGTGCGGCAGCATTAACAGTTGCACAAATTAGCTAGTAAAAAGCGGTATTTCTAATACAGAAATACCGCTTTTTATACATAATAAAAAACACTCACAGTAGCATGAGTGTTTCATTCTTCATATTGTTTTATTGTGTTCTTCTTTTTCCCGCAATTGCATCCCTTTTTCTTCACAAATCCTTGTTGTTGTAATTGTTCTTGATATGCCTGTTGTTGTGCTTGGTGTTGTTGCTGTATTTGATACCACTGCTGCAGGTCATATGAATTTTGCCTTGGATTATTGCTCACAGCAAACATCTCCTCTACTGTCAATTCTGTCTATTTACTATATGAACAACTTTTTATTTCCGTTCCCTCATTCTTTTAAACTCCGCTTTTTCTCGTATTATGAAAATATATTATTCTCCCATAAAATATCCTGTAATCGTTTCAATGATTGCTGCTGCACCTGCAATAGCTAATAATGCAAGTAACGGCTCCGCAACGATAGGGATCCAATTATATAAAACTAATAAAAAAGCACTAACCCATACACCTGTACACCAATAACAGCTTAATAATTCGCCAATCCACTTTCTTAATCCTTTACCTTTCACTTTTGTAAACGTTGATACACTTCCATCCGGCTCCGTAATCTCTAATTCATCAATAAATGGTCTTCGCAAAAAGGCTGTTATTTTATCATATACAATTAAACGAGTGAGCCTAAAAGCTGCTAACGCGAAAATAAAAAATAAAAGCCAGCTTGTAAACAGCATAATTTCACCTTCCCTTATCCTCTTTCGCCTATTTAAAAAAAAAGGTCTTGAGATTGTGACCAAATCTCCTCGACTCCAATATCTTATTAATGTAAATACAAACAAGAAGATAAGGAGTGACATTAATGAGTTGTAACGAAAATAAACACCATGGCTCTTCTCATTGTGTAGTTGACGTTGTAAAATTCATCAATGAATTACAAGATTGTTCTACAACAACATGTGGATCTGGTTGTGAAATCCCATTTTTAGGTGCACACAATACTGCATCAGTAGCAAATACACGCCCTTTTATTTTATACACAAAAACTGGAGAACCTTTTGAAGCATTCGCACCATCAGCAAGCCTTACTAGCTGCCGATCTCCAATTTTCCGTGTGGAAAGTGTAGATGATGATAGCTGTGCTGTGCTACGTGTATTAACTGTAGTATTAGGTGACAGTTCTCCGGTACCACCTGGTGACGATCCAATTTGTACGTTTTTAGCTGTACCAAATGCAAGATTAATATCTACAACTACTTGCATTACTGTTGATTTAAGCTGTTTCTGTGCGATTCAATGCTTACGCGACGTTTCTATCGTAAAGTAAACTAAAAAACTATTGGGGTGGTAGAAGCTTTCTACCACCTTTACATATTTAAAAACCGGCCATACTAATCGATTGGATATCATCTATAGACAACCTAATATCTCTCATACTATTTTGCGGCATAATAGATACAATGCCATTACGATACGATATGATCGATCCAACATATGAGACTGTAGCTGTTTTTATTCTGCATCTTACTTTCGGAATGTAATGAGGGCGGTTTAGTAAAAAATGAATTTTTTCATCATTATTCATATCCTTAAATGATTTATTATACGGGACAGTTCTTACTGATTCTGGTTCTTGCTCTTCTTGTTCTATGTGTTCTTCTTTTTCTTCTTCTATTTTTTCTTCCACTTGCTGCTCTTCTTGTTGTTCTTGTTCTATTACCTCTTCCACAGCACTGCTTACAATATTTTCATGTCCATTACTTTTCTCTTTTTGATCTTCATTTTCAAAGTTTGTCAGAATAATCCTTTTGATTTTCGGTGCAGCAAGTTCTAAACTTACTTGCGTGATATATAACAACGGTTTTCCAACTGTTGAACTTTTATTTTTATTCTTCACACTCGTCCCTCCCACTTCCATACGTAGCTGAATAAATCGTGTACTATTATAGTTATATTCATTACGTAGTAAGAACTTTCGTTAAAAATCGTTCTTTCTCAGAACAAATAAAAAGGACAATCTCAGCATTTAGAGATTGTCCTTTAAAAATTAATATTATATTTATCCTAGGATATGATACCCTGAATCAACGTGAATGTTTTCTCCTGTTACACCGCGTGCTAAATCACTGAATAGGAATACTGCTGTATCGCCAACTTCTTCTTGCGTTGTTGTACGACGAAGTGGTGCGCGCTCCTCAATTTCTCTTAAGATTGAGTTAAAATCGCCTACACCTTTTGCAGATAACGTACGAATTGGTCCTGCAGAAATAGCGTTAACACGAATACCGTGTTGACCTAAATCGTTCGCTAAATATTTCACGCTCGCTTCTAATGAAGCTTTCGCAACACCCATAACGTTATAATTTTTCACAACACGCTCGCCGCCAAGGTATGTTAACGTTAAAATATTTCCGCCTTCTGTCATTACTTTTTTTGCTTCTCTTGCTACAGCTGTTAAAGAGAATGCGCTAATATTTTGTGCAAGTAAAAATCCATCGCGAGAAGTATCTACAAACTCACCTTTTAAGTCATCACGATTTGCAAAAGCAATACAATGTGCTACACCGTGAATAGTACCTACTTCTTGTTTAATTGTTTCAAAGCAAGCTGTAAGTTCCTCATCATTCGTTACATCACAAGGTAATACAAGTGATTCTTGTCCTTCTAATGTGTCCGCTAATTCACGAACGTTTCTTTCTAAACGTTCTCCTGCATATGTGAATATTAATTTTGCACCTGCATTATGCAAAGAGCGAGCAATTCCCCATGCAATACTTCTTTGGTTCGCAACGCCCATAACAACAAATGTTTTCCCTTGTAATAGTTCCATGATATATCCTCCCAGAAATACTTATACTTGTTATTAGTACCTGATACTATAATTATAGTACCATAAAACCGCTTAAAGGCAAACAAAAAAGTCATTAACAGAAATTTGTTAATGACTTTTGGTTTCTATAAAAAACCGCTCTAATCCTTCTTCCCAAGACGGCATTTGTGAAAAACCATTTAATCGTAGCATGTTATGTTGAAAAACAGAATATTTGGGTCTCGCAGCTGCAGCCCTGAATTCTT
This sequence comes from Bacillus sp. FSL L8-0199, assembly GCF_038005705.1. Taxonomy (NCBI): domain Bacteria; kingdom Bacillati; phylum Bacillota; class Bacilli; order Caryophanales; family Bacillaceae; genus Bacillus; species Bacillus sp. FSL L8-0199. Next base: position 1,211,330 of record NZ_JBBOTS010000001.1, on the reverse strand, counting down.
CCGTTGAAACAGGTAATACATTCACTTTCATATTGGCGTACGAAAATATCTTTTGTGCAAATTCAAACCAAGAGCATGAACCACTGTTTGATACGTGGTATGTACCGTATAAAGAAGTATGAATGAGCTTATTAATAACCATATTTAAATCCGCCACATACGTAGGAGAGCCAACTTGATCCGCTACAACGGATATTTCATCTCTTTCTTTTCCTAATCGCATCATCGTTTTCACGAAATTATTTCCATATTTACCATATAGCCACGATGTGCGAACGATAAAATATTTATTATGTAACTCTTTGACGAACTGCTCCCCCGCATACTTAGAGGCCCCATATATATTTATCGGCGCTGGACTATGAAATTCGTCGTATCCATCTGGTCTGGCACCTTGAAATACATAATCAGTACTAATATAAACTAGCTTCGCCCCTACTAATTGTGAAGCAACCGCTACATTTCGAGCTCCGATTGCATTTATTCTATACGCAAAATCCTGTTCTTTCTCCGCATGATCTACTTTCGTATAGGCAGCACAATGAATAATTATATGTGGTTTTATTTCTTGTACCACTTGTTGTATTCGGGATATATTTGTCACATCTAATAACTTTTTATCAAATGGATATATATCATATTCTTCAGAGTCTAACTCTTCAAATAGTTGCTTTCCTAATTGACCGTTTGCTCCTGTTATGATAACCCTCTCTTTCATTTAACATGCCCCTTACTGGTCTTTTAGTGGTTTCCACCATTCCTTATTCTTTTCATACCATTTCACCGTCTCTTGTAATCCTTGTTCAAACGTGTATTTCGGTTCCCAATCAAATTCATTCTTCATTTTCTCTGCATCAATCGCATAACGACGATCGTGCCCTAAACGATCTGTAACATATTCAATGTCTTTTTTTGTTTTTCCTAAAAGAGTAATAATTTGTTCCACAACTTCTACATTTGTTTTTTCATTATTTCCACCTATATTATATACTTCTCCGACACGTCCCTTATGCAGAACAACATCAATCGCACTGCAATGATCCGTTACATGTAACCAATCTCTTACATTTAAACCATCACCATATAGCGGTAGTTTTTTTCCTTCTAGTGCATTCGTAACCATTAATGGAATTAATTTTTCAGGATACTGGTACGGTCCATAATTGTTAGAACAACGCGTTACTATAACCGGTAATTGATATGTTTTATAGTAAGATAGAGCTATCATGTCCGCGCTCGCCTTACTTGAAGAATATGGACTATTTGGAGCTAACGGTGTTTTCTCTGTAAACTTCCCTGTTTTTCCTAAAGAGCCATACACTTCATCCGTTGACACTTGCACAAGTTTTATATGCGAATATTTTTTAACTAGTTCTAATAAAGTGACCGTTCCAATTACATTTGTATCATAAAAAGGAATCGGATTTTCAATACTACGGTCCACATGTGATTCAGCTGCAAAATTTACAATCACTTGTACGTCTCGCTCTTTTATAACGTGTTCTAATAGCTCTCCATTTTGAATTTCTCCTTTTACAAAAGAGTAATTCGGGTGATCCTGAAGAGATTTTACGTTATTTAAATTCCCACTATATGTTAATGCATCGTAATTAATAATTTTATATGTTTCATAACTTTGTAGCATGTAATGAACGAAATTACTTCCAATAAATCCAGCCCCACCTGTTACTAATATATTCATAAACAACTCTCCTACTTAAAAACTATCTTCATATTCCTCTAGTAATGGTAATATCTGATCCTTATCGGACAATATAGGATCGGTTACTGGCCAAGGAATTGCTAAATCTTTATCTTCCCAAAGTAATCCTGAGTCATGCTCTGCGCTATAATATTCATCTACTTTATACATAACGATAGTATGCGGGACAAGCGTGCAAAATCCATGTGCAAACCCTTTTGGCACTAGTAATTGCCGATGGTTATCTGCACTTAAAATATATCCTTTCCATTGTTTAAATGTCGGTGATTTTTTTCGTAAATCAACGATAACATCATAAATTGCCCCTTGCATAACTTGAATGAGTTTCGTTTGTGCTTTCGGATTTTTTTGAAAGTGTAGTCCCCGAATCGTTCCTGCCTTAGCCGAATAAGATACGTTATCCTGTACAAATGAATACGTTATCCCTAATGTTTCTAGCACCTGCTTATTATAGCTCTCTGAAAAAAAGCCACGATCGTCTCCAAACAACCTCGGTTCTAACAATTTTGCATCGGTAAAATTTGTTTCTACAACTTTCATATTCTCACCTATTCTCCGTTAAACTGTTTCCCAAAATTAATATCCCGTGCTAACGTATTCGCCTTTTGAAGCGAAGCATGAGTTCCCGCATCAGTCCACCAGCCGCTCATTTCATTATAAGTAAGTACCCCTCGCTTTAAATACCAATTATTTATATCTGTAATTTCAAGTTCCCCCCGTGCAGAAGGTTTTAATTCTTTAATATAAGAAAAGACTTTCGAATCATACAAATAAATTCCCGTAACCGCATAAGAACTTTTCGGCTCTTTCGGCTTTTCTTCAATTTCAACTATTTTTCGGTTTTGAATATGTGCTACGCCAAATCTTTCGGGATCTTCTACAGATTGCAATAGCACTTTCGCACCTTCTTTTTGGTTTGCAAACTCTTCAACATACGGAAGAATATCATCTGAAAAAATATTATCCCCTAATATAACTACCATACGATCATTCCCGACGAAATCTTCACAAAGCCCTAACGCCTGTGCGATCCCGCCCGCTTTATCTTGCACACGATACGTAAAGGACACTCCAAATTCATGACCACTCCCTAAAAAGCTAACAACATCCCCCATATGCTCTTTACCTGTAATAATCATAATATCTGTAATATCGCATTGTTTTAGCTTATATACCGCATGATAAATCATCGGATACCGACCAACAGGAAGTAAATGTTTATTCGTTACTTTCGTTATTGGATATAATCTCGATCCAGTACCACCTGCTAAAATAATTCCTTTCACTTTGCATCTCTCCTTTATGATGGAGATAATATATCTTTGTAATGTTCTACAAACACTTTCCGGTACTTCTCATATGTATCCGCATCAAACTCATCCCCGTTGTAATGAATACACCATAAATTTGCTTGATTTGGGATACCGATTAAATAACCAGCCCTTTGAAACTCTAAAGACTGTGACACATCATAAAAGTGAAACCCTTGAAACAAATCTTCTCGCCACGGAATATCATACTGCGTTGCCATGAATAAACCATCAATTGCCTGAACTGACAAAAATGGTTGATTGCCATAAAAAACCTGATCTAAATTTAATAATTGATAATTCCGTCTTCTATACTCAATCACTTTCCCTACTAAATTTTTCCCTTCCCACCATATCCCGTTATTCGGTAAAAACTGAGCCCCAGCGACTCCTATTAAACCAAGCTTTTCATTTTCTTTAAAAAGAGATATAAGTGTAGAAAACATGTCTCGATTAATAAGATATGTATCTTGATGTATATACACTTTGTATTTCGCTGGATATGAAAGGGCTCGGTTGTAAGCACTTGCCATACTTTGTGCATCTCGTATCGGAAAAATTTGTACTGTGTAACCTGGGGGAACAAAAATGTTTCTTATTTGGCTCTCACATTGTTTGAAAAGCTCCTCATTATTTACACAAACAACGACTAATATTGTATGATCTTTCATTTTTGTCCCCCCTTTTATTCTTCCTTATTTACATCTGACATATAGTGTTCCACAAATATTTTCCGATACTTTTCATAGTTCGTCATATTCACATCAAAATGATAATGGATACACCAAGCATCGCGCTGTACAGGTACACCGACTGTATATCCTGCTTTTTTAAATTCAAATGATTGAGATACATCATAAAAATCAAATCCGTCAAATAAATCTTCTCGCCACGGAACATCATATTGTGTCGCCATTAATAAACCGTCAATACATTCTACAGGAATAAATGTTTTTGATTCATGATACGGTTGTTCTAAACTTGCCATATAAAACAAATCATTCATATAACCAATGACCTTTCCTACAATTCCACGCCCTTCGTTCCATACGCCAGTCGGAGGAACATATTGCGCTCCAACCATCCCAATCATCCCAAGGTGTTCATGTTCCTCAAATAATTGAAGTAATCCGTATAAAAAAGCCCTATTTATAATAAAAACATCTTGATGTAAATAAACTTTATACTTCGCTGGATGCGAAATGGCTTGATTGTATCCACTCGTCATACTTTTCGCATTTCGAATCGGCATAAATTGTACAATATACCCTGGCGGTACTAACAATTGCAATATATGACGCACGCAGTTTGCATACAATTTCCGATCATTTATACATGTAACAAATAATATTGTTTTGTCTGCAGCACTCATAATTGTGATTTTTCAGCTTCAATAATATACTGAAATACAACTGTCTCAGCCATGAAGCCACTTCCAAGACGATATTTTTTACAAATTCCATATAACTCCTCAATAAGCGGTTCATACATTTTATGATCAACATATACACGATCTACTTTACTAATAACATATCCTGCTTTTAAAAACATTCTTAGCATTTCATTAAATGTAAAGAAACGAATATGTGTTTTATCTAATAAACCATATTCTGTATACGTCCAATTTCCAGCAAGTAAGGGAGCTAATACTGAAATATGAGCAACGTTTGGTATACTTGCTAAAATCACACCATTTTGCTTTATATATGGCTTTACTTTTTCTATTACAGCCCACGGATCAAATAAATGCTCTAATACATCCCCAAATATGACGCAATCAAATTGCCCCTCCTCATAAGGAAGTTCTATTTTTTCTATATCCCCTAAAATAACATGATCTAGTCTTTCTTTCGCTTTTTCTGCCGCCTCTGGAAACGCCTCAATTCCTGATACACGTGTACCATTTTCTTTAATAGCCGCTCCCAATGCACCGCTCGAGCAACCAATATCAAGAACTTCTTTCCATTCCTTTTTTATATGCTTTAATAAATTCGGATTCGCTGCATTATAATAATGTTCGGATTTTTCTTCATATAAAGAACTTTTTTCGCGATTCATTTCACACACTCCTTATGCAAATTGAATTAGAAATATAAATCTCATATGAATTCTATAAAGTGCAGTTTTTGTTCCTCCCCATTGATTATTAGTCCGCAAATAGCAGTATAAAATTTTTTATCTATATTGGTTACGTTACTGATACTCTAATATATAACCAATCTATTAGAGTTAGAATAACGATAAATCATTTCTACAAAAAACGAAACCTATTACGCTTTATATGGTTTATCAAAAACTCCACGAAAATATTTACGGTTATATTCAATTGCAGCATTATTCGGAACATAAGAAGCTGCTAATTCATTGTAATAATATGCTTTATCCTGCTCTCCTAACCTGCTATAACAAATACACATTTGTAAATAGGGTAGCCATGTGTAGCTAGCTGGACTATGGAAAGGACTTTCCGTTGCCATTGGTACTTCCGTAGCAAGTTTAAACCAAAATATCGCTTCATTATATTTTTCTTGTTCCATATATATATATCCTATTCTTGTACAATTCTCTCCTCTAGGGACGTCATACCGAAACGACTTCACACAAGATTCGATTGCCTTCTCCCACATTCCGAGCTTTGCATAGCAATCTCCTAACTTACCACATGCATAAATTTTCTCTTCATACCATCCTTCGTCTTGATTAAGAAATGTTTCATATAGAAGAACTGCATCATCATATTTTTGGTTATCCGTAGATTCATTTGCGTAATAAAATAAATCTCTCGGACTTAATTCTTCACCTGCCGCTACAGTATTTTGAAAAATTTTCAAATTACGATTTGTTACTTTTTTTTCTTTTTTATGTGTAATAGCAACATTACTACTAAAAACCTCACCAGAAATAGCTAAATACTCATGAACCTTTCCAAACCATTGAAATTGTTTTTCACGCTTTACAAGTCGATTTCTTTTTGTACAATATAAAGGTTTCCCGTTAGAATCCATTGCAAGGTGATAAGGCATCGAAACAGCATCAATTTTAGGATCTAATTCTCTTTTTAAAAGTTTCAATGCTTCTTGAGCATCTTCTAATAAGACGTCATCTGCATCTAGCCACAATATATACTCTTGCGTCGCTTTTGAAAAAGAAAAATTTCTTGCTGCTGCAAAATCATCAATCCACTGGAAATCATATATGTTAGAAGTGTATTTCTCTACGATTTCTTTCGTTCGATCGACGGAGCCTGTATCAACCACTATAATTTCATCCACAATTTTTTCAACTGTGTCTAAACAACGGGCTATTGTCTCCTCCTCATCTCGAACAATCATACATAAACTAATTGTAATTCCTTGCTTGTTCAACATAATCACCCTCTTCCAAATCAATCATATGTTATACATATACTAAACTTTCCATTTTTTTAAATTGTTCAAGTAGTTTAAGATTTCTTTTCAATAATTCAAATGTCCGTGTCATTTTCTTTCGGTTTTGCATCTACTATATAATGAACGCTTTATGGAGGTGAATTTATGTCAAATAATAATTATTCAAATGGATTAAATCCCGATGAATCTTTATCAGCTAGTGCATTTGACCCTAATCTTGTAGGACCTACATTACCACCGATACCACCGTTTACCCTTCCGACTGGGCCGACCGGGCCTACGGGACCGACCGGACCTACGGGGCCGACTGTACCTACGGGACCGACTGGGCCGACTGGGCCAACTGGACCTACGGGACCGACTGGTGACACTGGGACTACTGGACCTACGGGGCCGACTGGTGACACCGGGGCTACTGGACCTACGGGGCCGACTGGTGACACTGGGGCTACTGGACCTACGGGGCCGACTGGTGACACTGGGGCTACTGGACCTACGGGGCCGACTGGTGACACTGGGGCTACTGGACTTACGGGGCCGACTGGTGACACTGGGGCTACTGGACCAACTGGAGCTACTGGACCTACTGGGGCTACTGGACCTACTGGACCTACTGGACCATCAGGACTAGGACTTCCAGCAGGACTATATGCATTTAACTCCGCTGGGATTTCTTTGGATCTTGGACTTAATGCTCCAGTACCATTTAATACTGTTGGATCTCAGTTTGGTACAGCAATTTCTCAATTAGATGCTGATACTTTCGTAATTAGTGAAACTGGATTCTATAAAATTACTGTTATCGTATACACTGCAGCAGTAAGTCTATTAGGAGGTCTTACAATCCAAGTGAACGGAGTACCTGTACCAGGTACTGGAACGAGTTTAATTTCAGTTGGATCACCTATCGTTGTTCAAGCCATTACGCAAATTACGACAACTCCATCATTAGTTGAAGTAATTGTTACAGGACTTGGGTTATCATTAGCTCTTGGCACGAGTGCATCCATTATTATTGAAAAAATTGCTTAATTTTTTACTTAGCAGTAAAACTGATATCAGTTTTACTGCTTTTTCAATTTCAAATTCAATCATGAAACGTTCATTATGTACATAATCATATTGTTGTATGACATTTTGCAGGAGGCACAAATATGGAAAGTAAATCTGCTGTTCAGCTTTACCTCGAATTGCTAAAAAAGACAATTTTATTTGAAATATGGTTAGAATATGAGGCATACTTACCCGCATCTCTACATATTTCGAAAGAACCAGAATTCGAACCAGTTACAGTCCCCCTCCCTTTATTCATTAAGCAATATGCTGAAAACCATAACTTAAAAATTGTAAAACCAAATGTTTCAAAAAGTGAACGCCATGATGGAATGGATTGGCCAAGAGCAGCACATAGCATGATTGGTCGAGAACGTATGAACCAATTACAAGAGGCGATGGAAACCGTTGTTCGTGAAAATATAGAAGGTGATTTTATTGAAACAGGTGTATGGCGCGGAGGATCATGCATTTTTATGAATGGTTTTTTACAAGCAAACAACATTACGGATCGTAATGTGTGGGTTGCAGATTCATTTGAAGGTTTGCCAGCACCGAATCTAGAACAATATCCAAAAGATTACGGTGATTATTTACACACATTCGATTACTTACGCGTCTCTTTAGAACAAGTACAAGAGAATTTCAAAAAATATGATTTACTAAATGATCAAGTGAAATTTTTAAAAGGCTGGTTTAAAGATACTTTACCAACAGCACCAATTGAAAAAATTGCAATTGCACGGCTTGATGGTGATATGTATGAATCTACAATGGATGGTCTCGTGAACTTATATGATAAAGTTTCTAAAGGTGGCTATATAATTATCGATGACTACGGGCTACCACCATGCGCTGAGGCTGTGACAGACTTTAGAAATCAACGGAATTTAAAAGCCCCTATTACTAAAATTGATGTATTTGGTGTTTATTGGAGAAAAGAATAAAAAAGATTTAATCTATAGGAGATTCCATTTTCACTCATTCTTCTCTTACTTCTAATCCAATTAAGTATTCTTTTTCGGAATCTCCCTACATATAACAATTGTTTTCCTGTGTTCTCTCACTACAAATTGAAAATTTTATTAATAGATTTACTGCATCTTCTCATACAAGAAAGGGGTATACTCATGAGCGAACTTAACAAAGAAATGACTTTACTCCCCCCTCCTGAACTCGTCCAATATGTAGGTGGCGACTTCAAAAAAGTTGGAAAAGAGTTCCTAAAGCATTTTATTCAAATTGGCGCTTTAAAACCAAATGAAAAAGTATTAGATGTAGGCTGCGGCGTCGGCCGAATGGCTGTACCATTATTGAATTACTTACATGATGATGGAGCGTATTATGGATTTGATTTGTTTAAAGATGGAATTACTTGGTGTCAAAATAACATTTCAACTATGCGTAATAATTTTCACTTTGAACATGTTGACATATACAATCAATTCTATAATCCAGAAGGAAAAGAAGATGCCTCTCAATATCGTTTTCCCTATGAAGACGGGACATTCGATTTTATCTTTTTAACTTCTGTATTTACGCATCTTCTCCCAAAAGAATTAGAACATTACGTATCTGAAATTGTACGTGTATTAAAAAAAGACGGGAGATGTTTCATTACATTCTTTCTTATAAATCCTGAATCGTCCTATTATTTAAATGCAGGACAAAGTACACTAGGTTTTTATCATCGAATCGAAAATTGCTACGTTGTAAATAAAGATATTCCGAATTTCGCAGTTGCTTATCCTGAGACAGATATTTGCAATCTATTGAATAAGTACGGCCTAGAAATAATCAATAAGCCGCATTACGGTTTATGGTGCGGCAGACATGAATATACAAGTTACCAAGATATTGTTCTTACAAAAAAAAGCTTCTGAAAGGAAGTTATGTATGATAAATGAAAAAAATCCACCTCTCGTTTCCATCCTTATTCCCACTTATAATCGGCCTCATTATTTCAAAATTGCTCTAGAAAGTGCATTGGCACAAACTTATTCTAATATTGAAATCATCATCGGAGATGATAGTACAAATGATGAAACAGCAACTTTAATACGTGAACAATACTTACCAAATTATAAAAATATAACATACATTCGAAATATCCCTACTCTAGGACAATTTCACAATGACCTTATGCTCATAGAAAAATCAAATGGTGAGTATATAAATTTTTTAATGGACGATGACGTGTTTTATAAGCATAAAATACAAAAAATGATGGCCTATTTTGAGCAAGATCCCAATAAAAACCTTGCTCTTGTTACTTCTTATCGAGTACGTATTGATGATCATGGAAATCTAATAGGTGATTCCCATCCAACACAAAGGTTATATAGTGAAGATACCCCATTAAACGGGATATTTTTAGGTAATTGGATGTTAAAGGGCGGACACAACATTATCGGTGAGCCTACAACTACTTTGTTCCGAAAGGAATTGCTCACTGAACCTTTTGGCACCCTTAAAGAGCGACAATATTCTTGTAGTGTTGATATGGCCTCATGGATTTCTTTACTTTCTAAAGGAAATGCAATATACATTTCTGAGCCTTTAAGTCAATTTCGCTACCATGCTGGACAACAAATACACAATAAGCTCCTTCAAGGTTGTGAAGATTTCACACACCTTGTTATAACAGCAAAAGAATATGGCTTTTTACAAAATACTACGGACTATAGAGCAGCTCTACTTAGTGCTTACCAATGGTGTAAAAGTTCCTTAAAATACTATCTTCATCAACTAGATATTTTTCCTGACGCACATGTACGTCTTTCCCATTGTTTGGATATAATTATTAAAGAGTTAAACAATTAAACTACTCTGCAAAATCAAAAGTGTATGGACTATATGTGAATTATTTGTATAGTTCATACATTCTTTCTCATACTATAAAGTGAAACTTTAATCAGCTCTCACCAATCGGGCTTTTACGGGCAGTTGATCCCCCACCGAACTTCTTCGCTTTCGCTGAATTTTGAGGTGGGGGTCTTACTGCCCATTAATGCGGGATAAAATCCATTACTATAAAGAGCAGTAGAAAGGAATACCTACATTGAAAGATCCAAATTCTCAATATCAAATAGACTACGTATTACTATTTATTTTATTTGCCATTGGGATTGTTAGTTGTTGTGCTATTGCAAGTGCGCAAGCCTCTTTACCGCCATTTTTACAAAACGTCAATTTTGTACTAAAACAAATCCAATGGTATTTCATTGGATTTATAGCCATTGGTGTTATTATGATTATCGATTTCGACCGTTATCAAAAAATCGCTTGGTATTTGTACAGCTTTGCAATGGTACTACTTATTGGACTAGAACTTCAAGTACCAGGTGCCGTTACAATTAAAGGCGCTACAGCTTGGTACAGGCTCCCAGGCATCGGAAATTTTCAGCCTTCTGAAATTATGAAATTATTTTTAATTATCGTCATTGGACGAATTATAGCAAACCATAATGAGAAATATTTTCTCCAAACAATACATGACGATTTTTTACTACTTGGAAAAATATTTGCAACAAGTTTGCCACCACTACTACTCATCGCAAAGGAACCAGATTTAGGAAATACAATGGTCATTTCAGCGATGCTTGCAGCAATGATACTAGTTTCTGGCATACGATGGCGTTTTATTTTCGGATTAGTTTCAGCTACTTTCGTGGCTGGATCTACATTAATATATATTTTTTTTACTCACACAGATTTCTTTAAAGCACATATTTTAAAAGAATATCAATTAAATCGCTTCTACGGATGGTTAGCACCTTACAAATATGATGCACAAGGATATCAATTAAGACAAGCATTCTTAGCGACTGGATCCGGAGAAATGCAAGGAAAAGGGTGGGAAAATGGACAAGTATATTTTCCAGAACCACATACAGATTTTATTTTTACTAATGTCGCTGAACAATTTGGATTTCTAGGCGCAAGTGTCATTATTTCTCTTTTTTTCTTACTCATTTTTCGAATGATTCATATTGCTTTAGAAAGTAATGACCCTTTTGGTAGTTACATTTGCGCTGGTACAATCGGAATGTTTACTTTCCAAGTATTCCAAAATATCGGGATGACAATCGGATTACTTCCCATTACAGGGATAACATTACCTCTTATGAGCTACGGAGGAAGTTCACTGCTTACATACATGATTGCGATTGGGTTCATTTTAAATGTTCGCTCAAGAACGAAAATCTTTATGTTTAAATGAACAACACAAAAACGCTATATTTTTATCTCTATCCTTTTTTAGATATACTAATGAAAAATACGATGGAGGTTTAAATATGAAATATGACATTATAGGAGATATTCATGGATGTTTCCAAGAGTTTCAAAATTTAACAGAGAAGCTAGGATATAACTGGAGTAGCGGTCTACCGGTTCACCCTGACCAACGCAAACTTGCATTCGTTGGCGATATTACAGACCGTGGTCCTCATTCATTACGTATGATTGAAATTGTATGGGAACTTGTCATACATAAAAAAGAAGCTTATTACGCTCCTGGAAATCACTGTAATAAACTATATCGATTTTTCCTTGGGCGTAATGTAACAGTCGCTCACGGACTTGAAACAACTGTTGCTGAATATGAGGCACTTCCTTCTCATAAGCAAAACATTATAAAAGAAAAGTTTATCACTCTTTATGAACAATCACCACTCTACCACATACTAGACGAAAAAAGAGTAATCGTATGTCACGCTGGGATTCGGCAAGATTACATAGGAAGACGAGATAAAAAAGTACAAACCTTTGTATTATATGGCGATATTACAGGAGAAAAGCATGCCGATGGCTCACCGGTCCGTCGCGATTGGGCGCAAGAATACAAGGGACAAGCTTGGATTGTATATGGACATACACCAGTAGCAGAACCTCGATTCGTCAATCAGACAGTCAATATTGATACTGGTGCTGTATTTGGTGGCAAATTAACCGGATTACGTTATCCTGAAATGGAGACTATCTCTGTCCCTTCTTCTTTACCTTTTGTCGCTGAGAAATTCCGTCCAATTTCATAACTACCTTACTTAGCATTATTTAGGCAGATTTCATATAAAACTAGGTAAAGTAATTAAAAAAAGATGCAATAAAGTGCATCTTTTTTTAATTACCCTACATATAATGTCGCAGGAGGTGACAGAATGAAGAAAAAATCTTCTAAACAAAAAAGAAAATTCCCCCCTTTATATCTGCCCATGTACGGAATTAACAACTGGTGTAGTATTCGGGCTGCAGCGATAGAAGAACTGGAAGAACAAGAGTCATCAAAAAAAAGCAAAGTAAAACCAACATATGTCTCTTTAGAAAATGCTGTGATGAGCCGCATAATCGATCGCAGAAAAATAAAGATGCAACAAAAAAATAAACAGCTTTCAAATCAAGATGAACAGATACTACATTCTAACCAAACAGAAGAAAAGACGGAAGAAAATATTTCTGTAGCAATGAATAAAAAAGTGGAACCAGAAATTCCAGCTGCTATTATAAACAAAGTAAAAAAAATAAAAGAAGCATTAGCTTCATCGAATGATATACAAATTGAAAAACCACTCATAATTGAGACACCTACACCTGAAAATACAAAAGTTAAAAGGGGCGGCCGATATGCATATGCAGAGGGGCTTCACTCTCATGCGGAGGGCATGGCAGCACATGCGGAAGGCTTATTAACACACGCAAAAGGTTCTTTCTCTCATGCAGAAGGATCAAACTCAAAAGCAACTGGACATAGTTCACATAGTGAGGGAAGTGAAACGACAGCAGGCGGGGCTTATTCTCATGCGGAGGGTAAACAGACGATTGCTTTAGGCGAAGCAGCACACGCAGAAGGAACCGCAACTATCGCTAACGGATCCTCTTCTCATGCGGAAGGTCATCATACATCAACAGCTCATTTTGCAGGTAGCCATATTATGGGGCGCTTCGGCACTGCAGAAGAAGCTTATTCTTGGTTTATTGCAAATGGTGTAAGCGACACCGACCATAATATCGGGGCTAAATGGCTTGCTCATAATGGAGAAATGTACATTGAGGGCGCGTCTTACAATGCAAGCGGAACGGATTTTGCACAAATGTTTGAAACCGAAGGTCATAAACCTATTGATGTCGGTTATTTCGTTACATTTAGTAGCGAAGAAAAAATTCGGATAGCTACTTCACACGATTCGTTCATTTTAGGAATATCTAGTGCAACCCCTGCCCTTATAGGAAATAGCGGGGCTTTAAGTTGGCAAAAACGTTATAAAACAGATAACTTTGGAAAACGCCAATATGTATGGACGGAAGCCGAAGAAATACAACCTCTTTTAAATACAGAATGGGATCCAACTTGCAAATATGTAGCAAGAAAGGATCGCGCCGAGTGGCTTCCTGTCGGATTAATTGGACAAATGTTAGTACGTGATGACGGCACTTGCGAAGCACATGGATATTGTCGTCCAAATGACAATGGCATTGCTACAAAAGCCGAAAATGGATTTTTCGTTATAAAGCGTACGGGTGAAAATCAAATTTTAATATTATTCCGCTAAGAAAAAAGGGAACAAAATTCTTTATAATATAAGAATTTTGTTCCCTTTTTAAGTATGCCGCAACACTTCTTGCATATCGCTTGGAAGCTTTATAGTGAAAGACATCTCTTTCTCTAAAATAGGATGATAAAACGTCAAAGATTTACTATGAAGTGCTTGCCGTTTCATGTCATCCCTTCCCCCTCCATATAAGCTATCACCAAGTAACGGATGCCCTATATGAGCCATATGCACACGAATTTGATGCGTTCTTCCTGTCTCAAGCTCAAGCGCTACATGTGTCTTATAATATGTACTATCAATTACCTTAAAATGAGTAACTGCCCTTTGTCCATCCTCACAAACCGTTCGCTCAATAATGCTATCAGATTTTCGACCAATTGGTGCATCAATCATTCCTTCTCGTTCTACAATCTTTCCGTGAACAATTGCTTCATACGTTCGTTTCACAGCTTTTTGTTGATGCTGCTTCGATAAAAGATGATGTACGAAACGATTTTTTGCAATAAGCATAAGCCCCGAAGTATCACGATCTAAACGTGTTACGATGTGCACTGTACTTGCAAGGTGCTGCTTATCATAATGAGATAAAAGCGCATTGGCAACACTCCTTGTCGGATGTTCTCTAGACGGAATCGTTGACATGTTCGCCTCTTTATTAATGATAAGAACCGCTTCATCTTCATATACAATGCTTAAAGGGATATCTTCTGCCCTCATCCCTTCACTTCTTTCCTCAACTGGAAAAAAGACACGTAATTCTTCACCAGCACGCAACTGATGACGAACACTCGCATGGTGACCATTTACTTCAATTGCCCCGCCGTGAAACTTTATATCCGTTAAAGCGGCTTTAGAAATACCTTTCGTTTTCAAAAATTCCCTAACTAAAGTTCCCTCTTCAGCCGGCCCTATATCCCATTTCAATGTAAATCTGTTCAAATATATAACCCTTTCTATTTATCTGCAACAAACGAGTCACGAACTCGTTTCCAGAACGGGAATGGACGGAAACGAACAAATCGTACTTTCTCGTTTGCAACGCGATACTGGATTGATTTCACATCTTGATGAACCATCGTTAAATGATCCACTGTGATTTGTAAGTTCATTCCTGCAGCTGGCTTTAACACACATGTATGATGCTTCGGCAATACGAGCGGCGATCCTACAGTACGAAATACACGATTGTTAATGGACGCCATTTCTGCAATTTGTATCGCTTCAATAGATGGGTGAATAATCGCTCCGCCAAGCGCTTTATTATACGCGGTACTTCCTGAAGGAGTAGAGATACAAAGGCCGTCTCCGCGGAATGTTTCAAAATATTCTCCGCGTATTTCCACTTCTGTTACTAATGTACCTTCTGCACTTTTTACAGTCGCCTCATTCATCGCTAAATACTGTGACTCTTTACTTCCATTCACATAGCGAATAATAACTTCTAAAAGCGGATATTCCACCACTTGGAATGGTGTTTTCGCAATTGCAATTACTAATTTCTCTACTTCTGTCGGTAACCAATCTGCATAGAAACCTAGATGTCCTGTATGTACACCAACAAATGCTGTTTCATCCAATCGATTATAATAACGATGAAACGCATATAAAAGCGTTCCATCTCCCCCAACAGAAATTACAATATCGGGTTCCTTTTCATCCATTATAAATCCAAAATCTAGCAAGTACTCTTTCATCGTGCTTGCCAGTGTATCTGATGATTGATCTCCCTTTGACATAATTGTAAATTTCATCGCCCAACACCCTTTAGTTTATGATTCAGAATCTTTCGTTTCTTGCTTTCTTGAAAAAGCCTTTTGCGCTTCTTGAATTTCAAGACGAATAGAAGACATTTCTTCATCTAATAAAAACGCCGCTTCAGCTGCACGTTGCAACCTTATTTTAATATCTTCAGGAAAACGTCCACTATATTTATAATTTAAAGAATGCTCAATTGTTGCCCAAAAGTTCATTGCTAGCGTGCGTATTTGGATTTCTACCAATACTTTTTGTTCACCCTGAATCGTTTGAACAGGATAACTAATGACAACATGATAAGAACGATAACCGCTATCTTTCTTTTGCGTAACATAATCACGTTCTTCCACGATTTCAAAGTCATTTCGTTTTCGAAGATATTCTACAACAGGCTTAATCTCATCAACAAATTGACACATCATTCTAAGCCCAGCAATATCCTGCATATCTTCTCTCAATCGGTCTAGCGGTACATTTCTCTTCTCCGCTTTATCAATAATACTTGCAACCGACTTTACCCTTCCTGTTACAAACTCAATTGGAGAATGCTCTGTTAACATTGCAAATTGAGTACGCATTCCTTTTAGTTTCACTTTCAGCTCTGCCACCGCTTGGTGGTAAGGTGCTAAAAATTCTTCCCAATTTCGATTCATTTCAACCACCACCAAAATCAATCCATTTGCTTATAGAAATACTTTTTCTACAGCAGTTACTAGTTCTTCTCCGTAATTTGCATTACCTTCAATATTTTCAACTAAATATTCTACTTCTTCTTTTAATCCTTCTAATTCCATTTCAATGTCATTCACGCAAACGAACATAACCACATCGTTATTCATCGCTTCATGCATTGCTTCCCAGCATGTGTGCGGAATACTTACATAAATGAAAGATGATTCATTTTCTAAGATATATAAAAATGATAAATTGTCTGAGTCTACAAGTACGTGATTACGCGCACTTAACTCCTTTACCTCTATTTCACTATTTTCCGCACAAAAAATAAGAGCATTCTCTCTCTTTTCTACGCTCTTAACTTGGATTTTATTTTGCATGCTCTAACTCCTCCATCTCAACTTCCTGTCTTACTTAACAGTATTATTGTATCATAACATGGACGCAAACAAATAAAACATTGAACCAAATTTATGAAAAAGCGATAATGTGTAAAGAATTATTTTTCAAAAGGAGATTATACAATGACACAAGAAATTGAAATTGAATTCAAAAATATCGTTACAAAAGAAGAATTCGATACATTATGTAAATCGTTTTCTATTGAAGCATTTACAAAACAAGTGAATCACTACTTTGAAACACCTGACTTCTCGTTAAAAGAAGCTGGCTCTGCACTTCGTATTCGTCATAAAGGAGAAACTTATACGTTAACGTTGAAACAACCTGCAGAAATCGGTTTATTAGAAACGCATCAAGTCGTAACAGAAGACGAAGCAAAAATGATGATGGAAACAAACACAATCATTCAAGGAGCAGTAGTAGATCAATTACACAAATTACAAATTCCTGTTTCTGCTTTAACATATATGGGTAGTTTAACAACAGAAAGAGCAGAAACATTATTTAAAGGCGGAACGCTTGTCTTTGATCATAGTTTCTATTACAATCACGATGATTATGAAATTGAATTTGAAGTGCAAGATGAAGAAACAGGAAAAGCTGCATTTATTGATTTATTAACGCAACATAACATACCTATTCGCCATACAAATAACAAAGTAAAACGCTTTTTCCTTGCCAAACAAAACAAAGCACGCTAAAGTGAAAATTCCACTAGTGAATATGTTTCACTAGTGGATACATCTCACTAAAAAAGTTTACACCCGTAGAATAAGCAAAGAGTCTTTGAGAAGGCTGTTTATTTGCCCTCTCGAACATTCCATTGCTACAATAGATATACATTTCATGGAAAAAGGAGTTTATAAAGGATGAGCAAGCAACCGATGACACCATTTGAAGCAATTGGCGGTGAACAATGCATTGCAATATTAGTAGATACATTTTATTCCTATGTCAGTAAACACCCTGACTTATCTCCCATCTTCCCGGAAGATTTAACAGAAACCGCTAGGAAGCAGAAGCAATTTTTAACACAATATTTAGGTGGTCCTAATTTGTACACTGAAGAACATGGTCATCCTATGTTAAGAGCGCGCCATCTCCCGTTTGAGATTACCCCGAAACGAGCAGAGGCTTGGCTATCATGTATGGAGCAAGCAATGGATGATACTGGAGTGCATGGTCATATAAGAGAGTTTGTTTTTGAACGTTTAGCATTAACCGCTCAGCATATGGTTAATACTCCAAACGAAACAGGTGAAGTGTAATGGATAAGCAGGAAGCAAAGCATATAAATATGCCATCTCCTTCCGCATGTGAGCATAAGTCTGTAGAAGCATATTTATTTATTGATCCACTTTGTAAAGATTGCTGGGAAATTGAGCCTTTTATTATTAAACTATGGCTTGAATACGGGAAATACTTCTCTATTCGTCATATCGTAACAGGAAAAGTGGATGGAACGAACGCTTCCTCACACAAATGGAATAAACCTGCTAATATTCGATTTGTGTGGGAAAAGACAACCAGTTTACAAGGTTTTTCATGTGATGGAAAGGTACATATGCAAGAAGCATCGTCAACACCATATTTAGTTTCGATGGCAATTAAGGCAGCGGAGTTGCAAGGCCGAAAAGCAGGTTCGAAGTTTTTGCGAAAACTCCAAGAATACATTTTCCTTGAAAATGTATCAAACCCTGACTGCGAACTATTACTTGCATGTGCGAGAGATAGCAATATTGATGTAGAAGAATTTAAAAAAGATCTACATTCTGCTAGTGCAAAAAAAGCTTTCCAATGTGACTTGAAATTCACGAATGAAATGCATATTACAGAAATACCTTCCCTCGTCTTTTTTCATGCGAACTCAGATGAAGAAGGTATTAAAATCGCTGGAAATTATTCCTACGATGTATACGTACAATTATTGAAAGAACTTGTAAAATGTGAAATTGAGCCAGAACCATTACCACCTTTAGAAGTGCTACTAGAAGCAACACAATTTATATCTTCAAAAGAAGTAGCATTTATTTATGACTGTCCGCAACAAGAAATTGAACGCGAACTAAAAAAATTACAACTGAAACGAAAAGTACAAATGATAGAAGTAAAATGCGAACGTTATTGGAAATGGATAGCAAAAGAAAAAGACCTGGTGTAAACACCAGGTCTTCTTCTTTACGGCTTATAAAAATATTAAAGGGGATGGGAGAAATTTTCACGTTCAAACAAAGGGGTATATGTTTGTATGTGAATTCGTTCACGCTTATTATATTACAAGATTCGACGTCAGATGACAACCCCTTTTGTCGAATTTCACACTTTTGTCACATTCTAAACGTTTTCATTTTTGAATAAGCTATAAAAAAGGTCATTTAGGGGGTTTATTTATGAAAAAATCTTATATTGCTCTTCTCTTTCTAGCTGTCATCGTTTCTTTTTTCTTGTACATCCTCTCTCTACTACAAGCTTTTCCTAAAATTATTGCCTTACCTCTTTTATTCGGAATCATCGTTATCACACTCTCTTATTTCAATTATAAAAAACGATTCAAAGGGTTTTAATTTCAAAAATCAGCCGTAAAGCTATCCTTTCAGTTAGAAAAAACAAAGAAATCCACCTTTCTCTTCAACAAATATCGACATTAAATCTATTCAACAAAAAAGACGAGGATACAATCCCTCGTCTTTTTTCATTACTTTTCTTCAAATAATAATGCTTCTAATTCATTTAATTTCTCTTCAAATACTTGTAGCGCCTCTTTTACTGGTTCAGGAGATGCCATATCTACTCCTGCTTTTTTCAGCACTTCAATTGGATAATCAGAGCTTCCTGCTTTTAAGAACTCGTTAATATAACGTTCTACTGCTGGTTGTCCTTCTTCTAAAATCTGTTTAGATAGAGCTGTCGCTGCACTAAATCCTGTTGCGTATTGATATACGTAATAGTTGTAGTAGAAGTGTGGAATACGAGACCATTCTAAACCAATCTCTTCGTCGATTACTAAAGCGTCACCAAAATATTTCTTATTTAAATCGTAGTAAATTTCCGTTAGCATGTCTGGCGTAACAGCATGTCCTTCTTGTACTTTCTTATGAATAATATGTTCAAACTCTGCAAACATCGTTTGACGGAATACAGTACCACGGAACCCTTCTAAATAATGATTTAATAAATATAGACGCTCTTTCTTATCTTCTGTCGTTTTTAATAAATAATCATTTAGAAGCGCTTCATTACAAGTAGATGCCACTTCTGCTACGAAGATGGAATAATCACCATATACGTGCGGTTGTGTTTTTCTTGTATAGTAACTATGCACCGAATGACCAAACTCATGAGCAAGTGTAAATAAATTATTTACATTATCATGCCAGTTCATTAAAATATACGGATTTGTTCCATATGCACCAGATGAATATGCACCGCTTCGTTTTCCTTTATTCTCATACACATCTACCCAGCGATTTTCATATGCCTCTTTCAAAATATCAACATATTCATCACCAAGTACGTTTAAAGATTTTAATAAAAGGTCTTGCGCTTCTTCGTATTTCACATTCATTTTCACTTCTGGTACAAGTGGTGTATATAAATCATACATATGAAGCTCATCAAGTCCTAGTGCACGCTTACGAATATCGATGTAACGGTGTAATAAATGTAAGTTGTCATTTACTGTTTCAACGAGTTGATCGTATACTGCTTCCGGAATATTATTATTGCTCAGTGCAGCTTGGCGAGCAGAATCATATTTACGAACACGCGCATTGAAATTATTACGTTTTACTGCTCCGCTTAACGTACTCGCGAATGTGTTTTTAAATTTTCCGTACGTTTCATATACAGCTTTAAATGCATCTTTGCGAACACGAGGATCATCACTTTCTAAAAACTGAATGTAACGGCCATGTGTAATTTCTATTTCTTCTCCGTCTTCCCCTTTAATAGATGGGAATTTTAAATCCGCGTTATTCAACATACCGAATGTATTGCTTGATGAACTCATTACTTCAGATGCTTCCGCTAATAAAGCTTCCTCAGCTTCTGATAATACGTGCGGGCGTTGACGTGTAATTTCTTCTAATGCATGTTCATATACACTTAAATCTCTATTTTCCTTCAAGAATGTTTGCAGTGTATCTTCTGAAATCGATAAAATTTCAGGCACAATATATGCTGTACTACTAGATACTTGTGAATATAAATTTGTTGCGCGATCATTTAATGCTTGATATACAGAGTTTGTTGTATCTTGATCGTAACGCATATGAGCATATGTATATAACTTACCTAATCGCATTGAAATTTCATCTTCATATTGCAATGCCTCAAGTAAATTGTCCGCAGAGTCACCAAGTTTCCCTTTAAATTCAGCTAACTTCGGCAATAGCTCTTTAATAGCTTGGAATTCTTTTTCCCATTCTGCATCCGTTTGGAAAATATCTTCTAATCGCCACGTACTTGCTTCTTCAATCTCGTTGCGATCTGGTAATGCTTTCGCTTTGTTTTGTTCAGACATTCTTTAAGCCCTCCTTTAAATATCTCTACTTAAGTACAATTCGTTTTTTTCTTATGTAATTCCTTCACAATCATTCTTTATTATATCCCCTTTTCCTCCTCTCATGTTAAAATTCACCTCAAATAAAGATAGCGCATGTATTAAGCAAATCTCATCATGTTTCATAATTTCCTCCTCTGTTTTTAACATCACGATATCCCTTATTTTCCGGTATGTATAAGTTCCCACTTTACGCAAAACACCTATATAGCATAAAAATGTCATGTATTCAGTAACTGCCACTTTCCATATGTGCTTTGAAAAGTACGGAAGTATCCGCCTTTTCGTATACCTTTTTACATAACTACACACGTATTGAAGAGAAATACACTCTCCTACTGCAAGCTCCCCTACACACTTCATATATAGGAAAGCTTGCCATATAAATGGGTTTGTTTGTAAAGCAAATGCAGAAGGGAGTGGAACACCAATTTCAGAAGGAAAGCTTGCTGGGGTACATTTAAATTGATATAAGAGGCGTAATAATGACTTATAATTATAATTCCAAATCGGCAGGGCATTTTTGCGGAAGTAGTTCTTTCTCTTCTTCCACTCTTCACCCAATCTTTCTTTCCCGAAAGGCACGGGAGAAAAAAGAATTTCAAAAGTAGTCGTATCAGTTGGTAAATATATAGTATGTGAGAAAAAGACATTTGTAGAAAAGGGAGTGACAAATGCACATTTCATAAATGATTTTTGTTTCGGACAGAAGAAAATAAGAAGTGGCTGAGGATAAGATTGTAAGGAGAAAGCCATAAGTGAGGAAAATTTCATCCAATATGCAGATTGCCTTTTTAATTGATTTCCACCAACGATCCAAATGACCTGTATACCAGCTTGCCAATACGAATATGTTCTTTTGTACAGCTGCTCTATAGCGAGGTTTGCACATTGGTATTCAATTGCAATTTTTCTGCCCGCCCTCTCTACAAAAACATCTGGTCGTTGCTTAATTTCTGGAAGGTAGTACTCTATATCCACCTGAAAGTTTTGACGCTTAAACCATCTATATAACAATTCTTTACCATGCATATGATACGTTGATTCCGCTTCATAAAAGGCAAGACATGCATTCACTTTTTTATGAGCAAAATGCCAACTTTTTTGTTTCCCTAATTTCATTTGCACTTCCTTTCCACAAGCTACACAAAAGAATCGTTCTTGTTGACGCATACGGCGCAAAAGCTCTTCATTACAATTATAGAGTAAATGAATTTTTTCTCCGTTTTCTCTTTTAGCGATAAATATCGTAATCACACCCTTTCAGCTCCTTATATTCTACAATTTGTTACAAATTCCTTTTAAAAAAAGAGATGTCCCAATTTCGGACATCTCTTTTTATAATAAAGGTGATAATAAGCGGTACGTTGATTCAACAATTCGTCTATGAAGACGTCTTTTATGAAAATGATCAACATGAATTTCACTTGATTCTTCTAAATCATCTTTAAAGTCTTGAACAAGTCTTCTAATGCTCTCTGTATCATATAAAAAGGCATTTACTTCAAAATTCAAATGAAAACTTCTCATATCCATATTAGCTGTCCCAATTGAAGCTAAATCAGAATCGACGATGACAACTTTACTATGAAGAAAACCTTTTTCATATTCATATATCTTTACTCCTGCGTCTAAAAGTTCTGGGAAGTACGATCTCGATGCATAAAAGACAGTCCGCTTATCCGGTTTACTCGGCATTAATAAACGAACATCAATACCAGCAAGTGCAGCAACCTTTAATGCGGATAAAATATCATCATCCGGAATAAAATACGGCGTTGCAATCCAAATAGATTTTCGAGCAGAAGCGATCATTGCAAAATATAAATGCTTAATCGTTTCCCACTTATTATCGGGGCCACCTGCAACTAGCTGCACTCCTCCCCAATGATCACCCTCAACTGCTTTTGCTTGTAAATATTCAGGGGCTAGCACAGCCTCCCCAGTCATATAAAACCAATCTTGAAGGAAAATAAGCTGTAAACTTTGTACAGCTTCACCACGCAAATATAAATGTGTGTCTCGCCAAAAGCCAAAATATTTATTTTTCCCTAAATACTCATCACCGATATTTAAACCGCCTACAAACCCTTCGTTCCCATCAATCACAACAATTTTCCTATGATTTCGATAATTAATTTTATCGTTTAAAATCGGAAAGCGCACAGGAAAGAATGGAATCATTTCTACACCTGCATCGTTTAATTCTTCAATATACGATTTCGATAACTTAAAACTTCCAACCGCATCATATAAAAAGCGAACAACAACGCCTTCTTTCGATTTTTGTATTAAAATATCTTTAATTTCTGTTCCTAACTTATCATCACGCACAATGTAATATTCCATATGAATGTGATGTTTCGCTCGTTTTAACCCATTTAAAATAGCCCGAAACGTTTCATCTCCATTTGTTAATGTCCTCGTTTCAGTTTGAAATGAAATATTTAAAGCACCTAATCGATCCGCTAAACGAAATAACAGTTCTTGATGCTTATGATTGCGTAAAATTCGTTCTTCGTAATCTTCATGCCCTTTATATTGTAAAAACGCCTGTTCATCAAGTAACGCCTTCTTTTGGAACATTCTTTTTCTCCGAAAATTTTGTCCAAATAATAAATAAGCAAAGAAGCCAAATACCGGAAAAATTCCTAAAACAATTAACCATGTAAGTGTTTTAGATGGATGTCGATTTTCTAAGAAAATAACGCAACCAATTAAAAACGCAGATACTGTAAATAAAATACTGATAATACCTAAAATCGAAACATCTTTTATCCCAATCACATCTGAATAAAATGCTACATCAATAAACATACGTAACGAAACAAATAATGCGAACAATAGCAGTATAAAGAAAATCAGCTTTAACGTATTTTTCATCTCTTACCTCCTAACTAAGAAAGCTTTCCTATTCTTCATGTAAAAAGCCGATTTCATACTACAGAAATCGGCCTACGTTTTAGCAGGAAAATTATTGCGAATCGTTTCAAGAGCATGCTCTTTCACAATTTGTTTTCCATACTCACTTACACGATGAATTGTTAAAGTTGATTCTTCCCCATATTCTAAAATAATACTTAAAATACGATCGATTTCTTCTTCATCATGTAGCACTTCATCGAATTCCACATATACATAATAGCGGTTCTCAAATGAATACAGCTCATCTTTTATATCTTCAAAGATAAGACGATGACTTAATGAAATGACATCTTCAAAATCATTAAACTTAATTAAAAAGCCAAACGTACCATCTTCATTAAAGTTTGTTCCTGTTTGTTCTTCTACCTCTTCGACTAATTCTTGTTGGAATAATGATTCGATGCCTTCATCTAGAGGAATATCTATAATTTTGTCTACCCCTATCGGTAGTTCCAGCTTTTGCCCGTCTTTTGAAAGCTCTGCTTTCGTGACAAGTACTTCAATCCCTTTATCGACTGCTTGCACTTGAATCCATAACGGTCCATCAATAAAGAAATCGTCATGATCACGAGCTTCGTCCATCATCTCCCAAAAGAGCTCTTCACTTCGTTCGCGATCATACCAAATCTCTTCACGATTAAATCCTCTATCCTCTATATCAATGTACGTAATAAAAAATTTCATCGTATGATCATTAATTCTTTCAATATCCAAAATACAACTCTCCCTTCCTGCTTAGAATTGTTATGAAGGGATTCCCCACTCATATGACAAATCAATAGATTCTTGTACTCTCATTTTATGATAAGATTCTCCAGAATGGAAATAAAATCGATTTATTTTACAAAAATAGTTATATGCCTATCTTTACTCGATCAACTACGTAAATATATTATTATAGCGATTTCTTACTTACAAAAAATTTGGACATACATTTCCACATTCCCCCGTACACTGTAATAAAGTGAAACTTCTATTAGAAGAGATTATTTAACAACAACTTTCTTCATCACATACATATAGTTCGCTTATTAAAACATCATAAATGGAGGCAGACGAATGGACTTAGAGTTTTTAACATCCGTACTAATGATTGTCGGTATCGATGTTGTATTAGGTGGTGACAATGCAATCGTCATCGCACTAGCTAGCCGAAATTTACCTGAATCGAAACGAAATAAGGCTATTTTGATCGGTACTCTTTTAGCGATTGTACTAAGAATTGTCCTTACTATACTAGCTGTCTATTTACTCGACATTCCATTTCTACAATTGATTGGCGGGGTTTTACTTACATTAATTGCAGTCAATTTATTAACCGATAATAGCAACGATCTTTCTTCTATTCAAGGAAAAACAACTTTATTTCAAGCTGTGCGGACAATTGTTTTCGCGGATCTCGTTATGGGGTTTGATAATGTTATTGCCATTGCAGGTGCAGCTCACGGGAGATTTTTACTCGTCATAATCGGCTTACTCATTTCTATCCCGATTATTATTTGGGGCAGCAAACTTATTTTAATACTTATGGAGCGATTTCCATTCCTCATTTATTGCGGTGCAGCAATTCTTGCCTATACTGCAGGAAAAATGGTTACACATGAAGACAGACTTGCAACCTTTTTTCATAACAATCCAAGTTTCACTGCAAGCATTCCTTATTTGTTCATTTTCACTATTTTATGCATCGGCTTTATTGTACAACAAGTTCGATTACGCAATGTGAAACATTAAAAAAAACCTTCTACTATATAATAGGTAGAAGGTTTTCATATTATTATAATTAATTTACAAGACGTTGTGCTTCACGTAATTGGAACGTTCTTACTGTACGTGGTAAGAAACGACGAATTTCGTCTTCGTTGTAACCAACTTGAAGGCGTTTCTCGTCAATCATAATTGGACGACGTAAAATCCCTGGATAGTCACGAATCATCTTATATAAATCTTGAAGTGGTAAAGACTCTAAGTTTACATTCAATTCTTGGAAAACTTTCGAACGAGTAGAAATAATCTCATCCGTTCCGCTTTCTGTCATACGTAAAATCTCTTTAATTTCCTCAATCGTTAATGGATCTGAGAAAATATTACGTTCTGTATAGGGAATATGATTTTCCTCTA
The DNA here is from genome assembly GCF_038005705.1 of Bacillus sp. FSL L8-0199. Classification (NCBI taxonomy): domain Bacteria; kingdom Bacillati; phylum Bacillota; class Bacilli; order Caryophanales; family Bacillaceae; genus Bacillus; species Bacillus sp. FSL L8-0199. Next base: position 1,184,862 of record NZ_JBBOTS010000001.1, on the reverse strand, counting down.
GCCATAATTTCGCCTTTCTACAAGACGTACAGCTTGGAGAACTATATAATGTTACCATACAAAGCTCACTCTCCTTAAAGAGTACAAATTCTGTACTAAATACAGTTTTAATTTCTAACTTCAGCAATTTTTCGTGATAACTTGTCTTATTGAAAAGTACAAAAATCACATTTCATGTAAGCAACAACTTATAATAAACAACAATTACTTTTAATAAGTAACTTCTATAATCATTATACAATAGATTTTGCAAGAAATATACAGTAAATTTCCTGCTAGTTGAGAAAACTCTCCCGTGTATTTCACTGCTATGTAACATGATTACGCTCATTTCAGCTGTACTTTAACAATAACTTTCAACCCTTTTACTACTCACTTCCCATAGATTTTTCATATAATATATAGTTATTTATCTATAATCTTCCCTATGAAAAAGAGAACGTTTTCTTACTTTTTCTTGATAAATCAATTAAGAAATGTAAGACTATACAAATGAGAATAAAAAGGAACATTTGTTCTTATTTTAACAAATATCCTCCCTCCTGTCTACATGATTTCTAAAGTAAATTAAATATTTTTCTGACATTTCTTTCTTTTTCATTTTTTATCTCATACAATAAACATACAGACAGGCAAAGGGGGAGTTTTCAAATGATTGCTTTTTTTATTGATTTTATTACGGTTGCTGCCCTCATCATCGGAATAACAGCATTGATTGGTGTCATTACAAATAGCATCGGCGAAAAGCTCTTTGGTGGAAAAGAAAAAATGAAGTTTGTTAACAAAAGTTTGGATGTACAATCTGGCTGGAACCAAGTTGGCGGAAAAGGCATTTATAAGAAACGAACGTATTAAAAAAAGCAGGTGATCACCTGCTTTTTTTCTTATTTCTCTACTGAAGCCCATTTAAAGCTTAAATCGCCGCCATATTTATGGTTATACATATTTTTAATTGAATCTCTTTGTAAATATGCTCTACCACGTTGATATACTGGAACGATCGCAGCATCATCAAGTAACATTTTTTCTGCTTCTAATAAGTTCTTCCAACGAGCATTTACATCGCTTCCATCTTTTTTCGCCTTCATAATGATTTCATCGTATTTTGGATTAGAGTACTTCATCTTATTTTGTGACCCATCTGTTACAAACATATCAAGATATGTAATTGGATCTGGGAAGTCCGCACTCCATCCAGAGAATGACATGACATAATCGCCCGCATCTTCTAATTTTAGTTTTTGTGCGAATGGTTGTTGTTTAATTTTCACTGTTAAACCTGGTAAATTCTTTTCTAATTCACCTTTTAAATATTCACCAGTTTTCTTTGATAACTCTACATCTTCATTTAATAATTCTAATTCGATTTCATTTTTACCAAGTTCTTTTTTACCAGCTTCCCAATATTTCTTCGCTTCTTTCACGTTTGGTTTTACAATATCCCCGTTTACAGCACGGAAATCTTTTTTATCTGGTCCTTTAATGAAGTTATCAGGAATTAATCCTGTCGCTGGCTTAGAACCGTTATTTAATAATGTATCCACGAATGGCTTACGGTCAAAAGCAAGTGAAATTGCTTTACGAATATTTTTATTTGCTAAAGCTGGATCTTTTTGATTTAAACGAAGGAAGAATACAGATGTATCTTCTACTGTTTGGAAATCTGGTTTTCCTTTATATTTATCAATAAACTCCGCTAATAACGACGCTCGATCAATTGCATTTGTTTCATATAAGTTAATTGGCGTAGATGTATCTTTTACAATATTAAAGTTTACTTCTTCAATCTTTACTTCTTTATTGTCCCAATATGACGCGCTCTTTGTCATTTTAAAGCTACGTTCATGTTGCCAATCACTTAGTGTAAATGGCCCGTTATAAAGCGTTGTATTCGCTTCTAAACCAAACTTCGTACCTTGCTCTTTCACAAACTTTTCATTCGCAGGATAGAAGATTGGATATACCATTAAATCTACAAGGTATGGAATTGAATTATCTAATTCCACTTCTAATGTATAATCATCAATCGCCTTTACCCCTAATTGATCCGGACTCATCTCTTTTTTATTAATTTTCTCTGCATTTTTTATATCATACATAATGTACGCTGATTTCGCAGCTGTATCTGGGTTAATCGCTCTTTGCCATGCATATACGAAATCTTTTGCCGTCACAGGCTCACCATTTGACCATTTTGCGTCTTCACGTAATTTAAATGTATATTTTTTACCATCTTCTGATTTTTTGAATTCCTTCGCTACACCAGGAACTAGCTTGTCATCTTTTCCTAAACTGTATAAGCCTTCCATCGTATTAGTCATTACTCTTGAAGAAACTGCATCAGCTGATAACGCTGGATCCATCGTTGGAATTTCTTGTGTTTCAATTAAGTTAATAACTTGCTTCGCGCCGCTTTTTCCGCTATCCCCTTTAGCGTTTGCTTGCGGTTCATCTTTTTGATAGCTACATGCCCCTAACATCATGCTCATCGCTACTGTTGATGCTACAAAAACTGGTATCTTTTTTTTCATACTTCCACCCTCCAAAAAAAATGTTAGCCCTTTCATTTTCAAACAGAAAGAAATGTATATATGTTCTAATAATTCATATTATACACACAAATATATTTTTTGTATATTTATATTTCTATTTCATTAAAATTTTCCGCTGAAAAATATACCTTTGTAAACGTTTCATATTGCTGATTATTCTTACTAAAGTGTTAAAAATAACATTTTTTACACTATTCTAAATTATCAGATGAAAATGAATTTTATATCTCATAATACTTTATGTATAATTATCCTTTTGTTTTTATCATAAAATAGCACTCTCTTCATAATAAAAATATGTAGGCTAAAATGAGTGCAAAGGTTAAGAAAGTATGTTACGATACATTTTGCTAAAAATAGATATCGGTAAAGAGGGGACGGACATGGCAGCAATTCAAGCAAAAAACGGGCCTACTGAGAAATTAAGTTTATTCTTATTAACATGGCCTATTTTTCTAGAAGTTTTTCTTTTTATGTTAATGGGGATCGCTGATACTTTCATGTTAAGTGCATTATCAGACGATGCTGTATCTGGGGTTGGTGCAGCGAATCAATATCTTCATATTGCGATTTTGGTATTAGAAGTCATCGGGAACGGCGCTGCTATCGTTGTATCTCAATACCTCGGTTCCAAACGCTTTATGGAAGCATCTAAAATATCAGCATTAGCCGTCACATTAAATTTAATAGTTGGGCTCGTTATAAGCGCTGGTTTTCTTTTATTTTCGAAACATATGATGCTCGCAATGAACTTACAAGGCGATGTACTAACGTATGCGCAAAACTACTTATCTATCGTCGGAGGAGCCATCTTCCTACAAGCTATTATTAACTCATTAGCCGCAATTATCCGTGTACACGGTTTTACAAAGCAAGCGATGTTTATTTCACTCGGAATGAATATGATTCATATCGCTGGAAACTACGTACTCATTTTCGGGAAATTTGGTTTCCCTGAGCTCGGTGTACAAGGGGCTGCAATTTCTTCCGCTATCAGTCGATTGATCGCACTTATTGTTTTCTTCTGGTTACTATACCACGTTATGGAATATCGTGTGAAATTACAATATTACTTCACTTTATCCAAAGAATACATTGGGAAAATTTTAAAAATTGGCATTCCATCTGCATTTGAACAAGTGATGTATCAAGCTTGTCAAATCGTCTTCCTTTATTACGCAACGTACTTAGGAACGGAATCATTAGCTGCTAGACAATACGCTACTAACATTTCCATGTTCACTTATTTATTTGCAATTGCGATTGGTATGGGAACAGCCATTATTATTGGCCGCCTCGTTGGTGGTGGCGAAAAGGATGAAGCATACGAACGCTTGTGGAAAAGTGTAAAATGGGCAATTGGTGTAACTTTATGTATGGTCGCTCTCGTTATTATATTCCGTACACAATTAATGGGACTATTTACAGATAATCCGCACATTATCGGGTTAGGCGCAAGTGTTCTTTTACTAAGTGTACTACTTGAAACGGGACGTACGATGAACATCGTCATCATTAATTCGCTTCGTGCAGCTGGTGATGCAAAATATCCTGTTTTAATCGGTGCATTCTCTATGGTGTTAATGAGTTTACCACTAGGTTACTTTTTCGCCTTTCATTTAGATATGGGTCTCGTTGGTATTTGGCTAGCAATCGCCATCGACGAATGGACACGTGCCATTATTATGTTCTTCCGCTGGAAAAGTAGAGCGTGGGAGCGTTATGCCCTTGTTAAACCTGAAGAACAAGAGGAGAATGTTTCTGTTCAAGTTCAGTAATGTTGCATATGGATACCATTAATGATACATGAGATTTATATCGGCGATTCTTTAAATATATCGACTGACCGACAAATGTATACAATTCTTTTATATAGTAGAAAAGAGCCATCCTTCCATAACAGAAGAATGGCTCTTTTTCTTATTGATAAATCTCTTTATATTTCTTGTACTCCGCTTCAGAACATAGTACGAAATGTCCTGGGCGAATTTCACGCATTGTTGGTGCTTCACTACCATAATTATGCTGTGATGGATCATATACGATACGTTTACGATTGCGCTCATAATCCGGATCTGGAAGTGGAATCGCTGATAATAGTGATTTCGTATATGGATGAATTGGATTCGCATATAATTCATCACTTGTTGTTAACTCAACGATTTGGCCACGGTACATTACACCAATACGGTCACTAATGTATTTTACCATTGATAAATCATGGGCGATGAATAAGTATGTTAAACCTTTTTCTTTTTGTAGCTTTTTCAGTAAGTTTACAACTTGCGCCTGAATCGATACGTCAAGTGCTGAGATCGGCTCATCGGCAATGATAAATTCTGGGTCTACAGCAAGCGCTCGAGCGATACCGATACGCTGACGTTGTCCACCTGAGAATTCGTGTGGGAAACGGTTTGCGTGCTCTTTATTTAAACCAACTGTGTTTAATAGTTCATGAACACGGTCCATGCGCTCTTTTTTACTTTTCGCTAGTCCGTGAATATCGATACCTTCTGCAATAATATCCCCTACTGTCATACGAGGGTTTAATGATGCATATGGATCTTGGAAAATCATTTGCATTTTACGGTTGAATTTCTTCAGCTCTGCGCGTGATTTTTTACCATGTACATTTTCACCATCGAATAACACTTCACCAGCAGTTGCATCATATAAACGAATAATCGTTCTTCCAGTTGTCGATTTACCACAACCTGATTCTCCTACAAGACCAAATGTTTCTCCGCGGTAAATATCAAATGAAATATCATTAACCGCTTTGACAACACCACCACTCACGTCGAAGTGCTGCTTTACATTTTTTACTTCAATTAATTTCTCACGTTGTTTAGTCATGTTGTTCACCTGCTTTCATTTGAAGAATGCGTTTTTCAACGACTGCCGGCGGTTTTACTTCTGGAGCTTGCTCGTGAAGTAACCAAGTTGCCGCATAGTGCGTATCACTTACTTTAAATAAAGGTGGGTCCATTTCAAAATCAATTTTCAGTGCCTGCGGATTACGTGGTGCAAAAGCATCTCCCTTTGGCGGCTTCAATAAATCTGGAGGCGTTCCAGGGATTGCATATAATTCTTCTTCTGAACCATCTAAACTTGGCATAGATGCGATTAAACCCCAAGTATACGGATGTTTCGGATTGTAGAAAATTTCATCTACAGTTCCAATTTCAACAACTTTACCAGCGTACATAACTGCCACTCGGTCCGCAACGTTTGCTACTACACCTAAGTCATGCGTAATGAAAATGATTGCTGCTTCTGTTTTTTGCTGAATGTCTTTCATAAGTTCTAAAATTTGCGCCTGAATCGTAACGTCTAGCGCTGTTGTCGGCTCATCGGCAATTAATAATTTCGGGTTACAAGCTAACGCCATCGCAATAACTACACGCTGTCTCATACCACCTGAGAATTGGTGAGGATATTGTTTTAAACGAGCTTCTGGATTTGGAATACCTACAAGGTCAATTAACTCTAAAGCAACTTTACGTGCATCTGCTTTACTCATCCCTTGGTGTTTAATTAGACCTTCCATAATTTGATTTCCAATTGTCATCGTTGGGTTTAATGATGTCATTGGATCTTGGAAAATCATCGCAATATCTTTACCCCGTACTTGCTGCATTTCTTTTTCTGTTAATTTTGTTAAGTCACGACCTTCAAATACGATTTCACCATTTTTAATGCGTCCAGGAGGATTCGGAATTAATCCCATTAACGCTTTAGAAGTAACTGATTTCCCTGAACCAGATTCTCCTACAATCGCCAATGTTTCTCCTTTTTTCAAATCAAAAGTAACGCCGCGTACAGCTTGAACTTCACCTGCATGTGTATCAAAGGAGACTTGTAAATCTTTTACCTCTAACAATGTTTTCATCTTTGCCTCTCCCCTCTTTTACTTACGCATTTTTGGATCTAACGCGTCGCGTAATCCGTCTGCCATTAAGTTAAACGCTAAAATTAATATACTGATGACAACCGCAGGGATGAACATCATATGCGGATACGTTTGAATAGATTTATAACCATCATTTACAAGAGAACCTAGTGACGCAAATGGTGGCTGAATTCCTAAACCGATGAAACTTAAGAACGCTTCACCAAACACCGCTGATGGAATTGTAAACATTGTCATTACGATAATAGGTCCCATTACGTTTGGAATTAAATGTTTCACAATTAATTGTGTATTTGTTGCACCTAATGTACGAGATGCTAATACATATTCTTGGTTTTTTAACTTTAAGATTTGTCCACGAACAATACGCGACATCCCTATCCAACCTGTAATCGCCATCGCAAGTGTAATTGACCAAATACCAGATCCCATAATGATTACCATTAAAATAACGATGATTAAGTATGGAATACCGTTAATAATCTCCATAATACGTTGCATAATGTTATCTACTCTACCGCCGTAGAATGCTGAAATACCTCCGTATGCAACCCCAATTACTAAGTCAATTGCTGCCGCTAAAAGAGCGATATATAATGATACGCGTGTACCTTCCCATGTTCTTGTCCATAAGTCACGGCCAAGGTCATCTGTACCAAACCAGAAGTACTCTTTAATATCACGTTTTTCATATTGGTCAACACCATATTGATCTGTACCGTCAAATGGTAACCAATGAACATTTTCAATAACTGGAATTTTTGGTGGTAATTTCGCACGACCTAAATCTTGCTCTTTATACGAGTGTTTACTTACCATCGGTCCAAAAATCGCTAATAGCGCAATGATAACTAACAATACAAGGCCAAGCATCGCACCTTTATGTTGGAATAAACGTCTTCTTACATCTTGCCAAAACGTTAAGCTTGGACGGGCAATGACTTCATTATCAACATTATTTTGATTGGCTTGTTGAAATAAATCTGGAGATAATTTTTGTACATCTTTCATCATTTTTTCCCTCCCGCTAAACGAATACGAGGATCAATAATTCCGTATAAAATATCGACAATGAAAATAACTAAAATGAAGATCGCACTATAGAAAATCGTAGTTCCCATAATAACTGTATAGTCATTTAAAGTAATCGATTTAACGAATTGTTCCCCAAGTCCTGGTACAGCATAAATTTGCTCGATAACAAGTGTTCCTGTAATTAATGCCGCAACCATTGGTCCTAAAATTGTTACAACTGGAATTAACGCGTTACGAAGTGCATGTTTGACAATGATAACGCCTTGGCTAATTCCTTTCGCTTTCGCTGTTAAAATGTAATCGGCTTGCATAACTTCAATTAATTCTGCACGAGAGAAACGTGCGATTGTTGCGATAACTCCCATCGATAATGCAATTGTAGGCATTACAGTAAACTCTGGTCCTTTCCAGAATGCTACTGGGAACCAGCCAAGTTTTACCCCTACGAAATATTGCAGTAATGCGGCGAATACGAATGATGGTACCGACATTCCGAGTACCGAAATAACTGTTGCACTATAATCTACCCACGTATTATTACGAAGTGCGGCAACAATACCTAAAATTAAACCGATAAATGTTCCTAATATAATCGCTTGTAAACCTAATTGGGCTGATGGTCCAATACGATCCACAATCATGTCTGTTACTGGGCGGTTATCATATTGGAATGATACCCCTAAATCACCTTTTGCTAAGTTACCTAAGTAACGTGCATATTGAACTGGTACCGGATCATTCAATCCGTATTTTTCAAGAATGATTTCTTTTTGTGCCGGTGATAGCTTCTCCTGGTTTTTAAGCGGAGAACCCGGAAGTAATTTCATCAAAAAGAAAGTCATTGTAGTAATTAAAAATAATGTCAAAGCCATGTACACGAAACGTTTTAATACATAACGTCCCATAGTCAAGCACCTCCCCGTTTTTCTCAAAAGCAATAAGATAGTTTAAAATATTCTTACTTTTATTTTTTTAAAATAAGAGCATATGCCCATCATAGGCATATACCCTTGTAAACGATGGAAAAAAAAGATTATTTTTGTTCAACAGATGCCCATTTGTAAGTTAATTTACCACCATAGTTAATTGGGATAATATCTTTTACGGCACCTTTTACTACATACGCTGAACCTTTTTGGAAGATTGGAGTGATAACTGCATCCTCTTTAATTAACATCTTCTCTACTTCTAGAAGGTTGTCCCAGCGAGCTTGTAAATCTTTTGTATCTGTTTTAGCTTTTAGGATTAACTCATCATATTTCTGATTAGAATACCCTGTTTTATTTTGAGAACCATTCGTAACAAACATATCTAAATATGAGATTGGATCTGGGAAATCTGGTCCCCAAATACCAAACGCAATATCATATTGCTGAGAATCTTCTAATTTATTTTTTTGTGCGAATGGTTGCTGTTTAATTTTAATTGATAAACCTGGTAAGTTCTTTTCCATCTCACCTTTTAAGAATTCCCCAACTTTTTTAGCATCTTCATTATCAAAGTTTAAGAATTCTAGTTCGATTTTATCAGTTCCAAGCTCTTTCTTCGCTGTTTCCCAAAGCTTTTTTGCTTCTTTTGGATTTGTTTCAACTAGCTTTCCATTTTCAGCTCGGAAATCTTTTTTATTTGGACCTTCAGCGAAATCTTTTCCAACAAATCCGTAAGCTCCAATTGCGCCGTTATTTAAAATAACTTTTGCAATGTTATCACGGTCAAAGGACATTGAAATTGCTTTTCTTAAGTTTTTATTACTTAAGTACTGATTACTTTGATTAAATCTTAAGTAAGCAACCCCTGCCTCTTTTCTTGTTTGGAACTCTGGGCTTTTTCTAAACTTATCAACAAATTCAGACGTTAAAGCCGCTCGATCAATCGCGTTTGTCTCATATAAATTTACATCAGTTGCTGTATTTTTTACAATATTAAAGTTGATTTCTTCGATTTTAACCGTTTTATTATCCCAATATGAAGGATTCTTCTTGAATTGGAAACTTTGCTCATGTTTCCAATCACTCATAACGAATGGACCGTTATATAATGTTGTATTTGCCTCTAAACCAAATTTATCACCTTGTGCTTTTACAAAGTTTTCATTTAGTGGGTAAAATACTGGATAAACTGTTAAATCGATAAAGTAAGGAACGGGATTGTCTAATTCTACTTCTAGTGTATAATCATCAATCGCTTTTACACCTAATTGGTCAGCAGATAATTCTTTTTTATGAATTTTCTCTGCATTTTTAATATCGAACATAATGTATGAATACGTTGCTTTTGTATCTGGATTTACTGCTCTTTTCCATGAATACACAAAGTCTTTAGCTGTTACAGGTTCCCCATTCGACCATTTCGCATCTCTTCTTAATTTAAATATGTATTTCTTCCCATCATCTAGCTTTTCGACATCTTCTGCAACTCCAGGCATTCTCTTTTGATCTTTGCCAATACGATATAAACCTTCCATCGTATTATTTAATGCTGTAGAAGATGAAGAATCAGATGCTAATGATGCATCCATTGACGGAATTTCAGATAACTCTGTTAAATTAAGAATCTGCTTTCCGTTACTACTACTCGTAGCGTTTTCTTTCCCTTTTGCTTTTGCGTCATCTTTTTGGTAGCTACACGCACCCAGCAACATACTTGCAGTTAAAGTCGATGCAAGTAATAACGGTATCTTTTTCTTCATGTTGTGTTGCCTCCCCTAATTGCACTTCCTGTACCCTCACTTGTTAAAAAGTAGAATTGAAAGAATAATCTCCAAGTTTCTACAATTTTCATTATACATATAATATAACAATTGTGAATATAGTTTTTTGTTTTTTTGTTAAAATTTTTAATAAAATATTTATATTTTTAATTTTTCGTAAAGGGATACATTAACATTGCTACCATCATCTTAAAATCAGACCTTTAATTGCGTATAATTTTCAAAAAATTAATCCTAGTACTTATTATAGCTTTTATAGTATAATAATTCTAGTAATATTTTGACGGAGGGGAATATTTTGAATAAAGTTTTTTTTCATACTTGTATACTAATTTTTATAGCGATGATTGCTTCTAGTATTGGTGCATTCCTCATTTCATCTCAATTTTTGTTGAACTTTGTCAACATTTTGTTTTATATTGCACTGTTTTTTATTCTTATCGGCGGTTTTTTATACATATTTCAAAATGGTTTTTTCAATGTAACCATTTACGCATTCCAAAGAGTATTTGGTACGAACAAAAAGATTGACTCTTTAATTGAAGAAGTCGAGGAACCTACAGATAAGAAAGAACGTATTTATAAAACATATTCATTCAAATGGACATATCCAATTTGTATTACAGGTATCTTCCTTGGGTTGTTCTCGACCCTCATTAGCTTTACTATTTTGATGTAGTTTGCAAACACTATCCCATATGATATAATAATCAGCAAAACATTTTGTTATAAAACTTTAGTTCTTTCATATTAAAAGAGCTCAAGTAACAATAAATAAATTTATATGTATGCAATGATAAAGAAGAGTACATATTGAGGCAATTTCAGAGAGCTTGTGGTTGGTGTGAACAAGTAATTGTACAGTATGGAATGGGCTTTTGAGCACCAAACCGAACCGAAAGTAGTAGGCTTTGGCGTTATATCCTAACGTTATTATGGATTAGAGAGATTTCACAGTAGTGAAATAATTAGGGTGGTACCGCGGTCCATTCGTCCCTATAGTTTTTGGGATGAATGGGCTTTTTTGTTTGCCTTCTCTTCCCCCCCCATCACGCATTCAATTTTAGGAGGAATTACTTATGTCAGTTATCTTTTCTGGTATTCAGCCAAGTGGAACGATTACACTTGGAAACTATTTAGGCGCAATGAAGCAGTTTACAGAGCTTCAAAATGAACACGACTGTTATTTCTGTATTGTAAACCAACATGCGATTACAGTACCTCAAGATCCCGTTGAACTTCGTAAAAACATCCGCAGTCTTGCTGCACTTTATGTAGCATGCGGCATCGATCCTGAAAAAGCTACTTTATTTGTACAATCAGAAGTACCAGCACACGCTCAATTAGGATGGATCATGCAATCTGTTGCTTACGTTGGAGAATTAGAACGTATGACGCAATATAAAGATAAAGCTTCGGGTAGAGATTCAGTTCCAGCTGGATTACTTACGTATCCACCATTAATGGCTGCTGATATTTTACTTTACAACACTGAAATCGTACCAGTTGGTGATGATCAAAAGCAACATATGGAATTAACACGCGACCTAGCAGAGCGTTTCAACAAACGCTTCCGTGAAGTGTTCACAATTCCTGAAATTCGTATTCCAAAAGTAGGCGCTCGCGTTATGTCATTAACAGAACCTACGAAGAAAATGAGTAAATCTGATCCGAATCCAAAATCAATGATCAGTATGCTTGATGAACCAAAAACAATTGAAAAGAAAATTAAGAGTGCTGTTACTGACTCTGAAGGTATTGTGAAATTTGATAAAGAAAACAAACCTGGTATCTCTAACTTATTAACAATCTACTCTTCATTCTCTGGAAAAACAGTTGAAGAAATTGAAGCAATGTACGAAGGAAAAGGATACGGCGACTTCAAAGGCGACCTAGCGCAAGTAGTCGTAGAAGCAATTCGTCCAATCCAAGACAAATATAACGAACTAATCAACTCACCAGAACTAGACGAAATTCTAGACAAAGGTGCAGAAAAAGCAAACCGCGTTGCATTCAAACAACTACGCAAAGTAGAAAACGCAATGGGACTAAGCAGAAAACGTAGGTAACATATAAAGCGGAGGTAGCTCGTTCAGCTCTGACTGGCTAAGGTTCTTTCGCATAGAAGACGCTTTTTGTCTTCTTATGCGAAAGGTTCTTAGACACGAAGAGCTTACTGCCGGAGCTGGATTTCTACAAAATTAAAAAACCGCCAATTGGCGGTTTTTTAATTTACCTTTTGCTCATTTTCCATTTCCCATAACTTTTCAAAAAATGGCTGTCCTTTTACGAGACGCTCGCATAATTGTTCATGCTTATCAGACCAGCCTGTTTTCGCTTCATCATACAGCTTAACCCAAATATCTTCAAATTCCATATGTTGAACCATTCCATATGCTGATGGATCCCACTCTGTGAACCAATAGCGAATTTCTGCTGTATTTTTCGTTGTATGTAATTGATCTAACGCCATAAATAATAATTGTTTTAGCTGTCTTTCTTTACGAGTCAAGCCATTCATAACGAAAGGCGATGGTGATAAAATGTGATGTTCTTTTTCTGTTTCTTCTACTTGGAACTCATACTTTTCTGCTTGTACGTTTTCTACCATCTCATATACCATCTGCTCTTGGCGTGGTATAAGTCTGCTTTTGCGAATTGGTACATTGTAACCAATTGTGTCAATCGCAATAATTCCTTTTCCATCTGTAACAACAAAGCAATACTCTTGCTGCAAACGTTCATGATTTTTACGAATATAAGCCTTATGATGTACGTCTTCCAGCATTTTTTGCGGAAGCTCTAACAATTCGTTCTCGATGTAATGATATAATGTGGCATCTACTTTTAATAATGGCACTTGATCTAATAGCTCAATCGTATCATCTTTCCGCCATTCGTAAAAATGACAAACGTTATACCCATTTTCTTCACCTTCAAACCAATTTACCCATACATCATGTAGATATAACATTCACTACCCCTCACTTCACTACTGTTTGTACCAATCATTATGTTCATTTTTGCTTAACTTTATTCCACTTGAGGAAATATATTCTAATTATTATTTTTTCTTCTATTAATACTAAAAAAACAGGAAATAGAACTCCTGTTTTTTTATATATGAAATGTACTTGCTTTATTCAATATTTCTTTTGCATCTATAGATAATAAAGAAAGTGTATCTTCTCCTTCCACAGTTACACAATCTTTGACAATATGAAATCCAAGCGCATAGCCAAGCATCTTCGGATAAGAGTGAAAGCCATTTAATAAGATGTCATGTTCCCTTGTTCCTCGTTTTATACTTATTCTTTCATGTACAATATTTTTCCAATAATAAATAGCCTCCTCTTTTGAAAGATACGCCGTCCACGGTGCATTGTTTTTTTCTGTATACCTTTCTGTTACTGCTTGTTCAGCTAGCCCTTCCATAATCATCGTATCAAGTAATGTATATTCTGTTTCTTTCGTCTCAATTTGATGTAACCTGCATATGTGATGATATTCATGCGCTAATAACACTTTTAATTCTTCTACCGAATTCCGTCCACATACGAATAAGAAAATAACATGACGCATAGATAATCCCGCCCTACCGTTATACTCTTCTTGTACAGTTCGATTATAGGAATCTGATAATAAAATAAAGACAGGGACATCTGGACCTTTTAACCAGTTTTTCAGTTTATCATACTCCAGGCTCAATTCTTTCCAAATTTCCTTTTCCTCTAATTCTTTAATTTCCTTTTCTCCGCGCATGATCGGGCGATACATCCCTTTTGAAATTAAAAAGCGATACAACCTTTCTTTTGGCAACGGAATATACTTCGTAAATTTCTCACAAAGTTTTTCTGGCCGCCCATAATATAAATGTAGCCATTCAGCTGTTTCAACAATCCCCATCTCTATCCCTCCTTTTTCTTATGTATATGCTACAGGAGAAAAAGGCGTAAAAATAAATAAGGAGTTTTTTCGCAATATATTGCGAAAAAACTCCTTATTTCATCTATTATTTATACGATTTAAATACTAACACTGCGTTATGACCACCGAATCCTAATGAGTTACTTAATACTGCATTTACTTCTTGGTGTCTCGCTTGATTCGGTACGTAATCTAAGTCACATTCTGGATCTGGTGTCTCATAGTTAATTGTTGGCGGAATTACTCCGTCTGTAATTGATTTAATAGAGAAAATCGCTTCAACAGCACCAGCTGCTCCTAATAAGTGACCTGTCATTGATTTCGTTGAGCTAATCGCTACTTTATACGCGTGCTCACCGAAAGTTTCTTTAATTGCCATCGTTTCATATTTTTCATTCGCATCCGTACTTGTACCATGCGCATTAATGTAATCAATATCTTCTGGCTGTAGGCCTGCATCAGCTAAAGCTTGACGCATTGCACGCACTCCGCCTTCACCACCAGGAGCAGGCATTGTAATATGGAACGCATCTCCAGTTGCACCATAACCAGCAATTTCCGCGTAAATGTGAGCACCACGCGCTAATGCGTGCTCTAATTCTTCAAGAATTAGAATACCTGAGCCTTCACCCATTACAAAACCGCTACGGTTTTTATCAAATGGACGGCAAGCCGTTGCTGGGTCTTCATTAAATGTTAATGCTTTCGCTGAGCTAAATCCTGCGAATGCCATACTTGTTAGCGGTGCTTCTGCTCCGCCTGTAATCATTGCATCAGCATCACCACGCTGAATTGCTTTAAATGCATCACCAATTGAGTTTGCACCAGATGCACAAGCCGTTACAGAACAAGTGTTAATTCCTTTTGCTCCTGTTGCGATTGATACTTGACCTGCTGCCATATCCGGAATCATCATCGGTACGAAGAATGGGCTCACGCGGCGTGGGCCTTTCTCAGTAAAAATCTTAAATTGTTCTTCGTATGTTTCCATACCGCCAATACCTGATCCAATCCATACACCAATTCGAGGTCCGTTTTCTTCTGTAATTTCAAGCTTTGCATCTGCAACTGCCATTTTCGCTGCTGCTACTGCATATTGTGTAAAGCGGTCCATACGGCGCGCTTCTTTTTTATCAATATATTTCTCGACTTCAAAGTCGTTAATTTCTGCTGCTACTTTTGCTGGAAATAGTTCCGGATCAATTCTTGTAAGTCGTCCGATTCCAGATACACCCTTTTTAATGTTTTCCCATGCTGTTTCAACATCTGTTCCGACCGGTGTAACAGCTCCTAGTCCTGTAATTACGACCCTCTTTTTTTCCATACAAAATACACTCCTTTTTTTCTCTCAGTCCTTATTTACCCCAACGAAGAGCGACTGCTCCCCATGTTAATCCGCCACCAAAACCAACAAGTATAATTAAATCACCATCTTGAATACGTCCATTTTGCAATTCCTCTACCATTGCAATTGGAATTGAAGAAGCTGATGTATTACCAAACTTTTCAATTGTCATACTCATTTTTTCTTGTGGTAAATTTAATCTCTCTCTTGCAGATTCCATAATACGAATATTCGCTTGATGCGGTACTAAGAAATCCACATCCTCTTTTGTAAGACCAGCCTTATCCAGCACGCGAAGACAAGATTCACCAAGTTGACGAACGGCAAATTTAAAGACTTCTCTGCCATTCATCATAACATACTCGTCTTGATATAGATGCTTACCGCCGCTTCCGTCTGCTCCTAATTCGAAAGATAGAACGCCTCTTCCTTCTGAAACTGCTCCCATTACGATAGCACCGGCTCCGTCTCCAAATAATACCGCTGTATTTCGATCATTCCAGTCTACAATTTTAGATAGCTTATCACTACCAACTACTAATACGTTTTTATAAGTCCCCGTTTGAATAAATTGCTGCGCTGTAATCATTCCGTACATAAAACCAGCGCATGCTGCACCTACATCCATTGCAGCTGCATGTTTCGCTCCAATCGCTTCTTGAATGACACAAGCTACTGCTGGAAACGCACGATCTGGTGTTACTGTCGCCACTAAAATAAGATCGATATCTTCTCCGCTAACCCCTGCATCTTCAAGTGCTTTTTTTGCAGCCTCTACGGCCATATATGAAGTATCTATTGTATCATCGGCAATGCGTCTTTCTGCAATTCCCGTTCTCGTACGAATCCATTCATCGGATGTATCCATTATTTTTTCTAAATCGTGATTTGTGACTACTTTTTCCGGCACATATCTTCCGATCCCTAAAATGCCCACGTTCACATCGCAGCCCTCCGTTTTATATCAATTATTATGACTTGGTACTAATTTTAAAACATAAATGTATTTTTGTCTAGAATATATTTCGCATAAAACAGAAAGCTAACGCATTATTCACGTTATTTTTCATTAAAAGAAACAGAAACATACCTCTCAAATATAAAAAGACTCAAACCCTTCTGTTCACGGTTCGAGCCTCTCTTCCATCTAAAAAGATGTTTTTTATTCTTTATCTGCTTTCCCAAGCTCATAAGCTTCGTTCATAACTTTCATTAACAACTCTAACACCGGCTGTGCCTTCTCCATATCAAGTGCAATTCCATTATCATCTAAAATTGCCTTTGCTTCCGGTAAATGCTTCATTGCGATTTGTAAAAACTGCATGCTTTTTTCGTTCATATCATACTCTTCCTCTCCATTAAAACTTTCACATACAATAGTGTAACACGCGTACTACCCTTCGTATAACTCTTTATATTTTTTCATGTGTGCCAGTTGCTTATTTAAACCGTATTCTAACGGAGTATTTCTTTTTATCGAAATTACTTCGATAGCCTCATCTCTTACTTCGCTATTATTTTTATTTACTTTATCATCCGCGCGTAAAAGATTCATACCTTTTTCCCATAATGACTGTTTACCACTAAGTAAATTGTATATACCAAGATGCGCCCCGTTCGTTCCATGTTCCCATAAGTATTCACATACATCTTCAACGTAAAGTAAATCATTCCCCTTTTCCTCAATCGTACAACGCCACTCTTTTTCAACTAATTCTGATAAAATAAGCTGATGAAACATCATAAAGGACGGTTGCCACGGTCCATATAATGTTGGAACTCGAAATACACTATATTGTAAATTCCCTTTTTTCAATCCTTCTTCTACTTTCAAAAATAGGCGCTTATTTTCGGATTCATCTGTACTGCCTACTTCAATAGAAGAAATTAAATTTAACTTCACTTTTTGTTCTTCACACATTCTTATAATTCGCTTTAAATATTGTAATATGACTCTTTCATTCCGAAATCCACTTTGCTGATTTGGCTCATATAAGCAAAAATAAACAGTATCGAATCTCTCTTCCTCAACCGATCTCCATCCATCTTCATCTCTTATCGAATAATACGTAAATAACGCATTTCGCCCAATTAATAATAACTTCTCTTCATTAATTTTGGTCATACTATCGAATTCATCAAAATCAAGACCATAGACTTCCACTTCTTCTGCAATCATTTTATTTACAAGGTGATAACCTACAAACGTAAGTGCACCTATTATCAGCACGCGTTCCATACCACCAACCCTTTCCCTCTGAAACAAATAGCTCCTCATTTATGTATATGGGAGCTTCATAATTCTTCTTCATATTTTTTAAAGAAATCAGTCGTTTGCCTAACCATTTTATATTTCACATCTTGCAGATGGAACAAGACAGAAGTATCACATTGATTTAGTTGCCTCATTTTCTCATATCTACGCAACTGCTGTTTTCTTCCTCTTTTTTCTTGTGTTGATACGAAAATTTTAACAGGTACACAAGATGGAAGAAGCGTAAATGATTTCTTATTTATTTTTGATTCTACTTCTTCTTCTTTGGCATCATACGCCAAACTTAATTCCTTCACGAGTCTCTTGTAAAAAAATTTATGCTCTTTCTCAAAACTTACATATTCCGGTAAATCTAAACACGGATTTAGCATAACAACAGAACGAATACATTCAGGATATTTGTTCATCATTTCAAGTGCTACAAGCGCTCCCATACCATCTGCCATAATGTGCATTTTCGCATTTAACGTCTCTTTTCTCAAAACAACATCATATAAACGTTTTGCCAGACGAACAGATTGATCGTTTCCCCAATGTCTTCCGTATAAATTAGAGGAAAAGACCGTGTAGCCTTGTTCAATAAGACCATGTAAAAAATAAGATTTACCCGCATGTTGTGTCCATAAACTTGTACCATTCTCAATAAAGTAGTTATAATCACCGAGGAGCATAACAGAAAATCCATTTGGCTTCTCCGGTAAATAAATGACACATGGTTCTTTTTCTAAGTAAAAAAAACGTTCCGTAATACTCATTTTTCCCCCGCCTTATTTTCTAAACATATAAAAGTACTCTTTTATAATGTATGAACGGAATGCAAATTTGCGTTGAAAAATCTACAAATATTTTTCTATATTCTTTTTTCAATTGTGTTACAATAAGGACAGATTGAACGAATAGAGGTGTAAAATATGCGTTTCATTTGGGCATTAATTTGGTCGTTCTTACTTGTACACATGATGAGCTATGTAATCGGCTCTATGACTGGCGGTACATACGACTTTAACCAAGCGTCTATTTTCTCAGTTGTTCTTGCTGTGTTAGTACTAGCAATTTCAGCTGCAATTCCAAACGAGCCAGTAGAACAACACTAAAAAAAGAGTCCGGATTTTATCCGAACTCTTTTTTATTTTTATTTCACATGAACGACTAATTCGTTATTTTCTACATCAACAACTACGTGACTATTATCAGTAATTGTTCCTGCAATTAATTCTCGTGCTAATTTCGTTTCCACTTGACGCTGTACGTATCGTTTTAATGGACGAGCTCCGTACATTGGGTCGAAACCAGCTTCTACAACAAATTCTTTTGCTGCATCTGATAATTCTACTGTAATGTGACGGTCAGCTAGACGACCTTGTAGTTCTTTTACAATTTTATCAACAATGCCTTTAATTTCATTCGTTGTAAGAGGTTTGAATAAAATAATTTCATCAACACGGTTTAAAAATTCAGGGCGGAAATGTCCTCTTAATTGCCCCATTACAAGGTCTCTTGATTCCTCTTTAATCGAACCATCTTCTTCTAATCCATCTAGTAAATGAGCAGATCCGATATTTGAAGTCATAATAATAACTGTATTTTTAAAATCCACTGTACGACCTTGCGAATCTGTAATGCGTCCATCATCTAACATTTGTAATAAAATGTTGAATACTTCTGGATGTGCTTTTTCAATTTCATCTAATAAAACAACGGAATATGGTTTACGTCTTACCGCTTCAGTTAATTGACCGCCTTCCTCATATCCTACATATCCAGGAGGTGCACCAATTAAGCGTGACACTGCGTGTTTCTCCATATACTCAGACATGTCAATGCGAATCATTTGCTCTTCACTATCAAATAAAGACTGGGCTAACGTTTTTGCAAGTTCTGTTTTACCAACACCTGTTGGTCCTAAGAAGATGAAAGAACCAATCGGGCGGTTCGGATCTTTAATACCAGCGCGAGCACGAAGAACTGCGTCTGACACTAGGCTTACTGCTTCCTCTTGTCCGATAACACGCTCTGATAAGATTTGCTCTAAGCGTAATAATTTCTCGCGTTCACCTTCCACGAGTTTCGCAACAGGAATACCAGTCCAGCGTGAAACAATATCTGCAATTTCTTCTTCACTTACTTCCTCACGTAATAAACGATTTTCTTGTTTATTATGCCCGCCCATTTCTTCCGCTTCTTTTAACTCTTTTTCAATTGCTGGAATTTTCCCGTGACGAAGTTCGGCTGCTTTATTTAAATCGTAATTACCTTCTGCTTCTTCTAATTCACGACGCAGACGTTCTAAATGTTCACGTAAGTCACGAACTTTGTGAATTTCTTCTTTTTCTTTCTCCCATTTCGCTCTCATACCACTTGCAACTTCTTTTAAATCCGATAATTCACGTTGCAATGTTTTTAGACGCTCTTGGCTACCACGATCCGTTTCTTTTCCAAGAGCCGCTTCTTCAATTTCCAGCTGCATAATGCGGCGCGTTACTTCATCTAATTCTGTCGGCATAGAATCAATTTCTGTACGAATTGTTGCACATGCTTCGTCAACAAGGTCAATTGCTTTATCAGGTAAGAAGCGATCTGAAATATATCGATCTGATAAAACTGACGCTGCTACAATCGCACGGTCATGAATATTTACACCGTGATAAATTTCAAAGCGTTCTTTTAATCCACGTAAAATTGAGATTGTATCTTCAACAGTTGGTTCTTCTGCTAATACTTGTTGGAAACGTCTTTCTAGCGCTGGATCTTTTTCAATATATTTGCGATATTCATCTAGTGTTGTGGCTCCAATACAATGCAGTTCACCACGTGCAAGCATCGGTTTTAACATATTTCCTGCATCCATGGCTCCTTCTGTTTTACCAGCTCCAACTATTGTATGAAGTTCATCAATGAATAATAAAATGCGGCCCTCACTCTTTTTAATTTCATTTAATACAGCTTGCAGACGCTCTTCGAACTCACCACGGAATTTCGCACCTGCTACGAGCGCACTCATATCTAACGCAAAAATCGTTCTATCTTTCAATCCTTCAGGTACATCTTTTTTCACAATACGCTGTGCTAGCCCTTCAACGATTGCTGTTTTACCAACACCTGGCTCCCCAATTAAAACAGGATTGTTTTTCGTTTTACGTGAAAGAATACGAATTACACGTCGTATTTCACTATCACGGCCGATTACAGGATCGATTTTCCCTGCTCTCACTTCCGCCACTAAATCACGGCCATATTTTTCTAACGCTTCATAAGTTGCTTCTGGATTTTGACTCGTCACTCTTTGATTCCCCCGAACTGTCATTAAAGACTGTAATAAGTTATCTTTCGTAATATACAATCTTGTAAATAATTGATTTATATCGCCTTTTTCTTCAGAAAAAGCAAGCAATACATGTTCTACTGAAATGTAATCATCCTGCAGTTTTTCTGCTTCTTTCCCTGCTCTTACAAGCAGTTGTTGCAGAGCGCTCGTTACATACAATTTTCCAACTTCTGCACCGCTCCCCGTTACAGAAGGTTTCTTTTTAATTAAACTTTCAGCACCTTGCTTTAATGCTTCTATATCAACATTCATTTTTTGAAATATACGTACTGCTAATCCATCTTGCTCTTCTAATAATGCAAGTAATAGATGAACAGTATCCACCTCTTGGTGATGATGAGATACCGCTAAAGATTGGGCACTCATAATCGCCTCTTGTGTTTTTGTTGTCATTTGATTTAAGTCCATCTTTACAGCCCTCCAAAAGTTTGACTTTCTTTGACCTTTTATTTGATTATACGCCAACTGACTTTTTTATACAATAATTTTGCCTATGTATTTTCAAACTTATTATTTGAAAAAGAAAAAGAGAGCATTCATTATACTGCTAAAAATACGGTAAATGAAATTACAATGTGTAACGACAAAAAAGCCGCAATAATGATTGCGGCTTCTGTTACGGTTTTCTTTTATATGTCCACTGGCGGTTATGATTCGTGTTATCCGGAAACTTTTCACCGGCAGTTAATTTCACCATTTGCGGATCTTTCACCATACTTCCCGTTTCACCAATTTCTACGTAAATGCCATCATTCGGCGCTTTTTGTCCAGAACGAAACCTGCGATTTTGTCCCATCTTCATTCTCCTTCCATGACGTCTTGCCTCATTAGTATATCCATTTTAAAAGAAAGCTTTTCTGTCATGTTTAGGAAACAGTACTACATCTCATTCTTGTACATATATATGAATGACACAAGCGTAAGCAGGGATTTCTTTCTTACTTGTAGAAAAAAAAAGAAACCAACCTACCCTAGGCTAGTTTCAAAGGAGAGTCAAACATATACGAGAAGATTACATGTTCATTATATGTCTCATCACACGAGCAATGTAACCCTTTTCACAATTTGTACATAATGAAAGAAACATTGTTTGAACTTTCTAAAAAGATGTTGACTTTTCTTAATTTCCAACGATAAATAGTAGACACCACAGCACTTTGAGACGTAAGATGGATATATAGTGAAATTTCCATCTATGGTGATTTCACCAAGTCTAACCTCTTATTTCTGCATATTAAAAACGGAAATACAGATAGATACAAAAAAATTATTATAAGAGGTGAAATTATGAACAAACAACATTTAATCGCATTAGACTTAGACGGCACTTTATTAACAGACAACAAAATAATTTCCACTCGAACGAAACATACAATTGCAAAAGCAAAGGAACAGGGACATATTGTTGTTATTTCAACAGGACGTCCATTCCGTGCTAGTTACGATTACTATAAAGAACTTGATCTTAACACACCTATCGTAAACTTTAACGGCGCTTACGTACATCATCCTCTTGATTCAAACTGGGGAACACATCACTCTCCTCTTGAGCTAGCAACAGCGCAAGAAATTGTCCGAGCTTGCTTTGATTTTGGCGTAAAAAATATATACGCGGAAGTAATGGACGATGTGTATGTTCGTGAAATTGATGAAGATAAAAAACATATTTTCGAATTCGGCTCTCCTAAGATTTTTACCGGAGACTTATTAAATATTTTAAACGATCATCCAACTTGCTTATTAATTGACGCACATGACGAGCATTCTACTGCAATTCGTCAACATTTAACGGATATGCATGCGGAAGTAATCGACCATAGAAAATGGGGCGCACCTTGGCCGATTATTGAAATTGTGAAAAGCGGATTAAATAAAGCAGTTGGATTACAAAAAATTTCTAGTCATTACAACATTCCACAAGAGCGAATTATCGCTTTCGGTGATGAAGATAATGATTTTGAAATGATTGAATTTGCTGGTCACGGCATCGCAATGGGAAATGCCATCCCTGAATTAAAATCACTCGCAAACCATACGACGTTAACGAACGAAGAAGATGGTATTGCTTTATATTTAGAAGAGGTTCTTGGGTTGTAATCTAAAAATTCCCTACTTATAGTTTCCTGCCAAATGTCCATACTATAAGTAGACGCATGAGACATTGCGTCGATTGTTTTCAGCTAAATAAAGGGGGTTTTTCGAATGGGTAAAAAGAACAAATCAAAACGTTTTATCCAACAAGGAGCCGATGCTGTTATGAAGCATGATGCAAGATTCCCGTACAGAGGTACATTAGCTGAGGCAGAAAAAGCAAGAAGTAACTCTTCTTTTGGAGGGTTTTAAATGGGGAACTTACTATTCCAACAAGCTAGAGATGCTGTTGAAAATGCCGTATCTTGTTCAAGCGGTACTGAGCAACAAGATCTCGTGTATAGAGCAAAAAATGCTTTGCAATCCGCTTACGCAAACTCTTCAACTGCTGAAAAAGTTCAGCTCCGTGAAATGCAAGAGCAATTGCAAAACATCACGAATTTACATTAAAAAAGAGGACCAACTTTGGTCCTCTTTAATCTTTCCGAAACAATCCGAACACCCCAACTGTTTGCAGTATATTTGTAAATGCACCTGGGTCCACTTGTTTAATAATCCTCTCTAATTCGTATAACTCGTAACGGGTAATAACCATCATTAACATTTCTTTATTTTCATTCGTATAAGCACCTGTTGCTGGTATCGTTGTAATCCCTCTTACTAATCGCGAGTGAATCGCCTTTCTTACGTCTGCCCCATTCTTCGTAACAATTAATGCTGTAATCTTTACATGACGAGTATGAATTGCATCAATAATTCTCGTTGATACATATAAAGTCACTAGCGTATACAACGCTTTTTCCCATCCATATACATAGCCAGCAGCAATAATGATAATTGCATTAAAAAAGAAAAAGTATGTACCGACAGGCTTATCTTTTATTTTTGATAAAATCATGGCGATAATATCTAATCCACCTGTAGAAGCACCCCACTTTAAAGCAATCCCTACTCCAATTGCCGAAATAATCCCGCCAAAAATCGCATTTAATATGATATCATTCGAAACCGCTCTAACAGGGATGATCTCTAGAAACAAAGTCATAAATATAACACAAAGAAAACTGAAAAAGGTGAAGGCCTTTCCAACCTTTTTCCACGCTAAAATAACGACAGGAATATTAAATAAGCTAAACAATACTCCCGTAGATATGTGAATCGATAAAAAATCACCTAATATTTGTGATAATAATTGAGACAATCCAGCAAAGCCGCTCGCATACACTTTTGCTGGCGTTAAAAATAAATTCATCCCAATCGCGTTTAATAAACCTGCGATGATTACAACGATTAACTTCTTTATAAGTTCAGTATAATTCAACTTCAAATCCATTTCGAATCCACCTTTACCCTTCATAAATGCACCGCTATACATAGTCTTTACGAAAAAGGAAATGATAAACGTACAACGTTTAGAAATGGAGTTGATACATATGCCACATACGAGTGATAACGACAAAAAAGCACGCGATAATAACGCAAAACGCACACAAAAAAATGAGCAAGAGCAAAAAAATATTCAGCAAGGTAAACGTGCATACTCTAAAAAGACCGATCACCTTTGATTCCATCGTACATCAACAATTATGTTGATGTACTTTTTTACATTTTAAAGGAAAAAACATTAAAAATTCACTTCATGTTCACTTCTATATTCTACAATAGCGATAACATATTCGGATGAGGTGTTGGCATGAGAGGGAAACATATTTTCATTATTACTGCACTAATAAGTATATTGATGCTATCTGCTTGCGAACAAAAAAATGGCTCAGCTACAGTCGCTACAGCAACAGACTCGACCATTACAAAGGATAACTTCGAAAAACAATTGAAAGATCGTTACGGAAAAGACATGCTATACGAAATGATGGCACAAGACGTCATCACAAAAAAATATAAAGTACCTGATGAAGAGGTAAATAAAGAAGTAGAAAAAGTAAAAAAACAATATGGAGATCAATTCAAAAAAGTATTAGAAAATAATGGTTTAAAAGATGAAGAGGATTTTAAAAATCAAATTAAGTTCAAACTTGCTATGAATGAAGCGATTAAGAAAAGCATTACAGAGAAAGACGTAAAAGACCACTATAAGCCAGAAATTAAAGCGAGTCACATTTTAGTAAGTGACGAAAATGAAGCGAAAGAAATAAAGAGTAAACTAGATGCTGGTGCTTCATTTGAAGAATTAGCAAAACAAGAATCACAAGATCTACTATCAAAAGATAAAGGCGGAGACCTTGGATACTTCAATTCAGGTACAATGGCTCCTGAATTCGAAACGGCTGCCTACAAACTAAATGTTGGACAAATTAGCAACCCCGTAAAATCATCAAACGGTTATCACGTTATTAAATTAACTGATAAAAAAGATTTAAAACCTTACGATGAAGTAAAAAACTCTATTCGCAAAAACTTAGAGGAAGAACGTACTGCTGATCCTGTATTCAGCAAAAAATTGTTACAAGAGGAATTAAAAAAGGCAAATATTAAAATAAATGATAGTGATTTGAAAGATACATTTACTCTTGTTTCTCCGCAAGGAAATTAAAAAAGCACAACCTTATTTTTTTAGATAAGGTTGTGCTTTTTAATCTTTTATCTTATTTCTTAAAGTAAGTCCAACCTTCTTCTTGGTAAACCTTTTCTTCTTTCATCAACTTACCAAGTGCACGCTTAAATGCAGCTTTACTCATGTTAAAGCGTTCTTTAATATCTTCTGGATGGCTCTTATCCCAAAACGGCATTGCTCCGCCTCGTTCTTTCATATATGCATAAATTACTGCAGCATCGTCTTCCATTCCTTCTTCTTTACGAGGAAGAAGTGAAATGTTAATTGTACCGTCATCTTTTACGTCAATAATACGGCCTGTTACACGCTGACCGATGCGGACTTGTTCTTTTCTTTCTGTATGGTGTAAGAAAGCACGGAAATGTTCATCTGTTAAAACGAATGAACCTACTTGAAGCGAACGATATACACGTCCATTTACGTTTTTATTACGCATAGATGGCGTTGCATCTACGATAATTTCTTGCATATCACTGTCTCTTGCCGGAAGAGCAATTAAACGATCACGATTCGTTAATTTTAACGTACAATATAATTCGTCGCCTACTTCTGGCCATACTGGCATATAAATCGGGAACTCATCAGCTGGAATTAGTATATCTTTTGACACACCAATATCAACAAACACACCTAAACTAGGAATAACTTCTACAACCTTTACCCAGTTCCAATCATAAGTTGTAATAATTGGTTCCTTCATTGTTGCTGAAATACGATTTTGGTGATCAAGGTATAAGAATACATCAATCGTATCGCCTTCTTCAATTTCTCCAGCTACTTCGTTTTTATGTAGGAAAATTTCTTCTTCTTCATTCCCAACCATATATCCGATTTCCGTTTCGCGTAAAACAGTTACCTGTTCAATCGATCCTATTTGCAAATACATATTTTTTAATTCCCTTCTATATATATAAAATTATCTTTTTTATCATTCCAAACAAAAGTTAATTATAACATGATTTTTCCTATATTTGTCCAACTGCCCAAAATTCACTATAATAAAATGAGGTTACATGAATATAAGTACGAAAACACTTAAGTCTAGACTCGTTTTCAGATATACTTTAGTATGTACAGTACATAACAAGATTAGAAATTTATTTGGAGGTGCTAACTATGGCAAAAGATAGTTCTTTTGACATCGTTTCGAAAGTAGAATTACCTGAAGTAACAAACGCAATTAACATCGCATTAAAAGAAATCCAAAACCGATATGACTTTAAAGGAAGTAAAAGTGATATTAAATTAGAAAAAGAAGTACTTGTTTTGACTTCTGATGACGAGTTTAAATTAGAGCAAGTAAAAGACGTTCTAATTTCTAAACTTGTAAAACGTAACGTTCCAATTAAGAACTTAGATTACGGAAAAGTTGAAGCTGCAACTGGCAACACTGTTCGCCAACGCGCAACACTTCAACAAGGTATCGATAAAGATAACGCGAAAAAAATTAACAACATCATTAAAGAAATGAAATTAAAAGTAAAAACACAAGTACAAGATGATCAAGTACGTGTTACAGCAAAAAGCCGTGATGACTTACAAGCAGTAATCGCAGCTGTTCGTAGCGCTGATTTACCAATCGACGTACAGTTCATTAACTACCGCTAAAAAGAAAACTCCTCTTAATTAGAGGAGTTTTCTTTTTTGTCTTGTAGAGACAATATTACGAGAACAAACTATAGAAAAAGGTATATGCGGTGAAAATCGCTAAGTGAACAGGGTCTAACCATACGCATACTTTACAAGTGACCGTATGATTAAACTAGGCCTTATTGTAGAATTTGTTTTATACATGTATTTAGCAGACCTTATTGAAAATAAGAAAAAGACACCTCAAGACGTTTCCCCCTTCGATTTGAATTACTTTTCTTAGTAACTACACCCTAGACCAAAGTCATCTTAAAAATCGCTGTAACTCATAATTCCTCCCCCGCCAAAACGTAACAATTTATGAGTATAAGAATATTTCCCAACCTTTAATGTAATGTAAAATTAATAAGGAACTTAAAAAATGTTAATTAAAAAAGAGTTAGAAGTGGTTATATGAAGAAATTAATACTCTGGTTTTTATTGGCCACATTCTCCCTAAATACTGTAGGATGTTCTAATAATGCGAATTCACTAACGGATAAGTCTAACTGTATCAACAAAGCTTGGTACAAAAAAACTATGTCATGTAATCATTTAAAAAAACATTAAATAGTTAATGATAAAGGTCTAAAGAAAAGACACCCCAAAGTGCCTTCCTCCGACTTGAACCAATAATATTCGGATGGATTTAAAAAGAAGCATACATCGTTAATAAAGATGCAGACTTCAAAATAAAAAGTACACTAAGTAAACTCTTATTCAAAAATTTATATTAAACACTAATATTTTAGAAGAAAGTTTATAAGTTTAGAACCTACAGGGATTTTCCCTGTAGGTTCTATTATATTTCAAGTAATCCCCAAATGAATTATGAGTGGCTTTTTTCATTTTGGTTTTCAAAATATTTTTCTTTAACCATTTTTATCAGATTTTCTTTTTCTGTTAGTTCAAATATAAATAATGCTTTTTTCATGTTATTTGCAATATCTTCTTCATTCTGTTGTTTAAATCTTAATAAATTCCATCCCTTTAAATAGTAAAGTTCACCTAATAAGTATAAAGTATTTAGATTAATAGCTAATTTGATTCCTTTATCAATGTATTTTACCACCTCTTCATATTGATAGGTCATACCTAAACATTTCGCTAAATTAAAAATGATTTTTAATTTAATCGCTTTATCTCTCGGAAAATCTAACTTATTAAAATTAGTTAAACACCTTCTTAATATAGTAATACTTTTATCATATTCTTTATTTTCCGCATAAAATATAGACATTGTCTGCATAATATCTATTTCTCTTTCTGATAAAAAATCAACATTGGTTAAAGTTAGTTTTAATGCATCATTTAAAAGCTTTAAAGCAGTTTTTATGGATCTGTTCGCCTCAAATATAGCAATTGCTTCATGCCATAGGAGAAATTGTTTATCTTCTTTTGCCTGGAAATTCTTTTCATCTTTCTCTTTTTTCACGATTTCATAAAGTTCATTATATTGTTTTTGCTTTAAGCAATCTTTTATTACGCATTTTACATTTTCTACATATTTTAGTTTTTTGTTTTGAGTTAATGCAAATATATTATTTGGGTCAATACCAAGTCTTTCTGATAATTGATATAACAATATACTAGATGGATAAATCACACCTTTTTCTATTTTGCTAATTTGACTTTGCGAACATATTCCATGACATAATTCGGATTGTGATATATTTTTTTTAATTCTAAGCTCTTTAATGGTAATACCCAAATCGTAAAACTCCATTTTTCCACCTACTATTTAGCACTATATTAGTATAAGAGTATTCTCTAACTTTTAATGTAATGTAAAATTAATATAGTTGCAATTATTGATTGTTTCAAAGATTCTTCCCCATCGGTGCTAACACAAAAAACAGGTTAGGAAGAAAATCCCCTTCCTAACCTAGCCCTCCTCTCACTAGGGACGTTTTCATTCTCACATCGTTTCTCTTAAGAAATTTCATATCAACAGAATAAACACTATTGCCCCGCCGAACAAACTTACAAATACAATAAGAAGACATGAACATAGAGAAAGCAACTTCTCATCTACGCTTCCTTTTAACTGCAATTAAAAACGCAATAAATAATACATTCACCCCAACGATTAAGGAGATAAATAACCAATTCACACCTGTTTCTCCTTTAACTTTATACACGTTTGATTCTTCACGCTTTAAAACGAGATAAAATTTCCCGTTTTCCTCTCTTATAATTTCATCCTGCAACAATCCTCTTAACTCTTGTTTTTCACCAATTGCACTTGCAGGTAAGGAGACTTTTTGTGTTTCTTTCGTATTATTAATTGCTACTAAAGTTACTTCATCTTTATATTTTCGTTTTAGTATACTCATCCCGCTCTTATCATACAGAAGCTCAAACGTACCGCGTCGTAAAGACGGTCTCGCCTGCCTAAGTTCACCTAGTTTTGCTATGTGTTGCATAAACTTTTCGTCTGACTTAAAATCCATTAATCGTCTATTATCGGGTACACTTCCTCCATCTAATGCAATTTCAGTTCCGTAATAAAAATTCGGAATTCCAGGTGATGTTAACAAATAAGTAAGCGCCAGTTTTAAACGTGATGGCGGATAATACATATGTTCTTTTGCAATACGCGCATATCTTTTTGTTTCTTGATTATCTAAGAACGTAACAAATTCTCCTTCTTTTTTACTCACATCGTATAACGATTTCACCGATACATCTGCTTTAGAAAACGACTCTACTATTTTTTCGTTGTATTCGCTATCCTCCTTTGTCATAATACGAAAATCTTTCTTTATCACTTGCATATCTTTTTGCGCGTTATCCCAAAAGGAACGCGGCTTTTTTTCACTATGTATAACATAACTTCCGTCTAAATCAACTTCTTTTATCCACCATTTCATTGCGTTAATTACCTGTTGTTCGTTTTCTCCAAGCGGAAATTGAAATACAACTTTCATCCCTTTTGCATGAACTTCTTTTACAAGTTCTTTCACATCATTGTCTGTCCCGAAATGTTCATTTACCTTTTTAAAATTTCGCACGTCTAATCCATCGTACTTTCCACTTTCAAAAAGTGGTGAAAGCATAACGGTAGTAAAACCCATTTCTTTTATGTAATCCAACCTTTTTATAATTCCTCTTATATCCCCTCCTTGATACCCTTCTAAATTACCAACTTCTAACTGTTTGTCATTTTTCGGTTCTCCATTATTGAAGCGATCAATCATAATGGAGTATATAACTTCATCTCGCCACTCTCTTTTTTCGTCTGCAAAAGTATGTATTGGTACAAACAAAACAATAGCTAAGCAAAAACAAATGAATAGTTTCCTAGTCCGTATTTTTCCCACACGCATCCCCCAAGTTTTTTAATTGTAAGAATATTATACCAATTATCCGAATGAAACGCATATGTCGATTTTAATCCTCACAAAATAATTCATGTTAGGTTTCATGACATCATTCATATAATTTTCTGAATTTTTAGTTGATTTTTAGTTTAATTTCGAATATGATATGAAACATAACAAATAGATGATATTTTTTCTAACATTACAGGAGGAGAGATCATGGATATGGGAGATACAGTTTTTATGTTTGTAACGACAGTAATGGTCATGTTGATGACACCAGGATTGGCACTTTTTTATGGAGGTATGGTTCGCAGCAAAAATGTACTCAGCACAACGATGCATAGTTATAGCGCAATGGCTATCGTTTCGATTCAATGGATTGTTATCGGCTATTCTTTATCATTCGGACCAGATTGGCACGGGCTTATCGGTACACTTGATTGGTTCGGTCTAAACGGAGTTACCTACGCACCAAATCCAGACTACTCCTCTACTATTCCTCACAATTTATTCATGATGTTTCAACTCATGTTCGCCATTTTAACTCCAGCTTTAATTTCAGGTGCATTTGCTGAAAGAATGCGATTTTCTGCCTTTCTTATTTTTATCCTTCTATGGACAACGATCGTTTACAATCCTGTCGCTCATTGGGTATGGGGCGTCGGCGGGTGGCTAAGGGAACTTGGTGCACTAGACTTCGCTGGCGGAAACGTCGTTCACATCACTTCTGGAGTTGCCGGTCTTGTATTAGCTATTTTCCTTGGAAAACGAAAAAACATAAATGGTTCTTCTCCTCACCATTTGCCATTTACAATGTTAGGAGCAGGTTTATTATGGTTTGGCTGGTTCGGTTTTAACGTCGGCAGCGCATTATCCTTAAACGACGTAGCGTTAACTGCATTTATTAATACAAATATAGCCGCCGCTGCCGCCGCTCTAACTTGGATGCTTTCTGAATGGTTCTTCCAATCAAAACCAACCGCAATGGGAGCTGCTTGCGGAGTTGTTTCTGGTCTAGTCGCTATTACACCAGCTTGCGGGTTCGTTACACCTTTCTCCGCCCTTCTTATCGGAGCAATTGGTGGCATATTATGCTTTGGCGCCGTTTTCTTCTTAAAAACAAAATTTGGGTATGACGATACACTTGATGCCTTTGGATGCCACGGCATCGGAGGAACTTGGGGCGGTATTGCAACAGGACTATTTGCAACTACTACCGTAAACGGGGATGGTGCGAACGGATTGTTTTACGGAAACGCCGCGTTACTGTTTAAACAACTTATAGCGATTGGCGCAACATATGCATTCACAATCATCATGACGTATGCCATTATTAAAGCGATCAACTTCTTCCTCCCTGTTCGAGTAGATGAACATGAAGAACACATGGGTCTTGATATTTCAATGCATGGTGAGAAGGCTTATGAACATGCAGAGCGAGCAAACTAAAAAAGAGATGCAATCTATCGATAGTAGATTGCATCTCTTTTTAATATACTGTCAGGAATATATCGACGTTCCGACACAGGATACCTATTTACCAACAAATTCCAACATAAAGAAGAAGAAAAATACCCCGGCATAAATTTACACACAAAAAAGACGACCGAAGCCCGGTCGTCTTTTCCTATTTATTTCGGAGCATTTCCTACATATTGCGTAATATCAACATTTAATGCCTGCGCTAAACGCATACCGTATTCTTGATCTGCACGGAAGAAGTTACAAACAGCTAATAATTTTGTGCGTTCATTTACGTCTTTTAGATCATTTGTTAAGTTTGCAATTAAGTTATCTTGCTCTTCTTTAGAGAATGAACGGTAACGCTCACCTGCTTGTTTGAAGTCATTTGGTTTCTCAATTTTTTCACGAGATACATAGCCTTCTACTTTCATAGTTGAATCGCGGTAAGCTTTGTCTTCAACTGGATTCTCTGCATGACGACTCGGTTCGTAGTTGATTGTAGATGGGTTTTGATTCACTTGCATCGCACCATCACGTTGTTGATTCTGAACAGCTGCGTATGGGCAGTTTACAGGAATTTGTAAGTAATTTGCACCAAGACGATAACGCTGTGTATCTGGGTAAGAGAATAAACGACCTTGTAATAATTTATCTTCCGATGGCTCAATACCATTTACAGTTGCACTTGGAGAGAACGCTACTTGCTCTACTTCTGCAAAGAAGTTTTTCGGATTACGATTTAACGTCATTGTCCCTACTTCCATTAATGGGAAGCGATCTTCTGGCCATACTTTCGTTGGATCTAGTGGATCAAAGTCTAAAGAGTCCATTTCATCTAATTGCATAACTTGTACGTGTAAATCCCATTTTGGGTAATTTCCTTTCTCGATTGCATCGAACAAGTCACGAGTTGCATGATTGAAGTCTTTCCCTTGTACTTCTTGCACTTCTTTCGCATTTAAGTTACGTACACCTTGCTGTGGTTTCCAGTGGTATTTAATATAAACAATTTTACCTTCTTCATTAATCCATTTAAATGAATGAACGCCGAAACCTTCCATTTCACGATAGCTTGCTGGTGTACCGTAATCAGAAAATACCCATGTCATCATATGTGTAGATTCTGGACTTAACGTCATGAAATCCCAATAACGATCTGGCGTTTGAATATTCGTATCAGGTGCTGGTTTTAAGGAATGTACCATATCAGGGAATTTAATTGCATCACGAATGAAGAAAACTGGTAAATGATTACCTACGATATCGTAGTTTCCTTCTTCTGTATAAAATTTAACAGCAAACCCACGTGGGTCACGTGCTGTTTCAGGAGAACCTTGACCATGAATAACCGTTGAAAAACGAACAAATACAGGCGTTTCAGTTCCTTCATTTTGTAAAAATGCTGCTTTCGTATATTGCTTCATACTATTTTTCGTTACGAATACACCGTGAGCACCTGCACCACGTGCATGCACAACACGCTCCGGAATACGTTCACGATCAAAGTGCGCAAGTTTTTCTACTAAATGATAGTCTTCTAATAATACTGGTCCACGACGACCAGCTGTACGAGAATTTTGGTTGTCTCCAACTGGAGCACCTTGGTTTGTTGTTAAGCGATTATTTGGATTCATCTAGGGGGATCCTCCTCTTTCTTTCGTAGTAATCATTATTTATTTAAAATTATTATAAATTAATTATTATTCAAAACTAAATCTTTGTCAACTATTTCCTTCACTTTTTTGGAAACAATTTCAGCCAAACAGTCGATAAATGCAGATTGTGCATTCGGCATATTTGGTCTGAAATATTTGGCATTTAATTCATCCGTTACAACTTTACATTCATAATCGTTGTCATATAAAACTTCTAAATGCTCCGCTACAAAACCAACTGGGCAATATACGAAAGATTCGTACCCATGCTCTTCATATAAATCTTTCGTTAAATCTTGCACATCTGGACCAATCCACGGATCTGGAGTATTCCCAGCACTTTGCCAACCGATTGTATAGTTTTGAATATTTGCAGCTTCTGCAATTAAATCTGCCGTATGCTTTAGTTGTTCTACATATGGGTCTCCTGTTGCAATAATTTTTTCTGGCAAACTATGCGCTGAAAAAATTACGACTGCTTTCTCTTTATTATCAATTTCTGTAAACGTCTCTTTTATTTGGTCTGCCCAATACGAAATAAATTTCGGTTCATCATACCATTGTTCAATTGGTTCAATAACAGGACCACCAATTTCTTGCGAAAGACGAATAGCACGGTCATTATACGCTTTAATGCTAAATGTAGAGTAATGTGGCGCTAATACGATACTAATCGCTTGCTCAATCCCATCACGCTTCATTTCTTCTACCGCATCTTCTATAAATGGTGCAATATGTTTTAAACCTAAGTAACAAGTAAATTCATACTCTGTAAATATGTTATTCATTGAATCTGTTAATTTATGCGCCTGTTCTTTCGTAATTTTTGCAAGCGGCGAAATTCCACCAATCGCTTTATAGCGCTCGATTAAATCTTGGAGTGCCTCTTTGGAAGGTTTACGACCGTGGCGAATATGTGTGTAGTACGCTTCTACATCATCTAATGATTCTGGCGTTCCATACGCCATTACGAGTAAACCTATTTTTTTCTTTGTCATCTATATAACACCTCAATTTTATAAATGAGAATCTTTTTCAAGAACGTTTGTTTCCAATTATAACAAACAATAATAAGTACGTAAAGATAATTATTCTAAATAAGTATTTTTTCTAATATGATTTTAAATTTCATTTGACAATTTCTTTAATAAAAAGCGACTTACATAAAAGTAAGTCGCTTTTCCCTTATTCCCTAATATTTACCCCATACTCTTTAAACCAAACGTGAATTTGTGCTAAATGAGCTAAAAGTTGAGGACCTGTCATTAATTGCCCGAACCAAGGTGATTGAAATGCACTGCCGCCAGACTGAATCAATCCGCTCAACTGCTCTTTATCAAATAGTTCGTGTAAAATTGAACCTTTATCTGTTAATAAATCTTGTAGCCATACTGTGACTGCTTTCGTATAGTGCGGATTATGCGTTTTCGGATAAGGACTCTTCTTTCTATATAAGATGTCATGTGGAAGCACATCTTCTAACGCTTTACGTAATAGACCTTTTTCGCGGTTTTTATACATTTTCATTTCCCAAGGAATATTCCACGCATATTCGACAAGACGATGATCCGCAAATGGAACACGTACTTCTAAGCTTGCCCCCATACTCATGCGGTCTTTTCTGTCTAATAATGTTGTCATAAACCATACCATATTTAAATAAAATAATTGGCGTCTTTTTGCTTCTAGCGGACTTTCTCCCTCTAAAATAGGAACTTCTTGAATCGACTCTTCATAGCGCCTTTGTACATATTGTTGTAAATTTAATTTATTTCTCCATTCTTTTTTTAGAAGTTGTTCACGCGCTTCTGTAGAGCGCATCCACGGAAATGCACTCGATTGTAGATCATCTTCTCTATAAAACCACGGATATCCACCAAATATTTCATCTGCACATTCTCCAGATAAGCCGACGACAAAATCTTGTTTAATTTCGCGGCAAAACCATAATAATGACGAATCGATATCTGCCATACCAGGCAAATCACGAACGAGTACCGCCTCCGTTAAATACTCTGCTAGTTTTTCATTCGAAATGACGCAACGATGATGGGTTGTTTGAAACGTCTCTGTCATCAAATTAATAAACGGAGCATCTGAATTTGGCTGAAACGCATTCGCTTTAAAGTATTTGTCATTATCTTCGTAATCAATTGAATACGTGTGTAATTGTCCTTTTCCTGATCTCTCGTATTCTTTCGCCGCAATAGCTGTAATAGCGCTCGAATCTACACCACCTGATAAAAAGGTACATAGTGGTACATCAGAAACAAGCTGTCTTGTAATGGCATCTTGTAGTAAAAAGCGCGTTTTCTCTACTGTTTCTTCAAAAGAGTCTTCATGTTTTTTACTTTCTACATTCCAATATCTCCATATACACAAACCGTTCTTTGAAAATGTCATCGCATGACCTGGACGTAATTCTTTTATACCAGCATAAATACCGTGGCCAGGCGTTCTTGACGGTCCGAGTCCGAATATTTCTGATAACCCTTCTAATGTTACTTCCGCCTTCACATCTGGATGCGACAATATCGCTTTTAACTCCGAACCAAATAGTAAGCGTCCGCTATCATATTTATAAAAAAGTGGCTTTACACCTAATCGATCTCTCGCAATAAATACTTGTTCTTTCTGTTCGTCCCATACTGCAAACGCATATATACCGTTTAAATGATCGACACATTCTTCTTTCCATTCAATATAAGAAGCTAATAATACTTCTGTATCAGAATGACCTTTGAACGTATACCCTCTTCTTAATAATTCCTTTCGAATGTCTTCTGTGTTATAAAGTTCACCGTTATAGCAAATGGCGTAATTCGTTTCATCTTTTAAACAAGTCATCGGCTGTTTACCGCCCTCAGGGTCTACAACGATTAACCGTTTATGCCCAAATGCGACATTTCCTTTAATCCAAACTTTATTATCATCCGGCCCCCGCTTCGCTAACGTCTCAGCCATCTTCGTAACGACATCTCTTTCTCCTTCTAATGAGCGTTTATAATCCACCCATCCTGTAATCCCGCACATATAAATCATCCTTCCATCTTATTTCTTTTCTTGAACGTGCAGTAATCCCCACCCTAAGAGTGCGGATCAAAAAATGAAAAACTTGACGATAACCTACTATCCACATATGGAATAGCATTCTCACTCAGTAAAACGTGTTTTATTGTATGCCCACCTATGTCTAGATGTGTCTAGTTATAAAGAACGCACGAACTGTCTATAACAGGAATAACTACTTTTCATAAAGGAGAAATCGTATATGATACAACGTAAACATATTTTATATAACCAGCCCCGTGCTCATACAGTCGGTAATGTAGAATATATAAACAATGAATGGGTATTCTTTGATGATGAAAATGATGAAGCGTTTCTATTAGAAGATATTGCCGAAGATGGGTTTGAAATTTTGTATAATAACAATTGGTTACCAGCCCGTTTCTATGAACAAGATGTATTACAAATCGCCAACGAGCAACACCATTTGCAAAATGGTGAAATGGTACGTATTCGAAAAAAGTTACTTCTTAGCTATAATGAATGGCTCGAGGAATTACCTGACTCTGTCTTCACATTATTAACTGAATCATTGCAATCACTTCACTACTCTTTATATGATTGCATGTATTGTCATAATTATTTATCTTTCTTACCGAAAGAGGAGTCACGCGAAGGAGTAAATATTCTTTTGTTTGATAACGAAGAAATGATCTGTACACTGCAACACCATTTCGTCCGTCACACTACGTCAAATAAAAATATGTTCCGTTTTACGAAAGTAAATGGAGAAGAGTTGCATATCGATGCGACATAAAAAATAAAAACCACCTTATCTCCCAAGTCTTTGAGATTATAAGGTGGTTTTATTTTTATTTGAATACGTACCAGCCAAGTGGCAATTTCAGTCCTAAGTATAATACTGCTACTAGCGCAACAATAAATAAGCCCCAAACCGCCCCTGTTGGTTTGTTTTTGCTCATTTTTACAAGAACCATTTCCATTCCGCCGATAACTAAAATACCAGCTAACATTTTCAGGCCGTACCACATGTGCATGCTACCTGTTGCTGTCTTCACAATACTCATGTACAACATGAAGCCTGTCACAATAATGATGATATACATTAGGCGAAGCCCCATATGTACACCTTTACCTTTTCTTCCTGCTGAATAAAGTGAATACGCAACGAAGAATAAAATTAAACCTAACGCCCATGCTGTAATATGCATATGTACCATCGTATCCCTTACCTCCTCTTTTCACACTTTTTCACTCTATATGATAACATGTTCATTTATTTTCAGGAAATGTTTCGCTTTTTTACATTTAAATGATATAATATTTAGAGTATTTACAAACTTCTTGTAATAACAAAAGGGGGAACAATCATGATTCAAACTAAGGATATTATCGAACTTACAGACACATATGGAGCAAATAACTATCACCCACTTCCAATCGTTATTTCTAAAGCAGAAGGTGTTTGGGTAGAAGATCCTGAAGGAAACCGCTATATGGACTTATTAAGTGCATATTCTGCAGTAAACCAAGGTCATCGTCACCCAAAAATTATTAACGCTTTAATTGACCAAGCAAATCGTGTTACGTTAACTTCTCGTGCTTTCCATAGCGATCAATTAGGTCCTTGGTACGAAAAAGTTGCGAAACTAACTAATAAAGAAATGGTACTTCCAATGAATACAGGTGCTGAAGCTGTTGAAACTGCAATTAAAACAGTTCGTCGCTGGGCTTATGATGTGAAGAAAGTAGAAGCAAACCGCGCTGAAATCATCGTTTGTGAAGATAACTTCCACGGACGTACAATGGGTTCTGTTTCTATGTCTTCAAACGAAGAGTACAAGCGTGGATTCGGTCCAATGCTTCCTGGCATCGTTGTAATTCCTTACGGTGATTTAGAAGCATTAAAAGCCGCAATTACACCAAATACAGCAGCATTCATTTTAGAGCCAATTCAAGGTGAAGCAGGAATTAACATCCCGCCAGCTGGTTACTTAAAAGAAGCTTTTGAAGTATGTAAAAAAGAAAACGTTTTATTCGTAGCAGATGAAATCCAAACAGGCTTAGGCCGTACTGGTAAAGTATTTGCTTGTGACTGGGACGATGTAACTCCTGACATGTACATACTTGGTAAAGCACTTGGTGGCGGCGTGTTCCCGATCTCTTGTGTTGCAGCAAACCGCGATATTTTAGGTGTATTTGAGCCAGGTTCTCACGGTTCTACATTCGGTGGTAACCCACTTGCATGTGCTGTTTCTATCGCAGCTCTTGAAGTGTTAGAAGAAGAAAAATTAACAGAGCGTTCTCTTCAATTAGGAGAAAAATTAGTTGGGCAATTAAAAGAGATTGACAACCCAATGATCACTGAAGTTCGCGGTAAAGGTTTATTCATCGGTATCGAATTAAACGAGCCAGCTCGTCCTTACTGTGAACAACTAAAAGCAGCTGGTCTACTATGTAAAGAAACACATGAAAACGTAATTCGTATCGCACCACCTCTAGTAATCTCTGAAGAAGATTTAGAGTGGGCATTCCAAAAAATTAAAGCTGTATTATCGTAATGATAGAGAGGTTGTCCGACATGTTGGGACAACCTCTTTCTTTTTATATTCATTTATATTAAGATGAAATTTTAATTTTCTGTATTTTAAAATCGTAAAGGAGGTGCGATATGCTATTAAGATATGGTAAACATATTAACTATTTAGCTACATCTTTTATTTTAGTTACATTCTTTGGCTTCCTACTTTCCACAACATGGCTTACTCACTACTCAACTCCTACTACATTCACACTACTGAAAGCATCATTTTGGACTGCTGTTATTCTTACTATCATTGGTTTTGGACGAGAAAAAAGCGCACTTACGGTTATACTATTTGGCATTTGCACACTTGCATTCATTGGTCTTTACACTTTTTCCGTTATTGATTACCTCTATAACCCAAGGCCATAAAAAAGAGCTATCTTTTAACAAGATAGCTCTTTTCTTCACTTCACTACATTTCGCAAAGTACCAATTCCTTCTACTGTAATAACCACTTCATCACCAGCATGTAAAAACTTCGGTGGTGTGAAACCTTTTCCGACACCAGCCGGGGTTCCTGTTGCGATAATATCGCCTGGTTCTAAAGTCATTCCTTTACTTATCGTTGAAATAATTTCTTCTATTGAAAAAATCATTTTATTTGTGTTGGAAGTTTGCCTTACTTCTCCATTTACTACCGTTTCAATGTGTAATGCATTCGGCGCATTAACCACCGATTTATGAATTAAATACGGTCCCATCGGACAAAATGTATCGAAGCTTTTCCCAAGGAAAAACTGTTTATGTTTTCTTTGAATGTCTCGAGCTGTTACATCATTGATAATCGTATAACCAAAAACATGCTCAAGCGCTTTTTCTTTTTTAATTTGTTTCCCTCGCTTACCAATAACGATAGCTAATTCTCCTTCGTAATCTAGTTCGTCCGTTGCATGAGGGTGACCATTAATTTGCTCATTTATGCCAATAACTGTTGTTGGTGCTTTCGTAAAGATCATTATATTTTCTGGAATAGACTCTACTCCACCCATTTCTACCGCATGCTCACGATAGTTTTTTCCAACGCACAAAATATTCTTTCTTGGCCTTGGAATCGGTGCTAATATTTTCACCTCTGTTAACGGATAATACGCCGCTTCCCCGTTTTCTTTTGCCCAATTTACAATTTCACATACTTTCTCAAAGCATTCAGTCCCTCTTTCAATACACTCTAACATTGTAATAGGGATTGTAACCTTTTCCCCTTTTTGTCTTTGCGCTTCTCTTAAGTGTAATACCTTTTCTTCTTCTTCATCCACAATACCTACAAATACCTTTTCTTCTTTCTTCGCCGTTACAAAACGCAATATTTCCACTCTCCATCCTAAAACTCATGCCCTTTAATTGTATTCGCATCCTTAAGAAAAAAACCTTCTCATGCACGCTAATTTTTACAATATTCTTCTCATACCCTATTCGTTACCCTTTATCATTTGGCATAAAATGTAGAAATTTTACTTTTTTTAGCGAATGCATTTCTTTTTTATGAAGTTTTTGTATAATATGTACTACATATATACTAAAAATTTCATTTAGAGATGGAGCCGATTTCAATGTTTGAGCAAGCGATTGAAAAAAAACGTGAAAAAATGATTTATTTTGCTGAACGCTATGGAATGACTTCTCAAAAAACAGTGGATTGTAGCCAAGAACTGGAC
Source organism: Bacillus sp. FSL L8-0199 (assembly GCF_038005705.1). NCBI lineage: Bacteria > Bacillati > Bacillota > Bacilli > Caryophanales > Bacillaceae > Bacillus > Bacillus sp. FSL L8-0199. The sequence continues at coordinate 1,143,771 of NZ_JBBOTS010000001.1, read as the reverse complement.
AGGCTCTTAAATGTAATTTGTCATGTACATACGGATTTACACCCTAATCAAACATTCAAAACACACACGCAATAATGCGTGTGTTTCTTTTATTTCAAAAAAATACACATTTTATTGGAAACGCCCATACAATAGTAGAAAAGAAAATTTTAAAAACGAAGGGTGTTTTGTATGCCAGCTATGGTCGGACATATTCGTATCGTCAATATTGGATCAAGTGGTATTTTTCATATTGGAGATGTATTTGCGATTAGGCCTATTAGTTACTCACGTGCTTTCGCCGGGGCCGGCTCTTTTAATGTTGGAGATAACGTTTCTGTCTACAATTATCAAAGTGCAACGACTGTCAACGATTCAGATGTCGTCGATCAAGCGATAATTGGTTCAACTTAAAGGGGGCGATTGTATTGAATTTTTACGTAAACCAAAGCATCATCATTAACAGCATTAAAATTGATAGCATTACAACCTCTTCTGTGTTCCAAATTGGTACTGCCGGAAGTATTAAAGCCCTATCTAAATTTTCAAATACGGGCGGATTTACGGAGCCGCTTCGCCCATTACAAGCGAAAGGACAAATTATTTCTATCAAACCATCAACTAGTTCTTCTTAAGACATCCTTGTCATAAATATATAGCAGGAATATTTTTACCCTCCCTATTGAAAAGGAGGTTTCACAAATGAATCAAGATATATATACTTACTTACACCAACTTCAACAAGCTCTTCAAACACAACAAGCAGCCATCCTGAATTTAGAAGATCAAGTGCGCCAACTCCAAGAAGAGCTTAACGAATTAAAAAATCGCCCCTCCTCTTCTGTAGGAAAAGTGGAATACAAATTCGATCAATTAAAAGTCGAAAATTTAAATGGTACTTTAAATATTGGTTTAAACCCATTTTCAGCAAAAGGACAACAAATTGAAGACCTTCAAGTGGATACAGAAACATTGAAGGTAAACCCTGAAACCGAAACAAACCCAGACTTTTATCAAGGTATCCTCCAAGAAATGCATCGATACTTAGATGAAGAAGCATATAATCGTATTCTCCATTTTGAACAAGAAGAGCGAACACCGCTTGATGAAATGTATCGACAAATGATGGTGGATGACATAAAAAAACAGATGGAGCATCGACTCCCTTATTATTTATCACAAGCGCAATCATATGAAGGTATTTCAACAGATCCAGATTATTTACGAGATATCATTATTCAGGCAATGAAACAAGATATTGACAAAGCCTTTCTCTCCTTTATTCAGCACATACCGGGAAATTTCCGAAAGGAGTAAGTATGTATGAACCTTAACGTTGTAAACCGTGAGTTAAAAGTCGGACAGATTAAAATGAACGGTGTATCGTCGTCCGCACTCTTTTTAATTGGAGATGCAAATCTCCTCATTCTATCTTCTATTCTCGATACACCATTTGAAACAGTTACAGAGGGTCCATTTGTACCATTAGTAACAGATGTCCCTCCTACTCCAGGTTAAGGAGACTGAGAAATTATGTTGCATCATGTGTCTATTGTCCAAAATGTTTCTATTATTTCTTTAGGGATTGCTGCTGTATTTCAAGTTGGAGATGCAAACCAAATGGAATTAAAAAGTAGAGCTATTGCCGTCCACCGTGAAATTCCTTTTTATATACGGGGAGAAGGTCGCTTTGATGCTTTTGAAATCTTTACAGATGAACACATTACAATTCCAAAACGAACGACAGATGTAAAATTAAACATTGTAAATGAATGCCCTTTTATTGAAGTTAATAACGTTGAATTACGCACACTTTTAAATTCTGGTTGCTTTCAAATTGGAAATGTTGATTATGGTTTTAATAACTCTCGTATTATACAAATCCGCCAATATATTACGGATGAACCTTCCGCACAATAATTCATATAGTAATTAAAAAGCTTAGTAAAGTAGGTGGATGGTATGCCTTCGGTTGTAGGAAATCTCGTCGTGCAAAACAGTAACGGCTCTTTCAACTTAGGAGATTTTTATAACGTATCTCCGAAAGAAAACACGAAAGCCTATAACGGATCTGGAGCTTCCAATGTTGGGTTTGTCGTGAATACGTTTAACGGTGTTAGTGCAACGAATACATTTGATTCTGATGTGGCAGATCAAGATCAGATTGGAACAGCGTAAAAAAAGTAGGAGAATATCTCCTACTTTTTTCTTTTATCTAATTCAAAATTATTAAAATAAAATTTTAATAAGCAAGAGCTTTACTGTCCACAAATAGTGGTATAAACAAGTAAGTAGTGAAGAGGCACTATTTCATTTTATTTAAATGATAACCCGCTCTCCTCCAAAGCCTTCCTAAGCTTCGGCAAAGACGCAGGCCCCATACCATGCAGTTTTGAAATTTCTTTTTCACTATATTTTGAGAGTTCTTCTACAGTTTGAATTCCATGGTGTTCTAATGCCCTTCTTGCTGGCGCTGAAAGAAGAGAGAGAAAACCTTCTTTTGGTTTTCTCTCTTTCTCACAGGTTGGGCAAGTTGGACAATCGCTACTTTTATAGTACTCGTGTCCCTGTTCACAAGTTCTTAACGTTTTTTCCGTTACCATTTTCAAGCCCCTCTATTCTTCAATATTTACAACGTGATTCCCATCAAAGAAATATAAACATTTCTCTTTCACAGGATGTTGTAAGCTTTTCTCCAGTGCTTTTGCATATAACGAAAGCTGCACTTTATATCGATCTTCTAAAATTGGTTTCGCTTGTTCGAATCCGCCTGGGAATTTCCCTTCAATCGTATCTGTTTTGAAGTCGATTAACGTAATGCCATCTTCCTCTTCAATCATGCAGTCGATAACCCCTTGGACAAGGATTGATTCCCCGCTATTCCCTTTCCAATCTTGATATGCTTCTTCTGCTGCAAGCATCATCGTAAATGGTACTTCACGCTCAACACTTTTCGCCGCTAATACCCTTTTGCCTAAGTCACTGTCAAAGAATGAAATTACTTTTTCAATCGCTATTTCTTCCGCCTGCTCGAATGTTAATAATTCCTTATTTACCATTCCAGCAATTTGCTCTTGAAGAACTTCAACCGTAATCGGCTTCTTCAAATCAACATGCTGCATAACGGCATGGACTGCTGTTCCGCGCTCTGCGTACGTTAACCCTTTTTTCTCCATAAAGCGCGGACGTGTTTTAATTGGTGCACGTAGTTTTTTAATAAAGGCGTTATCGCTACCTTCTTCAGATTGATAATTTCTCTTTATTTCTGTAACAGATTGCTTCGCACGATGAGATGTCGCATCCTCATATCCGTACTTCCACATTAATCTGTCGTACACTTCTTCTTTCCGTTCACTTTGTAATGGCACAGCCTTTTTCTCACGAAGCGCTTCTAATAATTCTTGTTTCTCTTCTTGAACTGGCTCTGGTGCAAGTAGCGTATTACCGTCCACAACTTCTACTTTCCAGCTCGTGTCATACCCGTAAATTTCATCCGGAATACTTCCTTGTCCTAATTCAAGAAGCATTTCACTATCACGGTGTCTATATAATGAAGGTGCAATCCAGTCTAAATAACAAGACGCCCCGGCACGTATATGATCTGGTAATAACCATTCACTATGTTCCCTCGCATCAAGCCATTTTTCCATTTCCTTATTTGCATCCTTAACTGTTCCAATTAAAATTAACTTCTCTTTCGCACGCGTCAATGCTACGTATAGTACGCGCATTTCTTCCGCAATTAATTCCATTTTCATTTTACGCTTAATCGCAAGCTGTGATAATGTTGTATATTTAATTCGTTTACGCGGATCGATAAATTGCGAACCGAAACCGAAATCTTTATGCAATAAGAAACGTTTCATTAAGTCTTGTGTATTAAAACGACGACCGAGTCCAGCTACAAATACAACTGGGAACTCTAACCCTTTACTTTTATGAATCGTCATAATGCGAACAACGTCTTCTTGTTCACCGAGGGCCCTCGCCGTACCCATATCATCACCGCGTTCTAAAATACGTTCAATAAAACGTAAGAAGCGGAATAATCCTCTAAATGATGTTGCTTCATATTGTCTTGCGCGGTCATATAGTACGCGTAAGTTTGCCTGCCTTTGCTTTCCAGCTGGTAAACCGCCAACGAAGTCGTAATAACCTGTCTCACCGTACACTTTCCAAATTAAATCAGAAAGTGATTGTTGGCGCGCGAATTCACGCCATCCTTGCAGTAAGTTATAAAACCACTCTAATTTATCATGAAGTTCTTGCTCCTCTTCAAGTGGTGCCCCTTTTAAGAATGAGCTCATTACTTCATAAAATGACCCTTTCTTTCCGTGAGCACGAAGCGTCGCAAGTTCTTCGTCATTTAATCCAACGATCGGTGAACGAAGTACTGCTGCAAGCGGGATATCTTGCATCGGATTATCAATAACGCGGAATACGTTCATCATAATATTTACTTCTGTCGCTTCAAAGTAACCAGTCGCAAGGTCTGCATATACTGGAATTCCTTGTAATTTTAACTCTTCCATAATTTGCGGTGCCCACGGCATGGAGCGAAGTAAAATAACGAAGTCGCGGTATTGTACTGGGCGCATACTATCATTTTTACGGTCATACACTTCATAACCTGAATCAACCATCGCTTTAATGCGCTGCGCCATAAGACGAGCTTCAAGCTGTGCTTTTTCGACTTCTGCACCTTCTTCTCCGTCTATTACTTCTTCTTCCGTTTGCTGAATGCACAGTAGTTCTGCCGCTACATCTTCACCTTCTGGATAGGTAGCACCTAACTTTAATTCAGCGTCTGCATCGTAGTCGATTTCTCCGACTTCTTCACCCATAATTTGTTTGAAGATAAAGTTCGTACCTGCTAGTACTTCATGACGACTACGGAAGTTTTTCGCTAAGTCGATCTTCATTCCGCCGCCCAATCCTTCTTGTGTGAAGCGTTTATATTTTCCTAGGAATAGTCCTGGTTCGGCTAGTCGGAAACGATAAATCGATTGCTTTACGTCACCAACCATGAACAAGTTTCCTTCACTCTCAGAATCTTTCGTTACGAATTTAATAATGGATTCCTGTACAAAGTTCGTATCTTGATATTCATCGACTAATACTTCAGCAAATTTGTTACGATATTGGAGCGCCACTGCTGACGGATTCATTTCACCATTTTCACTTTGTTCACTTAAAATTTGTAAACAAAAATGCTCTAAATCTGTGAAATCGACCATTCCTTTATCTCGCTTCATCGCTTGGAAACGCTCTGTAAATACTTTTACAAGTTGAACAAGCTTTTCTAATACTGGGTGCATATCTTGAAAATCTCGTAAGAAACTTTCAGGTTTTCGGCTAAATAACTCTTCTTGTAATTTCTTCACCTCATCTTTCGCTTTATTACGAAGAGAGTCTACTTGTTTTACAACATCTTCATTGTAATCACTTTTCTTAATACGCTTTAACGTTTGCCACGATACGTTTTGCATCGCTTCATACAAACTTGTCCACGACTCATGAGCAGCTGATGATAGCGTTCCAAGTAAAGCTAGATCTGCTTGCAGGGTTTCAATGCGAGGCGCTGGACCGTCAGGAAGCATTGCGAGTTCAGTTGCCTTACGAATATGCTGTTCCGCTGTTTCAAGCTGGAATTTCACATCTTCTAATAAATAAGAAGCATATACTAAGTCTTCAATTGTCTTTCCTTCTACGTCATATGCTTCTACTAATTTATCAAGCCATTTTTCCGGATTTGGATGCGCTCTTGACTCTGTATGAAGCGCTAAAATCATACGTTGTAAGTCATCATCACTACGGTCACTCGTATAACGATCAACAAGTTCAAAGAAGATTGTATTATCTTCGATTCCGTACTCTTCTTCTAATATGTCATCTAGCACTTCTTCTTTTAACAATTCATTTTCTGTTTGATTCGCAATACGGAAACGAGGATCAACATCAAGCATGTAGTAATATCCTCTAATTACTTGTAAACAGAATGAGTGAATTGTTGAAATGGAAGCTTTATTTAATAGGCTCAGCTGCTTTCTTACGTGTTGAGAGCCTGGTTCATCAATTAATACCTTTTCTAACGCTTCCCCGATTCGGTTTTTCATCTCTTGCGCCGCTGCATTCGTAAATGTTACAACGAGCAGGCGGTCGACATCGACTGGATTCTCTTCATTAATAATCTTTTTAATAATACGTTCAACTAATACTGCTGTTTTACCTGATCCAGCTGCAGCCGCAACTAAAATATCACGCCCGTTCGCTACAACAGCTTTCCACTGGTCATCTGTCCATTGACTATCTTCTGGTTTTTTAGGCCAATTTTCTATCATTCTCCGCCAACCTCCTCTCTTATTTTCTCCATCGCTTCGCTATCTTTCATATCTTTTAACGATCGGAACTGATTATCTTCAAGTGACTCATCAAATTGACAAACAGATTTGAAGTTACAGAACGTACATGCTGCTTTATTTCCCATTTTATAAGGAGCAATATCGATAACACCTTCTGTAATATCTTTTCCGATATTTTCAAACGTATGGTGTACATATTTTTGCAGTACGTTAAACTCTTGCTCACTTGCAATACTTGAACGCGCACTAAAGCTACCGTCTTTTTTCAGGCCAGCAGAAATAATATCTGAACTTCCTGTTGAAAGTTTGTTATCCATTAAACGAACAACGTCAGCATCTCCTAATACGAGTCCTTTCATTTTAAATTTCTTTAAAATTTCTTTTTCAATTTCAGCTTCAGATGCGTCACCTTTCATCTCAACGATTGGGTTATGAATATGGAAATACAATACACCAGCTGGTGATGCTGCGTGACCTTTTTTCATCCACGTCTGCGCATTCGAAGTAACAACATCTAAATACGTTAACATTTGAAGTGCTAATCCGTAATACACTTCCGTTAAATCTAACGCTTTTGAACTTGATTTATAATCAATAATACGTAGGAACGTCCCGTTTTCATCTTCTGCCTTATCAACACGGTCAATACGGCCGACAACTTCCATCTTCACACCATTTGGTAATGAGAATTCCATCGGCGGAAGTGAGCCTGTACCACCCATACCGAACGGCACTTCTAAATCAACTGGTACGAATCCGCTTGACTTCGCATGTTCACGAAGAATGATTGACGTACGGAAAATGATTTGTTGTAGTTTTTGTTTTAAATAGAAATGACGGTTTGAACTTAATAAAATTTGTCGTTGTAATAACGGTGCGATTTCTTCTATTACTAAAACAGAAAGATGCTCACACTCTTTTATGGATAAATCCGCCCAAGTACGGTTTTCACGCAATAACTTGTCCGCAATTTTCTTTAATGCCGCATGGAATAATTCGCCGATATCCGGCGCATCAAGCTTGAAAATATCACGCTCTCTAAGCGATAAACCGTGCTGCGCAAAATGAGCGTATGCACAACGGTTAAATAGTTCCATACGAGAGACGCTTCCTTTAATTATATCTCCGTATAAATCTCTACTTACTGCTGTACTTAGTTTCTTCGCACGATTTCGATAGAATAAACTTGATAAGACGCGGCTACTTTTTTGTTTCCATTCATCTGAAGTTACGTAGAAATTATATACGTCCCACCAAAAGTCTAAATTCCCTTCAAATCCGTATCGCTTCCACGTTTGTAGTTGCTGCATAACGTAAGATAACGTTACTTCTGGCGTTGCTACGTATGAAATTTGTTCTGAACGTGATAAATCGTTTACGTCATTCGTAATAAATAAATCTTTCACATTAGGGAACATTCTTTTTATTTTCTTAATAAAGCTAGACGCAAGTAACGTCTTTCCTTCTTCATCTGCAAGCGGGCATGAAATATATAACTTCTCAGATGCTCTCGTTACCATTTGATACATAACGAACTGTTCTTCTAACAAAGTTTGTCTCGTCGTTGGCGCTAATTCAATCCCTGCTGCACCAAGAACTTCTCTTTCTTCATCAGAAAGCATACCTTCGTCCATAGGTGCTGCTGGAATAACACCCTCATTTACACCTATAATAAACGTTGCTTTCACGTCAGATAACCTGGAGTGATCAATATTAGCAATTAACACTTGGTCTAATGACGGCGGAATGTTAGCAAATTGAAGTGCCTCAAGACCTGTCGACATAACGTCCGTAAACATAGAAAGAGACATTTTCTCTTCACCAAGCATCTCTACAAACGTATCAAGAAGGCTCATTACTTCTTCCCATACTTGTTCATGATCTGTCGCAAATAAGAAATCTCCACTTTCTTCTGCACGTATACGTAATTCTTCTAGTTTTTTCGGAACATCCAGCTCTTCTAGAAATAAGTAAACTGCTTCACACATTTGCATAACTGTTCCTGCACGCTTTAACCTTTTTTGCATGCGAATAACAGGTGTTCTTACAACGTCACGTAACCTATTTATTTTCTCTTCCATTTCACGTTCACTGTCTGTAATCATCCCGTTCGTATCATCAAGAGAACGATAACGGCGATACATCCATGAATCCTCTGAAGTCCACCTCTTTCCTTGTACACCGTACGCTAAACAGTAATTTTCAAATTCATCCATTTCTTCACGCATCGTTTCTTTTCTTACGTCTAATGGATATAAAAGCTCTGTTTTCACGCAGCGGAACACCGCATCATAACGCCAATTCCCACTAATAATCTCGAGTGCAGAACGAATACATTCTACTAATGGGTGGTGTGACATCGGGCGCTTTTCATCGATGAAGTGCGGGATATTGTAATCTGTAAATAACGTGCGCATCACATCGTAATAACTTTCCCCATTACGAAGAAGCACTGCAATATCTCGGTAACGATATTTTTCATTCGCAACAAGTTTACGAATTTCACGAGCAACACCTTCTACCTCCGCTCGTAAATTCGCAGCTGTGCTAATCGTTACACTCGCTTCACCGTTAAATTTTTCATTCGGACGCGCTTCATAATGAGCTTCTAAATGCGCTAATGCGGGAGAATGAAAACGCGGCTGTTCCATAAGTGGAATTGTTTTTTCAATTTCTATTTTCTCTTCACGCGCTACTTGTTTTATTTTTTCATACGTTAACGTCGTTTCATAAAATAAATCGAGTTCATTTACTGGCTGTGCTAACGTTTTTTCATCTATCGTTAACGTGATCGTAACTCTCGCTCCGCAAATCATAAGCTGTCTTACAATCTCTAACTCTTGCGGGGAGAATGAATGAAATCCATCTATATAAATTTCCGCACCATTTACATATTCAGACTGCGGAAGCTTTTCCACTAGCAATTGCAGGTAGTCTTCTGAATCTAAATATTTTCCAATTAAAGCACGTTCAAAATCATCGTATAATAGCTGTAAATCATACACTTTATTCGCTAGTAACTTTTGTTCGGCACTGCTACTATGCGCATCCAATTGTTGCCACATTTCATATACGTTAGATGGCGTTACATTGTAACGTTTAAACTCTGCAATCATACTGCCAAGATGTTCAAAGAAACCGTTTTGCTCCGCTGCTTTTTGGAACACCGATAATCCATCTTTACGAGACTCTACAATTTTACGGAGTAACATATGTACACCCGCTTCATCAATATGAAGACGACTCGCTCCGCCAACTTCTTGTAGTACCTTCCACGCTAATCGTGAAAAACTAAAAACTTGTGCCCGAATAGAACCTCTTACATCCTCACTTCCAATTAACGCCTGCTGCGTCTGGAATGTCATCTGTTCTGGCACAAGATATAATATTGTTTTCCCTCTCGGGCGTTGTTTTAACTCTTCTTGCACTTCGCGTAAACAAAGTGTACTTTTTCCACTTCCCGCTCTACCAATTACAAATCGAAGTGACATGTAACCCCACCTTTCACTTACATAACGAACGTTAGTTTGCTACTATAATTGTATTATAGTACACGAAAAAAGACAAACTGAGTTGTTTGTCTTTTCTATACTTCTACTTCATTATATCAACCTTTTGAAAAATTCGTTTGCACCTCTTGAATTGGCCAATATCGCAAATCAACTTTACCGACAACTGTATCAGCTTTTACAAAGCCAAAGTGTCTACTATCCCAGCTCCCGAGCCGGTTATCACCTACTACAAAAATAAACCCGGGTGGCACCAGCTTTTCTTTCGTTAACTCTTCTAATGTAAAGTCGCCTGTTAGTTGCCTTCCATTTATCTCTTTCTTATACTTCTCTAAATACGGCTCATCAATAAATTGACCGTTTATATATAACTTATCCTGCTTATATTCAATATGATCTCCAGGTAAACCGATAACCCGCTTTACATAGTCCTCTTTTTTATTCGCATGAAATACCACAACGTCAAATCTGTTCAAGTCCCCAACTTGATAACTCACCTTATTTACAACTAGCATATTGCCATCTTGCAATGTCGGCATCATTGACTTCCCCTCTACAACATACGTTGAAAAGAAAAACGTTCGAAAAAATACAGCTAATAATACACCAATTAAAATTGTTCGTATCCACTCTATGCCTTCTTTTTTCAAAGTTTTCTTCATCTGCTTCTCCCCTTATCCTTTAATACTGAAGCTTTCCTTTACAAAGAAGACTATTCTTAATGTAGTTCTAACTTTACTTCGATTTTCTTACCGACATACCATAAAATAAAAATACCAATCCCTACAATAACTGATTTCACTGGATTATGAATAAATGACATTAAATCATGACCGATATACGTTAAAATAAAAATCATCACAAGTTTTCCGAATGCTAACGCTAGACCAAACTGTTTTACACTAATTCGGGATAAACCAGCGACAACATTTATTAGCGCTGACGGTGTAAACGGAAAACAAAATATAACAAAAATCGGTGCGAATCCTTTCCTTTCAATCCACCCCATTGCTTTTCGTACTCTCTCATGCTTATTTACAAACGAAAAGAAACGACTGCGACCAAAATGGCGGATGATGAAAAAGACAAGTAATGCACCCATTACTGATCCAAGCCATGAATAAAGAAAACCGAGCCAAAAGCCAAATGCAACAGCATTCGCCAGTACAAATACAATAAGCGGTAATACCGGAATCAACGCCTCTATCATCGGTAAACCAATACCAAGAAGTGGTCCGAACGCTTTATAACTCTCAACAATATGATCCATATTTTCTGGTGAAAAATACTCTTTGATTGTCTGAAAATCCATTCTACACTTTACCCCTTTACTCTAAATACTATCCCTACTGTATCATTGCTTATATGAAAGAGGAAATGGTAGATACGACATACGGAGATGTATTTATTAAAGTTTCCATATCTTTCATAAGAATTCCTTCATTATTTAGCTATGATAATCTATCAATATTTGACAAGATATTACATATTAATAACACCCTATCCAACAATATCCTTATATCCCTTCAAAAATAGTATATTACAAATAATTTATTTAAATATAAAAAAATAGTATTTTTTACATTTTTTATTAAAAAAACAACATAAATCTGTTATACTAAATATCGCAATATATTTATTTTATATTTTTAGGAGGAAATACTTTGAAAGACACAGTAAAATTATTAAAATGGGTTACTGGTGCCTTAGAGGCTTTACTGGGAATACCTGTACTCGGAGGAACTATTGTTGTTTCTTTACTTTGGTTACCACTTCTTTTCATGCTAGTATTACATATTGTTACTTTAGTATTGGCTAAAAAAGCTAATATGAGCGCTAACGGTAATGTGCTAGGAATTGTAACTTCTTGCCTTGCATGGATTCCGTTTGTAGGAATGATTTTGCATATTTTATCAGCTATCTTCATTATGATGGATGCTGCCCGTAAGGAAGAAACTTATTAATATTTAAATAGCAAAAAAGCTGTCCTAGAATGCCGCTTAAAGCAACATTCTAGAGGCAGCTTTTTCTATATTACACTTCTTCTTCTCTAACAAAATACACCTTCTCATAAGCGGGTCTTAATGTTGATTCCTCTTTTTTATCGACCTCTTTAAAACAAGGATTCCCTTGTTTTTTCCTACGATCTTCATATTCAGTACGTAATTTCGCTGTACGATTTTGTTGATTTTCAAAACTAGTTTTTGATATTTCTAATTTCACAGCAAAGCCATTTATAAATCTAATAATAAGATTTCCATCTTCTAATTCTTTATTACTTTCAATATAAAAATGAGACAACCAAGCGCACTCTTTTCTAGAGTAAGAATAGGTAGGGAAAAAATAAAGTTGATCTGCTGGACTAATCGCAATCGGTGCTTTATGTGTAATATGAGTTAACTCTTTCGTTCCTTCTTTTCTGCCCAAGAAACTAGAGCCATGCTTGCGGCAACTTCTTTCTATAATATCTAGAGGTTTTTGAAATACGAAAAAAGAATCATTCATTTCAACGACTCGCGTAACAATTTTCTTTTCACTTAGAATAACAGGAAGTAAGGCCATCGTATTTTTCGTTACAACATAATTTTCGACATAGCGTTCCACTTTACTTTCCATACTCCATTATCTCCTTTTTTCCATTTATATTAGCAGCTGCATATATAATTTTAGCATCTATGAAAAGGAAATAGCTTACAAGTTCCGCTTTTTTACAATTTTTTATCATTTATCAAACATTTGTTAAACAACAAAATCAAAATATAGAAATTAATTAATTTTAAAGTTATAAAAACAGCATTTATACTACCTATAAATATTTATTATCCATTCCTCATTTCACATCATTACAACAACTAACTTTGCTATAATTAAAATGTAAATCCAATATATGGAGGGCCACTATGGAAGAAAAAGAGATCCAACCATCGATTCAAATGAAAAATAGTAGCGTCATTATCGTGAAAAACTCAGCTAGTATTATATTCGGTTTATTTTTCATTCTGCTATTCTTTGCCAAACCGTTTCGTAAATCAAAATGTCCAGAATGTAAAAAACGTGAGAAGAAAAAATCAGGGCAAGAACAATAAAAGGCCTTCCTTTATGGAATGCCTTTTTACATTTGTAGTATCATTTTATTTATTCTTCTTCACCCTAAAAAACGACTATATTTTCTTCCAAGGTTCTCTACATCTTTTTTGATTTGTAATATGATCCTTATATAAAACATGAGAAAGAGTATTTGTACTTGTTACCCGCTTTTAATTTTTATTAAAAAATTAAAATTTGTACATCTTTATCCATCACTAACAATTCGTTAATTAGTTAACTTTGCAATATAAGTTTTGTATATAATGTCATTCAAAAACACAATATATATAAGTAGCTATTTATAATTACATTGCTTTTTATCGAATTCTAAAAAGGAGTTGTATACTATGGATAAAGAAAATCCATTAAATCAGCAGGTTAATAGCATTCCCTCAGATGCTCTGAATACCCCTAGTAAGGAACAAGAACAACTGTTAGAAACATCATCTCAAAACGTACAAAATTCCAACAACAACGCTAACAAAAAAGATGTTACTCAAGGTCTATCTGGAAAAGATTTCCCCATTTCAACAGAGAATACAAATTTATAGTTATTTACTATCATACGCAGCAAATGCTCTTGCTGAACTAATTCTTCTACAGAAACTAATACGCATTCCAGATAATTTTTTACCAGTTGTAACATCGAAAAAGAGATTTAGATATAAAAACAGGCTCTAAAAAAACTTTCTCCACAACAAAAAAAGGATGGCATTAGCCATCCTTTTTTCCATCATCAACTATAAAATTATAGTTTGATTACGTTTTTAGCTTGAGGTCCACGGTTACCGTCTTCGATTTCGAAGCTAACTTTTTGACCTTCTTCTAAAGATTTGAAACCGTCAGTTTCGATTGCTGAGAAGTGTACGAATACGTCGTTTTCGCCTGGAACTTCGATGAAACCGAAACCTTTTTCGTTGTTAAACCATTTTACTTGTCCTGTTACTGCCATAATTATTTCCTCCTAAGAAAATACAAATTTTAAATTTTTTAGTCTTCCTGTCTAAAAAAAGAATCCACACATTATCAAATACGAAACATAAACTAGTTCTCACATACTTTTTCTCGTTCGTTTTCAGCACTTGATAACATATGGATTGCTTAATTTAACTATTCAACTGACATCATCATAGCACATTAAAATAAAATGTACAATCTTTTTCGAAAATAGAATTTCTAATTTTTAGTATTTCTTATAAAATATAATTATCTCTATTCTAAATAAGGAGGAATTTATGACCAATAAAATTCCTAGAAAAACATTAAAAAGAATTGAAGAGGATATTGAAAATAATAATCTTGGAAAAGCAAGAGATAGGTTGCATGGCCTCATCTTTACATACCCAAATGAATTACATCTTCGAAAACAACTCGGAGATATTTATTATAAATTACAATATCCAGAAATGGCTGGACGTTACTGGTATCTAGAAGAGCATAAAACAGATATTATGCATGAATCATGTTTATTATTTGAAAAATCAATGGGAAATAGTCCTCATCATATTGCACGTGCTTTAAAGTTTAAAGGCGATTCTAACCATATAAAAGGTTTGTATAAAGATCAACCTTTATCTTCAGTGCAGAAGAAAGTAGCAGAGGAGTTAATTTATGAGTATAAAGAAACATGGAAAGATAAGCTAGTTCCTTTTGGCTGTCTAGCATTGCTTGCTTCCCTTCTCTTTTCTGCCGTTGTTGGTCTATTCACTATTTGGAATTGGATTTTTTAATCACAGGGGGAATTTTCACATGTCAAACTACGCTAAAGAAGAAAGGCTAACAGGGGGAAACGTCTCAAGCGTATATCGTTCTGAAAATACTGTTCGGCGAGAGTTAAAGCCAGGCAGTGAAAAGATTCATAAGCTATTGCAACATTTAGAAAACAAAGGATTTCATTATGCTCCAAAGTTTTTAGGTGTAGATGAAAAGGATAGAGAGATTTTATCCTTTATTGAAGGAGAAGCTGGCAATTATCCTTTAAAAGAATATATGCGATCTAATGATGTATTAAAAAAAATAGCAAAGATGCTCCGCCTTTACCATGATGCTGTAAGTGATTTTCCGTTATTAGCTGATTGGAAACCGATGGATCATACTCCAAATAACATTGAGGTTTTATGTCACAATGATTTTGCCATATATAACATTATTTTTAATAATGAGAAGCCAGTAGGGATTATTGATTTCGATGTTGCTGCTCCTGGTCCAAGACTATGGGATATCGCTTATACACTCTATACTTGTGTGCCTTTAAGTAGAGTGTATTATACTGAATCCGGTGAAGCCGTTCATTATGACTCATCGCAACATGCAGATCGTATTAAAGAGAGAGTGAATTTGTTCGTTCAGTCCTATGATAAAAATATGGATGAAGATTACTTAGGAATGGTGTTGCTTCGATTAGAAGGGTTATGTACATATATGAAACGAAAAGCTCAAGAAGGCGACTTGAATTTCCAAAGAATGATCGATGAAGGACATCTAGAGCATTATGAGAAAGATATGAAGTTTATTCGTGATCATAGGGCTGAGTGGAGTTGATTTAGTAATAAAGAAAAGTTAGTATCGTTTTTTGCCGACAACTCAATCTCTCTTTTCGAATCGTTTAGAAAATAACAAGGGGCACCTTTCAAAAAGGTGCCCCTTCCTTTTATTTCGTAAACTGTGCTTCTTCCGTAGATCCTTTTAACGCTGTCGTTGATGAAGTTCCGCCTGTAATCACTTGTGCCACTTCATCAAAGTAACCTGTTCCTACTTCGCGTTGATGACGTGTTGCAGAGTAGCCATGTTTTTCAGCTGCGAATTCTGCTTGTTGTAGTTCAGAGTATGCTGCCATGCCGCGCTCTTTATAGCCACGTGCTAGTTCAAACATACCGTAATTTAATGAATGGAATCCAGCAAGTGTTACGAATTGGAACTTGTAACCGTAAGATGCGATTTCCTTTTGGAAGCTTGCAATTGTTTTTTCATCTAGTTTTTGTTTCCAGTTGAATGAAGGGGAGCAGTTATATGCAAGTAGCTTCCCTGGATGCTCCTTATGAATTGCGTCCGCAAATCGTTTTGCATCTTCTAAATTTGGTTCTGACGTTTCACACCAAACGAGGTCTGCGTACGGTGCATACGCTAAACCGCGCGCAATTGCTTGATCAAGACCTGCATTCGTACGGTAAAACCCTTCTGGTGTTCTTTCTCCTGTAATAAATGCTTTATCAACAGGATCAATATCGCTCGTAATTAAATCAGCTGCATCCGCATCTGTTCTTGCAACGATAATTGTCGGCACTCCCATTACATCTGCTGCAAGGCGTGCAGAAATTAAATTGCGTACTGCTGTTTGCGTTGGTAGTAGTACTTTTCCGCCTAAATGGCCACATTTTTTCTCTGAAGATAATTGATCTTCAAAATGCACACCTGATGCACCTGCTTCAATCATACCTTTCATCAGTTCGAATACATTTAATTGCCCACCAAATCCAGCTTCTGCATCTGCTACAATCGGTACGAAATAGTCTGTATCATCGCTTCCTTCCATATGCTGAATTTGATCCGCACGTTGAAGCGTTTGATTAATTCGTTTTACTACAGCAGGTACGCTGTTCGCTGGATATAAACTTTGGTCTGGATACATATGCCCAGAAAGGTTTGCATCAGCTGCTACTTGCCAACCACTTAAGTAAATCGCTTTTAACCCAGCTTTTACTTGTTGCATCGCTTGGTTTCCTGTTAATGCGCCAAGTGCGTTAATATAGTCTTCTGTATGAAGCGATGTCCAAAGCTTCTCAGCACCACGACGCGCTAACGTATGTTCAATATCAATTGACCCGCGCAGGCGAATTACATCTTCTGCCGAATATGGACGTGTGATCCCTTTCCAACGCTCATCTAATTCCCAGCTTTCTTGTAACTTCTCGATTCTTTCGTTTTTCATTTGTTCCATCCCCTTTTCATTTTTTATAAAATTTCATAACCCGGTAATGTTAAAAATGGTACGAATTCATCATTTCGAACGAGATTTGTAAACAACGTTGTCGCCTCTTGGAATCTCCCTTTCTTAAAGGCTTCCTTACCAATCTCTCTTTCTATTTTTGCTAATTCTTCTTCTTTTAATTCTTCCATTAATTCAAGCGTAATATTACGACCATCATTTAGTTTTCCACCTTCATGACGAATCCATTGCCATACTTGTGCTCTTGAAATTTCAGCTGTTGCCGCATCTTCCATTAAGTTATAAATGGGTGCTGCTCCCCGTCCGCTTAACCAAGATGCAATATATTGAATACCTACGCTAATATTCATGCGAAGGCCCTCTTCTGTAATCGTTCCCACCGGTACCTCTAGTAAATCGTTTTCTGTTACACATATTTCTTCACGTTTTCTAAAAATTTGATTTGGTGTTTTCATAATGTGATTAAACACTTCCATTGCAACCGGTACAAGTCCAGGGTGGGCAACCCAAGTCCCGTCATGACCGTCTAAAGCTTCGCGTTCCTTATCAGCACGCACTTTTTCAAAAGCTGCTTCATTTGCTTCTGGATTATTTTTAATCGGAATTTGTGCCGCCATTCCTCCAATTGCTGGTGCATTACGGCGGTGACATGTTTGAATTACTTTCAAAGAATACGAACGCATAAATGGCGCCGTCATCGTGACTTGTGCTCTATCTGGTAGTAAGAATTTATTATGATTACGGAAACTCTTTAAAAAGCTAAAAATATAATCCCATCTTCCGCAGTTTAAGCCAGCAGAATGATCTTTTAGCTCATACAAAATTTCATCCATTTCAAACGAAGCGTGAATCGTTTCCAGTAACACAGTTGCTTTAATCGTTCCATTTGGAATGCCGATATATTTTTGAGCAAATACGAATACATCATTCCATAATCTCGCTTCTAAATAACTTTCCATTTTCGGTAAGTAAAAGTATGGGCCGCTCCCTTTTGCTAAAAGAGCTTTCGCATTATGGAAAAAGTACAAGCCGAAGTCTACTAAGCTACCCGACATATTTTTCCCATCAACTTGCATATGCTTTTCCTCTAAATGCCATCCTCTTGGACGTACAATGAGTACAGCTGTTTTCTCATTTAATCTATATTCTTTCCCTTTATCATTTTCATGTGAAATCGTTCCCTTTACTGCATCTCGTAAATTGATTTGGCCTTCCACTGCATTTTCCCAAGTTGGTGAATTCGAATCTTCAAAATCCGCCATAAAAAGATGCGCTCCTGAATTTAAAGCGTTAATGACCATCTTTCTATCTACCGGTCCAGTAATCTCTACACGGCGATCCTCTAAGTCTTTTGGCAGCTTGGCAATTGTCCAATCCGCTTCACGTATGTGTTTTGTTTCTTCTAGAAACTTCGGAAACTCCCCTGCATCAATTCTCTTTTGTTTTTCTACACGTTTTTGTAAAAGTTCTATGCGGCGCTCATTAAAATTCTCATGTAGTTCCTTCAAAAAACTAAGCACCTCAGGTGTCAATATTTCGCTGTACGCTGGTAACATTTCTCCAACGAGTGTAACCCGTGAAGTTTGCGTCGACATATTAGCATCCCCTTCTTAAACTGTTTTATAACAGATTTGATTTCATGTTTTATATTATATAACAAATCTTCAGAAAAGGAAGTTTTTTTCGAAAATTCATTTCGTTTTTTTTCAAAACGCCATTCTTTCGCGCTTTATTTCATACAAAAAAGGCCGCTGTTATACAACAACGACCTTTTTGTATTATTTTTGAATTTCACTTTGACTAGTTAAACTTTATTACTGCCCTTGTTCCATATCATGCAATATTGCTCTATGTAAAAACTGTGCGTATTGTTCTCTCGTTACCTTCATAGACGGACCGAATTTACCTTCTCCGATTCCCATTGTAATACCATTTGTTTGTACTGCACTAATTGCATTCGTTGCCCATGAATTTGCTGAAACATCATTAAAGTTATGAGATCCCTTTGCCTGTAGGTCAAAAGCATTCGTAAGAACTTGTGCCATTTCCGCACGCGTTAACGTCGCCTTCGGTCTAAAGTTTCCATTCTCGTCTCCCTGGAAAATTCCGATTTCCGTTAGAGCCAATATCTCCTCGATAAAGCTTGTTGAATTTTCATCGATATCTCCATATGGGTTTTCATATTCATCTTGTTCTTCCATATCAAACACACGGTAAATTAAAGCTGCAACTTGCTCACGTGTTACATTATCCCCAAAACCGAATATTCCATCGCCATATCCCAAAATTATTTCTTGTTCCGCTAATTCATGAATTGCCTCATATGCCCAATGTCCTTTTGGTACATCTTTAAATACAATTGTATTTGCCTTTTGCAACGGTGCACTTTCCGCTTTTACACTATTACTCTCTGCTGAGAATAACACCCCACCCATAATTGTTAATGCTGTAGCTGTTTTTAATAATTTTTTGCTCATCAAATTATCTCCCCAATATGTATATGTTTTTTTAAAAATATACAGAATAAATGGTATAGTGACAATATATTTTCCGACACATTTCGTGACGGTTTTGTGAATCATATTACACATCATGTCTTTTTCATCGGGTTGATTATAAAGCTTGTTTATAACCATAAAAATACATAAATACGAATAATAATTCTTTTTTAAACAAACAAAAAAGCACAAATTTTTCTATTTGTGCTTTCATATTTCACTCTACTTCCAATCCTCTTTCAAATGATAATTAATAATCGCATTATTAATAAACTGAGCATATTGTTCTCTAGGTACAGGGCGATTTAATTCATACATGCCATTCCCAGTTCCTCTCACAACATTATTAGATTGTAACGCACTAATTGCATCTTCTGCCCAGTGACCTTTTGGAATATCTTTAAATGTATGTTTTTGTTTCGTTTCAAAATTAAATGCTCGTTTTAAAATGACAGCCATTTCCGCTCTAGAGATTGGTGCTTTCGGCCTAAAATTCCCTTGGCCATCCCCTGTAAAAACACCACGTTTTGTTAACGCTAAAATTTCCTTTTTAAAAGTGGTTGTACTATCAGAAACATCTTTATATGGATTCCCTACTGGCCCTTCTTCTTTTATCTCAAGTGTTCTGTAAATAGTCCCAGCTACTTGTTCACGTGTTATAAGATCGCCAACACCATACTTCCCGTTTCCATACCCTAATATAATTTTATGATACGCTAAATCCATAATAGCATCATATGCCCAAAATCCGTATGGAACATCTTCAAACACAATCATTTGTGGATACTCTTCCGCTTTTACAGGTGTCACATTCGCCCCTGCAAATATACCTCCTGCCATTGTCGCAATCATCATTACACCCAATATTTTTTTCTTCATTATCCTCTCTCCCTATTTCATTCAAATAAAATGAACTTCATTGTTTCAGGAGTACTATTTTTTGTGAATGTAAGATAAAATGCAAATCTTCTAGAAGAAATATTTCCACTACCTTTCTGCTTTATACCCCCTTCTTTCTTTTTCAAAAAGGAAGTTGTCACATCTAAGGTGTTATATACTAAAACATTCTACAATCTCTTTATAAACTCCTTTTCACTTTATAACTTCCCTTTATTGGCACCTAAAGGAGATGCCTAATGGAGGTTACTATATTCATGGTTTATATTTCAGAGGTAGCATTTTTCACTGAATTTTGAGGTGGGGGTCTTACTGCCCAGCAAATAACAGGATAAAAAAATCATCCTTTTTTCTTAAAAGAGGATGATTTTTTTATATTTATTAACACTCAAATATGCTACTACTTTTGAAGAGTAAATTGGGCAACTATTTGTTTTAATTTTCCTGCTGCGTTATGCATATGTTCAATTGAAACCGAAATCTCTTGAACAGATTTTTCTTGCTGTTGAATAGACTCTTTTACCCTATCAGTTCGGTCAGATGATCTTTGGGAAATTTGAGCCATGTCTTCTGCAGAAGCCGAGATTTCCTCACTACTCGCTGCAATTTCATCTGTAGACATAGATACCGTTTGAATTTGCTCAGATACTTGCTGTACTTTTTCTGTAATTGTTCCAAATACTTTTTCTGTATGCATTACTACTTGTGTACCTGCCTGTACCTCATTATCTACTTTCCCCATCATATGTACCGTATGGTTCGTTGTTCCCATAACTTGAGTAATAAGATTCTCAATTTGTTTTGCAGAATCACTAGATTGTTCTGCTAATTTCCGCACTTCATCTGCCACAATTGCAAATCCTCTACCACTTTCACCAGCACGTGCAGCCTCAATTGCGGCGTTTAATGCTAATAAGTTAATCTGGGAGGTAATACCTTGCATAACATCAATGATTTTAACAATTTCTTCTGATTGTTCTTTCATAGTCTCTACTTGTTTCACACCGCTATGTACCGAATTTTGGATTGTATCCATCTGTTGAATCATTTGTTTCATTAATTTGTTACCACTCTCTGCATCTAATGCTGATTGAGCAGATAATTCATTTACAGAGGATGATGTATTGACTATACTCTGCATTCCTTGCGTCAACTCTTCCATCGCACCCGCAGTTTGTTCCATTGCTTGCATTTGACTCTCTGCACCATTTGCAACTTCTTCAATATCCATAGTGATTTTCTTCGCTGCACTACTAGATACTTCTGATGCAGATACTACTCCGTCTGCATGTTGGAATAAAAGCTGAATATTATTCTCTACTTCTTGCATATTTGTTCTTAGCCCTGCAATCATCTCGTTAAAATTACTTACTAATATACCTAATTCATCCTTAGCAGTATAATCACCATGTACGGTTAAATCTCCTTCTTTCGCTCTTTCCATCATACGACTAACCGTTTGTAAAGGAGCAACTATGAGCTTGCTAATAATATAACTTACTATACATATAACGATTGTAGTAACTACTACAAGAATGATAAAGGTAATAACGGAACGATCAATCATTTTTTGAGAATCTTTAAATACTTGGTCAGCTAAATTTGAAACATACGATTCTAGATCCACTGCATAACCAGCTAACTCTATTCCCTTCGGTTTTAATTCCTTCTGAAATTCATTTACCATTTGTGGCTCATTTGTTACCTTCGCCTTTTCAAATAATTTTTTATATGTATCTTTATAACTTGGCAAAGATTTCTTCATCTTCTGAAATAGTTCATCCTCTTGCTTACTTAAATTAAAACCATCATCATATTCTTTTAATAAAGAATCATATTTTTTAAGATCCTTTTCAATATTATCAATTATCCCCTCTTTATTTGCCACTTCATTTTGTGATGCCGTAATTAATTCTAGTAAGTTATATTCTAATGAATTTTGTGTACGAAGCATTCCTTCTAATAAAATTGCAGAATATTGATAATCATCTACTACAACCTCTGTATCGTGCTTAATCTTATTAATAGAATTAATTGCTACACTGCTCATAATTACCATACCTAAAACTGCTAATGAAATAAGCGCTAATAATTTATATTTCACTTTTAAATTTTGTAAAAAATACATTTTTCCACCTTTATTCCTTTATATATAGATTTTTAGAATTTTATAGCTTATTATTTACAAAATCGCAATAAAAAGCAATGATAAATATTCCCAATATCAAACTTATATCCCTATAAAAAAAGAAGTAGCTATCATGCTACTCCTTTTTGCTTTGTTTCTCATATTGTTCAAACGTATGAATTCTTTCAAAAATTGGTGGGTGCGTGTATAAGAAAAATTTTACTAACGCAGGCGGATTTACTTGGCTTAAACTTGTTTTTGATAAATATTGAAAAGTTTTCACACCAGATTTCCCGTCCTTCGTCATATTTAAAGCATATTGATCTGCGGCTCTTTCTTCTATACGTGAAACGTAGTTTGTTGCTGGTTGTGCTGCAAAAGAGAGGACAGAAGAAATTAAGAAAAATAAAGGTAAAATGGAGAAACATGCTACTTTTGAAATTTGCAATGTATCTCCCCATTTGCGAATACACATATTTATAATACGACTAATTAAAAACATACCTATAAACGATAGCAATACATAACTTGCAACGCCAAAATATATATGTTTCATAACATAATGCCCCATTTCATGAGCCATTATAAATAAAATCTCTTTATCTTTTAACTGCTTAAGCGTTGTATCCCACATTACAATACGAGCGTTAGGACCAATTCCTGTTACGTAAGCATTTAATGCATTCGTTTTTTCTGACATGTTTACTTCATATACGTGTTTAGCAGGAATGTCCGCTTTGTCTGCTATCGCTAAAATTTTCGTTTCTAATTCTTTATTTTTCAGCGTCGAGAAGTCGTTATACAGTGGATCAATAACGACAGGCTGTATGAATGTTAAAAAGATTGTAAATGGAACAGAGAGCGCCCATCCTGCGAGCCACCATCTCTTCGGAAATTTACGGATAAGCCATAATAGAACGGTAACTACGATTAACATAGTCGCATAACTTTCCCAAAAACCGATAACATGATCTTTTATCCAGCTTTGTGTACTTTGTGTTGAAATGCCGTAATCAACGGACACTTTCCGGCCAATCCATTGCATCGGTAAGGCAAGCACTGTTGTCAATAATGATAAATAAAAGAAATAAATCGCAACTTGCAAAACACTTATTTTAGTCGTTTCCTTCGACCATTTCTCAAACTTTCTTGAAATACCTAGCACAAGTACAAATAATAAAATAATCCATTCAAGAGGCGTCGCTAAAAAGTATAGTAAATTTTTCACGCGCGAATAATCTTGGCTTAGCGTAAGCTCTCTAGCACTCATAAACGTTTCTGGATCTGCACTCGTTCCTTTATACATGTCCGGAATAAGTTCATGATTCCATCCAAATAAATACCAATATATAAGTAACGCAAATCCAACGTACAAAAAAAACGACCAACCGATAACCTTCCTCACGCTATTCCCTCCTCTATGCTGCCTGTCTATTATTATTGTAAGTTCGTATACGCTAAATTAGAACAAGCTTATTATGCGAATTGCTCGAGAGCCTTTTATTTACATAAAAAAACTCTTCTACAAATAGAAGAGTTTTACCTACCTTTAGACACTTTCTTCGGTTCACAATCCGTAATAAGGATCACACTTACAAACCAACACGTACCCTACTTGCTTTTTAGATAAAATAAAAAGCCTCTTTAAGGAAGTACATCTATTAATAAACTAAAATCTTGTAAAGAGAAAGAACTATATTTCATAATACCCTGTACAGCTAAAAGTAAAACAAGACCGATCACACACATATAGTTAACGCTTTCTTCATTCTTTTTTTCAGTAACCACTCCACCACTTATACATAAAATCCCTAGCAAATGGAGCGCTAAATACATGAAAAAATAAGCTTCCTCCCAGCGCAAAATAACATTCACTGTCGTTATTAACACTAGACTAAGTAAAATCAAATAAAAAAACTTATTTGATGATATCGTTTCATTCATATAATTTTATACATCCCTTTCAAATTTCGAATTAATGATGTTTCAAAGCTATAAAGTAAATGATTGTTTTCATACCATAAAACAAAAGGAAAGCCACCATTACTTTCTCGAATACTTTATGAATCCACATATACTTCTCTTCATTCTTTTTGAAGATGCGCTTCATCATTTCTTCTACAATTAGACCAAATATTAGTAAAACCCCGAACACAATAAGAAGAGAAATAATATTTTCTTTTAAATGAGTACTAGAAAATACGTAATACTCTGGAAACACAATCGTATCTACTACAGGTTGAAGCCAATGACAAACACTTCTATCACACATATCTGTAATAGACGTAGCATCTATAATGTCTTTTAATATTTTTTCAACCGTCTTCTTCATCTTATTTACTCCCGACTACATCTGAAAAGCTCTTTTTCTGCTCTGCATATATAACTGGCACTTCTTTACTCCAATATTTGCGATTAACAAATAAAAAGATAAGTACTAAGTTTAATCCTGTTATAAAAATAATAAGTCCAGGAAAGAATGTCGTATAATTTGAGAAATCGGCAAAACTCATAATTTTTTCTCTACTTATTAGAAAAGACGCACCTATTACAAATGCATTGTTTAACATATGTATTGCAATTGGCATGAGTAAACTTTTCGTACGAATATATACGATTGACAATACGATGCTGAATATGGCTGCACCGAGGAAATCAACATGTAACAACGCAAACAATATTGCTACAACGATGGTCGCTATGCTCGTTCCCCATTTTGTTGCAAAACGTTGAAGTAAAAATCCGCGAAAAACAAATTCCCCGATAATTGGTGCGATGAATACGACCCTAATGACTTGAGATACATATCCCCCAGTACTATCTACAATTGGTTCATGCAGGGCGTTCATAATAAAGTCCGGTGTAATCCATGCAAAACTATACATATACAAAATAAGATACCCGTAACTAAACATGCATAACATAACCGTAATGTATAAAACTTGTACCAAGTTAAATGTTTCATTTTTATTAACAAATAATGAAAATGAAATGTGGTGCTTTCTATACTCATAAGAAATCCATACCATCGGAAGGATATAGAATATAAGGATATTTATAAAAGAAGAATTTTGTATATGAAATATACTTGTTAGCAAATCGCCACTACTTCTCGCTATTAAAATTAATAGTGCAAATACAATTAAAAAATATCTAGCTCGCATCACTTGAAACGGGTTCACACTCATCTCCTCCCCTATGTTACTTTTATCATATCATTTGATTCTTAATTTTTTGCGAAAGAAAACCTTAAAATTTCCTTAAAAATTCCATAAGTTACAAAATGATGATATGATATTCGAGAAAATTAGGAGGGATATTTATGTACCAAGCAAATATTTTACTCGTTGATGATGAAACAGCAATTTTACAATTACTAACTACCATTCTTGAAAAAGAAGGCTTTTCTCATATTACAACTGCAACATCAGCTGAAATAGCTTTATCTCTAACTAAGCAAAACCATTACGATTTAATTATTTTAGATGTAATGCTTCCTGGACAATCTGGTTTTGATATTTGTCCAATCATTCGCCAACAAACAGATTGTCCAATTTTCTTCCTATCAGCAAAAGCATCTGATTTAGATAAAATATCCGGATTTTCATACGGTGCAGATGATTATATTACGAAACCATTTAATCCATTAGAAGTAGTAGCACGTATGAAAGCACAGCTTCGGAGACATATGAAACAAACCGTACCACACGAACAAAAACCACACTCAATTTCATTTGGAAGATTTGAAATCAATCAGCACTCTGCAGAACTAACAGTAGATGGGCACATTGTCGAATGCTCCGCTCAACTCTTTCAACTACTACTCTTCTTTTGCGAGAATCCGAACTACGTATTTTCGAAAGAGGAAATATATGAAAAAGTTTGGGGAGCACCTGCCTATAATGGCGATGACAACACTGTTATGGTCCACATTCGAAAACTACGTGAAAAAATTGAACACGATCCAAGTAAACCAGAATATATAAAAACCGTTCGCGGGCTTGGTTATAAGTTCGTTACAAAGTAGGGTGACGATATGAATTTTAATAAACGACTTATTATTCAATTTATCATGCAACACGTTTTTGTTTTAGTTACATTACTTATCGCTGTAGTTGCTGCTTTTACTTATTTAATTTTTCTTCTTACTAGTACTTTATACGAACCTAACATTCCGGATTCTGATAGTTTTACAATTTCAAGATACATCTCTTCAGAAGATGGGCATATTTCGTTACAATCTGAAGTACAAGATTTAATAAAGGAGAAAAATGATTGGCTCCAAGTTGTAGATGAAAACGGAAAGATCCTCTACCACTTTAATACACCAAATGATGTTCCGGATGCTTATACGAAGACATCTTTAGTCGCATATATACAACATCATATCGAAAGCAATTATAAATTTACATATTGGGAAATTGAATTAGAAGAAAAGAAAGCACTTGTTATTTATGGTGGTATGTTAAAAAGCAATGCGTTACTGACAGCAATTCAAAAGGAGCATTCCTCTTTAACGATGGATTCGTTCGCATTAACAGACCAAGAAAAACAGTTACTATCTAAAGAAAAAGCAACACTTCAAATATTTAATCAAAATGGCGAAGAGGTTTTTTCCTATCCAACTGGAAAGAAAAAAATATTTTCAGCAATACAAATTGCCCTTAATGAAAAAGAACCGTGGAATCATAAAGAAAACACTTCTAGCTTTTACGATGCAAATAGCGGCAACCTTCTCGTTGTAACTGCAAAAAATGAGCACTACTATCCAAATGACGAAATTGAAGATGTATTTACTAAGAAGTTTCTCATCGGATGCGGATTAATCCTTCTTATCGTATTTGTTTATTTAGTCATTCTTTCTATTTGGTACGGTAATAAATTCGGGAAACCATTATTACATGCGATGCGCTGGCTTAAAAATATCGCTGGTGGAAAGTATGAAGAACCTATTAGTAAAAAAGGAAAACCTGTCAGGTTCCGGCGATCTGGTAAAGAAAAATGGTCATTCCGTTTGTTTAGAGATGTAACAAGTTCACTAGAACACCTTTCTATTACACTCAAAAAAAATGATGCGATGAGACATGTCCTCCAGCAAACACGAGAAGAATGGATTACCGGTCTAACGCATGATTTAAAAACACCACTTAGCTCTATATATGGCTACGCATTATTACTCGAATCGAATCAATATAACTGGACTGATCGTGATATTCAGCAATTTGGTAGTGTTATGAAAGAGAAATCTCAATATATGACGACATTAATTGATGATTTAAGCTTAACGTATCAATTAAAAAATAACAGCCTTCCTGCCCAACACGTAAACGTTGAAATCAATCAGTTCGTTCAAAAAGTATTATTGCAATTTATTAACAATCCAACACTCCAAAATCAAAATATTGAATTCGTACCGAGCTCAAATAAAATTCAATATTTCATTGAAGAAAAATGGTTCCAGCGTATTATCGAAAACTTACTCGTAAACGCGGTAAAACATAATAACGAAACAACTACTGTCACCGTAAAACTATCACAAAACGCTAATTCCTTTACACTCTCCATTTCAGATGATGGAAAAGGAATGGATGAAAAAACGAAAGAACTTCTATTTGAACGATATTACCGCGGAACAAACACAGAAGAAAGCAACATTGGAACTGGACTTGGCCTAGCCATTACAAAACAGCTCGTTCATGCTCATAACGGAACAATTTCCGTTGATAGTGCACTCGGAAAAGGAACGACGATTATTCTTGTATTTCCGTTTCGTTCGTAAGAAAGACGCTATGTGGCGTCTTTTTTTCTTTTCTGGGAGAGTTTTTCGGTAATTGAAATTATGCAGATCGTTTTTTTTGAGGTGTTTTAGCGGTATATGAAATTATATCGGCGATTTTTTGAATATATCGGCGCAACTCGAATTATATCAGCGATTTTTTGAATATATCAGCGCAACTCGAATTATATCAGCGATTTTCTAGATATATCGACTTACCGACAAAAACCGACAATACTAACCTACCTCCCTACTATACAAAGTAAAAATAAAACTATTAACAAATACATTTCTAAACTGTTATACTATAAATAGAAGTATAAACTAGCTAAGTTTTGCATAAAATGAAGTAGACGAGGTGCTTCCAACACCCCGTCACTGCAACTAATTACCGTAAGGTGGAAGGTTGCAACTAAAGCTTATTTGAGCTTAGAAGACTTCCCACGCTTCGCAGGCAGACGGGTGGTCTTCTTTTTACGCTTTTTTGCCGTTAATTTCTTAAATCCCAAAACTATACCTTCTCTAGCTATAGTTTTTGTGACTTCCAACAAAATTTGCAAAAGAAATTCCATACGATTACACCTCCTTTCTTCACCAAATGAAGAAAGGGCATAACCTTCCACCCGCAATATTTAATTGCTGTTTTATTTTACCATTTTCATATGTATTACAGATAAAACAATACAAATTTAACAATCCACTTATAAAAAAAGCGAACCATCTCCCAATGATTCGCTCTTACCCTATTATTTTTTCTTCACCGGTATCCAAAGTTCTACTTGAGCGAACTCACTTTTATCTTCGTGGCAACGCTCATCGTACAGTTCAAACTCTGTAACTCCGCAATGTTCATACCCTGAATGTGGGAACCATTCTGAGAATACTGCATTCCAAGTTTGGTGAATAGACGATACCATTTCTTTATGAGGAACTTTCGGCGTTGTAAATACTGCATATGTTGCTGCAGGGAAAGTACGCTTTGCAATTTCATTTGGTACATTTTCAAAGTCTGTAACTTCCATTCCGATAATATAAGTGAAGTCCCCTGTTTCTAAATTAAAATCAGTACATAATCCAAGCTCTACCCATTGGCTCGTATCTTTACGATTCGGAATCGTTGTTCCAAGATCTTTTTGTAAATATTCTTGCCAAAATGCTGGGATGTCTTGATGGTTTTTCCCTTCTTTACTTGTCGTCTTCAGTTCATAACCTACCATTAAAAATTCTGGTTTATTTACAATACGATATTCCATTTGTATGCCTCCTAAATACGGATTTAATTTTCTTTGCTTTACATTCACGCTGTAATACATCGGTGTTTCAATTTCTTGTTTTCGATATTCACTCGGTGTCATTTGAAATAATTTCTTAAAGGCTCTCGTGAACGTTTCGTGAGATTGAAAGCCATGCTCAAATGCGATATCAATAACTTTTTCATCCGTATGAGAAAGTTGATAAGCTGCCCGGGCTAACCTCCTCTTTCGAACATACTCCATTACTGTATCACCTACTAACGCCTGAAATACACGATGAAAATGCGACTCAGAAAAACCTGCAATACGTGCTAAATTACGCAGCGTCTGTTTTTCCATGACATCTTCCTCAATATAATCAATTGACCTTTGAATTTGTGTTTCATAGCTTTCCATCTCTGTTCACCCGCCTTATATGTACTATGATAAAAGAGAATCCTATCCAATTCTTGACGTTTTTTACTATATTTTTAAAAACAAATGTAACTTTTTGATATGTATTTCGTTGTTATGTATGAAGGGAGGGAAATGTAGTGAAACGCAAACAATCATTAGAAGACATTTACTCCGAGCACATGCAAGATTTATTTCGCTATCTTCTCTCCCTAACCGGAGATTCTCACTACGCGGAAGATCTCATGCAAGAAACGTTTTACCGCATGCTCATCCATATTGACTATTATAAAGGAGAAGAAATTAGGCCGTGGTTATTTACAATTGCCTACAACGCCTTTATCGATTGGTATCGAAAAGAAAAAAGATATAAAACAACGACAGTGGAAGAATTCCATTTACCAAACGTACCAAGTACAGAACACTCTTATTTTGTAAAACATGAGATTGCTAGTTGGTTAGACAGTTTATCTTCGCTTCCCCTTGAAAGACGAAATGTTCTACTATTACGAGATTACTACGGATTCTCGTATAAGGAAATAGCAGAGATGACTGGTCTCTCACTAGCGAAAGTGAAAATTGAATTACACAGGGGACGAAAAGAAACACAAGGCATAAAGGAGTGATTAGGATGGGTTGTACAAAGTTTAAAAAACTATGGGAGAAATACGAAAACGGAACGCTCACGCAGGATGAACAAGAGCGGTTAGAAAGTCATATTGAAACATGTGAAGAGTGTGACGATTACTTAGATGATTTGCTTTCAAAAAGTGAACCGATAAAGAAAAGACTACCACCACAAAATCTAAAAGTCCCGTTTTGGAAAATAAAATGGAAACAGCGTTGGCAAACCGTTAGTTTTGTCCTTGCTGTTTGTATAGCAATCTATTTTGTTGGTCATTTTGCATCTTCCTTTTACTTCTATTCGAACGAAATGAAAAACTTCCGGAAAGTGGATGATATACCAGCACTCGCAATAGAAGCAACAATGCCAAATAGTCGTTCCGCTGGAGGAAATACGAAGGTTAAACCTTTCTTTCGTACAGAAACTGAAATGGATTTATATAAAACGATCGGTAAAAAAGAATTTCCAATTGGTACAGTAACAATGCGTAGTTTCTTATCATCTGTAACTGTCACAAATCAATCTTGGGAAAACAGAGCCTATTCAAAAAAACTTTCCTTTGTTCATCCAAAAATTAAGGAAGAAGCTTCTTTGAAAGAATCATCTAAAAAAGTTTGGGATACACTTGGAAAGATACATGAGGGTACCGTTGCAGAATTAGCGATATCTTTCGATAAAGTTTACACTTTACAAGAAGTCGAATCCATTCTATATAGCGCATTTGAAACACAAGAAATGCCACCAACTCCTTTATGGTACGCCTTAGACACAGGACAAGAAAGAATAAATGAAGACGATTTTCTCTTGCATAGCGGAGAAGTTATCGGATTTCGAGAACATATAAATCTTCCTGAAAATGAAACAAAAAAACTACACACAAAAGAAGATGAAGTAATCGAAATGATGCGCATTCTTTCTATAAATAAAGAAACTGTAAGTAAAACGACTTGGACTCGTGAAAAGGATCTGAACTTAGATAAGCGCTATCAGTATATAAAAGATAACGGCGTTAAAGTATACGGCATGGTCATTACTGGCCCGTCGAAAGAATTATTGAAATTACAAAACTCACCGAATGTGCGTTATGCGACTCTTGGGGATATTGAGGTTTGGAATTGGTTTGATCAGTGATGAGGAAAAGGAGAGCAAAGATATGCTCTCCTTTTTAATCCGAAATCACTTTCACATACATCCCTCTCACCGCTTTTTCATAAGCGACCTCGCTCATCTGTCTTATTTTTTCCGACACAACAGACGATGGAACAACTTCACCTTCACGAAATAATGGAGAATCAATGAGACGGACTTTATTTTTCTGATACAAATCATAATCGTTTCTATCTTCTTTTACTTTTACATTCGGATGAACTTTTCTTAATAAAGCATGTACTTCTGAATCAGTACATTGCTGCAATTTCGAAATTAGCTCATCATCTTCAAGAAGAAAATCATCTGCATGAATAACCTTTTTGTGTAGAGCTAACTTTAGCGTTTTTGCTAACGTATCATTTCCGTAAATATTCATTGGTTGCATAAAGAAATCGATTACTTCTTTGTAATACGTTTCTGCAAACCATTCAGCTATTTCGATATTTTGAAGGACCATTTTCCCATCTACAGCAATGACATCCTCTAAAAAACTGTGAACTTCTTCTAAAGAAACATACCCATATGTATACATATCTCGTAACGTATAATCAACTCTGTCTGCGCATAATTCTGGTGCTGACCTTTCGAGTAACGTCCATTTCGAATCATCTAACAAAATATCTTTATAGTTATAACCATGCTTTGAAAGAATCACTGGAATTTCTGAGTTTTTCACAACGGAGCTAAATATCTCTTCATGATAACTTTCATTTATATTATCAAAAACATAATCAATCACATGAGAAAAAGCAGTATGTGATACGTCATGCAGTAAACCTGCAATTTGTTCTTCTACTGAACCACCAAGTTTTTTCACTAACAACATAACACCAACTGAATGATCAAAGCGCGTTACATTCCATTTCTCGTTCATTAAGTAACTTGCGCCTGCTTGATGAATTCCCTTTAGTCTTTGCATAGACTTACTTGAAATTAATTCTTCTACTACTTGATCCACTTCAAATTCTCCGTATAGTACATCTGATATGATCACTTACAATCCCCCTTTATTTTAATCGAGTCTTATAATCGTATCTCTTTTATGAAATTAGCACCAACATAAATATTTATTGTTATTTGTTTTTATTAAAAAAAATAGAGAGCCATCAGCTCTCTATTTCATAACCCCTATTCAAATGTAACTTCTACCTGCACAATCTCCGACCTACTACCAAGTCTAAGCGGTGGTCCCCAAAACCCAAATCCAGAAGAAACAATCGCGTGGAATGCACCTTTTTGTGCGTATCCCCAGTCTAATTCGTACATTCTTCTCGTTACAATATGATTCGGCGCCATTTGTCCGCGGTGCGTGTGACCTGATAATAGTAAATCAACACCCGCCTCCGCTGCTTGTTTCAACTCAAATGGCTGGTGATCCATTGCGATAACAGGCATCGATTTATCTACCGTACTCATTAATTGTTCAAAGCTTTGGCGATCTCGCTCTGTTTTATCTCTTCTTCCAACGAGATAAAAGTCACCTTCAATTGTAATTACTTCATCTAAAAGAATACGAATATCAATCTTATCCATCTCTTGTAAAAACTCTGGAACCGCTCTACCGTAGTATTCATGGTTTCCTAATACGCCATATACGCCTAATGGTGCTTTCATTTGTTTCATGATTGGTCCCATATTCTTTTGAATGAACACACCTGGATGATCATCGATAATATCACCTGGCAGTAAAATAATATCAGGTTCCATCTCATTTACATGACGAACAAGTCTTTTTAAATGCGAAACGCCAGACAGTTTACCGAAATGCATATCAGAAGCCATCGCAATGCATAAACTTTTACGCCCCTCTACCTTTTTCGGTATGTGCACCTCGTACTTTCTTACTACCGGACTATACGCATTAAATACTCCATACGCAAAGATAAAGATAAATGCAGCTATCACAGCCGCCCCTGTCCAAATAATTGCCGCTTCTTTCTCTACTGAAAACTGTAAAAGAAAGACCATAATATTAGCTAATGGCAACAGCATAAGCGCATATTGAATAACCGCAAACCAAATCGAACCTATCGTTCGCAGAAATGGCAAAAACTTAAACACTTGCACGAGAATGTACGCATATGAAATAAATGCAACTATAAAAGCATAATATCCCCAAGATTCCCAGCCAAACACCGCATGAAGCCAAACCCAACCGTTCCAGCCGATGTAAAACATGAGTAGTGTGTATACAATTAAAATAGTGAATATATTAAAATAACGAAGATTTTTCACAGCCAGCCTCCTTCTTGATTTCTTCTATTATATCTTGTTATGC
Organism: Bacillus sp. FSL L8-0199; assembly: GCF_038005705.1. Classification (NCBI taxonomy): domain Bacteria; kingdom Bacillati; phylum Bacillota; class Bacilli; order Caryophanales; family Bacillaceae; genus Bacillus; species Bacillus sp. FSL L8-0199. The sequence goes on along the minus strand of NZ_JBBOTS010000001.1, from coordinate 1,109,891 downwards.
ACTTATAACGTAAATATTAAGCACTTCAATCTTCAGAATAAGAACATTGATAAACATATTGTCTTAAAATTTTTAAGAACGGCTGTAATGGACATTTTTGAGTCTTAAGTGTTGGATAAAATTCTATTATCTTTATCCTTCAAAACTCATCTATGCAATTATGCATAACCATCCATTCCGTTTTATTTTCATGTTACGATATAAATGTAATACGACATATATCGACAAAGATAAAAGGAAGTGATTGTATGAAACGTTCTAAAACATACTTAAAATATTTAGCATTATCCGCTGTTTTTGCTAGTAGCGCTGTAACTCTTTCAACACCTGCTGCTTATGCTCAAACAACATCGCAAGTTGTAACAGATATCGGACAAAATGCAAAAACACATACGAGCTATAATACATTTAATAATGATCAAGCTGATAATATGACAATGTCTTTAAAGGTAACTTTTATCGATGACCCAAGCGCTGATAAACAGATTGCCGTTATTAATACAACTGGTAGTTTTCTAAAAGCAAATCCTACTATAAGTGATGCACCTATTGATAACTACCCAATCCCTGGCGCTAGTGCAACATTACGTTATCCTTCACAATATGATGTTGCATTTAACCTTCAAGATAACAGCGCTCGTTTCTTTAACGTAGCACCTACAAATGCTGTAGAAGAAACGACTGTAACATCTAGCGTATCTTATCAACTTGGTGGCTCTGTTAAAGCTTCTGTAACGCCTAATGGCCCTAGCGGTGAAGCTGGTGCAACTGGTCAAGTCACTTGGTCTGACTCTGTAAGCTATAAACAAACTAGTTATAAAACAAATTTAATTGACCAAACGAACAAAAACGTAAAGTGGAACGTATTCTTTAACGGATATAACAATCAAAACTGGGGTATTTACACACGTGACTCCTATCATTCTTTATATGGAAACCAACTGTTCATGTACTCTCGCACATACCTATATGAATCTGATGCAAAAGGTAATTTAATACCGATGGATCAACTTCCAGCATTAACAAATAGCGGTTTCTCTCCTGGTATGATTGCTGTTGTTATCTCTGAAAAAAATACAGATCAATCTAACTTACAAGTCGCTTATACAAAACACGCCGATGACTACCAACTTCGTCCAGGCTTCACATTCGGAACTGCAAACTGGGTTGGAAACAACGTAAAAGACGTTGATCAAAAAACATTTAATAAATTGTTCACACTAGATTGGAAGAATAAGAAATTAGTAGAGAAAAAATAAAAAAACCGAACCGCTATTTAGATGGTGGTTCGGTTTTTTATGTGAACAGCAAACTTTTCATTTCTTTTAGGTAAAAATATATAATATTCATTTTTTCGTAACACAATCATCCTTATCCCCCCGACTGAATATCTACTGATAAAATATATTATGTTATTGTACTGCTTCCGCGCGGCTTACCTCTTCATCTGGAACCCAGCCCTTATCTGCTCCAATTGAAATATTTTCTTGAATTAAACTATTAACATACTTCGCACCCCAATAATTTTTTAAGCAGCACATTTTTTAGTAGTTTTATATTTTCATTTGTTTGCTCTTTATAAGTTTTAAAATTAACATCGTATGTATCAGCTGCTTCTATATGAATATACGCAACACAATCCCTTTATTGATAATAATTATCAATAAAAAATATCATTTCCTACACAAATACGCTTTCCGCTCATTTTTAAATAATAAATAATGAGCCGTGTGCACTTTTCTTTCCAAATAATCGATAGAATACGAGCTTGATGGATCAACTAAATCACCTATCGCACCTGAAAGTTGATCAATGACTTGCTGCAGTATTTCTAAGTTTTTCTTCTCACTTTCCGCGTTCATTTCATCCATAATGTCACAAATAAGGTATTGCACTCGCCGCAAACGTAATTCCTTCTGCTCCACTTATATCTCCTCCTTATTAGTCATATTACGGTTTAAATATATGGGGTTATAGCTTAACCGATTCTAAAAAATACAAAGGCAACCACCTTCATAAAGATGGTTGCCCCTATTTTTATACTTGCATCGCTTTCTCTCTCAATGCTCTTCTTAACAACTTACCAGTCGTATTCTTCGGTAATTCTATTAAAAACTCAATGCTTTTCGGCACTTTATATTTCGCTAAATGTAACGTACAGTAATGCATTAGTTCTTCTTCTGTTACGTTTGCTTGCTTCAAAACGACGTACGCTCGCACAGCTTCTCCTAAGTTTTCATCAGGAACACCGATTACGACAACTTCCGCTACTGATTCGTGCGTATATAATACTTCTTCTACTTCACGAGGGTATACGTTATAACCGCCAACTAAGACGATATCTTTTTTACGATCCACGATATAGAAGTAACCTTCTTCATCCATTTTCGCCAAGTCACCTGTATATAGCCAGCCGTCTTTCAATGTCGCAGCTGTATCTTCTGGTGCATTATAGTATCCTTTCATAACATTAGGTCCGCGAACGATTAATTCGCCGACTGCGCCGACAGGTACTTCTTCCCCAAGTTCATTTACAATTTTATTTTCTACATGCCAAATATTTGTGCCAATTGATCCTGGTTTACGAGGACGATCTAGCGGATTGAAACAAGTAACTGGTGATGCTTCTGATAAACCGTATCCTTCTGAAACAATAACGTTAAAACGTTTTTCAAAGTTTTGCAGAAGAGCAACAGGCATCGATGCACCACCGGAAATACAAAGACGAAGCGTCTTCACATCTTCTGCGCTTGCTTCTTCAAATAAATATAAATAATTGTACATTGTCGGTACGCCAGCAAAGATCGTTGGTTCGTACGTGCGACAAATACGGAATACTTCTTTCGGACTAAATTTCGGTAACATTAAAATCGTTGCCCCGTTCACAATCGGTGCATTTACCGCAACTGTTAAACAGAATACATGGAACATAGGCAGTGCCGCAACAACGCGGTCATTAGCCGTATATTGTAAATACGACGCCACATCGTTCGCATTACTATATAAATTTTTATGTGTTAACATAGCGCCTTTCGGTTTTCCAGTTGTGCCCGAAGTGTATAGAATAACCGCTACATCTTCTTCATCTAGTTCAGGACCTTCGTAAGTTGTATCTCCAGTCCCCACAAAACTAGTAAACGTTTTCATTTTTTCGGTTTCTGTATGGTTAAAATCTGATGAGGTTTCACATATGATGATGTTTTCTAATGAAGGAAGTCTTGTTGTAAGAGATTGTATAACAGGTAGAAGGACGTCGAGTACGATGATTGTTTTTACATCTCCATTTTGTAAAATATAATGCATTTCGTCTGCTGTATAAATTGGATTAACTGGAATAACAGTTGCTCCGGCTTTCATTGTTCCGTATAAACCGACCAAAAAATGTGGTGAGTTCCCAACAACTAATGCGACATTGTCCCCTTTTCCAATGCCCATTTCTGCTAAATTGCTAGAAAACCTTGTGACCATTTTGTTTAATTGGTCATATGAGACCGACTGATCCATAAATATATAAGCCGGTTTTTCCCCCTTCTTTTTTGCCGTTTCAGCCAAAGATTGAACGAGATTCACAAAAACCCCACCTTTATAAAATTTAGAATATTTAAAAATTCTAAATTAATTATATTAAAAGAAAATTAAAGTAGCAAGTGATATTCTATTAACTGCATATAGACAGATCACCTTCTCTTAGTTTACTTTGGAAAGATAAGGGAATTTTGTTCGCAAGTAATTTATGAAACTAGACCAGAAATCATTTTAGGATAATATGCATTCATCTTTTCTCTAAGTTTATTAAGTTCCTCTTTATTTAACGTCGTATGCTCTCCGTGCAAGTTAAGAGCATCCGCTCCATCTTCATGAAAATAAACTGTAACATATAATGCCGGTAACCCTATATTGTCTTCATCTATTGATAAGACGACATCTGATGTTTTATTAACAGTGCTGAATGTTTCATTTCTTTTCCACTTCTTATTTTGAAACATGTCTTGTATATCATGTATCTTTCGTTTGTTATCTGTATGCGTAAAATATATGACATTATCTCCGCTGGTTTTCCGATAGACAAAATTGTACGACTTGAGGGCGATCCACTGCTACACGCTGTCATTCCGATAACTAAGCTGAGTAATAATACAACGTACATTACCCTTTTCATTTCGATCCGCCTCCTTTTGAATATATATATTCCTTTACGAGGGGCAAATGTCCTGTGATTTTATGTTTTGTGGTAAATGAAATTATATGAGCGATTTTTCAGTTATATCAGCGCAACTCGGTTTATATCGGCGATTTTCCAAATATATCAGCGCAACTCAATTTATATCAGCGATTTTTCAGTTATATCGACTTACCGACAAAACCTGACAATCTACGCAAAAAAGAAAGAGGCTGCCCGTTATGGAAGCCTCCCTCATTTTTAGAAGAATAAATGTAAGAAATCTTCTGTTGTAATGTTACCGAAGTAGCGTGCGATATCTACGCCTTCTAAAGCTGCAGTGAATGCATCTTTATCGAACTGAACGCCTGTTAGACGCTCTTCGATATCATGAACATCTAGTGAACCGAAGAAGTCGCCGTAAATTTTGCATTCTGTTACTGTTCCTTTTTTCACTTCAAGACGAACGTCAACTTGTCCAACTGGGAAGCGGTGTGAATGTTGTAAGTTGAACTTCGGTGATTTTCCGTAGTTCCAATCCCAATTTTGGTAACGTTCTTCAGAAAGTTTATGGATTGCTTTCCAATCCTCTTCTGTTAATTCATACGTTGGGATTTCTGTTTCTCCTTCGAAAATTGTTTCTAGAAGAAGTTGTCTAAACTCTTCTGTCGTCATTTCTTCGTTTAGGAACTCTGTAATGTTCGCAACGCGGCTACGGATTGACTTAATTCCTTTTGATTGAATCTTATCCATTTTTACTTTTAACGCTGATACGACGTGATCGATTTCAGAGTCAAATAGTAACGTACCGTGGCTGAACATACGACCTTTCGTTGCGAACTGTGCGTTACCTGAAATTTTTCTACCTTCAGCTAAAATGTCGTTACGACCACTTAGTTCTGCATTTACGCCTAATTTACTAAGCGCTTTCGTTACAGGTTCTGTAAATTTTTTGAAGTTGCTGAAACTGTCTCCATCATCTTTCGTAATAAAACTGAAGTTTAAGTTTCCTAAATCATGATATACTGCGCCTCCACCTGATAGACGACGAACGACATGAATACCTTTTTCTTTTACGTAATCTGCATTAATTTCTTCTACTGTGTTTTGGTTTTTACCAATGATTATCGAAGGCTCATTAATGTAAAACAGTAAATATGTTTCGTTAATATCTAAATTCTTCACACAATATTCTTCAATTGCTAAGTTTATTCTAGGGTCTGTAATTCCTTTATTATCAATAAATAACATCGTATCACCTCATGAGTTCCATACGTAGCCACTATGCGCTAGCGTAATATGGCCACTGAAAATTTGTTTTGCTTCTGTTACTAAATCAGCTGGGTTGCCTGTATGCGGTAAGTGCGTTAATAAAAGTTCTTTTACATTTGCATCTTTCGCAATACTTGCTACTTCTGTACTATTCATATGCCCTGCTTTTGCAGCCTCTTGATGTGCATACATATTACACTCACAAATGAAAAGATCAGCACCTTTCGTGAATGGAATGAATTCAGGAATATAACTTGAATCAGCGCTGTATACTACAGCATCATCTCCAGCTGTAATACGCATCGCAAAGCATGTAACAGGATGAACAGTTTTTAAGAACGAAATCGAGAACGGTCCAACTTGAAGTGTTTCTTCTGGATTGTACGCGATTCCTTTCGTATGTGGTTCATGCGTTAAAGAATGGAATCCATTCTCGTCAAAGGTATGGCCGTATATTGGTAATTCCGGTAGTTGCCCCTTCGCCCCGCTCATAATTAATCTCGCATATTGCAATACCCCGATATCCGCAACATGATCATGATGATAGTGTGACAGTACAACTGCATCTATATGAGATGGTGTTATATATTTTTGAAGCTGTGCTAGTACACCACTACCACAGTCTACAAGTAAACGAAAACCATCGTGTTCAAACAAATACCCCGACGTTGCTTCTCCCGCTTCTGGAAAGCCGCCCCAAAAGCCGACAACAGTCATTTTCATATGTATCCATCCTTTCTAAAACCGAGTAGAAATGCATGTTTTACTTACATCCTACATTGTTAACTATAATCCATTTCCTAAACTTTTTCATTAATTTTCAATTTTGTTATAAAACAGTTGTTGACTTTTATTTTTTGTACTAATACAATGATAGTAAGAAATGGAAATGGAGGGATTGACATGATCGATCAACCAATGGAGTTTTTCAGAAATTTACCGACGAAAACTTGCGCACACTGCGGGAAAGAAATTGATGAGCAGCACGAAGCATACCATAACAAATGTGACGATTGCGTTCACGAAGAATAGTAGTTTGTGAACATAAAAAAACCTAGCAGACATAGTCTACTAGGCTAATAACATCTTATCCTTCATCGTTGAACCTTTCACCAAGAGCTCCAGTTCAAACTCATACAATTCTTTTTTTCGATAATTTTTCGTATGGATTTTATCCATCATTAGGTCGACAACTTTTCGGGCCATTTCATCAATTGGCTGTTCAATTGTCGTAATACCTGGTTCTGTAATCTGCGATAATATTTGATTATCAAAACCGATAACAGCAAGATCATCTGGAATGCTCCAGTTATGGCGTTTCGCCTCTGAGATAATTCCAGCTGCTACCTCATCGCCTCCTGCCAAAATCGCGGTAGGATTTTTTTTGTCCTTTAATACTTCATGGAATATTCGTTTTCCATCTTCCCAAGAGAAAGCGTTTTCAAGAAAGTCAATCGCTTCTACTTGGCGGCTCTTCTCAGTTATTGCACGTAAAAAGCCCATTTTTCGCTGCTGGCTAACGACTTTGGTTTCGTTACCACGGCAAAAAATAAGATTACGATATCCTTGATCTAACACATGCTTCGCAGCTATGTATGCTCCTTGCGCATGATCAAACTTCACTGTTGGAATATTTGCTTCCTCAATATATTCATTACACAACACGATTGGACCGTGCTGTAAGTATGGCTCTACATCTTCCCACGGATTTTCTAGTGAACATAGAATAATCCCATCTACTTGTTTCGTAGATAATAATTGTAAATACTCCATCTCTTTTTCCGGTAAATATCTTGTTTGACAAATAATCAGTTTATATTTATGTTCAGAAGCAGCAATCTCGATTGCTTCAATAAATCTACTGAAGAAAGGATTTGTAATCCTTGGAACTAGCACCGCAATTGTTTCCGTTTTTTGTTTACGAAGCCTTCTCGCCGCAGAATTAGGAACGAAGCCTAAATGCTTCATTGCTAATTGAACCCTTTTTTTCTTCTCATCTGAAACATATGGATGATTATTAATCACCCTAGAAACCGTTGTCCTTGATAACCCTGCTAATTTCGCCACGTCCTCTATAGTCGACACGAAATTCTCCCCCTTTGCATGAAAACGTTTTCTTAAATTGATTATATAGTATATTATTGGAAACTGCAATATCGGTTGTTATGATTTTACTATATTAATATTATACATAGGTAAAAGTCTGTTAATGCATGGGCAATATACTGCTTTTAGAAATTTACGTTATGTACATTCCTTTTCTTAATACCATATATCCTTTATTCAATATAAAACCCCATCAATACGTCATCTCCATATGATCCATCTTCATATTTAATTTGCTTTCGTTGTCTTCCTTCTTCTACAAAACCCATACGTTTGTACACTTTAATTGCCCGATCATTAACAGAAACTACACCTAAGCAAATTTTCTCTAAACCTTTCTGCCCTTTAGCCCAACTAATAAGAAATTCAATTAATTTCGTGCCGATGCCTTGATTACAATACGCCTCTTTAATCCCCATTCCCATTGTGCCTGCGTGTTGTAACCGTTCTAGTTCATATCGGTTGAAAAGTAAAAAGCCTACCACCTTATAATCTACTTCATACACAATATAAAGATTACCTTTCTCATTACTTTTCCGTATCTTTTCTCTTTCTGCATCAATATCATTCGGTAATTTCTTTGGAGATACTATGAAAAACTTTGTAGTATTTTCCGATAATATAATTTCTTTTCTAATATTCATAATTGCTTCTGCATCAGTCTCTTTTACTAACCGTATCATTGAATCACCTCGTACTTTTTCTTTTTAAAAATAATATTACAACTATAAAACGTCCAATATGCAATATTGCATATTGAGAATCTTTTTACTCTTGATACAATATTCATACATCAAAATAAAAGGAATGTATGCAATGAATCCAATCTTAACAGCTGCAAAACAACTATTACATAAAGAAGAAAAGATTTTATCTACTTTAAAATGTTCACTTACTGGCTATATGATTACGCATAAAGTCCCATATCCTGGCATGTTACTTGCTACTAATAAAAGACTTCTCTTTTTTAGCCAATATAAAAACACATTCATTGCCGAATTTGATTATGAAAAAATTCTATCCATAGAAACGAAGAGAAGAATCTTTGACAAAAAAATAATATTTTACTATGAAGATGAATATATAACGCTTGGATACATTACAAGTTCGAATGTTGAAGCGTTCATAGACTTACTACAAAGAAACAGCAAGACTAGCACAGGCTTATAATCAGCGGGGATCCCCTCGCTGATTCATTATTTTAACTCCTCCCACTTCGTCCAAACTTCTCTCCCGTTTATACGGTACATATTATCCTCTCTATCCATAAACCTATGTACAATAAATTCACGTCTAATTGTACAAAAATCATCATGATATTGTTTTATAAATGTATTAATTTCTTTTTCTGTATATTGATTTCCAGCATCTAACTTGCTAATTAAATGCTCTAACAATACTAGTTTTTTCTTCTTTTGACCTGGAATCGATTTTAAACGATCCTCTTTATCGAAAAAGTTACGAATGGTCGTATCGCGGAATTTCATTTCACTTTCAGTCATTTTTTATCCTCTATCACTTTTTTTCTTTATCTTTTCACTTAAAATATCAATAAAGTAATATCCACCCATTAACACATAGTAGAACGTAAGTATTCCAAATGCATCTTTCATACTTGTATATACTTCTTTATCAAACAATATAGGTGAAAGGGCATAAACAAGAAAGATTATTAGCGGATTTACGATAAAATAATAAGTAAGATTGCCTTTCATCATATCAACTCCTCTACCCTATGTTTCTCTGTAAATTGTTGTAATTCCTTTTCTTTCGTTTCTATAGCTTTTAGAAAGATTTATAGATGAACTACGGAAAAGATGCCCTCTATTAAAATAAAAAAGCACCAAAAAGGTGCTTTTATCTATGCTTCAACCGATTGATTTTCAGCAACATTTTTAAATTGTCGTTTGTGCATCAAAGTTAAGGAAGCGATTGTTCCAAGTGATAATACAACGATAAAGATCATGAGCATTCCTATGTTTTTCCACATGAAGTCAAAGTCTCCACTCGATACGACTGCTTTCAATCCTGATACAGAGTATGTCATCGGTAACCAAGCATTGAATGGTTGTAAAAACTTCGGAATCAATTCTAGTGGGAATGTTCCGGCACTTGTTGTAAGCTGCATAATTAATGTGATGATGGCGATAAAACGGCCTGCATCACCGAATGCTGTTACTAAACATTGAATTAATGCGATAAATGCTAAGCTTGTAACGATGCTAAAGAGTATGAAGTACGGAATACTTTGTACTTCTACACCTAATCCGAACAGTAATATAACATCTGCTACTATCGCTTGAATAATACCGACGGATAGTAAAACACCGAACTTACTAATAAACCAGCTAAACCCTGATTTTGGAACACCGACTGTATCGCGTAATGGGTATACGATAGATAGTAGTAATGCCCCAACGAATAAACCAAGTGATAAGAAATATGGTGTAAATCCAGTTCCATAGTTTGGAACTTCCGCTATTTTTTCCGTCTTCACTTTTACAGGACTTGCAAACATATCATACGTTTTATCCGTCCCTTTTACTTCACCAGTTTTTTCTGCTCCTTCGCCAAGTTTCTCAGCAAGTTCACCTGAACCATCGTTTACTTTTACGAGACCATCCGTTACTTTTCCTGATCCGTCTGCTAGTTTATTAACGCCATCGATTAGCTGGGTTGAGCCAGTTGATAATGTGCCTAAGCCTGTTGTTACTTGACCGGAGCCGTCTGCTAATTGATTTACTCCACCTGCCATTTGATTTGCTCCTACAGATAATGTTCCTAAACCACCTGTTACTTGGCTTGAACCATCTGCTAATTTGGATACCCCTGCTGATAATGTTCCTAAACCGCCTGTTACTTGACCGGAGCCATCTGCTAATTTGGACACCCCTACAGATAATGTTCCTAAACCGCCTGTTACTTGGCTTGAGCCATCTGCTAATTGATTTACTCCACCTGCCATTTGGTTTGCTCCTGCAGACAATGTTCCTAAACCGTCTGTTACTTGACTTGAGCCATCTGCTAATTGATGTACACCACCTGCCATTTGATTTGCTCCTACAGATAATGCACCTAAACCGCCTGTTACTTGACCAGAGCCATCTGCTAATTGATTTATCGCATCAATTAATTGATCGGATTCATTTTTAAATTTATTTGCGCCTTCTTTTGCTACATTTAAATTCTTACCAAACCCTTGGAAATTTTCAACAAATCCTTTTTGTGCACTGGCTAATTTCTCAATACCCTCTGTTAAAGAGTCCAATTTCGCTGTATTCGGTAGTTTGTTTTGTGCATCACTTGTTTTTTGATTTATTTCGCCTTTTAATTGTTTTACTTCTTCATTTAATTTATTTGTTCCACCTGCTACTCCGGTAGATTTTTGTTGAACTGTAGCTGTACTTTTTGCAGCACTTGTTATAAATGGTTGTAACTGCTCTTGATATTCTTTCGGTAAACTCTCGATTTGCTTTTGTAAATTCGCTACATCTTGCGCTGCATTTTTTGCATCTCCTGCTGTTGATTGCGTAAGTTCATTTAACTGATTTACATTCGCCCCAGCTCCATCTATTTTCTCATTTACTGTATTCAATATAGAAGGGCCTTTCGACTGTATTTCCTCTAAACCTGCAGCAGAATTTTTCACTTTACTATTTAAATCTTGCAAACCCTTTTCAATTTTTTGAGAAGCTACCTCTAATTGGTTTTGTCCCCCAACCAGTTGTTCCATACCATTTGATAAATCAGTTGTTCCTGTTTTTAATTCACCGGATTTACTTACTAATTTGTTCAAACCACCGGTCACTTTCTCAGATCCATTACGCAATTCGCCAATACCTTTTTGCATTTCACCCGTTTTGTTATTTAACGTATTTAAACCGTCTGTTACTTTTCCTGACCCATCTACTAATTTTCCGATACCTGTTTGCATCTCACTTGTTTTACTATTTAACGTATTTAAACCGTTCGTTACTTTTCCTGATCCATCTACTAATTTCCCGATACCTGTATTGCTATTTAGTGCATGTAAACCATCTGTTACTTTTCCTGATCCATCTACTAATTTTCCGATACCTGCATTGCTATTTAATACATGTAAACCATCTGTTACTTTTCCTGATCCATCTACTAATTTTCCGATACCTATTTGCATCTCACCTGTTTTACTATTTAACGTATTTAAACCTGCTGTCACTTTCCCAGATCCATCAAATAGTTTCCCAACGCCATCCTTCATCTCCCCAGATTTCCCTTGCAGTGTATGAAGGCCATCCGTCACTTTACTTGAACCATCATGCAGCTCACTTGATCCGTCGTGTAGTTTATTTGCTCCTTCCGCCCCATCTGCTAATCCTTTTGAGACGTCTTGAATGGAATCAAACATTTTCTCTGCATATGTTTTCGTTAACGTGCTTGCTACTTCACCTTTAATTTTTTCAATGGCTGTTCCGCCAATTTGTGAAGATAAGAAGTTCAAACTTTCGTTTGGAATATATTCTAAGTTTAATGGCTTCGGATCGTCTTTTAGTAACGTTGTAGCGTTACTTGAGAAGTCATCTGGAATGCGCACTAACATGTAATACTTTCTACCTTCCATTCCTTTCTTCGCTTCTTTTTCACTTACGAACTCCCATTTAAAACTTTTATTATCTTTTAAATTATCAACGAGCCCTTTTCCGACCTCAATTGGTTTCCCATCAAATACTGCGCCTTTATCTAAATTGACTACTGCAACTGGTAAGTCATCTAACTGTTTATACGGATCCCAAAAAGCCCACAAAAACATCCCTGCATATAAAATTGGTACGAATAAGACCGCAATAATTGGAATTAATATTTTTTTACTTTTTATAATTTCCGTGAACTCTTTCCGAAGTAACTGATTCCCTTTCATAATTTCTCCCCCTTTTATAAAATGACCAAAATGTTCATATAGTCATTTTTACCCAAACAAAAAGGCTATACTTGTTCATACATATGCCTTATCCCTGAATTTATTACTATGCAACTTTTTCTTATTATGATTATAATTTTTCTATATCCCCCCTTAACTTAAATATATGACCGTATTGTTCATTTGGTCATTTTTTATAAAATTAAAAGGATTATCTTAGTTTGACAATCCTTTTAGTAAATAAAGTTCAAATAACTCTGCAATTTTTTCTTTTTCTAGCGGTTCGTGATTTTTTTCCCAATCAAAAATAAGCGATACATATAGACGAAGCATAATAAATGCTGTAATTTCTGGATCACATTTGCTAATTTCACCTTTTTCAATCGCAATTTTTAAATACGATTGAATAACAGAAACGATTTCCACATCAACTTGTTGCATCACTTCTTGTACTTCTTTCGTTCCCATATCGCGCTCTTCTTGAATTAATTTAATCATGAGCTGATGTTCTTTTCTAAATTCCAAGATGCTATATAATGCTCTATGTACATTTTCAAAAAATGAAACATCTGAACGAATTGCACTTTCTGCAACTTGCTTCATTTCTGTAATTAAATTAGAAATAATTTCACCAAATAACTCTTCTTTATTTTTGAAAAAAGTATAAATCGTTCCTTTCCCTACATTCGCTAACTTCGCTACTTGATCCATCGTTGTTGCTTTATAGCCGAACGCTGAAAAAGACTTTGTTGCAGCCTCAATAATAGAACGTTTTCGATCTATTGCCACATCATCACCTCCAAAAATGACCAATTGGATAATATAGTCAATCAGTACATCTTTGATATTACCACACGCTTACATTCTATACAAGTTCTCTTTTTATTATTTCCAGTATAAAAAAATTCCAGTCAGTGTATATCATACTTTCCATAGTTTATCAGAAGAAAAGAGAAAAGGAAAAGATGTTCTAGAGATATACAGCTAAACCTTACTTACCAACAACAAATTTCCTTTTTTTCAAATAATCAAATAAAAAAACAAGAAAATCTTTACAATTAATAGTAATATAGAAAATAGACAAGTTTATCAAAACAGTGGAGGCTTTTTCAGTCATGATGCGTGCACTTCGTTTAAATATAAAGCAAGCTTTTTGTAGTCGTATTTCTTTAATTATGATGCTTAGTGGATTCGTTCTTATTTGCATTTATCACTATTATTATGTAATTCGTTATTTAGGAAACGCAGCAAATGGTCCTATATCAACAGATTTAAAATGGATTGGATTTCGCGACAATGAAATGGATGTTTATTTATTATTAATGCCAGTTATTGCGAGTTTCCCCTTTAGTACAAGTTACAATTCGGATAAGTCCGATGGTTTTAAACCGTTTGTGAGTAAGGGGATTTCTATATTTCCTTATTCAGTAGCGAAATATATCGTTACTTTTTTTTGCGGAGGATTTCTTTATACACTTCCATTCATCTTATCGTTATTATTTTGCAAATTAACCATTCCAGACGGAACACCTACGGTTGGTTCAGGCATCATAAATGCTGATGGAATGTTCGCAAACCTATATTTTGATGCGCCTCTCACTTACATTGCTGTATATATCGGAATTAATTTTTTATTTGCAGGTTTAATGGCCCTTTTAGGACTTGCTGCATCTGTATGGTCACAAAAAGACTATATGGCAATTCTCTTTCCATTCGCAGCCGCCTCCATTCCGTACGTCCTGCTAAATACAATACTTCCTTCAATAGGCGGAGCACCTTTTCATTTATATGATCCGAAACAACCATTGCAAGGCATGTCACCATATATTTTAATGACGCAATGTGCTTTCTTCCTTTTCGTTAGCTTACTTATGTATATACAAGGAGTAAAGCGGGATAGAAAAAAATATAAAAGAAGACTGCAAAAAAGAGAGCGGTGTAGAAAAGCGTTTCAAGTATAATAAAACCCTAATTTCCTTACTATATTGGAAATTAGGGTTTATTTACTATTCACTTATGGCGTACCTGCCAACCCCCATAAAATAACGACCGCTACAAAATAAATCGCTTTAATACCTACAACTAAACATAATGAAACAATTGCATATTTACTTAATTCTCTTCTTGCACCTATTAAAGTGAAAATAACCGCCAAACTAAATGTTATATAAGAAGCTGCTGTATGTATTAAGTTATACGTAATATCTAGATTGCTTGTAAGTCCTGTTATATCAGCTACAAACTGAAGCATGATGATTGTACTAAAAAAAATTGCAAACTGATTCATTACCTTTCCATTTATTTGTAACTGCATTGTTGTCCCCCTTATTAAAAACTAAATATTCAATCAATTTTATCATTAGATTACAAAAAAAGGAATCATCTCTTTATACTATTCTATAACGATGCAAAAAAAGAACGCTTAGTCACCTAAGCGTTCCCCACTTTAAGAAGCCTTCTTCAAATCAATTTGAGCAAGTACTGGGTCGTGGTCACTTACACGTCCGTGTTCTTTCATAATGTTTGAGTTTAAGTGTACTGGGTCTACAATTGTGTGTGGTGCGATATTGTTTGTTACTAAAATATGATCTAACACTTGTGCATTTCCTTCATGAATGTACGTGTAGCGGTTCTCTTTCGGCACTGTGTTTAACATATCTTTTAAGATTGTTCCCTCTAGTGTTTTTAGTGGTTTAGAGAATTCGAAATCGTTCATATCACCTAACACAACAACTGGTGCATTCGTATTCTTTTTCTGAATTCCTTGCACGAAATGATTTACTTCTTGCGCTAACTGAATTCGTTTGTCTTCACTCTTTAATACGAGCGGCTGCACTTTTCCAAATGGCGTTGCATCTCCTAGTTTTGAGTTTAAGTGATTTGCAACGACAACAATGTTTTGTCCTTGGAACATAAATTCTGCCGCTAGCGGTTTACGTGTACTTTCAAACAATGGATTTTCGTCTCCAATACGAACAACATTCTTATCAAGTAACTTCGGTACCGTCGCTAATTTCACGCGTGATGGATTATAGAAGAAGCCGACGCGAATATTCGCTCCTGGTGCTCCTCCATCTTGATTATTGTTTGGAGCGATTTCTACATACTCATACTTCGGTCCACGAATTTCTAGAACTGCATCAATGATACGTTTTGCGCTTAATGACGCATCTATTGTACCGTCATTAATTGATCCGTTATTATCTTGCATTTCCTCTACACCGATAATATCTGGCATTTTTAAATTGTATTTAATAGAATACGCTAACGCTTTTACTTTTTCATCTGTTGTTTCTTTTTTATTCGCCGAGAAGTTTTCAATGTTATATGTAGCAACCGTTAACTTATCAAGACGTGGCTGAATATTTGCCCCTACTTGCTTAAATCCACCATCCACTACAGCTGGCAGTTCTGTTATTGGCGAAATACGGAAAGAACCGTAATCATATCCTACTACCCCTGTTATATCTCCAGTAAAAGTATCTCCTACTTTTGCTACATAATCGCGAGGTACTTTTACAGAAAGGCGCTCTGGGTTTAATTGATTTTCATCTAATAGAGGTGTGCCATATTGTGTTACTATTTTATCTCCACCATTTTTTACTGTTACATATAAATTTCCGTTTTTCTGAGGTGTAATAATTTTTGGTGTTGGCATCGTAACACGCATACCTTCTATACTTTCATAGAAGTCGATTGCATCTTCATTTGGATCAAATAAACCAAATGCATCATTATCAATAATCTGGTCCGGGATTTTCACACCGTTTTCCCCAAGTACAATCGGTGCTGGCAAAGATTGATCTTTTGCGATTACAGCAACGCGGCTCGCTTTAATTTCAGTCGTCGTTAAGTCTGTTTCAAATCGTTCTGCATATCCTGGTCCAACATATTCTTCTACTACTCCATCAACTTGAATAAGATCTCCTACTGCTACATTCGCATCTTTTTTATATACGTACATACCTTCTGAAGTAGCTGGATCATTATCTGGCTGATTATCTTCTATATAAAAGCCGTTTTTATCAAGCGCTGTGACAACGCCTTCCACATTGTTTACTTTCTTCCCGTTGTAAGGAGACATATGTGATTTCCCTTGAATGTCATGAATACGAACCTGTTCATTATTTACGATAATAAATGAAAATGTCGAAATTGCTGAAGGAGTAAGTCCTTCTTTTTCTGCGATTGCTTTCACTACACTATTTTCATTCACTATAATTTGTCCATTATAACGAACGCTTTTATTAGTAGGATTAGAGCCATCTAACGTATAGTAGATTGTTGCGCCTTCTGTATTCGTCGTTAATGTTACCGCTGTTCCTTTAGCAACTTCTCCACCGTTCGGTGAAGCTACTACATCGCTAACACGGTTTTGTCCTTCACCTTGAAACTTATAAGCTGTTACTGATTTTAGACCTGGGTTACTAAAATATAATTCAAGAGTCCCAGTCAAATTAACTTTCTTCCCGATATTTTCAGGGTGATCTTTTACATTCACTGCCGTTCTCACATCACCTTTCGGTAACTGAACGGGCATGATTTTGTCTGGATTCGTTTCGTTTGGCGAATCTGCAATTGCTACGTTTGTATCATCAAACTTAGCTGGATCCTTCGTATATTTAGAAGAACTTTGCGTATATCCAACAATATATCCTTCTACTATCCCCTTCGTTTTCCCTTGCTGCTTAAATACTTGAATTGCTTTTTCTACTGACATAGAAGCAGTTTCTTCTGCTTGCGCTAAAGTTCCAGTAAATGAAAGCAATAGCAAGAATGATAAAAAGACACTTAACAATTTCTTCACAGCCATTTTCCTCTCTCTATTTCATATTTTCTCAGCATTTCTATCATAACAAATGATTCGTTATATAGAATGATATTTCGACAAGTTTTACAAAAAATTTATTTAATTTACAAGCTTTCAAACTACAATACAAAATAATAATTTTACACTTTCTACAAATACACTCTATAATGTTAGAGAGAGAAAACAGAAAATATCGACATTTGATTGGCATGTAAAATGGATTCATTTGAATAGGAGTGATTGGATGGAAGTGCAAACAGAAACATACCGCGCAGCTATGAATGGAACATTAGAACGTCATTTTTCAGATATGATTGCCGTTATACCAACTAGAATTACAATTGAGCAGTTAAAACAGCGACTAGAAACGATCGCTACTAAAGTTGATGATTTAAAAATTGTTTATAGTGATGAGACAAGCCTTATTGTTGAATTACATATGGGTGAAACAGTCATACCGTATGAACTGCATATTGATGAACCGAACGATCCAGAAGGATATAAAATGTACAATAGACAAGATTCTACAATCGTAGATCGTAATTTTGAAGATGCAGCTTTCGGCACTGAAATTTTCACTCGTACGCTATTTGTAGGCGATGTACTGGACTGCTTTTTCCAGCAGTTACAGTTCTTATGGAATCTCGCCCCAGATTTGTTATTTGTAATCGATTCAAGTGCAGCAATGAAAGTGATATCTAGAAGCTATATTGAATATCACGTTGAAAATGAATTATTACCTGACATTCCTGACTTATACGTTATTCATTCCGTTTATGAAGACGATAAAGACGGTGAGCCTACGCAATATTGGTTTCATACACATGGTCTTTTAAGAGCAGGCGTAACTGAAATAGAGTTAATTATTCCAAATC
The DNA here is from genome assembly GCF_038005705.1 of Bacillus sp. FSL L8-0199. Lineage (NCBI taxonomy): Bacteria > Bacillati > Bacillota > Bacilli > Caryophanales > Bacillaceae > Bacillus > Bacillus sp. FSL L8-0199. Next base: position 1,091,772 of record NZ_JBBOTS010000001.1, on the reverse strand, counting down.
GCATTTCTTCCTACTACGGCATTAGCGATCTCTTTCAAACATTTGCTAATAATGCCGTTGAGAATGGACAAGTCCCTATGAATGAGCCTATCGTTATCGCGCATAGTCAGCAAGGTTCTATACATACAGTCGCTGTTCCGTGGGAAAAAGGATTATCTTATATAGGGCATAAAACGAGTATGGACCAATTATCTTCAATCGAAGATGAAGAAGTGAAACTACAACCAATAGATGCACAAAATACATTCTTAGGCGGAATGGATGCCCGAGATGAATACCATCAATCTCCATCCGTTCTCTTATTCAAATTTAATACTTCAGAAGAATATATTGAAAGTTTTTTCAAAGAACACGAGGAAGCTACAGGGCTCATGTTCTATAAAACAAATAGTGAAACCGATCGTATGGCTTACAATGCGAAAAATACTTTTGGGTATTTCAGCAACATTTTTCACATTGAACAATCAAATGAAGATTTTCGTTTCCTTGCTAAGTTTGGTGTCTCCTACGAAGAAGGAAAAAGTGAACATATGTGGTTTGAAATGCAAAACGTTACGGAAGATTTCATTCAAGGAATACTTATTAATGAACCATATTTTATAAAAGATATGAGTGAAGGAAATAGTTATCATTTAGATTTTGATAACTTAACAGAGTGGGTTATTTATGCAGGAGATGCTGTTATAAAGCCAAATAACTTATATATGTTTATTGGCGAATAAGTATTTTATATAACAAACGAAACGCCTTCAATATGATTGAAGGCGTTTCGTTTATTGTGCGATTAATTCAGCATCTATTACTTTCTCCAAATGAGATAATACACGCTTTGCAGCTTCCTCACCTTGATTAATACAGTCTGGAAGTCCAGCGCCAGCATAGGAGCTACCTGCCAAGTATATACCTGGCAACTCTTTCTCCATAAATGTTGTGAGCTGTTTCATTCGCTCGTTATGGCCTACTGTATATTGAGGCATCGCTTCTTTCCAGCGACTTACGATTGTAAACTCTGGATCCTCTGTAATGTCCATCGTCTTTCGTAAATCTTCTAGTACGAGCTGAACGAGTTCTTCTTCAGTTTGTTCTACAACCGCTTCATCACCAGCACGCCCAACGTAACAGCGAAGGAGTGTTTTTCCTTCTGGCGTTGTATGCGGCCATTTTTTATGCGTCCACGTACATGCTGTAATCGTGTAATCGCTATTTCGTGATACGACAAATCCTGTACCATTAATATCACGCTGGATTGCGGATTTTTGGAAAGCAAGTGCGACATTGGCAACGGATGTGGATGGAATATTACGGAAGAAACGAAACTGCTTGTACTGAGCAAACATGGACGGCAATACTTTATGCGAAGTTGCCACTACGATGGCGTCCGCTTCTATTTCTTTTCCGTTACTAAGAGTAATCGTATAACCATCACCCTGTTTTGCAACTTTTTCAATGCGAGTTCCCTTTATTATCGTACCTTCATGCATCTTTACTTCGAGAGATTCTACGATAGATTCTAAACCTGTTTTCACTGTTTGGAAGATTCCCTTTTTCGGTTCAGCTTTCTCTTTTTTCGGAGCGAGCGTACGCATACCGAGCGAAATACTACGATGTTTCTGCTCAATCTGATACATTTGCGGGAATGTTGACATTAAGCTCATTTCATCAATATCCCCTGCATAAATACCCGATAGTAACGGTTCTATTAAGTTTTCAACCACTTCGTTTCCAAGACGATGTCTGAAAAATTGTCCGAGTGATTGGTCAGATACTGGCTTTGATCTCGGCATTAATAGATCAAAACCAGCTCTTAATTTACCAATTGGGGAGAATAACCCGGAAAATAGAAACGGAGTAATTTGCGTTGGAATTCCCATCATTGATCCGCTCGGCATTTTATGTAACCGATTTTTTACGAGGATAAATGATTGACCAGTCGTATTTTCTACAATTTCATCGCCAAGACCTAATTCTCTCGCTAATCTAGCTGCACTTTCTTTTCTTGCTAAGAAAGAATCCGGTCCGCGCTCAATTGTAAAACCATCTTTTCGAACGGTTTGAATTTTTCCGCCAAGTTTACCCGATGCTTCTATAAGTAATGTATCAATCGGCAAGTTTTTTTCATGAATATTTTTTTGTAAGTTATACATTGCTGTTAATCCAGTGATGCCTCCGCCGACGATCACAACTTTTTTCCTCAAGCAGGCTCCCCCTTTCTTCTTACAGTACAGATTCTTTTTTCTTTAATACAACATCTGTTAAACAATCAATAAATGCGTCCGATGCATTTGGCATTTCTGGACGATAATATTTCGCACCAATTTCATCCGTTACAACTTTACACTCAAAGTCGTTATCATATAAAACTTCTAAATGTTCCGCAACAAATCCAACTGGTGCATATATGAATGAAGTATAACCGTGCTTTTCATTTAGTTCTCTCGTTAAATCTTGTACATCTGGACCAATCCAAGGATCTGGTGTGTTCCCTGCACTTTGCCAGCCTACTGCATAGTTTGCTACTTCCGCTCCGCGCGCGATATAATCCGCTGTTTCATTTAATTGATCTGGATATGGATCGCCCATTGCAATAATTTTCTCTGGTAAACTATGTGCAGATACGATTAATACTGCTTTTTCACGCTCTGCATCTGACATACCGTTATATATACCTTTCACTGCATCAACCCAGTACTGGATGAATTTCGGCTCTTTATACCAGCTATCAATGCCGTGAATTGTTAAGTTTCCAAGTTTCTCAGCTTCTTCTTGTGCTCGTCCAACGTATGATTTCACGCTAAACGTAGAATAGTGAGGTGCAAGAACAAGTGCGATTGCATCTTGTATTCCGTCGTTATGCATATCTTTGACCGCATCTTCAATAAACGGTTCAATATGTTTTAAGCCAAGATACATATGGTACTCTACTTCATCTTGTACTTCATTTAAACGCTTCTCTAACTTCTTAGCTTGCTCTAATGTAATAGTAGCTAAAGGAGAAATACCACCAATTGCACGGTAACGCTCTGTTAAATCTTCTAGCATTTCAGGACTTGGCTTTCTTCCTCTGCGAATATGTGTATAGTAACGTTCAATATCTTCTTCTTTATATGGCGTTCCGTATGCCATTACAAGCAAACCAATTTTCTTTTTCATACAGCAATTCTCCTTTACTTCGCTAACTGCCCTTTAGAGTATTCATGAATAAATGTAGTTAAACGTTTTAATGTATCCGGATTTACTTCTGGGAATACACCGTGACCTAAGTTAAAGATATAACCCGGCTGTTTCATCCCTTGATCTAAAATACCTTTTACATGTTCTTCAATAACAGACCATGGCGCAAGTAAGAATGAAGGGTCCATATTACCTTGTACCGCCTTATGAACGCCACGTGCACGTGCTTCTTCAATCGGTAAGCGCCAGTCTAAGCCGACTACATCAAGCGGTAAGTCGTGCCACTCATTCACTAAGTGTGCAGCTCCTACGCCGTGCATAATCATCGGTACACCCATCTTACGAACTTCTGCAAAAATACGCTCCATTGCTGGTTTAATAAATACGCGATAATCTGCTACATTTACTGTTCCAACCCAAGAATCGAAAATTTGAACTGCTTTTGCTCCTGCGTTTATTTGCGCTTTTAAATATGTAATAACCATATCTGCTAGTTTATCCATTAAAGCGAACCAAGCTTTTGGCTCTGCATACATGAACGCTTTCGTATTATGGTAGTTACGAGATGGACCGCCTTCAATCATATAGCTCGCTAATGTAAATGGAGCTCCTGAAAAACCGATTAACGGTACGTCTAACATTTCTGTCGTTAATAAACGAATTGTATCTAGTATGTACGGTACGTCATCTTCTGGATTGATTTCCCCTAGTTTTTCTACGTCTTGTAAAGAACGGATTGGATTATCAATAACTGGGCCAATACCTGATTTAATTTCTACATCCACACCAATTGCAGGTAGTGGTGACATAATATCTTTATAAAGAATTGCTGCGTCTACGTTATACTGATCAACCGGCAATTTTGTAACGTAAGCACATAACTCTGGATTATGTGTAATTTCAAATAAAGAATACTTTTCTTTAATCTTTCTATATTCCGGCTGTGAACGACCTGCTTGACGCATATACCATGCTGGTACATAATCGGTACGTTCCCCCCTACATGCTTTTAAAAATGTCTCATTTATAGTTCTTACCAAGACCCTTGCTCCCTTCCTTACCAATGCTTCGAATACGTTCGATATTTATCTTTTTTTACTATACAGCTTGTAAAAACAAAATGCATAATATTATGTACGTTGTTCATTAAATTGACACAAACATTCTTAAAAACGCTTACTATTTTCACAACATTCTTATTATAACACAGAGAAAAACTATGGTTTAGCTACTTTTGACTTTTCTCCTTCACGATTCGTTTGTGTATTATATGGTACAACGTAAAAGCTCGGTTTTGAAAATATGTTAACGAACTTTTCCTCATATTCCCCAGCACCATTTACAGTGCTAACATGTGTATGAATTCCGTTCTCCACTCTATAGATTCGGTACATAATTCTGTTATCTGGAAGTGGCGTCCAACTTAATTTTGCTTTAAATAAACCGAAAGGGCTAAATGCTAGTTTCATTTTTACATCTTCAATTTTGCGCAGCCGAATCGGAGCGCCGATTGTTTCTACACCTTCAGGCTTCATAAACTTCTCTTTATGTTCTACATTAGCCTTCGTTAAAATTTTCTTAAACAATTTTGTCGCAGATGCACTTTCTCCTTGCAACTGATGCTCCTTATCCGTGCGATCATAACCAATCCAAACAGCGCCTACTAAGTTAGGTGTATAGCCGACGAACCACATATCTCTTGCTCCCTTATCGTCATTTGGCAATGAAGTTGTACCCGTTTTTCCAGCTAACGCACCGTTATATACACCAACTCTCGCTGTTCCTTCCTTCACAACTCCTTCTAACATTTTCGTCATATACCATGCTGTCTGCTTCGAGAAGATTTTCGTCTCTACTTTTGGAGATTCCCCAATGACTGCACCGTGTCTGTTTAATACTTTATCAATAACGTGCGGCTCAATAATATTTCCATTTGCTAAAAATGAACGATACATTTTTACAAGATCAAATGTTGAAACGCCATTTTTTAGTCCCCCAAGCGCTGTACTTAAACCAGCATCTGCAATATGGACATTTCCTTTTTCTAAATATTGCTTTCCTTCTTCTACCCCTAACTCATTTAATAAAGAAACTGCCGGTACGTTTGCCGACTCTAAAATCGCATCATACATCGTCATTTCTTTTGAATACTCATGATTATAATTTCGAGGTTCATACCCTTCAAAAGAATTTCTTTCATTTGTTAATAAAGAATACGGATTATACTTTTTCGTTTCTAGTGCTGGTGCATAGACAATAAGTGGTTTAAGCACAGAACCTGGCTGTCTTTTTGCGAAAATACGATTAAAACCTCTCGGGACGTACTTTCTTCCGCCAATCGCCGCTTTAATTCCGCCCGTACGATTATCCATTAATAAAAATGCACCTTGCGCCCCTTCTTCTTTCCCAGGAAAATTCCTTGCATCTTGAAACTGGTTATATGCTACCTTTTGAATCTTTTCATCCATAGGTACGACAAACGTATATCCTCCGCGAAGTACTTCTTGATGAGACAACCCGTATAAACGAGCGGCTTCATCTATGACCATATCAATATACGGCATATATGCAAGCTCATTTTCGTCTAAGTTTTTATATAAAGCAATCGTCTTTCCTTGATAACGAACGCTATCTTCGGCAGTCAAATAGCCTTGTTTATGCATAAGTGACAATACTAGATCGCGGCGTTCCTTACTCTTCTCTGCAGAATAGTACGGTGAATATCCGTTTGGTGACTTCGGAAGGCCTGCAAGCATTGCCCCTTCCTCTACTGTTAAATCCTCAACATTTTTATTAAAATACAACTTTGCTGCCGCTTGAATACCGTAAGCCCCATGACCAAAATAAATATGATTCATATACATTTCAAGAATTTGTTGCTTCGTATATTTTTGCTCTAATTGAAGAGAAATTGCGACTTCCTTCAATTTGCGCGTAAATGTTTTTTCACGAGTTAAAAAGACGTTTTTAGCGAGTTGCTGCGTAATGGTACTACCGCCCTCTACCTTCTCTCTAGCTAACGTATCTTTATAAAGAGCACGGAATATAGAGGGATAATCAATCCCTTGATGCTCATAAAAACGAGAATCTTCCACCGCAACAAACGCCTGCTGCACATACTTCGGAATTTGCTCGATCGGTACGAGGTCTCTATTTTCTACGTATAATTTCGTAATTTCTTTCCCTTTCTGGTCAACGATACGTGATGAAGAGTGGAAAACGAGCTGCTTTTCATCCATCATATAGCCACCAGCTAACACGATAAGTTTATAGAGTACAATCGCTACTACGAACGTTGCGACGCCGCCTAATAAAGTCCACTTTACTTTCTTCATACATCGTCCTTCTTTCCAAATGATGGTACATTTATTATTTGAAAAAGAAGTATCTTTATGTATATAATCTTCGAAGTTTTTTAAGAGAGTTGATATAATAGAAACAAACTAGTAAGGGGGCATTAAAATGAAGGCTATTATTTCATACGAAACACCTCTAGAACAAGCACATTTCACTGCAAAAAATGATGAGAAAAATATGTTTTATAAAGAAAATACAGAAGAATCTGTAGAAGGCTCACTTCAGTATGACGTACTAGATGCTGTCGGTGAATTTAAAGGACAACCTGGCTATATCGTTTGTAACAATATTTCTGTAACAGACGAAGGTCGCCCTGTATTTGAAAACCGCTTTAAAAACCGCGCAGGCCTTATTGAAAACGAACCAGGATTCCAAGCGATCCGTGTTCTACGCCCATTAAGTAACGATACATATGTCATCTTAACGATGTGGGAAACAGAGCAAAACTTTAAAGATTGGACAGAATCACGTTCATTCGAAAACGCTCATAAAAAACGCCCTGCACAAGCAGAAGGACAAGCTCAGGCTCAGGCGCATCCACATGCGGAACATCAGAAAAGTATTTTCTCTCGCCCTTCTTTTGTGACTACTTTTGATGTATTAGTTTAATTTTTTTTGAGTTTGGAGTTCGGAAACCGCGGTATGTGAAATTATATCGGCGATTTTTCGAATATATCAGCGCAACTCGAATTATATCAGCGTTTTTCTGAATATATCAGCGCAACTCGAATTATATCAGCGCAACTCGAATTATATCAGCGATTCTTCGAATATATCGACTTATCGACAAATCATGACACAAAAAGGAAACACCATTACACACCGGTGTTTCCTTTTTCTTTGTACCAATTATATATACGAAGTGAATCTTTTTTTCTCATATGCTTTACTTCATAACCTCGCCCAGCTATCGCTACAAGAGTTGTACATAATTCATCCTTTCTTTGAAAATACGATTGATTATAACCTACTGCTTGAACATGTCTTCTTCGCATTATTCCTGTATATTTCGAAAAATTACGATATACAACCGTTAGTTGATTTTCTCTTAATTCATAACCGCCACTTTTATATCTAGCATACGCAAGTAACGAAAACACGATAAATAACGGTAATATAACAAACAATGCAATATATTGTTTTAAATATATACTCACGCTAGCAATTAGAACTGTGAGTATGATACTTATTAACCAGCCCATAATGAAATAACGACGCAACGCTTTTTTTGGTAAGTGAGCGATCTCCGCTTCAATTTCATAAGGTAACTCTAAATATGTGAGAAGGTGCTGTACATCTTTTTTCTTCATAAAAGGATGCAGCATCACTTCATTACTTGCTGCTCCAATACTGTGAATTGCTTCCACTTCAACAGCGCAATAACCAAATGGCTGGCGAAGCATACATTCTTTTACAGTAATCGCTTGAATTCGGTGCAATTTTAAGACAAACTCTTTCTTTTCAAATAACCCTTGAACGATACGAATTTCTTCCCCTTTTCGCTCAATTTTAAAGTTTGCATATTTCAACACATATCCAGCCGTGGAAATAATCCATGAAATTGCCATTAAAATTAATGCTATTACAATTAGTTTATAAACACCGTTTCCCATCACATACGCTTCTACTTTACTTGTGAATCCTTCAGGAAGAACAAAATCAAACTTTGTGTAAAGAAGTACCAGTCCAGAAAACACTAGTCCGAACCGAGCAGATGTAATCGCTGCTGCTAAAACCTCTTTCGCTGTTAACTGATAAACCGTCTTGCTTTCTTCCTCTTCTATTTCTTCTTTTACAGTAGTTTCTTTCTTATGTAATAAAGAGATTAAATGTTTTGCCTCGTCTTCTTTAATACCAGCCAACATCACTTCTGGTTCACTACCACCACCCGCTACTTCTATATTTAACTTCATAAGCCCAAGCATCTGATAAATGACGTTAGAAGACGTACTAACATTTTGCACACGTTCTTTATTTAAATAACTTTCCTTCTTTACAAAAACACCGTGCTTTATATGTAAAATATTATTCTCAATCCAGTACACTTTAAAATACCATTTAATTGCTGAAAAAATAGCCATGATGAATAAAACAACCAGAAGAAAAAGATAAAATAAATACCAAGGTTCCACTTGTTCATCAGGTTTAAATAAAACAAGAATGATAAGAGGCAACAAACTCGCAACTCTAATACCTAACAATATCGTAATCGGATGTTGCCTCTTATACATCCTTATCACTCACTTTCGCAAGTTCTCCAATTTGTCTTTTTAGCTGTTCTGCTTCTTCTTTCGTTAAACCTGGAATACTATGAGAAGTTGCGGCTGTTGAAATGTGTAATTCTGCTAAATTATACTTTCTCATGATCGGCCCTTGCTCAATCGTTACGTGTTGCACACGGATCATCGGAATAAGTACGCGTTTTACAACGAACATTCCCTTTTGAATCTCAATCTCTTCTTCATTTAATCTGTAACTATAATAGCGCTGACGTAAATTTGGAAACACAAAATAATCAAGTGGAATAAATGTAATAGCTCCTGTTACTAATAGTCCAAACAACCAGCCCCACCAGTTAAAGTTAATCATAAAAAAGAAATACGCAATTACGACTGTTAGTATAACTGCCGTCCCAATTAAAGCGTGAATTCGCCACACTTTCAGCATATTAGAATGAATCTCCCTTTCTAACGGCTGCATCTCATCACTCCAATTCTATAAATTTATTACTTATATATTATCAAAAAATAAGATTTTATATACATTTTTGTAAATTTATAGTCAAATAAAAATATATGAATTAAAAGCATATTAAAGAAACACACACCTCAGTTTTGAAAATTATATATTATACATATGAATTATATTGAACTAAAATAAACCTTACATGATTCATGCAAGGTTTATCGTTTTATACACAATATATTTCATTATTGTTGAGATATACTAGCATCGCTTTCAATTCGCTTTTCTTTTTGGCTCAGTTTTTTATCTTTAGATTTTTTTAATGTTAAAGTCATACCAATAAAAATAAAAAGAATTCCTGTTATTTGCATTAAAGTTGGACGGAATCCAGTAAGTACAGTATCTAATAATATTGCCACTGCCGGATCCAAAAAAACTAATATTGAGATTGTTTTTGTAGATAAATAGCGTAAACTATCAAAAAACAGATAATATACTATCCCTGTGTGAATAAAACCAGTAGCTATAATATATGTCCAATTACTTTGAGTGAGGCCACTAAAAGCATCTAAATCTATAAATGGTATTAAAAGAAATATCCCCAAGAATGTTTGTAAAAATGTCATTGCATACGCACTCATTTTGTTAATCCCTTTACCAAATAAAGTTGTAAATGCATAAAAGAGAGCTGCAAGAAATCCCCATATCATACCTGAAGACATTAATGAACCGACAGAGAAACTTCCATCGATACCAGCAATTAATAAAGCTCCTGCAAAACACACAACTATTGAAATGATAGATATTAATGTTAATTTTTCTTTAAAGACGATACTTCCAATTAACAGTACAATTACTGGTGCAAGATGATAAACCGAGATAGCAATTGTAACTGACATATTTTCAAAGGCTTTAAATAAGAAAACCCAATTAAATACTAAGAAAAAGCCACATATTAAAACTTGAATAACTTCTTTTCGTTCCCATTTATCTTGTTTATATTGCCCTGTAAGCAACCAGCATACACTTAAAAATATTGTCGCAAAAATACACCTTACAAACACTAATTCAAACGAAGGTAAGTTTGTTTGAACTGAAAAGAATCCAACTGATCCAAAGATAACCATTGATGCTATCATCTTTAAAGCCGGTACCGTTTTCTCTTGCTTAAAACTTTTTTGAAGCAAATTAATCCCCCTCCAATAAAAACTCGGTTTATAGTGAGAAAAACACCAGCCTAAAAAAGGACAGGTGCTTTTCCTCAAAAACACTCAATTATAAATTTTTCCCAGCAGTCCAACCACCATCAATTACAAAATTAGAACCAGTAATAAAGCGGGCCTGATCAGAAATCAAGTACTCAATACATGAAACAATATCCTGCGGCAACCCCCAAGTATCTAAAGATTGATTACTTTTTATCATAGACATCAAAGCTGTATTACTAAAGTATTCTTCTGTAAGTTCAGTTCTAATAACACCGGGAGAAATGCTATTCACCCTTATATTTTGCTTCCCAAATTCCATAGCCATCTGTTTAGTCAATCCGATTAAAGCATGCTTTGATGCAACATAAGCAGCTCGCTCTGGTTCAGCCATTAATCCAGAAACCGATGCTATATTCACAATACAACCTTTTATTTTCGATTCACACCATCGCTTAGCTACTTCCCTAGAAAGGATAAATGGGGCTACTAAATTTACATCAATTACTTTTTTAAACATATCATCGGATAAATGTAAAACAGGTGTTATCTCTCGAATACCAGCTGCATTTATTAATATATCAGGAGAAAGCTTTTCTAAATCTAATTGAGTAAAAAGATTATGAATCGCTTCGCTATTACTTAAATCAATTTGCACTACTTTCAAAGGCATATCTGTTTTCATATAATCTATTAAGTTATTATTATTAATATCAAGCGCTATTACATGAAATGATTTTTCTAAAAAGTATTTTATACAAGCATGACCTATACCGCTATTGGCTCCAGAAATCATAATTATTTTATTCTCTCTCATTTTGTCTCCTTATAAGAAAATGTTACTAATAAAATATCACGAAAAGCTTCAGTACTACATTCTGTTCCAAGTGGCGTTACGGCATGGAAGACCTTTTGTCCAAATACTAAAGTTTCTAAAGGCTCCTTCAAACTTATAAACTGATTAATTTCCCGTGGAGAATTAGCTATTAAATTATCTCCGCCAATAGCTGTATTACTTAAATTCATAAGGTGTAAAAACACTACTGGTTCATCATCTTTATGTAACCAAATAGGCGAACTAAAAGATGGTCTTTCTTTAGTAGCTTTATACCTTACTTGATGTAACCCTATAATTAAATCTTTACTTGTATCTATTATATTTGTTTTAAATGCAAATTCAGTATCGAAACGCACGATATTTTGAATTAAAGGATTATATAAAAAGCTATCATTTATGCTATTGAACTGTCTAACTTTCCCGCCATCGTCATAGTTATATTCTTTAGATTGGAAGTAATCATTACTATTATCTAAAATATAATCTGGTGAATCAACATACTTTATATACCTTGAATAAGATCTAGCACGGCATTCACCGTACGCATCATCTTCCAAATTATAATAATCTAACTGTGCTTGTGTTAATAAACGATGATTCTCTTCCTCTTGTAAAAAGATTTCATTTGAGATTTCAAGGAATCCTTTAGATTCAAATTCATGTACCTTTTCTTCTATGCTAAAGCCACTCATTTTACTAAGAACAAACGTCATTATAAAAACCTCCACACTATTGTATTTTTCTATCTCACCCTATGTTAGAAATGCAATAAGTAACCGAGATTCTTGCTTAATAAAATTAAAAATTATGATATTCAATTAATACACCAAATGAAATATACGTAATTCATTAAAATTATTTATTAAGCAATATTATATATCCTTTTGGATATTTTTTCTAATTATCTGAAGATTTATCAACATTAGTCTTAATATTCAAAAATAAAGAAATAGATTTTTCAGAAAGATAAAACTGCGCGTATTGCAATTATTTATGTATATAACTTTTTTAAAAATTATATTTTAAATATAGCTAGTTTTTTATAAATTTTTTGATATAATTACATACGGGAAAAGGGAAGAATTTTGTCTTCCCTTGTGTTTTTATTTGCATCTAGTACTTTTGCTAGATGCTTTTTTTTATGCTAAAAAAGGTATCCTCAAATACTTTGAGGATACCTTTTCACCTTTATTATCTCTGCTGTTTTCTACCTAATATGAGTAATCCAAAACTCATCATTACAAGAAGTGCTCCCATATATGGTTCCACAGGCATTTTCTGCCCTGTCTTCGGTAATTCTTTTTCAAGTTTCTCTGGATTCGGTGTTCCAGGCTTTTCTGGATCTGGTGTTCCAGGTTTTTCTGGATTCGGTGTTCCAGGCTTTTCTGGATCTGGTGTTCCAGGCTTTTCTGGATCTGGTGTTCCAGGTTTTTCTGGATCTGGTGTTCCAGGCTTTTCTGGATCTGGTGTTCCAGGTTTTTCTGGATCTGGTGTTTCAGGTTTTTCTGGATCTGGTGTTCCAGGTTTTTCTGGATCTGGTGTTTCTGGGCCTGGTGGCGCTAAATGATTCAATTTGTTTAATACTTCTAATTGAACTGCATTTATCATTCCATTTGTAATTTCAAATGGAATTGGATTAGTTAATTTTTCATATCCTTTTGGTGCTTCTACTTCTACTAGTGTGTAGTTACCTACAGATAGATCTGTGATTTTTGCCTTTCCATCTTTATCTGTTGTTACTTTCACTACTATTTTTCCCTTTTCATCATGAACTTCAAACACAGCTCCTGATAAGACTTCCTTGCTTTCAGCAGCCATTTTTGTAATCTCCACTGAACCTTTGTCTAACTGTTCATTCTCTACTTGCAATGATAAGACTTTCGTCATACCTTTTGTAATTTCGAATGAAACTGGCTTTTCTAGTGGTTTGTAGCCTGCTGGTGTTTCTACTTCTACTAACTCATACTTTCCAATAGATAAATCTGAAACGTTTGCTTTTCCTTCTTTATCCGTTGTTACTTTTGCAACTACTTTTCCTTTTGAGTCACGTACTTCAAATACAACATTTTCTAATGGTGCTTTACTGTCTTTATCTATTTTTGTGATTTCTACATTCCCCGTATCTACCATTTCATTTTCTACAGTGAACGTTAAAGATTTTGTCATACCTTTTTTAATTTCAAATGGTACAGGCTTTTCTAATTTTTTGTAGCCTGGTAAACTCTCTACTTCTACTAACTTGTACTTTCCTACTGATAAATCTGAAACTGTTGCTTTTCCAGCTTTATCTGTCGTTACTTTCGTTACTACCTTGCCTTTGTCGTCTTGAACTTCAAAGACTACACCTGCTAACGGTGCCTTATTATCTTTATCTATTTTTGTAATTTCTACATTTCCCGTATCTACCATTTCATTTTCTATGTTTAATGATAGAATTTCTGTCATACCCTTTTTAATTTCGAATGATACTGGCTCTGTTAGTTTTTTGTAGCCTGGTAAGCTTTCTTTCTCTACTAATTTGTACTTTCCTACAGATAAGTCTGAGATTTTTGCTTTACCATTTTTATCTGTTTTTACTTCCGTTACTACTTTTCCTTGTTCGTCTTGTACTGCGAAGACTACGTCTTCTAATACTTTTTGACTATCTTTATCTACTTTTGTGATTTCTACTGAACCTTTGTCTAACTGTTCATTCTCTACTTTTAATGATAAGACTTCTGTCATACCCTTTTTAATTTCGAATGATACTGGCTCTGTTAGTTTTTTGTAGCCTGGTAAGCTTTCTTTCTCTACTAATTTGTACTTTCCTACAGATAAGTCTGAGATTTTTGCTTTACCATTTTTATCTGTTTTTACTTCCGTTACTACTTTTCCTTGTTCGTCTTGCACTTCGAAGACTACGTCTTCTAATACTTTTTGACTATCTTTATCTACTTTTGTAATTTCTACTGAACCTTTATCTACTAGTTCATTCTCTACTTTTAGTGATAAGACTTCTGTCATACCTTTTTTGATTTCAAATGATACTGGTTTCGCTAGTTTTTTATATCCCGGTAAGCTCTCTACCTCTACTAGCTTATATTTTCCTACTGATAAATCAGCAATCTTTGCTTTTCCTTCTTTATCTGTCGTTACTTTTGTTACTACTTTATCTTTTTCATCTTGCACTTCGAATGTTACGCCCGCTAATACTGCGCCACTTTCTTTGTCTACTTTTGTAATCTCTACTGAACCTTTATCTAACAGTTCGTTCTCTACTTTCAATGATAAAACTTTTGTCATACCCTTTTTGGTTTCAAACGATACTGGTTCTGTTAATTGTTTGTAGCCTGGTAAGCTTTCTTTCTCTACTAATTTGTACTTTCCTACAGATAAGTCTGAGATTTTTGCTTTACCATTTTTATCTGTTTTTACTTCCGTTACTACTTTTCCTTGTTCGTCTTGTACTTCGAAGACTACGCCTTCTAATACTTTTTGACTCTCTTTATCTACTTTTGTGATTTCTACATTTCCCTTGTCTAACATTTCGTTTTCTACTGTTAAAGCAAGAGATTTTGTCATGCCTTTTTCAATTTGGAAAGTAATCGGATCTACTAATTGTTTATATCCTTTTGGTGCTTTTACTTCTACTAACTTGTATGTGCCGACTGATAAATTAGTAACTTGTGCTTGTCCTTTTTTATCTGTCGTTATTTTAGCGACTACTTGTCCTGCTTCATCTTGAATTTCAAAGACTGCATCAGCTAAAGCATCTTTATTTTCTTTATCTACTTTTGTAATTTCTACATTTCCTGTATCCACTAATTCATTTTCTACTGTTAGCTTTAGCGCTGTTACTCTACCCTTTTCAATTTCGAATGAAATTGGCTTTTCTAGTGGTTTGTATCCTGCCGGTGTTTCTACTTCCACCAACTCATACTTCCCGATAGATAAATCTGAAACGTTTGCTTTTCCTTCTTTATCCGTCGTTACTTTTGCAACTACTTTTCCTTTTAAATCACGTACTTCAAATACAACATTTTCTAATGGAGCTTTACTATCTTTATCTATTTTTGTTATCTCTACATTCCCTGTATCCACCATTTCATTTTCTACTTTTAATGATAGAACCTCGGTCATGCCTTTTTTGATTTCAAATGATACTGGTTTTTCTAGCTTTTTATAACCAGGTAAACTTTCTACCTCTACTAATTCATACTTTCCTACAGGTAAATCTGAAACATTTGCTTTTCCATCTTTATCTGTCGTTACTTTTGTAACTTCATTACCCTTTTCATCTTGGACGATGAATGTTACTCCCGCTAACGGTGCTTTATTATCTTTATCTATCTTTGTTATCTCTACATTTCCCGTATCTACCATTTCATTTTCTATTTTTAATGATAGAACTTCAGTCATGCCTTTTTTGATTTCAAATAATACTGGATCTGTTAGTTTCTTATAGCCTGGTAAACTTTCTTTCTCTACTAATTTGTACTTTCCTACTGATAGATCTGAGATTTTTGCTTTACCATCTTTATCTGTTTTTACTTCCTTTACTACTGTTCCAGCTTCATCTTGCACTTCAAAGACTACGCCTTTTAATGCTTTTTTGTTGTCTTTATCTACTTTTGTAATTTCTACTGAACCTTTATCTAACTGTTCATTTTCTACTTTCAATGATAGGACTGTTGTCATACCTTTTGTAATTTCGAATGATACTGGTTCTGTTAGCTTTTTGTAGCCAGGTAAACTTTTCGTCTCTACTAATTTGTACTTCCCTACTGATAAATCAGAGATTTTTGCTTTACCATCTTTATCTGTTTTTACTTCTGTTACTACTTTGCCTTGCTCATCTTGCACTTCGAAGACTACGCCTTCTAATACTTTTTGGCTATCTTTATCTATTTTTGTAATTTCTACTGAGCCTTTGTCTAACTGCTCATTTTCTACTTTTATTGCTAAAGCTTTTGTCATACCTTTTGTAATTTCAAATGGTACTGGTTCTGTTAGCTTTTTATAACCTGGTAAGCTTTTCGTCTCTACTAATTTGTACTTTCCTACTGATAGATCTGAAACGTTTGCTTTTCCATCTTTATCTGTTACTACTTTTCTTACTACTCCATCATTCTCATCTTGGACTTCAAATTCGACACCCGCTAATACTGCCCCGTTTTCTTTGTCCACTTTTGTGATTTCTATATTCCCTTTGTCAACCATTGCATTTTCCACTTGTATTGGGAATATGCCGTCCCCTGTTACATTTACTTCGAACTCTGTTTCTTTTAATTGGTATCCTTCAGGTGCTTTCGTTTCTTTTAAAATATATTTTCCTAGTGCTAACGGTTTAGAGGTTGCCTTACCATCTTTATCTGTAACAATATGTTCGACTACTACACCGTCTTTTACTATATCAAACTCTGCATTTGCTAATGGTTTTTCACCATTTTCCGAATCAATTTTCTTTATTTCAATTTGACCCTTTTGCACAGTATTTTTAATTTCAATTGTTTTTGTTTCTCCAGCTTGAAGTGTAACCTCTACTGGGCTTGTTAATTTTTGATATCCTTCTGGTGCTACTGTTTCATAAACTTTATACGTCCCCGGAGCTAAAGTTTGAAATACTGAAAAACCTTTTTCGTCCGTTGTCAGTTTTGCAACAACTTCATTTGCACTATTTCGAACTTCAAATTCGGCACCTTTTAACCCTTTGTTCGGATTCTCAGAATCTATTTTATGAAGCGATACTGTACCATCTTTTGGAGCTTCAGGCGGTGTAATAGTTACTTCTTTTGATGTTAATGTTTTATCATCAAAATGTAATTCCGCTTTATTAGGAATCTTCTTATCTACGTAAGAAGATAAGTCTGCATTATTTTTAATTTTCGCCTTGATACTAAGATTAATTATCTGGTCTTCATATGACTTATAGTCAAAATTCTCATCAAACGTAAATGTTACTTCACTTCTTTGTTTATCTATCTTTAGCGTTCCTTTAGAAGTAATATCTTGGCCATTTTGATCATACACTTTTGCCTCTAATACTTCTAAAACATCTTCTAAATCATCACTAATTACCATTGATGTGTATTTAGGAGGATCGTTTGGTATATGTGTACCAACTTGATATTGAATAACTTGATTCATTTGTGTTAGCTGCTCATTCTCTACAAGCTTGCCATTCTCATCAACTATATTTTTTTCAATGCTAGGTGGATTATCGTCACCTGAACCGGTTCCCCCTCCACCACTTACAAATACTTGTCCTACTTTTTCTTCAGTTTTAATATTTTTACCTTCTAATTTCACAGTATTTTTATGAGGCTTTGCAGCAGGATTAGTAATCTTTGTTTTATATCTTAAAATATAACCTTTTGAACTGTCTGGAAATTCAATTGTAAATCCAGCCTTTGTTGCATTTATTTTAATGTTAGATAAATCTGCTGGCTTAATATTTGTTGGTGCATAACCATCTTCAAATACAGCCTCTTCTAATACTACGCTGTCTGTAATTAACTCATGCCCAGGTCCTAATGTATCTGTTAATTTAAGATCTTGCATTTCTGTTCCAGTCGCATTTACATATACAAGCCAATCAGCAATGGACGGATCTTCTTGATTATAAGAACCCCATTTCAATAGATTATCTGTATTGGGCTGTGGCTTCGGTCTCTCTGTAGTATTACTTACATTTACTTCTTTATTTACGATTTGACCATCAACGTTAAATTCTAATGGAATTTCTTTAACACCATCATATGCTTCTAGACCAAAGTAGAATTCTACGAATAAAGAACCTTTAATGTTATTCTTTCCTTCTACGTAATCACCCATAGTACACGTTAATAGACCCTTTTTCATCTCACATGTACCAACTGTTTTTCCTTCAGCATCTTTTAAAGGAAAACTCATATTCATAAGGTCTTTTCGAAACTCTTTTGGCATATCAATTGTGAATTGATCTCCACTTTTTATTTTTTCTTTAGCTGACCACTTCACTTCTACTTTCATACCATCTGAGGCTTGATATGGTTCAGATGTCGTGCCATCAGTACGGGAAATATTAATTTCGTCCACTGGACTTTTCATCACAGCAGCTTGAATAACTGGAGCCCACACATTCAGCACTGAAAATAATACTAGAAAAACTAATGAAACCATTGAAATATGTGTTTTAGTACTTTTCATTTGCATAGTTCCCTCCTATTTTTTTATATTTATATAACAAAAAAAGACCGTCCGGTTGCATCAAAAATGTGCAACCAGACGATCTTAGTAACCAATATGTATTACCGTAGACTCTAAGCTTTGCGGCCTATCCTTTCGAATAGTGTGCTAAAAATATCTTTTATTCTTTTTTTGTTTCATTTTCCTCTTAAACCAAATATTACTATACCGTCTGGACGGTTATAATTCAATACTCTATAAAATTGTTCTATTTTTCTAATAAAAAAAATAATTCACCACTACATTAAAGAAGCAATGGTGAATCATTTTAAAATTATATAGTTCGTATATTCTATTTATATGAATTACTAATAAGAGCTTGAATCACTTTTTCTCTTAACTCGGGGCTTAGTCTTCCAACCCCTAAATATTCCGAATACCATAATCCATCTGCTGCTAATCTAATAATTGTTGCACAAACTGAATCTATCTCATCATTTTCTATATTTTTTTGCAGTTGCTGAAATGATTGTTGTAATGGCTCAAGTAATTCAGGTTTTAACATGAGTGCTGCCATCATACTGCTAGACAACTCTTCTGTTCTTCTCTCATTACTTAATCTTTCCTCTACAAAAGAGCGAACCCATCTCCCTTTCCTCTCTGAGTCTTCCGCTACTTTATTGTAAATGGCCCCTTCATAATCCTCTACCCCTCGGACTATCATACCTTCTATTAAAGCTTCTTTATTTGAAAAGTGATACAATAATCCACCTTTGCTTAAACCCGCCTCTTTTGCCACTGCTTCTAAAGTTAATTTAGCAACCCCTTTACATTGTACAATTTGAGAAGCGGCCGCCAAAATCTTTTGCCGCGTTATGCTTATACTCATTCCTTTTTAAAACCCCATTTCTACTAAATTTATATAAATACGAATCTTATTTTTAATATTGTTGATTACTACTAAGTATTTTCTTTATACAACAAAAGCTTCATTACCTTTGAATTTTTAGTTACTTATTCTATTAAAAATTTCCATATCATTCAATATGATAACATCAAATACACAACATTGACTATACATCTATACTTTCATATTCATTCCTAATATATCCATTAATAAAATTTACCGATTTAGTCCTTCTTATTACTTTATAAGACGGCAGTAATTCTTTCAGCACTAAATAAAAAATGTTATTACTCCCATTGAATTGAGTAATAACATTTTACTTAACAAATTCGCTGCCAACTAGCATCCTTCACATCTTCACTAGTCGGTTTTCTAACTGATCCAATAAAGTGAAACTTTATATCCGCAACATGGACAGGTGTATTTCATTTTGTCACTCCATTATTAACTTGTTTTCCCATATATTCCGAATCACAAAGAATGTAACAGCACAAATCATAGTTATCCCCATGAAAAATGTATTAGAATCTTCATATGTAGTTGGAATGCCTACCGTTACGAAAACAATACTAAAAGCTAAAAATAGATATAATAATAAAGATATAATATAGCTTAGTTTAAATCGTAAAATGATACCTCTAAACAATAGCTCACCAAGTAGACAGCCACCTAAAATAATAGGTACTCCGAAATACAATGTAAGGACTCCCATTTGCTCAGTAGATTGAATTATCTTTCCAATTATGTTCGGCGAAACCAGCTCACTATTGTTTCCCATCCTATCATATAAATCAAGTGCTGTTGCTGAAATAAAGAAACTTAATATAGAAAATGAATACGGTATTAAAAATTTGCTCACTCTCATTCACCTCGCTTTTTTCTTTACATATATTATTCATTATTTCCTATCATTTTCACATAAAAAAATAACCCTCTATGATAAAACATAGAGGGAAGCATTTCTATATAAAAATCTATACCTTATCCTGAAGTGAATCCCGAAAATAGGACAAATATCAAAACACCTAAACCATCTGCTATCTGCTCCCTACATTCTTTAGGGTAGATAGTTTATATGTTTTATTAGAAAGTAGTGCCTTCTTTTTTATAATATTCTTTTGAAATCTCTTCATAAAATGCGGCTGATGTCGCGTAGAAATAAGGTGCTAACCATAAGAAACCGATTCCTATAGTAAGAATACTTAATATGAACCAGCCTAAGAAACTTAAGCATAGTAAAAAGTAATCCATTTTATGTCCATTCATCATATGACGACTCTCAGTAATTGCTTGATTCGCTGTATATTCTGGATGATCATTCAAAATAAAATATGTCATAGAATAAGAAAATGATTTAATAATACCTGGAATAATAAGAAGTAATGTCCATAGAGTCAAGTATACATACATTAGTAAATATGTTAAAAACGACTTCATCAACTTACTTCCATCGCTAAACCATCTAAATATATGACCAATGCGAGCATCAGTCCCACGAATTGCATTTAAAACAAGATAATAGGCACCTATTGTTAATGGACCAATAACAAGCATTACAATAATACTTACTGTAAGTGAATCACTTGCTTCTTCCCAACCCCAAAATATCGAAAAAATACCTGTGGTTAGCATTTCAACAGCTCCAATAAGGATCCCGATTAATAAGGTTGCCCCTACCGCTAATCCCCATCTTCCTTTTAATGCATCAAGTGCTTCTCTTTTCAACTGACTTATCATATATAACCTCCTAATACTATTTATATTTTAGTATACCATTTATATCAAAAACCCCATAGATTTTCCTTAAATAGAAGCAAATTACCTTTTTTCATATACTGTAGTTGTACTAATATATGGATTAAACCACTCTTTTCCCTATAACAAAAAAGCTTGCCCTTCATAATAGGCAAGCTTTCTCTGGTTAATTCTCACTTAACTTCTTCTTATACCAATCCTGCATTCTCTCCGCATCTTCTACTCTCGTATGCTCTATTTTGTAACTAGATGATGCACTCGAAAACTTATACGTACATAAATCCGCACGGCGCTGAAAATATGATTGTGTCTTCTCCATTGATTGGACATGTCTTCTTCTAATAAGTCCTGTATATTTTCCGACGCTACGATAGACAAGTGTAATTTGTTCTCCGTTAACACTGTAACCATTTGTTTTAAATGTTGCGTATCCAAGTGTAAAGATAAGGATTGCGAGCGGAATTAATGCCCACATGATGAAGTGCTTTTCAGAGTATATACTTATTCCAAGAAGCGGGATTGCTAGCATTGCGAAGAAGATAAAACTATCAATGAGATAGCGGCGCAATGCTGCTTTTGGTAATGCAATAATGTTTGCATTCAGTTCGTATGGTAATTGTAAATGGGCGAGTAACTGTTGTACTCGATCTTTTCGAATGATTGGGTGCAGTGTAACCTTTTCTTTTTCGTCACCCATTCCTTTACTTTGAATGACTTCTACTTGCACAGCACAATAACCGAATGGTTGGCGTAAAATACTTTCTTTTATCGTAATACCTTGAATACGATGCAATTTTAGTACGAGCTCTTTTTTCTCAAGTAATCCTTGTGAAATGCGAACTTCGTCATTTCTTCGATTCACTGTGAAATCGCCATGTTTTAACGCGTAACCGATTGTAGATATAATCCAAGAAAGAACGAGTAAAATGGCTACCATGAAAATCCAGCCATATATATCATGTTCCATTACATACGACTTTACGCCATTCTCTATCCATTTCGGAATGTACTTATCTACTTGGTGATAAACGAAAAAGATTAAAGAGAATAATAGTCCAAATTGACCAGATGTAACAGATGCTAATAAAATCTCTTTCCAAGTTAATTTATATTCTGTCGTTTGTTTTTCCTCTGTAACAATTGCTTTTTCTACTACATTTTCTGTTGCTTCGTCTAACGTTCCTTCTGCTTTCACTTCTGGAGTTGGCTCATTTAGCAAAGCAATAAGCTCCGCCGCTTCTTCTGCCGTAATACCAGCTAAGCTAACTTCTGCTTCATCGCCCCCACCAGCTGTTTCAATCTGAATTTTTTTCAAACCGAGCATTTGATATAGTACGTTAGAACTTGTATTAATCGTTTGAACACGTTCTTTATTTAAGTAGCTTTCCTTTTTCACGAAGAGACCTTTTTTCACATGTAATACGTTATTTTCAACCCAATATGTTGTGTAATACCATTTTTCAAATGCTGAAAAAACGGTGAGTAAACCAAATGCTGCAGGAATTAAATACCAAAACGGGAATTTTCCGTTTAAGCTAAACATGAAAATAATGAGTGGTATAAAATCTGTTATTTTTAATTCTAATAACATCGTGATTGGATGCTGCCTCTTATACATCCTCATCACTCACTTTCGCTAATTCTGCGATTTTCGTTTTCAACATTTCTGCTTCATACATCGTTAAGCCTGGGATGCTGTGAGAAGTTGCTGCCGTTGAAATGTGTAATTCTGCTAAGCCATATTTTCTCATAATTGGTCCTTGTTCAATCGTTACGTGCTGCACACGAATCATCGGTACTAATACGCGCTTTACGACAAAAAGACCATGCTGAATTTCAAGTTCTTCTTCATTTAGTTGGTAGCTGTAATAACGTTGACGTAGTTTCGGGAATAAGAAGTACGCAAATGGTGCGAACACAACTGTTAGCCCAATCATCACATACAAAATCCACGCCCACCAATCAAACTTTATCATGAGGAAAAGGTAAGCTAAAATAACGAGTATACCGATCCCTTCTTCAATTACAGCACGAACTTTCCACACCTTGACCATGTCAGGGTGAATTTCATTTTTCAATGGATCCATGTAACCACTCCAAATCTAGTAATCTAATATATGAATTCTCTCAATCTATATTTTACGTAACTTTACAGAAAATTGAAATTTAATCTTCTTTCTTCTCAGGAATAAAATATCCGAACCAAAGTAGCCAAATGAAACCGATTAACTTCATCCAATTTCCATCCGCTTGAAAAGCTTCAATCATACCTGGTATTTTATAAACCCCAATAAATCCAAGAAAACCGAGCCACCAGTTTTTTTGCATTTTCATTTTTACTCCTCCTTCATGACGTTTTTCACATTTCGAATCCAAATTTCTTTATACTTTAACTGGAATCCCATGAGCATATAGTTGCTCATATTATCGATCACGAGTGCTAGCGTATGAGCATTTTCTTCCGTTTCATGTTGTGACACTACGTCAAGTTCTACGCCTTTCTTCAATAAATCGTGGAAACCATTTAAGAAATCTTCTTGTATTTCAAATAAGCGTTTCTGATACTTTTCATTTCGCGATGCAGTTACGATAAATTCGTTGATAACGCGTAATATCCCTTCTTGCCCTTCATATTCAGAGAGCATATGTAAACCATCAGCAATTAACTTTTCTGCAAAGTTTTCTTTCGTATATTGCTCTTTATCGAAATAACTCACGAAATGATATCCAGAGAAAATTTCTTCAAATAAAAAATCGATTAACGCTTCTTTAGAAGAAAAATGATAATAAATAGCCGGTTTTGAAATACCTACCTCTTTCGCAATCATGGAAAGACTCATCTTCTCAATGCCGTGTTCTGCCATAAGTTTAAATGATGCCTCTACAATGTTTTGCGATGTTTGTAAATTCTTCGTCATACTGTACCTCACTTGTTTTTACTTACCGGTCGGTAAGTAAATTATAAAATAAAACGAAATGATTTTCAATTTAGTTAGCGTTCTAGAAGGTGTTTATTGGAAATTACAGAAAGTTATAAAGTAAAAGCAACATATAACAATAAGGAGGATATCATATGGGACTTGGTGGTAATGGCGGTAGTGGTGGTAATGGCGGCGGTGAAGCAGGACAAGCTGGTAAGAGCGGATTTTCATTAATCATTGTACTTTTTATCGTATTGATTATAGTTGGAGTTAGCTATATCGGACTTGGCTTCTAAGAAAAGGCGTCCTACGTTACACATGTAGGACGCCTTCTTTTTAATCCCTATTCAGCAATCGCATACGATAACAATTCATCGTCACTTCTCCAAGTCTTTGTAGCAATTGATAGTTCGCATATGCGCCGACTGGGGCACCGATTACCGGGACGAGCTGAAGCATTTTTGCTAAATCGATATAGTCTCGGTATTCTGTTTGGAACTTTTCCCAGTCCATATGATTTTCTTTTTCTGTATCCCACGTTTCAATTGCTTTCCATATTTCTTTTCTGTGATTGTCACTTGAAAAGGCGAGCTGGAAAACGTGAAGGATAAAAAGACGCTCTTCTTGTTTACTCGTATCAAATCCGTACAACGTTGCTGCATCGAATAAAAATTTAATTTTAATTGTAAGTAGAAGCGGAAAGTCAGCAAGACCGAGGAGAATACCGCCAGCCCCCGTCCCTGCCCCTTCTGCCGCTGCTATTTTTTTGTACTCATCCATTTTTTTACGTACTTCATCGTCTCGTCTTTGCAATGACCATGTCGTCTCTTTTAGCTTCGGCTTTATAAAGTTTGACCCGGCGCTGATCGTTTGCACCATCATACGAATCGTCTCTGTTAGTACCTTTTGTACTTTCGCCGGAATGAGCTGTTGCACTTTCGTCTGCACTTTTTTGGAGAACCGTGTCATCATAGAAGAATCTTTCATGAATGTAGCTTTCCACTGCTCCAATTCTTTTATAACCTTCTCTTCGTATGTAATCATGGGTTCATTCCTTTCAATTTAAACGCTCAATGCGCTTCGCCCCGTATTGGTAAACAAAACCGATACTAAATAATATGCTTACGATAAGTAAAATTCCTGTCATCATGAAATCTTTCGTTGCTAGTGCAAATATAACTGTAAAGATTACGCTCCCTATGATTAGAACCGCGTTTAATAAAGTAAGAAAATCTTTCTTCTTCTCTTCTCCCCGTACTGGATACAAATCAAGCCAAATTTTCATGCGGTGATGTTTCCATAAAGTTAAGAGCTGATAGCCGATTAAATATAGGAAGATAAAACTTACGATAAATCGCCCGTATAAAAATGGAATGAAGTAAAGAATAACTCCTCCAAGAGCGAGCAAACGCACATATAATCCAAAATAGTTACCAGATCGTAAAAATGTTCTCGTATATAAGTATAAATATGTACGCTTTTCACCGATTATCGAAAGAATGAAATCGAGCCATTTTCTCCGTGCTACTCTTTCTTTTAATGCTGGTACATCAACGAACATGTTCGCGATGCGGTACAGCAGCATCATCTTCTTACCTTCTTCAGAAATTAAATACTCCCAGTTTAGTGGCTTTCCCTTTACCATTTGATGCATGATAGCAAGGTATAACACCATGAGAAGGACGATTCCACCAATGAAAAGAACTGAAGTACGTTCTACAAGGAAATATACAAATAAACCGTTTAGGATAAAGCGAATGAACCAATCCGCTCTTTGTATATTTTGATCTGTTAAAAATGACTTTTCCCACGCTACAAATAAATTCCACGCTTTTACAATGACAAATGCAAGTACGATCCATATGTAGCCAGCTCCTGTTTGCTTCATTTGCTGGAAGTATAACGGAGCAAGCGCAGCTGCTACGATTGCGATTATGTATAACTGAATCATAAATGTAAAAAGAAATGCCTTTGTGAAGTAAGGTTTTAACTTTTCTTCAACTGGCAGTAAGTAAACGAGATCCGCTTCTTTTAATAATGTTTGAATGGATCCAGCCGTTAACACGAGTCCAATTAATACTGCCATTACGAGCGCCACCGGAAACGAAGGTGTTAACGTTTGTAACCATTGCTGGTAATAATACGCTCCCGCACCAATGATGAACACGAAAATAAATTTCAAATGATCATTAAATACGTATTTACTATATGTACGAACTTCTTTTAGAAAGTGACGAAATCGTTCTTTCCATAACGCTGTGCTATTCATAATCTTCTTCCTTTGTTAGCGCGATGTAAATATCATCTAACGTTGCACCTGGCATATTAAACTGTGATTGCAGTTCAGATAGCGTTCCCTTCGCTCTTACTTCACCTTGATGCAAAATAATGAACGAATCACAATAACGCTCTGCCGTCGCTAAAATATGTGTGCTCATTAAAATACCGGCACCACTCTTTTTCATTTGGTCCATCATTTGAAGAAGGGATTGAATCGCTAACGGATCTAATCCAACGAAAGGTTCATCTACTATGTAAAGAGATGGCTCCACTAAAAATGCGCTCATAATCATTACTTTTTGTTTCATTCCTTTTGAGAAATGAGATGGAAACCATTTTAAACGATTTTTCATACGAAACTCTTGTAGTAGCTGTCCTACACGTTCTTCATATTGTTTTTCATCAACGCCATACGCCATAGCTGTTAATTTCAAATGCTCTTCTAACGTTAATTCATCATATAATACTGGCGTTTCCGGAATGAATGAAAAGCTAGAACGGTACGCTGTCATATCATCACGAATTGTTTTCCCATTAATTGTGACAGTTCCTTTTTTCGGTTCCATTAAACCGATAATATGTTTAATCGTCGTACTTTTACCAGCTCCATTTAAACCGATTAAGCCGACAAGTTCGCCTTTATTAACAGAGAACGAAACGTCTTTTAATACAGGTCGTTTCGTATATCCTCCTGTAACATTTTCTACACGCAATAACTCGCTCATACGACACCACTTTCTTCATTAGTATTCATTCTATATTCATCTTACCAAAAATTATGCTGTACTACATAGTATCCATGTACTCAAAAAAAATTTTTAAATTTATTAGCATATATTTTTCCGAAAGCGGACATCATAATTATTGAAGAAGGAACACATTGAAAAAGCAACCACCAATTGATGAGTACAACAACATAGTGAAGTCATCATGAAATGGGGTGTCCAAGTTGGACAATGAAATTTACACATAACCAGATTATTTGTTTCATTTTCGAAACGGGGTGTCTCTGAAAGAGCATATACTGTTTTAAAAAATAAACAATTTCATTTTAAAAAAGATTGCAATTCATTTCACTTGAAAATGGGGTGTCTACGGCAGAAACTTTAGCCGATTTACCGTGCATTTCTTAAATAAATGAGGTGTCTGCGAAACGTAAATTACGATAATGCTTTTTCAATCCCTCTTCAGAAAACAGGAAGCTGAGTCAGCTTCCTGTTTTTCGTGTTTGTTCTCTTATGTAATTATGGTAAAATACGGCTAAGGATATTTGAAAGGATGAGATCAATGAATCATACAGCAGACAATTGTATTTTTTGTAAAATCATTGACGGGCAAATCCCTTGCTCAAAAGTATACGAAGATGAACATGTGCTTGCATTTTTAGATATTAGTCAAGTAACAAAAGGACATACTCTTGTTATTCCGAAAGTTCACAAACAAGACATTTTTGCGTTAACGCCAGAAATCGCATCACACATTTTTTCTGTCGTTCCAAAAATCGCAAATGCGATTAAAGCAGAGTTTAATCCAGTTGGCTTTAACCTACTTAACAATAACGGTGAAAAAGCTGGACAAACTGTGTTCCACTTCCACCTTCATTTAATTCCACGCTACGGTGAAAAAGATGGTTTCGGTGCTGTTTGGAAATCACATCAAAATGAATACACTATGGAAAATTTACAAAACATCGCAAGTACAATTGCAAATAGTGTGAAATAATGACACTATAAGAAGGCGTAATACATAACAAGCCACTTCCCTGAAGTCATCAAATTCCGCATGGCTTGTTTCTTTACTTAAAATGCTCAGGGATGATTGTTTGTGCATAGCACATATAAGAAAGATATGCATATTTTTCCCATCATGAATACGAACAAAAAATAAGGAGGTCTCCTTTTATGTCAAAAGCTAAATCCTTTATTACAGGTGTTATTTGCGGCGGAGCAGTTGCTGGACTAGCTGTTCTTTTCTCAACTCCTTCTTCTGGTAAAGACATGCGCGGCAAGTTAAAAGAAAAAGGAAATGATATTAAAAAGACTTTAGCTGATATTACAGCTGATACGAAATTATTAAAGCGTCAAATTGTTGAAACTGCTTCAGAAGGTAAAGAAGTGTTTCAAGAATTAAAAGATGACATGCAAGACACGCTTTCTAACTGGAAGCAAGATATTTCTCAAAACAAGCGCCATATTGAGAAAGAAATTTTGGACATCCAAAAGTCAATTGAGAAACTACAAGAAGCTGTTCCAGAAAAAGCGTAAACAAATTCCTGCTTAGTTTTTTGCATATAACAAATATTTTTTATATAAATTGACCTTGACACGGCATATCGTATAGATATGCCGTGTTTTTATGCATTTACAATATATGTTATCACTTAACATGTAAGGACAACGTATGTATTCACGACTCATAAAACGCTTCCATAGTTATGCATGATTTGTATAGAATGTCATTTTTCCGAAAAATTTTCACAATTCTCACAAAAAGACTTTATTAATTTTTATTTTACTGGCATAATAGATAGTAATGAAAAAAGAATGTTAAAGTGGGTGAGTAAATGAAAAGTGGAGAAAAAGATTACTCGGTAAAAGAAGCGATGATTTTCAGCCAACGCATTGCTCAATTATCGAAAGCGTTATGGAAATGTGTAGAGAAAGATTGGCAGCAGTGGATTAAACCTTACGATTTAAATATTAATGAACATCATATTTTAACAATCGCTTATCATTTAAAAGGGGCTTCTATTTCTGAGATTGCTAAGTTTGGAGTTATGCACGTATCAACAGCGTTTAACTTCTCGAAAAAGCTGGAAGAACGCGGCTATCTTGTATTCTCGAAAAAGGAAGATGATAAACGAAATACGTACATTGAAATTACAGACAAAGGGGAAGAATTACTACTTCGCTTAATGGAAGAGTATGACCCTGAAAATAATTCAGTGTTTAATGGGGCTCTTGCACTTCGTAATTTTTATGGGAAGTTCCCAGAAAATATCGAACTGATTGCAATCCTGCGTAATATTTACGGACAAGACTTTATCGATATTTTTGAGAAATCATTAGAAGATATTGAAGAGAACTTTACAGAATCCGATCAAAAGTTAGTTAAGAAATAATCTATTTATTTTTTCGCAATCATGCTTAAGAATTCATTCATAAGCGGCTTAAATAAACCTTGTTTTGCTAGCGCTTCCGCAGTTTCGTGTACTTCGAGCTGATGTGGAAGCGCTTTTTCAAATTGATCTAACAGCGCATCGAACAAAAGAAGCCCTTCTGCTTTCTCCACTACATATTGCTCGTTCAGTTTTTCACAAAGATTCAGTATACGTTCAATATCTTTTTTACGAGCTTTTTTCTTTATGATCAAAGAATAAAATGGACACTTCTCTTCATCAATCATTTTAAATAATAGGTCTACATAGTATTCAGCTTGTTCTAATCTTCTAACAACGTCCATTTTCTCCCTCACTTTCTAACACAAAGTCTTCTATTTCTGAATTTTGTAACACGAACAAAATATCGTGTGATACAATATATGTATATGTATTTTAGCCAAAAGGAGGTCTCGCCTCATGACACTTATAACAGTTGTTTTTGTCGCATTCGCACTTCTTGTTATATTTTACACGAATTTCATGACACATACACTGTGTGAACGAAAACAAATAGCTGCGAGCCGCCAGCCCGGTGTCTTTCGGGTTATTAATGTATGTATAACAATTTTATTAATTTCTAGTTATATAGAAATTATATTTCATGGAAAGTGAGGAAGGAAAGCCCCTTCCTCACTTTTTTCCTCTATAAGCAAATTATACCTACAATAACCAATAAAATAAACAGTACAAGTAATAAAATAAGTTGAGAATTCATCCCCATCCCCTCCTCTATTCTGTATATGCGGCATGCGCCCAATATGGCACACTTTCAAAATCTGACACGTGCTGGTTAATTTTTCTTTATCAATATGAAAACGGTTCGAAATATGATATATTAAATTTTGTACATATTGCTTATACTATAGAACAAAACATTCATCAAAACTTTATCCTCAGCCACGGTAAGCCCTGTTAAGCGCGCTTTACCAATATAAAAAAGCAAAAGTATCAGTGAGACTTAATCGGGCTCTTATGAACTAAAATTCATCGGTGTAGGATAAATTAAAAATACATAATAGTAGGAGTGTTTATTGAATGAAGAAAGCTATGCTTGCCTTAGCCGCAACAAGTGTAATCGCATTATCAGCATGTGGAACATCATCATCAGACAAAATCGTTACATCTAAAGCTGGTGACATTACAAAAGAAGAATTCTACGAACAAATGAAAAATTCACAAACTGGTAAACAAACACTAAATAACATGGTTATGGAAAAAGTACTTATTAAAAACTACAAAGTAGACGACAAAGAAGTAGATAAAAAGTACGATGAGATGAAAAAGCAACTCGGTGATCAATTCGATACATTATTAAAACAACAAGGTCTTAAAGAAGAAACAGTCAAAAATGGCGTTCGCGCTTCATTAGCTCAAGAAAAAGCTATCGAGAAAACAATCACTGATAAAGAACTAAAAGAAAACTACAAGCCTGAAATTAAAGCAAGCCACATTCTTGTAAAAGATGAAGCTACTGCGAAAAAGGTAAAAGAAGAACTTGGACAAGGTAAATCTTTCGAAGAGTTAGCGAAACAATACTCTGAAGATACTGGTTCAAAAGAAAAAGGCGGAGACCTTGGCTACTTTACTGCTGGTAAAATGGTTAAAGAATTTGAAGATGCTGCTTATAAACTGAAAAAAGATGAAGTAAGCGAGCCTGTGAAATCACAATTCGGTTACCACATCATTAAAGTAACAGACATTAAAGAACCAGAAAAATCATTCGAACAATCTAAAGCTGACATCAAAAAAGAAATCGTTCAAAAGAAAATGCAAGATGGCCAATTTATGAACGATCTTATGATGAAAGAAATCAAAAAAGCTGACGTAAAAGTTGACGATAAAGATTTAAAAGATCTTTTCGAAGAGAAGAAAACTGACGCTAAAAAAGACGAAAAGAAATAATGCAGTAAAAAGCTTGGGCTTAGGCCCGAGCTTTTTTTATCCCCTCTTCTCCCGGTAGTTATATCTAGATTCGGTAAATGAAATTATATCGGCGATTTTCAAAATATATCAGCGCAACTCCAATTATATCAGCGATTTTCGAAATATATCGACTTACCGACAAAAAACGACAACAAGCGTGACTCCCTCTTCAAACACAAAAAAACCTTGATCCACGCCACGTAGAACCAAGGTTTATCTTATTATCATTGATTAAATTCAAAAACTATGTTAAATTAGTACAGAAACACGTTTTACAAAATACAAAGAACGTATTTATCCGTATCTTAATTGTACACCAAAACACATCTTCAGTCAACCTCTATTTTTCACTTTTAAAGGAGTGCTTACCGTATGAACAAAAACCTTGATTTAGAGCAAAAACGATTAGATACCGTAATTGAAACAATTACGGAGCAAATTGATAAACTGGAAAACGAAACTGGTAGACGCCGGGCAGAAGTAATCAATATTCGCAAACACTTTTGGGATGACGTGAAAGTTAATACTGATACTTTCGATGATTATCTTGAAACAGTTATCAACTTGAGACAACAAGCTCAGTCACTAGCTGTCACACAAATTACCCATAAGCACACCTTTAATCGACTTGCCGCATTAAGACGTATGCATAAAGCACCTTATTTCGGACGAATTGATTTCAAAGAAGAAGGAGAATCTGCCGCGGATCAAATTTATATCGGCGTCGCTACACTTACTGATGCAAGCGGAGAAAACTTCCTTATATATGACTGGCGCGCACCTATTTCGAGTGTGTACTATGATTATCCACCAGGACCTGCTGAATACAGTACACCAGGCGGCGTAATCCACGGTAATGTGGAGAAAAAATTACAATACATTATTCAAAATGGCGAGATTGATTCTATGTTCGATACGAGCCTTACAATTGGTGATGAAATCTTGCAACAAGCGCTCGGAAAAGGTACGAACAAACATATGCAGAGCATCGTTGCTACGATTCAGCGCGAGCAAAATGAAATTATCCGCCACGATGAAGGCCGACTCCTTATCGTTCAAGGAGCTGCTGGTAGCGGTAAAACATCAGCTGCTCTGCAGCGAATCGCCTACTTACTATATAAATATCGCGAATGGCTAAAAGCAGATCAAATTATTCTCTTCTCTCCTAACTCTATGTTCAATAGCTACGTTTCTAACGTACTACCTGAACTTGGTGAAGAAAATATGCAGCAAGTTACATTCCAAGAATATTTGAATCATAGACTAAGTAAGTCATTTGAAGTTGAAGATCCTTATGAGCAATTAGAATATATGTTAACTGAAACGAATAGCCCTACCTATAAAACGAGAAATGCGAGCATCCGATTTAAAGCATCCACTCAATTTTTCGAGATGATTAGAGCGTACAGACAATCTCTTGAATCTTCAGGCATGCTATTTAGAGGAATGAAATTTAGAGGAAAACTGATTGTTTCTGCGAAAGAAATTACAGAACAATTTTACAATACCGACTCCTCCCTCCGCTTCCATAGTCGAATTGAGAAGTTAACGGATTGGCTAAATAAGCAAATAGATGCACTTGAAAAAGCAGAACTGAAAAAGCCTTGGGTAGAAGAAGAAATTGAATTACTTAGTAAAGATGAATACCAAAAAGCTTATAAATATTTACAGAAAAAAGGCGAGTTTGACGACAACTCCTTTAATGATTTTGAAAAAGAAACGAGAGTACTTGGACGTATGATTGTCCGTAAAAAATTGAAGCCACTGCGTAAAGGCGTTCAAACATTACGCTTTATCAATTTCACAGGCATATATAAACAACTTTTCACAGATGCATCATGGGTTACTGAGAAAAAACCGAAAGAGTGGGATGACATTTGCTCCTTAACAGTAAACATGCTTGATGAAGGAAAACTATATTACGAGGATGCGACTCCATTCTTACTTTTAAAAGAATTAATTGAAGGCTTCCAAACGAACAGATCGATTAAACACGTACTCGTAGACGAAGCGCAAGATTATTCGCCGTTTCAGTTCGAGTTTTTAAAACGTCTCTTCCCTGCCGCGAGAATGACAGTACTCGGCGACTTTAACCAAGCGATATTTGCTCATGCGAGTGAAACGGTTAATTTCGATACACTTACAAATTTATACGGTCCAGACGAAACAAACGGCATTAACTTAACTCGTAGCTATCGCTCAACAAAACCGATCATTGAATTTACACGTGCTCTCGTACCGGAAGGCAAGAACATTCACGCCTTTGAACGTGACGGCGAGAAACCTACAGTGACGAAAGTATCCAGTGACAGCGAACTGCACGAACATATTACTGCAAAAGTTGCTGAACTACAAAAAGAGCAGCACAATACGATCGCAATTATATGTAAATCTGCAGCTGAAAGCGCCGCTGCCTATGAGGCACTTAGTCCTATCGAGAATATTAAACTTGTGAAAAGTAACTCAGCCGAGTATGAGCAAGGCATTGTCGTGATCCCTGCTTACTTAGCAAAAGGCATCGAATTTGATGCTGTTATTATTTACGATGCTTCTAAAGATGTGTACAGCGACGAGAGCGTTCGTAGATTGTTCTACACTGCTTGTACGCGCGCAATGCATGAACTGCAACTTTATAGCGTTGGCGAAGTTAGTCCTTTTATACTTGGGGCTGATTCGGAGAGTTTTGAGCTTATAATGAAAACACCTTAATGATGGAAGTGACCCCCGAAAACGGGACACATATTAAAACACCTCCCGAATTCGCATACTAAGTATGCAAATTCAATGGAGGTGTTCTTTTTATCATTTAGACTTGTAAAATGCTTCGTATTTCTTCTAAACGTAAATTTGTAAACTTTGCAATATCTTCGATTGGCATTCCATTTTTATGCATTCCACGAATTAATTGAATCTTACCTTCTTCAATTCCCTCTTTCTTTCCTTCATTACGAGCATGAGCGAACTTTGCGGCTTCATCCATCAAAGCTTTCTCTCTTGCCTCATATGCTTGTCGGAAAGAAGAATCTTGACTCATACGCTCCCATTTATTCATCGCTTTTTGTAAAATCGGATCTTGGTTCATCGCAATGTCCTCCAATGTTTGGGTTAGTTGTTCATCCTCGTTTGCCGGAAGTAATAATAACCAACGAACAAACAAATCTTCCCAAGGATTTACTTGTTCATTCCGCCACTGTTGCATAAGTTTCGAAATCTCTACGATGTGAACTTCGATATCACTACTCAATATTTTATGTTGTTGTCGATTCCATAAAACTCCTGTTGTATGGAATGCCTCGTATTCAGGAAACATAACGAAATTTAACAAATTGATTGTAATTGTTTTATGAAGAGAGCTGTATGGCATTCCCTTTTGAAGTTGAGCTGTGTATAGCCTTCCCCAATAATATAAACTGCATTTAATCATATCATGATTATTATTGAGTTGTATTTCTACATTGACTTTTGTTCCTGTGTCTAATGTAGCTGAAATATCTAAGATAGATAACTTATCTTCTTCATGTTCCCTGTGTAAATGTGGATCTGCAAATTGTAACGAAACAATGGGTGATTCTAAAGAATCCTGTAACATCGCATTTAAAAAAGCAATTAAAATATCTTCATTTCCACTTGTGCCAAATAATTGTTTAAAAGCAAAATCAATGCGTAAATTCACTAATTGTTGGCTGGACATGAAATTTTCTCTCCCCATCTCATAAGAGGCTTTTCTTTTATTGTACATAAAATAGTGATACGCATGCAAACACGCACTTACTTAAATTTCATAAAACGCCCTGTATTTGCAGGTTATCACATCACTTCTCACGATGCAGACATTCTTACGATTGACGTACTTCTATCCTCACCTTCATTAGATCCTGACACTTCCAAAAAAGATGCGGAAGAATACTCCTATTTACAACAACTAACTGAATCGATATCTCGTTCTGAATTATGTATTTCTGTTAAAGAGAGTGCACTTATTTAAACACAAAAAGAGGGTTATTTATGATAACCCTCTTCTACTATCTATTTACGTTTGTACTTGATCATAATAATGCATTCTTTTATATACAACTTATATAAGTATCAAGGTGTTTTTCTAATTCTGAATGAAATGCCCTTACGTCTATATACACTCAGCACAATCCCCATTATAAGCGCATGAAATACAGTCGGCGTTAATCCGTAACTAATAAAAGGTAAGGATATAGCAGCAAGCGGCAATAATCCTAGTATCATTCCAACATTATAAATGAACTGGAATACAAAAAGAGTCAATCCACCAACGAGTAGCAATTTACCGTACCGATCATTTATTTTATAAGAGATGACTATTAATCTTGCTACAAAAAGAGAAAGAACGAAGACAAGAATTAATGCAAGCCAATACCCATAATAGTAAGTCAAACTTGCAAATACAAAATCAGTATCCGGAGCAGGGATGAATTTCATATCTCCATATGTACCAAACCAACCTGCTGATGACATTACCTCTTTTAATCGTATATACATAAATCCTGCGCCACCTGCATCACTCTCAGGATTTAAATACCCTAAAAGTCTATCTAAGTGGTATCCTGAAGACCATGATACGGATACCTTAATAATAAATAAACAAATAGGTACAACCGTAATAATCAACGACGTTTTCTTTCCTAGCTTACTCCACCAAAGCATAACGAATACCATCGTAATATAGATGAAAATTGACGAAAGGGTGGATACAATTAAAAATAAATACAAAGAAAATAAATATAAAACCACAAGATGTATAACTTTTAACCTATTATTATTGAAAAAAGAAGCCCAAGCTAGAAAAAAGAAAGGAACTGCCATTAAACAGTCAACTGCAATTGGACCAATTTTTATTAACGGTTCTCCAATCATTGAAGCGTTTGGAAAACAGTATAGAATTAACAAGACAACTACTCCGATTGTGTAAAACAACCATCCCATTCTCTCTAATTTCCGATAATCAAGTAACATCATCCCAATCGCTGTTATAACACCCAGAATAACAAATATCACCTTATTCATTATTACATCATTCGTATATCCAAAAACTAAAACTGGTAAAAACCCTAACCCCATCGCAGCCACCAATAAAATAAGTAAGAACCAATCAACCTTTGGCTTATGAAGTTTATTAAATTCCCGCCCTAATTTACTCGGACTTCCCATTTGTTCCACCGCTTTATTTTCAGCAATTTCCTCACTTAAACCTTTTTCTATCCATGTGTTCTTTGCCTGTTTTAAATGAAAATCTAGTTCGGTTGCTACAAAGCTCTTCGCTTCTTTTGATTTAATATGATTCGTAACTTCGCTTACAAAACGCTCCCCTTTTTTGTTCAATTCCGCCTCACTCCTGTACTAATCCTTTTAATATAAATCGTGCCTTCGTAGCATTCTTCTCTGCCTTTCGCAGCATCTTGTTTCCTTTATCATTTAATTGATAATATTTAGCTCCCGCATGATCCCAGCTAGATTGGATAAAGCGATTCTGTTCTAGACGATGCAATAAAGTGTATAGAGATCCTTCATCACCTTCGAATTTTTGAATTCCTCTCCCCCGCAGTAACTGCATCAATTCATAACCTGTTTTTTCATTCATAAGAAGTTGCAACACTGCTAAAAGGATGTCTTCTTCCTTTTCGGACGATTGATTGATTTTTTCGTGCACCCGCTTTTGGTGCCGATCAGAAAAACTCAAATGTTTAAACGTTGTGTTCTCCATTGATTTTCGCAAGCCTTTTAATCGACCTTCCATTCGATTATTCCTCCAATCCTTCCTTCAAAAGCTCCTTCGCTTTTTTCAGTCTCGTTTTTATCGTGTTTTCCTTTACTTCTATTACTGTAGCAATCTCTTTAATTGATAATTCCTCATAATAAAATAGATAAATGACTTCTCGATATTTTATCGGTAAATTCATTACCGCAGAAGCCAACCTACTATCCTCAGCATTTTGAATAACTGTTTGTTCGACACTTTCTTTTTGACTCTCCATATACGTAAAGTCATCCTCTGTAACGATAACTTTTTTGTTATACCAACTTTTTATATAGTCCTTACATTGATTGATTGCAATTCTCCATAACCATGTTTTCACATTCGAATTCCCTTTATATGTATGAAGAGATTTATAGCATTTCACGAATATATCTTGCGTTACATCCTCCGCAACCTCTTTATTATTCACATACGAATACACAAGCTGCAGGACTTCTTGTCCATACTTGTTCATTATTTCGTCGATAAGGTCCTCCTTATCTTCTATTTCAAACGCTTCTATCGTTAATTCATCCACATCATTTCCTCCTTCCCATATATTAGACGACGCACTGTATGGAAAAGTTTTATAAATGTATAAAAAAATACGATCGGCAATCACATTTTTTATAAAGCACTTCCTCAGTAAATTACATATAATAAACCGAATAGTCGTTACAATGCATTCACCTAAAGAGCGTCTTTCTCCCAAGGCGCTCTTTAAGTTTACAATAAGGATTTTGTCTTAGTTTTATATCATCAAGATTCCCCTCATCGCTAAATTAAAAAGAGAACCGATTTAATCGAGTCCCCCTTCTTTCTAACGCTCACTTAAAGAATCTAATATATCATGGCCATACAAAGATGAATCGATAATATCAAAACTAATACATTCTTCATACAAGTGTAGTATTTAAACTTCTATACATAACGCAATTGCATGAAAACCTTAACTTGTAGGAAATTCATAAACAGGTTATACATGATAAACTACAATTTACACAACCACCATTTAAAACTAGGAATTTTCATCCATATATCTTGTTCCCTATTTTAAAACATAATACAATGAATACGTAACTTAATAAGCTATAACTAGTAGGTGTGGCAATCATCTCTTCCATTTTGAAAAAAGGGGGAGGTGATAATATGATCGCGATGTTTGTAATTAAATTAGTGTATGGTATCCTAACCGGAGCTGGCGTTGTCATCGGTAGAAGATACGTCGGTCCGTGGCTAATTTCTGTATACAAAAAAGCGAGAACCACCCTGCTTCGTGGAAAAGGTAAGGGCGGTTCTCGGCTAAAACGTTAATGTAATTGTCTTATAACCGCACCTACTACCACCACAATAGCAAGTTAGGTTACACAAGGCAGAAGTTTCTCAGGCTTCTGTCTTTTTTATTTTATGCAAAATTCACACTACATACTCTATCATCATTGTAACACATTTTATTTATTTTTAGTCAAGAGAAAAAACACCTCTTGAATTCGCATAATAAGTATACAAATTTTTAAAAATTAAACCATCTATCCCCTAAAGTATATAGGAAATAGATGGTTTAGTTTTTTTAACGTGTGTTCCATTTTCATGGCTCACTTCAAATCACTGTGATTTTCACTTTATTCTTCTAAATACCCAATCGCAGCTAGTGCCTGTAAGTATTCTTGAAACAAGGGATTTTCAATATTACATTCTTCTTTTTCTAAGCCCATAAGAACTGTAAGTTTATTGTACATCATCTCTGAATGACCTAATAGGTTGAAGTAATTAATGTATGTGCCATCCGCACTTGCTAAAAAAATAACAATTAATTTGCCTTCTTGAATTTCTTTATTGAAAAGATCTTGCTCATTGAAATCTGTATTTTGTTCAGATTGATTAAGTTGTATCATTTCAGCAAAATTTTTTTTTTCCGCATCACTAAACAACCCCATCAAAACAGCCTTTTCCTCGATCTTATAACACTTTACTATTTCTTTAAATTCGATATTTGTATCTAGATAAATGGAACCAATTTTATTTTTTTTGATTTCTGTAGCTCTATACTCACTTTTCAAAATTGTATCAATTTCGTCTATCGAAAATTTATTTGGGATGTTTCGCATTTTGTATTTTTCATAAAGTTTATTTATCATACACTACTCCTTTTTAATAGAATGAATGACCACCTGTTCTATTATGGATATGGAAGTGGAAATAATAACCTTCTGCTGACGTTTTTCCTTTGTCACGCTCAGGGCCAATTGGTGTTCTCCCGTTTCCAGCATCTTTTGCAACAGTTGCCGCTAAAGCATAAGTTTTTGACCAAACATTGTTATTCTTTTTATCACTTGATTTCATTCTTGAAACTGCAGTTGCTTTAGAAATTGGTCCGCCAATATATAAATCACCTTTTGTTAAAACAGCAGCATAGTGATCATATTTTTTCTTTCGTAATTCTGCTGCAACTTTCCCCACTACCGTATATGTAGCACCTGCAATAATTACAGCAGCACCAATCGCGATTAAATGCGAAACAAGCCCTTGACCAATTACACCTGCCAGCGGTAATAAGAACACTACAGAAGCATGCGCTTCCATAGAATCTACTTCAAAAGATTCGTTTGTTTTTATATCGGTAAATGTCGCTTTAAACACTTCGTCAGTAGCCTCTTCAACGTCAACTCTATATTCTTTTTCAACTTCATTTCCGTTTGCATCTTTTTCCATTGATTTCACTGTAAATGTGTTATCTGTTTTATCCCAAGCCGCTGAAACTGTTGCATCACCTTCTACCGTTTCAACTTCTGTTTGTACTTCTACTTTCTCACTATTATTCTCAAGTACTTCAATATTCTCGTCTTGAACCCAACCTTCAGCTAAAACTTTACCATTTGGAATGATTCCAATGCTTAAAACAAAGATTAACATTAATGATACTATCTTTTTAATCATAATTCTCCACCCTACTATAATTTTATAAAACCATTGCCAATTTGATTACTGCCACCAATGTCCACTGTATTTTTTTCTAAAATTTTATACACTTCTTGAGGGAACTTTACTTTGCTAGATGGCAGTTTAAATGTTTCCTTATTCGCAAGAATTAAAGATACAATTCCTGTTACGTGAGCCGTTGCTAGAGATGTTCCATTTTCAATCGAATAACCATTAGAAGTTGTAGTGGTTATTACGTTCACACCTGGGGCTGCAAAATCAATTTTCCCATTCCTTGCAGCAAAACTTGCAGCTTTATAAGCGTGATTTACTGCTGTTACTGAAATAACATCTTTATAATTAGCTGGATATTCAACTTTTCCGCCATAATTATTACCTGCAGCTGCAATAACAATTATCCCTTTTTGAATCGCCTTCTCAATCACCCTTTCAAGTTCAGGATGGTTAGAAGACATACCAAAGCTAATGTTTAACACATCAACATTTTTTTCAACGGACCAATTAATACCTTGAACTAAATTATCAATCTTCCCTTTTCCATCATCATTAAGAACTTTAACATCATAGAGTTCCACTAGCGATGCTGCAACGCCAGTGATTCCAATTTTGTTATTATTTGCTGCGATAATACCTGCCACATTCGTTCCATGGCCTAAAACATCAATTACTGGATGTTGCGGCTCAATTACGTTGTATTCTTTAATTACAAGATTTTTTAAATCATCATGTTGTTTTTCTATTCCACTGTCTAATATCGCAACCTTAATCTTACTTTTAGATTCGAATTCCCAATATTCCGAATTTAAATTTAAAAGTGCCCATGATCTTCCTTGCTCCTTTTTGCTTTTTTCTAGTAAAGCAAGGTTGTCTGATTGATTTATTTTAACCAAACTCGTAGGTTGAAAGAAAAAGAAATAGACAGCGCAAATTGCAAAAACAAAAACTAAAAAAATCAAAGAATACAAAATTTTCTTCTTAATCACTATCCCCTCCTAACATCAAATAAATTCTAATATACATATATAACCAAAATAATACTGTTTTTACTATTTTTTCTTGTTATACTGATACTGAGTTTAGATAAACATTTCATTTAGTAACCTATTCACCAAATGAATTTAATTGAAATAAATGTAAAATAATAAAATTCTTACCGGAAAATCCATCTCTTGGTTCATCAGCAAGGGATAGTCACAAGCGAAATATCCCCCAATATATTCTCGTAAAGTAGAAAACTGAAACAGATTAAATTTCTTTAGGGATGGCTTCGCCATCTCTTTTCTGTTTCAGCTTCAAAGATTGGTTCAATGACTAATTTTGTTGCTATTTGTACAACTCTATCTTTGATCGTAGGAATTCCAAGTAGTCTTTGTTTTCCATCCCCCTTTGGAATATAGGTTCTTCTCACAGCTTGTGGATGATATGGCTTACTTTTGAGTTCCTTGTACAACTCATTTAGAAAGTTACGTTCTCCATATTGGTGAACAATTCCCTCAATTCTTTGTCCATCCACTCCTTCCCTTCCTCTATTCCGTTTTACTCTTCGCCATGCTTCAGCTAGTATATCGGGGCGATAAATCTTATCATACAACGCATGAAATCTTCGGCTTGAATTTTCTTTGGCACAAAGATATAAAGTCTTCCAAAGTTCTTGAGCTTTTACATCAGTGTAGTTAGCAAGTTTTCCAGTATTCACTCACTCGTACCTCCTTCCAACTTATGAACAAAGTAGAGGTCCTTCCCTACATAACGTTGTGTTGTGGTTATGATATTCAGTACTATGATCTCCTCCGACTCCCTCTTTACAGTCCACCATTTCGCATATGCTTATAGGCTTTCTCTCTCCTTTCTGAAAGAAAGGGCAAAGGAAGGTCTCCCTAGTTCCAGACACTACTTTCTCAACATACCATCCTCCGTACCCCGAAGGATTCTTCGATGCTGTATTTCCAAGTTCTTCACGTCTTCCATGGTTTTCTCCTATATTCACCAGGCTCAACTTCCCTTTGTCCTATTGCTAGGTTTCTTTTAACGAGGCGGCAAGGTTCACTTTATGTTACGGTTTGTTGATTCGCTCGCACTTCTAAATAGAAGTCACTTTGTCACAGAGCTTCAACCTTAGGATTTCTCCACCAGTTGCCTGTTAGCTACTAGACGACTTGGCTCTTACCTAGGCTGGACTTTCACCAGCAAGCGTGCCCAGCTTAGCTGGGCACGCAAAATAAAAAGACTCTCTCCATTAATGATAAGAGTCTTTTTAACACCAAATACTCATAATTTATCCCCTACAATAAAGAAAGAATTGTGTATTTTTATACCTACACAATTCTTTCTTCCAAAAACATATCTATTTTACGCTAACGCAGCTGCCTGTTCTTGTTGATCTACAGGAATAACAGCGTCTGTTAGTGCTTTTTCTAGTTCTGCTGTATATTTCATTTGTTCTTCTTTGCTCCAGCCTAGTTTCGCAGCCATGTAGTTGATTACTGCTTCTTTCCACTCGTATACCCAGTGGATGTTGAAGAATACAGCGCCTCTGCGGCGTACGAAGAAGTCAACTGGTTTTGCTGTCATTTCGTAATCCATTGCATATACAAGCGGGATTAGAACGTCAAGCGGCATGTTGTATTCTTTCGCTTCGTCTTTATGTTTTTTCGCTAAGTCAAATAGTACGTCAACGTTAGAACCATAGAATTTCGCGAATTCTTCTGCTTGTGCTGTTGTTAAACCATATTTCGTACCTTCGCCAGCTTTTTTCGCAACGAATGCTGGGAATCCGTGTGAACCATCTACATGTCCACCAGAGATTGGCATATGTTTCGTGTCGCTCTTCGGATATGCGCTATGACCTTCTTTTTGTAGTAAGTTCGTTACGTAGTCTACTACCATTTCAGCCATTTTGCGGTATCCTGTTAATTTACCACCTGCGATTGTAATTAAACCAGATTCAGAAGTCCAAATTTCGTCTTTACGAGAAATTTCAGATGCACTCTTACCTTCTTCATAAATTAACGGACGTACACCAGCCCAGCTTGATTCAATGTCTTTCTCTGTAATTTTCACGCTTGGGAACATGTAGTTAATCGCATTAATGATGTATGTGCGATCTTCTGTTGTCATTTGTGGTACAGCTGCGTCTTTATCATAGAACGTATCTGTTGTACCTACGTATGTTTTTCCGCCGCGAGGAATCGCGAACACCATACGTTTATCTGGTGTATCGAAGTAAATCGCTTGACCTAATGGGAAACGTTTTTGGTCAATTACTAAGTGAACACCTTTTGATAACTGAAGTACTTTTCCTTTTTTCGAATTATCTTTTTCACGAAGTGTATCTACCCAAGGGCCAGCTGCGTTTACAATTTTCTTACCGTAAACTTCGTATACTTCTCCGTCTAGTAAATCGATTACACGTACACCGCATACTTTTCCATCTTTATATAAGAAACTGTCTACTTTTGCATAGTTAACAGCTTTTGCGCCGTGCTCAATTG
Source organism: Bacillus sp. FSL L8-0199 (assembly GCF_038005705.1). Classification (NCBI taxonomy): domain Bacteria; kingdom Bacillati; phylum Bacillota; class Bacilli; order Caryophanales; family Bacillaceae; genus Bacillus; species Bacillus sp. FSL L8-0199. The sequence continues at coordinate 1,048,226 of NZ_JBBOTS010000001.1, read as the reverse complement.
CTTCTTTCATTACTTCAATTGTAAGACGCGCATCATCTGTACGATATTCTACGTAGTAACCGCCGCCTTTTAATCCTTCTTTTTTTACAAGAGGCTCTTTGTTTAATGTTTCTTCACGGTTAAACATCTTTCTGCGCTCGCTTCGTTTTACACCTGCTAAGAAGTCGTATACACGAAGACCAATTGATGTACTAAATGATCCGAATGTACCGCCTGTATGGAACGGAAGTAACATCCACTCTGGTGTTGTTACATGGGGACCGTTCTCATATACGATCGCACGCTCTTTACCCACCTCTGCTACCATTTTCACTTCAAGTTGTTTTAAATAACGTAGACCACCGTGTACAAGCTTCGTTGAACGACTTGATGTACCTGCTGCAAAGTCCTGCATTTCAAACACAATTGTTGATAACCCGCGTGTTGCTCCATCTAATGCAATACCAGAACCAGTAATACCTCCACCAATTACGATCACATCTAACTCTTGTTTATTTACTCCGTTTAATACGTCTTTACGTTGTTTACTTGAAAATTTCATGGTAATTCCTCCCTTTGATAACGAAAAAAGAGACCACAAACTCCGCTATAGATTTCGCCTCTATAGCGCGTTGTGGTCTCTCCAAATCTCCTACCGAATTATTAACTTGTCACCATTATAACACTGTTTATGATTATTTGAAAGCTTTTGTTGCTTCAATTGCTTTTTTCCATCCAGCATATAGCTCTTCGCTTGTTTTCGCTTCCATCGTTGGTTCAAAGCGTTTGTCCATATGCCACTGTTCTTTAATTTCATCTTGGTTTTTCCAATATCCAACCGCAAGACCAGCTAAGTATGCTGCACCTAGAGCCGTTGTTTCGTTGATCACTGGACGCTCTACAGGAACATCTAAAATATCACTTTGGAACTTCATTAAGAAGTTATTTTTAACTGCTCCGCCATCAACGCGTAATGTTTTCAGTTCAATACCTGAATCTGCTTCCATTGCGCATAATACATCTTTCGTTTGGTAAGCTAAAGATTCTAGCGTTGCACGAATGAAGTGCTCTTTCGTCGTACCGCGTGTTACACCAAACATAGCGCCGCGTACTTCACTATCCCAATAAGGTGTTCCTAGTCCAACGAATGCTGGTACAACGTATACACCATCAGTTGATTCAACGCGACTCGCATACACTTCACTCTCACTTGCATCTTTAAACATACGCATTCCGTCACGTAACCACTGAATTGCAGAACCTGCTACGAAAATACTTCCTTCTAATGCGTAGTTTACTTTACCATCTATTCCCCATGCAATTGTTGTTAATAGACCGTGCTCAGAAGCTACTGCTTTTTCACCTGTGTTCATTAACATGAAGCAACCAGTTCCGTAAGTATTTTTCGCCATACCTTCACCGAAACAAGCTTGTCCAAATAATGCTGCTTGTTGGTCACCAGCTACACCTGCAATCGGTACATTTTGACCGAAGAAGTGGTAATCAATTGTTTCTCCATATATTTCAGATGATGGACGTACTTCTGGAAGCATACTCTTTGGTACTGTTAACATGTCTAGAAGCTCATCATCCCACTGTAAGTCGTGAATGTTAAACATTAACGTACGTGATGCGTTTGAGTAATCTGTTACGTGTGCTTTACCACCAGATAGTTTCCATACAAGCCATGAATCAATTGTTCCGAATAATAGATCCCCGTTTTCTGCTTTCTCTCTTGCACCTTCAACGTTATCTAAAATCCACTTTACTTTCGTTCCAGAGAAGTATGCATCAATTAAAAGACCTGTTTTTTCGCGAACCATTTCGCTATAACCTTTTTCTTTTAACTCATCACAAATTTCAGCTGTTTGGCGAGATTGCCATACGATTGCGTTGTAAATTGGTTTACTAGTTGTTTTATCCCATACAACCGTTGTTTCACGTTGGTTCGTAATACCGATACCAGCGATTTGTTCTGGTTTTACATCTGCTTCGCTTAAGCAAGTTGCGATAACTGCTAAAATAGATCCCCAAATTTCTTGCGCATTATGCTCTACCCAGCCCGGCTTTGGAAAATGTTGTGTAAACTCTTTTTGAGCTGAATGAACAATTTCACCTTTTTTATTGAATAAAATTGCACGTGAGCTTGTTGTTCCTTGGTCTAATGAAAGAATATATTTTTTCATATCGGTTTCCCCCTTATGCTACTTTTCTACTATTTGTATTGCTTCCGCTTTTTTTACTTGTCATATAAGAGATTGCTAGTACAATCACAGTTGCGATAATCACATAAATAAGTGCTGAATTTTGTTTTCCTTCAAATACAACTTGATGGAATAAACCTGCAAGTGATCCACCTAAAATTGGACCAACTACTGGAATCCATGCATACTTCCAATTTGAACCGCCTTTTCCTGCAATCGGAAGGAAGAAGTGTGCGATACGCGGACCTAAATCACGTGCTGGGTTAATTGCGTATCCTGTTGTCCCACCTAATGATAAACCAATACTTACAATTAAGAAACCTACGATAAATGGATTTAATCCATCTGCAAATTTATTTGCACCAATTGCTAATATACCAAATACTAAAACGAATGTTCCAATCATTTCACTTAAAAGGTTTGCAAATGTGTTCGGAATTGCTGGACCTGTTGCAAATACACCTAACTTTGTTCCTGGATCTTCTGTTTCTTTCCAGTGTGGTAAGTAATGTAAATATACGATAACTGCCCCGATAATTGCCCCAATCATTTGTGCTGCGATATAACCTGGTACGTCACTCCATGGGAACGCTCCCTTAAATGCTAATCCTATTGTTAAAGCTGGATTCAAATGTGCCCCACTAATTGATCCAACCGCATACGCTGCAACCGCTACTGCTAAGCCCCAGCCCATTGTAATAACAATCCAACCTGAATCTTTCGCAAACGATTTCTTTAAACTTACACCAGCACAAACGCCGCCACCAAGTACGATTAACAACGCAGTCCCTATTAACTCTCCTAAAAATGCTGACATAGTATCCCTCCACAATCAATTTAAACGCTTCCAAATGTGATAGAGGTAAAATGAATGGCCATTCGTTTTTGTCAAAAGAAAAAGACCCACAGCTTGCACGCTTCTATATAAATTTATATAGAAACAATGAAATGTGGATCTCTACTTTTCTCCGTCACGTTTATTAACTTGTCTATAATGTTAACTGTAAATGAAAGCGGTGTCAACGAAAAAATTCACATTTTCGTCACTTTTTTTGGTAATGTTTCCATAGTTCGCGTTTTGATGTCGTAATTGCTGTCGCACCAGCGTTTAAAGCTCTTTCCACATCTTCTACAGTACGAATAAAACCACCCGCTAAAATCGGTACACCAGTACGCTCTTTCACTTCAGCAATAACATCCGTTAATGCTCCAGGAAGTACCTCAATATAATCCGGTTTCGTCTTATCTAAAAGATTGCAGCTCTTCTCCATCGCACTCGAATCGATTAAAAAGATGCGTTGTATTGCCACAACACCTTTTTGCTTCGCCTTCATAATAACGCTCGCCTTTGTTGAAAGTAACCCGTACGGTCTAAACTCCTGACATAAATATTCCGTCGCATGCCCATCACTCTGCAAACCATGAATTAAATCCACATGTAAAAACACCTTTTTACAATATTGCTTCGCAAGCGATATAACACTCTTCAATTGACCGACATGAATATCTAAAATAACAATATATTCATACGAACTATGTAATAGCTTTTCCAAATCTTTAATTTGCCTCACTGCCGGCAAAATCTTCTGTTCATGAAATTCCATTCTCTATATCCCCTTCTTTATGTCATCCTATCCTTTATAGTACACAATTTAAGTGAAAAGAACAGCTAGTGTAGGGGATTTCTTTCAAATCTTTCCTCTATCTATATATTTTCTTCAACTTATCCGATCCCATACCACCTATAATCATGAATGCAAGGGGTAAAAGATTCATTACATATGGCGCATCTGCTACAATTGTAATACTTGCTCCTGCAAACTTATTTAGCATCCATACAACGATTTTTGCAATAAACAAAAATACCCCTATCATAAATAGACTATCAAAAAATACCTTCCATTTTGGATACGCCAATTGCTTACTATCTTCAATTACTTTCTGCGTCAATTCTTCATCCCCCCTTAGCAATTCATCAATTGTAATACCGAACAGATCACTTAAATGAATAATAATTTCAATGCTCGGATAGTTCTTTCCCGTCTCCCATTTCGAAACCGACTGCCTACTTACATGAATTTTTTCAGCCAAATCATGTTGCGACCAATTTCTTTTTTCCCTTTCTTCTTTTAAACGTTCGCTAAAAATCATACTGTGTTTATCACCTCTCTACGTCTAGTATGGACAAATACATAATGAAGAGTAAAGCGAGTTGTCGTTGCGTTAGCTGTGCAACTTGTGCGTTACACCTGAAAATAAAGCTATGTAGTATGTCGATTTCATATATTTTTCTTCTATAATAATTTCCCGAACAATAATACAACGAACAGATACTAGTTAAGACTAGATTAGGCATAAAAAATACGCCATCCCTTCTTATCAGTCTCCAGAAAGAATAACGCAAATTTTCATTTTTACTCATCATTTTTCGGACTATATGAAAACCCCGGATCTTTCACAACAGGCCTCTTCTCCTTACGCAGGGAATCCATTACTTGCGGGCCAACATGTATATTACTCTCCACTATTTCTCTAGGAGTCAGTGCCATCCATTGATTTAACGATACATCTTCAAAACGATTACTTCTGAACATCTCTAAAAACCATAATGTTTCGGTACCTGTATTTTGAATATAATGCCCCGTCGCAAACGGTACATATCCGACATCGCCAGCTCTATAATCAAATGTACGAGCGGTACCATTTCCAAGAAACACAGTCATTCTCGCTTCCCCTGTCAAATAATATTGCCATTCATCATTATTCGGGTGCCAATGAAGTTCTCTCATTCCACCAGGCTCAACCTCAACGAGCGCTGCTGCGATTGTTTTGGAAATAGGAAAATTTGTAGAATCTACAATTCGAACGCTACCACCAGGCGTCTTAATCGGCTTTTGTTTTAACAATTCATGTTTAAATGTTAAAGGAACTTCTCCTTTCGGTGATTGAATTTCCTGACTTTCAAGCGAACCTGGCACCTCTCCTTGATAAATATAAACTTGATCTGAAGGGATAGAACGAAAAGCACTCTCAGGTACTCCGAAATTAGCCGACAACACTTCTTTTGGCGTATGCGCAAACCAATCAGAAATAGCTAAAGTAGATAAATCAGAAAAATGCCCATCATCGAAAACGAGTAGAAATTCACAATGTTCCAATCCTTGAATGGAATGCGGAATACCAGGCGGAAAATACCAAAGATCACCTGGTCCAACATCAGCAATAAAATTACGCCCATTTTGATCAACAGCCGTTATGCGCGCCCGTCCTAAAAGCATATACGCCCATTCCGCTTCTTTATGCCAATGTAGTTCTCGTACTCCACCGGCCGTTAAACTCATATTTACTCCCGCAATCGTCGTCGAAACCGGTAGTTCCCGAGCAGTAATCTCCCGAGACCACCCGCCTTGTTTCAAAATCATAGAAGTGTCCGAGAATGAAAACTTCAAGTTAGGAACTAACCCTGCATCCGTTATAGGCGGAACAAGCATATTCGGATTTTGAATATCCCGTATAACATTACGAGGTCCAGAATCAATCGCACCTGCTCCGTCGCTGCGGATTGGTTGTGGCACATTCCCTCCCGCTTCATTAACAGTACGTTTCTTCATGATTACACTCCTTTTTCATCCGATTAGTAAGTAAAAAGCCTCCATCATAGTGTATGAATTGGGCTTTGGATGGTTACAGTTACTATGGTTTAAACCGTGAAAAAACGCGTCTACTATTGTTATTTTTTATCGGAAATTCAATATTCCCCATCAAATCTTCTTGTTCATTTCTCAACTTATACTAGTATGTTTAGCGCTTAGGAAGACCAAAAAAAATAAACTAGAACTAACAAAAAACCCTGTAAAATTTATTACAGAGTTTTTCACCAATTATTTATTGTTTTACATATCGAATACGAACATTATCGTCCATTTGATAAATTTGTAATGTGTTTCCATAACTAATTCCTAACTCTTCACTTGCACCAACTGCACCCACAAGTACCCCTTAAAATAATTTATTCTTAGTTGGTTTTACTACCGATACTCTTCGCTGCCTCTTCAAACAGTTTCGAACCTTCTTGTGCTTTACTTAATGATTGATGCATTTTACTTTCGTCTTCTTGGTCCAATGCATCAAAGAGAAGTTGAAAACAATCCGCATATAGTTCCATCGACTGCTTTATCTTCGCCTGTTCTCCCTGTAACTCAGGAGGCGCTTGTAGATTCTTCAGTTTCGTTGCAGTTGCCTTTGCTCCACCTAAACTCAGTTGTACTTCACTTTTCTTTTGTTTATATGATTTTACGTCTGAATCTGCTATTCCTTCAATTAATTTCATTGTATCTTCAATTTGAGTAGCACTATTTATGATATCTGCCTTGTACCTTTCAACATCTGAACCAGTTACCTTACCAGTTGAAGAACTAGAAGAAGTTGAATTATTTGAAGAAGAACTTGGTTGACTACTTGATGAACTACTGTTTGTACCTTCACCTTTCGCTACAGATAAGCTATCCTCTTTCTTGCTATCAGTTGACTTACTCTCTTTTTCAGAAGTCTTATTCTCTTTCTCTACCTTTTGCGTTTCTTCTTTCTTTGGCTCAGCTTTCTTACCATCAGTTTCAATTGTAATACAACCACTCAATAACATAACTGGTAACGCTAAACTTACTAATTTCTTTGCTTTCATGATTACTAATACCCCTTTATTTGTAAAATGTAGTGCAAACAAGTTAATATACTTAACTAATAAATTTCCCCCGAATAATTTATTAAAATCTACTATCCATAGATTTCCTGTATATTCATAATCTTTCCATATATATCATTTTACAAAGAATTACATATTTGGTCAAAGGGATTTATGTAGTCCTTAAAAGAAAATTTTAATCACAAAGAAAAGAAGCTAACAATAAATTGTTAACTTCTCAATCGAAAGTAAAATACTATCTTTCCTTATCTTCTAATATCTAGGTTGTGATTGGATATTTGTAAGATGAACATCATACATATCAATGATTTCAAGAAATCTATCAGCTTCACGGAAAACATGGTCTGCTAATAACGGATGAATGATACTCTTTATTTTACATTGCTCAATTAAATCACGTGCTGTTTTCTTAAAATCCCGAAGAGATGCAACCGACACACGATTTTGATCTAAAAATTGATCTAAAAGAGGGGCTGTTTGGGATTGTGGTTTCATAGATTCTAAGTCAATTGCTTGATACATCAATTCATCAAAATCATTGCTAAAATTCCGCGCTGTATCTACAAGCTTTCTTTCCGATGGATCAAGAAGATGGCCAATAAATTTAGCATGGTCTGCCATAATCCGTAAAAAGAAAACATTTTCTTTAATAATAGCATCAGGAAGCGCATCTAATTTACCTTCATTTAATTGTATTAAACGTTTTCTAAAATAATCAGCTTCCCTACTTGTATGGTCAACTAAAAGTGGAAAGTTATTTTGTCCTGGCAATTTACATGTGAGAATTAATCCTAAAATTTTTCGTTTAAATCCCCAAATATTAGTTGCGGCTTGTTGTACTTCTGCATTAAATCTTTTTATTTGCTCAGGATCTGTTTCATTTGTATAGGAATGCGCTATTTGTTCAATATGTTCAAACAATCGATAAAATTGATTCGCCTCTTCGATTAGTTGAGTATCCTCGCACCTAAATCCTAAACGAAGAAAAAAAGAATGCTCCTTCATGATTCTAGACCAAAAACGAATTTCATTTAATGAACGCTCAACAAACATTACAGATGTAACACCTGTATCCGGATGTAATGAAGTTTCATCCCTATGCATTGTTAATCCCCCCCCAGTAAAATCCCCACTAGTTCCATTCTTATGAGTAAAAAAATATATAAATACCATCAATAAAAGTTTATGATGACTCTCTTATACATGTAAAATTAAACTAATATAACCTTAGCTTGATGAACATATACTGCTCCCGCAGAAGAAAAAAAGCTACCACCGAGATGTAAAATCCTACTAGGTGGTAACCTTTCAAAATTTCTATTAAAGCAATACCGAATCTTTATCACTTTCCTGATTACGTTTCTCACGCTCTTCTTCTAAACGCTTCATATATACTTCGCCTTCTTTTTCAATAAACTCATTATCCATATCTTGCTCTTTTTTCGAAGTATATAAAACCATGTAGCCACTTAGTACAATCCCGACAATCACAAGATACACCCACCATGGTAAAGTTTCCAAATCACTTCATTCCTTTCCTTAGACAAGCCTTATTAGTTTCACTTTATGAGGAAAGAAGTGGATTTATGCTTAAAATTTTTATTGTGGATGCTTCGCGAAAAATGCTTGTACATATTCCATAAACTCAATTGGTTCTTGACGAAACGGTGCGTGGTATCCTTTTTCAATAATATGAAACGTACTATTTGCAAATAGCCCATGATACAGTTCACCATTTTTCCAAGAAACGCTCTTATCGTGTCGTCCCCATATAATTAAAGTCGGCACCTTAATCTTATCGGCTTCCATCGCGATGCGGCGCTCTCTCATTTTCGTAAGCTGATCATAATGCTCTTTATCATCACGACTATTTTTTACTTCATTTTTATTATACTTCGTAATCTCGGTTACAGTTTGTAAGTCCGTCGATAGCGGTGGTACTTCATAACTTTCTTTTTGCTGGAAAGACTCTATCCCTGTAGCATCCGCCAAGATGAGATGCGTCACTGCATCCGGATATAAATACGCTAAATTGAGAGACATCTCTCCGCCCATCGAATGACCAAGTACTGCGAATTGATCATACCCGAGCTTCTTCATTAACTTATAATATAAATTCACTTGCGCAGGAAACGAATACTGAAAATCAACCGGCTTAGAAGAACGCCCAAATCCTAAAATATCAACCGCAATAATCGTATGATCTCGCACTAGTTCCGGATAAATATCACTAAACCCATCAGAAGAACCACCAAACCCATGCAACATGAGTAACGGAGGTTTCCCCTCACCAATTTGCTTAAAATAAATCGTCTGCCCATCAATTTGCGCCATACTCTCTTTCGTATTCAGCTTCATCATAACAGTATCTTTCACTTCTTCAACCTTCGCAATCGGCTTATCAACGAAGTTACATACGATAAGCAAAACAAGCACAATACCGCTAATCAAATAAAACTTAAACCGTTTCAAAGTTCCCGTCTCCTTTCTCAATTTGCTATTTAAAGTTTTTACATTTTTTGGTTGTTTTATGTTTTCTTTTTAATTGTAACTAAAACAGTTACAATTATACTAAAAAAATATAACTCATTTCTATTACTAATGGTTATTCTGTAACTATTATAGTTACAGATTTAAAGTAAGTCAATTCTTTTCTCTACATGACCTGAAAATAGAAAAAGGGACTTCATGTTGAAGTCCCTTTCTTTGTTATTATAGTTGGCTTACTCCGCCGCCGTCGCCTTTATTATCTGCTGGTGCTCCTCCTGTGTCGCCAATGTTAACGTAGTCTGGTCTTGCTGGTGCTCCGCCACCATCACCTCTATTTAAAGCATGTTGTTCAGACTCTGTAAAAGCAGTAAGCCCTAATGAAAGTAGTATTACTAAACCTGCTATCAATACATTAATTTTTTTCATTTATTTTAGCGCTCCTTCTTTTAAAAGTTTTTTTCGAGCTTGGCTACTAATATAAAAGTATTTACTAGCCTTTTCATGTTTTTCTTCTTGATAAAATTTATAAGCTAATATTTCTGCGTATTCCTTAACACAATCTAAAAGGGAGTGTTCTTCAAAATACGAAATACTTTCCACAGTTACTTTCTCTAACTCATTAGCACTCGAATTAATATTTAATTCCTTCAATATCATAAAGCGATGTTGAAATTCTTTATTTTGCAACTCATTACAAATTTTCAGCCCTAGTTCTATTAAGTTATTAGCAATTTCTATTTTGCCCAGTTTATAATTTTCCTCTGCTTCAGTAAAAATCGCTTTAAAATGCTTAGGCATTTTCTTAGTCACTTCACTTAAATGTCTAATTGCCAAATCTGATAAATTCTGACTACTATATAACCACCCTAAGTTACTTCTAACCATTAAAATATGTTTTTCTTCTTTATCATGTTGTTGAAGTAAATGGATTGCGGTATTAAAACTTTCCTCCGCTAACTCAAACTGTTTAAAATCAATACAACATAATCCTATGAAGTTATGACACAACGCCACGTTTCCTTCGTAACCTTTATGTTCACAAAATATTTCTTTCGCCTTTTTGATATAATCTAAAGCTAACATTTGCTGATATACTTGATAGTAAAAATATCCCATCCGATAATTAAACTCCGCATGTTCTATCGGATCTGCAATATATTTCAATAACTTCTCAGCTTGCTCATACTGTTCTTTCGCTTCGTTATAATTTGAAATTAATGTGCAATGAAACCCTTTAAAAAAGTGATAATAATAAGCTAAAAAGCCCTCTGTTGGAATTTCGAAAGATTCCACTTTATCAAAACTATCTTCTCTAACTGAAATCCAATCAACTAATGCATCATATCTAAAATTCAACAACGCATGATAAAGTAATACATCCTGATCCACATCCAACCCACTAATCTTACTTTCAATCTCCTCTTTCATTTCCGTAGCCTTCTCTATATTTTGCTGCAACATTACACGATACCAATCATCTAAAGAATGTTTCATTTGCTCCCTCGTTACTACATCTGCTCCCATACACTCGCATCTCCTTTTCTCCAAAATTACAAAATTAGGGTTTTTATACAATTATCAAAATTGTATATTACCACTCCTTTTCTATGTATTGAAAAATAATTATCAGAAAATTAAATGTTTTAATTAATTATACCAAACTTTTCCTTTTTAATAACTTGAGAAATAATTGTCAGAAAACTTAACAGGACAAATAAAAAGCAAGCAGTTCCAGCACTCCGCTAAAACTACCTGCTCTCCTACTTACTATCTCTATTTTTACTCTTTAATAAATTCCTTCGTACTTCTCACTGTATCAATTGGACGAACTAATTTTTCAATTTCTTCACGTTTTGGCTCTAGGAATGGAGGTAAAGATAATTTTTCGCCAAGTGTTTCGTATGGCTCATCTCCCATAAACCCTGGGCCGTCTGTTGCAAATTCAAATAAGATTTGTGGTGCAACTCTTGCGTATAATGATTCAAAGAAATGACGGTCTACATAACCAGATGAAGGAAGTCCAACGCTACTGATTCTCTCAATCCATTCTTCTAATACAGCGCGATCTTCTACGCGGAATGCAGCATGGTGCACTGTACCAAATCCTTGTTGTGCTTCAGGAAGAACCGTATTATGTTCTACAATAACAGAGGCACCGTTTCCGCCTTCGTTTACTTCAAATAAATAGAATTCTCCTTCTTGCGCAACCTCTTTAAATAATAGAACTTTCTCTAACACTTCTTTAAAGAAACTAAAGTTTGCGATACGAATAAATACAGGTCCTAAGCCAGTAATTGCGTATTCTAATGGAACTGGCCCGTTTTGCCACGGTGTACCTGATTCTATCCCATTATCTAATTCATCAGAGATTAGTTGATAGTGTTGGTCATCAAAATCAACGAAAGAAAGAGTTTTCTTACCGAATTGCTCTTTAATTCCTGTATGTTCTACTTCAAGACGGTCAAAACGTTTCACCCAATACGCTAACGCCGCATCAGTCGGCACTCGGAATGAAGTTTTTGAAATTTCATTTGTACCGTGTACTCCTTTTGGAACACCCGGGAAGTCAAAGAATGTCATATCTGTTCCTGCACTACCTTTATCATCTGCAAAGAATAAATGGTACGTTTGAATATCATCTTGGTTTACTGTTTTTTTAACTAAACGCATTCCTAAAACGTGAGTGAAAAACTCATAGTTTTTTTCTGCACTACTTGTAATCGCTGTAACGTGGTGAATTCCTTTTAATTGGTTCATTTTATATTCCTCCAATGGTTTTAAATTTTATATTTTCTCTTCAATAGGTGCTAAATTTGCTTCAATCTCTGCACGCTGATCTTCTAAGAACGGTGGTAAATCAAGTTTTTCTCCTAAATGTTCTACATCTCCATCAACTGTAAACCCTGGTCCATCTGTCGCAATTTCAAAAAGGATTCCGTTTGATTCACGGAAATATAAGCTTTTAAAGTAGAAACGGTCAATGATTCCTGAAGAATGGAAGCCTCTTTGTTTCACTTGTTCTTCCCAATAGGCAAGCTCTGCATCGTTTTTCACACGAATTGCTAAATGGTGGATGCTACCGCGGCCCGGTTTTTCAGTAGGACCATCTAAATATTTCACAACGATTTCTCCAAAAGCCTCTCCTTTAATGGACTGAAAAATTGCTTCCTCTTCGCTGTGGCTAACCTCTGTATAACCAAACATCTCTGTAAGTGTACTCGCCATTTTATCAAGTCTACGAACTGTCATTTCTACAGAACCCATTCCTTGAATTTGATGCTTTGCAGGAACTTCTGATTTCTCCCAAGTTTCCCAGTGCTCTACTTTTTCTCCGTTTGAAACGAGTAGTACTAAGCGAAGACCTTCAGCATCCTCAAATTGTAAAGCAGGACGATTTGCATATGTTGTCATTTCACTATGTTTCACATCAAATTTCTCAAATCGTTCTTTCCAGTAATGTAAGCTTTCCTCTGAAGGAACGAGTAATCCAATTCGAGTAATCGCATTTGTGCCGCGATATGTTCTTCCTACTAAAGGAATTTCAAAAAATGATAACTCTGTACCCGGACTTCCTGTTTTATCTCCGTAAAATAAGTGATACATGGATGGATCATCTTGGTTTACTGTCATTTTCACACGACGTAAACCAAGTACATTTTTATAAAAGTGATTATTCTCACTTCCGTTTTTTGTAACCATTGAAATGTGATGGTGCCCTTTAATTTCATACATTGATAATTCCTCCGTTTCATTTTACTAGTCAAGTGATAACTAAAAAATAATATGCTTCTTAGCTTTTCAATTTATTCTCATTATGTTTTTGTAAATTCATCTTAGTTTTTACTAAATAAGTTACTTCGTTTTTTAATCGAAAGCAACTGAGTGTATGTTTTTCATATGGCTCAATTACTTTCGTTACTATCACTTTACAACTCAAGTGATTAAAAAGCAAGTGATTTATCTCAAATTCGAGATATTTTTTTATTAAATAACATTTTGGACTAAAAACACGAGAAATTCTTGGTTTGAGGACATTATAAAATTCATAAGTTGATGGATGTGAGATATCGCCAGCATTTTTGAAAAAAACACGCTAAGAGTATGCGAGATTTTATACAGTTTTTTCGTTAATCCAATAACAGACAAGAACCCTAAAACCGCACCAGAATAGGAATGTATAAAAAATTGCATAGATTGATAGATCAAAAAAAGAAGGTTCCCTTGTGAGAGTAGGGTTCCTCCTTTTTCCTTGCTACCGATAATAGGACGTTATGTTAACTGATCATGTATAGGATATTCATATAGAAATTGTTTCTATCAATGCTGAATTATACAAAGAAGGAGGCATGATAATGAAAAAAGAACAATTAATATTAATTGCTAGTCTTACTCTTTTATTTCCTGTCCTTGAATTTTTCTTCCAGAAATATGATTACTTCAATTTTTACGCACATATAGGTATTATAGCCATTGCTGTATCAACTGTTGTATTCACACTCCATTATATAAAACGAATTTATTGGAAATTATCGATCGTATGAGGAAATTATGAAAGAATAGAATTTAATTGAATATGTTTTCTATTACCCGTTTCAAGCTTTTCCCCATACCTTTTACTGCCCATACTAGTTTAAGGAACACTTTAAAGATAGCATCCCATACGTGTTCATTAATAAAAAATTCGTATACTTTCTTTAACCACTCTTTCGGGGATTTACTCTTACGTTTAAACCTTTGCCAATGCGTTTCTTCACTAGTTTTCATAACTACCCCTTCTTTCTTAATCGAATATGCTTTCTATTAGAAGTTTTAACACCTCGCTATAATGATGAAAAGAACGAAGTTTATCATATCTGGCAATTTAATCACTCCTAATTTTAAATTAAATTCATTATATAACGATTTCTAAATTTTTAGTTAATTACTAGTGAGAATTAAGCAAAATTTAAACAAAAACACCTATGTTAGGCTTTAGTTACAGGTTTTCCCCCTATAAAATCAACTATTTGCGCCACCAACTATGGGGTACGCGAATTACTTTGATATTATCTTTGAACGAACAAAATAACTCCTTTCGAAAAACAAATGAACTGATATTAATCAACTTCCAATATCGAGAATTATGTAAATAAGCTGCCCATATGGACAGCTTATTGTATTTTTTCTGAAATGCTGGCGGTACTCAATTTAAAAGTTGATATGCCCCCATTCTAGTGGCAAGATATGTTTTATTAGTTCTTCGTTACACCCATGCGTACTTCTTAACTATTTTATTTCATTTTTAATAAAGTGAAACTTTAATCAGTGGGGGTTTTCTTCCCCCCCCACTGATTATCAGCCCTCACCAATCGGACTTTAATGACTTAACATTATGCTTATCTTGGGAGCAAGGTATTTTATCGGTGAGTGTATACAAACCATGTAATGCTTGCTGTTAATAATGCTGACGAAATCAAAGCTGTAAGAACACTATATGTTTGCCACATAAGTATTGTTGACCAATCGAAAGCGCAGCACAGTATACCCAGAGCAATCGTAGCGATCAGGAAAATAACTGTTACGGTTATTCTCTTTTTTGTCATTGGCTGTTGCTCATTCGTTCTCCTTCTGCGTAATCCTAAGAGAAATAGTAAAACGGCCAATAGGCAAAAAATAATTGTGATAGACGACAAAATGATATCCAAAAGCTGTGTGCCGCTTATTTCATATGACTGAGTTAGATTGCCTTCTAATATATCTTTAACTTTTAGTACCATGTTTGTATTGGTATTTGTGCCGTTGCTCAGCAAGGAGACGGCTGTTCGTTCATTTGGCAGTATGACTACTTCGGTTCTGAAATTTGGATTGCCCCCAGTGTGTTCTATAATCGTTTGTTCGGCATTTACGGACCAACCTGCCGCATAATACATACCGTTGACAGCCGAAACAGACATATCACCCCTATGTGATTTTTCGATAACCGTGTGAAATATTTCGGGTATGTCCTGCACGATACCCATCTGTATGCCCAGCCAACGAGCCATATCTTTTGTATTAGAAATGATGTAGCCTGCGGGTTTATTCCCAGCATAATCCGGAGCTTTAAATGGAGTTGTCATAAAAAAGGAAGAACGGTAGCCCTGTGCCAACTGTCCAGTAGCTTGAGCATCTTCTTTATAAACATACGTCTGGTGAAGACCTAGCGGCTGAAATACCTGTTCCTTCATAAAGTCTTCATAGCTTTGTCGCGACACAATCTCAATAACCAAACCCAATACGTCATAATTAACGGTTCCATAGTTATACTGTTCACCGGGAGGGAACGCCAATTCAGCATCAACGAGCATTTCCACAGTCTTTTGCAACATATCCGGTGTATTGCCTTGTGGAATATTTTGAAGATGCCTAATATTTGTTAGACCACTGGTATGGTGAAGAAAGTTATTTAGTGTAAGACTTTGCATATCAACAGGTTTCCCTTGATACTTTAATGTAAACCAAGGTAAATATTTTTGGACAGGGTCAGTCCTTGAGAGCAGCCCTTGCTCTTCCAATAGCATAATACCCATACCGGTAAAAGCTTTACTGACCGAGGCTAACTCATAGAGTGTATTTTCACTTGCAGATAACCCCTTTTCACGGTCTGCATACCCTGAAGAAAAGTAGAACACTTCATCATCAGCAATTATTGAGATTGACATTCCCGGCACACCTGATATACGACAGGCATCATCTAGCAACGCTTGTATTGCCGCAGATTGCGAATCTGACAACGCATAACTTTGTGTTGCGAATCCTGAGAATAATATAAATATCGTTAATACAAAAACAATAATCTTTTTCATAAACTCTCCTTTTTGGAAAATTATAAGAGAACAATATAAAGTGAACCTATAATCAGCCCTCACCAATCGGACGTTTACGGGCAGCCCGACCCCCACCTAACTTCTTTGCTCCAGCCAAATTTTGAGGTGGGAGTTTTACTGCCCGTTAATGTTCGATAAATAACCTCCTTTTACAACTACGAAACTAAATTTTAATGTATCTTTCTATTCACCTGTATAATATCAAATAATTGCGAATAGTTACACTTGAACGAACAGATGGATGTAATTTGAAACAACTTTAAAGAGCCTTGCTACGTAGAATGTAGTAAGGCTCTTAGCTTTTTAATAATCAAAATTCAATAACTTTATTATCATTATACAACAGCCCCACTAAGCTTTTAACACTTAATGAGGCCATTTGATTCACATTATTAATTATGAAACGTCGGCTTATAGAACGAACGATTATCAAGTGCAAAGACACGCTCTGTGTATTCGCCTGGTTTTGTGCGTCCTAATGCACGATCCATCATGTTCATTTTTGCATCTAAGTTATCGATGTAGTGCAGAATTTCTGCTTCTTTTACTAATGGTGGTTTTGGGCTACCCCATTCTGCTTTTCCGTGGTGAGAAAGGACGATGTGTTGAAGAATTAATACTTCTTCTGCATCGATGTTCAGCTCATCTGCCGCTTTACCAATTTCGTTCACCATAATAGAAATATGGCCTAGTAAATTTCCTTCTAACGTATACGTTGTAGAAATTGGGCCAGATAATTCGATTACTTTACCAAGGTCATGTAAAATAACGCCTGCATATAGTAAGTCTTTATCTAAAGATGGGTATAGATTTGAAATAGCTTTCGCTAAATCAAGCATCGATACGACGTGATAAGCTAGTCCAGATACGAACTCGTGATGATTTTTCGTCGCTGCTGGATATTCTAAAAATTCGTTTTGATGCTTATTTAATAAATGTCTTGTTAGACGTTGAATGTTCGGATTTCTCATTTCGAATATGTATTGCGTAATTTTTTCAACCATATCTTCTTTTTTCACTGGTGCTTTTTCTACGAAATCCGAGATATCTGTTACTTCATTTTCATTCGCAACACGGATTTGTTTCACACGTAATTGAATACGTCCTTTGTAGTTTAAAATATCACCAGCTACTTTAACGATTGTTTCTGCTACATATTGTTTCTCAACTTCTGGCGATACGTCCCATAGCTTCGCTTCAATATCTCCACTTGGATCTTGTAAGATTACTGTTAAAAATGGTTTCCCATTGCTTGCGATACCTTTTGTCGCTGTTTTAATTAACAAGAAAACATCGACTTGTTCACCAACTTCATATTCTGCAATTTTCTTTTTCATTCGAATTCCTCCACCATATCAGTTACTTTTAGTATAGCATACTACAACTCATTTTCTTTACGCTTATGCGTTAATTTTATAATCTGTTTTTCTGTAAAATACGTTAATAAATGCGCATGACATGTAAAGAAGATAACTTGTCTATCTTTCGCAATTTCCTTTATTAGTTCAATCGTACGATTCGTCCTTACCGCATCAAAATGCACGAAGCTATCATCAATAATAAATGGATAATCATGCTCAAATGTTTTCGCTAATGCAAATCTCAGCGATAAATATAACTGCTCTGCTGTCGCTTGGCTTAGTTCATGACTGTAAAAACGCATACCGTCATTACGCTCAACGATGAACGGTTCTGCCTCTGACGGTGAAAAGATTTTACTATATCGTCCGCCTGTTAAATACACAAAGTACTCTTCTGATTTTTGTAAAATACGAGGAAGATGTACTTCATGATAATATTGCTTCGTTTTCGTTAATACTGTCTTTGCGGCCGCATAAGCAGCCCACTTCTTCACTTGTTCACGCACTTGCGCTTTTTTCATTTCCCATTCGTGCAGTAAATCACCGTACGTACTACCTTCTTCTAAATTCGCGATTTCCATACGATGTTTCGCAATACGCTCTGTCAGTTCTTTCTCTTTCATAAGACAATTTTGCGCAGCTGTCATTTCTTGCTTTAATTTTTCATCATAACCGTCAGCCTCATAATGTTCAGCTAATGATAAACTCGTTAAACGCTGTTCTAACAGATCAATTTGCGGTAATAAACGCCCGACTTGCTGCGCAGCATCTTCACGTTTTTCTGCCAGTTTACCTGCTTTTAAAAACATCTCTTCATCTGTAGAATGTGCGATATGCCATAAACTATCTCGTTCTACTAACAGTTGTTTTAATTGCTCTTGCATGAACTCATATTCTTCTTGCCATTCCACAAGCTTCTCTTTTAACTGCTTACAAGTTTGGCGCTTTTCTTTCTCATTTTGCATACGGATTTGCGCCTCGTGCAGCTTACTATACTCCGCACTACCAATAACAGTTTCTAGTTTATGTTCAAATTGCGAAATCATTTCATATAATGAAGATTTCCGCTCACTTTGTTTCTCTAACTCGCGATATAATTGCTGCATTTTTCCCATACGCTCAAACGCCGGCAATATGTGTGCATACGTATAAAATTCAGGGAACATATAGCGCACTTTATACACATCGACTTGTTCTCCCGCCTGGAACTTTTCTCTCTCCCATTCCTCATACGATGAAACGACTTTATCATACGCTCGTTCCAACTGCTGTAACTTATACGACTCGCGCTCAAATAACTTCCGAACCTCTTCATCTTTTTCTAACTGATAACGAACAGACATCGCTTCTTCACTTTGTCTCCCGCCAGCACTTTGCTGAAGTGTAAGGAACTCTTCTTGTAATCCACTTGATGGATCTTTATATAAAACAAGGGCGAGAACAATCCCTACAAAAACAATGACACTAATAAATAAGAGCGCTCGGTTATCTATAAATAAGCTTGTGAATAAAACAAGCGTGTTAATAAGAAGTAACAGAAGACAAACTCTTTGCCACTGCTTTTTCTTTTGCTTAGCTGCTCCTGCTTTTTCCTCATACTTACGCTTCATTCTCTCTGCGCCCATACCGATAAACGCCGCATCTTGGAATGATTTCTCTTTCTCAACTAACACATTTCTCTCTTCATCCACTAACATTTGTTT
The DNA here is from genome assembly GCF_038005705.1 of Bacillus sp. FSL L8-0199. Classification (NCBI taxonomy): domain Bacteria; kingdom Bacillati; phylum Bacillota; class Bacilli; order Caryophanales; family Bacillaceae; genus Bacillus; species Bacillus sp. FSL L8-0199. The sequence goes on along the minus strand of NZ_JBBOTS010000001.1, from coordinate 1,028,942 downwards.
CTTAATCTGTCTTATATTTTCTTCTTGTTCTTCTAATTGCTCTTGCGCTACTTTAAAACGATCATCAAGCTGTGCTTTTTGCGTTTCTAATTCACGCGCCTTTTGCACTGTTTGCGTAATTAACTCTTTCGTTGCCAAACTCATATCAAACGACAGAACTGTTTCCTTTTCAAAAGTAGCACCAATTTGTTGTTCTAGTTCTGCGATTTCTTCTTTTATATTCGTAATACTTCCTGTCATATCACGCATTTCTTGGCGTGCATTTTCGTAAGACATATGCTGCATACGAAGTTCTTCTACATAACTTTCTTTTTGTAAAAAATCCTCATCTATTTGAATTGATTCTATTTCCGATTGCACATTCTCAATTTTTTTATAGAGCGAATCAACTTGTAATTGGAGCGGCTCCATCTTCGCTTTAATTGCTTCATAACGCGCCATTCCGTTTACAGGAAACTGCCCGCTCTCGTTCTCTAACACTTTCTCATGCGCACGTTTTTCAATAACGAGTGGCTCAAGCGCTGCTAATATTTCATAATCTTGCTTTCGTTTTTCTGCACTCTCTTTTTCCCCGCGAACAGAAGCAAGCTTCTCTTCACTTTCTTTTAACTGCTCCACTTGTTTTTCATACGTGCCGATTTTCCCTTGCCACTCTTTCATCTTCTCTTCAAGTTTCTTCATCTCTTGCAATGACACGTTAATTTCTGGTTTACGACCACTCGGCTTGAAGCGCTGGTCCATTTCTTTTTCTAGCTTTTTATCTAACTGCAATAGCGCATCACTTCCGACTGCACTTGCCGAAAATAAATAATTGCCAATATCCGCTTCGCCGAGCTGATGAATGTTTTGAAGGCCATGCATATCAAATGAAAAGACAGATTCAAATAAACTTTCATTCATCCCGCTTAATATATCGTTTAAAATTTCTTCTCCGCCCGTTTTCCCGTCTTCAAAATAAACGATCACCTCGCCAGCTGCCGTCTTTGGCAATCGCTCAATTTTCAAACGACCGTACTGCTCCGTTTGCACAATGATCGCACCGCCATATTTTCCGCCTTCTTTCGGCTCATAACGGCGCTGTCCTCTCGTCGGAAAACCGAATAAAATACTTTTCATAAATGAGCGAATTGTCGATTTCCCCGCTTCATTTTCACCGTATAACACTGTCAGCAAGGAAAGATCCATTTCCACATTTTCTAATTTTCCGTACCCATAAATATGGAGTTTTTCAATTCTCATTTTTTATCCCTCTCTTGCTGGAATAATTGTTCTAAAATAATATTTTCTGCTTCCTTCTGAATCTCTTTCTTCTCTTCTTCTGTAAAAGATTCAATACTATTACGCGCTACAGGAGATGTCCAAATAGTTCGCAATACTCCGTCCATATTAGTGAAAGCTTCTAACTCCTTTAGCACACTACCGACGAAATGATTTTCCGCTTTCAAACGTTCGATTTCCGCAAAAGAAACCGTCTCATTTTTCCACTTCATCGCATATACGAAGTCTTTTCGCTCTTCTCCAGATGCTAAAATGTGAAAAATCTCTTCCACACGCTTTTCGTCGCGCAAATAAGGGGAAAGTGGGCCTTGTCCTGTAAATACGACAGTTAATAACGTACCTTCCTCTTCTCTTCGGCATTCATTCATCGCAGTAGATATGCTTGTCATAAGTTCATCAACAGTTTCAAGTCCATCAATACAAACTTCGATTTCATCCCATACAACATCTGCCGTATGGAAAAATGAACACTGCGTTCCTTGTTTCGTAAGTTCAATAAGGTACGCACCCTTCTCGCCTGTTTCCTTACGATGACGACCTTGTATGTTCCCTGGATAAATAATGTATGGTTCTTCTGATAAAATTTCACGTTTATGTATATGGCCAAGAGCCCAATAATCAAACTGTTTTTCTTTCAACTCACGAATTTGAAACGGTGCATAGCGGTTATGCTCTGCATCTCCTTCCACACTTCCGTGAAGCATACCAATATGAAAAGTCGCATCACTCATTTTCGTATACTGCGCTGTCATATTATCCGTTACCGCTTGCTGCAAATAACTAAAACCATAAATAGAAGCTAATAGCTCACCATTTTTATAAAATGATTTCTCTTCTACATAAGGCTCAGTAAATACATGAACATTTTCCGGAAACTCAATTGCTGCCCAGCTTCCCCCTAAATGATCATGGTTACCGTGAATAATAAAAACAGGGATATTGTATTGCGAAAGTCTCTTCATTTGCTCACGCACAAACACTTGCGCCCTCAAACTTCTCGTCTCCGCATCATACAAATCCCCAGCTAGTAATACGAAATCAACGCGCTCTTGAATCGCTTTATCAACAATACGCTCAAATGATTCAAACGTACTTTGCTTCATTCTCTCCCAAACAGACTGCGCAACATTCATCTCCATCCCTTTAAACGGACTATCCAAATGCAAATCAGCCGCATGTATAAACTTTACTTGTTTCACAAATAACGATCCTTTCTATCTTTCAAAAGTTTCATTTTATCAAAATTAAAATCGCTGAAAACTAATAATTATCGAGAATAAAAATATTCTCGATGATTAAAGTTTCATTCTATTTTACCACGCAATGTCATATATTTCTTTGCATATTGTAGCATTTTATGCCAAAATAATTATAAGATTCTGATTTTAATTATTGGAGGGAATTTTCATGGGAGTATACGTTCTAACAGTCTTTGAAAAAGATGGTTCAAAAGCATTAGACGAATCATTCGAGGCGGCAACTGAAAAAGAAGCAAAAGCAAAAGGTGAATCTATTTTACAAGAAAAAGGATTGTATGAAAAAACACATCGCTGTACATCTACTGCAGGTAAGCTCGTTTTATTCCAGCGCTAAAAAAAGAAGCGTCATCCGCTTCTTTTTCACTCTACTATATCTTCGTCACACCACGTAAACACCACATCTAGAATGCGATTACCGATACGTACGCGTTTATTCCATTTACCTGTTTGGATCTGATGTTGCAATTCTGCTTTCATCTTTTCCGTCCAGTCGTGAATCGTTTCACTACCGTCGTACGGATATACGCCTGGAAACTCTTCCTGCAGTAGATGCAAGCTCTCTGCATCAAAATGAAAATGGAAGAAGTAGTTTGCTGTAAGCGATGGTTCTTGCAATTGTAAAAAATGATCATCAATTTGCTTTCTATTTCGATAGAAAGTAAAGATATTCACTTTACCGCTAGTAATTTGGTCAATTTGAATTTCGTGCTTCTCTATAATCACGTCTTGTCCACCTCGTTGTATACTATCTTTAGTATATATGTCTTTTGCAACAAAGTTAACCATTTTCGCGCGAAATTCATTTCCTTCATTATAATTCCTGTACCTCCATATGTAATCAGGATAAATAAAAACAAAGTTGAAGGGGAGCGATCACATGTATTTCGGAAGCAAAGGTTGGTATGTAAAAGAACTTAAAAAATTAGGTATCCGTACTTATGAAGGTAAAAAACTAGAATCTTATCGTACGCATGTGTTGTCTAGTTTACTTGAGAGAATGAAGAAGGCTTCGGCTTAATAGAATAGCAAGAAGTAAACCTGAATATTGGTAAATGATAAAAAACACCTCCTAAATTCGCATACTAAGTATGCAAATTAAATGGAGGTGTTTTTATTAGTTTCACTTTTTCAGGGGCTCTTCAGTTTTCATAAAATATTTTTTGTTTCCGCTGAAACGGATAAGTTTTAATCTCAGCTGTATCTAAATTTTCATGGAATAAATGAATAGCTATAATTTGTCTACAATCGTAGGTATGGTAATAATATGTTCCAGATTCCATACACATTGCACTCGTATAGATGGTATTATCTAATGTTCCGTCTTCTGTTATTACTGCCCCTTTAGGGACCTCACAATTTGATAAGATATGAAAAATAGCCGATATCCCCTCTTCTTCGTTCTCTATACCTTGAATGTTTTGTTTGCCATATGCTGCCCGCACAAATCTTGATGGCGGGGTAAAATCTCCAGGAAGTCCCATCGTTCCTGAACCTTGGCCAAAAGCACTTAATGGTACATCTCCCCACTCCGTTGGCGCAAATGGCTGCGATTTAAGTCCAATATATTGTCTTAAATTTTGTAAATGCCAATTAAACTCCGGACTATTAGTCATCACTCCTAATGGATTGTCATACATTTTTAGTCCATCAGTTGTCGGCTCAAGTACAATACAATCTCCCCATTTATCTGCTAAAATCCAATGTAGCGGTGGGGTAATTCCTAAAACTGGTAATGGTATATCTATAAGGGAAATGTTATCAACAGATTTTTTTAACTCTTCAACAGAATTAAATTGCGTGAGGCTCCAAGCCACAAAATCAAATGGCGCTAAATTCGTTTTATGGTTATCTATACTGTTACTATAAGTAGCGAATCCCGGGAAATAGAGAGTGGCACACGTCATACCAGCTTCATTTACTCCGTCCGCCATAATGACCCTTCCTTCATGATTAATTCCCATTCCGACAACAGCCTTTTTCGCTCGGATAGTTTCACCAGTTATATTGTTCCACTGATAACACCGAGGAATGATTATTACTTCCTGATTCATATCTAATGTGAAATCCATTGTTCTCGCAAAAAGATGTTGGAAATTTTTAGTTTGTAACGTCAAACTAGTACACATGAAGAAATCCCCCCATTTTATAGTTATATACACATTTTATAAAATTCTGATAAATACGTAAATTAAAAACCCTATTTATCACTAACAAAGTAACCACCCAAACTAAAAATGCTATAATAAATCCAATCAAACTAAGGGGGCAAATTACTTTGCTTGGAACATGCATTCAATTTCATAAGTTTGGCAATCCAAAAGACGTATTACAAGTTGAATATAAAAATATAGAACCACTGAAAGATAATGAAGTTTTCGTCCGTATGCTAGTTAGACCGATTAATCCATCTGACTTAATTCCCATCACAGGAGCGTACGCTCATAGAATTCCTTTACCTAACATACCTGGCTATGAAGGTGTTGGTATTGTAGAAAATGTTGGCGCTTTTGTTTCTCGAGAGCTTATCGGTAAACGAGTGTTACCTTTACGCGGGGAAGGTACTTGGCAAGAATATGTGAAGACATCAGCTGATTTTGTAGTCCCTATTCCTGATTCCATTGATGATTTCACAGCGGCACAAATGTATATTAATCCCCTTACGGCGTGGGTTACTTGTACAGAAACGTTAAACTTACAGCGTAATGACGTTTTATTAGTGAATGCTTGTGGGTCCGCTATTGGACATCTATTTGCGCAGTTATCCCAAATTTTAAATTTCCGATTAATTGCCGTTACAAGAAATAATAAGCATACAGAAGAATTACTGCGCCTTGGTGCTGCATATGTAATTGATACTTCCACTGCCCCGCTTTATGAAACTGTTATGGAATTAACAAACGGGATTGGTGCGGATGCTGCGATTGATTCTATCGGAGGACCGGATGGAAATGAATTAGCTTTTTCCTTACGTCCAAACGGGCATTTTTTAACGATCGGTCTTCTATCAGGAATACAAGTGAACTGGGCCGAGATTGTCACAAAAGCAAAAGTACACGCAAACATATTTCATTTACGACATTGGAATAAAAATGTGTCAGCATATAAATGGCAGGAGACGTTTCGTCACTTAATTCGTCTAGTAGAAAATGAGCAATTACGTTTTATGAAAGTCCATTCTACATATGACTTAGCGGATGTGAAAACGGCGGTTGATGTTGTGCAATCTGCGGAGAAAACGAAAGGGAAAGTTTTTTTGACGGGTTACTGACTACAATTGAAGGAGTCTTTTTGATTGGCCATTTAAATAGACTAGATAGTACGTTTAGGAACACCTAATTGTAAGTATCTGGTATAATCCTATTAAAAGGTGAAAGGAGATTTTCACATGTGGCTAATCACGGCAATCGCGCCTGTTGTAATAGTTGGTGGAATTGTAGTATTTGTAATTAAAAGATTGGAACATAAATATAAGAACGGAAAATTAGGTAAGAAAAAATCTCAAAAAGCTCAACTGTTATTAGATAGTTTCATACCTATGGGAATGCTTGTCGGCTGTATGATTGGTTTGATTTCCGGTATGTTTTCCCCAGATTTCTCACTGTTTTCCATTAGTTTAGGGTCTGGAATAGGCTATTTATTTGGTTATTTCGCCTATGAAATTTATAGCAAGACAGGCAACAATTTTTCATAATCCAAAAAGAATAAGCGGAACAGTACATAATCGTCATATAAAATATGTACTGTCCTTTATTGTTGCATCAACATTATCACCTTACCTTCCACATCCTATACACCTTTTTTATTGACTTTCCTCTCCTCCCTCTTTTGTATATCCACTTTTTTATTTTCATTGGATCTATACCCATAGTAAAGTAGAGCACATGTAATAACTGAACCTACAATATATCCTAAAAAACACCCTAACCAAAACATAATGTAACCGCCTCTATTCATTATAAATTTTATGTAATACAACCCTTTACATGCTCAATCGTTTATTTCTATAAACTATACACTCTCGTTATTCATACCATTATTTCTCCCCTTACCTCAAATAACAATTTTTTTATTTATCATAAAGTTAACACTCTCGTTAAACAAATATAAAGATTGCTGTATTTCTTACTTTTCTCCTTGAAAACGATATATACTATATTTGAAATAAGCGGGTGCGTCTGCTTAGTATCTAAATTCCCGTGCAATACCCCCAATCCTAGCATCTTTTACAATAACGTTTTGCTTATTTTTTGTACTTATAATACGCCATCAACTCTTCTTCATTTTAACTTTAATCATGAAACAAAAAAATCCCCTCAAAGCATAAACTTCAAGGGGTGAGCCTGTTTTTTATTTACTTATATACGTACAGCTGTACCACTTACAGCAACCATTAACATTCCATCACGAACAACTTCGTAATCTACGTCAACACCAACGACAGCGTTCGCACCTTTTTGTTTTGCAAGTTCTTTCATTTCGTCCATCGCAATATCACGAGCTTCTTTTAGCTTACTTTCATAAGAACCAGCACGACCACCGACAACATCACGAACAGAAGCGAATAAATCGCGGACAATATTTGCACCCATAATAGCTTCACCATTTACAATATCGATATACTCAATAATTTCTTTACCTTGAATTCCAGACGTCGTTGTTACAATCATGACTGACACTCTCCTATAAATTATAATTTTTGATTAGCTTTCTTATGTCTTTATTATGACATGGAAAAAGTAACTAATCTATTGAATTACCTTACAGGAGTGTGACAATTTTGTAAGAATGAAACGGCTATTATTTAATAAAGCGCTTTTACGTTAGGATACATAAACGATTTTCTATTTTCTTTCCAATCCTTTTCCACTTCTTTAAAGGTTGGTCGCCCTAATTCTTCATTGTTTTCCTGTTTACTAAACCATTTCTTTACATACTTCTCTCCATTTTTATTTTGAACCGTACAAAGGAAACTATTACTACTATCCTTTAATATTTTTACAATCACGAATAGACACCTCTTCCCTTCTCAATATCATAATAGGACTTGATCTTTTACTATAAGCCCTTCCTCTCTCATAGTCATACGACTCCTCGGCCGTGCCAAAGTTGTAAGATCAAAAACGATATTCATTATGTTTAAATATGTGACGTATATATTATTTAAAGAAATCAGAGTTATAAGCATTATGCTTATCAAATATTTTATAGATTTCTAACTTATCATCTAATTTTGCATCTACTAAAATTAATATATTTCCATCGTAAATGTATTCTTCATACTTCTTAGCATGTTCTTCAGGGATTCCTAATCCGATAAATGCTCCTATTAAACTTCCAGCTCCTCCGCCAATACCGGCTCCCCCAATAGCTGCCGCGATAGGTCCTGCTGCTACAATTGGGCCCAGTCCAGATACGGCAAGTACACCAAGACCTGTTAATAAACCACCGAGTCCGCCTGCTACTCCTCCTGCTACAAGCCCTGTTGCTGAAAAGATATCTGCTTTATGTGCAGTTTCATTCTTAACTTTTTCACCGGATTTTTCTTCAAGGTGTTCAATTTCCTTTTGATCCTTTGCAATAGCTGAAATGTTATCTGCTGAGTATCCTTTTTCATTTAATTCATTAATAACGAGTGCCGCATCATCAATTGTTCTAAAGACACCTACTATTTTTCTATCTACATTCATAACTATTAACCTCCTAAAGTTTTATATAATGTATCTTTATTTTTCTTCATTTCTGTATACACTAATCTTCTTATTAACATAACCATTTACGAAAAAAGCGAATAGTAAAAGCACTACAAGTGAACTACTTAACAAGTAAATTAAATCAAATGTAATATCAATCATCATTTCATTCATGTATACCAGGCTCCTTTTTATTTAAAGTAAAAGTATATTTTGATAGACTAATCTACTAAACATAGACATCTTACAATTCATCTTCAGTTAATCTCTTTGTAGTATATGTATACCCTTCCTAACCTTTTCTAAACGTAAAAAACTATAATTATATTTTTTCTTATTTATATGTTTAACACTTTTTAAAACGGGTATGTTTATATTGTTATGCTTACTATATGGAAAGGAATATTACGATGAACGCCATTCACTCTACTACTATTTCTTATAATGAAACACCTACAATAACTCAGATTCATCATTTTTATGCTTTAATGACAACATTTCAAACGAATGTATTTATAAGTAAACACGGAACACTTACTTCTATTAAAAACTTAAGCACATTAGTATCCTTTTTCCTTACCGTAAAAAAGAGAGAGCTTGTATTATTTATCTTTGAAGGAATAGATGCAAAAAAAGCTTTAAGAACACTCTTTCCTTCTTAAAAGTTTTGTTATCCCCTATTCCCTCGATTGTTACTTTTCATATATAGTTTTATATTTCAAAATGATTTCCTCTATGAAAAACGAGCCCCCTAATACAATAGGGGGATTTCTAGTTTGGTCTTACGAAAACTGATATAATATATATTACGTTTTCATTCTTTACGATTGAAAACTTTTAATAATCTTGAAGGTAGGAATTTCTAATGAAATCGAAAGCAAAATTTAGTATTCGTTACAAAATTATGGCTGGTTATTTAGTTATCATTTTGTTCTTACTTATTTCTTTCATTATGTTAAACAATGGGATTTCCAGTTTACAAAAATCTCGTAATTTTATTATTGATCACGATTTTAAAGTTCTTAATTTAACGAATCAAGTGGAGAAAGATTTACTAACAATTGAAAATAAAGCGAAAGGATTTATCACTTCTAATGATGCAAATTACGTTCAATCCCTTAACGCTGCGGAAAAGGATTACGAAAAACATTATCAAAATCTTTTAGCTCTATTAGAGGATAACCCTTCTCAGCAAGAAAAATTAAAACAGATTAATGAAAACATTAATAATTGGGTTAATAAAGAGATTCACCCATTCATTACGAATCACAATAGTAATAACGTACAAGCAATCGACACGACTCAAATTCAATCATTACAATCGCAACTAACTAACTTCCGTAGTGTAGAGGAGCAACTAACGAAAAAAAGAGCTGCACAATTAGATACTGAAAATAATAAATTAGAGATTTGGTTATACAGCTTATTGTTCTTACTTTCTTGTATTTCCATTATCATTTCACTCTATATTTCGAATTCTATTACAAAAACGATTAAAAATGTAATTCAAGTTATTAAATCCATTTCTTCTAAAGAAAAAATTACGGAAAGAATTCATGTGAACAGCCATGATGAAATAAAAGATTTGGCTCATACAACGAACCATTTACTAGACGAAATATCGAAAAGAGAGTGGTTGCAAACTGAGCTTGCAGAATTAATTTTAATGTATCAAGGTGTATCTTCTATTGAGATGTTAGGTAACAAAATTCTTAGTGGAATGATACAAAAAACGCAAACTTCTTGCGGTGCATTTTATGTACGTGAAGAAATTGAAGAAACTGTCTACTATGTGAAAAAAGCTTCTTTCGCCGGTCAAGGTCCTGATGTTGGAAAACAGTCCATTAAAATGGGTGAAGGCTTAATTGGGCAATGTGCTTTAGAAAAACAAAGCTTTATTCTTCGAGAAATACCAGAAGAATTTCGTTATGTTACTAGCGGATTATTAGAAATACGCCCTAAAAACCTACTAGTCATCCCTATCTTATTTGAAGATGAAGTGATCGCAGTGATGGAGTTAGTAAGTGTAACTGAGATTTCAGACTTACATCAAGAATTAATTCAACAAACCGTTGATAATCTAGGTTTAACAATCCATAGCATTATGGGACGTATGCGAATTCAAACCCTTTTACATGAATCACAAGCAATGACAGAAGAGCTGCAAGTTCAATCAGAAGAATTACAAACGCAAGCTGAAGAACTACAAATGCAAGCCGAAGAATTACGAACAACGAATGAACAACTAGAGTCTAGAACGGAAGAGGCGGAGCAAAAGACAGCTGACTTACAAATTACTAAATCAGAATTAGAAGAAAAAGCAAGTGAGTTATTACGTAGCTCAAAATACAAATCAGAATTTCTAGCAAATATGTCACATGAATTACGAACACCGTTAAATAGTATTTTACTATTATCTGAAATGTTAAAAGAAAATCATGATAATCATTTATCCGACGATGAAATTGAATTAGCAACTGTCATTCATTCATCAGGAAAAGATTTACTTACTTTAATTAATGACATACTTGATTTATCGAAAGTAGAAGCTGGGAAACTAGATGTGATTTTCGAAGCAACGAATATAAGTGATATGGCAGCAAGTATGCATCAAAACTTCTTACATATCGCTGCACAAAAAAATGTCGAATTTACGATTAAAGACAGTGACACCATTCCGGATTTGTTTTATACAGATGCAAAACGGATTGAGCAAATTATTAAAAACTTATTATCCAATGCATTTAAATTCACCGAAAAAGGATCCGTTTCTTTACATTTCGATTCAATAGAAATAAGTAATTTGAGTCATGATATGCAGTCTATAAGTAATGATTGGATGAAAATTTCGGTAAAAGATACTGGTATTGGTATCTCTAAAGAACAGCATCAACTTATTTTCGAAGCCTTTCAACAGGCAGATGGTGCAACGATTCGAAAATATGGTGGTACAGGCTTAGGATTATCTATTTGTAAAGAGTTTGCTAGACTGTTAGGTGGTTGGATTACGTTAGAGAGTCATGTAGGAGAAGGCAGTACTTTCACTGTATATATTCCTAACCTTCCAAATGGATTAACTGATATACAAGTATCCAATTTAGAAGTTGCAGCAACGATAGAAGATGTTATTCCTGCTGAAGTTGTGGAGGAAACTATCGTTACTACCGAAACAAATAACGTCTTCCAAGAGAAAACTATTTTAATTGTCGATGATGATCACCGAAATATATTTGCATTACAAAATGCATTAAAAAAACAGCATGCCAACATTATTACTGCCCAAAACGGCATAGAGTGTTTAGACATACTAAAAAACAATACAAATATTGACCTTATTTTAATGGATATTATGATGCCGAATATGGACGGTTATGAAACGATGGAACATATCCGAATGAACTTAGGGTTAAGTGAAATACCTATTATCGCATTAACTGCGAAAGCAATGCCAAATGATAAAGAGAAATGTTTATCTGCTGGCGCTTCAGATTATATAAGTAAACCATTAAATTTACATCAACTCTATTCGGTAATGAGTGTATGGTTAATAAAATAAGTGAGGTTTAGTTGGAGTGGAAAATAAGTATTATAATTTTGATCCATCTGTAGATATGGATAAGCGCATGAACTTAGAAATTGAATTACTATTGGAAGCGGTATTTAAACTATCTGGCTTCGATTTTCGCCAATATGCTCGCACATCTATTTATAGAAGAATTTGTAATAGAATGCAGATCTCTAATATTCCAACCATTTCAAAGTTAATTGAAAAAGTAATTCATGAGGAAGGGTTTTTAGAACAGTTATTAAATGATTTCTCCATTAACGTAACTGAAATGTTTCGTAACCCTAATTTTTTTAAAGCGCTAAGAGAGCATGTCATTCCTGAATTAAAAAAGTATCCTGAAATTAGAATTTGGCACGCCGGATGCGCAACTGGTGAAGAAGTATTATCCATGTCCATCTTACTTCACGAAGAAGGATTAAGTGAAAAAGCTGTTATTTACGCAACAGATATGAATACAAATGTGTTAGAAAAAGCAAAACAAGGTATCCTTCCGTTAAATAAAATGCAAACTTATACGAAAAACTATTTACAAGCTGGCGGTACACAAGCATTTTCTAACTATTATTCAACAGATAATCGTTTTGCTTATTTTAATCCATCACTGTTACAAAACATTATTTTTGCACAGCATAATTTAGTAACTGATCAATCTTTTAACGAATTTCATATTATACTTTGCCGTAACGTTTTAATTTACTTTACGAGTAAACTTCAAAACCAAGTACAGCAACTATTTTATGAAAGTTTAGGTCACAACGGATTCCTATGTTTAGGAAATAAAGAAACTCTTCGTTTTTCCGATATAATGCCGCATTATATCCAATTTAATCCGAACGAACAAATCTATCAAAAAATACAATAAAAGCGTATGAAATCCTTATTTGGATTTCATACGCTTTTTATTTCGCATTCGTTTGTATCATAATGAGGCACATATCATCTGATTGTTCTTTCTTCTGTTCTTCCTTATAAAACCCTTCTATCTCTTCTTCTAAATCTCCCCATTTCCTTTTTGTAAAAGCACGTAATTTCTCTTCAGACTCAAATTCATCATTTGCAATCGCTTCAAGAACACCATCTGTAAACAATATGATTTGAGCGTTCTTCTCAAAAGGTATAACTGTCTTTTTAACTTTTATTTCATCAAAAAATCCTACCGCGCAACTCCCGCGATTCAGTTCAACCATATTTGTTTCATCAACTAAAACGTATCCAGCAGGATGTCCTGCATTTACATATTCAATTGTTCTCTTTTCTGTATCCACTACTAAGTATATCGTTGTAAAATAATATGGAATATTGTCATTCTCATTATGTAAAAGAGTCATATATTTATTTAAGTCTTTAATGACGAGTTCTGGATCGATTAAAGATTTAATCGTTTCACGTAATACAGACGAAATAAACATACAAACTAATGAAGCAGATATACCATGTCCCATCACGTCTAATAATATAATACCGTAGCGGTTTTCATCGATTTTATACCAATAATACATATCTCCAGCTAGTTTGAATGAAGGTAAATAGCTTGCTTCAATTTTTATATGATTTTCTCTTAATGGGCTACTTAATAAATTTCTTTGTACTTGCGTAGCTAAATCTAGTTCATTCCGAAGATTTTCTTCTTGTTCTTTATGCCAATTTAATTCCGATTTCAAGCGTAACGCTACACGCATACGTGCTAATAGTTCAACTTTATTTATAGGTTTCGTAATATAATCCATTGCCCCCATATCAAGAGCTTCGGCCAATTTATTGGCATCCTCTAAAGCTGTAACAAAAATAATAGGGATATCTTTAAACTTCTCCTCTTTTTGTAATCGCCTACAAACTTCAAGTCCATCAATTTCAGGCATCATAATATCTAATAGTATTAAATCAATTTCATTATGCCTGGAAGAATCTTTTCCAAAATGTATGTATTCGAAGAGCTCTTGTGCAGAATTGAGTGATACAAGATCATGATATCCGGCTTGTTTTAAAATCTTCTCAATTACAAATATGTTAACCGGATTATCATCAACAATTAAAATGGACACAAGTTATTTCCCCTTTTCTTATTTAAAATGTAAATCTATTATCATTTTCTATTTTTCTAGTATTACATAATCAGTTACAAAATGAAAATTTCTTACTCAAACATATTTATACAACAAAAGAACAAACCCCTAGAAATAGGAATTTGTTCTTTCACTCTATAAATTTCTACTTTTAATTTAACACCATTGCTTTATCATTTAAAAGACGATCTAATTCTTCCATATGATTAGTTTCATCTGCAATCATATCTTCTAGTTTTACAACTAACTCTGTCATATTTAATTTCGCTGCCTGTTCTTTTCTCATTTCATAACGCTTAATTGTTTCATATTCTGATTGTCTAGCGGATTCTAACATTTCTCGAACATCTTCTACTTGTTTCACTGGTAAAGGGATTGTAGTAGGTGTACCACCTAACGTCTTAATTTTCTCCGCTAAATATAGGGCATGTCCTTGTTCATCACTAATTTCAGATTCAAAGAAAGGTTTTAACACTTGTCTATATATACCAGAAACTGTAGCTGCATTATGGTTATACATAATAATTGCTGAGTATTCTCCTGCTAAATCTTCATTCAATCCTTCGATTAGTTCTTTCACATCGTGTGACATTTTTATATCTCCTCCTATACTTAATAACTACCCCTTTTCTCATGTTTTAAACATAGCTCTTTAAAATTTTTATGTATCTAAAAACGCTGCTTGCTTCAATTTACTTATCGCTTGTCTTTTAATACGAGAAACGTGCATTTGTGAAATACCTAACCGTTCCCCTGTATCTTTTTGATTTAAATTTTCTCCAAATATATAATGAATAACACTCTTTTCTGTCTCATTTAATACGTTAAAAATATCCTTTAAAACGAGACGCCTTTCTGTCTCTTCATATCCTTGCTCTACTTCACCTACAGATTCAATCCTCGCTACCGAACTGCCATCAGATGAATTTTCAACTACATCATCTAAGGAAGATACGCGATAATTATTTTTCGCATCCATAATTTCTAGCACTTCCTCTTCGGATAGTCCTAAATGATCTGCAATCTCTATAATCTTCGGTGAACGCTGCAAACGATCTGTTAGCTCCTCTATCGCAAGTCTAATCTTCCCGCCTAAATCTTTAATTCGCCTTGGAACGTGAATACCCCAAGTTTTATCACGTAAATATTTCTTTATTTCGCCTACTATTGTAGGTATTGCAAACGGCTCAAAAGCATTCCCTATCGAATAATCATACCTTCTTATTGCACCTAAGAGCCCTATCATTCCTACTTGTATAATATCTTCATGCATCGGCCCACCTTTTGAATAGCGATATGCAATGGAGTATACAAGATTTTTATAGTGATTAACCAATCTTTCCTGTGCTTCATCACATTGGTTTTGTTGGAAGTCTGCAATTAGTTTAATAACGTCTTCTTTAGTAAGATTTGTAGGTTGAGATTGGATTTCCATCATTCTCCACCTGCTCTCTTTGTATATATTTTGTCATTAAAACTGTCATGCCCTCATCATGCATAATTTGTATATCATCCATTAACGTATTGATTAAATATAAACCTAAACCATTTTCTGGCAAATGCTCTACTGATTTATTAATATCATACGGACCAACTTTACTTTTTAAGCTATTAAAATCAAAGCTAACTCCATTATCCGCAGCCATAATTTCTAATCGATCTTCATATAAGCCAAAGACAATTGTAATTTCTCCAACGTCTTCTTTATATGCATGTTGTACAATGTTTGTACATGCTTCACTAATAGCAATTTTCATATCTTCTATATCGTCATAAGCAAAGCCCATTCGATTCGCAACACCAGCCATTGTTAAACGAATAATAGCCACATATTCTGCTTTTGCAGGAATTTTCATTTCTATCTTTTCAAATCTCTCCATCATCCCTAGTCACCTTCTTTCTACTTTTTCAAAATCGGAATTCAAATTTAATATTTCTGTTAGTCCTGTGATATCGAATAATCTTTTTAGTCTTTTAGATACACCAATAAACTCTAGCTTTCCATCATTTTTCTTAATTGCTTTTAATAGAGCTATAAACACGCCTAAACCTGTACTATCCATATACTCTACCTCAGTAAAATCTACTACAATATGAACCTCTTTTTCGCTTGCAATAGGCATAATCTTATTTTTCAAATCTGATGCCGTATATGCATCAATTTCACCATTAAGTTGTACTGTATAACCTACATCATTTTGCAAAATATTTATTGCCAAATTCATCATTTCCGCCCCCTTATCTCAAACTCTTACTATTTAATTACCCATAAAAATTAATTTTAAACATATTTTTTTATTTTCATTATAAATAAATTTTCTACACCTTTCTCGGCTTAACACTTAAATCGTACTAATAAATGTTTAAAACTTATAATTTTGTGTATGTATAATGTATAAACATTATTTTTAGGGGGATCTATCTATGGAAGAGCACAACTTTAAAAAGGGAGATTTTGTTCAATTTTCTTATCGACACGATCATGCTACAAAATTAATTGGTTCCATTATTAACATACTAACGAATACAATTGTAGTAGATATCGGTAATAGCGAAGACTTATCTCATATAGAACCGAGGCAGGTCGTAAGGATAAATAATTGTGAAAAAGTAACGATGGTTTAATACATAATGAACACTCCCCCACTTAGCAAAGCTTGAAGTGGGGGTTTCTAACGTTTCGACCTAACGGACGATTAACGTCAGGGGAGTTAACACATTAGCGAGCTGTTTCACGCCTAACCCCTCTATCCCATTTGTCCATGCATTTGGGATTACTTTTCGTAAAATGTTAGCCGCAGCATTTACATCTGCATTAATTAAAGTTTTATTTGCTGAACGATATATGCCGTGCTTTATTCGTTTTCCTGAAAAAGTTGTATTTTGGTCATTTTCTCCATACGTTGGAATGAAGTCGTTATCCAGAAAACTTGCTTTCGATGTATATGATTCTTCAGTTACAACAACTTGAATGCCTACAGCATTTGCTTTGTATGTAATCATTTGAATCAGTAAACTATGTGGGATATGACAAAACGATTGGTTATTTCTTTTTCCCATATTCATTTTTTGTTTCCAGCTTTTGTTTTGACCAATAACGATTTTACAAACTTCTTCTTCTTGAGCTAGTTTTACAATACGGTGACTAACTTTATGGAAGACGTCTTTTATTTTCAAGTAACGTTTTTGATGAAGTTTTTCTATCCTTTTAGAAGTAAAAGGTCCTTCATTCGTTTGTTTTCCATTTCTAAGAATGCTTGTAAAATGACTCTTCATTTTATTGTAATATTGATTTATGCTTTTGATATGTTTGCCCTTAACAAGGACAGGTTTTATACCTGTGTTTGTTACGATGGTTGCAAGGTTATCAATACCTAAATCAATACTCATATAACGAGCATTCTCTTCAATCATTTGTTGTTCAGAAGGAACATCAATTACCAATTCCACTACATATTCATTGTATTTTGGAATCACACGAACTTGTTTCAGTTTACCTTCAGTGAAACCTAATTTCCCAATATTTAATTGCAATTTCGTCTTTGGAAACTTTAAAAATCTATCGTTTTTAATGATGCAATCTTGGTTTGTATACAGAATCTCTTTTTCAGAAGAACGAATATACTTTGGAATCCTAGGCATTCCAGCATATTTGTTTGGATTCTTTTTATAGTCTTTTAAACTAGCAAAAAAAGATTTCCAATTTTGGAACAAACCTTTCATGATTGACTGGCTACATTGCGTAGGCAAAGCTCGATAATCATTTTGAATCATAGCCTTAAATAGTGCATCTAGAAAGTTGTAATCTACATAAGGTTTTCAAAATTAGGTTCTGAAAACAAATTACATGTAATCTCTTTCTGTTCTTCTTTAGGCTTTAATTTCTCTTTTTCCAATTTCTTCTGATAGGCAAGACGTTGTGTGTCATTCATCTTACCAATATTTTTATGAATATTATCCAGAACTTCTTTTTGCAAAGGCTGCAACTCTTTTTCTTGTGTTAATCCAGTGTACACCTGGCGTATATAAAAGTTTGTGGTGTTGTACATGTTCTTAGCGTTATGACAACATTCTTGAAAATAAGAATACATACGATGCCCTTTTTTAATCCAAATTTGAAGAGTTTTATAGTTTGACGGATTTTCCTTTGTCATTTTATTCACCTCCTTGTTAAGGATATTATAGCAAAAACAGAACGTATGTTTCTTTTGTTTTCTTGAAAATAAAATATTTCTTTCGATTCACCTCACCACCTTCACTTACGTTTAGAAGTGGGAGTCCTCTCGAAAGGCATATGATAGAAAGTGTAATTTTAATAAGCGGGGGCCTTCATCCCCCGCTCATTTCTATGCAGATTACATAAAAAAACATCCAATTATTTTAATCGGATGCTTTTTTATGTATATTTATCAGTTCATTAACTTTATAGCTATATATAATAAACTTAAGATTACTATTCATTATCATACTTACGCTTTCCGCAGCATTCTAGAGAAGAATGTAACGATTAAAATAAAGACGATTGCACCTAATAAAGCTGGAAGAATAAAGATGCCTCCCCATTCAGGACCCCAATGACCAAATAACGCACTACCTACCCAAGATCCGATTAATCCGGCAATCACGTTACCAACTATACCTAACGGAAAGTCTTTTCCTGTAATCATTCCAGCTAACGCACCAATAAGTCCACCTACAATACACGTAATAATAAGTCCCACAATTAAACCTCCTATATTCGTTTTATATTGGATTCATCAAGCTTTAGTATGTAACCAAAGCTTGATGAACATATATTATTCTTTATTATCCAATTCATCACTTATCTTTTGTTTCACTTTTCCGACTTTTTCTTTTATCGTTCCCTTCGTTTTTTCCCACTTCCCTTCATTTTTCAACTCTCTATCTTCTGTAACTTCACCAATTCCTTCTTTTACTTGTCCTTTTTTCTTTTCAACTTTACCTTTAACTTGTTCTTTTAGTCCGTTCTCACTCATATTTACAATCTCCTTTTCGTAATAGATTTATAGATTTACAGGATACAAATTTAAATAGAATACATGCATCTTCTTTCTTGTAACCATTCACCGACTCTTTCTAAATCCTTAACGAATAACAAGATTTTTCCTTCATCCAGCTTTTCTTCGTAGAAGTTCGCCTCTTCCTCATTAAGCCCTAACTCTTGCATCTTATTTCTTAACTGATCTCCTGTGTTTTGAAAGACGTTAATAATGCTTGTCCCAAGTCCCTCCTCTTTTATCCCAATTGTATTCACGTCTGCATTGTCTGCGATTCTATCTGTCCTCTCTTTCTCATGTGTTAATACGTAAATATCTTTTTGGTCTATCCCTTTCTTCACTAGATCATTCGCCGCATTCATGACCTCTTTCTCCGTAATAAATTCATATACAAAAGGTTTACTATACTTCGTTTCCATCTTTAACTTCCTCCTTTAAAATGAATTATTTGTTATATTATATGTAGTACACCCATTTTCGAAATGTTAAACATAAAATATGAAAAAAGTTATGTGAATTTTGATTTTAATAGAGAATGAACATCATCATTTACCTCTTTAAAACATCTTCTCCTTACAATAACTACCTAAATTAACAGAAAATTTTTATAATTAAACTTGAGGAGGGATACTATGAAAAAAATCATATCTATATGCGCTCTAACCGCTTTATCTTTCACCTTAATAGGTTGTACAAGTACCTCGGCTACAGATAAAGCTTCACAAGTTAAGCAAGAACATACACAAAATACCTTTCAATTAAATTCCGCTAATATTACAGACATTGAAATACTGAAAACAACAAATCATACTACTTCCAAATCTCAAACAGATAATGAAAAAATGATACAATCTATCGTTTCAGCAGTTCAAAATGGAACACCTAAAACAATCACTTTAGATCAAAAAAAGAGAGAATCTGCACATTCTACTATTACTGTTACATATAAAGATGACTCAAAAGAAGAATTTCTTGTGTGGGCTGATAATAAGGAGCAAATTACGATTGCTAAAGATGAGAAGAAAGATAAGGTAGAAGGTGTGATAGTGAATATTAAAGATGCTAAAATAATGAAGGATTTCTTTTAAAATTCTAGTTAACGTTAAAAAAAGTAGGATTACATCCTACTCTTTTTTTAATCATGCTCAATAAATAGACCTTTATAAAATCTATTTAAGGTCTAATTTTGCTAAATCATGTTGTAAAACATTGTTTCCTTCTTGTGGGTTAAATATGATTGCACTAAGACCAAAAACATTCGTAACAACATCTCTATCTTTCGGACGAATGATTCTTACTTCATAAGCAAAAAGTGCTGGAGGAAGAGCTGCTGAACGAAAAGTAACATATCGATTAGGTGGCAATGTTTGTGTTGAAGGGTCTATTAATGGTAACAATACCGGAGAACCTGATGACCAATCAAACATTTCAACTGTTACTCTACGAGTATCATCTGGATCAACATTCATAGCTTCAACAGTAAGAAATAACGTAGCGGAATGTCTACGTAATACACCCGTTGACAAAGTTTCATTGTGATGTTTATGACATCTTCCAGGAGGATGACCATAGCCATAGCTCATATCAATTCCCCCCTTTCATTTACAATTAAGGACAAGTATTCCTTATAATATATAATGCTAGTATTATTTTAATGAAAGGTATAAAAGCGGATTTCTATCTATATTATTAGATATTTTATTTTTCATTTATTCGCTCTTAAAGAATAAAACGAAACTTTAATCAGCCCTCACCAATCCGGGTCTTACTACCCGACAAATAGCGGTATAAATCTATTTTAAAAAGGACCTGCTCCATTCATTCATAAAAGCATAAAGTAAATGGAATCCGTTAAAACACATGAGTGACCCCTTGGTTTTCCCCTCTTATTAAAAGGAGGAACTGTTATGGGCTTTGGTGGTAGTTGTGGCGGCTGTGGCTTCGCTGGAGGATTTGCTTTATTAGTTGTATTATTTATTTTATTAATCATCGTTGGAGCTGCTTGCTTCTGCTAAAAACTATCGAAAGGACACTCACGTGAGTGTCCTTTCTTCATGAAAAAAGCTCTACGCAATGTGCAGAGGTTCAAGTGTAACGAATACTTTAAAAATGTAGTATTACATTCCCCCCTCCAAAATGAACTTCGATGCTATAAATTTCGTTTAAGTGCAATCTTAATATTTTAGTTTAATAGCAATATGGTGAAACTTTATTCCAAACAATATTGCTATTGCACCAAAGTAAAACAAACTGGACAACCTAGATTTCAAAAGGAAGACACCTTAAAGGTTGTCTTTTCTTCATAAGTAAAAAAAGCCTGCCTATTTCCGTAGGCGGGCTTTATCTTTATTACACAATATGAAAGTATACTCTCTTTTTCTTTGAAATTTTATGTAATTATACATATTCATGAAAATAGAAGAAGTGAAATTGTACGTTTAGATACAGTTTGGCAACAAACTAACTGTTTTCTTGTGCATTAATAGACAACTACTGCAAGAGTTATAGTTTTTATGTTTTCATTTCCTTTTTGCATTTCTCTTTTAATTAGACGAATGCTTTTTGTAGTACATAATAAAAAATATCCAGAAAAACTGTCACAAAATCTGTTTTTCTGGTTTCTCTATAATACAGGTATCAAATTGAAAGTGAGGTTTAAACAAACATGTTAACCATAGAAAATGAAGAAAGTCATACTTCTGATATGACCTTTGAAGATTTATTTAAGCAGTACTATGCTTACGCTGTGAAACAAATCATCTGGATTGTTAAAGATCAATCTATCGCTGAAGAGTTAGCACAAGAAGTATTTTTACAATTATATCGTAGTGATTGGAAAGGAATTGAAAACATACCTGGATGGTTGATTAAATCTTCTACTTATGTAGCCTATAACCATTTTCGATCTAAAAAAAGGCAGCAAGCGAAGATTGATAAAGAAATACAATACCATGAAGTACAAAATGTTTCATCATTAGACGATGATTGGATAAGAAAAGAAGAAATTACAAAGGTCCAAACGATACTAAATAAAATGAATGATCGAGAACGAACCCTTTTACTAATGAAATTCTCTGGTTTTCAATATAAAGAAATTGCAGAAGTACTTCAAATTGAAATATCTTCTATTGGAACATTATTGGTCCGAGCCAAAATGAAATTTCGCAAGATTTATAAACAAATGGAGGAGGCATAACAAATGAAATGTTATGATATCGGATTTATTCAAACATATATTGATGGAGAACTTTCTCATGATATAAGAAAGGAATTTACAAAGCACCTAGATACATGTGAAGCATGCCAAGATTTATTAGTAGAAATCACTAGATTAAATCAATGGGAAAACGTAATGCTAGATGAAGAGTCTGCAAATTCACCACAAGAAATCAAAATTGATATAGAACAAGCATGGAAAACATTTGAAAGTCGTTCCAAGTCAGACAATGTTTCTAATATAAATTACAAAAAACAACAGAAGAAGGGACTCTTTACAAACATGAGTAAAAAATCAAAACGTTTCATTTATACAGCAGTAGCTGCAACAGCACTTTTTACAGCAGCAATGATTCCACAAGTACAAGTGGCGGCTACAAATGTTGCCTCATATTTTTCTGATGCAATTACAAATGATAAAGTTGTAAATGAAGGAATACAAGATGAAAATGGTGTCACACAAGATATGATGAAGAATGGTAAATATATTCCTATTGATGAAAAAATTACAGATCAAGGTATTACTGTGCACCTCAAAGAATTATATATATCAGATTTACGTATATCAGTTCATTATAGAATGGAAAAACCTGATGGAAGTTTAGTACCCTTTGAATTTGATACATCAGGATTAGAGCTCGAAAATGATGGTAAAATTAATGGGCAACAAGAGGAAAACCCTGAGATCAAAAATGAAGGAAGACTATCATTTATCGATGATTCAGATGATTATCTTCCTTTTGAACTTATGGCAGCAGGTAAAAAATTAAATGATATAGGTATTCGTGATAATGATAGACCCGAAGGTGTTTCTACATTTGTTATAGTTAATGAAGGAAGAGACGATTTTAAACAGCCCCTTACTTTAGATGTAAATATAACTAGAATTGGAAAAGTAGTTGGATCTTGGAAAGGTCAATTTCAAATTGATACTTCACATTTGAAAAATAATACGAATTAACATGAAAAGAAGAATAGAACAATATGTATTTAATGCTCAGTTTATATGTTTTCTTGTTTTCATTACATTTATTTCTTATATAGTTTTTACTCTATCTTTTATTTATGATTTAAGTTTATAACCTTAAATCAATCATTTAAAACCATTACAAGAAAAAGATCTCTAAAAAAGTAGGGAAATACATAACCGATTTCTTAACATTTAAGGAATCGGTTATTTTGTATTTAAAATGCGTCTAGACGTACAATTTTCTTTTTTTGATATAGTGACCTCCAATACATCATTGTCCTTCTCTAATCTCATATCTATTTTAAGAAGAGTCATTTACAAATTCAAAAAAACCCTCAAAGCATCTACTTTAAGGGGATTTCTCCTATCATCTTCTCTCTTCATACAATCGATTTGCTTTATACGAGCAAACGAAAAACATACATGTCGCAACGGGGATAAATGTCAAAAAAAGTCCTCTCATTAATGCAAATGGCGTTTCAAATAAGAATGACCATAGAAATGATACACCTTGCTTATCCCATAATCCTGGCGTCAAGTATAGTTCTTTCGGATTTACAAAGGCTCCTAAATTCATTGTATTACTATACACAAATAAAAATAATATCGGCAAATAACAGATCGCTAATTCTAAAAATGTTTTAGATAGACGCTTATACTTCCCTGCTCGTGACATTGGATCTGAAAAAATGTCATCTTCACTTTCTTCATCTACCTTTTTAAAATATTGCGTACCTGACCACCGATTACCAGCTATATGCTCCCAGCCACTATCTTCAAATAATGTGCAGTAATTAATAAAATCACTTTTTCTACTAAATACTCTATGGTCTATTTTAATCGTCGCATCTTCCGGTTCTGTATATCTAAATGTATAACCAAATGTATTGCTTTCTAGTTGATAGCCTTTCCAAGCCATCTCCTCTAACCATTTTTCCTCTTTCTCAAAGTCTAAAAAGAATTTCAATCTCCACATCATCGTTTCCCCCTAACTATACGTGTAATAAACTTTTTGTAACCGCAATAATGTGCTGCATTCTCATAAAATCTAAATGCAATACTTCTTTCCCGCGTTCTGTAATGACATACACTTTTCTTCGTTTATCTTCACTTTTTACCGATTCTATTAACCCTTGTTTTAATAAATTTTCCACCGCACCATACAATGTACCCGCTGCGATTTTCACTTGATGATTACTCAGTTCCTCCACCTTTTGCATAATTAAATATCCATGAGCTGGCTCTAATAAAGCTAAAAGAACGTAATACGTTGTTTCCGTTAATGGTAAATTTTTATCTCTATTCATAAAGACCTCCAATGTAACGATAACTATATAGCTAAACTATATAGTTAAACTGTATAGTTTGATTTTATACAGTTAGACTGTATATGTCAAATGTAGGAATAACTTTATAACCCAAAACAAAAACGCTACCTTTTTAAAAGATAGCGTTTTTATTTTACCCTTGCTTATTCTTCGCCTTCATTTGCTCATCAAGAGAGTTTTTTTCAGTTTCTAACACACTCATATCACTTTTCAACTTTTGCGTTTTTGCAAAATGTTCATCTACTAATTTATTATATTCTTTCTCAGAGTACATTTTTTCACTAGTTGATGTCGTTTTCTCTTTCGTAACAACTACATTAATAATTACAAATAAAGCTATAATTCCTATTAACGCAGCGAAAATCTTCTTTTTATTCATGATTAATCCTCCAAAATGTAAAATTTCAAAAATTATCATAACAGACCAATTCCCTTTTACCTGTCATATTTTGTCGAATTAATACAATAAAAAAAGCATCTAAAACAGATGCTTTTTCTCATTCTTAATACGTAAACGTAATCGTCACTAAAGAATACCCTTCTTTCGCATTGTAAGGCTCCGCTTTATAAGAAACACGGTTGGACCCTTGCGGATAACCGATTTCTCCAATTGCCTTTTTCACATCTTGCAGTGCACCGTTCATTGATTGCTTATAAAGTACTTCTATCTTTTCTGGCTTTGCACTATAACCCTGCTGCATTTTATTTTTTAATTCGGTATAGTTATTTGCGATATATTCATTTCCTAAATAGTTTAACTTTGTATCTTTTAATATTTGCTGATATGCAGGCGTTTTCGTACTACCTGCCGCAATTTTGTTTGTCAGTGTACTATAATAATTTGTTGTAGCTTGCGGATAGTCTCCACGGTTCCACTCATGATTTCTTGCGATTTGTTCATCTGATAAATTGAAATACGAATACGTTACGCGGCCCTGCTCATCTGGAACCGGATCATCGAATGTTGTATCAAGGTGATACCATTTGTTTTCGATTTTCACTAAATTCCAAGCATGAGGTTGTCCGTCCCCAGTTCCTGTCACGAAATGATTTTCAATTCCTGCTTCTTTTAATAATTGATAAGTTAATAGTGCGTAACCTTGGCAAACCGCAGAACGATTTACAAGTGCTTCATATGCTGTATAAGCTTTATAAGACGTATCATAAGAAACATGCTTTACTACGTAATCATGAATCGCCTTCACTTTTTCGTGATCATCCATTCCAACTTGAGTAATAGAAGAAACGATTGCTTTCGCTTGTTTCATGACATATTCCGTCTGTTCTTTCGTTTCACGATATGTAATCTTAAGCGTAAACGTATAATTTCCAGGTGATCCAGAAAGCCCATATGAAACATTCGATCTATTATTATTTGTATACTCATTTTTACTTGCCACTTCTTTATATGCGTTAAAAAGTGTATTCATCACTTCGTTTGTATTATTATTTTTCGTTTTATATGGCAGTGTAATATTTGTCTCGTATGTATTAATACGCTTTTGTACTTCCTCTTTAAACGCTTTTAATAATGCCGCATCCCCTGTATCTTTCACATCAGCATTTTTATACTTCAAAGTTTTATATAAAAACTGCGCATACTGTTCACGTGTTACTGTGCCATACGGTTCAAAATTCCCGTTCCCTGTGCCATCTGCGATTCCATTTGACTGCACCGCACTAATTGCATTTTCTGCCCAAAATGGATTTGGAACATCCTTAAAGGTATGTTTTTGTTTTGCCGCAAGATGGAAAGCATTCGTAAGAATTTGTGCCATTTCCGCACGATTCACAGAAGCTTTCGGTCTAAATTGGCCATTTTCATCACCTTTAAAAACTCCTAAATTCGTTAAAGTTAATACCTCTTCTGGAAACATTGTAGAACTTTGATTAATATCACCGTAAGGATTTTTAAACGTAGACCCATCCTTTAATACGTAACGAGTTCCATCATTACTAAACGAACCGCCTTGTTTATTCGGTACTAACACTCGATAAATTAAAGCCGCAACTTGCTCCCTTGTCGCAACATCTCCAAAACCAAATATCCCATTTCCATAACCGGAAATAATATTTTTACTCGCTAAATCTTTAATCGCAGGATATGACCAATGTGATGTCGGCACATCAGAAAAAACACCCACTTCAGCAGCTTTTACATCGCTGCCATTTGTATATAACAACGCACCACCAATAAGTGATAATGATGTAATTGATTTTAATAGTTTTGTATACATAATGTCTTCTCCCAATACGCTCTCTATTTTTGTTGGTTTATGTCGAAAAATCTAAAAATATGACAAAATATATTATACAATTAAAAGTTTTTAAGGGATATATTAAATTTTAAAATATGCAAAAATTCATATTAATATATTTTTCCGTATTAATATTATGTTGTTTTTCTTTTGTATATATATAAGTAGTCAAACCAACACAAATAATAAAAAGACAGCTATCCGTAGATAACTGTCTTTTTATTGAATCCAATTTAATTATTTTGAAAATCTAGCATACCCCAAGAAATGCTTTTGAGTGTATGAACTATTTATCTTACTTTTAATTACACCTGTTGTTTCGTCAGCAGCATGAATATATTCACCATTTCCTAAATATATTCCTAAATGAGAAGGACCCGCTTTATATGTATTCTGTAAGAATACTAAATCTCCTGGTTGAGGATCACTTATTTTTGTAACCATTCCCCAATATCCAGCTACGCTTGTTCTTCCAATATTGTATCCATTATTTTTAAATACATAATAAATAAAACCGCTACAATCAAATGAATTAGGTCCACTATTTCCAAATACATATGGTTTTCCTAATTGTTTTAAAGCAAGGTCAACCACCCCAGAATTACCAGAATCTGTTTGGTTAAGATTAATCCACTTGTCGCCTTCCCATGTTTTAATCTTCAACCAGCCACTAGTTGTCCCATCTATTATTCTAAAATTCTGTGGACTATATAATGCTCCAGCGTTTGCTTTTGCTGAACTAAATGAAGGTTCATTATACGCATAGAATGATTTATTTATAAATCTTTCTTCTCCATCTAGATTCATCCATTTCTCGCCTTCCCATGTTTTAACCTTTAACCACCCACTAGTTGTCCCATCCACTACTCTAAAATTCTGTGGATTATATAATGCTCCAGCGTTTGCTTTTGCTGCATTAAATGAAGCTTCGTTATACGCATAGAATGATTTGTTTACGAATCTTTCTTCTCCATCTGGATTGATCCACTTATAACCTTCATAAGTACTTACTTTCATCCAGCCATTTTCTTTTCTTTCTACTACTCCCCAATTTTGTGGGTTAAATGGTGCTCCATAATTTGCTTTCTTTGCATTAAATGAAGGCTCATTATATGCATAAATCGTTTTGTTGACGGTAATTTGTTCAGCCGCAGGATTCATCCATTTTTCGCCTTCCCACGTCTTAAATTTAAGCCAACCATCTGTTGTTCCATCTACTATTCTAAATGTTTGTCGCCCGTACTTTGCTCCAGCATTCGCAACCTTTGATGAGAGAGAAGGTTCATCATATGCATAGAAATCTCCCATGACACGTTCTTCCCCATTTAAGTTAATCCAAACTGGACCTTCCCATGTTTCAATCTTCCACCAGCCATTATCTCTTTTTTCCACGACTCCTACATTTTGAGCGCCATACTCTGATCCGCCATTTGTTTTAGCTGAATTAAAAGATGGTTCCTTATACCCATAGAATGATTGATTCACATATTCTGAACTACTAGCAGCGTGAGTTACTATACTAAATGTCGAGATAGATAGAATTAAAAACAATAAAATTCCTATACTTTTCTTAAACATAAAAATATCCTCCCTTTTATTTTCTCTAATATATAATTTTCAAAGCTAAGAATAGATATATCCTATTTCATTATTTTAATCTTCACTTTTTTACGTCCCCATTCACGTGCTTGCTTTTCTGTAGGAAACAGAACATCAATTCTATTCCCTTTAATAGCTCCACCTGTATCTCCAGCAATTGCTTCACCGTATCCTTCAACCCAAACTTTCGTTCCTAGTTTAATAACTTTAGGATCAACTGCAATTAACTTGATGTTAGGATTTTTTCCTATGTCTATTCCAGCCGCCGTAATTCTTTCATGTGGCGGACTACCTTCTACGCTGTATGCAGTAGCTTCCACGTAGAATTCTACGCCTGTATCTTCCGCATTTAAATTAATCCACTTGTCGCCTTCCCATGTTTTAATCTTCAACCAGCCACTAGTTGTCCCATCTATTATTCTAAAATTCTGTGGACTATATAATGCTCCAGCGTTTGCTTTTGCTGAACTAAATGAAGGTTCATTATACGCATAGAATGATTTATTTATAAATCTTTCTTCTCCATCTAGATTCATCCATTTCTCGCCTTCCCATGTTTTAACCTTTAACCACCCACTAGTTGTCCCATCCACTACTCTAAAATTCTGTGGATTATATAATGCTCCAGCGTTTGCTTTTGCTGCATTAAATGAAGCTTCGTTATACGCATAGAATGATTTGTTTACGAATCTTTCTTCTCCATCTGGATTGATCCACTTATAACCTTCATAAGTACTTACTTTCATCCAGCCATTTTCTTTTCTTTCTACTACTCCCCAATTTTGTGGGTTAAATGGTGCTCCATAATTTGCTTTCTTTGCATTAAATGAAGGCTCATTATATGCATAAATCGTTTTGTTGACGGTAATTTGTTCAGCCGCAGGATTCATCCATTTTTCGCCTTCCCACGTCTTAAATTTAAGCCAACCATCTGTTGTTCCATCTACTATTCTAAATGTTTGTCGCCCGTACTTCGCTCCAGCATTCGCAATCTTTGATGAGAGAGAAGGTTCATCATATGCATAGAAATCTCCCATGACACGTACTTCCCCATTTAAGTTAATCCAAACTGGACCTTCCCATGTTTCAATCTTCCACCAGCCATTATCTCTTTTTTCCACGACTCCTACATTTTGAGCACCATACTCTGATCCGCCATTTGTTTTAGCTGAATTAAAAGATGGTTCCTTATACCCATAGAATGATTGATTCACATATTCTGAACTACTAGTAGCGTGAGTTACTATACTAAATGTAGAAATAGATAAAATGAGAATTAATAGCAATGATACGCCTTTTTTAAACATATAAATTTTTCACCTCTTCCTTTTTTTAACAGTATATTACCATAAGTACATTAACATAAATTTCTTTATTTATCTATAATTTACCATATTAATTGGTAAACAATTTAGATTATTATATTTCTTTTAAACCCTCTCTATTCAAGGCATAATTGGGTTCAATGTAATAAAAAATACAAGATATGCAATATTGCATATCTTGTATTTTTTATATTAAATTATTAATCTATTCCTTTCTTATACATCAGTATCTAATTTTTGCTAGTTGCTCTTCTTTTTAAAATAACTATTTTGTTCACTTTTTTGATACATTTACGAAACATTTCTCTGTTATCTTCATTAAGTTCTTTTCTTTTTATAATGTCGTGCGAGATATACCAACATAGGAAGCCCTAGCCCCCTAATCCTAGGGCTTCTTTTTTAATAAGGATTTTATGCATTTTATTATTCCCACCAACTTTTAAATTTTATATTCAATATATAATTACATTTAGTTTAAAATATATCAATGAAACGTCACGTGTTTCAAATACAACATTTTTTGATGACCTTTAATACATAAAATGTTGTTATCAAGTCGGAGTAAAGCACCTTTGGGTGTCTTTTCTTTTGTACATTATATCCATTAGGGCTCATTTATTTTTTACAAAACCCACCCTTTTGCTTCCAACGGCGACGAGGAGTGGTTTTTTTGTTATCTTTTTCTAAAATTTGTTTCCTAAAAACATACGCATAAACTTTACATACAATGTTTTTCACAAATACCTTTAGAAGTTCAAACAAAACTCCATTAGAGATAGTTTTATTAAATTTTTCACTACTAGCCGTAAAAATATCTTATAATCTCTATATAACAAATTAATGTATTGGGAGTAGATGAAATGCCAGTTACACTCGAACTTATTCTTTTCATTCTTATAGCAATTAGTGCTGTTGGCTATTTAATAAAAGAATTTCAAAAAACTAGGAAACGAACACTTGGAATTTCACTAGAATTTTTAGTTCTTTTCTGGTCAATATGGAGAATATCAACTATCATAATCTAATTTATAAAACATGAATTCCTTCGAATGAAGTGAAACTTTAATCAGTGGGAGTTTTATTCATCCCCTACTGATTATTAGTTAAACCAACCAGGCTTTTGTAGGATAAATTTACCAGTATTTTTACCACAACATTCATGTTAAAATCCCTTGTGAGTACGACATAACTCGACCTTATGAAGCTCCGCAGCTTTTATCGCGGAGCTTTTTTTATTTAAATTAAAGCTTTTGTTCACTTTTTCGATACATTTACGAAACATTCATATGTTACGTTATATAAGTCCTTTTTTAAATCTTATTCATTCTAGCAAAAAGTCCTAGTCCCCCTAGGGCTTTTTTGCATTCAAACAATGAGTTG
Organism: Bacillus sp. FSL L8-0199; assembly: GCF_038005705.1. Taxonomy (NCBI): domain Bacteria; kingdom Bacillati; phylum Bacillota; class Bacilli; order Caryophanales; family Bacillaceae; genus Bacillus; species Bacillus sp. FSL L8-0199. The sequence goes on along the minus strand of NZ_JBBOTS010000001.1, from coordinate 997,990 downwards.
TATTTTTTCTCAATAATCGAAACTACTTAACATAGTAAAATAATAATCGGACTGGCATTCAATACCATATTACAATGGATCAAATCGCAAAAAGGCACCTTAGGGTGTCTTTTTTATAGAGAATCAGTTTAAAAACTAAAAATAAAAGAACCTCAATAAATGAGGTTCAAAAAATCTACTATTTTAAATTACCTTCGTAAAAAGCAACTCCATTTTGAACATGTTTTAAATACCACGTAATCGTCCCGCCACAAACATTTTCATTAAAACTATTAGCATATACTCCATTTGAGTAATAAAGAGTTCTTTTGAATTTACCATTAGAATACTCATAAGGAATTGAGCATGTTGCTTGCTTCGGAGAGCTCACAGCTTTTTGTGTATCAGCTGAAGCTGCACCAATTCCTCCTGTTAATGCAATACCTGTTGCTAACGCTCCTACTACTAATTTCTTGAACATAATAAATCCCCCTTTAATAGTTTTTTATAGATTACAACTTAAATGTATCACTTTTGTAATTTATGTAAATATCTTGAATATGTAGAAATATTTATTTAATTATTGGTAATATTGGGATTATATTTTATCAAATGGAAAATAGAGGAATTAGAAAAGCATGTGAAAATACAGATAGGTTTATATTAAATGAACGTGGTTCAAGTCGGCGAAAGACACCTTTTGGTGTCTTTTTTGTACATAAAAAATCTCACCATCTTATAGAAACGATAAGCCCTGTAAAACAATAATTGCAACTATATTAATTTTACATTACATTAAGGTTAGAGAATGTTCTTATTTTAATAAAGTGCTAAATAGTAGGTGGAAAAATGGAATTTAACGATTTGGGTATTACCATTAAAGAACTTAGAATCAAAAAAAATATATCACAATCCGAATTATGTCATGGAATATGTTCACAAAGTCAAATTAGCAAGATTGAAAAAGGTATGATTTATCCATCTAGTATATTGTTATATCAATTATCAGAAAGACTTGGTATTGATCCGAATAACATATTTGCACTAACTCAAAACAAAAGATTAAAATATGTAGAAAATGTAAAATACGTAATAAAAGATTGCTTAAAGCAAAAACAATATAAAGAACTTTATGAAATAGTAAAAAAAGAGAAAAACTTAAATAATTTTCAAACAAAAGATGAGAAACAATTTCTAATGTGGCATGAAGCAATTGCTGTATTTATGGTGGATAAATCAATAAAAACTGCTTTAGATTTTTTAAATCATGCATTAAAACTGACTTTAACTAATTCTGATTTTTTATCAGAAAGAGAAATAGATATTATGCAAACAATGGCTATATTTTATGCAGAAAATAAAGAATATGAAAAAAGTATTAATATATTCAAAAGATGTTTAACTAATTTTAATAAGTTAGATTTTCCTAGAGATAAAGAAATTAAATTAAAACTCATGTTAAATTTAGCAAAATGTTTCGACTTCACATATCAATATGAAGAGGCAATAAAGTACATTGATAAGGGTATCAAATTAGCAATTAATCTACATACTTTATACCTACTAGGTGAACTATTCTATTTAAAAGGTCAGTGTTTATTAAAAATGAAACAACATAATGTAGAAGATGTTATTTATAACTGGAAAAAAGCATTATTTATATTTGAACTAACAGAAAAAGAATATTATACAAAAGTGATACCAGATGAACTTATTGAATTACAAAATAAAAAACACTCATAATTTCATAAAAACTACTTACAAATCCTATAGAAAAAATCCTTATAGCTTTTAAACTTAGATCGATAATATTAAAATAATTTAAGCCGGCGGAAGGCACCTTTAGGTGTCTTTTCTTTATTTTTACAAGGACCTGCTCAATTAATTTTTAAAAACATAATAGGGAATATTGTTTTATTTATCTCATTTTCATTCATGCTATATATAAAATTCGTTAATAAACCCACCTCAAATACTAGTTCCTTTTATAAGCCGTTTTTTTGATGTAGATGACATTATTCTCAATACAATAGAATGAATTATTGGAACATACTTAGCGATATATATCAAAAAATAATATTAAGAAAACCCCTCCACCTTAAGGTAGAAGGGATCTTCTAATTTCTATTTCAAACTACCCAAAATTTCCGTAAAGGTACCCTAAGCGCATGTGTATCTGGATATCCTAAACTTCTTTCACCAACTACCACTCCTCTGCCGAACGATCTTTCACCGATAGATTGTATGCCGTGAAGTGCTACTTGTAACATTTCAATTTAGATATACGACAGTAAAGAATACATTATCACAGTGTCAGCAAGCAAAAGTGTATTCTGCATTTCTGAAAACAGTAGATGGCAGATTGTGACCTACTGAATCTGCTAAGAAAGAATATACAAGAACATCCTTAACATCCTCTTTATTTCCACTAATGATGACATCAAGGAAATCTTCTACTTGAAATTCTGGAGTAAACAACACAATCTTAGTTGTTCTGTTTGGTTCTAAAGAAACAAAAGTACGAGAGATTTCAACTAATTCATTTTGAGTTGGGAAAAAGGTGTTTCGACTTCTCTTAACAGTTACCGTTACATTACTAGTATGGCAGCGTGAATCATTGTTTAACATAATGTTGAGAGCAGTTGGAATAATCCCATTTTCAGAAACTGGAACTCGAAACACTCCAGTAGATTTATGAGCCATATAATCAGATCCTTCCAAAATAAAATATATTTACAATATATTAAATGCAAAAAACGTTCATTTTGATATGGACAAATTATGTAATTAATATATTTATAATAACCCTTGGTATTACTAAGCCAATGTTTTAAAAGATTAACAAATAATTACCTCTGCAAATTTAGAAAATATCTACACTTTTTACAAACATTATTACAATTAGATAAACTAAAGCAATATCCCATTAACAAAGGGACTCCATAATTGGAGTCCCTTTGTTAATGGGATATTAAAAATGATCAGCATGTGAATATTGTATAATTTCTTCCTTTTTTAGAGCATGTTGTGTATCACCTGTATTGTTACTAAATAATAATACTATCACTAATCCTAACGTCGCTAATACAAGCTTCTTCATTATTTTAACGCCCCTTTGCTTAGTAGTTTTTGTTTCGCTTCGTAACATACATCGAAATAATCACTAACTTTTTCATGCTTATTCAATTTGCTGCGACAACATCATTTGATAAAAATCATTAAGTTGTTGCATAACTGCTTCATGCATTAAAATATTTGTGCTCATATCACTACGTCCTCCTCAACTACTTCCACCCCCCTAAATATTACCATTATTCTGCATATTATATAATAGTTCAACCTGCAATTGTAAATCGATAAAAAACAACGGAATATTCCGAATAAAGAGAAGGGATTGGCTAACAAATGGTTACTGTACAAAAAATAAAAAACTTGTGATATTGCTTTTATCATATTTGATCTTATATATGGTTCTGTTACAAAGTTTGCTAAGTTAATATAAACTCTAGAAAAAATGAATAAAGATCACCACAGCTGAGCTATCTTTAATCCGTATAATAATATAAACATTCTATTAATTCATATTATTAATAAAGAAATACTTAAATATTCCATTTTTTCTAAAAGTGTATTATACTGTAAATTGCTGAGGGACATATTTTAGTATTTTCTGGTAACTATTCAATTTGTTAGGTTGTTATTAGTATTACGGTAACGAAAACCTGATATTTCCCCTTGAAGATAAAGCATTAGCAGCAATTACATCGAGATATCATAATAATAATTATTTTCTTAACAATATCACGGAATTTTAATTCAGAAAATTCAAACCATTAAGCAATATAAAGTGCTAAATAAAATATTTAGACAATTGAAGTCCAACAACGATTAGAAGATATATATATTAGAAAAGGAATTTTGGGAAATCTTATCCTATATAACTAATACATATAGCGTTGTATCTTTAAATCAATAAATTTTTCGATAAGCTAGTTAATAGATTATTGAATTTAATCTTTTAATAGAGTTAAAAAAATCAACTTTACATTCTAATTTAGAAATTATTAGGTGGTGTCAGTAGTGTTTGAGTATCTTTTAGTTAAAGCTTTATTTACTATTTTCTTAATTAGCCTAATCGTGTTAATCAGTGTAATATGGACTAAAATAGAAAAAATTCTGGACGAGACTGTATTTAAAAACGTTTCTGAAAAATCCAGATATGTAGTAACTATGGTAATTGTTATGGTGGGAGAATTTGTTCTCATAGTCATTACTTCATTAAATTGGAGAGCTTCAATTATTGACACACTCTTTTTTGGTAGTATTATTTTGTTCTGCTGTATATGGCTAATACCTTATTTTGTTAATCAACAACAAAACGTCGCTAAAGTTATGGATAAGCATTTTAGTGGAGGGGTAGATTTAGGTGAAATTCAAGTTCATCGTGCGAAACTTTCTGCATTTAATTTAGGAAGTATTGTATTTTCTATAGTGGGAATTATTATACCTATTTGTTATTATTTTAAATACTTTTTATAACGGTTTATTGGTTCTGTTGGAAATTTTTTAAAGATATAGTAATAGGTGAGATTACAGATATTTATGTAGAAACAACTTAGATGTATAAGACAATCCATGTGAGCGAAAACAGTAAAATACCCTATAAGGTCTCTTTTACTTGTATTAATTAAAAAAATGGTACTAATTTCCAAAACTTCCACCAGGACTTCTTTTTAGCTGCCCTCCCACCACTATGAGAGGTAAGTGAAGGAAACCGATACAGCTTGTGCGTATGCAGTGCATTTTGGCCTGGGTCACAGTCTTTTAACGTGGTCGAACTACAGGGGGAGTAAGCATATTCCCGATGGATCCATTTCTATACTTCCATTATCTAGGGAAATCCCCCAGTATCCAAGACTAAATTTTACCCATACATCATTTTTTGATGTAGCTCTTGAAGATAAAAACTATTTAATTTTCAAGGAACAGTTATTAACTTAAAACTTATTATACGAGGAGGGTGTATCATGAAAAAAATATGCTTTGTATTAATTGTCGACGCTGGTATAAATTATGGTTCAATATTTTCTCTACCATTTTTAAGGAATCAGGATGATTTGAAGGAATATTTCTCTAAGTATTATGATGTTTCAATTAATTATATTAGGGATAAAAACTCAGTTGACTATTTGGTAGTTCCCAAACCATGTCCAGCTTTTGATAATGAAAATAATCTTCCAATAATTGAAGTACCAGCAATCTTATTTATGGAAAAGAATTTTGAAAAAATAAAGACTTATATAGATAATTATTTTTCCAATAACTCATAAAGAAAATAAAAGTACAATAAAAAGAAGTCCGATAAAAAACGAGTGGTGTAGAATATTTCTATTAATCATTCGTTTTTTATTATATTTACATATATTTTTTAAAAGAGGATTATAGACGTTCTGAAAAAAATTAATTATAACAAGAACAGTGTTCGTGCTACTATCTACGGTTATTTTTTGTACTAAGTACCCCTTTAACTAACAAGACAACAAAAAATAATTAACATATTAAAGTGAATAATGTTACTATTTTTCAAACCTAATTTAGAAGACACCGGAATTCTTTCGGCTTCATATTCCTTCATCAGCTCAAAATCAGCCTGATTATTAACATCTAACTTTCGTAAATCGTACTTTTTGTCTATTTGACGTATCATATTTGAAACCTTCAGGCTGAAGCTACTTTCTTGCACCTTTCCAAAACCAAATTTAGGATAAAATTCTAACACCGTATCATTCGCGAATAAGTATATAAAATCATAATCCTTCTCGTATTTTTTAATGATATGATTCATTAATTTAGTCGCTAAACCTTGATGTCTATAATCCGGATGTGTCATCACTGTACCCAATTGAATTACTTTATATTCCTTACCGTTAGAGATTACATTCATTTTATTAATAGATGTATTTGCGATGACTTTATCTCCATCCACATAAGAATAGCAAATATAGTTATCATTCCAACAACCCCTGTCATACCATCCTTTAAAATCCAATTCAAATACATGTTTTGCAAGGTCATTAAAACTTTCCTTATATTTTTCATTTTGCTTGTAGTCACTAATTAATTGATATTCATTCATGATAAATCCTCCATTTTTTATTATATTTTCCTAAAAAGAGTGTATATTTCTTACAACAATCTACTACTAAGTTTTCGTTAATCACCGCCTTATAATAGGTGTAACGGCATAGAAACATGCTTCCGGAATCAAAAAACGACAAAAAAAGACCACAAGAAGAAACATCTTCTCATGGTCAAATTTCTGTCTATTATAAATACACCTATCTCGAAAGAATAGATATCGTGAAATAACATGAAATTTTTTGATAAGATATAATGTCTTCTAACCGCTACTAGTAAAAGGGTATAACAAATAAAATCAAGGAATTATCCTTAATTTGACCTTTTACAGTATAAAATTCGTTTGAATTTTAATTAGCGATTAATAAGCTTCATCATATACAATCAAAACCTCTTTTCAATATAATTTCTTACTAAGAATATCTCCTTTGAAAATCGTTGTAAATGAAGACATAACAAAAAACGAGATTTATGTCCTTCTGTATCACCAAAATCGGTCGTTTTTGGTGATACAAAAAGACACATACTATTATTCTCGAAAACTACAGAAAAATCCCTCCACCTTAAGGCAGAGGGACTTTCCAATTACTATTTCAAACTACCCGCAATCTCCGTAAAGATAACTCCAAGTGCATGTGCACCTGCATCTGGATATCCTAAGCTTCTTTCACCAACTGTACCAGCGCGGCCCATGCGAGCTACGATTTCTTTCGTATACTCTGCTCCTTTGACCGCTGCTTCTGCTCCTTTTTCGAAGGCAGTTTTCATGTCTTCCTCGTTTGAAGCGCTAGCTAACCAAGAGTCTACACATGGAGCAAGTGCGTCAACAAGTGTTTTGTCACCAACTACCGCTCCTCTACCAAATGATCTTTCACCGATAGATTGTATACCTTGCAGTGCTGCTTGCAACATTTCAGCGAATTCTTTCACTGTTAACTCACGCTTCTCGCCTGCTGCTTTACTAGCTGCGCGGAATGCTCCGCCCCAAATTGGACCTGATGCGCCGCCGCAATGTTCCATAATAATCATCGAACAACCGTCAAGGAATGATCCGATCGTTACGTTTTCTTGATCTACAATAGAATGCCACTCACGTTTTAATTGCTTAAATCCTTTTGCTACACTCATTCCGAAGTCGCCGTCGCCAGCATGCGTATCTAGCTCACAGAACGGTACTTCATTTTTAATAATAATGTCGCTCATTTTATCAACGAGATACACCATGTTGTTTAATGTGATAACATTATCTTTTATAACAGCGTGCTCTTCTGCCGTTTCTAGTTCAAAAGAAACTTCCTTCTCTTCTGCCTCTTCCAGTACATTTACATACTCTACACTTTCAACTGGTCCATCTACTTTAAACGCTGGTGTATTACATTCTTTTGATAGTAATGTTTTTAGCTCTTCATCTAACTTCATTACCGTTAAAGACATACCAGCCATATCAATACTTGTCATATAGTTACCGACGAATACTCTATTAATTTTAATGTTTCTTGCAGCTAGTTCTCTCGTAACGGCGTTGTTAAATAAGTAAAGTTCTTGCAGTGGTGTTCCGCCAAAACCGTTAACTAAAAGCGCAATTTCTTCTCCGTCTTTTACTCCTAAATCTTTCATTAGATCATTTGTCATACGGTTCGCTAGTTCATCTGCTGACAACATTTTTTCACGTTTAATTCCTGGCTCTCCGTGAATACCTACGCCGTATTCCATTTCATCTTCCGCAAGTGTGAAAGTAGGTGATCCACTCGCCGGAACTGTACAAGACGTTAACGCTAAACCGATTGTGCGCACGTTAGCAGCTGCTTTTTCTGCTACAGCTTTCACCGCTCCTAAATCCATACCTGCTTCCGCTGCTGCGCCGGCAATTTTATGAACCAAAATAACGCCCGCAACGCCGCGGCGTCCTACTGTGTACAAACTATCTTCCACCGCAATATCATCGTCCACTTTTACGTAGTCAACTTCAATTCCATCTTCCGTCGCTAAATGAGCTCCGTTTTTGAAATTCATAATATCGCCGCTGTAATTTTTAATAATTAATAACGTTCCTTTTTTACTAGCTGTCTCTTTAATCGCTTGATATACCTGAATTTGTGAAGGTGACGCGAACACATCTCCGCACACTGCCGCATCTAACATTCCTTTTCCGACTAATCCTGCATGTGCCGGCTCATGACCACTACCGCCGCCACTAATTAACGTTACTTTGTTTTCGTTCATTTCTTTCTTCTTAATGACTTTATATTTTTTCAAAAGCTCAAGCTCTGGATGAGCCATAACCATTCCGTTGCACATTTCCATTACTAATGTTTCTGGTTTGTTTATAATCTTTTTCATTGTGATTCTCCCTCAATTCCTTTAATATATTGTGATATATTTGAAATCTTCTTCTTACTACTCATGTTAAAATGAAAGCGTTTTATAGTAAACGGACAAAATGGACAATTTGTCTAAAGACAACGCTCTCATTTATGGGTAGGATTTTCATATTACTAACATTCTAGGGATGATTGAGATGACCTCTTCTATAATTTCTAAAAAGATAATCGCGAATTCATTGAAGTATTTAATGGAAACAGAGTCCTTTCATAAAATATCAGTGAGCGATATTATGTTACACTGTCAAATGCGTAGGCAAACTTTTTATTATCATTTTAAAGATAAATTTGAACTATTAAGCTGGATTTACAGAGAAGAAACGAAAGAAAACATTATCGACTTTCTCGACTATGAAACGTGGGAAAACATTTTTGATTTATTATTTGATTACTTTTATGAAAATCAAAAATTTTACCGAAATGCTTTTAAAGTCATTGAGCAAAACTCGTTTAATCACTATTTATTTGAGCATACGAAAAACTTATATATGAAGATTATTGATGAACTATCTGTGAGCTGTGGATTCAGCCTTTCTGATGAGACAAAAAATACGATTGCCTCCTTTTATAGTCACGGCTTCGTTGGAACGATAAAAGATTGGATTGAAAGCAAATGCGAAGTAGACCCGTCCATTATGTCTTCTCTCATGAAAAATATGATAAATAATCAATTACTACTATTACTGGAGCAATCTGCAAAGTAATTAAAGGGTGGCAAAAGCAATGAAAAAGATTATGAATGATGTACAACATATCGTTCAAGATATGATGCATGGTTTTTATTTTGAACATAACGACAAAGTGAATTACGACGAAACAAATAACATCATTTATGTAAAAGGTATTGAAAAACTGAAGCAAAACGTTGTCATCATAAGCGGCGGTGGTAGCGGACACGAACCTGCTGATATCGGTTATGTAGGAAAAGGTATGCTTACGGCGGCAGTAAACGGCAGCATCTTCACTCCGCCTACAGTGGAACAAATTATTTCGGCAACTCGCCTCATGCCAAAGGATAAAAGTATTTTATTCATCATCAAAAACTTTAAAGATGACGTAGCAAACTTTTTGGCAGCAGAACAAATCATAAAAGAAGAAGGAAGACAAATTGACCACATCATCGTAAATGACGACGTTTCAATTGAAGATGATGCTTCGTTTAATAAAAGAAGACGCGGCGTAGCTGGTACTGTTTTCGTTCAAAAAATACTCGGTGCGGCCGCTCTTGCAGGTCACTCTTTAGATGAACTAACAACACTCGGCCATTCTATCACCGAAAACTTACACACATTAGGCGTCGCCCTTTCACCTGCAAACGATCCAGTGAAAGGAAAAGCTTCATTCACATTAAACGACGATGAAGTATTTTATGGAGTCGGTATCCACGGAGAAAAAGGATACCGTAAAGAAGCACTATCCTCTTCTGAAATATTAGCGATCGAACTAATGAACAAACTTAAAAGCATTTATCGCTGGAGAAAAGGCGACAACTTCGCCATTCTCATTAACGGATTAGGCACAACTCCACTAATGGAACAATACATTTTCGCAAATGACATTCGCCGTTTATGTGAGCTGGAAGGATTACAGATTACATTCGTAAAAGTTGGTACGCTGCTAACTTCTTTAGATATGAAGGGTGTTTCGCTTAGTTTGCTTAAGGTAGAAGATTTGGATTGGGTGAAGTGGTTGAAGGCGGATGTTGGCGTGGGTAATTGGTAAGTAAAAATTATGATGATAAAAGCCTTTAACTATAACGTGTTAAAGGCTTTTGCAAATTGAAATATCGTACGAGCGTTCAAAAGAAATTCGTAATCACCTCACTGAAGGATGACAGGTCTTCCAAATAAAGCTGGATGATAAATGAACATCGCACCTACAAATGAACATACTAGATAAAAAACAGCTTCGTATTTTATGACTAAAGAAGAGTTCGTATCAAGCTTTCCCCCCTCTCTTTTCAATATCATTTTAAATAATGCTGTATATAATACATACCCAATAATCGCCCCAAGGGTATTCGTAAATACATCATCAATATCTGTAATTCTATTATTTAATAATTGGTTTAACTCAATTGCCAACGAAAAAAAGAATCCCGCACATACGGTGTTTTTCATTTTTCTAAACTGCGGCCAAATAGTCGGTAATAAAAAACCTAATGGCATAAACAGTACAATGTTCAAAAGATACGTCGTACTACCTGCCGTATCAAATAGAGTCAAATTAATTTGATTTACACGAATCCACGTTTCATATCTACTTATATCCCATACAGTCGCGATCTGCGTCACTCTATACACTAACGAAAGGTAGAACAGAAAAACATATACCCATAGAAAATGCCAAATAGATATGTTTCTTTTCGCTTTAAAATAAAATCCAATTTGAAACAAAATACAAAAAATTATAGTGAAAAAATACGTATACAAATAACTAATCAAAACTCCTGTATGCATGTGGAATCCCCTAACTTTACATTTTCATCTATTATTTTAGAATATAGTTTAAGAACCAGTACTTTGTTCATATATTTAATCTTCTACTTTGTCTTCGAATATAGGGGATATACTAAAAATAAAAAATCCCCACTCCTTCATTTTCAGTCTCCTCCTTGATGTAACTTGTTTATAGGATAGGAAAAACTTTTAAAATAAAAAGTGGGGTAAATATAAAATTTTTCTTAAATTTTATGTTAGTTTTTATTATTACTCTTATTAGGAATCCGCTATTCGTTGTTAGGTAACGCCATGCTTACACCTATAAAAGTATTGAATTACTGAAGAATTCTGTCCTCAATATAACAGCAGATTCACATCAAAAATGTAAATCCTCATTTCCTTCGTATTTTCCTTTATTAAGTCTTTTTCTTATAAATAATTCTGCCACAATTAAATTAGGTACCCATGCTAACCAAGCAATAATAGCGTAACTAAGTTCAAACCGCTCTATTCCAAATAGAACTATAAACAAGGGTAGCCAAATTCTTAATGTAACTGCTCCAAAGGTTAAAGAATAATTTCTAATCATCCAGTTCCGATGCTCTTTAATTTTTTTATTCTTAACTCTATGTAACGCTTGATATGCTGATGTTAGCCAAAATACAGATAACAAACCAAAGCCTAGCTTCGCTACCAATCCTCCCGTAGCATAAAAGGATAGGTATAGTCCAGAAACGCCTCCTAATAATATACCAACCATGTAGATTCTCCCAACTATTCGATGACGGTTGATATTCCTCTCTCTAAATTTAGTGGATAATGTGAAAGGACCAATTACTAATGCTACTATACTAGTCGTAATATGTATAAATAACATACTATACCAGAAATCACTTAATTTAGATCCAAACATAAGCTTCGCTTTTACAAGCCCTGTTTGAAATCCATCCATAATAGAATATTGGACAACAATATAACCAGATACTAAAAGAGCAAAAAAAGTGAATACAAACCAAATTTTTCTGTTCAAATTTTACTGCCTCCCCATTACATTCACGAAAATTAGATTATATATTACTGTTCATTCTCGGGAAAAATAGAAAAGCCTTCTAGCGAAATGAAGTGACCTCCGAAAAAGGGACATTTAATAGATTAAGATTTCCAAAAATAATGAATATATATGTTATATTGTTAGACGTACTGAAAAAGCTAAACAGTACAGCAATGGGGATTTTTCTAATGGATATGTTACAACAAGTAATAGATAAATTTAAAATGAGTAAACTCTTAAGTATATCATTCTATACTTGAGAGTTTACTCATCTATCCCTTCTCATCCCTCATACTGTAATACCCCAAATTAATAATAATCAAGAAATACCCACCCATAATTCCAGCTGCAAATGTCCACATGAATTCATGATGTTCAATTTCATACATAATAATCGCGCCGAGTATTGCGGCTGCGAACCGATTTATCATTCCGAGCATCGGTGCTTTTTCTTTTTTTACAATGCTATCTCCGAACTTTTCAATACGCCTTCCTAAAATCCAGGCGCAGTACATACTCACCAAAAGGCCAATGCTTATCCCGACAAACTGGGCTCGAAAAGGTGTCACGAGCCATCCCAATAACATTACGCCTAGCAAACAATACATTTGTATGTTGAATGATCTTAATGCCATACGAATCATGTTATTCTCCTTTATCTTTCTCATTGTAATTCCGTATTATCAATCCAATCTTTCAGAATCCAAGCTTTCAGCTATATCTTTTTTAAAATGAGGAAATTTGATTTTGCTCACCATTAAATAAGCGAGTACGCTTGTACCAAATGCCACGGAAACTGGATTATTTAGGCGACATAAAATGAGGAGACACATCGCCGCGAATGGAATGGGCATTCCGATGAATGTTGGGAGTTTGCTTTGCTGTGTGTTAAATCTCGCAAGCCGAAGCATTCCGCAAATACTGTAAGCGAGCGCGCATATCATCCCGATAGACTGCAAATCTTTTAACGAAGCATTATATGCAAGAATAGATGGTGCCACACCAAAAGTAACTAAATCCGCAAATGAGTCCAGCTCTCCACCAATTTCTGAAACAGAATCAAGTTTCCGAGCAATCATGCCATCAAACAAATCAAGGACCATACCTGTAATAATGAACATAACTGCACCGTACATATCCTCAACGAAAACAGCATGAATAGCCAAAAGCCCACACACAAAATTTGCTATCGTAATCATATTTGGTATGTAACTCATCACATGCTTCCCCTCCTTTCTACTAATTGCTTCATCTAAGTTCTTACTCATTACAATCAAGATCCTTCTGCTTTTCTTCCAATATCACTTTATTTATTTTCGTTAACGTCTCTGTCATTTGCTCTAGGGCATTTATATCGATTTTAGAAAAGTATTTCTCAATTAATACATCATCTAACTCAGACAACCGCTCTATATACTTACTACCGTTTGGACCAAGTGTAAGAAAATACTCCCTTTTATTATTAGGGTTTACTTGTTTTGAAATCATCTGTTGCTTTTCCAATTTCGATAAAACTTGGCTCACCGCACTTTTCGTTATATTAAACGTATTCGCAATGTTATTTGCTGTCGTGTTTTCATTTAAATGAATATGAAATAACATGCTCTCTTGCTGCCCAGTAAGACCGAACTCATCCTTTAAATCTTGAAATAGTAAAATATAGAGTTCCGTATAGGCTCGATTCATTTCATTAATTACTTCTTTATACGTTCTAGTCATAGCATCCTCCATGCTTTTATTTCGTTTCGTTTAATAGTTAAGTTTACTTAACTTAACTATATTATACCGTTATGTTTGTGTAAAGGGAAATATAACTCTACACTCTACTCACAATGATACAAAAAAGACACTCTTCTAAAACAAGTTTAGTCGCTTCTGTCTCACTGCTTTCCTCATCCAAATACTCGGTAAGTCATTCTGAATAATCAAAAAGAAAATCAATAAAATTCCATATAGACCCATTACTGGTTAAAATGTTATAATGGAATTACCCTACATAGTTACTCATAGCCAGACTGAGGAACTAGCGTCTTATTAAGTAATGCGCATAACTAAAATAAAAAAGACACTTTACGGTGTCTTTTTTATTTATATTCCTAGGAATTATCTCTTTTATAAACAGACTCTATCAAACAGTAAAGGAAACTAACAGATGGAACATCCTGTTGCAAGAGAATTACGTTTTATACGGGTATGTCTTATCATTTTGATTATTATCATTGCATTCTGGGACCGGGAGAAAACTGTAGAAATTACTGATCACGGTAGCGATCCTATCTTAAACACCAGCAATATGACCCAAGTTGGTGAGAATACATTTGCATACAAAGGCGAATCTAATCAAATTAAAATATTTAAGTTTAATCCAGATACAAATGAAATATCACTTATTAAAGAGTTTCTTGCTGAGGAATATTACTCAGATACAGCTAGATAAAGTAATATTGACCACAAAAGTATAATGACCACAGCCTTTAGCCATAATTACGACTAAAGGCTTTTTGTATGTAAGTAAATGAAAAAAGGAGCTAATTTTATGGAACATAATAAAAATGGAATGCTTGCTTTAATTGTTTTATTTTTAGGATTAGTGTTTTTTGTTAGTGGAATGGTTTATCATTTATGGGGCTCATTTTAATTTCAACTTTTAGACAGATAAATAATTCGAATCAGAGAAATGTACAATACTTTCCCTTTTCTTTCCAAAAATAATATAATAAGATATAAAATGTAATACATATAAAGACAAATATATATAGCACTCATTAAAAGTGCTTCTATTTTGGAAGGAAGAAACGATGAACAAAAAGTTATTAGCATCATTATTATGTAGCACATTCTTGTTTGGAGTATCAGCTTGCAGTTCACATGATGCGCCTGCAAAAAATGAGCAGGCGACTTCCAAAAAAACAGAGAATGACAAACTTAGCAGCAAGGATTCGCAAAAAGAACTTCCTACCAATGTAGATTCCTCTGATGTATACATGTCAATGGGATCTGCCGAGTCATTAGATGTTCTAGGGACTGGAGAAGTTAAAGCACAAGGTGTCTTTAAAGTATTAGACATCGCAGTTTATAATCGTAAAGAAGAACCCATTACACTAGATATTAACAACTTTAAATTAATTGATGGATTTGGAAGAGAATATCACATTTCCAATGAATATCAATCCGTACTTAAAGCTGCAAATACCTCTACATTTAAATTTGGTATTGTTAACCCTGATGAACATTCGGACGGAAACATTGTATTCGATGTACCGAAAAACACGCGAGGATTAACTTTAAAATTTAATAATGATAAGTTAGATAAAGAGCTCCAATTAAAAGTGGAATTGGAATAGGCAAAATAAATACGTCTCCCTTAACATTCTCTACTAACATAAAAAAGTACAGTCTTTTCTACAGCAGACTGTACTTTTTTTATCATTTCATTTCACATAACATTCTCTAATTTTTTTGACTAGATGCTCTCCAATCACGAAAAGATGTTGGGCGTCCAGAAAAAGCTCTTTGCTTTGTAACAGATGGTTTTTCTTCAGGAGTCATTGTTTTTTCTTTAAGCGTCGCTGGTTTTTCTTTAAGCGTCACTGATTTTTCTTCAAGAATGGTCACAGCTGTTTGCATTTTCTCTAACTGTTCTTTCAACAATTGTTGTTCAATCTTTAAATCCGTAAGTAAACGTAAAATCATCTCAGAATTAGCCATAAGATCCTCCTTCCCCCAATACACAGAATAAAATACAATATGTAGAAGGCGGGATACCGGTGACAAAAATAAGGTCGTCAACTCTTTTTAACTTCCAAAGTCCTTTTATTTTTTTAAGGACCTGCTCCATTCATCCTTAAAAACATAAAGTAAATTAAATCCATTAATAAATGGTCTTTATGAAAGGAGGAGTTAATATGGGCTATGGCGGTAGTTGTGGTGGAGGCTGTGGTTTCGGCGGCGGATTTGCCTTACTTGTTGTGCTCTTCATCTTATTAATCATCGTTGGCGCTAGCTGTTGGGGCGGCGGATTCGGCTGCTAAGGAGAGGCACTCTTGAGAGTGTCTTTTTTTTAATATGTGGCTCGTATACATCTTGCTCAAAATTTCCGTTCTAGAAGTATTATAATATTAGCTTAACATGTCAGTTCCCCCTAATTAATAGGTGGTTCTAGCCTATAGAATTCTTTTAAATATAAAATGAAACTATATTTCTCAATGAATAAAACAATTTAACATGGTAAAATAATATTTGGACGGGAGTCCAATATATTATTAAAATTAAGATGGTTCAAGTCGAAGGAAGGCACCTTAGGGTGTCTTTTCTTTTTTATAAATAATGATAAATTAAAATTGTAAAGGATGCTTACTACTTACAAGGAACATTTTCTTCCATACAACTATTTATTTGAAACTAATTACTATTATAAATATAAAGAAGTTATGGATAAAGTAGTGAGGTAAATAAAACAAAATATAGATTTAATTCATGTTTCTCAACGAGGTACCACCAGCATTTTCAAAAAAATACGCTAAGCAAAAAAAATAATCAGCTGTCCATATGGACAGCTGATTTACATCATTACATTTCTATTATTTATCTTACCACTTGTACAGATACTGGTTTCCACCCCTGATTTTCTACCCAATCAATATTAACCTTATATTTTTTATTATTTTGCTTATCTCGTACATTACCGTAGGCTTTATTATTACCATTATTCCCAATAAAATCGAAAATCAATTGGCTCTCTGGAACATCAACAGCATAAGAAATTGCTTTTTTCATCTCACTCCAATCTACTGTTCCTTCTTTAAATTTCATTTCAGGTTTTGCTCCTTGCTCGGTACCAATTGGCTTCCAAGAAGGATTAGTTTGAGAACCCTTTTCTTGAGATGCCGTTTTTTCTTCCTCATTATTTTCAGTTCCGTTCGTTTTTACCGATTTTTCTGTTTTTGATTTCTCTTCTAGCTGTGCTGCCTCTTTATCTTCATTTTTCTTTTCTTCTATCTTTGCTGTTTCTTTATCTTCAGTTTTCTTCTCTTCTATCTTTGCTGTTTCTTTATCTTCAGTTTTCTTCTCTTCTATCTTTGCTGTTTCTTTATCTTCAGTTTTCTTCTCTTCTATCTTTTTTACTTTCTTTTCTTGAGCAATTGCTTTCGTTGATGTATTAGAAGGGGTAAACAATTGGTATGTCACTATACCAACTGTCACTAATACCAAAGTAAATGCAATATTAAAAATTGCCTTTTGACGACGATTCTGTTGTTTTTCTTGAAATCTGCTTACTTGTCCCATTCTTCAAACCTCCGTGTTTACTTTCTCCTCTACTCTTTATGTATTATCCCTAAAATTCTTAATATTTTTATTAAACAATAGAAATAAACTACACTTTCCATACAGGATTTCATATCATAATAAAATTTGTGTTTTTTCAAGTATCTGACATATGTTATTCAAAATAGTTTAATACATTAAAAATTGATAAGCTTCTGCACTTAAGAAACCTTCAATTTTATTCAAAGGTGATTCCAATTATGTCCATATTAGATCTCCTGTAGAAAGCTTTTTAACAATTAAACCTCTTCTTCCCTTATTTATAATTTTTAAATTAAATTTCCCTCTATAGTATAATAAAGATGTTTCGTTTTCTAATGGGGTATGTCGTAAAATCAAAAGGGATTTTATCTCTTTTACCTTCTTTTCAGAGTAAATTTCACCACTAGGAAATTCTATTATTCCTAATGTAATCTTTAATTCGCTCTCATCGAAAGGCCACTCCTTGTTAAGTTCCCTTATCTTTTGTATAAAGCTTCTTTTGGTTTGTCCTATATATAGCAATGTTACACTCTTAGCACATACTCTAGAGATTGCAAATATCCCCTTCTTAGAAGCTTTTTCCCTATTATAAAAATCATTTATACTATACATTCCATACCATTTAATATGTACTGTTTCTATGAATCTCACCTCATTTTTAGACAATATTATAATTTCTGAATGTTCAAATTATAATGGGCGCATAGTCCTGATTACTTGAATTATAAATTGTGCTTTTCAATAATACATTTTATTATTACTAATTTCAATAATACAAAAAAAAATACAATATTATAGTTTAATTACAAAACTTTATAAAAAAACAAAGTCATGTCGTACCAAATATTATATTTTTTCAATATCAGACTACCATGAACAAAAGTTAGAGAGTTATGGAATAAAATATAATTTGTATGTACATTTCTTTCAAAAGAAGTTTTGTAGTTTGCAACTGAATTAAAAAAACATAGATTTTTATGACTCTTTCGGAGATATACCAAAGTGGGATCTTTTATATGCACGTTACTATTACCGAACTAAATTTCGGTATAGTATTTTTTTGCAGCTCCTTGATTTTTCAACAAATACGTATAAAAAATCAATAGTAGGAAAATAAACTGCTGGCTAAAAGTTTACTTTCGATAAAATAAAAAAGAATCTGCAAATCTGCAGATCCTCCTGATAATGATTATATAAGTATAGTATCATCCATTTATTTGACTATTATTCGGAAAGTATAAAACTGTTCACTAGATAGCAGAGTATTTTTACATTTTAGGGGGGATTTTGTTGAATTAGCTTGATAGCGATTGGTGGTACCCCTTATAGGATAATAGAAGTTTGCATTTTCAATTTTTTCACACTCTATTAACAAGGCAGTTATAGCATCCTGGTTTAGCGTTAAGAATGTGAATATATTCTACTTCTTTATTATCAAAAATTTCATCTATATTTTCTCTTAAATTGACACCTTCTGTAACCCTTGCTTCTACAATCATTGAGTCAGCATTGTAGCCGCGTACAGATAGATACCTATGATGTAACATATGCGGAATTTCATTTACATCTAGCTTAGCAGTAGTTGCTCCCTTTCGTATAAATATAGGACCACTTGCTTTATAAGGCGAATTAACACTATGATATTGGTAATTCAGTAAAATTACCTCTTCTCCTACCTCTGCATCCTTCAAACTTATCCTGCAAGGATATCCAGGATTTTTATTTGCTATTATTTTGACTGCCCCGATACTTTTTAATACTTCTTCGTTCATTAGAAATAGGTTATTAAACTCCTTCTCTTGTAACGCAACGATTTGAAAGTTATTTCTCATATTCTATCCCTCCTTAATTAGTTGTTATAAAGCATTTCACTAATGATGCTACCACTAAAGTTCATAAAACTTGTTCAATAATCCTGCCCGTTTGTTGAGGATTGAATTAAAAAGCTTACAATTCTATAACAGAGAAAAAATGGCTTATTATTGTTCAATACAAAGTTGCTTACTTTTAATCAATCAGTAATGATTTATCAAAAAATACGATGAGTACAAAGCACTCTTGTTAATTCATGTTATCTTTTGTTAAAGAACGTGAATTCAGTCAAGTTCTTGGTTTACGGTATTTCCACTATGGAAAGCACGGAATTGACTCGGTGAAAATCCTGTATTTCTTTTAAATGCATTATAAAAGCTAGATACACTTTGATAGCCTGTTTGATAACCAATCTCTGTACTATTAAAGACCGTTGTCAAGAGAAGTTCCTTTGCTTTCTTAACTCTGATCCTTTCTAAATATATTCGAGGAGTATACCCTGTTCTTTCTTTGAAAATCCGATTTAAATGAAAACGACTAACTCCTACCCTTGATGCAATTTCATTTAAAGACATGTTTTGAACATAATTATTTTTTATCAATCGCATAGTATCTTCCAAAACGCATTCGAACGGGTCGTATATTTTTATATTTAGATCTGATCGGCATCTTTTGCATGGGCGATAGCCTGCCCTTTGAGCTTCGTGCGCATTTGAAAAAAAGGATACATTTTCATAATTAGGAACCTTAGACTTGCAAGAAGGCCGGCAGAAAATTCCAGTTGTCTTGACTGCGTAAAAGAATATCCCGTCATACGCTGAATCACATGATACTGTTGCTTTCCACATGGTATCTCTGGAAAGGTTATTTTGATCCTTCATTAGAATTTAACCCTCCCTTGTAGGCGAAAATCTTATTACTCAAAATCATATAAATCGCATATATAGCCACGACAATTAACGGAACAAATATATACAATTGAAAAAATGGAATCACCAGCAAACATAAAATGAAAGAGATTAACGATGCCCACCATGCCCGTGTGTTCTTCCTAAATAATTTAACGCCTGCTGCCATTGAAAGAACATAAACTAGAATCCCAAGAGAAGTCGGTATAAACAAAATATCATCAAACGTTAGTGACAAAGCTTTTGTCACTAACACACCTGCTACCGAAAAACAGATAACAAACAATACCATCTGTCTTGGAATTTGAGTAGTTGCATGCAGCCTTGAGAAAAATTTTGGGAAAGCACCATCTCTGCTTAATGAATATCCTAATTGCGTTAGGCTGGCTACAAAAGCATTCGCTGTCCCTGTACAAATAATTAAAGCTAAAACAGCTGTAACGACTTTGGCACCTCCGCCTACTGTATCTCCCATTATAACACCAATAGGAGACAGGTTGCTTTCTTGACTGCCATACGTGGCCGTTCCAATAGTGACAAGGCTTAGCGCTAAAAATAATAATCCAATGACAACTGCACTAATAACTGCTCCTTTGACAATATCTTTTTCTGGCCTTTTAAAGTGCTCAGCCAGATTACAAATCGCCTCCCAACCGAAAAATGACCAAAAGATAACCGTTATAGCGTTCCCGACAGAAAACCATCCATTTGGAACAAAGGGAGTAAAATTTCCCCATTGTATTCTTGGAAACGCCACAAATACAGCTGACGCTAAAAGAATCAGTAATAAGGAACTTAAAATCAATGCAACTTTACCACTAACATTTACGCCGTAATAATTGGAAACACCTGCAATTACCAAAATAAAGACGGCAATTAAAATTGTTTCAAAATGCGAAAATCCAAATGCCTGACTGACGTAAAAAGCACCAGTTAAAGATACAATCGTTTGACCAACTGCTGCTGTTACAAAGTAAAACCACCCAACGATATTGCCAAGATGATATCCAAAAGAATTTCTAACAAAGGTTGCTGCTCCACCGGAATCAGGATATATCCGTGCCAAACTAGCAAAGGAATAAGCAAGCGGAAAACTAATTATAATAACGATAAACCAGGATACAATAGATGCAGGGCCCGCTATTGAGGCCGTTACCCCCGATAAAAAAAGGACACCTGATCCTAGAATAGCTGAAATATATAACGCAATTCCTTGAAATAATCCAATGGCTTTATTGTTCATGATCTCCCCCCTTTATAGAATTTAGTGTACTAGTAAAAGGGGGGGGAATTCTTCTTGTTTTTTGCGGTTTAATTCGTTTAATAAAACAATCAAAAGTATTTTTATTATATTTCTTCTTCAACAATCTGGCCCGATTGTTGAAGAAAGTAGCCTGTTCCAATAAAGAACTTTATTGTTCAGTAAACAACTTGTCATGAAACCATAAAACGAACCGAAATTTTTCTTATGAGTAGAAAATTCGGCTCGCTTTATGTTGGAATTTGCTTAGCGTATATTTTCGTTAAAATGTGGGCGGGATCCCATGCCCATCAACTTAAAATTTTAAGGTATCCCCAAAACGAAAAAATGAGCTTTTTTATTACAAATTAGCACAAAATCTTGTTCTGGGGGTAGTTGTATTTTCTTAGCTTGATAGCGATGTGGCGGTACCCCTCAATGAACAAAAAAATTAACATAGTAAAATAGTATTCTGATGGGAGTCCAATATATTATTAAAATTAGATGGTTCAAGTCGAAGGAAGGCACTTTAGGGGGGCTTTTCTTTATTTTCAAAAGGACCTACTCCATTCATTCTTAAAAACATAAAGTAAAGTGAACCCGTTAAAATACATGAATGAACCTTAGTTTTAATCCCCTTACCTAAAGGAGGAACTATTATGGACTATGGTGGTAGTTGCGGAGAAGGCTGTGGTTTTGCTGGAGGATTTGCTTTGCTTGTTGTACTCTTTATACTATTAATCATTATCGGATGCAGTTGCTTCTGCTAAAAAACTATTAGAAAGGACACTCTTATATGGGTGTCTTTTCTTTATGAAAAATATCTAACTATCAACCTTTTCCTTATGACTTCTAACATCAACAAAGGGTGATACAAACTATTACATATGTTTGTACCACCCTTTATTGATGCGGTTAAACTTCACAAGTGTTGAAGTTTTAGACTTCTCCCTTAGTGTACCCATATTATTAGAACATCCTGTAATCTGTAGACAAAATGTAGCTAATAAAAACAATATTAATAATTTCTTCAATAAATCCTCCTACATGCATAAAACACCATATGTTACAAAACAAACATAGCATCAACTCTTTATAAAAACAATATAATCCTCGTTCCTTAAGCTATCTCTTAACATAAGAGTACCGCTACATATTCATCAAGCTAAGATTTTAAAATATCCTCTACTTAAGGAATTTGTAAGTATCAAGTAAGAAAAACGAGAGCTTTGCTTCGTATAATCAAAATATAAAGTGAAGGAAAAAAGATTATTTTTGGGATTAATATACATGTGACAAGAGAAGAAATTGACGTTTTTTTAGAATAATAATATTAGTATGTCCAAGTTTTTGAGATTACTTGCAAGTATTTTAAAGTTTTTGTACCAGAATTCTAATTACCATACTTGTTTTTTGCCATCACATATTGGAGGTTAAAACATGAATGCAAAAAAGAAAATACAAAGATCAGTACTTACCTTTATCCTACTCTTTTCTTTAGGCATTTCATCTTTCTCGCTTACAACAACTATTCACGCAGATACAAGCGAGGAACAATCTGCTGAAAAGAAACTAGTCTCTTTAACGGAGCGTACATCATTATTTTTTGAATATCTCCAGAAAGGTAAGTATGCAGAGGCAATACAGTTGACGTCTGCTGCTTTTCAATCCAAATTTACAGCAACCACATTACAAAACTGGTGGACACAAAGTGGTTGGAGCGGGATAAAAAGCATGGGAATCCCCGTGATAAAAGAACGAAACTTGGTCCATCAGACGGTGGAAATTCCAGCAGATACCGAAGGAACTACCATACCGCTACTCCTTAAATTCACACCTGGCGGGAAAGTAGATGAAATTGGAGAAAGGCCACCCGAGGAATCTTATACTATCCCGCATCCTAGCTATGATCAACCTGACTCCTATCAAGAACGTGAAATCGTCATTGGAAATTCCACCTATCCGTTACCAGCGACATTAACAGTTCCGAAACATAAGCGTGGTGAAAAACTGCCCGTAGTTGTTCTTGTTCATGGTGCTGGCATCCATGATCGCGATAGCACATATATGGGAACAAAAATCTTACGAGACATTGCGGTGGGCCTTTCATCCAACGGAATTGCAGTGTTGCGCTATGAAAAACGCACCTTAGAACATGCATTAAAGATGAGTACAGAACCTGTTACGTTAGACCGTGATACTACAGATGATGCTATATTTGCAGCAAAATCAGCAGCGCAGCAGGAAGGCATTGATCCAAATAATATTTTCATTCTTGGACATAGTCTAGGAGCTGGCACAATGCCACGTATACTGAGCAAAGCGCCTTCCACACTTGTCCGAGGAAGCATCTTACTCGCACCACCTGCACGCCCTTTGACTGACATTGCTATTGATCATTCTCAATACCTTGGGGCGTCAAAGGAAGAAATCGACGAACTAAAAAGGCAGGTCGCTTTTATTCAGGATCCTACTTTCAATCCTGACCATCCTCCAGCTGACTACAATTTTGGGTCACCTCATTTTATGTATGATGTTTCTAGGTGGCGTCCAGTTGAAGAGGCAAAATCACGAAAAGAGCCTTTACTCATTCTGCAAGGAGCACGTGATTATCAAGTAACAGTAAAAGATGAATATACAAAATGGCAGAAAGGACTTTCAAACCGCGGGAATGTTCAGTTCAAAAAATATCCGAAATTGAATCATTTCTTCACGGAGGGTGACGGAGAATTAAGCCTCCCTAGTGAATATGAAATCCCTGCTAACGTTCCCGAATACGTCATCCAGGACATTATTACATGGGTTAACGAGACAAAAAAATAAGCACACATCAAAAGCCTTCATGCAATCATTATTGCGTGAAGGCTTTTTGAAACTAGTGATTCAGAGATAGCTATTATTTTATATAATATTTGCCCCAAAACGAAAAATTAGAGTCTTTTATAGCAATGAAGTTCATTTTAAGAGCAACCTGTTCTGTGAGCTTAACGGTGATGGGCGGTACCCCTAGAATAAAGAAACATGAGTAGTTAAAGAGACTACTCTTGTTTCTTTTCCTTCTCTTCTTTTTCGATTTCAGATACAGATTTTGCAGGTTTTTTTATCATTTCATCTAATTCTCCAGAACGCGTAAATTTATTTTCAAAGTTTTTAGTTGTACTTATACTAGCTATAAAATCTAATTCTTTATTATTGTTTATATAACCTTTTAATTTAGGGACTCCCATAGGACTTACACCCTTTTCTATAAACGTAATCGATTTTACATCTTCAATATTATAATAAATATACTTTTCTACTCGTGCCTCTTGTACTTTCCAAAATTGTTCTTCTTTTTCTTTTTGTTTTAAGTATTCCATAGTAAAATACCCTCCTGCTATGAGTATCACAGCAGATATAACCAAAATCATTGCTTTCTTCATTGGAAATCTCCTTATAAAAAGCCTACCAATGTATTCTTCTTAAAATGGGATAGAGAAGACAAGAATAGTACAAAGACTACTCTTGTTTCTTTTCCTTCTCTTCTTTTTCAATTTCAGATACCGACTTATCAGGTTTTTTTATAAGTTTATCTAATTCCCCAGAACATCCAAAATCATCTTCAAAATTTTCCGTAGTACCTATACCAGTATCAAACCATAATGCCTTATCACCATTTATATAACCTCTTATATGAGGAACGCCCATTGGACTTACCTTATGTTCTCTAAATGTAATCGATTTTACATCTTTAATATTATAGTGAATATACTTTTCTACTCGTTCTTTTTGCTCGTTCCAAAACTTCTCTTCAATTTCTTTTTGTTTTAAATATTCCATAGTAAAATATCCTCCTGCTATGAGCACCACAGCAGATACAACCAAAATCATTACTTTCTTCATTGAAAATCTCCTTATAAAAAACTTACCAATGCATTCTTCTTAAAAATGGGATACAGAAAATAAGAGTAGTGCAAAGACTACTCTTGTTTCTTTTCCTTCTCTTCTTTTTCAATTTCAGATACTGATTTTTCAGGTTTTTTTACAAGTTCCCCTAATTTTCCAGAACGTGAAAGTTTATCTTCAAAATTCTTCGTAGTACTAATACTAGCTGAGAAATTCAATTCTTTATCATTATTTATATATCCATCCACAGAAGGAACTCCCATCGGATTTACTTCATGTTTTGTGAAGGTAATCGATTGCACATCTTTAATATTATAACGAATGTATTTCTCAATTCTTGTCTCTTGTTGTTTCCAAAACAGTCCCTCTTGTTCTTTTTTTTGTAAGTATTCCATTCCTAAATAACCTCCTGTTATAATGAAAATTATGGATATTATAATAATTATTGCTTTTTTCATTCCTATTCCCCTTATCATTAAATATATTTAAAATATACCACGAAGTGAGTTAAGGCAGATGAATGAATTGAAAAAGAATACCATTGCGACAGATGAAGATTATTTTGAGCTTTCAAGTATGGTTTATAAAAAAGATTATTTGGAAGAAGGGAAAGAGATAAAAGGAATTGACGGTAAATTATGGAAGGTAATAGACACCTTCGATGCAGATCACACAAAGGTGAAAAATGGATTACAAGCAATCGCTGTAGTACCCGCAGATAAGTATAAATCTGGTAAAAAACAGTATGACGATGTAATCATTGCATACCGCGGTACTGAATTTGGTAGATTCGATGGAGATAAAACCACAGATATAGTTCAAATTACACTTGGACAGAAAAAGAACCTTGGTGTAGCAGGTGAAAAGGTACCGACATCATTTGATAGTGCAGTAGAATTTGCAGAAAAAATTAAGAAAAAATATAACCCTACATCTATTCACACTACCGGACATAGTAAAGGTGCTGCAGAAGCCCAATATGTAGCAGCAGAAATGAATTGTTATGCAACAACATATGCTGCACCAAATATTTATAGATTACTAAGTGATAAAGCAAAAAAACGAGTAGATGAAGGCGTAATGGAAAATAAAGTAGTAGATTATACTCATAGAAAAGATGCTGTAGGAAATTTTGATCAATTTGGAGCACCTATGATTGGTAAACAATTTACAACAAAAAGTAATGGAACAGATAGTATTCTCGCGGCTGTATTTATGGGACAACATCCAATGTCAACATTTCTAGAAATGTTCCACAATAATGGTAGTGTTCGACTAGAATTAGAACCAGATGATATCATTCGTCATGCAAAAGAGATACAAAAAATAAGCGATATATTATCTGATATTATTAGAAATATAGAAACATTCCAACAACAAGAAGAAGAGGAAGTTGCGAAATTAAAGAGTCAATTGAAGCATGAGACAGGCCCTGGAGGAAAATATCATCTGTTAGAAGAACATGAAGTAGATGAAGCAATTAGAGAGGTTGCGAAAATATCCCAAAACGGAAAAGACTATTTTCATGATATACAACTAGCAGAAGAACTAATTCATCTTTTACGGAAAAAACAAAAAGAATTGATTCATTTTGGAGATGATATTGCTTATGCAGCTAATTCATTACGAGATAAAGATAATCAATTAGGAACAAATTTTGAAGGACTGGCGGCGAGATAATATGATGGATTTTATAGGGGAAATTCAAAAAATAGAGAAAGAAATAGAGAAAGCTACAGTTGGTGCAGTTGGAACTATTATAGATGAGTTGCAAGCTGTTAAAAAGCAATTAGAAAAAGAACTGCAACAATCACTTTTAAAAACTGATGTAGCATTCAAAACAAATAGCATAGTAGCAAGCCAAAAACATGCCATTCAAAAAAACAAAGAAGCATTTCATGATGTATGCAAAAGTTTATCTGAACAAGGAATTGAATTAAACAAAAGTTTTGAAAGCAAAACAGGTAGTGCAATAAAAGAAACATTACATAAACATCTCAATCAAATTCGAAATGAAATGATTTCTAAACAATATGATTTAATTAATAGTTGTGGAAAAAAATAAAAAATTTCTATTATTATTTTAATCTATATGTATTAGAAAAAGTCCCCTTATGTAGGACTTTTTCTAATACACGAATAGATGCTATATTATCAAGCATTGCTCCTGCTTCCATTCTATGTAGCTTTAATTCCCTAAAAGCAAAATATACAACAAGTTGAAGAGCCTCTGTTGTATAGCCCTTTGCATTATGCTCCTTATCTAAAGTAAATCCTGTATAACAGCTTTGGAGGTCTCCCCTAACAATTTGAGTTAATGAAATGTCTCCGATCAGTTTATCATTTTCTCTTAAAATGATTCCAAAAGGATTACTTGCCCTTCAGCTTTCTTTTTTCATACTTGTTCAAGACGTATTTTTTGATGTTATTTTGTATAAAAAACTTTTGGGAGCAACCTGTTCGAAAAATTGATAAAGAATAAGAGATTGAAGGATGAAAACAGAAGACTACAAGGAAAACTGTATGAACAAATATAATGAAACAAGGCTCTTACTTTGTAGTGGTATCCACGAAGTAAAAGCCTTGTTTTTTCTACTCATTTTTTATATCAGTCTTGATTTTCCAATGGAAAGGCACAGAAAATCTACTACAGAAGTTGTGATACCTCTAGGATTAACAAATTCTTTAAATTTCTGTGTACTACGTACAAGCCCTCTACTTTTGGCATGTGCCTCTAATTCAGCTCGAACTTGTATTGTATCCGGAGCCATTCTTTCTAAAGCATGTTCAGAATATTTACGAACATTGATTTCAAGTTTTTAAAACTCATTTATTGTAACTGTAAAATGTGGCTTGAATTTTACTTCGATTGTTTTGTTTTCTACGCCACCTTGGACATATAATGAGTCATTACGGGTATAGATTCGTTTCGCCGAATGCATCTTGGTTTCAAAGATGCATTTATTTTTATAATACAAATTTAATTCAACAGTTTCCTCGTAATAACACATAATCATTACTAATTCAAAACCTAATTTATCTATTTTATTATACCTATATGCACCTGCACCTGGAATAAAATAATCTTCTGGTTCACTCTCGAATATTTCTAATAATTCATATTCATCATATTGTATATTCAATTTAACAACTCCTTACGTGAATGGGCTCAATCCACTTTATTTATAATATTCACGATTTATTAGGTACAACGGAAACAACATCGCCATTATCATTCAATACGACTCTAACATCTTTCCCATCGTATTGCCATAGACCAGGTTTATTTCCAGGTTTTTTAGTAGCATACTTAATTGTTTCTTCTACTACACTTGGTGGTACACCAAAATCTTTAAGGCGGGTTGTTAACCCATCCATATTACCAACATTTTTAACAACATTAGACGTATCTATTTTGTAGCCTGAAATCTTATTAGCAGCATCTAAACCAGACATAATGTCTGTATGTATTGTTGGAAATGCTTGTTGAGCTTCTGCAACATGCTTTGAAACACTATTAATTAGTCCATCAGCCATTACGGCTTGTTTATGAAGTGATGCCCCAGCCTTCTGTACAGAATCACCAAATTTAAGGAAACTTTGATTTACAACACGCAAATCAGAAGCCATTTGTTTATATTCAGGTAATCTGCTTTTAAACCCTTCATGCATAGCTGTAACTTGCTGGCCGTACCCCTCTTCAGGTGAAGCGCCTTAGATCATCTTTCCCTTATTTTCAAAAGGACCTGCTCAATTAATTCTTAAAAACATAAGGTAAAGTGAACCCATTAAAATCCATGGAATGAACCCTAGTTTTACCCTCTAATCTAAAGGAGGCACTATTGTTATGGGATATGGTGGTAGTTGCGGCGAAGGCTGCGGTTTCGCTGGAGGATTCGCTTTATTAGTTGTATTGTTTATTTTATTAATCATTATCGGATGCAGTTGTTTCTGCTAAAAACTATTGGAAAAGGCACCCTTATATGGGCGCCTTTTTGTATATTAAAAACCTCCCTATTTCCGTAGGCAGGCTAAATGTGATTTTGCACAATTGAGTTATAGCAAAATCATTTATATTGAAAGTAATGAAAATTAACTTAGTAATCCTAATACCTTAATAATCTCAATTGTTTTATTATCTTTTATTTTGAAATAAAGCCTTTTCCCTATACGTTCACTAATTACAATATTTCCAAAGGCTAATTTACGCAAATGTTGTACAATCAAATCCTCTGTAATTCTTGTTTGCTTACTTAAATCAGAAACTGACAACGATCCATATGTAATCAATTTACAAACAATTGATAAGCGAGTAGAATTCCCTAATAACCCTAAAACTTTTATACTTTCGGTATAGAAACTAAAATCCATATGAAAAGCATGTAACAGATTTTCCAACCTCCTAAAATAAGATGAATATCAACCAAAATATCTTAACATAAAAATAGTAAAAAACACCCTAAAATATACCAAATATTCATTAAGAAAAATGATACTTGAATGGGAGTCCAATACATATTATTAAAATTAATGTGTATTGGACTTTCCATCCTCAATGAATGGAAAATAGAGATGCTTCAATTATGTACCGATCTGGAGCGTCTCCTATATAGTCAAAAGGATAACAAGTTGTTAATGTTAATGTTGGCTCACTTTTTTCTACAATAACTGTTCGATCTTCTGAATCTGTTATCCAATGCTTGTTAATTTCATATGTATATGTTTTATTTTCATATTCTACGATAAGTTGGTCATTTTCCTTTAATTCACCAAGCTCGGTAAAAACAGTATCTCTATGTCCACTTAAAACTGTATGACCATTTCCAGATGGTGTAGTAGTTAAGTCACTAACAAACATACCTACACCCTTTTTTAGTACTTTATCATCAGCTCCCCAAAATATAGAGTATTTCTTTTGTATTTTAGGGATAATTAAATATGCTACTTTATCTCCTAACTGATGGTTTACCTTTGAAGCGGGAATTTGTACAGGTTCTTCAGGTTGTAATGAAGTGTCAATCTTTGTCTCTGTCTCTGTTTGATTGATGTTTTGCGTTTCATTTTCTTTAGAAGGTGTGGAGGTCTCATATTGTTTAGCCTCGTTAGTTGTTAACGACTCTGCTGATTGTCTAGCACTATACCATTCTAGAAAATAATAGGAAAAGATAGTAAGTCCAATAACAGTTAAACATAAGCCTATCCATTGTTTTTTATTCACTTTTATCACTCCATTTGAAAACGACAGGATTTCTCCTGCCGTTTTAAGGAACTATTTTATGCGTTTGTCTTTTTACGACGGAACATTAATACAGAACCAGCTAATGCTAATCCTAAGCTTGCTAACATCATTGTAACACCGTTTGATGCTGTATTAGGTAATTTTTCACCTTGTTTTTTCGTTTCTTTTTTCACAACTGTATTAGTATTTTTCTTTGTTTCTTTTGCAGTTGTTTGAGGCTTATTTTGTTCTTGTTTATTATTTGTTGTTTGGTTATTTTGTTTTGAATTCTCTTGCTTAGTGTTTTCTTGTTTAACAGGTTCTTGTTTAGTGTTTTCCTGTTTAGTATTTTCTTGTTTAGGTTGCTCTTGAGGTTTAGTAGTTTCTTTATTTTCTGTTGTAGTATTTGTGCTCTTTGGATATTTATAATCTTCACATGGAATGCCGTCTTTATCATTATCTAAACGGTGTGGATCATTTCCAACACCATATCCATTTTGATCCCAGAATGCTTGAGCATCTTGTTGACTTTTAAAATGACCACAGTTTTTTGTATCATTAGGACTCTTAGCTGCAAATGCAGAAGAACTGTACCCCACTGTTAATAGTGTTACCGCTGTTGCTGAAGCTAATAATTTTTTCATAAATTTCTTTATCCCCCTAAATGGTATGTATTTACATTGA
This sequence comes from Bacillus sp. FSL L8-0199, assembly GCF_038005705.1. Lineage (NCBI taxonomy): Bacteria > Bacillati > Bacillota > Bacilli > Caryophanales > Bacillaceae > Bacillus > Bacillus sp. FSL L8-0199. Next base: position 966,946 of record NZ_JBBOTS010000001.1, on the reverse strand, counting down.
AATATTTTACATTTAAAAATCTAAAAATACAATAATAATTTGTAGATAAATGTAAGATTTCTAGATAATAATACCAAACTATTAATTCATATATTGTCATATTATGTCGAAAGAAAATAAAAAAAGAGCCAAAGCTCTCTTTAATAACTAATACTAACCATAGTCACTATTCTCACAGTAATATGAATTTGATTTATCACAACAAATATATGTTGTTTGTTGGATAAATAATGGCCTTGATGAGGCGTTAACTGAAGTGGCATTTAACCTCCTCAAATAAGAAAGTCCTTGTATCTCCCTGGTGTTAATCTAATTGTTTGTGGAGTTGTGGATTTAAATGTTCTACTAGTCAATGTGACGAACGCAGCAAATACAAAGCTAAAGCTAAAACTAAAACGAATAAGAGTCTTAGTGTGGTTAGTTGTAAAATTTTCAAATAGAGTAATTGTAGAGTTAGGTGGAATTTCAAGACTTGTAAGGTTAGTTTCTGATCCGAAAATTGTACAGGTCTCTATAAAACTGTTGGTAGAGTTTGAAGAGTTACATGATTATCTTTATTGGAATCAAAATAAACTTACACATCCAAACTATTGATAATAGCTAATATTTGATGGACTGTCCATTTGCCATTAATCCTTATATTTTCTTTCGCTATACCTTCTTTTTTAAACCCCACTTTTTCTAATACACGAATAGATGCTATATTATCAAGCATCGCTCCTGCTTCAATTCTATGTAGCTTTAATTCCCTAAAAGCAAAATCTACAACAAGTTGAAGAGCCTCTGTTGTATAGCCCTTTGCATTATGCTCCTTATCTAAAGTGAATCCCGTATAACAGCTTTGGAGGTCTCCCCTAACAATTTGAGTTAATGAAATGTCTCCAATCAGTTTATCATTTTCTCTTAAAAAGATTCCAAAAGGGTATACTTGCCCTTCAGCTGTCTTTTTTAGAGCTTGTTCAAGACGTATTTTTTGATGTTCTTCTGTATAAAAAACTTCTGGGAGCAACGGACAAACTCGTTGAAAAAATTCACGATTTCTAATATGTAAGTTAGCTAACTCGTTGGCATCATCAGTTTTATAAAGCCGAATATAAATGTGCTTCCCTACTAGTTTCATAACATCCCTCCAACATTTTTATATGTCTAATGAGGCAAAAGTATACCGTATACTTTATACAGTTGGCTATTGTCAGGAATCATTTTGCACGAAAGAAAAGACACTCCATATGAGTGTCTTTTCCAATAGTTTTTAGCAGAAGCAAGAAGCTCCAACGATGATTAATAAAATGAATAACACAACTAATAAAGCAAAGCCTCCCGAGAAGCCACAACCGCCACAACTACCACCATAACCCATAATAGTTCCTCCTTTAGATAAGAGGGGAAAACTAAGGTTCACTCATGTATTTTAATGGATTCGTTTCATCTTATGTTTTTCCGCATTGATTGAGCAGGTCCTTTCGAAAACTATTCACATATTAACTATATTTTTAAAAATAAATAATTTAACTATATCAATAGATAGATAAATTAATATAATGTATTAACCCTAAAAGAAGGGAGGAATAGCCATGCAATTAGTTTGTTTTAAAATAGTAAGTGGTCAATATTTCTTATTTGTAGAAGGTATTCAAATTCCTGTACCAATTCCAGCAGTTGCTGCAGCTTTATTAATTGGTTTAGGAGTAATTCCACTTTGTTCTTAATGTAAAGAATTCGGACCATTCCTATCTTTCCATTGGAAAAGCCTCAAGTATATGAATACTTGAGGCTTTCTTTATATCAGAGAAAAAACACCTTACAGCGCTTGAAGATCTCCTGATTTAATTAATGCGGCCGTTACATCATCACCGAAAGTATTGAGACAGAATACTTGCTCGTCTACCTTATCCATCACTGTAGCTTCACCTATCACGCCACCTTGAAGTTTAATAAAATAGTTATGTTCTTCTACAATTTTACTAAAATCTCTATTTGCCCATCTTTCAGTAATTGCTAATAGCTCTTCTTTGTTCTTGAAATTGTTTCCGTTTAGAATGTTTCTTACTTTCTCTGCATTCTTTTTGGACATAGGGGTTGCTCCCTTTCCTTCACACGCTTTTACTTTTTGATGAGTCATGCTATGCATAGCTGAAATAACTTCTTCTTCAGTAGAAGTTACTGTAATGTGAAGTTGTGCATTTGAACCTTTCACTTCTGCTTCATTCGATAGTATGTCTTCTTTATTAACCTCTGCAAAAACATGGTCCTCACTCTTAAGCGGGACTTCAGCAAACTGTAATATTCCATAAGTCATACCAGTTGCAAGTACTACTCCCCCTATAATAGATGCTAGCCAATACTTTAGCTTCTTATCCATCTTCATTTCCCCCGTCTTCGTTTACATATCTTAACTAAAGAATACCATATTTAATTCCTTTTTATTGAAGAGTCTCTAATTTCTACTATTTAAAAATATTCTCATCGTCTAATGTAATACGATATAATCATTTTATAATACAAAAAAAATCATATTCCCATTCCCTATTTTTTTGGAGGTGATTGTCTTGAATAAAAACATCAATCTACTTCTTCAAATAATAATTGGAATTATAATTATGATTGCACCTATTCTCATAACAGGATCTATATACGATGTCACTAAATCATTTGGTGAACTATTAGTGGCAGAACTTATTATAAGAACACTTTCTCTCATTATTGGACTTTTAGTTATTAGCACAGCTTTGCATCGTTATTCTCAATAATTATTCATATTCAAAAAATACAAATATTTTACATACCAATTCTTATGTATTAAGACATCAAAAACAAGTGTTACGAAAGAAATATAAAAAGACATCTTTACCTCTTAAAGATGTCTTTTTTATTTAAATCTTAATTCTCGTTCTGTAAAACCCTCGCTGCCTTTACTCCCTCTTTCTCTTCTTTTAAAAACAACGATACGATAAAAGCAACAATGATAAAGACTAACCCTAGTGCAAATGCACCTTGGAATCCAGACGTTAAACCATTTAACTTCTCTACTGGGTCCATTGGATTTGCGGAGCTTTCCATATAGCTAGCTGTTCCTGAAGACATTTTCGAAATAAAGATAGCCGTACCAATTGCGCCAGCTACTTGTTGCAGTGTACTAAACAGTGCTGTTCCGTGCGGATATAAATCTGGTGTTAATTGATTTAAACCGTATGTTTGTGCTGTCATGACAAACATGAGTCCAACCATTAATACGCTATGCATGACAATAATTTGTACCATTGATGTATCAGGAGTAATGCCTTTAAATAAGAACATTGCAATTCCTACTAAGACAATGCCGGGAACGATAATAACTTTCGGACTAAATTTATCAAATAGTTTACCTGCGATTGGTCCCATTATGGCGCTAATAACACTTCCCGGAAGCATGATAATTCCTGATTTAAAAGCTGTAACGAGTAAAACGGTTTGCAGGAACATCGGTAATAAAGTCATCGTTGAAAATAACGACATCATCACAATGACAATTAATCCAACTGATAATGTAAACATCGGAACTTTAAATGCTCGTAATTCTAAAATTGGATTCTCAATTTTCAATTGTCGAACGACAAAAATACATAATGAGATAAGCCCAACAATTAAAGTGCCATACACTTTTGCATCGGACCATCCTAAATCACCTGATGCACTAAAGCTATACACAAGCCCGCCAAATCCGAGTGTCGATAAAAGGATAGATGGGTAATCTACTTTTGGCCTTGTTAACTCTGAAACATTTTGAATGTACCTCATCCCAATCATAATGGAAATGATCACGATTGGAATAACAATATAGAATAACCAGCGCCAATTTAATGAATCCACGATTACTCCAGATAATGTAGGGCCAATTGCTGGAGCTGCCATCATTACAAGTGCGATTAATCCCATTGTTGCACCACGTTTTTCAGGCGGACAAATAATTAAAATCGTATTCATTAATAACGGTGAAATTAACCCTGTCGCTACCGCTTGGACGATACGGCCGACTAATAAAACGGAAAATGTCGGCGCAAATCCCGCAATTAATGTACCAGCTAAAAACGTTACCATAGCGATTAAAAACATTTGCCTCGTTGTGAGCCATTGTTGAAGTAACGCTGTAATCGGGACTAAAACCCCAACTACTAACATGTAAGCTGTAGAAAGCCATTGAATCGTTGAAGCTGTTACGCCAAATTCTTTCATTAATACGGTTAACGCATTACCAAGTAACGTTTCGTTTAATAATGCAACCATTGCCCCTAGAAGTAATGCAATTAAAATGGGGGTATGTTTCAAATTAGAAGTATCAACTTTGCCACTTGCAGGGCTCTTAGTTGTCATATTCATTTACAAATTCTCCTCCTGTTTCTTACTAAAAAACGATAAATATACCTAAACACATGTAATATAATATACATATGTAGATTAAAAAGGGAGAATCAATTTTCAGCCACTGTATATTTAATCTACAAAAAAGGAGAATTGTAGATGAACGATAATGAAAAACAACTTGATTTACGTATTAGACGTACACATAAATTACTATGGGATTCCTTATTTGAATTAATGACACAATCAAAACAGAAATATAGTACGATCACAATTAACCAAATATGTGACCGTGCGATGGTACACCGAACAACCTTTTATAAACACTTCGAAGATAAAGATGCTTTATTAGCATTTGGATTTAAACGATACAGCAAGATGATTGCTGAAATACCGGTTTCAGATCGATTAAGTAAACCATTTCAAGTAATGGAACAATTTCTACATCATGAAGAAATCGGTAAAATATTAGAAACACAAATGTCTGATGAACAATTTATTAACCGGACACAGTATTTAAGTCACGAAACGAGAAAACAAGAAATAGAAGCGTTACATCAACTACGCAAAAATCATACGATGCCAAATGATCTAATCATTGAATTTTATTCAGGGGCAATCACCTCATTAAGCGCATGGTGGTTTAAAAATGAAAGGAAAGTTTCTGCGGCTGAAATGGATAAGTATCTCCACCAACTTATTAATCGGGATATTTTTCAGTTTGAAGAGGAATAAGACTACACCTTTTCAATCATGCAATAAAGTGAAACTTTAATCAGTGGGGGGTTTTGTTCATCCCCCACTGATTATTAGTTGAACCAATCGGGCTTTTACGGACAGCCCGACCCCCACCTAACTTCTTTGCTTCCACTGAATTTTGAGGTGGGGGTCTTACTGCCCGTTAAAGCGGGATCAAATTGACCAAAAAATAGGAATATGATATATTTTCCGTAGAATACTATATAAGTATGACATCAAATAAAATGACATATAATAAAAGGAAGAGATGCGCTCACATCTCTTCCCTAACTGCTACCGCTTAGGGTGGTGGTTATTATAAGCTATTTCTTTTTGCGGAACCCACCCTTTTGCTTGTGACGGCGCGGAGTGGGTTTTTTGTTGTCCTTATCCAGAAGTTGCTTCCGCAAAAAATACGCTGAAACTTCGCGCACAGTCGCTTTCAGAAACTCTTTTACAAGATCAATCAAAAACTCCATATTATCACCTCCTTTCCTTCCGAATAGAAAGAAGGGATAACCATCCACCCTCACAATATGCAGTTGCATATATTTTATCAAATGATTGTAAAGATATTATGTAAACAAAACAAATGAAATTTTGCATAGAAAAAAAGCCCTTCTAAACCGGGCTTTTCTATCACCATTATTTAGCGATTTTCTTCAAATCCGAACTTTCTATAAGTGAAAGCATATCTACCTTTTATTAAGATGGACCATAACCAATAAGATGAGCAATTATAACTGCTAGTAAACCGATTGAGTATTCAATTAGAATTAAAGGAAGAATCCACCTTGCCCACCTTGTCCATGAAATTCCTGCAATTGCTAATCCAGCCATTAGCGTACCACCTGTTGGAAAAATAATATTTCCAATACCATCGGCGAATGAAAAGGATAATACAGCTGTTTGGCGTGTAATGTCCAATAAATCTGCAAGTGGCGCCATGATAGGCATTGTCAACATCGCATGGCCACTACCTGATGCTAAAATAAAATGAATCGCTACTTGGAAGTTGTACATTCCAACAACACTTAAAAAAGGAGACACATGTTTCATTTCTTCCGATACTTGATAAAGTAGTGGGTCTATAATATGCCCTTGATTCAATACAACTAAAATAGCGCGTGATACACCAATGATTAAAGCGCCACCGATTAAAGATGCCGATCCTTGTGTGAAAGATTCTACAGTATCATCAAGAGATATCTTGCCAAGAATTGCAATGATTATAGTTAAAATAATAAATAAGGCTGCAATTTCTTTTATATACCACTCGTACTTAATAACACCAAATACAAGAATAATATAATTGATTAAAAAGGCCGTTAATATCCATTTATGTCTTTTTGTTAACTCTACTTTTGCTGTTAGTAAGCTGTCTTGCTTCTTTGTATCGAATTTTCCGTAAATTCCGCTTGCAGGATCCCTCTTTACTTTCATAGCATGACGATAGACGAATGTAACCGCAATTACATATATGACTACGAATAAAATGAGGCGGAACCCCATCCCCGAATACATAGGAAGACCCGCTATCCCTTGTGCCAGCCCAACTGTAAACGGATTCATAATTGCCGTTGTAAATCCGACGGACGCTCCTACTAGTACCATCGCAGTCCCTGTTATCGTATCAAATCCAACCGCAAGAGCTAGCGGAATAAATAGAGGTACATACACTAAAGCTTCCTCAGCCATCCCCATTAATGACCCGCCAAGTGCAAAGAACAGCATGATAATAGGAATCATTAACTTTTCACGGTTAGCAAGTTTTTTTGCCATCGTTGAAACAAGAGCCTCAACTGTACCGGATGCCTTTAATACACCAAAAAAACCTCCGATAATAAGAATAAAAAAGATAATATTAGCAGCTTCTACCATCCCTGTAGGAATAGATTTTACCGTATCAAAAAATCCAAGTGGCGTTGATTCAATCCACTTAAATGAATTTGGATCTACTGTTGTATACCCATTTTTTTCAATCTGTTCATATTTTCCGGCCGGCAATATATGTGTAATCACAGCCGCAATAACTAACAAGACAAGTAACATTGCAAATACGTTTATTTTCCATTCTTTTCTTTCCTTTTTTCCTTCTGGCTCGAATGAAACTGCCTTCTCTGATACTTGACTCATATACCAATCCCCTTTGCAATAGAATGAAACTTTAATCATCGGGGGTTTTGTTCATCCCCCAATGATTATTACTTTTACAAGCAGCCGGCAGTCTGGTTTCCCCACTACCATGACGTACCAAGCTATCCATCAATTCTTTTATTTATAAAACGCTAGGATTTAACTACCTTTTTACTAATTTCATTTACAAATTGGTTAAATAAACGTTGCTGCAAGACATCCCTTTCCGACATCATTTCTGGATGCCATTGAACCGCTGCTACATAACGATGAGCCTTCGATTCAATAGCCTCTATTACACCATCAAAGGACCATGCGCTCGCCTCAAAATCTTTCCCTAATGTTTTCACTGCTTGATGGTGAAAAGAATTAACCATTAAAGATTTTTGGCCAATAGCCTCATAAATTTTTCCCTCTTCCAGAAGATCTACGGAATGAGAGCCTTGCCATTTACGGAACTGTTCTCGAACATGGAAATATTCTGGTCCCATCTCGTGCTCTAAGTCTTGATAAAGAGACCCACCAGCTGCAACATTTAACACTTGTAATCCTCGGCAAATTCCTAAAATAGGAATATCTTTTTCTAAAGCCTGCTTTGCCAGATTTAATTCAAAATTATCTCGTTCTTCCTCTACAGTACCTATATATGCTTTTGGAATATCACCGTAATAAACAGGATTGATGTCCGCGCCACCAGCCAATAACAATCCATCTAATTGATTAAGTGTGGACTCAATTTGATCAACTTCCTCAATTGGAAGTAGCACAACCGTTGCACCTGCCCTTTGAAGGGAACGGATGTAATCATAAGAAAAGAGAGCCATATCTTGACCTGGTAGCCCTCGCAAGCCCTCCTTCCCTATTTCACTATGATCAACATAATACCCAGTAACACCAATTAGTGGTTTCATTTTCTCTCACCTCATAATTTAAATGGTTTCGTTGTCTTTCTCTGTTGAAATTGTATACTCTTAACCTCCCTTTTCTAGCAAGTGGTAAAGAATTAAATATGTAAATTATGACTCTACTCATTTCCCTATTTCTTTACACACCATTGATATAAGCAAATATCGTGCCAACATCGAAATTAAAGTGATTATTTACATATTTTTAAATATTTTGTCGTTTTATCGGTGTTTACTATGTTGAAATGTATTATAATTGGTTATTAATTGGTTACATAACAACCAATTAATAACCAACTTTAGACCAATTACATTCAACTAAAGAGGTGCTCTATGAACAAATTTAAAACCAACCACATTGTATTGATCACCGTTTTAAAAGAAACACGAAAAGCCCTACATCAACAACTAACGGAGATGGTAGGTGATCTCATAGATATCGAAAGTTTTTCTGTAGAAGAAAGTATTCCAAAAGTATTTCATTCTACATTAATTGTATTACCGAATACATTTACGATAGAAACGGTGAAAGACTTTATTGGGGAAAACTGCGAAGTAATAATAGCAAAACGAACATTAAATTATGAAAACGTGGACCAGCTTTTATTTTTACCAGAAGGAACACAAGCTCTATATGTGAATGATAATCATGAAACAGTATACGAATCAATTGAAACGATGCGTCAATTGGGGCTAAACCACATTGAATATTTTCCATACTATCCTGGAAAAACGAATATACAAATGATCAAGCTCGCAATTACACCTGGCGAACTTGAAATTATCCCTGACTTTGTAGAAAAAGTAATTAATATTGGTCATAGATTAATAGATATTACTACAATCATGTCCATTCTAGATCGATTTCATTTAATGGAGGAATCAGGTAACCACGTTTCTGAAAGATACTATCGAAAAATAGTAGATTTAACAAAAAATTTAGCTAAAGCTCATCGACAACTGCATCAAGTAATTGATGGTGTTGGTGATGGCATACTAGCTATTGATTATGAAGGAAGAATTGTTGTCTTTAATGAATTTCTGGAAAGCATGCTGAAAATAAAAAGTAAAAATGCTATTGGTCATCCGATTGATGCCATTATTGATAATATTGATTTAGTAAACTTCATCCTTTCAAATAAACAACAAGAAAGCGGAATATTTGTTGTAAACGGCTCGGATGTAATAGTAGAACGCCTACATATAAATGATCAATCGATTATTGTTACTTTTAGAAATGCCCTTAAGACCATCGGGTTTGAACGGAAATTGAGAAAAGAATTTGTCAAAAAAGGTTATGTAGCAAAATACAACTTTCATAATATCGTTGGGATTAGCTCTACTATTCAAGACACGAAACAAATTGCAAAAAGATTAGCTAAGACTGATTTAACTGTATTAATTGAGGGTGAAAGTGGTACCGGAAAAGAGTTGTTTGCAAGTGCTATTCACAATGCTTCCAAGCGAAATAGCGGCCCTTTTCTTGCTGTTAACTTCAGTGCTTTATCGGATGATTTAGTCGAGAGTGAATTATTTGGTTATGAAGACGGAGCGTTTACCGGAGCAAAAAAGGGCGGGAAAATGGGACTATTTGAACAAGCAAATGGTGGCACTATTTTTTTAGATGAGATTGGAGATATTAGCCTGAAACTTCAAGCACGACTCCTTCGAGTATTGCAGGAAAAAGAGATTATGCGCGTTGGAGGAAGCCAAATTATCCCGATAGACGTAAGGATTATTGCAGCAACCAATAAAGATCTGCTAAAAATGATTCAAGAAAATATGTTTAGAGAAGACTTATACCATCGGCTTAAAGTACTCTTTATACACCTTCCAGAATTAAGGGCGCGCCGAAATGACATTGAATTATTGGCTAAACATTTTGTTGCGCTATCGGACCCTAAAGTCAAAATTGAACAAGAACTAATTGAAGAACTGCAAGGATATCCATGGTACGGAAATGTAAGAGAACTTAAAAATACGATAGACTATATGCTTGCTGTCCGTACCGGAAACCAAATAACAAAAAATGATTTGCCTAATCAACATTATTTTCAAAAGCCTCCACATAAGAAAACAAATAGCGACCAAGCCGAGAGTATAACACCCTTTTCTTCAAGTTCAAACGCTCTTGATCAAGAATCACTTTTCATCCTTACCCTCATCATGAATTATGAAGAAAAAGGAAAAGCAATCGGAAGAAGAATTATTTCTGAAAAGAGCCAAGAAGTCGAAATAAACTTATCTGAAGCACAAGTGAGACACCGATTGAACTTCCTAAAAATGAAAGGGTATGTGGAAATAAAAAGAGGTAGAGCAGGGATTACTCTAACAAGAAAAGGTTTAGAAATACTACATAATCTTTAGTCAAGGTTAAGATTTTCAGATACATAGAGGCTGTTTTATAAACAGCCTCTTTCTTATGCAGTAAAACGTCGATAAATTTAAATTAAAAATATTCAGAATTAATATTAAAATATAAAATGGGGATAGGGGTATGGGATTCTAAAATTTATACATAACGAGGGAATAGAAATGAAACTACAATTAAAAGCGGATTTAGGGCTACTACTAGTTACATTCTTTTGGGGTGCATCCATCTTACTTACGAAGGTTGGACTTGAAGGCATAGAAGAATACAACTTAATCGCATTACGATTTATTATTGCCTTTCTTTTATCAGGTTTAATATTTTACAAACATTTATTCAAAATCGATTTTAAAACTGTAAAATATGCATTTATACTCGCTTCTGTCTTATTTATCGTTTACATTTTCGCGACTTTCGGTACAAAGTACACGAGTGTTTCTAACGCTGGTTTCTTACTATGTCTCACACTCATTTTCATTCCGATCTTATCAGCTATATTTTTAAAACACATTCCGGAAAAGAAAGTGATAGTAGGAATCTTTTTAACGATAATAGGAATCGGCTTATTAACATTAACGAGCGAATTCAAGATCGGTAATGGCGATATATTTTGCATACTGTCAGCCTTATTTTATGCGATTCACGTCATCATTACTGGCAGCGTAACGAAACATGTGAACTCCATTGCACTTGGAGTCATACAACTCGGCTTCGTCGGCCTATTTAGTCTTATTTTTTCATTCATTATCGAAACACCAAAACTGCCTAGCACAACCAACTCATGGCTCATCATCTTAGCCTTAAGCATATTTTGCACCGCAGTCGCATTCATCGTGCAAGTAATCGCCCAGCAATATACGACGCCTACACATACCGGGCTTATTTTTTCATTAGAACCTGTCTTTTCAGCTGGTTTTGCTTTCGTTTTTACAGGGGAAAGGATACTTGGGTGCGACACTTATATTAGTGAGTGTGTTGATTGCGGAGGTGGATTTTAAGGGGTTGTTGAGGCTTAATTATAAGAAGAATATGGAATAGTTATTTTGCTAAAGTACATAAACATACCCCGAAAATATTCGTTTGTATTATTTTCACCCTCTTACCTTAATTGTTTTAGATGCTGCCTTCGAATAAGTTAGCATCTAAAACATGTTACAAGGAATTATTATATTTATGTAGCTTGCATGGTTAACCTTTTCTACATTACTTACTGCACATAGTCATACAGATTTTTCGCTAACAATAAACAAGTTACTGTAATGAAAAGAGCACGAACATACCCGCTTCCTTTTTTTATAGCAAACTTAGAGCCAACGACTCCTCCAGCAATTTGAGCAATCCCCATTATAAAACCATACGCATAGTTTACTTGCCCCACATACATAAATATCAACAATGCACCAACATTACTTCCTAAATTAAGAAACTTCGCATTACCTGCTGCTTTTAAAAAATCATACCCAATAAATAAAAGAGCGAACATTAAAAACGAACCTGTGCCAGGCCCTAGAAATCCATCATAAAAACCAATAGCAAAAATAAAAAAGGTAAAAATAATGACGTGTCGACCAGATAATTTCTTATGAGTAGAAATACTACCCCAATCCTTTTTAAATATTGTATAAATAGCGACTGCACCAAGCATTACCAGCATCAATGGCTTCAGTACTTCTGGGTTCATTAAATGAACGGTCCATGCACCTACTATAGAGCCTATGAAAGTGATTGGAAATAATTTTAAAGCCGATTTCAAATCAAGATTACCAGAACGATAAAACACAATATTACTAGTTGCACTTCCCATTGTCGATGCTAATTTATTCGTGGCTACTGCACTTGCCGGATTCAGCCCTGTAAATAATAAAGCTGGTAAGGCAATGAGTCCACCACCGCCTACAACTGAATCTATAAATGCAGCCACAAACCCAAAAACAATCAAAATAATTAATATAGATGGGTCTAAATACAAATCCATACGAGTAGCCTCCCCTTTAGTCACTATTGTAATAGTAACTATCAATTTGCTAAATGTAAAGAGTTATTGTAACGTTGAAATATAACAGCAAACATCGGAGGACGAAAAAGTGGACTACATAGTACAACAGCTTAAAAAAATTGGTTTTAATGAATATGAAGCTAAATCTTATGTATCTCTTGTGAAACAGGGGCCTGCTACAGCCTACCAAGTGAGTAAGGATTCAGGGGTCCCAAGAGCGCGAATTTATGAGATTTTAGGTAACCTTGTAGAAAAAGGAATTGTCATGAAGGAAGAAATAAATGACACCACTCGCTATTCACCTCTACCTGTTGAAATCTTTTTACAGAAAGCTCAATCAGAATGGCAGTCTACTTATGAAGGAATAAGTGATTCATTAAAAAAACTAGAAACTTCCGAGGAAAAAACGGATAATCGAGTAATTACTTTAAAAGACAATAAAACAATCATTAGCTATTGTCAGGCATTAATAAAAAAAGCAGAACGGCGTATTGTCATTTCAATGTGGAATGAGATGTATGAAGCGTTAAAAGAAGATCTATCTGAAGTAGCTGATAAAGTTACAATACAAGGTATTACCCTGCATGTTGAAAATCCCATTAAAAATCTAGAAGCCCACCGCATAACACCTTATACAGAGACCTTGTCTACAGAACATTGGTTTATTGTATCGATAGATTCTAAAGAGATGATTTATGGACCATCACTTGAAGAGCGTAATATTGCTTTTTATACAGATGACCCCGTTCATATATACTTATTAGAGGATTACGTATGGCATGATGTTTTAGTAAATCGACTTGTCCGACGTAGCCAAGATGACTTGCAGCAATGGATTACTGCAGAGAGAAAGTCTTTCTTTATGGGGAAATGAGAAGTATATTCAAGAGCAAATCAAAAAATTTGCGTATTAAACCTAACAACTTCCCCTTATAAAAATAGCCGACTATTATGTAATAGTCGGCTATTTTTATATAAATTTATACAGACACTGCCATTTTCCCTTTGCGAAATATTCCCATTAATCCAGCGATTAATGAGATAAACGCTTCTCCCACTCTTTCACCTTTTCAATTGTTACATCTAATTTCTTAGCCACTTCCTCTATACTCATTCCCTTAAAGAGCATTCCAGCTGCCGAAAGTGCTTTATCAATTTCTTCTTGCTTCTCCTGTTCATATAAACGACCCACTTTTGTCATCCGTAACCACTCCTTTACTTTTTTCGCGTAGTCTTCATCAATAAATTTATCTGTAGCTACAAGAATTCCGGCAATAACTTGAATTTGTTCTTGCTCATCGGAGATACATTTTGCTACTTCTATCGTCTTCTCAATTAAAATTTGTCTTTTTTCCCTACTATGCATAAGTGGTACAAGTATTAATTTCATGGTTTCTTCATCCGTCAAAGATTTTCCTTCTTCCATTTTTTTAATAACCTTTTGAAGGATAGCATCACCATTATATTCGCTTAGTAAAACCGCTTTGGAATTTAAACGTATACTACATACATCTATTTCTTCTATTGGATTCATTACCTCACTTGTATAAATAACTACGATTCGAATATCCGGTAACTCTTTATTCTTATTATAATAACGATACATAATTTGATTTGCATAATCCATATACTTCAAATGGTTTTCAAGGAAACGGGTATTACTTTCATACTCTAACATTAAAATTGAACCATCTTCCATTTCAAATAAAGTATCTGAGCGCCTTTGATCTGCACGAACTCTCGAGAATTCATTTAATAACAGCTCTTTTATTTTTGGAAAGCCTTTTAATCCATATGCTTCAAGCCCTTTATCCCTATAACATTCACTTAAAAACTTCATAAGAATATCTTTATTATGATAAGAAATATCCTTCCCTGCCAATAGCTAATCCCCCTTAACTATTAGTTACCATTTTCTTTATTATATAACTTATGAAATTAGCGTTACAACTTTGGTTCACATGCAGATACTATTTTCAAAACAACTTGCCCTTTCACTACTTTCCCCCCTCCACAAACCTTCCAAACCCCTTCAAAAATCTCAACTTAAAACTCCCCACAGGCCCATTCCGATGCTTCGCCACATGAATCTCCGTCATCTCTTTCTGCTTCGTTTCCTTATCGTAATAATCTTCGCGGTACATAAGCATTATCACATCCGCATCTTGCTCAATTTGTCCCGTCTCTCTTAAATCTGATAAAAGCGGACGCTTATCTTGCCGCGACTCTACAGAACGGGATAATTGCGACAGCGCTACTACACAAACATTTAACTCACGTGCTAATAACTTAAGCTTACGAGAAATCTCACTAATCTCTTGAAATCGATTGCCCTTATGCTTCGGATCGCCCGTAATAAGCTGCAAGTAATCTACAATAATTAAAATCTTTTTATCACCGTGCTTCCTCTTTAACTTACGAGTTTGCATCCAAATATCTTGCACTGTAACGCCTGCATTGTCGTAAATCTCAAATGGCAACTCACCAATCTCCGCAAACGCCTTACTCACCTTTTCCCAGTCCTCTATCGCAAAACGATGCTTCGGATTTTTCAGCCTACCTCCTGACACTTCACCTACGCAAGACGCCATCCTTTTCAACAATTGCTTACTACTCATCTCTAATGAAAACAACCCTACCGCCACTCCAGACTTCGCCGCATGCATTCCAACATTAAGCGCAAACGCAGTCTTCCCCATAGAAGGACGCGCACCAAGGACGACAAAATCTCCTTCCTGAAGTCCACACGTCATTTTATTTAACGATGTATAACCAGTCTCAATACCAGTAATCTCTTTCACATCTTGATGAAGCTCCTCATACAAATCAACTAACGCATCCTTCAAATCAAACTCACATACAGAATCTTTCTCCTCTAATTCACAAAGTGCCGTAATCGTCTCACCGATAACTTTCTCACTCTTCTCCGCAATAAGACGCTCTCCCATCTTGTGCCCGAGAACACCAGCCTGATACATTTTCCACGCACCTCGAACAAGCCCCTCATAATAAGAGAAGTTGGCAGTTGTAGGCACACCATCCATTAACCCTATAAAATACTCCATTCCCCCGATTCCCTCTAAAAACTTCGGATCTACCCGAGAAATGAACGTCACAAGATCAATCGGTTGCCCCTCTTCTTCCATTTTTCGCATTAACTGAAATATAGACTTATGTACTGGTATAGAAAAATACTGCTCCGTCAAACGGCACTCCTTAATAAGCTCTCCATCAAGTAACAGAGAACCTAACACCGTCTTCTCCGCCTCCACATTTTGAATACTCATGGCCGCCACCCGCGCTCCGCTAAAAAGCGCTGCAACTCTTCTTCAGACGGCGCATTCTTCTCCCACTCCTCACACCTCGCCAAAAACTCCTCCGTCTCCCCCGTACTAACAGACGACTCCTTCTTCCTAAAGCTCGCCGTATCCGCCTCAACCTCAGAAACTTTCGTAAACCCTTTCCCGTGCCACCCACGCAGAATCCCCTTCACATAAGCAATCGTCCGCTTATTATTCTCAAACGCAATTTGAAGAGCCTTCAGCACAAGCTCCTCTGACAAATCTTCCATCCACGCACTCAGTTCCTCCACCGCAAAAGGAGACAAACTACCGAAATGTTGCTCATAAAAAGAAAACACGCGACTTCCCGTCTCTGCCTCTATAACCTCTTCTTGCGCCTCTGTCTCCTCACAAACTGGCTCAACATCATCCACAGCCAAATCACTCGGCATACCGAAATGCGCTAAAAGCATCGGAACACTCAGCTCTTCCTCAGCGCACTTCTGAAGAAACATATGTACAAACTCCTTATTCTTCACACCCTTCAGCTCACGAAGCACACACTTCTCCACATTCGTATTCGTCACAGGATTATAACGAAGCCAATTCAAAACGAATAACTCCCGCGTATCCGCATCATAAAGAATCTTCCCATAATCAACAAAACGCTGCACAAGCTTATCAACAGTCTCCCTGTTATAACCCGTCTCCATCTCAGCTAACCGCTTCGGAAAAGGAAAAATTCCGCACTGCGTCGTCTTCGAACAAGTTAACAAATACACATAAAAGTATCGCTCCTCCGGCGTCAAATCCAAAACAAAATCATCCTGCCAAAAATTCACCTGCACATTACGATACACCGCCATCCTAATTCCTCCCGTCTCCGTTCAAAAGTAAAAACCTCTTCATAATATATATGGGAGACTGGCCTGGTTTTTGGCGTGTTATTTTAAATTTTTTTTGACTACTACTACTACGGTGTTTGTTGTTGTTTTTGTTTTTGTTGTGTTTTTTCTTAGTGATTTATTACTTGGTAGGGGCTTGTAAGGGACTTATAAGGGGCTAGTTATCGGTTACTTCGATTAGAAAGACTCGATCTGAGAAGCCACCTCGTTCTTCTGCTTTCTTTTTTCGGATTTTGTTGATTTCTTCTAGTGTTGTGCCTTCGTGTTCGGCTAGGGCGTTTATTAGTTCTAGTAGGTCGGATAGTTCTTCTAGTTTATGTTCTTTTGTGTCTGCTTCTAGGTATTCGGTTAGTTCTTCTTCTGTTTTCTTGCAGATTTCTTTTATGTATTCGTCTTGGGGTAGGATTATTGTTGTGGGTGTTTTTCCGTTAGCTTTTATTATTTGTGGAATTTTGTTTCGGATTAGTTTGTTGTAGGTTGGCATGTGGGTTTCCCTCCGTTTGATTTTTCTTCTATTATAATGGAAAAGCAGTTTAACTAGGTGTTAAACTGCTTTGTTGCTTCTTATTAATTAATATCAATTTTTTCTACTAACATTGCTGGAATACTAATTTCGCCACCCATAGTAGATTTATAAGTATATATACCTGCAGATTTCCCCTTAACAGTAACATTATCTTTTTCTAACACTCTTGAATTTAGAATGTCACTTTTATAAACAACGTATAATACTTTATCGTAATTTCCATTAACCGCTATTCTTAATTGAGTCTCACCTTGTCCTTCCATTACTTGAAGAACTTTTCCTGTAAATTTAGCTTTCTTTCCTTTAAAATCATCCGGTGTTCTAGCTAATTGATCATATGTAATTCCTGTTTCATATCCAATGCGCTCTTCTTCCTCTTTTGCTGCTTTCTCCGCTGCTGCTTTCTCTGCCGCCGCTTGTTCTGCTGCTGCCTTCTCTGCTGCTGCTTTCTCTGCTGCTGCTTTCTCTGCCGCTGCTTTCTCTGCCGCTGCTTGTTCTGCTGCTGCCTTTTCCTCAGCTGTTAACTCTTTCTTCTGCTCAGCTTTAGCTGGTTTAGCCACAGCTTTTGTCTCTTCTGCCTTTTTCGTATCATCAGCAGTTACACCAACTAAAACAAACATTGCTATTACACCTATTCCATAGAACTTTAACACACTTTTTCTATTTCGTTTTCCTTCTTCTCCCCATCTAACTACTAATTGAGGTTTAATAATCCCAATAATTAATGCTATTAAGCATACAACAAATAATAATGCAAATAAAGTATTCAAATCGCTTATCCCTCTCACTTTTTTATTTAATTACAATTAATTTCATTCAAACTATATATTCCCATGTTTTAATGTTTTTTTCAACACAAAATTATTTGATTGATTTGTCAGATAATAAAAATTAACACTTATCAAATAAACTACCTGTAAAAATACTTATAAAGGTAGTAAACGGAAGGATTTGTATTACAATGATGATCAATGAAAAAAGAATAAAGCATGATATCGAAAATAGTTTTTAGTCTTAATAAAACAGAAAGACAGATTCCCCATTTTATTACTAATAGGGAATCTGTTTACTTACAGGCTATATTTTATTGATTGCTTCTTTTATATACTGTTCTTCCTCACCCGTAAAAAGAGTGGGGAATTCGGCTAATGGGATTTTTGATTGTTTGATTATATCCTCTATATCACTTTGAGAGATATCAAGGTAGTTCGTTACCTCTTCGATTAAGTTACAAAATTCCTTCAAAGTAACTTGAACATCATGATGACTCGGATCCTTCTCTTCTACCTTATACTTTTTCAACTTCCCTATCACATCCATAAAACGTCGATCAAACTTATCTTTTAATTCCTTATTATTATAAAACGTTTGAACACTCTCCTTTGAAAAATGTTCCTCTAACCATTCTTTATTTTCTTTCTCCCATATAAAAGTTTGAAGAAAAGAAGAAAACAAAGCAACATCCACTCGTTCTTCCTTTTGAAACTTCTTCGTCATCTCATCCATATGCGAAAGTACCTTCGCAATTCTTTCTTGCTCCGCCAAAAGCATCTCTCTTTGAAAATTCATTTGTCTTAAAAATTCTTCAGTCTCAATATCACGCTGCAATATAATATTTTGAATTTCCCCAAGCGAAAAACCAAGATGCTTAAACGATTGAATTTGCTGCAGCACATACAAATCATCTTTCGTATATAACCGATGCCCGCCCTCAGTATAATCGCTCGGCTTTAATAAATTAATCTTGTCATAATAACGAAGCGTCCGCACCGTAACATCCCCAACACTTGCAAACTCACTAATCATCCACGCCATATCATCACCTACTCTACTAACTTCTCTCTCACATACTGAAGCATATGAGAAAAACTCATCTCATTCTGCCTACAATATTGAAACAAACCTACAACAAGCAATAAAAAAGGAATATTCCCTCTATAACGATTTTCATACTCGCTAATACCATCATAAAAATACTCATACTTTCTTTTTCGTAAAACGATATAAATCGCAATAAACAACACGGCAATCATAATAAAAATTCGCTTTCCCCTTACCTCCACTTCTTGTTTCATCACCTATTCTCCTTCCACTATATACTTATCTTCTTTAAATACAGGAATTCTAATGAAATAACGATATGGCTCGTCGCGTATTACTTTCCACGCAACAATGATCACTTGAACGACCTCAAAGGCAAACACAATCCAAAACAAAACATCACTAATACGCGAACTAATATTAAATAGAAGAAAGATTAACAAATGAAAGTTGAACGCCTTTCGGCAATGGTATTTGTACACCTCATTTTTACGTGCCAGCGTGATGTACATGAGTAGTGGTGAAAAAATCCCTATTGCAGCTGAAAATAATAGCATGATGATGGTGTTTCTTTTTTCTTTTGTGGTGGTTTTCATGAGTGGTTTGGCCCCCTTTTTGATTTGTCTTTTTTAGGTTAGGGGGTGACGTTGGGGGAGGTGCAAGGGGTATTCTATTAGTTAGAGTTAAAAATTAATCATTGCATAGAGTTCCTGGCTACTTTCCCATGCTCCATCTAATATATTAGTTATATCTTATCAATAGTGCTTCTCGAAAGTTCCCACTATAAATCCAAGTTAAATTAGATATACAATTCACCCACTCAAAAAACATTACATAATTATATATAAATAATATATAATTATGTAGGAAATTAAATATCTATAGGAGTGATTTTTATGAAACTTATAAGTTTTTCTGTAAAAAATTATAAAGTATTTCACGATATGTTTTCTGTTAATTTTAGAACCGATTCAATAGCTATTTTAACTGGGCGTAATAATACTGGAAAATCTACATTTTTAGAAGCTATTAACTGTTTCTTTATGAATGAGTCCAAACAAAAAACAATTCCTATAAATTGTTTTCACAATCAAAATGATAACATTGTGATGATTGCAACATTTGAAAGAGAAAAAGAAAATACTGAATCTGATATTACGACTAAACAAGTCGAAAATATAACTATAAAAAAAGAATATACACTTAATACTGCTCCAAAATATTTTATGGATGAAAAACCATTAACGAATAAATCTGAAATTGTTAACTGGATTCATTCAAATCCACCTTATTATATAACTCCATATATGACAATAGACGATATTAATAAACAAGTACAAACAATTTACCAGGCAGCAATGGAAAATGATTTATTGAAAATCTCCAAAGGTGAGCTTGATGATACAGCTGAACTTTCGAAACACTATAGAAATTTAATACAATCCTTACCTAGCTTCGTGAAAAAATTAAAAGAAGATACAGATGCATCACTTTCAATTATTAACGATAAAGCTAGTGCTAATTTAAAGAAACTATTTGCAAACCCGGATTTATCTATTGAAGTTGTTGGAGCAGAAGGTAATACATTTACTTATAAAGATATTTTAAAATACACTGATTCTAATGTTTTAATACACAATAAAAATCGCGCAATGTATTTACAAGATCAAGGAACCGGACTCCAGCGAATGAGTTTAATTTTCCTAATTCAAAATATGATTCAGGAAAATTTATTAGGAAACATAGATAATAAACTCTTACTTATTGATGAACCAGAGGCTTTTTTACATCCTGAGGCTATAAGAGGATTAAGCGATGCTTTATATAAAATCGGTGCAGAAATGCCACTAATTGTCTCAACACACTCTCCCATTTTAATAAATTTATCAGAAAAGCATACAAGTCTACAAATCTTTAGAATCCAATCAAATGAAGCAATAGAGCTCTATACATCAGATAAAGAAAAATTTGATGAGGACGATATAAAGAACATGAAGATTTTAAATTACGTTGACTCATTTGTAAACGAATTCTTCTTTGCAGACAACATAATTGTAGTTGAGGGTGATACAGAATATATTGCTTTAAAAACACTTATGAAAACACGAGAAGAATCCAACTACCATGTTATACGTGCTCGCGGAAAAGACACCATTGTAACCTTAATGAAAATCCTTAATCAATTCAAAAGTACTTATACCGTCATACACGATGTTGACAATGATAAAGACACCCTTACAAAATTAAAAACACAATTAACGAAATGTAAAAATATAACACATCAAAAAACCATATCTACGGAAGCAACACAAATTAAAATTATTGCATCCTTAGCAAATTTCGAAAAAGCTCTAGGAATGAACAATATTTCCAATAATAAAAAGACCAAGAATATTTTTACTATTATTACAGAAAACCTTCCTGAGCATGATCAAGCTAGAGAGCATCTACATAACCTATTTGACAATATAAATAACCATGAAATAGAACTAACTGGTAATTTCCGAATCATTGAATCTTCTAGTGATTATGAAGAATTTTTTAAAGAACAAATAAATTCCTTATCGGCTACTAACTAACTTTAACATTATCAACATGGGAATTAACTCATTTTTTTCACAGTAACTCTTAGATAACTTAAAGAGGAAGCTTAAACTTACTCTTTAAGTTATCTAAATTATAAATTCATATATCGGTTTACTAAAGTAACATTTTTAAAATTATTCTTTTCCCATTAACTTATTAAGATTTTCTCCATCCTCTGATTTCCACATTTTTGTCCCTGTTAACCTTGCTCCACCAATAACCCCTGCCGCTTCACTAGGTGTATCAAATAATTTATCTTGCACAAATTCATAATAAGTCTCTCGCTTCACAATAATTTCTTTTGCAATTAACTCATTCCTAGTTTCATGAAAAGCATCTGGCATACTCTTGTGAACATTTAGGGCCATCTGGGAACCTTTTTGAACTAGTATCTGATAGTTATCTCGTTTATCATTCTTTCCTTTACACAACCCACTGGCTTTAATACCCTTATATGTAAAATACAGTATAGTATCTAAAGGAATTTCTTTCTCAGGAATTTTCCGGTAACCAAATGGTGATTTGTTAGGGAATTCTTCCTCTATTTCTAACTCTTCTTCCTCTACATCCACCATTGAAACCTCATTATATTCCATAAATCCTTTTAAAACCCCCTCAAAATCCTCACCAAATAATTGACTAAATGTAAATTCAATTTCTTCTTTTTCGAGTTCATTTATATGGTTTATATATTTAAAAATATAATCCTCATTAGATGAATCTTCATGCTTATATATTTCATTCCACAAATAGAATAATACTTTTTCTACAAAACTTTGAGTATGTATTACTGTACTATTTCCAGATGGCATGATAAAACGATTCCCTAACTGTTTATCTTCACTTTCCGTAAGAGAATAAATTTTGGCATTTATCGTCCTTAGAAAGTCTTCCCACGAATAATATTCTTCCCTAATTTTAATATAAAACCTTGCTGCATCTTCATAATTAATTCCTTGATATCGCCAAGACCATCTTCTAATAAATGCAGAATCTATTGGAAATACAGATTGATCAGAGGTATTCATTGTAGCAAAGATATAAAAATTACTTGGGAACGCTAACTTTAAATGTTCCTCATCTTCCTCCAATAATAATTGTTCTTTTATGAACTCACTCATTTCTAAAGGAACATTAATACTATACTGTGATTCACCGGTCATTGAATTTCTATCTAATAACTGAAAAAAGTCACCAAAAATGGCACTACAATTCCCTCGGTTAACTTCATCAATTACTAAAATAACCGGATCATCCTGTATACATGCTTCTACATAGGAACGCAACAATATTCCAGGGATAAATTTATAATTCAATCGTTCTTCCTTATTTTCTAATCTTTCCATAATAGGTCGATAGGTTCCTACAAAATCGCTATAATCATACTCTGGATGAAATACAGTTCGGAATACATTATCTTCTGGTATACCAAATTGGTCCATTATTTGCTTAATAGTATATGACTTTCCGGTTCCTGGTGGTCCATAAAATATTATTTGATGTGATAGATTCGGTAACATAAAAAACACCTCTTATCTTTATTTGAAAACAATGGAATTTATTAAAATATTACTATTGGACTTAACACATTCTTTTACTAAATTTGAATCTTCCTTGTTTTTTTCTAACACTAAAACTGCCCTATCTTCTCCTATAAAAAACACTTTTCCCCAAAATATATAGTAATTACTCTTTATAAAATTTTTGAGGGTTTGTTCCTGCAATATAAACATGTCATACACATGATTATAATAATCAGCAATTCTTGTTCTTACTATTTTTCTAAACAATGATTGATATTGTTGTTTTATTTTTTGAGTTTTAATCGTATATGCTTTCATCAAAAATAACAGATTTATCTTAAAGTAAAAAATATGAAAAGTATCTCTATCAAAAAAAACATTTTCAAATTGTTTTGTTATTAATGGTTTGTTAAAAGGAACTATCGGTATTTCTGGAATTTTTTTATATTTTTCATAATTTATATCTCCAAATACAAAAAAATTAGGTATCGCATCATACCCCCTAGAAAAATCTTCACGCAGGAGAATATTATGTTTATCAAAATAACCGCGATTTTTTTCGAATTCCTGAATGATATTTCTTGAATACGTAAATTGTTTAAATATAGAGTTTGTATGTACAGTTTCCCCTTTATAATATTTCGAATCTCCAATAAAGAAAATATTATTTCCTGTCACAAAAGATTGCTCACTAAAAATATGGTCAATAATTTTTCCGTCTTTTTGTACTTTTAAAACTGCTAGATGCTCTTTATCTGATAAAATCTCATTGACCATATCTTCAAATAACAAATTAAAATTGAAAACTACCATATATTCAACACATTCTTTTTGGGCACTAATAGATTCATATTGATAATATGCATTTAACAACTTAACTAGCCGTTTCATATCATCCCTAATATAAAGACTCCGTATATTCTTTAAAATCTTTGGAATTTTCCTTTCAAATTTTATAAATTCTCTTAATGGCATAATTGGTAAGTGACTATCTAAAGATATATTTATATTATAAGTGCACTTTATCTTATTTAAGAGTGAATAAAATACCATTAAAACAATATCATTCTGGCTAAGTCTTGAATTCGAGTATTTGAAATGAA
The DNA here is from genome assembly GCF_038005705.1 of Bacillus sp. FSL L8-0199. Lineage (NCBI taxonomy): Bacteria > Bacillati > Bacillota > Bacilli > Caryophanales > Bacillaceae > Bacillus > Bacillus sp. FSL L8-0199. The sequence goes on along the minus strand of NZ_JBBOTS010000001.1, from coordinate 942,717 downwards.
AATAATGTACATTTTCATCATACATAACTGGCATATTTTTTTTTATTGTTTTATTCCAATGAATTTTATTTGTTTTCTTTTTATCAATACCCTTCTCCTTAATATACAGATGTTGATTTTGTTTATGAAACTTGATTACAGAAAAGATTGTTTCGATCATGGACAATTTCCGATCTTCCATATTTGATAAAATAGATAACTCATGTGGATGCTCATTTTGATTTTCCCTTTGATATTTCATTAAAGTTTGAAAAAGAAGTATTGTAAAATCATGAACAAAGGCTATTTTTTCTTTATTCCCTTTTAGCACATTTCTATAGTCCTGTTGCGCAAACTTCTCTACATCTATATCATTAAACAATTTGCCATCTTTCTCAAATAATTTGGGTAAGACTATATAAATTTCTTGTGCACCATTTGTATAAAAACCTACACATTGCAGTACTGCATGATGCTCATCCACATCTTTTATAAATTTTGACTGAAACAATTCATACAATAATTCTTTCTCATACCTATACTGTTCAACAAATATTCTCAAACTTTACACCTCTATGTTCCACTCTTAGCATCCTCTATCGAGGTTAGCATAATTTTATTTTCCCTACTTAAATTTCAAATTCTCACTTTTGGTAATCTACTATAAAATTATTATTCATCTAAAACCTTTTAATGTAAATATCATTGTTAAAATTTAACTCAAAATACAAATAACCTTCTGTTTATCCGCTTTGTGCAGTTATTCTTTACAAAAAAAGTATAGTGAACTCATTCACTATACTCCTTCCTTCTTTTATTAAAATAAACTCAACTGCACAATACTATCCATCTTCTCTTCTTCTTTGTTAATCTCTAAAATCCTTTGACCCATTCGCTCCACCAAATCAACCACTAAAGCATTTCCCATACAAAAGTATCTGTTTCTTTGTGGCATTCCTGTATTCGTCCAGTCCATTGGGAAACCATTTAACAATTCACATTCAACTGGTGTTAAATATCTTAATCTTTTTGTATAAGGATCCTCAATGACATGTGAACTTCTATTACATGTTCCTTCACTTGTTAACATTGTACGTCCAGGCTTATCTAAATCATCAGGGAAAGCCATTCCTCCCTCAGAGTAGAAATATTTATGACCTGTCGCCTTTGACACTCTTTCTTCTTTTTTAGGACCTTTAAGATACTTAAGTTCCTCAAATTCCGTTCTGCCCTTTTTGTTAACCTTATCCATTTTTAAATAATACGATTCATCTGCAGGGCCAAATTTATCATATACCTTTTGAACAACTTCACGTAAAGTCTCTGGACTTTCAGTTACTGGAACTAATTCTTCCGTATATACTTGTCCATCCATCATTACGCCAGAATTATAGTATTCAGCTTTAAATGTATCAGAAACCTCAATAATATCGACTGGCAACTCAAATTGCCCTCTTTTTTTGTTTTCTTCAGGTGCTTCATGCACATTAAAAATTGGAGCGAAGAATCCATTTTCACACAATATCTCTAAAGGCTTCATTTTACTTTGAACAGATGTGAAATGAGATTCTTTTAAATACGCAAAAATAAATACTCTTCGTCTTCTTTGAGAATTTCCATAATCCGCAGCGTTAATAACTCTCCATTCCACTACATATCCTGCGTCTCTAAAGCTCGCCAGCATAATAGAAAAATCACGACCTCTTTGTTTTGCTGGTGATTTCAATAATCTATCTACATTCTCTAACAAAACAAATCTTGGCTTGCGAGAATTAACTATGTTCATTATCTCCCAAAAAAGAACACCTTTTTTTCCTTGTATTCCTTTTTCATTTGATAAAGTACGTGCTACAGAATAGTCCTGACAAGGGAATCCACCTACTAATAAATCATGCTCAGGTATTTCCGGCCAAGCTTCTGCTATATCTCTATTTACATGTATTCCTTTATTTTCAAAGCGAGTTGCATAACAATTAAATGCATGTTGTGCTTTAGTTGAGGGCTCCCACTGGTTTCCCCAAAGAACTTCAAAGTTTTCGTTTGCTTCTAGTCCTAATCTAAAACCTCCTACTCCCGCGAAAAGTTCTACTACTTTCACCATAAATACACGAACATCCTTTCGGTATTTTATTTATCTATGCTTCATTATAATAAAAAGTGAGGAAAAGATCAACTATAACATTTTAGGAATCATATTTTTTTACAGTTCCTTTTTTGACTTGTAACCGTTAAGAAAATAATTCGTTACTATATCAATAGTATAAACGAAACAAATCGCCTTGAATAGATCCAATATAACTGTTCTTTAATAGAACAAACTGACTTTTCCTTCTTATAAATTTTACTTGTATAAAATTGAAACAGCTTTTTATTATAGCATAGATTTAATATGTATTGTTTAAAATCATACAACGCAGCACTGGATACAGAAAGGAGTTTATTATGGACTATACTACAATAGAAGAACTAATGAAAAAAGCACATGAAGCTGAAGGAAAAACATTTGGTGAAATCGATACAACTGACCGACTTGCAAATGCGAAATCAAAAGGTGGACTAGGGCAAGTAATCGAGGAAAGCTTTTTTGGATATGAAGTCAATTCAAACGCAGAAGCTGACTTTCAACACCTTGGTGTTGAACTTAAAGTAACTGCATTTAAACAAAATAAAAACGGTTCACTATCTGCCAAAGAGCGGCTAGTCTTAAATATTATCAACTATATGGAAGAAGTTCATACACACTTTGAAACATCAAGCTTTTGGAAGAAAAACGAAAAACTACTATTAATGTTCTATGAATGGGTACCTGGTGTAGACCGTAAAGATTTTCACATTACAAAAAGCCTTTTATTCACCTATCCCGAAGCTGATTTAGAAATAATTAGACAAGACTGGGAAACCATCGTAAATAAAATTCGTGCCGGCAAAGCACATGAATTATCTGAAGGTGATACAAACTATTTAGGAGCTTGCACTAAGGGTTCCAATAAAAACTCACTTCGCTCACAACCGTATTCTGAAATTCCAGCAATGCAAAGAGCTTTTTCGTTAAAGCCTTCTTACATGACAGCACTAGTTCGCAGGTATCACCTAAACGAAGAACTAGTAAGTTTTACAACAACAAATGAACTAAAAGGAAAATCTTTAGAAGAAATCCTTTATTCAAAATTTGAAAATTACATAGGCTTAACTGATCAAGAAATCGCTCAAAAATTATCTATTGATTACAAACCTACAACCAAAAGCTTTGTTCCACTATTAGTAAGCTCTTTACTTGGTATCAAAGGAACTCGACTCGATAAAATTGAAGAATTTGCGAAAGCTAATATAGAATTTAAAACAGTTCGTTTAGAGCCTAACGGTAAACCCGAACAAAGCATGTCATTTGAAACAATCGATTTTCATCAATGGACAAACGAATCATGGGAAGAAAGCGAAATTAGAGAACGCTTCTATCAAACAAAGTTTTTATTCGTAATTTTTGAATTTAACCAAACAAAAAAAGAAAATCCAAATCGTAAACTCTACTTTAAAGGTATTAAACTTTGGAACATGCCTGCTCCTACAATAGAAAAAGAAATACGTGAACTATGGGAAGAAGTTAATAAAGTAATACATGAGGGTATTCAAATTGAATATAAAAAACGCGGTGACAAAGTCGTCGAAGCAAATAACCTACCAAAAATAAACTTCAACGGTGTCGCGCACATTAGACCAAAAGCCCGCAACGGTGCCGATAAAGTAGCTTTACCTGATGGTCAGCATATTACAAAGCAATGTTATTGGTTAAATAACTCTTATATCGCCCAAATCATTAACAAAACGAATAAATAATTATCTTTCTTATTAACAAAAATGGATTATATCTAGATAGTATATAAAAACTTACCTAGATATAATCCATTTAATATATATCGTTAAAATTAATACACGTTATATACAATATTTAACAATAATTCCACCTATGCGAAATCAGTTGTTTCTTCATTTTCACTTAAAATACTTCTGATAATCCTCTTCATTTTTAAATTCAATTGGCCCTACATCCATTCGGAATTTCCCGTTCTCATACAATAGTGGTGAAGCCTCTGAATGGTCTTTTGAGTAGCTTTCTACATGTGAAATTTTCATCTCATTTGAATTGGTAAAATCAATATGAGCAATACACACCCAATAAGCATGGTCATTTATTTCTAATAACGGTGCTGTTACAACGCTTCCCATATGATTATCGACAACAGCTTTAGCCCTCATAGAATAGAAACTACCTATTCCATTTCCGACAGCACTATACGCAGCAAATAAAACATATTTTAAAGCTTCTGGTCGGTAAATACGAATTGTTTCTTTTCCTGGCTCTTGCGAATCACCATCTAACACAATATACGGAGAGACTTTAGACGAACCTAGATTTTTATAATAAACCTTTCCTATTTCTCCATTAGTTGTTACGTAAAAACAGTATAAGTCTAAATCTTTATTTGTTTCCCATTCTAAAGTAGCCGTTACCATTTTAGATTTTTGTATATTTATAGATTGTTTTTTCTTCAATTCAACCTTCACTACATTAATAGTTTTTTGTACTGGAGGCGGAGTAGGAACTATTTTCTTCTCTACAGGGGGAGCAGTTTGTTTTTCATCATCTGCGATTTCTATCCCAAAATTTTTACACAATGCAGCTAACCCACCAAAATAGCCAGCTCCAATAGGATTGAACTTCCATCCTCCCCCATGTCGATACAGCTCTCCAACAATAATGGCACTTTCATCTGTAAATGGATGTGTGATAGGAAAATGAATAATTTCTAATCCTGATTGTGCGTTGCTTATTTTCAATTGAATATGTGTAACATCTCGTAGCGCCTGTTTCTTCTCTTCGGCATTATGAATTGTAATCGAAAATACAATCTTTTGTACGTCATCTTTTATATGAGTAAAATCTATTGAAAATCTTTGTTTACTTCCATTTGTGATATTTTGATCTAATTGAACAAATCGACAACTAGAATAAGGTTGTCCATAGAAAACGAAATCCTCTTCTTTAGTAATTTTCCCATTAAAACCTACTAAAAAAGCTGATGCATCTACATCCATATTTATCGGGGCATCCCAAGTTAAATCTACCAGTAATCCTTTCATCTCTGGATGATTCTTTGTGACGTCTATCTTTTGTCCCCTTACTAAAGTATGTATCATCATAATTCCCCCGTCCTACACCTTTAATGTTTTAACATTCAGTTCAATTATACTCCTCTTTAGATTTCCCTTTCTATCTTAAACTATAAAACCATGATAATTGATTATTATCATAAGAGGAAAAATCTATATAAAAACTTATTGAACTAAATACTCTCTATTTAAAATTCTAAATAAATATACTAAAAATGATATCAATATTTCATCAGTAGAGGTCCCTAAAATTACTTATCAACTTTAGCTCCACCAACCATCCCCCCATACCAACCACTACTCTCCTCCAAAAACCCCCTCATCTCCCCACTCCCCTTATAAAAACTCTCCCAACCCCGCTCCCTCAAAATCCCCTTCCAACTATCACTCTCCACCATCCTCTTAATCACACCATCCCAATAAGCAACCTCTTCCTCTGTCATATCTTTCGGTCCCATGATTCCTTTCCAGTGCTGGAAGATGACGTTGATTCCTTGTTCTTTCCATGTTGGGATTTCTGGTAGTCGGTCTAGACGTTTTGGTGCGGATACGGCTAGTATTTTTATTTTGCCGGCTTTGTATTGTTTTTCGGCTTCGGATAGGGTCATGGTTGCGGCGCCTATTTGTTTGTTCGTTAGGGCGTTTATGATTTTTTCTTTATTTTCGTAGACGAAGAATTGTAGTTCGGCTGGGTTTATGCCGAATGCTTTGCTTACTTGTACGAAGGATAGGTGATCGTCGTTTCCTAGGCCGGGGGCAACTCCGATTTTGAAGTTTTTCTTGTTTTGTTTTAGTTGTTTCATTAGTTCGTTTGCGTTTTCTATGTTTGAGTCTTTTGATACGACAACAACTTCCCAGTCCGATGCTAATGTTGCGAGCGGGGTGAAGTCTTTATATGTTAGTTTACTGTGGCCTAGTAGGTTGTTCGTTATGAGTAAGCTTGAGTTAATCGCCAGTACGTGACCACCTTTTTGTTTCGTATATTTCCATCCGACATCACCGCTGCCACCTACTTTGTTTGTGACAGTGATTGGTTTTGTGAAGATTTTTTCTTCTGTTAGTGTTTTTTGCATCGCCCGTGCTGTTAAGTCCCATCCAGCTCCTTGAACGTTCGGCGCAACGATTTCTACTTTGTCGATGTTCACTTTATTCATATGGGATTCTTCCGAGGAACAACCTGCTATTACTCCTGTCATGATCCATATACATAGTAATAATCGTTTTTTCATAGTCCTCTTCCTATTCGGTATTTTCGTTCTGGTCGTCCGATAATGCCGTATGTGTACTCTACTGTGCATTCGCCGGTCGCTACTAAGTATTCTAAATATCTTCTTGCGGTTGTTCTGGAGGCCCCCATTTGTTCGCCCATTTCTTCTATTGTAATGCCCTCTTCGAATCCTTTTATAATCCCTTTCACTTTTTGCAGTGTTAACGGATCTACACCTGTCGGTAAGTTTTTTATGTCTTGTGTTTGCGAAAGGCCAAAGAAGTTATCGATAAGTGCTTGATTCACTTCATTGTTACTATGTAATAATTGCTTCTTTCTTTTATAGTCTTCAATTGTGCGAACGAATTTTTCTAACGTGACCGGTTTTATAAGATAGTTGCTTACGCCGTTTCGAATTGCTTTTTCTAGCATATGGTTTTCATTTGCCGCAGTAACCATAATGACGTCAACGTTTGGAAAATCAGCATGGATTTGTGGTAATAAGTCGGTTCCAATTCCGTCTGGTAAATAATTATCTAATAGAAGTAAATCAATTTCTTCCCTTTGTAGTAATTCCATCGTTTCTTTCGCATTCAATGCTTTTCCAATCACTTTTACGTCCTTTATTTTTGATAAAAACTCTTCCTGAATTTGCGCGACGCGGAAATCATCTTCTGCAATTGCAACCTTCAACATATGCCCATCCCCCTGTTTGTCATGTACTTTCTTTCAATGTTTTCGGAAGGTAAATTGTAAAAATAGCTCCCCCATTTTTCTCGTTTTGAATTTCAATTGTTCCCTCTAGTACATCTACCATTTCTTTCATGTTTGCTAGTCCGTAACCACGATCATTTCCTTTCGTTGAAAACCCTTTTTGAAAAATGGTCGTAATTTTTTCTACCGGTATCCCTGCTCCACTATCTATCACTTCAAACACAATATCGTGCCCAATATCCGTAACGAAGAAGGAAACACTCCTTTCCTCTCGTTCACTCACCGCATCAAATGCATTATCGATTATGTTTCCAAGGATCGTAATAAGGTGCGAAACTTTTATATGGTCTGGTAACGGATGAAGTGCACTATCTCCTTCAATATGAAAATCGATTTTCTTCTCAGACGCTGTTCCGATTTTCCCTAATAAAATAGCTTGTACTTTCGCATCATGAATTTGATGGAATAAAATATGGTTTTGGCTTTGATGAATGTTAGATTCTTGCTGAATAAATTCAATCGCTTCCTTGTAATGTCCTAGCTGAAGTAATCCCGATAAGACGAACAGCTTATTTGTAAATTCATGTGTTTGAGCGCGTAAGTCCTCTGAATACTTTCTTACCTCAGATATTGTATTCACAAGGTTTTGCAGTTCTGTTTTATCTCTAAAACTACATACAACGCCTACCGTACTGTTATTTTCAAGTATCGGCGTCCTATTTAAAATAAACACTTTATCTTGAAACGCGATTTCTTGATCGTTTTCTAGCACTCTTTCCATATTAAATTCTGGTAAAACTTTTGAAATGTGTTGCTGCATATAATCACCATTTACATGAAGCATCTCTTCTGCCGACGTATTCATCATCGTAATAAAACCGTTTTGATCAATGGCGATGATTCCTTCTTTTATAGATAGTAATATCGCACTTCGTTCCCGGTATAACGCTGCAATTTCATTCGGCTCTAAACCGAGTGTATCTTTACGAATGCTACGCGCTAAAAGAATACCACCAACAATTCCAGCTAGTAATACAGCTAAGGAAAAGAGTATAATTTCTTTCGTTCTGCTCAGTATGTTAGATTCAATACCTTTTATTAAAAACTCTACTGTCACAACACCTACTACTTGATCGTAATCTCCGTTATGAACAATAATAGGTGCCTTCGCCATTAAAGCTGGACCACTTGTACCATTTCCTTCGAGTGTATAATAACCACCAAAAGTAAGTGCCTCATAGTTATACGGGTTGTTACTCTTTGTTCCAATCAACTCAGAATTAGAATGGGAATACATAACCCCATAGCGATCTTCCACAATTACATAATCCGCACCAGCTTGCTCGCGAACTTGTTCCGCAATGGATTGGATCGTACTTTTATGCTCATTATTTTGAAAAGCTTCTTTTATAGCTGGCATAAAAGAAAGAGATTTAGCTGTTTGCAGTGCTAACTGTTCCACTTGTCGCTTCGTATCAACGGACTGAATGTAAACAAATATTCCCGTTAATAGGAGAACGACAAATAAAATTAACGCAATAATTAAGCTTACTATTTTCGTTTGTAATGACACTTTGCGTGATTTCTTCATACTTCATATCCTTTGATAAAATATTCAAAACTATCAATCTCCTTTTTCTATTATTATGACAAAACGAATAATGAAGCAACTATTAAAACTCTCCATGTACATAAAGTACAAAAAGAATAAAATTGTCATAATATTGAGATTTCATTCTGTAGACAGTACAATCCAACTATATTGAACACGCTTTCATATATACCTTTTATTTCTAAGCAAGAGGAGGAATTAGTATGGCTCAAGCAAAATCTAATCGAGTCGCCGGCAATATCTTTAAAGGTTCTGTCGGTAATTTAATTGAATGGTATGACTGGTACGTTTACTCTGCTTTCGCTGTTTACTTTTCAGCAGAGTTCTTTCCTAAAGGCGATCCAACGAGTCAGTTACTAAACACAGCAGCTATTTTCGCAGTTGGATTTTTAATGCGCCCTATCGGAAGTTTATTAATGGGACGCTATGCGGATCGGCACGGACGCCGGGCAGCATTAACGCTTTCCATTACGGTTATGGCCGGTGGTTCCTTAATTATCGCCTGTACCCCTAGTTACGAAAGCATCGGGATTATGGCACCCATTATTTTAGTTCTTGCCCGTTTACTGCAAGGTTTATCACTTGGCGGAGAGTACGGAACTTCCGCAACATATTTATCTGAAATGGCTAGTAGTGGTCGCCGTGGCTTTTATTCAAGTTTCCAATATGTAACGCTCGTTGCCGGGCAAATGGTTGCGTTAGGCGTTCAAATTGTTCTTCAGCAATTGCTAAGCGAACCCGATATGAAAGCTTGGGGCTGGCGCATTCCGTTCATTATTGGAGCGATGGGCGCAGTAGCTGTATTATGGCTTCGCCGCACGATGGATGAATCGGAGCAGTTCGCAAACATAAAATCACAAAAACGCGAAAGCGCAGGAACCGTTCGCGCTCTTATGAAACACCCGAAAGCAGTATTAACAGTAGTCGGCCTAACATTAGGAGGCACTGTTGCATTTTATACGTACACAACATATTTACAAAAGTTCATGGTAAACACAGTCGGTCTTCCGAAAGAAGTTGTAAGCTGGATTAACTTTGCCGCACTACTTATTTTCGTCGTACTTCAACCAATTGCTGGGCTACTATCCGATAAAATTGGACGTCGCCCATTATTAATGGCATTCGGTATTCTTGGAACATTACTAACAGCACCGATCTTCTTCTTCATGGAAAAAACGACAGAACCAATCGTAGCATTTTTACTCATGATGGTCGGTCTCATTATCGTTACTGGTTACACTTCTATTAACGCAATTGTAAAAGCAGAACTCTTCCCAACTGAAATTCGCGCACTTGGCGTAGGTTTACCATATGCACTAACAGTTGCGATATTTGGCGGAACAGCTGAGTTCATCGCATTATGGCTAAAAAGTATCGGAATGGAATCACTATTCTACTTCTACGTAGCTGGATGTATCGCGATCAGCTTTATTACGTATTGGCGTATGGATGAGTCATCGAAGACTTCGCAGATTGAGGCAGAGCTTGGTGGTGGGGACAATTTAGTTAATAATAAATCTAGTTAAAATGATGTATTCTATAATCTTCGTTTATCTGAACTCGATTTACTTTATCTAAGAAGGCATAATTCATTAAGATATAATTTAAAAACCTCTACTTATATGTAGGGGTTTTTGTATGACGAAAAAACACGTATTATCGACAATTGCAAAAAGCCGGAGATTTTGCCAATGTAGAATCCATTGGTACTCACACCATGCGAAAAACCTTCGGCTATTGGTTCTATAAACAAATAAAAGATGTTGCTATGTTACAAGAAATTCTTAACCATAGCACACCACACATCCCCCTGAAACATATTGGAATTAATAAAGAAGAAAAAGATAATATTCTTGATACATTTCAAATTTAATTCACTTAAAATTACTATTTCAATCATCATAAAAAAGACCTTTTATTTTAAAATAAAAGGTCTTTTTTATAAACATATATGTATTAAGATTTATATTTTTTTACTGTACAAGGAATAGTTACAATGTACAAATCAATAGCATAGATTGTAACACAGATACCTTTACCTTCAGCTTCTAACTTTTTATCTAGTTGAGACAAATGCTCTGAAACTTTTCTTTTTCCCCATCTTCTAGGAAACCATTGAAAAACCTTAGGAACATTATATTTTTTATTATACCAAGTATTCAATCTCCAAAAAATGAAAAAAACCAAAACAATAATTATGATACGAAAAATATCAGAATATGAAATTCCTAAAATCATATTATATTTTCTCCATTTTCACTAAAACTCAGATAATTTACTTCTTAATTCTAATTCATCCTCTGTTTCGAAACCCTTAAATAATAAATGAATTATTTGATTATGATTAAAAAACACATTATATTCTTTTGATAAATTACCATGAGGATATGGACAAGAAACATAATCGCATAATTTATTATCAGCTTGTTGTTACTTTCTTCCATAAATCATAAGAGGTTGATTAATTTCTTCTATAAGAGCTACAGAACCAATTGGTAATAATTAGCCTCCAATTGGAAAATAAGAGACGAACAAAGATAATCTACTCAGCTCCCTTAAGGTTTTAATAGTTTAATATTTGATTTTCAAGTTTGCCTTCACAAATTCCTGTTAACACTGATAATAAGAAAAACAGGCCGTAAAACGGGCGATCAATTTGATCATATAGGTCATACGCTTCGCCAAGTGGAACATCCGAATCATGTGGTTGTTCCCCTGTAACAATTACTAACAGCGCGTAGAAAACATTTGGATAAATAAGAGGCAAATAAATGATTAAAAAGTTGTAACCCCTACTATAAGAAATACTATTATTACTAAAGGAAGAATGATAATCATAAAGGATATTATTATTGTTAATAATGCTTTCCATGCTGAAAATTGGTGTGCTTCTCCTAAACATTTTAAGGAAATAATGATTGTCCAAATTCCAATAACTATATCAATTATGGCAAAAATAAGAAACAAAATCGTTAAAGTTATGCTACTCTCCATTTTCGGTGTCTCACTCGTAAAGTTTTCTATCCCAAACAAGAAAAATGAAGGCACCCAAACTAATATAAGAGAATAAACGTAAGGGATATAAGAATAGGCAACTGCGTAACGTGTTTTTTCAAAGGTACCTTGTCCACCAAGTTTTTTTGCCACCCAATTAAATAACGCTGGTAGCAAAAAATAATAAATTAAGAAAGCAACGAAGGTACCGAATATAACCATTGAGATTATTGAAACTGGACTACTTATTGAATCCCCCATATTTTTAGAAGATGCTCGATCTAAAGTCTGTACGAATGAGCCTAGTAAAATGAGTAAAAACACATTCTTTGGTTTGGATATAAAAATTTCTTTCATTGTATCACGTGGTTTTGTCCAAATGGAGAACCAAGGATTAAGCGCACGTTTAAATTGATTTTCTGGAGTTTCCATATAAAAAACATTCCCCTTTCTTAAAACATATTAAATGTAAATCCCTAATTATCCCAATTATGTACATATAAATATTAAAGCATAAATAGTCGATTATTTAAATGTAAATAATCAATTATTTAATTTCATCTGAAACTTAGGGGGAGTGCTTCTTAGCAATTACCTCTATATTTTCTTACATTTTTAACTATGGGCTGATTAGTTACTTTCATTTTTGAGTACCTCACATTCTTTAATACACGGGATAAACAGCTATAATCTTATCATCAATAAGAACAAACCTAATTTCCATTCCTTCAGATGTTTTACCACAATATAATCTTCCACTTATACATCTTTTATTGCTATAAGCCTCGTAAATGGCTTCCATAAGAAGAATGCAATTATACACTTGAAATGCAACAAATCCTCTTTAAAAGCCTATACGTATTTTCCCTCCATCTTCTATATGCTTACGTAAATAATAATACTTATGCAGTTCTATAATCATATAAAACAAAGCAAACGAAAACACTGTGCATGCAGACATAAATACAATTGCCCCCATCTGTTGTGTTGCAATGCTAAGAATTATATTAGCAATTAACTGCCCCGATCCAGCTGCAATAGCTGCTACTTTTACACCACCAGTTCCTTTCGATGATTTTGATTTTTTTCTTGGTTCCTGAAGTTTTTCAATATGATTTTTATAAAAATGATACAAAGCGAAACTATACAAACCAAATGAAAGAATAAAATAGATGGGAGTTTGTAATTGTAACACTTCATAAGCATATTTTTGAGTTATAACTAATAATCCGACTGAACATATGGCGCCATATACTCCTCGAAATAGAGTGTATTGTAACTGTCGTTTCCGAGGATTGATAGCAATCCATATCGCCCACAAATTTAAAAAAACAACTGGAGGAGTTACTACATATACATAGAGTAATCGAAAAGGATTCGCAAAAGCAGGCAAAAGAACAAACACATCTGCCCCCAAAAGGACAAGACCAATTACGTGGACTCTTATTTCATTTACAGGATAAAGAGCCATATAATGTGCAAAAGCTTTCTTATTAAAATCTAGACTTTTTTTCATGTTAATTAAACCACCCCGCTACTGTTCCAATCAGTAAAAGTTTCATAACTATTCATTCTCTCCCCCTAAATTTATCCATAATATTATGAGCAACTATATTCCATAGTAAAGAAAGTACGGTAACAAAAAGTACAGCTAAAGAAAAATAAATCCTATCCTTCCATGTATCATGTACAATCATGCCTAGTATAATCATTATTAACGCACCAACACATATAACTATTTTTGAAAATTTTCGCATTCTATTATCTCGCTTCCTTCTCAAACTTAAATGAAACTCCTGCGGAATCTATAACCATACCCACCTATTACAATCTCACCTTTGGAACTTATATCATAATCACCTAATACAGGTATATAATTAGGTATCTTAATTTTAGTAATTTCCGCTTCATATGTTTGTAACACTATCAACGTTTCAAATGTCCTTTATACATTCCTTATTTAACCCCAAAACATTAAAATATGAATATTATAAAAATTAACTATCTACTTCCCATCAAAATTACGGTAATCCTATTAAGCCTGGGATTACTCCTTCTACCTTCGCCCATTCAAACGAGCACTCAACTAACATTTGATTCTTACACTTAATTCTTAATAAACCTTCTTCTATCGTATTTATTTCAAAATAATCAATTATATTTTCTGTCCCTAAACCTTTTATTGTTAAATTATGAATAGTAAAGAAAGATATCTCTACATAAATTACATCCCACTTATCCCATCTTTTTGGCTTGTTTTCAACATTTTCCTTTGTCATCAATTGAATAACTAAAGTAGGACCATCTCTTTTAAGACGCACATCTAATAACTCTGATTCTTCAAACTTTGGTATTTTCCCAAAAATACTAATTAACGCTTGTGGATTTAAAAATTTAAATTGATCAATCATTTTTATACTTCCTATTTTTTATTTCTCTTCTCAAAATAATAATGATCCTCCATACGATCTACCTGTCCTGTTCGTGTATTGTATTCAGGTCTTACATTATGATGCGGTGACTGATCTCCAATTCCACCTTCTCCAAACTTATGACCCTCTGAATGATCTTGAATTATAATTTTTTGACCTTTTACTTCATATGTAAATTCTCGAGTTATAATAGGCTGTTTATTATCATTTAATATCCTTTTACCATTACTATCTGTTAATGGTACCATTTTTTGACTAATCGGGTGTTGAAATCTAGGTATATTTAATTGTCTTTTAATTTCTTTTAAACTAGCTCCCCTAGATTCATGAGAATTTTCCCCCTCAATCTTCTTAACTTTGAGATAATATTAAAAAGACTTATGCGTAATTCACATAAGTCTTACTTTTGTTACTCATAATTAATTATTCGTCCTCGTCTTCAAACTCATATAAGCTATCAAGTAATTCTGCAAAAGATGAACAAACAGGATAGATGGATTCTTCCATTTCTTCTTCCTCATGGTCCCAAAATACGACTGTTGGTGACTGAGGATTATTTCGGTAATCAAAGCATAGAAGGTTACCAAACGGGCCTCTAGCAAAAGGATATACTTTATCTACCAATCTATCTTTTATACTATTATATGTTTGCAGCATAGAAATTTTTCTCTCAGAGTCTAAGGTTAAAAGGTTATTAAGTGAATCTTCATCCTGATTAGGAATATTGAATGTATCTGGAGTAGGATAGCCACCATCATATTTCTTTACACACTCAATAAAATCATTAGGAAATTTAATACCAAAGTACTCTTCTAATTGTTCAATTTGTTCATCTGTAACTTTTTTCTCACTTACATTAATCCATGTAATGTTGTTCATAATTATAAACCGCCCTATCTTTTCCTCAAATTTTATATCCACCTGTATGACCAGTATCGTGATGTATCTGATAATCTACAAGTTGTATTCGACCAGGTTCCTGATTATGAAAGATTTAAAATTAATTCTGCTAAACTATCACAGATTACTTCGAAGCTTCCGCTTTCATAAGCTTCTAATTTTACTTGTCCATTTTCATTATCTACAACTACCAAGAGACCATTGAATTCCATACCAATAGGAATATTATTCAGTTGATTATCATGTGCGCCTTGGTACCCTTGTAAAGATACATAAAAATCATGCAGTTCAATTCCTGGTATAACAGAATTTAATTCAAAATCATAACCTAAATAATTACCTCCTAAGTCTAAAAACCAATAAGAATTATAATATTCTTTAATTGAATTATATAATTGTATCCCCAAATCTTTTTCTATATTAGAAAAATCATGAATTATATTTTTTTCTAACGGTTTCCAGAATACGTATCCCTCTATATCTGGTTCTCCTTCATAGATAAAAGCCTCTGCTTCTTCTATCCATAAAGATTTTGGCAATGAATTATTACAATCTTGCCACTCTCTAATTATTTTATCAAAACAATTTTTCATTTCATTTTTCATTTTTTTATTTACCGCCTAATGTATGATGTTCAATAAATTTCTGAAGCATTTCTACATATCCTGCATCTTTTCCCCCATGCTCCAATCGATTTTTCTGCGTTATGAATCCCTCCAAAACCAGGATGTAGTGGCAGCGGAACACCAACAGCTTGACCACCACCAATATGGTGATGGACTAATTTAGTTCCACGTAATCCAGTAAAATCATATTGTAGAAATTCCCCTCTAAATCGTTAAGGATTTAGAGAGGAATTTCTTTATCACATAAGTAATATCATTTCTTATTAAATTTACTGTGTATCAGTTCAAAGAATTTATTTGTACCAAGTGAAATTGCGCCAATAATAAGAACACCAATAATAAAATAAATCTTTTTAAATAAGTTGTAAGGAGATAAAATAGCAACTACAAGAAGTATTATAATTGCAACGAATGTGACTAATTTCCCAACTTTAAATGCTTGCATATCAGCTTTCCTCCTTCTGGATAAAAACAGCCAATATAGTCATACATCACAGGTTCTTTAACCATAAGTTTTTGTTTCCTTCCATAAATCACAATACTTAAAATTCAATAAACCTCTTTAAAAGGTTTCATGTGTTCTACCCCCATCTTCTATATGCTTCCTTAAATAATAGTACCTATGGAGTTCCATAATGAAATGAAACAACATAAACGAAAGCATGGAGTATACACACATTAATACAATTGCTACCATCTTTTGCGTTGCAAAACCAAGACTGATATTAGCAATGAGTTGACCCAATCCTACAAAAGCCACTACTCCAAAACCAGAGTTTTTTTTCAATGTTTTTGATTTTTTGATTGATTCCTGAAGTTTTTTAATATGATTTTTATAATAATAATACAAAGCAAAAATATACAAACCAACCGAAAAAATAAAATAGATAGGAGTTTGTAATCCTAACATTCCATATGCAAACTTTTGGGTTATAACTAATAATCCTACTGAACATACGATGCCAAATACCCCACGAAATAGAGTGTATTGTAATTGCCGCTTCCTAGGATTTATAACAATCCATATTGCCCATACATTTAAAAAAGCAACTGGTGGAACTATTATGTACATATATATCGGTTGAACAGGATTTGCAAAAGCAGGTAAAAGCACAAATATATCTGCTATCCCAATCACAAGAGTAATTACAGTCGATCTTATACCACTTACAGCGTAAAGAGCCATATAATATTCAAAAGCTTTCTTATTAAAATCTATACTTTTTTTCATGTTAATTAAACCACCCCGCTACTGTTGACTAAGTTTTTTTCACACCCGTTTTCACCATATCTTTAATACTATCATCTTCACCATCATCATCTAAATCAACATCCCATTTCACACCTTCTGTGAAATATTATTCCCTTCTCGAAAAGAAGATCAACCCATTAATAAGATCTAGGCTTATCAAAAATTTCAAAAAGCCGGAGAGTTTTCTGGTATCGAATCTATTGGGACTCGCACCATGTGCAAAACCTTCGGCTATTGGTTCTATAAATAAACAAAAGATTTCGCTATATTGTAAGAAATACTCAATCATAGCACCTCATAAATTACACTAAAATATATTGGCATCAATAAGGAAGAAAAAGATAATATACTAGATAATTTGTATATCTAATCATATATGATCAACATAAAGAAAAATTTGATATACAATCAGATTTAAAAACATTACTTAATAATTCTTTGAATTAAATTGGAGCTGATTCTCTACTTAAAAAACATGACTACTATATATTTCACCAGAATACAGATTCAAAACTATTTAATTAAAGACTAAAAAAAGCTTCTATCTTTAGATGCTTTTTTCAATCCAAAAACTATTTTTCTTTTTTCCATGATATTCGAAATTCCCCACCATGTTCTTCCGTTTTAATTTTAACCTTATATGTATCATCCTTAGGCACTTTAATATTTTTTTCGCCTTCGCCACTATTAAACTCTAGTATTGTATTATCATTTGAATCCACAACATAAGCAATTATAGTTCCTTGTTTAGTTTTATCATCAAAAGAAAAAATCCAATTCTCACCTTTTTTAACTTTCCTATCTTGAGTTGCAGATCCAGTAAATTTTCTATAATCTCCAGAGATACTACCTGATACACTATCTGAAGAACCATGAACTTTACCACCAACAATAGTTCCCTCTCTTGTAAAACAACCACTAAGAATTACTAAACACAAAACAAATAAAATTGTATTTTTAAAAATCCCCACTATCATTACCCCTTCTATTCCCAATAAAATTTTCACCATTAAACTTATAAAAATAACTATAATAAAAAATTATATCCATTAAGATATATATGTTTTATTATAGTTATAAATTTCAAATTATTATTTCAAATCTTCACGCAACTTAATTTCATCCTCATTTATGTAACCAGTAAAAATAACTTCTGATATATATTCATGGTTAAAAAACATATTATATTCAGTTGAAACATTTCCAATAGGATAATAACAAGCCACATAATCCCAAGTTTCCTTAGTTTTTGAATCTTCCTGTTTTCTACCATATATCATCAAAGGTTGCTCCCATGTTTTAAATTTCACAACCGAACCTATTGGAAGTAGTTCTAACTCTAAATTTTGTACCATCTTAGTTTCCCCTTCTTAAAATAGCCTTTTTTATAAGGAAATAAGTGATAGAAAACAACAAACAAGTACCAATTGTACCAAAAACTGCAACCGAAATGTTACCTGCTAATGTTTCATTTGGATCCAATGCATTAGGTAAAATTGTACCAAAAATTGCAATACAAGCTAATATAATCATAAAATATTTAAATTGTTTCACTTTTTTATTCATGCTACTTATCTCCTTTATTCCTTAACATTAACTTCTAAACCAAATCCCCATAAACCTACATCAGGACCAAATGGTGCATGGAATTTGAATCCACTTTTTCCAGCTTCAAAAGATCCCCCGAGTGTTCCAAGCGATGCTGATCCCCCAGTTTGTAACTTTTTATCCATAAATGGAATAGGAATTTTTATAGCACTCTCATATTTTACTAGAGTAGCTTCAGCTCCTATCCCAAATCCTTTAATATTCTCTAGTTCTATTCCGGCCTGGGCTACTGTAAAACCAACCATTTGGTAATAGTTTCATTGATACTTTTGCCTTCTAAATATTAAATGAATTTTGCGAATTATAAATCCAATTCTTTTTCTTATTGTCTATACGTTTATAGATATACTCTACTGTAAAGTATGCAATAACATTGCAAATTAGCAGCAAACCTATAAGTAAAATTTTATCTTCTAACCGTATAGTAGAAGAAGCCCCAATTAACAACATAATACATACAGTAAAAGTCAGAATTCTATTTATTGTACGCATATCTTAATTACTCCAGTCTTATATTAATCCCGTTTTTTTGTAAATTTATCATAAAATTTCTCTTGCGCCCACCGTCCAAATTTTAAAAAACATATTAAACCTGCTCCCAAAAGAATGAGAACGATAGTTCCTAACAATTTTTCCCACCAATTGTTGGATGGAGTAATCATTAATCCTATAATAGATACAGATATTACGACATAAACTAAAATATATAATGGTTTATACGATGGAGTTTTCATATCATTTTTTCTCCTCAGGTTTTTCAAATTTAAAACTACTTCCCATAGTAAACCCCTCTAAAACAGGAACTGTTATACCAGTTTCTTTTCCAACACTACCTTTCAAACCTATTGCACCCAATCACAAGAGTAATTATAGTCGATCTTATATCATTTACAGCATAAAGAGCCATATAATATTCAAAAGCTTTTTTATTAAAATCTGTATTTTTTTTATGTTAATTAAACCACCCCGCTACTGTTGACCAAGTTTTTTTCATTTTCCCTTTAATACATAATGAGCAAAATATATATTGGTTGATTTTACCGAACGCATCATAAGATTTTATTGCGAATTTTCAAACTTCTAATCTTCTATTGAATATTAGCATATAATCAATTCTAATCATGAAACATTCTACCTTTTATAATGATTTTGGATAAGTTATAAATAGTCTCTACCTATTAATATTGTATAATTCAATAAATTTGTTAAGACTGTCTTCTAATCTCTTAATTGTGTTTGGATACTTTTTTGAATAACCCTCGCACATTTTTTTTAAATAATGATAAAGTGTTTGATAATTAATTATTACCTCATCACCACTGTATAATGCAAATTCTCCCCCTTCAAATGAATCTCCATTGGCAATATCATACTCATCCAAATCTCTTGGAAAAGTACATGCGCCATATTCCTCTCCAAATCCTACTCCTTCACAAACTGAATTGATTACCTTTAAAAATCTTTTATCATCTACCATATTAAACACTGCTTGTATAGGAAAATGGGTTAAATCTAGTAAATCCTCATCTTTTAATCTAAATTCTCTTTGCATACATATCTCTCCTCGTATATCTTTAATCTATTCTGGAAAAAAGAAGAGATTTCTCCACCTTTATGGTATCCTCTCCAAGTTATTTCTTTACCGTCAACACCTGTCCATTCTCTCGAAAGAACTCCATCACTGGTTTTTAATTTAGCGTCATTAGCTGCTTCAATTCCACGGTTAATAAATTCCTTATCACTTATAATTTTAGGATCATAAATGTTGTTTGTGAATACTTTATTTCCATACTCTCCTGTAGGGGTGCCATCCATATTTAACTTAGGCATATTGTATTCTACTGTTTTTACACCTAGAATTTTTGAAGGTGATTCACTGACTATTTTTAATATTGTTTTTAAAGAACTCTTCACTGTTGTGTGCTCCATCAATACCTCTCCTTCTTGGAACAGAGGGATCTATATTTTTAATATGATTTTCTAATTTAGGAGTCGCTTTAAACTTTCAAGTGATTTAATGGTGAATGTTTTTGATACTTTTTACCTATTATGGACATTAAAAAAGCTTATGCAGGTTATACATAAGCTTTTTTACTCATGATTAGATATTTTTCAAATGCTACACCTTAAAGCAAGTCTTAAAAAGGTTAAATATAATAGTCAGGATTTTCATCCATTTTAATTAAAAATTCTTCTAAAGAATCCGCTATTTTCTCATCTTCAGAGTAAGTAGGACATTGACCTAATTCATTTTCCTCTTTAAATTTAATTGTTAAAAAGTTAAGTTCTGTTACTTCAAAAAACACTAATGAATCATCATCTAGGTTTGGATTATATTCATAAATATCTTGCCTTAAACGGAAATCTGCAACTGAAATCGGGTCCATAAATCTGTTGAAAAACGTTCTTGTATCAGACTTAAAAAACCACAACCTATTTCTTGATAAAAGCGTTTCAGTTCTTTTGGAAGTTCCATTTGTAATAAGCTTTCTGCCTCATCTATCTCATCTTGATATATAGGATAGAAAATAGGTTTTTGTTTAGAACGGACACTTCTGTCTGCTACAACATATTCTTTTAAAAAATTAAACATAATTTTTAATACCCCCTATTAAAGAAGGGTTATTTTTAACGCTTCCTCAAGCATTGTATTAAAATCATTATATGTGTTCATTACCGTACCTGATGGTTTATCAAGTTCTAAATAAGTACCGTCTGATAAGCTCTTACAAAACCACGCAATATTTGAATCGCCAAAGAAAAGATACTCTTTTTGAAATTCATTTTCATACCAAATCTTATTCGTGTCTATAAAGCCGCA
The DNA here is from genome assembly GCF_038005705.1 of Bacillus sp. FSL L8-0199. Taxonomy (NCBI): domain Bacteria; kingdom Bacillati; phylum Bacillota; class Bacilli; order Caryophanales; family Bacillaceae; genus Bacillus; species Bacillus sp. FSL L8-0199. The sequence continues at coordinate 921,403 of NZ_JBBOTS010000001.1, read as the reverse complement.
AATATGTTCATCTTTTTTTGTTTCTAGTAAAGAAGAATCAACTCCGTAAAGTACCAGTCCATCAAAGTCTAAACCATTTACAGTTTTAAGAAACTCTTCGTATTCCCTCGGTAAATCAACATTAAATTTCTCTTTTACATGTTCTCTTAATCTTTGAACTTCAGTATCCGTTGCGGGTGTATTCAGCTTATAATTAACACTTTTCAATATATCTCCAATTTCCAAAATCATATTTTTCCACATATAAATTTCACTATTGCTTCAGCTTGAATCAGTTCAAAAATTTCTTTTTCATTTCCCTCATAATTGTTTAACATTCTTAGAATTTTTAAATCCTTTACATCCATGTCACTAACTCCTATCAATTATTTTAGGACTTTCTTTTACATGTTTGCTTCTGAATCCCATACCTCGATAAATTCAAAACCTTTTAAATCACTTTCTAACACTGTATTTCTAAATTCATCTGATACAAAAACGGAAGGAATATGTAATATTTCATTTAAGTAAACTTTAAATATTGTTTGGTTCTTAACCATATTAGGTAAGAATGCGTATTTTTTGAAATCTATTACTAAGCCAGAACGTAGTTTCTTTAGTATAGCTTTCTCATAGTTAATAGCATCTAGTGCATTTAAAACGTTAATTATATAATACACTTCTCCCGTCACATCATGAATTAGGGGAAGAAATTCTACATTATCACCAAGTATAGACTCTAAAAATTTTTTAGCTTTCCCACTAACCATTGGCGTACCAACTTCTCCCCAAAAATGAGGCAAATCACTTTGATTTCCTTCTTCTACACATTTAATACGTATTTCTCCCCATGAATCAGATGCTTTTACTGCCGAGTCAATTTTCCCTTCAAAATACTTTTTAGAATCTTCTTCTAAGTTCAATAGTTGAAAGGATTCATAGTCATCAAATGAACTCTTTAATTCCCAAATTTTCATTTTTACTCTCCTTTGTTATTTTTCTATTATAAGATTACTCTTTCTTCGGTTTATTTAATTTTAATTCACCATTCAATAAACGTTCTCTTATATCATGTAAGGCGTCAACAGCATCTTCTTGAGTACCGCCCCGTTTCTTAACAAGACTTAATACTCTCTCTACTTCAAGTATATACTCTGAACTATGCTTTCCTATGTGTAAGACTTCAGTAGTCACGTATTTATTAACTTTATAAGGTAAAAATACTCCATTAGCCGCCGAATCATGGTCTATCCCAAATTCCTTTAATAATTTTTGTGCCTTTTCTGCCCTACTATCATTCCAAGGTGTTAGATGATGTGCTGCATTAGAATATGGGGGTGGTTCAATCCCTGCATCCTTAAGTTCTTCACGTAATATTTTAGATGCTGTATACGAATCAGGATACTCATTTTTCACTTCAACTCTATCAAGAACTTTATCCGCATAATCTTTTATTACTTCTTGTACACCTTTAACTCTACTTCTTCCACCAGTTTCAGAAAACATAAATGTATCACGGGCTTCTTGTAAAGCTTCAAATGTTTTTATCTGATTGCTACCAAAGCCACTAGTACCTGCGAATGCAAATCGTTCTTTCAATGGTAAATGATTCGAAACAGACGAAATACCTTCTGAGAATTTTGTTAGATTTGCAGTAGTTGCTACCTTCGATACTTTACTTAATCCTTTATCACCAATAAGTCCTAATCCAACTTGTGTTAAAGCATAACTTCCCCATTTAGCACGACTTTCAGCATCTCCATTTATTACATCATTAATAAATGAATCTGACAATACATTATACATCGTACTGAGGGTATCAATAGGGTGCAAAGCAGCGTTCCCCATGTTTTCCCACGTTTCCCAATCTCCTAAAGCTTTTATTCCGTCTATTGTATCGCTAACTGCTTGTCCCGTACCATCTACAATACCGTCCCAAATTTTTTCACCAGTAGATTTTTCAGGTAGCTTACCACACATTTCACCTTCTTCAATTGAATTGGCAGCTTGTCGTGCCCTCTCTTCTGTAATCGCTTGAATTGAAGTTGTCCATTCCATATTCAACCCTTGCGTACTAAATGTACCACTTGCAGGACTAAACCCTTTCCCACTTTGAACTTCTGCAAGACCTGCAGCAATACTAGCTGCTAATTGAAGGGCTGTACTATAATTATTACTAGAGGTCTGATTGAATTGATACAAATGATCCAGCTTTTCTTGCAGTTTTTTCCTCATCACAGTAAAAAGATTCGCCATAGCGTCCATACCTGGGATTGGCATAGCTTGACTGATGGCTTCCATACTTGCTTTCATTCGGTCAACTTCTCGAATTTGTTCTAATATTTCTTGTTCAATTACATCTGTGGAAGCGACTTGTGATTGAAATTGACTTGGAAAAGCATCGTTCTGGCGAATTAACTCTTCACACAGATAAATGATTCCTTGCGCTAAAGGACGAAAGGTTTGTACAAAAAATGATTTTGCACTGCTATAAGTTTGTCCTTGTAGAACAGTATCAATTGCAAAGGCATCAATTGACTGAATGACTTGTTCCATACCTTGAATAGTAGCGTTACATACAGCATTCATACTTTGAGTTTGGCCTTGTACTTCTCCTAAATACATATTTAAGCTCATGCATTGACCTCCCTCGCTAATTGTTGTTGTTGATAGGAAAGGTCGTTTTCTAAATCACTAAGGTTTCGTCTTTCTTTAAGCAACGTTTCTTTTTGGTTTTCCAATTCAAATGTGACTTTTCGTTCAATATGTTGTGCCTCTTGATATGTATTCATAAAAAACTGAGACATTTCTCTATCACCATGCCAAGTTCCTAAAATTCGATCAAACAAACGATGGTTTCGACCTCTCCATTCATAAAAATCTGCTTCCGCTTGCTCCTGAATGTGAATCGCGGATTGATTTCGGTCTTGTTCTTCAAATACACTTCTTAACTTTTGATTTACTTGATTGATTTGTTTTTCAATATCTTGACTCATTATATTCCTCCTACTATTTTACCTTTACGTAGGTTGTCACATTAGCGAAAAGTGTTGTGAAGTTCGTTATCCATTCTCTCAAACTCTTGGGCTACTGAATGAATATTATCGACCGCTTGTTGAAAGGCAGTGGAAAATTGTTTCGTAAAATCTAACATTTGTTGATTCGCTTCTTGTGCTTTGGAATTAACAGATAGTGTTGTACGCGTCGCCTTTGTTATAGAACGATTTGTTGCACTTTGGATTATATTCGAAGCTGTTCTCATCTGCGTAGCAATTTGTTGTGCCGTTTGAAAATTACTTTGAAATTGTCCCATCACTCAAATCCTTTCTCTAATTTTCAGAAGATGCCAAAGAAATCCCAATAAATATATGAAAATTCCCTATTAATATCACTCTTTTTAAACGTGTGTCCAGCTAAGTTGGGCACGCAATCAAATGAGCCATACACTATAAGCTGTATGGCTCATTTGAAATGCCTGTTATATAGAGTATGACAATTTTTATTTCAAACCGAAATTACGTGATAATTCTTCATCATGAGAAGCAACAGCTTCTGCAGTTTTATTAAGCTGCATATTAATTTCTTGTAATAGCTGTGCGAAGTTTTGTACTTTTGGCTTTAATTGATTGAACTGTTGATCAAAACCTTCGAAAGCACGACCTTCCCATTCTCCTCTTAATTCATTTTGTAAATTTTGTAGTTGACTTAAAATGTCCTCAATTTGATTTGCACCTTGTCCATATTGAGCTGCTTTCGATTTAAGCTCCTCTGGTGACATACGAATTTGTCCAGCCATTTTCATTTCCCCTTTAATACATAATGAGCAAAATATAAATTGGTTAATTTTACTAAATATATTATAATGTATTATTTTGAACTTTAAAACATTTTATCTTTCTATTGAATATTAGAATATTAATATTCAACTTTTTCTTACTTTACAAGATTTTATGCAAAAAAGACCACCAAAAGGCAGTCCCTCAAAACTCAATCCCGTCCCGCGCTCCACTACTTTCTCATACAAATAATTCGCAACGATAATATCTACTACAGCCAAACCAACTGATTTGAAAATAGTAATCTCTTCATCATTTTCGTGACCAGCTTTTCCCCCTTATAATTTAACCAATTTCGGCGTGGAGATTGCTAGTTTTATCAAAATTTGAAGATTACCTGTTTCTAGATCCTATTCAATTAAGCAATCCTACAAATGCCTCTTCTTCCTCATCTATAAAACCTACAAATATAATTCCTTCAATATCCTCATGATTAAATACAAATGTATAATCAGGATTCATGTATCCTTCTGGATAAAAACAGCCAATATAGTCATACATCACAAGTTCTTTAATCCCAAGTTTTTGTTTTCTTCCATAGTTATTTATGTGAATTCAGCTCGTTTTTTTGTTTTGGGTGAAAAAATTTTTAACTTGATAGCAATGTGGTGCTGCCCTATTAGGCAAATTCGACAAAGAAAAGACACCTAAAGGTGCCTTCCTCCCACTTGAACCATCTTAATTTTATTGTGTTGTTATTATATAAGAAAAGAAGACATCGCTTAAGATGTCTTCTTTTCTTGTACACTTGGTGTTAAGAAGGTATTTATTGCTTAAAAACCATAAAAAAATATAACAATCATCGAGTAAACCTATTATAGCATCAATAAATAGAGTTTTTATATGTATTTTTACATATATATAGATTTATTTATGTTTTATATATATAGTTAAATTGTCTGTTTCTTGTTTTAATTCGTTTGTTTATTTTGAGTGCTCCAGCAATGGAGCCTTTTTTTATGCAATAAAACATTTTCTTAGCATTACTTAGTTGATCTATATTAACTTTACCCCTTAAATTATATCTATATTTTACCAAATAATTATATAGATAACCAGTTTTTTCTAAAAATCTAGTGAATTGATAATTTTAATGTTAGTTGTTAATACTCATAGAAAAATTCATTATGCAATGAAAATTGAGAAATCAAGAATTATAAAAAACTTATAGTATCTTTTGTAAAAGCATATTTATAATTCGTATATTAATATGTTATAATTTAATTTCTAAAACTACCAAAAAAGGACTGCCAGTAATGGTGGTCTTTTTTATATTGGTGAGATTGTACTAGTATAATAAAATAGGATTAACTGTTTATTGTGAGTTTGATTGGTTATCCCTTCTTTCCATTTGGAAGGAAAGGGGTAATATACCTATGGAGTTTTTGTTTGAGCTTCTAAAAGAATTTGTGAAAGCCATTGTACGTGAAGTGTCTGCGTATGTTTTTAGGAAACAAATTTTAGAAAAAGATAACAAAAAACCCACCCTTTTGCTTCCTCGTCGCCGTCGGAAGCAAAAGGGTGGGTTTCGTAAAAAATAAATGATCACGTTATATCCCTAATTGATTGTAAATTGATTTGAATACGTGAATTCACCACGATATTTAATTGCAGCGACATAAGTACCGCTTGTATAGCTATCTGTGATAGGGGTTTGCCAAATTTCTGTTCCAGGAATAAATTCTGGTTCTATTGTTTGGAATCGTTCTAGGGTACCATTTGTGTGGATTTTAAAAATTTTCATTTGCGCACCAAAATGTTCTCTACCAAAGTGCTGTGTTAAGTAAAATGTATCACCAGTTATTAAATTCCCAATCTTCCAATCTGGTTGATATGTACTTTCCTCTGAATTTTGTAAATCCACAATGGTTTTAAATCCCCAATCATCATTAAGTGGATCTGAGTAAGCTGCAGTTGCTTGTGAGGTAGGTTTACTCATTTCTATTGCAGTAAAACCGCTAAAAGTTAATGCCCCAATTAATGCTAATTTTCCTAACTTCATTATTGTTTCCCCCCTATTAATTTTTGTAATTTTTAAAACCAGAAATCATACACACATAATAATATAATCTACTGTATTATATTTCAAATATTTTCTAATAAACTCCATAAATAAAAAGGCACCCCAAAGGTTCCTTCCTCCGATTTGAATCACTTTAATTCTAAGAATATGTATTGGACTCCCATTCAAGTATTATTTTTCCTAATGAACAATTGGAATATTTTAGGTTTTTCACTATTTTTATGTTAAGATATTTTGGTTGATATTCATCTTATTTTAGGAGGTTGGAAGATCTGTTACATGCTTTTCATATGGATTTTAGCTTCTATACAGAAAATATAAAAGTTTTAGGGTTATTAGGGAATTCTACTCGCTTATCAATTGTTTGTAAATTGATTACATATAGTGAACGTATAGGGAAAAGACTTCATTTTAAAATAAAAGATAATAAAACAATGAAGATTATTAGGGTTACAAAGTTAATTTTAATTACTTTCGATATAAATGCTTTTGCTATAACTTAATTGTGTAAAATCACAAGTAGTCCACCTACGGAAATAGGTGGGCTTGAAATTCATAAAAAAAGACACCTAAAGGTGCCTTCTGCCGACTTGAACTATCTTAATTTTAATAATATGTATTGGATTCTGTCCCAAATATTATTGTGCCATGTTAAGTTATTGTATTTTATTTTTGCACCAGAACTGTTTTCTTTTCATAGGGTAATTTGTCCAATTAAAAACTACTTCCACTACAAAGATCAACTCTTTAATAGAGTTGATCTTTTTTAATTTTGAATATTTTAATTTTTAATAACAATACAATCCTATATTATGTTAACATATAAGTATATCCCAATATTACCAATAATTATTAAATTTTCCACAGTAATATTTGTTACTAGAAACTTCTATTTCACTGCTTTTTTCGCTGTTGTTCTCTCATAAAATAATAATAAAACCTCTTAACTTATTTGAAAGGCGTTATTATTTCAACTAACATTTAAATCTTAAAATACCCTTTCTTGATCCCGCAAAAATAATAAAGATGAATATATGAACAATGAATTAAAAACAATTATTATAAACTGAAAATTTACTTTTTATTTACAAAAAAATGAGGATATGGTAAATTTAAATTGTAAGATTTTACATTAGTGTAAAATCTTAACAAAATATAAACTGATAGAAATGGGGAATTAGTATGAAAAAAGCTATTATCGGTGCAATTGCTGCAGGTGTTTTAGTAGTTCCAGCTTCAATGAATGTATTTGCCGCAGAAAAAACAGTTGGAAAGTCCGAAATTGTGACAGCGGATAGCACAATAACTGAAGGATTTGTAGCAGATGAAAACAATTCTGGCAATAAACCTCAGTTATACGCAGGTGTAACGTCTGGTAAAGCAGACGGTGGGTATTGGATTAGAGGAAAAAGAGATGGAAACGTCATTTCCGAATATAAACATTATACAAAACAAGGTAGAGCAACAGTTACAAATGGAAAAGGCGTCTACAATGATGGAAAATGGCAGAAGAAAGATGTATTTAGCAAAGCAAAAGCTACATGGACATCTAGTGGTACAAATAAAGCGAATTACGATAATAAATAATATTCAAAAACAAGAGAAGTTTAAAAACTTCTCTTGTTTTTGAATATAGATAATTAGTGATATTAGATTTTTCTAAGAGGTGTTTGCATGAAAAAAATCATTTTTATTTTAATGGCAGCAACGCTGGCATTAACTGCATTTTTATCTTTAAATATTTTTAAAGAATATAAAACACAACAGTTATTCTATAAAAATACAACTAGTATTACTTTAAATTTTGAAGAAGAGAAAAGTTACACTAAGAATTACATTGAATTTTTACAAATTTTAGCAAAGAAATATAATGTGAATATTTCAAAATACATATACCCGGGAGAAAATGATTTACATATTTTCACAACTGATACTGGTTTAAATAACCATATCAAGTTAAAATCAGGGAAGTTTCCAGAAGTAAATTCAAACAAATTTATAAGTACTTCTGAAATTGAGAGCACAGATCAAATTGGTATTATAAAAAGAATAGATTCGAAAACTAAAATAACTATCCAACCTTTAAGTGCAGATGAAAATTTTGATGGAAGTGGTATGTACTATATCTCGACTCAAGATAAAGAAAAAATAAATGCCATGTTAAAAGAACTAAATGAAAATGTAGCTAAAACAGAAATTTTTGGCGAAAATAAAGCCAATTTTATATATTTACTTGAGAGCAATGGGTTTCAAATATTTTGTATATTTTTGATTGTATTATGCATCTTTGTTGCGATTATTCACTATATCATTCGTAGATTGAAAGATATAGCTATCATGCAAACATTGGGCTATACAAGAAAAAAAATAGTTAGCTTCTTTATCTTTAATTTAGGGAAAATCATGATACTATCAAGTCTTATGATTTATGTATTATTTATTATGTATTGTATATTTACAGATAGTACAGATTTTTATTTTGAATTATCATGTATTTTTTGGATTATAGCAATTACATTGAGTTTTATTTTAATTATACCTATCACAATAATTACGATAGTAGCCTTTACTAGAAATATAAATGTTTCAAAAATAAAAGGTAACAAGCCATATATATTAGTTAGCACATTAAATTTCACTTTAAAATTTCTATTTATAGTCGTAATGTTATTGTCCACGTATCATTGGAAAATCCTATCGAATGAACTCAATCAAAAGATAGATAATTTATCTAATTGGTCAAAAACTAAACATATTTATAAAACTCAAGTTACTTTCGCTAAGGGCGACGATTTAGGTGCGGAAGAAAAAATTAGCAAAAAAATGAAAGACCTTTACTTGGATATGGAAAAACAACATGGTGGCTTTCTAATTAGTACGTCAAATTATGACAAAATAGATGGAAAGTATATCTATGATTTAAATAATGAAAATGGGGATCCGAAGTTAGAACCTTCTGGAAATAGTGTTACTATAAATTCAAACTATTTATCTTATAATCCTATTAAATCAGTTAAAAAAACAATCAAAGAGCAAATTATTCATGATTCGAATACTATGAATATATTAGTGCCTGAAAAATTAAAGGAATATGAGAAGGAAATATATAAGAATTATAGAAAACATTTTTATTTCCAAAAAGTTGAAGTTGATAACATTTATAATGAGGAACTAGGAAGAGAGAAAAATAATACTAAAGAACAAGAGTTAAATATAAATATTATATATGTAAAAAATAATCAAGATTATTTTACTTATGATTCAACTATAAAAGCGGAAGATAAAAATCTCATTAGAGATCCTATTGCAATTATTGATACAGGTATCTTCAATCAATCCTTTTATTTGTCATATGTTGCATCTGAATTTTATTTTAAAACTAATAGTGAGCAACCATACGATAGTATAAGGGCTACTATTACTAAAAATGAGGCTCAATCAACTATACAAAATATCACCTCAGTATATGATCGTTTAGCGTTTGAAATTCAAAACCTAAAAACAGAAAAAGAAAATTTATTGATCGCAATGATCATATTAATCGTCTCGAATTTTCTAATAACTTATAACACTATTTCTAGTTACTATGAAAAAAACAAGTTCAATTTGTATATTAAACAATTATTTGGATTTAGCGCTATAAAGCGCAATAAAATTATGATTACTTTATTGTTATTAGTAAATATTATACCTATTATATCTGTATCTATATATGTTATTGATACTTATGTGATTTCTATAGGTATTTTGATCCTAATCTTAGAAATTTTAATAAGCTATTTCTTTGATAAGAAATTAAGCAATCAAACATTCAATGCTATCATAAAAGGAGAACATTAGTAATGATTGAATTAGTGAATATAAATAAGAAATTTGGTAATAAAGTTGTATTAAAAGACTTCTCATTGAAGATTGAAGATACAGACTTCATCGCAATCGTTGGGGAAAGTGGAAAAGGAAAAACGACGTTATTAAATATTATTGGTTTATTAGAACAAAGCGACTCTGGAGATATAATTATAGAAGAACAAATGAATCCAAACAAAAAGCAAACCTTACTATTGCAACGTGAAAAATTAGCTTATCTATTTCAAAATTACGCTTTAATGGAAAACGAAACGGTAGAGAAAAATTTATTAATAGCCCTAGAATATCAAAAAAATATCGATAAAAGAAAAATAATAAAAGAAGCTTTACAAAAAGTGAATTTGCCTAATTATGAGAAGAAAAAAATTTTTGAGCTTAGTGGTGGAGAACAACAAAGAATCGCTTTAGCAAGAATACTTATTAAAAAATGCGACTACATTTTAGCTGATGAGCCAACTGGTAATTTAGATAACAATAATCGAGATTTAGTGTTTAATATATTAAAAGACCTTAATGAAGATGGAAAAACGATAATATTTGTTACACATGATATGGAATTGGCCTCTAGAGCAAAAAAAATTATAACAATTTAGCGTAGGTTAAAAAGAAACTATTTTTACCCCTACCATTAAAATAGTATGAGACTGATATTAATGCATCATTTGCAAAACGAAAGGACGATTTTTATGTATTTATAGAATCGTCTCTTCGTTACTATACGTATCCTTATTAAAGTCATTAAAATGGGGCCTGTTGCAAAAAATCGAGAAGCTGATATTGTTGTATGAAATATTGTATAAAAGAAGCTTATAACGATTTAATAGTGATGAATTATTAAATCAGTTGAAATCTGTTCGTAAAAAAGTAAGGTATGTAGAAAACAGCGCTAGTAATTGGGCTAGGATTAATCCCACTCTGTTCTTAATTTAAGGAATTCCAAAACGTTCTAACTTCAATGGAAGACCGCCTGCACCACAAGCTTAATTGTTCTGCAAAGAAAGTCATACTACTTGTATGGCTTTTTCTTTATTTTAGTTACTTAAGCCCTACATTTTTATCTGATTTGCTTCTGCTGGTGTAGAAGAGGGAAAAGATATAGAAACATAAAGTGAAACTTTAATCAGCCCTCACCAATTGGGCTTTTACGGGCAGCCCGCCCCCCCACCTAATTTCTTTGCTTCCGCTGAATTTTGAAATGGGGATCTTACCGCCCGTTAATGCGGGATAAAAGAAAACCGCCTGAAATGATATGTACTTGAATAGTAGTACATAAAAAAATACAAATAACAATAAATTAAATATCATTAAAACAAAAAGGAGATGTCCCAGGCATGGTACTAGGACATCTCCTTTACTTATCTAAATTTCTAAACTCTATACAGCACTATCATTTAAACAATTATTAAATATATCTTCTAACTAAAACATCGTATTATCATTAGCTGCTTCACTTGGAATCTCTTGAATTACATCCCAGTGTTCGACAATCTTTCCATCCTTGATACGAAATATATCCACTATAGCAACTCCCTTATCTTGAGAATTAGTACGAGAATGTACATGAAGAGCAACTGTATCCCCTTCAGCTACTACACGTTTAATCTCTGCAGAGGAATTAGGATTTTTAACAAAATCCTCCTTAAAGAAATCCATGAAGGCTTTTCGTCCATCAGCAACAAAAGGATTATGTTGCTTATAATCTTCACTAACATATTTAGGGATAGTATCGATATTATGTTTGTTAAAAACTTCATTATAGAAATCAACTACCATCTTTTTATTCTTTTCATTTTCTTTTACTTCTTTTGATACAGAAGCGACATTTTCGCTCTTTATTGAGTTCCCTTTGTTATTACCGGTGGAAGCTTGAAATATCAAAGTCGATACAATTCCTAAAATAAACACAGAAATAATTATTACTATTAAACTTTTCTCTAATTTCATATATACCTACCTCTTCTACTTAAATAAGTTTTCTTCTATAAAAAGCTTGAAGAAGGAGAAACCTTCCCCAAAATGTAATGTCAGGGGTAATGTTAGGAATTTCATTTATCCTAACCTCCCCCTATACAAGGCATATTAGAAACGATTAACTCTAACTTAATACCTCATTAACAGTTGCACTGTCCACAATTTGAATAAACTTCTTAACATTATCGTTCTCATCAAACTTATAAAGATGACAAAAATCTGCTACAAATGACTTCCCTGTAGCTTTATATGTTCCACTATATTTTCCATACACGATAACAGTATCGTTATTAAAAGTATAAATTTCATCTTTAGCACTATAGTCATCCCATTCCGTGCCAAGACGTTCATGTACGTTTTTCACTACTTCATCTGGACCTATATAAGTACCTGCATATGGAAACCCAGCAGCTTCTGTCCAAGATACATTTTCACTTAAATACGTTTTGAACGCATCCAATTTCCCTTCGCCAGTTAACACATACGTTTCATGTAATAGTTTTTGATATTTATTCATATCATTAACCCCAAGGCATTTCTTTTGTTACAACTTTTGCACTTAATTCTAATACACCTTTATTTGCATAGCCTGGATATGCTGCTTCAAGTTTTGCCACAAAATCTTTTGAAGTTCCACTTTCCTCAGAAGCTTGAACCGCCGTTCTTAGATAATCCATTGTCGCAGTAAGTGCTTGATTATTTAGGGATTTTTCGATTGATCCATGGCTAGGCACAATTATGTCAGCATGTAATGCTTGTAATACTTTCAAGTTCTCAATCCATGCCTCCATAGCCGCTTTTGAGTTAGTATCCGCTAAGAATACATGTATTTCGTTAAATACATCAATACCACCAATTAATACTTTTAGTTCTTTATTAAATAGGCTAGTTCTGTAATGATCTAAGCCTACTAGTTCAAATGTTAACCCCTGAAAATCAATCGCTTTTTCTTTAAATACTTGAGGTAATACCACGTTACTTGGTGCATTTTCTCCAAGGGCGTCTTTCCAAACTTTTAATTTCCCTAAGACAGAATGAACGATATGTTCAACAGTAGACTCCGTAGCATACGCTATAGCTTCTGGGTAAACGGCTTTAATGCTCTCTAATCCAAAGTAGTAGTCTGGATCCCCATGAATAATAAAGATTTTATCTAGAGATAAGTTGTTTTTTTTCAAATACTCTACAATTTCTTTCGAATCAAACTGCGTAAATTTTGAGTTTATTAAAAATGCATGTCCTGCTTTCTCAACTAATGTTGCTGTGACCATAAAGCTTTTTTCGTCCGAACTAAACACCGTTAATTTCACATCTTTTTGATTTGTATCGATTGTTTTAAACATAGTATGTTATTCTCCTTTTGTTAAAGTTATTAACTAATTATCATATTTTTATCATGTTCCGATAAAGTGAAACTTTAATCAGTGGGGGTTTTGTTCATCCCCCACTGATTATTAGTTGAACCAATCGGACTTTTACGGACAGTTGATCCCCCACCTAACTTCTTTGCTTCCACTGAATTTTGAGGTGGGGGTCTTACTGCCCGTTAAAGCGGGATAAAATCTCCCACTCCCATTTATCTCAAAGTGTAATAGTACTGGCGAATATTCCGGAGATGAATGTCAGGTGGCCTAAGATAACATGTTTGCTACCATATCCTAAATTTTCTTAATATAAATTTTTAAAACGCGCTTCAATTTTATCCGGCGTCATTACACCACCACCAATAGGAATAATTTGATTATCCTTTTGTAAAAGTAATGAAGGATAGCTATTAACACCAAGCTGTCGAACTTTATTGAAATCATTTTGGACATCTATTATTGTTTCTTGAGCGTTTAAACGTTCTAATACTTGTTCAGGGTCTAAACCATGCTCGATTGCAATCTTGCGATATGTTTCAGGATCACTCAGACTTTGGCCCTCATAATAAAACGCTTTTTGCATAGCCGAAGTGAATTCTAATAAACGGTCTGGCGCTAATGAGCGTAAAGCTGAAAAGCCAATTGCAGCATCTTTCGAATTCATTTTAAAAGTCCCTTCCTCCACTAATTTTTGATATGAAGGACCAAATTCAGCACCTGTAAGTTGATTAATTCTTTTATTTCCTTCTTCTATATATGAGAAGTTTTTCATTGGTAAATTATCTAAAAATAACCCTCCACATAAAACCGTTAATGGCACTTCAGTGTGGTTTTTGTAAAACCCTTTAATACTTTCTGAAAAACCATAGCACCATCCACAATATGCATCCCATACGTAAATAAGATTATCTTGTTTCGTCTCCATTTAAATCTCCTACCTTTTTTTTATTATCCAGCTCAACTAAATTTTTGGTTTATATAGGTACATCTTTTTATACCTTATTCTTTTTTAGATACCTTACTATATTTCCCCAAAACTAATATTTCCAAAGAAAGACCCACCAAGATTTTTAACAAAAGATAACATTGCACTTTATTGCCCCGTAACAGAAAATACTAAAGCTTGGAATATGCATTGATTTGAATGTGTTAGTAACTTTCTACACCGGGTGGCAACGTATGGACCACCATCCTTAATTAAATATATAAATCATATTTTTAGCAGATATTAGTTGTAACTAAATTAATTACATCATTATGTAACCATTTTAGTTACAACTAATATAGAAGTCAATTCTTTTTTTCGAAAACATTAAATTTCTACATTATAACGAAATTCTGTGTTAACTTGTAACAAAAAAAGAGGAGCCATCTCCTCTTAATAAATAAACACTATTTAATTTGTTCCTTGTACTCACGGTTAACAACTACATACCATTTTCCTGTATCAAATTTTTCTTTATTAATCACATAAACTTTACTTTCTCTCATTACCTCCCCTGGTTTTAATCCCTTAGTAATACTAGAGGTCTCGCCTTTTTCAACCGCATAACTACTAGCTGCCAACACATCACTTTGGTAAGCATTATCATTTTCATCTACTAAATCCACTGATGGTAAAACGGCTAATTTCATCGGTTCGTTTGTGATATTTTTCCCTTCTGCTTCTACAACAATAAAGACATGTCCATCTTCAGGTTTTTGGAATCCTATACTCTCTTTACCAACCTTATCTCTTTCTACAACTCTTTTTACAGTTACATCAAATTTAGGTGTATGAAAATCCTTGTTTACAGCATACTCTTTTTCTTTTATTTTTGATTTCTCTTTTGCTTGTTCTGTATTTTTCTGCTTTGTATTCTCTTTCGTTTTCGTCTCATCAGTCGTTTGCACTTTCTTTTCTTCTTGTTTAGAATTGGTTTCTTTAGATTCTGAAGAAGTTTTGTCGGATGTATTGCCGCAACCAGATAAATTGAATACTAAAGCGCCACCTAAAATACATGTAGTAAATTTTTTCAACATCTCTTTTTATCCCCCAATAACACGATATGTAAATTTCTTACTTATCATAGCAAAAAACACCACATTAAATTGTTGCATCTTGTCGAATGATTAAGAATAATCAAGTTACTCCACGTCCTCTTTTATTATAAAGGTAAATATAACGTCTATAAAACCTGCTATAATAGGTTTTTACACCGTTAGCATACAATTTTTTACTTTCGGTAATGTGCCCCCCATTTGAAGGATAATTGAAATATTAAGACCAACTGATAGAGGTGTTTGCGTGGAATTATTTGAGTATTATAAAAAAAAGGGGAAGTTGAAGTGTTTAATTGGAACTGGGCTTTTTCTTTATGGATTAAGTGGCATGTATAATACTTGGGGTAATATTAATTGGGGACCAATAATCTTAATTATTATAGCTTCTCTTGTATTTTTTAGTATTGGATTTTGGCAATTAAGAAAAGGAAATTTACTAGAAAAAAATATAATTAAAAATGATTTAACATTTTGGGATATTGATACTTATGTTTTGTTAGAATTACCCGGCAATAATAAACATTTAGGTTTATATACTCCTGATGGAAGATATGCAGCAGGAACAAAGATGATTTCTTCAACATTACCTATTTTAAAAAATAAAGAAGTTTTTGGATTGGAAGCAAGTGATGGAGAAATTCTTGCATATTTTCAAAGTGAAGTTGAAAATTATGATTGGGCTATTTATGATTCGAATTATAATTGTGTAGGTATGTTTAAAGAAAATATGATACAAGGATTTGGAATGGTACGTGGTTCTTTGATGAATGAAAAAGAGATAAAAATTTCTGAGATAGAAGTGGAATTTGATTTTTTCGAAACGTCTTTTCGTACAATGGATGATCGTATATTAATAAACTGCAAGAGGGGATATATGCCTTTAGAATGGAGTGAAAGATTTGGCTTAAATGTACCGATTATTAAATTAGGTAATAATATTTCTAATGCTGAAAAAATATTTGGTTTAGGTATTCTTCTTTATATTTTAGAAACAATTAAAGTAAGAAAAAGTAGGATTTTTAATGATTAGAATTAATTATTTATATTATGAAATTTATTGAATCTTTTATTAGAGATTACATCGCCGAAAGTGAAATATTGTATATTTTAGAATTACTTTACGTTTACTTTTTAAAATTGATGAGCATTTGTTATGCCAGAACCAACTGGAAATGGAAACGGCAAGCGAGTATACTCCGCTTGCCGTTTTTTCATAGCTTCGTATGTATTTGAATCCCTTTCGCTTTCTCTTCTTCACCCTTCACGCGTACAATTAAATCATATGACCCAGGTTTTGGCGCTTCAAAAGAAAGCAAACCTTCTTTTTGAGAAGTGACTTCTTCTTCATAAATGACCTTATCATCTTTTGTGACTTGCAATAAAATCGTACCTTCTTCAACTGCTGCCTCATAAGGAATTTCCACATTTCCTTTTTCAGCTTTAAGCGTTTGTAAATCGTAATACCCCTGCAAAGAAAAAAGCACCAGGTCCCCCCTAGTGCTCTCCCTCTAAAACAAATGACAAGCCACCTCATGCCCCTTCGCAATCTCCACCATCTTCGGTACTTCCTGCGCGCATTTTTCAGTGGCGAATTTGCAGCGCGTTCTGAATTTGCAGCCGGATGGTGAGTTTAGTGGGCTTGGCACTTCTCCCTCTAGGATGATCCGTTCTTTTCCTATGTTTGTTGGATCTGGTTCTGGCATAGATGAGAGTAGTGCTTGTGTGTATGGATGTGCCGGTTTTGTGTATAGGTCTTCGCTGTCGGCAATTTCTACTATGTTTCCTAGGTACATGACTCCGATTCGGTCTGATATGTGTCTTACCATGGATAGGTCATGCGCGATGAATAAATATGTGACGCCTGTTTCTTCTTGGATGTCTTGCAGCATGTTTACGACTTGTGCTTGGACGGAAACATCTAGTGCTGAGATTGGTTCGTCACATAGGATGAAATCTGGTTTTACAGATAGTGCGCGCGCAATGCTGATGCGCTGTCTTTGGCCTCCGCTAAATTCGTGCGGGTAGCGATATAAGTGTTCTTCTTTTAATCCTACCTTTTTCAGAAGGTCTAAAATGATTTCTTTTTGTTCTTCTTTTTCGTAAGAGCCGTGAATGTTCATTGGCTCGCTAATAATTTGGAATACGTTCATTGCCGGGTTTAATGATGCGTATGGATCTTGGAAAATGATTTGCATTCTTTTTCGATATTCTTTTAGTTCACTTTCCTTTAAACTTGCGATATCTTTTCCGTCAAACAAAACGTTACCTGAAGTGACATCGTGTAAGCGAATGATACTTCTTCCTGTCGTTGATTTTCCGCAGCCAGATTCTCCTACTAACCCGAATGTTTCACCCTTTTTAATAGTGAAGCTTAAGTCATCGACTGCTTTTAATTGCTCTGTTTTCCTGCCAAATAGTCCTTTTTTAATAGGAAAATACTTTTTTAAGTTCCGAACTTCAATTAAGTTTTCTTCATGCATGGAAATCACCTACCGCCCTATCGTTTAGCCAGCACATGGAACGTCGTTCGTTTCCGATTTCAAAATATGGTGGACGTTCTTTTTCACAAATATCCATCGCATACGGGCAACGCTCTGCGAATGGGCAACCTTGTGGCGGGTTTAATAAGTTTGGCGTTACACCTTGAATAGGAGCGAGTCTTTCTTTTCCGTTCGCTATTTTTGGCAAAGAGTTTAATAGCCCTTTCGTATATGGATGATTCGGCGATTGGAAAATATCAAGTACAGGTCCTTCTTCCATAATAAGCCCGCCGTACATAACGATAACGCGCGTACAGTTTTGTGCGACTATTCCTAAGTCATGCGTAATAAGAAGTAACGCCATGTTCGTTTCGTTTTTTAAGTTTTTCATTAAATCTAGTATTTGCGCCTGTATCGTTACATCAAGTGCAGTCGTCGGTTCGTCAGCAATAAGAAGGTCCGGATTACAAGACATCGCCATTGCGATCATAACCCGCTGCTTCATACCACCGCTTAGTTCATGCGGATATTGTTTTACCCTTTCTTCTGGTGACGAAAGGCCGACTTGTTTTAACAAGTTGATCGCAATCTGCTCTGCTTCTTTCTTTTTCACTTTTTGATGACGTATAATTACTTCCGTCATTTGTTTCCCAATTTTCACGACTGGATTTAGCGCTGACATTGGGTCTTGAGAGATAAGTGAAATTTGATTTCCTCTAATAGAACGTAATTCTTTTTCAGATTTAGAAAGTATGTTTTCATTATGAAAAAGGATTTCCCCTTCTTTCACTTTTCCTGGTGACGTAACGAGAGACATAACAGACTTCGCCATTACACTCTTTCCGCTTCCAGATTCCCCAACGATACCGACTACTTCTCCTTTATTTAAGCGAAATGTAACGCCGCGAACCGCTTCAACTTCGCCACTTTCTATGAAAAAAGAAGTCTTTAAATTTTTCACTTCTAGTAGTTTTTCAGACACGCTTCTCACTCCTTTCACTTAACACTTTAGTTTTCATGTCCGGCTCCTTTTGGTGCGAAAGCTTTCTTCAATGCTTCACCAATTACGTTAAAACTAAGTACCGTTAAAAGGATAAGGAATCCTGGGAAGAGTGTTAAATACCAAGCTTCACCAATATATCCTTGCGCATTGTTTAGCATGCTGCCCCAAGAAGAATCTGGTTCTCTAATACCTAAACCTAAAAAACTAAGTGATGATTCCATTAAAATCGATGTCGCAATTGTTAATGTCGCAGCGATAATAATGGTTGATAAAATGTTAGGAATGATATGTCTTACAATAATCATAAGTGATTTTTGTCCTGATACTTTTGCGTATAAAACGTACTCACGCTCTTTTACAGATAACGTTTCTGCCCTTACAATACGGGCGGTGTCCATCCATGTTAGTAATCCGATAATAAGAACTAACGTCGTAATTCCTGGTTTTAAATACGCATTTAATAGTAGCATTAAAAAGAATGATGGAATTGACATAAGTACTTCAACAACCCTCATTAAGAAGTTGTCTAACTTTCCACCAAAATATCCGCTAATTGTTCCAACTGCGGTACCGATTGTAATAGAAACAACCATCGCAAGAAAACCGACCGCAAGTGAAACTCGTCCGCCATATAACGCTCTCGTTAAGTAATCTCTTCCGTAATCATCCGTTCCGAAAGGATGACTCATACTTGGTTCTTGTAAGCGATCTGGAATCGACATTTTGCTAGGATCGTACGGCGATACGAATGCGAAAATTGATGCGACCGTTAAAATCGCAAGTATAATAACTCCCATTGCAACAAACTTATTTTTCGTAAAGCTATGTTTTATCGTTTGAAATCTCCTATTATTCATTCCAAATCACCCCCTCATTCGAATGCGCGGATCTACTACGCCATATAAAATATCAGCAATTAAGTTACCGAGAATTAACATGAATGATGATAGTAATGTAATTGCCATGATAATCGGATAATCAAATCTAAAAATAGCATTTACCCCCAGTGAACCAAGACCCGGCCATGAAAATACTGTTTCTGTAATAAACGCTCCGCCTACTAAACTTGGAATCGATAATCCGAAAATTGTAATGATCGGTATTAGTACATTTCGAAGTACGTGATTAAATAACACTGTTTTCTTTGAAGCGCCGTACGCATATTGAATTTGTACATATTCTTCTTCTAATTGCTGAATCGTACTTGAACGAATATATCTCATATAAACAGATACGTTTTGGAACGCTAGCACCATACAAGGTAAAATGCCGTGTTGCACAATATCCCAGACAGAATCTTTACCAACGGTGCGCATACCCATACTCGGAAGTAGGTTCAATTTTAAAGAGAATAAGTAGACTAATAGTAGTGCAAACCAGAAAACCGGCATAGAAATACCAACGTATGAAATAAAGTTTACAATGCGGTCAAAGAATGAATTCTTTTTCACACCTGTAAATAGTCCAAGCGGTATTGCGATTACGAATGAGACGAGTAAAGATGATCCCATTAACCCAATTGTTGCAGGTAATCTTTCTGTGATAAGTTCCAAAACAGGACGATGATTTTGAAGTGAGTAACCAAAGTTTCCTGTTAAAATGTTTTTTAACCATAAAAAATACTGCACGTAAATTGGTTGATCTAGTCCTAAACTTTTGCGAATACGCTCCACATCAATTGGACTCATGTTTGGCGTTACAAAGTTTCGAACCGGATCCCCCGGTGCTAGTTTTATTAATAGAAAAGAAATAATAGAAATAACAAATAAAAGCGGAATTGCATTTAAAAGCCTCTTCGCAATTACTTTATACACAAACTTCCCCCCTCAAGCTAAAGAAGCTGATTTCCACCAGCTTCTTTATTGTTTCTTATTTCACTTCATAAATCTTAGATAGATCTTCAAACATTGTGACAGGAATTGCTTTCGCTTCTTTTAATCCATCAAACTTTTTATCTACTGCAATAACTGCTTTCGGATACGCGATTGGTAGATAAGGTACGTCTTCTCTAGCTGTCTCTTGAATTTTATGGTATAGCTCTGCGCGTTTTGTTTTATCTGTCTCAACTGCAGCTTCTTCCCATAACTTATCGAAATCAGCGTTTTTATATCGTGCATAATTGTATTCAGCATTGCTTAAGAATAAGCTCTTATATGAATCTGGCTCAGGTCCCATTATGTAACCACCAAATGTAATGTCATATTCTTTATTCTCTTTATCTAAGCCTTTTTCACTTGCCGCACTAGCATCTAATGCATTTAGTTCAACTTCTAAGCCAACTTCTTTTAATTTTTGTTGTGTATATAACGCTAAGCTTTCCATAATTTTATTATTCGTTACATACATCACACGTACTTTTTCCTTATCTTTCACGCCAGCTTTTGCTAATAAATCTTTCGCTTCTTTTTTATCATACTTATAGTCTTTAATATCTTTCGCATAATACATAGCGTCTGGCGTTAAGATTGAATTTGCTGGTTCTGCAAATTCACCTGAAACGAATGCTGAGTTAATCATTTCTTTTTTATCTAACGCATGCGCAATTGCTTGACGCACTTCTTTTTTCTTCATAAGATCAGTATTCATGTTATAAGATAAGTAGAATAATCTACCTTCAGGGAATGTCACCATTGAGAAGTTCCCAGTGCTATCTAATTTCTTAAAGTCTTGCGGCTCAATCATCTTCATGTTGATTTGACCATTTTGCAGTGAAACATTTGCTGTATTACGGTCTTTTACAACTCGGTATACGATAGAGTCTAACTTAGCTTTCCCACCTACATAATCATCGAATCGATCTAATGCAACGTACTCATCTGATTTATACTCTTTAAATTTAAACGGCCCTGACCCTACAGGCTGTAAGTTTTTCTTACTCTTCGCTAAATCTGCTTCCCCTTCAAATACATGTTTCGGAATTGGGAAGAAATCATTCATCACACCTTCGAAAGATGCGCTTACTTGTGGTAAAACGAATTGAGTTGTTAACTCATCTACCTTTTTCACCTCAAGCGGCTTTCCTTTAAAAATAAAGTTTTCACGACTTGAGCTATTTTGCTTCTCATCCAAAATAGATTGGAATGTAAATGCTATATCGTCTGATGTAATTTTCTTACCATCATGCCATTTCAAATTATCTTTTAATTTCAATGTCCACGTTAATTGATCTTCTGAAGGCGTAAAGCTCTCAGCAAGAACAAACTTTTTCTTACCGTCTTCCATATGATATAGCGGCGCATATAAAGCTTGCTGCACAGTTAATGACACACGATCATTCGCATAAAGTGGATTCATCGTATCTGGATTATCGCTAACACCAATCGTTAACATTCCTCCATCTTTCGGAGTCCCTGATTTACTAGTGCCCGCTTGCTTCGAATCTTTTTCCCCTGAACAAGCAGCTAATGCAATAAATAATAGTAGGACAAATGGTAATACAAACAACTTCTTCTTCATATTTCGACCCCTCTCGACTATTTACACCTATAAGAAAACTCGGAATTAATACCGAGTTTTCTTATAGGTTTTAAATTACCACTACCGGTATGTATTGTCAAACTTTTTCGCAAAGGTAGAAAGTTTGTAATCTATTAATGCATTCTTGCGATAAAGTGAAACTTTAATCAGTGGAGGGTTTGTCCATCCCCCACTGATTATTAGTTGAACCAATCGGGCTTTTACGGGCAGCCCGACTCCCACCTAACTCCTCCGCATTCGCCGAGTTTTGAGGTGGGAGTCTTACTGCCCGTTAATGCGGGATAAACTATATTTATGCGGAGGAGAAAATAAAAAGACCACGAATAAGTAGCCTCATAAAATGAGTTAAAAAACTATCAACTTACAGAAAACCCCTCTAAAATGATTGTTTTATATGATCGAAAATGTAGAATGAAATTAAAGACAAAAAACACATTTAGGAGGTTATCATGACATTTGATGAATTGAAAAAAAATAAACCAACAACCTCATGGGTTGAGTATGATGAAGATGGGGAATTTTTTACTGAAGAAAATATAAGTGCAACAAATACAGTTCTTGACACTTACATTAACAACTTACAGCGATTAGGAGAGAATCCAACCGAAGTCGAAGTAATGCAAGTTGTTAAAGAGGTAGTTATTAAATTAAATGAATTAAATATCGAACATGAACATTTTATCGAAACAATGGAAAGAGAAGATCTCTATGAATTTATCGATACAGCAGCACGAATAGCTGGCTTAGAATCCGAGGAAGATATAACAGAAGAATGGCGTGAATGGTAAAAAGCTGTACCTCTAATTATTAGAGGTACAGCTTTTTTCATACACCAATTGAATGAATGATGTGATGTCCGCGCAGAATTCATATATTTAAACATAATATTAAAAGTATTTAATTATAAATACTAGCACACCCATCCTGACAAAAAAGACCACCAAAAGGCAGTCCCTCAAAACTCAATCTTATTCCCTACTCCTTGCTCCACCGCTCTCTCATACAAATACTTCGCAACGATAATATCTACTACCGCCAAACCAACTGATTTGAAAATAGTAATCTCTTCATCATTTTCGCGTCCAGCTTTTTCTTTGCTTATAATTTGACCAAGTTCAGCGTGAATGGCGTTTGCTTTGAATAGCCCTTCTTTTATTGGAACTTGAAGGTCTCCTGTTTCGTCTAGTGCTGCTTCTTTTGATTCGACTACTACTTTGTTTGCTTTAGCTATGGCATGTGAGGGTAGTTCTTGCATGCTCGGTTTGAATGAGCCGACGGCGTTTACGTGGACGCCTTTTTGTAGTTTTTCTGAGAAGACTGGTGTGGATGCGTTCGTAGTTGTGACGATGATGTCTGCTTCGCTTATTGCTTCATTTGCATTTGTGTGAACATATGCAGGTTTGTTGAATCTCTCTTGTATATACTCCGCAAATACATACGCCTTTTCTTCTGTTCGATTGTATAAAATGACTTTTTCGATAGCTCTTACCGCAAATACAGCTTCAGCAATTCCCTTCGCCTGTTCACCCGTCCCGATGATACATAAAGTTTTTGCGTTATGACGAGCTAAATATTTTGTCGCTACTCCTGATAAGGCGCCTGTTCGAATCATCGTTAAGTACGATCCTTCTAAAAGTGCGAGCGGTTCTCCCGTTTGAAAGTCTGATAGCATCACAATCCCGTTGATCGTTTTCTTTCCTACCTTTTTGTTCTCGGGGACTACTGTTACTACTTTTAAGCCAAGTGCCTCAAGCCCTTCCGCTACTGAAGGCATAATTAATGCCGTATTTTTCTCGTTCGCAAATGGTAATGAACCTCGAATTGGCGTGATTGTTCTTTCTGCGGAAAATTCTTTTAAAGCAAGCGCCGCGTATTCAATAACTTCATTCATATTTACTAAGTTTCTTTGTTCGTTCGCACTTATGACTAGCATATCTTTCCACCCCCTCCTTCTATCCTAACAAAAATCCACGGTTCAAATCATCTCTCGGGTCTACAACGAACTGATGAAATCCTGTAATAAAGGCATGCCCCGTTACTTTTGGAACGACAGCTTCATATGTATCTACTGCGGTTACCGACAATACTTCCCCCTCGAATTTCCCGTCAGTAATGCATTCATGGACGAAAATTTCTCCCTTTTGTAAAGCATCTTTTTCAAAAAGAGTTGCGATTCTCGCAGAAGTTCCTGTACCGCAAGGAGAACGGTCTACTTGCCCATCAGCAAAGATTGTTACATTTCGTAAAGTTGCGTCTTCCCCTTTCGGTTCATCTGAAAAAATAACGCCGTATATCCCTTTTAATCCTTCTTCAAGTGGATGCTTCACTTCCATTTTGCTCTCGATGTAGTGCTTAATTTTACCGCCCCACGCTTGAATAGCAGATAAGTCTTTGAAATCGACTTTCAAGCCAAATTCTTTACAGTCTACTACCGCATAAAAAGCTCCGCCAAACGCGATATCTACTTGAAATTCATAGTTATCTATTTTAATAGGAACGTCTTTTTTGTATACAAATGAAGGAACATTTTCAAATGATACGGACTCTACTTCGCTCCCGTTATATTTTGCATACGCAATGACTTCCCCAGCCGGGCTATCAATAATAAACTTTTGTTTTTCCCCCTTTACTTCAAACATACCCGTTTCAATTCCAACTGTAATAACAGCGATAATACCGTGCCCACACATCGTACTCCAGCCTTCATTGTGCATAAATAATACGCCAAAATCAGCGTGAGCACTTGCAGGCGGGGTAATAATACAACCATACATCCCGTGATGCCCCCTCGGTTCATACATAAGAACCTCACGAAGGTGGTCCAAATGTTCCATGCAGTAGACGCGTCTTTCCAGCTGCGTTTCTCCTTTTATTTCTGGCACTCCGCCCATAATAATTCGAAGCGGTTCCCCAGCTACGTGAGCATCAATTGTCGTGTACACTTTACTAACCTTCATTTCTATCTCTCCCCTATATGTTGATACTCTTTTCATTGCAAATATCATGCCAACGCATAGGGTATAAATTTGTATACATTGTTTAAAAAAGTATACATTACTGTCTATTTTTTTATACACTGTCCAGAGGCTATGTTATGGAGCCCCTTGATACAACCATTCTTATTATTTTCACTGGAAAGTTACTTCCACCCCCAACATATACTGTTCAAAAGCAAAAAGGAAGTGATCCCATGTATTACGGAACAAAGGGCTGGTACGTAGCTGAACTAAAAAAATTAGGCGTACGCTATCATGAAGGACGAAAACTAGAAAGTTACCGCGGACACATCTTGCGCAATTTACTACTTGCACAACAAGAGAAATTAAAAGAACAGTAACATTCTAATGTAACGATATCGGCGATTCTCGGAATATATCAGCGATTTTTTAAATTTATCAGCGATTCAACACAATATATCAGCGATTTTTTAAATTTATCGGCGATTCGACATGCAATATCGACTTACCGACAAATTTCGCTAATTCATCTACCTAAACCACCAACCAATTACACATCAATACAAACAAAAAAGGTCACCCAAACGGGTGACCTTTCTTTCTTATTCACAAACAAGAATCTGTCTAGTAAATGACCCTTTTCTTGTAATACAGCGATCTGTAATTTCAAATCCTGCTTCATGGATCATGTCGTCCATTGTTTCCATCGTGACAACGACTACTTTTTTCGCGATGCGGCGTGCACTTGAAAGAATTGATAGTTGATCTTCTGGTGTGGCGTGCGTAAATAGATCGTACGGCATATCGATAATGGCAACGTCGTAGTTCTCAGTAATTTCCTCGATTGGTCCTTTTGTTACTGTTCCTTCAAATCCGAAATGTGCGATATTTTTTCTTGTTCCAAGAACTACAAGTGGATTTATATCTCTACCAACGATGTTAATCCCCATAGAAAGTGCTTCTACTACTACTGTTCCAATACCGCAGCACGGGTCAATTGCTCGTACTCCCTCTGGATTTGGTACAGCGATATTTGCAACCGATCTCGCAACACGTGTGCTAAGTGATGTCGAATAACTATGCGGTTTTTTTATGTGATGATACCAAACGGGTTCGCTTTCTACATAGTGCCCGAAGTACCAGCGTCCTCCAAGAGGAACAATCCCGAATACACGCTCTGGATTACGAACATCCGCTTCTCCTTCAATATGCATGCCGAGGTCTCGTTCAATAAGACGTCTTTCTCCATATTCAATTTTATTCTCTCCAACGAGGTCATTGATTTTAACGAAGATAACTTTAAATGTCGCTCCCGCCAAATCAATTTGTTCCACTTGTTTTAAGATACTTTCTAAGTCGTCCCCTTCATACATAACCTCAACGCGCTCTTTTATAAACGCACTTCTACTCGGGTCAATTTTGACATCACTTTTTAAAATATTAACGTGGGACTCCATTCCAAAGAACGAGCGCATTTCCAAGTAACATAAAGCACGCTCCTCCTCACGAAATGCATACGTATATATACAGGCAGGTGTTTTACTATGATTATTCAATCTATTATCATCCTCTATCGTTTAAAATTGTTCTGATTACAATTACTCAAATACTTTTCTTTTGTATATAAAATTAAATGATATCATATGCCGGAAATAAAGAGAAACGTTAATAAATAAAAGAGACTGCCAATGGCAATCTCTTATTATTTATTAACGGAAAGAAGACACGTTGTTACCCATTTCTTCATAGTAATCTAAAATACCTTGATAAATTGCTTCCGCTGCACTTTGTCTCTGCGCTGGTGTAGCTATTTTATCTGCATCACTTTTATTATCTACAAATGCTAATTCTGCTAATACAGCTGGCATTGTATTTTCTCTAATTACGTATAAATCGCCTTTTTTCACACCACGATCTTTTGTTCCCAGTGCATCTACAAGACGCTCTTGAATTTTTTCTGCTAGTAAACGACTTTCTGATACGTTAGGATTTGTTCCTCTTGCTGTCGCTGATTCATAGTAAAACGTTTCTGTACCTTGCCCATTTTTACTTTCCGTACCATTACCATGGATACTTACAAAAATATCCCCATTATTTTTTTGAGCAAATTCTACACGTTTCTTTAAAGAATCAGAAGCACTTGTTCCTGGACGTGTATCATCTGTACGAGTGAATAACACAGTAAATGGTGTCTTTTTCTCAAATATCTTCTGTAATCGTAGTGATACATCTAATACAGTTTCACTTTCTTTCTCATAATAACCTGGATTACCTGAATCAACTCCACCATGACCTGGATCAATGATAATCGCTTTGCCCTCTAAGAAGTTACCTTGCTTCACTGGATTTAATTGATTTTTATTAACCCATTGGAAACCAGCGCCCATGCGGATACGAATCCAGCTGCCGTTCTCTTCAATAACAGTTACTTGCTGTGCGTTATGTGTTCCCATTACTTTTGAAGAAGAAGAAGCTTCTGCATAAGTAGTGAATCCTTCATTAATAACTTCTGTTTTCTCTACTAAAGGTGTCCATTTATCACCTTTACTTGTTGCAATTTTGATCCATCCATCTCGCTCTTCTTTAATTTCAACCATTTGTGGATTATGCTGATTTGCACTAATCCCAGAACTTAATGATGGTGCGTGATATGTAATGAATTTTCTATCTATGTACATTTTCTTTGTTTCTACTGGACGATCACTATTCTTGCTAAATTTATCTGTTTGCGCAGTAAGTTGAGCTGCTTGTTCACGCGTAATAGAATCATTCGGTTTCCAGCCATCCTCTGTACCTAAAGAAAGTTTTAATTCTACTAAAATATTAACTTCTTCTTTACCCCAATGATTCTCTAAATCAGCAAATTTTGTAGGAACTGGTCCTGTTACTTTGCTTTTCAGATTATATGCTCTTACAAGCATAGCTGCCATTTCAGCACGAGTTACTTTTCCTTCAGGATCAAATACTCCTGGTTCTCGCCCTTTAATAATATTCTCTTTTTCCATGGCTGCAATAAATGAAGCTGCCCAACTATTTTTTGCATCATTATAAGACGGCTTTGCATTTGGATCTATTTTAGCACCAATTGCTGTTGCGATAATCTTTGCTGCCTGAGCGCGTGTTAAATTTCCGTATGGCATAAAGTTACCATCTGGCATACCGTTAATTACATTTCTCTCTACTAAATAATAAATTGCGTCTTTTGACCACGCACTATCTGAAACATCAGGAAATTTCTTCGTTTCTGCTAAACTACTAATTGGATGTGCTAGTAAATTTGCTGCTAATAAACCTGCGGCTATTGCTTTGTACTTCATGAAAAATAAATCTCCTCTCAAAACTTCATATTCATTCATTTTTTTAATCAAGCTAACTAAAAAATATTAACTATTAATTAATTCCTTTCATAGTGTATAACATTATATATCTATAGTAAATACGTTTCCGGCCGTATAACAAAAATCGCATATATATAACTTATAATGAATGTATATAAAAAACTTTAATCAGCCCTCACCAATCGGGCTTTTACGGGCAGCCCGCCCCCATCTAACTTTTTTGCTTTCGCTGAATTTTGAGGTAGGAGTCTTACTGCCCGGCAAATAGCGGGATAAAAAAGCGATTAGGACATGTCTCCTAATCGCTTTGCCAAATAAAAAGCTGATTAAAAATAATATCTTTAATCAGCTCTCTATTATCTATGAAATTATTCTTCAATTAAATTAGACATTACATATGCATACACTAATGCTTCTGTATGCGCAATAGAACTTTCATGCGTACGTTCAAATGCGTGGGAAGAATCAATACCCGCTCCAATTAACGCATGTTTCACATCAAATCCCGCGCGAATCGCAGCTGATGCATCAGATCCGTAGTACGGATAAATATCTACTTTATATTCAATATGATTCGTTTTCGCAAGCTCTACTAAATGTTTGCGCAGTGCATAATGATACGGGCCGCTAGAGTCTTTTGCACAAATAGATACTGTATATTCATCAGATGCTTGTCCATCACCTAACGCTCCCATATCAACTGCTAAGTATTCAACAGTTTCTTCTGGAATGTTAGAGTTACCACCGTATCCAATCTCTTCATTATTAGAAATTAAGAAATGCGTCGTATATGGTAATGTTACGTTTTCATCTTGTAATCTTTTAATTAATTTTAATAAAATTGCAACACTTACTTTGTCATCTAAATGACGTGATTTTATGTATCCACTCTCTGTAATTTGAACGCGCGGATCAAATGAAATGAAGTCTCCTACTTCAATTCCTAATTCGCGTACTTCATCAGCTGAAAATACGCGCTCATCAATACGAACTTCAATATTTTTCTCATTGCGTTTTGCTTCACCTGCATCTTTATATACATGTACAGATGTTTGATGCATTAAAATCGTTCCTGTATATGTCTTGCCACTTGATGTTTCAATTTCGCAATATTCCCCTTCTACAGAGTTCCAGCGAAATCCACCAATCATAGAAAGACTCAGGCGACCATCAGGCTTAATTTCTTTCACCATCGCACCTAACGTATCAACGTGTGCCGTTAATAAGCGGTGCTGCGCATCATTCTTCCCTTTTACCGTTAAAATAAGAGCTCCCTTATTATTACGTTTCGTTTCTACGTTCCACTCACTGACATAGTTTTCAATGAAATTAATAATTTTTGCTGTATTTCCAGATGGACTTGGAATAGAGACAAGCTCCTTAATCAGTTCCATCGTTTCTTTCGTATGGTGTGCCATTGTCGTTTCCTCCTCATTTTCTCTACTATTCAGTATACAAAATTCGCCAGAAAACCTCTACTTATATGGCCTAATTTTCTAAATTGTAGTAAAATTCTTTTTAGTATACAAAAGGAGCCTTGAAATATGAATATATCAAAAAAATATATACACATTGCACTCATTTGGTTTTTAGCATCATTATTTTGTTTACAAATCTCTTATGCCATTCATACTACTACTTCTATTACAATCGGCTGGATATTAACAGCTATCTTCTTCATTATTAGCTTCATTGCAACAAGAAAGCATAGCGTTACTCAGTAACGCTATGCTTTTCCTATAAAACTATTCTTCTGAAACGTCTAATAAATAAATCCCTCTTTCAAATCCACCGCGCTCTATCTCTTTTTGCTTACGAAGGCGTTCTACATCTTCAATCGATGCACCTTCTGCACGTGCTAATGAGATGATAACTTCTAGCGCATCCGCAAGAGAATCTAGCGCATGTTCTCGTTCTTTCATAGAAGCAAATTCACGAATTTCTTCCGTTCCAATTTTCGCTAAAGCTTGTATGTATGCTTGACCTGTTAATTTTTGTGCTGTATATGTTTTTCCAGACATTAAAATCTTCTCTGGAACACGATCTCTTACTAACTTGTTATATGCTGACATCATTCATCCTCCTATATTTAATAACATCCGAGCTCTGCTTTATAGAAAAACCATTTTTTCTTCACGCACGCACTTAACATATCAATTCCTGATCCATGTGCTCTTACATGCGGAAAGAAATAGTGCTCTAAGTTTTCTTCCTTACCATATAGAGTTTGGTACTCATCTGGAATCGCTTCTTTTTTCACATCTTTTTCTTTCGTCACCCCGTCAGAAAATGCAACACTTGGATGTCCCTCAAAAAATAACGCAGTCCGAACTGCCAAAGATGGTGTACTATGCAAAACAGAATATGTAAGCAGAATAATAGTGATAACACCAATTATTTTCTTCATGTATTACTCCTAAAAAAAAGTGCTAACACAATTATACTAAAATGTGTTAGCACTTTCTCCCCTTTATCCCGAATTAACGAGCTAATAATTAGTGAGGAATGGACAAACTTTATTCCCCTTTAAATGCTGGTAAACGTTTCTCTAAAAACGCAGCAATTCCTTCTTTATGATCCGCTGTTTGTCTCATTGCATATTGACCACGCTTTTCTAATTGCAATGTTTGCTCTAAATTAGAGCGATTTACTTCACATAAAATTTGCTTCGTTTGAATCATTGCTTTAATCGGTTTTTGTGACCATTCATTAATTTTTTGTTTCACAGCCGTTTGGAAATCTTCGCCGATTACTTCATCAATTAAGCCGATATCAAGCGCTTCTGTCGCTGATAACTTCTTACCTTCCCAAATAATTTGCTTCGTCATATTTTCACCGACACGCTTTTGAAGGAAGAAATGACCGCCTCCATCTGGAATTAAAGCGATTCCAATAAAGTTCATTGCAATAACAGATGATATATCCGCCATTACATAATCAGCTGTTAACGCAATACTTAACCCAAGACCTGCAGTCGGTCCATGAATTGCACTAATAACAAGCTTTGGCATCGTATATAATGTCACGACAACTTCAGAAATGGTATTCATAATGCCATCAAACTTACTTTCATCATTACTTGAAAGCATCGATTTAATATCCCCACCCGCAGAAAAACCACGGCCGTTCCCGCATAACACAACGATATGCGCAGAACTTTCCGCTACTTCTTTCAACTTTTGTAATAACTCTTTTAAGGTCGGCTCATCCAACGCATTTAACACCTCTGGGCGATTGACCATAACCGTTGCAACGTGGCCTTCATATTTCACAACGACAGATTCTGTTTTACTTGTTATTTCCATTATATATACCCCTCTTTTCTCCATAAAGATTATACTTATATAATTATAGAAAACCACTGAAAAATCCTTCTTTTTTCTCAATTTTCTGTCTAATAATCTCGCAATTTGTACATTTACCGTATAAAACATACAATTCCGTTGAAAAATATAGAAATTAAAGTCGGTTTATCCATGCTTTTCATCTATTTACCATTACAATGAAATGGTGTATTCTTAAGTTTGATAAAAAACAAATATTGAAATTCATTCGCCTTACTATGTAAAAAAGGCTTTATACCCATCTTTTGGGTGTTGTAATAAAGGAATGAAGAACTGGAGGAACATATGGTTAATAAGTTGAAACAAACGGATAACTACTTCCCACATTTCCTATTGCTATTCATTGTGTTTCAACCAATTTTAGATTTATTAACATCTTTTTCAATCTATATACTACACATGAGCGCAACAGTTGGAGTTGTAGTCCGTTTCGCCTTTATGCTTCTTGCATTAGGGTACCTACTTCTTCATCACAAACAACAAGATGCGAAAAAGTACATCCTCTATTTATGCTTACTCGGAATCGCACTCGCAATTGGTCTTGTAAATAATATGATGGTTAAATCTCCAGTTTCATTTGGAGAAGAAGTTAAATTCATCTTAAAGAGCGTATATCCAATTGTGCTACTGTTTGGATATATTATCGCCTTTAAAGAGCTAAAAAATAAAGAGTATGTATTTCATAAAATCATTACATATTTCTTATATGCAACTTTAATTTTAAGCATTACAATGATTGTCGCAATGCAAACTGGAACGGATTTCCCAAGCTATCCTCACTCAAAAATCGGTTCAAGAGGTTGGTTCTTCGCTGGAAATGATTTAAGTTCTCTTTTCGCCATTATGTTCCCAATCATTGTCTTATATTCGATTCATAAAACAACTTCTTTCTCGAAAATATATTACTGGATTCCAACAATACTTGCGATGTAT
This sequence comes from Bacillus sp. FSL L8-0199, assembly GCF_038005705.1. Taxonomy (NCBI): domain Bacteria; kingdom Bacillati; phylum Bacillota; class Bacilli; order Caryophanales; family Bacillaceae; genus Bacillus; species Bacillus sp. FSL L8-0199. The sequence continues at coordinate 888,788 of NZ_JBBOTS010000001.1, read as the reverse complement.
GCAAGTATTATGGTCGGAACGAAAGTCGGATATGGCGCAATTGTTATTACATTAGGCGTAGCACTTTTCTTCTCATTCATTGAATATATGATAAATCGTAAAAAAGAAGGAAAAGGATTCACACATATTGTAAATACCGTTGTTGTCGCAGTTATACTAGGAGGTTTAATCGCTCTTACACCGCATACTCCTATCGCAAAAAATATGGGCATTCACATGCAAATATACGAATACAAAAAATCAGTGCAAGAAGAGAAAGATCGAAAAGAAGGAAAAGTAATTAAAGCAGATCCAGAAGATGCAAAAAAACATGCAAAAGGTGAACTTACAGATTCTGAAGTAAAAAGTTTAATTTACAGTGATCGCGACAAATTCTTAAAAACATACAAACAATACTATAAAGACGCACCGCTTTCACAAAAACTATTCGGAATGGGTTACGCTGGTAACTACACAGATAAAATTAAATTAATTGAAATGGACTTCCATGACCTATTTTTCGCCTTTGGAATTGTCGGTTTCCTTATTTACTTAATACCTCTTCTATACTTTGGTATTAAATTATTTATCCGCATGATCACAAACTTTAAGAAAATCATGAGCGTAAAGTATATGCTATTAGCAAGCACACTCGTTCTATCACTTGGCATTGGCTTTATGTCTGGCCACGTATTAACAGCGCCAGCCGTTAGTATTTTCTTCGTTGTTATACTCGCTTATATCATTGTTGATTTTGAAATTGAATAAAGTGAAACTTTAATCAGTGGGGGGGTTGTTCATCCCCCACTGATTATTAGTTGAACCAATCGGGCTTTTACGGGCAGTTCATCCCCCACCTAACTTCCTTGCTTCCACTGAATTTTGAGGTGGGGGATTACTGCCCGTTAATGCGGGATCAAAAGAAGGTGCTACGAAATATTAGTAGCACCTTCTTTTTTATTTAATTAATGTTTTACGTATTCTAAACTTTCTTTTGCAATATACGCTTCTGTTACAGTAGGATTATCTGAAATAACTTTAACCCACGCTTTTCCATTTATTATCTCTTCACCAGTAACTGTGACAACTACATTTGTATTTAAACGATACAGTCGCTCATTTGATATACTAGGATTCTTTTTCACTTCCACGTTATTCATCACACGTGCAAGTTTGTACTTGTTGTATTCTTTTTTACCTAAATAAGAATCAAAACGGTTCATATGCCCCGCTACTTTTTTACCCCAGTTCGCATCAGATGCATATTTCGCATTTAAACCAGCAGCTTTATCACCTGTATATGTTGCTGTATAACGCCAATGTCCTGGATTTAAATATCCTTCATTCATGTATAATTTTGCTGCATGTTCAATACAATCTTCTTTTGAATTGAATGCTTCTCCGTTACCATACGGACTATCGTCTGTTGCTTTTAAACCAAATAAATTATTTTTGTCTTTTGCAAGAGCGCTTGTTCCATAATAACTTTCATGAATTGCTAATGAATATAAGAATAGTGCATTTACATTATACTTGCTTTCTACTTCTTTAAATTTCTTTCCTAAACCAATTAATGGAGAGTCTGGCTTAATCGATTTCACATAACTATCTAGTTGTTCAGCTGTATAATCTGTTTTCGAACGTAATGATAAATAATTGAAATATTGATAGAAAGTTTCGTCTCCAAATGTCTTTCCATCTACACTATACATTTGCTGTCCTTGCTTCATGAAAGAAGGTGCCACACCATATCTAAATTCTGTATATCCAGGTGAACTTGTATTATATGTATAATATTTATGGTATAAATATCCATCTGATTTCACATAATAAGACGACTGTTTCATTTCATTTGTAGGAATTAAAGTGATTTCATTCTTCTTCACATAACCTGTTAAACCAGAAAGTTGAACTTTCACACGATCTTCGCCAACTTCTAACACTTTCAATTCTGTTCCATACTGAATATACGTATATACTGTTGACAAATTCTCATCATAAATATTAATGATGTTTTGCCCAGTTATTCTTTTCGCACTTGCAAAACCATCTTTAATCCATAAAAATTCGTTCTCGTATTTTACCGCATTCATACCTTTATTTTGAGCAGCCGTAACCGCTTCTTTATACGTATTATAGCGCTCTACTTCTTGCTCTGTTCCGTTTTCTCTTACATTTGTCACAACATATTTCTTAGTTTCTACAGGATTGCTATTTCCGTTTTTTTCAATCGTCTGAAGCATACGATCCAACATAGCTGAAGCCATCCCTCTTGTAGCTGATAAATGTGGTCTAAATGTATTATCTTCTGGATACCCTTTAATAATTTGAGTGGCCACCATAACTTGTACATGCTCTTTATAGTTAATACTATCTTTATCAGTAAAGGTAAGCGGACTTACAGCTACTTTAATATTTTTATAGTCTAACGCTCGCTTTACCATTATCGACATTTCTTCACGTGTAATCACATCATTTGGTGAGAATGTCTCGTTCGTACGACCATTAATAATTTTCGCTCCATATGCTCTACTTACACCATCATATAAACCGTAAGTCTTCGGCACATCCTCGAAATTCGAATCAGCTTTCGGTAAATTTAAAGCCCTTGCTATGAATGTAGCAAACTCTGCTCTTGTTACTAATTTATCAGGCGCATATACATTGTCTCCATACCCCATTAAAACTCCTTTAGTAATAAGTGAGCGCATATTCGTCTCAAACATATGTCCTGTAATATCATCATTTGCCGCATAACTTGAAATAGGAGTTAAAAGTAATGATCCCGTTAATGCCACTGCTGTTATACCTTTTGAAAAAGTCTTCAAGTTTACCCTCCTCGTAATCTACGAATTTATTATCACAAATTTGATTATATAATAATCGCAATCATTTTAGCATAATAAATAGGAATTAAAATAAAACGTTTTTGTAATTAGAATTTTCATTAAATTCAAAACAAAAATAAAAGACACTTTACTTTTTTAATAAAGTGCCTTTTTCCATATGATCAATGAGTTTCTTTGTTGCCTGTTTGCCTTGCAACCGAAGCTCATCTATTGTCAATTGTAACTCTTGCTGCACAGTTCCTTGTTGCATTAATTGCTTTTTCGCAATTTCATATAAATACTCAGCACTCCATTCGCCATCCACACTCCCTATAACTGGCTGATTCACTTGACTTAAAAACGAATCAATTTTCGGATCGTATGAAATCCCGACCATTGGAGTTTTGGCTACGGCAGAAAAAACAAGTGCATGAAGACGCATACCAATTAGTAATGAACATTGTGATAAAATGAATATTTTCTCGTCGATATCCATTTTATACGGAAGCATATACGTCTCTTCTCCCATTAAGTCTACTACTTCACGCGAAGCTTTTTGATCAAATGGCTCATGCATTGGAACAAATAGAATTTGGTATCCTTCTTGCTTTAATTTTTTTAGTGCCGCAGCTAATTTTTTTATATAATCTTCTTTTGCATTCCAATAACGCACACTAACCGCAATTACTTTTCCATGTATCGAATGCTTTTGCAACCAATCCGATTGTTTTGTCCGTTTCCATGTTAAAACAGGGTCTGGAACAATTTCAATATCGTTTTTTATGCCAAGTTCTTTTAAATATAAAAACGAATCCTCATCTCGAACTGATACATAGGAAGCTTTTGACAAGTTCCATTTTACTAATAGACGATTATATCCTTTTGTAATTGGACCTATTCCTTGTGAATAAATATAATACGGCTTTTTTAATAATCGAGCGAGTCCCATAATACCCGTATAATATAGAATACTCTTCGTACTTGTCTGATCTTGAAGAAGGCTCCCGCCACCGCTAATAACTCCATCACTGTTTTTTATCGCATGATAAACAGCTTTTATATCCCAGCGATCTACCGATTCTACACCATACATTTCCTTTGTATATTTAGAATCATTTGATAGTACTACTAGTTCTATATCCGGGTTCTCTTTACTTAACGATTCAATAATTGATTGTAGAATCGCCTCGTCTCCAACATTATAAAAACCATAATATCCTGATAAGACTAAACGCACCCTAAATCTCCTCCAAAACTAGGTAACCGTTTATTTCATCTAACATAAACTAGTACCCATTCCTTACCTAAACACTTGATACCCTACATAGTTTCCTCTTTATCAGTTCATATGAATTATAATAAAAAATTAAATTTCTATATTTATCTTTTCAAAAATGGTATTTTGTTTATTGATATCCATTTTAATTTCAAAGCACATACACCATACAAAATGGTTGTAATACTTAATGCTATACCACTGAATAATAACGTCATAATTCTTGAAGTTGTAACATCTATCACATTACATAATTCATACAATCCTAGTCCCAAAATACATGCTATTGCTAGCACACCGAAAAAGCTTTTTAAATGAATAGAATAGGCAATATAGCTTCGAATATACAAATGATTTACAATACAAATCAATACGTAAGTAATTAGTGTACTATACGCCGCTCCATCTATGCCAAACTTCTGCACGAACATAATGTTTAACATGACTTTCACACAACTCGCACCAATAACAATCCATGCAGCTTGTGCAGAACGGTTAATGCCCTGTAAAACACCTATTGATAATACCATAACCGCAGTAAAATACGAACTGCCAATCATAACGGTTAACATACTACTGCCTTTTACATCTGTGAACAATCCGACATTTAACGGTACTGTTAATGCCATCAACCATATTGTTAACGGTGCTGTCAAAACATGCGCTAGTCGATTTGTATTTTGAATTGTTATTTTCGCCAAATTTATATCTCTTTTGGCCAATGCGGAAGTTAAGAGTGGTATTAACGGAAATACAATTGCACTTGCAAAAATAACAATTATTTGCGTGAATGCAAAACCGCGACTGTATATTCCAAATTGTTCTTGAATTTCTGTTGATGATCCTTGTAATACATGCGGTATTGTAAGCGAGTCTACTAAATTTAAAAGTGGCATTGATAAAGCTCCGATAGCGATTGGGATCGATACCCGCAATATCTTTTTGCCGTTTTCTCTTAAATCTCGGAGCGAATAGGAATTGCTTTTATTGTAGTATGGACTTCTATTATATTTTATACGCAAATATATAAGCGAACTAATGACTCCAAGAAAAGAGCCAACCATCGCACCACTAGTAATAACAGTATTACTCTTATCCCATGATACTAGTATGTAAGCAATTATTAACATAAAAAACACACGTACAAATTGCTCAATGACCTGTGATACCCCTGTTGGTTTCATATCACCGAAACCTTGAAAATACCCTCTATACACCGCCATGTATGGCGCAATGAGTAATGCTAATGAAGTAATAAGCAACGGCATTCTAGTTTCTTGTCCACCGAGCATATTCGCAATTTCAATAGAAAATAATACAATGACTAAACAGCCGAAAACGCCAAATGCTATCCCAATAATTGACGCTGATTTAAATAATTTCGCAATTTCCTTTTGCTTATTTTTTTCGTTCAACTCTGCAATTAGTTTCGAAATTGCAAGTGGAACTCCGGCTACCGATAATGTAAGAGCAATCATATATACAGGAAAAACAAGGCGAAAAATACCGAGCACTTCATCTCCTGCAATATTTTGTAATGGAATTTGAAAAAAACTACCAAGCAATTTTGACAAAAAAGTTGTAATGGTTAAAATTGCTGCTCCTTTTACAAATGTTTTATTCATATTTTTTCTCTTTTCTTTTATACATATACTCTCAAACATATTGTTTTAAGCGATAGGGATTCATTTTATCCCATTGGTTATCATAACAAATTTATTATAGGTTGAATACTTGGTTTTTTTTTCAAAATAGAAAAGCGAACCCATTTAAGCCTGTCTCTTCACAATATTTTTCTAATTCCTTCCATTATATATGTACACACTATAAGCGTTTCTGTTACGCCAAAAGAGCCCTTCCTCTCTGTCACTGCGATACATATTACTAAAAACATTATAAAAACATCCCACAACTCTACATTATAATTTATGTAAAATTGTGAGATATTCTAATTACTATCTAAACACTTAAGATTTTCAATTGCTCTTTCTGTTCATCGCTTGCCATTACTGCGATTGTTTTTTCAATACTCGGATGTACTTGCTCAAGCTTTACACTTGCTCCTACTTTATTTGATTGCTCAACAAAATTTAATAATGCCATAGCTCCTGATACATCCATATAACGCACATCTTTCATACGTAAAACAACCGGTGACTTCACATCTTGTAAAGTAGAGAAAATACGATCTACTGATAGGAAAGAGAGCGGCCCTTGAATTGTGTACGTTTCTTCTTTTTCTTTTACGATAGAAGTTTTACGTTCTTTACATTTCACCATATATATGATGAACGAAAGAATAATACCAAAGGCAACAGCAATCATTAAATCGAACTTCACCGTTACAATCATCGTTACGAGCATAACAACGACATCACCTTTAGGAGCGACATGCATCTTTTTCATGCTTCCCCAATCGAACATTCCAATACCAGTTAAAATTAAAATACCTGATAATACAGCAAGTGGAATATATTGTACGACCGAACCAAGACCCATAATAAAAATAAATAAGATAACACTATGCATACATGCCGAAAGTGCCGTTTTACCGCCACTTCTTATATTCACGATAGACCTTACAGTCGCACCTGCACCTGCTAATCCGCCAAACAATCCGCTCATCATATTACCGATACCTTGTCCAACGAGCTCTTTATTACTTTTATGACGTGTACCTGTCACATTATCCATTACGACCGATGTTAACAACGAGTCAATCGACCCTAACAAAGCAATACTAAGCGCTGGTAAAATAAGTGCTGCTATTCCTGTTCCACTTAAAGATGGAATATGAAGCGTAGGTATCGCTTCTGGAATAGTTCCAATCTTTTCAATTACTTTATTTAGTGAAAGATTTCCGATAATCGGTAACTTTACTGTAAGTCCTTCGAGTAGAGAAGAAAATAAAGGAAGCAAAGCTGTCACACCGACTAGTGCTACTAAACTAGACGGAATCGCCTTAATCCATTTACCAGAAACAATCATTACAATAATCGTTAACACAACAAGTAGAAAACTATTTTGTACGTGTTTTATTTCGCCTAAAATAATGATTAATGCAATACCATTCATAAATCCTGAAACGACAGGATACGGAATATATCGAACGTAAGAACCGAGCTTACATACACCGAATAAAATTTGAAATAATCCTGCCATCATAAAGGCAATAAAACTTGCCTCTAACCCGTGCGTCGCAATAACTCCTGTTGCAATAACGGTAATCGGTCCAGTTGGCCCTGTTACTTGCCCAGGTGTCCCGCCAAATAACGCTGCGAATAAACCTGCAAAAATTGCACCATACAATCCAACAAGCGCTCCCTCAGACGTTCCTGTCGCAGCAATACCAAACGCAATCGCAAGTGGTAACGCAACAATCGCAACAGTAAATCCTGCTAAACATTCCTTTGCTATTTTTTGAAACATAAAAAAACCACCTTTGTATAAAGTCCATGTTCCATTGTACACCTAAAAAGATACATTCGTTAGCTCACTTTTTACATTCTCGTGACGTAAACGTATTCAACGAAAAGTTTTCCCCTTATCTTTGGAAACAATTGCAACTATGCTATAATGAACAAATTAAATCTTTTACTATATACTTGGAGGCACTATGCTAACTTTTGAAGAAAAATTATCGATTATTGAATCTTTCCCAGAACTAGAAAGAAAGAACGTATCATTAAAACGTGTAAACTTCCACTTTGAAGAAAGTCGTTTAGATAAAAAGAACGTTGTATTTCATTTACACCCAAATGGAAATGGATTTGTATATGCAAGCGGTATTAAAGGTTATAAAACAGATGATAAAGGTATGGTTAACATCCGTGAGTTTTCAGCAGAGGAGTTACGTTCAGTAATTGAGAAATCAATTGACCTTCTATCACAAGAAGAGGTAGTAGCACCTGTAGAACCTGCGAAAGAAGAAGAATGGCAGAACGAAGATGGTCATATTCTTACTCTTATTTCAGAGGATGACATGTGGAACGTGTACGCTGGTGTAAACTTAGACGGTACATTCAACTCTTATCCAGAAGCTGCGGAATACCTTGATGAAGAAGGCTTTTCACGCAAATAAAAATAGAAACCTATTTCATTCAACGACTTTTATAGTAATCAAAGAAGACACTTAAGGTGTCTTTTTTTGTTATATAAACTCCTTTCTCACACTATCTCTACTAATTTTCATAAAATGATTCAGAGGAGGTTTATATGAATACAACTGCTAAATTAATAAATTGGAAAGAACATGGCGATATGATTATTCTAGAATGTGAATTAAATGGAAAACGCTTCGAGATATCAACATATAAACAAAGAATATATAATGCACACCTTTTATCAGATGACGTTTATATTCGTTTAGACTCATCTGATAATATAATTGGAATAAATATTTATAAAAAGTAAGAAAAGCCCCCTATTCCGTAGGCGGGCTTTATCTTTATCACACAATATCAGAGTATACTCTCTTTTTTTCATACAGTTTATGTAATTATACATATTCATCAAAAATACACTAAATGAATATTACATGTAGTAAAATATAACTTGTGGGCACGTTCTATAAAGCAGATTCTTTTAAAAGGCGTAACATATCAATTATTATAGGGGATGTGGCGTCACTTCAATATTGATCTCAAATCTCTTGTCTTTTGTGAACTAACAATCTAGTGTATATAGACGATTCTGCTTTATAGTATGTGTTTACACTCATAACAAAGGGGTAATGGTAATACGGATAGATTCGTATGAAATGAAATGGTTCAAGTCGAAGAGAGGCACCTTAGGGTGCCTTTTCTTTTTGTATTACATCCACTTTGTTTTTCCACCTTATTTCAAATGCGCTAATTAACCTTCACCAAGAAGAAATGAGAATTAACAAAGATATTGTTTCTTCTGTTTAATATAGAAAAATGAAGGATACCCCATAGATATGGGGCATCCTTCATTTTCTATTTTTTCGCACCTTTCAACGACTCCCTCAGTACAAACTTCTGCAACTTCCCGCTCGCATTACGAGGGAGTTCATCTACAAATAAATAATGACGCGGACGTTTATAATCTGCTAGTTCATCACTTTCTTTGCAATACGTTTCTAAATCAGCTTCTGTTATTGTTTCATCTTTCTTCACAATAACTGCCACAACACGCTCTCCCCATAATTCGTCTGGCTCACCAAGTACCGCCACATCTAATATACCAGGATGACTATGAAGGAAATCTTCAATTTCACGAGGATAAATATTTACGCCACCGCTAATTACCATATCATCAACGCGATCAGCAACGAATAAATAACCGTCTTTATCAAAATAGCCTAGATCACCAGAATGATACCATCCTTTATACATCGATTTTTTATTCGCTTCTTCACGATTATGATAGCCAGCCATCATAGTTGGGCCGCGCAAAATAATTTCTCCCACTTCATAAGGAGGTAATACATCCTCTGGTTCTGCCGGTGCATCCTCGTTCGGTTTCACAATACGAACTTCATGGCTAAAGCATGGCGTGCCTGCTGAACCAGCTTTCGTAATTTGATCCTCCTCTACGAGAAACGCAACAACTGGCCCCATTTCTGTCATTCCGTATATTTGAACAAGATCAATATAAAGACGTTCTTTACATTCCTTCACTAACGCCGGTGCCATTGCTGCTCCGCCGTATATACCAATCTTCATCGAAGTTAAATCATACTGAGCTAAATCTTTTTGCAACAACATATTCCACATCGTCGGCGCTGCAAAGAACGTCGTAATCTTTTCTTCTTGAATCGTATGTAATACTGTTTCTGTATCAAAATGATGCAAAATAACATTCTTTCCACCAACTTGAATGCGTGGTATGATTCCGGCATTTAATTCACCACAGTGATATAAAGGCGCCACAACAAGCCCTACACTATCTCTATTATATTTAAGGAAATACGTACAAATCATACTATGCTCAGTCATTTCACGATGACGATGTAATACGCCTTTCGGATGACCTGTCGTACCGCTCGTATAAAGCATTGAACAATAATCCATTTCATCAATTTCGATATTTACTTTCTCAGAAGATGCTTCATTCACTTTTTCATGGTAGGAACTTGCATAGGAAGGTTTATCGTTTTCTATAGACCAAAAAGATGTATTTGGAAAATCTCTTTCAATTATAGCAACAGTTGACTCAACTGCTTTTTCAAAGACAACGACTTTCGAGGATGCGTCCTGAAGAATATAAGATACTTCTTTTGCTTTTAAGCGGAAATTAATCGGGTTAAAGATCGCTCCAATTTTCGCACAGGCTAAGTAAACGTTTACAAATTCACGGCAATTATATAAGTAAACAGATACAGTATCTCCCTTTCTTACCCCTTCTTCTAATAGAGCGTGCGCCGTTTTATTTATTTGTTCATCCCACTGTTTATACGTCCAGCGAATATTCTTTTCAGGTTCCACTAACGCCTCTTTATTCGGATACTTACCAACTGATAAATCAAAAATTCTCCCTATCGTCATGTACATGCCAACAATTTCCCCCTTTTCTCTTTCATAAATCTATCATTTCGTCCATAAGTAGACATTGTCCTTTAATGATTTGACTAATTTTTCTGATTATTATCGACATAGTTTTACATACGGTGCCGCTAAACGGTAAATGAAATTATATCAGCGATTTTCCAGATATATCGACCGTAACTTGAAATATATCAGCGATTTTCAAAATATATCAGCGCAACTCGAATTATATCAGCGATTTTTCAAATATATCGACTTACCGACAAAAACTGACAAGATATAATCGGACCGCCCGTTACTGCAGGATAAAAAGAGGTTGTTCCAACTCGGAACAACCTCTTTCTTCTTATGCAAATAGCTCTTCTAAAATTTTCAGTTTATCTTCTGTATATTTTACGAAGCCATCGTTATATGATTTTGGATCTTTCGGATTTGCGAAGTGCGTAATTGCTCCTGTCTTCGGATGAACAAATTTACTTGATGCACCACAACCAAGTCCGATAATTGATTGTACTTCTTCCATAATGACAATGTTGTAAATACTTTCTTGCGTCGGCATTGCATAACCAACATTCTCTAAGTTACCTAAAATATTCTTTTGACGATATAGGTAATATGGTACGTAATTATGCTTTTGCGTCCACTCTTCTGCTTCGTGCATCATCGCTGTAATTTCTTCGCGACCTGCTACTTTATATTTACGTTTGTTTTGCGTCATTTCAGAAGCACGTTTAAATGATAACGTATGAACTGTTAATGATTCTGGCATTAACTTTTCTGTTTCATCTAACGTATGTTTGAAGATATCTAACCCTTCACCAGGAAGACCAATAATTAAGTCCATATTAATATTGTTCATTCCCATTTCACGAGCTAAATGGTATTTCTCAATTGTTTCTTCTACAGTATGATGACGTCCAATTGCTTTTAGTGTCTCTTGATGGTATGACTGCGGATTAATACTAATACGGTCAATATTCCATTTATTTAACACTTCTAGCTTTGCTGGCGTGATCGTATCTGGGCGACCTGCCTCAACTGTTACTTCACGCACATTTTTCACATCTGGGAATGCTTCATACATTTCTTCATACAGCATATCCATCTCTTCTGCTGTAATACTTGTAGGTGTACCGCCGCCGTAATAAATCGTCGTAACTTTTACACCTTTTTCTTTTAAAAACTTACCAATTTCACGAACTTCATAATGTAAACCACCCAAGAACGAATCAACAGAGCCTTGGCGTCCATTAATCGCATAAGCCGGGAATGTACAATATGCACATTTCGTTGGGCAGAACGGAATACCGATATAAATACTTACTTCTTCTTTCAAACGGTATAAATCCGGAACAACTGCTAATTGGCAATCAACAATGCGCTGAAGAAGTTCAATTTTCTCTTCATGAATTAAATAACTTTCACGAAGCTCTTGATGCGCTTCTTCTTTTGACATACCATTTTGAAGCATTTTATGAAGAAGTTTCGTCGGACGTACTCCCGTTAAAATACCCCAGCTTTGTTCAATACCAGTTAACTGCTGAAGAACAGAAAGATATACATAAGAAACAACGTGCTTCACTTGCTTCATACGCTCTTTTTCATCTGTGAAAGCAGATAAATCTTTCGAGAATGTTTCTTCATACACATTTCCTGTGCTAACATCCGTTAATCGAGCGGATGCTTTCACATTATCCTCAATGTGTATATCAACGATAAGATTCGCTTCCTCTTGTTCAAATCCAATCGTACTATCTTCAAAAAATAAGCCGCCAATATTTTGTAGCGGACGTAAAAAACGATCATCTTGTAACGTTTTAATTGAAATTAACAACATTATCACCTTTTCATTTGCAAACTCTCTTTAGTTTACTTGAAGGGCGTTTACAGGTCAATACAGAAGGTTTTACCTGTTTCTCTTACATTTTTTCAAATAATTCTTTTTATGAATATCGCTCATGTATATAGACATCATCATTTTCTCTTGTTAAAATTTATTAGTACTAAAATCGATACATAGTGAAAATACAATATAAAAAGGAGGAATGTTAACACTAGATTCCATAATCTAATGTGTTAAAAAAAATATGAAAAAGAAATTTTATAGTGTTTTAACTCTCTCTCTTGCATTACAAACTGTTCTTGCACCTACTTATTCATTTGCAGAGAGTGCTGAAAAATCCGCTGAAGTATATACGGAAGATCAAGTTTTTAAAAGTATTAAAGAGCATGTTAATGAGCATAGTACTCATGAAGAAGATATCGAGGTTACTGGCCAGTTCCTACTATACACTTCAAAAAAACATTCATTATATACCGCGAATGATTTAAAAAACAAATCGAATATCGAGATTACAGAACAAGTCGTAACGGCGACAAAGAAAAAAAGAAATGCTTATTACATAACGACGCCAACTGGCGCTGGATGGATAGATAACAATGATAATAGCTTAGAAGTTCAAGAGATTCATAAACTATCTAATCAAAAATTAATCGTAAAAGAAGAAGCTTCCATACATGCCCTTCCGTTCCAATCATTTAAAGAAGAAGGGAAACTACAGCCACAAGTCATAACTCCTACTGAACAAGCTGGAAATTGGTTTAAAGTCCAAATAAATGAAACAACAAAATGGATTTATGCACCTTCTGCTACATTTGAAGGTACAAAAGCTTCATTATTAAAAAACAGTCGTACTGCTAAAAATAGTTTATTGAGATCGCCAGAAGCTCTACAAACAAACAATATTTATGGCGTTACATTTAAAGAAATGATTGTCCCAAAAGGAAATGACGATATTCGCCCTGGCTACCCGATGGTGCCTAAATATATTACGATTCACGAAACGGCTAATACAGCGAAGGGTGCTAATGCTCTAAATCATGCAAAATTCTTAGATAATCAAGCACGCGGAACAGCTGATCGCGCCGCATCTTGGCATTTCACAGTAGATGATAAAGAAATTTATCAACATCTTCCAGTAAATGAAGTTGGATGGCATGCTGGAAATAAAACTGGAAACTATGAATCTATCGGAATTGAAATTGCCGTTAATCAAGATGGAAACTATGAAAAAGCGGTAGAAAATGCCCGTAAATTGGCAGCTTATTTAATGAACGACTTAAATATTTCTCTAGATAAGGTCCAAAAACACCAATTTTGGTCAGGAAAAAACTGCCCTGCGTTTATGATTCAACGCGGACAATGGGATGCTTTCTTAAAAGGAACTGAAACATACTATAAGGAAAATCAAAAAAATCCCGTAACTGATGACATTACAGGTGGATGGTATGAACAAGACATTCGTCAATTAGCAGCTAGAGGCATTATGCAAGGAGAAGGGAACGGCAAGTACTTCCCAGAACGTCTTGTAACGCGTGCTGAATTTGCTACGTTAATTACTCGTGCTTTACAATTGCCAAGTGGAAATGCTAATTTCACAGACTTAGAACAAGTACACCCATCGTTAAGAGACGGTATTAATCGTGCAGCAAGCGCAGGCATAATCCGCGGACGTGGTGATAATACATTTGATCCAAATACTACAATTACACGCGAAGAAGCTGTTATTATGATCGATCGTTCTCTAAAACACGCTGGTATTTTTGCAAAACAAGTTGAACTACCATTCGTAGACCAAAACTTAATTTACGCTAAAGAAGAAGTACAAAGAGTGTATGGATATGGAATTGTAAAAGGTAATGAATTTAATCAATTCGTACCAAAAGGACCATCACAACGTGCACACGCAGCTGCATTTATAAACAGAATGCTTAGCGTAATTGAAGCTTAACATATTTATCATTCCATATAGATATTTTCATTTTATCTGTATTCACTTAAAAGGCATCAGAGATTGTATAATCTCTGATGCCTTTTATACATCTTTTAACTATTTTTAGCCATGAATCTTAAACGTATTCCTAGTAACAGAAGCATAAAACCGATGAATGGAACGTAATTCGTATTGTGTCCTGTAGCTGGAAGTTGTTGATTATTAGAAGAACCTTGTCCTTTTTCTGGTAAATTAGGTTTTTCTACTCCCTCACCCGGCTTTTCTGTTCCTTCACCTGGCTTCTCTGTTCCTTCACCTGGCTTTTCTGTTCCTTCACCTGGCTTCTCTGTTCCTTCACCTGGCTTCTCTGTTCCTTCACCCGGCTTTTCTGTTCCTTCACCCGGCTTTTCTGTTCCTTCACCTGGTTTTTCTGTTCCTTCACCTGGTTTTTCTGTTCCTTCACCTGGTTTTTCCGGACCTTTTTCTGTATCTTTTTTATTTGTAATTTGAAGCTTTACAACTTCAATTTTTTCATTAGAAATCGTAAATTTTATTTCCTTATCGGATAAAGTATATCCTTCTGGCGCTTGGATTTCTTTTAAAGTGTAATCTCCTGGTTCTAACTTCTTAGAAGTCGCTTTACCGCTCTTGTTTGTTGTTAATGTGTCGATTTTTGTTCCGTCTTTCCAAATTTCAAACACTGCGCCTGCTAATATTTTATTTGTATTATTAGCGTCTACCTTTGTAATTTCTAATTGACCTGTAATTTCTTCTTTCACTTTTTCATTCATAACTTCTTGTTTTACTACTTCATTTGCTACAACATTTACTTCTACTGTTACTTCTAACGCTTTATAACCTTCCGGCGCTTTCGTTTCCTCTAACGTGTACTTTCCTGGCACTAAGTTTTCGAATTTCACAACACCGTCTTTATTCGTTGTTTTCGCTTCTCCAACTACTTGACCAGCTTCGTTCTTTAATTTAAATTCTGCACCTGCTAGAACTTTTCCACTCTCCGAATCCTTTTTGATTACTTGTAAGCTTCCTAGTTCTTTTGCGTTTTCTACTTGTACTTCTACTACTTTGTTTGCTTCCACAACGACTTCAGTTTCTTCTTTTAACAACTTATATCCTTGTGGTGCTTTCGTTTCTTTTAATGTGTACTTTCCTGGCTCTAATTTCTGTGAAACTACTTTACCAGTTTTATCTGTTCGTAACGTATCTACTTTTTTACCATCTTTATACACTTCGAATTCTGCATCTGATAATACTTTCGTTTTATCTTCCGCATCTACTTTTACAATTTCGAATTGACCAAGGCTCTTACTGTTCGTTACTTTTACATCAACAACTTTTTCACCGTCAACTGTTACATGAATTATTTGTTTTGTTAACTCATAACCTTCTGGTGCTTTTGTTTCTTCTAACGTATATTCACCTGGCACAAGTCCGTCTACTTTAACCGTTCCAGACTTATCTGTTGTAATTCCTTCTTTTACAACATTTCCTTTCGCATCTTTCAATGTAAATTGTGCGCCTGCTAAGCGTTTCGTTTGATCTTTATCATCCATTTTAATAATTTGTAGAGAACCTAAGATTTTTTCGTTTTCTGCCTCTACTTTTACTACTTCTTTCTCGTTTTGAATTGTTACTTTCCATTCTTTATTTGAAAGCTTGTAGCCCGCTGGTGCTTTCGTTTCTTTCACTGTGTATTCACCTAGCGGTAATTTCGGTGACATCACTTTTCCACTCTCATCTGTTTTTAGTTCTGCTACCTTTTTACCATCTTTATACACTTCGAATTCTGCACCTGATAACAATTTCATTTTATCATTCGCATCTACTTTCACGATTTCGAATTGACCCATTACTTTTTCATTCATGACTTCTTGTTTTACTACTTCGTTCGCTACAACGTTCACTTCTACTGTCACTTCTAGCGCTTTATAACCTTCCGGCGCTTTCGTTTCCTCTAACGTGTACTTTCCTGGCACTAAGTTTTCGAATTTCACAACACCGTCTTTATTCGTTGTTTTCGCTTCTCCAACTACTTGACCAGCTTCGTTCTTTAATTTAAATTCTGCACCTGCTAGAACTTTTCCACTCTCTGCATCCTTTTTGATTACTTGTAAGCTTCCTAGTTCTTTTGCGTTTTTTACTTGTACTTCTACTACTTTGTCTGCTTCCACAACGACTTCAATTTCTTCTTTTAACAACTTATATCCTTGTGGTGCTTTCGTTTCTTTTAATGTGTACTTTCCTGGCTCTAATTTCTGAGAAATTACTTTACCTGTTTTATCTGTTCGTAACGTATCTACTTTCTTACCATCTTTATACACTTCAAATTCTGCATCTGATAATACTTTCGTTCTATCTTCCGCATCTACTTTCACGATTTCGAATTGACCCGTTACTTTTTCGGGAATCTTTTTATTCACCACATCTACAGTCACTACTTTATTAGCCTCTACATCAACAGAAACTGAACTAGATGATAATTCATATCCTTTCGGTGCTTCTACTTCTTTTAATGTATAGCTTCCAACTGGAAGTTGTTTCGATAAGGCTTCACCTTTATCATCTGTAACAATTGTTTCCACAACTTTCCCATCTTTATCGATAACATCAAATTTTGCACCTGGTAGAAGTTGACCAGATTCACTATCTTTTTTCAATAATTTAAATTGGCCATTCTCTACTTTTCTCGTATTCTTCATAACAAGTTCAATTACGTTTGTATTATCAATTGTTACTTTGACTGGTGTATCAACTTTTATATATCCTTCTGGTGCATTTATTTCTTTTACAAAATAGTCACCAAGTGGTAAATCTTTAACTTCCGCAATACCCTTTTCGTTTGTTGTAACAGTAGCCACAACGTTATTATCTTTGTCTATAACATCAAATTTTGCGTCTTTTAAAACAATATTTTCATCTTTTTCATCAACTTTTTTAATTTGTAAATGTCCTTTTTCAGCTGCTGGTTTATTCCACTTTGGCCAGTTAAATTTAAAGTTATGAACCTCAAAACCATCTCTTTGGTGTAATCCTCCAACATAGGCTTGTCCATTAATAGAACCACCTTTTGTTTCTACAACTGCATTAGGTGCAAACACACTACCTACTACACCATAACCTTTAGTTGTTATCTTTGTAGCATTAGGAAATACCCAAATTACCTTACTAGCTAACTCAGTAAAAGATGAATTAGGATCGTATGCTTGAGATGTATTAATTAAATCCGTCGCCATCCCAGTATTTCTTGTATCATACAAAATTGCACCGCCACCAAAACTCACTTCTTCTGCATCTGAATAAATAACAATAAAGTCTTTATTCTCTACATTCGGAAGAAAAACGTCTTTTACATCAAATGTTTTCTTTCCAGTTTGGCCTGAAGAGACATAAATATTAGGGTTATTTAAATCTTCACCGATGCCAAAGCTCATATTAGGTTTTGGCTTATCAGTCTGTAGTTTACTTGCATCCCCGATTACACCATCAACGTCTTTTCTAAATTCTTTAAACTTAGCATCAATCTCCGCTTGCTCTTTATAAGAGATACGGTCATATGATGTTTTCATTGCGCCATCTGGGTCACCGTCTTTTGTCATCGCCACTGTTCCATCTTGAATAATTACTTGTCCTGCTCCCGCTTTCGTAAATTGACCGCCTAGTAATAATGATGGATATCCTTCATCTACCCAAGTTGCTCCAGCTAAGTTATTTGCTCCAGTTGCAGCCGCTACGACTGTATAACTTGATGCGTTCATATTTTTCTGAACAGCCATCGCACCTTCAATATCCGCACTCGTTGCACTATGATCTCCAAAAATGATGGCGTTGTAATAAGATACATCACCTAAACCTTTTAATTCTGTTGTAGCTGCCTCTGCTTTAAATGGTAAGTGGATTAAAAAATTCATACATATTAGTAATACAACTATTAAACTACTACTTAACTTTTTAATTTTTTGATTAAATGATTTCCTCAAGAAATTCATTCCCCCTTTTAAACTTCCTAAAACCACAAAAACAAGTACATATCATATGTACCAAACCTTACTCACATTAACTTAAAATAATCCATTTAAATAAAACAAAAAAACACTACAACTACTTAATAAGATTGCTACAATTCATTTTTGAAATAATACGTGAACTAAACTGTCATGCGGAAATACTTTTACGTATGGGAGCCCAATAAAATTAATCTGAAGAATATTTCATGTGGTGTAACTATTTTGGCAACATCATTCACTTTACATTAGTTTTCTAAAGGATTCAAGTGAATTGTATAGATTTCATACACAATTCATATTTTAAAACGTTTCCATTCCTTTTAATAAGCTCAACAAAAAAACGTAGCCAAAAAGCTACGTTTTTCTTTCATCGTTTCGGTGTATTTTTATGATTCTTCAAAAACGGAAGCGGGAATTGCTTACGGAAATGCTCTTTAATCATATACTCTACACCGTTTTCGCTATTTGAACGTGTAATCCAATCTGCTGCTTGCTTTAATTCTACAGGCGAGTTCCCCATCGCTACCCCAAGTCCCACGTTTTCAATAACCTCTAAATCTTCCATACTATCTCCAATCGCAACCATTTCATTTAGCGAAATATTTAAATGCTCTCCAAGCAATTGTAATCCACGTAACTTTGATACATTTTGCGGCAAAATTTCTATTCGTTTTGAATCACATTCAACATACTCTACATCTTGGAATGCTTTTCTTAATGTGTTCAGTCCTCTTTCTTTTTCACCTTTACTTTGGAAAAGAACATCAATTTTTGGCGCCGCTACGGGATGGTCCCGAAGCGCATCACCTAACGAATCTACAAATTGAACTGGATAAAATAACGGATCTGCGCTTGATAATACAGTGCGCGCAATTAAGTTTGGTGTATTTCTCTCACGATTTCCTATCGAAAACCGTTCATGAGAAATACGTACGTTACAATCAAAGTGCTCTAACACTTGCACAATGTTAAAAGTCTTCTCTTCAGACAATCTTCTTTGAACGTACGGCTTATCTAACGTTGCTGAAACGAAAGCACCACCATGTGTCACTAATATAGAATCTAATTTTAACGCCTTTGCTACTTTATGAGCGGATTGAAAATTACGACTCGTAAATAACGTAACGTATACATCTTTTCTTTTCACAAATTCAATTGTTTCTCTTAATCCTTTTGCAATTTTTCCATTGTTGTATAGTAGTGTCCCATCTATATTAAGAGCTAGTAAGCGATAAATCATGTCGCACTCCCCCTCTTCGCTGTTGTACTCTATCCATAATTTATGAAATAAACCCGATAAATAGAACGAGTTAGAATTACTACTGAAAATTTGGTTTACTATATACATATACACTTAGTAAAGGAGATAGTACAATGCAGGCACCTCCTTCCTTTTATGAAGGCGATACGTTAGAAGTCGCAAAAAAATTACTCGGGCAAAAACTTGTTCATATTGTAGACGGAATAAAGCGAAGCGGAATCATTGTAGAAGTAGAAGCATATAAAGGCCCAGATGATAAGGCCGCACATAGTTACGGAGGCAGACGGACAGATCGCACAGAAGTTATGTTTGGTGCACCAGGGCATGCTTACGTATATTTAATTTACGGTATGTATCATTGCTTTAACGTTATTACAGCGCCAGTGGGCACCCCGCAAGGTGTTCTCATTCGAGCTCTTGAGCCGGTAGATGGAATAGAAGAAATAAAACTAGCGCGCTACAATAAGACAGAAATTACAAAAGCGCAGTACAAAAATTTAACGAACGGTCCTGGCAAACTATGCCGTGCACTTGGCATCACTTTAAAAGAACGCGGTGTATCGTTACAAAGTGATACGTTACATATTGAATTAGTTCCAAAAGAAGAACACATATCATCACAATATAAAATAACAGCAGGACCTCGTATTAATATCGACTATGCAGAAGAAGCTGTACATTATCCGTGGCGTTTTTATTATGAGGGGCATCCGTTTGTTTCAAAGAAATAAGCGATATCAACGGTTCGACAAGAAATATCGATTTATCGATAAATAATAACATTACGAATAAAAGAAGACTGTTCCAAAATGGAACAGTCTTTCCCTCTTACTCTGCACCTTCCGCAGTTGCAATATTATCCTCTAAATTTTCTCTTGATAATTCAGCCGCCATAAAATCTGCTGTTTCTGGAAGTGCTAAATGCATATGAGCTTTTTGACAAATTTGGATCGTGCAGTTTTCTACAACATAGTCGAAAACATGTCCGCCTCCGCTTCTTTCATCATCAATGTAATGTAAGTGGAATCCAGCTACTCCAATACCTTGTGCGTAATCTGGTGTCCAAAATCCAGCAAGCGTACCTTCTGTATTCTCAAACGAAAAGATTGGTTGCGATTTCGTCACTTCAACGAGTGGTGTATACGGTTTTTCTTGTCTTGGAACAGTTCTCGTTCTTACTTCACGGAACGTACCGTCCATTCGAATAGCGTAAAATAAGTTTTTACTTGGCATTAATTCATGTAATAACGCTTCAACTTCTTCACGATTCATCGGACGCTCTACCGTATAACTCATTTCTTTTTCAAAAAACGTTACAGTTGCAAATGGCGTTGTTTCTTCTGGCTCTACTTTTTCCGCTGAACCGTCTGAACGTAAATGATAAAATCCATTATCAAATGCAATCATTTCACCGTCTAATTGATCAAATGTGCCGATGCCGAAATCACCATGTTTTTTCAAATCTTCAAAGCTAATCACACCATCATATATACCATCTAATAGCGCAAGCATTGTAGATGTTTGATATACTTCATTACTCATTTTCGTTTTTTTTGCATCAATATCAATTAATTGCGCAACAGTCATCTCAAATCTGCCTCCATTAGTTTAATTGGTTTGGTAATAATTTTTCGCTTAATTTAATGTTGTCACGATAGTCAATTGGAATATCAATAATGACAGGACCATCTGCTGCTAATGCTTCTTTTAATACCCCTTCTAATTCATCAGGCGTGTTAACACGAAGACCTAACGCTCCGAAACTTTCCGCATATTTCACAAGATCAACATCACCAAACTCTGTAGCTGATGTTCTACCGTATTTCATCATTTGTTGGAATGCAACCATATCATATGTGCCGTCTCTCCAAACAAGATGGACGATTGGAGAATTTAAACGTACCGCCGTTTCTAACTCCATCGCTGAGAATAAGAAACCACCGTCACCTGATACGGAAACTACTTTTTTACCTGGTTCTACTAAAGTAGCTGCGATTGCCCAAGGAAGTGCAACACCTAACGTTTGCATACCGTTACTAAATAATAATCTACGTGGTTCATAAGAACGGAAACATCTCGCCATCCAAATAGAATGGGAACCGATGTCACATGTAACAGTTGTATCGTCACTAATTAAAGAACGAAGTGTACGAATCACTTGAAGTGGATGCGTAACACCTTCTGCAGGACGATTTGGAACTTCTGCTTGTTCTGATAATTTCGCACGTAATCGTTCTAATACCGCTTCTGATTTCGTACTTAATACTAGTTTCGGTAATTTCTCCGCGATGCTATTTACCGTTAAGGCAATATCACCAATTAATTCACGCTCTGGTTGGTAATCATGGTCGATATCTGCTTGATGGTCGTCAAGATGAATAATCGTTCTGTCGCCAAGTTTATTCCAGAACTTTGGATCATACTCGATTGGATCATAACCGATAGAAATAACAAGGTCTGCTTCTTCTAGTAAAATATCACCTGGTTGGTTACGGAATAATCCAACGCGGCCGAAGAAATGATCTTCTAACTCACGTGAAATGGCACCAGCCGCTTGATATGTTTCAACGACAGGAAGTTCTGTATCCGCGATTAATTCACGAACGGCTTTCGTCACTTCATTTGTGCTCGCTCTCATACCGAGTAAAATAACTGGTAATTTCGCTGATTTTATTTTTTCTACTACATATGTAATATCATTTGTGGGAGCGATTCCAAGCTGTGGCTTAGAAAGCGCACCGATAGACTCTACAGTCGTTTCCGCAGTCATAACGTCTTGCGGAAGACTTACTAAAGTAGCTCCCGGATTTGTGGAAGTCGCACTTCGAAATGCATTACTAAGTGCTTCTGGCACATTATCAGGATGCTCTACTTCTACGCTATATTTTGTGATTGGTTCGAATAGTGCAGCATTATCCATAGATTGATGCGTGCGTTTTAATCGATCCGTACGCGGTACTGCACCAGCTAAAGCAACAACGGGATCACTCTCCGCATTCGCAGTAACAAGACCTGTCGCTAAATTTGATGTCCCTGGTCCTGAAGTTACAAGACATACGCCCGGTTTCCCTGTTAATCTACCAATAGCAGCTGCCATAAATGCTGCATTTTGTTCATGACGACAAACAATTAACTCTGGTCCTCTTTCTTGCAATACATCAAATACAGAGTCAATCTTTGCTCCTGGAATACCGAAAACATGTGTAACACCTTGTTTAATTAAACAATCAACAACAAGATCTGCTCCTTTTGTTTTTGTCTTCACGTCGTTTGCTTTTACACCTGTACTCAAACTAATCATTCCTTTGTTTCATAATTTGTGTAATAAAGATTTTAATTTCACCTAGTTAATTAATGTGGTGAAGTATCATTTATCATTATATTACAAATGCATTATTTTTCCAACAATATGAATTCGACATTATTTTGACAAAATTCAAAGAATACGCTTACAACCTTTTGTTTATCTTAAAATAACATTTTTATATCTCTTCTAAAAATGCGCAAAAATATTTCCATCCGTTTACATTATTAAAAATTTTATAGTACCTTGCAAAGAATAATAGCAAATGATATATTTGTAAATAATGGAATAACCATTATTTGGAATCCTTTTTATGATTTATATATACCCTTCAAAAGGTAGATATAGATTGTGCTGTTTAGAAAGAAGATAAGATTCTCAACTGTAATTCATCATTCTATAAAGGAAAGTGATTGTTATGAACAAAAATGAATTTTTGGAACAACTTAGTTCCTCTCTGCAGAATATGCCTAATTTAGAAAAGGAGGATATTATCTCGGAGTACGAAACTCATTTTATTAGTGGTAAACAAGATGGAATATCTGAAGAGGAAATTTCTAAAAAACTAGGAAACCCTAAAACTATCGCTAAAGAACTTAACGTTTCATATGCAATAAGCAACGCTGACAATAGGCGCAGCCTAAAAAATATTATGACAGCACTGTTTTCTGTTATGAGCTTAAGTCTTTTAAACTTTATATTTATCATTATCGCCTTTTTCGTATTACTCTTTCTATTACCGCTTCTTCTAGCACTTATAATTGCTACACCGTTATTAATTATTTCACCTATATTATTAATAGGGTTAGGATTCTTTAAAGGGTTTCACCAAATCAGTTATTCCGATGTTTACAATGTATTCATAGCTTTTTGCATCGGCTTACTAATATCAGTCATATGTTATCAAATAATAAAACATCTATACGTAGCTTTAGTTAAGTATTTGAAATGGAATGTAGCTATTTTGCAACGACACTAATGCAAAAGGAGATTAAGATGAAAAATTATATTTTATACCCATTCATGTTACTTACAATGTTATTTCTATCAGCTTGTTCAAACAGTGTACAGCCTAAGGAAAAAAATGATGTACAATCTATCAAAGATGTTGCTATTAAAGTTCCAGAAAATATATTTAGTTCCTCAAAGAAAAATGAAACTATTAGTGAAGACGAAATGAAACAAAATATAAAAAATTATTTAAATTATAGCGGAGAGTTAGACGAAATCTGACCAAGAGAAATTAAAACAACTAGTAGATTTAGCACAACAAAACGACGCGAACTTCCATAATTTTATTAGCAACAATACGATCCCCGATGATTACAAAAAGCCTTCAAAAGAAATATATGAATTTATTTCATCATCTACAGCACTTTCAGTAGAACTAGAGCAAGAGTTAGACAAACTCTCTCAAGATGGTAACTTATTCAAAACTGATTTCTCTTTTACAAAGCGCTTTGAGAAAGTTAATGGTAGGAAGCAAAAAGAAATTGAAGAGTTTTTGAAGGAAAAAAACATTAAAACTGAGTATTTCAGTAAGTGATAATACATTCCTCTTTAAAACATTCACCAACATATGGAAATTTTAAAGAGACTTTATTATGTGTAAGGATGCACTTCATCCGTTTCCCATAAAAAAAGGCCTCCTTAAAGGAGGCCCAAGCAAAAACAACAAACGCAAAATAACAACAAATAATGGACGATAAAATCACTATATTGACAAAGTATAGGATTTTTATCAATTGGAGTAACTCAACCCTAAATTACTCTTTTAACAATGCAATACTAATAACTTATTACAGCAATTTTTTACCGTGTCTTAAAATAATTGACTGTCTTTCAAATAATTCTATTTATATTGATTGTTATTAATTAGTATATACTTGAATACGACTATACACCCTAATAAAAGGCAATATATTAAGCTGTTAGTCCTCGCGAGTTTATTTTGCCTTTAATGTAACTATACTATATTCTTCCATTTATATCACCGAACATTCCTCTCGTATTCACGCATTTTTCTTGCGTGAATACCGCATTACATCGGCGTATCCGCTAACACCCACTCTAACTTTCCTTTATATTCTAGTCCGACTTTAATAAGCGGACTAGGCTCAACAAATAATCGGATACCATTCGATTCATCATTCCAAAATACTTCAGTCGGTTCGTTATTCGTTGAAATAGACGTAGCTACTTCTACAGCTGTTTCACCTAACATATATTGTTGACTGCCCTTTACATACCCTTCTCTTTCACACCCGTATATGATACACGCTTTCTAAAATCATGTAATATTTATAAAATATAGATTTGCATATATATTTCTTAAGGCACTTCATTTATGAAACGTACTTTTCGCACCCGTCAATTCACGACCTTGTGAATCTGTAAATTTGCCATTCTGACTAATATTCTCTTTCTTTCAAATACTTTATAAAAAAATACAAAACACTATTTCTTAACAGTGTTTTGTATCATGCTATCATCTTCTTAATAGTACTTAATCAACATATGTCGTTTACTATTCTTGTTCGTCACCTTTTTTCTTAGAGCGTCTTCCTAGTAAGAATACTAAAACTAGTAATGTTACAAGTAATAAAATTCCACCTATAATATAGTACAGAGTATAATCCTTTTTGGCCTCTACAGCTGTATCATTTAACTTCTGTGCTTCTTTTCCTTCAATCGTAAATTTCTTGGTCCACTCCCATTTCTGATCACCATCCGTTGCCTTCATTTCTAGACGGTATGTTCCTGGCTCTAAAGCTTTATTGTCCCAACTAATTGCATAATCAAAGTTAGAATTTGGTGCCATTCTTAAATTTTCTTTTTTCGTTTCATGTAGTATATCTTTACCTTTTTCAGTGTACACCTTTGCGTCTACGCTTAAATTCTTTAACATTGCTGGTTTTATATTTTGTAAATTTGCTGTCACTACATTACGTGCATTCACTTGTCCTGGCTTTACTTCATTTAATTTCATATCTGGTTTTACTTGGGCGTCCGTTTCTCTTAAGACAACACCAATTGCGTATGCATATTTGTTTTCAATCTGTACATTATCAGATGTTCCTTTTTCTTTTTCATCTTCTTTTTCTTTAAAATACAATCCACCTAAAATAACACCATCAAATGATTCAGCTGGCATTTCAATACTCACATCTAATGTAACTTTACCTTTCGCTGGAATTTTTGTTTCTTTTTGTACTTTAGCAATTTTAGAAAATGGGGTTTTAAGTGTAGAGTCTAATTGAGGATCAATCATGCTATAGTCAGTAATACCATTGCTATTTGTAATAGCTGTATTCGCATGAGTTTCTACTATAACCTCTTTATCCGTATCATTTTTCATTTGCACTTGAATTGTTTGCTTTTTACCTGGTTCCATCTTTAAATCGAAATATGTTTGATTCTTGTCAACTTGGTTTTCTGGAATTACTGCTGTTACCGCAAATTTCATTTCTGCTGCGTGCATTGTAACACTAGCAATATTTAAAATAAATACAATGGCTAATAAACTACTCAATATTTTTTTAATAGATTTCATACTATATTCCTCTCATATTCAATAATTTGATATACAAACGAAAGAGATAAAGATATTAAATCTATCCTTATCTCTTTCTATGCCCTATATGATTAATCTTTACAAAGTTATATTACATAGGTGCGTCTTTTAATTCCCAAGTTAGAGAAGTTGTGTACTCAGCTTGTTCTTTCTTTGTTTTACCTGGAACACTTAGCTCCACACTCTTCTCCGCATCTTCTACTGATTTACCAAATGTGTTTACCCATGTTCCCATACCTTGCTCTTCTTGCGCAGTTACAACATCAGATGCTTGACCTGGAGTTAACGTAATATCTTGTGCAGCTTTTGGTGCCTCACTTCCAGATGCTGAATGTAACGTTCCATTTTTCAACGTTAAAGCTGCTCCTGTTAAATCCCTGCCTTCTGCAGTTTTAAATTGGTCGTTTTGTGTTACTGATAACTTCCATCCTGCGTTTGTACCACGGTTATCCGTTACTTGTACGTAGTTTTGTACTTTCATTGTCTCAGTTGTATCTTTTTTTGTTACTGAATCTAAACTAGCGTGGTAAATTTCGTTGTTACCAGAAGCTTTATGTTTTTCAAATTGGAAGTTTGATACATAATCAATACTTAATGGACCTTGTGTTCCTGGCTCATGTGGGTCTTTTGGATCGTTTGGATCTTTTGTTTCTACTTCAACATTTGGATCTAGTGGACTAACTGGATTTACAATTTCAGTATTTTTCTCAAATTTGATAAATGCTTTTGAGTTTAGTGTTCCACCATCTTCAGCTGCAAACGTTGGTGCTCCTGCTGCTAATACTGTTGAAAATGATACCGCTCCTGCTAATGCTAATTTCGTTAATTTCATATAATTTATCCCCTTTTATCTCGTTTTTCGTTTCATGATTATTTGCGATGAATTATTGTGGTGTATCTTCTAAAGTCCAAGTTAATGATGTTTGGTATTTCGCATCTTTTATTTTTGCAGTTGAACCTGGTACAGATAATGTAACACTTTCTATTCCTTTTTTAGCATCTTCACCATACATAGTTACCCATGTTCCCATACCTTTTTCAGCTGCAGCAATTGCTACTTCTTGTGTATCTCCGTTTGGATTTAATGTTACTTCTTTTACTTCTGGAGCATATTTCTGATTTGTTGCAGACTTTGCAACTGGATTGCTTAACTTCAGTTCAGCACCATCTAATACTGCTTTATCTTTATCATCGGCTATAAACTGACCATTTTGTTTTACTGTCAATTTCCATCCTTTGTTTGTTCCACGGTTATCTGTTACTTGTACGTAGTTTGGTACTTCTGTTGATTCTGTTGCACCTTTTACTTTCAATGTATCAAGTTTTGCGTTATATACTTGATCATTACCTGACATAACTTGCTTGCCAAAATGGAAATTTGATACATAATCAATACTTAATGGACCTTGTGTTCCTGGCTCGTGTGGATCCTCTTTATCATTAGGATCTTTCGATTCTACTGTTTCATCTGGATTAAGTGGGTTAACTGGGTTCGTAATTTCTTCACTTTCTGTAAATGAAACATCTGTAACTGATTTCATTGTTGCAGCTTCTTCTGCAAATGCTGGTGCTCCTGCTGCTAATACCGTTGAAAATGATACTGCTCCTGCTAATGCTAATTTCGTTAATTTCATAATTGGCCTCCATTTATATAGTTCTATTTATTTAAATAAAAACTTGCGTTTCTATTTTTCCTATTTTTACTTCTGGCTAGTGTTAGTAACATAACAAAAGCCGCTATAATACTACTTAAACCTAAATATTGAAACAGATAAAAAGATTGTCCACCTGTTTTCGGTAGCTCCTTCTTATTTATCTGGTCATCAGATGTATCGATTACTAAATTAGATCCATCCGGTATCAATGAATCGATAATTGTAGTGGGAACGTAACTATTTGAAAAAGTAATTCCTGCTTTTGAATTCACCTTGTCTGCTAATATCTTTTCATGAAATGAGAATATTGGTATTAAAGCAAGCATAAACAACATCAAGAATAAACATTTTTTTAGCATTACATTCTCTCCTTTCTAAAATTTATATCTATATTTCTCTTAGATATATCATCTTAATTAGGAGCATCCGTTAGTGTCCATGTTAATTCACCTTGATATTTTGTATTCATTTTCACATTCGGCCCTGGTACTACTTGAAGTCTAATTCCCTCATTTTGTTCCCAGTTCACTTCAATACTCTTATCATCTGTCGGTGTATGTGAAATTACTTCTACGCCCTCTTTACTTAACGTAAGATCAGTTCCATCCTTTGTTGTATAGATCATCGCACCTTCTAATTTATCGTTAGTACGAGACGTAAGTGGTTTTGTTTCCTTTACATCCACACGCCATTTCTGTCTCTTCATCCTTTCATCTGCTACCGTCAATTTCCCATTCATAGAAGTAGGATTATATATCGTTGGTTTGGATGGAATAAGCAAATTTTCAAAAGAGATCGTTTGTGGAACATTCACTAATTTCAACGTTCCCACCACTACTTTTATAGGTACTTGTATTCTTTCCTCTACTCCTTGTGCAGTGCGAATTACAACTGTAACAGAATACTCTCCTATAACATTTGTTTTTGGAATGTTCTCCAAACGAACTACAGATATTGGTTTATCAATATTATCATCCGTATCTACAGATAATCCTGTTACAAAGTTCGAAATATCCATCTTTGATAAATCTGTGTTAATCCTTACAGTTTGTGGAACCGCTTTTCCTGTAGGGGTACCTTTGTACTGTATTTTCGCAATACCTTGATTACCTTCTTGTCCCTTTTTATCTCCATCAATATAGTTTTTGGCAGAAACAGGGACCTCTAGATAGCCCTTTTTATAATACTTCTTAAAGTCAGCCTCTTCTTTCAAGGAGCCTCGAATTTGCATATCATAAAATTTACCACCGAACTCTGACTTATTTACAATATTAGCTTTGGCAGTAGCTGTAACCTTATTATTTTCACGTGTAATATCAAAATAACTACTTATATCCTTTTCATCTTCATCTAAAATCTTTACATTTTTTACATTGAAATCTGGATTTACTTTACTCTCAAGTACAAATGAAGTTGGATTAGAAGATGCAATGGCTTGCGGAGGCATATCTTGATATACATGATAATATAGTTCTCTATCAGCTCCCTCCGTCACTTCACCTATTACTTCAGGATGCGGTATACCAATCTTGGACATAGCTTCATATTCATACCTTACCCGTGATGTTGAGTCTCCTAATCGATGGATACGCATTGGTAATTCTGTTATCCCCGTATAAGTGAATGTCATATTTGTATCTTTTCCAGCTGCACCACCAGCAGTTCCCACAAAATTAGCAGTGCCATCACCATTATCTTTATATGTTATTGTCGTATTGTCATACGTGTATAAAGAATTGAAATGCTTTTTATCTACATTTAAGTCTATAGCCTTATGACTATTCAATTTATTAATGTTCCACATACCAGATACAGGCACTAACTCTCCCGTTTCATGGTCATAAAATTCATAAGAAATATCAGCCGAAGATCCAACTCGCCCCCAATACCTCATTTGCAAGAAATCCTTTTTACCACTTACTTTACGCGGAGTGGCTACATTAACTTTGGTGACTCCATCGAACTTTATAATATTGACACGTATATCTAGCCATCTGCCCATATAAATTCCAGCTTTCTCTATATGAACATACGATTCCTTATCGGGATTTACGTTTGTAAAGTCATAAGACTGGTATGTTGAGTTAGTATCTGTTGTACTCCCAACAATTTTATACTTTACTTGTGTACTCCATCTCCATTGAAGGGCATATTCTCCTGGAATCATAGATCCCGTACCATCCTTTGAACTAATTACATTAACATTTGGATACTGAATTATACTCTGATGAGTTTCATCTGCATGTTCTACCAAGGCAGTAGCAGTCTGATTTTCTTCCTCTACCTTTACTATTTCTGTGTTCGTATCTTTGGCAGCATTTAGTTCTTCTCCATTACTAGTTACGTTATTACCTTCTTTAGATCTCCCATTTGATGTAGCCTCTGATTTTTCTTCCTCTTGGGCATTTTCATCTATCTGACCAGACATTCCCTCAGTTGGCTGAACATCTACTTTTCCATCACTAGTAGTCTTTTCAACTACTCTCGTCTCTTCATTCAATTCCTCTGTTTTCTCTATCAAAAGATTATCTGGTTCCTGAATAGCTTCCTGAACATTTTCTGAAACATTCAGATTAACTGCTTTCGTTTTTACCTCAGTGTCCCCATATTGAACCTTTGCCACAAATGCAAAGTCCCCTGGCTTATTTCCCTTAATTGATAAAAACACCTTACCTAAACCACTACTTTGCGATTTTCTTTGAATTTGAATTGTTGAATGCTCTACCACATGGATTGTTTCAATTGCTTCATTAGTTTCATTCAGCTTTTTTGTAGCTTCTTCATTGAAATTTACGCCTTCAGGTAATTGCAACTCAACCTTATCATCTTGATTTCCTGAGTTTTCGATTTCTAAAACGATGTCCTCATCTACCTTTACCTTACTTTTATTTGCTTGCATAATAAAAGTTGATATCTCATCACCTGTAACAGCATAAGTGGTGGTCGAAAAAACACCCAAAGTACTAACCTGAGTAAATAGAATTCCACTAGCTAAACATATTTCCCCAAATTTCTTTGTTCTTCCTCTCAATTTACTCCCCCTTTCTTTCTTATTAAAAGATACCTAAATTTTATGGGATTATTGTTGTACAATTCCCTAACTTGATTATCTTTCTCTCCGTGTCACTTCATTATCGCTTCTGTTATCTACACTAATATTAAAGGACACCCAATCCCATTCTTATATTAACTATTTTTTCCAAATCCCGAAACGAAAAAACAAAGTAATGCCACGCAAAAACACTTGCGCTTACAACGCAAGTAAATCTCCTTGCTAACAAAAAAAGGTTCCTTCCCAAACGAAATTGGAAAAGAACCTCTTATCAAATATTTTATTTCCGAGCTTATGTCACTAAGTACCATTTAAGGTTATAAATCAAGAGAAGGAATAAGCCACAGCTCCTTCGCTTTCTGAACAGCTTCCATCCGAGAAGAAACTTTTAATTTATGAAATATATCTGTCAATTTATACTCAATAGAACGCTGACTTAAATTCAAAATTCCAGCAAGCTCTTTATTTGTTTTCCCTTTACTCACTTCTATTAGAATTTGTTTTTCATCTTCATTTAATGAAACTCTATTCGAAACCTCTCCATGTTCGGTAGCTATATTCGAAATCGCTTCTTTTATTCTTAACTGCTTAACAAATTGCTGGGATAGAACTACTTCTTTTTTTACTGCATGACGAATCGAAGTAATTACTTGCTCCTCTGACGATGTTTTACTTAAAACCCCTAAAACTCCACTCTCTATAAGTAGGTTATAGTGCGAAAGCACATCAAAACCTGTAAAAATAAGGATTGATGCCTCTGAATGTATCCTTAATATTTTTTTAGATAACTCTAAACCGTTTATATTTGGCATTTGTAGATCAATTAAGTAAACATCATATTTTTGACCCTTAATTATTTTTTCTACTTCCATACTATCATGTACTACATCTACATTCATATCATCGTATTTTTCAATTAACGCCTTCGTCCCTAATCCTACTGCAACATGATCATCTACTACAAGTACTGAAATCATCTTCTCACCCCTTCAATATCATTATACACAACATCATCCCATCATCTGATGACTCGCTGGAAATTAATTATCTTTAAATTTAATAATTATTTGCAAACCGAGATTAGGTTTTGATTCAACAGACATCTCTCCATTCAGGCTTTGTATCCTAGTGACAATCCCAGACAAGCCTAACGTGTTGTAAGAACGGTTTACTTCATCTAACTTAACGCCTATCCCATTATCTACATAAGTTAAATACAGGTGATCGTTTTTGTGAAATAATCTTATCGTTACATTTGTCGCTTTTGAATGTTTCATTGCGTTGTTTAATAGTTCTTGTATAATTCGATAAATCGCTTGTTCATGTTCAATACTAGGAACAACAATTCTTTCAGGAATATCATAGTAGAAGAAAAAGGTCGCTTTTAAATTAATTTGCTTAAATAAATTCAGTAGTGCTTGTTTTAAACCTAACTCATATAAGAATGGTGGCCTCAAATTATTACAAGTTTCACGAATTGTATAAATATGATCTAATAGTTCTTCATATATTTCATTAAGTATATCTTTCATTTCCTCATCTTTAACACGTTCATTATAACTTTCAAATTTTCTAGTTAAACGTATTTGATCTTGCAAAACTCCATCATGTATATCACTTGCAAGATTTGTTCGTTCTTTTTCTGATAGTTTGAACATAAGTCTCGCCAACCATATCGGTGGTTGCTCTAAATTTTTTATCTCTTGTAATTGATTTAATAAGTCTTCAATTTGATTAGAACACTCTAATAATAAATCTGCATAATTACATAATGTTTCAATCCAAACTACTTCATCTACACTTAAAATTTCTTTCCCATTAGAATTACACAATAAAATAAGCATTTTTTCTGCTGAAGCAGATAAAACAAATCCAAAGTGTTTTTCTAACTGTATGTTTGAACCAACCTTGTAGGTATCCAGTTGATGATTAAATAACGTTTCTATCGTCCGGTGCGGAACATATTCACTATCCAAAACACGGACAGACTTCTCAATTTTATTTATTTCTACACAGCACGTCTCTTCGAGTTTTAAAATATCCGCTATCTCTCTTCGCATACTATAAATTAAATTTGATAGTTTATATTCATTTTTCGCTTGGTGTAAAAATCGATGCAAGCTGAATTGATAATTTTTTTGATGATGGTATAAACTTTTTCTCAGCTTAAAATCTATATAATCCTTAATATATAAAAAACAAATACAAATAATAATAGCAATAATTCTAAATTTTATCCAATCTAATAAACTTTCCTCACTATCTTCAAAAACTACCATAGTTAATACTGCCAAAAATATGTTAATCCCTACAGATAAAATAATATAATGTGGTAATCGCTGAACGATAAACCTAAAATTAAACAACTTCCCTGCAATTACTAAATAAAACAAGCACACTGGGATAAATAAAAAGAAAATCCCCGTCGTTTCACTACTTATAAATTCTTCCCCATAATATAAATTTGGAATTAAATGTAAACAAACAAATGGGGTTGCTGACACAAAAAAACTAATAATAATAATCTTTAAATATTTAATGTAACTACTATTTTTACTTTTAAAATAAAATCTTACTAATAGGTATACTGTACAACAAAATAATATCAAACTTAAAATGATTGTAAACAAATTAGCCCATTCATTATGTTTTATATACACAAAAATACTCACTATAATAAGGAATACAGATATTGCATCTAAAACTTTTGATTGCTTTGGTATTAAAAATTTTATTTGATTATTCAAGAAATACAACATCATGAATCGAATAAAGAAAGTAAATGAACATACTAATGAAATTGAGGCCACAATAAAAGATAATATATCCTCTCTTTCAACAGCCATAATACTAATAAAATTCACTCCAAGAGAAATTAAAAAATATACTAGATTAATGGTACTACGATTCATTTCAGGAACAAAAATTAAAAGATATAATGCCATCAAGGAGCATACTATATAAAATCCAACTGGAATGAGCAAATGATAAAATAATTGCTTGCTATAAGGTGTATATTTTATCTCATACTCTTTTATTTCCCCGTTCCTATTTAAAGTAATTTTTTTAGCTTGTTCAATTGAATGATACGGTTCAACTGTAAAATGTTTAGATGGTGAATCGTCATCAATTTTCACAATAATATCTCCTATTTGGAAATCTCTTTTTCCCGCCCAACTATATTTTGATAATTCATATATAACATATTGATTAGATTCATATTTTACAGATATACCTATCTCAGGATATTCTTTTATTAAATAAGAGAAATAACCACTAACTATAAGTGAAAATAACAGAATCAACAACTGCCACTTAGATTTCCACATTCTTGCTATCATTGCATAAATCCTTTTGCAAACGCAACCATATACATTGCCCCCCCTAGGTATTCTTAAGAGAAATTTTTTTATCTTCATTCCTAAATAAAGATAGAATTATTTACCTTATATTTTTAACATTAAAAATAAATCCGCATTTTTTAAAAGGTAAATTAAATATATTGCTCTACCTAGGTATTCTTAGAATAATTTTTCGATTTTCATTCCTCAATAAAGATAAAATTATTCACCTTATATTTTTAACATTAAAAATAAATCCGCATTTTTTAAAGGTAAATTAAATATGTATTACCCTCCCTAGATATTCTTGAAAGGAAAGCTTTTTGATTTTCATTCCTCAATAAAGATAGGATTATTTATCTTACACTTAAAACATTAAAAATAGCTCTATATTTTTCAAAAGTAAATTAAGCATACTTCTAAAAAATTAGAACCCCCATAAAAATATATACTCACCATCATGAGATTAGGAAAAAATTATAACACAAAGTTAAATAAATTATAAGCTACTTTCTTGTTCTGTTCATTATATTAATATAATATAACTTTAGTACTATCTGGGTGACGTGTTAAATAAAATTCATTATTCTTTTTATAAATCTCAATACCTTTTGTAAGTATCTTTACATTATTTATAAAAATAGTTGAATCATTTACCCAAATATTTTCAACCAATTGCGATCCTTGATAAAAAAAGTCATTTTCTATCATCATATGAAGTACATGTTTCGCTAATATTTCCGTTTTAAAACTATTTAAATCTATAAGGGTCTCCATCTATACTAACCTCTTCCATTTCTCTCTATTAATTAGCTCATTATTAAATACATTATATGTAAAAATTACATCCTTTTCACCGAAATACTAATGCGCTATCCCGAAATAGATAAGCGATTGCCGAAAGAGAATTCCCTTAATATACTTCTTATGCATATAACTCCCTGACTAATTTATTCTTTTATTAATCACGGAATACAGTTCACGACAATATAAATGCGCGTAAACGAAAAATCAATATCCTGACTGTTATATATAGTGTATTTTATATGTATATAAATTTAAATTAAAAGTTCCCTAAAGTGAAACTTTAATCAGTGGGGGCCTTACTGCCCAGCAAATAGCGGGATAAAAACAACAAAAGACGCTCCCCTAGGAGCGTCTTCCACTATTACGCTTGTTGTTGCGCGCTATATAATTCTTCAAGTGGCTTCATGATAATTTTGTTAACGTCACCGATTACAACGTTTAGGCGTTGCTCAGTTTCCATTAATTTTGTAATTTTAGCATCTTGTTGAATGCGAGCTACAACTTCTTGTGCTTGTTGGTTGTCTTCTTCAGTGATTTCTTGGCCTTGCATCATTTTTTGTTGTAGGCTAAGTTGCATTGTACGGAACTCATCGAATAAATTCTTTGAAGCTGTGTCAGCTTGAACTGCTGCGTAGCTCTCTTTTAAAGTTTTGAAGTCATCGTTTTCAGCGATTGCTTTTTGTAATTCATATGCAACATCATGAATGTTCTTTGTCATTTTATTTTTCCTCCTTTAGAGGCTAGCGCTTTTCATACGCACTGCCTTTTCAGTGCATTTACATACGCACCTCTTCTTACCATATCAAACTATGCAAGAGATGTGAAGAAATTTCACTTTTATTTCTATGTACTCACCTTATTATCTAAGAAACAATAGTAACAATCCTTGTACGAGCCCGATCATTCCGCCTAATAACGCTCCTAAATACGTAATCATTTTTAATTCGTTTTTCGTAATAGACAGAACTAAGTCTTCTAATCTTTCTGTTGAGAATGTAGACACTTCTTGCTGGACAATTTCCGCAAGGTGTAGATTATTTAGTATACTCTCTACGTTTTCTGTTCCCCACTTTAAGCCTTTCGTTACTGCACTTGGAACCACTTTTTCAATAATTGTTTCTCGAACTGGTTCACATACTTGCTGAACCGATTGATTTAAAAACTTACTCACTGTTTCCTCTACTTTAACTGCTGACAGCACGGAGCTTACAATCATTTCTTTCTCTACAAATGCTTCTAATTCTTTTACATCTCTTCCTTTTAACTTTTCCCACTCTTTTTGCAGTACGTCAGTTAAAAGCTGCTTTGTAGCATCTTGCCCTAAAAACTTAATAACTTCTGGCTGCACACGATCCACAACACTTACATTTCCTAAAAACATCCCAACTAAGTTAAGTAGCGTTCCACGAGAAGCAAAGAAATCATCAATCATTTTTGAAAGACGCGCTTTCCCTTCTTCACTTTCAAAAAAGCTAATTCCTCGCTCTAAAATAAACGCCGAGGCATTCGGAATCGCATTCTCTATCTTTTCATGTACAGAATGAGGTAAAGCCTGTTCCCATGTATATGTATAATACTCTGCTAAAAATGCATGAATTTTTTCTGTAATCACATGTTCGATTTTTCGAGTCGCTTCTTCTTCTACATGTGCTATATTCCATTTTTCTAACATATATCGCAGTGATTGTTCATTCGTAATTACTTTATCCACTTCCACTTGCGCCCAGTGAATTAAACCTTTTTGAAACTCTTCATTTGTTAGCTTTTTTCCGATTCCTTCTGGTGTTAACAAATGTTCTACAACCATTTTTCCTAATTGAACAGCAAGTTCATCACGCCGCTTCGGAATTAACCCTGGTGTAAATGGAACTTGAAACTTTCCGATATAAATAGGACGATGAGGACGAAATAACATTTTTATCGCTAAATGATTCGTATATCCTCCAATAATTGCTCCGAGTCCTGTCGTCGTTAACATATTTAACCATATATTCATTACAATCAACCTTTCACTTCTCCAAAACTATAGCATATCATCATACGGACAAAAGTATAATAGTATAAAAACGTATTTGCAATATATAGCTTCGCCTATTATGCAAATAGTAGTAAAGGAGTGATTTCGTTGGTTCTCGGCCTTTTAACTTCTAAACTTCATTATGAGCAAACGTATTACACCGAAATCGCTAAACGCGCTCGGCTTTATCATAATGTCGTTGCCCAGTTTACGCCATTTTGTATTGATCCTAAAACAGACCTTGTTTCTGGTCTTATTTACGATACAGATACAGGAAAATGGAAAAAGCAAACATTCCCTATTCCTTCTTATATATATGATCGTTATTCTTTTCAAGAGGAAACAGACTTTGAAAAAGTAAAATCAATTATTCACTCTTTGCACAATCGTCCTTCCACTACCTTTTTAAATAACACACTTATTAATTCAAGTGAACTACATGATTTATTTCTCACTAATAAAAAACTGTCTCCTTATATACCAAAATTTGAAATTGCGACGATACAAAACATTTTCAAACTGTTGTTAAAAACTAAAGATATTATTATACGCCCCACTAATATACATTCTAAAGATAACTTATATCGAGTCGCTTACAAAAATAAAACGTTTCAGATCGATACAGTAAATGAAAAATACCATACTTCTATTCCAATCAAACGCACAGACGAATTTATATCTTGGTGTAAATCTAACATACGTTCATCACGTTACATAGCGCACACTATGCTACAACCACCAAATCAATTAACATATCCACTGCACATTCGAACCATTTTGCAAAAAAACAAAGAACAAACTTGGAATGTTATCGGTCAATTTATACAAAAAAGCTCATTTCCTAATCAGCTTTTACCCTCAACAACGGACGATGATTCATTACATTCATTTTCAAAAATTAAATACGTACTATCTAGTACAGGTGTGCAACTATTGCACGACGCTTTACACGACATTATAAATGAAGTATTCCAAACACTAGATCAGTCTTATTCTTCGTTATTTGAACTAGAACTTTCCACAATTATGGATCAAAAAGGTGCAATCTGGCTTATGTATGTCAACACGATCCCTCCTTACGAACAATACATTCGTCATAGTGATTCATTAGCTGAAAAGATATTTCACGGACCACTTAAATTCAGTCGCTTTACACCATAATGAAAGGAGGTAAACCTATTTTGAAAGAACATATATATACATTAAATATTTCAGATGAACATCCAAATAGCATTACTTTACCTTACGTTTTTTCTATTACACCACCTATTACATCCCTCTCCTTCGGCATACGTCATATAGCAAGTGAAGAAGTAAAAATTCATTATTCCTTTACTCGCGAAATTATTATCGGAAAGCATATTGCCGAAAAACTTTTACTGCCTCAATCAACTACTATTCATGCATTCACACAAAACCAAACAATTATTTTCGGACCATTAATCGGCATTTTTACAACTGGCTTTAACGATGATTCTTCTACCCCTTTAGGAAATCGTTCAATTGCTCTCAGTGAGTTGTTAACACCACCATTCTCATTACGACCGTTCGTATTCGTCTTTGGCGTTCAACATATACACTGGGAAGAAGAAACAATTGAAGGATATTTCTTTCGAGAGAAACAATGGATAAAGAAAAAGGTTCCTTTACCAAACGTCATTTACGATCGACTACCGAATCGACAAGCGGAAAATTATAAACCGATTGTCAGGGCAAAAAGAAAATTAGAACAAGACTACTCCATTCCATGGTTTAACCCAGGGTTTTTCAATAAATGGGAAGTTCATCAACTTCTTATGAAAGACGAATCAATTAAACCCTTATTACCAAATACAGAAGCATTTCAGCATTTTGAACAAGTAGAACGGTTTCTTGGCACATATAAATCAGTGTACATGAAACCAATACACGGGAGCTTTGGTAGAAATATTCATCAAATATTTTATTCTCAAACAGAAAATTGCTACTACTGTCGTTATCGCGAAAATGAAGAAAACAAACTGAGAAAGTATCAATCATTAGAAACTCTTCTAAACCATGTACTAAAAGGGCATGATTTAAAAAAGTTTATCGTACAGCAAGGTATTTCGTTACTTCGCTTCGATGGGCAACCTGTTGATTTCCGCATTCATACAAATAAAAATCATTTCGGTAATTGGATAGTTAGTGCAATCGTCGCCAAAATCGCCGGCAAAGGCAGTTTAACAACGCACGTAAATAGTGGCGGTAATACAAAATTGCTACAAGAGCTTTTTCCAGATTCAACGAAACAAGTTCAAATTGAAAATAAATTAAAACATACTGCCTTACAAATAAGTTACGCGCTCGATGAACAAGTAACCGGAAATATTGGAGAAATCGGTTTTGATATCGGTTTAGACACAAAGGAAAATCCGTGGTTATTTGAAGCCAACTCTAAACCTGGGCGAACTGTATTCCAAGATGAAAAATTAAAAGAACAAAGTGAACTGACGCGCCAGTTATTTTACGAATATGCCATCTACTTAACTGAACATTCTTTACGTGATACAAAAGAAAAAATGTCTCAAATAAAATCAGGGGCATCATCAAACACCGAATGTATCCCTTCTCCTATGATTCACTCACAAATACAAAAACAAAAACTTCCACCTAGATAATAAGGTGGAAGTTTTCTATTTACACAAGTTTTACTACAACCTCAGTTTCCACGTTACATACTCCGCAATAAAAAATATGATTGCAATATTCATTTGAATTATTATGCGTTAAACCATCTACTGCACTTAATAATTCTTGATCCATATAGGCACTATAATCGTCTATGTAATCTACAGACTTCCCATAATCTTGGAGTATACTTTGGCAATTTTGACAAGAATATGTTTGTGATTCTAATGCGTTGCAAAGCGGGCAAATTCCCATCATGATTCCTCCATACGTTATCGTTTAAAGCCTCTCTTTTTTAGAGTGAAGAGAGCACCACCTATCCGCGGTCACTCCATCTCTACTTAAAAATAGAACTATGAAGTTGCTACCGATTTCATTTTCATTTCAACAAACCATAAAGTGAAACTTTAATCAGCCCTCACCAATCGGGCTGCCCGTTAGTGTGGGATAAATAAGAAGCTAATAATTAGCCTACAAGTAGCAGGCTACAATGAGAAAATTATATTTAATATCCTCCTTAGTTTGGCCTGTTTTCTTAAAAATACAACGATTACTCTTATTTCATAATTTACGAAATCAATAAGTTTTTTTGACAAAATTTACAAATTATTATTTTGTATATCTTTCTAGGTAACATCCATACTATGAGTACAAACTTAATTACCGATGGATTAGCGCCAATCGGGGCGATAATCTGGTTCAACTCCAGCTAGTCCAACCAAAAAACTTTTATAACTCTAAGGAGGATATATTCCTATGGCAAACCAAAATTCTTCAAATCAATTAGTAGTACCAGGTGCAACAGCTGCAATCGATCAAATGAAGTACGAAATCGCTCAAGAATTTGGTGTACAATTAGGAGCAGATTCTACGGCTCGCGCTAACGGTTCAGTTGGTGGAGAAATCACAAAACGTCTAGTTGCAATGGCTGAGCAAAGCCTTGGCGGATTCCACAAATAAATATATATGGCAAAAAGGTCTCAAGGCATATGCCTTGAGACCTTCCTTAATTTATTGCAACATTTGTAAAAACTTCTTCGTACGTTCTTCTTTTGGATTTGTAAATACTTCTTCTGGTGTACCTTGTTCGACAACGACACCACCATCCATGAAAATAACACGGTTCGCAATTTGATGTGCAAAACGCATTTCGTGCGTTACAATAACCATCGTCATGCCTTCTTTAGCAAGTTCTTTCATTACTTTCAGAACTTCTTGAACGAGTTCAGGATCAAGCGCTGACGTCGGCTCATCAAATAGTAACACTTCCGGCTCCATCGCAAGCGCGCGCGCAATTCCAACGCGCTGTTGCTGTCCGCCTGATAATTGGAACGGATATAAATCCACTTTATCTGCTAAACCAACTTTTTCAAGGAAATAGTTTGCTTTTTTCTTCGCTTCTTCTTTCCCCATCTTTTTCACTGTAACGAGCCCTTCCATTACATTTTGAAGTGCTGTTAAATGCGGGAATAAATTATGGTGCTGGAATACCATACCTGTTTGCGTACGAAGATTAACAATATCTTTCTTCGTTACTTTTTGAGAGAAGTTAAGCTCTTTATTACCGATACGAATATTACCAGTGTTTGGCGTTTCTAATACATTGAGACAACGTAAGAATGTCGTTTTACCAGATCCAGACGGCCCAATAATAACAACAACCTCGCCCTTCTCAACTGTTAAATCTATATGCTTTAGTACGGTATTATCTCCGAAACTTTTTTGTAAGTGCTGAATTGAAATCATAAAAACAAAAACTCCTTTTGTAAAAGGATTATTTTAATGTGTAGCGTTCTGAACGCTTTTCTAACATCTGTTGTACGATTGATAATAAGAAACAAATAACCCAATAAATAAGACCTGCTTCAAAATAAACAATTAAAAACTCGTAGTTCATCGCCGCAATTTCCTGCGCTTTTCGGAACATTTCTGTTACTAAAATTAACGATGCTAACGAAGTATCTTTCACTAAGCTAATAAATGTATTCGAAAGCGGCGGGATTGATACGCGCGTTGCTTGTGGTAAAATAACACGTTTTAATGCTTGTGGATATGTCATCCCAATTGTATAAGCTGCTTCCCACTGCCCTTTCGGAATGGAAAGGATAGAAGCACGAATAATTTCAGATGCATATGCACCGACATTTAATGAAAATCCAACAACTGCTGCTGTATATGGCTCAACTTCAATATTAAGAGTTGGAAGACCATAGAAAATAATAAATAATTGTACAAGAAGTGGCGTTCCGCGAATGATAGATACATAGATACGAGCAATCCATTGTAAAATACGACTACCAGAAATACGTGCGAGCGCTGTTAACGTTGCCAGTATAATCCCGATAATAAATGTAATAAGCGTTAATGGAATTGTTGTAAAAACAGCTTCCTTCAGCATAGGCATGAAGGAAGTCTGCATAATATCTATCCAAGTAGACAATCGATCTGAAACCAATGCACTACTTAGATACATTTTCACCGAACCATTTTTTCGTTATTTTGTCATACGTACCGTCTTTTTTCATATCTTCTAACGCTTTATCTACTTCTTGTACAAGCTTATCGCTACCTTTACGGAATAAGAATCCACTTTCTGAAGCTTCTTTTTCAGTATCTACAATTTTAATTTTTGCATCTTTTTTCGTTTCTAAATAATTTAATACTGATAACTTATCATTAATTGTAAAATCAACGCGTCCTGAAGCTAATAATTCTGCCGCTTGGCTAAATCCTTCTACACCAATAATTTCCGCACCGTTTTTCTTAGCAATATCTGCATAGTTACTCGTTAAAGATTGTGCTCCTTTTAAACCTTTTACATCAGCAAATGTAGCAGGCTTATCTTTATCTTTTGCAATAACTAATGCCGCTGAAGATGAAACGTATGGCTTAGAGAAATCGTATTTCTTTTGACGATCTTCACGAATACCAACTTCGTTTGCAACCATATCGAAACGTTTTGCGTCTAGGCCAGCAAGTAAGCTATCCCATTGTGTTTCTTTAAATACAGGTTTTACACCTAAACGTTTTGCAACTTCTTCTGCTAATTCAACGTCAAATCCAGTTAATTTATTGCTTGAATCGTGGAACGTAAATGGTGGATATGTAC
The DNA here is from genome assembly GCF_038005705.1 of Bacillus sp. FSL L8-0199. Taxonomy (NCBI): domain Bacteria; kingdom Bacillati; phylum Bacillota; class Bacilli; order Caryophanales; family Bacillaceae; genus Bacillus; species Bacillus sp. FSL L8-0199. Next base: position 845,632 of record NZ_JBBOTS010000001.1, on the reverse strand, counting down.
CTTCTGTACCAATTACAAGTTCACCGCTTTGTTTAATCTTTTGTAACGCGTCTTGACTAGCTGTATCTTTTTTCTCTTCTTTACCGCAGCCGGCTACAATCCCAATCGCTAATGTAGTTACTGCAAGCACTGAAAATAATTTCTTCATGATAGTAATCCTCCAAGTATTCTGATAGGAATTTAAAAACTATATTGATTGTATGCAATCTTGAACAATTTTTCAATGAAAATGTTCTTATTTAGTTTATCCTTTTTCTTCATAATCAAACAAAAGGGAAAAATAATGCTACATACAAAAAATAAGTAACATTTTTTAATATAGCATTTATGGAGAAAAAGGTAAAACAATACTTCTTATTTAACTGTCGTAATTCGCTAAAGAGTCGACATGTTCATCAATAAAAAAGAACTTGTGAAAATCACAAGTTCTCCTCCATGCATATTAAGCACTCTGATTGCCTTCCATTTGCGTTTTATACATATCGTAATAACGCCCGCGCTTTTTCATGAGTTCATCATGAGAGCCTTTTTCTAAAATGGTTCCTCTATCGAGCACAATAATTTGATCTGCGCTTTTAATCGTTGAAAGGCGGTGAGCGATAATAAATGTCGTTCTTCCTTTTTTTACAACTTCTAGTGCTTGTTGAATCATCGCCTCTGTTTCTGTATCAATACTAGACGTTGCTTCATCTAAAATTAAAATAGCCGGATCAAAAGCGAGCGCCCTAGCAAACGAAATAAGCTGACGTTCTCCAGTGGAAAGCGTACTTCCCTTTTCTGTAATTTCTTCATTTATATTGTTCGCAAATCTTTCAGCACCAACATCACGCAATGCTTTTACGATGCGCTCTTTTGAAATTTTTTCATTTTCTAAACTTACATTAGATGCTACTGTTCCGCTAAATAAAAACGGATCTTGCAGTACAATTCCCATATGTTCACGAGTTGCTTGTTTCGGCATCTCTTTTACATCATGACCATCAATCGTAAGCTTTCCTTTTTCAAACTCGTAAAACTGAAAGAGTACGTTCATAATAGAACTTTTTCCTGATCCAGTATGACCGACAAGTGCCACGGTCTCGCCTTGTTTCGCTTCAAAAGAAATATTTTTTAGCACTTCATCTTTCCCATTATAAGAAAACGATACATTATCAAACTTCACATTTCCTTGTAAGCGAGGCATACGCTCTTCTTCTACTGCTTCTCCTTTTTCCTCTAACAATTCAAAAACACGCTCTGATGCAACACGCGATTGTTCTAAGTTAGCAAGCTGATTCACCATATTTGTAATCGGTGAGAACAATCGTGTTAAATAATCAACGAACGCATACAGTATCCCTAGAGAAATGACGCCTGTAGCACTTAATGAAGCTCCACCGAAATACCAAATCACACCTGTGAAAGCGATATTTCTTAATACGGATACTAAGTTATGCGAAGTTGCTGCATTTAAATTCAAAATTTTATTTTGATACTTAAAATAATCGCCATTTAATTCTTCAAACTCTTTTTTCGTTTCACGCTCTTGACGGAACGCTTGAATAATTGGCATCCCTTGAATGGATTCATTTACTGTTCCGTTAATATCAGATAAACGCGAACGCATTTTATGATTGTATACAGACGCGTACTTTCTATAAAGAATCGCCCAAACAATTAAAATTGGGATAATTAATAAACATAATGAAGCGAGCTTCACATCTAATAAAAATAACGCAGCGAATATCCCAATAATATAGATGATACTAGAAACGAATGTTGCCAGCACCGTTACATATAAATCACGAATGGCCTCTGTATCATTCGTCACACGCGAAACAATTTTCCCCGCCGGTAAATGATCAAAGTAACGAATTGGCAACGTTTGAATATGAGAAAAAACATCTTCCCTCATAATTTGAATAATTTTGTTCGCTGCCTTTTGCAAGAAGAACTGCTTTCCGTATGCAAATAATGATACGACTACTAATAAAGCGAAATAGCCACCACCAAGTAATAATAGACGGTTTATTTCTGGCTTATAAAATGCAAATACTTCTTCTTTCGTCAATGCTTTCGCTTTATACACTTGCACCGCCTTACCATTTTGAACGGTAATCATATCACCTTTTACAGTCCGTGACCCTTCCGCATTTACTTTATTCGGTACAAAATAATATTGAAAACCGACTTGCATCACGCGTACTTCTTTTCCTTTTTTCTCGCCTTGTTCAAAGCGATCACTTCGCTTATAAAAAGCCCCATTATACGAAACAGCATCTTCACTCTGTTCTGTTTCATACCAAGGTTTCTCTATCCCGACGATATGATCGTCAATCATCGTTTTAGCGACGAAAGGACCAGCAAGCTCTGCGATGACGAAAATAAATAACATTAACATCGCAGCAAAAATCGTCCCTTTCACTTTCATCGCGTATTGAAACAATCGTTTTGAAACGCTCATATTTTCACCCCACTATCCGCACTTTCACTTTCACCTTGTTGTCTTTCAAACTGCTCAGCATACCAGCCTCCCTTTTGGATAAGCTGAGCATGCGTACCTTCTTCTATAACTGCACCTTCATCCATAACGAGAATCCAATCCGCATGTTGCACTGCAGATAAACGATGCGTCGTAATAATCGTCGTCTTTCCGCTTCTTTCCGTTCTTATATTTTCAATGATCGCTGCTTCCGTACGAGCATCTACAGCTGATAAAGAATCATCCAAAATTAATATTTCCGGATTTTGAATAACAGCTCGCGCAATTGAAATCCTTTGTTTTTGCCCTCCTGATAAAGAAACACCCTTCTCTCCAACGAGCGTTTCTAATCCTTCTGGCAAAAACTCTAAATCCTTTTTAAACGCAGCAATTTCAATTGCTTTCTCTAGTTCTTCTTCAGTCGCTTCCCTATTTCCGAATAAAATATTTTCTCGCGCTGTTTTTGAGAATAAAATATGCTCCTGCGGTACATAACCAATCCAGCCGAGTACATTTTCATTCGTCATTTTATCTAATGTCACATCAGAAACTGCAATATCCCCATCTCCAAGTGGATATTGACGAAGAAGCTGACGGACAAGCGTCGTTTTTCCACTTCCTGTTTTCCCGACAACCCCAAGCGTTTCCCCTTGTTTTAATGTAAATGAAACCTTCTTTAAATTTGTTTCAGTTGATGAAGGATATGAAAAGGTAACGTCATCAAACTGAATATAATCCGGCTCTTGCACAAGCTTTGGATGTTTCGGATTCTTTACATCTGGCTCATACGCTAACGTTTCATTCACACGGTCAAGCGAAGCATTTCCTCTTTGCATAACATTAATTAATTCACCAATTGCAAACATCGGCCAAATCATCATCCCTAAATACACGTTAAATGAAACAAGTTCACCAAGTGTTACCTTTGATTGAAATACAAGATATGCCCCGTACACTAAACCGATTAAATAACTAAGGCCAACAAGCATTTTCACAGTTGGTTGGAATAATGCGTCAATTCTCGCTACTTTCATATTTTTTTCGTAGACGTCATCTCCTAAGTGATGAAATCTTTCCTCGTCTGCATTCTCTTGTACGTATGCACGAATAACGCGTACGCCAGCGATTGATTCAAGCACTTTATCGTTCATATCACCAAACGCTTCTTGCGCAACTGTAAATCTTTCATGCAATTTCTTTCCATATATATTCATCGCATACGCCATAATTGGAAGCGGAATAAGCGCCGCAAATGTAAGCTCCCAACTAATTGTAAATCCCATCATAAAGACAATCGTAAGCATATATAAACTCGAATCCACGAGCGTTAATATACCAAAACCAGCTGTCATAGCGATTGCTTTCAAATCATTTGTCGCTCTCGCCATTAAGTCGCCAGTACGATTTTTTTGATAAAAAGTCGGCGTCATCTTAAGTAAATGCCCCATAAATTTAGAGCGCATCGTCTTCTCCAGTACGAATGCACCACCAAACAATTGATGTTGCCATACGAAAGTGAGACCATATCCAACTATGGTAACCCCAATTAAAATAAGAATAGACTGTATAATAGCTTCGTTTGATAACGTTCCTGTTTTTATATTATCAATCGTAACCCCTAACACTTTCGGGGGAATAACTTCAACTATATTCACAATTAAAAGAGCTCCAATGGCGATACTATATCTCTTCCAATGCTCTTTAAAAAACCATTTTAACTTTAGTAATACTGATAACAATGTAACCTCTCCCTTCTCGTTCTCGTTTACCTCTCATTTCTTTATCCACTATCCAGACCCATCACATTTACATTTCGTAACCCATACAATCTCATCACATTTTTCCACCTTCCAAAGTTTTATATAGTAGCATGGAAAATAAACAAAAAAAAGCATACCGCCGCTTGACGATATGCACAAAAATGCATAAAAAGCGTACGTTACGATATACGCAACGTACGCTTTTTATAAGACAAAGATGCCCTATATATCCGCACGGGTTGCGTAATGATATGAATGTTTTCTGCCATTTAACAGAGCTAAGCCCATTACATTTACGATTACAATCATTACGCACACCCCCTTCATTTATTTTCCATTTATAATCTTACAACTTTATTGAGTATTCTGTCAATTGTTTTTTTACACATGGAATAAAAATATATGATGCATCATTTTGAAATAAGAGAATGTTCTGCAAGAAAGGGCATACAAAATAAAAAAGGAATAAGAAATCGTTTTCACAAACATTTCATTTGAAAAATGTTATCAAACCCCCTACAATCACCTTATACTCACTCTTACAAGTTGCTATTTTAGGAGGACTAATCATGACAACTAGCAATACGTACAAATTTTATTTAAACGGAGAATGGAGAGAAAGCTCTTCAGGAGAAACAATCGAAATTCCATCTCCATACTTACACGAAGTAATTGGACAAGTACAAGCAATTACTCGCGGAGAAGTAGATGAAGCAATTGCATCTGCAAAAGAAGCTCAAAAATCATGGGCGGAAGCTTCTCTACAAGATCGCGCAAAGTATTTATATAAATGGGCTGATGAGCTCGTAAATATGCAAGATGAAATTGCCGATATCATTATGAAAGAAGTCGGTAAAGGATATAAAGATGCGAAGAAAGAAGTTGTTCGTACGGCTGATTTCATTCGTTACACGATCGAAGAAGCTTTACATATGCACGGAGAAAGCATGATGGGCGATAGCTTCCCGGGCGGTACAAAATCTAAACTTGCGATTATCCAACGCGCACCACTTGGTGTTGTATTAGCAATCGCACCATTTAACTACCCAGTAAATTTATCTGCTGCAAAACTTGCACCAGCATTAATTATGGGTAACGCTGTTATTTTCAAACCAGCCACTCAAGGTGCAATTAGTGGTATTAAAATGGTTGAAGCACTTCATAAAGCTGGCCTTCCAAAAGGTCTTGTAAACGTAGCTACAGGACGCGGTTCTGTAATTGGTGACTACTTAGTAGAACACGAAGGCATCAATATGGTATCGTTCACAGGTGGTACAAACACAGGTAAACATTTAGCGAAAAAAGCTTCCATGATTCCACTTGTATTAGAACTTGGTGGTAAAGATCCTGGTATCGTTCGTGAAGATGCTGACTTACAAGATGCTGCAAACCATATCGTAAGCGGTGCATTCTCTTACTCTGGTCAACGTTGTACAGCTATTAAGCGTGTACTTGTACACGAAAACGTAGCGGACGAGCTTGTTGGCTTATTAAAAGCGCAAGTAGCTGAACTCTCAGTTGGATCTCCAGAACAAGACAGCACAATCGTTCCATTAATCGACGATAAATCTGCTGACTTCGTTCAAGGTTTAGTTGACGACGCTGTAGAAAAAGGTGCTACGATTGTTATCGGTAACAAACGTGAGCGTAACTTAATTTACCCAACATTAATCGACCACGTAACTGAAGAAATGAAAGTTGCTTGGGAAGAGCCATTTGGCCCAATCCTTCCAATCATCCGTGTTTCTTCAGATGAGCAAGCAATTGAAATTGCTAACAAATCAGAGTTCGGTCTGCAAGCAAGTGTCTTCACTAAAGACATTAACAAAGCATTTGCAATTGCTAACAAAATCGAAACTGGTTCTGTACAAATTAACGGACGCACAGAGCGCGGCCCTGATCACTTCCCATTCATCGGTGTAAAAGGTTCAGGTATGGGTGCACAAGGTATTCGTAAGAGCCTTGAGTCTATGACACGTGAAAAAGTAACTGTATTAAACTTAGTTTAATCTTATAAAAAGAAGCTGATCTATTTATAGATCAGCTTCTTTTCTATATAAATACTTCCAAAAAACGGAGTATTTCGTTCTACTTCCGATTTGGTTTTCCAAATCGAACTAAAACATGCCATAATAATTTTAATTCCTGAAGCACTTCTTCATAAGTTCCACGATCACTCCAAGATAATGGATTGCGTTTCAAATCCACTACAGCAGAGCCAATTATATTTGCATCGATGCAATGATTCCGTGCAATGCGTCTTGCTAAAGATGGCATTTTTGAACCTCTAAAATCCATCGGAACTTCGTCTACCATAAGTACAAAACCGATGTGCCAATACAAATCTATAGCATACTTCAGGCAAATTTCTTCTAAAACTTTCCCTACATCCGTACCCTTAAATGAAGGATCTGCAACAAGCGCCTCCACGTCTTCTTTAAGAGAAATCTCTCCATGAATCTGCGCTTCAATATAATGATTAAGATTACGGGCTGGCTCTTTGCTTACTAAATCTATAAACGGCCTTTTCAGGTTAGCTAGTAAATGATTAATTAATATTGTTGGCGTCAAATTCCCTTCACCAATTGCAAAATCTCTTACGAATGTCTCTTCCAAAAGAGCAGCTAAAATCATATCAAACTCCTCATAAGTCCCCTTTTCTTTCGGATCTTGATGCGAATCTAAATACGTATATGTAGAGCGCGAAGAAACTTTTGGAGATAAAAGAAAATAACATGAACCAAAACGCGGAGCCGGCCCATCTGGATGTAACATTAAATTTAGCGCTCCGTATTTTGGCCGTTGATCATTCGTTACGCCTTCTAATTGATATGCCCCTCCAAATATTCTCTTTTCCCAAAGGTCACGTTCACCACCAGGATAAGCAGATACGCTTCCATTAGATAGCAATGTTTCAAACTGACTTTTATATACTCCTTGCTCAAACAGTGCTTCAGCAACACTTTTCATATTCGAATCTAGTCTGTCTGGATGAAAGTGTAAAGCAATCCTTGCATGAGATTTTAAATTAGCGACAGCTTCTTCAAATATTTCATCTGTAATATTAGACATTTTAAGTATATGATTAATCGTTGCTTTAGCCCCACGTTTTTCGTTCTCTGCATATTTTGAAATATACTCTAAAGCAAATAATTGAGATCTTAATAATTCCATAATCCAATCTCCCCTTTAATTGAACTGCCCTTAAACACTTCAATTAAAAGCTTATTCTTTCCTTCTTATGAAACGAACCTCATTTATTAAAAAAAGTAATTTACTAAATCTTAATTATGTATACACGCATTTTTCATAGGCAAATGTACACATTCTACAGAAATTTGATACCCTAGCCATCGCTCAGCGATATGTTCAAATGATAAAACAGATCCCGTTGTAAAAAAGCGATGCTTCGGATTCAGATTGTCAGACAAAATTCCTTTGTGCTGTAAAATGGTACTTAACTCTATCGCTGTTTCTTCTGCAGAACTAATAATCGTTACATCTTCTCCTAACTCACTTTTAATCACAAACTCTTCTCTATAATCTGATTATTACTATATCCATTGACGTATAAAAATTCATTTGTTACTCTTAAAGACGTTAATTTAATATTTAAATCCTCATTCGTATCTCGGTGAGGTAGAGGTTGCAATCATTAAGAGTATCATTTCAGGAGATGTAGTGGCATTGATGAAGGAATGAGAAAGGAATGTTTGCCGAAGTAAGTCGTGTCCACCATGCACGCTTGCTGGGTCTGCATTTAATAAGTGCAGAACTGTCACAAACGTTTCGTTTGTGGAGAGCTATCGAGAGGTATGTCGTGGGTTTCTTATAAGATAGAAAGCATGTAGCGGCAAATTACGTGCTTTTTTTGTTTTGTTTGGGACTTCTCTTCCTGACTTAGGAAGACATACATATCTCCTCGCTTGACTTGGTTATACTAACTTTGGAGGTATTTTCTATGCAACAAAAAAAATGGGGCTTTTGGGTACTAACAGCTTTCGTTGTCGGTAACATGGTTGGCGCTGGTATTTTCATGGTGCCAAGTACGTTGGCACAAACAGCAAGCCCACTCGGTGTCACTTTAGCTTGGTTAACTACAGGGTTTGGTGTTTTAATGCTAGCTCTTGTTTTCGGTAATTTAGCAATTCGTCGTCCTGATTTAACGACAGGACCACAAAGTCATGCATATGCTTTATTCTCAACACCAAAAAAGAAAAAAATGGCTGGATTCAGTATGGTATGGGGATATTGGGTTGCAAACTGGGCAAGTAACGTTGCCATCATTACATCATTTGCGGGATATTTATCACTCTTCTTCCCAATTATGAAAGATACGCGACTACTATTTTCAATCGGCTCGTTTAACGTAGAAGTCGGAAAACTAATTACATTTACGATTTGTTCCATCTTACTTTGGGGAACTCATATTATATTAACGAACGGTGTAAGCGGAGCTGGAAAACTAAACTTCTTAGCAACAACAACGAAAGTAACTGGATTCCTTTTATTCATCGTCGTTACGTTATTTGCATTCGAAGCTTCTAAGTTTGGACAATGGTACACACCGATGATTGATAAATCAGGTGCATCACACGGTCTTCTTTCACAAGTAAATTTAGCTGCTCTTACAACGCTTTGGGCGTTTATCGGAATTGAGTCAGCCGTTCTTTTATCAAACCGTGCTGTTTCTCCAAAAACGGTAAAACGTGCAACAGTTGCGGGATTACTTATTACAGTTGCAATTTACTTAGGAATCACAATTTTAACAATGGGTGTACTTCACGTTGATAAATTACAAGCTTCTGAACGTCCATTAGCAGATGCACTAAATGCTGCAATGGGTCATGGCGGCGGGAAACTGATGGCATTACTTGCTCTTACTTCCCTGTTTGGTTCTATCTTAGGCTGGATTTTATTAAGCTCAGAAGTACCTTATCAAGCAGCAAAAGAAGGTTTCTTCCCTTCCTTCTTCACGAAAACAAATAAAAAAGGAAGTCCAATTTACTCATTACGATTAACAAACATTATGTCGCAAGTATTCCTATTCTCAACATTATCAGGAACCATTGCGGAAGCTTATACATTCGTTATTACCGTATCGACACTGGCCTACCTCATTCCATATCTCGTTTCACCAATCTTCCAGTTAAAACTAGTCGCAACTGGTGAAACATATAAAAATGAAATGCGGGCAAGAATTACAGATGGCATAGTCGCAGTTATCGCACTTTGCTACGCACTATGGGTTATTAAAACCGGCGCATCCGATATAAAAACGTTCCTTCTCGGAATTGGTTTATTCGTAATTGGATTTGCTTTCTATCCATTAATGAATCGTGATCAGAAAAAAAATAACGAAAAGAAAAACGGGCAAGTTGCATAACGCAATTTGCTCGTTTTTTCTTTTGTAAAACATATATAATAGAACAAAGAGGTGAAAAACATGTCAATCGAATCGCTATGGAGCAGTCGCTTCCAACAACATATTCAAAATATCATTACATACTTTGCACGTATGATTAACGGTTTACTATATAGCTTTATCTTTATTTCATGTGTTGGTGCATATTATTATGCTCAGTTTCTAAAAGCATCTCCTTCTAAAGGAATATCTTTAATAATTATAACGATTGTACTTACGTTCATTATAACGAGATGCCCTATCCGTACATTTATTCAGAAACCTGACGCTGTCTATTTACTAGCACTAGAAGAGAAATTAACATCTTATTTCAAAAAATCTCTTCTATATAATTACATCATTCAGCTTTTCCCATTATTATTTACGTTCCTTATTCTCGTACCACTTGCACTGCAATCATTGCAATTAACGGTTCCTTTCTTATGTACAATCTTTATCGTTTTAATGGTTACGAAAGCTTGGAACATGTACATACATTGGATGTGGCGCGATAGTCATGAAAAAAATATATGGCTGATCATCCGTATTACTTGTAACGCCCTAATCATTTACATGCTGTTTTATTCCGCAAATGTTCTCATATTGGGCGGACTACTCTTACTACTTGCTTTCCTACTTCTATACACGAAAAAACAGCCTACAAAACGAATACCGTGGGATTACATAATCGAGCAAGAAGAAAAAATGAACGTTCGTTTTTATCAATTTGCTAGCATTTTTACCGATGTTCCGCAACTGAATAAACAAGTAAATAAAAGAAAATGGCTTACAAATTGGATTGAACCTTTATTACATAAAAAACAAGCAACTTTCTTCTATTTACATACACTCGCATTTTTACGTGGGAATGATTATTTCGGTATATATATTCGCTTAGGATTAATTGGTGCCTTCGCATTATATTTTATACCAAATATATACGTAAAAGGCGCTATCGCTTACATCATTCTATATATGATTTCTATGCAGCTCCGTTCACTGTGGAAATATTTTTCGGGAAATATTATTGCAACATTATATCCGATTGGTACTGCAGAAAGAATGAAGCAATTTCTTAGCTTAATCTTTATATTGCTAAGCATTCAACTCATTGTATTTTCGATTGTTATACTCATTGCTACAGGTCAATTTTTACATAGCCTTATCATTATGATTGTCGGGTTACTCTGGATCAAATTTATTATTGTATCAAAAACGAAGCAACGCGTTTCTTCGTTTTAACGAAAAGAAATATCTTAAACGCCAAGGAGAAAATAAATTATCCTTGGCGTTTTTATTTTGCTTCCTCAAACAAGAATCACTGAAACAACCGATATTTTATGATTTTTACATACAAAAACGATAATACATGTTTACGACCTAATAAAAAGGGTATCTATTAATTAACAGAGTAAAGGAGGGGCCTATATTGTGAATAAAAAAACGGAACAATTGAAGCATCACGTTACTGACAATCAATGCAAACATGCTTTAACAACAAATCAAGGGGTAAAAATAGCTGAAGATGAATTTTCTTTAAAGATGGGCTTAAGAGGCCCAACCTTAATGGAGGATTTCCACTTTCGCGAGAAAATGACCCATTTTGATCACGAACGAATTCCCGAAAGGATTGTTCATGCACGCGGGGTTGGCGCTCATGGTTATTTTCAGCTTTATGAATCTTTAGAAACATATACGAAAGCAGATTTTCTTACTAATCCTTCAAAGAAAACACCTGTATTTGTACGGTTCTCAACCGTTCAAGGTTCTAAAGGATCCAACGACACAGTAAGAGATGTACGCGGATTCGCCACAAAATTTTATACAGATGAAGGAAACTATGATTTAGTGGGTAATAATATGCCAGTATTCTTTATCCAAGATGCTATTAAATTTCCTGATTTTGTCCATGCAGTTAAACCAGAACCACATAATGATATTCCTCAAGGAGCTAGCGCTCATGATACCTTTTGGGACTTTGTTGCGCATAATCCTGAGTCCACTCATATGGTCATGTGGCAAATGAGCGACCGAGCTATTCCGCGTAGTTTACGAATGATGGAAGGTTTTGGAGTTCACACATTTCGACTCATTAACGCAGAAGGAAAAGCCCATTTCGTAAAGTTTCACTGGAAACCTACCCTCGGGGTTCATTCATTAGTATGGGATGAAGCTCAAAAGATTGCTGGGAAAAATCCTGATTTTCATCGTCAAGATTTATACGAAGCAATTGAAAAAGGGGATTATCCTGAATGGGAGCTTGGATTACAGCTAATTCCAGAAGAAGATGAACATAAATTTGATTTTGATATTTTAGATCCAACGAAATTATGGCCAGAAGAAGAAGTTCCCGTAAAATTAGTTGGTAAAATGACACTGAACAAAAATGTTGATAACTTCTTTGCTGAAACAGAGCAGGTAGCTTTTCACCCTGGTCATGTCGTACCAGGTATTGATTTTTCAAATGACCCTCTTCTGCAAGGAAGATTATTCTCCTATACAGATACACAATTATCTCGTTTAGGGGGCCCTAATTTCCATCAAATTCCTATTAATCAGCCTGTATGTCCTTTTCATAATAATCAACGTGATGGTATGCATCAAATGCAGATTCATCGCGGTCAAACAAGCTATCATCCTAATGGATTAAATAACAATCAACCTGCAACCGTCCAAGCCGAACAAGGAGGATATGAACATTATCAAGAAAAGATTGATGGGCATAAAATTAGAGGTCGCAGTAAAAGCTTTCTTAACTTCTATTCTCAGGCTAAACTTTTCTACAATAGTATGAGCCCTATTGAAAAGCAGCACATAAAAGAAGCTTTTTGCTTTGAAGTTGGGAAGTGTAAATCAGACATGGTGAAGGCAAATGTAATTGCTCTTCTAAACCACGTCGATCGTCAATTAGCACAAGAAGTCGCTAACATTATTGGAGCTCCTTTACCTAAGGAAAATCACGAAGTAAATTCAGATGCAAAATCACCTGCACTAAGTATGTCCAATACTATTTTTAAATCTGATTCCAAAAATGTTGCAATTCTATTAAATGGTGACCCAAGCGTCTCACTTCTGTCCGAATGGATTCAAGCTTTTGTACAACACCGAATTAACTATAGCATCATAGATAATAAAATTTATCAGTTCAATGATTCCATTAAAGTAACTGATACTTATACAACAACAGACTCCTCCCTTTTTGATGCAGTATTAGTGTTTAGTAGTGAGTCTGTCATTCAACCCCCTGTTTTAGAATTTGCAGAAACTACTTTTAAACATTTTAAACCGATAGCTCATGTCCTTAGTAATCCTCATGCTTTGGACCATAGTAAGATTAAACTGGATGGAGCAGGAGTTTACAACTTAACAAATACTTCAATTGAATCATTTATAGAAGGCATTGCCCAAGGAAGATTCTGGAGCCGATAATATAATATAAGGAGCGGATTAGAATGAGTAAAAAAATTGCTATTTTAATAACGGATTATTTCGAGGATACAGAATACACAGAGCCAGTAGAAGCTTTTAAACAAAAGGGATATGAATTCACAACTATTGAAATGGAAAAAGGGAAAACGGTACACGGTAAGCAAGGAAAAAGTGAAGTCGTGATTGATAAAAGTATTGATGATGTTTCTCCAGAGAACTTTGATGCCCTCTTCATACCGGGTGGATTTTCTCCAGATATACTTCGTGCCGATGAACGTTTTGTTCGCTTTAGTAAAGCATTTATGGATGCGGAAAAACCTGTTTTCGCTATTTGTCACGGACCTCAGCTACTCATCACTGCACAAACACTTGAAGGACGCGATGTAACTGGATATAAATCTATTGAAGTCGATTTAAAAAATGCCGGCGGGAACTTTCATGACAAAGAGGTTGTCGTATGTCAAAATCAGCTAGTAACAAGTAGACAGCCAGAGGACATCCCAGCGTTTATTGAAGAATCGTTGCGTATATTGGGATAGTTATTATAGGTTAGCCAAAATAGCTGTTTAGCTACTTTGGTTAACCTTTTGATTTGTATAAAAAACAAAAAGAATCTCATTTTCAATAATCTTTTGAGACCCCCTCTTTTCTTGCCCCCAAATTTCTAATCACTTTTCATAGGCAGTTCTCATATAGTGAAAATGACTATATAATTCCTATCCATAAGTTAAATAATGATTTTACACATATATAAATAAAAAAAGATGGGAGCCTTATTTATGAATAACAATCCACCTTCAACGCCCCCAAGTCCAACGGAAACGAATAATAATGAAGTGAGCTTACAAACGTTACGCATCATTGGGCTTATTGTACTGATTAGTGGCTACATATTAGTAGCGCTTTCTGAAGTAGGCACATTAAAAAATCTTTTGCTACAGCCTAGTACTACTCCAAATTTAGCTGAAGTTGATCCGTTCTAAAAATTATATAAAAAGCGAGTCCCAGTATAACTGGTTCGCTTTTATATAGTTTCATCCAATTTGAGAAACATTTCTCTCATCCTCATACTGCTCTTTCCCTATCGCCTTCATAAATAATAAAATACTGCTCATACCAACGATAAAGTACAGAGCACTCATACCCCAAGATGCAATAAATGAACCTAGCATAACACCTAATGCCCCGTTCATTTTTGCCACTTGAAAGACCATTCCGTTAATCGCCATATAAGAACCTCTTGCCTCATTTGGCACCATATCTGCCATAATAGATTGACGCACTGGCACATACATCATCTCGCCTACTGTTTGGAAAAGCCCTGCAATTAATAAAATCCATAAGCTATTGCTTGTTCCGAGTATTGTAAATCCAATCGTGTAAATAAATAAGCCTACATATAAGATTTTCAAATCGTTGAAGCTTTTCAGCATTTTAATAAGAAGTGCTGAACATAACACAACTAAAATTGTATTCTCTGCAGAAATCCAGCTCAGCATGCGAATACCTGTTAAATCAAACGTAAAACCATTCCCGAATAAAAAGTGCACCGTTTCAAATTCCTTCTGCAAACGTACCCCTAAATAATTATTAATTTGAAACTCTAACGATAATGTACATATACTCGCTGCACAAAAAATTAAAAATGCTTTATCTTTCATCACGACTTTATAACTATCTGCCATATCTTTTAATACATTTTTCTTCTCCACCGTTTTTCGTGCTACATACACTTCTTCCATATACACAGCCATCACATATAAAGTCATAATGGCAACAAGCGTTAATACGATAAACAATTGTAGTCTATAGTTTTCAAATAGTAATCCTCCAAATATCGCTCCAATCGCAATCGATAAATTAATAGCCCAGTAATTAATGCTGTACATCACTTTTCGATTTTCAGGTGTACTCACATCAATTAACATCGCTTCTGTCGCAGGATTCATAAGTCCCGATCCTAAACTATTCACTAACATAAACACAAATGTTAACCACGGTGAGTCAACGTAATCCGAATTCGCAACTCCCATACAAGCAATGGAAATGACTTGTATACTTTGACCGATAATCATAACCTTTTTACGCCCAAGCCGGTCTCCAACATATCCACCGTATAAACCAATTACTAATGAAGCTATGACATTAATAAGTAGTAATGCACCAGCAATCGCACTACCTAACTTTATGGAAAAATAAATCGCCATAAATGGAAAAATCATCGTAGACACAGTACGTGTTAAAAACGATGTTATAATTCTAATTTTTATATTTCGATGCATACTCCAAAATCCCATTGTTTCCCCTCCTTATGCTTACTTATTTTACTTTGAAAAAAAGGAAGAAAAAGGTTAGAATATTCTAAAGAATTTCCCCTTTTATGATAGAAGGAAGTGTATATATGAAAATTATGGACTATTACATTAGACTAAGACTACATGCACAAGATCAACAACATATGCGAAATAGCTTACAAGAATTAGCGGATGTTTTATATTGCAGTACGAAAAACGTAAAGATTTTATTAAAGAAAATGAGCGAGGAGCAATTAATTAGCTGGACTCCAGGGCGAGGCCGCGGAAATAAAACGGAAATTCTATTTATACATAATTTCGTAGAAGCGATTGAGTCCTATACAGATGAACTGTTAGCACAAGAAAAATTAAAAGATATCTTTCTTCTTTTAAAAGAACCCCTACCCCTTGCACTTCAAAAAAAGATAGAAAATAAACTACATCATCATTTTGGATACGAACCTTCAAATGATATGTACGACGTATTAAAGATTCCTATATCGAGAAAGATATTCCCATTAGATCCGGCTTTTGTGGCTGTAACTACAGAGAGTCATCTTACGAGTCAAATTTTTGATACGTTAGTCGTCTATAACGATGTTACTGAAAAAATGGAGCCTCACATTGCGCATACGTGGGAATTAAGTGAAGATGGACTTACGTGGACCTTTTATTTACGAAAAGATATATATTTTCACAATGAATCAATTTTAACTTCTAAAGATGTACAGTTTTCATTTGAAAGACTAAAGCAAGTTCAATCCCCTTTCGAATGGTTAACAGAAGAAATTGTTCAAATTGAAACACCATCACCACTGCAAATTCGATTCCATTTAGCAAAACCAAATTTATTTTTCTTACACTATGTAAGTTCAATGCAGCTCGCAATTTTACCGCGTGATACGAGTATTCAAAATCATCATTATATAGGTACTGGACCTTTCAAACTTGCTCATTACTCTGAAGATAATATCGTACTCGAAGCGTTCACCCATTATTTTAAAGAGCGCGCGTTATTAGACCGTATTGAATTTTGGGGTATTCCTGACCATGTGCAAATAGATGCTGATTATGAACTACCAAACGAAGAGGAAAATGAAAGGCATGATATACAAATAGAAGAAATAGGTTGTATTTATGCTAGCTTCAACTTTACAAAACCTGGTCCTCATCACGACATTTACTTTCGAAAAGCTTGGAGAGAACTATATGATGTTGAAATGATACTTCGTAACATAGAGGGGAGACGAACAATTGCTGCATCAAGCTTTTTCCCTGATAGAAGCCGCCTTGCAACAAGAAGATCCTACTCTTTAGAAAAGGCAAAAGAGTATTTGAAAAAGAGTACATATAATGGAGAAACGATACATATTTACTTCTTCGCATTTAAAGATAGTGCAAATGATGCGTATTTCTTAAAAGAACGATGTGAAAGTTTAGGTATACAAGTAGAGCTTCACCCATTTCCCGTTTCAGATTATATGAATCGCTCTATTGATAAACATGCTGATATTATTTTCATGGGAGAAGTATTTGCTGCCAATCATGAAATTGCATTCTTAAATGTATTTAAAAATAAAAGTTGCTTCGTAAATCGGTTCATGGACCCGCACTACGAAAAACAAATTAACTGTTTACTAGATACATTTTTACTAGAAGAAAATAAAGAAAAGCGTTATGAACTCATGTATGAGATTGAAGAGTTTTTACAAGCAGAACACATCATTTTATTTAACTATCACGTTCTAAAAAGAAAAACATACCCTTCTTCTTTAAAAAACGTAACAATTGATTCATTTGGTTGGGCAAATTTTGCGAAGTTATGGATACAGCCATCCATGTCTTAAAATGTGATTCATTATAAAAGGAGAAGGTACTACATCCTTAGTAGTACCTTCTTCACATACTATTATTTAATTACTCCATCTAAGTGATCTTTCAAGTTCAATAAATACTTCTCTATATTCGGATTCTTCACCACATCATAACAAGTAAAACTCTTTAACGGACTCATACCGAGAAACTTTTGCACGCGATGTAAATGACTAAGCGCTGATTCTAAACTTTCTCCTTCAAAGAACTTTGTCTTATCTCCAAATGCTTTTTCAGGTGCATTCCAAGTTGTAGAGAACATATACTCTTTCTCTTTTAATAAACCACCTGTTCCATATTCATCTGCACCTTTAAAGAACAAACCGTATTCATATACTTCATCCATATACGTTTTAAATAAGCCTGGAACACTAAACCAGTAAATTGGTGTTTGATAAATCACAACATCAGCCCATAAAAACTTATCTTGTTCTTCTTTAATATTGTAACCATCTTGAATCGTTGTTGTTTTCACATGATGATTCTCGCCTAATACAGTAACCATATAATCTACTAACGTTTTATTTAATCGTCCTTCCTTTGTACCGTATTTTTCATGTCCATTTATAATAAATATATTTTTCATCGTTTTTCTCTCCCCTATATGATCTACTCTTCAGCTATTAAGCCGAGTTGCTGCTGTAGTGTAAGATTATCTTCTAAATGCCAATCGTCTGTTATCTTTCCGTCTTTCACATGTAAAATATCAATTGCAAAAAAATTAATTTTCTTACCATTATGCGTTCCTGTAAAAGAAAGACGGGCCGTTACTTTATCACCAACAACTAATAAGTCTTCAATCTCGCAATGTATATCAGGCACAACTTTACGAAAATTTTGCGCTGCAAACTTTAATCCTTCAATGCCTTGTGGTCGCCCTTTCGGCAATGTATTATCGAAGAAATCTTTAGTAACAGTCTGCGGAATAAGTTCCTCCTTACCTGTATCCCAAAATGCATAAAAACGCTGCGCCGCATGAACCATTTCTGTCGCTTCTTTTTTACTTAGTGAGGGATCAATTGTCATTGCTTTTGGCTTTGGCAGTTCTTTTAATAACTGAACTTCAGTTTTTTGTTCCACACCACATGCTACAAGCACAATACAAATAACAAACAAACCAAGAAATCCAAGTAACTTTTTTAACCCCATGGAAATCACCACCTCCTTATATAAATCCTTTTTGTTTCGTATTGCTATTGTATATGCACTAACTTCCTTTATGGAAGTAGTGATATTTTTTTCATATAGTTACCAAAAGTATAGTTTTGTGATACTATAAAGCAAATTCATCTAAAAAAATTTTATGGAGGCTAGTTCCATGAGCAATATAGATTCAGTTGAATTAACGAAAGGTTTACCGGGCATACCTTGTCCTATCGCTAAAACGCTTGATGTAATTAGTACAAAATGGACGTTTTTAATCATTCGTGATCTTCTTATCGAAGGAACATTACGCTTTAGTGATTTACAAAAATCAATGGATGGTATTAGTCCAAAAACATTATCGCTTCGACTAAAAGAATTAGAGTCTCAAGGCATTATAACGAGAAAAGTATATCCAGAAGTTCCGCCTCGTGTAGAGTACACATTAACGGATAAAGGAAAGCAATTAGAGGGGATTTTTATTGAATTAAAACGGTTTGGATTAAGTCTATAAAATGAAACTTTAATTGGGATTTTACAGGATAAAACAAAAACCCCTTACCGTCGTAAGGGGTTTTATTACTTCGCAAAACTCTCAGCCAACTGTTTCTCTCTCCACATAAATGTAATGCCGAGACCAACTATTAAAACAACTCCTGAAAATGCATATGGATAATGAATATTCATATCAAATAATATTCCGCCCATCGCTGGCCCTGCGATATTTCCTAAACTCGTATAAGTCGAGTTCATACCAGCAACGAATCCCTGCTCTTTTCCAGCTGCTTTTGATAAAAACGTTGTTAAAGCTGGACGAAGTAAATCAAATGCTAAGAAAATGAAGCAAGTAACGAGAAGTACAATCCAATAATTAAAGACTACAGTTGAGACGAATGCTAATACTGCACCTACAATTAAACATATTTGGATTAATACTTTCTCACCGAACATGTCTACCAATTTGCCAAACATAAATACTTGTACAACTACCCCAAAGATTGAACTAATTGTAATAATTGCTGCAATATCTTTCGGCGAGAAACCAAATTTATGATCAGAGAATAAGCTAAACACCGTTTCATACGCTGATAATCCAAATGCGAGTACAAATACGATAATAAATGCAATTGCATACATTGGATGTAATGATTTCTTTAAATCCCCAATAAAACTTGATTCTTTCGTATTAGAAGAAATCTCTGCAAGTTCTTCTTTTGTTAACGGTTCTTTTAAAATAAAGATTGAAATCACACATGCTATAAAGGCAATTGCTGCTGCAACGAAAAACGGCACACGTATACCGTATTCTGCAATAAATCCGCCGATTCCAGGACCTATAATGAATCCAGTACTAATAGCCGCAGATAAGTATCCCATCGCCTTTGGACGTTCCTGAATAGATGTAATATCCGCAACATATGCCGTAACACCAGGCATAATAAAAGCAGCACTAATTCCGCCTAACACCCTTGCTACATAAAGCATCCATACATCTTTTCCTAATCCAAAAAGAAGTTCTGAAACACCAAAAATAAATAATCCAATGATGATCATTTTCTTTCTACCGTAAAGATCAACCCATCGGCCTGTAATAGGTGAAGTAATGAGCTGAGCCATTGCAAACACTGCAACGAGATATCCCATCGTCTTCCCTGTTAAATGCATGTCATTCATAAAGGACGGCATAACCGGAATGATTAATCCAATCCCTAAAAAAGCGATAAATATATTACTCAAAAGAATGACCAATACCATCTTTTGTTCTTTTATCGGTTTCTTCACTTTTAACACCTCTTCCCGTAAGCTCCTCCCCAAAAATAATGCCCAAGAAGCTTTTTCTTTATCCTGCTATTTGTGGGCTAGTAATGAGTGAAGATGCCTCCACTCATTAGAATTTCACTCTATCCTTCCACACATACATAAATATCAGGTGAATGACTATCATTCAGTTTTCCTCAAAAATGAACCTACCTTTTCAGACAGGTTCATCTCACTATTTCTTTATATGTAGTGCATGTGTTAAAAAATCTAGTACTTCTGCCTTTTGCAAATCCACTTGCTCATCATCTTTATGATCATATAAATACACTTGTTCCGCTGCTGATTCAACTAGAGCGATAAATAACTTCGCTGTTCGCTCTGCGTGAACCGAATCACGAATTTCACCGGCTTCTTTTGCCTCATTTAAAAATTCACTTAGCCACATATAAAGAGGCTCATACACAGCTTCCCATTCTTTTATATGTTCTGTAGATGCAAGACCAGCATACATTAAAGCTTGTATTTCACGATATTCAGCTATAAAGTGAAACACCGCATCTATTACTTGCGTCACTTTACTTGAGAAAGGCGCATCGTTTTGCACTTTTTCTTTCACTGCAAGTATCATCTTTTCAACCATCACTTCTGCTATTGCAGGCATAACAGATAACTTAGAAGGAAAATATAAATAGAAAGTTCCTTGCGCAATGCCAGCTAATTTCACGATATCAGAAATCTTCGTTTTTTCGACGCCCTTTTCCTGAAACACTTCAATAGCTGCATAGACAATTTTCTCTTTTTTATTCATCATCTAAACCCTTTCACACGCATATTGAATGACTGTCACTCATTTTATAAGATAATCGATTGTACTGTCAATGATAGTGAACTCTAAGAGGAAATCATTTTTTTATAATAAAATCTCCTAATAAACAATTAGGAGATAAAAATACAATATATCTTTAAGAAAGTGCCTTTAATCCTGTCACTCCACATACAATAAGAAACACACTAATGATACGAGCTTTACTTTTCGACTCACCAAACAAGAACATGTTTAACAAAACTGCACCTGCTGTTCCGATACCAATCCAAACCGCATACGCGACACTTACTTGTAAAAATAAGAAGGAAGTATACAAAAATGCGAAGGATGTAGCAAACCCACCTATATAAATCGCACCATTGGCTAATGTCTTATCTTTACTATACATTTTAAGTCCTATCACACCGACTATTTCACTAATTGCAGCACAAAATACGAAAAACCAACCCATTTTTAAGCAACTCCTTCCACAGTTTCTTCTTTATTGTCAGCTAACTTTAAACCGATAACGCCGGTTACTACCATAAGAATGAAGAATAGTTTGCCTGCGCTGAAACTTCCACCGAAAAGAAATACATCCATTAAGAAAGTACCTACCGTACCAGCTCCAGCGAAAATAGCATATACTGTTCCTGTTGCAAGATGTTCACACGCTTTAGAAAGGAAGTGAAAATCAACAGCGATAACTCCTAAAATAATAATCCAATGCCACCAAGTATTAGCCGTATTAAAACCAAACACCCAAAAAATTTCAAAGATACATGTTAATATGACATATAACCAAGCTCTATTTTTCATACCTCTCACCTCTTATGACTGACTATCAGTCATTTTTTGTTTTAAAAAAATATACTCTTTCATCAATACTATATAAAAACAACTATCATCCTCATTTACCATTGTATTTGTTCCATTTCTAAGCTAAATGCATCCTGCCACATAAAAAATGACTGAATGTCATTCATATGTATTGTACATGAACATTTTAAAAATTGTCAATGCCGAAAGTTTATTTAAAATTTCTTTCATCCGATTTGTATATTTCCTAATAATCTGTCAATAATGCTAGTAACATAATATTTTCTCCACTCCCCCTTGGAGAGATCCCTTGAATGGAGCAGTTAGCTTTTGCTAGCTGCTCTTTTTTATTTGCCAACACACTATGAGATCAAATCCATATTTATCCTATAACTAAGGAGCGGATTTTGTTTTCTATTTATTTTCCAAAGAGGCCTTGTATGCAATAATTTTATTCTCAAGCATCTTCTCTGTAACCTCTAAGTTTTCTCTTTGAATCTGAATAGATTTCCTATGATCTTCTAGGAGCTGTAAACGAGCTCCTGTTGTATGCTCCCCTTCTGTATATAATCTAGCGTATTCTCTTATCTTCGCTATTGGCATTTGCGTTTGTTTTAATTTCATTACAAACTGCAACCACTTTATATGTGACTCTTCGTAAAGTCGATTTCCATTTGTATCACGATTTGCAATTAATATATTTTCCTTTTCATAATAACGTAGTGTATGTGTGCTCACGCCTAATAATTTTGCTACCTCACTAATTGTGTACATACTAAAACTCCCTCCACATGCTTACCCTCATATATTTTATGACCGTATCAAATTTATAAAAAACATTTGACTTAGAGTATACTCTAACAAATACAATCTAACCATAAATGAATTTGAATTTAGGGGGATTTTATATGAAATATACGGTTATTACTGGTGCAAGTTCCGGAATTGGTTATGAAGCAGCTTTAGCATTTGCATCTCGCGGGAAAAATTTAGTACTTGTAGCTCGAAGACAAGAAGAATTAGATGGATTAAAATTGAAAATTAACGAAATGCATCCAGAGTTGGATGTTGTCATTCGACGAACTGATTTATCTGTTACTGAAGATGTTTATAAACTTTATGAAAGCCTACAAGCTTTTCAAATTGAAACGTGGATTAATAACGCAGGTTTTGGTAATTTCGCCTCAATTGCCGAACAAAATTTAAATAAAATCGAGACGATGTTGCATGTCAATATAGAAGCACTAACAATACTCTCTTCTCTTTTCGTTCGAGATTATTCAATGGTTGATGGAACACAGCTTATTAACGTTTCATCGGGCGGCGGATACACGATTGTTGCTGATGCTGTTACGTATTGCGCTACGAAATTCTATGTAAGTGCATTTACAGAAGGGCTGTCTCACGAACTGAAAGAACAAGGCGCAAAACTGCAAACAAAAGTTTTAGCTCCTGCTGCAACTGAAACAGAATTTGCGAAACGTTCATTTGATATTGATGAATTCCAATACGATAATGTTGTACCAAAATTCCACACTGCAAAACAAATGGCACAATTTATGCTCGATCTTTATGATAATGATAAAGTTGTAGGAATTGTCGACGGTTTAACGTATAACTATGAACTTAAAGATCCACTTTATAATTTTGCCGTGAGACAAAAGAATTCAAATTCTTAATAACCTGTCCATTTCTTATGGAAATATATATTCCCACTATATATGTAAATAATAGTGGGAACTTTTTCCCTATAAATTTTTCATCCAACATACCGCACCATCGCCACTTCATCACAATAATCCACCTTTGGACAATGTCTACAATCAATCCATACTTTCTCTGGCAACGCTTCTTTATTTATAAAATCAAATCCACACTTTTGAAAAAATACTGTTTCATATGTTAAGGAAATTACTCTTCTTACATTTATTTTCGTAGCTTCCTCCATTACATGATTTACGAGCATACGCCCTATCCCTTTCCCTGCATATGTATGCGAAACTACTAACGATCGTATTTCTGCAAGATCTTCTCCTAATACATGCAATCCAGCAACTCCAACAATTCTCTCGTCTTCTTTCATAACATATAAACATTGCAAATATTGATAAAGAGACAAAAGAGAACGTGGTAAAACAACTCCCTCTTTTGCATAAACCTCAATAAGACTATAAATTTCTTTCACATCACTCGTCACCGCATTACAGATTTTCATATTACATCCCCTTGCCCTCGATATTAATATTTATAACTTTAAATGAATTTTAATTCATAATTTTATATAATAATACAGCTCTCTTTTCTCCTCGTCAATCACTTTATACAAACAAAAAACCAAGCAATCTAATCGATGCTCGGTTCCTCATCTCGTATCGGCAATACTGTTGAATATTTAATTTCACGAAGTGCCAAACTCGTCTGTATACGTGTAATACCAAGCTTATTCAGCTTTCTAATAAACTGCTCTAGTTCTTTACGATCACGATTTGCAACCTTTAATAAATAATCGTACTCTCCTGTTAAACAGTGACATTCTAACACTTCCGGCATTGATTCTAATTCTTTCTCCAACACTTCCAACTTGTCAAATTGATGAATATTCGTACTCATAAAAATAAAGCATAATAAATCAAACCCAAGCTTTTCTTGATTTAAAATTGCAACTTGCTTATCGATGAAACCTTCCCCATCTAACCTTTTTATTCTTGCATGCATCGCAGCCGGTGATAAATTAACGCGACGTGCCAGCTCTGCATTACTTACTTGTGAATCCTTCTGCAATATATCTAAAATTTGTACATCCAAATCATCCAACACTTTAATAACAGACGACTCCATTACAATTCCTCCTTTTTTCTTACCGATGATTATTCGAAAAAACAACTTATAATTTATATAAAACTGAATATTTTTCTGTAAATATCATTTTAAACTAAATATTTTATCGAGTTTTCACCATTATACAAAAGAATATATTACATAATAAAGAAAAATGCTAAAATTATTTACAATTAGTATTGATTACAAAAAAGGGGATTTTATCATGCCTTATTTTTACGTCTTTTTACTATTACTAACGAGCTTATTATGGGGAGGAAATTTCGTCGTTGGAAAATCACTCGTCGATCATGCATCACCGATGACACTGACAAGTTTAAGGTGGCTGATTGCGATTGTTTGTTTATTACCAATGGTATGGTTTAAAGAAAAGAAAATCCTTCCACCACGTACCGCAATACTTCCGTTAATATTGATGGGAATTTCAGGAGTCGCTCTTTTTAACATCTTTCAATTTTTAGCATTAGAAAAAACATCCGCTACGAATGTAGGTCTTATCTCTACATTGAATGCAATTTCAATCGCATTATTTTCAGTATTATTTCTAAAAGAAAAAGTAAATACACTTCAAATCCTATCCATGATTCTTTCATTCTTCGGGGTCATCCTCGTCCTATTAAAAGGTGATTTCTCGCTTTTATTTTCACTATATTTTAATAGCGGTGATTTATGGATGATTGCAGCAGTTTGTATTTGGGGAATCTATTCTGTTTGTAGTAAATGGGCAACAAAAACAACTACACCACTTATGGCAACGTTGTACTCTGGTATTTTCGGCGTTATTTTATTACTACCGTTTAACATAGGTAGCTTCACTGTTTCAAATATAAATACTTCTTTCATCACATCACTTTTATATACTGGGCTTATTTCGACAGTTCTTTGTATGGTATTTTGGAATATTGGCGTACAAAAATTAGGCGCAACTACATCAGGTATTTTTCTAAACTTCAATCCAATTTTCACAGCCATTTTAGCATTCATATTCCTCGGAGAAGAATTAACGTGGATACAAATTTTAGGGACAATTGTCGTTGTAACAGGATGTTATTTATTTTCTCATTTCAAAACTGTTGCCGTTCAGCCAACTAGACCTTTAATGCGAAAACATTCTTAATGAAAAAACATCGTCATCTGGGTTGGCGATGTTTTTATTTTCTCTTCATTTCTTTTATATACTGCTTTTCCTCTTCTGGCGATAAACGTTCCGTCGCCTTGCCAGTATCTCCACCTTGAAGGCTCCATAAAAAGTTATGCTCCTCAACAGTTTGAGAAAAATCTCCTTTTTCCCATCTATTTATAATAGAAAATAACTTCATTTTATATTGAAAACCTGTACTATTTTCAATATCTCTTTTTACATTAGAAATTTCCTTTTTTGTCATCTCTACAAATCCCCATTTTTCAGAGGATTTTACCTTTTGGTGCACCATTTTATGCATAGTAGAAATAATTTCACCTTCACTAATTTGCGGAGCTTCTTCTGCAGCTTTTTTCTCTTTTTCGTTTGTCGCTCGCTCGGTTTGAATATTTTTATTTTCTTTTTCTACATATGCAAGCAATTTCATTCCGCCAACTATAGACGAGAAAATTACTATAATTGTAATGCATATACCTACGATCCATTTAAAAAGCATTAGCTCTTCATTGCTTCCCTAACAATATAACTATCTACATACTGCTTAAACTTCACGATTTTTCCGTTCTCCAGTTGCCATACATGGACAAATTCTGCTTCAAATGATTTTCCCGTTTCTTTATAAACTCCTGAATACATACCTTCAGCAATAATTACATCTTTTCCGCTTACTTCATGATATGTATTTACACTTGCTTTATAATCATCCCATTCTGATCCTAAACGGCTAAATACATTTTCCATTATAGCTTCTACGCCTTTATATGTTCCGCCGTACGGAAAACCTTCTGCCTCTGTCCATTCCACTTTTTCAGAGAGGGCTTCTGCTAAATGCTTTGCATTTGAAGAAGCTGATCCTTCATACGTGCTTTTAATAATTTCTAAATTTGATTTAGGCATATTACTTCCTCCCGTTTATTTATTTTTACACAAGATGTAACTTTTATAGTTACATCTTGTGTAAAAAAATATTTAAATTGTTTTACTCTTAATCCATTAGTTGTAATCATTATAGTTACAATATCTCTTCAAGTCAACATTTATAAATAAAATTTACTTCGTTTTCATTACTTTCTCTTTTAAGAAACGATCTACATATCCTTCTGCTTTTACTACGAATAAATACGCACCCATTGATAATAATGCAAGATCTAATTCATATCCTGGATTCTTTCCATCTCCTAATAAACCTGCTGCTCCATTTACCTTTACGATAGCCCCAGCTAAAATAAGAGCGAATAACAATCCTACATATCGTACACCTAAACCGATAATTAATAATATACCACCAACTAATTCAACTGTTGCTACGCCGTATGCAAGGCCACCTGGTAAACCGATGCTTGTAAACCATCCTGCTACATTATCGATACCTGATTGAAACTTTGCTAAACCATGTGCAAAGAACGTAACTCCTAACACGATACGAATAATTAAATTCCCAATATATTGATTCATTTTGAACTCTCCTTTTTGTTTTGTTATGGTGAACTTTTATTTACAAGTCAAAACAATACGGTATTTTATTTCATTCGTCAAATACTTTTTTAAAGAAAACAAAAAACATTATCCGTTTTACGGATAATGTTTTCTTACAAAATAGCGCTAATTCAAGCTTTTATTCTATCGCATAAAAAAGTTGAAACATTTTTCCAGCGCCAATATAAGGCAGTAAAGACACGTCCTCTTCCACAACCATTCCAATAACGTTCACTTTCTCATCTACAGGTAAATCATATATGGCAACTTGCATCTCCCCTGCATATCTACCGTACAATTCATTATCAATTGTAATACTCCCTTTCTTTCTTACAATTGTATGCATCGGCTTTATCACCACCCTATTTCCTTCCCTTGATTCTACAGATCGAATAACATCACGAGCCGGATCTAGTCTATTTGTATGCACTTGCTCTACCACTTTTAATACTTCTTTATCAGTTATAAATGATTTGTAACGCAATGGAATAATCCCTCTACTTGCACTAGCTACTTCTTGCATACTTTCTAAACTTGCGCTTATATCTCCAATCAATACTTTATCAACACCACAATCTTGAACAAGTTCTAAGTACGCTTCAAGCGGGCGCATATTGCGATGTTTTTCTAACGTTGGTAACCCTTCATATAACGGACCACGTTTTTCCGCATCTCCTGGAATAAATGCCATTGTCTTTATTCCGCACTTCTGTAAATATTGATTTTGTTTTTGTAAGAAAGACTTTGCTAGTCCTGTCTCTGGGCGCGGGTAAAAATTATGCCATGCTTCTACATTCTCTACTCTTATATGTTCTGCAAGTAATTCTTTCCAAAATGACTTTGTAATCGTACTCGCATTTAAAGCTACTTTCATCTTATGAGATACGCTTGTAATTTCTTTTGGCGCAATGCCGTAATCCATTCTTAAACCGGTAATGCCCCAGTCCAATAGCTCTTCCACATTTTCATATGTTAGCCCTAAATGGTGTAACGATTTTGGAGAAACATCAACCATTAGCTCCATCTCATGTGCAAGAGCTTTTTTCCCTAATATTTGAATTAACTCTTTATACGTATTTGGATCATCTTCTGGAATGTGCAGTGATGTAAAAATAGATGTAAACCCATTTTCCTTCGCTACTTTTAGCCACTCTTCTTGTTTCTCTACTCGTTCTTTTGAAAGATAAATGGAAACTCCGATCATATAAATCTCCCTCTCTATTAATAGAAAAAGAGAAAGGAATCCCTTTCTCTATATGTTTTCTGCCATTTCTTCTTTAAATCCGAAGAAGTACGTAAAGATAAATCCGAAAGCATATGCAATTACTAAACCTAAGAAATATAGTAAATATTTATTGTCAGCAATTAACGGAATTAAAGATAGCCCTGATACGCCAATTCCAAGAGAAGCTGTTTGCATAACTGCTTGGAATGCACCACCGACAGCCGCTCCTAAACAAGCAGTAATAAACGGTTTCCCAAGTGGTAATGTAACCCCGTATAATAACGGCTCACCAATTCCTAAAAAGCCAACTGGCAATCCACCTTTAATTACATTTCGAAGTCGTTTGTTTTTTGTTTTCACATAAATCGCAATTGCTGCGCCCACTTGGCCAGCACCAGCCATTGCGAGTACTGGTAATAAAGGTGTTACGTGTGTTTGATTAATGAATTCCATATGAATTGGTGTTAAACCGTGATGCAATCCGACCATAACGAGAGGTAAAAATGTTCCCGCAAGTACTGCGCCAGCAAATGCTCCGCCAATATTTAAAATAGCATTAATTCCGCTCGTAATACCATCTGATAAGAAACCTGCTAATGGCTGAATGGCTAACATCGTTACGATACTTACAACTAATACAGTAATGAGTGGTGTCACGATAATATCAACTGCATTCGGCACTGCTTTTCGAACTTGTCTTTCCACTACAACCATAAGCCATGCTGCAAAAATAACTGCGAATAATCCGCCCCGTCCGGGCACTAATGCTTCACCAAACAATTTTACGTTTGCCATCGCCGGGTTGAAAATTAAAATGCCAGCAATTGCCCCAAGAACCGGTGTCCCGCCGAACTCTTTCGCTGTATTCCAACCAACTAAAATTCCTAAGAATGTAAAGATACCGCCGCCAATGAGTAGTAACATTTGTAACCACGTTGCATTTGGATCAGCACCAGCGTTTTTCGCAAAGTTAGCAACCCCGTTTATAATTCCTGACGCAACAAGTCCTGGAATTAACGGAATGAAAATACTTCCTATTTTTCGTAAAAAGTTTTTCACCGGTGTATTATTTTTCTTCTTAATCTCTGATTTCATCTCTTGCCCAATATCTTCAAGGTGATGATCTGCTACCTCACCAATTCGTAGTCCTGTTAAGCCTTCCATTTCAGCTGCTACTTTATTTACTGTTCCTGGACCAACGACAACTTGAAGCGTCTCATCTTCTATAACACCCATAACACCTTCAACCTTTTTCAAAAGGTCCGTGTTTACTTTACTTTCATCATGAAGCGTTAATCGTAGTCTCGTCATACAATGAGCAATACTACGAATATTTTTTATTCCTCCAAGTTGCTCCGAAATTTCCTTGGCCATTCTCTCTTCTTTCTTCATAATAGAATCCCCCTCCCTATTATTTTATAGTGCTTTCTTCACAAACCCTTTAGCGTATTTTAGTTTCTCCAGTGCTTCCCCATATTCACACTGCAACAACACCATAACAATGGCAGCTTTTACGTTACGTTCTGCCTTTTCATAATACTCTGCCGCTACTTCATAACTAGCGCCTGTTGCTTCCACAATAATTCGTTTTGACCGTTCTACTAACTTTTCATTTGTGGATTGAACATCTACCATTAAGTTTTTATATACTTTTCCTACACCAATCATCGAAGCTGTTGAAATCATATTCAACACTAATTTTTGTGCTGTACCAGCTTTTAAACGCGTTGATCCTGTTAATATTTCTGCACCTGTCTCTACTTCCACATTTAACTTTGCATATTTACTTATTTCAGCATTTTTATTACAAGAAATACTCGCTGTACTCGCTCCTACACTCTGTGCGTATTTCAAGCCGCCAATTACGTAAGGAGTTCTGCCACTTGCAGCAATTCCAATCACTGTATCTTTCTCATTTAATCCAATACTTTTTAAATCTTCTTCTGCTAACTCTTCGCGATCTTCGGCACCTTCCACCGCTTTAGTAAACGCTTTCAATCCACCTGCTATAAATCCTTGCACCATTTTATCATCCGTGCCAAATGTCGGCGGACATTCCACTGCATCTAGAATACCTAAACGACCACTCGTACCAGCACCAATGTAAATTAAACGTCCCTCTTCTTCAAAAGATTTAATAACAGTCTGTACAACCTTTTCAATTTGTTCTATCTCTTTTTCAACTGCTAACGCAACAGTTCGATCTTCTTCATTCATACTTTGTAACACTTCTTTTATGCTCATCTCATCCAAATTCATTGTTTTCTCATTACGATGTTCTGTCGATAAATTTTCTAACATATTGCCACCCTCTTTGAAATTATATTTCACACTTTTATTATAACTTCAAGAAACTAAAAATCAATTACTCTTTCTTATTTTATGAAATAAAATTTCACGACATGACATATTTTTGTCAAAGATCATAAAGTGAAACTTTAATCAGTGTGGGTTTTGTTCATCCCCACTGATTATTAGCCCGCACCAATCGGGCATTAACGGGCAGTTGATCCCCACCTAACTTTCTTTGCTTCCGCTGAATTTTGAAGTGAGGGTCTTACTGCACGGCAAATAGGGGGATAAAAAAAGATGAGTCTCCTCATCTTTTCTTCTACTTTAACTTCCGTAACCGCAACGCTTCTTCTCGTGTCTCCATAAATTGATTCAATACTTTATTACCAATTCGATTGAAAGTAATCACATATAAAGCATCGATCATATTCAATTGCGTCATTCTCGAAGCAATACTCGCAATACGATGATCTTGTTCTACATCTGGCATACAAAGGCGAATATCCGCTTCTTTATATAACGGTGATGATTGATCTAGTTTCGTAATTCCAATAACAGTTGCACCTTGTCTCTTTGCATACTGCGCCATTTCAAGCACATCTTTCGTTCGACCAGATGTTGAAATCGCAACAAATATATCGCCTTCTTTTAAATTCGTCACAAGCGGCAACATCATATGAAAATCGGATAGCATCATCGCTGTAAATCCGA
The DNA here is from genome assembly GCF_038005705.1 of Bacillus sp. FSL L8-0199. Taxonomy (NCBI): domain Bacteria; kingdom Bacillati; phylum Bacillota; class Bacilli; order Caryophanales; family Bacillaceae; genus Bacillus; species Bacillus sp. FSL L8-0199. Next base: position 814,201 of record NZ_JBBOTS010000001.1, on the reverse strand, counting down.
GCCTTGTAAATTTATAAGCTCCGTCCATCGCCGGAGTAGCTGATCCGCCTACTCCATAAAAGATAATTTTATCGGCATTTACAATACGATCTGCAGCTTTTTCAAGTTCTTTTTTATCTATCGCCGTCACGCTCGCCTCAATTGCAGCTTTATTCACATAAGTAACTTTATTAAATAAATCATACGGTCCATCTTCTGTATTCATCACTGAAAAATCGTTAATATTATAATCAGCAATCGTTAATTCACGAACGAGTGCTATCTTAAATGCTTTAAAACTTCCGATTCCAATCGATTTACAAAAGCGAACGACACTCGCTTCACTTGCGCCTGCATTCGTTGACACTTCTTTCGTCGTTAAATTCGGTACAATCTCTGCATTCTCCATTATGTACATGGCAACCTTCTTCTCAGCTGGTGAAAATTGATCCATATTACTTTCAATTTTAAATAGTAATGTTGAAGCTTTCACTATTTAACCTCCACTTCTTACGGTTGCGTTCACTTATTTTCTCTTGCTTCAAGAAGGTAATAACCATCATCGCCAGGAGGATGAAACACATTTACAATGCGATTCCCTTTTTGATAAACAGTTCTTTCCCCTTCTGTCCACTTCTTTTCCCAACCGTTCATCCAAATCGCAACATCAGGTAAAAAAGCAGTATATTTCAGCTTCTGACCGTACTCACCATCTGCTTCTTCCGAAAAAATAGAAACCGGAAAATCTTTCACTTTTGATTCTTTCCATGCAGTAAATGGTATACATACTGCAATAAGTACGATTACACCGATAACCTTCTCCTTCGTAATCTTCACACTTCCCTCTCCTTGTCATATCACATACATAGATTTTACCATAATTACAAACCCTTCATGCTATATGATCGTTGCTTTTAGGAATAAAAAAAGAGCTTACCTACATCAGATAAGCTCTTCCTCTCTATACAAAATATTTCTTCAAAAGTGGCGGTGTAATAATCGTCGTCAATATAACAACAATAACAATCGCTGTGAAATTTTCTTTCGCTAATAAATTCGCCGTAAGTCCATTTGCAGCGATGATAAGCGCTACTTCACCACGTGATACCATCCCCGCGCCAATACTAATAGAAGATTGGAGGTTAAACCCTGTCAGCCTTGCTCCTAAACCTGATCCGATTAACTTTGTGAAAATCGCAATGAGAGTCATAATAATAATGAACCAAAGCTGGCTTCCAATGCCTTGAAATGTAATTTCCATTCCGATACTTACGAAGAATACTGGAACAAATATTGCATAAGCGATCGGTTCAATTTTATGTTCCACTTCATGCTTATACTCTGTTTGAGAAATAGCAATTCCCGCCGCAAACGCTCCAATAATACCTGCAATTCCCATCATTTCACTGTAATAAGAAAAAGAAAAGCAAATAATAAGAGCCGCGCTAATTAACGCTTCTGTTACACGAAGCGGGACAAGCATTTTCATAATCCAAGGAACGACTTTCCAAGCAATAAAAACAATACTTACAAAGAAAATAATTTTCTTTACAATGACAAGTGTTATATTCACATCTTGTGTTCCTAAAAAACTCATTACAAATGCTAATAAAATAACGACAATGACATCATCAAATACGGCAGCACCTAAAATTGTTGTACTTTCTCTCGTATTCATTTTTCCTAGATCACGTAGCGTCTGCACCGTAATACTAACCGATGTCGCGCAAAGTAATAACCCTAAAAAAATGGCATGGGATTGTATTAATCCAAACAGCAATCCTGTTACATAACCACCGATGAAAGGAAAAATAATTCCACCAGCCGCTACTGCAAATGAAGATTTCAAATTCCGATTTAACTCTTCTAAATCCGTTTCAAGTCCCGCCATAAACATAAGTAACAAAACACCAATCTCACTCAGTTCATCAATCAGTTCAGAACTATTAATAATACCGAGTATAGCCGGACCAATAATAATACCAACAATTAACTTACCAAGTACAGAAGGCTGACCAAGTCTCACACTAATATCACCAGCTAATTTCGTACAAAGTAAAATGACGACAAGTTCAAAATAAAATAACATAGCATCTGCTCCTACTTTAACTTTAATCAGTGGGGCGTTAACCCCGTCCATTTCTGCAAGTAGTTTCCCCTATTGATCCGCATTTTATTTGTCATATTTTTATTTGACAAAATATTCTGAATTATATTAAGATTAATCCAGCAATTTTAAAAAACTACATACCATAACTGCACCTCCACTTACTTACTCTTTTTTAATGGGCTCATACTATAGTCGCAGTTATGGAAATGAAAAAACGGGGGGAGAGAGTCCAAAGTGAAGTCATTATTACGAAAAAAAGCGCTTAGTACTGAGTCACCAAAGCAACTAGATAGAACATTAACTGCACTCGATTTAACGTTTTTAGGAATCGGCGCCGTAATTGGGACAGGGATCTTTGTATTAACAGGTATTGTTGCAGCAAAACATTCTGGTCCTGGTATTATGCTATCATTCCTTATTGCTGCATTTACTTGTGCTTGTGTAGCCTTTTGTTATGCTGAATTTGCTTCTTCTATTCCTGTCTCAGGAAGTGTGTATACTTACGCATACATGACAGTCGGAGAAGTCGTCGCCTTCATCGTCGGATGGTGTTTAATGCTCGAATATTTACTTGCCGTTGCAGCAGTAGCTGTCGGTTGGTCTGGTTATTTACAATCATTACTACAAGGTTTCAATATACACCTGCCCGCCATAATCGCCTCGGCCCCTGGCGTAGGAAAAGGTGGCCTCATCGATTTACCCGCTGTTTGTATTTTACTAATCATTACCGGTCTTTTAAGCTTCGGTATACGCGAAAGCGCTCGCATTAATAATATTATGGTTCTTATCAAGCTAGCAGTTATTATCGCTTTTATCGTAGCAGGCGCAAAATATGTAAAACCTGAAAACTGGACACCGTTCATTCCATTCGGATACGACGGTATTATTACTGGCGCTGCCACTGTGTTTTTTGCCTTTTTAGGTTTTGATGCAATCGCAACCGCTGCGGAAGAAACGAAAAAACCACAGCGTGATTTACCAATTGGTATTATTGGTTCCCTTCTTATTTGTACTATTTTATATATGATTGTATCTTTCGTTTTAACAGGTATGGTTCCTTATACACAATTAGACGTTTCTGATCCAGTTGCATTTGCATTGCACTTCGTTGGTGAAGATGCAATAGCAGGACTACTCGCTGTTGGAGCGATGACTGGAATGACGACCGTCCTCCTAGTCGTGATGTATGGACAAGTTCGCGTTTCGTATGCGATGAGCCGTGACGGTCTACTTCCAAAAGCGTTAGCACGTGTAAATAAAAGAGTAAAAATCCCTTTATTAAATACATGGATTACTGGCGTCGTTGCCGCTTTATTAGCAGGCCTTTTAGACTTACATTTGCTAGCGAATTTAGTAAACATCGGCACATTAACAGCCTTTACATTCGTTTGCTGCGCAGTACTTATTTTACGAAAAACACACCCTGACTTAAAACGTGGATTCCGTACACCTTTCGTACCTGTATTACCAGTTGTCGCGATTCTTTGCTGCTTATATTTAATGATCAATTTGTCTAAAACAACATGGATTAGCTTTGCAGTTTGGCTTATAGTCGGCTTATGCTTCTATTTCTTCTACTCTAGGAAACATAGTCATTTAGCTACCGAAAAAACAGATGATGAACAGAAAAAAGCATAACAAAATAGCTCGCCGATAAAACGGCGAGCTATCTTTCTGTACTATTATATTTTTTCGTTAACGATTGTAAAATGAAAAATATGCCGATGCAAGCTGTAAACCATGCCCAATTTCCTATTGGTGTCGAATATTTGACCATTCCAATACCCACAAGCACTAAGAAAATAGTCACCTGATATATGAGCTTCCACTTTTGCATATATTCCCTCCTTTACTTCGTCCCCTTCTTTTTCTTCTTCCAGGCATTCAAACTATCAAAGAAGAAGTTAATAAATAACGTTCCTAATCCAGCTAATAAAAACGTCATTAAGAATAAAACCCAAATACTTTTATCTTTTAATAAATAATATCCTACAAGGAGCACAACCGCGATCCATACATATTCAAGAATTCTTTTTAGCTTTTTCTGTTCCAAATTATTCGCTCCTTCTTTCTATGCTACTTTTAGTATAACAAAAAAGAAGCCTATCATGATAAGCTTCTTTTCTTCTCTCTTATTTGTTCATACTTTTTTCAACAAGTGAAATCGCATACTCTAATGTACGATTCATCGTTTCTACCTGTGCATCTTTTACTTGCATATCTTGTAATACAGCTTCTGCAACTGTAATTTTTTGTTGCAATGATTTCACTGAACCATCTGTTACATTTACAGCTTGCGCTTTCTTCACTACTGCTTTTGCAGATTCAATATTGATCTGTAATTTTTCTTTCGTTGTTTTTGGTTGTTCTTCTGCCACTTTTGATTGTACGAATGTTACATTAGCTGATTTTAATTCGTTATATGTTTGAATAATTTGTTCCCCAGTACTTCCTACATTTTCAAATGCTTGCTTTGCAATGTTATAGCTTTTCTCTAATTCTTGAAAGGCTTCCTTTGAATATTGACCTGGCTTATCACCAAATTCATACGTACTAACTAACACTTCTTTTACTTTTCCAAGCTCTTCAAATAACGCATTTACTTGCTCTAACTTCGTACGGTTAGAAAACTCATTGTATGATGCTAATACTTCTGAAGAACTTAAAGCTTTACTATATAATTTTGCTAACGCGATTTGTCCATTTAACGGAATACCACCATTTCCGTTACTATCAGGATCCGCTCCAAATGCAAATGGTACGTTCGGGTTATAAACTTTCCCTTGAGCTGACTGACTGTTTACTTTTTTACCATCTACGTAAATTGCCACTTCGCTTCCGTTATATGTTCCTGTTAAATGATACGTTTTGTTCGCTTCTAATTGAACGCCAACACGTTTGTAGCTACCGCCAATGTGAGCCCATAATTCAACATATCCACTTCCTGTAGACTCAAAACCAATTCCGCCGCTCTCTGTATTTTGCAAAATACCTTGTCCGCGAATTTCATTCATTGAAAATACAGTTTCTAACGTAAACGTATTTGCTATTTTCTCTTTTTGTGCTGCTGAAAATGGAAGGTATCCAAATGTATTTGCTTTTCCGTTTAACTTCATAGCATTCTTCTTCAATGCTTTATCATATTCAATAACCACATTGCCCTTCACATCACCTTTTGTACCAAATGGTGAATTGTCTTTAAATGTACCATCTCCAAAGTTTACATCAAAAACATCCGCTTTCGGTACTTTCACATTCGGGTCAATATTATCTTTTTTTGTAGTAATTTCTGCTGTTAACGGCTGAGCGGTTTCATTGCCGAATGAATCAATGGCAACTATTTCAAGTGTATATGTTTTCCCACCATCTAACCCAGCAAGCGTTAACGTAAGATCTTTTGGCACTGGATCACGATAAAATTCTGAGAATGCTAATAACTTGTTTTTAATCTCTCCCGTTTGTTTATCCTTCGCTTGTACGCGATACGAATGAACAAGAAGGTTGTCCAATGCTTGCGGGAATGTTACTGTTGCCGCATTTTCTGTTACATTTGATACAGCAAGCTTTGCATCTTTAGCAAAGTAAGGCTTTTCTTTATCACGATCTTCTACATGTGTAAATGTTTCTTTCTTTGCTGGTAATTTAATTTTCCAAGGCTCGCCTGTCCAAGAATTCGTATGGAAATCACGGCGATTAATCGTCACTTCTTCTTCATCTACTTCTACTAATAAACCTTGGCTTAACATACTAGCTCCTGGCGGGATATTCCCTTGTACTTTACCACCTTCAACTTCCATATAACTTACTGAAGATGTACCAACTGATGTAAAGTCTTTTTGATGTATCGATCTCGGATCATCTAACGGATAATGTGAATGACCTGAAAACGTAATAACTTGTGGATATTCTTTTAACACTGCATTAATTTTTGCGCTATCTTGTGTTCCCCATTCCTGACTACCGTACACTGTATCTTTAATATGTTGATGTAAAAATACAAAAATCGGTTTTTCTGGATCATCTTTTTGTGCTTTTGCCATTTCTTCTTTTAACCAATTAATTTGCTTGTCCGAATAATAACCATGTGTTGTTCCATTCTCTGGAGACATAACAAGGAAGTGATAACCTTTTACCACTTTATGATAATAAATTGATTCCATACCTGTTTTTTCTAAGAAACGCTTCTGTGCACCCTCTACGGATAAACCGTTCCAATAATCATGGTTACCGAGAGAATTCATTCGCACGGCATCTTTATTTGCATTTTCATTATACACTTGCATGAAACGATCATATTGCTGCACTGATCCTGTATCTGTGAAATCGCCTACAATAACAAACGCATCTTGCTTTGGTGCTAATGTATTAAACTGTTCAATCGCTCTTTTCCAGCGAAACGTATCATCCGTTCCACTATTTTTAATATGCACATCACTTACAACTGGAAAAACTATCTTCTTCTCACTTGATGCCTTTTCTTGCTTTTTCTCTTCCGCCTTGACTGATGTACTCCACGGAAATGATACGAATGCTAATACAAAAACCATTAATAATCCAATAAGGCCTTTTACTTTTCTTAAAGCATTTCTGTCCACGTGAATCCTCCTCATAATAATTGATTCATTACAAGGGCTATTTTATCTAATATATGTTAATGTCGTTTAAATAACAAATGAACTTTATTAGATTTTTGTAAATATACAGTTAATTAGAAATTAAGTCCAACATTCCTCGTACTATGGTATACAACCACCTTTTGTCTAAAAGAGTCTAATCATTCTTTTCCTATGACCATTTACATATAATCTTTTCTATAACACTAATGATAAGTTAAGGTTTAAGCCTATTAGACAATCTTAATTTTTAATATTTCCTTCTTTTTTTAACACACCGGCCATGCTTCTACATTTAATAATAGTAAAAGATAACTTAAAAGGAGGGGTTGTATTGAAGAACAAAAAAAATATTGGCTGTTTCGCTCCTTTATCTATCATTTGCCCAAATCCCTGTCCACCGCCCTCTCCTCCAAATCCAAATTACGAACTAGTAACAAATGAATTTGCTGGAAATTTCCTTATAACGAATAACATTATTTCCTCTGCCAAACATAAATCACAGCCAATAATACTGTGGCAAAGTGATGCAATACTACTTATATCAGGTACCGTCTCGGTTTATAATAGTACTAGCAGCACAGAAGCGGTTACAATTCAAATCGTTGGAACAGTAACTAATATTTTCACTGTTTTTCCTGGTAATACAATATCTTACACAGGAAAAGACTTACAATCTGTCAGTATTATTAATATAGAAAGTAGTCCTTCATTATATTTAGAAGGTAAGTACTGTTGCGAATTTACACGTCGCTTCTAAAATACCAATTTCATAAAAAAAGCATACCATTTACGGTATGCTTTTTTTATGAAATCGGATAACGTACAGTAATACAAAACTCTCCTTGATTAACAGTTGTTCCTGTCGTAGTAATTCGAACAGTCGTAAAATATCGTACAGTGAAAGTACCACTACTTTGCGGCTGTACAGTAATTGTATCAATTACTGTAGCACCAACTAAAAAATCAACTGTAATCGGGTTCGCACCTACATCATATTTCACGTAACCTGAACCATATACTTCTTGCGTGATATTATTTGTATATACAATTTGAGTACCAGCACCTGTAATAGACCAGTCTGTACATACTTGGTCTTGCACAAGTGTTTTATTAGAACAACAAGACAAACTGGAACTTCTCATTCCCATTTCGATCCTCTCCTATTCTGCTATGAAAGTGGATAACGTGTTGTAATACAAAATTCTCCCTGATACGTTCCAGCAGGTGTTGCAGGTAACACGACTTGTATAATATCGAAACGACGATACGTAAACCCGATACTCGTTCCTGGATTTAATGTTTGTGTATCTATTACAGTACCAGCTGAATCAAGCACCTCTACAGTAATTGGGCCTGGTCCAACATCATATTTAACAAAACCAGTACCAACTACGTTTTGGTTAATATTATTTGTATAAAGAACATTATCGATTGCTGTCGCAACTACAGTAGCAGACCACGGACTACACACTTTATCTTGTACATAATTTTTATCTGGACAACAAGTTAATGCAGCCCCTGAGCACTCACAAGACATAGTTGTTTTCCCCTCTCTCTTTTTTTATTCCCTATATGTGTATGTCCTTCAGAGTCTTTTGCCTGTACGATTCATCTATTTTCAAAAAATATTCAAATGACTAGATAGATTCCGTTCTGTTTCTTTTTTTCATAAATTTATAGATTAATATACCACCTACAATAATAACTACGACTAGTAATATCGGTAGCATATATTGTCCAACAACATCCGCCGCTTTTGCCCAATGCGGACCTAATTTCATTCCAAAATAGACATATAAAGTCGTTAACGGGAACATTGCTACAAATGTATATATGCTAAACTTCCATATGTTCATTTTTGCCATGCCACATGGAACAGAGATAAGTGTTCGAACTCCTGGTACAAAGCGTCCCACAAATGCTACAACTGGTCCATATTTCTCAAAGAAGTCATCTGCTTTTTGAATTTGTTCTTCTTTAATAAAGAAGTATTTTCCGTATTTTATTAATAGCGGACGACCACCATAATAACCAAGTGCGTATAACGTTAACGGTCCTGTCGTTCCGCCAAGTGTTCCAGCTAATACAGCTAGCCAAAAATTCATATCTCCCTCGTATACCCAATACCCAACCATAGGCAAAACGACTTCTGCCGGAATAAATTCGAAAGTTAAAGCCAATACAACTCCAAAATAAGAAAACTGCTTTAAAAACTCGATTATATCTAAAATCATTTGCTCCATATTTTAACTCCTATCCTACGTTTACGTTATGCTTTTCTTGTAATTGAACTGGCGCCATTTTTACAATTCGGTTCAAAATGAATAACACAATTCCAATATCATCTAAAATACCGATAAACGGTAGGAAGTCTGGAATTAAATCAAGCGGCATCGCAACATAACCAACTAAAAAAGCAACAGATAAAATTTTCTTCTTTATTGAAACCTCTTTTGAAGTAAAAAAGTCAAATAGGAATGGAACAAATCGGCGAACATGAAATACAACTCTTAATCTACTAATAAGTTTTTTCATTTTTATATCTCCTCTCTTTGTATACGAAAAGGACCCTACCAAATATGGTAAGGGTCCTCAAAAAGACAGAAAGGGGCCTTTACCATTGCTGGTAAAGGTCTCACTAACAACGAAACGTTGCCAATAAAGCCGAGGGTTTCTCCCTGTAATGACGACTTTACTGTAATAAGTTACTCCCCTTTATACACAATTTTATACACTCACATTAAAATATTTCAGAGGGCTTGTCAATATATTTTATATCCCAATCCCTTTCGTAAAAAACAAAAAACGTATAGGAAATTTCTTACTATCTCATAATATACATAATCATTTTTGAACGAAAGGAGATGTTTCATTTGCATACTGTATGGAAAGGTGCACTTTCACTTGGACTATTAAATATAGGCATCAAACTATATAGTGCCGTAGAAGAAAACGACATAAAATTTTTAAGTCTCCATAAAGAATGCTTAACACCTATTAAATATAAAAAGTTCGCTCCCGATTGTACGGATGAAGAAATTGATGATAACGATATTGTAAAAGCCTATGAATACGCACCTCATAAATATATTATTATGGATGAAAAAGAATTAGCTGAATTACAACAAGCTCATGAACCACGATCCATTCGTATTATATCTTTTGTCCAAAATAACGAAATTGATTCTGTTCTCTATGATCGCTCTTATTTTATAGGACCTACCCCAGGACATGAAAAATCATATTTATTATTAAAAGAAGCTCTTGAACGTACGAATAAACTTGGTCTTATCCATATTTCCATTAGAAAAAAACAACATTTAGCTATTATCCGCAACTTTGAAGATGGTCTTATGTTGCAAACTATTCACTACCCTAATGAAATTCGCGCTATAACAAATACACCTAACTTACCAAGTAACGAAAATTATCCGATTCAAAAACAAGAACTCACAGCAGCAATCAATTTAATCCACCATCTTACAAATCCTTTTGAACAAGAGATGTATACAGATGAGTATAAAGAAGCCCTTACCGAACTAATCGAAAACAAAATTGAACAACAGGAAAAAACCGAAACAATCTCTCCAGCTCCGAACATCATTAATATTATGGAGACATTACAAGCAAGCATTGAACAAGCAAAAATAAAAAGAGAAAATAAAACAGAAAAAGAGGCCAAATAAAATTGACCTCTTTTTCTTTAAAGCGGATTACATTTCGGCATTTCAAGTCCAGACGATTGAGCTAGTTTTAATAAGTAATAACATTCTTCTCTTGCCATATGATCTGCCATTCTAGCTGATAGTGCACTTAATACTTCATGAGATAACTCGAGCTCTTCCACTTCATGTAAAAAATGCGAAAATAATTTCAATTCAAGTGAAACATCTTTCGTAAACTTCTTTAATGCAGGAAAATGATGCAGCTCTGTCCGTAAATACCCTGTCATTTCAACTGCCTTTAAGTAAAATTGTTCAAAATGCTTCGTAAATTCTTCGCTTTTCTCTTTTAATCTTTTTTCAACAAGATCTAATCCACCAGAAATAGAGCCTGCATGACCAGCCGCATCCGTTAACCAAACGAGATGATAATGTAATTCATGAAAAACAGGCGGAACTTCCCCTTTCTTCAAAAACTCTAAAACTGTTATATACTCTTCCACTTCGTTTACCATATGATTAATAAAAGTTGGCGTAAAATGAATAGTAATTTTCCCTTCCAGCTGTTTCTGTATAATATTTAATTTAAACGCCCGAATCTCCTTAGCGGCTTGTTCTGCCTCTTTTGAAAATGCCATCAGATTCACATTCCGAACTTTATTTAACAAATTCGTAAATGTTTCAACAAAGTAAGTAGCTTTTTTTATATCCTCTTTTTCCTTCGGGGCTAATGCATCCAGTAAAAATTGTGAATGATCAGTAAGTACCTTTAACCAAAATTGATGCTCAAACAACGCACTTTCTTCATAATTTCTCTCCACTAAATCCCCTCCGTCTATTCATCCTTCTCTATCACTTGAAGTTTATATCCATCCGGGTCTTGTACCACAATACTCTTCTCACTTTTGTTTTCTGTATATGCGATTTTATAAAATACTAACCTCTTCTTTACATTCTCTATGTTAGAAATTGAAAACGTTAGAACATCAACTGAGTCCGTAACACTCTTCTCACGCCCGCCCAAACTGCGATTCATCACAAAACTAATTCTCGTTGAATCAGTATCATACCAAACCCCTGCAATATCTAATTGCGGCCTTTCTGAACTAGGTGTTATCCCTAAAATCCCTTCATAAAAATACAGAGTTTCCTTTAAGTTCTTTACTTCCAATACAATGAATTGTTTCACAGTCTCCACATTCATTCCCCCCGTACCTATTACTTTTTTATATGTGTCATAAATGCTCATTATGTCTGAATACAATACGTAGTAATGAACATGTAAGGAGGTTTATTCGTGAATAAATATATGAGATCATTCGTGCCCTATCATAGCCCTCTCGATCCTTGTCCTCCTATCGGAAAAAAATATTATTCTACTCCTCCTAATTTATTTTTAGGCTTTCAACCGCCAAACTTGCCGCAATTCACACCAAAAGAAGCACTACAAAAAGGGACTTTATGGCCTGTTTTTTATGACTATTATGAAAATCCTTATAAAAAAGGGCGGTGACTACTGACGTGAATCAATCGCTACCAGAAGAATACTATCAGCTTTTACTGGAGCTTCAAGAATTAGACTTTGTACTAGTTGAACTCACTCTTTATTTAGATACACATCCAGATGACACCGCTGCGATTAATCAATTTAATGACTTTTCCTATAAACGGAGAGTATTAAAACAAAAGATGGAAGAAAAATACGGACCACTCCAACAGTTTGGAAACAGCTATTCTAATGCCCCTTGGGAATGGAGCAAAGGTCCTTGGCCATGGCAAATATAAAGGAGAGAAACTATGTGGATTTATGAAAAGAAATTACAATACCCAGTTAAAGTGGGAACTTGCAATCCCGCACTTGCAAAATTATTAATCGAGCAATACGGTGGTGCAGATGGAGAATTAGCTGCTGCACTACGTTACTTAAATCAACGTTATACAATTCCAGATAAAGTCATTGGCCTACTTACTGATATTGGTACAGAAGAATTTGCTCACCTTGAAATGATTGCTACGATGGTTTATAAGCTGACGAAAGATGCGACCCCTGAACAAATGAAAGCTGCTGGTCTTGACCCTCATTACGCTGATCATGACAGTGCTCTTCATTACCATAACGCTGCTGGTGTTCCATTTACTGCAACCTATATACAGGCTAAAGGTGATCCAATTGCCGATCTATACGAGGATATTGCAGCTGAAGAAAAAGCACGCGCAACATATCAATGGCTCATTAACTTATCAGATGATCCAGATATAAATGACAGCCTACGCTTCTTACGTGAACGAGAAATTGTCCATTCACAACGTTTCCGAGAAGCAGTTGAAATTTTAAAAGAAGAACGCGATAAAAAAATATTTTTTTAAAACACGTATCCTAGCGATATGTGTTTTTTTATGTTAAAAGTTAAATCCTTCCTATTAAACATATAAATAGTATATTTATTCGATTTAATGCATTATTTTTTAATATTTTCAAAATTCCCTATTGCTTTCTAGTCATCAGACCTTTAAAATAATAACAGTTACTCGACAAATTATTTGAATTTTCGACAAAAACACTCATTAGGAGGATTTTCTTTATATGCATACAACTTTAAAACCAGCGCAAATACTTTCGATTAGTTTATTACTATTCGCAGTTTTCTTCGGTGCTGGTAATATGATTTTCCCGCCCCTTCTCGGTCTTTCTTCCGGAGAAAATATGTGGGTTTCCATTACAGGGTTTATTATTACAGACGTCGGTTTATCTTTACTTGCTATCGTTGCTGTTGCCCTTGCTGGTGGTAGTTTTAACACTTTAGCGAGCCGTGTTCATCCAAAATTCGCAGCAGTATTCGCTATCATTATTTATCTTTCAATCGGCCCACTATTTGTTATTCCACGAACTGGATCTGTATCTTATGAAATCGGGATTGCACCACTTTTCCCAGATCAATGGTATTCTATGTTAGTTTTTAGTGCGATTTTCTTTACAGTCGTTTACTTCTTATCATTAAATCCATCCAAGCTAGTAGATCATATCGGTAAAATATTAACGCCAATTTTACTTGTAATTATTGCAATTATGGCAACAAAAGCGATTCTTTCACCAGGAACGTTTGCAGAGCCTATCGGTGACTATAAAGACATCCCGTTTTTCAAAGGATTTCTTGAAGGATTTTTAACGTTAGATGCAATTGGCGCTCTCGTACTATCAACAATTGTTGTAAATGCAATTCGTCAAAACGGTATACAAGAGAAGAAATCTATCGCGAAATATACAATCATTTGCGGAAGTATCGCTGCTCTATTCTTAACAATTGTTTACTTCTTACTCGGTTATATCGGAGCTTCAAACGGAAACTTAGGGCAATTCGAAAACGGTGGTCAACTATTAGCTACTGTTATGTATCAATTCTTTGGGACAAGCGGTAATATTTTATTAAGTATCGCCATTATCTTCGCTTGTTTAACAACGGCAATTGGCGTTGTAAGTGCATTTGCAAATTACTTCACAACAGTGCTAACAAATGTTTCATACAAAAAGCTTGTGCTATACGTTTGTATCTTTAGTTTCGTTATTTCAAACTTAGGATTAAGCTTATTAATTAAAATCACACTACCTGTATTAATTATTTTGTACCCAATTACAATCATTTTAATTTTCGTATCATTTATCGATAAATATACGAAACGCAAACCTTCTGTCTACATCGGAGCGATGATCGCAGCATTTATTATTAGCTGTATTCACGCACTTGATAATGTGGAAATGATACCAGATTTTATCGCTAATATCGTACACACCATTCCTTTTTATAACTTAGGAATTGGCTGGATCATTCCAGCAATAATCGGTGGTATAATTGGATACTTTATTCCGCAAACAGAAGCTGCAGGTGAAGTTTCTACAAAATAAAGAAAAGAAGCAAGCATGAAATCCATGCTTGCTTCTTCTTTCTCTTCACATCGTATGCTTAAAAGTAAATAACTCTTCTTTTGACTGCAAAGCAGATTGTTCCTCTTCTACATGTTTCCTCTTTCTCTCTCCTCCTAACCTTACTTTCAACATCGCCTCTTCTATACTTTTCACAATCATATTTCCTGAAAAAATAGTTAGGCCGAAAAATGTAATTGGTACGAGAGGAATCCATGGATGCACTGTTAATGACCTAAAGTATACTCCAATTAAACCTGACCATTCATGCGTGTAAGACTCTACTTCTTCTACCGGTCCGAAAAACTTAACAGTTCCGCCAAAGAATACTTCCAGTAACCCTAAGTGCAGTAAAATAGTAAGAGTCTGCGTAAACTGTTGAAGAAATACGAGTATAAAAGTCATATAGAGATGCGGAAAAAGATGTTTTATAACAATACGTCTTCTCGAGCCGCCTAATATGCGCGCGGCATCAACAAATTCTTCTGTTTGTAATTTACGAACTTCCTTCGCAACATACAGTGCAATAACTGGCATTACAAGCATTACAAGTAATACAACTTGAAACGAAGCTCTTTCAAAAAAGCTTGTTGTTTCCTCTCCGCTTCCAAATAGATTTGCAAATTGAAGAAAAAAATACGCAATCATAACTGTCGGAATAACTGTGAAACTATCAAAAAAAGCCTCAATCTTTGAAAAACCTCTTCTTACATATGTTCCAAGTACAACACCAAAGAACACACCTATTACCATTCTAAGTGCCGCAATTAAAATAGATATACCAATCGTCCACTTCGCGCCTTCAATAACTAAATGTAAAAGGTCGTATCCTTTCCGATCTGTCCCGAGTAAAAATTGGAATGAAGGTGAAAACGGTGGCACTTGTGGATTTTCATCCGCATCATATTGCAATGTAACTTGTCTAATGTGTCCATCATTCCATAACGTATTTCCGATGCTCAAAAGAACTAATATGAGAAGAAATCCAATGCTTATCCAAAATCTTTTATCGCGTTTTATATACATCCACATATTATAATCTCTCCTTCATCGCAGCTGGAATGAAATAATGAAACAGCTTGAATAAAATAAATATCGGGATATATATAAGCAGCATACTAACGATGAAAACCTCAACTCTAATACCCTCATACGATTTCAAAAACATAAAAATACCACCCGTATTAAAAATCCATTCTATAATATATAAATTAGATAACATAAAAAAGATATTCGTTTTCGCAAAGAATAGTGTACTAAGCAACACATTTCGTAAAATATGACGATTTAAAATATGAAAACGCCCTAAACCCTTCGCCTTAGCAAATAGTACATAATCTTTTTCTAGTTCATTTTCAAAACGAAGCACTACTATTTTTACAAACATAATCGTAGTCGGGATGCTCAAACACAATATTGGCAACCCTCTAATCGACTCGCCTCCAATTGACGCAATTTGAAAAGGTAAAAAACCTGTTTGTTTAAAAAACCATACAACTAAAATTTGTGATACTAAAATAAGAAGAATATCTGGAATGGATTCTAGGAAGATAAGAAATGATTTAATTCGATGTTGTATACGCGTTGAACTACTCATAATGACATAAACAATGCAAAATGCTATAAATAATGAAATGAAAAAAGCAGCCAAAAAAATAATAATCGTTTCTTTATAATGGACGAACAACTGTGGAAATAAAAATTTACCTTTCACATATTGCAAATTGGAAATATCCATTAAGTTCACAAACACTTCTTTTAAACTCTGTATGTACTTTGATACATCCACCTTAAATCCATAAAATAATTTCGGCAAAGCCCCTAAAATAATAATCCCCAAAATCGAAATAAGAAATTGAATCGTCACTTCCATTCCATTTAGAAAAACTTTTTTGACCACGTTTTCCCTTCTCTCTATATATAATTTATCCTCTAATTTTATTCTTAATTTTCTGAATTGTAAATATTTTAAAGGCAAAAAATCACTAGGCTATGATCCTAGTGATTCTTTATGCGCATGCCTTTCTCTTTTCGCAAACGGCATATACAAAATGAAACATCCAATAAGCGCAGCTATTTCTAATGAAATAATATAGTAAGGATGCGGCCCTAACATATCGAGTAATGAAGCTGTTTCTGGCTTATGAGCTAAAAACATATAATTACCACCTGTTTTGTAATTCACAAACGAAACAAGCGGAATCAATATGTTTAAAAATATCATCGTACGCTTAATAGATTGCAAGGTCGGTCTATAGCCTTCCACCCAAGTCATAAAGAGTGGTGCCCAAATGAGCAATACATGCGCGATAAAATATTCAATGAAACGAAAATGCGGAAAAGCATATTGCAAATTTGGTGTTAAAATGGCTTGTGATGCACCAATAATTCCCGTAAAAAATACAATCTCATATATTCGATAACTTTTCGTTACAATCATAATCGACGCTAACAACAAACTAATTGTACATAATTCAAACGGTAATGAAGTAGCTAACTCAAAAATCCCTGCTTTCCATTCCCACATATGAAGCCCAATTTCACTACCTATAAATAAAAATGTAATCGCATATCGAACCGTTATATTCCACTCATTTTGACGTAATACATCTTGGTATTGATACAGAAAAAATATCCCCACCAACATAATAAATAATATAAGGGCGTGTTGCCTTGAGTATGGAATAAATGGTTTTAATGGGTGCGCGCTAAAATAAGCTTCCATCTTCCTTCCTCCTTTCCTCCATACAATATTATTGTAAGAAAGAAACGACGAGTCAATTCATTTGCTTACACTAGGACAACCTCTACCTTACATTTGCATATTCATACCTTACAAAACTGTAAGGTTATTGTAAGCTAAAACGATTTGTCAGATTCTTCACCTCTTCTATACTTAATGTAGATACTAAAACGAACGAAAAGGTGATAAATAGATGAAGAAGAAAAATAAAGTGTTAATTACTAGTGTAGTAGCAATCGGAATTGCAGCTGGATCATACTTTGCATTTGCTGGTGGCGGTTCAGAAGTAGCAATGGCATATAGCGGATATAAAGTAACTGAAAAACAAATCCAAAACGCGCAAAAATTTGGTGGCGAAGTTATTCCAAATGGAATTGAAACTATTTCATTCGATCCAACAAAAGGAACATATGAATTAGCTGTTAAAAAAGGCGATGAAGTGAAAAAGGGTCAGCTTCTATTTAAGTACACTGATCCGACTGCGAAACAAGGTGTAACAGAAGCAGAAATGCAAAAGAAAATCGCACAAAAAGAAGTAACGTTGTTCCAAAAACAAATTGATGCGGCGAAACAAAAATTACAAAAAGATAAAAATGCAGGCCTTCCTGCTGAAGCATTAAAAGCATCAGAAGTTGAAGTTGGGCAATTAGAATCACAACTTGAAATGAAAAAGTTTGAAGTTGAAAAAGCTGATGAAATGATTAAAGCAGCAAAAGAGAAAGTAAACACTCTTTCTGTAACAAGTCCTGCTGATGGCGTAATTGATGATATCGTAAAAACTGCTGACGAAAAAACAGGTATGAGCGGAATTACTCTTCGTCACGCTGGTCAATTTAAAGTAAAAGGTCAACTTTCTGAATATGAGCTTGCTAGTATGAAAGTTGGGCAAGAAGTAACTGTTTCATCAAAAACTGTCGCTGGTAAGACTTGGACAGGAAAAGTAACAGAAATCGGTTCTACACCATTAAAGAGCATGGATGAAAATAAAACTGTTTCTAACTATCAATTCACTGTCACATTAGATAATAGTGACGAATTACAAAACGGCTTCCACGTTTACGTAACAAGTAAATCTGGCGAAGCAACTGGTACAATTGTTCCGAAAAGCAGTATCGTGAAAAAAGGTGATAAAAATGTTGTCTTCGTTGTAAAAGACGGTAAGGCGAAAGAACAAGCAGTTACTGTTGAATTCGAGACTGATAGCGAAGCAAAAGTTTCTGGAGTGAAAAAAGGAGAGGAAATTATCTCTAAACCTGAAAAAGACTTAAAAGATGGTATGGAGGTTGTCGCCCAGTGATTAACTTAAAAGGCATCACGAAATCCTTCCAAAATGGTGCAGAATCCGTTCAAATATTACACGGAATTGACGTAACACTGAACCAAGGAGAATTCACTTCTATTATGGGACCTTCTGGTTCTGGTAAATCAACATTAATGAACATTATCGGTTGCTTAGATAAACCGACGACAGGTACGTACGAACTAGCCGGTCAAAATATTTCAAACATGACTGAAACAGAACTTGCACACGTACGTAATAAAGAGATCGGATTCGTATTCCAAAACTTCATGTTATTACCGAGACTTACAGCGCTTCAAAATGTAGAACTACCTCTTATTTACGCTGGAGTCGATAAAAAAGAAAGACGCGAGCGCTCATTAGCTGCTTTAACAAAAGTCGGTTTAGCTGATCGCGCTACTCACTTACCGAACGAATTATCAGGTGGACAAAAGCAGCGTGTCGCTGTTGCACGTGCAATCGTAAATAACCCAAAGTTCATTTTAGCCGATGAACCGACGGGGGCACTTGATACGAAAACGAGTACACAAATTATGGACCTCTTTTACGAATTAAATAAACAAGGCTCAACAATTATTATGATTACCCATGACCGTGAAATCGGGGAAGCTGCAGCACGTCAAATTGTAATTCGTGACGGAAATATCGTCCAAGATTGGAGAGGTTAATTTTGAATACGAGTGAAAATATACGCATGGCCCTTTCCTCTATCTTTGCTCATAAAATGCGTTCTATTTTAACGATGTTAGGTATTATTATCGGTATTAGTGCCATTATTACTATCATTTCAATGGGTGATGGTACAAACGCAAAGTTTAAAAAAGAATTAGGCCAAGGAAAAGATAACGAAGTAACGATTTACTACAACAATCCTGATTACGGAACAGATAGTGCCAAAATCACACCTGATATGCTAAACCGCCTTCAAACTGTTCCTGGCGTTAAAGATGTGTATCCAGACGTAAGTATGAAAGTAAAAGCATCTGCTGGTTCAAAAGATGTAAATCTTGATTTAAAAGGTGGAACAGGCGCCTTTATGACAGATTCGAAAATAAAATTAGTTCACGGTCGTGAATTAAATGACAGTGAACTAAACCAAGCAATCCCTGCTGTTATATTAAATGAAGAAGCTTTCAACAAATTATTTAGTAGTGGTTGGGAATCAAATCAATACACAGATATAAAAGGAAAGCCGTATAAAATAGTTGGTGTATACGAAACGAAAAACGACTTTGGAATGCCTATGCCTGAAGGTTATACATCACTTGAAAATGCGCCTGTCATTTCAGGAGTAAATGAGTATGACTCTGTAAGATTAACAATGACCTCTCCGACAGAACGTAAAAGTGTAGAAAAACAAGCCGTTTCTGTCTTAAACGAAATGAAAGCTCCTAAATTTGAGCACAAATTCGAAGCACAAGATTTAGGTGAATTTACGAAACAACTAGACGAATCAATTGGTATGATGAAAATGGTATTTGGTGGTATTGCTGCTATCTCCTTACTTGTTGGTGGTATCGGTGTAATGAACATCATGCTCGTATCTGTAACAGAACGTACACGTGAGATTGGTATTCGTAAAGCACTTGGTGCAACACGTGGTAAAGTATTAACACAATTCTTAATCGAATCTTGTATTTTAACAGGACTTGGTGGTTTCATCGGATTCATGCTCGGTATTTTCTTCGCTTGGATCGTCTCAATCTTTGCTGGATGGCCACTCGTTGTCTCAAAAGAACTTGGACTTCTTGCAGTAGGTATCTCAATGTTAATCGGTATTATATTCGGTTTACTACCAGCTAACAAAGCTGCCAAACTGGATCCAATTGAATGTTTACGATATGAATAAACAAAAACGTAGGAGTTTACACTCCTGCGTTTTTTATTTATCTACTAAATTGAGTTTCTTCTATTATATATGTTTCACGTTACAACTATCATTCTCATACTCTTCATTATTTATAGGTAATAAGGCTATTATCTAATTCTATTATTGCAAAAATACTATGTAACAGACGAAAATCAAGGCGTAATTTTTTCCATACTTCGACTGATTTTGTAACAATTATATCGATATTTTATTAAATTTCACCTCATTTATATATTTTCACGCCTAAAAAGATTATCTTTTTATAACTAAATTTCCATTCAAACAGTAAAATATGCTACTTTCGTAACCCTATAGATATCACCTAGAAATATTACTGTAACATTATTAACGTTACAGTAATTGAAATACTACTCATTTTGTGTTTCATATGCCCTGATACGCCAAAAAACAACAAGGAAGCGCTATCAGGATATTTATGGAATTGTTACAGAATATTAATGCCCCGTTACGAAAGCTTTGTAATTTTATGTTTTTCGCAAATAAGAAAATAATGGTTGCTATAATGAGGTCAACGAAAACAAATGCAATGGAGGCTATTATGAAAAAATTTATGGGTATAGCAACAGCAGCGGTTTTTGGTCTTGGGATTTTCACAACATCTGCTAAAGCAGAAACAATCGTAACGACTGACGTACTAAACGTACGAGAAAACCCAACTACTGAATCAAAAGTTGTAGGAAAATTATTAGATGGATATAAAGTAAATGTTTTACATACAGAAAATGGTTGGTCAAAAGTTCAATTGAATAGCGGTAAAGAAGCTTTCATAAGCGCTGACTATACAAAAGACACTTACTACGTAACAGCAAACGTATTAAACGTACGTGCTGGAGCAAACACAGACTCAGAGATTCTTGGTAAGTTGAAAAAAGATGATGTAATTGAA
Organism: Bacillus sp. FSL L8-0199; assembly: GCF_038005705.1. Lineage (NCBI taxonomy): Bacteria > Bacillati > Bacillota > Bacilli > Caryophanales > Bacillaceae > Bacillus > Bacillus sp. FSL L8-0199. The sequence goes on along the minus strand of NZ_JBBOTS010000001.1, from coordinate 793,095 downwards.
ACAACACACCAAGTACAGAATGATTGGATTCAATTTGAATATAACGGAAAAACAGCTTATGTTCATGTTCCTTACTTAACAGGTAAAGCACCAGTTAAAGTTCAACCAGTAGCTAAAGTTGAAAAAACGACTACAGTTCAAGATACAGCTAAAGTTCGTGAAGCGGCTAAAGCTCAGGAAGTAGCTGAAACTCAAGCAAAAGCTAAAGCTCAAGAAGCAACTAAAGCTCGCGAAGCAGCTGAAGCTCAAGCAGAAGTTAAAGCTCAAGAAGCGGCTAAAGCTCGTGAAACTGCTAAGGCTCAAGAAGCAGCTAAAGCTCAGGCAGATGCTGAAGCTCAAGCAGAAGTTAAAGCTCAAGAGGCGGCTAAAGCTCGTGAAGCAGCTAAAGCTCAGGCAGATGCTGAAGCTCAAGCAGCGGCTAAGGCTCAAGAAGCAGCCAAAGCTCGTGAAGCGGCTAAAGCTCAAGAAGCAGCTGAAGCTCGTGAAGCGGCTAAAGCTCAAGAAGCAGCTAAAGCTCGTGAAGCGGCTAAAGCTCAAAAACCAGCTACACAACAACCTGTTGCAAAAGAAACTGAAACAAGTGCACCATCATCTTCTCGTGAGTTACGTGTTGTAGCAACAGCTTACACAGCAGATCCACTTGAAAATGGTTATAAAGCAGGCGACCAAGTAAAATCAGCTTTAGGTCATAACTTAACAGCTAATCCAAACATGAAACTTATTGCAGTTGATCCAAGTGTAATTCCATTAGGTTCAAAAGTATGGGTTGAAGGTTACGGAGTAGCAATCGCTGGTGATACTGGTGGAGCTATTAAAGGTAATAAAATCGACGTTTTAATGCCAGATAAAGGTACATCAAGTAGCTGGGGACGTAAAACAGTTACAGTTAAAGTATTAAACTAGTTAGTAAAAAAGAGTCAGTCTCATCGTTGAGGCTGGCTCTTTTTTTATGATTCTTACATTCTTTCTTTCTCTTGAAAGTAAGTAATATTGTCTCGAAGCCACTTCCTCTCCGACATAAACAAGTTTCCACGTTTTTTATACACTTTATCAAATATCTTTAAAACTTCTTCATGATTAGCAAACTTATGTAAGAAACGAAGAGCAATGATAATCTCTGCTTCATCCGTAGGCTCTGCTTCATTTTTCCGTCTTCTAGCAACAATTTTATTCACACGTTCGCAAATTGGTCTCATTGCCATTTCGTCGCCATACGTATAAATAGCTCGAACAGCTTCATATTTCACCATCACATTTCTATCCTGTAAAGCTTCAATATAAACTATTTGTAAGTCCGATCCCCCTATTTTTGCTAACACCTCAATAACAGTTGAACGAACATAGGCACTATTACTATATAAAAGCTTTGTTAACGGCAGAATCGATTGCTTCGTTCCAATCTCAAACAATGTATAACAAATATGTGTAATCTCATCTTTATTTTCTTGAGTATCCAGCAACTTTAGTAAAGCACTCTCCGCTTCTAATGATTTACATAACTTTAAGGAAGAAATAGCCCAATAACGAACACTATCGTTTTTATGGTAAATATACGGAATAATTTTATTTGTATCACTTACTTCTGGCAATGTATAAATATTACTAAGCAGTTCACTTAACAAAGTCGGGTTTTGTTCACATTCCAAACAATCTATAAGATAATCAGCAATACTGATCTCTTTCGTATTAATAGCAAGTTTCGTCATTACATAATACATATCTTTCTTCATAGATATTTTTTTTGCTTTGGTTACCTTCTGCTGTAAATAAGGAAACGTTAATAGGTCATCTAGCTCTTTTGCTTCATCATAAGCACGATGTCTAACCTCTGTATCCTCATCAGCCATCCGCCTTAATAAACTATCTATATACCCTTCCATCTCCTTCTCTCCCGTCCAAATTAAATCTATCTCTTTGCATTCTATATATGATAGACTTTCATTTCAACAGAAAAAAGAGGATGCCACAGCATCCTCTCCTTCTCTTCTCTATTCCACACAAGTAAACTGCGTCCAAGCTCCTACATAATCTAGTAAGAATAACTCCTCTTCCGCAATTGTACCGACAATATTTTTCCGTTCATCTATCGGCATTTCTTTCAGAATGATTTGCAGTTCACCTTTATACTTTCCGAATGAGTTATTACCAATTACAACTTGCCCTCTTTCCTGTAGCACACTTTCGCGCACTGGGAAGTCATAATCTTTGTACTTTTTACGTACTTCTGTAGAACGTACCATATACTCTGTTATGTCGCCGCGCCTTACGTGTAATTCTTGCAGCGTAGCTCTCTTCTCTACTTCAGTCGCTTCGTCTACAAAGTGCACTTTTAGCTGTAACATGTAGCGATTTAAGTTTCCTAGTTTTTCTAACTCTTCCTCACTCGCATAAGCATTTCCGATAATGACATCATCGATTAGCCCTGTTGCCCATAAATGCTTCGCTTGTACTTCAATTGGTAAATTACGATGCTCTTCTAACGTACATAATCCGTCGTTAATATCCCATGGACCGATGTTTGCAGCATGTGATGTAATAAAAGCTGCACTGCGAATACCATGCTTTTTAAAGCGTTCACTACAGCGAATGAAATAATCGTACGGAAGACCAGTGAATTTTTGCGGATAAAAATTATGACAACCAATTAAAGCTGATTTATTCGCTTGATGCGAAAGAATATTTTCTAAGTACGCAATATCGTTACTTACATTTAACTCAATTTTTAAATCGTACGGATTATTCGTCATTTTCGCTTCAGTTAACCCATCGAAGCCTACATCTAAACGAATACCGTCTGCGCCTAACTCTGCAAAAAATGATAAATCGCTATAACTAATACCAAGCTGATCAAACACAGCCGGAGCTACATCTAAAATAACTTCCATATTGTTATCTTTTGCGTGATTGATAATCTCTTTAAATTCAGCTACAATTTCTTCTTTCGGACGATTCACAGATAACAAACAAGTAAATATTCTTGAAAAACCGTGTCGTGCCGCTGCGGAAATATAAGCCATATCTTTTTCTTTCGTTGAATGTTCTGGATAAAGTGAAATTCCTAATTTACGCTCCATGCTTTTGCATCTCCTTCACACGTTGTATTAATGCCATGCTCGTAAATCTATATTTTGCAGATAAACATGTTGCACATAAAATTGTCGGTACAATAATTACGTACGGTGATTGCACTCTTAACATTACATATGCACCCATTGAACAACCGATAAACAAAACTGATACTAGTAGTAACACTAATAAAGATTTACTTTGTACCCATTTCGAATAATGAGCAATACACTGTCCGACCACGAATGTAATTAAGATGATAATTGCTCCGAGCATTCTGTTTTCTCCTCTCCTGCTAATTGTTGTTTCTCATACATTTTGAAGAATGGATAGTAAATAACGAACGAGATAACAAAGTTAACAAGTACAAGTACACCAGCCATAATTGTCCAGTCCGTACTAATCACCGCTGCAATTGGTGCTAACATCGTAAATGGCAGTTTCGCCATCATAAGTGGAATCATACCTGAAACAACTGCGAAATATGATACCGTCGTTGTCACTAACGGTGTAATAACGAATGGAATAATTAAGATTGGGTTCATTACAATTGGTGCACCGAAAATAATTGGTTCGTTAATATTGAATAAGCCTGGCACGAATGATAATCTACCTAACTCTTTTAAGAACTTAGATTTAGAGAACATAAACATAATAACTAAAGCTAACGTTGATCCTGATCCACCAATCCATACGAACCATTGAATGAACTGCTCTGTAAATAAGTTTGGTAACTGATGTGCATTTCCTGTAGCCGTGAATACTTCCATATTTTCAAGAATTGCTGAATCCCACATCGGACGAATAATTGGTCCTAAAATCGCTGGTCCATGTATACCGAATGACCAGAAAAACACGATTAAGAATACTGTTAATAAACCACCGAATAAATTATTTCCTACTAATACTGATTTTAATGGTGCGATTAAATATGTGATCGTTGTATTCACATCAAATTTCAAACCGTAGCGAATGCCCCAGAATAAAAGAATAACTGCTAATGTTGGAATTAATGCTGCAAACGAATTTGAAACTGCTGGTGGTACACTATCTGGTAATTTAATCGAGATATTATGCTTAATCATAAAATGATAAATTTCTACTGCAATTAATGCTGTAACAATTGCGCCAAATAAAGACGTTGCACTTAATGTTCCTACTGAAATATATCTACCTGCATCAATAACACCTGGTACAGCTTTCGTAATTTGAATTGGTTCAACTGATGCTAGTAAAAAGGCGAGTACAGATAATAACCCTGCACTTAACTGATTGAGCTGATAAAAGTTCGCGAGCGAAGCCCCTACACCAAACGCTGCGTATAATGCCATTAGTCCTACTGTAAATCGAAATGGAATATCTAAAATATGGCGAAACGGTGCAATCCATTCCATATATGCATCAATTGGTAAATTTAAAAAGATAACGAAAAATGATCCGACGATCGTTAACGGTAATGTAGAAATAACCCCATTTCGAATTGCTAATAAATGTCGTTGTCCTGCAATCTTTTGCGTTGTTGGCATAATCTTTTGTTCCATAAAACTCATAAACCCATTCATCAATAGCCCTCCTCTTTCTCTCTACTATAAAAGAATGAAATAAACTTTATAACATTATAATGTTTATATTTAAAAAGATATAATTATGCTAAAACTAATTGTTCTGCTTGTTTCAGTACTTTTAAACCGTCACACATGCCATAATCTCTTTGTTCTATTATTGCAACCGGTATATCGTATGACTTCGCAAGAAACTGTACCGCTGGAAACAAATACTTCACTTGTGGTCCGATTAAAACAACATCAGCATTTTTTATTTCCAGTTTCACAAGTTCTGAATCAACCGCCTTAATTTTATAATTCTTCCCCTGTTTCTTTGCCTCTTCTTGCATTTTTCTTACGACCATACTCGTTGACATACCTGCTGCACAACATAATAAAATGTACATCTTATACTGTCACTTTCTCTTCTACTCGTTTATGAAGAGCAATAAATTCTTCAGCCAGTTCTTTCACTGTAATTGCATTCATTAAATGATCTTGTGCGTGCACTAACAGTAAACTAATTTCTGCATGATTTCCTCTTGCCTCTTCTTGAATTAAATCCGTTTGAATACGGTGCGCTGATGAAATTTCCTCACTAGCAAGTTTCATCTTTTCACCGGCATTCCCGAAATCTCCTTGTCTTGCAAAAGCAATTGCTTCAAGCGCCGCGCTTCTCGCATTACCACCATGTAAAATTAACGCAAATGGAGTTTGCATATCAGCCATTTTAAATTCCCCCAAGCTATATGTTTTCTATATTTTTATCTTATTATGAAAACGCATACAATTAAACATAAAAAACTTCCGTTATGTAACGGAAGTTTTTATATACTTTTTCAAAATGATAATAAAATTTCTTGAAAATCTTCAATTACCTCAGTCTGAGTAAGTTTCTCTATCGTAGTTTGACTAGACATAATATCATATAAAAAATCATAAAGCCTTTGCAAATCTTCATTATTATTGCGCTTTACACTAAATAAAATAATTACTTGTACTTTTTTATCTCCCCAATCAACAGCCTTTTCAAGTGTGCAAAACATCAAAAAAGTTTCCTCACTTAATAACTGCATCGGATGCGGAATCGCAACTGAATTCCCAACCGCTGTCGGAGACGTATTTTCTCTCTCCATAACAGAAGCATAAAAGTTTTTTGGTACATAGCGTTTCTCAGCAGCTTTTTCACATAAAAACTGAATAACATCCTCTTTCGTAGAAGCATTATGATTTAAAAAGATTAAATCTTCCTTAATATAAGGCTGCACACTAGTATTCACATGCGTAAACAATCGCTGACCAATCGATTTAATCTCTTTATCATCAAATATTGAATTCACTTTTATAACTGGAACAGGCAAGCCACTCGGTATATGAATCGTACTAATAATACAATCTATTTTTTCTTTATAAAGATCTTCTACTTTCAATTGATAATAGCCTGTAATACCTACAATCTCTAATTTATCTCGGAACTGTGATAAAATTTTATATTTTAATAGTTGTGCACTTCCTTGACCAGTCGCACAAACTAATAAGCATCTTTTCTTTTGATTTTGCTCCTGCAAACGGCTCATCGCTCCGCCGAAGTGAATTGCAATATAACCAATTTCACTTTCAGGGATCGATTCACCCGTATATTCACCAATGATATCTCCAACGAGAACAGCAATTTCAAAAGCATACGGATAATTCTTTTTCACTTCTGCCAAAAGAGGATTTCTCGTATTTAGCTTATACTTCAAACGATTTAATAACGTTTTTAAATGAATACCAAATCCAAATAATAATTCTTCATCATAATAAAAAATAAGATTCCGTTCTTCCGCTACTTTAAAAAGAATATGTTGCATAAATGCATATATATCTTTCCCTAATAGCTCTTCTACATTTTCATAGCGATCTCTCGTTGTAACAGCAGTACTTAATAAATGCATCGTCACATATAATACTTCTTCTTCTGGAAATGAAAATTTCAACTCTTTCTCTAAATCTCCTAAAATCTGCTTCGCAATTGTATATTCTTTCTTTAGTATAAGTTCTGATTGCTCCGCATGCAGTCCTTTTATATAATGTTGACTTTGACAACGCTTTAATGCGATTGCAATATGAATGACTAAATTATCAATTTCTATATCAGATAAATATATTGTTCCGCCTTCAATATACTTTAATATAATTGAACGAATGAGTGATATATGAGGTAGCGATAAATATGTCTCCGTCTGCTCAAATTGCTCATGAAACGGAGTATGGTCATAACGCGGTAAACCATATTGTGATAAACAAGAACGAATATTAAATTCCTCTCCAACAATACGTATACCATAATACGGTCTCTTCTCAATTTGTAATTCATAGCAACCACATATATCTGTAACATCTTTCATAATTAAATTGACCGTTGATTTGCTCACATACATCTCTTCCGCTAATTCTGAAAGCTTCACATATCCCTCTATCATTAAAACACGCTGCAGAATGTACGCTATTCTTTCTTCATAAGAAGTTGGGATCTTTTCCATCTGTTTTTGAAATAGACTCACACAAAAGTCTTCAAATCTCTTCTTTTGTATAATTTCTAATTCGTACCCATTCCCTCTTTGCGATTCGATTTTCGCTCCGTTTTCTTCCAATATATCATTTAATAATTTTATATCTTTTTGAATCGTCTTCGTTGATACATGTAAACAACCCGCTAAAAAAGCTCGATTTAACATCGATTTCTCTTCTAAAAATTCCTCTAAAATAGAAATTAATCGCTGATGCACCTTTGTCATAGCTCTTCCTCTCGCTCTTTATATATAAAGGGGGAAAAGCTGCTGAAATCAGTAGTTTTTCCCCTTTATATTCTCTCTATTTCTTTAATGTGAATCCGAATTTATCCCATGCTTGTAAATAGTCTAGTAAGAAAATCTCTTCTTCTACAATTCGACCAACTACATTTGTTTTTCCTGTATTCACCATATCTTTTAATGCAATTTGTAATTCACCTTTATACTGGCCATATTGTTCATTATCAATTAATAAATCTCCACGCTTAATTTCGCGCGTATTATGAGGTTTAAATTCTTCTTTTTTATATTTCACACGACTTTGTGTAGAACGAATCATATATTCAGATACATCTCCGCGATAAAAATGTGGTTCGTCTAATACGATAATTCTTTCTAGTTTTGTCGTTGTATCATATAGTTCTATATCAAATGTTTGCTTCTCTTTATTTAATGCACCTAGTGCTTGTAATTCTTCTTCTGACGCATATGCGTTTGCAATAATAACATCATCAATTAATTCAGTCGCAAATAAATGCTTCGCCTGTGTTGTCATCGGTAATTCACGATGCTGCTCTAATGTACATAACCCTTCTGTTACTGGCCAAGGTCCGTATGTTGCATCAAATGATGAAATAAAAGCTGCCGTTCTCATACCGTAATCTTTAAATTGTTTCGAGCATTTAATGAAATGATCGTATGATAACCCTGAATAACGATGCGGATAAAAATTATGACAACCAATTAAATTTTCACGATTTGGTCTATGACTCATAATGTTATCTACATACTTCGTACCATTGCTCATATTAATCTCAATTTTCAAACCATACGGATTATAAGTCATAATTGATTCTTCTAATCCTGAGAAACCGACATCTAAACGAATACCGTACGCACCTAATTCATGGAAGAATGATAAATCATTATACGAAATACCTAATTGTTCAAAAACAGATGGACTAATATCAACTAATACTTGGAACCCTAATGCATTCGCATGAGAGATCGTTTCTTTAAATTCTTCTATAATTTTCTCTTTTTCTCCATCCACAGATAATAAACATGTGAACACACGTGTAAATCCATATTTACTTGCTAATGTTAAATACTCCTTATCTTTCTCTACTGTTGAATGTTCTGGATAAATAGAAATACCTAATCGTCTCATATGTACACGCCTCTTTCTTCATCATATTGTAAACCTTTTCAAATATATGTAGTGAAAAAGTATATATCCCCTTCTTGTTCACTACTCTTTTGAATCCGCTTTCTTTAAAGAAAAAACAATTTCTATCATTCTTAACACCTACAAGTCTATACATCTATACTTTACATCTTTTTTTCATAGTTGTGTAGCTTTTACACAAATTTGTCAGTTTTTCATCTTAAAAATTGTTATCCGTTTTCAAGACACCTTCCTTGACTGTTGCATTGGCCAATACATATACTCGAAAGAAAAGAGAAAACTTTATATAGGGGATGAATATATGGGAGAAGCAATACTCGTAAAACGAGAACCGTTATGGACAAAAGAGTTTGTTGCTTTAATTTTTGCAAACTTATGTATGTTTTTAGGGTTTCAAATGTTAATTCCAACCTTACCTGTTTATGTGAAAGAAATTGGTGGCACAAGTTCCAATATCGGATTTGTTGTCGGCATGTTTACCGTTGCGGCACTTTTTGTTAGACCGCTAACTGGGAATGCCTTGCAAAAATTCAATAAAAAAATCATTTTAATGATCGGTACTGCTATCTGTTTACTCGCTATGGGCAGTTACCTTTTCGCCTCAACTATCTTTCTCTTGCTTGCTGTTCGTATTTTACACGGAGCTGGTTTCGGTATTACAACGACTACATATGGAACTGTCGTTTCTGATTTAATTCCCTCAGCTCGCCGCGGAGAAGGCATGGGATATTTTGGCCTTTCTGGAACAATTGCAATGGCCCTCGGTCCACTTATCGGACTATGGCTTATGCAAACATATAACTTCACAATTCTTTTTTTATGTGCATTATCGTGCACAATTGTTTCATTAATATTAACGAAACTACTTCAAATCCAAAAATCGAAACAGCCTCCACAACAATCATCTAGTACTTTTCTCGATGGATTTATTGAGCGTAAAGCTTTACTTCCTTCATTATTAATATTATGTATTACATTAATGTACGGAGGAATCGGAAGTTTTATCACTCTATTTGCTACAGAAGTCGGCATAGCTGATATTAGTCTCTTCTTTTTATGTAACGCACTAGCAATCGCTGTAACTCGTCCATTCTCTGGAAAGCTATATGATGCGAAAGGCCATACATTCGTCATCATTCCGGGAGTTATTATAACTTTTACAGGCATTATTTTATTGTCGTATACGACGACAATTCCGAGCTTAATTATTGCTGCAGCATGTTACGGAAGTGGTTTTGGAGCAATCCAACCTGCACTACAAGCATGGATGATTGACCGCGTAGCACCGCATCGACGCGGTGTAGCAACGGCTACATTCTTCTCCGCATTTGACCTTGGAATCGGCGCTGGAGCGATTATTTTTGGATTTATTGCTCACTTTACAAACTATGCAACTGTATATCGTTACTCCTCTCTATTACTTATTGCTTTTCTCTTCATTTACATTACAAGCATAAGAAAACAAAAGCATGGCGGTAAAAACAAGGAAAAAGCTGCTGGATAATTCAGTGGCTTTTTTATCGTGTTAAAAGAATTGTTTCCCCTCATGTTACTGTTATAAAACTACATGCATTTTCCTACATATTTTTTTAACTTTCATCAAAAAATATACGATGAACTCGCAGACGCTTTCCTTGATATTCAAATGAAAAACACTATTCTAAAGAGTGTGATTTTTTACAAAATTAAGATTTACACATGATGAAAACCAATAAAATACAGCTGTTTCTTTAAGGTATTGTAAACTTTTCTACCCTTTGTAAATTTAGTGTAAATTTTACTAGCAAATCGTTTACAGTGACTCAAGGTTCAGTTAATAATTACATCGTACATGAAATTTAAGGAGTGGAATGCGTGGAATATAATGTTCAAGATATGATCTTCCAGTTCATTGGTGGATTAGGTATTTTCTTATTCGGGATTAAATACATGGGCGATGGACTGCAACAAGCAGCTGGAGATCGTCTTCGTGATATTCTAGATCGTTTTACAACAAACCCACTCATGGGTGTACTAGCAGGTATGTTAGTTACGGTATTAATCCAATCCAGTTCAGGAACAACCGCTTTAACAGTCGGACTTGTAAGTGCAGGATTTATGACATTAAGACAAGCAATCGGTGTTATTATGGGTGCAAACATCGGTACGACAGTTACTGCATTTATTATCGGAATTAAAATCGGAGAATACGCTCTCCCAATTATGGCGGTTGGAGCTATCTTATTATTCTTCTTTAAAAATAAAAAAGTACATTCTTTAGGTCAAGTTATATTCGGCTTTGGTATGTTATTCTTCGGTTTGGAATTAATGAGCACAGGTATGAAACCTCTTCGCTCTTTAGAATCATTCCAAGAATTAACGGTTAGTATGAGTGATAACCCAATTTTAGGAGTTGTTGTCGGTACAGTCTTTACTTTAATTGTACAAAGTTCAAGTGCAACTATCGGTATTTTACAAGAACTATTCGGTCAAGGTGCAATCGATTTACAAGCTGCCCTTCCTGTATTATTTGGTGATAACATCGGTACAACAATTACAGCTGTATTAGCAGCAATCGGTACTTCTATTGCCGCAAGACGTGCAGCATTAGTTCACGTTATCTTTAATATCGTCGGTACAATTATATTTACGATTTTATTAGTACCATTTACAAGCTTAATTCAATATTTCCAAACATCATTAAACTTAAATCCAGAAATGACAATTGCATTTGCACACGGAACATTTAACATAACAAATGCAGTTATTCAATTCCCATTCATCGCTGTATTAGCATGGATTGTAACAAAACTTATTCGCGGCGAAGATTCTGCTATTGATTTCAAACCGCAGCATTTAAACCCAATTTTTATTGAGCAATCTCCAGCTATCGCTTTAACAGAAGCTCAAAAAGAAATTATCCGTATGGCTGAGTTTTCATTACATGGATTAAAAGAAGCAAACCAATTTTTAAATACACAAGACAAAAAACACGCTGACATGGCTACTCAATTAGAAGGAGCTATTAACAATTTAGATAAAAAAATTACCGAGTATTTAGTTTTACTATCAGAAAAGCCGCTTTCGCCTACAGATTCTGAAAAACATTCCGTTTTAGCAGGTGTTGTTGGAGATATTGAACGTGTCGGTGATCATGTAGAAAACCTTGTAGAACTTGTAGATTTCCAAATTTCAAACCGTGTTTCACTATCAGACGAAGCATTAGCTGAATTAAATGAAATGCTGGAATTAACAATTTCAACACTACAAGACTCAGTTGAAGCTTTAACAAACTTCGATACTGAACTAGCTCAAACTGTTATTGCTAAAGAACGCAAAATCGACCAAATGGAACGTGTTCTTCGTAAACGTCACGTATTACGTCTAAACGAACGCAGCTGTTCAGGTGATGCAAGTATCATCTTCGTCGATATGGTAAGTAACTTAGAGCGCATTGGCGATCACGCTGTAAATATCGCTGACGGTGTTTTAGGCGAACAAGGAAAAATCAATTTAAAACAATCATTATAATAAGAAAGAGACGCTAACGTAAGCGTCTCTTTCTTATTATATTTTAACAACTGTTCTTCCCTTTAACTTTCCTTGCAATATAAGTGTAAACTTCTCCTCTAATTCTTCTAATGTACATTCTCCTGTATAAGATCTTAACTCTTTATTACTCCATTCATTTGCTAAGAGCGTCCACACATCACTTCTCACATCTGCTGGACATTGCACAGAATCTATCCCTAAAAGGCTTATGCCTCGTAAAATAAACGGATATACCGTTGTTTGTAATTCCTGGCCTGCCACATTACCGCATGTCGTTACACAACCACCATACTTTACTGTTTTTAAAGCTGTTTCTAACATACGTCCACCTACAGTATCAATAACTCCGGCGTATATCCCTTTTAACATCGGTCTTCCTGATTCATCATTCAATTCCGCGCGATGAATCACTTTTTTCGCTCCTAGACGTAGTAGCATATCTTCCTCTTCCATTTTTCCTGTCGCTCCTACTACGTTAAACCCCAACTTACTTAATATACTAACAGCTACACTCCCTACGCCGCCTGTAGCACCCGTTACTAAAACATCTCCCATATTAGGCTTGATTCCTGCTCCAATAAGCTTATATACCGACAAAGCCGCAGTAAAACCTGCTGTCCCATACATCATACTTTCCTTTAATGACATTCCTTCTGGTAAAGGCACGACCCAAGATGATGGCACGCGAATATATTCTCCGAAACCACCAGAGGTATTCATACCTAAGTCATATCCCGTTACAATAACTTGATCTCCTGCCTTAAAAGAGTTATCTTCACTACTCACAACTTCTCCTGCAGCATCAATTCCCGGCGTATGAGGATATGTTCTCGTAACACCTTTATTACCAGTAGCTGAAAGAGCATCTTTATAATTTAATGAAGAATAATGAACTTGTATAAATACGTCTCCCTCAGGTAAACTACTTACTTCTCTCTCAACAACTTTTCTTACAAACTGATGATTTTCCTTTTCGTTCACAACGATTGCTCGGAATGATGTATGATTCATTATGCTCTCTCCTTTATTCGTCAAATTCTTCTTTATTATATAGAAGAAATAAGTAAGCTTACTCATTTCTTCTTGGCTATATTTCAACAAATCTTACTTCCCTATCACTTTCTCATAATATATATTTTCATTTCTACTAAAAGCCCTTATACTTATTCTACATCTGACAAATAATATATAGAAAATCTGACTTTTTATAAATATATTGAATTTTTACGAAATGTAAATGTTTTGTAATGTTTTTTTTCGCTAAATTTCATTATAATAAGTGGATATGAGTGTCGTATTTCAATCCAAATGAAGGAGTACAGGAAATGGAGCAAAACCCATCTTTGCAAGAAAATACACGCAATAAACCGAAAAAAAATAAGAAAAAAATAAAAATTATTATAAGCGCTATACTATTCGTTTTATTAATAGGCGGCGGTTATACTTGGTTTTTAGTAAATAAAGCATCTTCTGCTGTTCGCAATGCCGCACACGATTTAGCACGCGGTGATAAATCTGATTTACGAGATAAAGCTGTAAAACCTATTACAAATAACGTCTCTGTTTTAATAATGGGTGTTGATGAAAGCGATGTCCGAGGAAAAGAATATGGTGAAGCTATAAGAACAGACGCGCTTTTGCTTGCAACATTTAATAAAGATAGCAAAACTGTTAAACTATTAAGTATCCCACGTGACACATATACTTATATTCCAATAGAAAAGAAAAAAGATAAAATTACACACGCTCATGCATTCGGTTCTGCTAAAAACGGAAAAAATGGTGGACCACAAGCAAGCATTGATGCAGTTGAAAAATTAATGAATGTTCCTGTCGATTATTTTGTAAAATTCAACTTTAAATCATTTATAAAAATCGTCGATGACTTGGGCGGTGTTGAAGTTGATGTACCAGTTGAATTTACTGAGCAAGATAGCAATGATAATGCTGAGGCTATTCACCTAGAAAAAGGTGTTCAAAAGCTAAATGGCGAAGAAGCTCTTGCTCTTGCTAGAACAAGACACATCGATAGTGATGCCATGCGTGGACAACGTCAACAACTCGTTATCGAGGCTATTTTAAAGAAACTAACAAGTGTTGGTTCTGTAACAAAAGTTGGCAACATCATTGATGATATTAACGGACAATTCGTTACAAACTTAACATTTGATGATATGCTTTCATTCTATAAATATGGATCGGATTCGGAAATTGAGAAATTACAAATCCAAGGTGATGATTGCTATATGGCAAAAGGTGACGATACATGTAGCAAATCTGCTGGTGGTGGTCGAACTTACTACTACAATCCAGATAAAAAAGAATTAGCTAATGTTACAAATGAACTTCGTACTCATCTTGGGCTACCTGCATATACAAAGTCTGACTCAGACTCTGATTCGAAAAAGACAAAAGAATCTAAGTCTGAAAATTCAAGTGAACGCGAATCAAGTAACAATGAAGTGAAAAATAAGAACAAAAATAGCAGTGAAGATACAGAAACATCGTCTAACGACAATGAATAGTAAAGAAGCAGTACTCTATGGAGGTAGAGTACTGCTTCTTTTTATTTCTTCAGAATCAAAAATCAGAACTTTCTAACTATCTTTTTTAATATTTTTAAATTATAATAAATAGTAGCAATCTATTCCAATTATCAGGGGGCTCATACATATGAAAGCTGCAGTAAAACATAACATCTCAGATTTTAAAGACTACTTAAAATCCAACGATATATACATGGAAGAAAATATAGATGAAAATGATGGCTCTGTTCATTTTTCAGTAGGATTAGAGACAGAAGCTGGCGCAAAAATTCAACTTATCGCTGCTTTCCAAAACGAACATCCTACGGTAGATATATACTGCTTCAATGTTGCTCACGTGCCTGATGCAACATCAACAAATGATATTTTACATGTCATCAATGAATTAAATACATCTTATCGCTTTGCAAAATTCACATTAAACAAGCAAAATGCAATTGATATTTCAACATCTCTTGCATTCTCAGAACCAAACTTTAATCCAGCACTTGTCTTTGAACATACGAGAATGCTATATAAATTAGCAAATGACGAATATAAAAACTTAATGAAAGTGATTTGGGCGTAAATAAAAGGATGGGCTGCAAGCAGCGCCATCCTTTTACTTCGATATCATATCAATCCACATCTTAATAGCTGTACCTACAATCAAAATCGATAACATATATTGCAGCGCTTTTTGATTGATTTTCTTCCCGACTCGTGCTCCA
The DNA here is from genome assembly GCF_038005705.1 of Bacillus sp. FSL L8-0199. Classification (NCBI taxonomy): domain Bacteria; kingdom Bacillati; phylum Bacillota; class Bacilli; order Caryophanales; family Bacillaceae; genus Bacillus; species Bacillus sp. FSL L8-0199. Next base: position 777,735 of record NZ_JBBOTS010000001.1, on the reverse strand, counting down.
AGTGGCGCAGCAAATATACTTGCAACCGCAATAATTAGAGCTGGAATTACAACTACTTGTCCAGTAATCACTTTTCCAGTCGTAATCCCTACTGAGGAAATAAACGTAATAGCGATAGATGTTGCTATCGTCATGCGCAATGGTAATTTTAAAATAACTAGCATAATAGGAACTAAAAGAAATGCACCGCCAGCCCCAATAATACCGGAAACACCTCCTACAATAAATGCTAACAAACTTGCTAACCATTTATTATAATGAACTGCTCCGCTATTATTTTTCTTCGGTACAAACATCATAATAGCAGCAATTGTGGCTAAAGCTGCATAAACAACATTGACCGTATGTTCCGCTAATACGTTAGCACCAAAACTTCCTATGAAACTTCCTATTAATATACTAGCTCCCATATATACAACTAGCGTTTTATCCATATCATTACTTTTCCGATAGGCCCATGCCCCTGCAAAAGTTGCAAAGAATACTTGCACCGCTGTAATACCGCTCACTTCATGTGATGTATAGCCAGAAAATCCCAGCAATACCGGAATGTATAAGATCATCGGATAATTAATAATCGCACCGCCAATTCCAACCATTCCTGATATAAACGATCCTATAAATCCAATTATAAAAAGTAATACGACTAAGCTCATCTTACATCCCCTCCCTTCTAGAAAGAAGATGAATTAAATGAATAAGTTTACATTTCCATCCGAAGCATCTGCTAAATAAGCTCCTACTCCTGCAAACTCTACCCCTTCCATAATCTCTTCCTCTTTTAACCCTAATAAATCTACTGTCATTTGACAAGCGACAAGTTTAATCCCCTGTTCTTTCGCCAAATCGATTAAATCTGGTAAAGGCATCGCATTATGTTTTTTCATAATACCTTTAATCATCTTTGGTCCCATACCTGCAAAATTCATTTTTGATAATCCCATCTTATCCGCACCGCGTGGCATCATTTTTCCAAACACTTTTTCTATAAAAGTTTTCTTTACCTTCACATGCTCATCTTTCCTTAAAGCATTTAATCCCCAAAAAGTATGAAAAATAGTTACCTCTTGATCATACGCCGCTGCACCATTTGCAATAATATAAGCAGCCATTGCTTTATCATAATCTCCGCTAAATAAAACGATTGTTGTTTTCTTCTGTTGTTCCATGTTGTTCTCCCTCCGATTACCTATAAGGGTATTTCATCATTTATAAAAAGGTTCAAATCATGTATCTCTGTACTATACGACTTTACCTTCCCATGCTAACATACCACCTACCATATTAATTGCTTGAAAACCGTAGCTCTCTAAAAACTGAACTGCTCGTGCACTTCTTCCGCCAGAACGACAAACGATAATATACTCTTTCTTTTTATCCAACTCATGCATACGAAACTCTAATAGTCCTAGTGGAATATTACACGCTTCTGGAATTTTCCCTTCGGCTACTTCTTCTACTTCACGTACGTCCACGATATTTACTGCTTCTTTACGTAACAATTTTTCTTCCAATTCTTTTACTGTCATTTCTTTCATTTTAAATTCCCTCCTCACAAACCATTCATACCGCCTGAAACATTGATAACGTGCTGAAATCCTAATTTCTTTAATACCTTTGCTGCTTGCTTACTTCTCATCCCGCTCTGACAAATAACAATTACTTCCTTATTTTTATCTAACTGATTTGCCTTACTCGCTAACTCATTTAGTGGGATATTTTGAAACCCTTTCATATGATTCCCTCTATACTCACCTACTGTACGTACATCGATAAATTGTTTATTCTTTTGCCCCATCATACGTTTTAAATCTTTTCCTGAAATATTTTTTACTCCTCTAACTGGTAAGAAGCGAGAAATAATAAACCACGATACAAGTACAATTAAGATTACATTCAATATTGTCTTTACATCCATAAAACTATTTAAACTCCTTCTATGCCTTTTTCCCGTCCAAATATATACTATAGCTTTGAATATGGAACCCTTTCTTTCTTAAAAAACGAACACTTAAATTCCGATCCACTTTATTATGAACAATAAGATGCAAAGGCTTATTTGGTATTTCATGATAATACCGTTTTAAATACGCATACGGTATACACATAATTCTAGAAGTGTTATCACTGTGACTCTCTGTATAATTGCGTACATCTACAACAACACTTTCCATTTTCCTTACTTGTTCTAACGAAATATATGCAACATTTAAAACCGGAATGTAACGTTTTACTAAACTTCCTAGCATCGATACTATTAGAGATATAACTATATAAGACATATATGATTATCCTCTTTACTTTCAATAATAAGCAGAGGATGTAATCTTCCACTTATTATTGAACCGCTATGCTTTCTTGATCCAGAACTTTAATTCACCAGATTCTTCCGTGTGTTTTAACACTTCATGACCGCCTTTTTGTGACCATGCTGGAATATCTTTAATCGCACCTTTATCTGTTACGTGTACTTCTAACACTTCCCCCGATTGTAATGCTTCCATTGCTTTCTTTGTTTTTACAATTGGCATTGGACATGCTAATCCTTTTACATCTAATACTTCTTTCACTTTCATCTTGTTTGCCTCCTATTTTTATAATTAAGCTTTCTTAATCCAGAACTTTAATTCGCCTTCTTCTTCTGTATGCTTTAACACCTCATGACCGCCTTTTTGTGACCATGCTGGAATATCTTTAATCGCACCTTTATCTGTTAAGTGTACTTCTAACACTTCCCCCGATTGTAATGCTTCCATTGCCTTCTTCGTTCTTACAATTGGCATTGGACATGCTAATCCTTTTACATCTAATACTTCTTTCACTTTCATCTTATATACCTCCTATTTTTATTACATTTAAAATCGAATTAATTATGAACAGCACAACGGTTTGGACCAATCTCCATTTCACGCTCTTCGTCTTGACTTGGATTTAATCGCCCCATATTTGTTTGACGAATTTCTTGATATGCATTCGGTTGTGGTGGTAAATTCTCCGTTACAACTTTACGAAACTCTCCCTCATCCTCAATATTTAATCCTGCATTATACGCAAATAAATCTTTTAATTTAGCACTAACAATACCACTCTCGTCCATTTCACTTATTTTTGAATAATGAGCCGGTAACACAACTAAGTTTTGAGATAGTTCTTTATATCTGCTATACAAAGTAGTACGTAAATCACTTACCCAATCTTCAGCTTTCCCAGCAAGGTCTGGACGTCCAATTGAATCTACAAATAAAATATCACCTGATAATAAATAGGAATCATCTACAATAAATGACGTACTTCCAATCGTATGCCCCGGTGAGTATAATGCATCAATTTCAATTTTAGTACCCCCCACCGTAATAACAGATCCTTCAACAAGTGGTTTATATGAGAACACAACTTCCTCTGCATCTTTTGGCGGTAACCAATACGTACCACCTACTTTTTCCGCTAACTTACGTCCGCCAGAAATATGGTCTGCATGTAAATGTGTATCCATTACATTCGTAATCGTAACGCCATGCTCTTTCGCAAACTCTTCGTACGCTTCAACTGTTCTTACTGCATCAATAACTGCTGCTTCACCGTTTGAAATAACCATATATGATAAGCAACCTTTTCCAAGACGGTTAAACTGATACATACTTCCGCCATCTTTTAAATCTCCCACTTTTATAGGCTTTACATATTCACTCCAAGCCTTCATACCACCAGATAAATAGTAAATATTTTCTAATCCAGCCTCTGTTAATTGCTCTGCTACAAATATAGAAGACCCTTCTTTTGCACATACTACTAAAACATCTTTATCTTTAGGTAGTTCACTGACAATACGATCTACACCCTCTAATAAATCAAAGTACGGCACATTCATTGAAGTAACTTCTTTTCCTTCAATTTTCCAACCTTCATAATCCGCCTCATTACGAACATCTAAAATAAACAACTCTCCGAATAAAACTTTCTCTGCAACATCTTTTGCTTGTAATGCTTTAACATTCATCTCATTACCCCCGTAGGTATATTTTTATTTAAAAAATTTTATTTTTCCACATTCCCTTTCCACTCTAACATGCCTGGGATGACATTTTTCACATTTGCATAACCTTTCTCTTTCAACATGTGACAAGCTACATCACTACGGTTACCAGTTCGACAAACGACGTAAATTTGCTTCGTCTGATCTAATTCCGCACTACCAAGTTCGCCTAATGGAACTGAAATAGCCGATGGAATATGACCAAAAGCGAATTCCGCCGCTTCACGAACATCTACTATAATACACTCTTCACCACTTAATACTATCTCTTCCAATTCAGCATTCGTAATTGTATGAGGATATTTCACAATTTCATTCACTTCATGCTCGTTTGCTTTCCTAACATAATGCACCAATACATTATCCTCGTGTTTCGTCCCGATATATTGATGTCCTACTTTACCCGCCCAACTTTTTATATCTACCGTAGATCCTTTATCTGTTGCCTGAACTTCAATCACTTGCCCTGGTGCTAATCCTTCTATCGCCTTCTTCGTTTTCACAATCGGCATCGGACAAGCCAACCCTTTACAATCTAAACTCATATCCACTTTTATATTCATAGTCGATTCCTCCATAATTTATATACATATACCTGTAGGGGTATATTAAAATGTTTTTGAAAATCTGTCAACAATTATGTCTGACAGATTATCGGCTTTTTACAAGTAATTGAACAGCTTCTTTAATTAACTCTTCATTTGAAGCATTACCGCTTTCAAACTGCTCACGCAAACATTGCTCTAAATTTGTCCCAACAACAAGTCCAATTGTACGATCAAGTGCAGAACGAGATGCCGTTAACTGTGTAATAACCTCTCGGCAATCTTTTCCTTCTTCCATCATACGAAGTACACCACGAACTTGACCTTCAATACGTTTCAATCTATTTTTCATATCTTGATTATATTCCATCCTATAATCACCTCATTACCATTATGTCACTATTTATAACCTATGACAATATATTATACCCTATAGGGTATTTTGTAAACCCCTATTTTTAATATTTATCTTATATGTTCACAAAACAAGAAGTGAAACCTTACTATATAGGCTTTCATCTTCCACCAAATTTTGAAGTGGAAGATGAAAAAATATTAATATACAACACGTTCTGGTACTACTGTTCCGTATAATTTAAAGCCACCATCTAAGTTCTTTACCTTATATCCTTTTTCCATTAACATGCGCGCTGCAACATACCCTCTCATACCAAGTTGGCAAGTGATATATATTTCTTTGTCCATTGGCACTTCATCCAATCGATCACGTAATTCATCTAACGGAATATTAATAGAACCTTTCATCATTCCTTGTTTGAGTTCATTCGGCTCTCGAACATCAATAAGATACCCACCATTTTCAACAATACGATCTATTTCATGCCATTGTACTGTGTCCACGAAACCATCTACTATATTACTTGCTGCATACCCCACCATGTTTACTGGGTCTTTTGCAGAAGAATAGGGCGGGGCATATGATAATTCTAAATCCGGCAAATCGATTACAGTTAAGTTTGCCTTCATTGCCGTTGCGATAACATCAATACGTTTATCTACACCGTCACGCCCTAACGCCTGCGCCCCATACATTTTTCCGCTTTCTTTATTAAAAATTAATTTTATTAGCACTGGCGTAGCATTCGGATAATATCCTGCATGCGAATTCGCCTGTACATGTACTACCTCATAGGGTATATTTAATCGTTTTAATATTTTCTCATTTACTCCAGTCGAAGCAACTGTTAAATCAAAAACTTTAGCCACAGAAGTTCCCATCGTACCTTTATATAAAGAATCTGTATGGCCATGAATAATATCTGCTAACATGCGACCTTGACGATTAGCTGGCCACGCTAAAGGAATCATTGTCTCTGTTTCTGTAACAAAATCTTTCACTTCAATCGCATCACCAATTGCATATATGTGCGGGTCCGACGTTTGAAAACGCTCATCTACCTTTATCGTTCCTTTAACTCCTAGTGCTAACCCTGCATCCTTCGCTAAACTACTCTCTGGTTGCACACCAATTGCTAAAATAATCATATCTGTCTTTATGATTGAACCACTTTTTAAACGTACAACAGTCCCGTGCTCTTCTAACGCATCTACACCGTCTTCTAAAACAAGCTCAACATTGTGATTTCTCATATGTTCATGTACGTATGCTGCCATTTCATAATCGATTGGTGGCATTACTTGATTCGCCATCTCTACAAGAGTAACATCAATTCCTCGTTCTCTTAAGTTTTCAACCATTTCCACTCCAATAAATCCGCCACCAATAACCGTCGCATGACGTGGTTTCTTCTCATCAATATACGCTTTTATACGATCTGTATCAGGTACATTTCGTAACGTAAACATCGCCTTCGCTTCTTCAATACCCGGAATAGGTGGAACAATTGGTTTTGCCCCTGGTGAAAGAATTAAAATATCATATTCCTCGTTGTATGTTTCATTTGTAGTTACATTCTTTATCGTAATTGTTTTCTCTTCTTTATTAATCTTTACTACTTCACTCAATACACGTATATCTAGATTAAAGCGCTTTGACATTCTTTCAACAGTTTGTACTAATAACTTTTGTCTTTCTGTAATAACACCGCCAATATAGTATGGTAAGCCACAATTTGCAAATGAAATATATTCACCGCGCTCCACCATAATAATTTCATCTTCTTCACTTAAACGACGAAGCCTTGCAGCTACTGATGCCCCGCCAGCAACTCCGCCTACTACAACAATTTTTCTAGACATATTTCAAACCTCCATGTTATTTATTATTTGATTTCCTCATGCATTAAACAAAAACCTATACCTGTATGGGTATATGATAGAGTATAAAAAATTTAATTTCAATCAATATGTCTTTCTTTCACAAATTTGAAACAAATAAAGTGAAACTTTAATCATCCCTCACCAATCGGGCTTTTACGGACAGTTAATCCCCCACCTAACTTCTTTGCTTCCGCTGAATTTTGAGGTGGGGGTCTTACTGCCCGGCAAATAGCGAGATAAAAAAGAACTTAGATATCTCCAAGTTCTTTTACGTATAGTTCTATAACTTTCTGTACGATTAAACCAATGTATAAATACGTGTTTTGAAAATTTAAATACACCTGTATTTAAATTTTCAAAATCAATTGCTTCTTCACATAAGGTTAGATCCATTCCACGTAAAATTCTTTAATGCCACAACCTGAGAAAACGAATCCCAATGGACTCTTTTTCTACAATGATATATTTATTTTTTTCGTTGCACCTCTATCATTAATCATAACCATCTGTATCTCGTTATTTGGCAAAAATACGATATATTTTCCCGTTCTCACATTCCTCCAAATAACTTTTCCTTCTTCGTCTGTTTTCCCTATTGAGATCCCAATTTCTTTACTGGGTTCAGGTGATTCGTCTTTCATAAGTATAATTTCAAAATCTTTTATTGGCTGTTTTTCTTTATTTTTTACGTGAAAAGTTACAGAATTAACAACCTTACTAAACTTCTTTTCATTATTTGCTATAGAACTAGACATTATGATTATGACCAGTACACAACATAAAATCCATAAAAGCTTATTATATTTATTCAGACCATTTTTTAAGATTATTAAAAACATCGTCTGTCACCCGGTTTCCAGAATTCCAAGAATTACTTCCTACTGTATGGGTAGCTATTATTGTTACACCCGTGCGAGAATAGTCATGATATACGGGTGCTCCACTTTGACATCCATAAGTGTCCATCCTATATGTTAAAATTCTAGGACTAGTGCCTTCAATTGGTCCATAATCTGTCCACATAGTATATTTTTCATTTCCTACTTTATCACACGGATACCCTGGAACTACTGCGAGTAACCCCTTTGGAGACTCTACATTAGTAGTTCTATATCCTAACCACCCTGTATAATCTCCAGGAGATCCATTTAATTTAATGGCTCCATAATCAAATTCCGAATCTCCATCATCAGTCCATCCACTTACTGAATAAAGCTTTGTCCAACTATAAGGCAAATACGGTGCTTGGTTTCCATTTCTACCAGGAGTCACAATAACATTTTTTGCCCATCCACCAAGCTTTTTATTGTAAACACAGTGCCCAGCTGTAAATACTGTATCTTTACTAATTAGCGCTCCTGTACACCCATAAACCTCTTGTCCATTAAATTGAATTACTGTGTGTACTATAGCCCTATAAGGATACAAAGTTGTATCAGTAACTCTAATTCGATCATCTCTTCCTATTATAGAATGTGTAAGGATATTAGATGGATAATTAAAATTACTGTCTCTTAATAAGTATCCCCAATCTTCCCCACCATGTTTACGCCCTTCAAATGAAGGTGAAACAAGATCTTCTCCCCTTCGATCATTACTATACAAAGATTGTTCTTGAAAAAGTACACGTTCTCCCTCATTTGAAACTGATGTCCACGGTACATCTTCTGCATACACCTTCTGATTCACCAAAAATACTATACAAAAAAAGATAAAAAGAACACCAAAACTATAAAGAGCCAACCTACATCTTATAGAAATAAAGCTATACAACATAACTTACCTCCTATACAAATGATAGCGAACAATTGAAGATCCCTTTATAAATTCTAGTTTTTCTTTTTTTAAAAGTCAACGTAATTAATAATGATAATCATTATTAATTACGTTGACTTAACAAAATCACACAATTAGTCATATTCTTTACTCTGCGTTCAAAAATCTGTCTCATTAAAGTTTCACCATATTACATAAATCCATAACCTTTTTCACAATCAACTCCGCAGTATTCTCTCCCGGTGGCATTAACAAATTTGTAACTGTTCCATACACAATAGGACTTAATTCTACTTCATATCCGCCATATGCATATTCGTCTTTTGTCGGTAAATAACCAAGATATCCGTTCATATATCCACCAAAGAAAGCCAATTCATTTTGAAGGCTCTCTTTCATTTCTAAGGCAGTTTCTGAAAAAGGTTCCATCGGTATACCTGAAAACATACCATCATTAACTTGAAACAGTTGCACTTCTAAATCAATACTTAACCGCCGAATACCTTGCCTATATTTCTCTAAAACGATAGTAAGCCATTCTTCCGTATTTACGCCCCACTGCTTCTCAGCTAATCGAGCCATGCTTCGTATCTCATCAATTTCAGGAATATCATTCAACTTCATTTGCACCGTACTTGAAACTGTCCTTAAATTTAAAATTGGGCTATATGTAACTGCTGGCAACATCGTTAATATATGTCCACTAAGTATGTAAGCCATTTGTTTTAACGCTTCACTTGAACCGCGATACTTTGCATTTACATTACCAGCAGCTCCTTGCACAATAATAACAGGACAGTTTACGATTTTCTCAAGAATCTCTCTCGTCATTCCAGGATAATCTGCTGATAATACATCGCTATCACCTTTTAAAACATTCGGATGCGCAGTACAAAATACTAAAACCCCAGATAACTCCTTCGTTTCAGCATCTCTTATTGCTAACATACCAATTCGTTTATCTACAACACCATCTATATTTGTTCCCATCTTCGCTTTTCCATCAGATGTTCTCTCTCTTCGATTGACCCCAATATCACCTGTCGTAACACTCCAGCCAACTTCACATCGCTTCAAGTTTTTATTAGCAGTAACAGCACCTTGCACCACATTATTTACTAAAATCGTTTTATACGACTGTACGAGCGAATTATCACCGACCGTTTCTGGACCAGAGTGGGTATGTGTATAAACAACTGTTATTCGCTCAAATGGAACATGAAGCCTACTTGCTACTCGCTCACGAATCATATTCGTATCTTCTACTAACATTCCAATATTATCAATACTTATAAACACAGTTTTCATTTCATCTTTTTCAAATACAAAAACTGTCCCATAAATACGCTCTTCAATATTATTTATTCCTGTCTCTCTATGATATCCGACAAAATCAATACCTACAGGCGGCGTAATATCAACCTTGCATACCCCTACTTTGCTCATTTTAATCGCTCCATTTCTCTATATAACTCCCTTTTTTCAAGAATAGCATATTTTTCCTATTTTAAATAAAAAAGAACGGACACAGTATCCTATGTCCGTTCTTCCCCTCACACATACTTCCGATGCACCATCTTCCCATCATAAGAAAACACAACGCCCTTACTCTCCACAATGGACTCCATATGCACCGTTCTTCCCCATAATTGATGAAGATATGGCAGTACTTTTTCTAAGTATTTTAAATCGAGCTCGATTCCTTCGTAACTATGTTTAATGTACAATTCTCCGTTCTTTAAGTAGTCTCCATCTTCTACTACTAAGTACGGGAACCCACCATTTGTCCGCATATTTACGAGTTGATCACGCACATTCTCCCATTCTTTATCTATTACTTTATATTCTTTTCCTTGGCGCTGGAATAAGTACATATCTTCTCGCATAACAAGATCTTTATTTAAGTAGTTTCTTAAGAACGATACGTCCCACTCAATTTCACGTACTTCAAAAATTTTGTCTCGACCAGATCCTGGTTTTACACCGCGTCGTTTCATTTCTTCTGTCGGGTTGTTGTAGCGCTCCTCTATATCTTCAAACATTTTAATACCGAGGTAGTATGGGTTAATGCTTGTTTTTGATGGTTGAACTACACCTGCATTAAGCTTTGCAAATTCAATCGCTTCAGAAGATGTTAAGTCCATTTCACGGAGTATGCGTTGATGCCAGAAGGAAGCCCAGCCTTCATTCATAATCTTCGTTTCAAGCTGTGGCCAGAAATATAACATTTCCTCGCGCATCATCGTTAATATGTCGCGCTGCCACTCTTCTAGCTCACGGCTATATTCTTCAATAAAGAGGAGTAAATCTTTTTCTGGCTGCGGTGGGATTTTCTTCTTTTTATGCATATTAGGTCGTTCCCTCTTTTTGTTTCGATCATCTAAATTCCATAAATCATCGTACTGTGATATCTTCTTCTTTTCTACATCCTCTTCTAAATCTCCAATACTCCAAGCAAGTTTCGGACGCATAAGCGATGGATCAATATGTTCTTGAATGGCAAGTACTGCATCCAAGAACGTTTCTACCTCTTCTCTTCCATACTTATGTTCATACGCCTTCACACGATCTGCTGTCGCTGCCATACTCTCCACCATATCGCGTTTCGTATTAGAGAAACGAATATTATTTTTGAAGAAATCACAGTGCGCTAAAACGTGCGCTACAATTAATTTATTTTGAATTAAAGAATTCGTATCTAATAAAAAGGCGTAACATGGATCAGAGTTAATAACGAGTTCGTATATTTTACTAAGACCTAAATCGTATTGTAATTTCATTCTGAAAAACTGTTTTCCAAAACTCCAATGTGAAAACCTCGTCGGCATCCCATATGCACCGAATGTATAAATAATTTCCGCTGGACATACTTCATAACGCATCGGATAAAAATCAAGCCCAAATCCAGTCGCAATTTCCGTAATTTCCGCAATCGCATATTGCAGTGCTTTATCGTCACTTGCTCTCATTATTTTCCCTCCTTACACTTTCCCTTAAGAAAGTGTATGATGAAGAACAAGCTTTCATGAGGATTGATTGCATAATAAAAAGACACCCCCGCAAAAACGAGAATGTCTCATCTATTAACCTTCAATAATCTCCATCTTCTCCGTAATCGGAGTACGAGCTTTTCCTTCTGGCGCTTTATCGAAATAGCCCAGGTGAAGAATTCCAACGATACGTTGACCTCTTGTTAAACCGATTCCTTCTATAAATAATGGATTGTAGTTTAATCCGCCTGATTTCCAAACGCAACCTAATCCGCGTTCCCAAGCAAGAAGTTGGAAGTTTTGCATAAATGCACATGTTGCAGCGTAATCTTCATCACGTTGAATTTGACGCGGATCTTCATTTATATATACAACGATTTGTGCAGGCGTGTTTAAGAAACGATCTGATAAAATTTTACCGCGTTTCGCTCTTTCTTCTTCTGTGAAAGAGTTTAATACTGCATCTACTAATTTCTTGCGGCCTTCTCCGATGTATAGTTTACAATTCCATGGTTCACGGTGCTTATGATTTGGTGCCCATGTTGCATCGTTTAATAGTTCAATTAATAGATCTTTTTCTACTGCTTTGTCTGTAAATGTACGAACAGAGCGCCTTTCTTTAATCACATTAGCGATGGAAGTATATGTAGTCATATTTATCTCTCCCTTATTTTTATCTATATGTATAATTTTATCTTCATTATTGATATTGATTTTCAATTTCGATTATACCTTAGTTTTTTACTATTAATCAATGTTTTATGTTGGAAAACTTCTAAAAACGTCATTCCATGCTGTGAATAAAAAAACTTAACTTGTTCACAAGTATTTCACATTTTATGGAAATGATATGTGTACAGTTTTCCACACTATCCATCTAGGAGGAGTTTACATGTACAAAAAAATCGCGGTAAGTATGACTATGACAGCATTATTATGCGGAGCAATTATCTTCCCGGCTTCCGCTGCCACACCGAAAGAAGTAACAATGCATCACCATAAACCAATTTCAGAAGAAGAAATGCAGTCGCTAGAAAAGCTCGGCTATAACAAACATGAAATTTGGAAAGCTGCTCACATTGCAAGAATCAGTAAACAAGAAATAAAAGATGTTTTATCTTACTATAAGCAAAATAAATCTTGGGAGAAAACAGCCGAGCATTTCGGTGTAGATCCAAGTAAGCTGAAAAAGCATCATATGAGTAAAGAAACAAAGCAAGCACTGCTACAACAGTTAGCAACTATGCAAAAATCCACACCGGATCAGCTAAAGCAAAAAATGAAAGAATATAACATCAAATTGCGTCATCTTACTGTGTTAACAATCATCTCTCAAAAAAGCAATACCCCTCTTGATGATGTATTAAAAATGAAAAAAGATGGAATGGACATTAAACAAATTGCCGAAAAATTAAATGTAAAAAGAGAAGATATACGAGCGGAAATGATGAAATTAGTGAAGTCTATTAAAGAACAAAAAACAAATTAAAATGCTAAAAAGGAAGAGCCATTCACCACTCTTCCTTTTCTTTATGAACTTTCAATTTTTAAGTATAAATTCCCGTCTTTCCCAAAAACTAACACAAGTAAATGATGTAAGTTAGGGGTGAGAAAATGTTCGGTTTATCATCTAAGAAATCAAAAAAGACTAATACAAAAACACTTTGTTCTATCCCAGAATTTATACAAACCATGAAAGAATCAAGCGATTTTGTCTCTTATAACATACTTAAAGATGAAACGTTGTGCTTATTTTATTATAAATCTGTCGTGGAAGCACTTATTATTAAACAATTCATTTTAACTCCTATAAAAAAGGAATCGGAACAAATCCAAAACATCTCTGATTTATGTAATATCATCTCTATTGAAGACATTATTACCTCCCCTTCTATTGATGATATTCGTGAAAAATTATTAGGTGGATATATTTTAATACGCTTAAAAAACAATTCGAATCCTGATCAATATGCTTTAATTCGTGCCGAAAGTACTGTTTTAGGAAAACGATTATATAACGATACAGAAAATGAGTATAGCGTAATCGGGCCTAAAATCGGTTTCGTTGAAAACCTTGATACAAATATCCACTTATTACGCCGAAATATCGTAACGGAGCAACTCATTTTTAAAGAAGTTACCGTCGGATCTATATCAAAAACGAAAGTAGCAGTTGCTTATATAGAAGGAATTACAAATGAACAATTTGTCAACACCGCACTTCAACGGCTAGAAGACATTGACTTTGATGTCCCATTTGATTCAACTATGATTGAGCAATTTATTAGTGATAATAGCAATTCACCTTTTCCTGTTCTATTACCTACAGAACGATTAGATCGAGCTGTATTTGCATTAATTAACGGGGAAGTTTTAATTTTAACAGATGGCTCTCCATATGCTTTATCAGGACCAACAACGTTACTGGATTTTTTCATTTCACCAGAAGATTATTATTTACCGTGGATGATTGGATCGTTCTTTCGTATTATTCGTTTTTTCGGAGCTATATTTTCTCTTTTTTCCTCCGCTATTTATACAGCGGCTTTAACATATCATTATCAAATGATTCCTGCCGATTTACTAGGTCCTATTATTTTCTCGAGAGCTAACGTACCTTTCCCTCCTATTCTAGAAGCACTCTTTTTAGAAATTACAATTGAATTGCTTCGTGAAGCTGGAGCGCGTTTACCGACAAAAGTCGGACAAACGATTGGGATTGTTGGGGGGATTGTAATTGGACAAGCATCTGTTGAAGCAGCTTTAACAAGTACAATTTTATTAATTGCAGTTGCTTTATCCGCCCTTGCATCTTTCACAACACCGACTGTAAAGATGTCTTCTACTATCCGGTTGTTACGCTTTCCGCTTATTCTTTTAGCTGGTGCATTCGGAGGATTAGGCCTCGCTGTCGGATTTGTATTTATTTTAGCTCATTTAATTAAATTAAAATCACTTGGATCACCTTATTTATTACCTTTATATCCATTTCGTGGTTTAGGTACAGCAGAAGGTTTTCTTCGATTACCATTTAGCCAAACGGCTCAAAGACCTTCTTTTCTTAGACCAAAATCAAAATGGCGCTACAATCCAAACAAATCGAAGCAAAAACGTGATGGTGAGAATGAATGAAGAAAATTTTATTGCACCTTATCATTATCTTCTTCGTTTTACAAACTGGCTGTACACAAACGTATATAGTGGATGCACAGCGTATTATTCATATTGCTGGATTTGACATCACAAAAAACAAAGGATTCCAAGGAACTATTCTGTTCCCAGAGTACACACATGGTGTAAAGTCTAAGCCAGAGACTCAAACAACATCTGCCCGTTCACTTGAAACAATTGCTTCACGATTGAATGCGAAATCTCCTCACAATGTTGTTGTAGGTCAAATGCGTGTCGTCCTATTTGGAAAGGCTCTAGGAGAACGCGGAATGGGAGAGATTATTACTAACTTACAACGTGACCCAAATATCGGGCGTGATGTACAACTAGCAATTGTAGATGGATCGGCTGAAGAGCTTTTAAATTACGGAAAAAAAAATGGGTCTTTATATATTGCTGATTTACTCGAGCAAAATATAAGAAATGAGAACATTCCACAAACTGAATTAAACATTTTTTTATATAATTATTACTCTTCTGTATGTGATGCCTATGTTCCTTATATTAAAATGGACGATAATCATTCCGTCGCTGTCAAAGGACTTGCCTTTTTAAAAGGCGATAAAGTCGTCATGTATACGGATAAAAGACATTCTGTTTTAGCAAAATTACTTATTAATCCTACGAAAAATGGACGTTACGAAGCAGCAATAAAAAAGGATAAGCATAAAGGTATGGTTGTTATACAAAACTTAGCCGGAGAAAATAAGTATGATATAGATCAAACTGGCGACATACCAAAAGTAAAAATCAATTTAAAATTAAATGGATTAATTAAAAACTCTCCTAATTGGATTGATCTAAGAAAAAAAACAAATATCAATTATATAAAAAAACAAATTGAACGAAATGTCGAAAAAGACTGTGAAGATTTAATAAAACAATTTCAAGAAAAGGAAATTGATCCGTTAGGAATACGAGATGAAATTAGAAGCCATACGAGAAAATGGAATATAAAACAAATTCGAAATATGTATAAAAATGTAGCGGTAGATATAAATTTAGATCTTAATATTGTACAATCTGGAATCGGAGAATAGTGAGGTGAAATGAGCAATGAATACAATGAATAAGACAAAAACTGTCTCTCCATATTTTGCATTTATTTTATTGCATTCTCTCCAAATCGGCATAGGAATTCTCGGATATCAACGTGTAATTTTGAAAAATGCAGGTTATGATGCTTGGATTTCTCTTATTATTGCGGGGATTGCAACTCATATTGTACTATTTTGTATGTTAAAAATGCTTGAAAAAGACGGAGATTTAATTAGCATTCATACAACAACTTTTGGAAAATGGGTTGGCTCTATATTTTCTGTAATTTTCACTCTTTATTGCTTATTATTTTGCCTTACTGTTCTTCGGACATATATGGAAGTAATACAAGTTTGGATTTTCCCTACCATTAAGTTATGGAAACTTACGCTTATGTTTTTATTAGTCACTTACTACATTATAAAAGGCGGCTTTCGCTCTGTGACAGGGATATGCTTTTGGGGTATTGTGCTGCCTATTTTCGTTGTGTTCTTTTTAATCTATCCGATGAAGTATGCACATTTTCGTAATATTTTACCTATTTTTACGCATTCACCTTTTGACATGCTTATATCTGCAAAACACTCCGCATTGGAATTTCTGGGATTTGAAACAATTCTTATCTTTTATCCCTTTATTGAAAAAGGAAAATCTTTAAAGCGATGGGCCCATGCTGGAATTGCTTTTAGCACTTTAATTTATGTGATTTTAGCTATCGTATCTTTTATGTATTATAGCGAGGGACAATTACACCGTACTATTTGGCCTACTTTAACGATGTTAAAAATAATTAAAGTTCCTTTTATTCAGCGCTTTGAATATATTATTATTTTCGTTTGGTTTTTAATTATTTTACCAAACCTTTGCTTAACCATTTGGTCATCATGTCAAACGATGAAGCGTTCCTTTCATATTTCATTTAAATTTACATTACCGTTTTTTATTTTCATCATATTTTCAGCTTCTCTGTTTTTCACAAACCGTGAAAGTATCAATACATTAAATACCGTACTATCTCAAGCGGGTTTATATATTGTATACGCTTATATCCCGATTTTATTTTTGTTTCATTCACTAAGATGGCACTTCAAAAATCGTTCAAAAAAAACTTCTCCCTAGGTGTCCCTTAGTCTGATACAATTTGATTAATACATTTGTAAAGGGGACAAGCGAATGAAAAAGTATGTATTTTCTTTACTTGCAGTACTAAGCTTAATTCTTGCTGGATGCGGAAGTACAGGTACAAATGACCAAAAATCTTCTGAATCAAAACAAGAAGAACATGACCACGCATCGCACACTCAGCAAGCTGACATTCAAGAGAAAACAAAAGGAATCGACACACTTCCAACCTTCCTAGATAAGCTTGATCCACAAATGAAAGATATCTACACCGTCGCTGGACAAAATGCAGAGCTATTAGATTGGATTCCATGCTATTGTGGTTGCGGTGAAAGTGTAGGACATAAAAATAATAAAAACTGCTTTATCCGTGAAATTAAAAAGAATGGTGAAGTTGTTTGGGATTCCCACGCAACGACTTGCGTCAATTGCCTAGAAATCGCAGTTGAATCTGCTTCCATGAAACAAAAAGGAAAATCAACGCTTGAAATTCGCAACTATATCGATAATAAATACAAGGAAGGCTATGGCAAACCAACACCTACGCCAATGCCAAAAGCTTAAAAAACGAGGAAACTCCTCGTTTTTTCTTTTCATTCACTTTTTTTCTTAACAAATTCTTTCAAGTGTATTTCCCCTTACTTATCACACACTATATATAACTCTCGGTAAGGAGGGTATACAGTGCAAACATATAACGACTATGATAAAGCTCTCTATTACACGTATTGCTGTAATTGGGATAAATTACTCGTTCTCATGGTTCAAACGAACGATCAATTATTTTCTAAGCGTATTGAGCATTTTTTACACGCTTATCAATACAGTAAAGAACTACCAGAAGTTGATAAACAATTGCAGCTCCTATTTCAATATATTGACCACGCATCCCAAAAGTCGCATGTAGAAGAAGTAGAACAAATTCAAATGTAAAATATAGCGCTATTCTCTTTAGGAGGGTAGCGCTTTTATTAATATTAATACTAATAAAAGTTCCCTCTTATAAAACTTTTATTGATAAACATATTTTTTCTTTCTTTTCCATACCACTTCATACTATAATTTAGTATGTAACTATTATAAGAGAGGTATAAAATATGGGACGAGAAAAAAAGCAAGAATATGCTTTACTTACCGCATGGGGAGCTTCTTTTATCGCTACACTAGGAAGTCTGTACTTTTCCGAAATCATGAAATTTGAGCCTTGTGTTCTTTGTTGGTATCAACGTATTTTTATGTATCCATTCGTTTTATGGCTCGGTATCGCTGTAGCAAAAAAAGATTATCGCATCGCAAGTTATTCTTTACCAATTGCAAGTATTGGTGCTTGTATTTCTTTATATCACTATGCAATTCAAAAAGTCGCAGCGTTTTCAGCTGCTGGAGCAGCTTGCGGTCGTGTACCCTGCACCGGAGAATTTATAAACTGGTTTGGTTTTATTACAATCCCGTTTTTAGCACTTATCGGCTTTATTACAATCGCTGTTTGTAGCTTTATTGTCATCAAAAACAAATAAGGAGATGAAAGAATGAAAAAAATGCTTATATTTGGTGGTATTATTATCGCCTTGTTCGTAGCAATTTTCGCGGTCACACAAATGGAAGAAAAAAATGCTACTAGCCAAAAGATTGATAATCCTACTGAAAGTAAGACAAACGGTCCTGACTACTACACAAATAAAATTTCTCTTTCAGATCTTCAAAAGAACTTAAAAGAGAAAAAAGAAGAAACAGTATACTTTTATCAAACATCCTGCGTTCATTGCCAAAAATTATCTCCTGTCCTAGTGCCAATGGCTAAAGACTTAAACGTTGATATGAAAGTTATGGATATTGAAAAATTAGATGCTCCTTGGGATGAATATAAAATTCAAGGAACACCAACAATCATTCATTTTAAAGATGGCAAAGAAGTGAGCCGTATTAGCGGTGAACAGCCGAAAGATAAATTAAAAGAATGGCTTGAGCAAACGAAAAAGTAACGAGAAAAGGAAACTCCTTCTACACATGAAATGGGTGTAAAATCCCACACTAATGTATAAGGAGGGGGTTTTATGCCAGAAGTAAGATGTTCTGTTTCCAACTGTTCTTTTTGGGGACAAGGTAACTTTTGTCAAGCAAGTGCGATCATCGTTCAGCCTGATGCAGATGAAACTGGTCAAACTGAAAATGATTCATATACAGCTGCTGTTTTAACAAACGAGACACTAGAAAGTTCTGTAGCAACGAGTGTAGAGACTTGTTGTCATACATTTAAGCCTAAATATTAACAATTATTCCACCTCATATACGTGAGGTGGTTTTTTCTTTCCCTCTTCTTGTTTACGTCATCTCTAATTCTCCCTATAATAAAGTTAACATTTTTATGAATACGAAGGTGAAATACTATGGCTAAAACAATTGCAGATATCGCCAAATTGGCTGGAGTTGCAAAAAGCACAGTCTCTCGTTACTTAAACGGCGGATATGTAAGTGATAAAACAAAACTTAAAATCGAAGGTATTATTCAGGAAACAAATTTCTCTCCCAATACATTTGCTCAAAGTTTAAAAGCAAAAACAACAAATTTAATTGGTGTCATCATCCCCCGATTAGACTCCTTCGCTACAATGAAAACACTTATCGGGATCGATAAAACATTACAGGAAAATAACTATCAAATGCTTGTAGCAAATGCAAATCAAACAACCGAAACTGAAATACAAGCAATTGAAAACTTTATAAAACAAAAGGTAGCTGGCATTATTTTATTAACAAAAACATTAACGAATGAACATCAAAAAATTATGGCTAATTCAAACATCCCTATTTTATTCGTCGGGCAAGAATATAAAAATCAATATTGCCTCGTTCACGATGATTATGATGCAGCGTATGAGTTAGGGGCATACGTTTTATCACAAGGCCATCGACATATTGCCTATTTAGGGATAGGAAAAGATGATATTTCTGTTGGAATAAATCGAAAAAATGGTTTTCAAAAAGCAATTGAAAATTTAGAACCAACTTGCAACGTTTCATATTACGAAACAACTTTCCGCATAGAAGATGCCATGAAACAAGTACAACATATTTTAGATAATAATCGCCCAACTCTTATCGTATGTGCTACAGATAACATCGCTCTTGGCGCAATGAAAGTCATTCACTCCCACTCCCTTTCTGTACCAGGTGATATTTCTGTAACAGGATTCGGTGGATATGATATTTCAGAAATGGTACACCCTAGTTTAACGACAATTGCGTTTGACTATGAGTATGCTGGAAAGCTTGCTGCCACTTCTCTTTCACAGCTTGTTGAAAACAAAACTATACCAAAAATATTACACTCTCGTTATACATTAAAAATCCAAGAAAGCGTTGACAAAATATAAAGGCGCTCTATAATAAAATTAAAACCGGTTCCACATTTTAAAAACAGGATTTTCAACATCATTTCCCTGTTTTTTATTTTAGTTCCTTAAGGAACCGGTTCCATATAAGAAAATTTATAGTAAGGGGGAATTTTTATGGATATGAAACAAATTGCAACTCAAGTAATACAGAACATTGGTGGAAAGGAAAACATTGTCCGTGCCACACATTGCGCGACTCGCCTTCGTCTTATATTAAAGGATGATACGAAAATAAACGCTGCAGAAATCGAAAACATCGATGGAGTAAAAGGTGCTTTCGCAACGACCGAGCAATATCAAATTATTTTTGGAACTGGCATAGTAAACAAAGTATATGATGAATTCTCAAAACTAATTGGAATAGCCGAACTAGATTCTACAACATCAAACGATATACCTAAGAAAAAAATGAATCCTATCGCCCGCCTAGCAAAGACACTATCTAATATTTTTGTTCCAATTATTCCAGCTATCGTCGCAAGCGGTTTACTTATGGGTCTACTCGGAATGTTGAAAGCGTTTAAATTAGTTCCTGGAGATCACTCACTTATCCAATTACTTGATATGTTCTCAAGTGCAGCTTTCATTATTTTACCTATTTTAATTGGAGTTAGTGCCGCTAAAGAATTTGGTGGAAACATTTTCTTAGGTGCAGTTGTTGGTGGTATATTAACTCACCCAAGCTTAACAAATCCTTGGACTCTTTCAAATGCAAAACCAACTGTTTTACATTTCTTTGGTATGGATATTGATATGATTGGCTATCAAGGTACTGTTTTACCTATTTTATTATGCGTATATGTTATGAGTACAATTGAAAAAGAACTTCGAAAACGTGTTCCGAACTCTTTAGATTTATTAGTTACACCATTCTTAACAATTATTATAACTGGCTTTTTATCACTTATTATTATCGGACCAATTGGATATAAAATCGGTGACGGCATTACGTACCTTTTAAATACAATCTATCAATTTGCAGGACCAGTAGCTGGACTTATATTCGGCGGATTGTATTCAACAATCGTTCTTACTGGCTTACACCATAGCTTCCACGCTATTGAAGCAGGCTTACTCGCAAATAAAGATATCGGTGTCAATTTCTTACTCCCTATTTGGTCAATGGCGAACGTTGCACAGGGCGGTGCTACTTTAGCTGTCTATTTCAAAACAAAAAACAAAAAAACGAAAGAAATTGCAATTCCGGCCGCAGCTTCAGCATTTTTAGGAATTACAGAACCAGCTATTTTTGGTGTCAATTTAAAACTTGGTAAACCATTTATTGCAGCAGCTATTGGCGGCGCAATTGGAGGCGCTTACGTTGTTTGGATGCAAGTGGCGGCTAATGCATACGGTTTAACAGGTATTCCGATGCTTACAATTGTTGCACCTCTTGGCATGATGAACATGATTCACTATATAATTGGTTTCGCTATTGCAGTTATCACTGCTTTTGTTGCCACATTCATTTTATATAAAGAAAGTAAATAATAACGGGGTGAAAACCTATGTCAAAATATAAAACAATACTGCAATCTAATAAAGACGAATTACATTCTTTATATGAAATTGCAAACCAAGATTCATGGAAACCAATTTATCATATCCACCCACCATTTGGATTAATGAATGATCCTAACGGTGTATCCTACTACAATGATGAATATCACGTTTTTTATCAGTGGTATCCATTTGGTCCCATTCATGGAATGAAGCATTGGGGGCATGTGAAGTCAAAAGACCTTATTAACTGGGAGCGTATGCCTGTAGCCATCATCCCTACTGAAAGCTATGAATCACACGGTGCATATTCTGGTAGTGCTATCGTAAAAGATGGCCTTCTTCATTTACTTTATACAGGGAATATAAAAAAGCCTGATGATTCCCGTGATGCAAAACAATGTATGGCAACAATGGATTCACAATATACGATGACGAAATATAGTAATAATCCTGTTATTGATATAATTCCTGACGGATATACAAAACATGTACGTGATCCAAAAGTCTGGAAACATAATGATATGTACTATATGTTACTCGGTGCCCAACGTGAAAATAAAACAGGAACTCTATTACTATACAAATCACAAGACCTATACAATTGGCATTTCCAAGGCGAAATTACAACAAATTTAAAAGAATTCGGATTTATGTGGGAATGCCCCGATTACTTCCAATTATCAGGGAAAGATGTACTTCTCTTTTCACCGCAAGGAATTGAAAAAGACGGCGAAAACTTTCACAATATATACAATGTCGTTTATGCCATAGGCCATTTCGATATTAAAAATTTATATTTCCATGTTGATTCCTATTACGAAGCTGATAAAGGATTCGATTTTTATGCCCCTCAAACTTTAGAAGACTCTACTAGTCGTCGCCTATTGTTTGCTTGGGCAGGATCAAGTGAAATCACATATCCTTCTGATGATTATATGTGGGCTCATTGCCTAACACTTCCACGTGAATTAACATTAGAAGATAACATCTTAAAACAAAAACCAGTTTCAGAATTAACAAAACTACGAACAACAAAAAAAGAAATTTCAGGAGATATAACAGCTGGATTAAATGTATTATCAACGCTTGATGATAAAGGCTCCTATGAATTAATTGTTACACTTAAAACAGAAGATGCAAAGCGTTTTGGGCTTTCTCTCTTCCACAATGAGGAGGAATGTTTCCCCATTACATTTAATCGGGAACAAGGTACTATTTCTATAGACAGGGGCAACTTCTACCATCAATTTGGCGGAGAATATGGATTTGAACGCTGTAAAAAAATCGATATTCAAGATACGATAGAACTACAAATATTTGTAGATAAAAGCATCGTGGAAATTTTCTTATACGATGGTTCAACAGTCTTTACGTCCCGAGTTTTTCCTCGAAAAGACATGAAACATCATATCGCAATCTTTTCAGATGCAAAACTAAACTTTATCATCACACAATATAAGCTGAAAAGAGGGATTGTATGAGAAATGTCTTTTGTATAGGTGAACTATTAATTGATTTTGTGTGCCGAAATACTAACGTTTCTTTAGTAAACGGTTCAGATTTCGAAAAAAAAGCTGGTGGAGCACCCGCTAACGTTGCTGCTGCGATTACAAAATTAGGTGGACACGCTACATTTATGGGACAAGTAGGAAATGACCCATTTGGTGAGTTTCTTGAACAAACTTTACAGCGTGCGCAAGTCGATACATCCATGCTCATAAAAGATAAACAAACAACACTTGCATTCGTATCCATCGATCAAGATGGCGAACGTGATTTTACTTTTATGCGTGGTGCAGATGGTGAATATCAATTCAATAGCATTGATTTATCAAAAATACAAACGAATGATTTAATACATTTCGGTTCAGCGACAGCTTTACTATCAAGCCCATTAAAAGAAACGTATTTTCAGTTGTTACAATATGCGAAAGATAACGGCCATTTTATTTCTTTTGATCCAAATTATCGAAGTGCACTCATTACAAATACAGAACAATTCTCTCAAGATTGTCTAACCTTTATAAAACATGCACACTTCGTAAAAGTAAGTCAAGAGGAAGCTACTATGCTCTCTAAAGAGAGTGATTTACAACAAGCTGCACTCAAATTATTAAATTATGGCGCAAAAGTAGTAGCTATTACACTTGGAAAAGACGGTACACTTCTTGCGACAAATGAAGGTCAAACCATTGTCTCTTCTATTTCCATTCAACAAGTCGATACAACTGGTGCTGGTGATGCTTTCGTTGGAGCAATGTTATATCAGATTGCCCAAAGTGAACATACACTTTCGTATCATTTCAAAGACTTAACAGCGTTTATCTCCTTTGCAAATAAAGTAGGCGCTATCACATGTACAAATTACGGTGCAATTGCCTCTCTTCCATCATTAACAGATATAAAAGCATACGATTAATCGTATGCTTTTTTACATTCCCCTCCAAAAATCATGCATAATAAAAAAGTACAAAATAACGAGAACGGCCGTCCCGCATAAGGTAATGCGCCGATATATACTCTTCTCTCCTTCCCTCGCTTTCACAAACGCCCAAATAAATCCGAAGAACAATATTAAATCAACATATGGAACATAAAAAGAAAAGACGAGAAACGCATATAAATACACGATAAATAAACAGGTCGTTACTAAAAAAACTTTAAACGCAAATTCACTTTTCATAATATAACCGCCCCCTATCTGTACTGTATTATATTCAGCAAAATACAATAGTTGCAGTTAAACTCCAAGTATAAATAAGCTACCGTCTATAATACGGTAGCCATTACGGAACATTGTATTTCCGTTTATATATATTACTTAAAATCGAAGAAGGAATTTGCTCGTAACGAATTTTCTCTCCTGTTTCATCTATAATATACGAATTGTTTCCTATATAATATATTCCATCTTTTCGTTTTGAGTACACTGGATATCTTTCATTTGGCAATACCGTTTTCACTTTCGTTAACTGTCCATTTGGTTCTTGCCAATATATATCCGCGCGGTCTACTAGCGTTAGTACTCCAATTTGTTCTTCTTCTATTTTTCGACCATTCCAGCTCACAACGCGATAACCAAGCTTATTCGCTTCATATTCGGGGCTCGTATGAAAACGAGAAATGATTACTTTTGTTTGTAATTGTACTCTGTCATATAACCATTGTATATCCCTGTCATGCATGCGAATACAACCATTTGATTCCCTACTTCCAATCGTCCATTCCCGGTTCGTCCCGTGAATCGCATATTCATTCTTATCTAGTCCAAGCCACCTCGTACCGAGAGGGTTATTCGGTGCACCCCCAGGTATTTTTTTTCGATGGTATTCTTTATTTTTAAATTTAGTTATAATACAAAAGTTACCTTCAGGCGTAGGTGTACGATCTCTTCCAGTCGTTACTGGAAATGTTTTTGTATAATTTCCATTCTCAAAAAAAGACAACTGATTTGTCGTAAGATTCACTAATATTAAATGATCTGTATTAGCAAAAGCACTAACCGGTAGGATGAAAAATAATAGTATGACGAAACATAACTTTTTCAGCTATATCCCCCCTAGCGCTCACTATAATAAGTGGAATTAACATTACTTTGCTCTTATAAATGAAAACTATCCATTTACAATAACGCCCCCATTTACATGTATCATTTGTCCAGTAACATAAGAAGAATCACCAGACGCTAAATATACGTATGCCGGCGCTAACTCATATGGTTGACCAGGCCTTTGCATTGGGACATTGCTCCCAAACTGAGAGACTTTCTTCTCATCAAAGCTCGATGGAATAAGCGGTGTCCAAATCGGTCCTGGTGCAACACCATTTACCCGAATCCCTTTTTGCACTAACGATTGAGAAAGTGATCTTGTAAAAGCTACGATTGCTCCTTTCGTTGCGGAATAATCAATTAACGTTTCATTTCCTTCATATGCAACGATAGATGCCGTATTTATAATGACATCCCCTTTCTTCAAATGAGAAAGGGCTGCTTTCGTAACGTGAAAATAAGAAAAAATATTAATACGAAATGTTTTTTCTAGCTGTTCTGCTGTAATATACTCTAGCCCTTGCTGCGGATATTGCTGTGCAACGTTATTCACTAAAATATTTAAACTACCTAACTGCCGGGCGGTCTCTTCCACAATATCTTTACAATGCTGTTCATTACTCAAATCCCCCGGCAACAATACACACTTTACACCTTCTTTTTCAACACGTTGTTTCGTCTCTTTTGCATCTTCTTCCTCATCTAAATAAGCAATCGCAACATTTGCTCCTTCTTTTGCAAAAGCGATGGAAACTGCTCGTCCAATTCCGCTATCTCCTCCCGTAATTAACACATTCTTCCCTTTTAACTTTTCACTTCCTTGATAATTTGGATCTTCAAACTGCGGAAGGGGGCTCATTAATGATTCAATACCAGGCTGCTTATTTTGATGTTGCGCAGGCATTGTTATAAAGTTTTTTTGCTGTGGCATAGCTGCTTTCAACTCCTTTTCCTTAGCATGTGCACAATAAAAAGCTGAAATTCACACATCGGTTTACGATTAATATTCGAATTTAAGACACAAAATATGAATTGTTATAAACTTTTTATGCAAAACTATTGCAAAATAGATAAAAAACGAATATTATATATAACTGTTGTGAAAATTATTCGTAAACAGAAAGGATGTTTATATGTTTAACCTTTCAAAACATAAAACTTCTATTAAAACTGAAATTATGGCAGGTATTATTACCTTCTTAACAATGGCATATATCATTGTCGTAAACCCTGTTATCCTTGGAGATGCAGGTGTTCCATTTGAACAAGCATTTACAGCAACAATTATTGCTGCTGTTGTCGGAACATTATTTATGGCAATCTTTACAAACTTACCAATCGCAATCGCGCCAGGTATGGGATTAAATGCTTACTTCTCTTACTCTGTTGTAAAAGCGCATGAAGGCATGACTTTCGCAATTGCATTCTCTGCTGTATTCGTAGCAGGTATGATTTTAATTTTGCTATCATTTACATCTTTCCGTACAAAATTAATGGAAGCAATTCCTGAAAACTTAAAACATGCAATTACTGCTGGTATCGGGCTATTTATCGCCTTTATCGGTTTACGTTTAACAGGTATCGTTACAAAAAATGATGCAAACTTAGTTGGACTTGGTGATCTTCACTCTGCTCCAGTTCTACTAGCATTAGCTGGACTTGGAATTACTATTATCCTTATGTCTTTAAATGTAAATGGCGCACTATTTATCGGTATGCTATTAACTGGTATTATCGCTTTCTTCACAGGACAATTAACATTCTCAAACGGTGTTACATCAATGCCTGGATTACCAGAAGGAATTATCGTTTCAAATCCAATTACTGCTGTATCTGACGTAATTAACTACGGATTATACGGCGTTGTATTTTCATTCTTCCTTGTTACATTATTTGATACAACAGGTACATTACTTGGGGTAGCTCAACAAGGTGGATTTATGAAAGACGGAAAACTCCCAAAAGCTGGACGAGCTCTTCTATCTGACTCATTCTCAGCAACTATTGGTTCTATGTTCGGAACGACACCATCAACAGCTTACATTGAATCATCTGCTGGTGTTGCAGCTGGTGGTCGTACTGGTTTAACAACTGTTACAGTAGCTGTTCTATTCGCACTAGCAGCATTCTTCGGACCATTAGTAAGTGCTGTCTCTGGTGTATCAGCTATTACTGCTCCATCATTAATTATCGTTGGTAGTCTTATGATGGGTTCAGTTCGCCACATCGATTGGGACACATTTGATGAAGCATTCCCAGCATTTTTAGTAATCTTAAGCATGCCTCTTACATCAAGTATCGCAACAGGTATCGCACTTGGATTTATTTCATATCCACTTATGAAAGTGGCAAAAGGTAAATTCCGTGCTGTTCACCCACTTGTATATGTATTTGGAATTTTGTTTGCTTATCAATTGATATTCTTACCACATTAAAAAAGTAGAGCATCGAAATCCGATGCTCTACTTTTCTTTTACAACAATCATTCAAACTATAAAGGCACCTCCAAAATATGAAGAAGGTTATAACCTTTTAATACTTCTCTTCTACCTTTAATTCTTTACTATACTTTTGAATGAAAACTGATGAAATAACCATTACTATGCCCACACTAAAACCAATAAGTTGATCTATTAACATTTCATCATGAATAAACCAGCGAAGTAAAAATACGCTACCAAAAATAAACATCATAATAAACCCAGTATGCCTAAGTCCTTTATAGACATTTTCCATATGTATCACCTCTTCACATAACATTATCCATATTATACCATACAACCATCAAGTAACCGTATCGTCCTCTGACAATATGCAGCTACCTTTTGATCATGTGTAACAACTAACACTGTTTTTCCTTCTTTATTAATCTCTTGTAAAATACTCATAATTTTCTCCCCATTTTCTTGATCAAGAGCACCAGTCGGTTCATCAGCAAGTATAATTTTTGTATCTTGTGCTAAAGCCCTTGCTATTGCTGTTCTTTGCTGTTCTCCTCCTGATAACTCGTAAGGATATTTGTTAATATGCCTCTCAAGCCCTACCATTTTCAGCATTTCTTTTGATATTTGCATACGTTTCTTATGAGAAATTCTTCTATATATAAGCGGAAGCATTACATTTTCAACAGCTGTATAATCATCTAATAGCGAAAAGTTCTGAAACACAAATCCAACTTCCGTGTTTCTATACTTATGATAATTTGACTTGAATGTACTCGTATCCATTCCATCTAAAAAATACTTTCCAGTAGAGGGGCTATCAATTAAGCCAATAATGTTAAGCAAGGTTGATTTCCCAGAACCAGATGGTCCCATAATGGCTATCATTTCGCCTTTTTCTATTGTAAGATTAATATCTTGTAAAGCACTAAAATTACTCTTTCCATATCCCTTAGCCACATTTGCGAGCTGAATCATCTATAACACCTCTTTCATATATGTATTTTTTATTTTTAGTACATTGAAATAAATGATTGCATATATAACGAGGATCATTACAATTGATAAAGCACCTATAACAACCAATGATTCTATAGAGACTTTTAACGTTCCAAAGAAAGATACTATACTATTTTCTAGCCCTTTCTGAATTTCAATTACTCCGCTATTCTCCCATTGAAAATACATTATGCCTATACATATCGCTAAAACGAATAGCAACATATACTCAATAATAAATGGAAGACATATTTGAAAAGTGCTTGCACCTAACGCTGATCTAATAGAAATATTTTTACGCTCCATATAAAGTGCTGCCATTGATGTTAATACAATAGATAGAAATGAAAAAAATAAGACTGTACCGCTTAATAATAAGGGGTATGACATATTATCAATACCTTGTTTTTCGTTTTCTAACAATTTATTCGGATTTGTAACATAATACGAATAACCCTTACCTTCTGTTACCTTTAATACTTTCTTTTGAAGTTCATTTATATTTATCTTATCATTTGTTTCTATAATTAACCCATTGTATAAAAGTTCTACACTATAGAACTCTATTTCTTCTGTTCCAATTGGTAAAATCGCCATGTCATCTAATAATGTAATACGATTATCCGATATTTCACCACTTCGAGGATATGTAAATGGTGAATTTTTTTCTAAAAAACCAATTACTTTTAGCTTCATTTTTCCAGATGGTATAACATCACCAATAGATACCTTTTCTATATAATTAGCCCCTAATATAACAGGTCTAATATCAAATACTGATTTATGAAATTCCGATTCCTCAAAATATCTTCCTTGTGAAATTCGTATACGAAAGTACTTATTAATATCTTTATCAACAATAAGAGTCTTTATCGTTCCATTTTCTTTTTTTAAACTAAGTGAATAGTTACGGAACAGATAATTAGTTTTATTTGTTATTGGTATCATATTAGATAACCCTTGCATGAAATGTTGATAATCATTTTTCGCTTTTTCTTCGCTAAACAAGGTTATATCTTGCGTCGCATAAAGTTCATAGAAATTTTTATGAGTCGATAAATTATTTGCTACCGTCATCATTTTTCGATATCCCGAAAGATTACTAACAAATTCTATTGCTGAAGAAAATGCAATAATTAAAGAAATTACTATAATCAAACTTGGTAACAACCGTTTTTTCACAGACCGTATAGAATCAAATATAAAAAACATGACGACCTCCTACGTTCTTAAATGTTTTCCGGGATATATATTTATAATGTGCTTGATTGGAATTACAGTAACAAAAATTGTAAGAAAAATTATAAAAATAACATTGCATATCAATACATATAGTGTTAACGGTTTTACTAAGTATGTCTGAAAATAAGTATGAATTGTTCCCGAAAATATTTCTAACGTAATAAAAACTAAGAACATCGCTGCTAGAGAAATAAACAAAATTTGAATATATAGTTCGCAGTAGATAGATATATTAGAAGCACCTACTGCTTTTTTTAATGAAATCTCTCTTTCTTTTTTATAAATCCAAAATAAAACCGCAGAAATGCCAGAAACAATTGCAACAAGAATAAATTTATAATAATACTTATTTGCTGGATCTATATGTGTCACATGTAGTTCTTGAAGATCTCGTTCATTCAGCATTTGAACATCTCCCGAAAGCACTTCTTTACTCCTACCCATAAACTTTTTTATTTCGTTATGAATAGATGATGTAGGATTAACAACTGTTAATTGTAATTGTTTACTCTCGATAATACCTTTTTTAGATATAGTAGGTAAGTTTTGAAGTGGAACGTATATGCCTGCTACACCGACGTCACTGTCTTTTCTTGATATAGTTCCTATTTTTTTATATGTATCATCAAATTCATATAACTCCTCTACATTCGTTTGATCGCCAACAACCATATCGTTTACATTTTCACGATGAAAATATTGTCCTTCAGAAATATATGGCTTCCAATAATAATCATCTTTTAAATTCACAGCTATGATCTTTGTTGCCCCTGAACTATTTAATGCTTTTAAATGCTCTACATAAATATCACTTTTAACAAAAGTATCTTGTATGAAAGGAATTATCTCTTCCAATTCAGTTGCATTCGCTATCGGAACAGTTAAAACTTGGTTCTTCTCTGGAAAACCGATTTGAAAAGCCGATATAAAGTTTCGTTTAGACTCTGTTAAAAGTGCGGCTATTGATATAGAAAGAAAAGAAATAAAAAATGACATAAGGAGAATTAAGAAAAACAGTTTATTGCTTTTTATATTTT
This sequence comes from Bacillus sp. FSL L8-0199, assembly GCF_038005705.1. Classification (NCBI taxonomy): domain Bacteria; kingdom Bacillati; phylum Bacillota; class Bacilli; order Caryophanales; family Bacillaceae; genus Bacillus; species Bacillus sp. FSL L8-0199. The sequence continues at coordinate 746,652 of NZ_JBBOTS010000001.1, read as the reverse complement.
TAAAAGCTAGGTACATGTCTGTGCTCCTTTTAAATAAGAAGGAGATGATGAACATCCCCTTCTCCTTATCTAAATATTTATAAAGACAACTGTTTAATGCTTTTTACCACTGTAATCGTAAGTTACCATTACTATCAAAAGTACCTTTGTGTGTATCTTCTTGATAGTCATTATTCTCATTTGCATAATGCTCCGAGTATAGTCCTTTTGCACCAAAGGCGTTATATGCACCATTACTCACAGTTGCGTTTAATGCTCTTCCAGATTCATGGGATCCTAATTTGTCTGAAGCGCTTTCAATATATGAATTATTTCCATTTGATTTAATAAAAGAAATTGCTACTGAACAACGAGATGCATTTTGATTCGTAGTAGTTTGAGCTCTGTAAGATAGTAGGTTACCGCTTTTGTGACCGCTTAGAGTTGGATAGAATGCACTTGTTGAGATTGATGTTGCTAATAATACTAAAGTCGTAATTGAAAAAACTTTTCCTTTCATTAACAATCACCTCATAAATTTAATAGTTTAGTAGCGCTACATCATCATAATATCCTTCAAATAAATTCTCCTCAACAAGAAACCCCGATGTTTTACAAACTCTTTAAACACTTAAACATTCATACATTTTTAAAAAGTAACGGATAAGCAAGCAATACAAAAAAAGGCTGCAGAGAACTCCATCTCCGCAGCCTAGTACTTATTTTTGCAAAAACGCCTGCAAATCTGCAAACTGTCTCTTTGCATCTTCATAGCCTTGCTCATATAAATTTTGTAGTTTTGCTGTATCTTTTTCCATACGATCTACTTGAAGCGGCACTTCTGGGCGAATAACAAATAAATTACCCGCTTGTTCTTCTTTTTCGATGTAGTGAAGTGTTTCATTATACACTTCATAACGATTTAGCATCGTGTTAACAAGATTCGGATATTTTTTATAAGCTTTCGCAGCAACCCATCCAAACTTTGATTTTTTCTTCGCGTAGCCATGATTTCTCGTTAAAATTACGACTGATTTTTTAAATCCATCTTCCTGTGCTTTACGAACTGGAATCGGATCTGAAATCCCACCATCTAATAATTGCTTACCACGGTAATTTACTACTGGTGCAATGAAAGGCAATGAACTAGACGCTTGTAATAAATTTAGCGCATCATCATTCGTTCCTTCTTTTTCAAAATAAACAGATTGCCCAGTTTCACAATCCGTCGTTCCTACAAGGAAACGTTCTGGGCTATTAAAGTATGTTTCAAAATCAAACGGCACATGCTTTTCTGGAATTTCATGAAAAATGAAATCCATATCAAATAACTGCCGTTTTCTCCATAAGTTTTTATACGATAAATATTTCGGATGTGATGCATAATCAATATTGACCGTTTTATTTCTATTTCTTTGTCTGGAAAGATACGACGCTGCATGACAAGCACCAGCTGATACACCAATTACATATGGAAAATATAAATCTTGTTCCATAAAGTATTCTAATATCCCGCCCGTGTACACACCACGCATACCGCCGCCTTCTAATACTAACCCCGTATTTTCAAGCATGTTACTCTCTCCTCTATATATATTGACTCTTTAATTATTCACCATGTTAAGTATCTTTTTCTATTATATATGAGTTCTTTCAGAAATTATATTTAAAAGACTTGAGAAAAAGGAGTTTTTTCTTCCAATTATATTTCCAAATGACCGGAGACATCCTTTATAAACCTTTGAATAAAATCTTGCTCTTCTTTCGTATATCCATCTAAAAGTAACAACCACTTTTCTTCAGCTTGCTTATGCAATTTTTCATGAGCTTTATATATTTTATTCCCACTTTCCGTTAAGCGGAAGAAGATTTCTTTTTGATTATCTAACATTTGCATCTTCTCAACGAATTGCTTTTGAAACAACTTTGTACAAATTTTAGAGATTGCTCCCTTCGTCATGCCCATTTCTGTCGTAATTGCCGTTACATTTATCAAACCATTTTTTCCGATACATTCGATTACATGTAACTCAGATAAAGACATACTACTTACACCTGTCTCACGAAGAAACTTCTCATTTTGTCGTTTTAAATGTTCTTCTTTTTTATGCAAAAGTGTACGAATGTCCGACAGTATTTCCATTTGCTTCGTTGCATGCTTCAATCCGTTCGCCTCCTAAGTTTCCGAAGAAACAATTTAACTATATACCATTTTAAAATTATTTTTTCATCTTTACAAGTGAGAAAATCATGTTAAAATAAATTTAGTTTCCTAGGAAACTAAATTTCAAGGGGGTTAACAAGATGAAAAAATCTAAACTAAATTTCATTTTATATGTTATCTGTATTAGTGCCTTATTCGGTTCCTTCGCTCAAAATATTTACACACCTATCTTACCGATGATTCAAAATTCTTTTCATACTTCTCTTTATCTTGTAAATGTAACAGTTTCACTTTTTACATTCGTTCTTGCGATTATGCAGCTCATATATGGCCCTTTAATTGATACAAAAGGGAGAAAATCTGTCCTTATTCCTAGTTTAATTATTAGTACGATTGCTTCAATCGGATGTGCTTTTTCGGCAAACATTTATTTATTTCTCTTTTTTAGAGCTGTTCAAGCTATAGGAATAGCGGCTATACCTGTAGTTTCAGCAACGATTATCGGCGATTTATTTGAAGGAAAAGAACGCGGAGAAGCGATGAGCCTATACCAAATGTTACTTGCCCTCGCACCTGCAATGGCTCCTCTCATAGGTGGTTATCTTGGCAGTATAAATGGTCACTTATCTGTATTTCTCTTTTTATCTACACTTGGCATTATCTTATTAATGATAAACATTTCACTACTTCCAGAAACAAAGCCAAATGTAATTAAGCAGTCTAAAGCACAAAAGAATTACTCTCTTATCTTAAAAAATAAAACTGGATTTTCTATTACTCTTATTGGCTTCATTCAATTTTGTATTTACTTTTGCTTTCTCGTTTTTTTACCGAGTATTTTAACAAATTCATTTCATTTAACTGTAAATAAAATTGGTCTTATGTTTGTACCAATGTCTCTTTCTATCATGCTAGGAAGTTTTTGCTACAAGTTTTTGCAAAAACGCCTCACAACAAAGCAAGCTTTATTTATTACGAGTTTCTTCAATATTATATGTGTCGTTTTATTCTCTTTCACATATAGCATCAATATCCCCTTCATCATTATCGTTACATCTTTGTACGGTTTTAGTATGGGACTTTCTATGCCAACTCACACTACTTTATTAACAGAAGAATTCGTACAAGAACGTGCAACAGCTATCGGTATATACAACTTCATCCGCTATCTTGGTATGGGTACAGGGCCACTTATAGGTGGATTTCTTTTATTTAACCAAAATTACTTTTGGATTTTCTTCCTAGGCGCAATTATGTTTTTACTTGTAATCTTATATGCAATGAAAATGCTAAGTTTTCATTCTGTACAAAAAGTAAAATAGAGCCCCCAAAAAGGTCGGCTCTATTTTACCCTCTTTGATCCGCAACAATATGAATATCAATATACTTTGTTTGTCTCATAATTTCATTTACAATAGAGCCTTTTCGTATTTCTTCCCATCTTGTTCTTGCAGATTGTCCAAGTAAAATTTGCGTTACTTGTAATCTTTTTGCGACTTCAATAATAACATCTGCTGGCTTTCTTCCTTTTGCCTCTTCTAATACAAAACTCGCATCAAATTGATTCGTTAACGATTTCCACTCTTCAATTGTTTGTTTTTTACCTGCTGAAAGAGAATCTATATTTTCCCTCTCAACGTTTAATACGTACAATTCAGCATTTAATCGATCAGCCATGCGCCATCCCCGTCTTATTAATTTCTCCGCTGTTGAACTGTATTGTACACAAACGAGAATTTTTTCTTTTACGCCAATTGGTTCTATTACTGTTTGGCTAATTTTCTCGTCCATATCATCAGCAACTTCACGAAGTGATAATTCCCTAAGTGCTCCTAAATTATTAAGTGTAAAGAAGTTTTGTAAGCTTTGCTGAATTTTTTCTTCTTTATATATCTTTCCGTCTATTAGTCTCTTCCTTAATACCTCAGGCGTTGCATCAACGAGCTGAATTTCATTTGCTTTTTGTAAAATAAAATCTGGAATTCGTTCTCTTACTTTTACATTCGTAATTTGAGCTACAATATCATGAACACTTTCTAAATGTTGAATATTAAAAGCTGATAATACCGATATACCAGCCTCTAACAATTCCTGCACATCCATATAACGTTTCTTATATTTAGAACCAGGAACATTACTATGAGCAAGTTCATCCACTACGACTACTTGCGGCGCGCGTTTTTTTATTCCTTCCACATCAAGCTCATAAAATACCTTTCCTTTATACTGTATTTCTTTTAAAGGAACTTTTTCTAAATCAGCAATTGCTTCTTCCGTCTCTTTTCTTCCATGCGTTTCAATTAAACCAATTACAATATCAATTCCATCTTTTTTCATTTCTCTTGCATCAAAGAGCATTTTATAACTTTTTCCTACGCCTGGAGCTGCTCCGACATATAGCTTTAACTTTCCGCGATTTTGCTGACGAATATATTCTAAATATTCCTCTGGCGTTCGCCTTTGAAACTTCGGTTCATAATCATCTGCATACAAAATAAACACTACCTTTCATTCGAAACAACGCTACCTCAATCCATTAGATTGAGGTAGCACTGTTACTATTTCATTAATTTCTGTAATGCCAAATTTAGCTTTAAGACGTTCACTCGATCTTCTCCAAATAAACCAAGCGCAGCACCTTCTGTTTGATCTTTAATTAATTGATTAAGTTTTTCTTTCGGAATATTCGTTAATTTTGAGATGCGATTCACCTGCACCGAGGCCGCCTTTGGACTAATATCAGGATCAAGCCCTGAACCTGAATTTGTCACTAAATCTATCGGTACTTCTGTAACTGGAACAGCTGGATTTTTTTCCTTCCAGTCCGCAATACTTTTCTCTACTCGCTTTGCTAAATCTGGATTAGATGGTGCATAGTTATTTGAACCAGATGCTTCAGCCTTATATTCAATACTAGAAACACGCCCTTGAAAATAACGTGGATCCGTGAAGTTTTGACCAATTAATTTAGAACCAATCACTTCATTTTTATCATTATATATTAGACTTCCATCCGCATTATCCTTCATCACTGCTTGTGCAATACCAGTAACAATAAGTGGGTATACAAGTCCACACAATACTAGAAATGTAAAAGTAATACGGATAATTGGTGATAGTATACTTTGTTTCTTCTCCATCTTTTTCCCCTCTTCCTTATATAAACAAGCCGACAATCATATCAATTACCTTAATTCCAATGAACGGAACGATAACTCCACCAAGCCCATAAATAAGTAAGTTTCGGCTAAGCAATGCATTAGAACTCATCGGTTTATATGCAATACCTTTCATCGCTAACGGAATGAGTAATGGAATAATAACAGCGTTAAATATTAATGCTGATAAAATCGCTGACAGTGGTGATGTTAATTTCATAATGTTCAATGCTTCCATTTGCGGAATCGCAAGTGTAAACATTGCTGGAATGATTGCAAAATATTTCGCTATATCATTCGCAATACTAAACGTCGTTAAAGCACCTCGCGTCATTAACAATTGCTTACCGATTCCTACAACCTCAATAATTTTCGTTGGATTCGAGTCTAGATCAATCATGTTGGCCGCTTCTTTCGCTGCTGTCGTACCACTGTTCATCGCTAATCCAACGTCCGCCTGTGCCAATGCTGGAGCATCATTTGTACCATCACCTGTCATTGCTACAAGTTTCCCTTTATCTTGCTCTGCTTTAATAACAGCAATTTTATCTTCCGGTTTACACTCGGCAACGAATTCATCTACTCCAGCTTCTTTTGCAATCGTTGCTGCCGTTAACGGATTATCACCTGTACACATAACCGTTTTAATCCCCATTTGGCGTAACTGTTCAAAACGCTCACGCATACCCGGTTTTACTGTATCCTTTAAATAAATTAAACCATAAATACGATTATCTACTGCAACTACAAGTGGTGTTCCACCCTCTTTTGAAATTAAGTCTGCTTTTTGATTTACATCTTTCGGAATTATTCCGCCTTGTGACTCAACCCATTCAATAACGGCACCTACAGCACCTTTTCTCACTTTTGTTCCGTCTTGTAAATCAACACCACTCATTCTCGTTTCTGCTTTAAACGGAACAAACTCACCTTGTTCTGCAAGTTCCCTATTGTATGATATAGATTTTCCCTGCACATACTCGATAACAGATCGACCTTCTGGTGTTTCATCTAAAACAGAACTAATAGCGGCCCACTTTCCAACTTGCTCAATCGTTTCATTTCCTACAGGCAATAATGTATGAGCCATCCGGTTCCCAAAAGTAATTGTACCTGTTTTATCTAAAATAATTGTATTAATATCGCCAGCAGCTTCTACTGCTTTCCCCGACATCGCTAACACGTTAAACTTTGTCACACGGTCCATCCCAGCAATACCAATTGCCGATAATAGCCCACCAATTGTCGTTGGAATTAAACAAACTAATAATGCAACTAGCACAGCAGTATCAATTTGAAACCCTAAATAATTTGTAAAAATCGGCAACGTCACAACAACGATCAAGAAAATAAGAGTTAAGCTCGTTAATACTGTATTTAAAGCAATCTCATTCGGCGTTTTTTGACGAGCAGCTCCTTCTACTAAAGAAATCATTTTGTCGATAAATGATTCACCAGGATTACTCGTAATGACAATTGTAATTTCATCACTTACGACCATCGTTCCACCTGTTACGGAACAAAAATCACCGCCTGCTTCTTTTATAACAGGAGCTGATTCCCCTGTAATTGCAGATTCATCTACAGATGCTAATCCTTTGATTACTTCGCCATCATTCGGAATCATTTCTCCTTGTTTTACGATAACAACGTCACCTTTTCTAAGATCAGTTGCTGAAACTTGGACAATGTCTCCATTTTCTTTTACTACATTTGCAAACACATCTTTCTTCGACTGCTTTAAAGAATCGGCTTGCGCTTTACCACGACCTTCTGCTAATGCTTCTGCAAAATTCGCAAATAAAACTGTAAATAATAGAATGAGAGAAACTGTTATATTAAACCAATCTGGTATACTACTAGAACTACTTGGAAGAAAAGATAAAATGAACGTAATGATAAATCCAATCTCCACAACGAACATAATCGGATTCTTTATCATGACTTTCGGATTCAATTTCGCAACGGATTGCTTCATCGCATGTGTTACGATATCACGATCCATCGTTTTCGCTTGTCTAACTTCATCTTCTACAGCATGTATTTGTGACTCATTTAATTGTTTTTCTTTTACTACTACCGGTCTCATCATTTACCCTCCATTACTTCAATGTAAGAAATTCTGCAATTGGACCGAGTACTAACATCGGGAAGAATGTTAATGCACCGACAATTACAATTGTTCCGATGAAGATGCCACCAAATAAACTATTATCTGTACGGAACGTTCCAACTGTTTCTGGCACTACCGTTTTTTCTTTCAGCGAAGCTGCCACAGCTAACATCGTAATTAAACTGAAGTAGCGTCCTAAAAACATAACTAAACCAGTCGTAATATTCCAAAACGGTGTATTATCTCCTAATCCTTCAAATCCAGATCCGTTATTTGCAGCTGACGATGTATATTCATATACAACTTGCGTTAAACCGTGGAAACCAGAATGAGAAATAGCATCCGTCCCTAAATTTGTTGAAAGAGCTAATGCCGAAAAGCCTAAAATGAGCAATGGATGAAATAAAATCGTGACCGCAATTAATTTCATTTCCTTACCTTCAATCTTTTTACCTAAAAACTCTGGTGTCCGTCCAACCATTAACCCAGATATAAACACTGCAATAATTGCATACATAATAATGTTTACAAAGCCTGCTCCAACGCCGCCATACACTGTATTTAACATCATATTTACAAGTGGAACTAGACCGCCAATTGGTGTTAACGTATCATGCATCGTATTAACAGCCCCAGTTTCAGCAGCTGTCGTTACCGTTGCGTATAGTGAAGAAAATACTGTTCCAAATCGTACTTCTTTCCCTTCTGTACTTCCTTGTACATGTTCGATACCCATTCCATTTAATGCCGGGTTCCCGTTTAGTTCAGATGTCGTAATCGTTATAAACCCTAGTAAAAATACCATAAATAGTGACACGAAAAGGATGCGACCTTGTTTTTTATTTCCTACCATTCGTCCGTACGTAAATGGAAGTGCTGTTGGTAATAACATCATAAGCATCATTTGCAAAATATTACTCATTTGTCCTGGATTTTCAAAAGGATGCGTAGAGTTTGCTCCGAAAAATCCACCGCCGTTATTTCCAAGTTCCTTAATAGAAACGAATGATGCAACAGGGCCACGTAATATACTTTGCTTTGCCCCATCAATCGTTTGTGCTGTAACCGCCCCATCTAACGTTTGCGGTACGCCAAGTGCAACAAAAACTAGTGCCGCAATAAATGCGATAGGAAGAAACACTCTCGTTAACGCTCTTGTAAAATCAACGAAAAAGTTACCAAGTTCTTTTCCAGCAAGTCCTCTTATAAAAGCCATAACGAGCGCCAATGTCGTTGCTGGTGCCGCAAACATTAAAAATGTAATCCCGATTAATTGTGATAAATAGGATAAACCATTTTCACCGCTATAATGCTGTAAGTTTGTATCAGCCATAAAACTAATCGCTGTATTAAAAGCGAGCGTAGGCTCCATCCCTTCAATATGCGCTGGATTTAGCGGCAACACACCTTGTAATCTGAAAATGAAATATACAATAACAATCATAAATCCGTTGAGTAAAACTAATGATAATGCGTACTGTTTCCACGTTTGATTGTATTCTTTTACACCCATAATTTTAAAAATAAGTTTTTCAAAAGGCCCGAATACTTTATCTAGCATTTTGCTACCTTGAAAAGCTTTTTCTAAATAAATCCCCATTGGCTTTGCTACTAAAATAAACAAGAGCATTGTAATAATGACTGCAACCCAAATCATAATGAATGATTCCCCCTAATTAAAACTTCTCTGGATTTAATAATGCATACACTAAATACACTGTAATTGCTGCGACAATAACCGATAAGACAATCATCATGATTGCTTTCCTTCTTTCACAACTTTATCTGACCAACTTGCAAGACTTGCCATTGATGCAACTAATAAAATAAAAATCCCGACCATTACAACATCTAACATAGCTATCCCTCGCTTTGTTTTTGTTAAAATTTACCATTTAATTATTAAAAAAGAACACTGAGCTCTACTCAGTGTTCAAAAAATGAACAACAAAAAGTAAACCTCCTCTCTAAACGCTTACGAGGTTAGCTGTCGGATTCGGGCCTAAAGAGTAGCCCTACCTTCAAAACTGAAAGATTCACCCCAAGTGACGATGCACAAAATTGGTTCCCCCGCTCCATTTCTGGAACTCAGCGATTTTAGGTTTTTTTGGAAATTTTATGAATGATTTATGAGAGTAAATATACTCCTCTATATTTCACTTGTAAAGGGTTAAATTACTGAAAATAATAATATTTATATTCATTTAAACGCTTACATTGAAGATTATTACTATTATTTCATCTATTTTCTTTATTTCTCTTCTCTTTTCTTAAAAATGACCTTTTAAATATGAAATAAAAAGAGCGAATGAGATGAAGTGCATAGCTTGTTGCACTCAGCATTCGCTCTTTTTTATTCAACCTTTATTCTCCTCGTAAAAATGCACGTAAATTTCTCCCGCGAATATAAACTTGTGTCAATTCTGCATGTAGCTGCTCATACTCGGTAATATCCACCTCTAAATACAAAGCATCTTTTGATGGTAATATAATATACGGCCCTGGAAAAAGGGGATCGATCTGAACCAATTCTTGAACTCGCTCTACCGATACTGCCCAACGATTTGCTATATCTCCAAGTAATAATACCTTCATCATTTCTTCCCCCGCCCTATTCAAAAAATAAAAAAGAAATATTATCACAATTTGTAAACACGACAAACTTAGCTCCAATTGTTTCATAGAGCCTCGCTGGATATCGTTTATTCCTTGTAACAACAGTAATAGGTGCTTGAAAAGAAAAGCGAATGTGTTCTGTGAAAAAACTAACGATTGGAAGCTCATCCCCTAGTAAAATCACCTTCTTAATACACTCACAAATACTAGTAAAGTCCTGCTCCTTACTGCAGCTATAAGTCCAATCAAACCCACAATTCCTAACTTCAGCCGCTATCTCTTCATTTGCTGTAAAAATAATTAACTTATGTTGAAATGGTACTAGATCTCTTAAACTATCTACCTTACTTTCTTCTCCAACACAAATAAGTGTTAGTTCCATGTACCTCATCCTCCTTAGTATAAAAGAAATCAAACATAGATTGATATTCCCCTATACTAATCAGATCGATGAAGTGATGTATCCATCATGGCACCGTCCTCTCTCAAGACGCTTACGAAGTTAGCTGTCGGATTCGGACTTTGAGAGTAGCCCTACTTTCAAACTTGAAAGATTCACCCCTAGTGCCTACGCACAAATTGGTTCCTCCGCTCCATATAATTGGACTCAGCGTTTACAAAAAAATGTATTCTGGCTGATATATTACTCCTGTATTTTGAAAAAGTAAACAGAAAAAAAGCCAGTTATAAAACTGGCTTTTCACTTACCTATGCACGCGTTCTATTCACTTTATATGCAAAATGATTCGTCGGTCCATGACCACTACCAATATTCAATGGCTCTTCAATTGCTATACTAATAAATCGTTTTGCTTCTTGAACAGCATCTTCAATTGAGTATCCTTTCGCAAGTCCTGCTGTAACCGCTGAAGCAAATGTACACCCACTTCCATGCGTTTGCTTTGAAGGAATTCGCTCGCTTCTAAACTCAATAAATTTTTCTCCATCAAAGAGGAAATCAATTACTTCATTCCCTTGATATTCTGCATGTCCGCCCTTCATAAGCACATATTTAGCACCTAATTCATGCAATACTTTTGCAGCTTCTTTACTATCTTCAACATTATGAATCTCCATCCCAGTTAACACTTCTGCTTCTGGGACATTCGGTGTTATAACAGTTGCTACTGGTAATAAATATTCTTTTAATGCTTGAACTGCTTCTTGCTGTAATAATGATGCACCGCCTTTTGCAATCATAACGGGATCTAGCACAATATTATTCCAGCCAAACTTTTTAATTTGTTCTGCAACAATTTGAATTATTTCACTACTAAATAACATTCCTAGTTTCACTGCGTCTGGTGTTAAATCCGTACCAATTGAATTCAGCTGTTCTGTAATACCTTCTAACGGAACAGGATATACCCCTTGAACGCCAAGCGTGTTTTGAGCAGTAATTGCCGTAATAACCGTCATTCCGTATACACCAAGCTCTTGGAATGTTTTTAAATCTGCCTGAATTCCAGCACCGCCGCCGCTATCAGACCCTGCAATTGTTAAAGCTTTATTCACTTTCATCCCACTCATCCTTTTCTATCCAAAATAGCGATGATAAACCGTTTTTGCTTCGCTTATATCTTTCGTTCCATGTACGAGCACACGGCCATCTTTAAAGGCTACTAACCTCTTGTCTTCAACAGAAAATGATAATAAATATAGATTTATATTTAAATCATTCACGCGACCTTCCAGCAACTCTTTATATTGTTCAAAATTCATTTCATCTTTATAAGGTGGTCTAATTTGAACTGTATTTCGCCCGCATAAAACTGCTGTTTTTGATGTGTTCTCTTTATTTAAATACGGATATAATGCATTCTCTCCGCATGAAGGACAATTATGCTGGCGAAGTTTTTGCACATTCATACATGAATACTCATTCTTCCACATATCAAACGATACAAGCCCATCTCGAAGTGATTCGTAATCTTCTACTAACAGTTTAAGAGCTTCTGTTACTTGATGAGAAACGACAAGAGATACAGCAGGTGATATAATACCCGCTGTATCACATGTTGCCCCGCCAAGCGGAATCGACTGTAATAAACATGATAAACATGGTGTTTTACTAGGAAGGATTGTGTAAGAAAGACCGTAACTACCTACACATGCACCGTAAATCCATGGAATAGAATATTTTTGTGCTATATCATTCACAATAAAGCGTGTTTCAAAATTATCAGTCGCATCAATAATTACATCAACATTTGTAACAAGTTCTTCTAGCTCTTCAGCTGTTACATCTTGAACGAGAGCTTCTATTGTTACATCACTATTAATCTCTTCTAAACGTTTTTTAGCCGCTATAGCTTTTGGAAGATTATTCTTTACGTCGCTCTCTGCATACAATTGTTGTCTTTGTAAATTACTCCAATCTACATAATCACGGTCAACAATTGTTATCTTGCCAACACCTGCTCTTACAAACATCTCTGCATTTGCACTACCTAATGCACCTGCACCGATAATAAGCACATGCTTTTCTCTTATCTTTTGCTGTCCTTCTTCTCCAATTGGAGAAAATAGTTCTTGGCGAGAATATCGATTATTCAACTACGCTCATTCCTTCTAAAGGACTACTTGCAGTTGCACAACGCTTACGTGCAATACGACCTGCTTCAAATCCTAAACGGCCTGCTTCAATACTTAATTTCATTGCTTTTGCCATTTTAATAGGATCTTTTGCTCCTGATACAGCTGTATTTAATAACACGCCATCTGCTCCTAATTCCATTGCAAATGCCGCATCAGCTGGGCTACCAATACCGGCATCAACGATAACTGGTACTGTCGCTTGTTCAATAATGAAGCTCAAATTTAATGGATTTACAATACCAAGTCCTGATCCGATTGGAGATGCTCCTGGCATAATCGCATGCACGCCAAGCTCTTGTAATTTACGTGCTAATACAACATCATCAGATGTATACGGAAGTACGATAAATCCTTCTTCCAGTAACATTTCAGATGCCTTTAACGTTTCTACCGGATCAGGTAATAACGTTCTATCATCACCAATAACTTCTACCTTTATCATGTCACAAAGCCCAGAAGCTTTTGCTAATTTTGCAATACGAACAGCCTCTTCAGCATTTTTTGCTCCTGCTGTATTTGGTAATAACGTATATTTTTTCACATCAAGTTTCTCTAATAAATTAGGTTGCTTTGCATCAAAGATATCCATACGACGTACTGCAAACGTTAAAATTTCAGCTTCAGAAACGTCAATTGCCTTTTGCTGTACGTCAAAATCAGGGAATTTACCTGTTCCTAATAAAAGTCTAGAATGAAATGAAAATGGTCCAATGTTTAACATAATCAACCGCCTCCTACGAAAGTTACAATCTCAATTTGGTCTCCATCAAAAACAGATGTATCTGTATGATCATCTTTTTGTAAAATATCTTTATTACGCTCTACTACAACAATTCTGTTATCTAACTCTAAATGTGTAAGTAGCTCAGCTACTGTTTTTACACTCGCTGGCACTTCAATTTGGTTACCATTAATTTTTAAATTCAAACTTCCATCCCCTTTCTAAACTCTTCTAGAAAGCAATGAATCTAGCAAATGATTCTCTTGCTTTCCTTCTATTAAATCAGCCATATATTGGCCAGAAATAGGACTTAATAAAATACCGTTTCGATAATGGCCCGTGCAAGCATATAAACCTTTTATTTCTTCATGCTCTCCCATATAAGGAGCTTCATGATTCGATTGTGGTCGTAATCCTGCCCACGTGCTTTCCCATTCTGCTTCTTTTAAAGCTGGCAATATTGTATAAGCACGCTCTAATATAGAAGTTATACTTTCTGGCTGCACAGTTTTATTGAACGTATGTGGCTTCATTGTTGCCCCAATTACGTAACGTCCACCGCGCTTTGGAGTAATGTAAAATCTTTCTTGAAAAATAGGTGCTTTTAAAAGTTGTTTTCTACTTCTTACCGCAACCACTTCTCCTTTAACTGGATATGTACCCCAATCACGGTGAAAATAACTGAGTAACTTCGTGCTCCATGAACCTCCTGCAATAACGACTTTCTCACATGTGACAATACCTTCACTTGTAATAACTCCAGTCACTTTATTATTTTCAATACGGATATCAAATACTTCTGCCTGTTCATATATATCAGCACCGGAAATTGCCGCAGAATGTGCGAATGCTTTCGTAAGCTCTGGTGCAATAACATGACCGTCTTTCGGATAATATACTGCTCCTATAATAGATTCGGATAGATATGGCTCTTTTTCCCGCACATGGTCTCCCGTTAGAAAATAAGAATCTTCACCTGTTTTCTGCTGCCAATCCATAATGTGAAGAATTCTTTCCTTCTCATCTTCATTTTGAGCAATACGATAAATTCCTTTTTCTTCATATCCAATATCAATACCCGTCTTTTCACGTAAAACTGCTGCAAGTTGTGGAAATATAGCTCGGCTTTCTCTAGCAAGTTCAAATAGCGGATCATACGCATCCCATTCTGCCTGAACACCAAGTAAACCAGCAGCTGCTTTGGAAGCTTCCGATGCAATACTTTGCTTCTCCACAATCGCTACTTTATGTCCTCTTTCTGCTAGAAAATGTGCAACTGAACTGCCAATTACACCACCACCAATAATCGCTACATCATACTTCTCACACATGTTTTTCCGCCCACTTTCTTATTGATTCCTTATAAGATTTCGCTTTGCTATACGGGTTACTACTACTTACAATTCCAGACATAACTGCTATACCACTTACACCGTTAGTAAGAACATCCACTGTGTTTTCTGGGGTAATTCCTCCAATTGCTGTAATCGGTATAGATAAACACCTTGCAATGTCTGAAATTTCTTCAAGCCCTCTCGCTGGCACACCTTTTTTACAATCTGTCGGAAATACATGGCCATAAACGAGTGAATCCGCTCCATTTTTAAAAGCTACTATTGCTTCATCTAGCGAATGCACAGAATAACCGACATGCAAATACGAAAACTTTTCTTTCACTGACTTTACATCTGTACTTCGATATCCTAGTTGAACACGAGGTATATTTAATAAAATTGCAATATCAATTCGATCGTTTATGACAATTTTAGAAGCCGGAAAGCCCTCCATTAATAGACTTTCCACACCTTCATATAATTCCTTCGTACTCTTCTCACGCTCACGAATATGCAAATAATCAATCTCACTCTCAATTTGCATCGCTACATTCACTAACTCTTCGAATGGCATATGGCCATTTGAGATTACGTGGAGCTCATTTTTCATATTCATTCGCCTACTTTAAAATATTTTCGAATAGTTCATCGGCTGGGACGGTTTCTTTCGTCATTCCTTTGTCCTTCAGCCACTTATTTTGTTTCTCCCAAGATTCTTTTGAATCTGATAAGAATGGCTCATCTTTCGTTTCCATCTTCTCTAATAAAATTTTCATACTTTCCTTTTCAACTTCTGGCACAAGTGGGAAGTTTTCTTTTTCTTGATGATTTAATAAAATATTCAATGCTTCATCTGGGTTTTTCTTCATGAAATCATAGCCCTTTTTCGTACCACGTAAGAAAGCTTGCAACGCTTCTTTATCTTTTTTCAACGTTTTATCACCTGTTACAAACACAAGCTCATGGTAGTTTGGTACTCCGTAATCAGCTGGATTAAAGTACGCTGGTTCATGGCCTTCATGACGCATAACAGGTACTTCATGGTTAATGTATGCCCCTGTTACCGCATCTACTTTCTTCGTAATTAATGCTGGTACTAAATCAAAGCCAACATCAACTACTTTCACTGTATCAGGATTACCACCAGCTTCTTTTACCATCGTTCTTAAATACATCTCACTTAAAGGTGTTCCAGAGTATCCTACTGTTTTTCCTTCTAAATCTTTCGGTGATTGAATGCCCGCTGATTTCAGTGATACAACATGATTTAATGGTGAACGTACGACAGCTCCAATTGATTTCACTGGAATTTGCTCATTCGCTCTCGCCATAACAACATCTGGCTGATAATACAAGCCAACTGTCACCTTCCCTGCTGCTGCCAGCGTTAATGGATCAGTCGGATTAGAAGGGAATTTAATATTTACCTTTACACCTTCTTCTTTAAAGTATCCTTTTTCAATTGCTGCATAGATAAAGCTATGTACCGCATTTGGATACCAATCTAACATGACTGTTATTTCTTTCTCTTTTTTACTTTTGTCTGATGCTGAATTACTCGAACATCCTGCAATTATTGCAATTATTAATGTAAACACAAAGATGCGCTTTAAAAATTTCATGAATACTTCCTCCAACTAATGAATTTCTTTTCTAATATGGAAATAATTACGACGAAGAAAATAGCTAATAATGATAACAATACAATAGGTGCAAATACGCCAGCTCCATCTAACTGCGTCATCATTCTCTTACTGAAATATCCAAGCCCAGCTTGTGCACCGAGCCATTCTCCAATTGCTGCTCCGATAACACTAAGCGGAACTGCAATTTTTAAAGCTGAGAAAAAATAAGGAAGAGCAGATGGCAACTTTAATTTAAGAAAAATATCTCTTTTTGTTGCTCCATATGTAACTAAGAGCTCCTCCCATTCTTTTTTCGTACTACGCAGTCCATCATACGTATTGACCGCAATTGGGAAAAACGTAATTAAAACTGTGACAACAACCTTACTCCAAATTGTGTATCCAAACCATAAAACAAATAGCGGAGCAAGCGCAGTAATCGGAATCGTTTGTGAAGCAACTAATAATGGATAAAACGCTCTCTCCATCCATGTACTCGCATTCATTAACATCGCTAGCCCTACACCTAATACGATAGAGATAACAACACCTATTAAAACGACGTATAACGTTGCAGGTAAATGAACTGTAAATAATATGTCTTTTAGTTTCCATATCTTCATTACAATCGCAGAAGGTGACGGTAAAATGTACATCTCATCTACAATTCTTGCTCCTATTTCCCACACAGCTAGTAAAATACTAGAAAGTGTAATAGCAGGAACTAATTCTTTCAATCGGTTCATCACACAAGTACCTGCCTTTGTAACATACTAAGAAGCTCATCTTTCAGCGCTAATACTTCCGGTTTATATAAATCTTTTCGTGTTCTGTTATGATCAAGCGGTACAGTCCGCTCAGTCAAAGTCGTTATCGGCTGCTGTTCCACTACTAAAACTCGGTTTGAAAGAAATAACGCTTCTTCAACATCATGAGTAATGAATAAAATTGTTTTTTCCCACTCTTGCCATTGTTCGAACAACCATTCTTGCAAAGAGGTCTTCGTTAAAGCATCCAACGCACTAAATGGTTCATCTAACAGCAATATTTCCCCGCCTGTTAATAAAGTTCGAATAAAAGATACACGTTGTCTCATACCACCAGATAAATCTTTCGGATATTTTTTCTCATACCCTTGCAAACCAAATTTATGTAACAGTTCCTTTGCCTTTACTTGTGCTTCTTTCTTCTGTACACCTTGGCACTCTAGCGGCAGGGCAGCATTCTCAATAATTGTTCTCCACGGCAAAAGCATATCTTTTTGCGGCATATATCCTACAGGATGGTGCTTTGTTTCTGTCAGTTCTATCTGTCCAGTACTTACCTTTTCTAGACCTGTAATAAGGCGAAATAAAGTACTTTTCCCACATCCACTCGGTCCGATAATACTGACAAACTCTTTCTCATGTATAGAAGCATTTAATTCATGGATGATTGGTTTCTCATCGTAATGAAAAGAAACATTATGAAACTGTAGTATGTTCTTGCTCCTCAAATCCCCACATCTCCTTACGATAGGACATATCCCAGAATAAATATTCAAATCGACTGGAATATAAGAAAATCTCCTCTAATCTTTCTAGTTCTGTCTCAGACTTTCCAACTGCCATTTTATTTAATAAATCTATTAACCAAATACAAAGATTACCGTATTCTTCCGAACTATATCCTTGAATCCACTCACCAAAAAACTCATGATCTCTTGCTCCAGGAATATCATTTAAACGCTTTCCAATTTCCCAATAGCTCCACATACATGGAAGAAGCGCTGCTATTAATTCCGCAAGTGTGCCATTTTGAGATACAGACATCATGTAATTTGTATAAGCTAAATTTTTAGCAGATGGTTTCGCAGACTCTATCTCCTCTATAGAAATTCCAAGTCTTTTTGCATATTGTTTATGGATTGTCATTTCGCCATTTAATATTCCATCAATTTGTTCAGCGAACTTTCCCATTACTTGTGGATTCGTTGCTTTTACAACACCAATCGCATATAACTTTGCATAATCTAGCAGATATAAATAATCTTGAATAATATAATACTGGAATTTATCTTTTTCTAACGTGCCATCTCCCATACCCACTACAAACGGATGATTATGACTCATCTCCCAAACCGGTTGCACAGTTTCTAATAATCTATCGCAAAATTTCATTTCTCTATCCCCTTTCAATATATGTATCTAAATAAAAAACCACTTCTATATATAAGAAGTGGTTACAGCAAATAAAGTTATACATTTATTCGATGTTCCACTTCCCTTCGCTAGTATTACCTAGATCAGGTGTTGTAAGGGTTAAGGATTATTCCTCTCTCAGCAAATCAAGCACCCCTAGTGGTTTCAATATGAAATTTTCAAATAAAAAAGCCCCGTTTCTATACGCAAAGAAACGGGGACTCATTGTTAGTGTCCGAATTGCTTCCCTACGCTAGCATAATCTAGATCAGGTAAAAAAAAGGATCAAAGGCTTACGGCCTACTCTCAGCTGGCAACACCAGCTCTCCTAGCAAACTATAAAATTATCACTGTCAGTATAACACCCTAATAAGACATCATCAACTTTTTTAATTTTCTTAATTATTAACAAAATATCAAAGTTATACAATACATACATTCTATTTTAGAAAATAAAACCCCAATTAATTGTATAAAAAGGAATCATTATCCTCAAAAAATTTATTTTTATATTGATTTCATATTACATTTATGTGAATACACCCACTATATTATATCTTTATACTATAATAAAATTACAACTATACAACTAGAGGAGGTCTCTATTCCATGAATATGAAAGCTGCTGCTTTAACAGCAACTACTGTAGCGATTGCTTCTTTACTTCCTTCTATGGGTGAAACAAATGTACAAAAAGCAAACGCTGAACAATTATCTAATATTAAAACTGGGTATGTCAAAGTCGATCAAGTAGCATTACATACAGAAGATAACGTAAAAAGCACATCAATTGATACAATTCGCTTTAATACAAAAGTGAACATCCTTGAAACAACTAATGAGTGGTATAAAGTATCTGTTCATAATAAAGTAGGTTATGTACAAAAAGATGCTATTTTACTAAAAAACAAACTTCATTCTAATGATCAATACATCGTTAATGCTAATGCATTAAACGTTCGCTCTGAACCTAATTTAGAATCTTCCATTTTAGATGTATTACCAAATGGCAAGTTTATTACCGTTCAAGAAGATCAAGGCGAATGGTATAAAATATCGCATAATGGCCAAACAGGTTACGTACAAAAAGCATTCATCTCTAATGGTTCACAACCCTTAGTAAAAGGAATCACCGTTCAAAATAATACAAAATATACTGTTGCAACACCTAATCTAAATGTACGTAGCAACGC
The DNA here is from genome assembly GCF_038005705.1 of Bacillus sp. FSL L8-0199. NCBI lineage: Bacteria > Bacillati > Bacillota > Bacilli > Caryophanales > Bacillaceae > Bacillus > Bacillus sp. FSL L8-0199. The sequence continues at coordinate 726,971 of NZ_JBBOTS010000001.1, read as the reverse complement.
TAGTACAAGTAGCGCTCTACTCGGTTCATTACAAAACGGTACACAAGTACAAGTAGTAGAAACTGTAGGAACTTGGTATAAAATTCGTTTTGGCACAGGATACGGATATGTAGCAAAACACTATGTAGTACAAAATCAACCACAAGCTAAAACAGATCAACCTTCATCAATTCCAGCTGCTTTCAAATTCCCTGCTCAAGGAAGAATTAGCTCAACCTTTGATATACGCTGGGAACAAATGCATTATGGTATAGATATTGCCGCTCCAGGAAACGTCTCTATCCATGCTGCTGCTGCAGGTAAAGTTGTGAAATCTTATTATTCAGCTAGCTATGGCAATGTTGTTTTCATTGCGCATCAAATCAATGGGAAATTATATACAACTGTTTATGCTCATATGAAGGATCGCACTGTACAAGCTGGTGATCAAGTACAAACTGGACAATTAATAGGTCATATGGGAAACACAGGTCATTCATACGGGCAACATCTTCATTTTGAATTACATAATGGAGAATGGAATTTTGAAAAAACAAATGCAGTAAATCCACTGCCATATTTAGTTAGGTAAATTGTATGCCACGCAATATACCTCTTATAATTGAATACGTAGCCTTTTTAGGTTTAATCTGCTGTTTAATCATTTACAATACAAACATTGTATTTTTATCTATTATTATTGCTTTTGTTGCATTAGAAATTATGATGGAATCATTTCAAGTGCAACTAAAACAAAAAATTGCCCATATTTATAATGCTATTTTTCTTTTGAGTGCTCTCATAACAAATATAATTAGTAATGGCTTTTATTTATCTACTGTATTTCCAGTATTCTTTATGGCTGTTTTATTATTTGTAGCTAGATATATTAATGTCCCTTATAAACAAGAACAAGAAGCTTAGAAAGAGGAGACACTGTGTACCAATCTTTCAAAGATACTCCAATAAAATACATATTGAATTTGTATAAGAAAGCCAATACTTTTTTTGGTATACAAGGAAGTTATACTGAACAACTTCTCCTATATGGAATGTTGTTTCTTGTCTTAATCACTTTCTCCTTGTTTTACTAACAAAAAAGGATCTCATATAAACTGGAGATCCTTTTTAATTTATATTAATTTTTCATATCGGAAATATTGTTTATCCACAAGCATATTTTTCATAAATAAAGCTCAGATTATATTTTTTCTCTAAGCTCATTCTTTGTTCGTCATCGCACCAATAGAAAAGAATATCATGAATCGTTGCGTAACGCTTATTTTTAAGAAATAGCCTAAAGAATGATGGTAAACAATCATGTAATTGTATAAATATATAATTGCGTAGTATTTCTTCTTTATATTCAATGCCCTTACAAATATACAGTAATTCTTCACAATAATATGCATGCTGTGGAACTTGTATCATTTCGAAAAATGGCACATAAGATAGTAGCTTTCCAATAAAATGACCGTATCGATCCATTACTCCTATCGTCATATGCTCCATCATTTCTTTCATCACATATAAATAATCATCTACATGCGTTGTCTTTAATGGGTCTAAGCGATCGGAAATTTGAGATAATACAGCTCTTTGACATGCTAAAACTGCCTGACTAGGTCCATAATATGATAGGAAATCTGTACACTTACGATATTTCCGTAATAAATCATGTGTATACAAATCATATACAAAAGTATTACAATACATTGCTAAACTCATCATATCACTATTTAATTGCTCTTTTGATAATGATTTCGCTCTCTTGCACATATAAAAGAATGTAAATTCCAATACTTCTTTATGAGATAATAAATGTTTACAATCGGTTATACACTTCTCATTAAATTTAACTCTATCCCAAATTTCAATATCCCTATCTGTCAATTCACCTATACGATATTTAATAATTAAATAATTTAAAGCAACTGATTGTGTCAAAAGATCCCATGTTTCATATTCCAATGAAGTATGAACAAACTCAGCTAATCCTTGCGCTATCATAAAATCATTTGCCTCTTCATACCAACCAATCTCTTGGCATAAGCGAAGAATACGCACTAAAGTTGGAATTTCATCTTTATGAAACTGCGGTAATTTCTTTGCTTTATTCATGCCATATACGATAAATGCCGCTAAATTTTCTTCTTTATAAAATTCTTTTTCTTTCCATACTAATATAGTTCGTTCTTTCCCCTCACCTTTTGGGTGACAAGGTACAAGCAAAGAAAATAATTCAGCGAAATTATTTGGTTCTATATATGTATCTGTAACCAAATTCCAATTTGGATCGCCCTGTACAGCCTTCATATAATTCCCCTTCCCTTTTCATCTATGTAGGAAATATTAATTTATTATCGCACCACTAAAAATTAATATTGTTATATTCAAAATCCCTCATAATACTTATATCTATCAGTATATCATCTTTTCTCTTATTAAAAATGAAGAATAACAAATTAAAAAAAACTGTCGAAATTATTAACCGTATCCTTATTATATAATGTCTCAGATACATCACGCTAACATATTAGTTTAATCCATATATGCTAGAATAATGTATCTGAACTTTATATATAATTTAGCTCTTTATGAGTGACCATTAGACTCTCGGTTAATTAAAGTTTCAATTTACTCTGTATGCTCTGAGATTTCGCTCAAGGCAAATCCAGCTTGATCATCTGCTGATTCCCTTATAGCTAAATCTCCTAGTGCTAACATGCCAATAAGTTGACCACTATCAACTACTGGTAATCGTCTAATTTGATGCTGTGCCATTAGCTCTGTAGCTTTTTCAATAGAATCATTTGGAGAAACTGAGATAATATTTGTTGTCATTACATTTGTAATTTTATTAGATCCAGGATGTTTTTCAGCAATCCCTCGAACGACTAAATCACGATCAGTAACAAGCCCAACAACTTGCTCATTTTCAACAACAGGAATTAATCCAACTGATTCTTCCTTCATTTTAACAGCTGCCTCATATACATTGTCTAGCGGTGTACAATGTACAATATGGGTACTCATTAAGTCTCTAACTCGTGTCATTATGATTTCCTCCTTTTTATACATACCATAGCTTTTCCAAAATTCCTTTATTTATTTCTGGAAAGTAACGTAATAAAAAGGATTAACAAAATAAAAAAGAGTCAGCATAATGCTGACTCTTTTTTGTATGACCCGTACGGGATTCGAACCCGTGTTACCGCCGTGAAAGGGCGGTGTCTTAACCACTTGACCAACGGGCCATGGCTCCGCAGGTAGGACTCGAACCTACGACCGATCGGTTAACAGCCGATAGCTCTACCACTGAGCTACTGCGGAATAATATATGGTGGGCCTAAATGGACTCGAACCATCGACCTCACGCTTATCAGGCGTGCGCTCTAACCAGCTGAGCTATAGGCCCATATACTTTACAGGGGCAGTAGGAATCGAACCCACACTGGAGGTTTTGGAGACCTCAGTTCTACCTTTAAACTATGCCCCTAAATGATGCCGGCTAGAGGACTTGAACCCCCAACCTACTGATTACAAGTCAGTTGCTCTACCAATTGAGCTAAGCCGGCATAAAAAAATGGTGGCTCGGGACGGAATCGAACCGCCGACACGAGGATTTTCAGTCCTCTGCTCTACCGACTGAGCTACCGAGCCAACATAAATGGCGGTCCCGACCGGGGTCGAACCGGCGATCTCCTGCGTGACAGGCAGGCATGTTAACCACTACACCACGGGACCATTTGGTTGCGGGGACAGGATTTGAACCTGCGACCTTCGGGTTATGAGCCCGACGAGCTACCGTGCTGCTCCACCCCGCGACAATATAAATTTTTAAAAAATGGAGGAGGTAGAGGGATTCGAACCCCCGCGCGACTCTCGCCGCCTGTCGGTTTTCAAGACCGATCCCTTCAGCCGAACTTGGGTATACCTCCATGAAGGAAAAAATAAATATTTTATTATTATATGTCTAAACCATTAAAGAAAAAATGGAGGAGGTAGAGGGATTCGAACCCCCGCGCGATTCTCACCGCCTGTCGGTTTTCAAGACCGATCCCTTCAGCCGAACTTGGGTATACCTCCGAGACATATATTAAATAAAGTGGAGCCTAGCGGGATCGAACCGCTGACCTCCTGCGTGCAAGGCAGGCGCTCTCCCAGCTGAGCTAAGGCCCCATGTTTTTTGGGAATATCGGGAAGACAGGATTTGAACCTGCGACCCCCTGGTCCCAAACCAGGTGCTCTACCAAGCTGAGCCACTTCCCGTTAATAAAAGCGCGCCCGAGAGGAGTCGAACCCCTAACCTCTTGATCCGTAGTCAAACGCTCTATCCAATTGAGCTACGGGCGCATATGGTGCCGAGGGCGGGGGTCGAACCCGCACGGTGGTCACCCACCGCAGGATTTTAAGTCCTGTGCGTCTGCCTGTTCCGCCACCCCGGCATGTCATATTGAAAATTGGAGCGGAAGACGGGATTCGAACCCGCGACCCCAACCTTGGCAAGGTTGTATTCTACCACTGAACTACTTCCGCAAGACATGTATGAGTTATTTTATTAAAAGTGCGGGTGAAGGGAGTCGAACCCCCACGCCAAAGGCGCTAGATCCTAAGTCTAGTGCGTCTGCCAATTCCGCCACACCCGCATATTTCATTAAAATGGTGAGCCATGAAGGACTCGAACCTTCGACCCTCTGATTAAAAGTCAGATGCTCTACCAACTGAGCTAATGGCTCTTAATGGCTGGGCTAGCTGGATTCGAACCAGCGCATGACGGAGTCAAAGTCCGTTGCCTTACCGCTTGGCTATAGCCCATTAATTAAGAATGGTGGAGGGGGGCAGATTCGAACTGCCGAACCCGAAGGAGCGGATTTACAGTCCGCCGCGTTTAGCCACTTCGCTACCCCTCCGACATATATGGTGGAGGATGACGGGATCGAACCGCCGACCCCCTGCTTGTAAGGCAGGTGCTCTCCCAGCTGAGCTAATCCTCCATTTTGCCTGGCAACGTCCTACTCTCACAGGGACAAGGTCCCAACTACCATCGGCGCTAGAGAGCTTAACTTCCGTGTTCGGTATGGGAACGGGTGTGACCTCTCTGCCATCATTACCAGACTGTATTCATTTAAGACAAGAATCATTTTAACTTATTTAACTTTTAAAGTCAACAAGTTTTTTATATTCTTTCAAAACTAGATAACATTGCTTCATATTATATGGTTAAGTCCTCGATCTATTAGTATTCGTCAGCTCCACATGTCACCATGCTTCCACCTCGAACCTATCAACCTGATCATCTTTCAGGGATCTTACTAGCTTACGCTATGGGAAATCTCATCTTGAGGGGGGCTTCATGCTTAGATGCTTTCAGCACTTATCCCTTCCGCACATAGCTACCCAGCTATGCCCTTGGCAGAACAACTGGTACACCAGCGGTGCGTCCATCCCGGTCCTCTCGTACTAAGGACAGCTCCTCTCAAATTTCCTACGCCCACGACGGATAGGGACCGAACTGTCTCACGACGTTCTGAACCCAGCTCGCGTACCGCTTTAATGGGCGAACAGCCCAACCCTTGGGACCGACTACAGCCCCAGGATGCGATGAGCCGACATCGAGGTGCCAAACCTCCCCGTCGATGTGGACTCTTGGGGGAGATAAGCCTGTTATCCCCGGGGTAGCTTTTATCCGTTGAGCGATGGCCCTTCCATGCGGAACCACCGGATCACTAAGCCCGACTTTCGTCCCTGCTCGACTTGTAGGTCTCGCAGTCAAGCTCCCTTATGCCTTTGCACTCTACGAATGATTTCCAACCATTCTGAGGGAACCTTTGGGCGCCTCCGTTACACTTTAGGAGGCGACCGCCCCAGTCAAACTGCCCACCTGACACTGTCTCCCGGGTCGATAAGACCCGTAGGTTAGAATTTCAATACAGTCAGGGCGGTATCCCACCAGCGCCTCCACCGAAGCTAGCGCTCCGGTTTCAATGGCTCCCGCCTATCCTGTACAAACTGTACCAAAATTCAATATCAGGCTACAGTAAAGCTCCACGGGGTCTTTCCGTCCTGTCGCGGGTAACCTGCATCTTCACAGGTACTATAATTTCACCGAGTCTCTGGTTGAGACAGTGCCCAAATCGTTACACCTTTCGTGCGGGTCGGAACTTACCCGACAAGGAATTTCGCTACCTTAGGACCGTTATAGTTACGGCCGCCGTTTACTGGGGCTTCAGTTCAGAGCTTCGCTTACGCTAACCCCTCTCCTTAACCTTCCAGCACCGGGCAGGTGTCACCCCCTATACTTCGCCTTACGGCTTCGCAGAGAGCTGTGTTTTTGCTAAACAGTCGCTTGGGCCTATTCACTGCGGCTTTCCGTTAAGAAAGCACCCCTTCTCCCGAAGTTACGGGGTCATTTTGCCGAGTTCCTTAACCAGAGTTCTCTCGCACACCTTAGGATTCTCTCCTCGCCTACCTGTGTCGGTTTGCGGTACAGGCACCTTTTATCTCGCTAGAAGCTTTTCTTGGCAGCGGGGAATCAAAGACTTCGCTCCATAAGGAGCTTCCCCATCACAGCTCAGCCTTTATGATAAGCGGATTTGCCTACTTATCAGCCTAACTGCTTGGACGTGCACAACCAATCGCACGCTTCTTCTATCCTTCTGCGTCCCTCCATTGCTCAAACGATAAAGAGGTGGTACAGGAATATCAACCTGTTGTCCATCGCCTACGCCTGTCGGCCTCGGCTTAGGTCCTGACTAACCCTGAGCGGACGAGCCTTCCTCAGGAAACCTTAGGCATTCGGTGGACGGGATTCTCACCCGTCTTTCGCTACTCATACCGGCATTCTCACTTCTAAGCACTCCACCAGTCCTTACGGTCTGACTTCACTGTCCTTAGAACGCTCCCCTACCACTGATACCATTCGGTATCAATCCGCAGCTTCGGTGGTGTATTTAGCCCCGGTACATTTTCGGCGCAGAGTCACTCGACTA